>CAVVOH010000001.1:0-295606 GCA_963749935.1 uncultured Verrucomicrobiae bacterium
GAGCCAAAACTCTTGATGAGATGAACAATGATGTCATCAAGGAACAGGCCGCCTTGCTTTGAAACTTTATCCGCCTCGAAACCGAGGGCGTCCGAGATCGCGCTCCCGGCGCAGAATAGTTCCCGGCGAAGTCACCGGATGGCGAAATGCCGCGTGATCAGTTCCGCCTGCGTCCCTTGCCGGATCCGGCGCGCCCAGGAGCACAAGTCGTCTCTTCACCTAGCGCCGTAGAGAAAAATCGCCACCCCGGCGATGACCAGTGCGGCGATGCCCACATAAAGCCACATCAAGGCACCTCTGCGCAGCCTCACCGCGACTGTATGGCGAGCGATCGAAGGCGCGGCCGCGAATCCGGCCCTTCCGCAAAAATCCATCGTAATGCCGCTGGATCAAATGGGTCTCAACCTGGCGCATGGTGTCGAGCATCACGCCGACGATGATCAGCAGACTCGTGCCGCCAAAAAACTGAGCTGTGATCTGCGGCACGTTCATCCTATGGCTCAGCAACTGGGCAGAATCGCGATCAAAGTCAGGAAAATCGCGCCCGCAAACGTTAGGCGGGTCATCGTGAAATCGAGAAATCCGCGGTCGGTTTGCCCGGACGCACACCCGGGATGTAGCCGCCGTATTTCTTCAGATCATCGGCGATTTGCGCCGGCTGAAATTGGGTCGCTACCCAGAAATAACTGAAGAAGAAAATCATCGCCGCCAGAAAGACGTAATGCATCCAGCCGGCGGAAAGCATGTCTGCAATCCAGCGCGCCGTCGGGCTATTCTGGAAAGCGAGACCGACAATGGTGGTCGGAAAAAGGAGCATCGCCCACGCGAAGATGATCGGCATAACACCCGCGTAATTGACTTTCAACGGCATGTATTGCGTCTGACCGCCGTACATGTTTCCGGCCAACAATCCGTTTGGCGTACTGCACCGCGATCTTGCGCACGCCCTGCGTGATGGCGATGACGCCGGCGATCACCAGGAATAGAAACACCACCATCAGCACCAGGATCGCCGGATTCATTTGAGCGGCCCTGCCAGCGCTCGGACGGAACGAAAGTCTTCCAGGCCTGAGCCAGGGCGGCGGGCAGGCGCGCAACAATGCCAATCGTGATGATCAGCGAGATCCCGTTACCGATTCCGCGATCGGTAATCTGATCGCCCAGCCACATCAAGAAAAGCGTCCCCGTGGTCAGGGAGATCACGGTGATGATGCGGAACGTCCAGCCCGGTATCGTCCACCAACGGTATGCCCAACTGCCGGATCGTATCGGTGATCCCGGGCAGCATGGTGTGATACGACTCGGGATGCTGGAACGAAACTGCCAGCAGGTATCCTTGGAAAATGCAGAGCACCACCGTCGCATAACGGGTGTACTGCATGATCTTCTGCCGTCCGCCATCCTCGCGGGCCAGCCGGCCGAGCGAGGAATCACCGCCGTCAGCAGCTGCATCATGATCGACGCGCTGATGTAAGGCATGATGCCTAACGAGAAGATCGCGCAGTTCTCGAGCGCGCCGCCGCTGAAGAGATTGAAGAGCGCCGCCACGCCGCCGCCCGCGCTTTGCGAAGGCGGTGCGAAACCATTCCTGCAAAACCGCCTGGTTAACACCCGGGGTGGTGATCGCCGCGCCTAGCCGGACGACCACGATGACCGCCAGGGTGAACAGAATCCGCCGGCGAAGTTCCGGGATTTTAACCGTGTTGAGAAAGGCCGAAACCATCCGCTAGAATCCGCCTCAGGGCGCTATCTCAGCGGTCTTCTTCTTTTTCTTCGCCGCCGGCTTTTTCGCCGCCGTCTTTTCGGCTTTGCGGTGCCGCGGCTTCGTTCGGTTTCTCGTCCGCTCGGCCGTCGGAACGCTGCCCGTGGTGTGCGATTTACGCTCGCGCAGAGTCACAGTCCCGCCGGCCTTCTCGATCTTCTCGCGGGCCGACTGCGCTGACGCTGATCCGCCTCAATCGTCAGGCCGTGCTTCAATTCGCCGCGGCCCAAGAATTTTAATCCGGCCACTTTGCCGCGAATGTGTTTCGACTCGCCGCAACATCTCCTCGTTGATCGACCGTGCCGGCCTTGAACTCATTCAGGTCGTCGAGATTGATCAACGCGTAGGTTTCTTGAAAGCCGCGTTGTTGAAACCGCGCTTCGGCAAGCGCCGGATCAAGCGGCATCTGGCCGCCTTCGAACCCGAGCCGAATGCTGCCGCCGGAGCGCGCTTTCTGGCCCTTGTGGCCTTTGCCGCTGGTCTTGCCGTGACCGGAGCTTTCGCCGAAGCCGAGTCGCTTGACGCGATGCTCGCGAGCCGGGACGCGGCTTGAGATTGTGCAACCGAATCATGACTGGCTGCGCTCCTCGCCATTGGCCGGCGTGCTACGCGAATACCGCGTGCTTTGAAAATTTCATCGCGCCGGCGCAATGAACGCAAGCGCTTCGATCGTCGCCTTGACGACGTTGGCGTGATTGCTCGAGCCTAACGACTTGGCGAGCACGTCGCGGATGCCGACCGCTTCCACCACCGCGCGAACGCCGCCCCCGGCAATGACGCCCGTACCGGGCGATGCCGGGCCGCAAGAGCACGCGACCGCCACCAAATTCACCGATGGCTTCATGCGGGATCGTGTTCTCGTGCAGCGACATTTTTTCCATCGATTTGCGCGCCGCTTCCGAAGCTTTGCGGATCGCTTCCGCGACTTCGTTGGCCTTGCCAAATCCGCAGCCGACTTTGCCGTCGTGATCGCCCGCCACAATGAGCGCGCTGAAGCTGAAACGGCGACCGCCTTTCACGACTTTGGCGCAGCGATTGATGAACACGACTTTCTCGGTCGTATCGCCTCTTGCCGGAGGCGTCCGGTCCGTGGTGCGTGAGTCGCTTCGTCTGCCTTGGTTGCCTGCGTATGCCATGATTAGAGTTTCAATCCGCCTTCGCGCGCCGCGTCGGCCAGCGCTTTCACTTTGCCGTGGTAAAGAAATCCACCACGATCGAAAACCGCCTTGTCGATCTTCTTCGCGAGCAAACGCTCGGCGATCAACTTGCCCGACCTTTTCGGCCGTGGCGCGATTGGCGGCGTGCTTGCCTTTGCCGCACAACCTTTCTCCGTCGTGCCGGCGGAAACCAGCGTCTTGCCAGCTTCATCGTCGACGACCTGGGCGTAAACATGTTTGCCGGAAAAATAGACACACAGACGCGGCCGTTCCGCGGTGCCGGACGACCTTGCGCCGAATGCGGTTGTGGATGCGTCCGCGAATGGTTTTTCGATTAATCGTGGCCATGGCTATTGAACGGTTTTGCCTTCCTTGCGGCGAATCTGTTCGCCAGCATAACGAACGCCCTTGCCCTTGTAAGGCTCAGGCGGGTAAAAGCGGCGGATATCGGCCGCGACCTGGCCGACCGTCTTCTTGTCGACACCTTGAATCGCGATCTTGGTGTTATCCGTCACCGTAATTTTGATTTCTTGCGGAATTGGAAAGAGCACCGGATGCGAAAAGCCGAGGCTGAGATTGAGATTCTTCCCCTGCACCGCGGCCTTGAAGCCGACGCCTTCGATCTCGAGGTTCTTGGTAAAACCTTCGCTCACGCCCACGACCATGTTGTTGATCAGGGCGCGGGAAAGACCGTGCAACGCTTTCACGCTGCGCGTCTCGGCATCGCGGACTAACGACACTTCGTTGTCTGCGACCTTCGCCGTGATCCCCTTCGGCAGCTTCCAGTCGAGCTTCCCTTTCGGACCTTCGACCGCGACCTTGCCGCTGCTGTCGATGTTCACTTTGACCTTGGCGGGAATTTCAACCGCCTTGTTTCCAATCCGTGACATAGCTCGTGGTTACCAGACGTAGGCGAGCAACTCGCCGCCTACTTTTTGTTTCTTCGCTTCGCGGCCGGACATAACTCCGCGCGGGGTGGATAGAATCGCCGTCCCCATCCCGCCAAGCACGCGCGGAATTTCATCCGCGCCAACGTAACGCCGCAGGCCAGGACGGCTGACTCGTTTCAGGCCGGTGATGGCGCTGGTGCGATTCGAAATCTTGTTGGTGATTTTGATCCGCGGATGGGCCGCTGTGGTGTCGAGCGAATAGTCGGTGATGTAGCCTTCCTCCTTCAGGATGCGAACGATGTCGTTCTTGACCTTGGAGTAAGGGACAAACATCTCGACCTTCTGCGCCTGCGTGCTGTTGCGCACGCGCGCCAAAAGATCGGCAATAGGATCGGTAACAGTACTCATGAATTAGTTAGGCGGCTTGCGCGGCGGGCTTCTTCGGCCGATCGCTGAAGGGCATTCCCATTTCGCTCAGGAGCGATTTGGCTTCTTCGTTCGTGCGCGCGGTGGTCACAATAGTAACATCAAAACCGATGTTGCGCTTGATTTTGTCGAGCTCGACTTCGGGGAAAATGGACTGGTCGGAAACGCCCAGGGTGTAATTGCCGTTCCCGTCGAAACCCTTCGGCGAAACACCGCGAAAATCGCGGATGCGCGGGAGCGAGGCCTTGATCAGCCGCTCCATGAATTCATACATATGCTCGCCGCGCAGGGTGACCTTGGCGCCGATTGCCTGTTCCTTGCGCAGCTTGAAATTCGAGATGCTCTTCTTGGCCCGGGTCTCGGCCGGCTTCTGGCCGGTGATGAGCGCGAGTTCCGTCTTGGCGTCTTCCAACGCCTGCTTCACGTCAGATTGCGATCCAACCGAAGTGTTGATCACGACCTTCTCCAGTTTCGGGATCTGATGATCGTTCTTGTAGCCGTGCTGCTCGTGCAAGCGCCGGCATCACGTGTTCTTTGTAGTCGCGGTAAAATTCGTTTTTCATTTTCTGAAGTTGTCGACGTCGGATTGAAGGCGCGGCTTTACTCGTCCTTCTTGGCCTTCTTTTCCTTCGTCGCTTTTTTTGTCTTTTCTTCGCCTTCTCCGTCGCGTTCGACCAGTTTCACATTCGAGATGTGGATCGGGCCTTCCCGTTCCGCAATCGAGCCCGACGGATTATCCTGCGATTTGCGCAGGTGTTTCTTGATCAGGCGCACGCCTTCGATCAGGACGCGATTCTTCTTCGGCAGCACCTGCAGGATCTTGCCGGACGAACCTCTGAAGTTTCCCGAGATGACCTCGACGTGGTCGCCTTTTTTAACGTGATACTTGATCCGGTTCATAACACTTCCGGAGCGAGCGAAACAATCTTCATGAAGTTGCGCTCGCGCAGTTCGCGCGCGACCGGTCCGAAAATACGGGTGCCGCGCGGGTTCAGATCTTTGTCGATGATGACGATCGCATTGTTGTCGAAACGAAGGAGCGAACCGTCGTCCCGGCGAATCGGCTGCTTCGTCCGCACCAAAACGGCGCGAACGACTTCGCCCTTTTTCACCGCCCCGGTCGCGCTCGCTTCTTTCACGTTAGCCGTGATGACGTCGCCGATCCCGGCACATTTCGCGCCGCCCTTGCCGATAACGCCGATCATCGTCGCCATGCGCGCGCCGCTGTTGTCGGCTACATCCAATCTGGATCTCAGGTAAACCATCTAAATTCTCTCTCTACTTCTGCACCACTTCGACCAGGCGCCAGCGCTTCAACTTGCTCAACGGCCGCGTCTCCATGATCCGCACCGTGTCCCCGGTCTTGGCCTTGTTCTCTTCGTCGTGCGCGTAAAATTTCTTCTTCTGCTTCACGATCTTGCCAAACTTCGCGTGCGGCACGCGCGTCACCGTCTGGACGACGATCGTCTTGTTCATGCCGCTCGAGATCACCTGGCCGACGCGCGTTTTGCGCGTGCCGCGAGCCGATTCCGTCGCTGGGGTTTCCTCTTTGGTCGCTTCGTCCATGATAATTTTATTTCTTCGCCGCGGCCGGCGTTTGATTGCGCTGCGTCAATACAGTCTCGACCCGGGCGACTTCGCGCCGCAGCAAACGCAACCGACTGGGCTGTTCGAGCTGACCGCTCTGCTGTTGCAGGCGGAGGTGCAGACTTTCCTGGCGCAGATCGCGCTTCTTGGTCAGCAGCTCGTCCGTGCTCATTTCTTGAATTTCCTTGAATTTCATCGCTCGTTACTCGTTAGGCCGCAACGTGGTGGCGGGTAAGGAACTTGGTCCGCACCGGCAGCTTGTCCGCCGCCAGGCGAAGGGATTCGCGCGCGACCGATTCCGGCACGCCGTCGAGTTCGAACA
This sequence comes from uncultured Verrucomicrobiae bacterium, assembly GCA_963749935.1. Taxonomy (GTDB): domain Bacteria; phylum Verrucomicrobiota; class Verrucomicrobiia; order Chthoniobacterales; family UBA10450; genus Palsa-1392. Next base: position 6,145 of record CAVVOH010000001.1, read on the forward strand.
AAATATTTCCGGGGCGCACGGTCGCGACCCAGTTTTCCGGCTGTCCTTTGCCCTTGCCCATCCGGGTTTCAGGCGGGCGTCCGGTGACCGATTTGTCGGGGAAAATCCGGATCCAGAGTTTGCCTTTGCGCTTCATGTTGCGGGTCAGCGCGACGCGGGCGGCTTCGATCTGGGTGTTGGTGATCCAGGCGCGCTCCAGGGTTTGGAGGCCGAATTCGCCGAAATCGATCCGGAGATTACGCGAAGCCATCCCCTTGCGGCTTCCCCGCTGGGTCTTGCGATACTTTACGCGTTTGGGCATTAATGGCATGGCAGTGTCTCCTTAAAATTCGTTAGGCTGCGGCCGCCGGCTCGGGCGTTGCAGGGGCGGCGGCGGGAGCTTCTTCCTTCTTACAAATCCAACATTTCACTCCGATCTTGCCGTAAACCGTGTTGGCTTCGGCGAAACCGTAATCGATCGGGGTGCGCAACGTGTGCAGCGGCACCTTGCCTTCGCGGTACCATTCCGAACGCGAGATTTCCGCGCCATTCAACCGGCCCGAGCTGCGCAAACGAATGCCCTGTGCACCGAAGTCCATCGCGATCTGCACCGCCTTCTTCATTGCGCGGCGATAAGCGATGCGGCGCTCGATCTGGAGCGCGACGTTCTCCGCCACCAGCTGCGCATCGAGTTCCGGCGTCTTAATTTCCTGGATGTCGATCTTGATCTGTTTGCCTTGGGCCATGCGCGAAATCTCCTCGGTCATCTTCTCGATTTCGGCGCCTTTGCGCCCAATCACGATGCCGGGACGCGCCGTGTGGATGGTCACGCGGATGCTGTTCCAAGCCCGCTCGATAATGATCTTGGCGACGGCCGCGAACTGCAGTTTTTTCTTCACGTAATTGCGGATCTCGAGATCTCCAGCCAAAAACGCGGGCATTTCCTGAGGCGACGCATACCAGCGCGAACGCCAGTCGCGGTTTACCCCGAGACGAAAACCGATTGGATTAACTTTCTGTCCCATGAATTAGCTTTCTGCTTTCTCCTCGCTCGCGGCGGGCTCTGTGACCGGCTCCTCTGTCTTGGGAGCGACGGCCTTCGATTTCGCGGCACTCGCTTTTTTCTTTTTCACTCCGCTCGACTTCTTCGCCTTCTTGTCGCGCACCTTGATCTCGATCTCGTCGGTCAAAATGATTCGAATATGGGCGCTGCGTTTGCGGATGGTGCTGCCGCTGCCCCGAGCGCGGGTCATCATCCGCTTCATCGTCGGGCCTTCGCCGACGGTCGCTTCTTTCACGACCAGGCTGTCGACGCGCAGATTGTTGTTGTTCTCCGCGTTGGCGATCGCGCTCTTGAGCGTTTTGCTGATCAACCCGGCCGCTTTTTTAGGGCTGAACGCGACGATATCGAGCGCTGCCGATACCGGCAGGCCCTGAATGGCGCGAGTGACTTCGCGCGCTTTAAACGCCGAAATCTTCGCGTAACGATGTGTCGAGCTAACTTGCATTTACTTTAAACTTACATTCTGGCGCGCATCCACCTGAAGACGATCGCCGACTTTTATTTTTACTTTTTCCGAATCCAATTCCTGAATTACCGCCCCGCTGATTTTCTCCCGCACGTCCACCACTCGCAGGGTCGCGACGGTCTTCCCGCTCCGCACCACTCGCAACGGCATCCCGATTTTTACTCCCTGCTGCGCCCCCAGATTACCCACCACCAGCGACCATTCTTCTTTCACGCTCAGGACTTTTCCGTCCATCAGGTTAGGTGTCGCCGCATCATTCAGCGCGCTATCCTGTGCACTTAAGAGCCGGTTGGTCGCGCGAAGCTGCATTTCCACTTCGGACCGTGCTTGTGGGTCGGCACTCTCGGTGCTCTTCACATAACGCAACATGGTCTCGGTTAACTTCAGCAGCTGTTCGCGGTAGGCTTCCTTCTCCTTGTTCATCAGCTGAAGGTCGCTGACCGCTTTCAAAAGACGCTGCTCCAGCTTGGCCCGGTCCTTACTGACCGACTCTACTCCGAGCGCGTCCATCCGCGTTTGCAGCTCTGCATACTTGCGGCGAAACAATTCCGCCTCCGCGTTCGAGACGACGAGACTGTCGGTCAACGTCTTCTGCGTTTCGCGGTCGAGCGAGAGCTGTTTGCGCAAGAGATCATTCTGCGAGAACAACGTCTCGGACGTTACCCTCGCCTCTGCGACTTCAAGATTTGGATCTGACAAAGAACTATCTTCTGCCGCCAGCCCAGGGGCCAACGCCAGACACACCAGCACAACCGAGAATCGGAAATTGAGGGATGGAGACTTTCATCTCATCCTCTCATTCCGCAACCATCAACTGCGCTACTTGGTCACCTTCGCGGTGTGCGACCCGTGCTTCTTAAAGATTCGGGTAGGTGAAAACTCGCCGAGTTTGTGGCCGACCATATTTTCGGTCACGAACACGGATTGAAAAATTTTGCCGTTATGAACGAGGAACGTGTGCCCCACGAAGTCCGGGGTCACCATCGAGCGGCGCGACCAGGTCTTGACCGGTTTTTTGATCCCGGAACTGTTCATCTTGTCGATCTTCTCGAGAAGATGCGGCTCTACAAAAGGTCCTTTTTTTAGCGATCTGCCCATATCAAATTAGCTCTTCTTCTTCCGGTTCACGCGCCGATCCTGCATGATGAAGTGGTCGCTCGGCTTTTTCTTCGAACGCGTTTTGAACCCCTTCGCCAATTGCCCCCATGGGCTGGTCAAATGCTGACGTCCGCCGCCGCCCTTCGATTTACCCTGGCCACCGCCATTGGGGTGATCGATCGGGTTCATAACCATGCCGCGTACGGTCGGGCGAACACCCTTCCAACGCGACCGGCCGGCTTTGCCGCTGACTACGTTCATATGATCGACATTCCCAACCTGGCCCATCGTCGCGACGCAGGAGTCGTGAATGCGGCGAATCTCGCCCGAAGGCAACTTCACCAGCGCATAGCCGCCTTCGCGGTTGCTCAAAGTCGCTTGCTGACCGGCGCTGCGCGCAATCTGTCCGCCGCGACCGGGAGTGATTTCGATATTGTGAATTCCAGCGCCGAGCGGAATCGCGCTTAAAGGGAGGGCATTGCCAATCTCGGAGCAGCGGTCGGACCCGACATCACCTTCGCGCCGGGCGCGAGGCCATCCGGGCGCGAGGATGTAGCTCATCTCGCCGTCCGCATATTTGATCAAAGCGATCCGCGCGGTGCGATTCGGATCGTACTCGATGCCGACCACTTCCGCAGCGACGCCGTGCTTGCGGCGTTTGAAGTCGACCTTGCGATATTTCTGCTTGTGCCCGCCGCCAATGTGGCGCGAAGTCAGCCGGCCGTTGTTATTCCGGCCGCCGCTGCGCTTCTTCACCTCGGTCAAAGCACTGATGCGGCTTCGACTTGGTGATTTCGGAAAAGGTCGAGAGCGTCTTGAAACGCTGCGTCGGGGTGAGTGGGCGATAATCTCTGATGGCCATAACATATTAAACGAGATCGATCTTCTCGCCTTCTCCCAGGGTGACGATGGCTTTTTTCCAGTGCGCCTTGCGGCCGAAATCGGCACGGCGTTCGCGCTTCTTCTTGCCCGCGTAATTGCAGGTGTTCACGTCGACGACCTTCTTCTTGAAGAGAAGTTCGATCGCCTGCTTGATCTGGATTTTGTTCGCGCGCGGATTGACCCGGAAGACGTACTTGTTGAGCTTTTCGCTCAAGAGCGAGGCCTTTTCGGTCAGCTGCACCGTCTGGATTAAATCGTAAGGCTCGTTCATGAGCGGGTCGTCCTTTCCGCCAATTGGGCGAGTGCGTTGTCGGTCACGATGATCTTGTCGAAAGCGAGCAATTGCTCGGTGTTCACGTCGGTCGGCGGTCGCGAGCAGGACCGGTTTCACGTTGCGCGCCGAGCGATAAATGTTTTCATCGAACGAATCGGAAATGAGCAGCACCTTCTTCGCGTCGGTGTGACCCTTGACCAGACTAACGAACGCCTTGGTCTTCGGCTTCCTTCACGCTAAAGGCGTCGAGCGTCAGGACATCGCCGGCGTTGATCCGCTCGCTCAGCGCCTTTTGGAAAGCGAGACGACGGGTGGTCTTCGAAATCTTCTTGGTGTAATCGCGCGGCTTCGGGACCGAAGACGACCCCACCACCGCGCCAGATCACCGACGACTTGTAACCGGCCCGCGCCCGGCCCGTTCCTTTTTGGCGCCACGGTTTCGCGCCGGAGAGATTGACTTCGGCTTTGGATTTCGTGTTAGCCGAACCGGAACGGCGTGCCGCGCGCATCGCCACGACGGCATCATGCATGGCCTGGGTTCCGCGACCGTTTTCGATCAGGTTGATTTTCGCCTCCTTCGCGGCGGCTGCGGTTAAAACTTTCGCGCTCATTTACTGGTCTCCGGCTGCAGCGACCGGCTTCTTGAGAGCCGGCCGAACGACGACATAGCTGCCGTTCGCGCCGGGCACCGCGCCGCTGATTAAAATGATTTTGTCTTCTTCGCGAACCTGCAAGACCTGCAGGTTCTGCACGGTCACGCGCTCGTCACCCATGTGCCCGGGCATGCCCATGTTTTTGAAAATGCGGCCCGGGCGTGGAGCGATTGCCGATGGCGCCGTTGCGTCGGTGGGTCTTGGAACCGTGCGCCGCGCCCTGGCCGTGGAAGTTGTGCTTCTTCATCACGCCCTGGAAACCTTTGCCCTTCGACTTTCCGACCACGTCGACCCAGTCGCCGGCCTGGAATTGCGTCACCGCCAAGTTGATCTCGCCTTCCGGGGCATCTTCCTGGAGGCGAAATTCCCGCACGAGTTTCTTCGGCTCCGAATTGGCCGCCGAAAATCCGCCGAGCAGCGCCTTTGTTACCCGCGATTCCTTCTGCCGTCGAAGCCGACCTGGATGGCAGAATAGCCGTCGTTCTCAGTCGTTAGGCGACGAAGCAGCGTGTTATCGCCCGCCGCAATCACGGTCACCGGACGCAGCCTGCCATTCGCATCGTAGATGCTGGTCATGCCGATTTTTTTTCCTAAAAGTCCGATGCTCATGGTGGTGGGCTGGCAAAAGTGTTGAGGCTACAAAAGCGTTAAATCTTGATCGTGATATCCACGCCCGCCGGGAGGTTGAGCTTCTTCAACTCATCCACCGTCTTGGCCGTCGGCTCGATAATGTCGAGCAGGCGCTTGTGGGTGCGGATTTCAAATTGGTCCATCGACTTTTTGTCGACGTGCGGAGAGCGATTGACCGTGAATTTCTCGATCAAGGTCGGGAGCGGAATCGGTCCCGCCACCCGGGCGCCAGTGCGCTTGGCCGTCTCGACAATGTCGACGGCAGATTGATCGAGCATCCGGTGATCGAATGCTTTCAGACGAATGCGAATGCGTTGTGCGTCGGCCACGTTATTTGGTCTCCTTCTGGTCGAGCACGGCCGCGACGAGCTGTTGCGGGACTTGTTCGAAATGTGACGGCTCCATCGAGTAACTCGAACGGCCTTTGGAAAGTGAGCGGATGGCGGTCGCGTAACCGAACATCTCGGCGAGCGGCACTTCGGCCTGCACCATGGTGAGGTTGCCCTTCACTTCGATGCTCGCGATTTTGCCGCGGCGGCGATTCAAGTCGCCCATGATGTCGCCCTGATATTCTTCCGGGGTGGCGTTTTCCACCTTCATGATCGGCTCGAGCAGGATCGGCTTGGCCTTCTTGAAGGCGTCTTTGACCGCGAAAATTGCCGCCAGCTTGAACGCCATTTCGTTCGAATCGACGTCGTGATAAGAGCCGTCGATGATGTCGACATTGGCATCGATCACCTGGTAGCCGCCGATGACGCCGTTGAGCATCGCTTCTTCGATGCCCTTCTTGCAGGCCGGGATGTATTCCTTCGGAATGTTGCCGCCCACGACCTTGTTCTCAATCGTGATGCCCTTGCCGCGTTCGTTAGGCTGGACCTTGACGATGACGTGACCGTATTGACCGCGACCACCGGACTGCTTGATCAGCTTGCCTTCGCCGTCGGCCGGCGAGGTGATGGTTTCGCGATAAGCGATCTGCGGTTTGCCCGCGTTGGCGTCGACCTTGAACTCGCGCAGCATGCGATCGCGAATGATTTCCAGATGCAGCTCGCCCATGCCGGCGATGATCGTCTGGCCGGTGTCTTCGTGGGTGAAGACCTTGAAAGTCGGATCTTCTTCGGAGAGGCGCTGCAGCGCGACGCCCATCTTTTCCTGGTCCTGCTTCGTCTTCGGCTCGATCGCCATCGAGATAACCGGATCAGGGAAGGACGGCGGCTCGAGCAGGATCGGGAAATCTTCGTCGCAGAGCGTGTCGCCCGTGGTGATGTTCTTGATCCCGACGATCGCCGCGATGTCGCCCGAGTAACAGGTGTCGATGTCTTCGCGCTTGTCCGCTTGGATCTGAATCAGGCGCGAGATGCGTTCGCGCTTGTTCGTGCGCGGATTGTAAACGTTGTCGCCCTTGCTCAGCGAACCGGAATAGACGCGGAAGAAAACGAGCTTTCCGACGAACGGATCGCTCCAAAGCTTGAAGGCGAGCGAGCAGAATTTGCCGTTGTCGTCCGTCGGGGCTTCCATTTTCTCGTGCGTGTCTGGTTCCATCCCGACCGCGGGCGGAATGTCGAGCGGGCCCGGGAGATAATCGATCACCGCGTCGACCAGATACTGCACGCCCTTGTTCTTGAAAGCCGAACCACCGACCACCGGGACAAATTTGTTCGCGATCGTCTGCCGGCGGATGCCCGCCTTCAGCATCTGCGGCGTGATCGGTTTCTCTTCGAGCACCGCTTCGGCGATCTTCGTCGTCGATATTGGAAATCTGCTTCGACCAGGTCGGCGTAAGCCTTCTCGACCTGCGCCTTGTTCTCCTCGGGAATGTCCCGCACTTCGTAGATCGAACCCATCGAGTCGTCGTCGAGATAGAAGACCGCCTTGCGGTTCACGACATCGAGCTGGCCCTTCAGATAATCTTCTTTGCCGAGCGGAATCAGAATCGGCCAGGCATTGGCGCCGAGCTTCTTGCGCATGCTAGTCGATCGACGCGTCGAAGTCGGCACCGACGCGATCCATCTTGTTGATGAACGCGATGCGCGGAACGAGATATTTGTTCGCCTGCCGCCAGACGGTCTCGGATTGCGGCTGCACACCGGCGACCGCGTCGAAAACCGCGATCGCGCCGTCGAGCACGCGCAGCGAACGCTCCACTTCCGCGGTGAAATCGACGTGGCCGGGGGTGTCGATGATGTTGACGCGCATTTTGATGTCCTCGAACATCTTGTAGACGCCCGCTTCCTTCTTCTGCGTCCAGGCGCAGGTCGTGGCGGCCGAAGTGATCGTGATGCCGCGCTCGCGTTCCTGCTCCATCCAATCCGTCACGGTCGTGCCTTCATGCACTTCACCGATCTTGTGGATCATGCCGGTGTAAAAAAGAATGCGCTCGGTCAGCGTCGTCTTGCCGGCATCGATGTGCGCGGCGATCCCGATGTTCCGCGTCTTTTCGAGCGGGAACTTGCGGTTCGGCGAATTCGGATTCGTCGATTTGGGTTTATCTAGAGTCGCAGAGGCCATGACGGAAAATTTTCGTTACCAGCGGAAATGGGCAAAGGCGCGGTTCGCTTGCGCCATCTTATGGGTGTCGTCGCGCTTCTTGATCGCGTTGCCCTGCCCGGCGGCGGCGTCCTTCAATTCGTGCGCCAGCGCATCGGCCATCGGCATGCCGCGGCGGTTGTCGGCGTAGGTCACGATCCAGCGCATCGCGAGCGAGACCTGGCGGGAAGCGGTCACTTCCATCGGCACCTGGTAGGTCGCACCGCCGACGCGGCGGGATTTCACTTCGAGACGGGGACGAACGTTTTCCAGCGCCTTGTTTACAACTTCGAGCGGATCGACCGCGTCAGAACCTTCCCGCGATTTATCGATCGCGGTGTAAACGATCCGTTCGGCGAGGGATTTCTTGCCGCGCTTCATCACGGTGGAAATCAAGCGCGCCACCGCCACGCTGCCGTAACGGGAATCGACCTTCTCTTCTTTTTTGTAAACTTTGCGACGACGAGACATGGGAAAATCGGTTACTTTCTTCTTCGCGCCCTTTGCTTCAGCCTTCGGCGCCGGCTTTCGGGCGCTTCGCGCCGTACTTGGAACGGCTGCGACGGCGTCCGTCCACCCCGAACGAGTCGAGCGTTCCGCGCACGATGTGATAACGCACGCCGGGCAAATCTTTCACCCGGCCGCCGCGCACGAGGACGATCGAGTGTTCCTGCAAATTGTGACCTTCGCCCGGAATGTAGGCGATGATTTCCTGGCCATTCGTTAGGCGAACCTTCGCCACTTTGCGCAGGGCGGAATTCGGCTTCTTCGGCGTGCGCGTCATCACCTGGGTGCAGACACCGCGCCGCTGCGGACAATTCTTCAGGGCCGGTGATTTTGATTTCACCGAAACCTTCTTTCGTCCCTTGCGAATAAGCTGATTAATCGTTGGCATTTTCGTAAAATCCGAGCCGCGAAACAGTGAAGTTTCGGGCGACAAAAAAACCGCTCAAGCCGTGTCCACCTGTCCTCACGCACCTGATACGGAGAGCGCGCAATATAGGAACAAATATTTGCGTCGCAAGAATATTTTAGCGCGCGGAGCGCTCGGGAACGTCCTCTGGCGGGCCCACCGCGATTTTTCCAAGCTCGGCCCAGCGTTCGTAGAGCTGAGCGACGCGATCCCGTGCCGCCTTTAATTCCGCCTCCAGTTCCTGCCAATCGGAGGCGTGGGTCGCGTAAAAATCGGGCTGCGGCAAAGATCGTTTCCAGCCTAACGACTTCATCTTCTGCCGCCAGGATGGTGGCTTCCATACCTTCGAGTTCACGCTCTTCTTTCCACTTCAATTTGCGCGGCTTCGCTTTGCTGGCCCGGGTTGAAACTGTGGGCGCAGGATCGAGCGGCCTGAGGCGCACTCTGCGCCCGCTTTTCGAGATAATAATCGTAGTTCCCGACTGCGTAGGCGACCACGCCGTCGCCTTCAAAAGCCAGGATCGCCGTGCAAACTCGATTCAGGAAATAGCGATCATGGCTGACCACGATCACGTTCCCTTTAAAAGCAACCAGCGCCTCCTCGAGCAGACGCAGCGTCCCGAGATCGAGATCGTTGGTCGGTTCATCGAGAATGAGGACGTTGCCGCCGCGCTTTAGAATCTTTGCGAGCAGGACGCGGCTCCGCTCGCCGCCGCTCAGTTGGTCGATTTTGGTGTTGATCCGTTCCTCCGTGAAAAGGAAGCGCCGCAGGTAGCTGCGCAGCGTGATGTTCTCCTCGCCCAGCCGCACGTATTCGCTCCCCTCGCCCACTTCTTCCCAAACCGTTTTCGCGTCATCGAGCAGAAGGCGGTTTTGATCGACGTAATTGATCTCCGTCCGCGCGCCAATTTCGACTTCGCCGCTGGTTGGCTCGACTTGCCCGAGCATGATCTTGAGCAGAGTTGATTTGCCGAGGCCGTTGCGCCCGACAATCCCAAGACGCTCGCCCCCCGCGAGATTGAGGGAGAGATGATCGATTAATCTCCGGCCGCCGAGTTCGATCGAGACGTCCCGCAATTCGATGACACGATTCGCCAGCTTCGGCGCGGGCGGAATGATCAGATCCACGTCGAGCTCTGCTTCCGGCGTTTCCTGGGCAGCCATCTCGAAATAACGCTCCACCCGATCGACCGATTTCGTCCGCCGGGCGCGCGGCGCTTTGCGCACCCAGGCCAGTTCGCGCTTGAGATATTTCTGACGCTTGTGCTCCTGCATCTCCTCGACCGCTTGCCGTTCCGCCCGCGCCAGCAGGTAGTCAGTATAATTGCCGTCGTAGCTGAAAAATTTCCCGCGCGAAAGCTCGATCACCCGAGTCGCGACTCGATCGAGAAAATACCGGTCGTGGGTCACGAAGAGGCAGGTCCCTCGGTAGCGGGCGAGAAAATCCTCGAGCCACTCGATCGAGCCGGTATCGAGATGGTTGGTCGGCTCGTCGAGAATCAAAAAGTCCGGACGGGCCAGAAGAGCGCGGCAAAGAGCAACCCTTCGCTTTTCGCCGCCCGACAAAGTCGCCACCGCCCGCTCTGGCTCGGGCGCATGCAGGTTAGTGATCAGGCTTTTGATCCGATGCTCCAGATTCCAGCCGTCAAAGTGCTCGATTTGTCCGAGTAAAATGCCGCTCCGCGCGCTTTCTGGCGGCGCAGTCTCATATTCGGCGATCAAATCGAGGACCCCTTGCGCGCCGGCCAGAATATTGGCGTGCACGGAGACCGTTTCATCCAGCTCAAACATTTGCGGCATGTAACCGACGATGAGATCCCGTCGGCGGTTTAGTTCACCCGAGTCGGGCGAAATGACGCCGGCCGCGATTTGAAGAAAGGTCGACTTTCCCGAGCCGTTGCGTCCGACCAGCCCGACCCGCTCGCCTTCCAGTATCGTGACCGAGGCACGATCGAGCACCAACTGGTTCCCGAACCGGACGCGAAGTTCGGTCGCACTTGCGATCGTGTTTAAAGGCGGCTCCTGCACCGTTCGAGATACCACATAGTTGCTGGAAGATCAGGCGCGCAACGGGACATGACCTTTACCCGCAGACGCGCGGTCGAGTATTTTGCCTGATCTCAGATGACGCTGCGGGTGCTCAATTCCGTCGCAATCCCACGAGCACCAGCGGACCCCAAAGGGCCCAGAAAATAATTTCTGGACGCCCGCCTTCTTTTCGGCTATTTCTGTTCTAACAGAAATGACTGATACCACCGTAACACTCCAGCCGCTCGCTCAACAGTTCGTCCTGCACTGGGGTGAAATGGGGACGCGCTGGGGAATCAACCGCACCGTCGCCCAAATCCACGCTCTCCTTATGATCTCCGATCAGCCGCTGCGGGCCGATGAAATCGCCGAGACGCTGAGCGTGGCCCGCTCCAACGTCAGCACCAGCCTGCGCGAGTTGCAGAACTGGGGAGTCGCCCGGTTGGTTCATCGGCCGGGCGATCGGCGGGATCATTTCGAATCGATGCAGGACATCTTCGAGATGTTCCGCGTCATCGCGCGGGAACGGAAGAAACGCGAGATCGACCCGACCGTCCGTGTCCTGCGCGAGTTCATCGCCGGATCATCGAAGAAGACGGAGCGCGCGACACGGAAACGGCTGGAGGAGTTGCTCGAGTTTTTCGAGCTCGGCACGGCGGTCTACGAGCAATTCGAAAAACTGCCGACCCCGGCGTTAATTAAAATGGCGAAGCTGGGCGACAAGGCCTTCAAGATTCTGGGATTAACCGCGAAGGGAAATCGTGAGTGAGCGAGGACTTGTGGTGCTCGCCGGAGGGAGCGGATTCCTCGGGCGTTCCCTTGCCCAAATGCTGCTCAGAGAAGGTTTCGAGGTCGCGGTCCTGACCCGAAGTGCGCGCAGCAATGGCAGCCCGGTTCGTTTCGCAGAATGGGATGGAAAGTCGGTCGATGCCTGGGCGTCCCTACTGGAAAACTCCCGCGCTGTCATCAACCTTAGTGGCAAAAGTGTGAACTGCCGATACACGCCGGCCGCTCGCGCGGAGATCCTCAATTCGCGGGTCGATTCCGTGCGGGCGTTAGGCGAGGCAATTGCCGGGTGCAAACGACCGCCGCCGGTCTTCATCCAGGCCGGCTCGTTGGCGATCTACGGAAATGCCGGCGACCGCATTTGCACGGAAGATTCACCACTGACCTCGGGCTTTTCGGCCGACGTCTGCCGGCAATGGGAAGCCGCGTTCGATACTTTACCCCTGCCCCAGACGCGCAAGGTGCTCCTGCGCATCGGCTTTGCCCTGAAGCGCGGCGAAGGAGCCTTGCGAACTCTCGAAAATCTCACCCGCTTCAATCTCGGCGGCACGATCGGCAGCGGACGGCAATACATCAGTTGGATCCACATCGCGGACCTCGATCGCATGTTCAGGTCGGCGCTGGAGCGGGAGGAGTTGAGCGGAGTGTTCAACGCCAGCGGCCCGGCGCCCGTCTGCAATGCTCGATTCATGTGCGAACTGCGTAGCGCGTTGCATCGACCATGGAGCCCGCCCGTCCCGGCCTGGTTGGCGCGCCTCGGGGCGCGGGCCATGGGGACAGAAGGCGATCTGGCGCTGCATGGGTTCCGTTGTCTGCCAAAGCGGTTTTGCGAAGCCGGCTTCGATTTTGATTTCACCACCCTCAGAGACGCCCTCGCTGATCTTTATGGAACGAACCGTTGAACTGGCGTTGCGCACGGTTGCAGTGGCGCAATTTGGCATCGGAGTCCTTAACTTTTTGCTAGTCCCGCTCATGGGATGGAAAGCCGACCTTGCCCGCCTGCCGTTGCTGGTGCGGGAGGTCTTCCACGTTCACCTGATCTTCATCTCCATCTCAGTCGCCCTCTTTGCCGTCCTCACCTGGCGCTTCGCCGGCGAGATGGCAGGGGCGGCGAATCCGCTCGCCGGATGGCTGGCGACGGCGATTGGAATCTTCTGGGGCATCCGCGCCATCATGCAGTGGACTCATTACAGCGCCGCCCACTGGCGTGGTATCCCGACGCGGACTGGGCTCCACTGGTTGCTCTTTTTCGGCTACGGAGCGTTCGCCGTCGTCTATTTGGCTGCGGGACTTCTTTCAGTATGAATTCTCCTGGTTCTCAGATCACTCGAGTCAAAGTCACGGCCCGCATCGCACTTGGGTTGATTTGGATTTACGAGGGGCTGATTCCGAAATTTCTCTTCCTGAACACGGATCAAATCGCGCTTGTCCAAGGTTCGGGATTGGCCTGGCGCTCGCCAGAAACAACCCTGCATCTGCTGGGGGCGGCGCAAATCGCGATGGGCCTTTGGCTCCTCTTCGGTCTCCGCGAACGCGTCGCGGCGTTGATCGCCAGCATCTGGATGTGCGTGCTCATTATCCTCGTGGCATGGAACCACCCCGCTCTCCTGGTCGATCCTTATGGCGCTCTCGTGAAAGACCTGTCGTTGCTCGCTTCTGCCTACGCCATCTGGGTTTTTGCCAATCCGCGAAGCATTGCCTATCCCGGATGAAAGCAACTATCCGGCAACGCCTTCAGCGGCACCCATTCCCGGTGGTGGCCTTCTTCCGGCGCTCGCTCGTTTTGACCTACGCGTTTCCGCAGGAAACCTTGCAGCCGCTTCTCCCACCAGGTCTGGTTTTGGATTCGTTAGGCGGGTTCGGCTTCGTCGCCGTCGCCATGGTGCAAACCCGTTCGCTTCGGCCGGCTTTTTTACCGAGAATCTTCGGCCAGGATTTTTTCCTCTGCGGTTATCGCATCTTCACGCGCTACACCACTGGCGGGGGAAAACGATTGCGCGGGCTCCGGATCTTCCGCAGCGACACCGATCGCGGGCGCATGGTTACTTTTGGAAACCTGCTCACGCACTATCGATATCGTCTCGCCCAGGTCCGCGTCGATGCCTCCGAACAAAGGCTGGAAATCCAAACCGCGACTCCGGATGCGACCGCCGATCTGCATGTCATCGCGAAGCTCGACGTTGGCGCCGCGCCACTTCCGGCGCGCTCCCCATTCCGCGACTGGCGCCAGGCCCGGCTTTTTGCGGGACCGCTCCCTTTCACTTTCGATTACGAGCCCGCGACACATTCGATTGTGCTCATTGAGGGAGTGCGGGAGAACTGGCGACCGATCCCGACGCAAGTCGAAGTGCTTCGGAACACCTTCTTCGAGGGCGCGCCATTCCGCGAGGTGCGGCCGGTGCTGGCGAGCGCCTTCCGGGTAGAGAACATCGCCTACCGATGGAAACGCGGCCTGGTCGAATCCTTGCCGCCGGTGAAGTCATGAAGGTGACGCGCGGTCCATATCAAGGGGTGCTGCAAATCGTGCGCTTCAATTGGCCGATGTATCTGTGCGCCACCCTCGTGATTGTAATTGGAAGTGGCGTTGCGTTCTTCGCGCCTCTGACTCCGCTCCTGCGCACAGCGGTTCTTGCCGCGCTTCTCTTCGCGGTCTTTTGGCTGATCGTTTCACTCCTCGTCTCGCACTATGTCTACGATCGCTCCGCCCTTTATTCCGGCGATTGGTTGAACTCGGTGCTGAAGCAGCCGCCGGCTCGATCCGCCATCTTTCATGTTGGGCTCGACGAATTCAGCGAAATCCTGCGCAACAAGTTCCCCGGGAGTGACGCGAGCATCGTCGACTTCTTCGATCCGCAGGAAATGACCGAACCTTCAATCCTGCGCGCCCGGCGAGAGAACGCCACCAGCCTGCCGGCCGCGAATCGCGTCGATTTCCGCGCCCTTCCCTTTCGCGAAGGGACATTCGACGTGGCGTTCCTGATTTTCGCCGCCCACGAACTGCGGCGAGCCACTTCCCGCCGGCAGCTTCTGGAAGAGCTGCATCGAGTCCTCGGAAGCCAGGGCAAAATCGTGCTCGTCGAACATCTGCGCGACCTGGCAAATTTCTGTGCCTTTGGTCCTGGTTTCTTGCACTTTCATTCCCGGGCGGAATGGCTGCGCGGCGCGAGGGCCGCAAATTTTTCCTTGGCGCAAGAGTTCTCCTACACTCCATTTGTCCGCGTCTATTTGCTCGAGAAGGAAACCTGAGCCGTGTTCCAACTACTCACGACAGATCCGACCACGAAAGCGCGGCGCGGGCGCCTCACGACGGCGCACGGCGCGATCGAGACGCCGGCCTTCATGCCGGTTGGGACGCAGGGAAGCGTGAAGGCCGTCAGCCCGCGCGAGCTGCGGGAGCTGGAGGCGCAGATCATTCTTGGAAACACCTATCACCTTTTCGTTAGGCCGGGAATGGAGGTGATGCGGCACTTCGGCGGGCTGCATCGCTTCATGAACTGGGAAGGCCCGCTCCTGACCGACAGCGGCGGCTATCAGATCTTCTCCCTCGCCAAGATCCGGAAGATCACGGAAGAAGGCGCGCATTTTCAAAATCATCTCGACGGGACGCCGACTTTTATCTCACCGGAGATCGCAATGGAAATCCAGGCCACGCTGGGCAGCGATATCGCGATGGTGCTCGACGAGTGTCCGCCCTACCCGTGCGAGCATGAATACGCGGCGCGCAGCCTGGAACTCACGGCGCGCTGGGCGAAACGGAGCAAGGAAGCAGCGCACGCGGATGGACAGATGGTGTTCGGCATCGTGCAAGGCGGGACGTTCCAGGATCTGCGCCGGATGAGCGCGGAAGTGACGGTCGAGATCGGGTTTGACGGATACGCCATCGGTGGGGTGAGCGTTGGGGAACCGGAACCGGAGATGATGCAGGCGGTGGAATGGAGCGAGCCGTTTTTGCCTAACGACAAGCCGCGCTACGCGATGGGCCTCGGCACGCCGCCGCAGTTGCTCGAGCTGATCGCCCGCGGGGTCGACATGTTTGACTGCGTTCTTCCCACCCGGCTGGCCCGCAACGGCACGGCCTTCACCGCCACCGGCACGCTCAATCTAAAAAACGCAGAGTTTACCCTGCAGAAGGGGCCGATCGAAGATGGCTGCACGTGCCCGGCCTGCCGGGGATTCACCCGCGGCTACCTGCGCCATTTGATCAGGTCGGAAGAGATTCTCGGGTTGCGATTGGTCACCCTGCACAATTTGCATTTCTACCTCCATCTCATGGCCGGCGCCCGCCGGGCGATCGAGACGGAAACTTTCCAGACCTACCGCCGCGATTTTGCGAGCGGTTACGGCAACGGCGATTAGGATTCAGCGCGCCTGGGCAACCGCAGCTGGTGGAGCGTCGAAAATCTTGTCGAGCGCGGCCAGCGCGTTCGACGGCCCAAGATACTTCTCGCCATCGTAGCTGCTGGCCACGATATGGCTCCCGCTGTCGAGCACGAGCAGGGATGGGATGCTCGTCCCACCGAGGTCCTTCACTCCGCCGAGGTTCCCGAGTTGATCGTAGTCGACCGCCAGCCACGGCATTTTCATCTCACGGACGTAGGTCTCCCAGCCGAAGCGCGACCGATCGAAACTCACAAAAATGATCTCGAACTCCGGATGCGCAGCCGCGACGCGATTGTAATAATCGACCAATCGCGGGGTGAACTTACGGCAGGGTCCACACCAATGCGCGGAGAAGTAGAGCGCTACGAATTTCTTCTTTTCCAGCTCCGTCCCATCCACCGCGCTGGCCGTGCCATCGTGACAGCGGACGAGCTTGCTCTTAAGGGCCTCCAGGATTAAGGCCTGGCCGGGTGGCGGAGCGGGCGTCGCCTTGGCCCGCGCTTCAGCCAGTTGCGCCTGGTAGAGGGTGCTGCGCTGGCGATCCTGTTCGATTTGTGCCGCTCGGCGCGCGGCCAGCTCGGCTTCTCGCGCTTTGATCTGATCGGCCTCCGTGCTCGTGACCGCATAGGCCCCGCTCTCCAACGCCGCTATCAACTGAGGCGTGGCGCCAAATTCCAGCATCGATTTTTTCGTGGCGGCGTCGAGGGCATCGAGAACCCGTCGGTTGCTCATTTCCGCGAGGAGGCTTTCGCTCGAGTAGCCCGAGCGCAGCATGAGTGCGATTTCCCTGGTCGATAGCGGGCGTGGCGCGGCCGTCACGGACACGACCAGAACGGTCGCGAGCAGGAGCAAGAGCGAACGCATTCCTCCTCAGGAGCAGGAGATGCGCCAGCTATTTTTTTGCCTCAGGGAAGTAGCGGGAAAGAAGATCGCGAAATTCGCTCTTCGACGCGGCCGCTTTGGTCGCGAACTCATTGGCCGCCGCCGCTTCACCCATCTGCGCGGCAAAAATCGCAGTCAGCCATTGCCGTTCCGGCGGCGTCAGCCGCCGCCGGGCGAATGAAAGCAGTCGACATCGCGAGCAACATTTTCGGAGAAAGATTAAGCCAATCGGTCATAACCGAGCCATAGCGCGTCTTCAGTTCCAGCTTGCTCGCCGTCGCCCGCCGGACGGGTCCGTCGTATCGGACTCCGTGGCGATCGGTCACTACGCCGCCGTAGCCGGTCTTGTTGATGTCATTAATCAACTTTGCCTTCCACTCCGCCAACCAGCGCGCCCGCTGCAATTCGCTCTCGCGCTCGGCCTGCGACGAAACAGCCTTTAGTTTCGTCGCCGCGAGAATCTCGATCGCTTTTTCAAATTGGTAGCCCGCAATCGCCCTCTGTTCTGCCGCCACTGCGCTCTTCCAAATCGGGGCATCCTCCCTGGCCTGCTGCTTGTCTTCAAACTCCCGTTTTTGCGCCAACTCGGAGACTTGGGCTGCGATCTTCGCTTCCTCGTCGGCGAGCTGGAAGGAAAGCGCGCCTTTTGCCTTAAGCTTTTTCTCGACCGCTCGAATGTTGGTCAGAGCCACTTCCGGATCGGGTGCAGCGGAACGCGTTTTCTCCCATTCGGCGAAGAGCTGATAATCCTTCAGCCGATCCTGTGCGACCGATTTGAAATTCTTCAGCCAAGCCAACGCTGATGGCGGTTCTTCCTCGATAAAACGCCGGAAGGCGGTGGCGGCCTGCGTGAATTGACCCCGCTCCCAAAGCTGAAGCGCTGCGCACAGTTCGACGATTGGCTGGAAGTCTCGTTGCGCCATCGCCATCTCCCGGAAGAGCGCCTCCGCAGTCGCGTAATGACCGGCTTCCAGCTCGGTCCGCGCCGCTTGCACCTGCGCGGGGTCGGGCGCGGTCGACGCCGACGTCGGCGCAGTGTCCTCGCTCGGCGGCGGTTGGAAGGTCAAATGCGGACGGTGCCGCCACCGAACGCAACGCCATAGCCAACCGCGATGAGAAAGAGGAGCAGGCCTAACCACACCGCCAGACGCGCCGGCCAGTCCCAACGGGCCCGTAATTCCTCCTCCCGGGCAAGATAGGCGGATTGCGCCGCTTCCAACTGAGAGATTAATTCCTTATAGGATTTCTGGCGATCTACCGGCTCGGGTCGCAGCATCTGATCGATCACCGCGACGGTCTCTTCCGAAATCTCCGGCGCGACTTCCTTCAGGCTGATCGGATTAGACTTCAGCTTTTTTAGCTCCGCCGCCGACTGGGTTTCATTTTCAAAAGTCGGCCGTCCCGAGACGGCGTGGAAAAGCGTCGCGCCAAGGCTGTAAAGATCGCTCCGGAAATCTTCCTTCGCCCCAGTCAATCGCTCCGGCGCAACGTAGTAGGGCGTGCCCCAAATTTCGCCCTCAGTTTCGGCATGTTGAGCGGCGAGCAGAGCCAGTCCAAAGTCCACGATTTTGGCCCGGGTCCGATCGACAAAAAGGATGTTGCCGGGTTTGATGTCGCGATGAATCAGCCCGGCTTGCAAGGCAGCCTGCAAGCCCTGCGCCACTTGCAGGCCGAGCTCAAGCGTCTGCGATTCCGAAATGCGCTTTTCGTCTTCCATCCGATCGTCGAGACTGCCGCCATCGACCAGTTCCATCACGACATAGAATTGCCCGTGATCTTCGCCGACGGAATAAACCTCGACCACGTGCGGATGCTGGATCGAGGCGGTGATCCGCGCTTCGTCCTGCAGCTTGGCGGTAAAAGTCGAATCACCGGCAAACTCCTTGCGGAGAAGTTTGATCGCGACAAACCGGTTCAGCCGCGTGTCGCGCGCCTTGTAAACGGATCCCATGCCGCCGGTCCCGAGCGGCTCCACCACCACGAAATTTTCATCGAAAACCCGCTCGACACGCAGCGGTTGGCCGCAAGCGGGACAATCGACCCTGCCGAACGGCTCCAGCCCGGTGGTCGCGACTGTCTCTCCACAGCTTGGACAAGACTGCACTTGCGCGCCGCTCTCGGTCGAGGCCATCGACCGCATACTAACATCCCTCGCCCGGGCGGCAATCGAAGGGCCAGCCGGGTCAACCGGAGGTGCGCGCGATGATTGAGCTGGTCGTGCCTAACGAACATGCCGGGACGCGCCTCGACCGCTTTCTGGCCCTCGCCCTGCCGCAGTTCTCGCGTTCACGGTTGCAGAATCTGATCCGCGCCGGCGACGTCCTGCTGCAGGGTCAGGCAGCGCGCACCCGCGAGACAGTGCGCACCGGAGACGTCGTTAGGCTAATTGAGCCACCGCTCGAGGAAATCGAAGCGCAGGCGGAAGAAATCCCACTTGCGGTACTGTTCGAAGACGACGACCTCCTCGTCCTCAACAAGCCGCCCGGACTGGTCGTCCACCCCGGCGCAGGCAACCAGACGCACACCCTCGTCAACGCGTTGCTGCATCATTGCACCAGCCTCTCCGGCATCGGCGGCAAGCAACGGCCGGGCATCGTCCATCGTCTCGACAAGGAAACCAGCGGTTGCCTGTTGGTGGCGAAAAACGACGCCACCCACCAGGAGCTATCGCGGCAATTCGCGGCGCGCGAAGTAAAAAAGATCTACCTCGCCCTGGTCGCCGGCACTCTGAAAAAGCCGCGGGGAACAATCGACGCCGCCATCGGCCGGCATCCCGTGCAGCGCAAAAAAATGGCGATCAACCAGACTCGCGGGCGAATGGCCAAGACCGACTACCGGGTGCTCAAAACAGGCGGCGGTATCAGCCTGCTCGAATGCGCGATTCACAGCGGACGGACCCATCAGATTCGAGTGCACTTGCAACATCTCGGTCATCCCGTCCTGGGCGATTCTCTTTACGGAAAAAAAGGGGCCGCGCCGCGGCAGATGCTGCACGCCTGGAAGCTCGGGTTTACGCATCCGGGAACGGGCGAGCGCCTCTTTATCGAGGCGTCGATTCCCCAAGATTTTCGTGAACTGGAAGCGAACGCGTTTCGGTGAGCGTGGAGCCGTCCTCTGGGTAGCGGGCGCTACCCAGAGGTGGCGACATCGTTAGGGCGCAATTGGCGGCGCCACGCGAAGAGCATGGTGACGACCGGCGGGATGAAAATGAAGGCGCGCAACCAGGGCTCGGAATGCCACGGCAACAAAAAGAGCCGCTCGTTCCAAAAAAGGTAATAGGCGAAAATCGTAACCGAAAGGACCTGCCAGCCATCGACGCGTCGCCAGGCCGCCAAGGGCAGAATCCAGGTGCAATACCAGGGATGTAAGACCGGGCTGAGGAAGAGCGCCGTGCCCATCCCCCAAAGCAGACCGCGCTTCCAGTTACGAAGGAACAAAATCGAGATCGCCAGCACCGCGATGATGATGACGACGTTGTAGTGATAATTTTTCTGACGCGGATTCGGCCAGAACGTTTCCTCGATGATCCACCAGAAGAGATCGTTCAAGCGCGTGACGTAGATAAATCGGCCTAACGAATCCCAGATCGGAATCTGCGGAAAGCCAAAGAGCAGGCTGAGCAGGCCGGGATCGCCAGGCTGACCAGCAGCGTGACGGCGCGACGGCGGAGCGCGAAGACGCAGACCGGCAAGAGCAAGAGCGGGATCAGCTTGATCGAGATGGCGACGCCGAACGCGATCGCGCGCCGAGAATCGCGTAGCGCCATTGCGCAGCCTCGAATCGGTCGCCGTGTTGCTGCGCACAAAGAAAAGAATGCCGGCGAGCATCGGCAGGATCATCAGGCTGTCGAAATGCGCGGCGCCGGCGAAGCTGTAAACGACGAGCGGATTCCAGGCGTACCAGACCGCCGCCTCGTATCGCGACGCCTGCCGCCGATCAAGCGCAGAAGGACCGCGATCGCGCCGAGGTCGGCGGCGGCGAAGAGGACTTTGTAGAAGAGCGTGCCGCCGGTGAACCGGCTGAACGCGGCGAAGAGCAGCTCCGCGCCCGGCGGATAGATCGCGCTGGAATGGCGGTGATTGATCTGGTTCCAGTCCGGAAATTCTGCCCGCAGCCGGGGCCAGTCGGTCGTCGTTCGGCGCCTGCACATAGGGATTAAAGCCGGCGTGCTGAACCTTGCCTTCCCATTGATAGCGCCAAAAATCGTCGCCCGGCTCGAGCGGCAGCGCGAGGAGCCGCAGGAGAATCGCGACTCCCCAAAAGGTGATAGTGGCGGTGCGCCCAGGGGAGAGCTTGCGGAAAAGCGCGAGGCGGCGGCGAAGAAAGCGATGCCGGCCAGCACCGCCGTCTGCGACGAAGCGGACCGGCATGTCCGCGTAGTGCCAGTCATCGAAGCGCTGCAAGCGCGCCGAAGAGAACGCAGGGCGAGCAACCAGCGCGAGCCAAAGAGCGCGCCTGCCTAACGAGCTGCCATCAGGTTCGCCTTTTGCGCCGTCATCCGTTGCAGGCCGATGCGAAAGGCGGCGAGATCGACCAACTCCGCCACTCGCTTCTTCAGCTTCGTGCGCGCGCAGGCGAGGAAAAGCGAGGAAACAGGTAGGCCACGAGAATGCCCAGATCGGGCCGCCGGTGTTCAGCTGGCGATAAATAACAGCGTCAAGACGAGCAGATTGATGATCACGGTGGTCGTGACAAAGCGATTTCGCAGCGCGACGCGCGTCAGGCATTTCGGGCCGCCGTGATATTCGGTCACGGTCTGGAGGCGATGCTCCACCAGAAATTCCCGTAAATCTGGATGTCCCATTCGTTCCAGCCGGTGTCGGTGGAATAGCGCCAGCCTTCTTCCTCGAGCAAGCTCCAGGATCGAGCCGAGCAAGTGGTTCCGATCCTTGCCTTCCTCGCTCCAATAACTCCGGCGCGTTGACGCTTCCGCGAACACCGGACCGGCGGGCAAAAGCTCATGCGTCGCGATGACCGCGCGCGGGCGTGCGTTTGAATTGCAGCCAGGTGAAATAGCGCGACCAGCCGCGGACGAGTGGCTGCGCGAAGGCGAGAAACATCACCAGCAACCGCGCGGCGATCGGTGTCGAATTTCGGTTCGATCCGCGCGCGCAACATGTAGGAAAGCGCGACGCAAAGCGTGCCGCCAAACATCAGATAAGGAACGATGCGCACTTCGGGCAGGAAGATTCCGAGGCCGAAAAGGAATACCGTCAGCGCGAACCATTCCACGCTGCTGAGGTAGCCGGCGATTTCGGATTGCGGCGTCGGGATAGATCGATTGGAAAAAGCCTTCGCCAAAGACGCCGTGATAAACGATCGGCCGGTTGATAAACCAGCTGAAGCGCGGCGTTCCGTAAATCTGGCCGCGCCATTTCGCGCTCCCGGTCGGTCCGAAAAAGATCAGATGCTTGAAGCGAAGCATCGACTCCGCTTCGCCATAACCTTCCTGTTGTTTGCGGAAAGCCTCGAGCGTGAAGCGCCGATGATGCCAGACGATCGCGGTCGGAGCTGAAGGCGATGTCGTGGCCGGCCTGTTGCACGCGCCAGCAGAAATCCACGTCGTCGCCCGCCTTGTGATACTCGACATCGAAACCGCCGACGCTCTCAAAAGCCCAGCGATACCAGGCCATGTTACAACCCGGGATGTGCTCGGCCACGGTGTCGGTCAGGAGCACGTGGCTCGGCCCGCCCGGCGCGGCCGCGACGCAGGCTTGCACCCAATTTTGCGCCGGCGGAGAAACGTTCGGTCCGCCCACGCCCGGCGTAATTCTCCGCTCAGCAGCGTGCCGATCAGATAATAGAGCCAGTCCTTGTCCGCCATGCAGTCGGAGTCGGTGTAGGCGAAGAACTTCGCCGCGGGCCGCGGCCGCGCCGGTGTTGCGGGCGTGGCTGAGCCCGTGGTTGTCCTGGTGAATGTAACGCACCTGCGGAAAGCGGGCGGCGATCTCGGCCGTGTTATCGGTCGAGCCGTCGTCGACCAGGATGATTTCGTAGGCCGGATAATCGATTTTGCCTAACGACTCGAGGCAGGCGGCCAGCGTCTTGGCGCCATTGTAGGAACACACGATGACCGAGACCGAACGGCGTCTGCGGCAGGGCGACGATGCGGCAAGCGCGGCGTTGTCCTGCCCAAGTTTGTCGCGCAGCGTGTGAAAGACTTTCTTCGGCTGCGCGATCGCGCGTGACCAGGCCAAAGGCCCAATCGGTGATTTCCTGCTCGCCGGTGAACCATTCGTCGGTCCAGGAGAAAAAAATCGTCCCGGCCAGACCGCATTTCACCACGCTGTCGACATGCCAGCCGAGCATTTCGGCCTGCTCGTCTTCGCTGTGCCGGATCGTGTCCATCCCGAACTCGCCCAGGATCAGCGGCCGATCTTCCGCCAGGTTTTGCAGGCGCAGGAGGTAGCGCTCGAAGTCGCGCTGGTCGTGCAGGTAAACGTTGAAGCAGAAGAAATCGACGTTCTGCGGGCAGGAGAAATTCGGTCGGCGGATAACTCGCGTAGGAAAAGAGGACGTGCGGGATCTGCCTGCGCGGCCGACGCGGATCAGATGCTCGAGAAATTCGGTGACGCGCCGCACGCCGAGCCAGCGCACCATCGTGGTCGAGATTTCGTTCCCGACGAGATAACCGAAGATCGCCGGATGCCCGGCGTGCTTCGCCACCGCGGTGCGCACGGATTCGACGATCGTCGCGCCGCGTCTTCGCCTCGCGCAGAAACTCGACGTGTTTCGCCCAGGGCAGAGTGATCAGCACGCGCATCCCGGCGGCGGCGCATTGATCGAGAAACCAGAGCGGCGGGAGTGTGATAGATGCGGCACGACGTTGATCCCGAGCTCCCGCATCTGCGCGAGATCGCGCCGCGAGCTGCTCCGGGGTGCCGAGATAGTCGCCGGCCGCGTCCGGCTTGGAAGGGCCCGTAGGTGACGCCCTTGACGAAAAATTTGCGGTCGCCTTCGAAGAAGAATTTGGCGACGGCGCCGACGCGGCCCGGCGAAGGGGAACTCACAGGAGCTTCCCTAGTCCAGAGAGCGTGTCTGACGCAAAGCTTTTAGCGCGACTGCGCAGCCTAACGAGCTAAGCGCGCGTCAGCGCCTCACGCACAATCCGCGCCGTCTCGCTCGATCTGGCTCGCGGTCGATGCGCGGTGGAAAGGAAGCCGGTCTCGAATTGCGAGGGCGCGAAGTAAACGCCGGCGTCGAGGCAGTGACTGAAGAAGCGCGGCAAACTCTGAGGTCGCTCCGCTTCGCGCTGGCCAGGTCGGTACACGGGCCAGCGGTAAAGAAGAGACAAAACATCGAGCCGATGCGGTGAAACGTTGCCCGCGATCCGGCTTTGCCTAACGAATCTCGGCGTCGCCTCTTCGAGCTGGGCGCCGAGCTCCTCGAGCAGTTTCCAGCCATCGATCCGCTCCAGCTCGCGCAGCTGCGCGAGGCCCGCCGCCATGGCCAGCGGATTACCGGAGAGCGTGCCGGCCTGGTAGACCGGGCCGAGCGGCGAAAGCTGATCCATGATTTCGGCGCGCCCGCCGAAAGCGCCCACCGGCAGTCCGCCGCCGATGACTTTGCCGAGCGCGGTGAGATCGGGGCGAATGCCGTAGATTTCCTGCGCGCCGCCGCGCGCGACGCGAAAGCCGGTCATGACTTCATCGAAGATCAGGAGCGCGCCTGTCTGCGTGCATTCGTCGCGCAGTTGCTCGAGGAAGCCGGGCTGCGGAAAGATAGAGCCCGGCGTTGGCCGGGATCGGCTCGAGAATGACGGCCGCGATCTCGTTCGTGTTCTCCCGGAAGCGCTGCGCGCACCGCATCGATAGTCGTTGAAGGGCAGCGCGATCGTTAGGTCGGCGAACCGTCGGAACCCCGGCGCTGTCCGGTTGCCCGTGAGTGAGCGCGCCGCTGCCGGCGTTAACGAGAAGCGAATCGACGTGGCCGTGATAGCAGCCTTCGAACTTGATGATCTTGTCGCGTCCGGTGAATCCGCGCGCCAGGCGGACGCACGACATCGTCGCTTCGGTCCCGCTGTTCACCATCCGCACTTTCTCGATCGACGGCACCCAGTCGCAGATCAGCTCCGCCATCTCGACTTCGAGCGGATTGGGAATGCCAAAGCTAACGCCGCGGCCCGCGGCCGCTCGCACGGCTTCGACCACGACCGTCGGAGCATGCCCGAGAATGGCCGGGCCCCAGGTGCCGACGTAATCGATGTATTCATTGCCATCGACATCCCAGATCCTGGCGCCCGGCGGCGCGCTCGACAAAAAACGGCTCGCGACCGAGCCCGCGAAAAGCGCGCACCGGCGAATTCACGCCGCCGGGAATGCGGCGCTGCGCGCGGGCGAAGAGTTCGGCGGAATGCTCGGACATCGGCCTAACGTTGCCGTCCATTGCGCAACGTGCAACGGCGACAATCACGTCCCGGGCCCGTCCGTTGACACCTCCGAGCGCGCTCCTACTCTCCGTTCGCGCAAGCGGCGGGGTAGCCAAGTGGTAAGGTCGGGGTCTGCAAAACCTCTATTCGCGGGTTCGATTCCCGCCCCCGCCTCTCCTTTTTGCCAGGTGCCAGCCCGACCGGGATGAAAACCAAACCCCATCCGCGATTTGCAGAACTGCGACGCCGACTCGCGGAGCAGCCCGCCCTTTTGCAGCCATGGAAGGGTGCCGCTTATCGAGTAACGACGCTCGATTACCCGCGGCCCAAGAGCATCCTTCTCGGCCAGGGAAGCTTCATCTACGGTGGAAGGTGGAACGCGATTGGAGCCTTCCGCGCGGTCTACGGCAGTACCGAGGATACAGTCGCGGTCGCAGAATCGCGCGCGACAGCCGACTATGCGCAGGTTCCGATGCCGTTTCGAACTCCGCGACTGCTGGTCGCGATCTCTCTGGAGCTTGGAGCGATCCTCGATTTGACGAGCGATGCGATCCAGGCGGCACTTGGTCTCGACCCCGAAGAACTGCGAGAGGAAGATTGGCGCCAAGTGCAGGAGGAGGGTCGGGAAAGTCTCACCCAAACCACCGGGCGTGCAGTTTTTTCCAGCGAAGGCGAAGGCCTTTTAGTCCCATCAGCGAGAGTCTCTGGCGGAGTGAATGTGGTCTATTTCCCGGAAAACCATCGGATCGCCAGTCGGGCGATGGTCCTCGAATCCGAAAAGCTTGACCGAGTTCGCCTCATATAATGGCATGTATATGTGCACGAAAAAGTGCTTGCTGAAGTGCGGGGAGTGGCCTAACCTTAGAATATGAAATCGAAAAGGAAAGCCGAGCCGAGCGCAGCACCCTCCGCACGAGTCAAAGAATCCGGCGCTCTTTATCATCCGGCCATGAAAGTCGCGCCGCCGCCTGCGATCGACGACATCGCCAAAAAATTTGGCCTGCGGCAGGAGACGCTCAGCCGCATGACCGGGTTCTCACTCCGGGCCGTCGCAGGCTGGAGCAACGGCAAGATCCCCTCAACTCCCGTCCGTCGCGCGCTGGTCGAAATGGATCGTTTGCTCGATAGCCTTGCCCGGCTCATGAAACCGAAGGAGGTCGGTCGTTGGCTCAAAGAACCGAATGCGGCCCTCGACGGCTCGACCCCTGTACAGGTCATCGAACGAGGCCAAACCGATCGCATCTGGCGATTGCTCTATTTCCTTGAATCCGGGGAACCGGGTTAATTTTCGAAATCTCTGCCCGGCCCAAAAGACCGTTCCCATTCTGCGCTACGGCCAAAGTCGGGCTGGGCAGCGTTCGATTTATTGCGGTCACTGCAAAGATGCAGAATCGGCCTATCGATGCGAGCGTTCTGAGTTCGCCAAGCGTATTACCAATTATGAACGACCGACCGCACTCTCCTCACGGTAAAATCAATCTGCATGGGAATGGCATGGGGGTTCCCTCGCCCGAAATGGTCGAGAAACGGGCGCGGGAGATCGCGCTGATCGACGAACGTAATCCGAACGAGTTTACGGAAGAAGACTGGCGTCAGGCTAAGAACGAATTGACCGGGGTTGAGGGAGCGCACGCACCGGAGATTGATGATTCGGTGGATGCCGAGATGAGGGAACGCGACGATATTCCCGGCGCTTCCGGTCATCGCGCGCCTAATGATTACGAAGGGGACGAAAATCTTGGCGAGGAACTCGTCTCCGGCGGGATCGATGAAGCCGCCCATGACCAGATGGTTGAGGCGCGCCGCGAGGAGTTGGAACAGGAACGCGACCAGTAATGAGCAGCGAAACCGTCATCGAGGAGATCGCAGCGTCCCCGCCCTCCGGTGAGCGGAGCAAGGACAAGCGCGGCGCGAATTTGTTGGAACGTTTTCGCCGGGTTCGGAAATTTTCCGAGAGACTCTGTGCGACCCTCGAACCCGAGGATTACGTGGTCCAATCGATGCCCGACGTCAGCCCGACTAAATGGCACCTCGCGCACACCAGTTGGTTCTTCGAAACCTTTATCCTAAAGGTCTGGCAGCCCGAGTACCAGCCGGAAGTTCCCGAATACGCGTACCTGTTTAACTCCTACTACAATGCGGCGGGCGATATGCATCGGCGGGACCTGCGCGGTCTGATTTCTCGGCCGACGGTGAAAGAGGCCTATCGCTTTCGCCGTTCCGTTAACGAACATGTTCAAGAGCTTCTGGAAAGCGCTGATGAAGAACTGATCGAACAGATCGAGCCTGTTTTTACGATCGGCCTGCACCACGAGCAGCAACACCAGGAATTGCTTGTCACCGATATTAAACACGTCTTTGCCCAGAATCCGCTTCATCCAATTTACCGGGAGCGTCAGGACAAGGCCGAAAACAAACCGATTGCGCCCTGCGCCTTCGTCGATTTCAAGGAAACGATCGTAGAAATAGGGCACGACGGAAGCGGCTTCAGCTACGACAACGAAGGGCCCCGGCACCGGGCGCTAATCCCGGCTTTTTCGCTCGCGACACGACCTGTCACGAACGGTGAATTTCTCGAGTTCATCGAGGCGGGCGGTTACGCCCGGCCGGACCACTGGCTTTCGTTAGGCTGGACGACCCTCAATGAGCAACGCTGGGAAGCCCCGCTCTACTGGGAAAAAAGAGATGGCGCCTGGTGGAATTTCACGCTCTCCGGGATGCGTCCGGTCGAGCCGGCGGAACCGGTCACCCATGTCAGCCACTTCGAAGCGGACGCCTTCGCGAACTGGAGTGGCGCGCGTCTGCCGACCGAGTTTGAATGGGAGCGAGCCGCAAGGGGTCTCGCCGTGGAAGGCAACTTCGTCGATCGCGAGCGCTTTCATCCCGCGCCGGCGGGTGCAGCCTAACGGGAAGCTGCAGCAAATGTATGGCGACGTTTGGGAATGGACGCGGAGCGCCTATCTCCCTTACCCCGGCTACCGGGCGGCACCGGGAGCGCTCGGCGAATACAACGGCAAGTTCATGAGTAACCAGATGGTCTTGCGCGGCGGCTCCTGCGCCACCTCGCAGAACCATTTGCGGCCGACCTATCGTAACTTTTTCCAACCGGAGAAACGCTGGCAATTCACCGGCATCCGACTGGCGCGCGACCTTCGATGAAGGGCTCTCCTACCGCGGTGTCGGTCCTCGACTTGGAGCCGGCGGCATCAGATTTTCTCGAGCAGGCGATGGCCGGGCTCTCAAACTCGCCGCGCACCTTGCCCAGCAAGTTCTTCTACGACGAGCGCGGCTCGGATTTGTTCCAGGAAATCTGCGAGCTACCGGAGTATTACGTCACCCGCACCGAGACGGAGATTCTGCGCCAGTACGGAGGCGAGATCGCCGAATCGATCGGCGAAAATGCCGAGCTGGTCGGGTTCGGGACCGGCGCCGGCGTCAAGACCCGCATGGTGCTCGACCATTTGCAGAATCTGATCGCCTACGTGCCGGTCGACATTTCGAAGCAGCGCCTAACGGAATCGGCGGAGGCGTTGAGCCGCGAAATGCCGAACCTGGAGATTCTTCCCGTCTGTGCCGATTACCTGCAACCTTTTGAATTGCCGATCCCTTCGCGAGAGCCGGCCCACATCGCGGTCTATTTCCCGGGGTCGACGATCGGCAACATGGAGCCGCACGTGGCGCGACACTTTCTGGAGCGCGTCTGCCGGCTTTGCGGACATAGCGGTGGACTCATCATCGGAGTCGACCTGCAAAAATCCGTCAAGGTCCTGGAAGCCGCCTACAACGATAGCGCAGGCGTGACCGCGGCCTTTAATCTGAACATGCTCGAGCGTGCCAACCGCGAGCTGGGTGCGGATTTCGATCTTTCGCAGTGGCGGCATCGCGCCATCTATAACGAGCAAGCGCACCGCATCGAAATGCACTTGGTCAGTGAGCAAGCGCAGACGGTGCATCTCGGCGAACAACGAATTCGATTTCGCCGCCGGCGAAAAAATCATCACGGAATTCTCCTATAAACACACTATCGAAGGCTTCAGCGCGCTGGCCGCTTCGGCCGGCTTTCAACCCGCCCGGGTCTGGACCGATCCACAAAAGCTCTTCGCCGTTTTTCACTTCACAACTCGCTAAGAGGCCGATGTAGTGGCGGGCGTGTCGTCCGCTCGTTTTTGGATCCCGATGTCCGCACTCTGCGGCTGACAGCCGCCTCTACATCTGCATCTGCATCTGCATCTGCATGGATCCGCTCGTTCAACTGCTCGGCGTCAGCAAAAGGTTCGGCGGCACAACCGCTTTGCATCCGACCGACCTCGACTTCCAACCCGGCCTAACGACTGCGTTGATCGGCCCGAGCGGCTGCGGAAAATCTACTCTCCTGCGCCTGATCATCGCGCTTCTCAAGCCGGACAGCGGCCGGGTGATATTCGACAAGGCGGAGGTCACGGCCGCAAACGCGCAGGAGATCCGTCGCCGGGTCGGATACGTCATCCAGGAGGGAGGCCTTTTCCCGCACCTGACGGCGCGAGCCAACGCCCTTCTCATGTCGCGACATCTGGGCCGCGCTGCGGTCGAGATGGAGCAGCGGCTCGAAGAACTCTGCGCAGCTTTCGCAATTTCCGCGGGACGCGCTGGATCGTTATCCCGCAGAGCTCTCCGGCGGGCAACGCCAGCGCGTTAGTCTGATGCGCGCGCTCATGCTTGTCGCCGGAAGTGCTGTTGCTCGACGAACCGCTCGGCGCGCTCGACCCGCTCGTGCGGTCGGCTCTGCAGCGCGATTTGAAAGAAATTTTCAGCCGCCTGAAGCAGACCGCCATCCTCGTCACGCACGACATGGGGGAAGCGGCTTACCTGGCGGATGAGATCGTGCTCATGAACGAGGGCCGCATCGTGCAGCGCGGCAGCGCCGCCGACCTGCGCGATCGTCCGGCGAGCCGATTCGTCTCCGAGTTTATCAACGCGCAAAGAAGCGCGACGTTTTGAAAACCGCGCTCCTTTCTTGACTCTGCTCGCGACCTCGGCGCTCGGCCTCGAATCCGATCGTTGTCGGCTCGAAGAAATTTACCGAGTCGTACGTCCTGGGCGGAATCGCCGGAATCACGTCTGGAACGCTCGGGCTTCGCGGTCCAGCAACGCGCCGGAATGGGCGGAACGATCATTCTTTGGCAGGCTCTTAGAAGCGGCCAGATCGATCTCTACCCGGAATATACGGGCACGATCGGCGAAGAGATCTCTGAAAACAAAGGGGCCTTTCCCCGAGGATGCGATGCGGACAGCGCTGGAAAAGCTGGGCGTCGGCATGTCGACCGATCTCGGCTTCAACAACACCTACGCGCTCGTCATGCGGCGCGTCGGAAGCCGAGCGGCTCGACATCCGCACGATCAGCGACTTGCGACGGCATCCCGAGGTGAAAGTTGGACTGACCCACGAATTTCTCGATCGCCAGGACGGCTGGCAGCCCCTGGTCTCGCGCTATAGCCTAACAATGTCCAAGGTCAGCGGAATCGATCACGCCATCGGCTACACGGCGCTCGCGCAGGGTTCGATCGACCTCAAGGACGCCTACTCGACCGACGCCAAGATTCAGGAGAACGACCTGACTGTTTTGCGGGACGATCTGGGGTTTTTCCCCGAATACAAAGCCGTCTTTCTCTACCGTTTGGATCTCGACCCCCGGGCGATCAAGTCCCTGAACAGTATTCGGGTCGACGAGGCGAAAATGATCGCGCTCAACGCCGCCGCCGAGCGGACCAAGAACTACGCTTATGCCGCCGGGCAATATTTTGAGACCTCGCCTAACGATTCCACCTCAGCCCGCCGACTAGCTCCCAGATTGACCCGCTGGATCGCCCGCCATCTCCAACTGGCCGGCATCTCTTTGCTTTTTTCCGTGCTGATCGGATTGCCGCTAGGCATCGCGGCCAGTCGCGGCGGCGCGGTCGGGCAGAGCGATTCTCGCCTTCGTCGGCATGATCCAGACCATCCCCTCTCTCGCCCTCCTCGCGCTGCTCGTTCCGGTTCCTTTTCTCGGGATCAGCGCCACCACCGCGATCGTCGCGCTCTTTCTCTACGGGCTCCTCCCGATCGTCAGAAATACCGCGACCGGCTTGCAGAGTATTCCGCCGGGCTTGCGTGACTCGGCCATCGCGTTAGGCCTTGAGCCTTCCGCGCGCCTGCGCAAGATCTATCTTCCGCTTGCCTCACGCACCATCCTGGCCGGGATCAAAACCAGTGCGGTAATCAATATCGGGACGGCAACCCTGGCGGCGCTGATCGGTGCCGGCGGCCTGGGGGAACCGATTCTGAGCGGGCTCAATTTGAATGATAACATTACCATTCTGGAGGGCGCTATTCCGGCGGCGCTCCTGGCGCTTTTAGTGCAAGGGCTTTTCGATCTCCTCGATCGCTTGCTGATTCCGCGCGGGTTGAGACTGTAATTTTGCGCGGGGCCCAGCTGAGGGATGAAAAACAGCGCGGCGCTAGGCAGAAGCAGCCCAGCGGCTCGGAACGAGAATCGCGTCCCTCATCCCGTGCAATAGTTTCTTATCCGCCGGACAAATAGTGGCCAGCGCTCCACGCAGAATCACTTTGTCGCCCTCCACAAAGTAATAGGGACAAAGTCGTACCCGGCCGCGCATCGTCGTGAGTTCATCCGTTTCCGCGTCCCAATAAGGATGATCGAACAAACGCCCTTTGTGAAAACGCTGCATGATGGTGGGCTCGCGCTCGAAATTGGCCAGCCCATCGTGAATGCGCTGCTCCCATTCCGCGTGCGGAAGATCAGACCCGAGCGCGACTCCGCGACTGCCCCAGCCTAAGGGCGAGAAGCCGCTTACCTTGAGCAGGAGATCGCGCTCCTTCTGACTGAAACGGGCCGCTTCCTGCCAATCGTGAATTTCCAATCGCGGGATGACGGCGTGCTGCGGCAACGGCGTCGGATCGAGGATCCAGGTGTACGGAATGACCTGCTGCAGGCTGCGGAAATATTTGTCGCCCAACTCGCGACGCCAGAATTCGCGCAGCGGCTGCAGCCAGAAAAGCGCAAACCACAGCTTTTCTTCCAAAAACGGCTTGAAAGGCGGCGTCACGGTCAGGTCTCCGTGGGCTGCCGTTTCCATCAACACATTGATTCCGGGCAGGTTCGGCAGATCAAACAACTCGAAGAAGCGATAAACATCTCGGCCAGGCTCGGGCCGGTAATTTTCCGCAGCTTCGACCTTCCAGGACCGTCCCGGAAAACGCTCATTCAAGTGCCTAACGAGCCATTCCATCTCCGGCCGGTAGGTGGCAGACTCCTCCGAAATCACGATATCGCCGCCTTGCGGAAGAACAGTTGCGAAGCCATCCAGCATGCCGCCGGCTTCGCCAATCACCTCGCTGCCCAGAGCGGCGTAGGTTTGATTTAGCCAGGCGGTCAAACCAATCCCGCCTGGCACTGAGTCGACTTCCGCTATCGTCCAGCCTTCCTCAGTCAGGACCAGATCGGGCCGGATGACACGCGGGAGGTCCTCGCGAAATTCTTTCCGGCGCGGAGAATTCGATTAGTTCCGCGCGGTTTCCCGAGATCGAGATAGCGCGCCACCCAATTCGGCTGCTTTCCTTTTACGCTCTGCTGGTAGAGCTGGTTGCAGGCGCGTTGAAAAACAAAAAGTTGATGACCGAGCCGCTCGAGTTCGCGGCGATTCTTCTCATCAATCGCGAAGGGTTCAGGCGAAAGAAGCCAATCTTTTTCGGCGAAAAGGCTCTCCGCTGGGCGGGCTTCTCGAATGGCTTTGAGACGATCGATTTCGGTGAGCATGCGGTTTGGCGGCCCGGCAACTTTCAACGCCCGGCCTTTCACGTCCAACATCGATTCGCGAAAATCCGCGTCTAAAAAATCAGGCAAAAGAAGGCCGGCTGAGTTTCGGCAGCACACCTTCGATCGCAGCTCGATTCGGCTCCAGCCAGGGCGGAAGAACGAGGGTCTCGCCTAGCGTGGCCATCTCTTCATCGACGCCAAATCCGGGCCCGTCCGTCGCCAATTCAAACAGGACCCCGCCGGGCTCGCGAAAGTAGACCGATTTAAACCAGAAGCGGTCGATCACCGGAGTCGGTTGCGCCCCTCCGCTGGACACACTTTGCCGCACTTCGAGCTGATGCGCTTCGTGCTCCACTCGCCAGGCGAGATGATGGATACTGCCGGTTCCCCACGCGCCGCGCGGCGCGGATGGCAGGGCTCGCAAATCGAGGTACTGACCCGATTTGCCATTCCCAAGACCGTAACGTTGCCAGCCATCCACTTCGCCGATCTTGCGGAAACCCAGGCTGGCGGTGAGAAACGAGACCGTGGGCTCGAGGTCGCGCTCGACCAACCGCGCGCTTTCCAGGCCGCGAATCTGATGCTCGACCGGGATCGGGCTATCCTCCCAGGGCGTAAACGGTCGCCCTAACGAATCTGAGCTTGCGGTCAGGGCGACCTGCAAACCATGCGGATCGGCCAAGGGCAGGACGCTGAGGTCGAATCGCCTCTCCAGTTTCGACATCGGCACGCCGTAACGACCCAGCCGCTCGCGCCAAAAGTTGAGGCTATCCGGCGGAACCGCGAGCGAGACCTCGGTGCTCAACCCGTAGCCAGCGCGGCTGGGCGCCAGATCAGCCCATGGAAAAAAGGTGAGGTCGGTCCCGGGATGCCCTTCGGCGTCCGCGTAGAAAAGGTGATAGGTGCCCGGGATCGTCCTGGTTGACGCTTTTCTTCACCAGGCGCATGCCGAGCACTCCGGCGTAAAAGTCCAGGTTCTCTTGCGCCGGGCCGGCGATTGCGGTGACGTGGTGCAGACCGGAAATAGGATGCATTTTGGAAAATAATCCGGTTTCGGTTGAAGCGCAGTTTTGGATCGGGCCTAAAAAACGCCTCGTGGACGCCGCGCCCTGCACGACGCGTGAGGAAGAATCTTTTGCCAGACCGGCGATTGCTTCCGCGCTTTGCAGAGCGAACCATCTACGAATGAAAAACTTTTCCTTTTTCGTGTTGGTCTCCCTTTCGTTGCTCACTGCGGCGGCGGCCCAGCCACCGGTGATCTTTCTCGTGCGGCACGCCGAGCGGGCCGCCGTCAGTGGTCGCGTCCCCTCCGACACCGGGCTCTCCGCAGTGGGCCAGACCCGAGCGCAATCTCTCGCCGAGGCTCTGCGAGACGCGCAGATCACCGCCATCTACACGAGTGAATTCAAGCGGACCCGGGATACGGCGGCGCCGCTCGCGAAGTCGTTAGGCGTCCAGCCCGAGGTTGTGCCAGCCGAGGACTTTCGGACCTTGCGGGCAAAGTTAAAAGCGAGCCGCGGCAATGTCCTGGTCGTCGCGCATTCCAATACCCTGCCCCAAATTATCAACGCGCTCGGAGTCTCCTCGCGCGTGGCGGTGTCGGAATCAGATTACGACAACCTGTTCCTGGTTGTGGCCGAATCGCAGCCTCGACTCATACGACTTCATTTTCGTTAGGCTGGAACACCGCCCATGACGAGAGCGGCGATCACGATGGGTTCCGACGCTTCATCGTGAAGCGCCGGCGCCGTGCCCGTCTTGCCGTCGACTCAAAATTCCACCCCAGTGGAGACCTGAAGAAGGTGTGCGCCGAGGGTAAGTGAAGTCTGGGAGTATTCCCCATCGAGTAACCCGCTCTGCCCGACGCGTTGCGTGCGAGGCAATCGCCATTCCCAGGCAAAATCGACGTGATAACGATCCCATCGGTAGCCGAGGCCAGTGGAAACGGAGTGCTCAAAAATTGCGCCGGTCAAAGGGGTGAGCGTCTCGTCGGGCACCGGGCTGCGTGCATAGCTGTAACCGACCCGCGCCACCAGCTTATCGACAAACGCAAATTCGAGCCCGATCCGATAAACGAATTGATCGCGCCAGCGCAGCGGTGCGATATCGGTCAAGTCGGCCGAACCGACGACGCCGTTGATCGCAGGATTGCTGCCGTGGGTGAGATGAATCTGGAGTTGATCAAAAGCCTCGGACCAATTGATCAAATCGATCCCGGCCACAAGTCGAAGTCGCTCAAGTGCCTGCCATTCCACCCCGGCCGCGATTTGCTGCGGGAGTTCGGTCCGCACTTCCGCATCATAACGAAAATTTGGGTTTACCTGATCGAATGGATTTCCCAGCGCCTGCAGTTGGGCCGAAGCATTCCCGGTCGCATGCCCGGTCGTTTGAATCACGACGCGGGGCCGGTAGGTCAGACCAAGGCTGACCTTGGAAGTCGGTCGGACCTGGACTCCGAAATCGAAAGTGGACGCATAACCATCCGCTTCGAGATCGAGCAGCGTTTTGAATCCGCGCAGGACAGGCTGGCTCTGAAAAATGTAGGGCGCGTGCAGAGAGTTCTGGTCGTAAACGAAACCGGCGCTTGCGCCTAACGAAAGCCAGCGGGTCCATTGCACTGCCACTGCGGCGGTCGTGCGGATCGAGAGAATGCGGGAGCGACTGTCCCTGACTCCGTAACTGGTGGTGCCGCCCAGGCCGCCGGCTTGATCTCGATAACGCCACTGCGAATCGAGGGTTAGATAGGGGTTCGTCGCCAGCCCGAAGCGGACCGGCCACTCGCGCGGCGCAGGCACCTCGAGGGCGCCATTTGCGATGAAGCCGCTCTCGTTGCGCAGGCCGTGCTCGCGCTGTGGCTGCTGAAATTCGCCGCGTAAGAGTGCCCCGGTCAAGGTCACCGCGAGCTCGGCCCGAGGCAGAGAAGAGAGGGCGGCCGGATTGGCCTCCATCGCGCTGAGGACGCTGCCGGTTTGAGCCACCGCTTCGCCGCCGAGGGCGGTGCTGCGGGCGTCGGCATTGTTGTAAAGTCCGGTCGCCAGGAGCGGAGCGGCCGTGCAGAGCGACGAGAGAACCAGCGCACAAAAAATGGCACTGACCGGATGTCTTGTGGGCATCGCCGCTTGCAAAGCAGGCCCTGCGCCAACGACTCGATTAGGACTGGAGCTGTGCTTGAATTTGACCTTCGTTCCAGATCGGTAGGCGCACCGTGAAGATTGCGCCATGCCCGAACACGCTCTGGCATTCGATCGAACCCTTCATCGCTTCGACCAACCGCTTTACGATCGAAAGGCCGAGCCCGGTCGAGGATTCGCCGCCAGTTGGTTGGGCCGACAAGCGCGCGAATCGGCCGAAAAGTTTGGTCTGATCCTCCGCGCTTAGGCCGGGCCCCTGATCCTTGACCGAGATCATTACCTGATTGAATTCCTGGCTGGCACGAATTCGGATTTGTGACCTGGGCGGTGAATATTTCACTGCATTGGAAATCAGATTGTCGAGAATCTGCACGGCCGTTCCCCGATCCACGTTGGCGTAAAGGCGCCGCGCAATCTCGGTCACGACTTCGGTCCCCTTTCGAGAGGCGTTAATTTGATTCTGCGTCACACTCTCTGCGATCAACTGAGCGACATCGCATTTTTCTAGTCGGCACGAAAAACGGCCTTCCTCGATCGCCTGCGCGTCGAGCAGATTCATAATCAGGTCGCGCATTCGCGTGCCGGCAGCATAGATGTGCTTCGCAAATTTCGGAGTGTTCGCCGTCGCACCTCCTTCCTCCAGGAGTTCAGCGTAGTTGATGATAATGGTCAGCGGATTGCGCAGGTCATGCGCAGCGATGCCGAGAAACTCCGACTTTTCCTGGTTCAAGGCGTTGAGCTTGTCATTTGAATTAGCCAGGTCCTGCAAAGCGCCGGTCATTTTGGCGAAGGCCTGCTCCCGCCCGACCTCGAAGATGAGCCCAAGGGCGAAGAGGAACGCGATCAGACCCAGATAACCGGCGGCATTGACTAACGAATGCCAGGCGAAGTCGTATTTGACCGGCAATTTGATCCCGAGCAAGTCGACCGCAAAGATGGCCGCGGCCGCGGCAAAGGAAATGACCCCCCAGACCCCGGCCGACTTCTTTCCCATCAAAAGGAGCGCGCAGAGAGGCACACTCGAAAGCCAGGCGACGGCGTGTCCGTTCAAGCCGCCTTCCACACCGCAGAGCGCGGTAAAACCAAGTGTCGTCACCGCGACGAGAAAGTTGCCGGCAAACCAAATCGCGCCCTGTGCGCGCATTACGAAGGGCATTCCTAGAAATCCGAGGCTGCAAATCGAGACGATGCCCGCACCCCAATTGTGGCCGATGCTGAAGTAGAAGACCGCGTAAAGCATTCCGAAAAAGAATCCGAGAAAGCCAAACCAGGCGATAAGCCGGGCGCGGCGTCCCAGCTCGGGATCGATCAACGCGTCGGAAAAGAGAAAACGATCGACCAGGCGCGAGGGACTCGGGGAGGACCAGGCTGAAAATGGACCGCGTGAACGAACGAAAAGTTCGTCCGCGGTCGCTTCATTTCCGACCTGCTGAAGAGGGTCCGCGGTCGCGACCGAAACATCATCCCCCGGTGTTTCCATCGGGACGATGTTCGAAGATTCAGGTGCAGGAAGCGGTCGACTGGACATGGAGAGCGTGCCAACGGCGACCATTTCCCAGCAACAACCGGGCCGCCTGGGATGCCGCAAGGGGAAATCTGGGCGCCAGCTACTTTTGATCAAACAGGGTGGTCCGCGCGACGCGCTCGCCCTTCAGGAAGACATACGAAATCGAGGAGAGCGCCCGCACGTCTTGCAACGGGTTGCCATCCACCACCAGGAGCGACGCTTCTTTGCCTTTCTCGATCGTCCCGATTCGCTGCTCCGCCCGGAGAAGCTTGGCCGCATTCGCGGTTGCCGCCTGGAGCGCTACTTGGGGCGGGATGCCGGCCGCGACCCAAAGCTCGATCTCACGCTGCACGGTCGGCCCGTGCAGGACTAGAAAGTTGCCAGAATCAGAACCGGTCACGAGCAGAAGACCGGCCTTCCAAGCCTTGAGGAGGTTGCGGCTCCCCTGCTCCATCGAGAGCGGATACTGCGCGAGGCCCTCGCGCAGCTTTTTCATCTCTTCGCTCGCGGCGGCGTGCTCCGTCCCGGTGAGCAACTCCTTGGTCGTGACCTGTTGGACTAACGAACGCTTGAGCAGGTCCGTCTTCCCTTTCGAGAAATCGGAGAGGCCTTCGACCACGCTCAAGGTCGGGTCGTAGGCAATCCCTTTCGTTTTCATCTCCGAGAAAATCGCGTCCGGAATTTCGTCGCGAAACGAACCGTGCTCAATCGAGTCTGCGCCTAACGATACCGCATCGATCACGTCCCGACTCTCGCCGGTGTGAATCGAAGCTGGCAGTTTCCGGGCGTGTGCTTCCTCCACGACCGCGCGCAACAGGTCTAGATTCAGCCGGTTGAAGGTATAGCCCGGGACCCCGGCTTCGAGCACGCCCTTGATCGCGTCGACCTTTTTGGCGGCGAGATCGTCAACCATTTTTCGCGCTTCCTCTGCGGTCTTGGGGATGCGCACGAACTGGGCGTTAAAACCCGACTGCGCCATCGGCGGAAGGTTCCTGCCGTACTCTGTTCCGTGTCCGCCCTCCGCAGTGAAGAGCGGGCCGCAAAGGAAGAGCTCGCTCCCCAGTCGTTCGCCGCTGTTGACGCGCTGCCGCAGTTTCAACATGTCGTCTACCTTGTCCCCGGCACTGCGCACAGCGGTGATGCCGCAATAAAGGTAGGCGGCCAGCTCACGCTCGGTCGCTTTCTCCGGGTCGAACTTCGTCCAATCGTCGTAGAAACCACCTGGACCACCGAGATGCACGTGCATGTCGATCAATCCCGGGAGGACTGTCTTGCCGGCAGCGTCGATTGCTTCGGCGTTCAGTTGCTTGGCGTCCGGGAAACTGCCGTCGTAGACCTCCGCGATTTTGCCGCCCCTAACGAGCACTGCGCCCGATTCGATCACCTTGCCGTTGCCGACGAAGATGCGCGCGTTCTGGATGAGCCAAGTCTGCCCGCGCCGCAGCTCCCGCGCAAGGATGCGCGCCTTAACCAGATCGTGCTGGCTCCACGCCTGGTAACCGCCCAGCAAAAGAAAAGGCAGCAGCACCACCAGGACCCAGAGCTTGGCCGAGGCCCGCAGTTTTTCCTCTTTTTCCCAGCGAAACAACTTTGTCGCGATAAAGGTGGCGACCGCGGTGGTGAGGACGAGCGCCACCACCGCCTGCCAGTTGGCGGCGATCGACTCGCCGCGCAGCATGATCCCGCCAATCCCGGTCATCAGATAGGTCGCCGGGATAAACTGCGTGATGTTCTGCAGCCAGTGCGGCATGAAGGTAATCGGGATGGTGGCGCCGCTCAGGAAGAGCATCGTCATGTAGATCGGCTGGATGAGAATGTTGCTCTCCTGCGAGGAGTTAACGACCGCCGCGATGATCAAGCCTAACGAACGAAAGGCGATCGCGCCCAGGGAGACGAAAAGGAGCAGCGAAACGAGCTGACGCGGCACCGCCATCCCGTAGAACTGGTGGGCGAGAAAGAGGATCAGCATGACACTTGGCACGAAGAGGACAATGCCGGTGATCATGGAAGCACAGAGCAAAGGCACCGGCGTAATCGGCGTCACCTTGTAGCGCCGGAGCACGTTTTCTTCGCGCTCCTGCACCGCCCGCATGCCGGCACCGAAGAGGCCGTTGCCGAGAATGCCGAGGACGATCACCATGGTCACGACCTGCAGGATGGCGGAGCCCTGGTTCGGCATCGTAACATCTGCGCGAAGACAAAGAAGAAGATGAGCGGGAAGAAGTAGTTGAAGAACAGGACCGCGCGATTTCGCATCGCGAGCTTCAGGTCGATTTTGAGCAGGGCGAGAAACGCTTTCATGGTCGTTATTCACGCAGCCGCTTGCCGGTCAGTTCGATGAAGACATCTTCGAGTGTCGGACGCTTCAGGTGCACGTCGTAGAGCTCGATTCCCTGGCCGTCGATCCAACTAATCAGCTCGACCAGGGTCTGTGCCGGACGGCTGGAGGTGACCGAGATCTGGCGGCGATCGTCGCTCACAATCGTGCGGATGGCTCCCGGCAAGGCCGGGAGGCTCCGCCGGAAGGGTCCGGCCTAACGACATCTTCTACCGCGGACTGGGTTTCGCTCTTCTCCTGCAACTCGCGCGGCGAACCGATTGCGATGATGACGCCGTCATCGATGATCGCCACCCGGTCGCAGAGCCGTTCCGCTTCCTCGATGTAATGCGTTGTCATCAGGATGGTGCGCTTTTCCGCGCGCAATTCCTCGATCAGGTCGCGAATCTCCAGACGGACCTGCGGATCGAGCCCGGTCGTCGGCTCGTCGAGAAAAAGCAATTGCGGGTCGTTAATCAGGGCGAGCGCAAGGGCGAGTCGCTGCTTTTGGCCGCCGGAAAGCGTGGCGTAGCCGGCGTCCCTCTTCTCCCAAAGCTGCAAACGCCGCAGGAGCGCATCTCCATCGACCCGCCTGGAATAGAAGGAACCGAAACAGCTCCATCGCCTCGTGCACCTTGATCTTGTCCGGCAAATTGGTCGCCTGCAGGCAAACGCCGATCCGGTCTTTCAGCGCCTGTTTTTGCCGGTCGGGATCGAAACCGAGCACTTTCACTTCTCCTCCGCTGCGCGGGCGCAATCCTTCCAGGATCTCGACCGTGGTTGTCTTGCCCGCGCCGTTCGGGCCCGAGCAAACCAAAGACTTCGCCGGCACTTACCTCGAAGTCGATCCCCTTGACCGCTTCGAGCGTCCCGTAGGATTTGCGCAGTCCGCGCGCGAAGATGACCGCATCGCTCATACCCAGTGCGTCGTCACGTTTTATCCGGTTTCGATCTTACAAGTTGCGGTATCCTCACGAGTAAAAAAAGCAGCGCGATCAGGCCGCAGGCTTTCGAGAAAACCTCACCGTGCCGAACGTAAAACGTCAGCTCGCCGTCGGTCGGCACGCCCACCGTTCCGCTCAGCACGCCTTCCGTAAATTGGCTTCCCTTGGCATCGAGCAGCACCTGGGTGACGCGGCCAAAGCGGTTCACGAAACACGTCACACCGGTGTTGGCCGCGCGCACCATCGGACGACGCGTTTCGACACAGCGAAAAATCGCGTTCTCGAGATGCTGCCGCGAGGCGGCTGAGCGAAGGAACCAGCCGTCATTGGTCACGTTGGCGAGCAGATTGGCGCCGCGCAGGACAAACTGCCGGGTCAGTTCGCCAAGTGTGTCTTCGAAACAAATGAGCGGCGCGACTGACACCAGAGGATTCGTTAGGCGAAAAACCACCGGCTCCCGCCCGCGGGTAAAATCGGCCGGCACTTGGTCCCCCACGATCCGAGCCATAAAAGGGAAGGAGCGCCGTCCGGGAACGTATTCGCCAAAGGGAACGAGATGCAGCTTCCGATAGAGCTGGATTTTTTCGCCGCCGTTGGAGACGAGGATGGCGGCGTTGTAGTCCCCTTCCTTGTCCGCGTCGATCGTGCCGAGGAGCAGATCGGTCTTGATCGACGCCGAGAGATCCATCACGAAGCGGTAGTTTTGTTCGTCGAGCAGGGCCGGCGCGGGGGTCGAGCTTTCCGGCCAAATGATCAACTGCGGCACGGGCCGGGTCGCGAGGGCAACCTGGGTCAGGTGAGTGAAATGCTCGAATGTCTGGGCCTGAAATTCGGCGTTGAATTTTTCCTCACGCGGCAC
The DNA here is from genome assembly GCA_963749935.1 of uncultured Verrucomicrobiae bacterium. Classification (GTDB taxonomy): domain Bacteria; phylum Verrucomicrobiota; class Verrucomicrobiia; order Chthoniobacterales; family UBA10450; genus Palsa-1392. The sequence goes on from CAVVOH010000001.1 coordinate 47,624, forward strand.
GTTGGCCTGGACGGCAGCGACCCGCAGCGGTTCGGTCGGAACCTTGAGCTGCAAGGCACGAATGCCGAAACCGGTCAGCCCGACGATGGTGGCCATGGTGAGAGTAAAATCGTAGTGTGGGCGCCGCGCCCGCACCTTGGTCTCGAGCATGAAGCGGCGCACGGTTGAGATAGCAATGACATTGGCGAACGCGACCAGAAACGAGAGCCCCGCGACGCCGGTGTATTCAGCGATCTGGATCAAGGGCAGAATGTCGTGCAGGGCAACGCCGAGACCGTTCCAGCCCCAGCCGCTGAACATCCAACTACGCACCCACTCGAGCGCGGTCCAGGCGGCGGCCAGAATGAAGGCGAGCCAGAGATTGTGCCAGGAACTCACCCAGGGGGAGCGCGCCTCTTCCGAGAATTCGTTAGGCGAAACCGGCGGCCAGGCGTTTTTCGTTGCCACCGGCGCGGGCCGCAAACGGCGGGGACGAACGAGACCTGCCAGCCAGCTCCAGAGCGCGAAATAAACGCCCATGTAAAGACCGACCAGAACAAGCCCCGGGATGGTGACGGTGTGGAGCCACGAAAAAACGCCCCAGAAAAAGATCACGCCCGCGACGTAGCCAAGGAGGAGGTCGCGCAACCAGCGGCGCTTTGCTCCTTCCCCGGAAAACCAGACCGCCGTGAGCAGCGGCGTGAGCGCAAGCCAGCAAAGCCAGGTCTGTTCGAAGGGCGCAAAACAGAGGACCGCCAGGACTCCGGTAAGGAGAGCGGCGAGCCATGGCCAGACTTTGCGCCAGCCGTTTGTGCCTGACTTTTCGCTCACTCGAAAATCAGGATCGCCGTTTGCGCCGGGTGGTCGGTGCTTTTTGCCGCGAAGGATAGACCGCCGCCTTTAAATCGCGCGCGAAAGTCGGGTTGACGCGGAAGGAAGCGCTCTTCACGTCGTCCATGGTGCGAACGTTGACCTTGTTCGCCACCACATAGCCCATCGTCATGAGCCCGGAGAGCGTATCGAGAAACTCCGCGCTTTCCATGTCCTCCGCCCGATCGGCGAGTTGCGCGCCGGCCACCATCGTCCCGCCGAGGCCGATCGTTTTCAGGATCGAGATTTCACCGCCATTGAGGTTGATATCACTCACGAGAGGAATTGTGGCTGCACCCCTCCGTAGCGCAAGCTTCCAGCTCGCACAATCGAGGCGGCCCACAGGAACGGAGTTCTCATTGTAGCGGCTATCCGGCGGCCCGCCGCTCCGCGTCGGTCTGCAGCCAATCCCAGAGCGCCTCGAGCTTCTTCTCCACTTTCGGCTTAATGGCGGCCAGCTCCTCCGGGCTGAATTCCTTCCCCGCCGGGCGGCGCTGGGCGAAGAGGTAATATTTGATCTTGGGCTCGGTGCCCGGAACCGCGCACCGCCACCCGCGTCTGATCCGCCAGCTCGAGAATGAGCATCTTCTCCTTTGGAATTTCGTCGCCCTCGACGTCGTGAATCGTGTCCTTTTCGAAATTGCGGACCGAGGTCACTTTGCTGCCCAGCATTTCCTCGGGCGGTTGCTGCACATAGGTGGCAAGCAGGCGCTGAATTTTTGCCGCGCCTTCCGCGCCTTCGAAAGTGAGCGCGCCGTTTTTCTCCAGGTAGTAGCCGAGCTCACCATAAATCTGGTCGAGCAACCCATCGATCGTTAGGCCGAGCGACTTGGCGTAGGCCGCCACTTCACAGAACATGATCGCCGCGCCGTTGCCGTCCTTGTCGCGCACGAAATCCGCGCCGCTATAGCCGTAGCTTTCTTCGCCGCCAAAAATGTAAAAGGAGGACTGCTCCAGACGCAGCCTGCGCGTTTCCTTCTCGGAGAGGTCGCGATAATCAGCCGACGCTGCCGAGCTCCAAGGCGCGTTCGTATTTCTCGAGTTTCGCGCCGATGTATTTAAATCCGGTCAGAGTCTCGACCAGGCGAAGCCCAAATTTTTCCGCGATCGCCTTCTGCAGATCGGTCGTGACGAAGGTTTTGATGATGACGCCCCGCGCGGCGTTTTCCTCGTTGAGCACGCCCTGCTCGAAAAGTGTCTTCGCCCGGTAATAGGCGATGAGCGAGCCGATTTGATTGCCGGTGAGCAACTTCATCTCGCCGGTCGCGTCCTGCACCGCCACGCCCATCCGATCGCAATCCGGATCGGTCGCAATGACCAGATCGGCGTCTTTCTCCTTGGCCAGCTCGATCGCCAAGCTTAAGAGCCTCCGCGTTCTCCGGGTTTGGGGATTTCACGGTCGGGAAACGCCCGTCGAATTGATCCTGCTCCGCGACCACGTCGAAACTAAACCCGAGGCGCTTCAGCATCGGCTTGATGATCACTCCGCCGGTCCCGTGAATCGGGGTGAAGACAATCCTCAGGGCCCGCTGCGCGCGAACCAGTTCCGGATCGAGCACGAGCGTTTCGAGCCGTTGCCATGTAAGCGTCGTCGACTTCCGCGGCCGAGGGTGACGATCTCGCCATGCGATTCGTTAGGCGGAGACGCGCCCGCAGCGTTGACTTTGGCGATGATTCCGCTGGCGTGCGGTTCGACCACCTGCGCCCCGTCGCTAAAGTAAACTTTGTAGCCATTGTCGTGGGACGGGTTGTGGCTCGCCGTCACCACCACCCCGGCGTTGGCACGCAAGTAGCGGACAGCAAAGGAGAGCTCCGGGGTGGAGCGCGGGCCATCGAAGATAGACGGCGTCGCAGCCATGGCGTGCCGCCACTTCCGCCGCCAGACGGGTGAAATCGGAAGAGAAAAAGCGGGTGTCGTGCGCGATGACCAGCTTCGGCCGGCCGTTCCGGCCCTCCCGCGCAAACCACTCGCATAAATATTGCGCCAACCCCCGGGTAGCCCGGGTGACGCTGTCGAAATTCATGGCGTTGGTCCCGACGCAGGGAAATTCCGGCCGGCCCAATTCGTTAGGCGTGCCTTTCTCGGCCGCAGTCACAATTTTGCCAATGGTGCGGCCTCGAATCCCACCGGTCCCAAAGGCCAGCGCGCGGTAGAAGCGGTCGTTCAGCTCCGTCCACTCATTCGCCGCGATCAGCTCTGCGATTGATTGCGAGGCGATGGGCGAAGTCGTGTTCTCAAGCGTCCGCCGGATATTCGAGGCGCTCGACTCGAGCAGTTTCTCGTCCTTCACCGCACCGTCGATCACCGTCAGGTTCTGCGCCATAAACGCACCATTCCGCGGGCCAGCTGTGGTTTGCAAGCTGGGCCCGCTTCCGCTTAACGCTTGGGCTGATGTTTCCACATCCGCGACTTTCCCGCGGTCAGCCATTCGATCGCGGTCGTCAGCCGCCGACGACGCGTTTCTTCGCGTTTCGCCTCCGTGATCCATTCAACGTATTCCCTGCGGTGGCTGGGGCTGAAATCCTTAAACGTCTGGCGCGCTTTGGCGTTTTTGCGCAAGGCCGCGGCCAGATCATCGGGAATCTCGAGCACCCGGGGTGCTTTCGGTTTGGCCGTGCGCGGAACTTTCACTCCAGCGTCATTCAACTCCGCAGCCCTGCGGATGTAGCCCGCGAGGGTTTTTTCATCGGGCAAATCGGAGAGCTGCGCGATTCGCCCGAAATGTCCCATCCCATCCTCCCTTTCCGCCATTTCTCGCTCAAAAATCAGCGCCCCCTTCCAAAAGCCGAACGAACAATGCGCCTTGAAAGCGGCCATGGCGGCCAGGTTCCCCTTGTGCTCAAAATGAGGAAAGCTCCACTTGATCGTCTCCTCCACTTGCGGACAACCGGCGTGCACCACTTTGCGCAGATGCTTCAGGATCGGGCGTGCGAAGGGCGCAGCCTGCGCGATGTAAGCGTCGACCGCAGGATTTTTCTTTGGCATATAAGCGCGGCACCAAACTGACAAATCCTCTCGCTCCGGTCAACCGCGCTCGATCGCCGATGCTTTCCGCTACTTGCCGGGCGGAGAATTGGAGGGATGGAAAGGCAGGGTCTCGCTCCCGTTCAGCGCCCGTCGCGCCGGAGGGTAAACCGGTTGTTCGGCGTTTCCCAAAGGCGCAAGCGCACCAAGCGCTGATCGAGCTGCGCGCTGACCCTTGGCCAGAGCGCGCGCACGATGTTTTCGCCGGTCGAGGGAATTGTTGCGAAAATCTTCCGTTTCCAGATCGAGATGGCAGTCCTGCCAGGGCTGCAGCGCGGTGTCGATGCCGTCGCGCAAGGCGAGAAAATCGTACAGCGTACCGCTCCGTTCGTCGTAGGATCCGCCAATCGTCGCCTCGGTCAGGTAACGGTGGCCGTGGCCGCGGGGATTGTTGCACTTGCCGTAGAGCGCGACGTTTTCGGTCCCGGAAAGGGCCGGGGCGTGCAGGCGATGAGCGGCGCTGAACGCACGCTGCATCCCGAGAAAATAGTTTCCGCCCGTCCAATACTCCGCGAAAAAATCGTCCCGCTCATGCAGGCGAACGCGCTGGATCGGGAAGGTACTCCGCGACCCGGCCATGGAGGTAGTGCGCGAGGCTCTCCGTCGTCTTCGGGCGTTTCGTTAGGCCAGGGACTTCCCGGTTGAGATTCTTGTGGTCGAGTTCGGCCCGGAGCGATTCGAGGATCCGAGCGACCGGCACGGGAGGGGAGCGGCGCCCGCGGTGGCGTCCGAAGATAGCAACACGGACTGGACAGGACCTATCCCGCCAAGCGAACCGCCCCGGAAGGTGAGACGCGCGCGGTAATGGTGGCCGTGACCGTGGGGAGAAGCGGCGATGCCGAAGGCAGCGTTATTCTCCTCCGCGCTCAGATGCGGCGACATCGTTTGGCGGGCGGCGGAGAATTCGAACCAGTGATTCGCTTCGCTGGCTCCGTCGGCATAAACCGTCGCGCTCCGCTCCGGGGTCTCGACCAGATGGCAGGCGACGAGGCGAGCCTCGAGGTCGTGAAAGAGCGGCTCGACTTCGATGAAGAGCCGGCGCGCGACGTTCTCCGCGGTTGGCGCGACCTCACGAAAGTGAGGATGATCTTCGTTCAGGAACTTGTGATCAAAACGCGCGTGCAGGACCTCCTCCACCCGCGCCTTGATCTCGCTGATGTTGACCAGCATGCCGTTGGCGGCATTGACTTCGCCGGTAAAAACAAAATAGACGACGTAGTTTCGGCCGGTCCCATAGCGAGCGGCGCTTTCCGCCCCAAAAGCGGCGAGGTTTTCCGCCTCGGACCAGCCCGGAAAAGAGAGCCGCCGCGAGGCCGAGAACTCCAGGCGCTTGCTGACCGTCAGCAGCATCGAAGGATCACTGGCTGAGAAGTGCGAGGAACTCGCCCCGGGTGCGCGCGATCTTCCTTGAAACTTCCGAGCAGGCATGAGGTTTTCATGATCGAGTTTTGCTTCTCGACCCCGCGCATCATCATGCAGAGATGCTTGGCCTCGATCACGACGGCCACGCCTAACGGATGCAGCGCCTGCATGAGGGCGTCGGCCACCTGGGTAGTGAGCTGTTCCTGGATCTGGAGACGACGAGCGAAGACATCGACGATCCGCGCGACCTTGGAAAGCCCGATCACTTTACCGTTCGGAATGTAGGCGACATGCGCCTTGCCGATGAAGGGCAGAAGATGATGCTCGCACATCGAGTAGAGCTCGATGTCTTTCACCATCACGATCTCGCTCGCGTCGGAATCGAAGATGGCGTCGTTGACCACTTCGTCGACCGTCTGGCGATAGCCCTGGGTCAGAAACTCAAAGGAGCGGGCGGCGCGGCCGGGAGTCTTGAGCAGGCCCTGCCGCGCACGATCTTCGCCCACGGCGTCGAGGAGGTCGGCAAAGATGCGCTCCATCTCCTCGACTCGCTCCTCGGGTAGATGATTTTGCCTTCTCGTTAGGCGCTCGGAGCGGTCCAATGCTTGATCCTGCACGGCGAAAGCGTAGCACAGGCTACGGCGCGCGCATCCGCCGGCGCGGAAAGCCGGGTGAGTTACAGACTGTAAGCCTCAACCAACGCCACGCCGGTGGTCCCATCCACTCCGCGGACGATGGCGGTGTAATTGGCGGCCGGCGAGAGTCCGCAAAATGGCCGATTCCAAATCTTTGGCCGGCGCCAGCGTAGTAGCGATGATGTCTCCTCTCCTGGGTCCTGCGCCAGTTGTCATTGGAAGCGAGCAGCGCGCCGTTCTCATCGCGCAACTCCAAGGTGGGATTGGCAAGCGCGCCGGCCAGGGGCAGGGAAGGTCCGATCGCACGCAGCAGGACGCTGCTCGGTTCGCTGCCGGTGAGAATGAGACCGCCGATCAAGACGTTCTGCTCCGTCTCCACCAGACCGCGGGTGGAAATGTTGGCCAGCTTCGAGGTCGATCCCGCCTCCAGATCGTAGACTTCGACTAGATCCTACCCCGGTCGAGCCATTCGCTCCCCGCACAACCGCCGTATAACTGCCCGGATCCACCCGGGTCAAAATGACGGCTTCGCTCCCCTCGGCGGAGCGAGAGTCGTGTCGATGATCTCCTGCTGGTTAGGCGCCTCCTGCCAGTTATCATTCGAGGCGATCAGCTGGCCCGCGCTATTGTAAAACTCGAGCAACGGATCGCCAAGGCACCACTGACCGGCACGGAGGGACCAACCGCCCGAAGCAGGATTCGTTTCGAGGCGTCGCCGGTAATGATGAATCCTCCAATCAGGACATTCTCGTCGGTCTGCACATTCAGACGAGTCGAGATATTGGCGAAGGTCGCAGGGACGTCGACGGTGAAAAGCTGGTTCGAACTCGTGGGAGCGATATCCAGCTGTGAGCCACCGCCAGGGAGGTAAATACGATTGCCAATAACCGACGCCCAGATTCCATGGCGCGGCATCGGCATGGGAGGCAGGCTGCGCCAGGTATTGGTCTGTGGATTGTAGGCCTCGACTTCGCCGTGGATGTCCGGGATTTCGCCGCCGAAAACATAGAGCTCACCATTGACAGCCGCGGCTGCGACCCCGGAACGCCCGGTTGGCATCGGAGCAAGAGTGGACCAACTATTCGACTGCGGATCGTAGGCTTCCAAGTCCGTTGCCGCGCCCGTGCCGCCCCGCCCGCCAGCCACATAAAACTTTCCACCGATAAACGCACCCGCGGTGTGGTTCCGCGCCACCGTCATCGGCGCTAGGGTCGTCCAGGTATCGGTGGACGGATCGTAAATTTCCAATTCTCGCAGGTTTACGCTACCCAGAGCGCCACCCGCCACAAAGATCTTATCGTTCAAGACTCCTACCGCCGGAGTCAGGCCGTGCGCGAAGTGCGTCGGCGCTACCGACGCCCACGTGTCGCTAGCCGGTTGATAAACCGAGACCGACGTGCTACCCGCACCGCCGAAACTATAAAGCTTGCCGGCGGCTACTGCGGCACTGTTATGGTTAACCGCCGCCGGGAGGGAATGAGCTGTGGTCCAGACATCCGTCGCAGGATTGTAAACGAAGACGGAATCGGTGGAGTCGGCATTGAAGTCATAACCGCCGAGCACATAAATTTTTCCGTCCAAAACGGCGGTCGCGATTTCCTGACGCTGCGCCGGCATGTTGCTGAGGGTCTGCCAGGTGCCATTTTGCGCCCGAGCAAAATCGAACGGGAGCGAACAGAGAAATATCCCGCAGAGTGCTGCAGCATACTCCCCTTTAATGCGAGAAAACTGACTTGCGCGGCGCTCTCCCGCTAGCGCTCGACTGGTGCTAATCGAGCCAGCTCAGCGGATATTTCTGGTCGTCCAAGTTCACCGCCTGTTCGGTCAACTCGAGCGTGTGCTCGGTATCGAACATGACCGCGAGCTCTTCCGTTCGCTCCGCGTCCTTGCTTGCCATGATCGTCCCGGGATGCGGGCCGTGCGGAATGCCGCGCGGATGAAGGGTAATCGATCCGCTCTCGATACCGCGACGAGAACCGAAGTTGCCGCGCACATAGAAGAGAACTTCGTCCGCCTCGACGTTGTCGTGCACCCACGGGATCTTGACCGCCTCGGGATGGGTATCGAGCAAGCGCGGCGCGAAGGTGCAAACGACGTAGCCGCGAATCTCGAAGGTCTGATGGATCGGCGGCGGCTGGTGCACGGTGCCGGTGATCGGCTCGAAGTCGGCCGCGTTAAAGGTAAGGGATAAAGATAGCCGTCCCAGCCGAGAACATCGAAGGGATGATGCGGCGTTTACCACTTTCGTCAGGCGTGGGCCGTCCTTGACCAGGATTTCGACGTCTTCGTCGCTGTCGATCGTGATTAACTCGGTCGGGCCGTGGAAATCACGCTCTGAATAGGGCGATCCCATCCGAATCTGACCTTCGTGATTCAGATACCGCCGCGGGATTCGCACCGGGCCGTTGGATTCGAGGATGAGATAATCTTCTTTCTCGACCTTGTCCGGCACGAACCGATAGGTCATGCCGCGCGGGATGACGATGTAGTCCTCCGCCCGGTAAGGCAGTTTGCCGAAGCTACTCTCGAGCGTGCCGCCGCCTTTAAAAACGAAGATGATCTCATCGGCGCCGCCGTTTTTGTAATACTCGAACTTGCCCGTAGTTCTTTTCCGGCTTGCAGCGGTAGGCGACGATGTCCTGGTTGAAGAGCATCGGGATCCGTCCGGTGTAAAGATCGCCCCGCCGTGGGATATCCGCGGTCTTTGAGATGATGATGACGCAACGGGCTTTCGGCCGCTTTCTTCAGCTCTTCACATTTCAATAGTTCCACACTGCGCACGCGGGTCGGCGGCCGGATATGATACATGATCGAGTAAGTCTCGTTGAATCCCTCCGTCGTAATGACGTGTTCGTAGGCGATGCCTTCGTTCTTGTATCCGCCGTTGGAAGAACCGTTGCGGTGAAACCAGATGTGATGTTTGCGCGGGATCTCTCCCAGCTTCTGATATTGCGGCATAAGTTGACTTTCTCTTAGAGGTTGCCCCGTAGTCCCTGTTCTTTTTCCAACGCTTCGAAGAGCGCCTTGAAGTTGCCCTTCCCGAAGCTTTGCGCGCCTTTGCGCTGGATGATCTCAAAGAACAACGTCGGCCGGTCTTCGACCGGTTTGGTGAAAATCTGCAGAAGATAACCTTCGTTATCGCGATCAACCAGAATGCCGAGACGCTTGAGCGGCTCGAGATCCTCATCGATGTGGCCGACGCGATCGAGCACGGTGTCGTAGTAGGTGGTCGGAATGTTGAGAAATTCGACCCCGCGCGATTGCAAATCGGTCACGGTGGTGACGATGTCCTTGGTCGCGATTGCGACGTGCTGCACGCCTTCGCCACCATAGAAATCAAGATATTCTTCGACCTGTGACTTCTTCTTTCCTTCCGCCGGTTCGTTGATCGGGAATTTGACGAAGCCATTGCCATTACTCATGACCTTGCTCATGAGAGCGGAATACTCGGTGGAGATATCCTTATCGTCGAAGCTTAGGATATTGCGGAAGCCCATTACATCTTCGTAAAACTTGACCCACGGATTCATCTGGTTCCAACCGACGTTACCGACGCAGTGATCAACATATTGCAGACCGGCATCGGGCGGGTTGTAGGTGGACTCCCATTTGCGGAAGCCCGGCATGAATGGGCCGGTATAATCGCCCCTTTCGATGAAGAGGTGAACCGTGTCCCCATAAGTGTGAATCCCGCTCATCACTACTTTGCCGTTTTCATCGGAAAGCGTTTGCGGCTCCAGATAGCTCTTGCCGCCCCGCTTGGTCGTTTCATTCCACGCCGAAGTTGCGTCCTCCACTTTTAAGGCGAGCACTTTGACGCCGTCGCCATGTTTGCGAATGTGGTCTTCCACCGGTCCTTCGGGACGCAATGGTGTGGTCAGCATAAAAGTCAGCTTGTTCTGCCGAATGACGTAACTGGCGCGGTCCTTGAGGCCCGTTTCCGGCCCGGCATAGGCCAGGCTTTGGAAGCCAAAGGCGGTCTTATAAAAGTGCGCGGCCTGCTTCGCGTTGCCCACGTAGAACTCAACGTAGTCAGTCCCCTGCAGAGGAAGAAAATCGGGCTCGATCGAGGTGGCTTTTTTCGGTTCAGCAATGGTTGTTTCCATAATATGAAGTTTCTTTTTGAATCGTTGCGCGACGGCTAACGGACGGTATTGACGCGGACCCAATTATAGGTCGTCTGAACCGCCGGGGCAAGGTCGTGATGGGATGCCCGGGGCTGGTAAAGTTTCGGCAGTTCCCATGCGGCTATGATATTGTGCATCGATGAGGCGGTGGCTCATGACGTTCAGTCTAATCGTCGCAGCGGCGCCCGCCTTCGCCCTCCAGGAACCGGAACTCCCCGGGCAAGACGATGTCCCCGCTGCGGAGGTCGAGCCGCCGCTCTTGTTTCAAAACCTCGCCCCAGACGATTCGCCAGCTGAACCACAGAGCGTTCCGGCGATCGAGAAGGATCTGGCGCGTGCCCATACACGAGCCGAAAGCGCGGATCGCCTTTTCCGGGCTGGAATCATCGCCAAGGTGGAAGCGGAGCAACGCACGCTGAGAGTGGTGCAACTCGAGGCAATGCTGGCCGAGGCGCGGCTGGAAGAAGCCCGAAAATTTGCGACGGAGAAAAGTGCGCCCGAAAACGAGAGCAAGATCGCGGAAGCCGCGGCAGCAGCCCGGATCGCGACCGATCGGCGGCAGCGCGCCGAGCTTGAGGCAGCCACGCGGGACCTGGAGCGACAGAAAAAGCTTCTCGCCCTGGGAAGCGCCCGCAAGTCCGACGTTAACCGAGCCGAAGAGAAGTTGGCCGAGTTGCAGCGCCCGCACTAGGCCGCGTTAGAAGGCAAAACCAAAGCTGAAATGAAAGGCGCCGAAAGCCTCGCCGTCGCGCGGGCTCGGGTTCACTCCGTAATCTAGGCGGATCGGTCCAATCGGGAGGTTGTAGCGCAAGCCTCCGCCAATTCCATAGCGCAGGTCGCTCACGCCCGGGCTGCGCGCATCCGGGAGCAGATTGCCGGCGTCAACGAAGACTGCGCCTAACAATTCCCCGTAGAGCGGAAAAGTATATTCGACGTTGAAGATGCTGTAGAACTCGCCCCCGATCGGATCGCCCCGCGGATCGTGCGGGCCAAGGTCGCGTTCCGCGAAACTGCGCACCGTGGTGCTCCCGCCGTTGAAAAAACGTTCGTCGATCGGGATGGCGAAGGCCGCGCTCGTGCCGGCGGTATCGAGCGGATAAACAATTCCGGCCCGCGCCCCAAACGCAAACAGGCTGCGTTCGAACCATTTCTGAAACGACGACTTTTGCAGATCATCCCCACTGAGCTGCGGCTGCTCCGGAGCGAAGGAAAGGTAATAACTCACCCGCCCAGTCGCGCGGAGCAGATCAATCTCGCTCCCGAGCGCGCTGGTTGCGAGGTCGACCGTGTTGTCGACGACAAACCCGCGGGGCGCGGAGAGCGCGTTTTTGCGCAGATCGAGGGTCTGGGTGAATCCAATTGAGCTGATAAAATAATTCGTTTTCCCGAGCAGGGCGTCGGGAATGGTGGCGTCGGTGATTTCCACATGGCGCGCACCCAGAACGAAGCCGAGGGAATAGGCATCGGTGATCTGACGACGCAACGTCACTCGGCCGCCGAGTTCGAATTTCGAGTAACCATCGTAGTCGAAGGTCAGCGCGGAGAGGCGCACCTGGAGCCCGAAGCCAGTGTTAAAGAGATAGGGATCTTCAAACAGGATTTCACCCTTGTAACTACGCTGGGTGTATTCGATCGAGGTCGTGATCGGCCGTCCGTAGCCGAAAAGATCGCGATTCGAATAGGAGGCGCCGACGATCGCTCCTTCATAGGTGCCGTAACCGATGGAGAAGCCAAACTCTTGCGGCTTTGCTTCCTCCACGTTGACATCGAGCCGCAGCTGGTTGCCATCCACCGGCGTCGGATTGATCCGAATGACGTTGAATAAACCTGTCCGCGTCAGCTCGCGGAATTTCTTGTCCAAGGTCTCCGGGCTGTAAGGCCGTCCGCGAAATTTCTTCAGACGATTGACCAAATAGCTCGGGCGCAACTGGCGAGTCCCTTTCACGGTCACGCCGTCAAAGTAATAGATCTCACCTGGCTCGACCGTGATCCGGATTGGGACCTTTCCATTAACGGCCAGGGAGGGTTCGCCCACCGCATCCACTTTGACCGCATAGTAGCCGCGCGTTTTGTAATAAGACTGGATGCGCCGCGGGATATCGGCCAGCCGCCCTTCGGTGTAAGGGAGCCGCAGCAAATCCAGGATCTGCCCGCGCAACGCCTCCCCGCCGTAAATGGTCGGCCCGACAAAATTAACGTTGCCGAAAAAGAACTTCTGTCCCTCGTGGACGACGATCTGCGCGTTAACCAGATCGGGCTGGACGTAACGGTAGGTTGGCGGCTCGACCATCGCCTCGACGAAACCTTCCGAGACGTAATAGCGCAGCACGAGATCGGCGCCTTCCTCGAGATCGCCCGGCACGAAAGGCAGCAGCGCGGTCGCCTTCGAGTAACGCGATCGCGTCGGCCCGACGGCATATTCGAAAATCTTATCCTGCGGCAACTGCCGGTCGCCGATGAAATGCACCTCCCCCAGATGGACCAGCGGCCCCTCCGAGATATCGAGCCGGAAGCGGTTCCCGGAGAGAATCGTGTAGCGGACATTGACCTTGGCGTAGCCGTGTTTCTTGTAAAAAAGCTCGAGAAAAAAAGCGGCGTCATCCGCCCGCGCCGTCGTTAGGCCCTGTTCGGCGATGAAGGTGAGCTGCTCCTTGAGCTGCGAGCGCAATTCCTTGTCCTCAAAGGCGGTGTTGCCCCGGATCTCCAGGTCCGCCTGTTGCGCGACTTTTTCCTGCTCCTTGCGGGCGACCTGCTGTTGCTTTTCTTTTTGCTCCTGCTCCGGGAGCTTGACTGCTTGCTGGCCGAAAACTGCACTCGTTAGGGGTGCGATCAACAAGAGGAGCGCCAGCCCGGACCTGCGGAAGCAGGTCCCTCCGGAGGGACGAGCTTCCGCTCGTCCAGGCGCGGCGGGCGATCTCCTCATCATGACCATCGCCCTAACGAAACCGAATGACATACTTAACCTGCCCACGGAAACCTCCCGCCACCCCCAGGTCGCCGATCAAAATGACGTGGTCGCTCACCTTGTATTTCGCGGTCGCGGTCTGTTCCCCGGTCCGCGGATCGGCTCCGCTGTACTCCACGCTCAGGCGGTTGAAGATCGAGTCGGTCTTGGGCTGCTCGTCGCCGCCTTTTTTGAAAATTTTTCGGTAAAGTTCTTTCCCAAGTAGTAAGAGAGCGCGACTCGCCAGAACGTTGCTGCCCGAGAGATTTTCCCGCGTCACGCCGGTGGCGAGGAGTGAGATGATGTCCTCCTGCGGAAGCGGCGGTTCACTGCTGAAAACGGCCTGGGGCGCGTTGGCCGTGCCGTAGACGAAAACGTGGACCGTGTAATCCTGGATCAACGATTCGCCCTGCAATTCAATCTTTGGGTTGAGCGGATCGTCCGGATCGAAATAGAGGAAACCGAGCCGGATCGTGAGGGTGCTGAAGGGCAACGTGGCGTCGAACTTCTCCAGTCGCACCTGCCCTTGCAGTTGCGGATGCAATCCGGTGCCGGCCAGCTTCATGTCGATAATCGCGCTGCCAGTTGCGAGATTGCCGCGAATCAAAAATGGATCCTTACTCTTGATCACGATGTCGAATTTCCAATCGCGCAGCGGCGGATCCGGGAAGGAGAGCGTGGGCGCGGCCGAAGGCGGCTCGGGCAGTGGCGCGGGCCGGCCCGGCAACCCGATCGGGACGATGTCGATGTTCTTGAGGAACCGGCTGTTCGTCGTCAGGACCTGACCGCTGACGCTCGCGCTGGCCAGCGGCCCCTCGACCTTGATATCGGCGTCGACGCGCGCCGTGAGATCGTCATTCCGCGCCACTAGCACGCTGTTCGCTTTCAGGCGCAAATCGAACTTCGGCTCGGTCAATTTCGGCAGGTCGATCGAGCCGCTGAGCGTGAACGGGCCACCGGCCAGGTCGCCGCCGAAGCGATCAAAGCTGAGCCGGTTTTGACGAAAATTGAGCAGCGCCTTGAAATCCGTTAGGGCGGGCAGGGTTGCATTCTCGAAGCGGGCGACGTTGATGTTCATGTCGGCCGAGCCGCTCAAGTCCGGCCTGGCGATCGTTCCGTCGACATTGACGTTGAGCGCGACCGTGCCGTCGAGCTGGTTGAGTGCGGGCACGAATTGCCGGACGAAATTGATCGAGCTGCGCGGCATCTGGATTTTCGCTTTGATCGGCGTCTGCTCGTCGAGCTTCTTCTCCGCCATTAGCTTGGAAAGATTGAGCGGTAGTTGCGCGTCGATCTGCACCGGCTGAATGCGCGGCTGCTGAATTCTTCCCGCCACCTTGAGTTCGTTATTCTGGAGACGGAGCCCGAAATCGACGGTGGCGGGCTCCAACTGCTTGACCGCGTCCGCACGCAGGCTTTGCAGCCGCAGGTCAAGGCTGGCTACGAGCTGATCAAGTGGTCCCTGCGCGTCCAGCTTTACGCTCAATTGCCCGGCCACGGGCGGCTCCTGGCCGAGATCCCGGAAGAGTTTGGCCAGGTCGAGGTTTTCTGTCTGGAGATTGATCGCCACCTTTCCGTCAGGCGGAAGGAGTGGCTTATCGCTCCCCAGATTGCTCCAGGTAAAAGGGAGCGAAGCATAGGCGCTGGCGTACTTTGCGCTCCCCTGGTCGATCTGGATCTTGCTGATCTCGAGGGTGGAATCTTTCGCCTCCAGGATCGCCTGGAAAATCAGCTTGTCGCTGGCCAGGTAAACGATTGGCACCTGCAACTCCTGTGGCGTGTAATGGGCTTCGACGTTGGCCTGCAAATCTTTCAAGTCGCCGTAGCGGCCCTCTTCAAGCTTGAGCTTGAGATCGCCATTATTCTTGAAGGTGGCGGCCTCCCCCTGCCCGTTCCAATTCAGGATTAACGAACCCGCCAGTTCGGTCTTCTTTTTCTCGGCGACAGCGTCGCCAGTCGTTGGAGTCGCTGACCTCTCGCCCGCCAAGAGCGGTTCAAACGTCTCCAGATTGGCGATGTTAACCGTCGCTACACCGGCGTAACGAAAAGGCTTTTCCAACTTCACCGTGCCGTGCGCATTGACGTAATCCTGCTCGTTCAAACTCGCGGTCAGATCGTTCAAATAGACGGTGTTATCGGCGATTGCCGTCTGCATATTGAGTTGCTTCACCACCAGTTTGTTCGCCGCGATTTCCTGCCCGTAGAGATTGATCTGTCCGTTCGCCACCCCGCCCCGGATGCTTACGCTGCCGTCGGCCTGCAATTCGCCGGTCACCTTGCCCGCGGCATCGCTCTGCCAATAATCGCTCAATTGCGGAGCGCGCAGCGAGAGTTGCAGATCGGCCGGTTGCATGGTGAGGCGAGACTCCGTCGCGCCGGGAAGAGGTAATTGGTAGGTTCCCCTAACGAGAAGCAAATTCGCGTTGCGCTTGACCGTGAGCGGCTGGAGCGAAACCTTCGCCCCCTCGCTCTTGATCTGCGCGCTCACGCTGTCGATCACGTACTGGTCGTAGCGCACGTCATTCAGTTCCGCCTGGATCGAAGAGGTCAGATTTTCGTAGTAGGGCTCCTCCGTCGCATCCGTGGCCGGTAATTTCTTCGTCGCCGAGATCTTGGCGCTCAGCGTCTTGACCGCCGCTTTGTCGAAGCCGATCAGGTCGCCCTTCGCGTCCAGCTCCAGGCGCGCCATCGACTGATCCGTCCTGACCGTGCCCGTAGCCTGCAGGCTGCCGGTCGCGGGCGGGTTCATAAAAGCGGTCAGCTCCTGCAGGTTCGGTGCGTCGATCTTCAGCTTGAGATCGCCCGGTGTGCGGCGAAACCCAGCCGTCGTCTTCGGTAACTGCACCGTGCCGTCGAGGGTCACGTGATTGGCCCCCCGGTCGATTCGCGCTTCGCGTACCGTCGCGATTCCCTTGTCCGCCACGATGTCCAGCCCGACGTGATCGAGCGCGATGCCGCTCTGTTGAATGTTATCGACCTGGGCGGTGATCGTACCCTGCCAGCTTTGCGGCGCATCGAGCGCGCCTTTCCAATCCATCTGGAAGCTCTTCACCTCACCCGCCACTGCGCCGGCTGGCCGGCCGAAA
Source organism: uncultured Verrucomicrobiae bacterium (assembly GCA_963749935.1). Taxonomy (GTDB): domain Bacteria; phylum Verrucomicrobiota; class Verrucomicrobiia; order Chthoniobacterales; family UBA10450; genus Palsa-1392. Next base: position 63,652 of record CAVVOH010000001.1, read on the forward strand.
TATTCGCTTAATTGCCCTAACGAAATGCCGGAGGCATTGACTTTGGTCGTGGTTTGAAAGGACGATTTGGTCGTGCTCAGGCCCACGTTTCCCTCGATCTTTCCTCCCTCACCGACCGAGCCCTTCAGCTCCACCGCCAGCTTGCCGCCCCCAGCCTTGGAGAGGTCGATGTTGACCGTCTGGAAATGATGTCCCTCGTCGAAGGTCAAATTGCGCAGGAACAGATTCTTATTCGTGTAGGTGGTGGAGGCGGTGATCTCCGACCAATCGTGCACATTCGGGATCTGCAGCTGATCGATCCGCAGCGCCCCTTCCTTGTCCGGATAAAGCCCGATATTGAAATCCCGCACCACCGTGTCCTTCGGCTGGCCGCGCACCGTGACGTTGACGTTCGTCACCTGTAGCCGATCCGGGAAAAACGCCGGCAGACTGATCTTTTCGTTAGGCTTGGGCGGCGGAGTTGGCGTGGCCAGCGGCGCTTTCGAAGGATCGAGCACGGCGCTGACATTGCGCACCTCGATGTTCTTGAGGAATTCCGACATTCCGTGAAAAGCCAGATCCTTCAGGCTGTAGTCCGCGTGGATCAGATCGGCATCAAGCGATTGCACCGCCGACGGACCGGTCGCGGTCGCGTGAACGTTGCGCAGAGTGACGCCGCCGAGAATCCCGCCCTCGACCCGGAAATCGAGTTTCAGGTTCTGACCCGCCGCCACCTTCACGGCAACCGTATGCACGACCGATCGCAAGATCGGCCCATGAAAAACGGCGAGCAGGAGAAACAGAGTGGCGAGACCAATCAGGACCCAGCGAATCCAACTTCTTCTACGACGCGGTTGAACTTCGTTCGCTCCGTCATAGACCACGAGGCGGCTATTCTAAGTGGGTTGCTTAAATTCTCAAACGAACGTCCGGCCAGCTGGACTAACCAGAGTGCCAGCTTAATTTGCCATTCTCTTCCCCCACTGCACGATATGACGCCGGAAAAATTTTTCGATTATCTTGAAGGAAAACTGCCCGACCCGGAGCGCGAGCGCCTCGAGCGCGCCCTGATCGCCGATCCGGAACTACAGAAACAGTTCGTTGCCGCCCGGCAGATCCATCGCGGCATGGATCGCCCGGCCGACGAATCGTCCGCCACCACCCGGGCCGGTTCGCGCGGGCGGCAGCTCGCCGCGGCCTTTGCCGTCCTCGTCGCCATGAATGTCGGGCTCGGCCTTTTCTATATTTTTTACGCCAACAAACCGTCGCGCCAAAGCGATGCGGCACAGGAGGAAGCGCTTCGACATCAACTCCAGAGCTCGCTTGAGAAAACGGCCGCGGCCGCCTTCACCCCGCCCACCCTCGGGCTCGAAGCAATAAAACTGACCGTGCCGCGAGATAAACAGGACGAGGTCGCGGAAAGAATCATCGCGGCCGCGACCGCGGCAGGCGGGTCCGGCACGAAGGATTTGCCTAACGATAACTGGCTAAGGGTGCTGGTTCTCGTTCCAGCCTCGGCCGAGGCGGAGTTTCGGCAGACGCTGACCACGCTCGGCGCTCCTCCGACCAGTGCGAGCAACGTCGGACTTGTGCCTAACGAGCCCGTCCATCTAGAAATCGTTCTCTCCAATCCGCGCTCATGATCGCGCTCGGGCGTCCTTCCTGCAGGCCCAGCTTCATCGTGCGATGATCGCCGTCACCTTCGCCCTCCCGAGCGAGAGCCGTGATTTCGCGCGTCTCCTCGACCCTGGCCAGCGTGAGATCGCCATCCTGCACACCGGCGTCGGCGCGAAGATTGCAGAGCGGCGGATGGCGGCGTTTCTCGACCGGCAACGCTTCGATTTCGTCCTCAGCAGCGGCTTTGCCGGCGGCGTCGACCCGTCGCTGGAGGTGGGAGACTTGCTCCTGGCCAACAACTACTCCGACCCCGAGCTGCTCGATCGAGCCCGGCAACTCCTGATTTGCCAGGTTGCCAGGCTCGTTACGACCGATCGCATCGTGGAAAGCCGGCAGGAACGCGAGGAGTTCGCCCGTCAACACCGCGCTGTCGCGGTCGACATGGAGACGCAGTCGATCGCGCAGGCCTGCGTTGCGCGCCAGATTCCGCTTCTTTCACTGCGCGTGATCAGCGACACCACCGCCGCGCCCTTCCCCGCTCCGCCTGAAGTCCTTTTCGACCTCGAACGCCAGCGCACACCTTCCCTTCGCCTCCTGGGCCACCTGCTGCGCCGGCCCTCCCGCATCGTCCGGCTAAAAAACTTCGCGCGCCAGGTCGCCCTCGCGCGCCGCAACCTGGCCGTTGCCCTCGACCTTGTGATTCGCGAGACGAACTACCGCCCCGCGAGCTAACGCGAACTACTCTCTCGCTTCGTCCTTCTTCTTCTCCAAAGTCCGGCCTCGAAACGCGATTGTCTCGCCCGGCTTCATTTCGTAACAAGGAATGCTCATCGACCTGAGCGCGGCCGCGAAGCTGTCGGCATTTGCGCTGATCCCGGGAAACGTTCCGTAATGTTGCGGAACGGCCAGCTTCGCGCCGACGGATTTGGCCGCTTTCGCCGCCATCGGGGGCTCCATCCCAAAGTGACCACCGATGTTGAGCAGGGCCAGGTCGATCGGGTACTGCTCTCCGATCGTTTCCATATCCTTGAAGTAAGCGGTGTCACCAGAGTGGTAGATCGTCGGGCCATCTTTGATGATCAGAACGAAACCGGCCGGGCTTCCGCCGTAGGCCCGTTCGGCTTCCGAAGCAGTCGCCTTGGGATTAAATACGCTGCTCGAATGAACCGCCGGAGTCATCGCCACGGTCACCTCGCCATCAGCGATTTGGATCTCGCCGCCGATTCCCATGATCGCATCGGTCTGGGCTTGTTTGGCCGGGAAATCCTCCAGCTTTACCAGATTGCCGGCCAGCTCCGGATTGCAAACCAGGATCGCTCCAGTCTTACGGGCGATTTCCACGGCATCACCCACATGATCCCGGTGTCCGTGGGTCAGGAGAATGTAGTCAACTTTCTGAATCGCAGCGAAAGGGTCTTTCCCGTCTTTCGCTTCCGGGTTGAGCGGGTTCTTCAGCCACGGGTCAATCAAGAGACTCTTGCCCTTTGGGGTCGTGATCGAGAAAGCAGCGTGGCCGAACCATTTGATCTTTGTTTCCTGAGCTGCGGCCTGCAACGCAAACAGGAAGACTAGCGTAATCGTTAGGCTAATTTTTGATAATCGCATTGAATCCTTTCTCCGCAGCATCTACGCCGGCTCAATGTGCACGAGCACATCTGCGATCCCCGGATTGGCTTGTCTGATCGCATCCTTGACCGCGTGCGCAAGTTCGTGGCCGGTCCGAACCGACATGCCCTCATCCACCCCGACGTGCAGATCGACGTAGAAGGCCAGCCCCATCTTGCGCACGAAACATTTATCGATCGCGAGCACACCTGGCACGGTGGCTGCGGCCGCCCGCACCTGCTCGACGATCTCGCCGCGCGGCGCGGTGTCGAGAACCTCGCGCAGCGCCGGGTAAAACAGGCGCCAGCCATTGGCGCCGATCAGAACGCAGGCAAAAAGCGCCGCCCAGGCATCCGCGCTCTGCCAGCGCGGGCCGCCGAGGAGCGCGATCGAGATTCCGATAAAGGCCGCGATCGAAGTCATGGCGTCAGTGCGATGATGCCAGGCGTCCGTCTGAATGGCGGTGCTCTCCGCCGTTCGCCCCAGCCGGTCGACGCTGCGAAAGAGCAGCTCTTTCACGATCACGACCGCGACCAGCACTACGAGAGTAAAAGGGGCGGGCGCGTGATGAGGTTGAAAAATCTCGTGCACGCTCCGGGCCGCGATCACGACCGCGGCGGCGAGCACGCCTAACGAAACGATGATGGCCGCGACCGGCTCCGCTTTGCCGTGGCCGTAGGGGTGGGTCTCATCCGGCGGACGCGCGGCAAATTTTAGTCCGCCCCAGATGATGGCCGAGCCGGCGATGTCGAGTGCGGACTCGATTCCGTCCGCGATCAGGACATAGGAGTTGCCGAGCGCGCCGGCCAGGATTTTCGCAGTCGCGAGGACGACGTTGGCGACCATCCCGACCAGCGCGACGCGGGCGCCGGATCGGAGATTGCCCGCGGGTGTGTTCGCGCTAGGGTGCAAGTCCATCGGCATGAGCGGGAGTACTAAGGCCATTGTCTACCAGGCGCACGGAAAACCGGTTGAGGTTTTGCGCCTCGAAGAGCAGCCGTTGTCTGAGCCGGCCGCCGGCCAAGCGCTCGTGCGTATCCTGGCCGCACCGGTCAACCCGGCGGACCTCAACCAGATCGAAGGCAAATATCCGATTCGGTTTCCGCTCCCGGCCACGCCCGGTTTTGAGGGAGCGGGGCTGGTGGAAGCTGTCGGACCGGGCGTCCCGAATCTCGCGGTCGGGGCGCAGGTCATCCTGCCGCACAATCTCGGCACCTGGCGGGAGAAAGCGGTCGTCGCGGCGGAGAAGCTAATCGTCGTGCCTAACGATATCGCGCCGGAGCAGGCCGCGATGTTGAAAATCAATCCCATCACTGCCTGGCGGTTGCTGCACGATTTTATCCACCTGCAAAAAGGCGACTGGGTGATTCAAAACGCAGCCAATTCCGCGGTCGGCCGGGCCGTTATCGCAATCTGTCGCGAGTTCGGATTTCGCACCCTAAATGTCGTCCGGCGCGCGGAGTTGATCAAGGAATTGCGCGCTGCGGGCGGTGATGTCGTCCTGCTCGACGACGAAGAGTTGAGGGCCGCTGCCACCGAGGCAACCGCTGGTGAATCGATCCGGCTCGGAATCAATCAGGTCGGCGGAGAAAGCGCCTTGCGCATGGCGAAGATCGTCGCGCCCGAGGCCACCATTGTCACCATCGGTGCGATGAGCCTGCGGCCCGTGACCATGCCTAACGGGCTCCTGATTTTCAAGAATCTCCACTTCACCGGCTTCTGGGTGAACAAGTGGTATGAAAACGCGACGGCTGCGGAACGCGCGGAAACATTCGCGAAGATCTTCCAACTCGCGCAGCGCGGACTGTTGCAGACGAAGATCGAGCGGACTTATCCGCTCGCCGATTTCGCAGCCGCCGTCGCGCGCGCCGGACAGGGCGAACGGGGCGGGAAGATCGTCTTTAAGTTTGCGGGATAAACACCTCCGTGTCAGCCTGTGGGAAGGAGTTCCCATACGATGAGCACACGGGCATATATTTCCCGCGCTGTCGTTCTGGCAGCGCTCAGCACGAGCCTTCCGATTCTGCGCGCAGAAATTCCGGGCGGGAGAGTGCCGGGCGATCTGTCCGCCGTAGGCAAGGTGGATTTTCCAATTTCCTGTTCGGCCCAGGTCCAGCCCGAGTTCAACCGCGCTGTCGCGCTGCTGCATTCGTTTTTCTACGAAGAATCGCGCCGGATTTTCACCGCGGTGGCGGAGCAGGATCCGAAGTGCGCGATGGCGCAATGGGGTCTCGCCATGACTTGGTGGCATCCGATCTGGACGCCACCCACGCCAGATGAAATGAGCGCCGGCACCGCGGCGATCGACAAAGCGATGGCGATGACGGCTGGCTCCGATCGCGAGCGGCGGTTCATCTCGGCCCTTTACGCTTATTACCATGCGCCGGAGGGGCCGGCCGGAAAACCGGTCGGGCAATCGTGTCACGGCCCGGTCGGAGCGCGCGATCGGGTGGTCGTTTACGAAAAAGCGATGCACGAATTGGCCGAGAAGTATCCGCAAGATTTCGAGGCGCAGACGTTCTACGCCCTCGCCCGAATGTCGGTAGGCTACGCTACGCCTAACGACAATGCGCGTTCCAATCAACTGGCCGCGGCCCAGATCCTCGAGCGCCTGTGGAAGGAGAACCCGAAGCATCCGGGAGTGACTCATTATCTGATCCACAGCTACGATTATCCGGAATTTGCCCAGCGCGGCTTGGCGGCGGCCGAAGCCTATGCCGCGCTCGCGCCCTGGGTACCGCACGCGCTCCACATGCCGTCGCATATCTTTACGCGACTCGGAATGTGGGACGAATCGATCGCGGCGAATCGCGCTTCGGCCGACGCCTCCCGCGCCTATGCTGCCGTGCGCCATCGCGATGCGACCGAAGCCGAGCAACTCCACGCGCTCGATTACATGGCTTATTCCTATCTTCAGGAAGGTCAGGACACGAAGGCGAAAGCGATCGTCGATTTCGTCGGCACAGTACGAAAGACCAATCCCGAGCTGGAGTTCAGTGCCGCCTACGGGCTGGCGGCGATTCCCGCGCGCTACGCGCTGGAACGCAACGACTGGGCCGCGGCCGCCGCGCTCTCCGTCCCGGCCTTACCGCATTGGAAAACATTCCCGTTCCTCGAGGGCTTGGTCGAATATGCGCACGCCTTGGGGCAGGCGCATACCGGGCACCTCGACGAGGCGCGCAAGGCAATCGCTCGGATGCGCGAGCTGCGGGACGCCACCACGGATCCGAAGTTTGATTTCTTTAAGAAGCATCTCGACCTGCAAATGCAGGCGGCTTCCGCCTGGATCGCGAGCGGCGAAGGCAAAAAGGATGAGGCATTGAAGTTGTTGCGGGAAGCCGCCGACGCGGAGGACGTGCTCGGCAAGCATCCGGTCTCGCCAGGCGCGCTCGTGCCGGCGCGCGAGCAACTGGGCAACATGCTCCTGCAGATGGACCAGCCGAGAGATGCGCAAAAAGAATTCGAGGCGGCGCTGAAAATTTATCCGGCGCGCTACCGAAGCCTGTATGGCGCAGCCAAAGCCGCGGAGCAGGATGGCGAGACGGAAAGCGCGCGGCGTTATTTCGCGCAGCTTACCAGGCAAACTGCGAACGGTGACGCCTCGCGCCACGAGCTGGCGGACATCCGATCCGATCGCGGCGAGTAGGGAAATCGTTTGCCCTGTCGGAGGCACCACCGTTTCTTCTTCAGATGAAACGCTTCTTCCTCGCGCTACTCTTCTCTGTTCTCGCACTAACCTCCCCCACCCTCCGCGCTCAGGATTGGGCGAAGGAAAAGCTGAACAAATCGCCGCGGCACAGCGAGTGGGTCGACCTGAAACACGACGGCCGGACGGTGAAAGCATTCGTCGTTTATCCCGAGGTGAAGGCAAAGGCGCCGGCCGTGCTCGTCATCCACGAAATCTTTGGCCTAACGGATTGGGCAAAATGCCTGGCGGACGAAATTGCCGCCGCCGGCTACATCGCGATCGCGCCCGATCTGCTGACCGAGCCGGGCAAGGACACTTCCAGCTATCCCGACCAGGGCGCCGCGATCAAAGCGGTCTCGGCGCTGAAGTCGGACCGGGTTTTCCCCGATCTCGATGCCGCGGCCGAATACGTGACGAAGCTGCCGGCGGCTGACGGCACACTCGCCGTGACCGGCTTTTGCTGGGGCGGCGGCTGGTCGTTTGGCTACGCCAATCACAATCCCACGCTGAAAGCGGCCTTTGTCTTTTACGGTCCGGGGCCGGAAAGCAAAGATGACGCCGCCAACATCAAATGCCCGGTTTACGGTTTCTACGCCGAAGATGATGCACGAATTGGCGCCACGATCGCGCCGACGACGGAAATCATGGAATCGTTAGGCAAAACCTACGAGCCGGTGACTTATGCTGGCGCCGGTCACGGTTTCATGCGCGCAGGAGAAGCCCCCGATGCCAAACCAGCCAATGCCAAGGCGCGCGACGACGCCTGGACGCGCTGGAAGACACTCTTGAAAAAGCTGAACGGCTGATCCCGCCGTTAGGGGGAATTGTTAGGCTCCGCCCTTCCAGAGCGCGGCGTCGAGAATTGACCACAGATGGATGAGCCATCCGAGAAGCACAATCCAGAGCACGGCGGCGAGCACAAACTGCACGATCGCCATGAGGAGCCGGCCCTGGATCAATTGCCCCAGGCCAGGGATGAAAAAGCTGCAGAGTGCCGCGATGACGTTGCCGGTTGAACCTTGTCCTGCCATGCGTTTTTTTACAGCCAACTGAGGAACGCCACAAGCGGCGATCTCTCTCTTCGTTCTCGTTTTCGTCCTCGATTCTCGGTGCCCTCTTCCGGAGCGACGACGAGAACGAGGAGGAGACGGATCGCTCCCGGAAGAATCCCTCGACTTGAGCGAACCGCGGCTGGCAGACTGCTCCGCGCATGACCACGGCCGACGCACTACTGCCCAATTTGCAATCAAACGCGTTGATCAATGCCGACCTCGCCCCGGTGCCAGCCGCGGGTCGCACCTGGTCGCTCTGGAGCATCGCCGCGCTCTGGGTTGGGATGGCCATTTGCATTCCCACCTACACCCTGGCCAGCAGTCTGATCGAGCAAGGGATGAACTGGTGGCAGGCCGTCCTCACCATCTTTCTCGGCAACCTGATCGTGCTCATCCCGATGACCTTGAATGCTCATCCGGGCACGGCCTACGGCATTCCCTTCCCCGTCCTGATCCGCGCTTCCTTCGGCACGCTCGGCTCCAATATCCCCGCCCTCATGCGCGCCTTGGTGGCCTGCGGTTGGTTCGGAATCCAGACCTGGATCGGCGGCGCGGCGATCTACGCGATGGCCGCGATTATCTTCGGCTTCGATCCGGCGCAAAAGACGGCCCTGCCCATTATCGGCATCTCCGGCGGCGAGTTTCTCTGCTTCCTCATCTTCTGGGCGATCAAATGTTCGTCATCGTTAGGGGGATGGACTCGATCAAGTGGCTCGAGATTTTTGCCGCGCCTTTTCTGATTCTGACCGGCGTCGGGCTGCTCGTCTGGGCGGTGATCGCGGCCAAAGGCTGGGGCCCGATCTTTGCCCAGCCCTCGAAGTTCACAATCGTTAGGCGAATTCTGGCCGGTCTTCGCCGCCGGCCTGACCGCGATGATCGGCTTCTGGGCGACGCTCTCGCTCAACATCCCCGACTTCTCGCGCTACGCGCGCTCGCAGCGCGACCAGATCGTCGGCCAGGCGCTCGGCTTGCCGCTCACCATGGCGCTCTATTCGTTCATCGGCGTGGCGGTGACGTCCGCGACGACGATCATCTACGGCAAGGCGATCTGGGATCCGGTGGAGCTCATGCAACGCTTTCACAGCCCGGTCCTGCTCGTCGTCGCGCTGGTCGCGCTCGCGATCGCCACGCTGGCGACCAACATCGCCGCCAATGTCGTCTAGCCCGGCGAACGATTTCGCCAATCTCGCCCCGCGCCAGATCACTTTCCGCACCGGCGGCTTCATCACCGGCATCATCGGCATCCTGATGATGCCGTGGAAACTCTTCGCCGATCCGAGCGGCTACATTTTCACCTGGCTGATCGGCTACAGCGCGTTGCTCGGCCCGATCGGCGGGATCATGATCGCCGATTATTTCGTCTATCGGAAAGCGCCAGCTCGACGTCGCCGCGCTCTACGATCCGGACGGGCGATATCGCTACACCGGCGGCTTCAGCTGGTCGCGCTGATCGCGCTCGTTCTCGCCGTCCTGCCGAATCTCCCCGGCTTTCTCGTCACGATCAAAGTCCTGCCGCCAGACGTCGGTCCCGCCGATCTTCCTTTCGCTCTATCGCTATGCCTGGTTCGTCGGCTTCGGCTCGCCTTCGTTTTCTATCTCGCGCTGCGCAAGCTAACCGGGTGATCTCTCTGACGACAATTCGACGAAATTTCTGGAACGATCAGGAATCCTCACCTGCGCCTCGATCCACGCATCCTGAATTCTTTAACCGCAAATGACTTATGCAAACACCTGAACTGCCGCCCTTCGATCACCAGCCGCAGCCCTACACCGGCCCGTCGGCCGACGAGGTGCTCGCGCTGCGCAAGGAATTCCTGAATCCCGGGCATCTTCCTCTACTACAAGAAGCCGATCATGATCGTGGAAGGGAAGATGCAGTATGTCTGGGACGAAAAGGGACGGCGTTATCTCGATGCGCTCGGCGGCATCGTGACGGTCAGCGTCGGGCATTGTCATCCGCACGTGGTCGAGGCGGCGCGGAAGCAGAACGAACTGCTCCAGCATTCCACCACGATTTATCTGCACCCGAACATCGCCGAGTACGCGCGAGAAGCTGGCCGTCGAAAATGCCGGGCGACCTGAAGGTCTGCTACTTCGTCAACTCCGGCTCGGAGGCCAACGACCTCGCGCTGCTCATGGCGCGCGCCTACACCGGCAACTACGACGTGATCGCGCTGCGCAACGCCTACCACGGCGGCAACGCCATCCGGCATGGGCGCTGACCGCGCATCGCACCTGGAAGTTCAACGTGCCGCACAGCTTCGGCGTGCATCACGCGATCACGCCCGATCCGTATCGCGGCGCGTGGGGCCGCGACGATCCCGACGCCGGGCAAGAAATACGCGGCCGACGTGAAGAACCTGATCGACTACGCCACGCCCGGGCCAGGTCGCCGGCTTCATCGCCGAGTCGATCCAGGGCGTCGGCGGCTGCGTCGTCTTTCCCGATGGCTATCTCAAGCACGCCTACGAGCACGTGCGCGCCGCCGGCGGCGTGTGCATCGCGGACGAAGTGCAGGCCGGCTTCGGCCGCACCGGCACGCACTACTGGGGCTTCGAAACCCAGGGCGTCATTCCCGACATCGTCACGCATGGCCAAAGGCATCGGCAACGGCTGCCCGCTCGGCGCGGTCGTCACCACGCCGAAGATCGCCAGCGCCCTCGCGCAGCGGATTCACTTCAACACCTTCGGCGGCAATCCGGTCGTCTGCGCGCAGGGCAAGGCCGTGCTCGAAGTGATCGAGCGCGAAAAACTGCAGGCCAATTCGCTCAAGCATGGGCAATCACATTCTCGCCGGGCTTGCGACGACTGAAGGAGAAGCACAACATCATCGGCGACGTGCGCGGCAAAGGCCTGATGCTCGGCATCGAGCTGGTGAAGGACCGCGCCACCAAAGAACCGGCCAAAGCCGAGAATGCGCGCAGGTCCTGGAGACCTGCCGCGAGCTGGGCTTGCTGTTCGGCAAAGGCGGCCTGCGGGGCCAGACCATCCGCTTCTCGCCGCCGATGTGCATCAACCAGCAGGACGCGGATTTCATCCTCGAAGTGCTCGATCAGGCGCTGGGCAGCTTGTAGAGTCGGTTCCTAAACCGGTTAACCGTTGGAAACTAACTTCCGATGCACGTCATCACGCGCAAACGCCTCAACGACTTTGCGAAGAAACATCCCGATGCGTTGACTGCACTGGCGCACTGGTATCGGCTGATGAAACGCGGCCATTTTTTTCATTCCCTCATTTGTGCGAAACTTTCCCGGTGCCGATCTCGTGGGCAAGCTTACCGTCTTCAATATTGGCGGAACAAGGTGCGCCTCATCGCCGCCCTTCACTATAATCGTAGGAAGGTCTACATTCGTGCCGTCCTCACGCACGCCGAATACGACACCGGAGCCTGGAAAGAATGACCGACGCTCTCAAAACATCACTCGCCCATTGGCCCGAACTTTCGCGGTCCGTCTTCGTTCCGCACAGCGAAGCGGAATACCAGCGCCTCGTCGCCCTGCTCGATGAACTCGTTGACGAAGTCGGCAACGACGAATCTCACCCGCTCGCCTCCCTCATGGAAGTTGTCGGCCTTCTCATCGAGAAATACGAGGACGAGCAGGTGCCAGAGTTGGAAGAGTCGAACGTGCTGCGAGAAGAACCGCCGCCCCCTTCTTAATGGAAAGCCCGGCCGTTGCTTCGCATCCGTTACGGCATCCTTGACTTCCTACTTTCGCACCTCCGTTGCGCCGAAATCCATTGAAAGTTAAGGGTAATTCGTGCTTTCGAGCGGCATTGCTTGCGGTTGTCTTTGCCACCGCGACGCACACGGCGTGGGCGAAATCTTCGCAGCGCCCGAGGGTCCGCGTGGATGCCAGCCTGGTGAAGGATTTGCTCTCGGCGCCGGTGCCATATTACCCCGAGCAGGCGTTGCAGAAAGGATGGGGCGGGCTCGGGGTGTTTGAATTGCAATTCCGGGCGGACGGCACGGTGAAGAATGCGGCGACGGTATTGACGACGGAGCACCAGTTACTCGACGAGACGGCGTGCGCCGCGCTTCGGCAATGGCGCGCCAAGCCGGGCGCGCAAAACAGCGCGCGCCTAACGATGACGTTTTCGAGCGGTCGTCATCCAGTCACGATCGATCCGGGCAGCGAGGAGGCGTTGCGGAACATTCCGGTCCATCCAAGGCCCACCTACCCGCACGAAGCACGCCGGAAACGTCAGGTCGGCGGCGGCTTGTTTGTCCTGCGCTTTCAACCCGATGGAAGGATGAAGCAGGTCGTGGCTTTGAAATCGACCGGCCACGCCGAAATCGATCAGGAATGCATCAGGACCTTTATGCGCTGGCGTTGTCTGCCCGGGGTTTACGTCACCGCTTACCTCCCGATCAGCTTCACAATGTGAGAGCTGAATCACGGGTGTCGGTAAACGGGTACCACGTTACCGGACAGCTCGACCTCGCTCAATTCGTTTGCCTCGAACGGACTTTACTGGGAGAGCCGAACTGGCGGCAAGAGCGAGATTCTAGAGCTGACCCCGATTCTCCCGCGCCCCATTCTTGTTTCGATAGTAAGCTCTGACCCCCATCCTCTCTCACTTTCAATAGTGGCCCACGTGCGTGTAACGTGGCCATCCTTTTCACTTTCCGTGTAGCGAGGCTGCTTCTCACCGCCAAGAAAGAGTATGTTTACATATGTCGCGTTGGGCAAAACATTGGTTTCCCGATATTGGCCGGTGATAGGGTCCCAACTGGTAATAATGAGTTTCGGGAGCCAGCCAACGGGCAGCAGGACCCACTGGTCCGAAATGAGAAACTGCCTGTTTTCAGACCAGCGCGTATGGTCGAAGACCCGTCCGATGAACGGTTTTGCGTCCGGTGTGAAGCGATTTGTAACCTTCATATCGGAGCTTCCGACCATCGAATTCAGTTTTTTCGAGCGCCACCGGTCGCCCGGTGGGCGGCAGACCTCGTCGGCGGCCACCACCGCCACCCATAAAAGCAGTCCCATTCCCAAGCAGCGCGCAATCATAGGCCTAACGAGAACAAGATGAGCGACGGCGGACGAGGGCGCGCGTCGCTCGGAGTGGAAGGGTGGAAGTCATCTCAAAAGTGGCGCGCACAGCGGTCCGCCGTTCGCTCCATCGCATAGATGACATGATGAGAGTTGCCGGGTGCGGGAATAGGACCTACACCCGACAAATATGCGTAAACATACTAATACAGAGTCGGCCTCACGCGAGGCAACCCAGGGCCAGTTTAATGGCCGTCCGGGCGCGATCAAGCTCGGAATCGATGTCCACCAGAGGTTTTACGTGGTGGTGGTGCAGGAGGGAGGAGGCAACCCCAAACCGGCGCAACGAATGGCGAAGGAAGTGTTCCTTGGTTGGGCTTCCAAACTGCGGCGGCAGCATCCGCAGGCAGCCATCCACGCCGTCTACGAAGCGTGCGGTTTTGGCTTTGGACTCCAGCGGCAACTCACGGCCCTTGGGATCGCGTGTCAGGTGGTCTGTCCGCAGAAGTTGGATGAACGCAATCAAAGAGTGAAGACCGACGGGCGCGATGCCAAGGCGTTGTGCCTGAAGCTGGACCGCTTCGTCGAAGGCAACCAGGAAGCGCTGGCCCGGGTTCGGGTGCCGAGGGAGAAGGAAGAGCAGTTACGTGCGGTCCATCGCCAGCGCGAGCAACTGGTGCGCACCCGCAAACAGCTCGAAGCCCAGGGGCGCAGTTTAATGGTCAACCACGGGATCGAACCGGTGCAGAAATGGTGGAGAGCGCGCACCTTTGCCGGGCTGGAAGTGCCCTCTTGGTTAAAGAGACTCTTAAGCCACACCCAGCCGCTCCTGCTCGCCTTGGAAGAGCAGATCCGGGCCCTCGCCTGCGAGCTGGAAAAGAGCGCCGCGCCCGGCCAGCCGCGCGGCTTGGGCGCCTTGACCAGTGTGGTCATCGACCGCGAAGTGGGCGACTGGCACCGTTTTAAGAACCGGCGCCAAACCGGCAGTTATACCGGGCTATGCCCGGGCGAATACTCCAGCGGGCAGACCCGGGCCCAAGGCTGCGTGACAAAGCACGGCAACCCGCGGCTGCGGGCCGCGCTGGTCGAGACCGCCTGGCGCCTGGTCCGCTTCCAGCCTCAATACCGCGCGGTCGTGAAATGGCGCCACTTGTTAGGCAAAGGCGCTTTGGCCACCGGCCCGGCGAGAAAGAAAGCGATCGTGGCGGTGGCCCGCCAGCTCGCGGTCGACCTCTGGCGCATCCGCACCGGCCGGGTCAGCCCAGAGGTTCTCGGACTGATTTAAAGCCAGCAACAAGACACTCATTCGAGGGGAACAGAAAGGAAGCAACCAGACTGAGCCGACTTTAGAACTAAGACCAAACCCTTTGGAACGTGCGGCGCGCCCGTGGTCTAACCTGACCAGGGTTAACGTCCTCGTTCGACGCCCTAGATTGGGCCGCCGCTCGTTCCTCTTCCACCTGATCGAATAGATCAAATTGCTGCTGTCGCCTGAAAGGCACATGCACGGATAGGAGTAAGAGCCGTGGAAACCAAACCACGCGTCACCGGAAGAGGAAGCGTTCCCGAGACTTAAGACCAACCCAATCGACTAACTTACCCAATGAATTAAAACCAATCCAATCCCGCATCGCCACGCTTGACTCCCTTCATAGGGGTTAGATGGTTGGCGTCGTATGCACGCTGCGCCACCTCGGTGATATCAATAGACGGTGAATTCTCCAAGTAGCGAGTGGCCGCTGAGCCGTGTCGCTGCAAGAACTCTGGAATCTGCGACAAACTGGTGATCGTGGAGGGATGAACCGGAGCGTCGCTGACGCGAATCCAGCCGGCGCCAATCCAGTCTGCGAGGTACCGCGACCGCGCTCGAAGACCTGCTCATCGCTGAGATCAGGATGATGCAACCGAACGAACTCGAAGACTTCCCACACGCCATTCGTGTCTCCAGCGAGATCGCTCGAAGGGAAGTCGACTTCCGCACGTGTCGAATGCTCTCACCATCTAACGAGAACAAGATGAGCTGCCACGAGCGGGAGCGCGGGTGGCGACGGGTGACAAGGAAGTGGTAACGGAAAACAAGGTCGACGGCGGCTCGTGGTCAGCTCCATCGCATGGTTAGGTCCATTTCGCTATGCACCATAATCACTACACTTCGAACTCGGCCTGTCTCATCAATCGATGACGACAAGCACGTCCCTCCATCAAGTGCCACTTCAAGGGGGAGGTGGCGCGGAGGAAAAGTCCACATACCATTTCTGGTTCCGCTGCTTCACAGTGCGTTCCGGATACTCTGACAGCTTGAAGTGCTGCGCGACAAGCGCACGCTCCGCGATAGCAAGAACTTGCTGGCGTGATAGACGCCAGCGGTAATCGGAGGCATAGCTGAAAGCGACAACCGCACACAGGGAAAGCACTAAGATTAGCGCGCGCATGGGACCTAACGAGAACAAGATGAGCTGCTGCGACCGGGAGCGCGCTCGGCAGCGGGTGAAAGCGTGCAAGTCACGGAAAACGGGGTGGTACGCCGGGTCGCAGTCAGCTCGATCGCATGGTTAGCTGTTGGCTACGAAGATGCTCAAGAGGTCCTTTTCCGCTCGGAGAATCAATGTGGCGAAAAATGGTCTCCCAAACGAGAAGAAATCGCTTGAGAAGCCCTTTGTCGTGGACGCCCGCCTGGGCATACACCCAAACTCGATGATGCTTGCCGCTGCGAGTAACTTCCAAAGTGTAGGCTGGCGAAATCAGAGATTTTGCCCTCGATCTCAGAGGGCAAAGCGAAGAATTCTGAGCGATCAAGCGCTGCGATGATTTCCTTCAGGGCGCTTTGCGGCAAATCCACTTCATGGCGTTCAGGCCTTTTCCTCTGGGCTCGGTATGATTCGATTGTCGTCTTACCAGTCGCGGTGATCGTAATGTCCCAAGAATAGATACTCTCGTCGACCACAATCGACCCGTTACCGAATCCGGCGACGATCTTGAAGTCGGACGGAGCGAGCGGCCGGACAGTCTCGGGGCCAGCCGCCTGGCAGGCGAGCGCGGCGCTGGTCAGAATGATGGCGACGATTGCGGCTCGCATTACAGCTAACGAGAACAAGATGAGCGACGGCGGACGAAACCGCGCGTCGCTCGGAGTGGAAGTGTGGGAGTCATCTCAAAAGTGGGAGTGTACGGCGGTCCGCCGTTCGCTCCATCGCATGGTTAGATCGTTTTGGTGGCCATAGCGGCTCGGTGCAGTGGAAGATAAACAAGCGGGCTCTCAGGCAAGCGCACTGAAAGGCCAGAAAACGTGAACTGCTCGTTCCGGCACGAGAGCAGGTCGTCGAGGAACTCTCGAGTGAATCCCAACGGCTGCGCTCGTCTGTGAAGAGCGGCCAGGCCAGCAACTCATCATAGTGCTCGCGCACGGAAACAGGATCGAACAAGCGCAGCGTCACCACCTCAACGGCGTCGTCCAAGGTGCCGTTGTAATCCATGAGCGCCATCTCCCAGTGATCTGCGAACTGGCCAACGATCTCGGATGCGATCAGAGCGGCGCGGCCGTCGCGCGTCGTCTGGGAAAGAGGATGCGATACGGATTCTTTGAGCCAGCGGTGATCTGCATCTCGAAGATTATGTCCGAAAGATCGGCAGCTTCGGAGCATCTGGCTCTCAGCTCAATCTGCGGAGGAAGCGTCATACGATCTAACGAGTATTCGGTCTGAAAAATCTGCCTTGTAAGGCAGATAAAATCTGTATAATCCGCTTGCTTCCGGGGCTGCCGCCTTTTATACCGGGGTCCATGTTCCCGAGCCTGGACCCCTCTCCCACCGAGGGCAAGCCTAAAAAATTACTCGACGAAGTGCGCGATCTTATGCGCCTCCGCCACTACAGTGTCCGGACCGAGCGTTGCTATTGCGACTGGATCAAGCGCTTCATCCACTTTCATGGCAGGCGGCATCCTCGGGAAATGGCCGAAGCCGAAGTGACGGCGTTCCTCACTCACCTGGCCCGAGACGGCAACGTCGCGGCCTCGACCCAAAATCAGGCGTTGAGCGCGCTCCTCTTTCTTTACAAGGAAACGCTAAAGACCGAGATCGGGTGGCTGGAAGGGGTGGAGCGCGCGACAAAGCCGAAACGATTGCCGGTCGTGCTGGGCCGAAATGAGGTGCACAAGGTCTTCAGCCATCTGACTGGAATGCCGCGACTCATGGCCGGGCTCCTTTACGGCAGCGGCCTGCGTCTGATGGAATGTGTGCGGCTGCGGGTGAAGGATATCGATTTTGGTTATGCCCGGGTCATGGTGCGCGACGGCAAGGGTGCAAGGATCGGGTGACGATGCTGCCGGTAAACCTGGCCGCAGCGTCTGGAGCGGCATTTGAAGAGGGTGCAGGCGCAGCACGAGGAGGACCTGGAGGCGGGACTGGGCGATGTCTATCTGCCACAGGCCCTGGGACGGAAGTATCCGAATGCGGGGCGGGAGTGGGCGTGGCAATGGTTATTTCCTTCTTCCCGCATCTCGCGCGACCCGCGAGCGCGGGAGCCCGAGCGGCGCCGCCATCATGTGATGAAAGTGTGCTCCAATGGCGGTGAGAATGCCGTGCGCGCGGCCGGAATTGCCAACCTGCGACCTGCCACACGTTGCGTCATTCGTTTGCCACCCATTTGCTCGAGAATGGTTACGATATTCGCACGGTGCAGGAGCTTCTCGGACACAAGGATGTCTCGACGACGATGATTTACACCCACGTGCTCAATAGGCCGGGCATCGGGGTGAAGAGCCCGCTGGATTGACGCGCGCGGCGCGGCGGCCACGGTCGCCGACGCCGTTCACGTGCTCGACGCGGCCGTGCCGCTGGTGGAGGCGAAGCGGCGCGGAGTGGATGTGATCGCGGTGATCGATAAGGGCCAGTAGACATCGAGGCGAGTTTGTCCCTCGTTCCCAAGTTGCACTTGGGAACGCCCATTTGCCTCGAAGCTGAGCTTCTTTCTCCACGGCTTGGGTTCGGCGTAAGCGGACTGCGGACAGAGGGAGAGCAAAGCTTCAGGGACAAACGTTTGCGTTCCGACGTTTGGGCGGTTTCGAAGTGCAACTTCGCGGGGAGATGCGTTCCCAAGTCCAACTTGGGAACGAGGTGCACGACGAGGCGTGAGGTTTGAACACGCTGTGCGGCCCAGAAGTGACCGAAGTCTTCGGCAAGATCATGGAGATTGCGCAGGGAAACGTCCGCGTTGCCGGGGAAAACGGACGGCTCAGCCGGGAAAACGTCTGGATGGGGAACGAAACCGTTGAAGTCGGCCAGGCAAACGTCTGCGTCAGGCAGGCAAACACAGAGGTCAGCCAGGCAAACATGGGCGTTTGTCTGGAGAACATGGACATCAGCCCGGCAAACATGGACGTCAGCCCGACAAACGCAGACGTTGTCCGCCAAACACTGACGTTTGCCCCGACGACGCAGGCGTTCTTCAGGACGACACGAAGGTTGACCCGGAAGAAGCAATTGTTTCTCTATAATTAGTATAACTGTTATACATTCTTATTAGTCTCTGTGAATTTTTAATATTTGTAGCACTATCATAGTAGCACGCGGCGGGAAGTTGCAAGGGACTCCTGGGTATGTTAGGCCCGTCGCTATCGTGTATATGTTAGTGCCGTTAGGCTTGGCATCGAAACTGCTCCAATAGCTTTCGTTGCCCAATAAAGAATGAACCTCTAACTAATGAACGGAGGTTCAAGCGGGGTTCCCCAATGGCGCCCCCGGTAACGGTCCCGGAGCGACCTTAAAGGCTCTGCCAAAATACCATGGCAAAGGTTAAACTGAACCTTTCCCGCTCGGTCCCAATCCAGATCGACCAGGGAAAAAACGTCGCCACCATGAGCGCGGAAGTGATGCCGCCAGCGGCTCCGCTCATTGTCGCTCTCCAGACCGCTAACACCGACCTGGAAGCGAAACAAATGGCCGCCATCGAGCGGCGGCAGGAAATGAACCTGGCCTACTCCGCCCTGCGTGACAGTTCAAACGCACAGCGGACGGCCTTCAACAACCTGGGCGGTCTCGTCCAGACCGACTCGAACGGCAACGCAACCTACATCCTGAGTTGCGGCTACGGGGTGCGCGCCAACGGAACGCCTGCCCCGCCGGTCGAGGATCCGCCCTACAGCCTGCGCACAAAGGTGAACGGGACGCCGGGCAAGGTGCTCCTGAGTTGGCTCCCGCCGACCGGGGCCCGCTACTTCGAGGCGCAATCCACCACTGACCTGAGCGGTGAGTCTGGCTGGGTCAGTGCACAACAAATGCCGACGAAGTCGAAGATCGATTTCGAAGGCCTGACGAGCGGGACGCGCTACGCCTTTCGCGTCCGCGCCTGGGGCAACGGCATGCCGGGCCCCTGGAGCACGCCGGTGCAGCAGATGGTGCTCTAGCAGCGCCTGCCTGAAACCCGATCCCATCGCGGCGCCCGCCGGACTAATCCCGGCGGGCGCTTTTGCTTTGTCACCTCGTTGCCGGCGCGACGGGTGAGCGCGAGGAGGCTGGCGCCCTTCTACGTCGCCGCGAGGGTCAGGTCGTTCCCGGTGTCCCCTTCGTAACTGACGTTATAGATGTTGCTGCCGATGATGACCGAAGGATAGTGTTGCGCTTGTATGCCGCCTCCGATTACACCTTAGCCTTATGGCAAAACGTCTCTTTGCGATCATCGGTGGTTACGTGCTTTGGTCGGTGCTCTGGCTGGCCTACAACCTCGTCCTGCAAAAGGTCGGCTTCCTGCCGGCGGACACCGCGCAGCCCGTCAGCGGGCTCTCCGCGCCCCTCTCGCTGATCCTGGGGAGCGTCGTGATCTCGATCATTACCGGCTGGGTTGCGGCCGCGATCAATGGCAGCGGTCGAGGTGGCGCGATTTTGCTCCTCGCCCTCCTCCTTCTCTGCACCGGCATCTTCTTTGAAGCGCAAAACTGGCGGCTCCTTCCAGTCTGGTATCACCTCATTTTTCTCGCGCTCATCGTTCCCGGTGTCGTGCTCGGGGCGCGACTGCGCAGCCGCTAAGGCATGGCGGGTTTAGTTGGGCGTCCACTGATCGTTGCCTTGCCGTATGTGCCGTGCAGGCGTCCGTCGCGGATGAAGTCGCGCATCATGGCGAAATACTCCGGCGCGTAGCGCGTCGATACGCGCTCGCCCTTCGCATCCAGTTCGTATTCGGTCATGCCGTGCTCCGCGCCGGGGTAAAGCGCGAGGATGAACGGTTTGCCATCGGCGATGAGCGACTTGAGGCGCGCACTTGTCTCCGCGCTCGGTGCCTGCAGATCGTCCCCGCCAAGCACCCAGAGCTGCGGTGTCTTGTTCGCGCGCAACGTCGGCATCGGTTCGTAGCGGAATGGCGTGCCGAAGACATACTGCTGGCTGAGGTCGCGAAGTTGCGCCTCCGAGTGCGGCAGCAATAGGTATGTGAAATTGCCGTGCACGTCCTTGTACCACGGCTCGTTTTTGTATTTTGCGCGCACCGCGTCGAACGCCGCGAATCCGCTGGTAAACTTGCTCTCGATCACGTCTTCCGCCGCGCGTGCCACTTCCAGGGCCTTGGCAATCTCAGCATCGCTGTGGCCTTTCAGCCTCATCTCCAGCGCCACTTCCTGCTGGTCTTCCTCCAGTACGGTGACGGCAAGGCCGAAGCTGATGATCGCGAAATCGACTGGCGCGCGATTGACGGCCAGCGGCAAGATCCATCCTGCCTGGCTTCCGCCCTGGTAGCCGACGCGGCCGGCGCGCGCACCTGCGAGACGCCGCGTTTCGTGCATGGCCGCGACGGCGTCATCAGCGAGCAGGTCGAAGTCCTGCGTGTAACTGCCGCCCGAACTTCCGGTGCCGCGCTTGTCGAAGACGAAGACGCCGATCCCTTGCGAAGGCAGGAGCCGCTGCAGAAAATTGAACCGGAGCGCCGAGTCGCGCTCGGCGCCATGCGTCAGAATAACGATCGGCACTTTGCCGCCGTCCTTTGGCATGACGAGCCGTCCCGCGAGCTTCACTCCGTGGCTTTCGAACGTGGTGTCGGCCGTGTCGAATATGATCCGCTGGCCCGGCTCGTCATTTATTCGGATCGCCCCTTTGGCGCAATCAAACGACACCGTTGTGTCGTCGGGACGATCCGTCCAGCCGAAGGTTCCCGTCCAGCTATTCAGATTCTTCTTGTGCAGCGCGCCCGTCGATCCATCGAAGCGGCGCCAGCGCAGCGTGTCTTTCTCCGATGGGGCGATATCGACGACACCGCCATCGGTCAGCCGGTATGCCCCGACGCCGCAATCATCCGCGGCCCTCGCGGCGACAGGTAAAATGGCAGCCACGCAAAGCGCAGAAAATGCGAGAGAATATCTCATAAGGCGTTTCTAATCGGCTGTCTTTCGGCTCGCGTGCGGGTATCACCACTAACGAGAGCAAAGTGAGCTGCCAGGACCGGTGAGGTACGCCAGCGACGTACATTGCCTGTTTGACGGCGTTTTGCAGGTTTTTTGTTCGTGCACGTGATGGCACAGAGTCTCGCCGCCGCATGGATGAAAAGAAGGCTTGGCGATCTGAAAACTCCGGGGAGCGGGCGCCTCGCCCGCTGTGTCACGCGCCTCGCGGGACACTCTCTGGTGGCCTTCTGTACGGCGGGACTCAGCTTCGCAGAGGTTTTTCGCGAGGCGCGAAAAACAGCGGGCGAGGCGCCCGCGCTCCCCGGCACTCTGGTGCTGCCGATGCCGGCGGTGTAGGTGTGGGCGGGCGTCACCCAGGCGGACGGCGTGCGCTGCCCATCTCTTCGCCGTCGGACAGCGCACGCTCCAACACCCGCTCGCTTTACTCGTTAGGGACGGCGAGGTAGGTCGTGCGCACGCCCGCGTCGCTGATGGCGCGCCCGGCGATCTCTCCGCGGTCGTTGATCCCTTTGGCGGTCTCGAGTCGATCACTAAACCCGCTTTGCTTTAGAGTGTTAAGATCGGTAACCACTCCCTCGTCCCACCGGACTGCTTTGCAGACACCGGCAGAATCACAGGAAAGGCCGACAGCGACTCCACTGTTATTAATGCCATAGGCCTCGATATCGACGTCGCCCGGCAAACCAGGTAGCATTTGCATGCCGTCGCTCTCCGTCCAGATAAAGGCCTGGAGCGCGTTGCCATCGGGATCGCCCTCGACGCCGGCGAAGCCGACGACAGTGCCACTCTGGTTGATCGCAGTCGGGGTGTTCCAGAATTCCCCGCCCAGGTTGCCGAGATCGATCACCCCACCATCTTCCCAGAGCACGGCGTGCCTGGCGGTGAAGCGACCGATCGCAATGTCGCAGATGCCGCTAATGCCGACCGCCTGCCCGGCGTCATTGATCGCGACTGCCGCGCCGGAAGTATCATTGCTGTCGAGCAAGGGAAACTCCCCAATCTTATCACCACGCTTGAGGTCCCAATGCACGGGCCGGAATTGATATATCTGCGGCGGGACGCAGGTGCCATCGACGCAGGTGTTCTCCGCCCAACCGACGGCTTGGCCGCGGTTATTAACGGCGGCGCCGAATCCGTGGATGCCACCGAGAGTCGGCAGACCCCGCATTTTGCCTTTTTGAAAGGCAAAGGCGCGGTTGACATAGCCGGTGTTATACGGCCCCGGGTAGAAGTAGCCGCTGCTGAAGGTCTCACCCGAAGTATCGAGAGTGGCAGTCTGGGAGATACCGACCACGATCCCCTTGTTATTCGCGCCCCCGAACACCACGCTGCTGTTGGGTCCGCCCAGGGTCCCAAGGTCCACCAGTTTGTGGTCGGTGCCGTTGCGCCAGACCGCGGCATGTCGAGCCATGTCACCTGCGACGTTCGAGTAGCCAGCGACGTAGCCGCGGTTGTTGATGCCATTAGCCGCGCTCGAGACTCCGCCATTCCCGTCCAGGGTGGTAACGGTGTATCCGGCATCCTGCGCCAACGCGTGGGTAAAGCTACCGCCGCAACATACTGCTACGAATAGCGCCACGTTCAGCCGGGTAGTTCCAAATCTATTTCGCATTCTCATAAGTGTTTTCTCCTGTTTGATGTTTCATGAGAAACATCCTAGGAACTCGCGAGGGAATGGAATAGAGCCACTTGGCCATTTACGGCCAGACCGGTTTGGAACTGCAGCTAACCCGCGGCGCTAGCTGGAAAGCCTCGAATTGAGAGCCACCGCCAGCCTTCCCAAGCCTTCCCTGAGTTGTGATCGCGTCCAGGCCGCGAAACCGAAGGTCAGCGCAGGATCCTTCTCCGCTTCGATGAAGCATGAGGAGAGTGGGCTCGGGCGAATTCCGATTTCGGCGCACACGGCCAGGACGATGGGAAGGTCACCTTTCCGGCGCAACCAGGCTACGAAATGCAAGCCGGCATCCGGAATCTGGAGAATGAAGTATCGGCCGAGCAACTTATTGAAATACTCGATGAAGAACTCCCGCCGGTCGGCGTAGAGCTGACGCATTCGCTTGATATGACTGAGGAAATAACCCTCCGAGAGGAAACGCGCCAGAGTTGCCTGGTCGATCGCGGGGGAATGCTGGTCCATGACGGCGCGGATCTTGATGATCGGCTCGACCAGTTTCTCCGGGGCCAGGATGTAACCGAGGCGCAGAGAAGGATAAAGTATCTTACTCAAGGTGCCCGCGTAGATGACTCGCCCACGATCGTCCAGTCCTTGCAGGCAGGGGAGAGGCGGCCCGGTAAAGCGAAACTCAGAGTTATGATCGTCCTCGAAGACATACGCATCGCGCTCATGGGCAAACTCAATCAGCGCCTTGCGCCGGGCGAGACTCATTGTCATGCCGAGGGGGAATTGATGCGAGGGGGTCACGTAGATGATCTTGGGCGACTGCTTTTTGGGCGGATGCGCCAGGACAATTCCTTCCTCATCAATCGGTCGTGGCACGACGGTCGCGCCGGCAAAGCCAAAGGCACGCCGCGCCTGGTAAAAGCCGGGGTCTTCCATCCAGGCTATCTCGCCCCGGTTGACCAGGGCCATGGCGGCGATCATCATCGCCTGTTGCGTCCCGGCCGTAACGATGATCTGGTCAGGATGGCAACGGGCGCCGCGGTAATCGCAGAGATAGGTCGCGATCGCCGTGCGCAGATCAGGGTCGCCGCGGCTGGAGGCGTATTGCAAGAGGTGTGCGCCCTTATCGGCCAAGACCTGCGCTCGCAGCCGCTCCCAGATATCGATCGGAAATTCATCCAAGGCCGCCAGCGCCGGGACAAACGAAACTCCCGGCCGACCCGCGATCCCATAATCAAATTGTTTGCCAACCCGGTGATCGGGAATCTTTTTCACCCGTTCGGAAAGGCGCGCCGGTCCTTCCATCCGCGATGCTACCGTGGGTTTGCGTGACTTGAGAAAGGTCTCCGGGAGCGACTTAGCCACGAAAGTACCGGACCCGACGCGGGTTTGCAGATACCCTTCCTCATGCAATTTCGAGAAGGCGAGATTCACAGTCAGTCTCGATATTCCCAGATCCGACGCCAGGGCTCGCGTCGAGGGCAGGCGGGATAAGTTGAAACTGCCAGAAGCCAACTCGTCCCGAATCTGACGATAGAGCTGCAAATGCAGAGGCTCGGCCGCAGTGCGATCGAGTTGCACCATCTCGAAGGCCACAATGGCGCGTCGCCGTCGCTTTTTCGCCTCCGGCCGGATCTTGCTTTTCGCTCTCATTTCCTTCAACCACTAGAACAAGCCGCGTGGTGGACGCTACCTCCAAATATCATTTCGCCGAAGTGGACTGCGCCTTTTGCGCCAAGTGGTCTTGACATCACCACTCCCGGCCGAGACCTATCTTTAATGCAAACTCCATGCAGCGATTACGAGGAAACGCGCGGGCTGATCTATTTTGCGCGCATGCTGGACAAGATCCGGCTTCAGGAAGCGGGTGAGCTTCCTGAAGACTATTTTCTCGGCACAGAAGACGACCCAACGGCCTTCGATGCGCGCTGCACCCGCTTCCTGCAGGTGGATTACAAAGAGCTTGCCGCTCGCGCCTTGGAAGGCGGATCGAACGAGGACATCCTCGACTGGTGCTTTGCACACGGTCGCAGGCCGAGCGAAGAGGAGATCGAGGTTTGGAACGCTTTCGTGGCCAAACGCGGCTGGCGTGACGCCGGCTCGACCGAACTGCAAGAGGCAAAAGCGCGCGGCGGCTTCCGCGATCGTGCCGATATTCAAACCTGGGTGGACCTGCACGATGTCGAAGAAGGCCGCACGCCACGCCCATGAGCCGAGCACAAACAATCGGGCGACGCTGCGTCCGCACACTTAGCCGGATAGTTATAGTTATGACTCTTCTTATGACCGCTCAATCCAGCAGCCAGGCCAAGCCAAAGACTGATGATGCCGCAATCGTCGCCGCGCTCGACAAGGAATATCAGGCCGCAGTAAAGAAGAACGACGCCGAGATCATGGATCGGATCCTGGCGGATGATTTCGTGCTCGTGACCGGTCTCGGAAAGACTTACAGCAAGGCTGATCTTCTCGCTGAAGCCCGGGGCCAGCGCACCACCTACGACCGGCAGGAGGACAGCGAACAACAAGTGCGGGTGTGGGGTGACACGGCGGTGGTAACCGCTCTTCTGTGGGCCAAAGGCACGGAGGATGGCAAGGCCTTCGAGTATAAGCTCTGGTTCAGCGACACCTACGTGCGCACGCCGGAAGGCTGGCGTTACGTCCTGGCCCAGGCCTCCACCCGGCTGCCCGCCAATTCGCCCTAGCATCCTCTATTGCTTCGTCCGCTCTTGTGCTAAGAAAGGGCGGTGAATTCTCAGTCAGGCGAACCTCCGCGGCCGCGGGCGGAGTGGATGCATGCTGCGGTCTCGTTAGGCCGAACCGGCATGATGCAGGCCGGAGGTGGACCTTTCGGCGCGGTCGTCGTCTGCGGCGACCGGATCGTCGGCCGCGGTTACAATCAGGTGACGAGCCTGCTCGATCCGACCGCGCACGCGGAGGTGCTGGCGATTCGCGAGGCCTGCCAGTCGCTGGGGCGATTCGATTTGAAAGGCTGCGAGCTTTACACCAGCTGCGAGCCCTGCCCGATGTGCCTGGCCGCCATTTACTGGGCTCGACTCGACCGCGTTTTCTACGCCTGCACGCGCCGCGACGCGGCCGAGATCGGGTTTGACGATGACTTTATCTACGAGCAACTCCCGCTCGAGATCGCGGCCCGCTCTTTGCCCATGCAGCAGATCGAGCGCGAGCATTCCCTTGCGCTCTTTCGCGAATGGGTGGCCAAGCCTGATAAGACTCCTTACTAGCGCGCGGACTCTTTCCGAGGGAGCGCACGCCTGGAGGGACGGGCGTCCTGTCCGTTTTCTTCCCCGCAACGCTGACTTACCAGACTCGGACGACACAGCGGTCGTCCCTCCAGCGTCGCGCTCTCGGTGGTTTCGGTGGGATCACACCGGCTTTATCAAAGTCGCTCCGTTGGCAGGAATCGACGTTCTGACCACAGACGGAATTTTCCGGCAGCGGTCGGGGCGGTGTCGAGTATTTGGGGATTCGGCTGGTCTTGGTTTAGCGATGGCCGTGGCCTCGCAAGTCGGAGCGATCACGTCCCTCCGGGAATGCTTTCGCGCGTCCGGTTCCGTTAAATTGCGACCATGCGCGGGTGGCGCAGGGTCTCTTCCAGCGTGCTCAAGAGAGTCTCACGCGAATGCGGCTTCAACAGGCAGGCGTCCAGCTCTAACGAACGAATTTCCGGCGATTGCATGTCCTCGTCGCGCCCGGTCGAGAGAATGATTTTCTGCGCGGGATTCAGTTTACGCACCGCCCGGATGAGCATCAGTCCGTCCATTAAGGGCATGACCAGATCGGTCAGGACCAGTGCGATTTCGTCAGGCTGCTTCGCGTAGAGAGCGAGTGCTTCGACGCCGTCCTCGGCCAGCAGGACTTGGTATCCCCAGGCCTCAACCACTCGTTGCGCTGCCGTCCGAATACAGGGTTCGTCGTCCACGATCAGGATCTTCTCGCCGTGTCCGTTGGGCACGAGCATTTTGTCGGGCACGATCGCGGCAGTCGTCGCGGCGTTACTGGCAGGCAAAAAGACGCGAAAGCTGGTCTGACCCGCTTCGCTCGTCACGTTCACAAAGCCGCCGTAATTCCGCACAATACCGAGGACGGTGGAAAGTCCGAGGCCAGTCCCCTGCCCCACTTCCTTGGTGGTGAAGAAAGGATCGAAAATCTTCTCGAGCACATCGCGCGGAATACCGCGACCTTCGTCCGTGACCTGGAGCAGGACGTGGGGGCCGGGCCTGGCGTTGGTCGTCATGCTCGCGTAGTGCTCGTCGACCTGGAAATTCTCGCTCGTGAGGGAAAGCGTCCCGCCCTCCGGCATGGCATCGCGCGCGTTCACTAAGAGATTGAGCAGAACCTGCTGCAACTGGGTCGGATCGCCCTCCACCATCCAAAGGTCCTTCGGATAATCCGTCCGGATCGTGATCGACTTCGGAAAGGTTTGCTGGGCTATTTTGCCCACCTCCTCAATCAAATGCGATGGCTGGAGCAGCACGCATTCGCCGTCCGCGCCGCGGGCGAAAGTGAGCATCTGCTTGACGAGGTTGGCGCCGCGTTCGGCACTGGCCTGGACAAGGGAAAGAAGGGTTTCCTTTTCCTCCCCTTCCTTCAAATCGCCGCGCAGGAGCGGCGCCACGAGAAGGATGGGAGACAGGATGTTGTTCAAGTCGTGCGCGACCCCGGCTGCCAGGGTGCCGATGCTTTCGAGCCGCTGGGAACGCAGGAACTGCGTCTCGAGTTTCTTCTGTTCAGTGATGTCGGTATGAATGACAAGGATCGACTCCGGCTCGCCGCGCTCATCGCGCACCAGCGTCCAGCGTGCGCTCACCGCGATCGTGCGTCCATCCTTGCAAAAGTGCGCCAGCTCCCCGCGCCATTCGCCTTTGCGGAGCAATTCCCTGTTCGCTTCTTCGTAACGCACCGTGTCTTGATAGATGAAATCCACCACCGGGCGGCCGCAAACTTCCTTCGCGCTCCAACCGTAAAGATGTTCCGCGCCCTGGTTCCACATGCGGATGGTGCCGTCGAGATTGCGCACCGAGATGGCGTCCGAAGCAAGATCGATAAGGCGCGCCTGTTGCCGGAGCAAACGCTCCGCGGCCCGTTGCTCAGTTAGATCCTGGACAGTGCCCGCCATTTTGACCAACCGGCCAAGGCCGTCGCGCATGGTTTGCGACTGCACGTGCACGATGCGCTCCGATCCATCCGGCCGGATGATCCGGTGATCGATCCGGTAAGGCGCGCCGGTTCGCAGTTGGTTGATAAAAGAATCACGCGCGAGCTGGCGTTCGTCCGGGTGGAGGAGACGAAAAAAACTGTCGTGCGTTACCTTAGTCGTCGCCGGGTCGAGCCCGAAGATGCGGAAGGTTTCATCCGACCAACGCGGCGGATAATGAGCCCGATCTTCGCGAGCCGTTAGGTCAACTTCCCAGCTCCCCATGCGCGCGACCCGCTGAGCGAGGGCGAGATTGGCCTCGCTCTGGCGCACTTGTTCATCGACTCCCTGCTGTTCCGAGACATCGGTTGCGACCACCATGCGGGCCGCGCGCTGGCGGTACGTGATTGGAGTGGAGTGGATGAGGACGAAAATGAGGGAGCCGTCCTTGCGCAAATGCCGCCAGCGTCCGCGCCAGCCGGCTCCGTCCACCTGGCGCAGCATCTGGAGAAATTGTTTCACATCTTCCGCCGGGCGAATATCGCGCACCCGCCGCTCGAGAAATTCCTCGCGTGAATAGCCGTATTGCGCGATCGCCGCCGCGTTGACCTCGAGGAAGCGCAAGGAAACCAGATCGTAGATCATGATCGGCGTTGGATGCAGATCGAAGATCGTCCGAAATTGATCGGCGGCGGCTGACGCCTCGGGACTCGTTAGTCCAGAATGCCGGGCGGATTTTTCCTTCTCCGTCTGTTCCCCGATCAGATCCGTCTCCGGGAGACAAACCGTTTCGTGGGCTAAGCGCTCAGCCGGCACGGTCGGGTTGAATTTCATCTCGGTCGATTGGACACGGCAGGCTGTATTCTTACTGCGAAGTGGTGAAAGCAAGAATTCGGCCACTCGCAGGAGCAAAGATGCGCCCTCCTCCGGGCCGCACATTTCGACTGGCAACTTGAATTCTCGCACGCGCACGGCCAGAAAATTTCGCAACGTGGCTTGAACTTCGCCGCCATTCTCTGACACGCTCGCACTTGTGCTCGCCAGGATTTATTCCGCGGCCGTTTACGGCGTGGACGCTTACGAAGTCGAGATTGAGGTTAACGCCGCTGGCGGGAGCCCCAAGATCGTGATCGTCGGGTTGCCCGACACGGCCGTGAAAGAAAGCCAGGACCGCGTTACCACCGCGATCAGTAACAGCGGCTATTACTGGCCGCGCGGGCGGACGACAATCAACCTCGCCCCGGCCGACGTGAAAAAGGAAGGCCCGAGCTTCGATCTCCCGATCGCCCTCGGCATGATTGCGACCGCGCAGGAAATCGGGGAGGACCTGTTCTCCGACCTAAGCTTCGTCGGCGAACTGGCGCTGAACGGGGCTGTGCGCTCAGTCAAAGGCGTGCTCCCGGTTGCGATCGAAGCACGGCGCCGCGGGAAACGCGCCCTGGTCGTCCCGGAAGCCAATGCGCGCGAAGCCGCCATGGTCGCAGGCATCGAAATCTACGGCGTGCGCAACCTGCGGGAGACCTTCCAGTTCGTGACCCGGGAAAGGCAGCTCACTCCCTACCAGGGCGACATGAACGAATTCTTCGCCACCCACCAGGATTACGAGGTCGATTTCGCGGATGTCAAAGGCCAGGGCCACGTCAAACGCGCGGTCGAAGTCGCGGTCGCCGGCGGACATAATATTCTCATGATCGGGCCGCCCGGCTCCGGCAAATCGATGCTCTCGAAGCGGATCGCCACCATCATCCCGCCGATGGCGCTGGAGGAAGCGATCGAGACGACCAAAATCCACAGCATCGCGGGATTGTTAGGCCCGGATTGCTCCTTTGTCGCGATCCGTCCTTTTCGCTCGCCGCACCACACCATCTCGGACGTGGGATTGTTAGGCGGCTCCGCCATGCCGGCCCCGGGCGAAGTGAGTCTGGCGCATAACGGCGTCCTTTTTCTCGATGAACTGCCGGAGTTCAAACGCTCGACTCTGGAAGTAATGCGCCAGCCGCTGGAGGACGGGCGCGTCACCATTTCGCGCGCGGCCGGGACGCTTACTTTTCCCTCCGAGTTCATGCTGGTGGCGGCGATGAATCCGTGCCCCTGCGGTTACTTTGGCGATCTAAAGCGCGAATGCCGTTGCAGCCCGGTGCAGGTGCAGCGTTATCGGCAGCGCATCTCCGGGCCGCTGCTCGATCGCATCGATCTGCATATCGAAGTTCCCTCGGTCGAGTATCGCGACATCTCAAGCGATCGCGCCGAGGAACATTCCGCCGCCATTCGCGAACGCGTTGGCCAGGCGCGCGAACGCCAGCAGGCGCGTTTTCGTTCCGACAAGAAAATCACCTGCAACGCCCGGATGTCTTCCCGCGCGATCAAAGCGCATTGCAAACTCGGCGTCGAATCCCAAGAGTTGATCCGCATTGCGATGTCGGAGTTGAACCTGAGCGCCCGCGCCTACGACCGCATCCTCAAAGTCTCGCGCACGATTGCCGACCTCGACGGCATGGAAGAGATCGCGCCGAACCACGTCAGCGAAGCGATTCAGTATCGCACCTTTGATCGGACGCTGTGGGTGTGAACTGGGTTGCCCAGCTCACTGCCAAGGCCGAATCTATCCGGTGCCAGCGCAACCAAGCAAACCGCGGCGCGTGGTCCGCCGCCGCACCAGGAACTGGAAGATGCCGGCGAACACAGTTTATGTCGGCCGCCCCACGGTCTGGGGCAATCCGTTTTTGGTCGGCTCGGAATTGATCGGCGGAAAAAAACTGACCGCGCAGAAAGCGGTCGCCCTTTACCGGCAGTATGCGCGCGATGCGTTCAATGAAAGCGACCTGAGAGCCTGCCTGCGCGGGAAAAATCTGGCCTGCTGGTGCTCGCTCGATCAGCCCTGCCACGCCGACGTCCTGCTCGAAATGGCCAACTCGGCCTAACGAATCTACTCCGCCTTGTCCGCCGCCGCCCGTGCCGCCGCGAGCAGTCGATCAAGCTCGGCGCGGTCGAGGAATTTTCCGCCGAGAACAACGGCGGCGATCTTCCTCGTATTGGTAATCTCCGCCAAGGGATCGCCATCGAGCAGGACGAGATCAGCCACTTGGCCCGGTTGAACCGTTCCCCAGCCGCCGTCGCCAGTCGCGCCGAGAAACTCCGCCGGCCCCGCCGTCGCCGCCTGCAATACTTCCATCGGCGAGAAACCGACTTCGGTGAGTAACTTCAGTTCTTCATGCAGACTTGGACCTGGGAAATTGAGTGGATCAAGCGAATCGGAGCCGGCCAGCATCCGCACCCCAGCCGCGTGCATGGCGCGAGCGATCTTCAAGTCGTTTTGGAATTGCGCCTGATACCATCGTGCCACTTCGGCCGACTCCTCCTTCTCGATCTCGTGAGGCAACCAAGCCTTGCGCAAGGCCGGCGGGAGGTAAGCCAACTCGGCCGGTTCGCTCCTTGCCAGCTCGCGCCGTTGCGCGGTATCGCGCATCGCGACCAGCGTCGGCACCACCCAGGTCTTGTTCTCGATCAGCGTCTGCCAAAGCGAATCGGCTTTCTCCGTGCTGTAGCTCGCATTGGCTTCGTCGCGCGCCGCCGCGGCGCCTTCGCTCTCCCGCTTGCTCCGCGCCTGAGCTGATTTTTTGCGCAGCTCCTCTTCCCGCGCCGAACAATCAAAAGTGAGGTTGCTGTAGAAAATGTGTTCAATGCTCTTCTGCCCCGCCTCGGAAACTTCGCGTGCCCGGAGCGCACTCGGCACATGGCCAACCAGCGTCATCCCCTCCTTCTTCGCTTCGTCGGCGATGGCGAAATAACTGTCCCGATCGAGACGCGAGAGCACCTTGATGAAGTCCGCGCGTATTCCCTTCAGCTCCCGGACTGCTTCCCTGCCCTCGTTAGGCCGGGCGACGGCGAGCAGGGACGGCGGCTCCGATTTGCCCCCATCCAGCATCGGCCCGGGAAAATAAAGCCGCGGTCCGAGCAACTTCCCGGCTGCAATCTCCTTCCGCCATTCCTGGAGCGCGGCGAGATCTCCGCCCATGTCGCGCACCGTGGTGATGCCGTTGGCGACCAGTAGCGGTAGGAGCGTCGCCTTGCTCCATTTCGGATCAGCCGTTACTCCGGCGATATGCACGTGCATGTCGCAGAGGCCAGGGATGAGAAACTTGCCCCGCCCATCGATTACCCGCGCGTCGTTAGGCGGCGGCTCCGGCGAGACGCTCACGATCCGATCGGCGGTGATCAGGACCGTACCGTCCGGCCACGGCGCCGCGCCGGAGCCATCGATCACGGTGACATGGGTCAAAGCCAGCGAAGCCGGCTCGGCGAAACTCTGCTCGACCCAACCAGCAAGAAGCAGCGCGATTGTCAGCAAACCAAGGCATCGCCCCAGACTAACGAGTCGCGTTCTTGTTACCTGATGGCATTCCGCTGGCATGGATCCAGAGATGTTACATTCGAAAGCGAATCACGTCAGGTTTTCAAGGCAACGATCCACCGCAGCGACGGCAGAAGCGCGCGGCGGAATCCGATTCTGGGGTACGCATTTAGGACAGGCGCGCGCTTCCCGGGCCCTGGCCGCGGCCTGGAGTTCGAGTGAAAAAATTCCGGTAGGCACGGCAATGATTCCGTAGCCCATGATCATGATTAGGCTGGCGATGAATCGGCCCAGAGTGGTGTGCGGGGTGATGTCACCGTAGCCGACGGTGGTGAGGGTGACTATCGCCCAGTAAACGCTGTGCGGTATGCTGGTAAAGCCGTTGGCTTCACCTTCAACCAGATACATGACCGTTCCCATAATGGTCGCTAGGGCGATGACACTAAAGAGGAAGACGACGACCTTGCGGCTGCTGGATCTGAGCGCGGCGATGAGGGTCTCTGTTTCCTGGAGGAAATGGGCCAGCTTGAGGACGCGGAAGACTCGGAGCAACCGGACCACGCGCACGACCATGACGTAGTTGGCGGAGGTGAAAAGGTTGATGTAACTGGGCAGGAAGGCGAGCAGATCGATGAAGCCGTAAAAACTCCAGGCGTACTGAATCGGCCGGCGTACACAAACCAGGCGCAGGATGTATTCGACCGTGAAAAGTCCGGTGAAAATCCAATCAAGGTCGCGCAGGAGAATGGCGTGCTCGCTCCGGATCGATTTCACGCTCTCGAGCATGACGACGAGAACGCTGGCGCCGATCGCGAAGAGGAGCACGATGTCAAACGCTTTCCCGGCCAGTGTGTCGCTCTCGAAGATGATGACGTAAAGCGAGCGCTTCCAGGCAGGCTGATCGGCCCCCGGGCGATCATCCGGAGAAGCGGAACGCTTTTTCATAAGACGGGCACTATAGGCCGGATGGAGTTTTTAGCCGCAGTGGTATGGGGCGGGCATTTTGCCTCGCCGAGCGGTCCGTGCGTCCGCTGGTTTGTGACACGCAGGATGAGCGCGGTTAGCCGGGATTTACCGCTGCGAACGAGCGCGGTGCTTTTGCACGGTACGGGACCGCTGCGCGGGGACGGCGCTTTTCGGAGCGATTCTTCCAGCGTGCGAGAAATTCGCCGCACGCTGCCGCATCACCTGCCCATAGCTCAGCGCGCTGGTGCGGGGAAATTCATGCCGGATCCGCATCCGGGGCGCAACCCGCGGCTGAGGATGCCGCCTCTGCGGCCGGTTGGCGGCAGTCATCCGGCGCGGGCTATGGGTGCGCCGGACAGTCTGGCCGCGATGCGCGGAATGGCCGTGGCGCACAACGTGCCGCGTATTCGAGACGACAATAAACTGCGACGGCTGGTACGAGCTGAAACCACGCTGGTAGTAGGCCGGGGAATAGTAATCGTTCCAGAGAACCGGTTCGGGAAGGATGCCGATCGAATCCGCCGGATCTGGTGGCGAAAAGATGGTCGCGCTCGGCTCGATGTAGCCTCCGGTTGCGATCGCCTGACCGTAGCCCGAAGTCGGCTCGAAGTCGCCAAAAGCTGGCCCCTGATCCGCATCGAAATCGTTCGCCAGGTAATCAACCTGGTCGTCCTGACGCTGGGTGGGTTGGTAGATCGGCGAAACCAACCCGACCGATTGATCGGTGATCTCTGGAATGACGAGTGCTTCCTGCGGCCTGCTCCAGGGCAGGCCGTCGAATGCGATCCAGGTGAGGATCGCGATCACAAGTCCCAGCTGAAAAGCAATCACCTTAGCCCCCGTCGTAATCATCGTGTCCCTCCTTCCATGAATCTAGGCAATCTGCTCGCACTTCGACCCCAGACAATCGGAAAGTTGAAAGGCAAATCTGGCGTTCACCGCCGGTAGCAATAGTGCTTTCGGAAATGCTGAAGTCTGCGCCGACAGAGTCCTCGCACGACAACAGTAATTCTCTAAAGAGCGATTTCTGCGCGAAAAATCGCTGCTTCTATCAGCCAGCGTTTTTTGCAATTGTCTTTTGAGTCGCCGCTTCGAGCGTCCTACTTCGGGTGACAAGCGAGTTAGCGACCGGCATATTGACCCGTGAGCGCGCCAAATCGATCGATCGTGCTGATCGGCTTTATGGGGACCGGGAAATCTTCTGTGGGGCGTCGTCTGGCAGCGAGTCGGGGCTGGCCGCGCCTCGATACCGACGCGATGATCGCGGCCGCGGTCGGGATGGGATTAGCGATATTTTCGAAGGGTTGGGCCAGGAACGCATTTCGCGAAGAGGAGAGCAAGATCCTGGAAAAAATCGATGCGTTCGCCGCCGGCGGTAATCATCACGGGCGGCGGGGCAATCCTGCGCCCGGAAAACAGGAGGCGGCTGCATGAGCTCGGGACTGTGGTCTGCCTGACGGCGGATCTTCCTACCCTTCTTGAGCGTCTCGGACGGCGCTCGGACCGGCCGCTCCTCCAGACGAAAGACCCGGCAGCGACGGTGGAACGTTTGCTCCGCGAACGCCTGCCGTTATATCAGCAAGCGGCCGATTTCACGATTGATACCACCGGCCTCAGCCACGATCAGGTGGCAGAAGCGATCGAGGATTCTCTTGTTCGGACCGAGTGAAATAAAGTCCGAGCTGGCGCGGCGCGCGCTTGTCGCCGGCTTCGACGATTGTCGGATTGCGCGTGCGGCCAGTCCGGCTCACGCGGGCGAGTTCCGCGCCTGGCTCGAGCAGGGGGCCGGAGGTGAGATGGATTGGATCGGGCGGGGAGCGGAGAAACGGTGCGATCCGGAACTGGTGCTGCCGGGCGCGCGCTCGGTGGTGGTTTTGGCGATGAATTACCACCAAGGCGCGGAGGAAGGCAGAAGGAAAAAGGAAGAAGGAAGAAGTGCGGCGCGGGGTCGGATCGCCCAGTATGCACGGGGAGATGATTATCATGATCTCATGCTGGGGAAACTGCGGGAACTGGAAGCTTTTCTAAGTTCGTTAGGCGGCCGGCAGAAGATTTATGTCGATACCGGGCCGGTGCTGGAGCGGGATTTTGCCGCGGAGGCGGGGATCGGCTGGCACGGGAAGAGCACGATGCTGATCAATCGCACGCTCGGGACCTGGTTTTTTCTTGCGGAAATTCTGACCACGCTGGAGCTGCCGCCCGATCCGCC
This sequence comes from uncultured Verrucomicrobiae bacterium, assembly GCA_963749935.1. GTDB lineage: Bacteria > Verrucomicrobiota > Verrucomicrobiia > Chthoniobacterales > UBA10450 > Palsa-1392. The sequence continues at coordinate 99,272 of CAVVOH010000001.1, forward strand.
GCAAGTGGCCCGCTGCGGCACATGCACCCGCTGCATCGACGCCTGCCCGACGGGCGCAATCACCGCGCCGCACCAGCTCGATGCCCGCCGCTGCATTTCCTACCTAACGATCGAGCTGAAGGGCGCAATCCCGCTCGGAGTTGCGGCCGCTGATCGGCGACCGCATTTACGGCTGCGACGATTGCCTCGACGCCTGCCCTGGAACCGCTTCGCCGCAGGTCTCGCGCGAAAGCGCATTCGCGGCGCGGCCGGCCGTGGCCGCAGATGCGTCTGCGCGATTTTCTCGCGCTGGACGATGCGCAATTCCGGGAGATGTTTCGTAATTCGCCGATCAAGCGAATCAAGCGGCGCGGGTTCCTGCGCAACGTCTGCGTCGCCTTGGGAAATGTCGGCACGGAGGAGGATTTGCCGGCGCTGATTGCGGCCACACGCGATCAGGAACCGCTCGTGGCCGAGCATGCGAAGTGGGCGATCGAACGTCTTCAGGCGCGCCTGCAAGCACACGAACATGCGCCCGCACCGTCGCGCCACTAATCGTCCCTGGGACGGTAATCCTGAACGAGAAAGATTTGCAATGGTCTAAAGAGCCGTTAAAAACTGAGTCTTACCAACTTGCCGATGCATCAAGCCGCCGCCCCCGCACCGACCGTCCGTCGCAAACGCAAATCCCGACGTAAACTTTACATCGGGCTCGGCGTCGGCGGCCTCATTTTGCTGCTCATCATCGCCTCGGTGCATCTCGGGCAAACGTGAGAAGCCGATCGCGGTCACGACGGAAAAGGCGGTCACGCGCACGATCGTGGAAACGGTCTCGGCGACCGGCAAAGTGCAACCGGAAACCGAAGTGAAAATCTCGCCGGAAGTGGCCGGCGAAATCATCGAATTGCCGGTGGAGGACGGCAAGGAAGTGAAAAAGGGCGACCTGCTGATGCGGATCCGGCCCGACTCCTACAAGGCGCTGCTCGAGCAGCAGCAGGCGGCCATCAGCACCGGCCAAGGCGATCATCGGCCAGCAGAAAGCGCCATGGAAAAGGCCGAGCAGGATCTCAAGCAAGCGGAAGATCTTTTACGCAAGAAGCTGATCTCACAGACAGAAATACTGCGCGGCGCAAGACTGCCTACGACGTCGCCAAAATCGATGTACGAGAGTCGGCCTGCACGAGCATCGAGGGCGCGCAGGCCAGCTCCAGCCAGGCGCGCGATCAACTTTCCAAAACGACGATCTATTCTCCCTCGACGGGATGGTCACGGTGCTCAACAGCAAGCTGGGCGAGCGGGTGGTCGCGACGAACCAGTTTGCCGGCACTGAAGTAATGCGGGTGGCCGATCTCAACCATATGCAGGCGGTGGTGGACGTGAACGAGAACGATGTCGTGCATGTGAAGATCGGCGATTAGGCCAAGGTCGCGATCGACGCCTACGGCGACCGGAAGTTCAAAGGCAAGGTGGAACAAATCGCCAATACCGGCAAAACCACCGGCACCGGCACACAGGAGGAAGTGACGAATTTTGAAGTGAAGATCCAACTCGACCGATCACGACATGCGGCTGCGGCCAGGTCTCAGCTGCACCGCCGACATTCAGACCGACATGGTCAAGGATGTCGTCGCAGTGCCGATCCAGAGCGTCACCATTCGCACCGGCGACAGCAACCTGAGCCCGGAAGAGATCGAACAGAAAAAGAACATCGCCGACGCGCGGGAGAAAGCCGACAACAACGCCGAGGTGGAAAACGATCGTCTGGCCAAGGCGGCGGAAAAAGAAGAACGCGAGCGGCTGAAGAAGGTGGTCTTTCTAAAGGACGGTGGGAAAGCGAAGCTGGTCGAGGTCACGACCGGGATCGCGGATGACGCCAACATCGAAATCAAAAGCGGCCTCAAAGCGGACGATGAAGTGATTTCCGGCAGTTACAGCGCGATCAGCCGGAAGCTAAAAGACGGCGCCAAGGTGATGATGGAAAAGCCGGTCAAGAAGTGACGAGTGACTGGGTAGGCGAGTTTATTCAATGCTAAACGTTCTTCGCAGCAAGCTGGCGGCGCGCCAGTAGCTCATCACATCACTTTCCTTGTCACCTGTTACTCACCACTCGCTTCCCCTCGTCATCGATATCGAGAACATCACGAAGCGATACGTGATGGGCGAAGAGATCATCCACGCTTTACGCGGGGTGACGTTGCAGATTCGGCGAACGAATATATCGCCATCATGGGACCGAGCGGGAGCGGCAAAGTCGACTCTGATGAACATGCTCGGCTGTCTCGATACACCCAGCTCCGGGCGGTATGAATTCAACGGCAAGAACGTCTCCGAGATGGATGGCGATGAGCTGGCCGCGATCCGGAACCGCGAGATCGGTTTTGTTTTCCAAACGTTCAATCTCCTCCCCCGCTCCACCAGCCTGCGCAATGTCGAGCTGCCGTTGATTTACGCCGGAGTCGATCCCGAGGAGCGGGCCGAGCGCGCCGCCCAAGCGCTGACCGATGTCGGCCTGGGCGACCGGCTCTCACCATAAGCCTAACGAACTTTCGGGCGGCCAGCGCCAGCGGGTCGCGATCGCCCGCGCCCTGGTCAACCATCCGTCCATCATCCTGGCGGATGAGCCAACCGGTAACCTGGATTCAAAAACCGGCGAAGAGATCATGGCCCTTTTCGAAAGCCTTTATCAGCGGGGCAACACCGTCATCCTCGTCACGCATGAACCGGACATGGCGGCGCCACGCGCGGCGCAGCGTGCATCTGCGCGACGGCGTGGTGGAAAGTGACAAAGTGACTAGCGAGAAGCGGGCCGAGCCGCTGACAGTGTCTTGAGCGCAGAGCGCGCAAAGGAGACCGCGGATGAGGCAGAAATCGTCTACACTCTCGGCGGCCGCTCCGATTAAGTTCCTCTTCGCCACCTCATGAAGCGTTTTATTTACGAGCTGACCGAGAGCTGGAAAATCGCCGCCGCGCAGATGGCGACGAACAAGACCCGCTCCATCCTGACCGCCCTCGGGGTCATTATCGGCATCGTCGCGGTCACCCTCATGGGCACGGCGATCAACGGCATCTCGACCGGTTTCGATCAAAAGCATGGCTGTCTTTGGCGACGACGTGCTCTACGTCCAGCAGTGGCCCTGGGCGCGGGTTAACGATTGGTGGAACTACCGCGATCGAAGAAAAATCCGCACGGAGTACGCGGACAAAATCAATAAGGCGATCAGCGCGACGCCCGAACTCGAACCTTACCATTGCAGTGCCAACGATGGCCTTGCTGCGGAGCGTGAAGGCGGGCGACAACACGGTGAGCAACGTTTTCATTCGCGGGACGACGGCCGATTACCCGCTGCATCGCCACGATCGATTGCGCGGAAGGCCGCTTCTTCAATGAAACTGAATCACGAGGCGGCGCCAAAGTTTGCGTCATCGGTTACGATGTGGCGGACGCGCTTTTCCCTGGCCGGAGCGCGCTCGACAAGGAAGTCCTGATCAATGGCCACGCCTTCAAGGTGATCGGCACATTGGCGCGACAGGGAACGTTTTTCGGACTCTTCAGTCTGGACTCGATCGTCACCATCCCGTTGCCGGCTTTCAAGAAATATTTCAGCGCGAAGAGCGATGCGGACGTGGCGGTGAAGGTGCGCGACAAGACGCACATGACCGATGCGCGCGATGAACTGACCGGGATTATGCGCCGGGTGCGCTCCCTACCGCCGGAGAAAAAGGACGATTTCAGCATCAACGAACAGCAAGCCTTCAAGAGTACCCTGGATGGAATCAAGACGACGATCGCGATCGGCGGCCTTTTCATCACTGGATTGTCACTTTTCGTGGGAGCGATCGGGATCATGAATATCACTTTCGTGAGCGTAAAGGAGCGGACGAAAGAGATTGGGACACGAAAGGCACTGGGCGCGCGCCGTCGGACGATCCTCCTGCAGTTCCTGATCGAATCAACCGCGCTCTGCCTGGTCGGAGGATTGATCGGATTGCTGATCGCCTATCTGATGTGCTTTGGGATCGCGGCGGCGGTTCCTTCCTTTCCCATCCGCTTTTCGTTAGGCCTGGTCGTGGCCAGCATGATTGTGTCGGTGCTGACCGGCTTGGTCTCGGGGATTGCGCCGGCCTGGTCGGCTTCGCGGCTCGATCCGGTGGCGGCGCTGCGTTATGAATGAGACTTGTGATCAAGTGAGAAACTGGCATGCAGTTCCGTGAGATCCTAACGATGGCGCTGGCTTCGGTCGGCGCCAATAAATTGCGCTCTTCCCTGACCATGCTCGGGATCACGATCGGGGTCTTTTCCGTGATCTCGGTCATGACCGCGATCGGCGCCATGCAGGCTTCGATTGAGAACGGCCTCACTCTGTTTGGCTCAAACATTTTTCAGTTTGCCAAGTATCCGGTGCTGCAATCGGGAGGCAGCGGGCGGGATAAGTATGAAAACCGGCGCGACATCACTTATCGCGAGGGACGGCGCTATGCGCAGCTGATGGAAGGTCAGGCGCGGGAGGTTTGCCTGAAAGTTTTCGATCAGGGCAAGCAGGCGATTTACAACGGCGTCAAAACCACTCCCAGTCTCGAGATCGTGGGGACGAACAAGAGTTTCCTCGCCGCCAATGCCTACACCCTCGCCTACGGCCGCAACCTGAATGACGAAGACGTCGCGCTCAGCCGTCGCGTCCTGCTCATCGGCAAGGAAATCGAGGAGCGACTGTTCCCGAACGAGTCCCCCCTCGGCCGGGTCATGAAATTGGGCGGCCATACATTCACCGTCATCGGCGTGCTGGCTGAGCGAGGGAATGCCTTCGGCCGTAGCCAGGACGACATCGCGGTGATGCCGATTACGCGCTATTTCGAAAATTTCGGGTCCGCCCATCGCACCGTCAATATCGCGACGCAGTCGTTCTCGCAGCTGGACTACGATCACGCTTTCGACCGCGCCATCGGCGCAATGCGGATCGCGCGCGGCCTCAAGGCCGGGGAGCCAAACGATTTTGAAATTTACACCAACGATTCGCTTAAAGGCATCTTCATTTCTATTGCCGGGGTGGTCGGGGTGGGAGCTTTCGTCATCAGCGCGATCGCGCTCCTGGCGGCCGGGATCGGGATTATGAATATCATGCTGGTGAGCGTGACCGAACGAACCAAGGAGATCGGGGTGCGCAAGTCGATCGGGGCACGGAACCGCGACATCCTGCGCCAATTCCTGGCCGAGGCGGTCTTTATCTCCGAGGCCGGCGGGATTCTCGGAATTATCCTGGGCGTTTTGGGAGGCGACCTGCTCGCGCTTTGGCTCAAGGTCGATCTCATTTTCCCCGTCGGCTGGGCGGTCGCCGGATTGTTCGTTTGCTCGGCGATCGGGATCGGGTTTGGACTTTATCCAGCCTATCGAGCGGCCTCGCTCGATCCGATCGAGGCACTCCGCTACGAGTAAACCGGGAGGTTTCCCTAACCAACTGCGCCGAGGCACGCAACTTGCAATTGCGTTGCTTTGACATGGGCGCCACTTCTCCTATTCTCGGACGCCCCCAACTTGCCTAACGTGCCTTCAGATCCTGTCACTACTGCTGCAGAGACCCGCCCACGCGGTATCCTTCTCGTCGAAGAATACAGTGCGCTGGGGGTGGCGATCTCTTCCGCGCTGCGCAAGTTTGCCCCGTATCACGAAATCCGGGTGGCGCGCGGTTTTGCCGAAGCTGAAGACGTCGCCAGCACCATCCAACCGGAACTGTTTGTCCTCGACCTCGATCCTCCGCCCAACGGCGAGGTCGAGTACTTCAATCAACTCCAGACTCGATATCCTGACGCACGGGTGCTGGTAATCGCGGCCGGGACCGCGCGTGAACTGCGTGCCGAACGCGGCACGGCAGGCGCGATTCAGTTCATCGAAAAGCCTTTCGACCTGGCAGAATTTGGCGCTGCTGTGCAGGCCCTCCTCGGTCCCTGGGCCGCCCCGTCCACCGCCAATGTTCGCGGCACACTGCGCGATCTCCATTTGGTCGATATCGTGCAGTTAAAATGTCTGGCCGGCAGCACCGCTTCCCTCCGGATCGAGGCGGTCGGAGCCAAGGCCGGCGAAATCCATTTTCGCAAAGGCCAAATCATTCACGCCGCCGCCAGCGGCCTAATCGGTTTGCCAGCCCTGGAGGAAATTGTTTGCTGGCCGGGCGCGAGATTGAAGGAGGCCGAACTGCCGGCGGACGGGCCGCAATCGATCGAGGAAGCCTGGGATGTCGTTCTTTTGCAGGTCGTTCAGAAATTGGGGCGGCTGATGCGGAGCAATCCGCCGAGCCGATCGGTGACCAAGACCGGGAAGAAGATCCTAGTGATCGACGACACCGAAATGTTGCTCATCTTCGTCGCCGACATCCTGGCGACGGCGGACCAAAATTTTCGCGTTCTAACCGCGCCCACCGGTACTGAAGGAATCAAGTTGGCCCGAAGCGAACGGCCCGACCTGGTGCTGCTGGATTACAGCCTGGCCGATATGACCGGGGACCTCGTCTGTCGCGCTCTGCTCGAGGAGTCAGCCACCGCGAACATCCCCATCCTGATGATGTCGGGGCATCTGAGCGAGCTGGCCATGACGGCGGAGGATTATGAGAACGTCGTCGCGACGATTCCGAAACCGTTTCTCTCCGGCGCACTAATGAATGCCGTCGCAAAGGTGCTCGCGGCCGGTCCGCTGCCAAAGGCGCCGCGACCGAAGACAGCGCCGGCGTCGGCACCTGCTCCGCGGGTCGAGGACGCCCCGCCTTCGTCGCCTAACGGGCACGGTGCTACTTCTCGACAGCCTCCGCCGCCGGGCACTGTACCGCCGGCGCCGGTATCAAAACCTCCGGTGACCGAACCCGAAACGCCGCAAGCGGAGGCAAAGGCGACTCCGGCGCCACCGTTAGTTGAAACGCCAAAGCCTGAGCCCTTGAAAACGGAGGCGATCAGCGCGCCCCCAGCCGCAACTTCGGCCTCGCTGACGGAATTGAGCGTGACGCTGGCGTTCCGAGTCACCGGCATACAGTTCAGTTCCTCGTTCCACATGGAAACTGCCACCCTGCACCTCTTCGATCGCATCGTGGCGGTGAAGATGGGCGACAAAACGGAGCTGAACGGCATACCGCTCGAATCTGGTTTCCGGCTGAGCAAGATCTCCCTGGGCGGCGACGGCCGGATCGAAACCATGCGCCTCGTCCCGACCCGTCAGCCTCCGCAACTGCCCGTCCCAGGCAGTTCCTTTCCGGTGGGAGCGAGCAACTTTCGGATGGTGAAAGAGGATCCCAAGCTGCAAGTGATCGCGCCCGCCGGCGTGACAATGCGCGTGCGGTTGACCGCCCGATTTGAGTTACTGGCGGTAGAATTATCGACCGGGTTCGAAGTCGCCGCCCTCCGGCTTAAATCGAGCCGGTCGACGGTTCTGATTCGCAATACGACGGAAAGCGCGGGCAAGACATTCGAGTTACAAATAGCCCGGCTCGATCAGTCGGCCGAACTAGAAAGCCTTTCCGTGAGGGCCGTGGCCTAACGTTCGACCGAAGCTGGACCGCGGCTGCTAGAGCGCAGCGTGATCGGCCACAAACGTCTTTAGTTCTTCGGTGCCGAAATCGGCCAGCACATCTCCGTTCCAGACGAGGGTTGGAGTTTTGGTCTGGCCGGAAACCTCCTTCAACTTCTCCATTTGCGCCTCGTCGCCCCGCACCTCGACGCTTTCGTACTGCACTTGATTTTGATCGAGGTATTGAGTCGCCGCGCTGCAATAAGGACAGCCGCGTTTCACGTAGAGAGTAGGAGTCGCCATCGCAATGGAATCGGCCCTGGTTAGGCCATAGGACGTCTCCGCTCGTCCGGCCAGAGGGGGACCGAATTAGTTCTGGGCGGCTCGTTCGGCCGGGTCCCGGCCCCAAAACCAAAGTGCCCCAAGGGCGCCAAGGAGTAGGAAATCGAGCACCAGATGCCAGGTGAAGGTGAGCGAATCGCTCAGCCCGCCGAAGCAGCCACAGGAGACATCGATGCCGCGGGCCTTGGCGATGATGCTGGCGACGATGAAGATCAACATCAGGCTGGCGGTCAGCATCACCGCGCCTTCGAAAAGGCGATGAATGATCAGGGCCAGGCCAAGCAGCAATTCCAGCCAGGGAAGGTAGAAGGCGAGCCGGACCGCGACCGGCCAGGAAACCAATTGGTAGTTGTTGATTTCCGTCGCGAAGTGCAACGGATCAATCAGCTTGACCGTTCCGGCGTAAACGAAAACCGCTCCGACCGCCAGGGCGAGAATTCGCCTAACGATAGTCCAGCGGGATGTCCGCGCCACAGTATCGTTCATCGGTGCTGCTTCTCCCACTCCTCCCAGCCACCCTCCAAGACGTAGACATTCGTTAGGCCAGCTTCCTGGCGAAGCCGCTCCGCCACTTCGTGACTGGCGTTACAGGTTTGCCGGCTGCAATAAACGACCAGCTTGCGCTCCGGCGACCAGGCGGAGAGCGTCTGCCGCAAAAGATCGTCCCAGCGGTCTTCGTTCAACTGCATCGCGCCGTCGATGTGCCCGCGTTCGAATTGCGCGTCGGGGCGCGCATCGAGCCAAAGCACGGCGCTGCCCCAGGCCTCCGCCTGCGCGAGACTAATCTGTCCGGAATCCACCGGGGGCTGACTCCAGGAGGCGGCATGCCGGTAAAACACCGCCTGCCCGATCGCGGGCAGAAAAGCCAGGCCCAGGAGGAGAAGAACCTGCCGCACTAATGACGAGCGCACGCGCTACTTCGGGGGCATTTTAGCCCGGCTGTCGACGCGGACGTTGGCGTAAAAGAATTTCGGCGTTTCCTTGGGAAAATCGGGCTCGATCTTGAGGGCGGCGTTAATCGGTCGCCCCGCTTCCTGCGGCCGCACGCTGATGGTAAAGACTCTGCCAGAGTCATGCTTGATGTCGGTCGCGATCGACTTGTCGGTCGAGGTCACATTCAGTTTCGTGACCGGAAAGTCGCCTCCCACGGTGACCTTGATTGCCTTCGGCTCGAGCGTGTCCTTCTCCGACCAATAAATGAAGGTGGGGGCAATCTCGAGCAGCGTCGGAATGGTCGCCTTCAGCTTTAAAACGGTTGCCTGGCTGGCCTCCGCGTCCGTCATGACGGTGATGTTTTTCGTCTGCACGCCGGAGCGGTCACCGATATTGAAGGTGGCCGTGATTTCCCCGCTTTCGTTAGGCTCGACCACGTCCTTGGCCAGGGCCGCGGTGGTGCAACCGCAGGAAGGATGCACCGAGGTGATCTTGATCGGTTTCTCCCCGGTATTCTTGTATTTGAAATGGGCGACTGCAGTCTTGTCGGAAAGGCCCGGATGGAGATCCGCCTCCGTCGATTCCCAAGTGAGGGCGGCTGGTGCCGATGCGACCAGCGCGAGCATTAAAAGGCATTGGGCAAAAATGGTGCGAGCTTTCATGAATTGGTCTAGAAAAAGAAACCGAAACCGATATTTCCGCCAACGGAATCAATCCCGAAGTTCGGCTTTTTAATCTCGGCGTTGGAAATGTGCCGGTAGGCGCCTTCAATCACGAGCGACCAGCGATCGTTCAGCATCAGACGCGTGCCGGCGATGCCCTGCAAGTTGAATTCGACCGGGAGGCTGATGAGGCCACGCGACTCCGCTTCGCCAATATCGGTGTAAACGCCGCCCGCGCCGATCTGCAGATAGGGGACGAGCCGCGCCCGGGGCTGGACAAAGTTGTAGCGAAAAATCAAACTCGCCCCGGCCACGACATTGCCGGGCCCTTCGAAAATCCCGCCGCCGAACACCTCACCGAGAAGCTCGAAGTTGCCCGATAACGGGCCGGCCTGCCATGGATCGTTCAGCATGATGCCGAGACGGGCACTATCGAGCGCGAAATCAACCGCGGGCCGATCGTTCCGGCCGGTATCGAAATAGAAAAATGCGCCCATCACATTCTGAAACTCCGTTGAGCCGCGGGCGAAAATACTCTCCCCGGTCCGGTCTACGGTAGTGGGAATCGGCTGCTCTACCTCGGCCCGAATGGCGCCGGCGAAGAAAAAAAGCGTTAGAGCGACCAACGAGACAGTCTTGCTCATATGGGCGCGATGAAACGCCAGCAAGGCGGCATTGTCAATCAAACCGCCGCCGCATAATGATGGCGGACGTAATCGGCCACCGCCGCTTGCCACGGACGCGGCGCCTGGCCGATCATTCGCTCGTATTTTTCCGTCCCGAGCACTGTGTAAACCGGCCGGCGCGCGACAAAGCTGGTCATCTCCCCTAACGACACCTCGTCCACCTTGGCGGCGCGCATCGGAACTCCGCAGTCATGGCAACAATCCAACGCCCATTGCGCATACTGCTGCCAGCTGCACTCGCCACCGTTCGCCAAATGCAGCATGCCACCGGCCGCGTCGTCCTCCAGCAGCGGCCGCAGCCAATCGGCCAGGTCCAGCGTGTAGGTGGGCGTGGAAAACTTATCCGCCACCGCCGAGACCTTTTCCTCTGTCCGCGCCTTTTTGAGAATCGCGTCGACAAAACTCGGGCGATCCGGGCCGAAAACCCACGAGACCCGGACCACCAAAGCCCGCTCATCCACCGCGAGCACGCGCCGCTCCCCTTCCCGTTTCGACTCGCCGTAGACGCTGATCGGCTCCGCCGCATCCTCCTCGGTGTAAGGCGCGCGCTTATCGCCATCGAAAACGTAGTCGGTGCTGACATGAACGAAGCGCGCGCCCTTCGCCGCACAAATCTCGGCCAGGGCCTCGGGAGCCTCTGCATTCAGGCGCATCGCTTCTGCGCGATGATCCTCGCAGTAATCGACGTTCGTTAGGGCGGCGGCGTTGACGACTGCGTCAAAAGAGAGCGGGCCCAGGGTCGAGCGCAGCAGTTCCAGTTGCCCGAGATCGAGCTGGCTGTGGGTAAAACCGACCACTTCATCGGTCGAGGCATATTCCCGAGCAAGAGCCGCACCGAGTCGTCCGCCTGCGCCAACGACAATGATCTTGCGTTTGGCACTCATGGACTAGTCTGCCAGCGGCCAAATGCCTTCGCTTCAACGCGTCTTTGGTGCGAGCGAAGCGACGATTTTCTTGAAGCCTTCTTCACCGCGCAAAGGAGCCCATGAAGGATGCAAAAGCAATTGACCGTAGCTCAGGTAGGAGGGCAGGCTGGCGACTTGGCGCAAGGCCTCCAACGCCTTGTCTTTTTCACCCGTCCAAGCGTAGATCACGGCGAGATTTTGTAGCAACAATGGCCCGACGATCGCATCCTTGCTCGTCGGCAAGAGTTCTACCGCCCGGCGTCCCTCGCGCAGCGCGCTCTCCTTGTCGCCAAGGGCGGCATCAATCATCCCCAGGGCCGACAAGCCTTGCGCAAAATCTGGCTGCTCGTCCGGAATGCGGGCGAGTGCCATTCGAGCGTCAGAGAATGCCGCTCGCGCCGCGCCGGAATCGTCTCGCATACGTGCGATGACGCCGGCGATCCATTCCTTGGGAAACGGAACGCTTTCGTCGTTCGCACCGGTCGGGTTCATGATCGAGAGCACGTGCGTGGCGGCATCCGCGTCGCCTTCACAAAGCGCCAGGGCCAACCACTGATCCGCGATCACTGGTCCAGCCTGTGGATCCTTCGACAGTGCCCTTTCGATTGCCTGCCGAACCGGCCGCGGATCCGCGGCAGCTTCCAACTCGATCGCCGCCTGCTGGACTTGCAGGGCGGGATCGTTGGGCAGAATCACGAGCGCACGGTCGAGCGTCTTTCTCATCCTGCCATACTGCCGCAGCATCTTGAAAGTGTGAGCCAACTGCTTGAGAAAAACCGGATTGCGCGGATCCAGCTCGAGGGCTCGTTGCAACCGCTGAGTTGACCGATCCCAGTTCCCTTCCCGGCGCTCGATATAGCCTTCGAGCACGATCGGAAGCCGAGATCGTTAGGCAGTTTGTGTTCGGCCAGAGTCAGTTCTTGGCGGGCACGCACATAATCGCGGTAGCCGAAATAATAATGCGAGGCGGAGGCTGAAGTGAGTTTCACCAAACCCGGGATGAAGCCGGACGGCGGCATCGACGGCTGCTTGCGCCTGGGCCAGGCGCCGTGGCGTGCGATCGACCGAGTAGAAATAGATCTGATCGTGCGCGTTCGCGAGCTGACAGTAGGCAAGGTAGAAGGAAGGATCGCGCACCGTTGCTTCTTCAAAAAGCTGCGCCGCCTCCACCAGATCGTCGACGCGACTCGATTCGAAGATGACGCGCTCGACCAGAGCCTTACCGCGCAGGTAGAGATCATAGGCGACGACATCGCTTGTCGGTTTTACCTCCACCGCTGCCCTCTCCTCCGCGGTAAACTTAGCTTCCAACTGGAGCACAATTTTCTCCGCGATTTCGGTTTGGATTCCGAAAACATCCGCCAGGTCCCGGTCATAACGATTCGGCCCACAATTCGAGTGCCATTAAGACCGTCCACCAGTTGCGCGGCAACCCGCACCTGAGTGCCCGATCGCTGCACGCTACCTTCGAGGAAATACCTGACTCCGAGGTCCGCCGCGACCTGCTTTAGATCGAGGTTCGCCACATCTCCGTACTTCAAAACCGACGTGCGACTAATCACTTTCAGATCCCGGACTTTCGACAGGAGAGTAAGAATCTCACCTTGGACGCCATCCGTGAAATAGGAGTCCTCGCCGTCGCTGCTCCAATTCTCAAAACCGCAGAACTGCGACACCTTTTTCGGGCAGGTCCGGCGGAATTTTTGGCGTCATCCGGAGGAAGAGAAAAGCGGTCAGCGCCGCCGCTAGGAGAAAAAGAAGAGCTCCAACAAGCCAAGACGCCCTGCGCCGCCACCGGGCTTTCTCCCGGCCGAAATCGCCCGACTTGTCCGCTTGTTGAAGTTTCTCGGGACGGGCCGGATTTCCGCGGGTGCCATCGTGGAAATTAACCAGCTGCAGCTTCATCCCGTGCTTCACCACGCAATCACCGAGGTCGTGCAGGTGGGGGCGCCAATGTCCGTATTCGGCGAGATCGTCCGCCAACCGTTTTGAAAGCAAAATGTGATCGGCGTCGCCACAGTCCAGCACTCGCTGGGCGACGTTGATACCCGCACCGGCGACATTCGGCCGATCGTTCACGTCCTCGATCTTATTGACTGGCCCACTGTGAAGGCCCATGCGCACTTTGATTCCGGGGCGTTCACGCAAGGCTTCCGCGATCTCGACCGCACATTGCAGCGGCTCCTCCGGGCTTCGAGAAAAAGAGGAGGACCATGCCGTCACCCGTCGGGAGGCGAATCAACCGCTCCTGTGCCTCCGCCGCGCAGGCGCATTTCGTCTCGCGGACAATTCGTTTTAGCTCGTCAAGCAGGTCGATCTGCTCGTTAACGAGCAATTTGGAGTAACCGACTACATCGATTGAGAGGATGTGAGCAATTTCGGGCTCTAAGTTTTGCGCTTCCGGGGACATCGCAATGCTGCGGCTCCTTCCAAGCTGCGCTCAAACTCAGCATTCGGTCGCGTTTTGTCGAGCGATTTGCGGGCCGGGTGGATTGTTGGCAAATGCGGAATGTTTTCCCCCGGTCACCCCAAAGCCAGCGATATTCAATACGAGCGTGATGAGAGCAAAGAGGTACATCCCCATGACCAGACCGATTCCGATGTGCATCGTGCAAATGCCAATGAGGACGGCGCGGCGCGACCAGCGCGGCCAGATCAGGACGGGATACGTAGTTTCCAAAAGGCAAACTCCTATCCCCATCAACGGCAGCAGCGGACCCATGGCGGCCACCCACTGAATCGGCAAGACATCAAAAGGCGGAGAAGTGAGCGCGCGCCAAATGTTCGAACCGTCCCACCAGCCGGCACCGAGGCATTTCGTTAGGCCGGCAAAGAAATAGATGAAGCAAAGGTGAATCTGCAGGACTCGACGGTAAAAACCCAACCGTTCTGGATCTGGGATTTTGTGGGGCCCGCGCCGCCAATCCAAAGCCCAGCGATCGGGCCCGGGCGCGATCATGAGGTAGAAAAGCCCGATCGTAATGAAGTTATCCGCTCCGTAAGAGAAAAGACCCCCGCTTTTAGCTGACGCCAATTGCAAGAACCACGTCAGCATGGCGACTGGACGCGAAAAGAGTCCCGCGATCAAAAGACATCCCAGCACAAGCAGCACAGCCCAGATCGCCGAAAGGGCAAAGCTTTCACTAAAGCCAAAGAAACGGAAGAACCCGATCACCCATCCGAGACGCGGGATGAGTGGGCTTTGCGTAGAGATGAGCGCTTCAAAGAGTTCGCGCGTCGCCAATCCCTGCCCTCGTCCACCAAAGAGATAATTCCAATCTGCGCGCAGCGGCCAGGTATAAGCAAGGACGACCAATCCAAGACCTATTCGCAGTGCCGTCGACCACCCATCAGACTCGCGGTAGAAGAAAAATCCCGAGACCCGATGGCACCAGGTCACGGCGCGGGCTTTCCGCCTTTGGCTTCGCGGCGAAAGTCATAGACATTCAAGCAGTTGAAAGTCCGAGCCATCTTTCCAGCGCGATAATCGGCAAGCGAAGGCGGATCGACGGTCCCAAAGAAAGCCCGTATCCATCCAACCGCCGGGGCTTCGCCCCAATTGGATCGCACCAGCAACTTGATCAACCTCGTGCGCAAGGGCTCGTAGTCGGTGCGTCCTACATGTTCGATCAACGTGGTAAGGCGTAACGCAGCCGCCTTATCGCTCGTCGCTGGATCCCGCAGATCGACTCTACCGTCAGAGTAATGGCACTCCATAAGTAACGCGTGAGTTGCTGGGATGTTCGGAGCGAAATAGCCGTAACCCACTTCAACACCCGCAGCGCTCAGGTAGGTGGAAACGACCTGGCGATAGGGGTTCTTCGCGGAGAGGTCGTCACCCAGGATCACACTTGGCAAGCAGTCGAGCGTCTCAGAGCAGTTGGCGAAGAATGCCGGAACAAGAGTCCTGTTTTCGCACACCAGCTGGAAGATTCCGTGAAGGCAGACCAGCCCGATAAGAGCGAAGTGCAACGCGGCGCCAGCAAAGTAAACGCGCCGAAGCCTGGAACTCATGGAACGGTCGCCCGTTCTTCTCCTATTGATCGTCCTTCACTGCCGCCAAAATGGCTCTCAAATCCTTCCCGCGGAAGAGGCCAATCCGTTGCGTAACGTTCAATCCTTCCGTCCCAGGTTTTACATTCAGGCGGGCCAAAGCGACGGTCGCCGAACCTTCGAAGGGAATAGGTTGCGTAACAGGAGGCGAACCTTCAGACACTCCGTCGGCGTGCTTGATGACAAGATCGCGCGTCCACTTCGGGCGTTTTTTATTATTGATGAACTTAACAAAGGTCGACTCGTCAACGAGTACTCTGATCAAAAGTGATGACATATTTCGCGGGAGGATCTGTTAGATCGTGGCCTCCCTCCTGAATCGCACAACCGGCCACGATGATAATTACCGCTGCACCTGCAAGGGAGATATTGCGAGTTTTCATGAGACCGGTTTTGCGCCCGCGACGCAAAAGGTGTCAAGCCCCATTTTTCCGAAACTCAGGCTTTTTTCATTAGGGGCGAATCCTCTCGGAACTACTTCGTTAGGCTTGACACATGGCGCAGAAGTAGCTGAGGTTTCGCATCATGCGCGCGATCTGGAAGGGCAGCATCAACTTCGGGCTCGTTTACATTCCGGTTTCGGTTTATCCGGCGACCAAGGAGGAGAAGATCAGTTTCCGGCAACTGCGGGCGAGCGATCTCAGCCCGATCCGCTACAAGAAAGTGGCGGAGGTCGATCAGAAAGAGGTTCCGGCGGATCAAATCGTCAAGGGCTTCGAATACGAAAAGGGGAAATGGATCACCCTCAAGGACGAGGATTTCGAGAAGGTGCAGATCGAATCGACCCACTCGGTCGAGATCACCGACTTCGTCGACCAGGCGCAGATTAATCCGAAGTTTTTTTACAAACCGTATTTTCTCGAGCCGCAGAAGGGGGGCGAAAAAGCGTACGCGCTGTTGCACAAGGCGCTCACGACATCCGGGCGGGTCGGGGTGGCGAAAGTGGCAATTCAAAAGCGCGAATACCTCGCCGCAGTCAAACCCGACGGGCTCTTCCTTATCCTCGAGTTGATGCATTTCGCGCAGGAAGTTTTGGAACCGTCCGCCTTGAACAGCGGATCTGATCGCACGGTTTCGCCGCAGGAATTGAAAATGGCAACCGCGCTGATCGATGCCATGACCTCGGATTGGGATCCGACGAAATACCAGGATCAATACCAAACGGCGCTCATGCAGTTGATCGAAGAGAAGGCGCAGCAACGCGTGCCCACTGCGAAGCCAGCCACGCCGCGCGTCCAGTCTAACGTGATCGACATGGTGGCGGTCTTGCAGCAAAGCCTGCAACGCGCCGGGATGAAGAAGAAGCCGGCGACAGACCGGTCGACTTCGGCCAAGTCGACGGCTTCCCTGGTCAAGCGAAAACGCCGCTCGGTCGCGGCCTAGGGGCCGCCACCTGACGACAGGATCGATCGCAAGATGAGGAAGACACGCGCTTTCGCGTGCTTTGCCATCCTGCTCCTTCTGCTTATGCTAGGACGAGGAGACCGCCTCCCGAAGTTGCGTGTGTTCTCCGCTCTGGCGGATCTCTTTTCATAGCCGCACCCCTGCCGATGCACATTCTCATTGTCGAAGACGAGGAAAAGATCGCCGCCTTCATCCGCCGCGGGCTGATGGAGAATGGTTTCGTTGTCGACGTGGCCGAAGATGGCGAGCAAGGCCTTGAATATGCGTTGGCGCGTAAAATGGATCTCATTATCCTCGATGTTGCGCTGCCGAGACGCGACGGGTGGTCGCTCATGGCCGAATTGCGGCGCGCCGAGATCCACACGCCCGTCCTCTTTCTGACCGCGCGCGACAGCGTGCCCGACCGGGTGAAAGGGTTCGATCTCGGCGCCGACGATTACCTGATCAAGCCGTTTCACTTTTCCGAACTACTGGCGCGGGTTCGCTCGCTGCTCCGGCGGTCGCCGGAGCGGAAAGAGGAAGTTCTCACGGTCGGCGACCTGGAGATCGATCCGCGCCGGCACAAGGTGACTCGAGCCGGGGTTGTTCTTTCCCTCACGCCCAAAGAATTTGCTCTCCTCGTCCATCTCGCATCATCGGCCGGGGACATCGTCTCTCGGACCGAAATTGTGGAACAGGTTTGGGACATCAACTTTGATACCGGCACGAACGTGGTCGACGTCATGATGCGGCGGCTGCGGGCCAAGGTGGACGATCCCTTTGACCTCAAGATGATACAGACCATTCGGGGCGTCGGTTATGTCCTCAAAGCCGATTGATCCCGACGCCGGTCCACCGCCTCCGCGTTCCTGGTCGATCACTCTCCGGCTGGTCCTCCTCTTCACGGTCGCAGCCGCCATTTTGCTCCTCTTGGCGATGGGCGCGGCCTATTGGACAGTGCTGCAGCATGTCGACCACGATAATGATCGCTACATCACCGAAAAACTCGCGGCGATCCGGGCCGATATCGCGGCGGATGCCGGCCCGGAGTCACTGAGCCGCGAACTAAAAATTATTCGCGCCGCCGATAAGACGTACGCCGTCCGGGTACTGAATTCCGAGGGTCAGGTGGTGGCCGAGAGTCCCCGCATGGCAACGACTTTGCCGGGCGACATTTTCCCCACCACACTTTCGCAACGCGGAGAACGCCCGACGACGCTCTCCTATCAGGCGCGCAATCGCAAAATCTTCGCCCTCGTCACCGCCACCGCGGAGGTCAGCGGTCAACATCTCACCATCCAGCTCGCCCAAGACCGAACTCACGACGAACGATTCAGCGCCCATTACGCCGCGCTCCTTACCGGCATGCTTTGCTGCGCGGTGTTCACTTGCGCGGGAATTGCTTCACTCGTGACTCGACGCGGCCTGCGACCGCTCAAGCACCTCGCACAATCGGTCGAGCGGGTGGGCGCGACCCATCTCGATGAGCGTGTGCCGGTGGGCGGGTGGCCCTCTGAGCTCCAACCTCTGGCGATCGGCTTTAATCGAATGCTCGCCCGTCTCGAGGAATCCTTTACCCGACTGTCGCAGTTTTCCGCTGATCTCGCGCACGAGTTGCGTACTCCCATCGCCATCCTCCGTGGCGAAGCCGAGGGGGCACTGACCAAGCCGCGCAGCTCCGAGCAATACCGTGAAGTCATCGAATCGAGCCTGGAGGAATTGCAACGCCTCTCGGCCATGATCGATAACCTGCTCTTCCTGGCTCGCGCCGAAACCAAGGGTTCGTTCCAGCGGAGTTCCTTTGACGGGCGGGCTGCGATCGAGAAGATCGGCGAGTTTTATGAAGCACTTTCGCAGGAGCAGGGAGTCGAGATAATCTGCGGCGGAGGGGGCGATGTTTACGCCGAGCCGGTGCTCTTTCGGAGGGCTTTGATTAACCTCATCACCAACGCGCTTCGATACACGCCTTCGGGTGGCAGGATTACCGTCGCGCTTTCGCGCTCCGAAAACGAAAGCCTGGTTTCGGTGGCGGATACCGGTTGTGGAATTCCTTCGCAGCACATCCCCAATGTTTTCAACCGCTTCTATCGCGGTGAACCGACCCGCAAGACGCAAGGAACCGGGCTCGGATTGGCGATCGTGAAATCGATTATGCAAATCCATGATGGCGACGTCTCGGTCCAGAGCGAATTGAACAAGGGCACGGCTATCACCCTGAATTTTCCAGATGCGAAGACGAACGGTGCCGTGGCTCGCCAGCCCGAAAAGAAGACGGCATAGACGGCACAGCTTTCGCTGCTCTCCGGAACACCATCGTTAAGTGGAAATTCCGTTTTTATCGTGCATACTACGCCCGCCACTTCGACCTGATGAAAACCAAAGCACTCCTTCTGGCCGCATTTGTCCTCGGAACTCACTCCCTTTTTGGATTCGCCCTCGAAGGTCAATCCTGGACGCCGAATCGCACGGTAGCCATGCAACTCTCGCTCGGTGCGCCGAGAACCTTGAGCGACGGATCGCCCTCATTTAATCAGACTGCCGAGGACGCTCTCAACATCTGGAATGAGCACCTCGCGCACATGCGTTTCTCCACTATTCTGGCCTCACCGGTCCCGCCCGCCTCGGGCGACGATGAGCACTCATGCTTCTTCGCGATGAGCGTTTTCGGGGACGACTTCGGTTCCAGCGTTCTCGCCGTCACGCTGCTGAGTTTTCGCGGAGACATCTACGAAGAAAGCGACACGGTTTTTAACTCGAGATTCACCTGGGATTCCTACCGGGGTCCGCTGCGCTCCGGAATTCTCGATTTTCGCCGGGTCGCAATCCACGAATTCGGCCACACCGTGGGCCTCGACCATCCCGACGAGAATGGCCAGACCCTTCCGGCCATCATGAACTCACACATCAGCGATCTGGATACCGTCCAGCCCGATGATATCGATGGCGCCCTCGCCCTCTATGGAACCGGACCCGACTACCAATTCTCGATCGACGGCCCGGTTCTGAAAAACATCTCGACCCGGGCCCTTATCGGCACGGGCGCCAACGTCCTGATCGGCGGCTTCATCGTGCAGGGCACGGAGCCGGCCACCGTCATTCTCCGGGCGATTGGGCCATCGCTCAGCGCCGTCGGTCTGACTGGAGAACTGGTCGACCCGATGATTACCGTTTACGACGCCAGCCAGCGCCAAATCGCTACCAATGACGATTGGTTTACCGGCCCGGACGCCGAGACAATCGCGAGCTTCAATCTGGACCCCTCCAACAGTCGTGAATCTGCCGTCTACCTGACCCTTCAGCCCGGTGCCTATACCGCGATCGTAGAAAGCTTCACCAATGCGCAGACACCGCCGAGCACGGGCGTTGGACTGGTCGAACTCTACGACCTCCATACCAACGGCGGCCGAGCCGGCAACATTTCCACCCGCGCCCAGGTCCTGGCCGGCGACAATGTCCTCATCGGCGGCCTGATCGTTGGCGGAATGGAGAATAAGAGTGTCATCATTCGGGCCATCGGCCCGTCGTTAGGCCTGGCTAATCCTCTAGCCGATCCGGCGCTTGAGATCCATGACAGCACTGGCGCGATCGTGCAGGCAAATGACAACTGGGAGGACAACCCCGATTCCGGTGCCATCAGCGACGCCGGGCTCGCTCCGGCGAGTGAGAAGGAATCGGCCGTCCTCGCCACGCTCGTTCCGGGCGCCTACACCGCTATCGTTAGTGGGGTCAGCGGCGCTACCGGCATCGCGCTGGTCGAAGTTTACGATACCAGCCCCGCGCCGGGTCAGTAAGATCAGCTTTTCGCGAGGACGAGAATTCTATCGATCGGGGAGAGAGTTCTCCGCGATCCGTCATCTGCGGCACGACAGCGTCTCGCCCCGCCGACCAAAGCCGTCGCCCGTGACTGCTACAGCTCCTTAGCCCGTGCATTGGCCGCTTCCACCGCCGCACAAATTCCCGCAGCGCTACCCCGTGTCTCCATCGCGGCCAATCCCGCCGCCGTCGTTCCTCCGGGCGTGATCACCATCTGCCGTAACTCATCCGGCGTGCGCCCACTTTCGAGCGCCAGTTGCGCGGCTCCGCGAACCGTTTGGGTCGCCAACGCCAGGGAGACCGCTGCCGGCAAACCGCATTTGGTTCCTCCCGCCGCCAGCGCTTCGATCACGGTGTAAACAAATGCCGGCCCGCTGCCCGCCAGCGCAGTCACTGGGTCGATCTGCGCCTCTTCCACTTCCATCACCGTACCGATCGCCGCGAAAATTTTTCTCGCCATTTCGAAATCTACATCTGTCGTCCGCGCCCCGCGCGCAAGCGCAGTGGCCGCCTGGCAAACCGCCGCCGGCGTATTGGTCATGGCGCGCATGAACCGCGCCTTCCCATTCTCCTCCATGGCCGCAACCCGCGTCCCAGCAGCGAGCGAAATCACCAGCTTCCCCTCCAGCGCCGTACCGAGCCCCTGCACCACCTCCAGCACCACCCCTGGTTTCACCCCGATAAAAATTACTTCCGCCCCCTCCGCGACTTCCGCATTCTCGGTGGTCGAATCAATCCCCAACTCTTTCCCGAGCGCCGCCCGCGCGCCCTCGTTAGGCTCGCTCACCAGGATTTCCGACGCTGCGCAAAACTCCGCCCGCACCAGGCCCCGCATGACGGACCCGGCCAGTTTGCCGCCGCCGATAAATCCGAGCTGATACCGCCTGTCGTTGGTTTGTAAACTCATGGGATAAGCGGATATTAAACGATGGTAACCCTCGGTGTAAATTTCGGTCTCGATCTGGCCGCTGAAATCACCGCCCTCAAGCAGGAACGCAACGCCATCATCCTGGCTCACAACTACCAGGTTCCCGAGATCCAGGATGTGGCCGATTTCGTCGGCGATTCGTTAGGGCTGAGCTTTCAGGCGGCCAAAACCGACGCCGAAGTGATTCTTTTCTGCGGCGTCCACTTTATGGCCGAGACGGCGAAGATTCTCAACCCAACCAAGAAAGTGATCTTGCCGGACCTCGACGCCGGTTGCTCCCTTTCTGAATCCTGTCCCCCGGAGAAACTGGCGCAATTTCTCGAGCAACACGCCGACAAGAACTACTACGTCATCGCCTACATCAACTGCAGCGCCGGGGTTAAAGCTCTCTCCGACGTCATCTGCACTAGCGGCAACGCCGAGACAATCGTCCGCGCCGCGCCGGCCAATCGCAACATCCTCTTCGTCCCCGACCAAAATCTTGGGGCTTGGGTCATCGAGCGCACCGGCCGACCGATGGACCTGTGGCAGGGCAACTGTTACGTGCACATCGAGTTTACCGCCCGCAGCATCGGCGCCATCCACGCGCAGCATCCAGGTGCTCCGGTTGTCGCCCACCCGGAGTGCCCGTACGCCGTTCGCCTGCTGGCCGACGAAGTCTGCTCGACGGAAAAAATGGTCACCTACTGCAAAGCCTCGCAAGCCCGGGAAATCATCGTGGTGACCGAAGCCGGAATGTTGCACCGGCTCAAGAAAGAAGTTCCCGACAAACTCTTCATCCCGGGACCAACCGAGCGCTGCGCCTGTGCAGAGTGCCGATTTATGAAAATGAACACCCTCCAAAAAGCCTACGATGCCCTCCGCAACCTCCAACCCGAGATCATCCTTTCCGAGTCGCTCAGAAAGCGCGCCGAGTTACCCATCCAGCGCATGCTGGACTTGAGTCGTTAGGCATGGGTAACGGAATCGCGACAGATCGTTGAAGAGCGTGTTGACCGGCGAGCTTTGAATCCATTCTGTGAACCCCTGTGGGGGACTCGGGCGCTCCGCCGAACGCCCGAGCCAGGGCGCCGCGCGCACACAGAACACGCGACGCAACTCACAATTAGTAAAGACGGCTTCGCTGAGTGTGCGGATTCAGACTGGTATAATTAGTCCCACCCTCGCGTTGTGGCTTGTGCCGCATCCGGAAGTCGACCGCCACGATCCGCTCGGCTGCGGCATTGGCGCGAGTAACCAGGAGATTCGGGTCGACATTGAGTTCGTTTGCCAGATCCCCCCAACTGCGAGTCCGCGCCCTCATCGCCACGACTTGCGCGAAGCCCCGCTTGCTCTTGGCGGCAAGCGTATTGGCCAAGAGAAGCTCGCCATAGCTCAGGCCGGTGTCCGCTTGCTGCTGAATAAGTGTCCGCATGCGCGTTTCCGTCTGCCAGGCAACCGAGGCGGGGAGCAGGCCAAAACCTCTCACCTGCCGCATGCCCATGCCGTCGAGTGCATTGACTGCTTCACGCAGCTTCGGGTCGTCCTTCCCCATGGTCCGCGCGCGAATATTGGTGAGATACGAACTGGTATAACCGGCTCCTAAGTGACTGCCGGTCGGGCTCGCCACCCACACAGTCATCTCGCGATGCTTGGGCGGCGATGAGGTTTGCGCCTGAGCGGCGAGGGCGGGAAGTAGCGCTAGAGCTCCGAGCGAGACGAAGATTTTGGTCTTCATTACATCTTTTTGTTGTTTCATGTTTTTCGGATCGAATTGTTCCACATCGAGTAATGCAATAACCAACCGCAAAACGGCTCACTCCGGCCGAAAAATGACGAAAAAAACGTGTCGAGCCGGTAACTTGGGAAGAGCCACCCAGTGAACGAAGTGTATCTTCTTATTGCGCCCGAGATCATCAGAGAGGGCGATACCGGCATCGGTTGGAGAGGACGAGCACTCAAAACCGGCTATTCTGAGCGATGCGCGTCCTCATCGCCGACGATGAAAAAGGTGTCGGGTCCACCTTGGCCGCGCTGGTGGAACGGTGTGGCCACGAGGTTCTGCAAGTCGTCGGCACCGGCTGGGAAGCAATTCAAGCCTATAGTCGTCTCCGGCCAGATGTCGTACTGATGGATTATTCCATGCCGCGCCTGAACGGTGCGACTGCTTCTCGCATGATCCTTTCGAAAGATCCCATGGCAAAGATTATCCTAGTTTCCGGCGCAGCGCCCGCTGCCCAGCTGGCCGATACCGGTGTGGTCGCGATCCTGACCAAGCCGGTGGCTCTGGACAAACTTTACGGCGCGCTCTACGACGCGGCACCGCCACGAGCCCACCCGCCCGGAGGATGAAATCGCGTGAGAATTACAGGTCCGACAAGGCTCCAAGTTTTCAGATTGATTCGCGCTCCCGGTTACTGCGTTTTTTCGGAGTAACTATCTCCTTACCGTGAATGCGATAACCGCGGGGAAGAACGGTCCATCCCGAGTAAGAAAAAGGGGACGTGCCTGCAACATCGCCCTCCAGTTTCAGCCACGCTGCTGTTTGCCAGAAGTAGAACCCTTTTTGCAAAAAATGATCCTTCTTGCCCGCGCTTATTGCATTTGATGTCCGACCGACATTTCAAACTCCTTCCCATTTTCCTGGCCGTTGGGCGCTCCCTCGCGAAGCCGTGCGGGCTAATTTACAATCTCATATCAAAAAAAAACAATATCTGTATTGCGCACTCATCCTTCTCAGCTTCGCGCTGAGCAGCATGTCCCCTAGAGCTCAAGCTGCTCCGAAAGCTCGCGAAGGTCTCGGTATGGTTTACGATCAGGCGCTGGGCCGAATTTTTATTTTCAGCGGACAAGACCGGGTCCGCCGACCCGGCGACACTTGGCAGCTCGCCTATAGACTCGCTGCCCTTTCAGCGATCGCCGAAGGTGGGCCTTCCCGGTGGCCCGCAGATGTCATGGGCTTTACATTCCATTGCGATCCCCGCTAGCCTGCCGCCTTTATGACCGCTACCGCCGAACCCGAAGACGCCGCGCCGCTCACCGGAGAAGAACATACCCCCGATTTCCTTGGCCACCCGCGCGGCCTTTGGTATCTCGCCTTCACTGAGGCGTGGGAACGTTTTTCCTACTACGGAATGCAGGCCCTGCTCGTCCTTTACATGGTCAAGTATCTCCTTCTTCCCGGGCACATCGAGCACATCCTTGCCTTCAGCGGATTCAGCCGGCTCTATGGTGGCATCAGCGGGCAGGCACTTGCTTCCGCAATCTTCGGCACCTACTCCGCCAGTGTCTATCTCACCCCGATCTTCGGTGGCTTCCTCGCCGATCGTTTGCTTGGTCGGCGCCGGACCGTTCTGCTCGGCGCTCTCACCATGGCGGCCGGTCATTTTCTGATGGCGTTCGAGGGCGCGTTCCTCTTCGCGCTTCTTTGCCTCGTTCTCGGCTGCGGCATGTTCAAAGGGAACATCGCAAGCCAGGTCGGTTCACTTTACAAACCGGAAGACCTTCGCCGGGCTGACGCCTTCCAGATCTTCTACCTCGGGATAAACGCCGGGGTCATCCTTTCGCCGCTTATCGTCGGAACCCTTGGCGAAGTTTATGGCTGGCATTACGGCTTCGCCGCGGCCGGTGTCGGCATGCTCCTCTCAACCGGCATTTACCTTTCCGGCCAGAAATATCTGCGGGGCGAAGAGATTGAAGCCCGCGCCGCGGTGGCGGCCAAGACTCCGCGCGCCAAGCTCACCGCGCGCGACTGGCGCGCCGTCATCGCCCTCCTTCTCCTGATTCCGGTGCTGGCTGTAGCAATCGTGCCTAACAATCAAATCTTCAATGCCTACCTGGTCTGGGGCGACCAGCAGTTCGATCTCGTGTTTATGGGGAAGAAACTGCCCACTACCTGGCTCGTAACCCTCGATGCCATCGTGAGCGTCAGCTTTCTGGCCCTCGTCGCACTCTTTTATCGTTGGTACGGCAAGCGCTGGCGGGAACCGGATGAAACTACCAAGATCATCATCGGCTCTGGTTTCTCCGTTGCCGGCATGTTATGCCTGGTCACCGCGGCTGCCACTCAAGGAGCCGGCCACAAGATCGGCCTTTTCTGGCCGGTCGCATTTCATTTCCTGAACAGCATCGGTTTTGCCCACATGCTGCCAGTTAGCCTCGCCCTCTTTGCCAAGTATGCGCCGAAAGCGATCAACGCCACCGTCATTGGCCTGTATTACCTGGCCTTTTTCTTCGCCAACACGCTCGTCGGCTGGATCGGCGGTTTCTACCAAACGATGGCGACCACGAATTTTTGGCTCCTCCACGCCGGCTTCGCGGCGGCGGCGGGGGCCTGCTTTCTCCTCTTTAAATTCATGGTCGGCCATCACTTGGAGGTGGAAGGACGTTAAGAAAGACAAGCGAGGGTCTCCGCCTGCTTTTTTCCTGTGGGGCGCAGGCATAAGGGACGGCCCTTGGGCGTTTTCTCAGGAAAGCCTATTGAAGGAACCGGATCGTCATCGGGTAACGGTAAAATTTGCCATCGCTGGCCTGGATGGCGGCGATGATGACGAAGAGGGCGTTCAGCAACCAGAGGATGGCCAGGAAAACAAAGCCGATCAAGATCAGGCAGAAGACGGCCGCTACCAGGTTGTAGATGAGCATCGAGATCTGGAAGTTAAGCGCTTCTTTGCCGTGGGCGTCGATTTCAGGCGAGTCGCCGTGCTTAAGAAGCCAGACAATAAGTGGCCCGAGCAGAGCGCCGGGGATGTAAAGGACGACACCGAACAGAGCGCTGGCGTGGCAGAGCGCAGTCCAACTTCGAATGTTGACGAGTTCGGGCGCAGCCGGCAGCTGTGGCGGATAGGAGGTTTCCATATTCTCTATTGAATGGATGCATTCGGGCGGCGACTTGGATTCAAAAAAATTCGCTCCTACCAGCTTTCTGGGAGTCAATGAAAACCCCAAATAGAAAAGCCGCCGAGGCTTTCGCCTCGACGGCTTTTCGTGTGAATCAGTGACGCCTTAGCCGAGGTCGAGCGATTGGAGGGTCGGCTCATCAATCGTGGCGGTGGCGTAGAGTCCGTTGTCCGTCTGGTATTCGGTCAATGCTTCACGGGTCAGCGGTCCGAGCAGGCCGTCGACTTCGCCTCTGTAGTAGCCTTGCTCCTGCAGGATGGCTTGCACGTCGGCGATAACGCGGTCAGGAGGCAGCGCCTGGGTACCGACATAGATCGGCGCATCATAGGCGTAGTATTGATAGGCAGGATCGTAACCCCAGGCCGGATACCAATAGCCATTGTTAAAGAAGTAGGCGCCGCCGGCGATGATCTCGATCCGGTTGTAGCGCGAACGATACCAGCCATGATCGTGCCGGGCCGGGCGGTAGGTACGGAAGACTTCGTATTGCGGCCCGGTCCAATGCTGTGCCCCAGTGATTCGATAACTCTCATTGAAGGTAACGGCCGGAACTTTCTCCGGTTTTGGTTTTGCCTTGAAGTTGACGTGCTCGGCCTTGACTTTTTGCACGACCTGCGGATCGGGTTTCTTGGCGCGGGCATTGGCTTTCTTTCCCGGACGATTGCCGACATTAACCTGGGCGGCGGTGGAAGTCTCTGTGCTCGCGTCGCTGGCTGCCGCCTTATCCGCGGGCCTGGCTTCCTTGGCGGCGTCACGCTCTTTCTTCATCTGCTTGCCGCGACGCGTGCCGTTGGCGTCGTTATTATCCTGAACGTTGGTCTCCGCCGAATTGTCAGAAGTGGCGGGTCTCGCCATTTTAGGCTTGGCCGTGGCGCTATCGGCCGCAGGCTCTTTGCGCATAGCTTTACGGTCTTGCGCCGGGCGTGCTTCGTTGCCGGGCTTGGCCTGGCGGTCGGCCCGAGGCGGACGATCGGGTCGTCCTTGATTCGCGCGCGGAGCCGCCTGCTGTGGGGCGCCACCCTCGGCCTGTTGCTGCTGTTTCTTTTTCTTTTTCCCAGGTGCGTTTTCGTCCGGTTTGGCTAATGCGCCGGTGGCGAGCACCAGCGAACAGCCAATCATCAATGTCAGTAGTTTTTTCATCTTATTCGTTTGTCGTTAGCGCCGGCGCTCTATTCACATTCTCTCTGCATCAGCGGGCCATCGCCGGGGTCGGCGTTAGCGCTTGTTACAGCAGAATTCGTTGGGCTGCCCTCATTTGGTCGCTTCCGGTGGTAAAACCTCCGACGTTTCGAAGGAAGAAGCGTCCGGGAAGACAAGCCCCCGCGATCCTATCTCACCTTGATGGGAACTCCTCGACCCCAAGCCGAGGCCCACTCCACCCAATTATGAACGAGCAAAAATCAATGACCCGGCGACGGGCTCTCAGGGGAATCGGGACGGGCTTCGCCACTGTCGCTGCTTCATCCGCTTTCGGCGCCCAATTCAAGATTAATAAATCAATGACATCACCGAAGTTACAAGATCCCACAACAAAGTATCCCAAACCGCCCTTCAAAGGACAGGAACAGCCCTGGCCGGGCCTGGCTGGGAAGATGGACCCGCGGCCTGATCACGGAGAGAAGAGCTACCAGGGCTCGGGGCGGCTGGCCGGGCGCAAAGCGTTGATTACGGGCGGCGATTCCGGGATGGGACGCGCGGCAGCAATTGCCTTCGCGCGCGAGGGCGCCGATGTGGCGATCAATTATTTCCCGACGGAAGAGCCGGACGCGAAGGAAGTGATCGAGTTGATCAAGGCCGAAGGTCGCAAGGCGATCGCACTGCCCGGAGATCTGCGGGAGGAGGCTTTTTGCCGGAAACTGGTGGCAGATGCAGTGAAAGAACTCGGCGGGCTGGATATTCTGGTAAACAACGCGGCTCGGCAACAGACCCGGGAGTCAATTCTCGATGTCTCGAATGAGGACTTCGACGCCACTATGAAGACGAATATTTATGCGCCGTTCTGGATCATTAAAGCCGCCCTGCCGCATCTGCAGCCGGGATCGGCAATCATCGGGACAACTTCGGAACAGGCCACCGATCCTTCGCCGGAGCTTTACGACTACGCGCAAACCAAGGCGGCGACGACGAACTACGTGCGGTCGCTCGCGAAGCAGCTCGCGTCGAAAGGCGTCCGCGTGAATGGCGTGGCGCCCGGACCGATTTGGACTCCGTTGCAAGTGAGCGGAGGTGCGACCCAGGAGAAACTGAAAGGATTCGGCGGCCAAACTCCGATGGGCCGGCCAGGTCAACCGGCAGAGCTGGCGTCGATCTACGTGCAGCTGGCCGCGAGCGACGCCAGCTACGCCACCGGGCAGGTCTATGGAGCGGCCGGTGGAGCAGGACATCCCTAGGCGAATTGAAGCAGGAGGTGAAAAGCCATCCAACCTTTTGATTCAGCGTATTTCTTCGCCGGTTTTTCTGGTCAAACGGAAGTTCTCGTCGATAGCCTGAGTCGTGTTCAATGTCTCATGCTCAGCCTCCGATGCCGACGCCCCATGATTCCAGGGGGCGGTTGCAGACTGGCGCCTCCCAGACGGATCGTGCCCAGCGGCTGATTTGCATTATTGCCGCCCAACGCGCGGGCACGACGGCACTGCAATTCGCAATCAAGTCGGCTGGAGTGGTTAATTTTGGCGAGGTTTTTCATCCCCGCCCTCTCAACGCGGCCGGGAAATTTCTCCACTTCGCCCAGGAGCAGGATATTCGATTAACGGAAATCGCCACCCGCGAGGGCTCCGCCGCCATCGCGGAACGCTACCTCACCTGGCTCGCGCATCAGGCAGCGCCGGCAGATTTCCTCATCGATGTGAAACTGAATTCTTGGTCGATACTATCTCCCTGGTGGCAATATCCGCAGCAGCAACCGTTCTTCCTCCGTCAACTCAAGCGCCGCCAGGCCGTCTTTCTCTTCATCTGGCGCGAGGCACTTGGCGACCAGGTGCTGAGCCAGTTCATCGCCAATGAGTTGGGCATCTGGCACCACCTGACCGACGAGAAAGTAGCGGGCCGCACCTTGCGGGCACCGGTGGAGAAGTTGCGCGATCTGGCCGCCACTATTTCACAGGCAGAGGCGGGGATGCTCGATCATCTGCAAGGTTACCCGCACAAGATCGTGATCCGTTACGAGGATCTTTTCCAAAACGGTGTCGTGGCAAAACGATTCCGGAGCGATTTCCGCAAAATCACGGGGACCGATCTGTCACGCGACGGTTATCAAGGTGTTCGCCCAAGCAGCGCAGAGAAACGGGCGATCGTGGAAAACTACGACGCTGTCCTGGAATCAATCAGACCGCTGGCCGAGCTCAGACGAGAGCAGATGCCGACGAGCTAAAGCCAGGTTGAGCCTGAGCCAACCTGGAGGGTTCGCCGCCCCCCTAACGACGACGATTGGCGAGGTGAGACAACGCGATGCTCATGGCCGCCGCGCCTAATGTTTTCACGAGCATCGGATGCTCAGCATAGATTGCACTGATGCGGTCGATGATGGAGGGGTCATGCGCCTCGACCTGCGCGGCGGCCTGCTCCACGGCAGCGGGCGGAATCTTCTCCGCCACCTCCGCGGTGATCGGTGCGGTCTGCTCAGAATCGCCTGGTCGGGACAGACCGGCGGCACTGACGAGCTGAGAGAGGATGCCGGAGGCCGCTCCGCCGGAGAGAAGCATGTTGAGCAGGCTGGCGCGCTGGGTTCCGTTCGAGTTGCTAAAAAGTTGCGCAATCATCTGGGCAAACGGCGGGGTGGTGCCGGACTTAAACATCGCGGCCAGCCCGCTGGCCAGATCGGTAGGCGGCGCGGCTTGCGCGACCTGATGATAGTGGGATTCAATCTCGCTCTCAGCAGGCCCCTGGTTCGGCTGGGAGTAATTCTGCAAAACGTTCGTTAGTTCATCCATCCAATTCATAACCAAAGCTCGCGCCGCGCCGGTCCCTTGTCCATGAAGGCGCGCGAGAATGATAATTGGGCTTAGCCGAAATAGGACTAGCACGACGGCTCAGCACAGCGATCGATATGAATATCTCGGCGGCACCGGGCAATCGAAGATTTCGGTTTGTTTTTGCGCAGCGCGCTCCCTAGTTTCTGCGCCAAATGCGTCGTCCTTCGCCCTGGCTCATCCTGGTGGTCATCCTGCTCGGCGCGTTCATCCTGCGCGAGCCACGCTTGCAGCAGATGGAGGACGTTTTCCTAAGCTGGTTTATGCAGCACAGCGAATCCAGCCTGCCGCCAGCGTCGATCACGCAGGTCGCAATCGGACGGGATGATTTCCAGCGCCTGGCGCCGCCGGACGCGGCCCAGCCGCTGAGCCAAGGTGAAGCCGCGCGCCGCTCGCTTTCGCCGCTCGAATTCGCCCTCTTCCTCCAGGCAGTGCTGGAATTCAAACCGACCGTGGTGGCGCTGGAGCCAATTGTCGATCTGGCGCGAGCGCGACAAGATGCAGGAGCAGGTTTTCATCGACCAAGCGATGCGGGTGCCGAAGCTGCTCGTCGGAGTGTCGTTAGGCGGGAAAGGACCCCACGATCTTTCGCCCGATGACCTCACCACATTTTCCAATGTCACGGGTCTCCGTGGGAATCTGGCGGAGTTTTCCGGCGTCAGCCGTCAACCGGACGACGACATCCGCCTCATCTCGACGGCGGGTTTCATAAATCTGCCCGCCGAGCGGAGCGACCGCATCCGGGTGCCGATGCTTTTCGAATATCGGGGCGAAATTGTGCCGTCGTTCCCGCTCCAGGCGATCATGCTCTGGCTGCGCTGCACGCCCGGGGAAGTGAAAATCGAGCTCGGTTCGCGGATCGTTTTGCCTAACGGATGGGAAATCCCACTCCATCCCGACGGCACGACCGCGATCAACCCGGCCGCCAAACAAAGCGTCCGCCAGGTGACTTTCAGCGAGCTTCTCCTGGCCGCCCAGGAACACGAAAAACGACGGCCGCCATCGATCAATCTCGAGAACCTCGAGGACCAAATCGTTCTCCTCCGCCTGCCGGACGATCCGCTGCAACCGCCAGACGTTTTCGCGACCGCGATCGCAACAATCCAGACGAACGCCTACGTGCATCCGGCGCCGCCGGCGATCGGTTGGGCGATCGTTCTGGCGGCGGCTTTGCTTAGCTCTTTCCTCTGGATGATTTCGCGCCCGACCCTGCTCCTCGGTGCGACTGTTTTCACCGCCGGCTACGGTTTGATCGTGCTTTCGCTGCTCGGGCGGGATCGGCTCTGGCTCCCGACCTTCCTGCCGCTCGCCCTGCTCGCATTCTTACTTATCGTTAGGCTCTCCCTCGCGGGGACTGCGCAAAGCGCGGAAGCGCGTCGTTAGGGGGTTTTTTCTGGAAAGAAGAGAGTGCTCGGGGGGGGACTTGAACCCCCATGCCTTGCGGCATACGCCCCTCAAACGTACGTGTCTGCCATTTCACCACCCGAGCGAGAGTCCAGAATCTTGAATCAGGATCGGAGGAAAGCAAGAAGCGAGAACGGGGCTGGTGCGGCCGGCCGCCGCGAAGAAGTTACAAGCGAGGCCCGGAACCTGCATTTAGCCTAGCGCTGATGAATCCAAACCCGGAGACCGAATGGATGAAGCTCGACCTCCACATTCACACTCTCGATGACCCCAAGGATCATCTCGATTACTCGGCCCACCAACTCCTCGAGCGGGCGCGCGACCTTGGTTTCGGGGCGCTCGCAATCACCCTGCACGACAAAGTTTTCGATCGCGCGGAGGTTTTTGCCGACGCCGCGGAGATGGGTATTCTTCTTCTCCAGGCGGCCGAGATGCGACTGGAAGGGGCGGATGTCGGTACTGCTCAACGTCCGGCCTAGCGACATCGCAAACCTGCGCACCTTTGCTGATCTGCGCCGGCTGCGTGAACGCCTCGGCGACTCGATGTTTAGCTTCGCGCCGCATCCTTTTTTTGTCCTCGGCGCCTCGATCGGCCGCCGCCTCTTGCAGGAAATTGACTGTTTCGACGCGATCGAGATCTGTCACTTTCACAAAGGCTGGTTTGATCTTAATCGCCGCGCCCGCCAGACGGCGGCGGCCCATGGCAAGCCGCTCCTCGCCACTTCCGATGCGCACAGCCTGCATGCCTTTGGCGCGCACTATACCAGCATCCCGCGTCCATCCCAGCTCACGGTCGAAACCGTCCTCAACGAACTACGGAAAGGACCTCATCGCCTAACGAGCCCGAGTGCAAGCTGGCGCGATTTGTGCAACGTCTTTTACTTCGTTTTCATCAAGCACCCCCTCCGCAAACGCTTGAAAATTCGGCGACCGCGCCATTCTCACGCCTGAGGTTGGCCTTGTGCGGGGCGATGGGTTATGTCAGACCTACGGGTCAGACTTCTCCATGATGAAAATGCGCCTTCTCCATTGCCTCGTCCTGCTCACCGCCCTCGCTCTGACCGCCTGTCCAACGACCGACTCGAAGAAGAACGCTAAAAAGGCGGCGGCAACCGCGGAGCAGAACAGCGAACTAAACACCGATGTCGATTTCCAGGCCTTCATTGGCCGCCTGCGCAAAGCGACTAAAGCTCGCGACATGAAAACGGTGGCCTCGATGATGACGCCCGACTTTGGCTATGTCCTCGGCGCGACCCCGGCTGAGGATCGGAGCGGAGCCGGCGTCTTCCAGTATTGGGATGAGAACGGGCTTTGGATCGAGCTCGATGGGATCCTCTCGGAGCGGTTCGTGCAAAAGGGAGATTTCATGGTGGCACCGCCACAATTTGCGGATCCGGCGGCGGAATACACCGGCTACCGAGCGGGCATTCGGAGAGTTGGCGGCAGCTGGAAATTCGTCTATTTCGTGAATGCTGCCGGCGGGGACATGGCGCCGGCGGCACCTGCCCAGTGAGAGAGGAAACCGCGGGTGGACAGCCACTGAGTAACACTTCCCCTAACGACCTCGGCCTTCCCCACCGGGCACCCTTCGTTTTCGTTAGGGCAGTACGGTCGATAGAGCCGGGCCAATCGGCGGAAGGCGAGACCCACTTTCCCGCGGTCGATCCAATGTTTGCCGGACACTTTCCAGGCAATCCACTTGTGCCCGGCGTGATCCTGACGGAGGCGCTCGCTCAAACCGCCGGGATCGCGGCGGCGGCGGGATTTCCGGACGCGGCGCGACCGATTTTCCTTCTTTCGGCCATCCGCACCATGAAATTTTTCGCCGCCGTCCGACCGGAAGAGAAAGTTCTGCTCTGCGCCGAAAAGCTGGCGCAGGTCGGCGATCTCTGGCAATTCCAGGTGAAGGCGAGCGTGAAAGGAAAGACGGTAGCGGAAGGTCAGTTGATCCTGAACCTACCGCGAAAAGTTCCTGGGAGTCGAGGGAATAGCGCCGGCGCTTCAGCCTCATAATCCTGTTAGGCTGAATCGAATGCAGCCTGCCTGCGTCATATGACAGGTGACCGGAACAGCGTCAGATTAGCGAAACTCTTATGGCCTTGCCAAAATTTGCGATCATCATCCCGGCCTGCGACGAGGCGGAATGCATCGGCGCGGTCCTGGCTGAATTCGTCAAAGCGATCGATCCCGAAAAATTCGTTATCGCCGTCGGGGTCAACGGCTCGAGCGATCCGACCGCGCAGATCGCGCGGCAACATCCTGTCTTGGTCGCGGAAACCGGACGACGCGGCTACGGGCACGGCTGCCAGGTGGCAATCGACCTAACGAATAATCTTTTCCCCTCGATCCGCGGCTACATCTTCTGTGCCGGCGATGGCGCGACCGATCCGCGCGACTTGCGCCCGCTCGTCACGGCCTTCGAACAGGGCTACGACCTGGTTCTGGGCAGTCGTACCCAGGGCTTGCGCAACTGGCGCACCATGACCCTGCGACATCTGCTGGCCAACGCCGCTCTCGGCCTCTGGTGTGGCGCGCTCTGCGGCCGGATCTTCAGCGATCTCGGTCCGCTGCGCATGATCAGCCGGCGGCTGTTCGAACGAATCGCACCCCAGGAAATGACCTTTGGCTGGACGATCGAGGCGCAAATCGCCGCGGCCCGGCTCGGCGCTGCGATTTGCGAAATACCGGTAAGCGAACGGCGTCGTCTCGGCGGCCGGCAAAAAGTCTCCGGCGTCACCTGGCAGCGGACGCTCTCGGTTGGCTGCCAGATTCTGGTCGCCGCTCAGCGGACGAGGAAAAATTTTCAGGCCGTCCGGGGTCGGCGCCGTCCCATCTTTGCTCAGCCTAACGAGGCCCGGCGACGCGAAGCGTGAAACCCTGGCTGCTCCTGGCTGCCGCCGTCCTCATCAGTGGCTGCGGAACTTTTTCCAAGCCGCCCTTGCCCAAATCTGCCACCGGCGAGGTGCCGCAGTCCGGCCCCGGGGAGTGGTCCGCTTCCCTCCGCCGGGCCGACGTGATTTATTCCAGCCTAACGAAAAGCGAGGGAGCCGAAAACCAGCCGACCTGGCGCATCGTCGAGACTTTTCAGGCTGGTGGCGCGCGTGTCGCGCTTGGCTGGACCGAGCTGCCGGTTTCGCAACAACTCCTCTTCGATCAATGGCAGCGACAGGAAATTTCCGCCGAGCAATTGGTCGATCAACTCGGCGCGCCGCGCCCGGTCGATTGGATACGGCGCGCGCTTCGCCCGGATCTGCTCCAAGTCGCGCTCGGGTCCCCGCGTGAACTACTGCGCAAGATCCGCGCGGGTGATCAACTGACGGCGGACGAACGCGCCTTGCTCCCGAAAGATTATCGGCCGCGGCCGGAAGCGTTCGACAACTTCACCGATCGGGTCTCTACCTCGACACGCCTCCGCCGTTATGACCCGGCCAACCTTTATCGCGCGCATCTCGCCGCGGAACAGATGATCGCGGAAAACATCGTCCAATTCCTGCGCGCCAAGCCCGGGGTTAAATTAATTGTCTTTTTGCCTAACGACGTCATGATCGATCCGCGCGAAGTGGCCGATTACGTCGCGCAAAAAGCATCTCCCCAACAACTGATCCTTGATCGGGCTGGCCCTTTGCCCGGGACGCGGCCGCAACTATTGGCTCGCGGCCGGGGCAACTCCTTCGAGATCATAGATCGTGCCCCAGAATCCAGTCGCCACGACCGCCGCCTGTCCACGCCACGGCTGCGTGCTTGAAGGATAGGCACGCCCTTCCTCTCGTCCCCAAAAAAGGTAGCGCGCTTGCAAGGCTCGCGCCCGCTCCCGCCAATCCGGCGCACCGCGCATCAGCGCCTGGAGCTGTTGTTCGATCGGTGCGTAATCGAAACCCTGGGTCCAAAGGTGACCTGGATAGCCGAGAACCAACTTACGGCCATCCAATAGGAGAGGGTGGTTGAAAGTAGGAAAAGCAGCGAAGCGTTCCTTGATCGGGATCTTGCGCACGACAGTTGCAATCGCTTCCAGCTCGGTCCGGTCCGCGATATCGAAACCGGGGCGGCCCACGGTGAGGCCGCCGAAAAGACTAACGAACCCCGAAAAGAAAAGCAGGAAGCAAACCCCGATGCGCATGGGAATCGGAGTTTTGCCAATGAGCTCGCGCCACAAAAACGGGAGGGCGATGAAGTAAGCCCAGATGATCAACTTGGTATTATCCCATCCCCAAGGCGCGGTCTTAACAAAAATGGCGAAGCTAAAAATGACCGCCGCAGGGACGACGAAGGCAAAGGCGGTGGACCCCGAGAAATCAGGTCTCCCAATCCTGCTCCAAATTCCATCTTCGGCATTGGCGTCATTAGGAGATGATCTCCCCCAGGTTTGCCAGAGCACAACGCCTACCAGCGCCATCATGGCGGGCAAGGTAAGCCCGAAATTGACCACCCAGAAACTCACCGCCGAGCTGGAGAATCCCGGGTCGCTCTGCAACCAGCCGGGCGCCCAGGACAGGATGGACCCGGCCTTAAAATGATCAGTGATCATCCAGACAATCCAGGTCGCAGGGAGAAAGGCAGCCGCAAGCAACAGAGCGATTTGTTTCTGCAGTTCCCATCTGCCGATGACTAACCAAACAGCGAGCACGCCGGAAAGGGCGAGGAAAGTGTGGATATGAAAGAGCGGCATGGTGGCATAGAGCGACCATTCCACCCACCAGGGGAGGAACCCACGCCTGCCTTCCTTAGGATCGTTAGGCTCTTCCGGAAAATACTTCCGGCGCCAATGGATCAGCAACAGCAACCCTGCCGGGATGGCGTAAAGCAAACCGCGCTGGGTGACGAACATCGTCAGCGGGATGCTTTTCCACGCGATCTTCTCGGCCTGGTAGTCGATGAATTGATGGGTGCGAAAAAAGGCATAACCGGCAAGGCCACCATTGAAAAGGAAGCCCGCCACCGTGAAGGCTCCTCCCCAACGATAGAGCGCATAAAAGGTCGCGATCGAACCGAGCACACCGGTCCAGACCAGTGCCCGCACCAAATCGATGCGTTGCAGGAGCAAAAGAGAATCGAACAAATCGATACCCGCGGGATACCGGAGCGAGCTGAAAACATGGATGGGGTTATCGGCCCAAAGCGCGACGCCATTGGCAAAATACTTGATGTAAGTGATATGGAGCGAAAGATCTCCCAGATTGTTAGGCGACTGGATCTTGAGATTGTTCCCGTCCACCCAAAGGATCCAGCAGAAGGAGCGAACCGCGAACATCGCGAAGACGATCCCAACCGCCCAGGCCCAGAAATGCCAGCGACGAGGCGGGGCAGCCGTGAGCGGAGGTGGCGAATCAAGTTTTAGTCGGCGGCGGGCGCGCTTCGATTTCGGCAACGAACCGGCCGGCGCGACCACCGCCTTCATCTTGCGCGGAGAAAAAGACGCGGTCCCAATCCAAGAGTAAATCGCCGCCGCCAGGCCGAGTGTAAGGGCAAGACCGGCGAAGCCGGTGTCCAATCCACCCCCGACAATTCCGAGCAGCAGACCGGCGATGGTCGCCACGTTGACCAGCGTGAGCCCCGCCGAGCACCACCTCATCGCGCCGGCGCCGAGGCAACCTGCCCGACGAAGTCTGGTCGTCTGTTAGGGAACAGTTTCCGGAAGGTCCTGGCGTTGAGATAAAGCTTCGAGGTGTCCTGGTAGGGGCGGATGGTCATCGGCGTGGTGAAGTAACTCTCATGCAGTTTCGGTTCTACCTCCGCAATCCGGTCTTCCTGCACGACGAGGAAATCACCATCGAACTTGCCCGGAGAGTTATTGTGCTCGTAGTAGCCGACGTTGGGAAAGTCTCCTAACAACCACGGAAACGGATAAGTGCTCGTGCGAATGAAATGTCCCACCATGCGATAGTTGAGCGGGTTACTTCGCACCAGGCGCATAATTGGGTTCATGAGCTTGAAGATGTCATTATAGGTCTGGACATAGACATAGGGCTCGGCGTCGGTACTGCAGCGGAGGTAGTTGAGCGAAAGAGCCATGCCAAATGACATGGCCAATGCGATGGCTGCAATGCATTTCTGGATCACTCCGATCGAGCCCTCGCCTGGCGTGCGCGATCCTCTCAGAAGATAACCCAGCCCGCCGCCGAGGATGGCGAAGGCGAGCGCGGAGGCAAACAAGCGCTGGCCAATCTCGCCGCAGACGGCGCTGGTGCTGGTCGCCGCCAGGGTGATGACAACGCATTCCTTAAGATACGGCCCCCAGGCACAGGCAACCCGTACCGCGGCCGGCTGGAAGATATAACTCACGAAAAGGCCAAAGCCGAAGCCCAAAGCCGCCAGCGCGACGATAAAAAAGGCTCGGCGCGGGACTTTCAACGCCACCGCGCCGGCCGCAAAGACAAAGAGCAAGGGCCAGACAATACTGATGATGATCCAGGGAGTCTTGTAGTGAATAATGCTGTAGGCCGCGAAGACTCCGACTCCGTAGATGGCAAGATAACGAATGACGTAGTTCTTAAAGAACTGGCAGGCGCAGCAAACGAGCAAACCGATGAAGATCGGCCACTCGTAGCGCATGGTGAGCTCAAGCCAATACGGCCAAGGCTTTTCATGCCCATTGCCGTTCGAGCCAGTTTGATACCAAGTCGCGAAGGTGAGGTAGAGGCCCTTCACACCCGGCCAGTTGAAAAAGGTGCCGGAATAGAAAAAAACGATGAAAAAAATCCCCGCGCCCGCGACCATGGCCAAATCGGCCAGATTCCATTGCTGGCGGGCTCGCTTTACCTCATCGCCGGGCGTGAGCCACCGTGAAAACCAAAGCACCGCGCCAGCGATCAACGCGCTCCCGATATGGATAATGTAAGTCTCCTTGGTCAGGATCATTCCAGCCGTCCCAATCCCGACGCACCAGAGATAGCCTCGGCTGCCGACCCGCCAGAGCCCGATCAGGCCGAGCACGAAAAGCATCGAAAAAAGCAACAGCCACACCTCGTGAATCGAGTAACGCCCGTAAAAAATGAAGGCGGGCGAAACTGCCATGGCCAGCGCGGCGACCCGACTCACGCGGCGGCCGACGAACGGCTCGAACTTAGTGGTCAGGAAGATCGAGCCGATGCTGGCCAGCACGACCGGCAGGCGCAAGGCCCAGATATGCCGGCCAAAAAGCGACTGCGCGACGAGCAGAATGTAGAAGTGAAGCGGACCGTGGTAATTTGTCGGATCGTAGCGGTAAAACCCGGTCTTCATCATCTGGTCGACGAACCAGCCGTTGATCCCCTCGTCGAAATGGGGCGGTTTCATGCTCAGAAAGAGGAACCGGAGCAGCGCCCCGAGCGCGACGATTCCCCAGATCGTCCAATCGCTCCCGGCGAGCCGGGCGGCGAGCGGCGCCGGCGTCTCAATTTCTCCTCGCGCGGGCTCCTCTCCACTGCTAGGTAGCGCTCCAATGCGTATCTTGGTGACAGGCGGCTGTGGGTTCATCGGGAGTAACTTTATTCGTTACATTCTGCAACATTACAAGCCGACGTACCTCACAAATGTCGACGCCCTCACCTACGCCGGAAATCTCGCCAATCTCGATGGGGTAGTCGAGGAGCATGGGGAGCGTTACGAATTCTTCCAGGCCGATATCGCCAACGCCGACCGGATGGACACCCTCCTGCACGAAGAGCAATTCTACGCCATCATCAATTTCGCGGCCGAGTCGCATGTCGATCGCAGCATCAACTCCCCGCAAAATTTCATCCATACCAACATCGTCGGGACTAGCGTGCTGCTAGACGCCGCGCGGCGGCACGGCGTGCAACGCTTCATCCAGGTCTCGACCGACGAGGTTTACGGGTCGTTAGGGCAGATCGGCAAATTCACCGAGCAATCGCCGATCGAACCCAGCTCCCCCTATTCCGCGAGCAAGGCGAGCGCCGATCTCCTCGCCCTCGCCTGCCACCGCACCTTCGGACAGGAAGTGATCGTGACTCGTTGCTCTAACAATTACGGCCCTTTTCAATTCCCGGAAAAATTAATCCCGCTCATGATCATCAAGGCGCTCAACGACCAGCCGCTCCCGGTTTACGGCGACGGAATGAACGTGCGCGACTGGATCCACGTGGAAGACCATTGCGCCGCGATCGTCGCCGCCCTTTTTAAGGGCCAACCGGGCACGGTCTACAACGTTGGCGGCGATGGCGAAATGGTAAACCTCGATGTCGTTAGGCTGATTCTCGACCGGCTCGGAAAGCCACACAGCCTCATCTCATTTGTCACCGACCGGCTCGGTCACGATCGGCGCTACGCGATCGACTCCGCTTTCGCGAAACGTGAACTCGAATGGCATCCGCTGCACAGCGCGCGCGAAGGCATTGCGGCGACGGTGGACTGGTATCTCGCCCACCGCGACTGGTGGCATGCTCTGCTTCAGCGCACCGAACGCTTCGAATAGGATTGCTGATTTGTTCACCTATTCAGCGCAAAAAAACGAGGCGACGCCCGATCTCAACATTATGGAAATTTTATGCGCTTTTGGAGAAATAAGTGTAGACATGAAATCGGAGCAGCGATTAGTGTCGGAGATGTTGCTCCCGCGATTTTCTCTTCAGACCAAAAATTTAATCCTCCCGGTGATCTGCTTGCTGATCACCTCTCTCACCGCGCTTTCGGCCGCGGAAAACCCGTCGGTGGCACTGACTCCGGAACGAGCCAATCACACCGCCACCCTGTTGGACTCGGGAAAGATACTGATCGCGGGCGGGGTAAACGAATCGGCTGACCTCAGGAGCGCGCTTCTTTACGAGAAGGCCTTAAACACCTTGACCCCGACCGGCTCGCTCATCACGGGCCGTGCGGATCACACTGCGACCAAGTTACCCGATGGGCGCGTTCTCATCACGGGTGGTGACCTGAGCAAGGGCCAGCAGTTACGAACCGCCGAATTTTACGATCCCCTGACTGGCACCTTTACCCAGCTTGCCACCCAAATGTCGACGTCCCGGAGCAAACACACAGCGACGCTTTTGCCGGACGGCAAAGTCCTCATCGTAGGGGGTAAGAACGCTGAATTGTGCGATCCCATCAATCAGACCTTCACCATTCTGGCCAGCGTCCCTTTGAACCGCTCCAGTCATTCCGCGGTTCTGCTGTCCGATGGCACCGTCCTGATTACCGGCGGCTACTTGGGAAGACAGGCCACCGCCATGGCCGAGATATATAATCCCGCGACCCAAACCTTCACCCAGCTAACGAACCTGATGTCCGTCTCCCGCGCCAATCATGAATCGACCCGCCTGCAGGATGGCCGGGTCCTGATCACTGGCGGATTTACGGGCACCAGCCCACAGGACGAGGCTGACCTTTACAATCCGGCCACAAAGATTTTCACTTCGACAGCACCGATGAATTTTCATCGGTCAAATCATCGCGGCGTGCTTCTGCCTAACGGAATGGTGATGATCATTGGCGGCACCACCCTGGAGAGCGGTTTCCTCGCCGTCAACGAGGTCTTTGACCCCGCGATTGAAACATGGACCAACACTGCTCGAATGAACGAAAATCGCAGCGGAGCCAGCGCGACGCTCCTTCAGGATGGCACCATTTTTGTCGCGGGAGGTGTCACGGGTAGTTTCACCCTGCAGTCGGCCGAGATCCTTAACCCCGCGACGAGACTCTTTACTCAGATCGCGGATATGACGGTGGCGCGAAATCAGCATAGCGCCACCCTCTTGCCGAGCGGCAAGGTTCTTCTGGCCGGCGGAAGCGAGAACGCCACCACGCTCAATTCCGCAGAGTTGTTCGATCCCGTCGGTAACACCTTTCTGGCCCTCTCCAGCACTTTGAGTGAGGCGAGAAAAAGCCATTCGGCCACGCTTCTTCAGGACAATGCCCGCGTCCTTGTGGCCGGCGGCAAAACCGGAGATGGCGATTCCATCCAGGCCGACATATACGATATCTCCACCCGAGCATTTCGCCGGGTCGGAGATATGAAAACTGTTCGCTCGCTTTTCCCGGCGACGCTGCTCCCGAATGGCAATGTTCTCCTCGTTGGCGGACGACACGGCGCCAGCCCTACAAAAGCATGCGATATTTTCGACCCACTTACCGAGACGTTTTCTTCGACTGGCCAGCTTCAACTGCAACGGAAACGCCACCGGAGCACCCTTCTTCCTAACGGCACTGTCCTGGTCTCGGGCGGCGCTCCGGGATCAAATGGATCGACCGTTCCCGACTCCGGCACTCCGACCTGCGAGATTTACAACCCAGCTACCGGAACATTTGCCTATACCAGCCAAGAGATGAACGTCGGTCGCACCGAGCACGACGCTACTCTGCTTCCCGATGGCACGGTACTCATGACCGGCGGGATTACCGTGCAGAATCTGGCCGACCTCTACCATCCGCCGAGCGACAGTTTCACTCAGGTGGGTAGTCTGGATGACGAACGCCTGCGGCATGTCTCGATTCTGCTCTCCCACCCCGCTTGGGGAAACTTGCTGAACAAAGTCCTCATAATTGGCGGCGCGGCCATCGGAAGCGGGGCGTTTGGCGGCTTGGAGGAAGCTCTCGCGTCGGTCGAATTATTCGATCCTTCCACGGGACAATTCAGCGATTTCGGAGAGATGACAGTTCCGCGACAGAATCAGACCGCCACTCTCTTGCAAGACGGGCAAATTATGGTCGCCGGCGGCGTCTCAACCCCTAGCTTTAGTGGAACGGGCGAACTCCTGAATGCTAGTCCTACGCCGACGCCCACGCCCGCACCCGTAATCACCGCCCAGCCTGCCGATAAGACAGTCGCAATCGGAAAATCTGCCCGGTTTACGGTCGCCGCGACCGGCGCTCCGCCGTTGACCTACCAATGGAAGAAGAATGGTACGGACATCGCAGGAGCGACTCAGGCCTCCTACAAGACTCCTCCGGCGACGGTGGGCGACGACGGCAGTGTCTTTTCGGTCGTAGTCACCAATCCAGGCGGGAGTGTGATGAGCGACAACGCGACCTTGATGGTGAAGGGCCCTCCCATGATCTCGAGTCAGCCTGCCAATACCACAGTTCAGCTTGGAAGGTCCGCCAAGTTCAGCGTCACAGCCACGGGCGCGACACCTTTAAGCTATCAGTGGCGAAAGAACGGGACCAACATCGCGGGCGCGACACAGCGAAGATACACTACGCCGCCCACCACCGCGGCGGATAATGGCAGTCGTTTCTC
This sequence comes from uncultured Verrucomicrobiae bacterium, assembly GCA_963749935.1. Taxonomy (GTDB): domain Bacteria; phylum Verrucomicrobiota; class Verrucomicrobiia; order Chthoniobacterales; family UBA10450; genus Palsa-1392. The sequence continues at coordinate 141,862 of CAVVOH010000001.1, forward strand.
GGTTATCGTGAGTAACAGTATCGGGAGCGAAACCAGTACCGACGCCATCTTGACGGTGCAATAGCCGCCCGTACCGGACGGGAGTCGCGATGCCTTCAGACCCGCCAGGCGAGGCGCTGAATATGGATTCCGCCGCTATCTCGCCCTTTAACAGCAGTGTAACCGAAGAACTTCATCGGAAGCATATCTTGCTGCTCTAACACTCATACTTTTACTTTCTGAAGCGGGAATCGCTTCCCCGCGCTTCGTCCCGACCGAGACCTACGGCGTTGCCGCGGATGATACACCATTAAAATGGGACGTTTACCCACCATCTGGAACCCGCCCTTGGCCGGTCGTCCTCGTCATCCACGGACAGTTTTAGAGGCGGGGGACCAAACAGCACCGATTTACTCTTACGCGCCCATGATCTGGCCGCTTCGGGTTACCTGGCGCTCGCCATCACCTACCGCCTGGCTCCGCCCGGTCGCATCGACGGGCAAACATCCACCGGACAAGGCCGTGAGCAATACGATGGCGTCGAGATGGCCGTCCGCGCAGCCCGGTCAGATCCACGCTGCAACGGCCAGGTCGGCGCCGTGGGAGGATCCGCCGGCGGCACGCATGCGACCTGGTTGCTCTGACTACTAACCCTGAAAGCCGCGTCGACGTGGCAGCGTCACTTTGTGGTGCCTATGACTTCTCCGATTTCAGCGCCGATCCCAATATCGGCACCTTTACCCAGAACGTGACGAACTTCAGCACTTACAAAACAGCCTACCGCGACCGAGATCGGGATCCCTCTTGCCCTGCAAAAGTTTCTGCCACGGCTCGACATTTCGTCGAGCGATCCTATGCACGACACGGCTCCACTTTTTAGCGCCGTTCGGTGTCCCGTTTGTTTTGCAAGGGTCAGAGGACCTGGCGACCTGCCCGACCCAGAGTCCGCTGTCGCCCGCCACCACGCAATGGAGAGACACTCGCGTCCGCCTGCGGGGGAAAGGGATTGCAGGTTGTCGCGCAGGAACTGAACGTATTTGCCGACGATGCCGATCGGCTTGCCAGAGAGTTGATCGCCCGGCGGATGGATGTTGCGCCCGGGAGTCCCGCTCACGCTGTTATTATTAATGCTCGGAGTCGACACGTTAGGGCGAGGGCATACCGGAGGACGCCGGCAAAATCAAACTTGTGACGGTTAACAGATAAAAGCCGGAATGCCCGTGATCTCCTGCCCAAGCACGAGGAGATGAATGTCGTGCGTGCCCTCGTAGGTCTTGACGCTTTCCAGGTTGCACATGTGGCGGAAACATTGGTGTTCATCGAGGATGCCGACCCCGCCAAGGATGTCGCGCGCGGTTCGGGCAGCGTCGAGCGCGATCTCGACGTTGTTCATTTTCGCCATCGAGACGTGGTAATGCTTCGCCGCGCCGCTATCTTTCATCTGCGCGAGGCGGAGGGCGAGAAGCTGCGCCTTGGTCATCTCGGTCAGCACGCGCGCCAGCTTCGCTTGGATGAGTTGGAAGCTGGCAATCGGACGGCCGAATTGCTGACGTCGCAGCGCATACTGGCGGGCTTCATCGTAACAAGCCATCGCAGCACCAATCGCGCCCCAGGCGATGCCGTAGCGAGCATGATTGAGACAGGTCAGTGGCGAACGCAGGCCGGCGCTGCGTGGCAGAAGAGCCGTGGCCGGCAGCGCACAATCTCGGAACTCGAGCTCCGCAGTCAGCGCCGCGCGGAGCGAGAGCTTCCCTTCCATGAGACTTGCGTGAAAGCCCAGGGACTCTTTTTCCACCAAAAAACCGCGAATGTTTCCCTGGTCAGGGAGATCGCCGCCCGATTCATCCTCGAGCTTGGCCCAGACGATCGCGACGTCGGCGATGGTCCCGTTACCGATCCATTTTTTCGCGCCGTTGAGAACGTAGCCATCCGGGGTCTGCTGCGCCCGGCATGTCATGCCGCCGGGATTGGAGCCAAAATCAGGTTCCGTTAGGGCAAAACAACCGAGCTTTTCACCTCTTGCCATCGCCGGCAGCCATTGGCCCTTTTGCTCGTCCGAGCCGAAGAGATCGATTGCCGTCATCGCGAGCGAACCCTGAACCGAGGCGAAGGTGCGGAGCCCGCTGTCGCCGCGCTCGAGTTCCCGCATGATGATGCCGGCTGCGACACTTCCCAGCCCGGCACAGCCATGGCCTTGGATGGTCGGTCCAAAAGCCCCCAGCTGGCCTAATTCCGGGACGAGTTCCATCGGGAAAGTGCCATCCCGATAATGCTGCCTTACTCCGGGTAGAAAACGTTCGCCGACCCACCGGCGAACGGAATCGCGCAGCCGGCGCTCGCTATCGCTTAACAGGTCGTCGAGTTGATAAAAATCGGAGGCATGGAAAGACATGGCTCAAATGTAAGGTCTCTAGGTTAGCAGCGTCCACCCTCGGACGCACTGAAGATCGCGGCCGGTCTTGAGCTAACACGGTGGCGTTCGGATTGACAAATGAGCTTTCGCTCCGGCATCATCCGTCATGTTTCAATCTGTGAGTCGACGGCTCGGAGTCTCGAGAACAATCCTACTGGCATCCCTCCTCTCATCCTCTGTCGCAGTTTCGGGTCAGACGATCCAACACAAACTGCCTCAAGAGGAACTGGAGCAATTTGCAGATTCTCCGTCGTTCCTCTGGCGGACCGGTCTTTCGCCGCGAATGGTCTCGCGCTTCGATGCCTTCACCAGTGTGCAGGTAAATGTGTCGGCCACGGGCCAAAACATCACCGGAGACGCGGCCAACGAGCCTTCCATCACGGTCAACCCTAACGACGCTAACAAGATGACGATCGGCTGGCGGCAATTTGACAGTGTTGCCTCCAACTTTCGCCAGGCGGGCTGGAGTTTTACGACCAATGGTGGAGCAGCCTGGACATTTCCGGGTGTGCTCGAGCCGGGCGTCTTCCGCAGCGACCCCGTCCTCGACACCGACGCGAGTGGAAACTTCTTCTACCTCAGCCTGCTCCAGACGTTCTTCGATAACATGTGGCGCTCTCTCAACGGCGGGATGTCATGGACGAATATCGCGCCGGCCAAGGGCGGCGATAAGCAGTGGTTCACGATCGACAAGACGAACAGCATCGGGCGCGGTTTTCAATATCAATGCTGGAGCACGAGCGGCAACAATTACGGCGGCCGGCAATTCACGCGCTCGACCGATGGTGGATTCACCTGGCTGAACCCGGTGAACATCCCTAACTCGCCGGCCTGGGGCACTCCCGACGTGGATACAAACGGCAACCTCTTCATTGGCGGAGTGAGCCTTTTCAGCGGCCAGGTCTGGTGTGAGCGCTCGACCAACGCCAAGGACAGCGCGATCATTCCTACCTTCGATCAAAGCACCGCTGTGAACCTCGGCGGAAGCATCGGTTTCAGCGAACCAATCAATCCGGAGGGACTGAGCGGACAGGTTTTCCTGGCCGTTGATCGATCGGGCACGAACACGAACAACAACGTCTACATGCTGGCGAGCGTGATCCCGAACGGCGCGAACAACGGAACCGACGTCATGTTCGTGCGCAGCACAGACGGCGGCCGCACCTTCAGCCCGCCGGTGCGGGTGAACGATGATCCAGTCAATCACAACAAGTGGCATTGGCTCGGCACGCTCGCGGTCGCGCCTAACGGACGCATCGACAGCGTGTGGCTGGATACGCGCAACGCCGCCAACAACACCGATTCGCAGCTCTTCTATTCGTACAGCATCGACGGCGGAGTCACCTGGGCGGCTAATGTAGCGGTGAGCAATTCTTTCAATCCATTTCTCGGCTATCCGAACCAGAACAAGATGGGCGATTACATCACCATCGTCTCGGACAACACCGGAGGAAACGTCGCCTACACAGCGACCTTTAACTCCGAAGAAGACGTCTACTACGTTCGCGTCGTTCCGGCCGCATCCGGACTTGCTCTGGTCAGCGCAGATTCCGTCAAGGGCGGCTTTGCGATCGATCTCCCGCTTGCAGGAACGCCAGGAATTGAATCCCGCGGAGGCGGCCAACAAGGCAACTACACGCTTGAATTTGTCTTTAACAATATGCTGAGCAGCGTCGGGAGCGTCGCGACCAGCTGCGGAACGGTGCGCAGCAGCACGATCGACAGTTCGATCCGCGCCGCTTCGTCGTAAACTTGCGCGCCGCGGATTGCAATGCGCAGGAAGTGACGGTGACGCTGAGCAACATCGTGGACAATCAATCGAATGCGCTGCCTTCGGCTTCGGCCACGGTCGGGCTCCTGATCGGTGATGTGGACGCAAATCGCGCTGTGACCGTAGCCGATTTCAACCTGCTCAAGGCCGACGACGGCCAGGTGACCGATGGCAGCAATTTCCGCGAAGACATTAACGGAAACGGCGCGATCGATCGAAACGATGGCAAGCTGCTGCGGCAACGGATCGGCACCAGTTTGCCCTAACGATAAGGTTCTTCAAACAAACGCCGCTCGCGGCTCACGCGCGAGCGGCCTTTGTCGTTCCCTGGGCGAAAAGGAGCCCTCTCATGCTCGCGCTGCGCCGTGTTCCCAGTACGCGCAGGAAAAAAGGACGTCGGTCAGAGCGGCTCTGAAGTCGGGAGGGACCTGAAATGCGGAGCGCATTTGGTTTTCTGGGATACCGCCCCCCACACCCGAAGGGTATGAAGGGCGGCTGTTCCCCCCAGAACACTTAACGATTAAGACATTCCCAAACGGGCTGCAAGATAAATATTCCTAAATTCTTGCGGCTCTAAGCGGCGCTCCTCAAAGCGCAAATCCGAGGCGACCGGTTGTCATCTGGTGACTCGCGTCAATCGGCCGCTGCGAGCCGTTCCATTTCGGTTACCACCCGGTCCAGTTCATCGATCAATAGACTCGGCCCGTGCTCGCGAAAGGCCGCGACTAACGACCGGTAATACCAGAGTGCCCCCGCTTTGCCGCCCTTGAACCGCGTCCAGACTTCGTCTCCAGCCTCGCGCAAATTGTGTACAATCGCCTGGGCGTTGTGCAGTTTGTCCGCAGCCGAAACGAGCCGGGTCGAGGCCGAGGCCGATTTCAAATGCGCGATGTATTTTTCCTTTCGTTCCCGCCAAGGTGGCTTGGGTGTCTCGTCAGTGTCGGTGCAGCCGGCCACGATTTCGCCCACCCTCTGGCCAAACTTCTCCTCGATCTCACGTTGGCATTCCGGTCCGCCGCAATCCTCAACCGCATCATGCAAGAGGGCGCCGATCGCTTCCGTCTCGTCGGCGCCGTATTCCATCGCGATCGCGGTCACCCCGAGAAGATGACCGATATACGGGATCTTGGTTTTTTTGCGCAGCTGTCCGCCGTGGACCCGGGTTGCGTAGATTAGCGCTTCTTCAAACTTGGGCGAGAGCTTCATCCCTACTACTACGGCCAGCGCCCCCGCCCCGCTAATAGGTGAAGGACTGCAGCGCCTTTGTCAGGTCAGGTCCGTTCACGTAGCCAGTTCGCCGGGCGGGATTTAATCCAATGTGAATGGGAAGCACGTTGAAGCCGCCTTGGAAATTGAAACCGTCAATCGACTCGACCAGATTCCCCGCTGTATCGAAAACCTGGATGCTGCTCCCGCTCGTCGCGGTCCCCGAGAACGGCTGGGCGACGAGGAAGAACCGGTTGATCGGATCGAACACGACTTCCAAGCCGAAGGCGAGCGAACTCTGTCCGCCCCCACCGGGCATCCGCTTGCTCAAGAAAATGTGGTTCTTGAAATCATAGAACTGCACCCCGGCATTAAACGAAGTGGTCGTGCAGAGGATGTTGTTTGGAGAGTCGATCGCCATCCCGTTGATCACCCCGAGACCCTGCCCTTTGATCATGGTGAACTCGCCGGTGGTGAGATTCGCGAAGCCGAGCCGCGGCGGCAGGATAAAGCCCGAGGGAAAATTGTGGCCGAGAATCGCCTGGTTCCTCTCGTTATCGTAAACCATGATCGGCGGCGCTTCCGAGGTAAAGATCGGATCCGTGATCGGAATGATCGGCCCGAAAGTATTGGCCGCCACGTTCGCGCTGAAGACAATGGGCGTGGCACTCGTGCTCACATCGATGGCGTAGACGGCCGCATCCGAGGTCCCGGCCGCCTGGCTCGCCTTCACCTGATTGACGATGTGACTTCGGTCGAGCGGCGGCGTCCAGCGGCTGGTAAACATATGACCTCCCAGCGGGTCGAGCAGTCGGAATCGCCGTTTGACGTGAAACAGGCTCACCGGATCTTCACTCTCGATTAGTCCGATCGAATTCCCGACCACTCCCAAGGTCACATAGTCACTTTGCATGAAAGTCTCGCTCACAATCGCAAGGATGGCACCGCTGGTTTGGTCAAACGTCTCGACTGCGGCATGAATCGTCCCATTCGACATCACGACGGCCTCCGAAAGGAGTCCTTCCCTCCCGTTGGGGTCAATGTCGAAGCCAAAGATCTCTCCATTGAACTGGCCACGAACGATGACATTGCCCGCGCCTGCATTTGGGTTGGGCTGAAACTCCGCTGCCAGGGAAACGTCAACTGCGCAAACGACCGAACAAAACAACGAGACGAAAACACGAGATAAGCTCATCTCGGAATCGTTGTCCCCGCAATCCGTGCCGACAAGGAGTGTAACGTAACAGACTTGTTACGTCAGAACCCCCTCGACTCACTGCTTCATCCCGAGCTGCGCGAAGAGGAAGCTGTTTAGGTCAGCCAGTTGTTTGATCCGTTCGCTCAGCGCCGTCCCGATCCCGTGCCCGGAACTGGTGGAGGTGCGCAACAGGATCGGGTGATCCGATTTATTGGCGGCCTGCAGTCGTGCCGTCATCTTGCGCGAGTGATACGGGGCCACCCGGCCGTCATTGGCACCTGTCATCATCAGGACGGCTGGGTATTTCGTCCCGTCCTCGACGTGATGATACGGCGAATAACCATAGAGCGCCTGGAACTGGGCGTTGTCCTTCACCGTCCCGAACTCGGTCACGTTAAAAGCGCCGTTGGGCGCAAGTTCGACTCGCAGCATGTCATAGATCCCGACCGCCGAAACCACCGCGCGCATCAGATCGGGATGCTGCGTAATCAAGGCGCCCATCAGTAGCCCGCCATTACTCCCACCCATCAGGGCCAGCTTGTCGGAGTTTGTGTACTTCTTTTCAATCAGATACTGCGCCGCGGCCGCAAAGTCATCGAAAACGTTTTGTTTGTTCGTTAGGTTGCCCGCCTTGTGCCATTCTTCGCCAAACTCACCCCCACCCCGGATGTTGGCGACCACATAAATGCCGCCACGGTCGAACCAAAGCCGCCGGGTGAAGTCGAAGGTGGGAGACATGCTGATGCCATAGCCTCCATAGCCGTAAAGCAACGTCGGATTATTCCCATCCAGCTTCGTGCCTTTCTTGCGCACGATATTGAGTGGCACTTTGGTGCCATCTTTGGAAGGCGCAAATTCGCGCGTGACTTCAATGTCCGAAAACGAAACCGGCGACGTGCTCACGAGGGCTGTTTTCTTCGGTTCCTTCTGGTTCGCCGCAATCGCAAACCAGGCCGGCGGTTCGGTGTAGCTCTGGTTGCGGAAAAGGAGCGTCCCGTCGTCCTCCGCGACCATCTCCTGCACGTTCGAGATCGCGGCGATCGCGATTGTGCTGCCTCCCTGGCCGTCTAATTGAAAACGCCGAATCTGAGAGGGGCCACCCAGCAAATCACCGACATAAAGCGCGTCAGCCGTCGGTTCGAGCCGCTGCACGACTGCTTCGCCGGCGGGGACAATCTCCACAGCCTTGCTCAGCTCGGGTGTTGCCAATGGCAAGCGCAGAACTTTACCGCGCGGCGCGCCGGCTCGCGACAGGAGGTAAAGTGCATCGTCGCGGCCCAGCCGCACAATCTTCACCTGGTCGCTGAACTGAGTGATCTGCGTCCACTTTCCATCCGGGCCTAACAAGTAATGAGCAAAGTCTCCGCCATCGCCATTCGCGACCGAGGCCACGACATACTTACCGTCATGCGATGACTCGAGCTGGATCTCCGCGATGCGCGGGAACTCCTTCCCGATCAAATAGGTGTCCTTGCTCTCGGGCGTGCCGAGCTTGTGAAAATAAACCTGCTGATAGAAGTTGAGATCCTCCTCCGGCCGCTCGCCTTTGCGTGGGAAACGTGTGTAATAAACTCCGCTTCCATCCCCGTTCCAGGCCGCACTGCCGCCGGCGGTCGGGAATTGCACATGGGCGATCGTGTCGCCCAGTTCCTTGCCCGTGCCCACGTCGTAAAAATGCAGTGTCCCATCCTCGCTTCCGCCTTTTGAGATCGAGACCGCGACTTTCTTGCCGTCGAGTGAAGGCGCGAACCAGTCGATCGTCGTCGTCCCTTTGCGGTCGAGTTGGTTGGGATCGAGCAACACCTTCTCCGATTTCAAATCGTTGGCGGAAGCCAGCGTGACCAGCATCGGCTGCTGCTTGGGTGGCTGCGTTTTGAGCGCGAACAAGAGACGCGGGCGGGTCTCCATCGACGAATAACTCGGCGACGCATCCGCATACCACTTCTCGAGCTGTGCCGCGACTTTGGCACGACTCGCCAAACCGTCGAGGTAAGCGCGGGTCAGTTTGTTTTCTGCGTCCGACCACGCCTTTACCGCCGCGTCATCATCCTCTTCCAGCCACTGATAGTCATCCGTGACCTTGGTCCCGTGATATTCGTTCACGACCGGCTTCTTCTCCGCGACCGGAGCCGCGTTCCCCGGCACCGCGGCCTCCATGTTCAAGACGAGCAGACTGCCCACGACAACGACCCCGCGTGATATTCTCATCATGGCGGAGAACAACGCTTCAATTCGCGCAGTGCGCAACCTGCCTCCCCGCCATCACGTGCCGGAAGCAAGTTTCCTGTGGCGCGCAGACTAACGTTTTATCTTGCGTTCGATCGGATGGGTTAGGTATTACTTGCGCGGTTCAGCTTTACCCATGTCTGCCTCGACTCCCCGCTTCAAGCAATCGTCCACCTTCCAAAGGGCGAATCGTCGATCGCCAGGCTGGTTCTCGGCCGGCGCGTTCGCGCTCTTGCTGGCGGTGCAACCGGGAGCGATGGCTTCGCCGGCCGATGGCTTGATTTTTACGGTCAACTCGACGGCTGACACTGCGGATGCGAACCCGGGCGATGGTCTTTGTGAAACGGCGGCGGGTAATGGTGCCTGCACTCTGCGGGCCGCGATCGCGGAGGCGAACGCGCAGCCCACGGATGACTCGATCCATTTCGATATTCCGGTGACCGATCCGGGCTACGACGGGATGGCCTGGAAAATCAGCCTTCTCTCGTCGCTGCCCGACCTGGCCGGTGATCTGACGATCGCAGGGCCAAGCCCGCACGTGATGGCGATTGTGCGCGCATCCAGTAATCTGTTTCGCATCGTGCGGGTAACGAGCGCGGGAACGGTAACCCTCGCCGGGGTCTCGCTGAGTAACGGGGATGCCGGCAGCGAGAACGGTGGCGCGCTCCTGAACGATGGCGGCGGCATCCTGAATGTGGAGAATTGCTTTGTAAGCTATAGCCGGGCTTTCCGCGGGGGTGGCATCAGCAACCAGAGCACGAGCACGGTCAACATCATCGGGTCGCTGGTGACTAACAACATCGCCAGTGACCGGGGGGGCGGTGTGACGAACCAGGATGAAGGTTTCGTGAATCTAGCGAACAGCGGGGTGCAATTTAACCAGGGAGCGGACGGTGCGGGCATCCGGCAAAGCGATGTGGGGGTGACGAGGGTAACGAATTGCACCGTCTTTGGAAATTCGAATGGAGCGGGAGGAAGCGGTATCCACAACGCGAGCGGGGGCGCTCTCTATGTGAGCAACTGTACGGTTGCCGGTAACATGGGAACTGGGTTATCCAACCAGGCGGGGGGCCCTTTCGAGGTGAAGAGTTCGATCGTCGCCGAGAACGGGGGTGCGAGCGAATCCGATGTCTCCGGCAGCTTTATCTCAAGTGGCTTTAACGTGATCGCCGACCCGACGGGGGGCAGCGGTTTTACCGAGGTGACAGACCAAACGTTCGTGTCGGCAGGGCTGGATGGAAATGGCCTGCAGGATAACGGCGGGCTGGCGCCCTCGATCGCGCTGCTGGCATCCAGCCCGGCGTTGGATCATGGGACCAGTGCGAGCCTGAGCGGTGACCTAACGACCGACCAGAGGGGGGAGGGCTTTAACCGGACTTTCGATAGCCCTGCAATCCCGAATGCGGTCGGGGGCGACGGCACGGACGCAGGGTCTTTTGAGGTACAGACGGTTTTTCCGACTCCAACACCTACGCCGTCGCCAACACCAACCCCATCGCCAACCCCGATCCCAACGCCAACGCCAACCACCTTCGCGAACATTTCCACCCGCGCACAGGTCGGGACAGGAAACGACGTCTTGATTGCGGGATTCATCATTACCGGTAGCCAGGATAAGACCGTCCTGATCCGCGCGATCGGGCCATCGCTTCCGGTGCGAGGAGCTTTGGTCGATCCGCTCTTACAGTTATACGATTCCCATGGCCTCTACGTAGTCGAGAACGATAACTGGCAGAACAGTGCCAACATCGACAACATCATCAAATCGGGGATTGCCCCGCCTAACCGCCTTGAGTCAGCGATCCTGAGAACCTTAAGTCCTGGCGCTTACACAGCGATTCTTGCCGGCGCAAGCGGGGCGACGGGGATCGCCCTGGCAGAGGTTTACGATCTCGACCCACTTGTCGATGCCAAGATGGCGAATATCTCGACCCGGGGAAATGTTCAGACGGGCGACGACGTCATGATTGGAGGAATTATCCTGCGGGGCTCCGACCCGACGACCGTCTTGCTGCGGGCAATCGGTCCTTCGCTTTCCTTGAGCGGCACGCTGAGCAATCCGACGCTGGATTTAGTCGACAGCAACGGGGCGGTGCTGGCCTCGAATGACAACTGGAAAGACACTCAACAGTCGGAGATTGAGGCGACCGGAATTGCGCCAAGCGCGGAGGCGGAGTCGGCGATTCTTCTCCCGCTCGCTCCCGGCTCCTATACGGCGGTCTTGCGGGGCAAAGATGAGAGTAGCGGAATCGCGCTGGTGGAAGCTTATCAGCTCGATTCCGAGTGAATTGACGGACACTGAGTAGGCGGTGTTGCGGCGGCCCAGATGGCCGGCTAGGCGATCGCCATCCGCCCCTGGTCCGGTTATTTATTGGCTGTTTGGAGAGCTGGACCTCTCCCATCCCCGCGGGTCCTGCCCGGGCGGGTTTGTTTTTGTCTCGCTTCTGTGCTAGGATAAGGGGCTCTCAAGCTAGAGCGCAGCCCCTCTACGGAACCAACCGACCGTCGCCGCAGCGCGGCTTTCACCCCATCTCGCCGACGGGGCCATCGACAGCTGATCCCATTTTTTTCGCTGCATATCTCAACACCAAGGAAAACACTATGAAAAAAACCCTAATCGCAACTGCTTGCCTCGCCCTCGTGGCTGGCCTGTCCTCTGTCAGCGCCGCCGAAATGATGAACGGCGATCTGGGCAAGACGCTGGATAACACTTCCGCGACCGCAAAGCAGAAAACGGAAGCGATCGATACCTATGTGGCTCACATCGAGAAGAGCGCCTCGACCTACACCCGCAAGGAAGAATCTCTCGCCGCGGATTCGTTCAAGGGAGCGACCGACGAGACCTGGAAGAAGATGCACGCTTACTATGACGGCGAGGATCTGATGCGGATGAAGCTCTATCCGGCCGGCGACTCGACCAAGACGGAGGAATTCTATTTCTACAAGAACCAGCCAGTCTTCGTCTTCGTGGAGAAGAACGGCAAGGATAAGGAAAACCACGACAAGGACGCAGTTGGCAGCCAGTATTACTTCGCCGATGGCAAGCTCGTGGAAGCGATGGACGCTGACGGCAACGCGATGGATGTGGCCGGCGCGGACGCCATGAAGATGGGCGCCAAGCTGCAGAAAGAATCGACCATCATGCGTGGGATGCTGAAGTAACTCTCGCGCGCCAGAATCTGCCGCCCCAGGATTTCCCCATTTCGCCCCCGCCCCGCAATGAGAGCCGCGCATGGACCGAACCCTCGGTCGCCATGCGCGGTTTCTTCGCGTACGGGCACACGGCAGTGCAATCGCCGGTTGCTAAAACTAACAAAACTGACAGCTTCGCCCGATGATCAGGCATCGCTTTAAATGGTTCCGCTCTCTTTTCTATTTTTTGCCCCTGGTCGACCCCGAAGCGCTTATGGCGCAAGAAGATCGTCGCGACCCCTTCGAGGTCGATCGCCTCGTCGTGACCGGGTCGAATATTAGGAGCGATGCGCCGCCCTGGGTGCCTGAGTCCATTTTCAGCCGGGAGAGCGTGGAACGTTCGGGCGCCGATTCGTTAGGCGATTTCTTTCGTACTCTTCCGCAGAATTCCGGGCCGACCTTTACCGAGAATCAAAACGATAGCCTCGCCGCCGGTGGCGCCGCCATCGCTCTGCGCGGCCTCTCGCCGGATGCGACGCTTGTCCTGCTCAATGGCCGCCGGCTCGCTCCCTACCCTTTTGCGCAGAATGGCATCACGGCTTTCGTCGATCTCAACTCCATCCCGCTCGCGGCTATAAAGCAGATCGATATCCTGCGCGACGGCGCCTCGCCCATTTATGGCAGTGACGCGATCGCCGGTGTGGTCAACGTCCGCTTTCTTGAGAAATTCGACGGTGCGCTGATCAACGCGGGCTACGGCAATACCACCGATAGCGACACGGGCGAGTATCGCGCCTCAGTCGTGAGTGGGTTTACTGACGAAAGCCGCGGGATCGAGGCAGTCTTGATCGCGGATTATTTCCATCGCAACTCGCTTTTCCAAACCGATCGCTACTTCTCGCGCTCGATCGACCAACGACGCCAGGGCGGGAGCAGCTTCCTCAGCTCCGTCTCGAATCCCGGGACCGTTTTCGATCCCGTCACCGGTGACCCGCTCATGGTCCCGGCAGATAGCGACGGCATGCCCGCCGTGGCCGACTTCCTGCCGGGTCGCAACCGCTTTGACCGCGCCCCCTTCCAGCCGCTCGTCCCGGAGACGGAGCGCTACGGAGTTTACACCCGACTGAAGGGCAGCCTCACTTCGACAGTCGATCTCTTTGCCGAGTTCGGTTACCGCCGGGTCAACACCACCCAGCAGCTCGCACCCGCCCCCATCGAGGGCGACGCAGAAGCCATCTCGGCCCCGGCCACGAACCCGTTCAATCCTTTTGGCGACGATGTGGTCTTCCGTTATCGCGTCACCGAAGCCGGGCCGCGCATCGACAAAATCACGACCGACGCCTACCGCGTGGTGGCCGGCGCGAATGTGAAGTTGCCCGGGGACTGGCAGCTCGAGGGCGCTTTTCTCTACAGTGAATCCGATACCGAAGACAAGACCTCGAATAATCTCTCCCGCGCCGCCGTCATCGCGGCGCTCAACGATCCGGATCCCGCCACCGCGTTCAACGTCTTTGGCGCCGGCAACAACATCAACAATCCGGCAACCATCGATTCGCTGCGCGTCTCCACCACCCGCACCGGCACGAGCCGCATCCTCGGCGGCGACATCAAGCTCGACGGCGCCCTTTTCAAGCTCCCCGCCGGCGACCTCGCGGCGGCGGTCGGGCTCGAGTATCGCTACGAACAACTCGACGATCACTTCGATCCATTCGCCACCTCCGGCGGCGTCATCGATCTCAATAGCACCTCGGCCCAGGGCAACCGCAACGTCATCGGTGGTTTCGCTGAATTTTATGCACCGATCATCTCGGCCGAGATGGGAATTCCCGGGATCAATCGGCTCGAAGCTCAGGTCGCGGTCCGTGGCGATGGTTACAGCGATTTCGGTTCGACGGTGAATCCAAAAGTCGGACTAGCCTGGCGGCCCGTCGCCGATTGGTTGCTCGTCCGCGCTTCTTTTAGCACCGGCTTTCGCGCTCCCTCGCTCGTCCAAGCCTCCACCGGCTCGCTCACTTTCTCGCAGGATCTCCAGGATACGACCCGCTACGTCGTCACCGGCGCGCCGGAGGACGAGAGCAGTTCGATCCAGCTTCTCTCCGGCGGTAACCCGAACCTTGATGCCGAGGAGTCGGAAAACTTCTCCACCGGTCTCGTTTTTACCCCGCCGATGATCCCGGGCCTGACGCTCTCCGCCGATTATTTTCGAATCAAAGTCGAGAATTCAGTGGCGAGCCTCGATCCACAATTCATCCTCGATAACGAAGGCGACTTTCCCGGGCTCGTGGTGCGCGCCCCGACCTCGGCAAGCGACCAGGCGCTCGGCATTCCCGGACAGGTCATCCTGGTTAATACCCAGTTCCAGAATCTCGGCTTCGTGAAAGTGCAGGGGGTCGACGCCGCGCTCGATTATCTCAGCCCCGCGACACCAGTCGGGAAATTCAGCCTCCGGCTCGACGCCGCCTTCATCGATAGCTACGAGCAGCGGGCGAGCTCGGCCGAGCCGGTACGTGAACTCGCCGGCACCTATCTGCGCCCGAGAGTGCGGGGACGCGCCCAGGTTGGCTGGCGGCTCGGCGGCTTCGAGGCGGTCGGGGCATTCAACTACACCGACTCCTATGAGGACGCGGGCGGCGAGCGCACGGTTGATTACTCCACCACCTTCGACGCGCTCGTCGAGTACCGTTTCTCCGACCAGATCCGATCCACCACGACAACCTCTGAGCCTAACGACAAAAAGATGGCCACCGAACCTGCCGGCTCCGCCCAGCGACACGATTGGCTCAGCGGGGTCGCCCTGCGCGTCGGCGTGCTCAATATTTTCGACGATCCACCGCCCTTCGCCAATAACGTCGCCGGTTATCCCGTCGGCCTGGAAGACCCGCGCCAGCGCTTTGTCTATTTTGGCTTCGAGAAAAAGTTCTAGCGCGACTTCGCCTTCTGGATCACTGCACGGATGTCGAGCGCCATCGGGCGGCAACTTCAGACGCCATTCCTTCTCCTGTCCCTATGGCGCATTATCTTCACAAAGCTTCTGGAAGTCCGGATCCGTGCGCAGCGGATCCCAGGCCGGGTCGGTGCCCAGTGAAGCGGCGGAAAGGTAGAAGCCGGCCGGCGCGGCCAAGAGTTGTTCGATGTGTCTGATCGCCAACTCGTGCTCATCGAACTGCGCCTCCACCTGCGCTAGCTGGTAGAGATACCAGGCGCCGCTTAGCACGTCCTGCGAGATGGGCAATAACTCGGTCGCGCGCCGGCCAGCCTGCAGGGCCGCGTCTTTTTCTCCCAAGCCGGCATAAGCGAGCGAAAGATAGCTCTCCGTGCCGGCCGATTCGCCCTCGGTGCGCCGTTTTTCCTCCATGGCCTCCTTTGCTTCGAGAAAGGCAGAGCGTGCCGCTTCGTTTTCGCCTTTTGCGGCTGAAGCCTGCCCGCGCCAGAGCGCGGCGGGCATCAAGAGCCCATCGGTCGCCGTGTTCAGCCAAGCCGGCGCCTTCGACAAGGCTTCGAGGGCAATCTCGGGCCGCCGCTCGGCCATCGCCAGATAGCAGCGCTGAAGCGAAACGGCGCCTTGCGGGTCGAGCTCCGGTGCTACAGAAGCCAGGACTTGCGTCGCCGCCTTGAAGTCGCCGCTCAGTTGCAGCGCCCCGGCCCGATAGACATAGGCATAGGCATTATCCGGAGCCAGCGCGGTCGAACGGGCAAAGGCCGCATCGGCCTCGGTATAACGACGCAAACAGGCCAGCGTGACTCCGATCTCACGGGCAAGGTCCGTATCGCGCGGATCGAGCGTAGTCGCCTGTTCGAATTCCGGGATGGCCTGGAGAAGGAGGCCCTGTCGCCGGTGGACGCGCGCCATGGCTTTCAGGACGTTGACATCGTTAGGCAAACTCGCCCGCGCGATGGCAAACTCAGCCAGCGCTGCCGTGTAGTCGCGATGACCCCAGTAGTGGACATAGCCCATGGCCAGGTGCGCTTCAGGCAAACCCGGCTGGAGCGCGAGAGCTTGCTCCGCCGCAGCGCGGGCGCCGGCGATCGCGGCGGGGGTGGGATCGATCCCAAACCAATAGGTGGTCGCTTTCAGGTAAGAGAGCTGCGCGAAAGCGAGAGCAAACGCCGGGTCGGCGGTGAGCGCGCTCTGGAATAAACCTTCCGCTTTGTGTGCAACCGCGCCCGGGTCCTTCGTGCTCGTCCAATAGAGTTGCCTAAGAAAATATTCGCCCTCGAGAAATCGATCGTAGGCCTGCGGATTCTTGGTCGGCACGTGGGTGATGCGGGCAGATTCCGCTGGCAACAATTGGGCCTTGAGCGCGTCGGCAACGGCCTGTGCGACCTCGCTTTCGACCGAGAAGATGTCCTTGATGTCGCGATCGTAGGTGTCTGCCCAGCGGTGCCGGTCACTGCTCGCGTCGATCAATTGCACGTTGACCCGGACTGCGCCGCCGACGCGCTGCACGCTTCCTTCGAGAATGTTGGCGACGCCCAGTTCTTTAGCGATTTCCGGCAAGTTCTGCGGGCTGCTTGCATAGCGCATGGTGGAGGTGCGCGAGATCACCCTCAAGGCGCTGATTCCGGCCAGACGAGTGAGGATTTCATCCTGTATGCCGTCAACGAAATACGCATTGCTCTTGTCATCGCTCAGGTTCTCGAAGGGGAGCACGGCAATGGACTTTTCCGGGATTCCACTCGTCGCACTTTCGTTAGGCGAGGAAGCGGGGGCGTTTGTCGAGGACCAGAAACGCAAGGCGAAGAGGCCGCCGGCGATGACCGCCAAAGCGATCGTGATCCCGGCGATCTTGCGCCCGGTCCGCCGCGTGATTGATTCGTGCGCGGCGACCTCTTCGGCGCGCTTGATTCCTTCCGGAGTGATCTCAAAGGCCCAGGCCAAAATCATGACCACGGGAAAGCCGAGAATCAGGAGCAGGACGACGAGACGCACGCCCCAGTTCGGGATGTCGAAAAAAGGAAAGACCTGGGTCGCGATCTGAATGAGCAACCAGGCCGCCACCACATAGGCAACCGCCACCTTGTAAATATTGCGTCGCTTCACCTCGGCGAGGAAATTTCCCAGATTCATCACTTCACGTGTTCACTTAGTGAATCTTAGAGCTGATCACTCGCTGGGTTGAAGGAGCCACGCGCATTCCTCCGCAATTTAGTATGGGTGTTTTCGTAACTTATCGACCGGGAGATGATGACCGTAACCGCTCAGAACACAACACTTCAGATGCGCTCCGGGGGAAACCGGAAATATAAGATCCTACGTTGCGCACAATGGACGATCCGCGCTACGCGGGCCATCCGCTCGGTATTTCTCTGCATAAATGGACTGCTATCCGGCGCTCGCGCATTCGTCACGGCGCGGTGGCGCGAGGTCCGATGCCGAGCGCCTTTTCGATCGCAGCCGGGTCGTAGATCTTCCCGCCTTTGATCACGGTCTTGATTCGGCCGAGGTCGCTGATTGTCTGTGCCGGGTCGCCGTCGACGAGGATCATGTCGGCCAGCTTGCCATTGGCGATAACTCCCCGGTCCTTATTCACTCCCATCACCAGCGCGGGCGTGAGCGTTGCCATCCTCAAAACTACCGGCGCCGGAATACCGGCCCGCACATAGAGTTCCAGCTCGTGATGTAAAGAGTAACCGGGAAGCGCGTCAGTGCCCGGGATGATCGCGATCCCGGCCTCATGCAGGCCTTTGAGCAGTTGCAACATGGCCGGGAACGCCTCTCGATAAGCCGCTGCTTTGTCGTTAGGCACCTCCAGCGCGCCGCTCCGCAGCCCCCGCCGCACCTGCGCCGGGAAACGCTTCGCCACCTCTTCCAACCCCGGCGTGACCGCGCTCGGATCGCCGCAGAAGAGGCCTTCGAAGATGCTCATTGTCGGATCGAGCACGGTGTGATGCTTCTTCAAAAAATCGACAAACTCGCGCACCGCCGGTTTCTCCAGAGTGAACTCGCGCGCATGCTCGGCCACCTTGATAAAGCGATCGCGATTGCGTGTCTCCATCACCTCCGGGAAAAGGAAATTCAGCTCGATGAAGTTGAAGTGCTGTATCTCATCCGCGCCGCCCTCGACGAATTGCCGCGCCGACATAAAGGCCGGGACGTGACCGCTCACCCGCAGCCCGCGTACATGTGCCTGATCGGCGATAACCGGCACCAGCTCCGGTTTTACCGATGAATAAATCTTGATCTGCACATAACCGTGGTCGGCGTACCAGTTCACGTCCTTGATCGCCTCCGCCGCGGTATCGGCCCGCATCTTAGTGGGACCGGCAAACTCACCGGTGCCATCGATGATTCCAGCCTTCAGCACCCGCGGCCCCAGCTCGGTGCCGTCGTCGTAGCGCGCCACCCTGGCCGGGAAAGTGTCAGTGTCGTTAGCCATGTCGCGCGCGCTGGTCACGCCATTAGCCAGGTCGAGCGCGCCGTCCTCGACCGAGCTGAAGTGCTGATGGTTATCCCACAATCCCGGCATGAGGAAGCGCCCCTGCGCATCGATGATCTCGGTGCTAGGCGGCGGCTCGATCGCCGTCCCCAGGCCCACCCGCACGATGCGCTCGCCGCGCACCAGCACACTGCTCCCCGGGGTCACGCTCAGGTCGCGCGGATCGAATAAGCGCGCGTCGCGGACGAGCAGATAACCCTTCGGCACATGGGCCAGCTCCCACGCGATCCGGGCCGACCAGGCATTGTCGGTCTCCTGCTGCGCCGCTTTCAGTTTCCCCATCTCGGCTTCGTAGGGAGCCGCCACGACTGAGAACCATGAGATCGACGCCGCCATTTCCCCAGCGCGATCAAGCCAGATCGATTGCGGCGTGAAGCCCAGACCTGTAATGCGATATTCCGTCAACTCTCCTTTCCCCCCTGGGGCACTGGCCTTTCCCGCCTTCTCGATGCTTGCCTCGCCCGCCGGCAGCAACGGCAGCTTATGGTTAGGCGCTTTCAAGAGCGCCCGCGCCAGCACGCCATAAAATTCCGGTGGCGGATTCATCGGCAGATAAAACGCCTCGCCCTTTACCGCCTGCTCGCCAGCTTCACTGCGATTTTTCCATTTCGCCCGCCCGTCCTTGAGAGAAAAGTGCTCGTCCACAGCCGATTTCATGTAATCGTTGCCGCTCCCCGAGTATTCGATCGGCACCCCGGCTGCATCCAGCTTCCATGTCGACGTCACATGGTCCCCTCGTCCGCGATCGCTATACGAGTACTCAGCCCGCACCGATCCGTCCGTCTCCGTTCGCACCGACTGAGAACCAGCCTCGATTCCCTGCAGGAAAATCTTGTCCGAGCGTTCCGCCGCCGAGAGCGCCGCAACAGCGGCGAGGGCCAGAATCAGAGTGATTAAATTTCTCATAAGTTATTCCTTGTCCGCAGTCTGAGTCCGGCGGGCGAAAGTGTCACGTCCGCGATTGCTTGAAAAGCGACGCGGCAACAGCCATGACTAACGCCAGATGAGCGAACGCCGCCGGAGCCACACAATTTTCAGCATCCTACTCGAAGTGGTCCTCATCAGCGTCGGCGTCTTCCTCGCCATGTGGGCCAGCAGCTGGCAGGAAGCGCGCGAACACCGCGAACTCGCCTTCTCCGCCCTGCGCAACTTCGCCGGAGAAATGCGCGCCAACCAGGCCGCCGTCCAGAGCGAACGCGACTACCACGAGAAACTGGCGCGCGAGCTACTGGCCTTCCTCGCCAGTAAAGAGCCGCCGACGGAAGAGCGTTTCGACCAGACTGTTCACCTGGAAGGAGTCCACCCGATCACTTTCGAGCACACCGCCTGGGACCTCGCCCTCGCCACCCAGGCCCTGTCCTATGTCGAACCCGAGCTGGCCTTTGACATCTCGAGAGTCTACACCCGACAAACCGCCTTCCAGACCCTCCAGGGCAGCTTCCTCTCCGCAGCCTATAGCCCGACCAGCTTCGCGGGTGACAGCCCGAAAGCACTGGCCACCGCCATGCAAGTCTACCTGGGTGACGTCAACACCCAGGAACCCGGCATTCTCAAACTCTACCAGCAAATCCTGCCGAAGGTCGATCGCGCCCTCACTTCCTCTTCTTCTCGTTAGGCGCGGGCGCGTCGAGCCGGCGACATTTACGCTTTGGTCGGCTTAGCTGATGAGCAGTAGGCGCGGCGGCTGACCCGAAAGCGTTTCCGGCGCGCGATGGATACACGGCGGCACCGGACTTCCCGGCCAATCCACCGCGATCCGCCAGAGATTGCCCAGGCCAAAGGAAAACGGCCTCGCGTGCGGGAGCGGCGCATAATGGAGATCATAACAATGCTCGCGGAGTGTCTCGCGAAACTCGGCGTCGTCATTCTTCGCACCGAGAAACTTTACCAGCTTTTCCCGGATCTCCGGGATCTCCACCCGTCGGAGTGCCTCCTCATTCCGCAGCCCTTCGCTGGGTAGTCCATGGTAAGTGCACAGCCAGGTATCGGCCTCCACCGGCGCGCTGTCGGCGTGGAAGGAAAAGACATCCGTTCGCACCGGCCCCGGCCCTTCATCACGATGATAATGATGAATGCGATTCAGCGCCGGATCGCGGCCGGCATCCCGCAATCTGTTTAGATCTTTCCGCAACACCTCAATCGCCACTTGCCCTGCTGCGCTCAGCGGCAGTTCGAGAAGGTGTTGCTCGTCGACCGTCACAATCTCCTCCCCCTCACCCAGCTTCTCCACTACCTCGTCAAAATTCCCTACCAACATCCGCGGCCAGCAGAGAGCGTTCACCCCATCGGTGAACGGCGTTGCGACCAGCTCCGCAAAACTGTGCACCGTCCTGATCCGGAAATAATCGAGAGCACCGAGCGCCAGGGGCTTTCTACCACCCTCTTCACTCATACCCGTCGCAGTGCCACCCCGGTGATTCTCAGACAAGGCCGGATTGTGAGGCAGAGGAGATTCGCTATTGTCCTGCACAGCTCGGATCGGGCCCATCATGAAAACAACACTCCTTATGAAACGAATACCAGCACTGATCGCCGCGGCGGCAATGATCTCACTCTGCCTCCCCGTCCTCACAAGCTGCAAACGGGAACCGGTCGAACGCACCGCCGCCGAACAGCAGGACGATCTAAAGCTCGCCGAAAAGGTGAAAGCCACCTTTGCCACTTCGTCCAGCTTCAAATTTCCCGACGTTCAAGTCGCCGCCTTTAAAGGCACCGTCCAACTGAGTGGCTTTGTCGTGTCCGACGATCAAAAGCAAGCCGCTGAGACGCTCGCCAAATCCGTCCCCGGAGTTCAATCGATCGAAAACGAAATCTCCCTCAAACGTTGAGGATTTAAGCAACGCTGCGACCAGGGTTAGCCGCGGACGTAAAAGTTTACGGCTGGCATTGCCAGATAGAAGGCTGTCCGCTGTCAGGACAGGACGCGGTCAGCGCACGATCCACTTTTGGATAGTCGAGCCAATGCGGTGCTGGTCGTCCGCGACCGCGATTTCGATGTTATAAGTGCCGGGCGGAACCATGGCTTCCGGGACATTGATCCCTTTCTCAGTCAGGTAAGGCTTTACCCTCGAGAGCAGCGAGATTCGGATCAGTTTCAGGACATCGATTTTGAGGGATTGCAGGTCGATCTTTGCGCCCGAACTCGGAATAAACCGCACCCGGACCGGGAACGGCGTCGAGACGGCAGCCCCTTCTTCCGGCTTTTCGACAATGATCTGCGGTGCACCTGGGGCTGGGCTCTTTCCGTTCAAGAATCCTTCACGCTTGGCCTGTTTCGAGAGAGAGAGGTCCGGCTTGGCCGCCTCGCTGGCGGTAATCAATTCCAGTGGCGCGGCCGCCACTTCGGTCATGATACCGCAGGTGAACAGTGCGAGCACGAAAGCGAACGACCAGATCTTCATGGCAGAAGCACGGCGAGCGAGTTGGATTGTCAAGCTGCGGTTTGGAGTTTGCGGGAAATAGGAATATCTCCGCTAACCCCTCCCCTAACCTTCGAGCCCTTTCATGCAAGAGTTAAGAGACGATCGCTATTCTTCCTCCGTGGTTGCGCTCTTGATAGGAAGCCTTTTTTTCCATGGAGCCCACGGACGATCAGTGGCCGTTTCGTCATGGTGCAGTTTCCAGCGAGCCGAGAGGATCGCGGCGCGACTCAGGTATCCAATCAGCCGGGTGCTATCCTGCGGATCGACGACCGGTAGCCGGCCGATGTCGTGCAGGAGGAGTTTATGAATGGCTGTGTGCAGGGTTTCTGCCGGATGGGTTACGATGAGGCTTTGGGAAGCGGCATCCAGTACCGTCATCTCATCGGTCGCTGTCTCGGACGCGCGAACGAGGTCGCCGCGCGTAATGATGCCGAGCAAGCGGCCCTCCTCGTCGACTACTGGATGAGCGTGTTTCTGCGCATAGAGCGGATCGTGGGCGGCGACGCGCCGAGCTAACTCCGCCAGGGACATAGTGGCCGGGATGGTCGTGACGGCTGTTTCCATCACTTTCCTCACCAGCGTATGCTCGAAGATGTCGGCGCCGAATTCCGCGGGGACGCGCACGCCGCGGCGCTCGATCTTCTCCGTCATGATCGAAGTCTTCCCCAAGGCTCGCACGACGAGCAGCGCGACGGCGCAGGAGGCGAGCAGAGGAAAGAGCGCCGCTGACTGCCCGGTCGTTTCGTAGGCAAAGACCGCCGAGGCCAGGATGGCCTGCGAAGCTCCACCGAAGACACACGCCATCCCGATGAGGGCGGCAAGATGGACATCCAGGCTTGGCACGAGGGCATGAACGGCGAGGCCGGCGACGAGTCCGAGGCCGCTGCCGATGGTCATGAGCGGCGCGAGGGTGCCGCCGGAGGTCCCGCTGCCGAGCGCGACACTCCAGGAGAGGAACTTGAGCGAGCATAAGGCCAGGACCGCCAGGGCGGGCAGGGTACCGGCGAGGTTGAGAGTGATGTTACTGTAACCCACCCCGAGAGTCCTTGGTTCGAAGTATCCGATCACGCCTACCACGATGCCACCCAGCGCCGGCCACCACATCCAGTGAATCGGTAGTTTCTCGAAGATCTCCTCTACCCGGTACACTGCTTTGCTGATGGCGAAAGCGAAGACACCCATCACCGCCCCGATGCCGAGCAGAGCAAAGAACGCGGGCAAAGTCGGCGCGGCCAAGACCTCGGGCATGGCGAAAACAGGCGTGCTCCCCAGCCACACAGTGCGCAGAGCCGTCGCCACCGTGACGGCCAGCGCCACCGGAATGAGAGAGCGCGCCTTGAACTCGAAGAGCAATAACTCAATCGCGAGCAAGACCGCAGAAAGAGGGCTGCCAAACGTCGCCGCCATCCCGGCAGCAGCGCCGGCCGCGAGCAGAGTCTTGCGATCGCTGGCCGAGGCCGGGAGAACCTGACCGACCAGTGAGCCGCCCGCACCACCGGTGGCGATGATCGGTCCCTCTGCTCCAAACGGTCCGCCCGTGCCGATAGAGATCGCAGCCGAGAGGGGCTTCAGCCAGGTGAGTCGCGCCGGGATTCGACTCGCATTCTCGAGCACCTGCTCCATTGCCTCGGGAATGCCGTGCCCACGGATGGCGGCGGATCCGAAGCGCGCCATCACACCGACGATCAACCCACCCACCACCGGCACCAGAATGACCCCCAGCCCGAGGTGATGACCGATTGGCGTCAGCGTCTCGGGAGAAAATTTGCCAAAGAAAGCGAAGGAGGTGATGACACCGATCAACCACAGGAGAAACTGAGCAACCGGTGCCATTACCGCACCCAGGCCGATCGCCAGCAATGAGAGCCGCACGAGCCGGCGCGTATCGGTGAGACGCGACATGGTTACAGGCGTTTCACGCGCTCGAGCAGATCGACGAGGAGTGGCCCCGCCGTCCGCAGCTCTTTGCGATGCGCTGCGGCCACCTTGCCCAAGAGTTTCCGCCCGGGAGCAGTCAGCCGCACGAAAACCTGCCGGCGATCCTCCGCCGAGGCACGTCGCTCGATCAGCTCCGCCTTTTCCAGACGATCGGCCAGGCCGACCGCACTGTGCGCGGTAATGCGAAGTTGATCGGCCAGCTCGCCGACGGTGATCTCGGAACGCCCCGGAGCCCCCTCGATGGCCAGCACTGCCTGGTATTGCTGGGGCGTAAGCCCCTGCGCCCTCGCCGCCTCCTCACTGAAGCAGAGGAACTTCCGCACCTCAGAGCGAAAGGCCGCCAGGATCTCGTACTCGATCTTCTTCACCCCATCGCGTTATATCGTATTACGATACAATGCAAGACCGAGTCTTTTACCGTATGCGGCGAGGCCATCAGCAGGATTGCGCGTCTGCCCCGGCGGGACGCGCCTGCAGCCACCAAGGCCAGTCCCTCGTTTTCGCGCCAATGCGCAGGCTACCGAGGCGAAGCCATCAAAACGCTGCTCCTAATCTCTGCTCACATTATGTGCAACGTGCGCCACTTCAGGGGTTCGGACTACAAAGAGCTACGTGAACTTGGCTAATGTAGTTAGGCGTCCACCCCCTTAACCGGCAAGGGCTTGCCGCAACGCCTTAAAATCGACCGGCTTGGTGAGATAAAAGTCGAATCCGGCTTGCACGCCGCGGCTTCTCTCTTCCTCCGACGCGCGACCCGTGAGGGCGATCGATCGCAGAGACTGGCGCTCCCTGGCATATCGCACAAGCTCGAGACCGTCACCATCCGGCAGCCCGAGATCAGCGATCAGGATATCGAAGCGCATTTCATCGAGGCGGGCGCACGCTTCCTTAAAGTTCTTCGCCGTTACGGTTCGGCAGCCGCAATGGTTCAGGAGGGTGCTTAACACCGCGCGGGAATCCGTGTGATCTTCGACGAGTAAAACCTGCATCTCACTCTAATCGATCCGAGCCCACCTATTCGCCGTGTCGATTGTGCCGCGTATGCATCGGTCGCAGGAAACAGCTTGAGGATCTCGCTCGTTTCCGGAATCCTCATTTGTAATCGGGCGACACAATTCTTAAGCTCATCTCGGTTTCCCGTGTCTTGCATACCGCAAGCTGCCGCCAGGCTACCATCACCACGCGGAAACTGGCACCATTCACAGACCGCTCCTCCCTGCATTACCCGTCGTCTTCAGTTGATTGAGCGAATTCTGATGCTGACCTCGCGCTCTCATCGGGACAGACGCGGAGGAGGATGGGCCACATTTCGGGAACAATCAACGCTTGCCACGAGCCGCCTTTCTAGCCACACTCCACCGTGAACCAAGAAATAGATTGCACTTTGCAGCCGACTCCTCGGTTAGATGTGCATGTCCCGTGAATTACTTGTTGAACAGCATCAGCCTCTACGATGCAGTTGCGGATGCCAACGTCACCTGGAGACCATCGATGTCGAAGGCGTCGAGTACGAGTTTTGGCCTACAGACGGGACAGCCATAATTCGTAGGGGTTCTCCATCCCGTCGGCAAGTTTCGCAGCGGTGCACTCCGGATTGCGCCACGCGGCCAGCGCGATCCCGGTTTACCCGCCTCTTTTTTGTCGCGGGCCACTGACTATCACAGCAGAGTGACAG
Organism: uncultured Verrucomicrobiae bacterium; assembly: GCA_963749935.1. Classification (GTDB taxonomy): domain Bacteria; phylum Verrucomicrobiota; class Verrucomicrobiia; order Chthoniobacterales; family UBA10450; genus Palsa-1392. The sequence goes on from CAVVOH010000001.1 coordinate 167,259, forward strand.
GTTTGAAGACGCTCATGATGCCAGGATGATTTTGCAGCTGAAAGATCTAACCAGGCGATGTATCGAACAGCGGACCGCCTGTACGCTCCACATTTGAGATGGCTACAACACTTTCACTCCGAGCAACGCGCGCTCTCGTCCGCCGTCGCTCATCTTGTTCTGGTTAGCCTCCGTGACCGTCTTTTCTGGTGATTAGCTTCTTATGCGTCGCAGTCACTGCCGTTGCGGCCCCGCTCCCAGAGTATCCGCCGAGCAGTCAGGCTTCCGAGCGCGGCCAGTTAGCCTACCCCGAGAGACATTGAATACGGCGTCATGACCGTTTGTGGTTCCAGTGCAGTTCATCCTTTTCCAAATCCTGGGTATGGCGCTTCTTCCGAGTACACGAGGAAGTCGAAGCACAGCTCGGCTCAACTTGAGCCTAGTCAACGCGATTGCTCAGTCTTTGAAGGCGGAACTATTTCCGCCACCCGATTCGGCCATTATGCTTGACCATGGCTTGGCCTTGACCGGTTTCAAGGTGACGGCGAGTTTGGTAGCAGCGTCTTTATTGGTTCAGCCGCGATGGGAGCAGCACTACAAGATTTCTGATCACCAAGTGGTCGACTTTTTTTCCGGCGTGGACGGCGTCTCATTGCATCGAAGGCGTGGGCCATATGGGCTATTCCCACGGCTCCGTTATCCGGATCGCTGAGCTGAGGCCTGGCGGGCGCTGGCGCTCCACCGTAGCCGAATTACCGGGTCGACCCGTGTACCGTTTCGACCCGCCGTGATGGAACAATGTTCATTGCGGCTCCAGATTGGATCGTTGCGGTCGGCCGCGCACGGAAAATCACACCTTACTCCAAGACCCGTGGTGGTATCGTCTATGTCTTGCTTGGTTCTGTTCCGATCAACGAGCAGAAGCTCCACATCGGACCAGGTGAATACTCGTTGCCGAGTTTAACATCCCAACCAAAACGCTTCGACTTCTCGTCCCATCGGACATTTTTCTCGAGCATTCCCGGCGGCCGAGATGCGCCTTAAGAACTATGAAGCGACAACCGCCATGGCGTTTTTATCGACGCCCCTCGAAAAAATGAGCCATGCACTCCGAACGGAGGCTAACCAAACGATGGAGCCTACGCCGCGCCGCTGTACCATCCAGCTTTCACATGATTAAAAACTAATCCGCAGCGGCGCGCACCCTCGCCCGGCGCAGCTGATCTTGGTCTCGTTAGGCCCCAGCGTGTGTTCTCGATTCGACTGTTACCACCCTCTCAAATCGGCGGCGATGGCGAGCAGATTGGAGAGATCACGATTGGAAGGTTCAGAGAGCTGTTTGACGTCTACCCGCAGAAAGGAACCTCGGCTCGAGGCATGCCCGCTAGGTGGCGCGCACAGCTCAGACGGTTGGTCGACGGGAGGGCGCGAGCGGTCGCCCTTGTTTGCGGTACCGCCGATTGGATCGTCTTCCGTGCCGGCAAGCGTTGCTATATCCAGCAGTGGTATTGTCGCCCGCGTCCATCCCCGAGATCGGCCCCCAACAGACGCACGGTGAGGATGGTCAGCGTATCAGCGAGTGGAATACGACACTCGAGGAAGTCGAACAGTTCCTTGAGCGAAAGGCCTAACCATGCGATGGAGCGAACGACGGACCGCTGTACGCTCCACTTTGAGATGACTTCCACCATTCCACTCCGAGCGACGCGTGCTCTCGTCCGCCGTCGCTCATCTTGTTCGCGTTAGGTGTCGAGCATGTGGCAACGCCGGACAGACGCTGAAATCTACGCAATCAGTCGCTCGATTGGACGGCGGCCGAGTAGTGGGTCGATTCGCGTATTTTGTTCTCTTGCCAATGACGGTATTCTTTGCCGTCGGTTTTCTGTATTGGGTCGGCATACCACAGGCCAAGCTGGGTAAACCGCCCCCAAACATCGCGCTCCGCTCGATGCCGCGCTTCACGAAATTCCTCTGGCGGTCATTATAATTGCGGTGCTGGTAGTCGCAGGATTGCGTCGTTCACGAGGCAAGATTTCAGCGCCCGCGAGAGTCATCTGCAGCCGCTGCCACAGCGTTGTCTCGCGGGTCGGCCTCGGAAATATGTCATTGCGGCGGACGGCTCGAACCTGTTGCATACTGGCACTGGTATTTAAATGTGCCCCAACACACCTAACCGTGCCATCGAGCCGACCGCGCCGCCTGTACTATCCAGCTTTCACATGAGTTCAATCCATAAATCCACTGCCGTACGCGCCCTCGCTCGTGGCAGCTCATCTTGTTCTCTTAGATGGTCGGCACAACATCATGGAGCTCCCCGAATTCGCTGAGATCACGCGCCGCATCATCAAGAAGGAGGGATTCGAAGGCTTCTCTCCCCACACTCTACTTTCCCAAGCGTTCCCACCTCATCGTTCTGGAAGGGAGTTCCCCCGGAAAAGAAGCAGCCGGACATTCGCCGCGTCGCCTTGGCATGGGCCGCGGACAAATCGGTTGGTGACGAAGAATTCCTTCTGGCCTACAAAGAGAGCGATGACGCATTTCGCGCAATTCGGAATCTCACGGTTCGCTCGTCGAAGATGTATTCTCCGCGCGAACCATCTAACCCCTATGAAGAGAGTCAAGGGTGAGTGTGGGTGCGGGTAATTTGGATTAGTTCATTGGTTTGAGGTTTGGGTTGGTTGTGTGAGTGTCTGCGGTGATTTCTTTGAGAACGTTTCCTCTTCCTGTTTAGCGCGTCGGTCTTCTTGCCCACGGCTCCTACTCCTATCCGTACGTGCACCAGATCTTTCGGTGCAGTAGCCATTTGATCAATGCGATCGTGTGGAAGAGGAACTTTGCGGCGGCTCAATCTAAGGCGTCGCTCGCGAGGGTATCGGAGCAGGTTAGACGCCGAGCGCGCCGCACGTTCCAAAGCGGTCGTGGCTCTTAAAATCTTATCCTCTAGTGGGTTTTCCTTTCTTCTTTGGTCGTTAAAACTGTTCCCCTCGAACTTTTACCTCATGGTCTTCCAGACGGACTTTTAAATGAGTCCGAGTTTCTCCGGCGTGGTTTGGCCGGTGCGCAGGCGCCAGAGGTCGATCGCGAGCTGGCGGGCGACGGCGACGATCGCTTTCTTGCGCGCGGCGCCGGTGGCGAGGGCGCCTTTGCTCAGGATGAGACGCCAGCGGGCGAGGGCGTGGTAGGTGGGCTGGAAGCGGACCAAGCGCCAGGCGGCTTCGACGAGGGCGGCGCGGACTCTGGGGTTACCGTGCTTGGTGATGCACCCCTGAAGGCGAGTCTGGCCGGTGGAGTATTCGCTCGGACAGAGTCCGGTGTAGCTGCCGACCTGGCGGCGGTTCTGGAAGCGCTGCCAGTCACCGATCTCGCGGTCGAGCAGGACGCTGGTGAGAGCACCCAAGCCGCGCGGTTGGGCCGGGTCGGCCGCCGCTTGTAGCTCTTTGCTTGACTCGCCGATCTGGCGGTGGAGCTGGAGGAGGAGAGGCTGGGTGTGGTCGAGTAACTCGCGCAGCCAGAAGGGTAACTCCAGTTTGGCATAGGTGCGGGGCTGCCACCAGTGGCGCACGCCGTCCAGGCCATGGTTGACCATGAGGCTGCGGCCGTGGGCTTCAAGCTCTAGTGCGGGTGCGGACGAGCTGTTCACGCTGGCGATGGAGGGCGCGGCGCTGTTCTTCTTCTTCACTCGGGATACGCACGACGGCGAGCGCATCGCGGTTGCCTTCCAGATAGCGATCGAGCCGGAGGCAGAGGGCTTTGGCGTCGCGCCCATCGGTCTTCACCCGCTGCTGGCGTTCGTCGAGCTTCTGCGGGGCGACGACGTAACAGTGGATGCCGAGGGCGCTGAGCTGGCGTTGCAGGGTAAAGCCAAAGCCGCAGGCTTCGTAAACGGCGTGCACTTGGCCGCCTCCCTGGGCCAGCTTGGCGGCCCAGAGGAGGAAGGCGGCTTTACCAAAGCGCTGCGGCGGCTGGGGCGGCCGGCCGGCCGGTTGCAGGACGACGACGTATTGGTGCTGGTGGACATCGATTCCGAGCTTGCTCGTGCCGGTGCGGCCATTAAACTGTCCGCGGGTTGCCTCGTGTGAGGCCAGCTCTGTATTAGTATGTTTACGCATATTTGTCGGGTGTAGGTCCAACTCCCGCACCCGGCAACTCTCATCATGTCATCTAGGCGATCGAGCCAACTACTGGCAGGCGTACGCCTAGGTTTTCCATGACTCCAACCTCACATCCCGCCGCCACGCGCACTCTCGCCAGCGGCAGCTCATCTTGTCCTCGTTAGGTTTTATGCCCCGCTCCGGCGACCGACTCATGCCAGCTTGCGTGCGATTCCTCGTCCAGAATCTCGTGGACTGTCAGCGGCACTATGATGCGGTGTTCTTCACGGAAGAAACGGTCGATCTCGCGCGAGGCGTCGCTGCGGTAGTCGAAGCTGACAAGACTTTCGCGCGGCGTGCGGTGAAGGAGCTAAGAATGAGTGCGGCCAGCAGAGATCTTGTTTGCACGAGTGAAAGGATACGGAGGGCATGGGAGGGCGTCAAGGTTCCTTCGTTCTCCATGTGATAGCTTTGCCGCCTGCCTGCGCGGCTACTTTTTGTCGTCGTCGAGACGGCTGACGTGGCCGGCAGCGAGGCGCCAGCGCCCCTGGTCTTTGATGAATGTGTCGGTAAAAAGGAAGCGAGCGTCGAACGGCTTTCCGTCGGAGACGCCCTTGGCGCGGGTGATGCCGGTGACGATGGCCGTGGTGCCGTGCACGCGCGCTTTCATATCGCTGTTCTCAAAAATTTCGTAGGCGGGATCTTTCGCTTGCGCCTCGGCGATGTCGTCGGCCCGGGTGCTGATTTTGCCGCGGGAGTTAATCAGGGTGTAATCCTCTGTTACTACGCGCGCAATGCCGTCGGCATCGCCCTTCTGGTAGATGAGGGCGAGGTCGCGCTCGGCTGCGAGGACAGCTTTTACTTCCGCCGATTCCTGAGCGTGGAGATGGGCGGACGGGAGAAGCAGGGCGAGTGTGAGAAGGGCGAGGTGTTTCATGGATATGATATTAAGAGGCAACCGCTGGGCTTTCAAAAGGAAAGGCGGCCGTGCGCTCGCGAGAGCAAACGGTAATCCGCCGACACGGACATATGACGTTTGACTTTCGCGGCACTTTCAGGTTAGACGGGCGGTATGGCGCCTTCTTCGATGTCGGAACTCGATTTGCTCGACCTGGCAAACGCTTGCGCGCAAAACATCAGCAGTGACTTCGCGCAGGTGATCACGGTGACCTTCGCGATGGTGATCGCGATCTATTATTTCCTTCATCAGGCCGGGCTGCGGATGAAGATCTTTGCCTTTGCCCTCTATACCTGTGGCATATTTACCTACCTCGGAATGATGGTGCTGGAATCGGCCGTGGCGCAGGGGGCGCACCAGGCGCTCCGGGCAACTCCGGGCACGGCGCTGTCCCTGCCGACTCAGGCTTTTCTCGGGGTGCGGGCAAGTTGGGTCGGGACGACTGAGACGATCCTGCTCAACGGCGTTTTCTGGGTGCTCTGGCTGGGAACCGGTTACATGCTCTTCTTTTGGCGCAAGCCGATCGCGGACGGACAGCGGTGATGGAAAGAAACCGGTTATCTTAGCTCCTCCTGTTCTCGTTAGTCGGCTTTGCTCTTGAAATTGACTTTACTTTTTTTGCTGATTGCCGCGGTCGGCGTCGCCGTGGCACTTTTCTGTTTGCAATATGAGTGGCATCCTCTTTCGCCCAAAGCGAGAGCCGACCGCATCCTGGTGGAGAAGGCGGCCCGGCGGTTGACGCTCTTCCGTGGCTCGACCCCGCTGAAGAGTTATCGGGTAGCTCTGGGCCGCTCCCCGGTTGGATCGAAGGAGAAGGAGGGCGATCAACGGACGCCGGAGGGAGTCTATCTGATCGACCGGCATAAGGAGGATAGTGATTTTCATCGCGCCTTGCATATCTCTTATCCCGATGCGGACGATATCGCCCGTGCCGCGAAGGATAGGGTCTCGGCGGGGAGTGATATCATGATTCATGGATTGCCCAATGGCCGCGGTTGGATGGGGGCGTTGCATCGCCGCCGCGATTGGACGGCCGGTTGCATCGCGGTGACTGACAGACAGATCGAAGAAATTTGGCGGGCGGTGCCCGATGGGACGCGGATTGAGATTCGGCCTTGATTCAGTGGTGAACTGACAAGCGCGTTGGCACTCGACAATCCGGCCGTTCATCAGGTCTCTAAGGTCTTGTCCGCTCTGTTGGGTCCATGTTATTTAAACAGCCGCCATGGTTTTCGCTCTCGCCAGGCCTGCGGGATTTCGCAGCTAATAAAGAGTAAACGACGGACAACTACACTTATGAATCCAAACAAGGCACTGTGGGAAAAAGGCGATTTCACACGCATCGCGGCGAGTATGCGCGAAAGCGGCGAGGCGCTGGTCGGGCGGCTCGGGATCACGCAAGGAATGAAGGTTCTCGACCTGGGCTGCGGCGACGGCACGACCGCGCTCCCGGCGGCGAAACTTGGGGCGGAGGTGCTGGGGGTCGATATCGCGCAGAACCTGGTGGAAGCAGGAAACAGGCGGGCGCAGGAGCAAGACCTGGCTAACCTTAGATTCCAGGAAGGCGATGCCTCGAATCTGAAGGATTTGCCAGACAATGAATTCGATCTGGTGGTGAGCGTCTTCGGCGCGATGTTTGCGCCGAGGCCTTCCGAGGTCGCCAAGGAGATGGTGCGGGTGGCCAAGCCGGGCGGGCGGGTCGTGATGGGCAACTGGATTCCGAACGATCCGACACTGGTAGCCCAGATCCTGAAGATCAGTTCGGCCTACACGCCGCCGCCACCGGAGGGCTTTGTGAGCCCGATGACCTGGGGGGTGGAGAGTCACGTAGTCGAGCGCTTCGTGGCGGCGGGTATAGCGCCGGAGAAGATATCCTTTGAGCGGGATACTTTTACCTTCGAATATCCAACCGCGCCGGCCACGCTGGTGAATACATTCAAGACCTTCTACGGCCTGACGATGAACGCCTTCGAGGCAGCAGAAAAGAACGGGCGCGCGGGGGAGCTGCAAAAGGAGCTGGAAGATTTGTTCAAGCAGCAGAACAAAAGCTCGAGCCCGGACGCTACCTCGATCCCGGCCACTTTCCTGCGAGTGACGGTAGCGGTTTGAGAACGAGTTAGCGTAAGGCTGGGCAGGCCACCATTTGAGGATAGGATCCCGCTAACTCTTGAAGAAAATGGCGAAGCGCGTTTTCACCATATTCTTTACCCTGGCGGTTCTCGCCGCCGCGGACGGCGCTCCGAAGACGGTGGTTGAATTCTCCAGGGACATGGAATTTTACGGGCTTGCCACGCTTCAGGACGAATCGACCCGGAGAGAACGGCCAGTCGCTCGCGGCGGCTCTCATTCTGTTTTTCCTCCGGCGACTGGCGAGTCGAAAGCCGGTTGCGAACGCTGTCGCTGTTTCGACCTGATACGCTGGACTAAACCAGCCGGAGAGCGATGAACGACGAAGCTGTTTCAAACGAGACTTCGCCGGCGACGAGTCAGCGATGAGCCACGCTCGGGAGGGATCATTCTACCTGGCTCTGAACGCGCTGCACCATCGCGACCGCAGCCATCAGGACGAGCGCGGCGACGACCTGATGCGGGCGAAGGGCTGCGTGGAAGAAACCCCAGGTGATACAGACGGCAGCGAGGGTTTGCATCATTTCAAAATAACCGGCAGTCGAAGCCCTCGTTAGGCGGAGACCTTCGAAGTAAATTAGAAGCGGGATACCGCCTGAGATACTGGCGAGAAGTAGAAGCGCGCCGATCGCCGTGCCTGGATGCGCCTGCGCCGCGGCGGGCCAGAGAGCGGTGCTATGCAGCTTACCGAAGGCGAGCAGGATCAGAGTCATGCAACAGAGCCCGACCACGACGCGCAGGCTGGAGGCGAGGCGGAGCGACATGCCGGTCATGACGCCACGGCCAGCGACAGTGGAAAGTCCCCAGAAGAGTGCGCAGATGAGGGCGAAGCCGGTGCCGCGATTCAGACCGGCCTCGGCGAAGGAAACGCCTATCCGCTCCGGACGGTCAACGGAAAGGAAGATCCCGGCGACGATGGCGATGGCCGCAAAAAGATAGAAGCGCGGCGCCAGCCGATCGTGAAAGAGGAGACAGGCGCCGATGGTGGAAATGACCGGCTGAATGTTAAGAATGACGTTGACCACGGTCGGGTTTCCGTTTTTGAGCGCGAGGGTAAAGAAGACCGTGCCGACGGCCGAGCCGGCGAAGCCGGAGAAGATCAGGTAGCCCCAGGTGCGCGCATCGATCTTCGGGATTTCCGCTAGCCTAACGACAAGAAGAGGCAGGAACATGAGCAGAATGAGCACGTGCTCCCAGAAAACGATGACTTCGGCGTCGAAGAGATCGTTAAGCGGAATGCGCCAGGCGCTCTCCGTGCCCCAGAGGGCCGCGCCTAACGCGACCAGCCAGGGGCCATAACTCACCGCGCGCGCTCTTCGATCGGACATGCCGAAGAGTTTTAGCGTCCGCCCAGGAATGAGTCAACGGCGACCGCACCTGGCGGCCGCCGTTATCTCACGAATGAATGGCAAGAGCCAGACGGCGCGAGCCTGTCGAGGTTGTTATCACCGCGGTCTCTTGGAAGTGAGCTTCTTCTTCGCGTAGCTGATCACGCTCGGAAGGTTGGTCACGTCTTTCTGATAGATCTCGATGTATTTTACCTTGTAGCTGACGGCCGCATCGACGCATTTGGTCAGAATAGTGGCGGGATCTCCCGGGACTCCGCCATTGACCCGAAAAGTATCGTCATCAAAAGCCCAAAAGAGCATTTGTGTGCCGGTGTCGGGCTGGTTGAGCCAGAGCAGATTCCAGATCGAGCCTTCGTCCCCGGGTGCTTTCGGGTTGAAAGTGGAAAGGCTGTTGATCTGTGGAATAAAGCGGCCTGGCCAGGTGAGGTCGGCATTGCAGGATCACATTCTCCGCCACGTAATCAGCAGTGGGATCGAGGTTACCAGTGCTGCCGCTGTGTCCGTTGCTGCCGATCGCCATTGCGACATACTGATTCGGGAAGGCGGCCATGGTCGCATCAACAATCTGCTTGCCCGCGTCGAGCATCTTCTGAGTGGTGTAGCCGAGCCTGAGCCATTGTTCGACATATTCCGGGTCATGTGGCACGGCCCAATCTTCGCTGCTGGCATTGGCGAAGCTCGCGGTCACGATGGCGACGTTGGGATTATTGGTAAAATGCGCGCCCAGCGCGGCAATCATGTTTTTCTTTTTCTGGAGGAAGGTGGGATCCCAGAAAACCGGGATGGAGGTGAGAACGCCGTCGTCCTCGAAAGTGAAGAACTTCCCTTTCTTCTTCCTGACCGCCTTGGTCACCCAAGCGGGCTTGCCCGACTGAGTAGCAATGCGCAGGAGCACTTTTTTCCCGCTCGCGCCGATGCGGGCCACTTCGGCATCGAGGAAAGACCAATTGAAAGCGCCTTCGATCGGCTCGAGATCGATCCAACCGTAGCGGATGCTGACCCCCATCACATTGGGATCAGCGAGAACGGTGTCGTTTGCTATCTTCCCGCTGTTAGAGAGGGAAAAGACGCCTTGCGGAATCTGCCCGACGCTACGCGATGCCGTCCCCAACCAACTCAACCCAATCGCGGCAATCACCAGGAGCAACCGTTTTAGCGAGTTACCGTGATTGGAAATGAAGGTTGGTCTTGGGTTAGCGCATAGTCGTTTTTGGATTGGCATTTGTTCCAATAAGCAAATGATCTGCCTAGGGCAACTGAATTACGCGAGGAACGGACTTTTTCGGATGTTGGCAGTTAACCTGCTGACCTAACTAATAAGCGCCGTGCGCATTATCGCGCGGGGGCGGGCCGATCAAACCGCGAAGAAAGACGCAGCACCTCTCGTCCCAAGGGATCGCCTCCAAATCTTCGGGCGACAACCGCGCCCTGCTCCAACGACAGGGCGCGGTCATACAAACCGCCTTTTAGGGATCCAGCTTCTTCTTTGCGTAACTGATCACGGCCGGCAGATTGATTACGTCCTTCTGATAGATCTCGACGTATTTCAGCTGGTAGCTGACCGCGGCGTCGATGCACTTGGTCAGGACGACAGCCGGATCGCCCGGGACACCGCCATTCACTCGATAGGAATCTTCATCGAAGCACCAATAGAGCATCTGAGCACCGACATCGGGCCGGCTGTTCCAGAGCAGATTCCAGGTCGAGCCCTCCTCACCGGGCGAGGGCGGATTGAAGGTGGAGAGACTATTGATCTCTGGGGCGAAGATCCGATTGGGCCAGGTCGTTCGCGCATTCGCGATGGCATTTTCCGCCACGTAATCTGCGGTGGGGTCGAGGTTGGTCTTGCCAGTATGGCCGTTGCTGCCAATGGCCATGGTCACGACTTGATTTGGGAAAGCGGTCATCGTGGTATCGATGATCTGGCTGGCCGCGTTCAACATTTTCGAAGTCGTATATCCGACCGCGAACCAGTTCGTGATGTCTTCTGCCGTATGCGGAACGTTCCAGTCTTCGCTGCTCGCATTGGCAAAGCTGGAGGAGACCATCACAACCGCAGGGTTGTTCGCGAAGTGGGCGCCGAGCGCTTTGATCATATTCTTCTTCTTCTTCAAGAAGGTGCTATTCCAAAAGACGGGAATGCTGCTGACCTCGCCTCCATCATCGAAGGAAAAGAATTTTCCTCCCTTCTTCTTGACCGCAGTGGTCACCCAGGCCGGTTTGCCTCCCTGAGTCATGATGCGGAGCATGACGATTTTGCCGGCCCCAGCGGCCTTCGCCACTTCAGAATCGAGGAAGGAGAAATCGAACTGGCCCTCAGTTGGTTCGAACGAGGCCCAATCGTAGCGGATGCTGATTCCCTTCACGTTGGGATTGTCGAGCGCGTCCTGATTGGCCCCTTTGCCCGAGGGTAAGAGGCAAAAGACGCCGCGTGGGACTTCAACGGCACTTACCTGAGTCGAAATCAGCGCGCCGAGACCGAGGAGAAGGGCGACGGCGATGAGCCGAAAAAGTTGAGAGCTTCGGGTGGTCTTGCAATGTGAATTGGGGACAGCACCGACGACTTGTGTGATTGCCATCCTGTTCCATGCAGCAAAGGCTTAGCCCGGGCCAGCGATTTACTCGAAACACGGAATTTTGTCGAGACTGGCAGGTAGGCTGCTACCCTAACCATGGAGAGCGCGACGCATCGCAGCGATGGGCGCCGGGCGTTCGAACCAAAGCTCGAAAGCGAGCCCCCCTTGCTGCAGTAGCATCGAAAGTCCGTTTGCACCCCGCGCGCCGCAATCAGCAGCCGCAGCCAGCAGGCGGGTCGGGATTTTCTTGTAAACAAGATCGTAAACCAGGAGATGGGGCGAGAGCACCGACTGCGGAAGCGGGGAGGGATCGGCTGGCGAGAGACCGAGTGCCGTCGCGTTGATGACCAGATCGGTCCGAGCCAGTTCTCGACCAAGGAGCCGAGCTTCCCATGCCACCGCTTCCAGTCGGGCCTCGGGGCCAAGAACCCGCGGTCCGCTGAAATAGGGCGCGAGTTCATCAGCCAAGGATCGAGCTTTAGCGGGCGAGCGGTTCACCAAGACGAGGCGCTCGCAGCCCTCGAAGGCGCATTGGTAGGCGACGGCGCGGCCGGCTCCCCCACCCGCCCCCAGCAGGAGGACCCGCAAGTCCCGCAAATCAACCGAGAAATCCTCCCGGATCGCCCGCCCCAGGCCAGGAGCATCGGTGTTGTAACCTAACGATTTTCCATCCCGAAAAAGGATCGTATTGATCGCCCCGATCTGCCCAGCGCGTTCCTCGACTTCATCTACTAATGACCGCGCGGTGATTTTGTGCGGAAGGGTCAGGTTGCAGCCGACGAAGCCATGCCGGCACATGAGGTCAAGGGCTTCGTCGAGTTCGTTAGGCGAGATTTTTAAGGCCGCGTAACGCAGGGCGAGACCGCTCTCCGCCAGGGCCGCGTTGTGCATCGCCGGCGAAAGTGAATGCGCCACCGGGTCGCCCAATACCCCGAGGCGAATCGGAGGTTCTTCCTTCGCCACGTCCCATTCGCGGAGGTCTTCGATCGTGTAAAAATCCTTCATCGAAAAAGAACGTCCGCCACGTTGCGCACGTATTGCTCATCGCCCACCCCGTCACTCGCTTCCGACGGGAAGGGCGTCACTCCTTTAAGATAAGACGCCCGTTCGCGAAAGCCATTCGCCCGGCTCCAGCTCCTGCCGGCGCATGATCGCGTCCATCGTCAGCGCCGCGGCGCGCGGCGAAACCCGCTGCCACAGGCGGGCGGCGAGATGCGGATAGTCGCGCCGCGAATTCCATTTATCGACCGTGAGCTGATCGAGATCTGGCCGGCGCGCGACCGGGTGGCGAATCACAATCGTGCCCGCGGCAATGTCGCCGAGCCGCTGATTGTGGCGATTGAAAAGCGAAACGGCGCCACCAACGGCATAGAACCCCGGCAACAGATTGCGCGGGTGAAGTAACCGAGGGTGCTGTTGAGCACGGCGATGCAGCCGATATCGATGACGCAGCCGAGAAAGCGCGTCAGCGGGCTCGCGAGTAAAAGCGAAAGGTGATGCCTTCCAGGGTATGGACCCGGACCGAATTAGTGCGCGCGACGATCATCGGAAGGCGCCTGCCCGGCCCGGGCGAGGAAGAAAAAGAGAAGGCGCGCTCGCGCTGGTTTGGCCGTCGCCCTCTGCTAATGTCAGCCCGCGACGATGACTATTCAGCCAGCCGAAACTCCTTCCGATTTCATCCGCGACATCGTCGCAGAAGATGTGCGAGAACGGAAAGCACCAGCAGATACATACTCGTTTCCCGCCCGAGCCTAACGGTTATCTCCACATCGGACATACCAAGGCGATTTGCCTCAACTTCGGGATCGCACGCGAATTCGGCGGCGTCTGCAACGTGCGGATGGACGATACCAACCCGGCGAAAGAAGAGGCCGAGTTTGTCGATTCGATCATGGCCGACATCCATTGGCTGATCGATGGATGGGCCGACCAACACCTTGGGCTAAAATCCCCCGGCGAACCCTATTTCGCCTCGGACTATTTCGACCAATCTACGAGTTCGCCCAGCGACTGGTGCGCAAGGGCAAAGCCTACGTCTGCGATATGAGCGCGCAGGAGACGGACGAATTATCGCCGCCTCGGAAAAGACGGACCCTTCCGCAACCGTCCGCCCGAGGAAAACCTCGATCTTCTGGCGCGGATGAAGGCGGGCGAATTCCCCGACGGCGCGCGTACTCTCCGCGCCAGGATCGACATGCAAGCGCCTAACATCTGGTTGCGCGACCCGGTGCTCTATCGCATTCGGCACGCGGCTCATCACCACACCGGCGCGGCGTGGTGCATCTATCCGACCTACGATTTCGCCCATGGGCAGAGCGATTACCTCGAGGGGATCACCCACTCCCTTTGCACGCTCGAGTTCGAAGTGCACCGCCCGCTTTACGAATGGGTGCTGGAAGCGCTTGAACTGCCCCGCGCCCTGCCGCGCCAGATCGAATTCGCCCGCCTCAACCTCACCTACACGGTGATGAGCAAGCGCAAGCTCAAGCAGCTCGTCGAGGAAGGCTTCGTCGAGCGGCTGGGACGATCCGCGCCTTCCGACCATCTCTGGCATGCGCCGCCGCGGAGTGACGGCGAGCGTGCTACGCGATTTCGCCTACCGCATCGGGATTACGAAATATCCCTCGCTCACCGAAGTCGACGCGCTCGAGTACGCCATGCGCGAGGAATTCAACAAGACGGCGCAACGCCGCCTCGCCGTCCTCCATCCGCTCAAGGTCGTCCTGATCAACTATCCCGAGGGAAAAACGCGAAGAGCTTGAAGCGACGAACAACCCGGAGGATCCGGCGGCCGGCACACGGAAAGTGCCTTTCAGCCGCGAGCTTTATATCGACCGGGCCGATTTCATGGAAACGCCGGTCCCGAAATATTTCCGGCTCAAACCGGGCGGCGAAGTGCGTTTGAAATACGCCTACATCATCAAGTGCGAGGAAGTGATCAAGGATGCCGTCGGGCAAGGTGACCGAGCTGCGCTGCACGGCGGATCTGGAGAGCAAAATCGGGCGGCGCGACTTCCAATCGGAAGGTCAAAGGCACGATCCACTGGGTCAGCGCGCCGCACGCGCTCGAGGCCGAGGTGCGGCTCTACGACCGGCTTTTCACCGTGCCAGAACCGGACGCCGACGGCGATTTTAAGTCGTTCATCAATCCGCACTCGCTCGAAGTGGTGACAGGCCAAATGCGAGCCGTCGTTAGCCGGAGCCCGGCCGGAGCTGCGCTACCAGTTCGAGCGCCTGGCTTACTTTGCGCTCGATCTCCGCCTCTGCGCCCGACAAGCTGGTCTTCAACCGCACGATTACCCTGCGCGACACCTGGGCGAAGGAGAGGAAGAAAACTTAGAGGCCGAATCTGGGGAGCGCGCGCGCCCCGCCCGGTTAAGCCGGCGACGCGCCGCAAACGGCACGCGAGACGCCTGCGCTTCCTGGAACTGACCGCTAGAACTGACTTAGTGCGCGATCAATTCGGTCGAGAACTTTTTCTTTTCCGAGAATCTCGATCAGATGATAGAGACTCGGTCCGGCGTTGCTTCCGGTGACGGCGAGGCGGGTGGGGTGCACGAGGACTTTGGCTTTCACTTCCAGATTAGTAGCGGTGGTTTTAAGCACGGTCTCCAGCTTGGCCGCGTCGAAGGTCTCCGAGGCGGCGAAGGCGTCGCGCAGGGCGTGCAGTAGCGGCTTGTTCTCGGGCACGAAATGTTTCGCTACGCCTTCCGCCTGATATTCGATTTCGCTCGTAAAATAGAATCCGCCGTAGGCCGGTAGCTCGCTAAAGACGCGAAGCTTTCCTTTGCATGTCTGGAGTGCGGCGTGGATGTATTGTTCAGGGAATTTCGTTAGGTCGAAACCCGTGCGAACCAGCGCGGCGCGGGCCATCTCGTGGAAACGTTCGTCCGGCAATTCGCGCAGATATTCGCCGTTCAGCCAGGTGCATTTGTCGAGATCGAAGGCCGCATTCTTGCGATTGATCTTCTCCAGCTCAAACAGCCTAACGACTTCATGAATGTCGATTTTCTCGCGATCATCCTTCGGCGACCAGCCGAGGAGAACAAGGTAGTTGCGGACCGCCTCAGGCAGAAACCCTTCCTCAATGTAAGTGTTCAGACTCGCCCCGGTATCGCGCTTACTCATCTTCGAGCCGTCCTGATTGAGGATGAGCGGGATGTGGGCGAAGCGCGGCGGCTTGGCCCCGAGCGCGCGGTAAAGCTCGATGTGTTTGGGCGTATTGGAGAGATGGTCTTCGCCCCGGATGACATGACTGATTTTCATCTCGAGGTCGTCGACCACGTTGACGAAATGGAAAATCCAGGAACCGTCCGGCCGGCGAATGGTCATGTCGGGATGCGTTTCCGGATTCGTGAGGTCAAAATCGATCCGGCCGCAGACGATGTCGTCCACCACGACGTGCTCGCGCGGGGAGCGGAAGCGAATGGCGCCGTTTTCTTCGAAAAGGAAGCCCGCCTTCTCCAGTTGCCCGAGATGTTTCTCGTAAATTGAATGACGCTCGCTCTGAAAATAAGGCCCGAACTCGCCCCCGACCTGCGGGCCTTCATCCCAGTCCAGCCCGAGCCAGCGCAGCCCGTCGTAGATTGCCTGCGCCGCCTCGGCGGTGTTGCGCGCCTGGTCAGTGTCTTCCACCCGCAGGACAAAAGCCCCGCCGGTATGGTGCGCGAAAAGCCAATTGAAGAGGGCGGTTCGCGCCCCGCCGATGTGGAGATAGCCGGTGGGTGATGGAGCGAAGCGAACGCGAACGGCGGAACTCATGAGTCGTCACCCTTCGCGAAATCGAAGCACCTCGCAAACTTAGCAAGGCGGAGGGCAAACTACCATTCGCCGCCTCATTCGAGAAAAATCCTGCCCGCGCGGCGGCGGGCGTGCCGATCGCGACTGAGATTGATCCTGGCCGGCGAGAGCGTTCTCGAGCAATCCCCTCACCTTTTCGATCGCCGCGAAGCCAACTTCGGACACCTGGCGCTGCGCGAGCCATAGCCGGATGACACGGCGCTGGAGGGCGGGTGGGAGCTGACGCAGCGTGGCAACCGGAAGTTCTTCGCTTTTCGTTAGGTCCGCCGGGGTCAACGTTTCTAGAAAGTCTTCCTCTTCCGCCAAAACCGCGGCTGCCCGCCAGATTGTGGAACGCACGCCGCGACCGAATTCTCTTTCCAACCAGGGCACGATTTTGTGCCGCATCCGATTCCGTCGTGCGCGCAGCTCCTGGTTGGTGGCGTCCTCGCGAAACTTGAGCGCATGCTTCCTGATGTAATCATCGATCCCGGATCGCCAGACAGCGAGCAATGGCCTAACGATCTCGAGCCGGCCGAAAAGGGACCGCTCACGCATTGCCCCGAGGCCGCGCGGGCCGGCGCCGCGCAACAGGTTCATGAGGAACGTTTCCACCTGATCGTCGGCCTGATGCGCGAGGAAGATGGTGCGACAGCGCCGGCGTGAGGCGACGCGCTGGAAAAAAGCCAGCCGCTCGTGGCGCGCGGTGGTTTCGATCGAGCGCTTCGGTCTTCCGGGCAAGCGCGGCGACCCGGGCCGAGCCGAGCTCGAATTTCAGCCCGTTTTTTTGCGCGAGCCGCTCGACGAAACGCGCATCGACCTGTCCGCTACGCCCGCGCAAGCCGTGCTCGAAATGGCAGACGACCAACTTGCTGAAACCCCGGGCAAGCAGCCAATGCAGCAAAACGACCGAGTCGCGTCCGCCCGAGACACCGATGAGATACCGTTTCTCTTCGGGCAGACCGGTCAGGGTTTCCACCCCCCACTCTGGCGGCCCCTGCTTTTTCATGGTGCAGCGGCGTTCAAGCCCTGTTCGCCCAACCAGGGCAGATGTCGCCTAACGACCCGCTTGAGGCCGAACGGCTCGATCGCTTTCTCCCGAATATGCGCGATTGCTTCCTCGACCGAGTCGGTCACATAGAGGAGGCGCACGTCCTCCGGGCCGATCATGCCGAGGCGAGCCATTTTCGCGAGCAGATCGGTCAGCTCCTTCCAGTATTCCGTGCCCATGACCACGATCGGGAAATTCTGGATCTTGCCCGTCTGGATGAGGGTGAGCGCTTCGAACAATTCGTCCAGCGTGCCCGCCCCGCCCGGCATGACGACGAAGGCGTAGGAATATTTCACCAGGAGCATTTTGCGCACGAAAAAATAATACATCGTGACCACGCGATCGAGGTACTCGTTAGGCGCCTGCTCAAACGGCAGCCGGATGTTGCAGCCGACCGAGCGTCCGCCCGCTTCCTTCGCGCCGCGGTTGGCCGCTTCCATGATTCCCGGGCCGCCGCCGGTCATGACCGTGAACCCGAGCCGGGCGATGCCCGCGCCCATCTCCCGCGCCATTTCATATTCCGGGCTGCCCGGCTTGGTCCGCGCCGAGCCAAAGACCGTCACGCACGGCCCGACGAAATGAAGCACGCGAAACCCGCGCAAAAAATCCGCCATGATCCGAAAGAGTGTGAAAAATTCATCAAAGCGCGAGTGCGGCCCCTCGAGCATGATCTCATCCGCCCGTTCCGGCGGCGCGGTGGAAGCGGGTCGAGACGGCGGTGCGGAGGATTCGAGATTGGTCGGATTCATTGAGCAATACCGGAGTCGTTACCCTCCGCGGTCCTTCATGACAATAATTGCCGCATGGAACGCAAGATCAGACCGGCACCAAGACACGCCGGGGTGGAGCTTTCAATCAATGAAAATGAAAGCCACCGTTTTTCACGCGCTGGGAGATATTCGTCTCGAAGAGGTTCCACGACCGCAGGCCGGCGCGGGCGAAGCCGTCATTCGCATCACTCTCACCACGATTTGCGGGACCGATCTGCACATCGTCCGTGGAGAATATCCCGTTCGCTCCGGGCTCGTCATCGGGCACGAACCGGTCGGCGTGATCGACCAGCTCGGCCCCGGCGTGACCGGTTATGAAATCGGCGATCGCGTCCTGGTCGGCGCGATTACCCCGTGCGGCCAATGCCGGGCCTGTCTCTCGGGACAGCTCGCGCAGTGTGGGCACGGCCACGGCTACGAAGCCCTCGGCGGCTGGCGCTTTGGCAATACCATCAATGGCGCCCAGGCCGAATACCTCCTCGTGCCCAACGCCCAGGCCAACCTCGCGAAAATTCCAGACGACCTGAGCGACGAACAAGTCGTCCTCCTGGCCGATATCGCCTCGACCGGATTCAGCGGCGCGGAAGCGGGGCAGGTTCGCCTGGGTGATTCCGTGGTCATCATGGCCCAGGGACCGATCGGACTTTGCGCCACGGCCGGGGCGAAAATGATGGGCGCCTCATTCATCGTTGCGGTGGAAAGCGACCCCGCCCGGATGGAAATGGCGCGCCGGATGGGGGCCGACATCGTTCTGAACCAAAACGAAGTCAACGTCGCCGAAGAAGTGCAGCGGCTCACCGGCGGAGGCGCGGATGTCGCGATCGAGGCGCTCGGACTGCAGGAAACCTTCGAGGGCGCGCTGCGTTCCCTGCGCCCGGGTGGCACCCTGAGCAGCCTCGGAGTTTACTCCGGCAAACTGCAGGTCCCCTACGACGCCTTTGCCGCCGGGATCGGCGACTACCGCATCGTCACCACCCTGTGCCCGGGAGGCAAAGAGCGGATGCGCCGGCTCATGAACATGGTGCGCGCCGGGCGCTTCGATCCCCTCCCGCTGCTCTCCCACCGCTTCCCGCTCGATCGGATCGTCGAGGCCTACGACCTTTTCGGCGCGCGGCGCGACGGCGTTCTCAAGGTAGCGATCAAACCATAAGGGCGCCCAGCCTCAGGGACGGACCGGCGTAAAGCTGACGACGATAATCTGTGCGTGTCTCGGCTCCCAATGGCTCAGGTCGACCCGGAACCGGCCGACTCGTTCGCCGCGCGCGTGCTTCTCCCGATAGAGCAGGCGATACAGATTCTCCGTTTCGTTCCGGGTGAAGAACGGGCTGTCGAGAAATTCATGCACCCAATTCATCTCCCGATCGTCGGTCAGGTAGAAGGTGATCTGCAGATCTTCGTCGGAGTTCTCTACGATGATGACGCAGTAGTTGTAGCGCTCCCGGCTGGTCCATTCGCCTTCGTAAAAAATGACGCAGCGCTTCTGCACCTCGGTCGGCCGGAACTTGAGGGTGTCGGAAAAATAGGAGCGGACATGGGCGAAGCTGAGGGGGCGCGGCGGGCCCGCGGGGGCGGACACGGGCGGCGCCGCGCAGCCGAGCAGGAGGAGGATCGGGCCCAGCCACCAAAACCTAGGCGGGAGAGCCATTTTCCACTTCGCTGTCTTCGAAGCGCGGGTGTCCCCACGGATCGGATGAGACTTCCTCGTCGCTGCCCGACTGGGTGACGCGCTCGACCGCGGCGCAGAGCCGATGGAGCGAGAACGGCTTGCCGAGGCAGGCGACCGCTCCATGCCGGGCCACGACCGGTTGGAGGTGGCTTTCCCGAGGGCGGTCAGGACAATAATCGGCGGTCGACGATGGAGCGCCCCGAGCGCAGTGAGCAAAGCCATTCCACGGCTGCCCGGATCGACATCGACGATCAGGCAGTCGATCCGGTCGAATTCCCGGGTCAGAAAGCGGAAAGCCTCCCCGGCGTCCCGGCTCAGCCGGACGCCATGCGCGATGCGCGCGGCGGCTTCCAATACCATCCCGCCGCAATCGGCGTCGGCATCCACCAGAAGAATCAGTTTGTCTTTCATGTTTCGCCTTTCGTTAGGGAAAAATACTGGCCCGGGCCGGAGGCGCCCGGCGCAGCTTGCGAAAAGCGCGGCGTTTCTTGTCCTAATCCCGGCGCCGCACCCCGGAGGCGGGCTTGCCGAGCTGGAGCCCGGCTCGGAATTCGCTCGGCGATTGCCCGTAGATCCGGCGAAAGGTGCGGTTAAACTGGGTGAGCGATTGGAAGCCGACGTCGTAGGCGATCTCGCTGATCCGCCGGCTCGGATTGAGCAACTGGGCCCGCGCTTCCTCCGCCCGCACCCGGGCCAGGTAATCGGTGAATTTCAGGCCAGTGCTTTTGTGGAAGACCTTGCAGAAATGGAAAACGCTCGCACCGGCAGCGGCGGCGACCGCGGCGAGGGGAATTTTTTCCGCCTTGTGTTGCTCGATGTAACGGCGCGCCCGCGCGACCAGGGCCGGCTCCTGGTTCTGCGCCTCGACCAGCAATTGATTGCTCAGGGCGGAAAGCTGGTCGGCAAAAAAAGTCAGCAGCCTAACGATCGCGTTGTAGCGCTCGCCCGGGATGAACGGATTCTTCTCCCAGGCCCGGCGGAGGGCGGGAGTAAAGCTGGCGCCGGCATGTTCAACCGTGCGCCCGGCTTTCCTGGTGTCGGCCTGGCTCAGCGAGCGGCGCAGGACCTGGCCAACCCGCAGGTAGCCGATCGTCTCCTGGCCGAGCTTGAGCGGGACCGCGGTCTCGGTCAGCCCAAAGGGGCAGGTCACGGTGGTCGGCGCGTCGCCGGTGTGCCGAATCATTTCGTCGTGGGCAGCGAGGCAGACTGCGAGCGTTTTTGGATTCTCCGCGAGGAGGGCGCAGAAAGGATTTTCGTTGCGCTTCCCACGATGCGCGAGCTGCCAGTATTCCAGCGGACGAAGGGCCAGAGGCAGGCCGGTGGCCTGCGCGAAAACCCGTTCGTAATCGCGAAACAATTTTGATCGACGCAGGGCATCGACCAGGTCGCGGTTGGCCTGGGCCTGCCTTTCCATCTCGCTCGGCGCGCTCATGGCAAGGAAGCGTCTCCGCTGGGCCGGGCGAGGCAAGTCACTTTCGGGTCGCGGGCGCGCCCCCCGGATTCGTTAGGCCGAATCACCTGGCGAGGCTCTGGGCGAGCCGGAAAAGCTCGAGATCGAGCGGTTTTTCCTTCCCCACGATCTCCCCTAACGGCGTCGCGGCGATCTGCGAACGCTGCATCCCGATGAGAACGCCGTGCTGGCCCGCGATCAGATGGTCGGCCGCGGCCGCGCCGAGCCGGCTCGCCAGGACGCGATCGAAAGCGGTCGGGGCGCCGCCCCGCTGCACGTGCCCGAGTTTGGTCACGCGCAACTGAAACTGCAGCCGTTCCTGATGTTGGGCGAAATAGTCGGCCAGCTTCTCGGCGTTGTAAGCCGCGCCTTCGGCCACGACCACGAGAGCGTGCGATTTTCCGCGGGCATAAGCGGCGCGCAGCTCGGTCGCGACCGCTTCGGGATCGCTCGGAATTTCCGGAATCACAATCACGTCCGCGCCGCCGGCCAAGCCCGCCATCAGGCCGAGGTAACCGCAGTTGCGTCCCATGGTTTCGACCAGGAACCCGCGTTGATGGGAAAGGGCGGTCACTTTCAGGCGGTCGATCGCTTCGAGCGCGATGTTGAGCGCGGTATCGACCCCGATCGTCACGTCGGTCCCGCAAAGATCGTTATCGATCGTGGACGCGACCCCGACGACCGGAAAGCCGCGCTCGAGGAGCGCGTGCGAACCGCCCTGCGATCCATTGCCGCCGATCACGACCAGGCCCTCGATGCCCTGTTGGCCTAACGACTCCAGCGCCTGGCTCACACCCGCCTCGGTCCGAAACTCGGCGCAACGCGCGCTTCCCAGCATGGTGCCGCCGAGGTGCAATATCCGCCCGACATCGCGCGGCCCGAGCGGGAGAAAATCCCGGTCAATCAACCCCGCAAAACCACGCCGCAGACCAAACACTTCCGCGCCATGAAAGAGGGCGCGGCGGGTCACGGCCCGGATCGCGGCGTTCATCCCGGGCGCGTCGCCACCGCTCGTGAGGAGGGCGATGCGTTTCACGGCTGGGCCAAAAAACGACCGGTAATTCGCAAGCGGCGCGCAGCGACGATGTGATCGGTCGGTTTAGTTTCGAGTGTCATGGAAACCACAACTTTACCCCATCCAGCGCAGCCCGCGATTCATCTCAAGCAGATCCTGGTGCCGGTCGATTTTTCGGAGCCTTCCGAGCAGGCGCTCCGCTACGCGGTCCGCTTTGCCGAGCAATTGGGGGCCGAGCTTACCCTGCTCCACATCGTTCAGCCGGCGGTCGCGCCCTACCCCGACATCGCCCCTTATCCCGATTACACGGAGGAGGGACTGAAGAACGCGAAGGAAGCGCTCCAAACGATCGCCGCCCGGCCGCTCCTGAAAGCCGCCACCGTCCACGCCGTGGTGTGTACCGGGCTGGCGGCGCACGAGATCGTGGAAGCAGCCCGCGAACTCGATGCCGATCTGATCGTGATCGCGACCCATGGTTACACCGGCTGGAAACATTTTTGCATTGGGAGCACGACCGAGCGGGTGGTCCGGACCGCGCCCTGCCCGGTCTTCGTCGTGCGCGAAAAACAACACGAACTTTTCTGATGGAAACAGAATCCGAACCGCAACTTGAGCCACTCGAAATGCGGGTGGAATTGCACCCATTTCTGGTCGGCCTGCGCCCGCATCACATCAGGCTGCTGGCCGATTGCGCGATGGCGAAGCAATTCGCGCCGGACGATTACCTTTTTAGCGAGGGCGAATTTGCGAACCGCTTTTACCTGATCGAAGAGGGCGAGATCGTGCTCGAGTCGCTCGACCCGGAGGGCGAGCCGGTGGTGGTGGAACGAGTCGGTCCTGGAAAACTGGTGGGTTGGTCATGGCTTTTCCCGCCCTACATCTGGCATTTCGACGCGCGCGCGACGAAGCCGACAAAGGCGATCTTTTTCTACGGCACGATCCTGCGCGAATACTGCGAGCGCGAGCCGTCGTTAGGCTACGAGCTTTTCAAGCGGATGAGCGTGGTCATGATCGAGCGCCTGCAACACGCGCGGATGCAATTCCTGCGCGCCCGCGGCGGGAATAAAGGCGCCGAAAATTAACCGGTGCGCGCCCCCCTCGCCCCCGCCGAGGCGAGAATTATGCGTGACCGCCTCCCTCGTTCGGAGCAGCCTCGGGCGATGGCCCTGGATTCGCGCCTAACGAGGGCGCAGCCGCGACATCGGGTGATGCTGGGACTCGCGCTCTTCTGCGGGCTCTGCACCCTGGCTGGTTTCCTGTTGCCAAAGTTAGGCGCCTCCGGCCTGGCCGCGCTGCCGCTTTTCGTCCTCGCCTACCTCAGCGGCGGCTGGTTTGCCTCGATCGATCTCGCGGGCGAACTGCGCCGCGGCCAGTTCGACATCAACTTGCTCATGATCGTGGTCGCGCTCGGCGCGGCCGGGATCGGGGCCTGGGTGGAGGGCGCGACGCTGCTTTTTCTTTTCTCGCTCAGCAACGCGCTCGAGCGTTTCGCGAACTATCGGACCGAGCAGACGATCGGCTCGCTCCTCAAGGCGGCACCGAAAACCGCCTGCCGGCGCGAGAACGGCGAATGGATCGAGGTTCCGACTGACTCGTTAGGCCTGGACGACGAGCTGCTGGTCAAACCGGGCGAACTTTTTCCGGTCGACGGCGAAGTGATCGAGGGCGCGACCTCGGCCGATGAATCTGCGCTGACGGGCGAAGCGCTGCCGATTTCCAAACGGATCGGCGACACGGTGAGCGGCGGGACGACGAACCTGGAAGGCCGCGCCGTCATGCGCGTGCTCCGGCTTCCCGGCGAAAGCGCGGTCCAGCGGATCATCGAATTGATCGAGAGCGCGCGCGAACAGAAGGCGCCGGCGCAACGGTTCACCGATACTTTCACGCGCTACTACACGGTCTCGATATTGAGCGGCAGCGTCCTCTTTCTCGGCTGGCTGCTCTACTTCCGGCAGGAGCCGTTTGCGGTCGCGATTTATCACATGATGACGCTGCTCGTCGTCGCCTCGCCCTGCGCGCTGGTCCTTTCCATTCCCTCCGCCATCCTCGTCGCGATCGCGGCCGGGGCGCGCAACGGCATTCTCTTCCGCGGCGGGGTGGCGGTGGAAACTCTCGCCGGGGTGAATCATTTCGCCTTCGACAAGACCGGCACCCTGACGACCGGCGAGCTCGAGGTCTCACGGATCGAAACCGCTGGCCTAACGACGGCAGCAGAAACCCTCGCGGCCGCCGCCGCGGTCGGACGAAACTCAACTCATCCCCTCTCCCGCGCGGTCGTGCTCGAAGCCGAACGCCGCGGCGTGGCGCCGGCGGCCACGCAGGATGTCGTCAACCTTCCCGGCTTCGGCATGGAAGCGAGAATCGGTTCCGAATTGGTCGCGGTCGGAAGTCGCCGCCTGATGGAACAGCGCGGTTTCGCGGTGGCCGGTTTTTCCTCGAGCGGCGCGGAAGCGGAAGTGTGGGTCGCGCGCGATGTTTTGCTCGGGGTCATTTACCTGCGCGACCGGCTCCGGCCCGCCACTCCCGAGGTCATCGCGAGTTTGCGGAAGGATGGAAACTCCGTCGCCCTCGTCTCCGGCGATCGCGCTTCGGCGGCGGAACTCGTGGCGCGCGCAGCCGGGATCGAGGAAGTGCACGCCGATCTCACGCCTGACGAAAAGTTGGAATGGATCCATCGCTGGCGGCAGGAAGGAAAAAAAGTGGCGATGGTAGGCGACGGAATCAACGACGCCCCGAGCCTGATTGCGGCCGATGTCGGGCTCGGGATGGGCGCGCGCGGCTCGGACGCGGCTCTCGCCCAGGCCGACGTCATCCTGATGCACGACCGGATCGAGAATGTGCCGACGGCGCTGCGGCTGAGCCGGCGCGCCCGGCGCATCATCCGGCAGAACCTGGTCATCTCGTTAGGCACGGTCGCGGTTCTGGTCACTTTCGCCCTGGCGCAGAAGATCAAGCTCTCGCTCGGCGTGGTCGGCCACGAAGGCAGTACCGTGGTCGTGGTCCTGAACGGCCTGCGCCTGCTCCGGATCAGACCTGGCCGCAATACTTGAAGAGGACCATCTCGGCCGTGCGGTCAGGAAAGTAGAAGCGGACCGCGCCGTCGCGCCCGACGTAGTCGGTCCGCACGCTGCAACTGGCGCGGCGACTGTGGACCTGATGAATGCCCCGCTGGTCGCGCAGGTAAAGCGCACCCCAGGCCTCGACGCAGATCGCGCGGTCGGTCTTTGCGCGCAGCATTTTTTCCAGCACGGGCCGGTCTGTTTCCAAATAGACGATCGATTGCCGGCGTTCGAAGTCGGCATAATCGAGCCCGCGCGCCGCGAAGACGCCGCTCTGCGGGAGTCGGGTCCAGGGAGCGGCGACTACGCCGACACGCATGCGCGGGTCGAAACCGTCGGCAGCGTGCTGAAGCGACCACGTATTGATCGCGATCCGCAAGTGGCCGACCTGGCCGGCGTGGATGGTGATCCAAACGTGATCGATCTTGTGCGGATTGATGCCCGACTCGACCTGGAAGCCAGCCGGTTCGCCAGCGGCGACGACGAATTGTTCAGCGTGAAGGCCGAAGGAGGCGGCCGCTGGCTGGCGTGAAGGTTTCGATTTACGCACCGGTGCCCGGAGCGTGACGCCCCACAGACGTTCCGGCGAGCAGATTAGTCGCTTCGGCAAACGATTCGGCTGCGAGCCTCCGCTCGATGACGTGACGACAGCCTACGAACGGCCAGCTCCGCGCTGCGCTCTTTGCTTTCGGATCATCAAGGGAACGGTCGAACGGGCCAGCTTGGTAAATTCCTGCACCGGAGTGCTGGCCCCGGAGTCAATTAAGCGCAGCAAACCAATTTCGATCGCAAGATCCTTGCCCTTTAAGCGAATTGCAGTGAGGCCAGTCATCTCGCGCAGCGCGATTTTCGGCATGAGCGCGGCGGCTTTCAGTGGGCCTAACGAACGGAGGAGAGTTTCAATGGCGTTAATCTCCGCGGCGATTCGAGGTCGAACCTGATGTTGAAGGCAGATGGCATCGCTCATTCGACGCATCACGAAGTTATCGGGCAGCTGCAAGATGCGCTCCTGGTGCAGATCGGCGACATCAATCACCCTCCGACTGGCCCATTTGTGGCTTTGGTGCACGATAAGAGCGAATTGATCGGTGCAGAGCCTCTCGTAGCGAAGACGGGGCGAATGCCGGGTTAGAAATCCCAGACCGACATCCATCCGACCTTCCTCAATCGCCGTCTCAATCTCAGTCGACGAGATTTCCTCGACCGTCAGGCTGACAGCGGGGTGAGTGGCGGCAAACATTCCGAGCAAGGGGGGAATCAGGGCGCTGTTGAGAATGGGCACGACTCCCAAGTGCAAGATGCCGCGCATTTGACCTGGGTCGACGCTCAGTTCCTGATGCAGGCTCTCGACCTCGCGCATGATGGAGCGGGCATGATCTTGAAACACCTGGCCTGCGGCAGTGAGGAAAATTCGTTTTCCCCGTCGCTGGAATAGTTCGACGCGAAGGGCCCCCTCAAGGTCGCGCATTTGCTGCGAAATGTTGGGTTGCGAGAGCCCTAGTCTCTTGGCCGCGCGGCTGAAGCTGCCCGCTTCTGCCACCGCCAGGAAATAGCGGAGGTGCCGAATCTCGAGCGGATCGTGCGTCATCGCCCGATCAGATTGGTAGGTCTGCGGGGCTCTGGCAATCATCCAGAAAGTTTTTTGCAAATTTTCCTTCCATAAGTCGCAGCAATTGATATATCGTTCAAACCATTACATTGTTTTGGAAATGCTCATATAAGCAAACCTTGGCCTTTAAACTGCTTTTGTTCTGGGGAGAAAGCCAGTTTCGCCACACCACGACCGACTCAGCCAATCTGTGATCGCCATAGCCCAACAACCCAAGAAGGCTTTTCGCAAGCTCCCCATCGCCGGAATTTGCTGGATGCTCGCCTTCACTCTCTCCCAGAGCGGATCGACCCTGCCAATGTTGGAGCGGAAGAAGGCGGACCGCGCGGCGAAGTTCCGCATCGGCTTCCTCCCGACGATCTGCCATCTCACCTGTCCGGTGACGGATTTCATCAATCACAGCACGACTTGGAACAGTCTCTTCGAGCCACTGCGCCGCAAAAGCTGGCCAGGGCTGAAAGAGGCCACCGCGCTGCGCGAACAAATTATTCCGCTCCAGATCGTCTACCTCGATCAGCGGGATGGCACTGCGGTGTGCGTGCAGAAAGATTCGAACATCCACAGCATGCAGGATCTGCGCGGGAAACGCATCGCAGTGCCTAACCCTCATCTAACGACATGGGCGTACCTCGCTGGGCGACCTGACAATGAAGCTCCCCCGACCTGCCAAACTCATGAAAACACTCTTAGGGTTATAAAAATCACATGAAACATCGACCTTGGCTCCAGCTCGTATTTCGTTTCCTGCTCGTCTACGCAGTTTCCTACCTGGCTAGCTGCAGCAAGAAGGCCAGCACCACCCCGGAAATAGTAAATTCTAAGCGGGTAAAAATTGGCTACATCGGTCTAACCTGTGAGGCGCCCATCTACACCGCTTATGAGAAGGGATATTTCAAGGACGAAGGTCTCGAGCCGGAGTTGGTAAAGTGCAGTTGGGCGAGTTACAAAGACAACCTCGCTCTAGGCAGCTACGATATCACCCACCATCTGGTGATGTATTTTCTCAAGCCGATCGAGCAGGGCTTGAATGTGCGGTTCCTCGGCGGAGTGCACACTGGCTGTTTGCGCGTCCAGACGGGCGTGAACAGCCCTATTCACAAGATCCAGGACCTAAAAGGAAAACGGATCGGGGTTCCAGGAATGGGCACACCGCCGTTCGTCTTTGCCAATCGGGTCCTCGGCACTCATGGGGTTGATCCCAGCACGGATATCGAGTGGAAGGTCTTCCCGGCCGGAGAGCTGGGATTGGCTTTGACCAAAGGCGAAGTGGACGCGGTGGCCAATGCCGAGCCAATCGGGACACTCCTCATCGCCGACGGGAGGGCAAGAAACATCCCCGGGATGGACCAAGCCACCGATGCGGCCTATGCAGACGAGTACTGCTGTGAAATTATCGCCAATGGCAAATGGATCGACGCCAACCCGGACACCGCGGCGCGGGCGACGAGGGCGATCCTGAGGGGGGCGGTGTGGGTACAGCAAAACCCCAAGGCGGCGGCACAAATGGCGGTGGATAAGAAGTACCTCGCTTCCACGGTCGAACTGAACACCGTAGCGCTTAGCCGCCTGAAATATATTCCCTCGGTCGCGCTCGCCGAGCAGAGCGTTTACACCGCCGCGAAAGAGATGAAAGAGGCGAAGATGCTCGCGCCGACCACGGATACCGACGCGTTGGCGAAGAAGGCGTTTCGGCATCTTGATGGCGTGTCTGACGACTGGATCAAGACGGTCAAAGTCGAGACTGTCCCCGGCGGCCAGGTTGATCGCGACCAGCAGATGAAGCTTATCGCCGAACTACTTCTCCAGGGAACGCAAGCCGGGAACTGCTGTGCCCGGGAGATGTACGATCAACCCGACCAGGACGCGCCAAACCTGGCTGACCCGGAGGCAAAAGATCGTCCGAAGAAAAACCAACTTACCAAACAATGAACACGACCATCGAACCAACTGCACCGGCTGTTGTTGCGCTCGCAACGCAGCGCCCTATCCAGGCAGCGGCGACCGCTGCGATCGTCAGGAGAAGGCCGCGACCGCAAACGCTCTTAGCCGTCCCAATGGGAGCTGGGATCGCGCTCGTCATTCACTATTTCGTTCCGAAGAGCGAAGAAGTGCCAGTGACGAGCTACTACCCGTTTCTTCTGTTTGGCGTTCTGGGTCTGAGTCTCTTTGCGGCTGTCCTCTATCCCTTCTTGGATGGATTGCGCAAGTGGATGCGACAGATGTGTCCGATCCTGGGCGCCGCGACTGCTATGTTCGGAATCTGGGAACTGGTTACCTACTGTTTAGGATGGATGCCGCTCCCCTACTTTCCCGGACCGGAGGCAGTGGCGGCCGCTTTAGTCGGCGACCGCGGGTTGATCTTCGATAGCACGTGGCATTCGCTTGTGCTCCTACTGAGTGGCTATGCAATCGGAACCACGTTAGCCCTCATTACTGGGGTAACTATCGGCTGGTTCCCGCATGCGAGATACTGGGGAATGCCGGCGTTAAAAATCATCGGACCGATTCCCGCGACCGCCTGGATTCCTCTCGCCATGGTGATTGCGCCTTCTGCACTCTTTTCGGCGATTGGCTTAGTCTCTCTCGCGGTCTGGTTCCCGGTCACGATGCTGACCGCTTCCGGCATTTCCAACACCCGAGCGTCCTATCTCGACGTCGCGCGTACGCTAGGTGCCGGACGAGCCTACTTAATATTTCGCGTCGCCATACCAGCGGCCTTACCCAATATCTTTCTCGGCCTTTTTATGGGATTGGGGACGTCCTTCCTGACTTTGGTTGTGGCTGAGACTGTCGGGGTCAAATCCGGGCTGGGCTGGTATTTATCCTGGGCTCAAGGCTGGGCGGAGTACGGCAAGGTCTACGGGGCGCTCGTCATTATGGCGGCCTTCTTCTCAACCATCATGACGCTGCTCTTCAAGGTGACGTGATCGAGTTCTCGTTTGGCAGAAAGGTGTGATCAAATGGTAAAACTCAACTCAGAATTGAACGAAGCCGCAGCCATCAGGGTGCGGCATGTTACAAAGCGTTTCGATTCTCCCGATGGCGGGAGCACTCCAGGCGCGCTTGCCCTGGATGACGTTTCGCTTTCGATCGCGGCCGGCGAGCTGGTCTCAATTGTCGGCCCGAGCGGTTGCGGCAAATCAACCTTGTTGCGCATGATTGCTGGCCTCCACGCGGCGACCACTGGCGAGGTTTCGGTAGGCAGCGAGCAAATTACGGCTCCAAGTGCCGAACGTGGCCTGGTCTTCCAGGATCCAAATCTATTTCCTTGGCTAACTGTGCGAAGGAATATCGAGGTCGGGTTGGTCGTGCGCGGTGTGCTCCGCGAGAAACGAGCGGAGGTCGACGAGTTTATGCGCCTTGTCGGCCTGGAAGCATTCGCTAACTCGTTCCCTCACCATCTCTCAGGGGGCATGGCGCAACGCGTCTCGCTCGCACGTGCGCTGATTAATCACCCCAAGGTACTTCTGCTGGATGAACCGCTGGGCGCACTTGACGCCTTTACGCGAATGCGAATGCAGGATGAAGTGCTTCGTCTCTGGCGGGCTCATGGAACCACCATGCTGTTTGTCACCCACGACATCGATGAGGCTATCTACATGAGCGACCGCATCGTGATCATGACTCAGCGCCCGGGCAAGATTGAACAAATCATTCCCGTGGATCTCGAGCGTCCGCGCGATCGAAGCAGCGATGCCTTTCTGCACCTGCGCGGCGAGATCCTGGAGACGATGCATTTTGCCGGTCAGCCGATGGCAGGCAACAGAAGTTAGTTTGTCGAAATCCATCGATTCAGAAAAGATATGAGAAGATCTATCCTCATCAGCTTGGTCATTACGTCTTTAGGGTTTTCTAATTTCGCGCGTGGCGGTGAGCCAGCTATGACCGACTCGAGCAAGTCCACGACCGAGCCTGCTCCGGCCTCACGTCTCACTCTTTCGGGTTGGCTCGAGGCCGGCGTCACCGCCAACTTCGCTTCGCCCGACGATCGCCAGAATTTTGGACGGCTACTCGATGATCGCTCCAACGAACCTATGCTCAATCAGCTGGCGGTCGTGGCGGAACGTTCACTCGATCCGAAGAGCTCCGACCGCTTCGATTGGGGATTTAAGATAGAACTCTTTTATGGCAGCGACGCGCGCTACCTCCATTCGCTCGGCCTGTTCGACCTAACGACTGACGACACCGTGCAACCCGACCTGCCAGAGGCGTGGTTCCTGGCGCATTTCCCGCTCGAGGGAACGGCCGGAGGCGTCGACCTGAAGGTCGGCAAATTTATGAATTGCTTCGGCGCGGACATGAGCGATCCGCGCATGAACGTTTTTTATTCGCGCAGCTACATTTTCAACTTTGGCTGCCCTTTCAACGGAACCGGCGTCCTGGCGACGCTCCATGCGCTTCCGGGTCTGGATTTGTATGCCAGCGTCGACCGGGGATTGAACGTCGCGGTGGAGGATAATAATGATTCCGCATCGTTTTACGGCGGCTTGGGGGGCAACCTTTGCGGAGGCAAGTTGACCTACGCCGCCCTCACCCACATCGGGCCGGAAAATCCCGGCGACAATCACGATTTCCGCTACCTAAGCGACGTTACCATCACTTGGAAGGCGACCGACAAATTCACTTCCATTACAGATTTCAATTACGTGTATGAGGAATCGTTCCGCGCCAAGGGCTACGGCGTGGCGCAATATTTTACCTACGCGATCACCGATTGGTTGACGGCCGGCATTCGAGGTGAGATTTGGCGCGACGCGGACGGATTTTTTGTCGCGCAGTTCGCGTCGAATAACGATTTCATCCATTTCGCGCGCGGCGACGATACGGTTTTCGATCGCCGCACGGTGGGCGGTGGTCGCACCACCTACGGCGCATTGACAGCCGGCGTCACGATCCGTCCAAGCGTCCCCAAACCGCTGACTGGTTTGATGATTCGGCCCGAGTTGCGCTACGATCGATCGCTCAATTCCACCCGCCCCTTCAACGATTCCTCCGACCGCGACATGCTCACGGCTGGGGTGGACGTGATTTTCTCCTTTTAGCACCCGACGCAGCAGAGGGACGAGAGGCCCACTGACGGCAATCCGCTAAAATTTTACTTCATAAGCCCAGCTTATTGTTCTATTCTAAAATCTCCCATCGAGAGCTGGCGGGCGAAACAAAGTCAGGGCGACGACCGGACGCCCGTCCGCGAGTCGCCCGCATGAAATTTGCTCCCCGAGCGGAGGCTTGGGTAACGACAATACAATTCTGATCAATGGAACTAACCGCACCTCTCCAAAACAGGGCACCGTCGCAGGTGACGAACGCCGAACGTATCGAGACGGCGCCAAAGCCTCCGGGACTGTTTCGTTCGCGTCCGCAAACGTTGCTGGCGGTCCCGGTGGCAACATTAATCGCGCTGGCGGTGCATTTTTTCGGCCCTCGCTCGGGGCTAACTCCGGATACGCGCTATTATCCTTCTCTCCTTTGGATTGTGCTCGGCCTCGGAGTGCTGGGCGCGGTGGCGCAGGTTTACTCGGCGGGGCTCCGCCGTTGGATGGTCCAGATGTGTCCTATCCTCGGCGTAGCAGTGATGGCCGCGGCGGTTTGGCAGTTGGTCACCACCTGTCTGGGTTTACTTCCGCTTCCTTATTTCCCAGGACCAGAAGCAGTCATGGCGGCTCTGGCGAGCGACCGTGCACTGCTCTTCGATAGCACCTGGCATTCGCTCTTTTTGCTGCTCAGTGGATACATGTTGGGCACGCTCCTTGCCTTGATCACTGGGGTAACGATCGGTTGGTTCCCACATGCCCGGTATTGGGGAATGCCGCTCTTGAAAGTCATCGGGCCAATCCCTGCTACGGCCTGGATTCCGCTCGCCATGGTGGTCTCGCCCTCCTCGCTTTGCTCCGCGATCGGCCTAGTGGCGCTGGCCGTCTGGTTCCCGGTGACAATGCTGACCGCCTCTGGCATCTCCAATACCCGCGCCTCTTATCTCGATGTGGCCCGCACCTTGGGTGCCGGGCAGGCGTATCTCATCTTCCGGGTCGCGATCCCAGCCGCCCTGCCAAATATTTTCATCGGGCTTTTCATGGGACTGGGAACTTCGTTCCTCACCCTGGTCGTGGCCGAGACGGTCGGGGTAAAATCGGGCCTCGGCTGGTATGTTGCCTGGGCACAAGGCTGGGCGGAGTATGGTAAGGTTTACGGCGCGCTCGTGATCATGGCGGCCTTCTTCTCGACGATCATGACCATGCTCTTCCGGGTGCGGGATCGCGTGCTCGTCTGGCAGAAGGGAGTGATCAAATGGTAGCCGCGGACCCCAGCCACGAGGCGAACTCAGCCGCCTCCTTGCGCGTCTGGCACGTCACCAAGACTTTCCCGTCGCCCGATGGCGGAATCACCCCGGGTGCGCTGGCTTTGGACGACGTCTCTTTGTCGGTCGCGGCGGGCGAGCTGGTCTCGATCGTGGGCCCGAGCGGTTGCGGCAAGTCGACCTTGCTGCGAATGCTGGCCGGTCTCACCACACCCTCGACCGGCGAGCTGGCCATCGGCGCGGAGCCGATCACCGCGCCGAGCGCGGAACGCGGCCTGGTCTTCCAAGACCCAAATCTTTTCCCATGGCTGACGGTGCGGCGGAACATTGAAGTCGGCCTCGTCGCGCAAGGGAAGCTGCGTGAGCGACGAGCGGAGGTGGATGATTTCATGCGGTTAGTCGGGTTGGAAGCTTTCGCCAATTCATTTCCGCATCATCTCTCCGGCGGCATGGCGCAACGGGTCTCGCTGGCCCGGGCGTTGATCAATCACCCAAAGGTGCTTTTGCTCGATGAACCGCTCGGAGCTCTCGATGCCTTTACCCGGATGCGGATGCAGGATGAAGTGCTCCGCCTCTGGCAGGCGCGCGGCACCACGATGCTCTTTGTCACGCACGACATCGACGAGGCGATTTATATGAGCACGCGCATCGTGATCATGACCCAGCGACCAGGTAAGATAGAGCAGATCATTCCGGTGGACCTGGAACGTCCGCGCGACCGAAGCAGCGAGGAATTCCTTCATCTGCGCGGCGATATTCTGGAAATCCTCCATTTCGCAGGCCAGCCGATGGCGGGTAACAAAGGCTAGGCCGGACAAGCCGGAACAAATCGTTTCGGCACCGCCGCCTCGCTTCGTAAGGAGGCAGGTCTCTTTCCAGGCAAGGAGCGGCGAACTCTTTTTCGTCGCTCGCGTGAAATCCTGTTGGACGCGACCCGCCCCCGGCTTTACAACTCTCTCTCTTTTCGCCACCGATGCCCCGCCGACCAAAACTACCGCTAGACGACGCCGCCGAGCCCACCGGACCACGGCTGCCCGCAGTCAGCCCCACCCTTGCCCCAGGTGAACCGACCGACCTCGAGCTGATGGAGGGAATTCAAAAGGAAGACCCGGAAGCCCTCTCCAAGCTCTACGATCGCTACAACGGCATTATCAAGGCGCTCATCCTGCGGGTCGTGCATAACGAGGCTGAGGCCGAGGACTTGCTTCAGGAGATCTTCATGGAGCTTTGGAACCAAGCCCGGAATTTTTCTGCCCAAAAGGGGAAGCCGTTGGGCTGGATGGTCACTCTGGCGCGGCGTCGGGCGATCGATGGTTTGCGCAAGAAGCAGGCCTATCTTCGGGCCGGCGAGCGGTTGCAGAACGAGACCGAACAACAACCCGATGCCTGGGTGCACAACGCCACTGAAGAAGAAATTAATTTCTCTGATACGCGGGTTTTGGTTCGTAAAGTCATCAGCGGTCTGCCTCCAGCCCAGCAGCAGGCGATCGACCTCGCATTTTTTCGCGGCATGAGTCAGCGCGAAATCGCCGCAAATACGAATACCCCTTTAGGGACCGTGAAAACACGCCTCGAATTGGGGCTGAAAAAAATCTACGACGGCCTCAAAGAGTTGAAAGATGAGCTTTGACGAATTCCAGAATCGCGCCCGACTTTATGTGATCGGCGCGCTGGAGAACGGCGAGGTCGATGAATTCGAATCGGCTCGCCGGGAATTCGGTCAACCGGCCGAGGATTTCATCACCGAATGTTACCGCCTGCATGAGGCATTCGCGCTCAGCTTGCGACCGGCCAAATCTTCCGACGCCCTCAAAGAGCGTCTGATGAAGATGGTTCGCGAGCGCAAGCAGGGTGGAAACATGAGCGATTTAGCGAGTGAGTGATTGAGCGAGTGGCCAAGCGGCCACCACATTACTCAATCACTCAACGTCCCCGCACTCCATCTCGCGCAGGATAAACTCCTGCAGGAAGCCATAAAAGTTGACCTGAAAAAGGCTCAGATCGCGGCGGGAACCGATCGGCGAGCGGTAGTGATCGCAAAGCTCGGCCTCGGTAAAGTCATACTTCGCGGCGATCGCCAGTCGCGCCTGGTTGAGAGCGTTGAGCCAGGCCTCGGAATGTTCGCGCGGAATCCGAAGCGCACAATTGGCAAACGCCTTCTCGGATTCACCCAACTGTTGCAGGTCGGTTTCAACGGTTTCAGTCGCGCTCTGAAAAAGCCGGCGCAGCTCCGGCTCGACGTAAATTTTCCACTCGGCACAAAATTCCTTTTCGTCCGGCACGGCCGGCGCGCTGTAAAGACGCGCCTCGGCTGCCGGGACGGACTCGGGGCGAGTACTGGCCGGGATTTGCCGCAACAGCTCAGCCAGGAAAGGATCGATCTCGCTGATCTCGAGGACGCCGTTATTGCGGAAAACTTCCATCTCAACTCGTTCGCTCGATCGTGGCGAGAAGGAGATAGCCGTGCAATTGCTGCACGAACAATTCCGCTCGCTCCCGCACGCCGCTCCAAAGAATTGA
Source organism: uncultured Verrucomicrobiae bacterium (assembly GCA_963749935.1). Taxonomy (GTDB): domain Bacteria; phylum Verrucomicrobiota; class Verrucomicrobiia; order Chthoniobacterales; family UBA10450; genus Palsa-1392. Next base: position 202,556 of record CAVVOH010000001.1, read on the forward strand.
GCGCCCGTTGCGGTGCACTTCGAGCATATGCAGCTCCGCCTTTTCCTTCGGATAACCAAAAACCTTCTGAAAGACCATCGTTACATAGCTCATCAGATTCACCGGGTCGTTATGCACGACCACATTCCACGGCAAATCGAGAGCTTCCTTGGTCTTCGTTTCCTCGGTGGTGGTGGGAGACTCGACGGCGTTGATGATCTCCGAGAAAAGCTGCATAAGAACGTGCGATGACCAATCTCAAACGGAACCAAACGATGGAGTTGTGGAGGACAAACCGATCGGCCAAAGCATAACGAAAAACCATATCACGCGAGACGCGTGAATCAACCGCAGAGCCCTTCAGGCCGAGAGCGAGGCGACGATGCGTTCCTGCAGGACCGACATCCGGCGGCGATCGGCCGTCTGCAGGTCGTCCAAACCCTGCAGGTGCAAGAGGCCATGGACCAGGTAAAGCCGCAATTCATGCATCATCGAGGTCCGGTGTGCCTTCCCCTGGTTCAGCGCAGTCTCTACGCTCATAAAAATCTCGCCGTGCTGGAAGGTGATCACGTCAGTCGGCCCCTTTACCTGCATGAAACGGAGATGCAGCTCGCTCATCCGGCGATCGGAAATCAGGACCACGCTCACTTCGGATAACTTCGTTAGGCCACTTCCTGCTTCAGCCGCGCAAAGGGGTAAGGCACGGCGGCCAAACGCTTCCAGCGAAGCCCGGTCGAGCGCGACCTTGCGCTGGCGATTCAGGACCGCGAGCTGCGGCAACGTTATCCTCCTCATTTTCGCGCTGGCTGATCGAACGCGGCCAATTCACGGTAAAGCCCTTCCAGGCGCGGCGATTTCACGCCCGCCTCCCGCCCGCGGCGCAACGCTTCGCCCCAGATCGCTTCCAGCTCGAGAGGCCGGCCGGCCTCCAGATCGAGCAAGGTGGAAGGCTTGTAATTACCCATCTCTTCGGTCCGCTTCATCAGATCGAGCGCGACGGCGGTCGGCAGCTGATGGCCACAGGCGTTCGCGATCGCAATCGTCTCATCCATCAAGGCCAGCGCTTCCAGACGCAACTCGTTGCTGCCCAAAATCTCGGCCGTGCCGATCCCGCCTTTAGTGATCGTTAGGCCATTGAAAGGAATGTTCCAGACCAGCTTGCGCCAGCGTTCCAGTGCGAGATCGGCGACCACACTGCAAACCACGCCGCAGCGTTTGAATTCCCACGCGATATCGTGCAACCGCGGTTTGGGATGACCGTCAAACTCGCCGATCGACAGTCGACCGGCATCAAGCCGCTCGACCACGCCCGGCTCCGTGCGGTTGAGACAGATGAAGCAAAGACCGCCCAGAATGCGTTCCGCGCCGAAATGACCGGCGAGGAACTCCTCATTCCCAAGTCCATTTTGCAGGGTGAGGATCATGGTCTTTTCGCCTAACAATGGCGCGATGAGCGTTCGCAGGTCGGGATTGGAGGTCGCCTTGACCGCGACCATGACCAGGTCGCAGGGGCCGATTTCGGCCGTCGATCGCCGGGCGTTCACTTTCGCGATGTGAATGTTTTCGCTCTTGCTCCGGATGCGCAGCCCGCGTTTGCGCACGATTTCGTAATCGCTGCGCAAAAGGAAATGCACGTCGCGGCCGAAGTGAGCCAGTTTGCCGCCGTAGTAGAGACCTATCGCCCCCGCGCCCACGATCGCGATGCGAAAATTCGGTAGAACGTAGCGCGATCGCACGGGTTCAACTAAACCACGAAGAACCACGAAAAACACAAAGGTTGGAAGACCTGCTCTTCTTGTCCTTCTTGGTGGCTCAATCTTACCCGACCGGTCGATGTTCCGCCTGGAAATTCCGGGTGATCAGCCGCGCCCCTTTGTTAAAGGTGATGTAAGCCCAGGCCCACTGAAGAAGGACCGCGATCCGATTCCGGAACCCGACCAGGTAAAGGACGTGAATGAAAAGCCAGGCCAGCCAGGCCGGCAAGCCGCTAAAGTGCACCCAATTCAAATCGGCCACCGCGCGGTTGCGGCCGATCGTAGCCATACTGCCCTTATCCCAATAGTAGAAGCGCTGCGGCTTCGCCCCCTCGATCATATGCAGGATGTTGTGCGCGGCGTGGCGCCCCTGTTGGATCGCAACCGGTGAGACGCCCGGGAGCGGCTTGCCATCTTTGGAAGTGAAATTCGCCAGGTCCCCGATCACCTGCACCTCCGCATGACCCGGGATTGTTAGGTTGTCTTGCACGATCACTCGCCCGGCCCGGTCGAGCGGAACGCCTAATGTTTTCCCGACGGAAGAGGCCGCGTTTCCGGCTGCCCAGATTTTGACTCGGCAGGGAATGAACTTCCCCGCCACCGTGAGTCCGTCGTCGGTCAGGTTCTCGGCATGAGTTCCGGTGATCACCTCGACACCAAGTTCCTTTAGCTGCTCCTGCGCGCTCGCGGAAAGATCCTCCGGAAACCCCGAAAGCACCCGCTTATCGCCCTCCACCAGGATGACACGGGCGGTCGACGGGTCGATATGCCGGAAATCCTTGGCCAACGTCTCTCGCGCGATCTCCGCGATGGCACCGGCCATTTCCACCCCAGTCGGCCCGCCGCCGATGATGACGAAATTCATCGCCGCCGCTCGCGCCTCCGGGTCCTGCGTCTTCTCGGCAAACTCGAACGCCATCAGGATGCGTCGCCGGATTTCGACCGCGTCTTCCAAGCTCTTCAAACCGGGAGCCAGCTTCTCCCATTCGTCATGTCCGAAATAGGAATGGCGCGAACCGGTCGCGATGACCAGATAATCGTACGGGATTTCGCGATCGGCCGTGCGCACCATCCGTTTCTCGACCTCGACTGCCTTCACTTCGGCCAGAAGCACCTCGATGTTTTCGTACTTGCCGAGAATACCGCGGACGGGCGCGGCGATATCGGCTGGCGAGAGTGCGGCGGTCGCGACCTGATAAAGAAGCGGCTGGAAGAGATGATAATTGGTCCGATCGATCACCGTCACCCGGACCGGCTTGTTGCCGAGGTGCTTGGCCGTTTCCAAGCCGCCAAAGCCGGCCCCGATAATTACCACGCGCGGGTCGCCAGGGCTCGAAGTTTCCATCGTCGAATCTTCGTCGCAATCCCCAGCGGGTAAACAGAAAATCGGTTGTCAGCCTGGGGGGAAGTGCTTATCTTCCGCGCCTTATGCCGAAGTCCATCGCCCGCAGCAAGACGCGGAAAGCAGTCGCCAAACGGTTCAAAATCACCGGAACCGGCAAGGTCCTGCGTTCCCACGCCACCCGCCGGCACCTGATGGCGACCAAGAACGCCAAGCGGAAACGCCAGCTCGCGAAGTCCGCCCTCGTGCACAAGACCGACGAGCAGCGGATCAAGGCAAACCTTCCTTTCGGGTAGCCGTTTTCGGGGGAAAGGCTTGACGACGGAGATGCGCGCTCGCAAAAAGACCCCTCGATGAAATCTCCGCCCTGGCGCCGTCCCCTGTTCGTAATTGGCCTCCTGTTCATCGGCACAGCGGTCATCTCACCCCTCCAGGCGCAGTCGACTGCCGCCGATCGAGCCCGCCTCCTGCGCAGCCAGACGCCGCTCGCTCCGCCCGAGAGCGTCACTTCAAGCGACGTCACTGAGGGCTACGCTCCCAGCAGCCCCAATGACAGCGATCTCGGTGAACAAGCGATCCTCAAACGCGTCGAGAAATATCAGCCTTTTACCTTCGAGACCGGCGTTCCGATTTATTACACCTCCAATGTCGCGCTGACCGATAACGGCCGCCGGAGCGACGTCATCATTGCCCCGGTCATCGGCGTCACCTATGCCCCTAAATTGGGTAAGACTCTCTACGGTGACTTCACCCTCCGGCAGCAGTTCTTTTACTACCAGGACCTGAGCAGCTTCGACTTCGCCAGCTTCGACGCCATTGCCGGGCTTGTTTATTACGTCCCGCAACTGCACAACCTCGTCCTGCGCGCCAACCTCGACTACAACCGGCTGACCGGCACCGACGACTTCGACGATTTTTTTTCCAACGTGGGCCTGGGCCTGAACGCGGAGATTCCCATTCCCATCGGCCGGGCCCAGCAGATCTCGTTAGGGGCGGACGCCTACGTCAGCCTCTACGCCACTCCCGACCCGCCGCAGCGCAACGACTTTGGCGTGTACGCCGGTTATTCCGTCAACCTGAGCCGGAACTTCTCGCTCAACGCCGCCGGCCGGCTCGTCGTTAGGCCATATGACCACGGCGGCCGCACCGACGTGAGCGAGATCCTGGCCCTCAGCGCCAACTATCGCATCCGCGATTGGCTGACCGTGAGCGCGATCAGCAGCTTCGTCGCCAACCAATCCAACCAGAACGTCTTCGACTACGAAGTCTTTAACATCGGCGGCGGCATCACGCTGAGCTGGAAATTCTAATCCCCCCGCGTCTGCCACTAACAGGCGATCGCTGGGCCGATCGGTCACGGGTCGGTGGTCAACTCGAGATCGTTCCCGTCGCCGCCGTTATAGTTGGCGTGAAAGGTGTTCTGGCCGACGACGATCGTCCCGCCGTCGGGCAGATTGGCGAAGGTGCCGTTGATCGGCGCAGAGCCGAGATTGTTGATCACAACGATGTGGATCGCGCCGAGATCGCCATCGCCAGAATCGGGCAGGGTAAACAAGGCGCCCTCCTCGATCGTCACACTGCGGGCTTGGACAATACTGTAAAATCCCGCGCTGCTGTTGAGGTCGCTCTGGTAGGTCGAATCAGATTTGAAAAGCAGACTCTTATTGACCGTAAGGTAACTGCCGCGCGCTTCCAGAATTCCACCGCGACCGGTCCCGGTGCCGACCGTGACCGAGCCGGCAATCGCGCCGCGACCAGCCAACGTTCCGCCTTCGACCGCGACGTGGCTGGTGGCAAGGATGATCGCGCCGGACTGGTCATCGAGTTGTAACACTCCGCGCTTGATACGGGTTCGGCCGGTATAAGTATTAGGCTTGGTTAAGACCAATCGGCCCGTGCCGATCTTGATCAGTGACCCGGACCCGCCGATCGAGCCATCGAAAGTGGTACTCGAGTTGTTACTCCCGACCGCGAGGTTATGGGAGCCGAGTGCGACCACTCCGTCGCCTTCCAACGAGCCGATTTTAAGGCTCGGCACGGTCAGAAACTCCAGTTTAAGCGTGCCGTTGCCGAGCACTTTCACTCGCGACCGGCCACCGTCGCTTTCAGCGTGGAAAGAAATAACCCCGCCATCCCCTCCCCCGGTGCCGCCGGTGGCGGTGAGGGTCGCATCAGCAGCAGTCGGGCTGCCGGAAAAAAAGGTGATGAAACCTGCCCCGGCATTTCTGGCCGTGGCGCCTTGGGCGAAAAACGTCCCGCTGCCGGCCGTCGCGTTATCCCAGAAAGCAATCACGCCACCGCCAAACCCGCTGACTGCGCCCCCCTGGCAGGTAAAGATCCCGTCGGCCGCGCTGGAATTATCGAAAAACTCGAGGTCGCCGCCGAACGTGCTGCCCGCCGTATTGGTAAAGGTGCCGCTGCCGGCATTGGAGTCGTCCATGAAGAAAATCTCCGCCGCGCCCGCCTCGTTGTTCCCGCCGTTGTTCAGGAAAGTCGTCTGGTTGCCGGCGGTGGAGTTGCCGGTGAAGACCATCGATCCCGCGGAAAAAGCGCCGGTGGGGAGCGAAAAAGCCTGCGTGATGCCCGAGTTATTCACGATGCCGACGCCATCGAAACTCAATGAGGCTGAGTGACCGGTGGTGGGGTCAGGGTCCACCGCGATCGTGAAAGCGGAAGCGCCGGAGCTAAAAACGACCGAATCCACGTCAATAAAATCGCGGATGGACGGGCTGATATTGGAAACGCCAAAGGTGGCCGTGTCAGCGGATCCGTTAGGCACGGTTGCCGGAGTCCAGTTGGTAGCTTGGTTCCAGTTGTTGCTGGCCGGGTTGAGAGTCCAGGTGGCGCTACCGGCCTCGGCGTTGAGCGCGAGCGCGCAGGAGAGAATGAGGAGCAAGAAAGGTTTCATCGGTTGTGACTTTCTCCTCGAAGGCAGCAGATTCTCGCTCGCTTGTCGAGTAAAGATTCTCCGGCCGGCAGTTTCGCCGCGCCCCGCCTACGGCACGGCGGTCAGAGTGAGATCGTTGCCGTCGCCGCCGCTGTAGCTGACTTGAAAAGTGTTCCCGCCCACCGTGATCGTGCTTTCGTTAGGCAGGTTGGCAAAGGTGCCGTTGATCGGGGTCGCGGCCGTATTACTGATCGCGGTCAAGACCGTCCCCACCGGTAAGGAGTCGTGGCCGCGAGGGGTGATGGCGACCGAAGCGCCGGCCTCGATCGTAATGCCGTTGGCGATCACTTCGTCGGCACTGGCCCGCCTGAAGTCCACGTCCCAGGCGTAACGGTTGCCTGCCTTGATCGTGAGCGAATTTTGCAGCGTGAGCAGGCCGATGCCGTTTACTCCCGGCGCCAGGATCGCCCGACTCAGTGTCCCGGTGCCAATGGTGACGGCGCCGGCCACGCTGCCAATGCCACCGAGCGTGCCGCCATTCACCTGCACTGCGCCAGTGCCAGTCGCAGACCCCTCCTGGTTGTTCGCCAGGAGCCGGCCCGCTTCCACGATGGTGCCGCCGGTATAGGTGGTCCCGCTGGCCAGAGTCAGCGTTCCGCGGCCGACCTTGGTGATCGCCCCGGTCTCTCCGCCGACGCCGATGCGGCCGCGGAAGGTGGTGTCGAGACCGTTGCCACCGATGGTCAGTCGCTTCGTTCCGAGCAGAACCTGACCCGTGCCCTGGAGCGAGCCGATCGAAACGCCCGCCCCGGCGGTGCCCACAATCACGAGCACGCCATTGCCGTAGATCTTCACGGTCGCGTTGTCGCCTGTTGCCGTGTCACTAAAATTGATAGTGCCGCCCGACGCCCCGAGCGGGCCGTTCGCAATCAAAGTGGCGTTCTCGGCTTTCGATTGTCCGGCGAAAACGGCGACCCCTCCATACTGGCTCCCGTCCGGCGCACCTTCGGCCGTGATCGTGGCATGATCCGCCCGCGCATTCTCGGCAAACCGGACGTAGGCGAGGGTGCCTCCGAAGTTTGTATCGCCGCCGGGCTGACAAACAAACGTAGCGTGATCCCCGGTCGAAGTGCCATTGAAGACGACCCGGCCACCGATCGTGTTGGCCCCGCTGCTACCGCCTTGCAGGATAAAAGACGCATCCGCCGCAGTGGAGGTGTCCAGGAAAGTGATCAATCCGCCGTTGAGCGCTGGGACCTGCGAGCCCGCCATGGTGTAGACGATGCCGCTGCCGGCGGTGGAGCCGTTGGAGAATTGCAGGAGGCCGCCCTGGCCGCTGCTATTGGTCGAAAGCAGGAACTGCTGGGTGTTAGCCGAATGGTTGAGCACTCCTCCGTTGGAGAGAAAGAGGTAATTGACCCCGGTATCGATGGAAAATGCGCTCGCGCCGGTGGTGAAGACGATGCGGCCGAGCAGGATGCCCCCGGAGAGGGAGACGTTAGTCAGGTTCGAGACATCGAAGGTGGCGATGTTGTTAGGCACGGTCTCCGGCGTCCAGTTGGCCGCCGTGTTCCAGTCGCCACTGAGCGGATCGAGATTCCAGGTGGCGTTGCTGGCCTGGGCATGGAGCGCGAGGGCGCACGAGAAGATAACTAGGAGTTTGGTTTTCATTGGTTGGGACTTCGCCTCCGAGACGATCAAATTGCCGGCGCTTTGTCGAGCGTAACTTGCGCTCCCGGGCAAGGCTCAGGGAGCGAGTTTCGCGTTCGAGATGGCGCCGGAAAATCGAGAGCCGGCAGGCGGTGCGCTCGAGCCGGTTGTGGAAATTCTTCCGAGCGTCGGCGCTGCGCTCCAGCTGGCATCGGGAGGTCTGCCGGTCGCGCGCGGAGCGCTCAAAGTGCGGTCGGAAAGTTGTCCATCGCCCCCGGGAACGCCCGGCGCGGCGGCGAAAGGTCTCCCGCTGGCATCCCTAATGCTCAAACCATGCCCAACAACAATTGAGCCTGCCCAAGCTCGAGCCCCTAAAGCCCAAGCCGCCCAGGCTCCACTAAGGAACCCAAACTTATGGAGAACAATACTTGGAAGTTTATCGAGAACCCGTTCCTCTCTGCGACGGCCGATAGCCGTCGCAAGATGGATCGCATCGTGGAAGATCACGATGCCAAGCTGGACGCCGCCTCGACCGAGCCGGGCGCGAACCCGGAACTGGCGGTCCTTTTCACCGCCTGGGGTCCGAAGAAGACCGAGTGGGACACCGCTTACGACGCCTGGCGCAATGCCCGGGCCGGATATAAGGGCGGCACGGTGACGGTGGAGAATCTCCTCAACCAGCTCCACACCAAGCCCGGCCTCGAGGAGGATTCGAAGATCGAGAATTGGGATAACCGCATCCGCGCGGTGGCCCCTCGCGGCAGTGCGCTCTACACCACGCTCCTGCCGCAAGGGCGCGCTCCTTTTTCCGGCGGCACGCGCGACGGCATGATCAATGAGGTCAAGCTCCTCGGGCAGCGCCTGGCGGCGCAAACGACCAAGCCCGAATTGGTCGCGCTCGGCACGGAGGTGTCGGCTTTCCACACTCAGCTCGATAACGCCCGCACCGGTCAGCAAGGCCAGGAGGGCGATGTGACGCTGGACGCCAGCGAGATCGAGGAAGCGCGCAAAATGATGGCGCGCGTGCTCTACGGCAATTGCGGGATGCTGATGTTTCTCTTCCAGGATACGCCGGAGGCTCTGGCCGGTTTCTTCGCGCTGGATGAATTGCGCAGCCCGGGCTCGCCGCCGCCGCCCCGCCACCGGTAAATCCGTAAAGTTTTAGAGTCGACGGGGCGCTCTGCTCCGCGGCTCGCAAGCGTCCTGGGGACTGGGGAAAAAGGCCCGCGTTGTCCGATGGGGATCGGATGGCGCGGGCTCACCTTTTTTCCCCGATAGTCGCTGCCTTTTTCCGCGACGGGAATTCTTTGTCCCTTTTCGCGGGGCTTTTGCGCATTTATAGGAGAAAGCTTGCAAGGATTTGCCGAACGATGGTGGCTCGCGGCTTCGCCCTCCCGAAGGGCTGGACGTTGCGCCCCTGAATATCCTACACTAAGAGCAGTCCGACTCGTCCTTTTCTCCACCTTGCAACGCCGGTCCCGGAAAAACCCTGCGGTTCTGCCAATTACCCAAATCCTGTGAAAAACCTAACGACGCCTTCTTTCGCCCATCAACCCCGCCCAAAACGAGCTTTTCCGCCCGGCTGGCGCCTTTGCGCTCTCCTGCTTGTCGCTCTCTTTCCGATCACGGCGAGGGCCGAGCAGCTCAAGGAGGCGCGAGTCAGCCAGGTGATCCGCGATGTCAAGATCCTCCCCAACCAGGCGGCGCCGCGTCCGGCCAGGATCAGTGACGAGGTGCGCGACGGCACGGCCGTGCGGACCGGGGTGGAGTCGCGCGCCGAGCTCACTTTCACCGATGCGACCCTGGCCCGCCTCGGCGCCAACACCATTTTCTCTTTCAACGAAGGCACCCGCAATCTCGAGCTGGGCGGTGGCGCCATGCTCCTGCGCGTCCCGAAAAACGCCGGCGGCGCGCAGATCAATACCGCCGCGGTCACCGCCGCGATCACCGGCACGACCATGCTGCTGGAGTATCACCCCGACGCTTATTGCAAGTTCATCATGCTGGAGGGAACGGCCCGGATCTTTCGCAACAACAAGGTGGGTGAATCCGTCCTGCTCAAGCCGGGGCAGATGTTGATCGTGAATCCGAAGGGCAAGGGATTGCCCGACCCGGTGGACGTGGATCTCGATCGGCTCCTCAAGACTTCGGCACTGCTCTCGGGCGATTTCGCGGCGATCCCGAGCCAGAATCTCATCGCCCAGGAGATCGAAACGCAGGAGAAGGCGAAGGCCGAGCAGGCTTTGCTCGATACCAACCTGGTGATTTACGGTGGAGGCACTGCGGTCACGTTGGTCGACGCGTTCGATGCGGTCGACCAACGAATCGCTGTGATCGACACCACGACTGACGGCGGCGGCGGCACGGAACCAACGCCTCCGCCTCCCACCCCGACCGTCACGCCTACTCCCAGCGGAACACCAACACCCAGTGCTACACCCACCCCTACCGCCACTCCGACCCCCAGCACCACGCCGACACCGACCGTCACTCCCACCCCGACTGTCACTCCAACTCCAACTGTGACGCCGACACCTACAGTCACCCCTACACCCACCGTCACTCCGACACCTACCGTCACGCCGACCCCTAGTGCGACACCAACCCCCACGCCCACCATTACGCCTACGCCGTCCCCGACCGCCACTCCCACCCCGGCCACCTCCGCCACTTACAACGGCGGCACTGGCAACTGGAGCGATCCCGGGAGCTGGACGCCGGGGGTTGTGCCGAACAACGGTAACAATGAAACCGATTATGATGTCTTCTTTTCTACCGGCACGCTGACCCAGGACATCATCGACGGAGTCACCATCAACCAGCTCTTCATGAGCGGCGGAACGCTCGTCCTGGCCAATCCGCTCACTCTCGAGGTCGGGTTGCAGTTCAGCGGTGGGTCGATTCTTAGTGGTGTCTTGAACGTGGCCGGGACCAGCACGCAGTCAGCTCTCATGACGGTGAGTAACACCACCATCAATAACTCCGGCGGCTATGCCCTCACTCTCACGAGCGGCAATCTCTTCAGCGGCACCGGCTCCACTTTCAATAACAGCGGAAGCGTCTCCCGCAGCGGCGGGACTGGCTCTGTGACCTTCAATATTGCTCTCAATAACACCGGGCTCTTCTTCATCAACACCGGCACCCTGACCCTCTCCGGCGCCAACGGCGTGACTAATAGCGGGCTGCTCCAAGCCAACAACGGCGCCATTCTGCTTTTGACTGATAGCACCAGCGCCTTTGACAACGCCAACGGCATCATCGAAGCGCTCGATGGCTCCGAGGTCCAGCTAACCAATGGTGTCAGCATCGTCGGTGGCACCCTTTCGACGGCCGGGACCGGCGTGATCCGGGTTAATGGCAGCCAGACCGCTTTCATTACCAATCTTACCAACGCGGGCGCCATCGCGGTCAATAACAACTCCTTTCTGCGCACGATCGGAACGATTAACAATACCGGCTCCATCACCCTTAACTCCGCAGGGAATAACACCGACCTTCATCTTTCGGCCGATACTACTCTTACAGGTGGCGGCACGGTCGTGCTGGCCTCGAATGGCGCCGCGCGGATCGCCGCGGATCAGATCTTTCGCCTGACTAATGTCGATAATCTCATCCAGGGTCGCGGCCAGGTCGGAGTCAACAGCATCACCATCACGAACCAGGGCACGATCGACGCGAACATCGATAGCGCGACCCTGACCCTCGATCCGGCCAACGCGACAGACGCGTTTCTCAATACCGGCACGTTGCAGGCGAGCAACGGTGGCATTCTTCTTCTTACCGGCAACGGCGGCGGAGAGTTCACTAATAGCGGCGGAGTAATCCAGGCGCTTGATGGCTCGGAAGTGCAGCTTACCAATAGTGCCTCGATCGTCGGTGGCGTCCTCACGACCGAAGGCTCGGGAGTTATCCGGACTAACGGAAGCCAGAATGTCTTTCTGACTGATCTAACCAACGCCGGCACTTTCGTGGTGGACAACAACGCTTTCGCCCGCCTCGCCGGTGACATTATTAATACCGGCAGCTTTACCCTTAACTCGGCTGGCAATAACACGGACCTTCACCTGGTCGCGGATACCACGCTTACCGGCGAAGGAACAGTTACCCTGGCGGGCAACAACGCCAGCCGGATTGCGGGAGACGGCGACGGCCAGGGACTTTTCTTCCGGCTAACCAACGCCGACAACCTGATCCAGGGGCGCGGCCAGATCGGCGTTAACAGTGTCGCCATTACTAACCAGGCAACGATCGATGCCAACGTCGCCGGCGTCACCCTGACGATCGATCCGGCCACGGAAACGATGGTGCTGGATGGCGGCCCCTCCTTCCTTAACCAGGGCACTCTGCAGGCGAGCAACGGCGGCCGGCTCGTCCTGACCGGAAACGGTGGCGGAGCCTTCACCAACGATGACGCGCTCATCCAGGCGTTGGACGATTCGGAGGTGCAGCTAACCGACAGCGTCTCGATCACCGGTGGCACACTCAGCAGCGCCGGCACTGGACTGATCAGGGTCAACGGCAGTCAGAACGCCTTCATCACCGACTTAACCAACGCCGCCGCGATCGTGGTCGATAACAATGCCTTCCTGCATACCAGCGGGGCGATAATTAACACTGGCTCCATTACCCTGAACTCGGCCGGCAATAACACGGACATTCATCTTTCAGGCGATACGACCCTCACCGGTGGTGGCACGGTCACGCTGGCCCTGAACGACGCCGCTCGGATCTCTTCAGACGGAGCGACGACTCCTTTGCGGCTGACTAACGTCGATAATACGATCGAGGGCCGCGGCCAAATTGGCACTGATATTATAACAGTCACTAATCAGTCTACGATCAATGCGAATGTCGCGAGCGCCACCCTGACTCTCGATCCAGCAAACGACACAAATGCGTTTCTCAACACCGGGACATTACAGGCGAGCGGCGGCGGTATTCTCCTCCTCACCGGCAACGGTGGCGGCGACTTCACAAACGTCGGCGGGCTGATCCAGGCCCTGGACGGCTCCGAAGTCCAGTTGACGACCAACGCCTCAATCACCGGCGGCATTCTTACCACCGCCGGGACCGGACTTATCCGCGTAAACGGCAGCCAGAACGTGTTTCTCACGAACCTGACTCTAAATGGGACACTAACTGTCGATAATAATAGCTTCCTCCATGCTTCCGGCACGATTACCAACACCAGCACGATCACGCTCAACTCGGCTGGCAATAACACCGACTTCCGCCTCGCCTCCGACGTGACGCTGAACGGAGGTGGCACGCTGACCCTGGCTTCGAATAATGCCAGCCGGATCTCCGGCGACGGTGTCTTCAGACTTACCAACGTTAACAACCTGATCCAGGGCCGCGGCCAGATCGGAGTAAACGGAATCTCCGTTACCAACCAGGCAACGATCCTGGCGAACGTCTCAGGCGTGACTCTGACTTTCGATCCGGCCTCGGTGACGAATGCCTTTCTCAACACCGGCACCATTCGCGCCAGTGGCGGCGGAATCGCGCTCTTCAGCGGTAATGGTGGTGGCGACTTCACCAACACCGGCGGCACGATCGAAGCCCTCGATGCATCTCAAGTCCAGCTAACCGACAGCGCTTCCATCATCGGCGGAACTCTAAGTACAGCCGGCAGCGGCGTCATTCGGGTGAACGGCAGCCAGGACGCCTTTATTACCAGTCTGACCAACGCCGGCAACATTGTGGTGGATAACAACGCCTTCCTCCACCCGGCCGGCACGATTACCAACACCGGCTCCATCACGCTCAACTCGGCCGGCAATAACACCGACCTGCATCTCTCGGCCGACACGACTCTCACCGGCGGTGGCACTGTCACTTTGGCTCTGAACAACGCTAGTCGGATCGCTGCCGACACGCTTTTTAGACTAACGAACACGAACAATCTCATCCAGGGTCGCGGCCAAATCGGCCTTAATGTCATCACGATCACAAACCAGGGTACCATCGACGCGAATGTTTCCGGCCAGAGCCTAACAATCGACCCTGCCAACGTCGCGAGTGCCTTCTCGAATGCGGCCGGCGCGGTTACCCGGGCGAGTGGCGGAGGCATCCTCGTGCTGAGTGGCAATGGCGGGGGTGATTTCACCAATGCCGGAACAATCCAGGCTACGACCGGCGGAGCGGTTCAGGTAACCGGGACGGTCACCTCCAGCGGAACCGTCGACATCGGCGGTGACACCCTTTCCATTACTGGAGCGGGTGTTTACACCCAGACTGGCGGCACCTTCCGCCTGGCCGGCGGTAGTGTTACCTCCGCGACTACCTTGAACTTCAACGCCGGCCTGGTCGACGCGCGCGGCACGATCAACGGCGCGATCAGCAATGGCGCCAACCTTCAGCCGGCGTTAGGCGGCGCGGGCCTGACCGTGAACGGGAATGTCACTCTGTTGGCGGCTTCCAACCTGACCTTCCAACTTGGCGGTCTGACTCAGGGCAATCAATATGGTTTTCTCAATGCCAACGGGACGGTCGCGCTCAACGGCAACCTGGTCGTCTCCTTCGTCAATAGCTTCCAGGCTGGCAACAACGATAACTTCACCGTCCTCAGCTCGACTGCGCTTTCCGGCGCGTTCACCAACGTCGCCTCCGGAAATCGCATCGTCACAAGCGACAACGCCGGCACCTTCCTGGTCACTTACAATGGCACTACTGTCGTTCTCTCCGATTTCATCCCCGGCGTGTCTCCTGCTTCCCCGGCTAAGGGCTCGGCCGAACAGGTTGTCGGGCCTCAACCGGGCGGCCCAAGCTCGAGCGCGAATAAGGCGTCGGCTCCCGGCCCGACGGGCATCGTGGCCAACGCCGGCCCAGACAGCAATCATTCCATCGTCCCCTCAATATCGAGCGCAAACAGAAATACACCGTCGCTTCGCGGCGTAAACCGTGGTGTTAGCGCGGCCCGCGGAAGAGGACGCCCAGTGGCGATCATGCTGGAGAATTCCGACCAACTGCTTGGCCTGCTCGAAGGAGCGAAAGCCACCGAGACAAAGGGCAAAGTAATCGTCAAGGCTGGACCGTCCGTGCGCCGGGGCGCGGGAGCCGGCCGCATCGAGCCTAACGGGCCGGCACCACTTTTGCCTAACGGGAAGAAAAATCCCCCGGCCAGGCGCGAAGCAGCGCTAAGCAACCGTCAGCCCACGCTCTTTCCCCGCGCGGCCATCAACTAAACCAGCCCCGGCCGCGCGGCCGGCAAGCGCAGATCGCGGACGAAATGCCGCGCAGCGTTCCCGTTCCCCGGAAAGCCTTGACGTCAACGCGGTATGCGAGGAAAACGAGGAAGCGATTCGGCCACCCCCAGTTCGATCAACTTCTATGGTGGAACCTATGAATCCGGTGGCGAGGCCTACGCAATGCCCGAGTCGTTAGGCTGCCAAATTCGGAGCAACTGCGAGAACTGACCGACCGGACTTTGGCCGATCCCTAGTTAACGGCAACGGCGGTAAAGGCTTGACGTCGCCGTAATACATAGGCAAAAGGACGGGCGTCGTTCATCGCTCCCCGGCGAACCTTGGGTTCCGCGGAGTGTGCGAGAAATGCAGTCGCAAAAGGACGTCCATCATGAACCAATCCAATTCGCCAGGTCTGCCTTTCCGTTTCCCTTTCTTTCGTTGGCTGCGGTCTTCCCGCGGGATATCACTGCTCGCCCTGCTGATCGCCCCGCTCGCATCTTCGCCGGCGGCTACACTCACGGAAGCTCGTGTCAGCCAGGTCATTCGTGACGTTAAGCTGCTGCCCAACCAAGCCGCCCCGCGCCCCGCGCAAGTGAGCGATGAAGTACGCGACGGCACCGCCATCCGCACCGGATTCGAATCAAGGGCGGAGCTTACCTTCACCGACGCCACCCTCGCCCGCCTCGGTGCCAATACCATCTTCAGCTTCAACCAAGGCACCCGTAATCTCGAGCTCGGCGGCGGCGCCATGCTGCTGCGCGTTCCGAAGGACGCCGGCGGTGCACAGATCACGACCGCAGCTGTCACTGCCTCGATCACCGGCACTACCGTTCTGCTTGAATATCATCCCGACGCCTACATCAAGTTCATGATTCTGGAAGGGACCGGGCGGATCTTTCGCAACAATCGTATCGGCGAATCCATCCTCCTCAATCCGGGCCAGATGCTGATTGTGAATCCAAAGGGCCAGACGCTTCCCGCGCCGGTAAATTTCGACATCCAACGCCTGCGCAAGACCTCCTTGCTCATCAAAGGATTCCGTCCCTTGGCCAGTAACTCGCTGATCGCGCATGAAATCAGCAATCAAGACGCGCTAAAAGCCGAAGGCGCTTTGCTCGACACCAACCTGGTCATCTTTGGCTCGGGCACGACCGTGGCCTTGCTCGACCCGACGCAAAGCAATGTCCTCGACCAGGCCAACGCGAACGAGGCACGGCGGCCGCCAACTGGCTCGTCATCGGCCACGCCGACGCCGACTGCGACCATCACGCCACCCCCTACCCCCAGCCCTAGCCCAACCGCTAGCCCGAGCGCTACCCCCACACCCACCATCACTCCCACTCCCACGGCCTCGCCGACACCGGAAAAATTCGGCACACCCGGCGTGATCGCCTCTTCTACGCCTTACCAAATCGGCAGCGGCACGACGATCGTCACCGACCCGACGATCACGACGGGCGGGAAAACCGACTTTGGCAAAATTTATCGCGACCCAACCGCGGACGGTCCGGCCTCGCTCTGGTTTTTTGGATCAACTTCCGATTTCGATAACTCGATCGGGTTCGATGGAAACATTTTCGTAGGAGACCGCGCACCCATCGCGGTCTTCAAGTTTTCCGCGCTCAGTTTGATCGGCGATCCTACCATCATCATCGGCGAAGGCGGCCCGCTGAACCTCGCCCTGATCAGCGTGGGCGACCTCACTTCCGGGGCACCCGGTGGCCCCCTCACGTTTGCCGGGCTTAACTTTCTTTTCCTCGGCACTCAGGATGGTTCGATCACCCTTTCTTCCAATCTCACCTTCCAGAATATTCCTACCCTGGCTGTTTATGCTCGAGGAGCAGGTTCGAATCTTATTTTCGACGCTTCGGTCGCCGGCACTACCACGCTCGGTCTGCTCTCCGAAGGCGATATTCGGGTGACAAATTCTCTCTCCGTCAGCCAAACCAATACCACTGGTTTGACCGACGGCCTGCTCATCTCGCTCATTGCCGGCCAGGCAATCACCGTCGGAGGCGACCTTAGCTTGACGAACGACGCCACTGGGATCGCGAATGGCGGGAGCATTTTTATTGGCGCTGGCGCCGACCTCACCGTCGGCGGCTTATTTGGCCTGACGGTCTCCAGTGCTGTTGGGAATATCGGGAACGGCGGCAGCATCTTCGTCAATACCGGCGGCAACCTGAACGCCGGTTCGCTCAATTTCCTGCTCGACTACAATATCAAGGGCCTGTCCATCACCGACGGCGCAGACATTGGTCTCAGTGTCGGCGGGAACCTAACCACCACGACCGGTTCGCTCGTCATGTCCGTTCTGGCGCCGATCCAGAACACGCTCGGTAACGGCGGCGATTTGAACCTCACGGTCGGCGGCAATCTCTCCACCGCTGGGAACAATCTCGACCTGCGTGTCGTGACCAGCCGAGGCACTCAGGTCACCGACGGCGTGAACGTGACCGGCTCGGTCGGCGGGAATCTCACCAGCGGTATTTTCTCCGCGCAAATGCTGAACGAGAGCGCCGGAGGTATTGAAATCGGAGGCAACGTCTCGTTTGCGGTCGGCGGCGACCTCACCGCCCAGAGCCTGCTCCTGCAGATCAAGAATTCCAACCAGGGCAACATCGACCTGGGAGGCAATATCACTCTGACGGTTAACGGCAACCTCACGACCAACCTGGCGTCGAATTTTTTCCTGATCAACAGCCAGAAGGGTCATGTGGGCACCGGGGGGAATATCTTCGCCAACATCGGTGGAGACTTCAGCGCGAGTACGGTCAGCGCGCTGATCGACAACTCTTCCGGTGGATCGATCGATAACGGCGGAGCCATCACATTTGCCATCGGCGACTCATTCACCACCACCGGGAACGCAAGCTTCACTATTTTGGTCGATAGCCGTTTCCCAAACGGCGCAATTTCGGTCGCTGCCGGCACTCTCAACATCGCTGGATCGCTCATCGCCCGCATTAGCGACCTCCAGACGTCACTCGACTTCGACAGGGTCACGATCGGCGCGACGAACGACATTACGGTCGGTAATCAGCTTCTCGTCCAGGGCAGCGTCACGGCAGGAGGAAATATCAGTGCAACCAACGGCATCATTATCGGCGGTGGCTCGCTGGCTGCCGGCGGTAGCATCATCTCGTCGGCCGGCGCGATTCAACAGGATTTCGGCGTCTCACAGGCTGGCAACATCACGGCGGGCGGAAACATCAGCGCCGCTGGCGGGCTCTTCGCCTTCGGCGCTCCCACCATTGTGACCGCGGGAGGATCCATCTTTGCGCCGGCTATCACAGCCGGCACCCTTGTCGCCGGGACCACCATCACGCTCGACAACACCGCCGGCAGTTTTTCCTCCGGCCTGACTGCCAACTCGATCACGGCTGGCGGGACGCTCTCCCTGATTAATACGCCGGCTATTTCACCCGCTGATCGGAGCAGCGACGGCACCATCGGGAATACCTTCGCCGACTTTTCTCTCACCGTTGGCTCGATTATAAGCACCGGCCCCACCTTCCCACTCCTCTCCTCGAATGGCTCCGACGCGATCAACGGTAGCTTCAGCAATAATCCCGGCAATGGCGGGAACGTCGCAATCAACCTCACGGCCGGCGGCCTAACGATCGGCTCGACCAACGCCTTGACTGGCATTCAGGCGAACGGGGGAATGTTCCTCGGCTCATCCACCGCCGGGGGTGACGGTGGCACGATTGATATTACCGCGACTGGGGATGTCACTCTGAACAATGGCGATATTTCCGCCACCAGCGGCGCTTTTCCCGCTGCCACGGTTGCCACGCGCGGCGCCGGCGGCACGGTCAATATCACCGCGGCGGGCGCGGTCACGGTAGATTCCAAAATCGAGGTTTCCTCCAATGTCACCCAAGGCTCGCCGGTACGACGCAGCGCGCGCGGCGGCAACATTAGCCTAACGAGCACGAAGCCGACCGCGGGCGCGGCCATAACCGTCAGCAACAGCGGCCAACTGCAGGCGCTGCTCGACCAGGCCGCGCCTGGCCCCGGTGGTAAAATCACCATCCTGGCCAGCGGCAATGGTGGCAGCAGCGTAAACGTCCACGGCACCGCCATCGCCGACCGCGGCACGGTCGACATTCGCCACACCGGCGCCAACGCCTCCGTCAATCTGAGCGACGCAAGCGGAACCAATTCTGTCTTTCTCCACGGCGACGTGGTCAAAGCCGGCGCTCTCGGCGCCAACGGCCTTCTAACCGTCGGCCGGGGCACGCTTTCGGCCGACGATACTCTTAAACTTTACGGCGCGAGCGCGAATGGCGAGGTGCGTTTCGTCGACAACGTCACTATCGGGGGGCAGAACTTCACCATCATCGCGGCCAACACCGTCACGATTAACAATGGCAGAACCGTTAACGTGACTGGCGCAAGGGCGGATGTCTTTACCGGCTTCAACGGCCAGGGAATTCCAAACGCCAACTACACCGGCTCCGGCGGCAACGGCAGCACAACCGGGGCCTTCGGCGGAGCTGGCGCGAATAACCCTCAGCCGATCGGCAACGCCCCGCCTTTCGACGGGCCCCCTGGTGGCTAAAGAAGAGCCGACTCGGTGGGGCGAGAGCCTCGCACCACCGGGAATTCCCAAGTTCTCGTTAGGATGAGCGTCCGGTTAATCGCTCAACTGATCTTCAATATACCCTGACCCGAGCGCAATCCCCGCGACGAGCAATGCTCCCGCCGTGGCCAATGGAACAGGATCGAACGGCGCCGGAGGCAAGGCCAGAACCCCGGTTTCATCCGCCACCGCCGCCGTCGCGACATAGCGTCCATGCCGAGGCGCACGAAAGTTCCTGGCCAGCTGCTCTACCCGTTCCGGCACGGCGCCGCTCGCCATTGGAATTCCATGACCGCAGCCGACAACGCTGGGCCGCAGGTCGGCCAGCCGCCGGACCGACTCGCGGGTCGCCCGCCAATCGACGTTGAAGGGCGCACCAGCGCGGGCCAACTGCTTCCGTCCGCTGGCAAGTCCGATCCATGAATCCATGTTCATGCTCGCAAACGCATCGCCGGCCAGCAGCACTCGATCGGCCGGCCGGAAAAAAGAAACGTGTCCGGGAGAATGTCCCGGAGTTGCGATCCACTCCCAGCCGTCGAGACCGGGCAATTCACCACTGGGCAACTCGCGGATGCGCTCGCCGAGGTCGCGCGCCCGGTAGGGCATGAAGCGCGACAGAAAGGCTATCGCACCGCCAATCGTCGGGTCGGGAGGCGGATAATCTGAGCGGCCGGTCAGGTAAGGCATCTCCAGGGGATGCGCGAAGATCGGCACCTCCCATCGCTCCGCCAGTTGCAGGGCCGACCCGGCATGATCGAAATGACCGTGGGTCAGATAGATGGCCGCCGGCGCTGAACCCGCGCCAAAGCGCGCTTCAGCTGCTTCGAAAATATGCCCGGCGCGCCCTGGCAGCCCGGAATCAATCAGTGCCCACGGTCCCCCCGGATGGCCGACAAAGTAGGCATTTACAAAACTGATCGGTAGCCAGCCGACTTCGGGAGCAATTCGTTCGATCGCTTTCATAGAGATGGAGTGCTCACAAGGATAAAACGAAATGGCCGACGTTTCCTACCGTATCGTGCGTATGAAAAATTCGGAACCCCGAAGATCAGTTCGGATTTCGCCCTTACGGGATGACCAGCGTTTGACCCGGTTTCAGATCGCCCGGTTTCGAAAGCTGGTCGGAATTCGCCTCCAAAATTCGCTGCCAGCGCGCCGAGCTCTTGTAAAACCGGCGCGCAATCGACGCCAGGGTGTCGCCTCGTTGCACCGTGTAACTGCGCTCTTTTCCGGTCCGCTTCACCTTTTCGTTAGGGGAACGCGCCTTGCGCGCGGCCGCTTTTTCCGCGGTCCCGGCGGCTTTCGCTTCCGCCCAGCGCTCCACCACTTGCTTGCGCAGATTCAGGTTTTCGTTGCGCAGCCGCACCGCTTCCGCCCGCGGCACCATCGAATCGCCGGTCAGGTTGGTGAGCAAGGTGAGCTCATCGCGTTTCATGAAGCCCTTCACTTCCTGCGCACGCTTGCCGCCGGGCTCGAGAGTGAGAAAGCGTTTGAAATGATGGAGCGCATTGAGCGGATCATTCATCTTGTCGTCGTAGATGAGGGCCAGCTTGTAATGCACGTCAGCCGAGCTGGCACTCCCGTCGAGAGAGGCTTCGTAAAGATTGATCGCATCCGCGTAACTCCCTTCCGCCGCCTTCGCATCCGCATCTTTCTTCTGCTGCACCTGGCGCGGCATGATCATGCGATTGCAACCGCTGAGCACGCCTAACGAGAGCAGAAGCAGCAGCCAGATTCCCAATCGTGCTCCTGCTCGCGATCGAAGGCTCCGGGTCATCGTGGTCCGATTACGAGCGGGAGTCTTAGTAGCGCGGAACATCGGGATCGATTTCTTCCGACCACGCATCGATGCCGCCGGCCACGTTCGCAACCCTGGCAAAGCCCGCAGAGCGCAAAAACTCGGCCGCGCGTTCACTTCGCATCCCGCTGTGGCAAAGGACGAAAATCTCTTTCTCGCGATCGAGTTCCCTCCAGCGGGTGGGCAATTCGCCTAACGGAATCAAACTCGCCCCCTCAATCCGCGCCAGCTCGAACTCGAAGGGCTCGCGCACATCGAGCAGGATCATCGGGCGACCGGATTTCATCCGCTCCTCCAGCTCGCGCACCGGCACCTGCGGCACCGCCGCAGTCGGGTCGGGCGCGTTTCCCTGGCAGAACTGTTCGTAATCGATCGGCGCCGTGATCGTAGGCTCCTCGCCGCAGACCGGGCACTCGGGGTCGCGGCGCACATTAAATTCACGAAACTTCATTTTGAGCGCATCGAAGTGGACCAGCCGGCCAATTACCGAATCGCCGATACCGAGAATCAGCTTGAGCGCTTCCGTCGCCTGCATCGTGCCGACGATTCCCGGCAACACCCCGAGCACGCCGGCCTCGGCACAACTCGGCACTTCTCCGGGCGGCGGCGGCACGGGAAATAGGCAGCGGTAGCAAGGCCCGCCCAGATGGGGCGCAAAAACCGTCGTCTGTCCATCGAACCGGAAGATCGAACCGTAAACGTTGGGCTTGCCCGCAAAGACCGCGACATCGTTGGAAAGATAGCGGGTCGCAAAATTATCGGTTCCATCCACGACCAGGTCGTAATCGCGCAGAATTTCCTCGGCGTTGCCGCTCTCGAAGCGAACCGGATGCAATCGCACCTCGACGTGCGGATTAATCTCGGCCAGGCGCGCGCGCGCCGATTCTGTTTTCGGCCGCCCAATATCCTTCGTCCCGTGGAGAAGCTGACGGTGCAGATTCGAGAGGGCTACTTCGTCGTGATCCACCAAACCAATCGTGCCTACCCCGGCCGCCGCCAAATAGAGTGCCGCGGGCGAACCGAGCCCGCCCGCCCCAAGGCAAAGGACCCGCGCCGCCTTCAGCCTTTCCTGCCCTGCCACCCCAATCTCGGGCAGCATAATATGGCGGGAATAACGACGGCTTTCCTCAGGGCTTAGCCTGAGATTTCCATTAGGCCCGAAGGCCGCTACTCTTTCATCAGCTCCCATTTGATCCCCACAATCCGCTGATCCGCAAAACGCTTCAAGGATTTCGGGAACTGCAGATAAGTCGCGTTCTTCCGTTCGATGAATCCCACGCTCCCGAAATCCGAACCACTCTCGGATTTCTGGACGGTCATGATGTGGAATTGCCGGACGTGGGTTTGCAATTGCTTATCTTTCTTTGGTGCTTGCCAGAGGGTATAAACTTCCGGAGCGCCAGAGGCTTCGACCACTTCGGTAAAACGAGTGGTTTTTGTCTTTAAGAGTTTCACGATAAGAAACCGACGAGTTTCGTGACTTGCGACGCCCTGACAGTCGAGATCGTCTCCGCTGCTGTAGGAAAAAAAGACCGCCAGAGGACTACGGCAAAGAGGATCAGACTACCGTTGCTGCATTCCTGCCCTGGCGGGGTTCGTTAGTCCTCAGTCCATAGCCCCTGACGGAAAGCAAACTTTCCGTGAAGCAGGCCTTCGCGCAATCGGTTTCTCGCCTGCGTTGACAGGCTGACACCCTTCTGATTCGATGCCGGCGGTGAAATCTCCGCTCTTGCTCTGCCTGCTCGCGATTGGCGTGACTTCCTGCACCACCTTGTCCAACCGCCGCGATCTCTACAATCCGAGCGAGGATGCGGGACCTTACCACACCCTGCAGCCGAAGAAGTCCGGTGCGAATCCCGCTCCGCGGGAAGAGGCGCTTCCGCCGCCGCCGTAAATCCTGAGACCGGCGAAATCTACTGACCCCGCCCTCCCCTCACGAATCACAAGCCGAGCAAGTCGCGCTGCCATTGCACGAGCAGAATCTGGCTGCGCGTCGGATCCGCCGCGATCCCTTCCAGCGCGCTCCGCGGTGCGATAAAAGCGGGGTCGAGCGCCAGTTCCTTGGCGTGATGATCGCGACGGCGGCGCAGTTCTTCCACCTTCTTGTCGAAACCGGGCGTGCGAGTGCGGGTCCCGCGGGGCGGACGTTGCGGCCAGGCTGATTCGGGCAGCTCGAGCGCTTCGCGCGCAGCGGCGAGAAAACCGCGGCGGCGACGCTCGGAGAGATGCGGAAATTCCGGGGTTTGGCCGGCCACGAAGCCTTTCGCAGCTTCGATCATCGCGCTGTTTTGCAGAATGTGAAACGACGGCCGATCGGCCTGCCGCGCTTCCTCATCGCGCCAGCGCCAGATCGCGCGCAGGACGGCATTGGTCTGTGGCAACAATGTTCCGCTGCCGGCGATGCGCCAGGTTTCGTCCGGATCGCGTTCACGCGAAACGAGTGTCTGCTCGAGCGCCCGTTGGCACGACTGCCGAAACCACTCCAGCCGGCCCAAGTCGCGCATTTGCTCCTCCATTTTCGCCGCCAGCGGCAAGAGAAAATGGGTGTCGTTCCGGGCGTAGGCCATCATCGTGGGGGGCAGAGGGCGGCGCGCCCAGTTGGCCTTTTGTGAACCCTTCGCCAGCGTGACATCGAAATATTGCTGGACGAGCGCCGCCAGGCTGAACTCGCGCAACCCGAGCATCCGCGACGCGATAACCGTGTCGAAGACTTCGCGCACGGGGAGGTCGAGTGAACGGCGGAGCAGGCGCAGGTCGAAATCCATTCCCTGTAACACAATCTCACGCTCGGCCAGAGCGGTGCAGAGTGGCTGCAGATCGATTGGGCTGAGCGGATCGATCAGCAGATCCTGTCCATCAAAGGTCAGCTGGATGAGACAGAGCTTTTCAAAATAGCAGTGCAGACTGTCGGCCTCCGTGTCGACGGCGACTCGCTCGAATTGGCGCAGCCGCGGAAGAATCTCCGCGAGTTGAGAATCGGAGGAGATCACCGCAGGCCCGCCAGCAACAGCTCGGCGTTGGATTTGGTCGCGTGCAGGTTCTTGATCAGCATCTCCATCGCCTCGAGCGGCGGAAGTGCGGCCATCGTTTTGCGCAGGAGCTGCACGCGCTCCCATTCCTCGGGATGATAAAGCAGATCTTCGCGACGGGTGCCCGATTGCAGGATGTGGATGGCGGGATAAAGCCGCTTCTCGACCAGCGAGCGATCGAGATGCAATTCCATGTTACCCGTTCCTTTGAACTCCTCGAAGATGACCTCGTCCATCCGGCTGCCGGTCTCGATCAGGGCCGTCGCCAGAATCGTTAGGCTACCGCCTTCTTCAACGTTGCGCGCGGCGCCGAAAAAGCGCTTCGGTTTGAGCAGCGCTTTTGATTCCACGCCGCCCGACATGGTGCGGCCCTTGCCTTTGACGAGCGAATTATAACCACGCGAAAGCCGGGTGATGCTGTCGAGCAGGAGGACGACATCCTTCTTTTGCTCGACCAGGCGCTTGGCCCGTTCCCCCACCAATTCCGCCACCTGCACGTGGCGAGTCGGCGGTTCATCAAAGGTCGAGCTGTAAATCTGGCAGTCCACTTCGCGTTGCAGATCGGTCACTTCCTCCGGACGCTCGTCGACCAAAAGGATGATAAGCACGATGTCAGGGTGATTCATCCGGATCGCCTTTGCGATTTGCTTGAGCAGAATCGTCTTGCCCACGCGCGGCGGCGCCACGATCAACCCGCGCTGGCCACGACCGAGCGGCGTCAGAAGATCCACCGCGCGCACGCAGACGGAATCCTCCGAGTCGTTCTCCAGCATGATCCGGCCCTCCGGAAAAAGCGGTGTCAGGTTATCGAACGCGGTCGGCGCCTTCCATTCGTCGGTCGATTGATCTTCGATCGAGATGACGTGATCGAGCATGAGCGATTTCTCGCGCTCCCGCGGGAGCCGAACCGTGCCGCTCAAGGCCTGCCCGGGCCGAAGTCCGAAATGACGGATCAAGTGATGCGGGACTCCCACGTCTTCCGGCAGCGGCAGGAAATTCAGGCGGGGCGAGCGCAGGGTCGCTGGGCCGTCGTTAGGCAGCTCCAGGAAGCCGCTCGTCCTCACCACCTGCCCGCGCCCGATCACGGAACGAACGAAATCGACAATCAATTGGTGCCGGGAGCGGCCGGCATGCGCCTGCAGTTCAAAGCGGGCGAATAATTCCTGCAAACCCACCGGGCTCAAATCCTGCAGGAGATGAAGATCGAACACTTCGACTGAAGGTTCGTTAGGCTCGGAGGCCACCGCCACCGCCCCCGCACCGTCGTCGGCTGCACTGAAATTTTGGACGTCCATCATTTCGAAGCCAGGTATTGAGCGAGGATTTCGGCCTGGGCTGCAAGCGCCGGGAGTGGTCCGTTATTCCAGATCACGTGATCGGCCCGGGATATTTTTTGTGGGAGTGGCATTTGCGAGTCGATCATGGCATAGCGCGGCATCAGGGGTAAGATGGGCACGATGCATCAGGCGTTGCAGCTGGATCTCGTGCGAGCAAGCCACCACCAGGACGCGGTCACATAACAGTTCACCTTCGGTTTCATAGAGGAGCGGGATGTCGGCCAGGAAAAGGGTGCCGGACTTGCGGCTGGCTTCCGCTGCAGTGGCCCACTGCTGGCGGATGCGCGGATGGAGGATACTCTCGAGCGCGCGCTTCTTTTCCGGGTCGGCGAAGACTATCGCCCGGAGTGCGGCCCGATTCAACACGCCACTCGCAGAAAAAATCTCCGGGCCAAATTCCTCCCGCAGGAGGCGAGCCACCTCCGGATCGTCGTCGGTCAACGCGCGGGCCGCGTGATCGGCATCGAAGAGCTGCGCGCCGGTCAATTCGTGCAGGCGACGGGAGAGAGTGGATTTGCCGGTGGAAATGCCGCCGGTGATCCCGATGACGTGACAGGGTTTGGACACAACGAACTGGCCGCTTCTATTGAAACGCGTGCGCCTCGTCAACTCCGCCCGCACGAAAAGCGGAAAAAATCGTCTCGCCTTCAGGAGCATTAGTCTCTCCCTCGAATTTCCCAATCTAATGAATCCAGGCAGGGGCAGGACTGAGCGGGCGCGCCGGCAGCGGTGGAGGGACGACCGCCGTGTCGTCCGTGATTCGTGACTGCGCATTCGTCGCCGGCCCCCAGAAGCACGGACGGGACAGCGCCCGTCCCTCCAACACATCCGCAGGCGCCTCGGTAAAATACCAGTCGTTTCTCGCTTGACACAAATGGCGGCGGGCCTCTGCAACCGTCCCATGCTCCACTTCGCCGGAACCACTTCGCCGGAACCACTTCGCCGGAACCACTTCGCCGGAACCACTTCACCGGAACCAGCAGGCTTAACGGAGTTCGAAGGAGGACGTTGTGGCCGTTCGCTCTGGGGGCTCTCGTTCTTCATTTGACCCTCAAATTAACTTTCGCCCAGAGCTGCACACCCACCCCCGCCCCATCGCCAGAACAATGCCCGCCAAACATTAACGATCTATCGTGTCCAACACCCGCTCCTTTGGAGGTGGTGGACCCGCTCGATCCGACCCCTGATCCTCCAGTCGAGTCGATTCCAAGCCAATTCCAGCCGCCCGACGGTAGCCAACTCACTTGGCAAAAATATATACCGGCCGGCACCGGACCGTTTCCGACAGTACTTGTCTTTCACGGAGGCGAGTTCAAGGGTGGGGATGCGAGAGATGTGGGCGTTCAAAAAGTTTGTCGCGATCTAAAAAGTAAAGGCTTCTTAGCTTTAGCCGTGAATTATCGGCTGGCCGCTTGTGGGAGAATCACCGGCCAGGATCCCAATTTCTTGGACAGATTCTCCGGTCGTCCCCCCCAGCAGACCGATGACGCCAAGACACTGGTTAAAGCGGCGCGATCTCTTGCTGGGCTCTGTAACGGCAATGTAGGCGTCCTCGGCGGTTCCACCGGCGGTTCGCACGCCGTTTTCATCGCGCTTGATAAAACACAATTGGTGCCAGAACGGAACTGACGAACGTCCGCTCTGTGCGGTAGCCCTTTCCGGGGCTTACGATCTGTCGGATCGGATCGATCCTGGATATGAAACACTGGCTAAATTCATTCAGCTAATTCAAAACTATACGAACTCATGTGTGCTTTCCGAGCAGAAGGCTGTCTCTCCGGTTGCAAAGGTGAAGGGCGGAAAGCGTGCAATCTTTTAAACCGCTCTACCTTGTGAACAGCGAGAAGGATTCAATGCCCTGGCATCAGATTGAAGATGTGCGATGCACGTTGGTTTCTAAGTCGATCAACAACGTTCTTTATACAACCCGAACTATTGCCGACAGCACAGATCATTCATTCGATCTTTGGCTGGATCGAGTTGACCCGTCCCTTCCAATTAAAGTGCGCGATGAATTTCTGGCCTTTCTTAATGACCATGTAAAAAAAACCCTGAGGCTAACTCCGAAATCAAAAGGAAACTACAATGACCGCTATACCAAATTCTCTTCGATTGATTACCCCATCAAGACACACTCTCACCGCCACTTTGCTCGTAATCTTGGCTATCTTTTTCAGCCTTGACCTGGCGCGGGCGGGCAGCGCTGTCTGGAGCGATATTCCTGCAACCTCTGATTGGAACACATCAGCGAATTGGTTGCCGCAAACGGTTCCCGATGGGAAGGTCGACGTGGCTACTTTCGATCGATCTTTTGTCCGAGATGTTTTTCTGTCCGATCCCACTTCGGTCGCTGAGATAGTGTTCAGCGCTGAGGCGGACTCATACAGTATCAATGTCGCCCCTTCCGATTCTCTCACTTTTACGACGGTCGGTATCACGAACAGTTCTGAAGTGGGACAGACGTTCGTTGTCGAAGGGCAGAGCAGCAGCGCGCGGGGAGTTGTCAACTTCGACGATAATGCTTCCGCGGGAAACCTGATCACTGTCATCAACCAAAGCCCTTTGGCCGCGGGCGGCCTTGGAGGAGAAACAAATTTCAGGGATACCTCAAATGCCGGTAACGCCACACTCATCAACGAAGGTAGTCACTCCAGCGGCGGTTTGGGTGGCGACACTTTTTTCCACGATAATGCCACCGCGGGCAGTGCGATTTTGTCGGCCAATGGCGGCTCCGCCAGTGGCGCCCCCGGAGGAGCTATTTTCTTTAACGCGTCAGCCACCGCCGGCCAGGCAACCTTCACCGTGAACGGTGGCTCCGTCGCTGGCGCAGAAGGTGGCGTCCTGTCGTTTTTGGATAAGAATGCCGCCGAAAACGCGGCCATGACGGTTAATGGTGGAGCCGTCAGCGGCGCGTTCGGGGGGCAAATTGAGTTTCTCGGAACTTCGACAGCTGGCAATTCCACGATTGTTGTCAATGACGCACCAGGCGGTGGGGCGGATTGTGTCTTTGGCGATAGCTCGATGGGCGGAACAGCCCGGGCAAAGGTTTTTGGAAACGGCACCCTCACATTGTTCACAGACAACTTTAGGCGCCCAGTCACCTTGGGCTCCATCGAAGGCGACGGGACAATTATCCTAGGGAGCGCACTTGAAGTCGGCAGTAATAATCTCAGCACGACTTTCTCCGGAGTCATGAACGCTTTTAGTCCCCTGACTAAAGTCGGCAGTGGTGTTCTAAGATTGACTGGTGCGAATACCTATGAGGGCGGCACGACGATCAAAGAAGGTGGGCTGGCGGTGGGCAATAGCACCGGCTCGGCTACCGGCAGCGGCGCTGTCTCGGTGGAAGGTGGGATTCTGGCCGGCTTCGGAATCATTCAAGGCCAAGTCACGGTTGGAACCGGCAGCGGCGCGGGAGCTTTGCTCGCCCCGGGCAAAGGTGGGAGCAGACGCACCACCCTTACCATTCAGAGTGCACTCACGCTCAAAGCTGATTCCACCTATGCGGCCCGACTCAACACTAAGAAAACCGGGTCCGACCAGGTCGTGGCCAATGGCGTCACGATCGAAAACGGCGCCCAGTTCGACTTCCAGTCGATCGGGAATGGGAAGTTGCAAGCCGGCAAGACCGCGATTGTGATCAGCAACACCTCCGCCAATCCCATTAGCGGCGTCTTCGCCAACCTGGCCGATGGTTCCACTCTCACCGCCGGTCGCAACAGTTTCCAGGTCAGCTACGCGGGCGGCGATGGGAACGATCTTACCCTCACGGTCGTGCCGTAACCAAGGCTTCCAGCCCGCTCACCCGTAGCGCGAGCTTCCCAGCTTGCGGGCTGACGGGAAAGAGGGAAACCGCAAGCGGGAAGCTTGCGCTACGGACTCAGTGCCGGAAGTGACGCGCCCCGATAACGCCGCGCGGGCTTTCCGCCTGCGCACACCCGCCGAGCCTAACGAGCGCCCGCTGTCTCAGGCAGTTCCAGCCAGAGACGGGCCCCATCCTGCGGGGGATCGACGGGCGCCGGGGTGATGCTGGTCAGGAACCGATGGCGACATTGCGCGGGATAATGGCTGATCACGTAAAGCCATTCCCCGAGCAGATGACTCGCCGCCTCACCCTCCCCTCTTCTCTCGAGCAGGCTGGGCGGCACGGCCGTGCCGAAATGGATGGCAAAATTCCAGATGCCATTCTCGACGATCAGGCACGGGATCAGTTTCGCGCCCGTCGCCGCCGCCAGCCGGATCGCCCCCGTCGCCATCGAAAACGTCTGCTTGCCGAGCGGAACCTCCACCTGCCGGCCGCGCGGGACATCAGTGAAAATTAGCAGGCGGCGACCGGGACCGAGCGAGCGGCGCAGACTCGCGATGCTGTTGACGGCCGCGAGCGGCGGAATCTCGGCCGGCGCGCTGAGCGCATCGAGCACGGCGCCTTGCGCAGAGATCGGGCGCCCGACCAGCGCCGTCGTGACGATGTCGTGCGCGCGCAGCCAGTAAGGCAGGGTGCGATAGGGGCCGAAATGCAGCGAAGCAAAAATGATCGGCTGCGCGCCGTCTCGCAATTCCTGCAGGTTGAAATTTCCCTTGAGACGACAGCGCCTCAGCCAGCGCTTCTCGGGCAGGTGATCCGGCCACAGGTAAACCAAACGCGAGTGGGCGAACCCAATGCTTTGCCGGAGGAAGAAGGGGAACCAATCAGGCCGCCACGCTTTGGGAAAGCGATCGCGGGCTGCCATCGCCTGGCGAATTTTATCCCAATCCAGGACTGCCCAAGCCGACGCCGCCGGCCAGAGAGCAAGACTTAGAAGCGGGCGCGGGAGCAAGCGCTCCGCGGCCCGGGCGAGCCGAAACGCGGCCAGCTGTAACCAAGTGGCACTGCTCCGCAAAAATCCTGTTAAAAATAATTTCGTAAACATTGCTCCTTGCTCGCGGAAAGCGGCCGCAAGCCGCCGTCGCAAAATTCCTTCCTGCTCTCCGCCTTCAAATCCTGAGCGGGCCCGTCCTCCTTACCATCCAAGACCGCTCGATCAACCCGCGTTCAGCCAACTATTCGGATGTTCTTTTCATCCAGATGCACTTCGCTGCATTCATTCACGTGGCCGTAACCCTGCAGTTGATTGGGAGTCGAGACGTCCGTGGTAGCGGTCGGAAGTCGCTGTAGCCTGGGTCGCTGACCCCGGCAGTGCAACGCCCGAAACGATCTTGCCTGTTGAGACGCCCACCTCCGCCGGGGTCAGCGACCCCAGCTAAAGCGGCGCCTGCCGCCGCCGGAGATCCCTGGCTTACGGAAGCCCGAAAGCGACGATCTCGTTCCCGGCCCGGTGATTCGACCAAAACCGCTCCCCATCAAAAGCGAGCGAGCGACAGGCAAACGGGACCTCAGCCAGGTCCATTATCTCAGGCGCCTCTTCCTTCGGATCAAACCGGGCGATGCGCCAGCTCTCCCCATTCTCCTCCGTGCCGCGCAGCACATGGATCATCCCATCCACCCAGGTATGACCGGATATCTCCGCCCCGACATCAAACGCGCGCAGAATGTTGCCCTCTTCGTCCAGTTTGAGAATGCGATGTTTATACCACTGGCTGAGATAGAGGTTCCTCCCGTCATGGCTCAGATACGAACCGGTAAAATCCGGGCACGCCATCCGATCATCGCCAAATCCGCCCTCCGGATCGTAACGGCGCACATAGCGATCGTCACCCGCGCCTTCCCCGAGAGTAAAACGGAGAGCCTCCCCGGTGGAAGCGGCGGCCCAGGGAATGCCGGGCGGTTCCACCTCCCGTACCACCTTCCACGAGGCCACATCGATCACATAGATGCGGCGGAGATCTCGCGAACCCATCCAGAGATGCTGCCCGTGCCAGGCCAGCGCCTGAGGCGTTACCGCCGGGGAAGCGTACCGTTTCTGCTCGTTAATCGTTGCCAGTTTCATCGTAGCGGACGCTTAACACGAGATCGGATTTGCGTCGAACGAGGGTCTCTCCGCGCCTCCCCAGTGAGCGGGAAGCGCGGAGATATCAGGTTCGCCTCTGCCCGATGCGGGAAATATCCGGCAACAGGCGGTGCCGTCCTCAGTGCATGTATGAGGCGAGTCCGTTGCCCTGGTTGCGTTCCATCGGAGAATTGGAAGTCGTGGTCTGCGGCGCGCTGGCGCAACTGGCCAGGACCAGGGCAATGAGGGCGAGTAAGATGAAGTGTAGTGGGCTTGTTTTTTGCATGCGGCCTGCCTTAGCAACGCACGTGCCAATGCCCGTTTACCCGGGGAGAAGCACTTTTCGCCTTCCCGCTCGATCTCGAAATCGAGAAAACCGGATTCCGTTTTCGGGAACGCCGCAGCGCGGAGCGAAATCGCCGCTATTTCTTGTAATAAGGGACCTGCGGAAGCACCGGCGGCTCGATCTGAGTCACCGTCTCGGTCTCTTCTTCTTCCTCGATCGAATTGATCGGCTGACCGGCCGGGTTGACCAGCCGCGCAGTCACGAAGATGACCAGGTTGCGCTTGATGTGCTGCTCGGTGTTGGTGCGAAAGAGCCGGCCGACAATCGGGATGTCGCCGATGATCGGCGTGCGGTCCTCAGTCTTCTGCACATCCTCCCGCATCAGCCCGCCCAGCACGACCGTCTGCCCGTCCCACACGCTCACGCTGGTGGTCACTTTGCGGGAATTAAAGATCGGCTGGTTAATCACGTTCGGGGTAAGAACGAAGCTTGAGGCGATTCCTAAGGCATTGATAGCGACGGATTGGATCGGGCTACCGTAATTAATGAAACCTTCGAACTCCACGACCTGCGGAACCAGGTTTAAATCGATTGTGACTCCATCTGGGCCAACGACTGGCTCGACTTCTAAAGTCACGCCAGTATTTCTGGTTTCAAATCCTGTTGGAGTCGTAGGAGTAACGGGAAACGATCCGACGCCAGCACCGGTAATAGGATTGGTTGTGTCTTGACTATCGGTGCGATCCGGGATTTTCGGCGGGTCGAACTGCGTCGGGTAACGAAATTCCCGCACGATCTCGATCACGGCGCGCTGCCCGCTCTTGGTCGTGACTCGCGGAGCGGAGAGCAGATCGACCCCCTTCTTTTGATTGAGCGCCCGCACCACGACCTGGAATTGCGGGTCGGTAAAGACCCCGCTCAGGCCGAAGAAGCCGGGGGCAAGCGAGCTGGCCCCGGGGATGCCGAAGAGGAGCGCGTCGAGGGCGTTGGCGGTAATGGCGATCTGACCGCTGCGATTGCCGCCGGTGACGGGAAATTGGCCCACCGGGACGCCATTCGGAGCGACGAAGGGGAAGTCGGCCGGGTTAACCGCCTGCCCCGTGCCGGCAGTGCCGCCGCCCCCGAAGACGCGGTTGGAACCGGGAACGTTGAACTGCCCGAGCAACCAATCGAAGCCGAGCTCCTTGAGATTGTTTTGCGTGATCTCGACGAACTTCGCCTCGATCTCGACCTGCTTTGGTCCAGCCACGTTGGCCTGCTCCACGAGCGCATCGACCAGCTCGAGATTTTCCGCCGTATTCCGCACGATCAAGCGGCTGCTCTGCGGCAGGAAATTAGCGCTCGCCCCGGCCGGGAATGGAACGCCCTGGTCTTTGAGGAAATCGAGCGCCGTCTGGCGATTGACCAACTGCTGCCCGCCGGTCGATTCCTGCGTGTCGCGGCCCGTCCCGCCCGCGCCCACCCGGGTCGGGCCCTGGTTCAGCGCGCTCCCGCTGATCGAGACCGAACTGCTGATAAAACCGGGCGGGACCCGGTATTCCTTGGTAAAGAGATCACTGCTTTGTTCGTTGATCGGGATAACCGAGACAGCATAGGGCTCGACCTTCACTTTCAAGCCGGCCTGGCTGGCGATGTAGCGCAGCGCTTCGCCCAGCGGAATCTGGTTGA
This sequence comes from uncultured Verrucomicrobiae bacterium, assembly GCA_963749935.1. Taxonomy (GTDB): domain Bacteria; phylum Verrucomicrobiota; class Verrucomicrobiia; order Chthoniobacterales; family UBA10450; genus Palsa-1392. The sequence continues at coordinate 235,991 of CAVVOH010000001.1, forward strand.
GCGTGATCGTGATGCGCGCATCGCTCGGCGAGATGGAAGGCGTCGCCGGCAGCGGTTGGAACCTGATGGGAACTGGCCGAGCAATCTAGGCTGTAGGCCCGGCTAAACCGCCCACTGCACTAGCCACCACCGGGCCTTCTCGGAATTCTTTGGTCGCGACAACTACGCCAGAGTCGTCGAAGAAACGCAACACACTCCCATCGCGTTGGGAAAGAAATCCCACAAGATTGATGGCCCGCTGTTGAGCGTCGGCCTCAGTAAACACCATCGGTCCCTCCAATTTTCCGCCGCTTAATTCCACTCCATCCGGAAGCGTACGCAGATCAAATTTATCCATGCCCGACATCCTATCAGACTAAGCAAGCCCTCTGCTGTCGCGCGAAGGCGCTGAAACGGGTAACCGGATGCCGCCCTCCCCACAGCGTTTCCTGCATCGGTTCTCTTATGATGACGTTTCCGAGCGAGTATGGTGTAATCATCCAGTGACAGTTCGATTTTTTCGGGCCCGCGTTCCGGCGCTCGGCGATTGGGGAATTATCCATTTGTTGGTTCGCGATGACAGCGCACGAACGATTGAAGACTGCGCCTTCGAAGTTGTGGGTGCTGGGTTCCTAGCGTTTCGTCGTGCTGGCTCTCCACTCCATGAATTGTCAGGCCCCGCGGAACTCACAGAGCTCGATGAGGCTGCTTTTGAGGCCATCAAAGGAACAGTAATCCCCTTTGACGAAATACCGGGAATGTCTTTCTGGTGGCTTAAATAACACACCATGCGACGAGGATTCGAACGTTTATAAGCGTCAATTTTTAGTTTGACTGAAAAGTCCCAACCTCTATACCGATCAGATGTGACTGCCACCCTATGGACAATGTTGGTCGCTTCTCTGATAACATTGGGCCTCGTCGTTTTCGCAACGATCAAGAAATGAAGATTGGCTCCCTGTTTTTCGCTATTTTTGCGCTGGCTGCGACAGGTTTCACAACAGCGGAGGGCTACATCGGAAACACAGAAGAGGAGCTGTTAAAGTGGTATGGCGAGCCCTCTGTCACTACCGAGCTTTACCCCATGGAAGGCGCAGCTTCTCGCCTGTACCATTTCAACCGCCTCGACATTCTGGTGAATATCGTGGACGGCCACAGCTGGAGCGAGTTCTACCGGAAAAGTGATGGTTCGGAAATCACGACAAAGGAAATTAACACGATCGTCCTAGCCAATACCGGCCGAGAGCCGACTGCGTTCACGCCGACTGGGGGAATTCTCAATTCTACGGCGGGTGATGTTGCGATCACGTACGACCCAATTCATCGCGCGCTTTATCTAGCGTCCCTGAAACATTCCGAGAAGATGGATTCCGGAATGACGCTGCTCGTCTCGGTTGGCCGCAGGCATTATCACAAACGCTCACTTACAAAAACCACGTTAGATGGCAGAAAAAAGTTTGACGAGTCGGCGCTACTTTAATAAACCCGCGGAAGATGAAGCCAATCTCCCCCTTCCCGGGCTCCCGCGTTGGCCTTTCCTTCTCCTTCTCAACCCTTCACAACGCTGGGTGTAACGTTTCCCATTACGTTGGCAGCAGCGGCCAGGGCGGAAGCGGCACTCCTCCTCTAGGAAGCAAGATTTCCTGCGACGGCAGCGCGATTTCCAACGGCGGAAGTAACACTCCCAAGGTTGGCAGCGAGGCTCCCAAGGTTGGCAGCGGTGTCGCCAATGTTGGGAGGGTCCCTCACAAGGTTGGGAGCCTCATTCCCAACGTCGATGATCAGACTCCCGAATCGCAGTTGGGTACTTCGGTCGACGGCAGGAGTCTGCCCGACATCCTCAAATCGATTGCTAGTGACGCAAGCGCCATTTCCAGAGGGTCGGACCTGCCTCCGGTGCTTGGCGGCCCTCCTGCCCGCTCCCGGTTAGCGAACCGGGATTGGGAAATCGCATTCCCCACGACGAAGACCACGCTCCCAAGGTTGGGAGCGCCGCTTTCACGCAGGCATCGACTCATTCTGGCCGAACTCGGCGTCAAAGCACCCATTTCTCCGACGAAAAACGCAAAACAGAAAGAATGAGGTAAAAACATGGCAGTAAAAAAAGATTGGATGCCCGACTCCCTTCGAAATCGCCGGGATTGGGCTAAAAACATAATGGACAATGGCACCGCGCAGCTGACGGGTGTCGAGGGCTGGGATGCCGCGCGAATTACAGCCTTCATTGCTCGTGTAACACGAGTTCACGACAGCGCACAGGCCACGCTTGACGCTCAGGAAGCGACACAAACCGCGGGAGGAGCGCACGACCAAACCATGAGGGAAGAAAGCGCCGAGATTCGTGCCGACGTTGCTAATATCAAAAAGAGCAGGGGCTGGGACGACGGTAAAAGCGTTGCGCTTGGCTTCAGCACCCCCTCCGCGCAAATCGACCCCAATACGGTCAAACCGAAGATGACGGTCGAGAGCCGGATGGCTAGTAATACCATCATGGTTAACAAGCTGGGCGCTGACAGTGCCAACGTCTATTCACGGGTAAAGGGAACGGCGCAGATGAAGCTGCTCGCAGCGAAACGAGTGCGGTTCCCGATGACCGACGATTCGCCCCCTGCGAACCCGGACCAACCCGAAGAACGCGAATATCAAACGATCCTCGTTATTGACGACCAGGAGATTGGTATCCCGAGCGATATCGTGAGCGCGGTTTGGCGCCCGTTTTAACGGCGACCGCAGTTGGGGCGGGAGCGCGGACACGCTCCCGCCCCGGACCCAAATAATCGCAAATATTTGCCATCCCTTGGCTCGCCCGATACGATCCGGGCCATGGTTCGCCTTCCAAATGACGCCTCCGATCAACCCTTTTCAGCAGAAACATTTCCTCATTTTGCGACCTCTTTCGTCGCGATTGCGGTCACGTTGGCGCTGATCGGTTGCCTGTTTAGCGTCCTCGCATCTTCCGGCAAATCGCCTAGCTCGAAACAGCTGAGCTTGGCGACTCAAACCGCGCCGATGGGAACGGAAAAGCCAAGCGACCGAGCTCCGAGAAGAAGCAGCGCCCCTCTTTCGTCAGAGAGTGCGGCATTGTTTTCAGCACCTTGGGTCCTTCCAATCGTTGTTCTTGTTATATATTTTGGGATGCATGCCGTTCGGAAAAGGCGCGACTGATCTCAAATGACAGTTCTGACGACCGCTCCGCTTCAATTCGTTAAGAGATCCTGAATGAGCGAGGAAACAAAGCTGTTCGTTGAGCTGATGCTGCAGGCAGAAGTGTTCTGCGAAAGCGTCGAGTCGATCGTCAAACGACAAGGAAAGCCTTCCGAGGATTTGCGGCTCAAGATCAACCAGTGCCGGGGAGCGCTCTCCCAACTTCAGGAACTCTTCGACGAAGATACTCTCAGCACGGATGACCCGCTGGCAACGACGACCTTCCGAAATCTCATAATGTCTCTGATGTGGGTCACCTTTAGGGCAAAGGAGCAAATCGATTTCAAACTCTTCCGCAAGCTCGTCACAATCGAATCAGGCTTCACATATTTGCTTATCAGAAAGCAAAAATCGAAGCGCTAAGGGCCCTTACCCGAGGGTGCCTCAGCTGATCGTTTTTAGCTCCCAGGTTCGGGCTCGGATTCGAGTGAATCGCGAATCTTTACCCAGCAACGATCCGAGAGACTCGTAGCTGACTGAGCGCTTCGCTTGGATGAGCGTTGACAATTCGGCCTCTGTCACTGGCCGTTTCTTACGCCGAATGATATCGGCCGCCACATCAACGATCGTCCGCGTTTCAACGCGCCACCTCTTGAGCGCCCACACACCAGTACGGCCGATTGGTCGAAAGCGATCGTCATCACTCATCGCCGCCGCTACGTTCTTGACCGTGCGGATTACACCTCGGTTCGCCATCTCGCGGTTGAGCTCTGAAACAATTATTTTTGTGGGGGTAGGCACGCCCTTGGCGCTAAGAATTCGCTCAACTTGATCGGTAACCCGCCGTAAATCGGCGAGTGACACTCGCACTTCGCCGTCGGCTCCAGTTTCGACCTCAGCTGTGACGGCGCTAAGCAAAAAAGGAGGTACTCGGAAGCTTTGAGCCGTCTTGATTTTCCGAGCCGCAAAGTTTTGTGCGCAGCCGCTCGTTCGAGATTCCATCAGGGAAATCCCTGCTTATGAGCCGCGCGGTATGGGCTAAGGCATCTCGCAGGGTTAGGAACTTTATACTCTCGTGTAAAACGATGGCCTCGACTTGCCGCCGCACCGGCGGCATCAATTTATACCCGAGGAGGTCGAAAAGGAGCATCTCAAGCGAGCCATGAACAAAGTCGGCATTTTTCCAAGTTTGTTTTAAGAGCCACTTCCAGTCTGAATAGAGGAATGCGAACTCCCCCGTGGCCCGCAACGCCTCTCTCAAGTCGCGAAGGGGCTGGACCAACGCCGGACGGAAGTGAAAACGGCAACAACTATAGTCGTCGTCAAGTATTGCGCCGCGTAACATCTGCAGCGTTTTGATTTTCACAAGGCTGACTGCTTGGTACGTCATGCCAAGATCGCGAGCAATTGCTCTTACGCCCTTCCCATCAAACGTGGACTCCACGAATATCCTCGTGCCGACGCGTCCGGTGGTATGGTCTACCGCAGTCAAGATTACGTCGGAAAGGATTTTCAAAACCGTGCGGACCGGAAATCCGGTAAAGGCTTTTGCCGGAAGTAGAACGACACCCAAAGCCTGAGCGTATGCCACCCAGTCGACGCTTCCGTCATCCTTGATGGCTCCTAAGAGTGCGCACACTGCGTCATGGATTTCGGCGATCGACTTCGCTCCTATTCGCGGAAATTGCAATCCAACAGTAGTGGCTTCCAAGAGTTGTCCCAAGGTGTGAACATTTTCCAGTCGCAGCGCGTTCATAGGCCGCGGACTCAGGTGAAGAAGCTCAATGGGTTTCGCACATTCATCCGAACTCAAATTATGTGTCGAGGGGCTTCGAAACCGAGTTGGCCCCAGCGGGATGCTTCGCTTCATCGCCCAAAACTATCTTCGTCGCGGCTTTGCCCAAGCGAATTCTAGCGTTGGCCCGCGCGATCGAGCCATTCGCGGAAGTTAGGCTGAGCGTGAAACTCCGCCAGGCCTAACGTTTGCGAGCCGAGATTGAGACTAACGATGCGAGGAGCCGCCGGCATGGAGCACAATCAACGGCCGGATGACTTGATCTGTTGGTAGCGATCCCAGTAGAGCGGCGCGAACGGTGTTTCGTTCTTGTTCAAAACCAAACCGGTCATCGTCGGCAAAGCGCTGTACCAATCCGGGCGCGCGCGGACCAGGCTGAGCTCATCTTTCACCCCCCCGCCCTGCAAGACCTGGACGGCGACGTTCTCCACCGTGTTGGCGGTGAGTGGGCGGTTCGCCATGATGTAGGCGAGCGCGCGCGGCGGGACGTACATGACGGAATGGAGCTCTTTCCCGGCCACGATGTTCACATGCGTCACCTCGCCGGTCAGCAGTTTGCCGTTGATGAGAATGAAATACTTGAAAGTCGCTTCCTCAGTGAATTCCGGCACGGCGGCAAATTCCACTTCCACTTCCAGCCAGCGATCCCGGGTGTTGGTGCGAAAGGTCTCGGCTCCGCTGTAGTTGAATTCCGGCGTGGCGATCAGGTTGCGCGTGATTTTTGTCAGCTGAAGTTCGGGCGCCCGGTTTTGTGCGAGAAGCGGACCGGCCAGGCAGGCCAACAGAATCGTTAGGCCAATTTTTAAATTCATGAGCCGGCATTTCAGACGCTTTCCCGACGGAAAGCGAGAACTTTGCAAGTCGCGGCGCGAAATTCCGCTGGCCCCGAGAATCTGATTGGCGGGCCGATGTCGAGCGGCCGCGCTCCGGGTCTTCAAACGGGAGCCGGCGGATAATCCCTTCGCGGAATTGTTTGATCGTCATCGCGCGGGCTACCGATGCGGTCAAACACACAACCTGGCAGGGCGGCGGCTTGCGCCACCCTGCCGTCGAGTTGTGTTTGATGCGTCCCCACTCAAAGAAAACAAGTCCTCGCCGCGCTCGATGAACGAGGACGGCTTACGGTCTATTGCCTATTTGAGCAGGGCTGACCCTGATCTTATCGAAGATTGAATCGAAGGTTGATTGAGCCGCCGGCCCCAGGAAAAGGCGCCCCGCGTTGGTAGTGTCAGGGCAATTGCTCAAACGGGCGAAATTAGATCCGCTGGTCGGTCTGGTCCCGTCAGTCGAAAACCCGATATCAACCACGCCGTTCGCACCTGTGCCTTTACGATAATGGAGCCACACATCGTAGGTCGTATCCAGCAGCATGACCGCGCTGGTCGTAGCGCTTGACGTGGCACTGCCAAAACTGGGCTGAAACGACGAATTGAGCTGGAAGAGCTGCTTGATCGTTCCGCCATTGGCGCCAAGCCCGCCGATGATCCTCGCACTCGTGGTGCCACTGAGGCGCAACTTAAAGTAGATTGTCGCCTCCGCTTGGTCGGCAAAATCAAAGCGCGTTCGCCCGCCACCTGTTTTGATCATGCGGACCGCCTCCGCGCCTTCCAGCAAAGTGGTAGCATAATCCCAAGCCACATTCCCGGAATTGGACCATCCAGCAGGCGTTCCGCTCGTTTCACAGTTCTCCGCGATAAGATAGGGAAGCATGACATACCCGCCGGCGGGAACGTTGGCAGAGCCATAATTTATGCCGACGCCATCGGTATCGGTATAAGGGAAATCCCCGCTGGCGGCGTTACTGGAGTCAAAATTAACGATGACGCGATCACCGCTATCCCAATCGGTGTATTGCACCTTTCTTGTGCTGACATCATCGAGCCACCCATGCGATGTCATCTCGGCAAAGCCATTCGCCTGCCGCACCGCCCGCAGCTTCTCGTAACTCGCAACGTATTCCGCCATATGGCCAGTCCAGAGAGAATCGGTCACGTGCCACATCGGCATGGCGCAGTAGAGGATGTTGAAGAGGTCTTTCTTCCAACTCAGGCTCTGGACCACGAAGTTGGAGTTACGCCAGTTCCAGGTTTGGGCGACGTAGTCGTGCCACTGCAAGGCCAGGAGCGGGATGCGCTCATTTTCCAACATGGACTCGGCCTCCTGGTCTTTCCAGCTTTCCTGATCAGTCCCACATTGGGCAGGGGGTGGGTCGCATGGAAAGTAGTCATCCGCAAATTCCGCCCAATACTCAGAAATCGGGCTCCGGCTTATATCGGCGTAGATGCTCTCCTCCATCCCACCTTCCCAGTAATCGAGGTGCGAAACGGTCCACCAGGCGGAGATTCCTTCCCCAGAGCCGGACACGAATCCGTAAGGGTGAAGGGGAAGGAAAGGTTGATGGGTCACGTCCAAGATCGCCTGGCGGCCGGTTCTGTTCTCTTGGATGGTCTCTACATAAGGCGTGCCAGAATTGGGAGGGACGCGGTAAACACAGGGGCCAAGTTGCTGCGGCAGGGTGTCGTGATAGAAGACTCGCATGTCGCCGTATTTGTTAAGGACATACGGGATGCCGGAGTTGGGCGTGGAAGCTCCAGTCTCCCAATACATCTTGGCCGTGGGTGTATAAAGCTGGTCCCAATTATCGTTATCAGCATCCACAACCGTCGTTTCGGTTGTATTGTTTTTGTGCAATAGGAGCTTGCCGACCCAGTCGCTGATATCGCAGATCTTGAATAGGTTCGGGGTTGGGGTGGAGTATTTCCCGCCGATCCACTTGCTGGTTCCGGCTTGGATGTTTTCCAGCGTAGGCGTCTTAAGGCGTTCCGGGTCTTCATTGAGATTGAACATCGCGATGACACTGTCGATCCCCTGTCCCTTCATTGTGGTGACAAGTGTCTCGAAAGTCGCTTGGGGGTCGGCCCAGAAATAGGCATAGGTGCCGTATTTCAGAAAAAAGAGATCGGTGTTATCAGTGGCCCTGGTTGCCAATTTATCGAGCGATGAGTCGATGTCTCTCAGGTAATAATCGCGGTAGGCCTTGGCCAGGCCCACATACCCGCCGGTGCCACGGAAGGAATATTCAATCTCCATGGGAATCTCATAGGCCGATTCGTCGCCCGCGCCGGATGGGTTTTGGATCCTGGCAAAGCTATCCAGTCGCGCCATCATTGCTTGCTGCAGATTGGTGATTCCCCACCACGGCTGGCCCCCGGCCCAGCCGCCGAAGCCACGGATTTTAGCATCGCCTACCGGCAAAAGAGTTCCTTCGCCCCCGTTATTCTGGACGTAATACCATGGCCCGGTGGTGGCGTCGGACTGTTTGAAAACGAAAGGATACAGTGGGAGCTTGGTGTAGGGATAACCGTCGCTTGGCGTCGAATCTGGCGGAGTTACTTTGAGGTGGAATGCCTTATCTATGGCGGTCTCAGGCCGGAGGGTGATCTCGTAGGGATATGTTTTAGGGTTGAGACCCGGTCCCGTAACGGTTCCTTTCATAAAGGTGGGGCTAATCACCAGGGCGGTCGCCGTGTAGGCACCCCCCGGAGGTATTACCTGCGTCCAGACGGTGCCAGCGCCGCCAGTGCTGTAATCCGTGACCGTGATTTCAGCGGTGCTGAGGTTCATGTCGACCTTTAAGGCCGCATTCTGGATGGATGTGGCGAGCGCACCGGAGGAGCACAACAATAACAGCGAGCACGCAAGGTGCCGCAGTGAACGGGCCATTCTGCCCGAGGTGACTGGGTTGATGGGTGTTTTCACGACACGATTTGTGGAAACCCAGCCACGCCCGGTCAAGCTTTTTTCGCGACTTCTGATTTATCTTTTTTGGGGCTCTGCCCTGCACCGGAGCAACGGCGCTGGGTGAGACGTGCTCCGATCACGCTAAAACAGCTCGCTCAGCGCTGGCCCGCACGATCGAGCCATTCGCGGAAGTAATCGATCGTGCGCACGATGCCTTCCTCGAAATCGATCTTCGGTTCCCAGCCCAGAATCTTTTTGGCCCGGCCGATATCGGGTTGCCGCACCTTCGGGTCGTCTTCCGGCAGTGGCTTGTACTCGATCCCCGAGCTCGTCCCGGTGATGCGGATGATCTCTTCGGCGAATTGTTTGATCGTCATCTCCCGCGGGTTGCCGATGTTGACCGGCTCGTGGAAGTCCGATTGCGAAAGCCGATAGATCCCGTCGATCAAATCGGAGACGTAACAGAAGGAACGAGTCTGGGCGCCGTCACCGAAAATAGTGAGGGGCGCGCCGGAGAGGGCCTGGCCGATGAAGGCCGGGACGACCCGCCCGTCGCGCAGCCGCATGCGCGGGCCGTAGGTATTAAAGATGCGGACGATCTTGGTGTCGACGCCGTGGTAACGGTGGTAGGCCATGGTGATGGCCTCGGCGAACCGCTTCGCCTCGTCGTAAACGCCGCGCGGCCCGATCGGGTTGACGTTGCCCCAGTAATCTTCTTTTTGCGGATGGACGAGCGGATCGCCGTAGCACTCGGAGGTGGAGGCGAGGAGGAAGGTCGCTTTCTTGGCTTTGGCCAGGCCGAGGGTGTTGTGGGTACCGAGCGCGCCGACTTTGAGGGTCGGGATGGGCAATTCGAGGTAATCGATCGGGCTGGCCGGGGAGGCGAAATGGAAGACGTAATCGATCTCGTCGGGGACGAAGAGGTACTGGGTGACGTCCTGCTTGATGAAGCGGTAATTCTGGTTCCCGGCCAGGTGCTCGATATTCGTGAGGTGACCGGTAATGAGGTTGTCGATCGCGATCACGCGATGGCCTTCGGCGAGGAGGCGATCGGTCAGGTGCGAGCCGAGAAAGCCCGCGCCGCCGGTCACGACGGTGACGGGCTGTTTGTTGGCAGGCGCGGGCATGGCGCCGTATTTAACGGCTGGATGCCCGATTGGCGAGGACGATTTTAGGGATCGGCGAACCTCAGGCGTCGCCGGAACCAGGCGACCGCTTTTTCCCAACCAGGGCGGCGAGAGTGCGAACCGTCTCAAAGTTTTCGATGCTCAACTCTTCGTCGTCGAGTCGGATGCCAAGCTCCGCTTCGAGAAATGCAACCAGGCGAATGAGCGTCAGGGATTCGAGTTGCAGCAGATCATCCGGGCCTGTGATCGGCGGCAGCGGAGCCCGGCTTTCGTCGAGGTATGCGACCAGTTTCGGTGGTAAATCGATATCCATAATTCCCATAATCTACACGCGGCCACCGCTTTCGCACGTTTCGATGGGATGATGTGCGCTACGGCCGCGCTCGATCCCATCCCCGGCGGGGCCTGGATGAAGACGAAGAAGGCGACAAGGTGCTGGCTGGCAGGCGCAGGCATGGCGCATTTAGGTAAATGCAAGAGCTGCGCTTGGCGAGCGGAAACGCGCGGGGCGGTGCGGTAGAATCGGCCCCACAATTCGTGCCGGCTCAGGGTACCGCTTGTCGGTGCCTCGGGTCGTCGAAGATGATTATCGGGCCGCGGTAAACCTCAGTCCCCGCTCGGAGCGGCCGGGCGCTCTTTCTTCAGCAGGGCATCGAGCGTGCGCAGGCTGGCAAAATTTTCGGCGACCAACTCTTCGTCCTCCAGTCGAACCCCGAGATCGCTCTCCAGAAATGCGACCAGGCGAATGAGCGCCAGGGAATCGATGTGCAGTGCTTCATCCGGATCGGTGATGGGAGGCAAGGGAGCCCGGTTTTCGTCGAGGTATTCTTTGAGTTTTGGCGGAATGTCGATGTTCATTGGAATTTTCTCCGGGCACTCTACGACAAGTCCGGAGCTTTTCATCCTCTGATCCACTTCGCCGAGCCGGCGGCGCGCGGTCGGCGGACGGTCGATGCGCTGCCCATGACGCGGTCGCGGGTTCATTCAGGGAAACACGCGTGCTGCCGATGCGACTTCAGGCCAGCGCAAGGATTCGATTCCGCCTCGACTTTCGAGCGATTCCGCTTTTCGTGAACAGTCCGGAGTGACAAATCCATATGTGCCGAAATATCAAGAGACTCTACAACTTTCAGCCGCCGGCGACCGCTGACGAATTGCGCGCTTCCGCGCTGCAATACGTGCGGAAACTGAGCGGATTTTCCAAACCATCCCAGGCGAACGAGGCAGAATTCGATCGCGCTGTGGAGCGGATCACGCAGGTGTCGCAGGAATTGCTCGATTCGCTCGTGACTAATGCGCCGCCGCGCGACCGCCTCCTGGAAGCGGCCCGGGCCTCGGCCCGCTACCGGGCCCGCCAGGGCACCGCAGAGAGTGCGGCCTAAGCAAAGAGATGAGATGAAAAAGGTGAATTCTCACGAACTCAAAGAATACCCCTGGGTTTCACCGAAGGGTAAGTTTGCCGGGGCCGGCAAAGACCTTTCGGAAGCTCTCGGCTGGGATCCGCAGGGAGCCGAGGCTCGGGCGCGCCATCCTTTTGCGGTCGAGATCCTGCGCCTGGCGCCCGGCCAGACGCCTTATCCTTATCATTCTCACGCCGCGCAATGGGAATTCTACCACGTCATCTCCGGTCAAGGCAGCGCCCGGGATGAGACCGGTCGGAATCCGATCGTGGCCGGTGATGCCTTTATCTACGGACCGGGTGAGCCTCATCAGCTAATCAATGATAGCTCCGAGGATTTGATCATCTATGTCGTGGCGGATAACCCTGTCGGCGAGTCCTGCTACTATCCCGATAGCCGGAAGTGGCTGGTCCGCTCTCCGGAGAGGAGGCTCCTGCGCGGAGACGGCAACGCCAGTGACTACTTCGAAGGGGAAGAGTAACTCCTCTCAGCTAGCGGATGACCTGGATCAAAACCATCCCTGTGACCGAAGCGGAAGGCCGGCTTCGCTCGCTCTACGAACGGATCAAGGGCCCCGGCGACTCCATCGATCAAATTCTACTCGCTCATAGCCTCCGGTCCCATACGCTCGAAGGTCACATGGCGCTCTACAAGAGCGTGCTTCATCACTCCGGCAATCGGCTGCCGAAATGGTTACTCGAGACGGTTGGGATCTATGTAAGTCTGCTCAATGGTTGCAGCTACTGCGTGGAACATCATTTCGCCGGGCTGCGCCGTTTGTTGCGCGACGAGGAGCGGGCGGCCGGCCTTCGCCGCGCCTTGGAGACGAATGACTTCGAGAAGGTCTTCGATCAACGCGAACAGGCCATCCTCGCCTATGCCAGGCGATTGACGGAATCAGCCGCCAGGATGAAAACCACCGACCTCGATAGTCTTAGGTCCGTCGGGCTCGATGATGGCGAAATCCTGGAGGTGAACCAGGTCGTGAGTTACTTCGCCTACGCGAACCGCACCGTTCTCGGCCTCGGGGTGACTACGGTTGGCGACATACTCGGCCTTTCGCCGGGAGATTCCGAGGACCCGGATAACTGGCACCATGGCTGAGCCAAGACCGCTGACTAGAAGGTGTAGCGGCGGGCGTGCCGCCCGTATGGAGGTGGGCTTTCCCTGGGGAGCGCACGCGCCTCGCGTGCTGGCGAGGGCGCAGCGCCATCGCGAACTTTCCTCGCCCCCTTCGACACAAAGAACGGGCGCAAAGTTCGTTTTGGCGAGGCGCCAAAACCAGCACGCGAGGCGCGTGCGCTCCCCAGAAGGACCTTCGCGCTCTACCTCCCTGGACGTTCCAAGTTCATGACACACTCTTTGCGCGCCGGGCGTTATGGCGGGTGGACCAATTTTGCCGGTCTCGGGCTAACCTGCGCCGCTCTCGCCCTGAGTTATCACGCCTTCTTTCTCAAGACCTTCTCGAGTTGGTGGTTTGACGACGATCCGCGCAACTTCGGTTTCGTGCACGGCCTGGCCAATCCCTTGCGCCTTTTCGTTGACTCGGACCTGGCGGTTCAGTTCAGCGGGACGCCGACCGTCAACCCAATGTTGGGAATCTCAATCTGGCTCGATAGCGCGCTGGCCTATCGCAGTCTGCTTTTCGCTGAGCTGCATAGTGTCCTGATTCTCGCGCTCACGCTTTTCCTGATGTTTCTGGTTTTGCGCAATTGGGGGGTCAGTCTGAAGGCGGTCTGTGTTGTCATCATCGTATGGTTACTCTCGCCGGCGACGGTGGTGGTGAGCGGGTGGCTGGCAGCGCGCCATCACTTGGAGGGAATCACGTGGAGCCTGGGCGCGGTGCTGGTGGCGCAGAGAATCACAGCCAGTTCAGAACGTGAGAATTGGCGGCACCTCGGGGCGCTCCTCTTTCTCCTCGGAGGAGCCGCGCTCTTCAAGGAAACCTTTGCCATCACCATTCCTCTGGCGGTTGGACTTTATCTCTGGCTTGCGGGGCGCCGATATGCGGCGATCGCCTGTGGCGTCCTGTTTTCAGCCTACTGCATCTATCGTTGCTGGATGTTGGGTCTAACTGCGCGCTACGACATCGCTTTGCTTAGCCCGGGTGAATTTGTGGAATTCCTGCTCCGGCTTCCATATATCCTGGCCGGGAACGCCGGAGGATATCTGTTACTGGCGCTCTCACTGGCGGCCCTCATTCTTATGTATCGCCGCGGTCAACTGCGGGCGCGCGCCATTTTTCCAATCCTTTTGGTAATCGCGTCGTCTCTCGCAGTGATCTATCCCGGAGCCTACCCGCTGCATCGGGACTGGCTCGAGCCGCTCACCTGGGCCCGCATTGTCCTGCTTCTCCAAACTGGCCTTCTCATCGGTGCGGGTGTTCTCTTCGCCCGCGCACGAGTGCCCTGGTTAAGCTCAATGGGCGCGGTACTGGCGTTGGCCATCACGATTTACGGTGGAGTGATCACCCAAAAAGCCTTCCTCACCCTGCGCGCGCGCTACACCGTGGAGGGAAAGTATTACCTCGCGCATCCGGATCGCCTCCTCTACTCGGACGTGCCGGCCAGTTGGTATCTGGATGGGATTTGCCTGCTTTATGACCTCCCTCATCGCCATTACGTGACGAGAGATGATCGGCCAGAGTTGCTCGCCCGCCTGGTGGCCGAACACGACACAATCTGGCGGTATTCGAACGGAAAATTCGCCCGGGACCCGGCGCTCCTGGCGGCGCTCAAGGTGAAAGCCGGTCAAGTCCCGCCACCGTAGCATGTGCTTTTGCACGTTCTCAAAAGATCGCGGGACGCGAGTCCAGGCTGCCCGCGACCTGCGATCACTGAATGTGTCATGAGTGAAACTGCAACCGACCATCTCGTCGCTGAGCAGTTCGACGATCTCGAGCAGCAACACGAAGCGGCGAAACTTGGGATGTGGGTCTTCCTCGCCACCGAAGTCCTCTTCTTCGGTGGACTTTTCCTGGCCTACACTGTTTACCGTTACCTTTACCCGGATGTGTTTGCCGCCGCCAGCCGGCATACAGAAGTCATCCTGGGCGGGTCTAACACCGCCGTCCTGCTTCTTAGCAGCACGCTGATGGCTCTGGCCGTCCGCGCCGCGCAGCTCGGGCGGCGCCGGAATCTAGTCTGGTTACTCCTGGGAACCGCCCTGCTGGGGCTTCTCTTCATGGGAATCAAAGGCGTCGAGTACTATAAGGATTTCACCGACCACCTCGTCCCGGGTGCCAGCTTTGTTTGGGATGAGGCGAATCCCCAGGCGGCGGAGATGTTTTTCTGGCTCTATTTTGCCATGACCGGCCTGCACGCTATTCACGTGACGGTAGGGATCGTTCTCATGCTGGTGCTGGCCATCCTTGCCGCTCGGCGCCGCTTCGAACATGGCAACTACATGCCAATCGAGATCGCCGGGCTTTACTGGCATTTCGTCGATATCGTTTGGGTCTTTCTTTTCCCGCTCCTTTACCTCGCTGGGCATCGATAATGGACAAAGCATACTCGCCCAAATTCTATTGGACCAACTGCGCCTGGCTGCTCGGGCTGCTTGCCCTCACCTGGGGACTTGGCTACGTCGATTTTGGCGTATTTAACCTCGTCCTCGCTCTCGGCATTTCCTTTGCCAAGACGATTTTGATCGTGCTCTTCTTCATGCACATTAAAGGCAGCAGCCGACTCCTTCATTTAGCGGCTCTTATCGGTTTGCTTTGGCTATCTCTAATGCTGCTCTTGACCTTGGCTGACTATCTCAGCCGCACTTGGTGACGGCCCCCGGTCAGTTTCTTTACAGCAAGGGCGCGAGCGGACGGACCAGGCTCTCTTTCCAGCGTTGCGCACGCGGCCGCTGCGCGAACTCTTCCGCGACAATTCGCTTGGAGCTGGCGAAATCCCGGCTCAAGACTCGTTCCAGATCCGCGGCGGTCGCCGGGTCGCGCACCAGCGCGTTCAATTCAAAGTTCAACCGCATCGAACGGACATCGAGATTGGCCGAGCCGACCATCAGCCATTCCTCGTCGACCAATGCGACCTTGGCGTGGTTGATGCCCGCCTCGTATTCGAAAATCTTCACGCCATAGTCCAGCAGCTCCTCGTAGTAGGAACGTCCGATGTTCACCAGCATCGGATGATCGGACTTGCCCGCCACCAGCATTCGCACGTCCACTCCGCGCGCGGCCGCCAGTTGCAGCGCGGTCAGGAGTGGTTCGTTAGGGCCAAAATATCCCGCCGTCAGCCAGACTCGGTGCCGCGCGATATTCAACATCCAGACAAGCGTCATCTCGATCGGATCGCCCGGGTCATCCGGACCATCGGTCATCGGCTGGACGAGCAACGTCTGGGTGCAATCCGGCGGCGGATAATATTGCGGCGCAATCAATTTCTCCTGCGTGGCAAAGAACCAGTCGTCGGCAAAGATCATCTGGAATTTTCTGGCCGCGCCGCCCGTGATCTCGAGTTGGATGTCACGCCAGGAACCGATGGCCGGATCTTCGCCCGCATATTCGCGCCCCATGTTCATCCCGCCGACGAAACAACGCCGGCAATCGATGATCTGGAGCTTGCGATGATTGCGCAGCGTAAAGGTCCACTGGTTGCGGAGCGGATTCGCGGTCCGAAACCAGGCAAACTTACCGCCCGCTTCTGTCAGCCGGGCAAAATGCGAACGGCGCAAACCGAAACATCCGATCGGATCGAGCAGGAGGCGCACTTCCACCCCGCGCCGGGCGGCCGCGATAAGACACTCCAGCATCTCATCGGCGCGAGCATCCTTCTGCCAGATATAAAACTCGATATGGACGTGATGCTGCGCTTCGTCGATGCGTCGCCCGAGAGCGGCGAAAAACTCACCGCCATCGACCAGTAACCGCGTCTCATCGGCGCAGGAAAGAGCGTATTCGTGGAGTTGGGAAAGCAGTTCCGCGCTCTGCCGTTCCGCGGGCGCGAGTTGTTCGAGGCCGGCCAGCGTATCGGCGTTGACGCGGCGCTCGGTGCGCGCACCCGAGGCATCCATCTCCCGGGTGGCCCGCAGTTTTTGCCTAACCAGTCGATCCGTGCCAAAAACAAAGTAGAAAATGGCGCCACCGTAGGGGAACAAAATCACTGCCCAGACCCAGGCGAGCGTCGATGCCGGCGGCTTGTTGCGCAGCAGAATGTGCGGGATGGTCGCCCAAGTCAGCAAATACCCGATCCAAACCAACGACCAATGCATCGCCGACAGCATGCCGCACCGGTCCGGCTGCATCCAGCCCATAAAGGCGCGCGAGGGGATTGGCACATGCTCGGCCCATCCTCCACTCTGCGGCAGCGATGGGTGCGAATCATTTGCTCAAAAGTATCGACAGAATGCCATTTTTTCGTTCCAGTAGAAATGAGGATGCCATCTCGGAACGACACGAACCTTGTCACGATGGGACGAAAGAAAAATCCAGTTCGTTGGTTGAGCGCCCGGACCGTCACGCCCTTCGGGGTGGCCGCCATCCTGGCGAGCACTCTATTGATCGGCGCAACCGCGCAGGCCCGGATCGGCGAGAGCGAAGACCAAATTAACGCACGCTACGGCGCCCCGATCACTGTGCTGGCGTCAAGCGGCGGGGAATCGGGCGTCACCAAATGTTACGCCTCGGACCGCTTCTCCATCGCCGTCACTTATCTCCATCGCAAAAGCGTCCGCGAAATCGTGACCAAAAAAGACAACTCAAAGATCACCGCGGCGGAAATTAGCAGCCTGCTGGAAGCAAACGCAGATGGCTCGGTCTGGAACGCCCAGGGGTTGGGCGCGGAGACGAATGTGACTTCCGGTGTGCAGCAATGGCGCAGCGCCCACGGTCGAGCGCGCGTCGCCTTTTACGATTCGCAGACCCACGCGTTCTTCATTACCACCCAGCGCTTCATCGAGCTGACGAACGCGAAGCAGTTGCTCAGCACCAGGAGACCAAACAACGGCGGAATCCTGGAAAGGGGAGGCTCGCAAAGAACCTTCGATACCTTCTCGCGACGCGGAACGCTGAATTCGCAACAGCAGCCGGCGGCCACGCCAGCCAAGTAGAGGACGCGCTTGAACCGGGGCCACGCGCCGGAGGCGCTGGTCGTTAGGCTCTAGTTCATTAGGATCACGACCTTGCCGCGGGCATGGCCTTCCTCCAGGTAACGGATCGCTTCGGGCACCTCGCTTAGTTTATAACGCCGATCGATCACCGGGGTCACCTTTCCCGCCTGCATAA
Source organism: uncultured Verrucomicrobiae bacterium (assembly GCA_963749935.1). Taxonomy (GTDB): domain Bacteria; phylum Verrucomicrobiota; class Verrucomicrobiia; order Chthoniobacterales; family UBA10450; genus Palsa-1392. Next base: position 253,406 of record CAVVOH010000001.1, read on the forward strand.
GGTCGCGCAAATAGGTCATATCGTCCTTTGACGGATCGGAAATCATCATCCCCATCTTCTGACTTACGAAGGGGCTGAGGAGCATGATTTTTATCACGCGCGCGAAGGGTCCGATCCAGGGCCCGTCGTCGGGCCCGCCACCACCGATCATGACGTATTTGCCTGTCGGCTTGAGGGCTCGGCGGCAATCAGCCAGGGAGTGGTTGGGGACATTGTCCAGAATCAGGTCGTACTGCTGCCCGTTTTTGGCGAAATCCTCCTTCGTGTAATCGACCAGCGCATCGGCTCCGAGGGAACGGACCATCTCGATGTTCCGGCTACTGCAGACGCCGGTAACATGAGCACCGAGCGCTCTACCGACCTGCACCGCGAAGGTGCCAACGCCCCCCGAGGCGCCGTTAATCAAGACTTTCTGCCCGGGCTGAATCTTGCCCTCGTTGCGCAGCGCCTGCAACGCGGTTAGCCCGGCGATTTGAACAGCGCCAGCCTGCTCAAACGTGATGTTAGCCGGCTTCCGGACCACGCCCTTTTCGGTCACGCAAAGGTACTCGGCGAAAGCACCGCCTTTACCACCATACACTTCATCGCCGGGCTTAAACTCCGTGACGTTTTTGCCGACCGCTTCGACCTTGCCCGCAAAATCCACGCCGACTCGGATGCTTTTCGGTTTACGCAAGCCGACCCCGAGCCGCATCAAATAGGGCGTGCCGCGGATGAAATGCCAATCTGTACGGGTTGACGGACGCAGCGTGCACCTTGACCAGGAGTTGATCGTCTCTGGGGACGGGCTTGGCGATGTCGGCTAATTTCAAAACATCGGGCGAACCGTAATCGCGATAGACGATGGCTTTCATCTTTTCGCCTTCGGGCGCGGTGATACGTTCGTAATCGTTCGTCGAGCGCCAGTAAGCGACGAAGAGCCAGGCGCTGAGCACAATTATGACCGCGAGAATGGCGCGGACAGTCCATTTAACGGTGCCTTTGATGATGCGTTTTAGTTTCATAGGTTTGTGGAGACGGCGCTTTGAGTCCCTTGATCAGCACCCAAGGGCCCAGGCCAATTTCGTAGATGCCCATAGGCAGCATGTAAGTGATCCCGAGGGCTTTTAGCTTTGGGAAAACGATAATGGCCACCTTCATGACTGCCATGATCAGCGACGAGAAGATTCCACGTTGAAAAGCGGTGAGTTCTGCGATTCGGGGCGACATCAAGCAAGGGCCGGTTCAGGTTGCGGATGATCGGGCGGTTGCTCCTTGGTGCATGGCAGTCATTCCATTGTGATCACGATTTTGCCGCGCGCGTGGCCTTCTTCGAAATACCGCATCGCCTCCGCTGTCTCGCTCAGCTTGTAAGTGCGATCGATGACGGGTGTCACCTTGCCGGCTGCCAGTAAATCGCGAAGGAGGGCCAGGTCCTCCGATTTTGTCGCGGTTCCATAGGTCAGGAATTTTTGCTGCGCAAAGCGCGACGCGAAACGTGCTTTGAAGATTCCACCGAGACGGGACCATTGCCCCTTACGCAGGCCTGCTCCGCCGATGCCGGCCAAAACACAGATGCCGTTGGGCGTGAGAATACGCTGCCGTTCGGCATGCGAACGATTGTTCACGTTGTCGAAGATCAGGTCGTAACGCTGGTCACTCTTGGTGAAATCTTCTTTCGTGTAATCAATGACATTGTCCGCGCCGATTGAGCGGATAAGATCGACCTTGCTCGTGCTGCATACCGCCGTGACTTCGGCGCCGAAAGCTTTTGCAATTTGAACGGCAAACGTGCCAACGCCACCGGACGCGCCGTTGATCAGGACCTTTTGCCCCGCCGCAATCTTCCCGGTTCGAAGCCCTTGCAGAGCGGTGAATCCTGCCCAGGCAACGCAACCTGCTTGTTCAAAGGTCACATTGGCGGGCTTGATCACCAAGCCTCGCTCGCGAGCCAACGCATACTCCGCCAGAGTCGGGCGGCCCACCCCCAACACTTCGTCACCTGGTTTGAACTTCGTAACCTTTTTGCCAATCGCTTCCACCCGGCCGGCCATATCGTTGCCTAACCGTGTCTTTTTCGGTTTACGCAGCCCGCTCCCCATCAGGCGAAGCGGCCACGGGCCTCGCATCAGACCCGGATCGATGAAATTAAGGGAAGCCGCGCGAACTTTGATCAGGATTTGGTCGTCATTCGGAACAGGTTTTTCCACCTCTTCGAACCTGAGAACGTCAGGCGAGCCATACTCGCAAAACTGAATGGCTTTCATCGGAGTGACCAAAGCAGTCCTGCGATCGCAATCGTTAGTCGATCGCCAATAAGCGATGAAGCCCCACCCGATGAGCGCGAGGAACACGACCAGCAGGCCGCGTGTCGTCCAATTCAAAAGGCGCCTAATCTTCATCGGCTAGAGCACGCTCTTCATCCTTTAGAGCCTTGTGGACCTCATCGAATCAAAGCGGACCCCGCGAACGGCGCAGTTCCACCGCAGCCGCGACAAAGATCGCGGCCACGACCAAGCCGATCCAAAGGCCGGGCATGCTGAGGAATTTCAGCGGCGCGAGTTGTGCAAGCTGATCGACAACCGGGATCACGCTCCCGTGGGGCAGCGGCTGGCTAACGAAGGCGTCTTCGTAGCTGCCAAAGACGCGGCGCTCGAGCAGGTGCGCGAAGCGCGCCGTGCCAAACGCGATCTTCTCGACTATGCAAACCGCAAGCCAGGGCAGCACCGCCCAAAGAAAGGTCGCGCGCCGCGCCCAGGCTGAGACGAGCAATAACCAGGCGTAAAGAGGCGCGGCCCAAATCACTGAGGTGATGATCCCGTAGAGGAGAATGATCGAGATTTGAAAAAACGGGAGTCGTTCCCAAGTCGTGCCGCCGAGACCGGACGGCAGCAGACTCACAGTGCTTATCAAAAGGATAATTAGCTGGGTCAGCTCGATGATCACATAGGTGATCAGCGGCAGGACGAGCATAGGAATGCTCAGTTTCGCCAGCACACTCGTTAGGTCGGAAACCGGGAGCGACTTCCAAAAAAGGATGCTGCGGTCGCGGCGTTCGCCGTGGAGCGCGTCGAGACAATAAAAGATGCCGACGAGAAACGCCGTCAGCATGAGCGTCAAAGCCGCCGCGTCATAGGGCTGCTCGACGATCGCGCGCTGCTGCGCCGGATCGAGCAGGAGCAATGCGCGTCGGCGATGCGGGAGGCCGATGGCGCTGATCGCGTAACCGAGCATGACCAGCCCGCTGACGATAAGCGGCGCGATGTAGATGGAACGGTTCTCCCACAGCTCGCGCCGTACCGACCAGTAGAGGGGGCGCGTCTGCGTCCCGTCATGGCTCAGCCCGCTGACGTTTTGATTCTCCGAAAACAACTGTCGTGGATTTGGTTGCGCGGTCATGAGATTCCTTCGGTGCTGGATGGCGGGTGGCGGAGGATGGGTTGCTTGTGCCCCATCACGGCAACGAACAAATCGGCGATGCTTGGCCGGCGCACTTCGCCGAGCGCAGCGAGCAGGTCACGGTCAGCTCCTTCAAAAAGGAGAATGCTGCGGCCGAAGGCGGGCCGCTCGTGAATCGGCTTGAGCGCGCGCGCCGCGGAGACCTGCTCGGGGTTCACCATCACTTCCAGATAGCGCGAATCGAATTCCTCCATGCTGCAATCGAGGACGATGCGTCCGCGATCGATGAACATGAGATCAGTCAGGACATCCTGTATCTCTTCCACCTGATGCGTGGTCACGACGATGGTGCGGCGGTGGTCGAAATAATCGGTCAGCAATGACTCGTAGAACTGCTTGCGATAGAGAATATCGAGACCCAGCGTCGGCTCGTCGAGCACCAGGAGTTTCGCGTCTATCGCCATGACGAGCGCGAGATGCAGTTGAGTCACCATGCCCTTGGATAATTCGCGAATCCTGCTCTCGCGCTTGATGTCGGTTCTCGCCAAAAAGCTTTCCGCCTTCGCGCGATCGAATCGCGGATGCACGCCCGCGACATAATCGAGCGCCTGCGAGACGCGTATCCAGCGCGGCACCACCGCGACGTCGGCGATGAAGCAGACATCGCGCATGAGCAGATCGCGCTCTTTCCACGGATCGCGCCCGAGCACCTTCAATTCTCCCACGTACGGAGTGAGGCCGAGAATCGCATTGAGTGCGGTCGTTTTACCAGCGCCGTTCGGACCGATCAAACCGAGGATGCGACCCGCCTCCACCCGCAGATCGATGCCGTCGAGCGCGACCGTTGTTCCAAAAGATTTGCGAAGACCGCGTGCTTCTATGCAAGCCATGACGTTAGCGCTTCTCCTTTCGGGTGATCCTTCGCGAAGCAGCCGAGATGGCCGCGGCCCGTAATTCCTTCGGAGTTAACCCAAGCCTCTGGATTTTGGCTGCGACTCTGGGCCACTCCTCCTGGAGAAACTTCTGCCGCTCGCCTTTGAGCAAGAGCTCCCACGCGCCTGCTTTCACAAACATCCCCAAGCCTCGCTTCGTCTCGAGCAGCTTCTCGTCGACCAGCCCCTGATAAGCCTTCAGCACGGTCAGGGGATTCACTCGGTACTCCGCCGCCACCGTGCGCACCGACGGGAGCGAGTCGCCTTCCTTGAGCACGCCGTCGAGAACCATATGGATTACGCGATCGCGCAGCTGTCGATAAATCGGCTGACTGTCGTTCCATTCACGATTCATCCGGTGTTACAAAATGCGTTACGGAGAGAGCCGCCAAACAATTCGCTGATCGAACGCGCTTCCTCATATAGTGTTGTAGTTAACTATAACACCATTTCGCGGACAAGTATTTTTTTGAATTTTTTTCAGCGCAGTGCCAAACGACGGCAAAGCAGCCGTCGCCTATTCGGTCCGCAACAGGCTTGTCACCAGCGTCCGCGTTTCCTCGGGGAACCCTAGCGTCTTTTTGAACTCCCAATCGCGCTCCAGCGGATTTGCGATTTTTTGCTGAGCACGGAACTCGCTCCAACTAAATGCGCCGCTCATCCAAAGTCGATGGCCCAGAACCGGCACCGGAAAATCGCTCCCGTGCACGATCCTCGGGAGAATTTCCGGACGTAAACAATCGCGCAGATGCCCACTGCGGTTTAGCGAAACCATCGCGCTAATATCGCCGTAGAGATTGGGAAATTCCCCGAGCATCTGAACCCAGTCGGCGAAGTAATCTGGATCTCCCAATCCGCTCTTGGTCGCACAGTGGGCGGCGATCACCGTCACGCCGCACTCCAGCGGCAGGCGCAGCAACTTCGGATCAGCCAGGCGCGCATTCACTACTGGGACGGTGTTTTCACCCCCGGTGTGAGCGAGGAGCGGCAGGCCCGCCGCGGCCATTCCCTCCCAGAAAGGGCGATAACGCGCATCGGAACAATCGATGTTCTGGCAATTCGGCAGACATTTCATCAGGACCGCGCCGCGCTCCAGGCAACGCTCCAGTTCCCTCAGCGCATCGGCCCGCGCGGGATGAATCGACACGCCGGCCAGAAACTCCGAATGCGTCGCCGCGAGGTCGAGCACGACATCGTTAGGCACATACATCGAGCCGAGATCCTCCCGCATCGCCCCATCAGGATCGTAAACCCGTTCGTGTGCGAGAAGGACGGCCGCATCGAATGACGAACTCCTGATCAGCTCGAGCAAATGCGCCGCGTAAATCGATTCGAGATCCTGGTGCAGGACGGCGGCGGGAAACCCAAGCTGTTTCACCATGAAACCCGCCAGCCAGCGATGCCACCCGCTCAGCCGCAGCCAGCCGCCGGACCCGGCTACGCCGTTGCCCACCATGTGGACATGCATGTCGATTCGGCGCGGTTGCGACATCGGAAAAGACGGTGGCGAAATCTGAAGCCGTAACGCTCCCTGGAACCAACGGCCTACAATCCAGTCATTGCCTTGAGAAAAAAGATGAGCACACCGATCGCGATCAGCCCGAAGGGAGCGCGCGCCAGAAACTTGGTCGTGCCATCAAGACTTTGCCCGCGCCGCGATTGCATAAACGCGATCAGGGCCAGCACCAGGCCAATGCTATAAAAAACGACCGCTATGATTGCGGCGGTATCCGGATTCCAGCCCGTCGCGCTCCGGGGGAGCGCGCCGCTAATCAGCCCGAGCCCAAGAAAGAGAAACGAAGCCAGACCGAGTTTGCGCAAATGATTCATCGTTAGTCCGATTAAGCGATCCCGGGCGCCGCGGCAAAACAATTCCCCCGCTCAATCCAGTCGCCCGCTTATCCTTTCGCTTCCGCGACTGGCGCGCCGGCTGCCAGGCACTGCAGCAGATAAGGCAGCAACTGCTTCTTCCGCGAGACCACTCCCGCCAGCTCCCACATGTTCGGACCGCGGGCCGGGAAATCGATGCGATGCAAGAACTCCACCTCGCCGCAGCAAAGCAGCAGCGAAGTCTGCGTATTGATATCGGTCACGAGAAGCGCGGCAAAGTAGAGCCGCTGGCTGCGGCAATGCTCGGCCAGGGCTGCGAGCAGCGCCGGTTGCTTCTCGGGGAAATGAGAAAAGCTCAGTTCCTCGATCTGTGAGACGGTGAAGCTTCGTGCCGTCCTCGTCGTACTCCTTGCAATCCGCCGTTATCACCTGCTCCGGGCTCAGCGTCAGCAACGGCGAGCCGACCGAGAAAATTTCCTCCGCCAGGGCTGTCGGGTCGACCCGGGTGATTTCCGCGAGAGCCTTCAGCACCTGCCGATCCGCTAACGTCGTCGTCGGCGAGTTCAGGTTGAGCGTGTCCGATATCAAACCGGCCATTAACAGCCCGGCGATGTGCGACGGCACCGGCACACCCGCCTGCTCATAGCAGAACGCCACGATCGTGCTCGTCGACCCCACCGGGTTATTCCAAAAAAGAATCGGCGCATCGGTCGCGAATCCGCCGATCCGATGATGATCGAGAATCTCCACGATCCGCACCTTGTCCGCTCCCTTCACCGCCTGCGACAGCTCGTTGTGATCCACCAGGATCAACTGGCGCTCCGCCTTGTTCATCAGATTGCTCTTCGCCAGGATGCCGACCAGCACGCCATCCTCGTCCACGATCGGAAAGACGAACGCCGCCGAGTGCGCCGCCACCTCCCGCACCTGTTCGAGCAGCGTATCCGGCGTAAAACTTACATGTTCCGGCTCCAGCATCCGCCCCACCCGGACCGCGCCACGAGCCAGGTCGACGGAGATCGCGGTGTCATGCGGCGAGCTGATGATCGTCACTCCGGCGGCCGTCGCCGCCTCCCGTATCGCGGACGCCACCGGCAGACCACCGGTCACCACGATCGCCCGCACCTTCGCCTCGATGGCCAGCCTTTGAATATCATCGCGATCACCGACGAAAAGAACCAGCTCCCCCGGCCGCTGCTGCGTCATGCGGCGGGAGAACGTCTCCGGGCTCATTGCCCCGATCATGAGCAGATACTCCGCGCTCTCGTTAGGCAATTCGCCCGTGATCACCTTCCCGGCGAAGGTATCGACGATGCTGGAGAGCGGCGCGGTGATGAGCCGGGCTGCATCCGCTTCCTCCCGCGGTGGGAAAAGGTGATGGCTAATCTTGAAGGCCGAAAGCAGCCCGAGCAGCCGCCCTTCGCCATCCACTACCGGGAGGCCGCGCAAGCGGCGCTTCTCGAGCAGATGAATCGCATCGTAAGCCGTCGAATCCGCCTGCACGCAGATCACTTCGCGCTCCATCACATCGCTCACCCGATCAGAGAGATCGCTGATGAAGACCGGCGCCTCGACCCCAAACTTGTGCAGCACGAAATCGATCCGCTCGTTGGTATGCCCGGCCCGGGCCGCGATCACATTCGGCGTTCCCGTCACCCGCTTGAGATGGGCGTAGGCAATGGCCGAACAGATCGAATCCATGTCCGGGTTCTTGTGGCCGATGACGATCGTTTGCATGTGCGAGACTGAGAGCATTTGTTAAACCGGTTCGCGAGGAGAATAAACCTTTCTCGTGCGAGGCCACAGCGGATGACCTGCCGGGTAGGAAAACCGCGACCCAAAAAATAAGATCGCCCGCGGCGCACCGCGGGCGATCCCTTAAGCGCTTCCGTGGATCCGGACTGCGCGCTCAGCAGTGATTTGAAAAGACGCGACCCGAGGTACAAAAAAGTCACGACTTTCGGCGGGCTCTCACGGCTCACCCTATGCCGTCCCTTCCAGATGCACCTCCCGTGCCATCGGCGCCGGCTCTTTGCCGGAAAGACGCTTTTCTCACGCTCACAACCGAAGCCCGGCCTAACGAATAAAAGCCGGCAAAAGAAACGAAAGCGTGTAAAGCGCGCCGAAAACAAGATGCGTCTGCGCCGTCCCCTCCACGCTGCCGCTGCGCGCCGCCTTCACCAGCAAGGGAAGCGCCAGCAAGGTAGCGAGACTCCAGAGCGGCAACCAGCGCGTCGCCACCCCCAGCGCGACCAGGGCCAGCGGACCGAAAAGCAAACCGTATTGCCAGAGCCAGCCCCCTCGTTGACCGAGCAGCGTCGCCAGCGTCGCCACCCGCGCCGCGCGATCGTCCGCCGCGTCGCGCAGATTATTGGCATGCAGGATCGCATCCACCAGCAGACAGATCGGCAAGGAATAGAGCCCGACCCGAAACACCTCCGCGCGTGCGATAGCGCCAGCCTGCACCCCAAACGCGCCCAGAGTCAGGCCAAAACCGAAGGCGATCACGATCAGAATATCGCCGAGAGCGAATTGCTTCAGCCAGGCCGAATAAAAGACCGCGCACCCCAGCCCGACCAGCGCCAGCGGACCGACCACCTGCGGCGCAGCGCGATAAAGCGGCCAGGCGCACAAAGCCGCACCGGCCAAAAGCGCGAGCGCGAACCCGAGCGCCTGCCCCGGCGTCAGCTCACGACGAGTCAGCACCCCGCTGCCGTGTTCCGGCCGAGTATCCACTCCGCGGACGAAATCGAAATAATCGTTGAGCACATTGGCGCCGACATGCGCCAGCATCGCCCCCAGCAAAGTGAGCAGGAAAGGCATGAGCGCGAAACGCATCGGCACGCCCGAGCCATAGCCGCGCACGGCCAGCACCGTCCCGAGCGCCACCGGCACCACGCTGGCCGGCAAAGAATAGGCGCGCGTCGCCCGCCAAAGACTGGCCGCAGTCATAACCAGGAACGCCGGGTTGCGCCCCAGCCGAGAATAAACAAGGTGCTCGCGGGTAAGGTCATAGCAGGAACATTACGAAGCTAAGCCGGGGAAGAAAGCAGCAGAAACGCCATCCCCGACGCAAAAGCCCGTGCCACCTTGCGGCGACACGGGCTTCATGGTTAAGGCTTCGTTGCGGGTTAGCTAAGACGGCTACCGGCATAACTGCCGTGGCCGTTCGTACTGCCGTTCCCATTGCCGTTAGGCGCGATCGCGGCCAGCGGAGCCAGCTCATCCTCAGCCGTCGGCTTCGACTCAGGCTCGACGGTCGCCGTCACTGGCATCGTCACCAGGATCGCCGTACTCGCCACGCTCTGCGAGTGTTGGTGCACCGCCTGCACGAAGATCTCCAGCGTGATACCGGCCCGACACCTTCCAGCACCGCCATCGGCGTCACCGAGCTGGCCCTCAGCTTATACTTGGCGCCGAGGCCCACCGATCTTACCGCGGAAGCGATAACGCGTCGCATAGACCGTCTCATCGCACTCCAGTAGCACCTGATTTCCCATCACCGTCGCCCGCAGCCCTGTCGGCGCGGCCGGCGTCGTATCAGTCGATGGCATCTCCAACCCGAAGGCCAGCCAGCGCGGATCATCCTTCGCCAGCTTGCGGTTGAGGTTCGAGACCAGATCGCTCATCAGCGTTAGCAGAGCAGCTTTGGCCGGCGGCCGCGCTTCCCCCGCCGTCTTCAACGCCTGCTCCGCCGTACTAGACTGCCGTCTGGCCACTGATCGCCGCGTCGGTCACTTCCTCCGCCTTCGCCGCCGTCACGTCATCATCCGGCCGTTCCCGGGTCGGGTTATTCGTGAAGTAGGTCTCGAGTGCAACACCAAGGGCGATACGGCCCTCGATCGTATCGGGCACCCGCGTGGTTGGCGAGACGAAGCCCGCCGCCGCCCAGGCGGGCGACCAACGTTCCCCGAGCTGCAGGGCAAGGATCAGGCGAGCCGTCACCAGCCACGCCTCAAGTGCTTCCTGGGCCGGAGTCGACAACAGAAAGGCATCCCGCAGATTGCTCCGGGCGCTGTTGAAGTTATCACCGGCGTTCTTGAACGCAGTCTTGCTTGCGAGCATTTGAGCTGCGGTCACCATCGTGATGGGAATCGCCCCCGCCAGAGCGAGGAGACCCATGTACATTTTCGTGGCCAGATTGTAGAGCTGGCCCCAGTTGGTAGGAATGAACTGTTTCATTTCGCCGGCCTAACCAGCATGAGCCATGCCCAAATTTGTCGACGCCGAAAACAATTAGAGTCCTGTTCTTAGAATAAGAAATGCCATAAATTCTAGAAGATGCCCAATCGTAACGAGACTAGCACTCGAATCGAAACAAATTGCGCGTACAAAGGTGACAACACTCGTTTAGCCCAGTCGATGGGCGTCGTTTCGCCCGCCGCGCCAAACGGAGCTTGCTTTCCATTTCTCCTGATCCCTTTTCGGGTAATAGGCTTGTCCGCCGCACCGTTCAAGTATCATCGTCCACGTAGCAACTTCTAATGTGACCCAATACCTCCCCGATCGCCGCATCGCGCGTCAGGCGATCAATGAGAACCTTCCGGACAAATATGAGGAGAGCATCCAATAGGGAATGATCAGCTGGTATGTCCCAATCATGCGACGCCGAGAGTACCGACGGGCAAGGGCACAACCAGCGCAAAGAAAAGCACCGGGAAGCCCGCGGCGAAGAAGGCAAACGCAGAAAATGACCGCGTCAAGTTACGCCACGCGGCTATCGGGACTGGCGTTTCCCCATTGAGAAGCGACCATGAAAATGATCCACCAGAAGCACGTGCGCCCGCCAAGCCAACTACCGGCTTCGCCCTCGGGAGTGGCGATAGTAAGCTCTGTCCCCTTCTGTCTCTTCCGAATTTGGCAGCAGAGTTCCCCCCAGCAACTTCAGCCGGGGTCAGCTCTAGGGGACTTCGCTCTCGACAGCGAGATGGATGAATTATCTTGGAAGCTTTTCCAATTTGCTGTAACAGCGAACCAACATATGAGTCTGACCGCATTCTTTGCTTACCCGAACGACACTCGTATATCGGGCACAATCACCGCCTTCGCCGAAAAGATCAACGATAGCGGTTTACTCAGCGTTTTGACATGGGAACAAATGCAGATCGGGGGAAAGCTGCTTATCTCGGAAATCTGCAAACGGATCGAGTCGGCCGATCTTTTCTGCGCCGATATCACCCGACTGAACCCAAACGTCCTCTTCGAAATCGGATTTGCGATCGCGCGGAAGAAACGTGTTTGGTTGATACGTGACACCAGTATTCCCGCGGAAAATGCGGACTTCAAGCAGTTCCGCGTCCTAACCACGCTAGGCTACCGCGAATACCTCAATTCCGGAGATATTCTCGCTTCATACTACCGTGACCTTCCACACGAAAGTCTCGCTGAGACTGTATATGACGAGGTGATAGAACCATCGCTTCGTTATCAAACCGCCGAACACGTGCTCTACCTCAAGTCTTTTTATGAGGACGAAGCGAGCGTGAAGGTCACGCAATTCTTAGATGTCGAGCTTTCCCGAAAGCAGCTTCAACTGCTAATCGACGATCCTCGAGAGGCTTCGATTCAACCTCTGAGCTGGTACGCGATGAATGTCCATGCAGCACAAGCGGTCGTTTGTCACCTGACGACGCTCGAACGGGAGAATTCGAAGATCCAGAACGCGAAACACTCGCTAGTCGCGGGAATGACATACGGCTTAGGTATTCCGGTCCTTTTGTTGATCGAAAATGATCTCTTTGGCCCAGCTGACTACCGCGATCTACTCGTGTCGTTCAAAACTCCCAAGGAGGCGGTTGCGAAGGTGACGAAGTTTATTGAACCGCTTGTGCGACAGCAACAGAAGTTTACACGCGATCGGCACGAAGAACGTAACTCGGCGACGGAAGATCGACGAGTTGGCAATGCTTCAGATTGGCGAACCGATAGCTGAACACGAAGAGGAAGCTATCGCCAACAATGCCTTCATCGAGACTGCCGCGTTCCACGCGGCGCTCAATGGATCGCAAGCAATTTTCGTCGGCCGGAAGGGAGTTGGGAAGACGGCCAATTTCAAGCAAGTCGCTCGCGCACTGAACAGGGACAAACGTGTCGTCGTTTGTGAAATTAAGCCGCTCAGTTACGAGTTGGAAGCGCTCGTCTCCGTCGCGAAGCGCTTTGAGCTCATGGCAAAAAAGGGCTTTTTGTTTGAAAGCCTGTGGAAGTTCCTCATTTACTCCGAATTAGCTCGCCAGGTCGTGCAGGATATTGAGGCGAGGCCTTCGGGCCTGATCTTCGTTCATGAACGCGAGCTCATGGCGCTGTTTGAAAGAAAGGCTGACCTTCTCAGACTCGACTTCTCTGCTCGCCTCGACCGACTCTCTAACGACCTCCTCCGGTCAAATGTTGCTGACTCTCACTCGCGGGAAACCTCGCTTGCAATCTCGGAAATATTGCACGGCGGGATAATACACGAGTTGCTGGAGGTGCTCATCGGTGCTCTGCAGGAAAAGATTCGCATCCTCGGTACTGGTCGACAATTTGGATAAGGCTTGGGACCGTAGCGAAAACACGCGATTTCTTTCTTATTTTATACTTGGGCTGCTCAGTGCAATTCGGCGAGTTTCGGGCGATTTCAAGAACAGGCCGAAGTCATCGGAAGCGCTAAAGGTGTCACTTTGCATCTTTATCCGCGCAGACATCTTCGAAATGGTTTTGGAACAGGCTCGCGAGCCGGATAAAATCCAGGTACCGACCGCATCTCGTGGAATGATCGCGAACGTCTTCGTCTACTCGCCGATAGCCGGCTAGTTGCGGCGACCAATGCGCGCGTAGGTGAGATCAACGCCGACTCTTTATGGGAGCGCTTCTTTGTTCCGAAGGTGTACGGAACCCGGATGTTCGACTACATCTTCTCTATCATCTTGTTACGCCCTCGCGACCTATTGTATTTTCTCCGCGCTGCAATCTCCTCCGGCGTCAACCGACGCCACGAGCGGGTTGAAGAAGACGACTTCCTCCGAGCCGAGGAAGATTACTCCCAATTCGTCTATCAAAGTATGTTCGTTGAGCTTCGCGAGAAACTTCCCGATCTGGAGAACATCATGGCCGAATTTATGGGCGCCTCGCCAATCCTTTCGGAGGTGCAAATTCGTAGTGCAATAGTGAAAGGGTCGACCCACTCGCCCGACCCAGATGCAGTAATCACGGCGTTAGCGCTCAGCTCGTTCTTGGAAATAGAAGTGCCATCGCGTGGGTTCACAACCGTTGCCGACGAAACGGAGTATGGACGGCTCTACCGCGCTGCGTGGAATGCTTCAGACCGAAGCGGTACCCCGCTGCGGTTCAGAATACATCGCGCGTTTCGGAGCACCCTAGTGGTAGGCGAAGAAGCGCCTGTTGTAGCCTAGCTCAATTTCAACCCGGTGTTCTACACTCGGGCGAGGATAGGTTCCCGAGTTGCACCCCAGAGCGTGCACAACTTCTGTACCAGCGACCCTGCGGCCGGGTTCCATCCCTTCCCCACCGTGGGCGCGACAACCGCGACCGCATTCCATGCCTTCCCCACCGTGGGCACGACACCGCGACCGGGTTCCACGCCTTCCCCATCGTGGGCACGACCCTGCGGTCGGGTTACATCTCCCCCCCACCGTGGGCACGGCGCGGTGACCGGGTTACATGCCTTCCCCACCGTGGGGCCGACGACTTTAAGTCTCGGCCTATGCCTCGCCATCGAAGATTTCGCGCACTTCGATGATGTCGCCTTCCTCGCGGGACATTTTTTGGCCCATTGGACGACTTCCTTCTTCGACGGCGCCTCGAACATCCAATAGCCGCCGAGCACTTCTCTCGCCTCGATGGAGCCGCCCTCGGCGGGGACGAATAGGGATCGGCGCTTGAATCTTGCAAAAGGATTTTGGCACTCTGAGGAGTGTAACGCCTCGCTAACGGAACGCGGATGAATTCTTCCAAGATTCAAGCGCTGACCCCTACTGCCTGCCCTGCCTTCCAAGATTCAAGCGCTGCCCCCTACCCTGTTCCTCCAGAGGCAGGCGAGGTGATCCAAAGATCCGCCGCCCCTCCTACACCCATCCCAGAAGATGGCGCGCGGTCGTTCCCCCGCTAAGTCGTTTGCACTATTGCTATTCTCTTGCCAGAGATGGCTTCCGCCTGCTAGCATGGCTGATGACGTATTTTCCTTATCCGCCGAAAACATTCCTTGTTCGTCTTGCTCTCCTGGTCGCTTTAGCATTTTTCGGCGCTGGTTTGACGGGAAAAGCCGAGGCCGCCGGCCGGGTTTTTATTACGAACACTCTCTCTAGCTCGGTTTCGGTGGTGGATGATGAGACTGGGTCCCTGATCGCCACCATTCCGGTTGGCGTAAATCCGATTCGCATCGTGGCCAGCCATGACGGCCACAAGGTTTACACCTCCAATTTCGACGGCGGCACCGTAAGCGTGATCGATACGGTGAATCTGGTCGTGACGGCCACGATCCCAGTGATGGATTCGCCGCAGGAGAGTGACATCAGCATTGATGGCACCCGGTTATTCGTCGTTCACCACACGCTCCAGAACGTCACAGTGATCGATTTGGCCACCGAAAGCGTGATCCAGGAGATCTCGATCGGCGATGCCATGCAGGGCTCGCCGAACAAGACCGCGACCGACATCACCTTCTCGCCCAATGGCCACTACGCCTTTGTGCCGAACTATTCGCGTAATGTTCTCGACGCGATCGACACTCGCACCTATGCGGTGACCGAAATCCCGACCGGCGACCAGCCGCGGCGTGTGGCGGTCAGCCCGAACGGGAAGCGCGTCTTCGTGGCGAATTTCGTCGGAGACTCCGTCACCGCCGCCGATGCCCGCCGCTTGGAGGTGCTGAGCAACATCCCCACTGGCGACGCCGCCCGCGGCATCGCAGTGATCCCGCGTGGGAACGAGGTCTGGTCCACTAACGTGAGCGGAGAGACCGTGAGCGTGATCAATGGCGGCAGTCTTGCGCTCGTGAAGACGATCCCGGTCGGGGGCCGGCCTTGGAACATCATTTTCAATCGCGACGGCTCGCGTTGCATCGTCTCCAACACCGGCTCCGACACCATCTCAGTCATTGACACCGCCACCAAAACGGTGATCAAGACCGTGCCAGTCGGCAATGGACCTTTCTTCGCGGTTTATAACTCGGATGAATCGCGCCTTTACATCTCCAACTCGGAAAGCCACGTCAAAGATCAGCCCGGCAGCCTGACCATCATCGACACCGCCGATTACAGCGCGATCGACAATGTCACGCTTGGGCTGCAACCATTCGATCTGGCCTACGTGAATCCGGTTCAGTAGGCGTAATCAAACGGACGTATTCGAGTCCCCGTGCGGCGGTCACGATATCGCGAGCAAGGCGACAGCCACCGAAGAAAAGTATCACTCGACCACCTTCCGGGTCACCCTCCATCCCGTCGGGTCGAAGAACTGCTCGCACTCGGCAGAGAGATTTCGGCTTGGCAGGCCCAACCGGCTCCGACACACTGTCGGGCATGAGTTCCTTTTGCCCTGTGCTTCACCCCGTATGCGACCGAAATAGGCGAAACTCCATTTCGCCTAATCTCTGGTAGATTTGCTGAACCTCCATGAAGAGCCACGCTGCCATCGCCTTCGTTTGCATCGCCGCGCTTGCTCAGGCGCAAGATTCCCGTTCGACACCAGTCGAGACGCAAACCAAGCTTCTGATGCATGGCCGAGAGTTGATGACGGCTGATATAGCTCAAGCGCGCGACATGAGTCTTTACGATGACGGTGGCCATTGGGACTGCCGTGAGCACTCCCTCTTCGATACGAGTCCCCGAAACTGTGATCTCCCGAAGGTGCGCGCTTTCATCTGGGAGCACTGGCAGAAGAAGCAGCGAGCCTACATTCGAGTTACGGTCGACAGCGTCGACACGATGAGTACATCTCACATCTTCGTGGAGCCGGACGATCATGGGCTCTGGCATGTCGCATGGAGAGTGGCGCAGGCCCGAGCTAACGGCCCAAGTGTTATTCGTGACCTCTCCGCCTTCGTGAGTGTTACGCGTGTCGATTCGAAGCTCGCTTTTAGGGCAGCAGATGGCTCGCAAACGCAGCTATGATCGCCGCAAATCTAACATGCGATGGAGCGAACGGCGGACCGGCGTACGCTCCACTTTTGAGATGACTTCCACAGTTCCACTCCGAGCGACGCGCGCCCTCGTCGGCCGTCGCTCATCTTATTTTCGTTAGATGGTAGCGTCCGCATCTAGCCGATGAGTCCGCAAGTCTGGGGAGCCTTGATCACAGCGTTCGGTGGATTGCTGTTGACCGGTTGCGGCTTCGGCTGGTTCACGCCGGGTGGCGCAGAGTTCATCAGTCGAGGTTGGCGCACCGGTATGAAGATCATCGGTCTCCTTATGCTGGTCGAAGCGGTCATTCGTATTCTCGTTGCCCCTCCCGCATGAGCGACACGTTTTCAGTCGCGCTGGGGGGGTAGATTCTGTTTCCACGATACCCCGTGTACCGCGAGCCGATCTTTCCGGAGGTGCCACTTTGGGTTATGCGGGCCATGGTTTGACCTTTTGGGAACGTACTGCCGGATGAAGCCGTTGGTGTTCTCGTTCTTCCCCCGCTCCCAGCTGTGATGCGGGGTGGCGAAGTAGAACCTTACCGGCGCACGTTTATCTCAGCGGTGTTCGAGGACAGCACATGAAAAGAAAGCGTGCGAGAAGCGGTGGCGTGCGCAATCCGATGAGAAACGCGGTGCTTTTCGGTCTCATAAGTATCGCCAGTGTTGTTCTTGTTGCACTGGGCGTGTCGGACATGCGCGAAACCGGTCGGACGGGGTCGCCGCTGCTGATGCTGGGACTGTTCCCTGCGCTTCTATGCCCAATCTTCTTCATTCATTACCTGCGCAAAATCCGAGTGTTTCGCGACCTGCAGAGCGGGAGGAGTGCGATTGCACGCTGGACGTTGCCGGCCGAGCAATTCAATCGCTTCTGCGAGGAGGAGCAACGCATTCCGGCCGGGAGCATCAAGACTAACTTCTACAAGCCGCCCAAGGCCATCCCTGCCGGGGGCTTGGAAGTGATCTTCTCCGACGATGGGGTTTTGATTGGCGGCGGCTATTTCCCCTTGTCGACTACCGGCGGGAGACGCCTCAAGAGCGTCCGCTACATCGCCTCCAATCCTCCGTCGATCGAGTTCGGGACGGTCATGAATACAATGGTCCGCACTTCGAGCGCTACGACTAATTCCCTCCGCACTGCGGAAACGCTCCGCGTGCCCGTTGCGACCGACGCCGCGAAGCAGGCCGTTGAGGTCGTGCACCGATATCAGGCCATCATCGATCGGCGGTGAGCCTAACAATTCATTCAAGCCGAGGCCGCTTTGCGGCGCGGCTTAATTCAGGCGTTAGCCTTATGCCGCGCCTATCACCGCGCAATCGGCACCGAGTCCTCGGCTGCCTGGCTGTCCTGCATAGTGCGGCGATTGTCGCTTTCATGCTTGTTGTTCGATGAACATGCTCAGCCGAAACTGCTGCCTCAGCTCGCGCGCATCACTACGAGGATAAGTTAACGCCTAACCGCGACGCCTATCGGGAAGCGGACTATCCGCAAGCCGTGCTTTACTTTCCCTGGCCCGGGAGACGCCGTGTTGCCCGGGTAGTACCTCTTCCCGTTCGTCCGGACGGCATCTTGCCCGGGTTTATACCCCTTCCCGGCCGCCGGGACGCTCTCGTGCCGGGTTGGGAAGACTACGGCAACGCGTTGGTGACTCGCTCCTTCACACTTGGGGGCAGGGCGGGTTGCTTTGGATTTGAGGATCTGGATGAAGGTGGTCGAGGAAGGGCGGCTTTTATCTTTTGGTGCGCTGCCGCGATGGCCCCCTGCCTTTGCTTAACGAACCGTTACCGCCCTGGTCGCACTGCCGCCGGCACTGCTTTTGACGGTGATTTTCACCGGGTTGACCGGCGATCGGAATTTGCCGGTGTATCGGCCGTTCTTATTTGTAAGGGTGCCGATGAGGGTGTCGGAGGAGGTGACAAAAACTTGCAGGGTGGCGGTGGTGTTGCTGCTGCTGGCCTGGACTTGGAGCTGTTTGCGCGCGGTAGTGTAAACGGCGTTTGTGACCGTGACCGTATCGGAGGGCGCGGCGCCGCCAATCTCAAACGCGTAGAGGTAGCAGTAGGGATCGTTGGCGTAATCGTTCACGTCGGTTCCCGCATAGGCCACCGTACCATCCGGGGTATAGCGGGGGGCGGAGATGACGCGGACGTAACCGTTGTTTTCGGCTGGAAGGTTTTCCGTCCAGAGCAGAACACCGGCGGTGGTAAGGGCGTGGACCCGGCTGGGCGCGGAAAAATCGTAGGCGCTGAAAAGCACCGACGTGTTGAGCGGGCTGACCGCGGGTGTGCTGGCCGTGCCATCATCGCGAAATTGCCAACGGAGCGTGCCGTTCGCATTCAACGAAGTGAGATGGCGGCCAGTGCCGAAGGTAAGGGTGCCCACATAGACGTTGCCATCTGGGCCCACATCCAGCGCGCTCTGCGCATCAATTCCGGGGTTCAGCGTGCCAGGCTGTTCACCGAGGCTGCGCCAGACGAGCGCCCCATTCCGGTCGAAAGCTTCCAGTCCCGGATGAATGGAATCGCCATCGCCGACGACGACGTTGCCGCTCGGTTGCACCTGAGCCTGACCGCCGCCCCCCTGGTTCCAAACCAGATTGGTGCCCCCGAGGGTGAATGCCCACAGGCTGCCCGCCGGAAAGACCGCGCCGCTGGCGTTATTGGCAAAATACCAATGATTGTCCGGCCCGAAGACAACCTCAATCCCAGCGTATCCGTTGCGCGTGCTAAAGCCGGGCAGATTCGAAATGAGGGTCCCGGCCGGCGAAAGGACGAAGGCGCCGAGGCCATTCGGGATTTCCACATCCTTGCTCGCCGCGTAGATATTGCCATCCGGACCGGCGGTGGGCCCGGCGAAAATCGGAGCCGATCCCGGCTCGGTGAACTTCCACTTCAATGTCCCGTCGGGGTTGAGCGCATAGATGTTGAAATCATCCGAAAAATAGACGGTGCCATCCAGTCCGACGCTGACCGGCTGGCGGTCGTCTGGCAGAGGGACGCCGAAAATCCATTTCACGCCTCCGGCCGGGGTGAGTGCGTAGAGATGGCCTTCCACGCCCAGGGCGTAGACCGTCCCATCGGGGCCGACGGCCGGGCGGCTCTGGATGTAAAGATCGTCGGCCTGGAAACGCCATTTCACATGCCCAACCTGCGGCGGGCGCACGGTGACCTGGAGGGGCAGAGTGTTACTCGAGCCACCGGTCGTCACGACCTGCACATTGTCGCTGCCCAGGGGAGCCGCATCCGGCACATAAGCAGTGATAGAATTATCTGCCCAACGGCTGACCGGCGCGAGGACGCCGCCGATCTGCACTACGCCAGTGCCCTGCGCCGCGCCAAATCCATTTCCGCTAATGAGGAGGCGACCCGCCTGCGGCAGGGTGGTGGCGGAGAGTGCGGCAATGGTCGGCGTGGTGAGGGTGCGTGTGCCGTAGAGGGTGAAGCCGCAATCGGCATTGGCGGTGCCGAGGATGCCGACCTTGTGGGTCCACTTCGCGGTGGGGCTGGCGCGATAGAAGAGCGCGGTGCCGCGGGGCGCGTCCTCATCCGCGCTCCGCCAATACCAGGCGCTGTTACTATAAGCCTGGACCGAGACGAAATGCTTGCCGCTCGCCTGGAAAGGCGTTCCCAGCTCCACCCGGTAATCGGAGGAGTTATCGGGGTTAAGGATGCGCGGGTCGCCTTTCGGAATGAAATACTCGGCCTGCAAAGCGCCCGGGAGGTTATCCGCCCCGTAAGCGTAGAAGTGCACGTAGATTCCGCTGAAATCCGAGTCCTGCGTGCTGACTCCGTATCCGTTGACGTCGATGCGACTGATAGTGCCGACCACGTCGAAATCATCCGCCACCTCCGAGTTCTTGTTGCCGGAAGTGCCACGCTGGCTCGGCCCCCAATCGTTGAAGTCGCTAAAGTTAACCGATTGCTGCCAGACGACGGGGTCGGTGGCGTGGATTGAAGGCAGCGCGCCGAACGCTAGTGCGCAGGCGGCCAGGCCGGTTAGGAGTCGTCGATTAATCACAGGAAGAGGCTTGGTGGAATGGAAGTGTGCTAGCGGCTGCGGGCCGATTTGGTGAGGACGCTGTTGGCCGCGTCGAAGGTGTAACCGCTCTTGGTGATATTAGTCACTGTGATGGTATAGGTGCCGGCGATATCGGTGGTGGTGAAGGTCGCTATTCCCCGCCCGGTCGTATTCGATGTTTGGGCAAGGGTCTTGCCGCTGGGCAGTTTCCAATTCACCGAGACAGTCGCTCCGCTAACCGGCGCGCCGTTATTATCCAGGACCGACACTTTGCTGGTCGCGTTCACACCGGTGCCAACGGTAACGGCCTTGAGGGTGATCCTGGCGCTCTTGAGCGTCTGCCCCGTGCTGGTGGCGGCGGTATCGAGAGCGTAGATGAAGGAAGCGCTGGTATCGTTATTGCCGGTGGCGGTAAAGGTCATGATGTAGGCGGTAAGCCCATCCGGTGTGAACCGGGCGCGGGTGTCGCTCGACTGGTTAAAGCCGTTCTCGGGAGGAAGATTGACCCGCCAAAGCTCATGGCCGTCGAGTGCGCTCTCGGAGAGGATGTAGCCGGGTTCGCCGAAGAATTGCACTCCCCCGACAATCAACTGGGTGTTTTGCGGATCGACCACTGGACCGCCGACGACGTCGCTAAGGGTGCGATGCCAAATCTGGGTGCCGTTGCTGCTGAGGGCAAAAAGCTCGACCGTGTTCTGAACGGTGTAATGGACGTTATTCGATCCGACGTCGGGGACATCGGAGACGTTATACGGGTAGGGCGATGAGAAGACCCAGACCAGGTGTCCATCGATCGGCGAATAGGCGCCGTAAGGGACGTGGATGTTGCCCTCGGGACCGATGACCGGCTGGGCGGCAATCTGGATGGTGAAGGCGAGCTTGCCATCGAGTCCAAAGGCCTTGATGTGGCTATTGGCGTAGAAATACATTTGCGTCTTGCTGCCGCTCGGGCCGAAAACGATTTCGCCAAAGAGGACTGGATTGCGGGCGTCGTACGGCTCGGGCACGGCCCAGCGCAGAGCGCCAGCGGGCGTGAGCGAGAAGGCACCGATGCCCGAGGTAGAAACAGCGTAGATGTTCCCGTCCGGCCCAACCGAGAGGCCAACGAAAAAGAGAGCGATTGGGTTTTGGTTAAAGGTCCATTTGAGGGTGCCATCCGGGTTATAGGCCTTGACCGAGCTCTCCGAGCCAACATAAGCCGTGCCGTCGGGACCCACCGCAACACCCCCCGAGCCAGCGCCGCGCGCCACCCATTTCAAAGCGCCATCCGGCGCGAGAGCGTAAAGATGGAAATAGGCATCGACCGAGAAAATCGTGCCGTCGGGGCCGGTGACGGGCCGGACTTTTGAGTAAGGTCCATCCTGGCGGAAGCGCCATTTTACTTTCCCACTGGTTTGCCGGGCGGTAACGGTGAGGGCAACGCTGTTGCCTGCCTGGCCGGTGGAATTCGTCACCTGCACGGTGGAATTGCCAAGGGCTGCGGCTTCCGGCACCCATACCACGAGGCGCGTGTTGCTCCAGGTGCCGATCGGGGCTGGCAGTCCTCCGATTGAGACCACACCGTCGGCGGTGCCAAAGTTGGTTCCCTTGATCTCGACATAACCGGAGCGGTCGGCCGAAGTGGAGGAGAGACTGGTAATGCTCGGAGCGGCGGCGGGGGCAGCCGAGAGCGCCGAAGCACTCAGGAATGCGGCGCCGGCGAACACAAATCCGGTGGCAAGGAGAGAGGATATTTTAGAATGGATCATAGGTTTAAAAAAGGATGAGCGCGGACACTAGAAGAGCTTTTTATTCGCGCAAACAGGAAAAAGTTACAGTGCTGTAACTTCCCCGCTTGTCGCCCTCGATTGAAACGTCGACCTACCGGGGGAAGGCGGTGCGGTAGACTTTGTCGTTCCCGAAGCCGAGGAACCAGACGCTCTGGCGCGGCCCCGCGGTGATGCCGGTCGGCTCGCTGAAACGGAACTCAGGCGACTCGGTCACGACACCGTCGGTGGTCATGGTGGCGATCTTGTTCTCTCCAAACTCGGAGAAGAGAATGGTGTTGCCGTGGCCACGGGCGATCTGCTCGGGCCGGCTGGGCGTGGGGAAGAGGGTGATGTCGCCCGCGGGCGTGATCCGGCCGATGAAGGGCGAGAAGGAAAGGCTGAACCAGATGTTCCCGTCGGGCCCGTCGGTGATGGAGCGGGGTGAATCGAGGTTGCCAAACTCGGTGATGACTCCGCTGGTGGTAATGCGGCCGATCTTGCCGCCGGTGAGCTCGGTGAACCAGAGGTTGCCGTCGGCGCCGGCGGCGATGTCCTGCGGGAAGGAGTTGGGCGTGGGGATGGGGAATTTGCTCAGCGCGCCGGTGGCGAGTTCATATCGGTAGATGTTGTTACCGGTCAGGTCGCAGAACCAGATGTTGTTATCCGGGCCGGTGACGATGCCGGAAGCGGCTTCGAAGATGGAAAACGGAATCTCGGTGATCCGACCCTGCGGGGTGATGAAGGCGATCTGGCCGGAGGCGCCTTCCGAGAACCAGACGTTGCCGTCCGGGCCGGGGGTGATGTCGTTAGGGAAACTGAGGGTAGGCGTGCGGAATTCGCGCACCACACCGTCGGGAGTGAGGCGGGCAACCTGGCTGCTGTTTTGCAAGGTGAACCAGATGTTGCCATCGGGGCCTTCGGTGATGGAGATCGGCTGGGCTCCCGGGGGCGGGATGGGAAAGGCGCGGGTGCGGGCCGAGGCGCCGGGCGCGAAGGCGATGGCGGCAAGGATAAAGGCACTGAGCAGTAATGAGGTGGCGAGGCGATTCGGTTTCATGTTAGATATTCGGTTGGTTTCGTTAGGGCCATTCTCGCGCTGGGCGGGAAAGTTACCATCCACGAAAAGTTACGCGGTTGTTACTTTCCCAGAAAGAAGGCCCCGGCACGACGCCGGGGCCTTCGCTTTGCCCACCCTGAGTAGGAAGTCTTACTGGCCGGTGGCCCCGATGATCTTATAGGCCGAGCCGCCCGTTCCGGATGGCCCGATGTTGATGTCGCCCAGGATGTAGAGTTCGCCGGCATCGTCCCGTCCGAATCCTTTCAGGAAGGCTCCTTCCAATGGATTCTGCCGGGGGGGACGGAACTCGAGGATGCTGCCGGTGGTAAGGTCGCTATAGAATAAGCGCCCAGAGCCAGTCGATCCGAAAAGATCGCCGAAAACATATTTGCCGGAGAGCTGCGGGGCCAGCGCACCGCGGTAGGTGTAGCCGCCGATGACCGCGATACCATCGATGTGGCTGTACTCGGCCAGGGGATTGGTGAGCTTTGGATCAGGGTTACTGTCGGGCAGGATGGTGCCGTCATCCGGGTTGAAGAGGAAGGTGCCTTCCTTTCTATTCCAGCCATAATTCTTCCCGGCCAGGCCGAGGTCGATTTCCTCAACGTTGTTCTGGCCGACGTCGCCGATGATGAGCTGGTCGAGGGTCGGGTCAAAGCCAAACCGGAATGGGTTGCGCAAGCCGAAGACAAAGATCTCGGCGACCGCGTTCGGCCGGCCGACAAACGGGTTGTTCGCCGGGACGCGATACTTGCCGTTGGCGCTGATCGGGTCCGGGCTGCCGGCAGTGAGGGCCGGGTCGAGCGGATCGATCCGGAGCATTTTACCCAGGACGTTGGAGCGATCCTGGCCGTTGCCCTTGGTCGGGTTGTGCCCGTCGCCCACGTCGTTGGCGTTGCCGCCGTCGCCTAACGAGACATAGAGGTAACGGTCGCTCGGGCGGAAGGCGAGCTGGCCGCCGTTGTGGTTGAATTGCGGCTCGTCGATCCGCATTACCTCGCGACGCGTGGCCGGATTGATCCGGTCGGGATTGTTAGCCGAGACTCTCCATTCCGCGATCACGCTCTGGTGATCGAAGGGGCTGGGATTCGGGACCGTGAAGTCGGCCGGGCCGGCAACCGGTTCGCTGGTGTAGGTGTAGACCTTGTGAAAGCCGGGCGCGGATGCGTTGTTGAAGTCGGGATGGAAAGCAAAGCCGAGCAGGCCGCGCTCATCATAGCCCGCCATGAGCGGAACGAGCCGATTGGAGGTGTCGAGAAAAGGCGCACCGACGAGGCGTTTGCCCTTCAGGATGCGAACTTGGCCGGTCTGTTGCACGATGAAAAGACGGCCGCTGCCGTCACTCGGCGAAGTGATTTCGAGCGGCGCGGTCAAGCCCGAGGCAACCTGCTGCAGTTTCAATTGGAGCCCACCCTGCGGGATGGGCGGCAGCGGCGGTGTCGGAGTAGGCGTGGGAGTCGGGGCATTGACCGTGACCAATCCGACCATGCCGCAACAACTGCCGTGCGGAGAACAGAAGTAATTAAAGGCGCCGGCGTCGGTGAAGGTCTGGCTAAAGGTCGCCCCGTTATTGAGGACGCCGGAGTCCCAAAGGCCATCCGGTGCACCGGGGATGCCTGAGGTGGAACTGTGGAAGTTGCCGGCCCAGTTCCATTGGACGGTGTCGCCGACCTGGATAGTGACCGCCTGCGGGGTGAATTTAAGCCCGCCAGCGCCAACTTGGACCTGCACGGTCGCGGCCCCAAGGCTTGCGGCGGCGCAGAGCGCGACCAGGCAGATGGCGGAAGCGAGGAGGGCGCGTTGCGCCCGCCCGACGCTTTGTCGTCCTGGGAAGGAACCCTGTATGGAATGGTGACGCGGAAGTTGCATTTTGATCTCCTTTGTTTTGCTGCGTTGCTGTCCCGGGAGATGCTGGAAAATGAAAGCCAGCGAGATCCTCATTGGCGATTGGGCGAAAGCAAACAACGAATAAGTAACAGTTTGGTTACCTTTTTCAGAACGAGCCGCTCGCGAAGAATCCGCGACATTTTTGGCATGTTGTTATTCGTTAGTCATAGCTTGGCAAAGCCAAAATAGTGCTAAGAAGTAACACCGTTGTAATTTATGGCGGGTACCCGGTGCCTGGGTCCGCGCACTTCGATTCATCTATGGGAAACGCTCGAATGAGCGGTGACTCACTTGTATTTAGTGATCGAAGGCGATGGCAAAGTTTACAACTGGGTTACCTTTGTCGGTTCGCGTCTCAATTTTATGACTCATAGCTTGGCGTCATGAAAACAAAACACATGCTGGTGCGTTCTGCGGTGACAGTAGTCGCCACCGGACTCACCTTACTCTCGAGTGGCAACAGCGAAGCCAAAGGCCGGGGCTCTTCCGGCGGACGAATGAGCAGCGGCCACGGCAGCAGTCATAACGGGGCCATCCATCAAAGCATCTCGGGCCGCGCCCTGGCGCGCGCTCGTGGCGGCGATGCGATTGGCCGGAACAAAATCGAAGACCGCAACCTGAACCGGGGCCGCGACGACCGCGGCGGCAAGCGCGAAGTAGAACGCCGACATGGCCGCGATGACGGCATTCGGCACGACCTGCGCGACGGTCGCGGTGGACGGGGCGAACGCGAGCGCGAACGCCGGCACGGCCGGGATGACGGTCGCGGGCATGATGCCCGGGACGATCGAGGCGGTCGCGGCGAACGCGAACCCGGCGACGACAAAGGCCGTCATCACGGTCGCGGCCATGACGACAGCAACACCAGCACGACAGCACGCGAACGCGAGCCGGGGGACGACCATGGCCGCAGACATCGCGAGCCTGGCGGCGATCACGGCGCGCGCGGCGAGCGCGAACCGGGTGACGACCACGGCGGACGCTAAGTTCTGCAAAGCAAATGCCCCCCCGGGCCTAACGACACGCGGGGGCGACCTTAGGTTGCCTCCGCGTTTTCTTTGTTAGGTAGGTGCTCTTCCCCCGTGAAAGATATCTCACAATAAGATTAGGTAATCCCATAAGCGGCCGTAACTTGGGAATGGGCGATGACATCTCGCACTCGCCCCAACGATCCAAGTGCGCAGCCGCATGAGGGGATCGAGGAGGATAGTCGATGAACAAAAGTGATGTGCCGCAAGCGCTGGTCGCTCCCAGCATCCCCACCGAACAAGACATGGATTCCGAGGCTCAGCTTCCCGCTACGCCGGAAGTGATAAGGCCGATAGAGCCGACCGCGATCGAGACGCCACCCGCGAAATTCGGTTCTGCCTCGCGCCTCAAATGGGAGGACAAGTTTGCCGCCATGCAATCGCGTCACGTCGGTTAGTTTCCCGGGATGGCACAAAAAACGCCGACTCTCATGTTCATCTGCGATGGTTGCGGTCGACGCAAGGCACTCGATAAAGCGAAACGCCACTGGTGCGAGGCGTGCGGTCAGACGCCGCTCGAGATGCGTTGTACGCGCGACCGAAAATTGCCAGGCCCTTCGAAGCTCCCGCCGAGGCCAATGTTTTAGGCCATCGCGGTATGCCCCCTGCGACCTAACGAATCTCGCTCTAGCGCGGCTCCTGGGCCGAACCGCTTTCGCCGCCCCCGCTGAGATCGACCCGCACGACGGGATCGTCGGGTTCGACCAGGGGGCCTTCCCAGCGGAGAAATCCAGCCGGCGGCGGGGTTAGCCAGATGTGCGTGTCGGGGACCTTGATGAAGAGCCTGGCCAGTACCGGAATCTGCGGGTGTATGACAAAGTGCTCGGCGCGCAGGAGCCGCCCAGACATGGGCAATCGACTCGCACCCCGATAGGATAGCTGCACACCCACGACTCGGGGCTTGGGGCTAAAGCCCACGGCTTTCAACTCGACCGTCGCTCCCTCCACCAACTGCTTGCGCAGGTTTTGGAGCGCAACGACCAAGGCGAAGCCGGCGAAGGTGCGGCCCTGCTCGATCTCAATCTCGTCGGACCATTCCTGCATTTCGCCTTTCTCGCGCTTGCGCGCGGTCGCCTTGCCCGCGTCGAAATCGATTTTGTACTCGCGCAAAAGGATGTCGCCGTCGCGTTCGCACCACGACCAGCTCTGCTGGCTCAGCTCTTTCCCTTGGCGGAAGGTCCCCATTTCCTCGATCTGGCCGCCACCTTTTCGCTCGTAGGCAATCTCGATCCGAAGAACGCCATCCTCGAGTTGCTGGGTGAACTCGCCCTCAGCTAAAATCTTTCCATCCAGATCGAGCATCGCCGGGTAGGCATGGGCCGCCCCGGAAATCTGTTCGACCTCGAGGCCACACGCAGGACTTGCCAGCCCTAGAACCGCCAGGAACGTCGTAATCAGGATTAATTTCGGGCTGACCATTTTCTAAGATGCGCCAGCCTCGAGTTCGAGCTGATTGCGCACGAGCCGGAAATAGATGCCGCTTTGGGCAACGAGATCGGCATGCGTTCCCCGCTCGACGATACGCCCGTGATCTAGAACGACAATCTGATCGGCCTCGCGCACGGTGACTCAGGCGATGAGCGATGACCACGACTGTGCGGCCGGCGGCAAACTCGCGCAGGGCGACATACACGGCGGTTTCGGTGCGTGCATCGAGTGCGCTGGTGGCCTCGTCGAGGAAAAGGAAATCCGGCATGCGATAGATGGAGCGAGCAAGGAGAATGCGTTGTTTTTGTCCGCCGGATAATCCCTGCCCTTCTGCTCCGACCAGTGTATGAAGGCCGTTCGGCAGAGCCTCGAGATATTCGCTAAGGCTGGCCAATTGGACAGCTGTCTTCAGTCGCAACGGATCGATGTTTTCGCCTCCCAACGCGATGTTGCGCGCGATGGAGCCGGAA
The DNA here is from genome assembly GCA_963749935.1 of uncultured Verrucomicrobiae bacterium. Lineage (GTDB taxonomy): Bacteria > Verrucomicrobiota > Verrucomicrobiia > Chthoniobacterales > UBA10450 > Palsa-1392. The sequence continues at coordinate 281,296 of CAVVOH010000001.1, forward strand.
AAGATATAACCATCCTGCATCACCACTCCGCAGCGGGAGCGCCATTCCTGAGCATCGAGGCTGCCCAGCGAGACGCCGCTGAGAGAAATTTCTCCTCCGGTCGGTCGATAAAGGGCGAGGAGAAGTTTAAGAGCGTGGTCTTGCCGCTCCCACTGGCACCGACGATCGCGGTCACCTTCCCCACCGGAATTTCCAGGTTTACCCCAGCCAGCACTTGTGGCTGACCGGCGCCTGGATAGCGAAAGTTGAGTTCGATGAGATCGATCGTCGGCGCCGGCGGAATCGCTACCCGGGCGAGTAACAGGGAGCGGTCCTCCTCGTCCCGGTGAGTGTATATTTCCTGCATCCGCTCTAGGCTAAGGCGAGCGTCCTGGGCGTTCTGGACAAAATCGATCAACTGGCTGAGCGGAGCGGTGAGCTGGCCGACAATATACTGTGTGGCGAGCATCATTCCGAGCGTCATCTGGCCATTAATGACCGCGCGCGCCGCGAGGAAGGTGATGAGGATGTTGCGCAAACTGGAAGCGAGCAGGACGCCGAGACGCTGTGACTGACGAAGCGCGAGTCCTTTGGCTTCGATCTGATAGGTCCGCACGGCCAGCCGCTCCCAGGACCAACGTTTGTCCCGCTGCAGACCATAGGTCTTGATCTCAGGTATCGCCTGCAGGATCTCGATGAGCGTGTCGCGCTCTTTCGCCTCGAAGGTGAAGCGCTTGAAATCGAGCATCCGCCGGCGTTTCAAGAAAAGCACCAGCCACCCGATGGAGGCGGCGGCAAAGAAAACAAAGACGAGGAGAATTTCCCAACTATAGAGCGCCAGCACAAAGGCAAAGACAACGAAGGTGAGCAGGGAAAACACAATCTCGAGAGACGAGGACATGAGGAAGGTCTTGACTCGCCGGTGATCGCCGATGCGCTGCATGATGTCGCCGGTCGTGCGACCATCGAAAAATGGCAGAGGCAAACGCAGTAACTTGCTCAGGAAATCAGCGATCATCGAGACGCTGACCCGCGATCCGATATGCAAAAGCAACCAACTGCGGATCATGTCCGCAGCCGTCTGGCTGAGCGAGAGCATGAATTGCGCGGCAAGGATGAGATAGATGAAATGAAGGTCGAGATTGCCGATGCCGCGATCGACCACTGCCTGGGTGAGGAAAGGTAGAATCAGTTCCACCATCAATCCCACCGCCATGCCGAGGAGCGCCTGGAAGAGCAGGCGCCGATGCGGCCGCAGGTACTTCAGGAAGAAGGCGAGACCGCGTTGCGCTGGCTCTTCGACTGCTCCCTCGGCCACATCGCGCTCGCGAAAGAGCGGCGTCTCTTCGATCAGCAAATAGACTCCAGTAGAGGTTTCTATCGGCGGCGCATCGGGCGGAGAACTGGCGCGAATGAATTCCTCGTGACTGTAATCGACCAGGCCATAGGCGGGATCTGCGATGCGCACCTTGTCACGCGTGATTTGGTAGACGACGACGAAGTGCTCGCCCTCCCAATGCGCGATGCAGGGCAGTGGGGCTTCGTCGCGCAACCGGCGGAAAGCGAGGCGTACCGCGAGTGAGCGCAGGCCGAGCCTTTCCGCTGCTTCCGAAATCCCGAGCAGATTGACGCCACTGCGGCCGACCTGGCAAAGATCGCGGACGGAGCCCTGGGAAAACTCGCGTCCGTAATACGAGCAGATCATGCGCAAAGCCGCCGCGCCGCAGTCCGTCGCGTCAAGCTGGGCGTGAAAAGGAAAGCGCGCTGCCATTATCCGATCAATTGGTTAGGCAAGGCAGGAACTTCACGAAAAAAAGCAGGAGAGCCCTTGCGAACTCTCCTGCTTGCCTTCGCGGTGATGTTGCGCCATGATAGGCCCGTCTAAAAGCCGGGCAACATCCCGCGTCGGACTCGTTACTGGCCGCGAGTACGAGTGCGAGTGCGAGTCCGATTGCGGGTCCGGGTGCGCCGGTGCGTGCGACGATGGGTGCGACGGCCTTTGCCGCCCGTCACTGCTTCTGGTGCATTGATCGCATCGGAGGCGAATTGATCGATTACGGTTGTTTTCATTATTTTCTTTCCTTGTTATGCGCCGCAATCATTTGCGGGCTGGAATAAGGTTTGCGGAGTCCAGCGAGAGTGTCAAAGCAATGAGGGGTCTCTAATCGTAACAGAGTTGTAACCTTCTGATTCGATTCGTTAGGCCAACGCTATCCACTCGTGCGCGAGAGCCGCCCGTGCGCTCGGACGCTGCGCCGGATCAATCGTTAGGGCGAGCTGCATAAAGTCGGCCGCGGCCGCCAGGCCCCGGCCTTTTAGCCCGGTGACCGTGCGAAGTCGATTCCGTAACCCCGCCGGCTTCACCTCCGGTCGAAAACGGAACGTCCCATCCGACTCGAAGTAGGACTTGCGATATTCGGCCGAGCGCAGCATGGCCGGCGGGATAGGCCCGCAAAGGGCCGCGATCAGGAGAAGGTGTTCGTAATTGAGCGCCAGGTCGAGAATGTCGTCCGCGCCTTTGGCGCGCTGCCACTCGCGGTCGCGGCGTTGGCGTTCGGTTTTGGCCGGCGCCTGGGCCGCAACCTTCCGCGCGTGCTCACACAGGCTCTCATCCGAGGCATCGAGGGAAGCGCTGGTTAGTTGAGTCGCCATCCAGACGGTACTGAACTGTCCGGTCCCCAGCTTTCGCTCGAGCCGGTATTTGCCGGCCACAATCGTCCCGCGGGCCAGTTGCTCGCTCTTTTCCTCGGTCGCGTCCTGCTTGACCGAGGCCGCGACCGGCAGTTCCTTCCGGTCCTTACCATAACTAAACTCGCGATATTTTTTCGCAGCCACCTCATAGGGATCGAAAAGGACGCGGCCCGTGAGAATCTCGAAAACGGAGCAGCCAAGACTCCACAGGTCCAGCGCAGGACTGACCGGTGCGCCCATGATCACTTCCGGCGCGACGTAGTGGCGAGTTCCACAGACGAGGCCCTGAACAAGTTTGTCGCGCGCGGTCCCGAGGTCGGCCAGCCGGGCGCTCGCTCCGCGCGCGGCGTAGAGGATATTACCCGGCTTTACATCGGTATGGATGTAACCGCAGCCGTGCAGGCAGTCGAGCGCGAGCAACAGTTGGCGGGTCACGCTCCGGGCTCGCACAGTCGCGATGGCGCCGCGATCGAGCACTCCGTCGAGACTTCGTCCGTGGCGATCGAAGGCGAGGCAAACGTGCCCGTCGTAGAGAAAGGCTTCGCGCATCCTAATGATTTCCGGGCAGGCTGCGGTAGCCGCGCGCAGGCGACGATGGACTTCGATTTCACGAAGCGCGCCCCGCGCATAGCGCCGCCGTTGAATTTTCAGCGCGACGCGTTCCATGGGCGCCACTTACTCGGTGTTATTAACGAAGGCGCGTCGAATTTCGTAAAGCACGCGCCCAAGCAAGGTCATGTCTTCGGTCACAATATTCCCTTTGCCCACCATCTCTTGTTTGAAGAGCAAATTCTTGTGAAAGCTTGTCACAAGCGGGTGTGGAATATCGACCAGGACAAGATTGGCGCCTTCCCGTGCAACCATGGAAATCGATTTCACTTTTCCAGATACAACCCCGAATTCCTTATACGGAAAATCATCCAACTGAATCCGCACATTTTGGCCCGGCTTGATCTTACCGGACCCGCCCTGACTCACCGGCATCCGGCCGACCAGGCGGGTGGCCGCGGGGACAATGAGGAAAACCTGACGCCCAGCGGTGACGAATTGCTGGTCGCTCCAAAAATCGTAAAAGGCAATGTTCCCCTCACCCGGCGCGCGCAAAACGTAATCCGCCTCCCAGAGCGCAATCGCACCAAGCAGCTTGTTTAAGCGCGCGCGCAAATCCTCCCGCGCCGTCCGCAGAGACTCGCTGCGATCATGCTCCAGATCGCGCAATTCTTTTTCCGCCTTGGAGGCCTCGATCTCAGCTTCGTTAAGAGTTCGCTGACCCGAAGTCTCCGCGCGCATGCGCTCTAGCAAGGCCATCTCTTGCTCCTGCATTTCCGCAGTGCTGATCGCTTTGCTCTCGTGCAAAGTTTTAAGCCGGCCAAGCTTTTCCCGCGCCAGCCCCATTTCCTTGCCCATCATTCCGGCCTGGTTTCGAAGTGAAGCAATTTGCTCCCGTTTACCGTGCAATTGCTGGCGCAAAAGCGCTCCGGTTTTTTCCGCATAATCATCGGCCAGCCGGCTTTTGAGCAGGCGGTAGGAGTTGAGAAAATCGGCGTATGGTTCCTGGATCTGTCCGAGATCATCCTCGGCTGTGAACTCCGTTCGGAAAACCGGGATTTCCTCACCGGTCGGCGGCTCCAGTTGGCGAAGCTTCGCGGCCAAGGCGAGAATCGTTTCAGATTTGGCCGGACTTTGCATGACCGCGAGAATTTCAGCCTTTTTGACATGCTGCCCTTCGTGTACGCGCAGGCTGTCGAGATGTCCGCTTTGCCGCGCGACCACTTCCATCACCGGTTGCGTCCCGATGAGGGTAACGCGGCCCGTAATCGTATCGGGATACTTAATGACAATCGAGAGAATGAGGAAGAGAGAGAGCACTGCGGCGAGTACGGTCGTGCCAGAACGAAGCAGCCAATGTGGCGGCCGACGCATGAACTCGCGCACATCGCTACTGATCTCACCACTAAGCTTGAGCTCCGGTGGGCGAGTCAAGGCCAGGACCATACCCTCTGGCCGAGCCAGAGCTTGTGGAGGTTCGTTAGTCATAACAAGTAGGTGCTACAAGTAGGACTTGATAACCCGGAAGGGACGCTCACTGCGCGGGCGCTAAATTGTGGCATGCCGGATTATCAGTTTGTTCGCCACCCGCGACAACAGCCCAAAAGTTACAGGATCGTTACCAAAGCCCATGGGGGGCAAGACCCGCTGGGGACAGGAGCAGCCATTCTCGTTAGGCCAACTGCGGCAGAAAGACGCGGAATTCCGTCCAGGCATCGTCGGACCGGACGAGGGCGAGATCGCCGCCGTGGGTGCGGGCCAGCTCGCGCGCGGTGCTAAGCCCGAGGCCGCTGCCCGAGACGCGCTCATCGCCGCGGGCACGATAGAAACGCTCGAAGAGACCGGAGCGCTGGGCCTCGGGGATCCCCGCGCCGGTGTTGCCGACGATGAATTCAACCGAGCCGTTGGTGGCGCGGGCGGCGACTCGGATCTTGCCGCCGGGCGCGTTGTACTTGATCGCGTTCTCGAGCAGATTTTGGATGACGATGCCGACAAATCCCTTGTCGGCCCGGAGCGGTAGAGTCTTGGGAACTTCCGCCTCAACCGTGAGGTCGAGCGGCTCAGCCAGGGCGCGCGCGTCGTCTAGCGCGCCCTCGAGCAGCTCGCTCGCGTCGAAATCTTTCTTCTGCAACTCGAGCCGACCGGCATCGGCCCGAGCGAGAAGGAGAAGGTTTTCGACCACGGAATTGAGCTGGTGAACGCGATGGAGGAGCCCTTCCGCCGTAGCCTGGGTACTCGGCGAGCAATCGGCATCGCTCAGGATTTCCTCGACCCCGGCGCGAAGGACCGCGATCGGCGTACGGAGGTGATGCGAGGCGTCGGCAGAGAAACGAACAGATTGTTCGAAGCTGCGCTGCAGGCGTTCCAAGGTGCCGTTGAGCACTTCGATGAGGCCGGCAATCTCGTCGCCGGTCGGAGGGACAGGCAGGCGCCGGTCGAGGCACTGTGCGGTAATCTGGGCGGCCGCCTGGCGGATGTCTTCGACCGGGGCAAGCGCTTTGCCCGCGACCCAGCGCCCACCGATTACGATCAGGATGAGAACCGTCGGAATAGCGGAGAGCATCCCGAAAAGAATCTGGCGCCCGATCTGGTTGATCTCCTTGAGATCAGCTCCGACGCGCAGGGTGAGGTCTTTCTCGTTAAACTCGCCCATCCGGATGCTCCGCCCCCCGATCCTGCGAGTATGGAAGGCACTGATGCCATCGCTGGAGAGCGGTTCGCGCAGGCCAGGAGACAGATATAGCGTGGTGCCGGCCGCATTGGTCACCTCAATGAGGCGATTGCGGAGGGCAAGCGGGACAAAGATTTCCTGAAAGGCGCCCGGATCGGTGCTGGCTTCGCGATCGAAATGCTCGACGTCGCGGAAAAGCTCGTGCGCGTCCATCGTTAGGCGCTGGTCGAAGGCTGCGATCTCCTGGTAGCGCATCACCGTCCAGGTGGTGGCCGCGCCGCCCAGGGTGGCAATAACAGCGAGGAGCGCCGAATAAAGCGCCAGCTTCCAGCGCAAAGGCCATTTCTTCACGGATTTTCCCGGATGGTGTAACCGAGGTGACGGACGGTGTGAATGAGCGGCGGCGAATCGATCTTGCGCCGCAACCGGCTGATGAAAACTTCGACGAGTTTCATGTCGTATTCGTGTTCCCGCTCCCAGACTCTCTCGCACAATTCGGTGCGGGTAAAGACGCGGCCGGGCTCACGCATGAGGACACGCAGAAGGGTTAGCTCGCGGGCCGAGAGCTCGATCCGGCGCGTGCCGCGACGCAATTCGTTGTCCACCAGGTCGAGGGTGAGATCGGCGACCTGCAATTTGACCGCCGCCTTTTCCGCATAACGACGTCCGAGCGCGGCGACGCGGGCGACCAATTCCTGCATCGCGAAAGGTTTGGCCAGGTAATCGTCCGCCCCCAGCGCGAGCCCGCTGACCCGATCGCTCAGCTCACCGCGCGCCGTCAGGATGAGGACGCGGCTGTCGACGTGGGCTTTGCGTAGCCGACGCAGGACTTCGAAGCCGTCGATCCCGGGCAGCATGACATCGAGGACAATGAGTTCGAAGCGGGTCTCCTTGGCGGCGTCAAGCGCACTCTCGCCATCGTGCAAAACGGAGACCTCGTGTCCCGCGCTGGTCAGGGCGCGGGAGACGTGCCGGGCGAGGCGAAGTTCGTCTTCTACGACCAGGATGCGCATGCGATTGAACAAGTTATTAACCGGAGAAATTCCATCAAAGGCAACTTTCACCCGTCTGCCACGCAGGACGATCTGCGAAAGGTTACGAGCTTGTTACTTTTCATTCCCTGCTTATCCCCAGGCCGATTGCGATAAAAGAGCGCTGATGAGAGATCGAAAGTGGTTGACTACCCTGCTCACGACGCGCACCGATCTTGCTGGGGTTGCCCGTCTATCATGAAACGTCGTCCGGCCATCTGGATCTGCCTCGCGGTGGCGGTGTTGCCAGTTGTATGCCGAGGCCAGGCCACGGTGGAAGGCACCGTCCAATTGCCCAAGGCGCATTTCGTCCCAATCGAGAATGAGCGCTACGAAATCGTGAGCAAGGGAGGCGTGCTCGCCACTAGTCCGCCGCGCGCCGTCATTTACCTGGCCGGCGATTTCCCCCGTCCGGCGCATCCGGCGACGCAAAGGGTCTCGCAAAAGGAACTCGCCTTCCGGCCCGGGCTGCTCGCGGTCGAGGTCGGGACAAAAGTGGAATTTCCTAACGAGGACGACACCTACCACAACATCTTTTCCTACTCGCCGGCGAAACGCTTCGACCTTGGTCGTTATCCGCCGGAAGAAACGCCGACACCCTCGCAGGTGTTCGACAAACCGGGCCTGGTCACGCTGCGCTGCGACATTCATGAACACATGCGTGGCCTCATCCTGGTCCTGGAAACGCCCTACTTCACCATCAGTGAAGGCCAAGGCAGTTTCCGCCTCACGAATCTGCCGGCGGGCCGATTTGTGCTGAAGGCGTGGGTGAACAGTAAGACGACCTGGGCAAAGCCGGTCGAGCTGAAAAACGGCGCGGTCTTACACGTGGATCTCCCGTGAGTCCCGCTGCCGAGCCTCGCGCCCCCGATATCCGCCGCTTCCGCACCCGGTTGCTGGTCGCGATGATGCTGGTCGTGGTGACTCTGACCTCGTTAGGCATTTTCTTCGCTCAACGGCGGGCGGCGGACGACGCACAGGCCGATTTGCAGCGCGACTTCGAGCTCGAGCTGGCTTCGCTCCACCGCCTCCAGGACTTGCGCAACGCCGCCGTGGCCGACCGCTCGAAATCGCTGGCCAAGAACGCGCGCATCCACGCCGCGCTGGAGGACAACGCGCTCGACCTGCTTTATCCCAGCGCCCGGGAAGAACTGCGCGACCTGATGGAGCAGGACGATCCCGCCCGGGTGGACGCGGCCGATGCGCTGCACGCCCGGTTTTATCGCTTCCTCGATGGGCACGGCGCCGTCCTGGTGCCGCCGCGTGGTGAGGCCGGCGGACTTTTGCCTAACGAGGAAGCCCAGCTCGCACAGAGCCGTGTGCCACGCACCCTCCAGACCGGTTACCTGGTTCGCCAGACGAAGGCGGGCGCACCTGCGATCGACGAAATGATCGCGGTCCCAATCCATTCCACCGAGACGAATGAGGTGATCGCCGCGCTCGTCCTCGGGTTCAAGCCGGTCGAAACGGTGCCTCACGGGACATCAGTCGGGATGAAGAACGGGATCCTGGTGCATGGGAAACTGCAGCTGCCGGCCTTCGATCCCGCGGCCGAAGCGCACATCGCCCGCGAAGTGGCGCGGGACCTGGCCGAGCCTCAGGACCGTCAGTATAGCCTGCGCTTGGACGTCGCCGGAGCGCCGCATCTGCTTTTCTTCAAGCGGCTCAATCCGAATTCCGACTATGCACCGGCCTACGAGGTTTGTGTCTATCCGCTCAATCAGTTGCTCGCCCGGCAGGCGCGCCTCCGCTGGCAAATCTTGAGCGCGGGCGGTCTGCTGTTGTTAGGGGGGTTTGCCTTCAGCAATTTCTTTGCGCGCCGGCTCTCCCAACCGGTCGAGCAGCTGGCCGAAGTCTCGCAGAAAAATCTCGCACAGCGGCAAAGGGCGGAAGCGGAGCTGCAAACCACCGCGGAAGAGTTGCAACGCTCGGCCCGGTTCTCCGCCGACGCTTCGCATCAGTTGAAAAGCCCGATCACCGTGCTGCGGGCCGGACTCGATTCGCTCCTTGCCCGGGACGATTTTCCGCAGGAGGTCTACGAAGAAATCTCCACCCTGATTCACCAAACTTACCGGCTCACCGGGGTGGTGGAAGACCTCCTCCTCCTTTCGCGGATGGACGCGGGCAAGTTGCGCCTCAGTCTCAAGACCGTCGATCTCTCGCATCTGGTTGATGAATGGATCGACGACCTCAAGGCCGTCCCCGACAGCCCCGACCTCCAGGTGGAGACAGATATTCCCGCAGGGCTCGAGATCGTGGGTGAGATCAAATACACCGCGCTGGTGGTGCAGAACCTCCTCGATAACGCCCGCAAGTATAATCGCCCCGGCGGCACCATTCGAATCACTGCCCAGCGCGACGGACCCGAGGTGGAATTGCGGGTCGCAAATACCGGGCACGGCATCCCGGTCGGAGCGCAACCCTTCATCTTCGAACGTTTCCATCGGGCTGGCGCGAGCGCGGAGGTGCCGGGACATGGGATCGGCCTCAACCTCGCCCGCGAGCTGGTGCGCCTGCACGGCGGGGAGCTGCGGTTGGTTCGATCGGAGGATGGTTGGACGGAATTTTGCGCCCTGTTTCGAGCCGCCGTTCCCGCCCCGCAGTGTGCCGGCATTGCGCTATGAAGACCGCCATTCTCTGCGCCGCGCTGCTCGCCTCCATCGTGCCGTCCCTGGCCGCCGAAGAATTTCTCGATGACGTCGACCAGGCCCTGACGATCAGCATTTTCCATGACCAGGTGCGGGCACGAGTCAGCGGAATGCTTGATCTGGAGTATTACCATTACCCCCAACCGCCTCCCGGCCTGATCCGCGCGGAAGGGAATGACCTGTTCACACCGCGGCTGAGCGTTTTCCTCGACGCCAAAATCGGCCCGGCTGTTTACTTCTTCGCGCAGACGCGAATCGACACCGGGTTCGATCCAACTGATCTCGGCGAGCAATGGCGGGCGGACGAATACGCCATCCGCATGACGCCCTGGAGCGACGGCCGTTTCAATCTCCAGCTCGGGAAATTCTCCGCGGTGGTGGGGGGCTGGGTCGAGCGGCATCTCTCCTGGGATAATCCATTTATTAATGCTCCTCTTCCCTATGAAAACGCGACGCTCGTTTCCGATTTGGAGCTTCCCTTCACTGGGCAAAGCTTTCGCGCCGTGCCGGGTTTCGATAAGTATGAGTTTCTCCCCATCGTCTGGGGGCCGGCTTACACCATCGGAGCTTCCGTTACCGGTAGCATCGGGATGTTCGAGTATGCGGTCGAGGTGAAGAACGCGCCCGTTTCTTCCCGCCCGGAAGCGTGGGATGACTTCGATTTCTCTCACCCCTCGGTCGATTTGCGCCTCGGTTTCCAGCCAAGCCAGGCCTGGCATTTCGGCTTCTCGGCGGCGGAAGGACCGTACCTCTCGCCCGATGCGCGCCCCCTGCCTCCGGGGGGCGCCGGCGATTACCGGCAATTCGTTCTCGGTCAGGACGTGAGCTGGGCGCGCGGTCACTGGCAGATTTGGGCCGAGGTTTTCGAGGCGCGTTTCGAGGTCCCCCGACTCGGGAACGCTGACATGCTGGCTTATTACCTGGAGGCGAAATACCAGATAACGCCTCAGCTTTTCGGGGCGCTGCGCTGGAACCAGGAATTTTTTGTGACCGAGGACGATCCGGCCGGCCAGCCGGTGGCCAGGGCGCACGATATCTGGCGGGTTGAGGGCGCGCTCGGTTACCGCTTCACCGCGCACACGCAGTTGAAGTTGCAGTACAGCCTCGCCCGGGGAGACTTTGTTTCCGATCGCATCGGCGGCACCTTCGCGGCCCAGTTCACGGTGCGGTTTTAATCCACGTTAAAAACTAAAGTAACAGCGGCGTTACCTTTGCGGAATGGTCCTTTGCCGGCAACCAACGTAGGGATGAATTCGTATAAACAACTGCATATGAAAAATTTTCTTCTCTGGCGCGGCGCCCTTGCTTTGGGCGCAGCCCTCCTCTTTTTGCCGGTTAATCCGGCGGCGGCGAAGAAATTTAATGTTGAGATCGGCCCGGGAAACACGTTTTCTCCCGCCTTCCTCACCGTTGAACCGGGCGATGAGGTGGAATGGGAATGGTTCTCCGGTTTTCACAGCACCACTTCAGGCACCCCGGACAATCCATCGGGAGTGTGGGACTCCGGGACCCATCAAACGGGCTACAAATTTAGGTACGAGTTCAACACTCTTGGGACCTTCCTCTACTTTTGCGGACCACACGGCAGTTGTTGCCAAATGATCGGGTCGGTCAACGTCGTCGCCGGCTCACCCAGCCCTTCGCCTTCACCTTCACCCTCGCCCTCGCCCTCGCCATCCCCCTCACCTAGTCCCTCCCCGTCCCCTTCTCCCTCCCCGAGCGCGAGCCCGACTCCGACCCCCACTCCTTCGCCAACTCCGATCCTGCCGCTGGTTTTCAAGGGCCCCATCCGCATCGAGCTCCAACAAATCGCCAGCGGACTGAATGCGCCTAACGACTTAACCTCGGTCGGCGACGGCCGCCTGTTCGTCGTCGAACAAAACGGCAATATCCGCATCATCAAGAACAACGCGCTCCTCGCCAGCCCGTTCCTCAATCTCTCCGCCCGGCTCGTCGACACTGCCGGCGAGCGCGGCCTGCTCGGCCTCGCTTTCCATCCCGGCTATCGCGACCCGGCCAGCCCGGGCTTCCGAAAATTCTACACCTACACCAGCGAACCGGTCAGTGGCGCGGCCGATTTCACCGTCCCGAAGAGCTCTGCTTTCGATCACCAGAGCGTGGTCGCAGAATGGCAGGTCTTGGCTGGTAATCCCGACCTCGCGGACGCTGCCAGTCGGCGTGAAATCTTGCGCATCGATGAGCCGCAGAGCAATCACAACGGCGGCAAACTCGACTTCCGCCCGGGCGAAGTGTATCTCTACATTTCGTTAGGCGACGGGGGCAGTTCCAATGACGTCGGCGACGGCCATAACAGCTCTATCGGCAACGGCCAGGATCTCAGCACCGTCCTCGGGAAAATCCTGCGCATCAATCCAGTCGATCCAGCCCTCACCGGGGGCAGCGGCGACCCTGTCAGCGCTAACGGCAAATACCGCGTCCCGGCGAGCAATCCTTTCATCAACAGCGGCACAGCCGTGCATGAAATCTATGCCTATGGCCTGCGTAATCCTTTCCGCTTCTCCTTCGACGAGCCCACCGGCCGCCTGATCGTCGGGGACGTCGGCCAGAAGAATGTCGAGGAAGTCGATTTTGTCGAAGCGGGTAAGAATTACGGTTGGAATCGCAAGGAAGGCTCCTTCCTTTTCGATCCCAGCAACGCCTCCATCTCCGTCGATCCGTCTCCCGATCCGGCACTCGTCAACCCGGTCCTCGAATACGGTCACGCGGATGGCGCTGCGATTATCGGCGGCTTCATCGAACGCGGCAATGACGTGCCAGCGCTTAGCGGGCAATACGTCTTCGGCGACTTCGTTGGCCCGGCCACTGGCGCCGGGCGTCTGTTCTATTCCGACCTCACCAACGGACTCGTCCAGGAACTGCGAATCGGCGATCCGGAACGTGATCTCGGGATTTTCCTCAAAGGTTTCGGGCAGGATGACGCTGGCGATGTCTACGCGCTCGGCGACGGCGGGACATCCGGCGGCGTCGTCCTCAAGCTGACCTCTATCCCGGCCAAGCCAACCCTGCTCAATATCTCCACCCGTCTAACTGTGCAGACAGGCGACAATGTCCTTATCGGCGGCTTCATCGTCACAGGCAGCGACACGGAACAAGTCGTCCTGCGCGGCATTGGACCGTCGCTCCAGGTTAACGGCGTCGCGCTCCCAAATCCGCGCCTTGAGCTTCGGGATGGCACCGGCGCGCTCGTCGCCATGAACGACAACTGGATGGACGACCCGCAGAAAGACCAGATCAGCGACCTTGGTATCGCCCCGGCCAGTCCGCTTGAATCCGCCCTCCTGGCTGAGCTTCCTCCGGGCAGTTACACCACCATCCTCTCCGACGCCGGCGGCGCCACCGGCATCGGTCTGGTCGAACTCTACGCCACCAACGCCGCCGCCCCGGCTAATCCGGCCAACATCTCCACGCGCGGCCTCGTCCAAACCGGCGAGAACGTCATGATCGGCGGCTTCATTCTCGGCGGCAGCGAGACGCGACACATCATCGTGCGCGCCATTGGACCATCGTTAGGCGGGCAAGGAATCGCCGGTGCGCTCCAGGATCCCACTCTGGAATTACACGACCAGAACGGAGCCGTGATCGCCTCTAACGATAACTGGCGCGACAGCCAGGAAGCAGCCATCATCGCGACCGGCATCCCGCCAGGCGACGACCGCGAATCGGCCATCGTGATGGATCTCGCCCCGGCCAGCTACACCGCCGTCGTCCGCGGGGCCAATAGCACGATCGGAGTCGCCCTCGTCGAAGCTTACGACATTCCATAGCGAAACGGCCTAACGACTTTGTCGTCCCATCGAACCTCCTGGTGAGCGCTTCGCGCGATCTCATCAATCGAATCTGGGCTCGATGACCGCTGTCCTCCGCGGGAATGGAGTGCGCGGCACGGCACGACATAGACCAAGCCCGCCAGGGGAGCGAGTCGCACGAGCTCATCAATCGAACCTGGGTTCGATTACCGCCCTGTCCCCGGCGGGAATCGAACCCACATTTAAGGTTTAGGAAACCCTCGTTCTATCCGTTGAACTACGGGGACTTAACTACCTGAATATTAATGTATTATCGATCACTGAAAACAAGTCGTTGAGGCGTCGATTAAATGCTTGTTGCCAATTGTTGCCACTTCTGCAACTTTGGTCGCGTGATGTTGCCAAAGATTCGCAGAAAGCATCGGACGGTGAATTTGGCAGTTGTTCCCGAAGTTGTCGACGGCAAACGCCGGTTCAAGATCGCCGGCTTTTACGTTGGTGGTCAACGAGTCCGCCGATACTTTCCGACTCGCGGCCAGGCTGAAACATTTTTGCGCATCGAGCAGACCCGACGGGAGAACCTCGGTGCACGGGCGGCGCGAATAGATGGGGCGCTTGCTGAAGACGCTTTGCGCGCGTCGGAAGTCCTCGCCGGCACACCGTTTAACCTTCTCGACGCTGCAAGGATCGTCGCTGACGCCCACAAACGGCTAGCCCCCTACTCTACCACCGTCGGCGAAGCCATCGAACGCCATGCGACGGACATGGAACGCCGAGCGCAAAGTATCACCGTCGCCGCACTCGCGACAATGGTCATCGAAAACCGGAGAGCAAAGGGCCGTCGACCGTCTCATGTGCGAGATCTCGAGACGAGGTTGAACAGATTCGCCGTGGCCTTCGGGGATCGAATCGTAACGGATATCAGCGCCCAGGAGATTGATCGCTGGATCCAATCGCTCAAAGTCGGCCCCCAAA
>CAVVOH010000002.1:0-1340790 GCA_963749935.1 uncultured Verrucomicrobiae bacterium
TGTTATGTTTATGTCTGGTTACCTTCATTTATCATCGTATTGCTCAAGTGGCAAACTGGTATTTGGGGCTTGGGTAAAATGATGGGTTTGCCCACTTGCGGCTGCTGGGCGAATAAATCGAAATGAATCCAGTGTGATATGGGCGTCGCTTATTCCAAACAATGTCTATTCGATACAGCGCCGAAATTTCTTATTGCCTTACAATCGCTTTCTGCTATAATGACCGTATGGCTGAAAAATTAGAGCTAGCGCTCCTGGGTAATCCTGAACTTCATCTGGCCGGACAACCGCTGGCCAGGTTTCGCTCGGCCAAAGCGTACGCGCTCCTGTACTATCTGGCGGTCACCAGGCGCGCCCAACCGCGCACGGTGTTGGCCGGTCTCTTTTGGGGGGATGTGGGCGATTACTATGCGCGGCGCAACCTCAATCGCACCCTCTCCAACCTGACCCAATTGGTGGGTGATCATCTGGTGGTTGAGCGCCAGAGCCTGGCCTTTGCGCGCAGCCAGCCCTATTGGCTGGATGTGGAGGTGCTGGAAAACGCGGCCGCAACCGCTGCCGACTGCGCAAACTGTAGCGGCGCTCGCCGCCGCGGCCAACCTCTACCGGGGCGATTTTCTGGATGGCTTTTATGTGCAAGACGCGCCCTGAGTTTGAACAATGGGTGCTGACCGAGCGCACCCGGCTCCGTGCCAGCGCGTTGCAACTGCTTGATACACTCTGCCCAGTTACTATGCTGAACAGGGCGATCTGACGCCGGCGATGGACTATGCGCGGCGAATTCTGCAACTGGAGCCGTGGCGCGAGGAGGCCCATCGCCAGTTGATGCTGTTGTTGGCGCAGAGTGGCCAACGCAGCGCCGCGCTGGCCCAATACGAACTCTGTCGCCAAGCCCTGCGCAGCGAACTGAATGTCGAACCCGACGCCGCCACGCTCGAACTCGTCGCCCGCATCCGCGCTGGCACTTGACAAGGAGACAAGGAGACAAGGAGACAAGGATGACAAGGCGACAAGATGACGAGATGACAACGCCCTTCACTCACTCGCCCTGTCACCCCTCTCCCATCTCCCAGTCTCCCAGTCTCCCCCTCTCCTCGTCATTCCCCACAACCTCCCCGGCCAACGCACGCCCTTTATCGGGCGCGCGGCGGAACTGGCTGACATTACGCGGCTGTTGGTGGAGGAGGCGGATTGTCGCTTGTTGACCCTGGTTGGGCCGGGCGGGCATGGGCAAGACACGGCTGGCGCTCAAGGCGGCCGAGCAGATCGTCGCCTCCCCCGCCCTCAACGCGCTTTGGCGATGGCGTCTTCTTTGTGCCGTTAGAAAATGTCGGTGAAGCCGATGGGCTTGGTCTCGGCGGTGATTTCGGCGATTTCTGAGGAGAGTGGCTTTCCGCTGCATAGTGATGCACCGCTCCAAGAACAGCTTGTGCATTTCTTGCGCCCCAAGGCCATGCTATTGGTGTTGGATAATTTTGAGCATCTGGTCAAGCACGCCGACCTCTGCTCTACCCTCCTGGCGGCCGCACCCAGGGTAAAGCTGCTGGTCACCTCGCGCGAGACACTTGGTTTGCAGGAAGCCTGGTTTTATCCGCTGCTGGGTCTGACCATTCCGAACGGCCTGCCGGAACGCAAGGCGCAGCAAGGCGAGTATGACGCCGTTCGTTTATTTGCCCAGTGTGCGCGCCGGACGCTTCCCGGCTTTGCGCTAGAAGCAGAGCGCGCCGCCGTGTTGCGCATCTGTACGCTGGTGGAAGGGATGCCCTTGGGGATCGAGCTGGCCGCAGCCTGGCTCAAGGTGATGACCTGTGAACAGATTGCGCAGGAAGTGGCACGTGGGCTGGATTTTTTGACCGCCCGCTACCAAAACATACCCGCTCGCCACCGCAGTATGCGCGCCGTGATGGATCACTCCTGGGCCTTGCTCTCCGCGGAGGAGGGTGAAGCCATTGCGCGTCTATCGATCTTTCGGGGCAGGTTTCGCCAAGAGGCGGCCAGCGCGATCACCGGTGCTTCGCTCTTTACGCTGGCTACCCTGGTGGAGAAAGCGCTGGTGCGTGTTACGCCGGACGGTCACTACCAATTGCACGAATTGACCCGCCAATATGCCGAGGAAAAGCTGACCAGCGCCGCCAAGTCTGCCTTGCGTGATGCCCATGCCATCTATTATGCCGGCCTGCTTGATCAGCAAAAACCGCACCTTTTCACCGCAGCCTATCGGCAAGTATGGGTGACGGTGGGCGGCGAACTCGACAATATTCGCCATGCCTGGCAGTGGATCATCGATACCGTCAGCGCAGAGCGGAATGACCTGCCAGTGACAATGCTGCTGCGCCAAATGGCCGAAGTGCTTGACCAACTACTATCTTTTCCAATCACTCAGGCTCTCCGGTCAGGCGCTCTTTGACAATGCTTGTCAGGTGTAGAGGCCGCCAGGTGGGCGAGAAGTAGCGACAATATCGCTAGCGGGCAACATAGCCCGCAAGCCACCTTGGTGCATCTCCAGATCATCACGTGGTCTAGTTCCACTTTGAACTGGGCCACTACCGGGCCAGCCTGGCGGTGGCGGAACAGGCGACTGAGCCGCCTGTCGCGCATTCGGTCTAGAAGATGATTTACTCCTGGCTTTGCTGCTCTATGGTCGTACACAAATGCGGCGCGGCGCGCTCATCGAGGCCGTCCCTGCCCTCCAAGAGGCGTTTGCCCTTGGCCAACGCTTAGGCTCTCGCGTTACTTGCGCCGAGGCGCTGATCAGCCTGGGGATGGTCGCCAGCAGCGAGGGCCGCTACGCCGAGGCCCAAGGGTATTACCGCCAAGGGCTTGCGCTTTGCCAGGAGATGGGCTATCGCCCGTGGGTGCGCGTGCATGTTGACCAACTTGGGCACCACCTATTCGCGCCAGCATGACTATCAACAGGCGCAAGCCCTACTATGAACAGGCGCTGGCGCTGGCCCAGGAAGAGGGTGACCAGAATATCGTCATGATCAACACCAGTAATTTGGGTGGGGTGTACACGTGGTTTTGGCCAGTACCGGTTGTCGCTTGACTATTATCAACGCAGCCTGGCGATGGCGCGCAGCCTGGGCGATGAACGTTGGATTGCGGCCAATCTCAATGGTCTGGCCATCACCTACCTGGCGATGCATGAACTATCCGCCGCGGAACGTGCCCTGCGCGAGGCGTTACGGTGGGGCAGCAGAGCGATAGCACCCCGGACACCCTCGGCAGCATTGCTCTCCTGGGTCATCTCTTTGCCCGCCGCGGCCAGACTGGAAACCGCGCTCAAGGCGCTGGCCTTTGTTGAGCAGCACCCCGCCACGATGGCGCCGCGACCGGCTCTACAACCAGCCCCTCCTGGCCGAACTACACAGCGAGTTGCCGCCTACGTTGTTTGAACAGGCCGCAGCTTGGGCCGCCGGTCAAGCGCTGGATAGCGTGGTCGCTGGTTGCTATATGATGAAAGCCTATCCCTGTTAGATTACGGTTAGCGATACCCAGAGATTCTTAATGACAAAATCAACATCTATTACCCTGATCCGCTCGGTGGCAGCCTGCGCGAACAATCTTATTCACGGGCCGCCTTAGAAGCCGCCTTACGCCATGCCCAAGCGCAAGGCATCCACACCGAAACTGCTTGATCTGCGGCGACTAAACTTGCCCAATGTTTGTCCCGGATCCAGCGCTCTCCGATTATCCGGCGGGAACACTCAGGCTAATCTGCGCACCCTACTTGATGGCTTTCGGCGTGCTAATATCATGCTCTGGTCATCACCGACCTATCACGGTACGGTGAGTGGCGTTTTAAAAATGCCCTCGACTTTGTTGAATTATTAGCCGATGATGCGGCCCCATATTTGACCGGCCAGGCAGTTGGCTTGATCTCGATCAACGATTCAAGCACCTTTGCGGCCATGCGCGATTGCGTGCACGAGTCGCGTGGCTGGCTCACACCCACCCCAGGTGTTGTTGAGTCGGCGGGTGATTTTGGCCCAGATTTGACGATCAGCAATCAGCGATGCAAAAACGACTGGAGCGGATGGTAGCGGAGTTGATTATGTTTGCGCACCGGCACCACGAATAGGGCGCCGGGGTTTTAAATATTAATTTATTCACGCATGTTACGCAGTCGCCTCCTAACGCGTGAGGGAGCATCCGATGCGGCTCTTACGAATAGAGCCGCATCTGAGGATCTCTCCACGCAGCGAACGCTTTCATATTCATAAAGCTGCGTAACATGATTTGCTCATTGTCACAAAAGGAGAACACCTGATGCCACATACCATCCCTGCTGATTTTCCCCACGTTATGCCCATGCGCCAACGGGCCGAAGTGATCGTGCAACTGTTGCGCCAGCGGCTCGACCAGATCATGCTGCTGGCCATCCGCGCCAGTGGCATCGATTTCTGGCTGATCCTTTGCCAGGAAAACGAATCTCGACCCGGTTTTTACCACGCTGATTCCCATGGATAAGTGGCGCCAATCTCGCAGATCCTCGTCTTTTTTGACCACGGCGAAGCCGGGCTGGAGCGGTCAACATCTCTGGCACGGGCGAAGCGTGATCTCGATGATGGCCCCTACAGCGGTCAGCTTGAAAAGGAACAATGGCCCCTGCTGCTGCAACTTGAACGAGGCGGCAACCCCCGGGAGATCTTTACTCTATCGGCTCGATTCAGTGGGCGGCGGGCGGATTGACGCACAACCTCTATCAACAATTGCTCACCCGTTGCCGCGCAATTTCATGCACGGCTGGCGTCTTTGCCGAGGCGCTGGCCACACGCTGGCTTTCCACCCTCACCCCCGCCGATGTGCAAATGTACGATCATGTTTGCGACGTTGCCCACCATGTTATCGCCGAATGTTACAGCCGCCACACGATCATACCCGGTTACACAACGCTTGACGATCTGCACTGGCACGATCGGCAACGCTGCACCGATCTGGGTTTTACGCAGGCGTTCAAGCCCTCGTTTCTGATCTGCGCCGGCCCGCTCTACGCCAACGTAACGATGCCACCGATCACATCATCCGGCCCGGTGATCTGCTGCATTGCGATGTGGGCTTTCAATATCTTCGCCTCAATTCTGACCATCAACAACTGGCCTATGTGTTGCTACCCGGCGAATGGGCCGCGCCCGCTGGTCTGTGCCAACTGATAGACGGGGCCACCGTCTGCAGGAGATTTACATGGCCGCCTTTGCGCCGGATTTGAGTGGCAATCAACTGTTACAACAGGTTTTGCAACGGGCGCGCTGAGGCTGGCATCCCCAACCCGCGCAGTCTATTCGCATAGACCGGTCTTTTTCTCCACGAACCCGGCCCGCTGATCGGCTACCTGGGAACAGGAACACAACCCCGGGCGTGGCGATGTCACCCTGGCCTACAACAGTTGTTTTACAATGGAGCTTTCTGTGCGGCCGGCCGTCGCCGAGTGGGATGGCGAAGAAGTGCAGCTACCGCTGGAAGAGATTGTCGTCTTCGATGAAAACGGCCGTCGTCCATTGGCCGGGCGGCAGATGGCGTTTTATTTGATCTGAATGAAAATTGCCCCTTGACAAATATATCCGTCACGGATATAATTGGCGTTATGACGACACAAATACTAACAACCACTAACCCCTGCTGTCTTCCATATTCTGCTTCGCGCTTTCCACCGGCGAGCGCCACGGCTATGGCATTATGAAACAGGTCGAGGCCGACGCGCAGCATACGGTCAAGATGGGACCGGGGACGCTCTACGGTTCGCTCAAGCGGATGCTTGATGCGGGGCTGGTGCAAGAGAGCGCCAACCGGGTTGACCCCGAAATGGGTGACGAGCGCCGTATCTACTACCAGATGACCGATCTTGGTGTTAAGGCGTTGGCCAGTGAACTTGGCGCGCTATCGCCACATTGTCACCGTGGCGCAGGCGCGGCAACTTCCTGCCACAATCTTTTGCCTAAGGCGCGGTCAAGGCTGTTGCTAAGCATATATACCAGCGTTTCTCTTTACTTTTCTACACGAGTAAAAATGTAAATGAAAAAAAGGAGTAACCATGAAAATTATTATCAATGACGGCAACTGAGCGGCGATGAGCAGTTTTATCCGACTGCTGCCAAGCAAAACCGATTCATCTTTTGCTCAAAGTCATAATAATACCTATGACCTATAACCAGAAAAGCGTGGAAACGCTTTACAAGCAACTTCTTACCCTCTACCCGCACGCCTTCAGGGAGCGGTTGAGGGGAGTCCTTAGCACAAACCTTTGCTGATCTCTGCCGCGAACGGCAACAACAGCACACCACTAGGTTGGTTCGGCTTTGTGATCTGGCTCTTTGTCGAAACTGCCATCGGGATCATCAAGGAATGGGCGCTACTGATCAAACAAAGCAAGACAAGGAAAACGAGGAAAACGATGGAAATTAGATATTTAAGTGTATTGGTTAATGATCAAGACAAGGCACTCCAGTTCTACACCGAGAAACTGGGCTTTGTGAAGAAGAGTGATGGGCCGGACGGAACATCACCGCTGCGTTGGCTGACTGTGGTCTCCCCGGATGGCCCTGAAGGGGTCGAGCTTGAACTACAAGCGACCTATTTCCCATCGGCCAAGGCGTATCAAAAGGATCAATACGATGCCGGCTATGCCTACGCCATCTTCCAGACCAAAGACATCTACGCCGAATACAACCGCCTGAAAAAGGTAGGTGTAGTCTTTCGTGGCGAACCGGAAGACGGCGGGCCAGGCCTCGCCGTCAAGTTTGAGGATACCTGCGGCAACCTGATCAATATGATTCAGGTAAAGGCGAACGACACAACCGCTTTCAAGTATAACCAGATACGGCATAGCAAAACAATCCCGGAATGCGTTTGGACATTCCGGGATTGTTTTGCTATGCTCGTATCGTTTTCATCAAGGAGGCATCTCTCGTGTTTACATTACTCCGTCAACGCAACTTCGCGCGCTTATGGTGGGGCGGTTTGATTTCGATCACCGGCAATCGTGTGCTGACGATGGCGATCCCCTTTTATATCTATGAATTGACGGACCATTTCCTGGAGCGCCTGGCCGATCTCGGCCTCGTGATGGACGATGAGCAACTGCATTACTGTGGCGGCGCGGTGAAAGGCGGTGGGAAGAGGTTGAGCAGCTTGGTTGGTTCGGCCCGCACTGCTTGCAACTGGTCCTCGTAATAAACCCGTCACAGATAGCCGAGATACCGTCGCGGCCCGGTCTCGGCTGCAGGCAAAAGCTCGGCCGCCCTTTCCGGCTTCTTTGCGGCCAGTTTTGCTTTCTCGACCGAGTCCGGCACATCGAGCGGCAGGTTGGCAATGGCCGTTCCGGGCGCGGGATCGTTTCGCTTCGGACGCAGATATGTCACCTCCAGCACCTCGGTCCCGGTATCGGCCCAATCATGTCCCGGAGTCACCCATTCATAACTCACCTCCGCGTTGGTCAACACCACCTGGTCGTTGTTCACCATGTCGTAGAAGAACACCTGGATCTTCACCTTGGTGTGATCGATCTCTGTCTCCGGCCGCACCTTTACCCCCACCCGCAGCAAGACTCGCGTCTCCGCCTCGGGGTCGAGCTCCTGTTTCAGGGTCACCTCCGAGATGCCAAAGGTCGAGCCGTCGGGAATGCCGGCGTCGTCGCCCGGTTTGGCCGGGGCGTTGGAGGGGGAACCATTTGCCGCCAGCGCCGTAACTGTGCGGCCCTCCGCGCCTACCCGCAGCTTCAGGTCGGCCAGTTCGTAGAGCGGTCCGACCGCTGCCCCTAACGACTGCAACCGCCGCCAGACCTCATTCGAGCGATCGTAGAGCTGCATCGATTCGTAAGTCAACGCCAGCTCCGCCAGAATCTCGGCGTTAGCGGGATCGAGCGCGGTCGCCTGTTGCAGCTTGGCGATCGCATTGGTCGTATCGCCCCGTTCGCGGAAGCCTTTCGCCACCTGCAGGAGCGTCCCGGCCACCGTCGGTTTCGGCGGTTGCGTCACCCGCACGGTGGCAGCGGGCACGCCTTCCACCGCCGGCACCTTGACCGGCGCCGCCGAGGGCGTCGCGATTGGCTTCGGATGCCGGAAGAGACGCGCCTCCACCGCCGCCTTCCTGGCCGGGGGCAGCGCCTCCTCGTGACGCGGTCGGGTATAGAGGTAAAGCCCGACCAGGATCTGCGCGGCCGCGATCACCCCCAGCACCGACGTCGCTACCGTGAATGTCTTCTGCGCGCGGCTGACATTGGGAAGGCTGAGCGCGCTCATCGAGAGATCGTGTCTAGCGAAGCGGCCGGAAACTGTCAATGCCGCCACCCGCCACGCCGCTCTCGTGGAGGAAAAGTGTTAACCGAACCTCCCCTAACGAGAAATATCCGTCTGGCTGAGCAACTTGAACCCCTCGCCCTGCAGCACCGAGCAGGCACATTCCGTGTCGTCCACGTGCATGGCCAGCGCGGCCAGGCCATGGGGGCGGGTCAGGAGCGGGTAGCTGAAATGCATGTTCACCTCCGCCATCAGGAGCGCTGCCAGCAGCTTGGAGAGCTCCGTCGCCACCTCCTGCAATTCCACCACCACCACTTCGCAGACCCCGAAGGCCACGTCGTGCTCGTGGAAAATATTCTCCACCTGCTCCGGATCGCTCACCACGATGCGGGCGATGGCCGAATCGGTCTGCTCCGCGATGCTGAGCGCGACCACATGAGTGTTGCGTGAGCTAAGCAGCTTCACGATGTCGAGCATCGCGCCTACCTTGTTGGGCATGAAAATCGAGAACTGCCTGACCAGCGGGCCGCCCAGTTTCGAGGTCGTTTCAGGTAAATCAAGAGCCATAAGAAACCCGCGCCTAGCGGGTCGCCAATATGCGGCGACGGGTGAGCGCAACGCAACTGGATAGTTCGTCCGCTGGCCTTCGTTTCGCCGCACCAGGCCCGACCTCTCCCGCGCCCAAGCTTTCGTTAGGTCGATGGGAAAATGAGGTTACAACCGCGTAACCATTGCCGATTCGCCGCGCGCCACCTCGCGCCCTTACAAGTCCCCTCATGAAAAAACTACTGCCCTTGCTAGCTCTCGCGCTGCTTGCAGCGCCCGTTGTGTCCAAAGCCGATGTTGAAGATCGGCTCTACGACTTCACCGATGCCTACTATCTTCAAAACGGAGTCGACCCCGCCCTCATCGGCGGCCGCATGCAACCCGGCCCCGTTGCCGTCGAAGACCAGCCCATCTTCAACTACCAGCGGAACGTGCGCGCCCTCCTTACCCTGCCCGCCTACGACCACAGCGGTAACATCAACTACTTCACCGTTCTCGGCGGGATTAGCGCCGAAGCGTTCACCGCCAACTCGGCCGGGCAAAACGCCCGCGCCATCGCCGACAGCTTCATCGAGTGACATTTTCCCGCAGGCCGGCACCGATCCCATCGGCCTCGGCGCCCTCCGCCAATCCGTCCTGCTCGACATGCGTAACGGCTATTTCGGCAAAGACCCGCTCGGCCTCTGGCTCCATACCTGGGTTAACTTCACCCCCAAAGCCCTCACCACCCCGGCCGGCAAGAAGGCCCTCAACGCCATGGCCAGGAAAAACGGCCGCGCCTTTGACGGCACCCCCATCATCGCCAGCCTGAGCGACATCGACAGCCTCTTTGCCAAGGGCTACATCACCAAGACCACCCGGCCCGACTCCGACGGCCTGCGTTACGCCATCTGTCCCGTCATCGAAGATCCGACCGACGGCGGCATCGCAACCGACCAATTTCTTGCCATCACCCTCAAAACCAATGGCAAGCCGGTCGAGCCCGAGTTCCTGGTCAACTTCGAAAGCCTGCGCCTCACCGGCGACTGGGATTAAACCCACGCCATAGCCTCCCAGAGCTTGGACAAGAGCCGCTCCGGTAACTCCGGGGCGGCTCGCTCCTTTTGGGTCCCCGAGAAAGCCCATTTTCGCGAACGAGACCGTGGCAAACGCGGTCGAGTTTGTCACAAACGCGGTTGAGTTCGCGGCAAACGCAACCGCAAACGCGACAAAAGCAACTGAGCCTCTTCCGAACGCCGTCGCGCATGCGGCAATCGCCATCGAGTTTGTGTCAGAGCTACCGCACGCGCGATAAACGCCATCGAATTTACGTCAAACGCGGTTGCGATCGCCGCAAACTCCATCGCGGTCGCGACAAACTCAATCGCGATGGCGTCAAACTCCATCGCGGACGTTAAGATCGCGGTAGATTTTAGCGCTCCCTCTTCTTTCTTTGCGGGTGTTTTGGGCGCAAGTTTGGCGCCATGACTCTATCTCTCAAAGGCAGACGGGCGGTGCAGCGGCGGGGGTACAGGGACGGCGCGCTGCCGCCGTTAGCTGCTGTTGCGCTTGCGGGTGCGAGCGGCCTTTTTCGCCGCGCGCGAACGGTCAGCGGCGCTGCGTTTGCGGGCGGCGGCATGCGTTTGGCGCGACAAGGCGAGATGTGACGCGGCCGAGTGCGGCTCTTTCTTGAGCGCTTTCTTGGCCGCGGCGGAACGTTTAGGCGATGGCTTTGTGTGGCTGGCGCCTTTTTTAAGGTCACGCTTTGCCTGCTGCCGCACCTGCTTCGAAGCCTTGCCTTTCTTCGGTGGCGGCAGCTTCACTCCAGCACGCCGCGCTTTCGAGAGACCGATCGCGATCGCCTGCTTGGCCGAGCGGGCGCCGTGTTCGCCCTCGCGGATATGATCCATTTCTTCACGGACAAATTCCCCCGCCTGGGTGGAGGCTGATTTCCCTTCGCGCTTATCCTGTCGCACCCGTTTCATCGTCTTCTTCTCTGGCATAACGAAAAGATTTTCGCGGCCGCGCCCCGCCCCGGATGTGACGAAATGGTCGGCCTCGCCTCGCGTCTGGGCGATGCCTTCCGCAGTTAGTCGCGTTTCGGTTTGAGGAGCGGAAAGAGGATGACATCGCGGATCGACTCCGCGCCGGTCAGGAGCATCGTGAGGCGATCGATCCCGACCCCGATGCCGCCGGCCGGCGGCATGCCGTGCTCGAGGGCGAGAAGGAAATCTTCGTCGAGCTTCTGGGTTTCCTCGCCGGCCTGTTCGATGAGGCGCTGACGCTGCACGATGGGGTCGTTAAGTTCGGTGTAGCCGGGCGCGATTTCCTGGCCGTTGATGATGAGCTCGAAGACATCGACGACCGAATCGTCCTCCACGTTCTGGCGCGCAAGCGGGACGAGCTCCTTCGGACAATGGGTGACGAAGAGCGGGTCGAAGGTCTTCTCTTCGACGAGCTTTTCGAAGACGTGCTGGGTCACTTCGAAGTCGGCCATCTGCGGGCTGATCTCGACGCCCAGCTGGCGGCATTTGGTGCGGCGTTCTTCGCTCGTTAGGTCAAACCAATCTGCGCCCGCCGCGGCGGAGACGAGATCGCGATAACGGGCGCGCCGCCAGGGACGAGCAAGGTTGAGCGTGCGGGTCACGTTGCCCTCCGCGTCGCGATGTTCGACTGCAAGCGTGCCCGCCGCATAGCTCAGCGCGAGGTGACAGATCAATTCCTCGACCAGGTCGGCGATCTGCTCGAAATCGGCGTAGGCCCAATAGGCCTCGAGCATTGTGAACTCGGGATTGTGCCGGCGCGAGATGCCTTCGTTGCGGAAATTGCGGTTCACTTCGAAGACTTTGTTGAAACCGCCGACGAGCAGGCGCTTCAGATACAGCTCCGGCGCGATGCGCAGGTAGAGATCGATCCCAAGCGCCTTGTGATGGGTGCGGAATGGCTCAGCCGCCGCCCCGCCCGCGACCGTTTGCAACATCGGCGTCTCCACTTCGACGAAACCCCGCGCCTGCATAAAGCTGCGGGTCTCGCGCAGGATGGCGATGCGCTGGGCGAAGACTTCGCGGGAGCGCTCGTTGGTGATGAGATCGAGGTAACGCTGGCGATAGCGCGCTTCGACATCCGTTAGGCCATGCCACTTTTCGGGGAGCGGGCGCAGGGTTTTCGCGAGAACCCTGAAACTCGTGACCTTGAGCGTCGGCTCTCCGGTTTTGGTCAGGAAACAGGAGCCCTCGACTCCGATGAAATCGCCGAGATCGAGCAACCCGAAGGTCTCCATCGCTTCCGGGCCGAGTTCTTTCGCCTGCACGTAAATCTGGATGCGCCCGGTCGCGTCGCGGAGATCGAGAAAGTGACTTTTCCCCATATCGCGGTGGGCGGTGATGCGGCCGGCCGCGCGCAGGGTGACGCCTTCGGCAAACTGTGCGCGCACTTCGGCGAGGGAGCCGGTCGGGGTGAAGCCCTGCCCAAACGGCGCTACACCCCGGGCGCGCAACGCCTCGATCTTCTGGCGCCGGAGCGCGATCAATTCATTTTCTTCTTCCATCGGTAGCGAGGGCTGTGTCAGCCGCAAAAACGGTCTCGAATGTAGCCGGAAACCTCCGCCTGCACAGATATTCCCCGCGAGTTATTCGGACTAACGAGCCGGTCGGTCCAGCGCCCGATCGTAATCGCCCGCTTCGATCCGCTTTCGCAATTCCCGAAAAGGAACATGCGAAACAATGCAACCGCCGATCGTCTCGACTTGGGTGTCGACCTTCGGGAAAACCGACAACGCCCGCGCATAGGCATCCCTGTCGTGCACCCGGAAGCCGAGCAAGGCGTAGAGCTGACCGGCGGGAGTTGCCGAGGAGATCAGCGCTTCGAGTTGTTTTGTCGCGGCGGGCCCCTGGAGCACCGCGCGCAAGGCGCGTTCTCCCTCCGACATCGTTCCGGCAATACCGACTCCCCCCACAGCGAAGACGGAAACGTGTTGCAACGTCGCCACAGGATCACCATCCGCTTGTCCGCTCGCCGAAATCGTCGCGAGCAGTAGAACAGTGACGGAGAGAATGAATTTCAAAGTGCCGTTTCCAATCTGCCTGAAAACATAGCGGCGCTGGCCCCGATCTTCCACCAGGCAAGTGGACCCTGGCGGCTGAATAGTTTCCATCGGGTCGACGTTGAGCCCGGTACGAGAGTGGCTATCGTCGCCACCTGATCATGCGCGCGTTGAACTCGTTGCTTCCGCCAAGATTTCTCGCCGCTGGCGCGATCTTGCTGGCCATGCTCGCGCTCGGTGTCGACTCCGCCGCGGCGGGCGACGCCAAGTCCATCCAGCGCTTTGGCGAGGCGATCGTGAAAATGTCGCCTACGATCGACCCGGCCGAGGCTCAGTTAGTGGCGAGGACTTCGCACGAAACGGCGCGCCGGCTGGCCAAGGAATGGCGAGTGGTGCCACCGGCCAACTTCCAAAACTTCCTCATTCACATGGGGGCGCGGGAACGTGGTTTTTGCTTCGATTGGGCGCATGGGATTGGCGCCCAGCTTCGGACTCTGCCATTGAAGACGCTGGAGTTGCATTGGGCGGAGGCGTATCCCAATTCCCGGCTGGAACATAACGTCGTCGTGGTCACGGCGCTGGGCCAACCGATTACCACCGGCTACATCATCGACGGCTGGCGCGCGGCCGGGCGTTTGCTCTGGTGGCCGGTGCTGAAGGACGAATATCCCTGGAAGGAAAACCTGGCCGAGACAGCCTGGATCCAAAATCGCGGACCCGATCCGCTGCGGCTGCACGACGAGCCGGTGGTGCAGGAAGCAGCCCGCGAAACAAACGGGAAGAGTGCGGGCGCCCTTTAGTTAGCCTGACGCCGCCGGCTCGCTGGAATATCCGGACGGGTCCTGCTGGTAAAAGCGTTTCAGTTCTCCATAGAGCCGCGGGTGCTGGCGATTGAGCGCGTGCGGCCTCTCGAAGAAAGCCTCCGTTGCCACGGCAAAAAACTCCGACGGGTTACTCGCGCCGTAGGTGTCGAGCAAAGTAGAGATCCCGGTGGCGTCGGCCGCTTGCAAAGCTGCGAATTCCATCTTCATGACCTGCGACCACGACGAAAGGTCGCCGCGCGAACGCAAGGCTGGCACGCCGTCCGCGATGTTATCTTCAAAATCGAGCTGATGGGCAAATTCGTGCAGGACGAGGTTTTTGCCGTCGGAGGGGTCCCGCGCCCCGGATTTGGTAGCGTCCCAGGCGAGCACGAGCGACCCCATTCCGCGCCCGGTTTCGCCAAGGCGTCCCATCGGCCCTTCCTCCCAGACGCCGCCTTCAACGTGTCTTTCTTCATCGACCACATAACCGGAGGGATAAATCAGAATCGTAAGGAGACCAGGAAAGTAGTCGGTCTTGCGATGGAGAAGAAGCAGACATGCCTGGGTCGCGATGGTGATGCGCATCTCGTCGCTCACCTTGAGGCCACCGCACCCTTCAAAACGCTTCTCGTCCAGGAAGACCTGGACGTGATCGAGCAGCTCCTTCTGATCGTCGGCCGTGAGTCGATCGAAGAAAGGAAGGTTGCGCGAAATGATTTCCCGCCATTCTCCCGGCACCGACCGGGCACGCAGGCGCTGCCGTTGCCGCCGCTTGAAGATCCCAAACGTCACTCCTCACACTAATAGGAGTTTTGTCGGGTCCTCCAGTCCTTTATCAATCAGCGCTGATCCGGCACGTAGATCGCGAGCCCTTCGGCTGCGTTGCTCACGATCGGTGCGCCGCCGCTGACCGAGCCGCCACCCGCCACCGCGCTGCGCCGGCCACCAGAAATTCCGCCGCCACCCACCCCGACGCCGATGGCGCCGTTCGGACGATCGCCCAGCAGAGTGATGAGAACGCCATTGGCGCCGACCTTGGCCGCCTCTTCGCGGAGCGCCTGGATCGCTTCGGCTTCCCCCGCAGCACTGCCGTGAAAAAAGCGTCCGCCGCTGGTCGCATCCAGCACCGCGATTTCCTGGTAACGAGGCGGAGCTACTCGATAAATGCGAACGTCGGCTGGGTTGAGCACCGGTCGCGCGGGAGCGACCAAGCGCGACGAACTGCTGGCGCAGCCGGCGAGGAAACACACGGCCAGGAGCGTGACTGAAGAAATCCATTTCATGTCTTGGTTTACGTTCGCCGGGGGCCTTTCGGTTGCCGCAAGGTGAGGGACAAATTTGGAGGCATTTTCCTCTTTCGGTGGAGCGAGACTCAGTTTCGCCCCACCGGCGGTGCCCCAGCCAATGGCGCAAAGTTTGGCCGAACTCCTCATTTAGATCGCTGGGAGATGGGCTTGTTGTTAATTGAAGCGATGGCGAAAGAGGTCGTGGTTCTTGGCGCGGGTGTCTCCGGTCTCACCTGTGCCGTTCTTTTTGCCGAGCGCGGGCATCGCACCCGCATCTTCGCCGAGGAAACGGGGTCGGCCACCACTTCGGCGGTGGCGGCCGCGATTTGGTTTCCCTACGACGCGGAGCCGGCCGAGGCCGTGGTCGGCTGGTCGTTGGAAACGTTTCGCGTCCTGCAGGAATTGAGCACGGTGGCGGATAGCGGCGTTTCCATGATCGAGCAGCGCACCTTTGCCCGCGCAGGCGAAACTGAAATTCCCGACTGGGCGATTCCGTTAGGCGCGAGACCTCTTACCGAAATTCCCTCTTCGTTTACCAGCGGCTACACGCTCACCGTCCCGCTCACCGACACCACCCGTTATCTCGATTATCTGACCGAGCGTTTCCGGGCGGCCGGGGGCGAAATTCACGGTGGCGTTCGTTTCGAGCGAATCGAGGACGCGCCACAGCCGGAGGCGCTGGTCATCAACTGCACCGGAGTCGGCGCGGCCGAAGCGGTTCCCGATACGCAGGTCGAGCCGCATCGTGGGCAGGTCGTGATCGTGCCTTCATTAGGCCAAAAGCACGCCGTCGTCTGTGACGATCCGCCGCTCATGTACGCGATCCCGCGGGCGGGCGATTGCGTCTTCGGCGGGACAAACGACGTCAGCGCGAACCGCGCTCCCGATCCTGCGGCCACCGCCCGGATCGTGGCGGAATGCAGCCGCGCACTGGAGATCGATCGACCGAAAGTCGTGCGCGAGCGGGTCGGCCTGCGGCCCTTTCGCCGCGGCGGAATTTGCCTGCGCGCCGATCGGCTGCGCGACGGGCGCCGCGTCATTCACAACTACGGTCACGGCGGCTCCGGCTTCACCCTTTCCTGGGGCTGCGCGCAGGCAGTGGTGGCCCTTGCGTAGTTCTGCCTGATAGTCAGGCGTTGCTCGATCTGCTTGGCGCCGCGCAGGAAATCGGTGGCCGAAGTGTGGGCCGGTGTTACCGTAGGCAAATGGAAAAGCCACAGATCACAGCCTACCTGAAAACGCATTGCGGCTGGAGTGGCGGCGTCCGCGCCGTCCTCGCCAAATACGATCTTCCTTTCACCGAAAAAGACATCATCCAGAACCCGGCCTTCCGCTGGGAGATGGAAACCAAGAGCGGCCAGCCCCTTTCGCCCTGCGTCGAGATCAACGGCGAGATGGTGGCCGATGTCAGCGGCGAAGAAGTCGAGCGATACCTGATCGAGCACAAGCTCGTGCAGCCAAACGCGGCCGAAGCCGGGGTGCCGATCAACGCGCCCTGCGCCAACGAGCAGCACGGCGAGCCGGTCAAGCTGAAGCTCTAGGCTTTCGCCTCGTTTTTGAAAAGGCCTTCTCCGGTCTCCGGGGGAGGTCTTCTTCGTCCAGGCGGCTGGCGCTTTCCTCCCCGCCGAGGTGTGATTTAGTTCCCTCGCGCAAACGTCCGGCGCTGCGTTCGTCTTTTCTGATGAAACTATTCGCGCGCACCGGCAGCCGCTCCAACAATGCCAGACCCCGGAAAAAACGCCGGCTGGCTGGCGTTGGCTGGTGTTTTTTTCCTCCTCGCCATCCCGGTGGCGGCGGTCTCGCGCTGCTCTCTTTCTACGCGGTTTGGGCGCAGACCTTCGACATGAAAAGGTCGGCGAGATGCCGGAACGCAATACCGTCTTCGATGTCGATGGCAAGATTTACAGCCGCCTCGCCGGCGCGAATCGCCTGAAGGTGCCGCTGAACGAAGTCTCGCCGCTACTTCATCGAAGCGCTGCTGGCGCGCGAAGACACCCGCTTCTACGAGCACGGCGGAATCGATTGGCGAGGAGTGTCGCGCGCCCTTTATCGCGACATCATGACCGGCTCGGCCAAGGAAGGCGCGAGCAGCATTACCCAGCAGCTGGCGCGCAACAGCCTGCCGCTCGGCGGCCGCACCATCAGCCGCAAAATGCTCGAGGCGATGGTGGCCTTGCGCATCGAGCGCGAACTTCACGAAAGAGCAGATCCTCGAGCTTTATGTGAACCGGATTTATTTCGGCTCCGGTTGTTACGGGGTCGAGACGGCTTCGCAAGCTTATTTCGGCAAGAACGGCTCCAAGCTAAATCTTTCCGAAGTCGGCCTTGCTCGCCGGTTTGATTCGGAGCCCGAATCGCTTCTCGCCGCTCAAGAATCCGGAGGGCGCCGCGGTGCAGCGCGACACGGTGCTCGAATCGGATGCAGGAGTTGAAGAAGATCACTGCCAGTGCAGGCGCTGCAGGCAAAGCAGGACGAAGGTCAATTCGCATCCGAAGCGGCTCGCCTCAGATCCAGGAGAACTACGCGATGGACGCGGTGCAGCGGGATCTCAATCTCCTCCTCACGCCCGACCAGATCGATAACGGCGGCCTCTACATTTACACCACGCTCGATCCGACGGTGCAAAAGGCCGCGACCGACGCGCTCGAGAAAGCAACTGACCAAAGTCGAGCGGCAATCCGGGTTTCAAGCATCCGCTCAAGGCGCAATACCGCGCTCCGGCCGAGGGCGAGGAAACTTCCATGCCTTATCTTCAGGGCGCGGTGGTGGCGATCGATAACGCCAGCGGCGGCATCCGCGCGCTGGTGGGCGGCCGCGATTATGCGCAGAGCAAATTCAATCGCGCGCTTGCGCCCGGCGAATCGCCAGGTCGGTTCTGCCTTCAAGCCGTTCGTTTACACGCTCGCTTTCATGCACGGGCTCCTGCCCGGCGCGGCGGTCAGCGACGGGCCGATTCAACCCGGTGAAATTCAGGGCGCTGGCAATTGGACGCCGGGAAATTCCGACGGACGTTATGGCGGGATCAAGCCGGTCTCCTATGGCCTGATTCAATCGCGCAACACCATGAGCGTGCGCGTGGGGGAATTTGCCGGGCTCGACGACACGCAAAAAGTTGCGACCACCTTGGGCCTGGGGGCCGACATCCCGCGCGGCGCGGCGATCTACATCGGCTCCTTCGAGACCAACCTGAAGGATCTCACTTCCGCCTACACCGTTTTCCCGAACGCCGGCATCCGCAAACAATCCTACATCATCGAGCGGATCGACGATCAGGATCACCAGCCGATCTATCGCGCCGCGCACGTGACCTTGCCGGTGCTCGATCCCGGCGCGGCCTGGATGACGACGCAGCTCATGCAGCAGGTAATGACGCACGGGACCGCGGCCAGCGCGCGGTCGTTAGGCTTCAAGCTTCCCGCCGCCGGCAAGACCGGGACGACGAACGATTACAAGGACGCCTGGTTTGTCGGCTACACCAGTTCGCATGACCTGCGGCGTCTGGGTGGGCTTCGATCAGCCGGTCACCATCATCCCACACGGTTACGGCTCGGCGCTCGCCCTGCCGGTCTGGACCGAAACGATGCTGAAGGCGTCCGATCGTTACCCGGCCGAGGCGATGCGTTCACCGGTGGCGATTCAACGGGCAACGGTTTGTTCCATCTCGAACGCGATCGCGACCAGCGGCTGTGTGTCGGCCGGGACGGCTTACGACGTCGACCTTCCGGTCGACAAAATCCCGCGCGGCGTCTGCAAGGTGCACGGGGGCAACCCGACATTGTTAGGCCAGCGAATGGAGGAATTCCAACAGAAGGTCAAAGAGGCGCCCCGGGGCATCATCCAATCCTTCAAACGCTTCTTCGGCGGCGGGAAATAAGCGAGCCGGGCCTCGGCCGCCCTCTTTGGTTTCATCCCGAGCCGGCCTGACGGCGAAGGACCTCGCAGTCGCGTCCTAGTGCGACTGCAGGGTTCCTCGCCGTCTGCCGGGCTCGGAATAACAAAGATCTCTCCCTAACGACTAACTACCGGAGCCGACGTACTCGGCCGAGTAGGTGTCGAACTTGGCGGTCGAGCCCACCGGCGGTGTGCTCTTCACATCGTAAACGTTGTTGCCGACCACTTCCTGCGATTGGGTGTCCCAAATCATGACGCTCTTCTTCGCTTCCGCCGAGGTCTTCTCGTTCTTCTCGGTATCGACCGCGAGGTAGCGCGTCTTGCGCGCCTTCATGGAGGCTTTGCGCTTGGCCGACATTTCCGCGTAGGCGCGGCGCGCGCGTTCTTCGGCGATGCGATGCTGGCGCTCGGTCGCCTGGTGTTTAGCGACAATGTAGGTGACCACGGCGATAGCCGCGCCAGTGGCCGCGCCGATGGCGACGGACTCGCCGGTGCTGGCACCTGAGGCACGGGCGATTCCGCCCGCGGTGGCGCCCCCGGCGGCACCGAAGACGCCGGCGTTTTGCAAGGGAGTGAGATCGGCGCAACCGGTGCCGAAAATCGACACGACTGCGATGAGCGAAGAAGTTTTCAGCAAAGGAATTTTCATACGGCGACGAGTTTTAGGCGGCGCTTTCGTCGCTGACAAGGTTTTTAATCCGAAGTCGCCAAAAAGCCCCCGCAGATTTTCCAGCATCTATTCGGAATTAAGGGAGACGTTATGCTGGCGGCACCATTCCTGGGCCGGTCGATTGCCCGCCTCGGCCGCCCGGCGATACCAGTCGGTCGCCTCACTCATGCTGGCCTGCACGCCAGTCCCAAGCTCGAAGCAGCGCGCATAAAGGAACATGCAGAGGGCGTTGTTCTGTTTCGCGCCATCCCGAAAAAGACCGACCGCTCTCTGGGCGCGCGCAGTTTGGTCTTTGCCCAGGTCAGTCTGGTCGCTCGTTAGGTAAAGCACTCCGAGGTTGCCGGTGGAGTCGAGGTAATTTGAGCGCGCCGCCGTTTGATAGAGGCGGAAAGCTTCGCGGTCGTCCTGCTCTACCCCGATTCCCTTGTGATAACAATTCGCGAGCTGATCCATCGCGCGCGGATCCCTGGCCGCGGCTGCATCCTGGAGCAGCGCGATCGCCTTGGTCTGGTTTTTGGTCACGCCTTTGCCCAGGAGATAACACTCCGCCAGTAGAGTGCCTGCGCTCACGTCGCCGGCTTCGAGCGCCTGCTCGAACCATTGCGCCGCTTTCACGAAATCGCGCTCGACTCCCGCACCGTTCGAATAACGCAGACCGACCTCTGACATGGCGTGGGCTCGTCCGCGCGCGGCCGCCGCGCAGAGCCAGTCGAAGGAAGCCTTCGGATCGCGCTTGCGCAGCAGGTCGCCGAGAATTTCCATTGCACTGACCACATTCAACTGCGCCGCTTCGGTCAGCGGCTCGCGCATTTCTGCGAGTTTGGCGTCGGTCAGCGCGGTTTTATCCGACTGCAGTTTGCTCAGTAATAACTCCAGACGCACCCGGCCGACTTCGCTCTGCGGGAAATCCTTTTGCAATTTCACGTAAGCCATCACCGCCTGCGGCCAATCGCGGGCTGCCTCGTATTTCTCGGCCGCGGCAATGGAGGCGCGCGACAGTTCCTGCTCACCCGTCACCGAAGCGCTCGGCGCGGCAGTCGCGACGGCCGGGGTCGCGGTGGCTTGCACGACGGCGATCGACGCAAACGGCGACGCGCTCGCCAGCGGCGGTGTGATGGGCGGTTCCGCCTTTCGCGTCTTGAGAAATGCAAACAGGCCAATCCCGATTGAAATGAGCAAAACGAGCGCGACCAAAATTCCGCGCGCAGGCTTCGCGGGCGCCGTCGTGGTCGGCAGCGTTGGCGGCAGCTCAGGCCGGATCGAAGCACCTTCCACCATGGTTGGGAAATCCTGCTCGTCTGGTTTTTGGCCCCGCCTGGATATCCGTTAGGCAATTCTCCAGCTCCGTGCGCAGCTCCGCCGGGGTTTGGGGGCGCATGGCCGGATCTTTCGCAATCATCCGCTCCACCAGCGTCTGCAGGCTGGGCGGGAAATTTTGCAGTTTCTCCAGGGGCGGCGGCTTGTGCAGATGCTGGCTCATCACCTGCGCGAGCGAGCCGCCAAAGGGCGCCTGCCCGGCCAGCATGTACCAGAGCGTCACCCCTAACGAATAGATGTCGGAGCGAACATCGATCTCCTTTTCCTCGAGCTGCTCCGGACTGGCGAAATGCGCCGTCCCGACAAACCCGCCCATGCGAAAGCGTGGCCAGGTCGTCGTCCGCCTCGTGCTTGACCGACTTGGCCAGGCCGAAATCGATGACCTTGACCAGAAAATCGTCGTCCTCCTTCACCAGCATGAGGTTCGCCGGCTTGATGTCGCGATGGACGAGATGAACCTTCGCCGCCGCGGCCAGCGCCCGCGCACCTGCAGCGGTGATCCGCAACGCCATCACCGGATCGATCGATCCCTGGCGCTTGATGAGCGACTCGACCGTCTCGCCATCGACAAACTCCATCGCGTAAAAGAAGGCGTCGCTGTTCGTCCCGAGATGAAAGACCGAGGCGACATTCGGATGGCGCAATTGCGCCGCCGCCCGCGCCTCGCGCATGAAACGTTGCTGCGCGATCTCGCTCTCGAGGAACTTCGCATTGATGACCTTGAGCGCGACGTTCACGCGCAGGTTGGTATCGAACGCCTTGTAGGTGATCCCCATCGCTCCGCGGCCCAGCTCGAACAGCGAGCCATCCTCACGGGTCAGCACTTCGTAATGATCGAACGCGATTTTCTCAGCCATCGGGAAAGACGCGGATTATATCGTTCGATTTGCCGCTGCGCGCGAACGGATTAAGTGCAATCTTGTCGCACGCGCATCTGCTACCGGATAATGTCGCCGACATCCATGCCCGCGAAACTCCGAGTCACACCGCTCGCCGGCGAGCCGTTCGAGCTCACCATCGGCAATACCGCCACCATCGGCCGCACCAGCGACAACACTGTCTGCCTCAGCGGCAGCCCGCTCGTCTCCCGCCAGCACGCGCTCATCCGCTGTCACAACGGTTACCAATATCAGATCATCGATCTCGGCAGCCGCAACGGCACCTACGTCAACGGCCAGCGCGTCGTCATGCCAATGACCCTCGCGCCCGGCGCGCGGGTCGAGGTGGCGAAAAACGAAATCATCTTTGACCTGATCGAGGACGATTTCTCGAGCGCACATCTCGAGGTCACCATGGCCGGATCGATGGCCGGCGTCGCCTCCGCGATCCGGCCGGTGGCATTGCTCGTCTGCGACATCCGCGGTTTCAGCACCATGGCGGAGAAAATCTCCAGCTCCCACCTCGCGCAACAGCTCGGCGTCTGGTTTCGCGAAGCGGGAAACCTCGTCACGCAAAAGCGGCGGCACGGTCGACAAATTCATCGGCGACGCCGTCCTCGCCTACTGGAGCGAATGCGACGGCGCCGCGGTCGATTGCGCCGCCACCCTCCAGATCGCGCGCGACATGCTCGCCCTCGCCGCCAGGACGCAAATGGGCGAACGGCGATCCGTTCCAAATCGGCGTCGCGCTCCATTATGGCAGCGTCACCTGCGGCAATGTCGGGATCGACGCCCAGCGCGACGCCACCATCATCGGCGACCCGGTTAACACCGTCTTCCGGCTCGAGGGCGTGATGAAGGAACTGAACCAGCAGGTCCTGCTCTCGGCCGATTTCCGCGAGCATCTGCCGGACACAGAAAAGCTGATCGATCTCGGCGAACGGAAACTGAAAGGGAAACAGCAGCTCGTTAGGATCTTTGGGCTGGGCTAAGGCGGGCGACTTGGGAAGCGCAGATCTGGTCAATACGAAAAACAGGGAACACTCTCCGTTCGCGCGCACTTGGGACTTGCCTTTCACTGCGATCCTCGGTAATGTTCGACGCCCTATGAAAAAACGCTTTCCGTTCCACAGCATCGTTAGGCTCAGGCCGATTTCCATCGCTCTGCTAGCCGCTCTTGGCCTCCCCTTAGCGCTCAGCTCGAGTGCCTTCGCGCTCACCTACAAGACCACCCACGCAGCCGCCGACATCGCCTCGGGCGACCTGAACGGCGACGGCTTCGACGACATTATCACCTGCGGCACAGCCAGTAACCGCAGCTCCGTCGCCGTCCTCCGCTCGCCAACGGCGACGGCACTTCCACCGCCCTGGCCGCGATCGTCGCGAATGGCCCCGTTGCCCTCGTGCTCGGCGACTTCAATCTCGACGGCCACCTCGACGTCGCCACCGCCGACTTCGGCCTCGACGGCACCCTGGGCAAAAGTGTCAGCGTCCTGCTCGGCAACGGCGACGGCACCTTCCAGCCGCGGTTAAGATTTCTCGTCGGCGGCGCGCCCAACTCTATCGTCACTGACGACCTCAATGGCGACGGCGCCCCTGACCTGGTGGTCGGGGAAGACTCCAGGTTCGTCGCCCTTCTCGGCGACGGCGCCGGTGGCTTTAGTCTCTCCTCCTCCATCCGCGTGCCGGCCTTGAGCGACGGAGTTGCGCTCGGCGACTTCGATGGCGACGGCCTCCTCGACGTCGTGATCGGAAACAGTGAT
The DNA here is from genome assembly GCA_963749935.1 of uncultured Verrucomicrobiae bacterium. Taxonomy (GTDB): domain Bacteria; phylum Verrucomicrobiota; class Verrucomicrobiia; order Chthoniobacterales; family UBA10450; genus Palsa-1392. The sequence continues at coordinate 23,411 of CAVVOH010000002.1, forward strand.
CTCAGCTTCAACACCCGACCAGCGTCAGTCGCGGCAACGGCGACGGCACCTTTCGGCCCTCCACCTTCCTCAACGTCTACCTCTCACGCCCCCGCGTGGCGGATGTGAATGGCGATGGCTCGCCCGACTTGATCGGCGTCGTCTCTTACGCGCCTAACAATCTCAGCGTCTTCCTGAACCAGGGGCGCCGATTTGCCCAGGGCATTGACGTTGCCGTCAGCGACATCGATGACTTCATTCTCGCCGATCTTAATGGTGACGGGAACATAGACTTTGCCCTTACTGCCCCGCAGGACACGCATGACGTCCTGTTTACCTTGCTCGGCAACGGCGACGGTGACTTTCACCCAAGTGAACGAGCCTCGCCTTAATCTGGGCGGCCTGCTCGCGGCCGGCAACTTTGGCCCCGACCTGGCGCTCGATCTCGCAACCGGCGAGATCGCGAACCGGTTAGTCAAAACGATCTACGGGCTAGGCGACGGCACCTTCAGCGACCAGCCCTAGCGGCGTCGAGACCGGCGAGGGGGGCCAATCGCAGCGGTCCAAGACGCGACCGCGCTCCTTCCGCCGCGGCGACTGCGAATATCGCCCGCTTCCCAAGTTCCAGTTGGTAACCGGCAGTCGTACTGCCTGGTAATCGCACTCATCACCGCCGGAGACTGCGATGATCGAGGAGGAAACGACAGAGCCGCCCGGGACTGGCCGGGCGGCTCGTCGGTTAGATTTCGTTCGAGCTGACGCGGCTTATTCGTCGCCGCCGTCATCGCCGCCGTCGTCTCCAACATCATCGCCGCCATCATCGCCGCCGCCGTCGTCGTCTCCACCATCATCGTCGTCGCCGCCGTCATCCATGTCGCCGCCATCGTCGTCGCCGTCACTGTCGTCGCCGTCGTCCATGTCGCCCCCATCGTTGTCGTCGGAGTCGTCTTCCATGCTGGTGTCATCGTCGGCGTCGTCCGCGCCGTCGTCGTCATCCGCGTCGTCCGAGGCGATCTCGTCTTCTTCGGCATCGCTCATGTCGAAGTTCCCGTCGTCGGCGAAATCTTCTTCGGCATCGATCTCGTTATCGGAAAGGTTTTCGTCCACATCGATGTCGTCGTCTGCGTAAAGATCGATCGGATCGTTGGTGTCGTCCCAATCTGTACTCCTCGGCCGCTACGTCGTCGTAGATCGGCGTGTAGTAGTCATCGTAACTAACCGGATCGATCCAGTCAGTGCGCCAGGCTGGATCGACGTAATAGTCGTAGCCGTAGACTTGTCCCTGTAGGTCGTCGAGGAGGTAGAGGGTGGTCGTGTAGTCTTTGACGTTGGGCTTGGCTTTGGAGATGCGCTTGGATGCTTTCTGCATTTTGGCCAGGCCTTTGGTGAGTTGCTTGTCTTTCTTGGCCTTGCCCTGCAGTTTGCTGATTTTGGCTTGCAGTTCTTTCTGCTTGGCCTGGATCTTGGCGAAGTTCGCTTTTTCTTTCGGAGTCAGTTCGCCACCCTTTTTGCGGCGGGCCGCTTCCCTGGAGTAATCGCGCCGTAGGAGATCAAGGGCGTTGCCCAGCACCTTGGCGTCTTCCGCGACCTTCTTGTTCTTCGAATCGGTCACCTGCCAGGCGATCTTCATCTCTTCCTGGGCGGCGCGAGCATCGCTCACCCCACTGAAGAAGTCGTTATTCTTGGCTTTCAGGCCTTTCTCGGCTTTGTCGAGTGCCTTGGTGACTTTCTGGGTCGCCTTGTAGAAGGGCTTGTTTTTGGCAATTTTCGGGTCGAGTCCCTTGTCGGCCCGGGCGTTCTTGATCATGGCGGCGTTCGCCTTCTTGGCGGCGGCCAATAACTGGGGAGCGGTCGTTTTCTTCCCGGTTGGTTTCTTGGCCGGTGCCTTGTGCTTGGTGTGAGCTGCCGGCTTGGCCGGGGACGGCTTGGGCGGCGCGGCCGCTCTGCTGGAGAAACGGCTGTCGATCGCCGCAATGAGGACGATGCAGACCAATAAACGGAGAGTGTATTTCATATTGTTTTTTATGGAGCTTCGCTGATGCGAGCGCCTTTCTCGCCGGACCGCGGTAGAAGTCAATCTTAATTCGCGAAAGAGATATTTTTGTTAGGCGCCCAATCTGAACGGCCTCGCAGGAGGCTGCTTCCTAACCGATCCGGACAAATCAATCGGCCAGATTTTGGAGATCGGGCGGGGTGTCGATGTCGAGCGCGCCTTCGGGAAACGCGACCGACGCGACCTCGCCGGGCCGGGCGGTAAGAAGTGCTTTCGCCCCCACGTCGTTCCCTAACGAGAGTAAGTTATCGAAACAAACCCGCGCGAAGAACGCCGGGATCCCGATCGTTTCCGCGTAGGCGGACGCGACCATGGGATTTTGGGTTTGCTCGTGCCGGGCGATGAGTTTGCGCAGCAAAGCCGCGTCCACCTGCGGTTGATCGCAGGTCAGGATGAGGAGGCCGTCGCACTCCCGCAGGTGCGCGACTCCGGCCCGGATAGAGGTGCCGATGCCGCGCGACCAATCTTCATTAGGCACGATCTCGGCGGCGAGATTGCGCAGGCTTGCCGTGACTTTTGCCCTTTCCGCGCCGACGACGACGACGACCGGAGCGCAGCCCACCTCAAGTGCAACGACGGCGGCGCGCCTAACGAGTGGCCGGCCGCGGTGACGGAGCAGTTGCTTCGGCTGCCCGAGCCGGCTGGAACCGCCCGCGGCCAGGACGACAGCGCCGATCTTCACGCCACCAAATGAATGCTCGCCTTGCGGTCGCGCAGCGATTCGGCGTTGGCCTGTGCGAAGGTCGCCTGGATTTCGCTCACGATGGCGACGGCAATTTCCTCGGGCGATTCCGCGCCGAGATCAAGGCCGGCGGGAGCGAAAAGCTCGGAGCGAATTTCGGTGCCCGATTCGATAAGGGCGTGGAGCAGCTGGTCGCGGCGGCGGCGCGGGCCGAGGAGCCCGACGTAGGGCAGGCCGAGCGGGAGCAGTTTTTGCAAAGCCGCGTAATCGCGTCCGTAGTTGTGCGTCTTCACGAGGGCAGCGGTGCGGTCGTCGAACTGTTCGGGCAGGGAGTGAGCGTCTTCGGTTTCGAGCCATTGCCAGCCGAGGACTCTGGCCAGGTCGCGCAACGCCGTGCTGTCCGGTCCTTCACCGATGAGGATGAGCTGGAGCGGCGGTTGGATGGTCTGGACGAAGGCGTTGCTGGGCGCTGCTTCCCTGGTTGCAAGAGAGGCGGCTCCCTAACGAATCGCTATTTTCGAAAAAGGTCGCGAGCTGACAGTGCCGGCGCTCGTTTTGGGCGCGGCGGCGAGCTGGGCGGGAAGCTCCGGGTTTAGCCGCTCGATGAAGATGTCGATCGCGCCGTGGCAGCCGTAGCGCAGGCGAGTGTCGAAAGTGAGGAGAAGCGGGCGGCCGGTGGCGATCACCTCTTGGGCGCGGAGGGCGACTTCTTCCTCCAGGCACCCGCCGCTAAGGGCGCCGGTGGTGCGGCCGTCGGGCTCGTAATGAGCAGGCGCGCGCCAGGGCGGCGATAGCTGGAGCCGCGCGCCCTAACGAGAGTGGCCAGCGCGCACGGGTCGGCCGTTAGCGCTTCGAAACGGGCGATGATGTCTGCGAATTTCCTTCATCGCGTCGCGAATTTCTGGTCGCCCTCCATCGGTTCGTCAGATCAGCTTATCCGGCGTGATCGGCAGATCGCGCACGCGTTTGCCGGTGGCGTGATAGACCGCGTTGGCCACCGCCGCGGCGATGCCTGGTGATCCCGATTTCGCCCATGCCGCGCGCGCCGATCGGATTAAAATCGAAATCCGGTTCGCCGACGAAATGGACCTCGATCTGCGGAATGTCGGCGTTGGTCGGGACGTGATATTCGGCCAGGTTAGGATGTCACCGGCATGCCGGTTTTGCGGATCGTAGCGGTCTCTTCGTCAGGGCCATGCCGATGCCCATGACGACGCCGCCAATGATCTGGCTGCGAGCGGTTTTGTAGTTCACGACGCGGCCGCAATTCATCACAGTGACGACTCGCGTGACCTGCACGCGCGGCAGAAGCGGGTCGATTTTCACTTCGCAGAAATGCGCGCCCCAGGATTGGAAGGCGAGCTTTTTGTTTTCTTCCGGCTCCTTCAATTCGCTCTCGACCTCGATCGAATTCTTGCCCGCGCGTTGCAGGATATCGGTGTAGCTGTCGGATTTGCGCGATCCTTTTCAAGCCGAGCCGGCCAGGCGCGACCATCGCGATGTCGTCGAGCTTCGCGTCGTGCAGCGGCGATTTCGGATCTTTCACCGCCAGCTCGGCGAGCGCCTGGTGCAGCAAGCTGCGCCACTTCGTGAATCGCGGTGCCGACGGTGCCGGTGGAATTGGAGCCGCCGGCGACGGGGCCGAACGGGAAATCCGATTTGCCCAGCTCGAAGGTCACTTTCTCAAAGGGCACGCCGAGCTGTTCGGAGGAGATTTGGGTGAAGGCGGTGTAGGCGCCAGTGCCGAGATCATGGGTCGCGCATTGCACCGATGGCGCTGCCGTCGGCCTGCAGGATGGCCTTGGCCGCGGCCGCCATTTTGTGCGCTGGATAAGTGGCGGTGGCCATGCCCCAGCCGACGAGCAGATCGCCGTCGCGCATCTGGCCGGTCTGGTGATTGCGTTTCGCCCAGCCGAATTTCTCCGCGCCGAGTTGGTAGGCTTCTTTCAGATGCTTGGCGCTGAAGGGCACATCCTTCATCGGATGATTGGCCGCATGGTTCGCTAGGCGCAACTCGACCGGATCCATCTAGAGGAGATAGGAGAGCTCGTCGAGCGCGCATTCGAGCGCGAACACGCCCGGGCATTCCCCCGGCGCCCGCATGAAGGTGGGAGTGGCGACGTTGACCGGGAAAACGGTTTCCTCGACCTTGATCGCCGGGCTCGCATACATGATGCGCGCTGGAACGCGCGCCGCAGGATTCCGTCCACTCCGCCGACCGGCGAGGTGAGCGGTGTGGCTGACATGTTTGATCGCCTGCAGCTTGCCGTTGGAGGTGGCGGCGAGCGAGATGGTCTGGATGGTGGGCGTGCGATGGCCGGTCGCCGGTGAACATCTCCTTGCGCGGGACGTGAAACTTCACCGGCACGCCCGCAGCTTTCGCCGCCATGGTGGCGAGCAGGACGTGCGGCCAGAGCGCGCCTTTGCAGCCGAATGCGCCGCCCACGAACGGGCAAATGACGCGGACGTTTTCCAGATCGAGCCCGTAGGCTGCGAGCGAGAATACTCTGCACGCCTTTGACGAATTGGGTGGCGTCCCAGACGGTCAGCTTTCCGATCGCCTTCCCAGGCCGCGATCGTGCCGGACATCTCGATCGGGTTGTGGGTTTCGGTCGGCGTCGAGTAGGTCTGGTGAACGCGAATCAGATCTCGGATTGGACAGGGCGGGGACGACGTCGCCTTTCTTTAGTTGCACGCTTTCGTCCTGATTTTTTTTCGGCTTTTCGGCTTTCGCCTTGGCTGCCGCCATACGTCAGGATCGGCGTTTCCGGCGCGTAGCTGACCCGGACGAGCGAAGCGGCGTAGCGCGCCTGCTCGAGGGTCTCCGCGACGACGAGGGCGACATACTGACCGGCATAATGGACTTCGTCATCGCTCAGCGGACGGCCGTTCCTCGATTGCGAATGCCTTGGCCGCGCGCCTCGCCGCCGCCGCCTTCGCGGTCTTTCAGTTTCGGCGCATTTTGATGGGTGAGCACTGTGAGCACGCCGGGAGCGGCTTCGCGCGGCCTTGTATGTCGAGCGCGGTGATGCTGGCCTTGGCGATGTTGCTTTCCACCGGCCAGGCGTAGCGCGCACTTCGGCGATCTCAAATTCGACCGCGTACTTCGCCTGGCCGGTGACTTTGAGGGGCCATCGACGCGGTTGCGCGCCGGGCCGAGAATATTGGTGTTGGCCATAGTCGATCAGGCTCCTCTAGCTAAGTTCGGCGACGGTGCTGAGCGCCTGGGTGATGGCGCGCTTCGCCAGCTCGATCTTGAAAGATGTTGTATTTGTAGCCCTTGGCGGCCGCCAGTTCGGCTGCGGCCGCGGCGCGAAAGCTGTTCGCGTCCGCCTTTTTCCCGATCAGCGCCTGCTCGGCCTTGCTGGCGCGCCACGGTTTGTGGGCCACGCCGCCGAGCGCAAGCCGCGCCGATTTGATCGTTGCCGCTCTCGAGCTCAAGGGCGGCGGCCACGCTGACGAGGGCGAAAGCGTAGCTCGCCCGGTCGCGCACTTTCAAATAATGCGAGCGACTCGCGAAGGGAGTCGCCGGCAAGATCGACCGCCGTGATCAATTCGTTAGGCTGAAGGTTGGTCTCGACGTTGCGGCGTGTCGCCGGGGAGCCGATGGAAATCGGCGAACGGAATGGTGCGTTCGCCGGCCGGACCCTGCACGCGCACGACCGCATCGAGCGCGGCCAGCGCGACGCACATGTCGCTCGGGTGGGTGGCGATGCACTGCTCGCTCTGGCCGAGGATGGCGTGGATGCGGTTGTAACCCTCGAGCGCGCCGCAGCCGCTGCCGGGCTGGCGTTTGTTGCACATCGGGAAAGCCGGGTCGTAGAAATAATAGCAGCGCGTACGCTGCAGCAGATTGCCGCCGGTGGTGGCGAGGTTGCGCAACTGCGGGCTCGCGCCGGAGAGGAGCGCTTCGCTCAGGACCGGATACGTGGAAATGATGAGCGGGTTCTCGGCGAAATCGGAATTGCGTACCAGTGCGCCGATGCGAACCCCGCCATTGTCAGGCAGTTCTTCCACCCTGCGTCAGGTCGAGCCGGTTGATGTCGACCAGTTGCTCTGGCTTTTCGACGCCCATTTTCATCAGGTCGACCAGGTTGGTGCCGCCGCCGAGAAATTTTGCCCTGGGATTGGCCGCGACGCCGCTGATGGCCGCCTGCGCATCGGTCGCCCGCGAATAGGTGAATGGATTCATGAGGCGACGCCTCCCATTTTGCCGCGCGCTTCCCTGATCGCGTCAACGATGTTCGGATAGGCGCCGCAACGGCAGAGGTTGCCGCTCATCCATTCGCGGATCTGGGCGTCGTCCCTGGCGTGGCCTTCATGCGACACAGGCGACTGCGGAACAGATCTGGCCCGGCGTGCAGTAGCCGCATTGGAAGCCATCATGCTCCACGAAGGCCGCCTGCATCGGATGCAGTTGGCCGCCCTTGGCCAGCCCTTCGATCGTGGTGATTTCGTCGCCCTCCAGGCGTGACCGCGAGAGTCAGGCAGGAATTCACCCGCCGGCCGTTGAGCAGGACCGTGCAGGCGCCGCATTGCCCGTGATCGCAGCCTTTTTTGGAGCCGGTCAGCTGCAGATTTTCCCGCAGCAAATCGAGCAGGGTGGTGCGTGGATCGACGCGCAACTTGTGCAGCGCGCCGTTTATCTTGAGTTGGAGGTCGACCATCGTGTTGGAATTGTTCGCTGCCGTGACATTGGCCGCGTGCAGGGTCGAAAGACCGAGCAGATGCGGACCGAGAGTGAGCGCAGCGCTGGTGCCTGCGACCTTTTTCAGAAATCTGCGGCGCGTTTCTGAGCTGCCGAAGAGGAGCAATTCATCGAGCGGATCGCTCGGAGGACTCGCCTGCGGGTCCGGAACCGTCGGTTCGAATTCGTCGGACATGACTAGAGATATACGAAATTCGGAGCGCTGACAGCCGCAACGAAAAGAATTCCGCAAAAATTACCCTGACCGCGCGGTGGGTCGCGCCATTCGTTAGGCGAGCCGGCGCGAGTCGCCCAACCTTTCTCGCTTACCTGTTAACTATCGTCCGTCTTGCTGGCCCCAGCCGTCTGTCTATTCTCGCGACCGCTCCGCAAAGGGGAGCAAAGAAACCCGGAGAACAATCGTCGGAAAACGGTCAAAGCGTTTCAGCAGAGGGTGGGAGAACACCGGCCCGACGCCATCCTCACCCTGCACCACCAGGTCCGGGAATGGCTGGAAGCGATGAAACTGCGCGTGCCCGCCGATATCGGGCTCGCCCATCTCGACCGCTCTTGGAAGGAAGCGTGCCGCTCTTGGGAGGAGACGTGCAGCTCTTGCAAGGAAGCGTGCAGGTCTTGGGAGGAAGCGTGCAGGTCTTGGGAGGAGGCGTGCAGGTCTTGGGAGGAGGCGTGCAGGTCTTGGGAGGAAATGTGCAGGTCTTGGGAGGAGGCGTGCAGGTCTTGGGAGGAAATGTGCAGGTCTTGGGAGGAGACGTGCAGGTCTTGGGAGGAAATGTGCAGGTCTTGGGAGGAGGCGTGCAGGTCTTGAAAGAAAACGTGCAGTTCCGGCGGAGGGACTGCCTCCTTTATAGGAAAAGCTGGGAGAAACGGAGAGCGGGTGAGGGGAATCGAACCCCCGTATGCACGCTGGGAAGGTGCCGTTCTGCCATTAAACTACACCCGCAATTGAGCTGAGAATTTATAGTTGAGAGTTGAGTGACCGCAACTACTGCCAGGAAATAACGTCGTCTGAGTCTTTGTATTTGCCGTCATTATTCGTTCCCTTCTTTCCATCTTTTCCAAATGACCATGCAATGCCTCCCGCCCTTACAGTGTTGGACATGTCGGTATAGGTGACGTTCAGGAGCGTGTTATCGTAAGTCCCGTCTACGGAAATAAGGTATTCGCCGCCCCACGGATCAACCATCCCGCCGGTCTTAATCGTCCACCCGTTCTGCGTGACATCCTTTGTTGCAATTCCTCCTCGGGGATGATCTCCATCCTTCACGTCACTGATCTGTAGAAAATTAATCTTCTTAGGGTTGAGTAGGTCGTTCGAAGCGCGCAATGGATCGATTAACTCCTGGTTGTCGAAAGGACCTCCCGGATCGCCGTAAAGAACATCATTACTACCGTGAGCTGAGAGGTCGATCGGATACTGGCCATATTCGGTATAGAACGCGTTCACCGCGGTCACAACTTGGGTCACGTCATTCTTCGCCTGCGTCCGTTTCGCCTGGTCTTGCACTCCCTTGAAAGCAGGGAAAAGCAATGCCATCAAAATCGCGATAATGGTAATGACGACGAGCAGCTCGATCAGGGTGAAAGCACTCCGCCGTCCGGAATTTCTAATCACGTCCATTTTTGCATCTGCTCGGGGAAAGGACATTGCTCGCAGTCGGACTCGTCTTGCAAGCAAAAGTCTTCGTAGATTTGGAGCAGCCCCTGTTGCCGGGCGACGGTGCGGAGAAAGCGCGCGCGCCGCGGGTCGTCTCCGAAGAGCCGGGCCGCGCCGGTTTCGAGCCGCCGATTGGTCAGGCGGGCGGGCAATTCCGCGTAGGTCCGCCAGGCGCTGTGCTCTCGCATCTGCTGGAACGGAAGCACGACGTTCGCCAGAATCTCGGTGACGCGGGTCTCGCCGACCAGCGCCATTTCCGCGGCGGACGGCGCGGAAGTGAGGGTGTAATGGAAATTCCAATAGGGATGCGCGCGCTCCAGGAAGAATTGGCGAACCGGCGCAAGGTCCCTCTTCCCTAACGACCGCATCAACTTCGGCCAGTTTGCCGCGATCCCGGCGAGGGCAGCCAGCCGGCGTTGCGGGTGATTGAGCGGCCGGGTCCCGCTCAGCCGCCAAGTGCGGGGCGGCAGGATGAGGCGTTCGAGACCGGCGCGCTGCGGCCACCATTGCTCCCAGAGCTGGCGCAGATATTGGCGCGTGCCGGCCTCGAACCGGGCCAAATCGGGCGCATCGAGAAATCCGGCCAGGCCAAAAAGGGTGGCTTCGATCTCGTTCGGCCGGGCGCGCAGCTGCTGGAGCGAATGGCGTTGCGCGAGCAGGGTGAAAGGCAGTTTGTTTTGCTTGTAACCGAGGGCCGCGGCCATTTCCTGATAGAGCGCTTCGTTTTCGCCATGCAGGTCGGTCAGCCGCTGCAACCGATCGGCTTTGCGCTGGAGACGAAATTGCGCGGCCGCGTCGAGGATGGCGGCAATTCTTTCCTCGGCCAGGTGGCGCAGCGGCGCGTGGCAGCGTCCCGGTCGCGCCAGCGGCAGCGCGGCTGAAAACCCCGCCGGCAACGCGTTGGGATCGACGCGGACTTGCGGCACGGCCCGGTGCGCCGTGGTGCGAGTAAAGAAAGCGCGCGCGCCCGGCTCGACGAAGACGTGCAAGACGGTTTGGTCAAAGGCCGGATTCGTCGCATGGCCATGGGTTTCCCAACTCTGCGCCGCGAGATCGAATTCGATACTGCCGCCCTGGATCTCGCCGCCCCCGATGCGAATGGCGGCCTCGGTGAAATCCGGGCCGGCTTCCCGGTTCCAGGTTCCCAGTTGCACCAGCTCTATCTTTTCCCCGGCGGTGCCGGTAAAGGAACGCCCGAAATCGCCGGCAAACCAGCGCGCCTGCAATTCAAGTTCGCTGAAATTCCGGGGCAGCGAGAAAAGCGGTCGCTCCCGAACCTTCGCACAGGCAAGAAGTTGGGCGTACCGCTCCGGGCCGAACATGAGGCGCAGTCTAGAGAAGGGCCGAGCGGCCCGACAAGCCGAAAACGGGCGCGGATTTGCATTGCATAACGAACCAACGCCGAATAAACCGCGATCTTGATCCGCAGGTCTCTCCCCGCCGAGAATGGCAGTGGAAACATCGACTTGCCTAACCAGTCACAGAAAGCAAAAATGAAAACGAAACTCCCATTCCTCATCACCGTCTGTCTCGGAGCGATGGCCCTCGGCCTGCCCGCAAGCGGCCTCGCCAAAGGCAAAAAAACGGCCGACACGGATGCGTCCCCTTCACCGGCGGCGAGTGTCGCCGCGAAGAAAGCGAGACCCACCTCTTATCACGGCAAAGTGGCCGCGGTCGACGCCAGCGCCAAGACGTTCATGGTCGGCAAGCGAACCATCACCGTGACCGGCGACACCGTCATCACCAAACAAGGCGCCAGCGCGACCATCGCCGACATTGTGGTCGACGAACAGGTGCGTGGTTCCTATTGGAAAAAAGAGGGCGGCACACTCGAAGCAAAAAGCGTAAAGCTCGGGCCCAAGTCGGAAACGCCGGCGAACAACGCCCAGAAGAAAGAGGGCAAGGCCAGCGCGGAATTGGCCCCGAGCGCGGCGCCCAAGCCTTAGGTCGTTAGGCAGGACCGCTATTTTTCCTGCGCGACCCGGAGCGCGACCCGCAGGTCGTCCACGAAGAGGGCATATTCCCGGGCGCGTGATTCCTCGTCGGGTTGGCGCAGGAGCGAAGAGGGATGCACCGTCGTCACGACGCGCGGAGCCAGTTCCGATTCGAGCAGTTTGCCGCGTTCCCTGGTGACGCGGAAGGATGAGCCGAAGAGAGCCTGCGCGGCGGTCGAGCCGAGGCAAACGAGGACGGCTGGCCTGACGACACGCAATTCCGCTTCCAGCCACGGGCGGCAGGCGGCGATATCGCGCGAGCTCGGCTTTTGGTGGATGCGCCGCTTCCCGCGCGGCTCCCATTTAAAGTGCTTCACCGTGTTAGTGACGTAGACCTGGCGCCGATCGATCCCGGCCTCTTCCAGGGCACGATCGAGTAATTTGCCCGCCGGCCCCACAAATGGCTGGCCGCTCAAATCCTCCTGATCGCCTGGCTGTTCGCCGAGCAACATCAGGCTCGGATTTTTAGGTCCTTCGCCGAAAACGGTCTGCGTCGCGTTTTGGTAGAGCGGGCAGGCAGTGCAGGCGAGGGCGGCTGCGCGCAATTTCGTTAGGCTGCTGGTTGCTGGAACCGGCGCCGGTTGCCATTCATCAGCCCGTTCCCGTTTGGCGGCGCTCTTTTTCATCATCGTCTCGACCCGCTGCGGCGCCTCACGCAGAAGCGTTGGGATAAGGGTCGCTTCCGGCAGATTGCGCCAATATTTCTTCGGCATCTCTGCCTGCATTGCGTGCACTTTAACGCGAGCCGGGTTGAAAATATTGGCGTAATAGGTGCGCCACAGGTTTTCCATTTCATCGCCCGCCGGCGCCTCGGAACGCGACACTCCCGGGCTGAAAGACAGGACGCGACCATCCCAGTGCGCAGAGCAGTCCGGGGTCAGAATCGACCAGCGCATCGAAGCGAAGCGATCGGCAAAAAAAGGGGCGTTGTGCTCCACGATATGGTGCGCCGGCTCAAACCAGGCGACGAACCATTGCTCCTCCGGGACCTCGCGGAAGCGAACGAAGGCCCGCATTTTGTGAATGTCGTGCCGGACAGACTTTTCGAAGTCGGTCGCCTGCGCGACATCGGGATCGACCGCGACCTCGAGGAGATGGGGCTCGGCGTGAGACAGGCGCCAGAGCAAGCGGTAAAGCAGCGGCCAGCGGGCGGGGTCGCGATGGAGCGCAACCAGGTGGGCCAGCGACAGGAAGCGTTTCGGGACGCGGACCTGGCTGGAAGCGGGCGGCGCGGATGGCTCGGCTTCATCGAATAACTGCAACGCTGGCTGATCTTCGCCGATCTCCTCCCAGGCAATTTGATCCGGCGCCAAACCGCTCTGCACCGCCCGGCGCGCCACGGTCTGCCAGCGTTCAAAGGTGGGCAGGAAGGAGATTTGCTCCACGCGCCTAGAGTTGTCCGCTAATGACGGAGGGCTCGATCGTAAAAAGGTCGAGCTGTTTTGGCCTAACAATCAGTAGTGAGGCAAGATCTTCGCGTTCCAGGGTGCGGGTGTGAGGATTCGCGTCCGCCGTTGACACGAAAGGCACGATTTTTTTCATCGGGAGATGCAGGCGGAAAAGATCTTCCAGCCGCAGTTTATGCCAGCGGCGGAGGCGCAGGATGCGCTCGACACTTTTCGTTCCCAGGCCGGGGACCCGCAGGAGCAGGTGGCGCGGCGCTTTGTTCAGGTCAACCGGGAAGAGGGCGCGGTGGCGCAGGGCCCAGGCGAGCTTGGGATCGATCGTTAGGTCGAGATTCGGATTTTCGCTGAGTGGTCAATTCATTGGCGGCGAAGCCATAGAAGCGAACCAGCCAATCGGCCTGGTAAAGGCGATGCTCCCTAACGAGCGGCGGCGCCTGCAGCGGCAGCTTGCTCGACGCGTCGGGAATGGGACTGAAGGCCGAGTAGTAAACCCGGCGCAGTTTCTGGCGCGCATAAAGCGAAGTTGCTTGATGCAGGATGGTCGCGTCGGAGGCGTCGGTCGCGCCGACGATCATTTGGGTGCTTTGTCCTGCCGGTGCAAAGGCCGGCGCCTTGCGAGATTGGGCACGCTCGGCCTTCGCGGCGCTGATCCGGTTTTTGATTCCGGTCATCGCGCGCTGCGTGTTCTCGAAATTTTTCTGCGGGGCCAAAGTCTGCAAAGCAGCCGGCGTTGGCAGTTCGATGTTGATGCTGATCCGATCGGCCCAGCGGCCGGCTTCCTCGATCAAGGCTGGCGAGGCTTCCGGAATCGTCTTGAGATGGATGTAACCGCGGAATTGATGCTCGACTCGCAGGCTGCGTGCGACCTGGATCACCTGCTCCATCGTGTAATCGGGATTGCGGATGATCCCCGAGCTGAGAAAAAGGCCCTCGATGTAATTGCGCCGGTAAAAATCGAGGGTGAGCTGAACCACTTCCTCGGGGGTAAAGCGCGCCCGCTGCACGTTGCTGGAGGCGCGGTTGATGCAGTAGAGGCAGTCGTAAATGCAAAAATTCGTGAGCAGGATTTTCAACAGCGACACGCAACGGCCGTCCGGCGTGTAGCTGTGGCAAATGCCGGTGCCGGTGGTCGAGCCGATGCCTTTCGATCCGCGCGAATTTCGCTTCGTTGTTCCGCTGCTCGCGCAGGAGGCGTCATATTTGGCGGCGTCGGCCAGGATGGCGAGTTTGTAGTCGAGTTCCATGTCGGTGCGCTATCTTCAGCGGTCGCGAAGGAATCACGGCTCGCGCGAAGGCAGTTCTCTGTTACTTCCGCTTTCTCTCGTTTCATGGATGCGGTTATTCAAACGCCACGGCTGAATTTGCGCGACTTTCGCGAAGCCGATCTCGATGCCCTGGCGGGCCTGATGGCGAACGCGGATTTCATGCGCTTTTCAAGCGGCATCTTTACTCGGGACGAGACGGAAGCTTTTCTGGTCGACCGCGTTATTGCGCCGGCCCGGGCCGGGTTACCGAGCCAGTTCGCTGTGATCTTGCGGGAGGAAGAGCGCTTGATCGGTTACTGCGGATTTTTCCGCCAGGTTGTAGACGACGTTGAGGAAATTGAGATCGGATATCGACTCCATCCCGGCTATTGGAACCGCGGACTGGCGACCGAAGCCGCCCGGGCGGTGCGCGCTTACGCCTTCGACGTCCTGAAACTCGCGCGGGTGATTTCGCTCATCCATCCCGATAACCACGCCTCGCGCCGGGTGACGGAAAAGAATGGGATGACGTTGGAAAAAACGACGCTGTTTCGCGGTTTTCCGGCTCAGGTATTTTCCTGCGCAGGCGGCTCGGCGTGACGGCGGAGGAACTCCTCCGCGAGTGCGCGGTAGGCTTTGGCGCCGCTGCCGCTGGAGTCGTATTCGAGAATGCACTTCCCAAAACTCGGTGCCTCGCTCAGGCGCACCGTGCGCGGGATGACCGTCTCGTAAACGCGCGGACCAAAATGCTCCCGCACCTCCGCCACCACCTGCGAACTAAGGTTGGTGCGGCCGTCAAACATCGTCATCAGGATGCCGCCCAGCTCGAGTATTCCGTTCGCGCCGGAGTCGCGCACCTGTTCGATTAACCTAACGATTTTGACCAGCCCCTCGAGAGCGAAATATTCGCACTGGATCGGGGTGAGAAGCTCGTCCGCGGCGGCCAGCGCGTTGGTCATGAGAATGCCTAACGACGGCGGGCAATCGAGCATCACGAAGTCGAAGGTGTCGTCTTCGCGCAATATCTTGAGGGCTTGGGAAAGGCGGGTCAGGTGATCGTCCAGCCGGGCGATTTCTATTTCAGCGCCGGCCAGGTCGATATCCGCCGGAATGATGAAAAGCTGCTCGAGCCGGGTGGGCAGGACTTTCTCCGTGACTGAATCTTCGCCTAACAATGCCCCGTAGAGACTCTGGCCTTCCAAACCCTGGAGCCCGAAGGAACTGGTCGCGTTCCCCTGCGGATCGAGATCGATTAACAGGACCCGCGTTTTAAGGGCGGCCAGGGCAGCCGAAAGGTTGACCGCCGTTGTCGTTTTGCCGACGCCGCCCTTCTGATTGGCAATCGCGACGACCTTCATCGCGGAATAATCTGGGTGCGCAGCTCGAAGGTGCGGCGTCCATCCGGTTCCTGCCAGAGGAGTTGATCAGGTGTGGGCAACATTTCGGTCACTTCCAGTTCACCAGCTTTGACCAGCCAGCGATGCAAAATTTCCAGGAAAAGATAACTTTCCAGATCGATGTAAACCGGCTTGGTGTCCTTGTCGCGACCTTCGACCCCGCTACGGCGGAGGGCCTGTTCGGTCGGTCGAATGTAAACATGACGCGGTAATTCCCGCGCCTCGCGCAGCCGTTCGACCGCCACCACCAAGTCGCGCGAGACGCCAGTGAAATCGCCGGTCCCAAGTTCATCGAGCGTAATCGTCCAGGAACGGCGCTGCACCACCACCTTCCCGCAACGCAAACGCGGGGTGTGCCTGCCTAACGAAAAGCTAAAGGGATGAAAACCGAGCGGAATCGTCCAGGCCCGCGCAAAGGATCCGAGATATTGTCCGGAGCCACGGCGGCGCAGGCCGACGTCGCCGGTTTCTTGATCAACGAAAACTTCCGTCTCGGAGGGCGGAACCGTTTTCCATTCCGGGCGGCCGCGTTGCGGCGCGACGAAATAAGTGAGGTCGGGCAGGGCATCGAAATAACGGACGGCGGTGGCGGCGGTGAAGTCGGCCGCAAAGTATCCGAAATGAAAATGAGGTTGCCCGCAAACCGACTTCGTGAGGGCGGCAGTCAAGGCTTCCTTATCCGGGCAGGACCAGTAAAAGCCGTGATGGAGCAGGGCCACAGGCGGATGCAACTCTGCCAGGACCCATTGATATTCGCCGCCCTCGACCGCCGCGACCGAAGCCGCGCCCAACTGTAGATCGGCCGACGGATAGGTGTACTCATCGAAGTGAGGGTATTCGAATTTGCGCCTAACGACATGGCAATCCGCGACCGTTAACTCGTAATCGGGCTGCTCGGCAAAGGCCTGCAATGTCTCAGCGAAGGCGGCTTTCACCTCTCGGAAGGCGGTGTGAGCGAAGGTAATCATGCCTGGGCCGGTGAGTGGCATTTGCAACTGCGCACAATGGCGCAGGAAAGCGGGCAGCGGGAGCGCTCCATCCTGCCGAGGTGCTTGCTCGAGCAGTCCGCGCAAACCGGCCGCGACCCTGCTGGCAACATAGGCATAATTATCGCGCCAAAGGTCGATCCAGGGAGCAGCCTCGCGCGCCACTTCATCGATCAGGTCCTCGCTGATCGTGAAATTGGTATCACGGAAACATTCTTCGCCGATCGGATTGGTCGCGGCATAAAGGAATCGGGTGGCGTTTTTGTGAGCCCCGAGCTTGTCCAATCGTTCAGTCGCTTCGGCGATAACGGCGAGTCGGGCCATTGGATCGACGGTCTGGGCGAATTGGCCGGGCAGGGCTGCGATTGGCAGCAGTTGTTCGAGCCAGTGGGTCCGGGCGGAGCCTTCGCGCCAGTTGGAAACGTCGCCGACAAGAGTCTGCAAAGCGTGCGGCTCGATCGCCGGCACTTCCATTTCCCAGCGAATGAAATCGCGCTCCGCCAAGGCGGCAAGTGCGATGCGTATTCCCGCCTAACGAATATGCGGGAGTCGCGTCCATTGCAACGCGAGAAGGAGCGCGAGGGTTTCTTTGTCGAGCGGAATTGCCTCACCTGTGTCGGCCTTGATCAAGTTCCGACCTTCGATCCGGACGTGGGGTGAAAGCCGGGGCGCGATTTCGATTTTAGTGGCGGGATCGGCATTGATGGCGGCGGCAATGCCTTGGGCGGTCCAGCGTTCGAGAAATGTTTCGCGGCCGTGCCATGCCCGGCGCGGGACAAAGTGTTAGTTCGGTCTTGCGCAGGTCCGACCGTGCCCCAGCCCTCCGGCCCGAATTCGCTCAGGGAATCATTTTTTCCTGCGATCCGTTGCAGATAGAGAAGCAGGTGCCGTTCATTCGCGCCGGGCCTGCTTATTACGGGCGGAATGGAATCGAACGGGATCAAGAAGTTGCCTAACCATGCGTTCCCGAACACCCTCTGCCGCGAAGACGAGATATGATGGGAGAAATCTGCGGGCAGCTTTGCAACAAGGCGACGCGCGCATTTCGGAGGTCCAGTTCGATGGATTGATCGAGTCTCCTCGTCTGCTCGCGCGAGCGTGGAAGCGCGCTCTTTCCATTTTGCCAAAGGGCCCTCCGGCAAATCGATCGTCGGTTCTGTCACTCCAGCCCGAATGGCTCTTCGCTAGGTGCGCAATTTTCTCCTTTGACAAGAAGGACGCGCGAGGAGGTGAGAAACTGCTCCGCGGCGGACTTTGCTTGGCTTGTCTCTTCGTAGTGACTTTGCAGCGCGCGGGCGGCTCGTGCGGTTTCGGGCGTGTTCAAACTCTCTACTGACTTCGAAAGGCACGCCGGCCAACCGAATCAAAAAAATCGGAGCGATGCGATATCCGGCGTCCGCCACGCCTGAAGAAAACAGAAGAGAGACGGAGGGCAATCATTAATGCCACCGCGTGGCTTCGGGGGCTTTGGCTCGAGCGATCCTTTGCCTAACGACTAGGTATTGACGAGCGGCAAGCGGATCGTGATCGTGGTCCCCGAGTTTGGGGCGCTGTCGACCTTGATCGAGCCGCTGTGATCTTCGACGACTTTCTTCGTGATATAGAGGCCGAGGCCAGTGCCGCTCTTGCCTTGCTTGGTCGTGAAGTAGGGATCGAAAATTTTCGCGATTTGCTCGGGATTAATCCCACAGCCGGTATCGGCAATGCGCACGTCGACGTAGAAATCCCTCCGTACGCAGGTGACTTCGACCGTTCCCTTGCTTTCGCTGGAAGCCTGGATGGCATTGATGAGGACGTTCTGGATGCCCCGGGTGATCTGAATGGCGTCGCCCTTCAGGGAACAGGCGTCCTCGGTCACGTCGCATTTCAGTTCAACGCCATTTTCCTTGGCCATCGCGCCTACACTGGCAACCACTTCGCGCACGATCTCGGAGATGGAAATTTCTTTGTGCGGCGCCGCTTCGATGCTGCCGTAGCTCTGCCACATGGTGAGCAGGTCACGGCAAAGGCGGACGTTCTGTTCGATGATCTCGAGTTCTTTATTGGAACTCACTGCGTTGGGATCGTCGGAGCGCTCGGACTCCTCAAGTTTTTTGGCGAGGAGCTGGACATAGCCCCAAACGATCGTTAGGGGATTTCCAATATCATGGACAAACTCGGCCGAAGCCTGGCCTAACGACGCGAGTCTCTCCTTTTGCGCAAGCTCTTGGAGCAGGCGGTTATTCAGTTCCTTGATCTCGCCGGCGGCGCTCTCGCTCGTCCGGTGCAGGCGCGTCCGCTCGACGTTGCGGCTGATTACTTCGCGCATCTCGCGCGCGTCAAAAGGCTTGCTGATATAGTCGTTAGCGCCGAGCCGGAGTGCTTCCTTGGCGGTTTCGAGCGCGCCGAAACCGGTCAGCATGATGACCGAAAGGTGAGGATCGATTTGCCGAATCCGGCGTAAACCTTCAATTCCAGTCATGCCCGGCATCCGGATATCCATGACAATGGTATCAGGTTTTTTCTCAGTCAGGAGGAGCAGCCCCTTCTCCACGGTGTCGGCCGTATGCACCTGATAACTGGGCTTCAGGAGCATCCGCAAACTTTCGCGCGGACCCATCTCGTCGTCGATGACGAGAATTTGTGGGAGTTCAGCGTTGGCTATCATTGCTCCCCATCGCTAGAAGCTAGGGACGTACCTTCGGAGGAAAAAATCTGCAGCTTGGTGCAAATGAATTCATTCCGA
The DNA here is from genome assembly GCA_963749935.1 of uncultured Verrucomicrobiae bacterium. Classification (GTDB taxonomy): domain Bacteria; phylum Verrucomicrobiota; class Verrucomicrobiia; order Chthoniobacterales; family UBA10450; genus Palsa-1392. Next base: position 42,239 of record CAVVOH010000002.1, read on the forward strand.
GGCCGACGCTTCTGTAAACCAAAGGGAAACGCAAGCGTGAAATTGTGAATAACTTAAAGTTTATCGACAAATTGCGCGTGGACAAAGAAATCTGTTGGCGACTGGAAAGGCTTTGGTTAAAGAGGGGCGGCAACTGGGGGGAGGGATAATGGGAAATCGAATTCGCGTAGTGGTCACAGGAATGGGCGTGCTCGCTCCTAACGGCACTGGACTGAAGGAGTTTTGGCGTTCCCTGGCCGCCGGGGAAAGCGGGATCGGGCCTATTACGCGCTTCGATGCGAGCCGCCATCGGAGCCGGATCGCAGGGGAAGTAAAGAATTTTGACCCTCTCGACTATATGCCAGCCGCGTGGAAACCGAAACGCATGGCAAGACACACCCAGCTGGCTTACGCCGCCACGCAGCTTGCCCTGAAAGATGCGGATTTTGATCCGACTGTTCGCGCTCCCGGGGCGGTTTTGCCGATCTGTGTTGGTGTCAGCACAAGTGCGATGGATGTGCTGGAGCGCGGCTTCCAAGAGTTGGAGGCGCGTGGTCCTCGCGGCGTCAATCCTGGGGTCGTGAAAAACTGCCAACCGCAAGCCGTCGCTCAGTTAATCGCCGAAAAATTGGGTGTCGAAACGCAAGTAATGACCATCTCTTCGGCCTGTCCTTCCGGTCTTGACGCCATCGTGGCAGCCGCCAACCGAATTCGAGCCGAGGATACGGATGTCGCGCTAGCCGGCGGCGCGGACGCTCACGTGACACCGCTGGCGATGGCGTGTTTTGCCTCAGCCGGGCTGAGCTCGTTGGCCGATACTGATCCTCTCCGCGCCAGCAAACCGTACGATGCGGGCAGTGATTCGGGCGTGATCTCGGAGGGCGCCGGTATCCTTGTCCTGGAGAATCTGGAACGAGCGCTGGCCCGCGGGGCGGAGCCGTACTTGGAAATCACCGGATATTCCGGCCAAATGGATTCCGATTTGGATGATCCTTGCAGCGGTTTGGCCGAAACCATGCGCCTGGCGATGGCGAACGCTTCGCGTGACATTCAGGAGATCGATTACATCTGTTCCTATGGCCCGGGCAGTCCCGCACTCGACATGGCGGAAATTAGAATGATTCGTCGCGTCTTTGGACGCTTTGCGGAAAGCGTTCCGATTAGTTCAATCAAGGGCGTCACCGGAAACCCATTGGCTGCAGCCGGACCATTTCAGTTGATCGCCTGCGCCCTCGCTTTCAAACACAATCTGATTCCGCCGACTGCGAACCACGAGGGGCCTCATCCTGGCTACGAACTGGATTTCGTCCCGCGAAAGGCACGCAAGGCGCTGTTGAACTGCGCATTGATCAATGTGCGAGGACTGGGTGGGGGCAACAGCAGTATGGTGGTGGAAAGGGTTAATTCCGATTGACCCGTTAGACATTGTCGCGCGTGGAGAGACCATGACGATGCATAAGGCCATTCTCAGAAAATGACCGGCGCAGCGATTCCTACCCTGGCGGCGATGCTGCTGCAGCTTGCCCTCGGCCTGGCTGTATATCTGGCTAATCGGAAGCGACTTTCGAACCAGTGCTTCCTCTTGTTTTCGGTTTCGCTCGTGGGCTGGCTTGGTGGCCTCCTCCTGGCCTTCAATGCCCAGAGTGTCCAGATGGCAGAGTTTGCGATCCGACAGGCCTCGGTGGGCGGGGCGATGTATCTCATCTCGCTGAACATCCTCCGCATTTCAGTTCGGCATCGCGAAGAGGGCTGGCGTGGGATACTTCGCCGATCCAAGACGTGGGTTTTTGCCACGATCGCCATCGTCGTCCTTTGCCAGACAAAATATTTTCCTGAAAACGGCGCAACTAGGTGAGTTCGCACCCAGTCCGACCTACGGGCCGGGCATTCATTTATATTCGGCTTACTTCATCATTGCCTTTGTTGCGCTCATCATCAGCTACTGGCGTGACCTTCGGCTGACTTCCGGAGGAGAGCACGCGGAACTTGCGTTCATCCTGGTCGGCGCTGTTTCTGGGGTAGCTTTCGCCCTCCTGCTTTCTTTCGTCCTGGAATATTTCATGGGAACCACGCGGGCGCTTTGGTTTGCACCTTTTCGCGTTGTTTTTATCAGTCTGGTCATCGCTTACGGGATCGCGACCCGAAAGATTTTGGAGGTTGGCTTCTTCATGCGGCGGGCGATCGCCTATCTCCTGCTGGCCGCTTATCTCATCGCGCCTTTACGCGCTAATTTGGTGGCTCTGTTTCTCCGTCTTCGCGCCCCTGTTTCGGGCCGAGGCCCGTTCGATTGCCCACGTGCTGGCGGCTTTGGTCATCGCCTTCGCGATGGCGCCGGCGCGCGGTATCTCGCAATCGCTGGCTGACCGTCTCTTTGTCGGCACGCGCCGGCTCGATTTTCAAGCCACGATGAACCAGGCTGCGGCCATTCTTCGTTCGGTCACCACCCTGGCCGATCTGCTGGAAAGATTTGGCCTAACGATCGGTCAGGCGGTGGATACCGAACGTGTCTTCCTTCTTTTGCCCGAAGAGGAATTCTATGCGCAGCGATTTCCCATCGTTACCGCCGGCTCGCGCACCCTGCGAATGGAACTGCACCGCGACCAGGCGATCATTGCCCACCTCGAGCGAACCCAGGAACCGATCGTTCTCGACGAACTCCATCGCGTGCGCTCCACTCCGGAATTGGAGCGAGTCCGGCGGCAAATGAAATCTCTCCACGTCGCGGTCGCGATGGGAATTTTCTCTCGTGAGCAGCTGGCCGGTGTAATGCTGCTCGGTCCGCGCCGTTCGGGCAGCATCTATGGCACGGTGGAACAGAGTGCGTTGATTGTCCTCTGCGGTCAGTTGGCGGTGGCGATCGAGAACGCCCAGCTCTTCACCGAAGTGCAGAACGCCAAGATCTACAACGAGACCCTCCTGCAAAATCTCACTACCGGAGTGGTGGCGGCCGATCGAAATGGTCTAATTACTGTCTTCAATCGCGAAGTCGAGCAGATCACCGATCTCGCTGCCTCTGAGCTCCTCGCACGCAAGTTGAGTAATCTTCCCGAACCGTTGCGCGACATCTTGAACGAAACCCTGGCGACGGGCGAACGGCAGGAGGATCGCGAAATATCTCTGCGCTCCGGAGAAAAGGGCAGCACAATCCTGCGCGCCAGCAGTTCCATCTTTCACGGACAAGATGGCGAGCCGCTCGGCGCGTTAATGGTGCTGACCGATATTACCACCCTCAAACGTCTCGAAATGCAGATCCGTCGGAGCGATCGTCTGGCCAGCCTGGGTACGCTTTCCGCCGGCATGGCGCATGAAATCAAAAACCCGCTCGTCTCGATCAAGACCTTTGCCCAACTGCTTGCCCGAGCGGTATCAGGATTCCGATTTTCGCGAGACCTTTTTCTCGCTCATCGGGCACGAGGTGGATCGAATTGATTCGCTAGTGAATCAGCTGCTTCGTTTCGCCCGGCCAGCCAAGCCCCTCCTCAAACCGATGCACGTGCATGAAGTTCTGGAAAAAGCGCTTCTCCTTATCGGTCATCGGCTTTATCAGAAGGATATTAAATTGACTCGTTCCTGGCACGCGAAGTTGATACGATCCGCGCCGATGCGGACCAAATCGAACAGGTTTTTCTCAACTTCTTCATCAACGCTCTCGATGCCATGAAGCCCGGCGGTTCTTTGAGGTGGCGACGGAAATCGGCATCGACGGAGACCTGGCCGACCGCGCTGCCGAGCGAAACGCCGGACTCCCGGGAGATTTTGCGCATTTCGGTGGTGGACGATGGCAGTGGCATCAAGCCGGAAGACGTGGCGCACGTCTTCGATCCATTTTTTACGACCAAAGACTACGGGACGGGCCTCGGACTCTCCGTGGTCCACGGCATCGTGCAGGAGCATGGCGGGCAGATCGAGGTGGAGAGCGAGCTGACCGCGGGACGAGCTTTTCATATCATGCTTCCCTTGGTGCGCTTCGAAGAAGAGGTGGCGGCAGCATGATCCACCCGCCTCTTTGCGTTCTTTACACGGAGGATGCTGATTTCGTTAGGCGGGTCCGCGCTTATCTCCGCACTCGCCGACTTCGGTCCAATACGTCAAGATCGCCGATCGGCTCGAACCGGTTTCGCAGCAGCACGGCCCACCCTGCTCTTGCTCGATCTGCGCGACAAAGAAAGTGCGGCGTCTGCTCGCGCAGGTGCGAGGCTAGCCGCCGGTTCTGTGATTATTGGCTTCGGCATGTCTGCGCTCCAATCCGATGCGCGATGCGGAACAGGCCGGCGTTTATGCGGTGGAAGATGTGAATCTGGAGCGGCGACGATTTCAGACTCTCGTCGGCCGCGCGCTCGATTACCTCCGCGTTCTTGAGGAAAACCGCGTTCTCCTGGCGGAGTCGGCCCGTGAACCGGCTGGTCGCGGAGCGATGCCCGGCCCCCGCCCCCCGCGACTCGGACGGCATGTCTCTCGCCATGCTGCGATTCCCCCGCATTTTTCGACGGCGCGAAAATTCGGAGGTGCTCGCCCATCACGTGGTTGAAGGATTGGCCGACACCATGCGGGTCTCGAGAGTTCGGAATGTTCGGACGGCGCGATCCGGGCGAAGGCTTTCGACTGCGCGCCGGGCTGCGTTGCCTGCCTGAGACCGAGAGCCTTGGAATACGACGAACGCGATCCGTTGTTGCGCTGGTTCGAGGTGCACGCGCATCTCATTTGCCGGGTCCATCTTTCTCAAACTCAGGATCGCGCCCAGCGTGAGATGCTCCGTCGCGCCTTGGATACGGTGGGTGCGGAAGTGTTCGTGCCGTTGCTTGCCCGGGGCCGGATCTGCGGCTGGCTATTTTTTGGCCATCGCCTCACCGGTCGGCCATTCGATGAAGCGGGCCTTGAGATGCTGATGAGCCTTGGCGAACATGTCTCCACGGTTTTGGAAAACGCCCAGCTCAATGAGGAGGTGACGTTGCAGAAAACGCTGGCCGAGACTCTGCTCACGGCCATCCCCCCGGGGATCATCGCCTGTGACGAGGACGGGATCGTCCGCTGGTGCAACCCGACTGCGGAAGCCATTCTCGGCCTGAGCGCGGCCGATATGCTCAATCGGCCAATCGAAAGCGCCGGCAGCCGAATCGCTGCGCTATTGCGGGAAACGCTCGAAAGCAGGAAGCCGAGGCCGACCGACAATGGATCGATCCCCATACCCGGCGCTCCCTTTCCGTGCAAACCCGCCGGCTCGTCCGATCACTAGATCCGCTAGGCGCGGTCGCCGTCATCCAGGATCTGACCCCCGAGGAATCGATCCGCCAGAAACAGGAGCTGATGGATCGGGCCGCCTTCTGGACCGATCTCGCGGCCAGCATGTCGCACGAAGTCCGCAATCCACTGGTCGCGATAAAGACCTTTGCCCAACTTTTGCCCGAGCGTTTCGACGATCCGGATTTCCGCGCGCGATTTCAACGAGATCGTGGTGCAGGAAATCGACCGGCTCGACCTGATCATCACCCAGATCAACAACTTCGCCCATCCGCCCGAACTGAATTTCAAACCGCTCGACCTGCGCGCGCCGATGAAGAAAGCGATCGAACTGGTCCGCGCAGCGCTCGGCTCAGAACGGACTTTTCCATGGAGACGGCCTTGCCCGATGACCTGCCGCGGGTGTGTCGGGGACGAAACCGCGCTGGCGGAGGCATTCGCACATCTGGTGGCAAACGCAGCCGAAGCGACGCACGGCCAGCCGACGGGCCGGATCACTCTTTCGGCGAAACCGATTCACGACGGCGATCAGACCAGCGGCGTAGTGGTGACCGTGCATGACAACGGCACGGGGCATTTCTGCGGAAATGAAGCGACAAGATTTTTTCTCCATTTTGCACAACCAAAGCCCGCGGGATGGGCCTGGGGCTCCCGATCGTGAAGCGGACCGTCTTCGATCACAACGGCCGGGTCGATGTCGATTCCAATTCCCACGGAACCTCGGTCAGCGTGCTCCTGCCGGTGCTCGAGAACGGCGAATTGATCGCTCCCGGCAGCCTCGCAGTTGAGAGTTCGGTCTGGGCTGAGTCCAGAGTGGCGAGCTCAAACCTTTGAGACGCCTATGATCGTTACCACCAAACAGCTCTACAAGGTCGCCTACGGAAAATTCGCCGTCGGCGCCTATAACGTGAACAACATGGAACAGATCCTCGGACTGTTCCGCGGCAACGTGCAAAGCAAGGCGCCGTTCATCATCCAGCTCTCGAAAGGCGCGCGGAAATATGCCGACAAGCGCATGCTCGAGGCGCTCATCCGGACCGCCGAAAAAATGTTTCCCGACGCAATTTTCGCCGTCCATCTCGATCACGGCGACGAGGAAACCTGTTACGATTGCATCGACTCCGGTTTTTACAGCTCGGTCATGATCGACGCCAGCCACGAGTCATTCGAGGAAAACATCGCCATCACCAAACGGGTCGTCGAGCGCGCGCATCAGAAGGGGATCAGCGTCGAGGCGGAACTCGGCCAGCTCGGCGGGGTCGAGGAAGACATTCAGGTCGACGAAGGCCACGCTTCCCTGACCAATCCGGAAGAGGCGGTCGAATTCGTGAAGCAAACCGGCTGCGATTCGCTCGCGGCCGCGATCGGCACCAGCCACGGCGCCTACAAATTCAAGGGCAAACAGGGCCTGCACTTCAACGTCATCGAGGAAATCCAGAAACGGATTCCCGGGCACGCCGATCGTCATGCACGGCAGCTCCAGCGTCCCGATCGAGGAAGTAGAGCGCATCAATGCCGCCGGCGGCAAGCTCGATCCCTCTGCGCGGGGCGTGAACGAAAACGAATATCTGCCCGCCGCCAAATTGGGCGTAACGAAGGTCAACATCGATACCGATGGACGCCTCGTCTGGACGCGCGTGCATCGCGAATTTTTCCGCGATCATCCCGAGCAATTCGATTTCCGCCCGCCTGGCAAAATTTTCGTGGAGGAATACGCGAACTTTATCGCGCACAAGAACGAAAAGCTGGGTTCGGCCAACCAGCTCGAGACCGTTCGCGCCAGCCTCTAAGGTTCAGCGTCCCCCTCAGAAAAGAAAGTTGGGCGCGACCATCGGGTTCGCGACATTTTTGCCTTTTCGTCAGCAGACTCAACCTGAAAAGTCAGCTTCACATAGCGGGCATCGATTCAAACAGCGAGAATCTGAATAGTCGCTTTATGCCGAAAGGGGCTGCACCCGCCACGGCACTCAATTGCGGGCTATTAGGCGGCAGGGCGCTCCTTCACGGACCAATTAGCTTGAATCAAGCCTGTTCCGTCGTCGGCAAACTCACCTTTTGGAGCACTTCTCCGGTGGCTGGAGAAAGAAATCTTACCGTTCTCGGATGAGATTTAGCTTGCCGCCGTGAGGCGAGGTGCGTAAAACAGGGCCGAACAACGGGCAAAAAGCCCATTATGAAACACGGCACCTTCGCGGGAGGCTCGCAGGGACGGATTGTCCTAGGAGCCAATTTCGTTCACGCGCCATCACTGGCAAAGGGCACGAAACTGTTATCCCGCGGTTGGTACTACATCTGCTAATCTAGATCGCGCTGACCATTTATGAGAATGGATATTAGACCTAACTCCCGCTTCGCCGCTTCCCCGGCGATCGCTCTTTTTTTATTGCTGCTTTTCTGCTGTCCGGCTGTTCGCGGGCAGGAGGCCGTTCGGCCATCGCTCGCCGGTGAGGCGGCGGCCGAGGCGCGGCGCCAATCAATCGATCAGATCCCGTACAACCTGCTTCTGGGTCCGGTCCGGTTCCGTTTTAGCGTCACCACTGGCGTTGAATACAACGACAATATTAACCTCGCGGAAACGAACAAGCAGTCGGACGTCATCATTCGCCCGCAGTTCAATATCGACGCCATCTGGCCGGTGACTCAGCTTAATACTCTTAAGCTTGATCTCGGGCTCGGTTACGGCTTTTATCTTGATCACCCTAATGCCAACACCAATGGCGTTCTTATTTCGCCGGGGTCGCAATTGTCCTTCGACATCTTCGTCATGGATTGGCGGATCAACCTGCATGATCGTTTTTCGTTGCAGCAGGATCCGGTGGATCAATTGCAGTTAAGCAACGTCGTCGATTATGGACGTTTCGAAAACACCGCTGGCATCTCAGTGCTCTGGGATTTGAACAAGGCGGTCTTGACCTTTGGTTACGATCACTACAACTACGTTTCGACGACCGACACCTTCTCCTATCTCGATCGCAATGCCGAAGAGCTCTCCGCCAGTGCCTATTTTGCGCTCACTTCAACCACCGGCGCCGGGCTGGAATCAGCGATCGTTTTTAACTATTACAACCAGGATTTTTTGAACGACTCGGTCACCTACAGTATCGGGCCCTTCGTCGAGACGCAGATCACCAACTATCTTAGGTTGCGTGCCGCGGTTGGATTTCAGGCTATCGACTTCGCTGGGGGTGGAGCGGTGGATGATTCGAGCGATTCCAACGACTATTACGCCAACATCTTGATCTCGCACCGCATCAACGCGGCTATCTCTCAGACCATTTCCGCCGGACACGAGTCCCAACTGGGCGTGAACTCGAATTACGTCGCGCTCAATTACGTTCGTCATACCGCGACCTGGAATATCATTAACAGTGTTCTCTTCTCGACCGAGCTCTTCTACGAAGATGGCGACGATTCGGGTGGAATTTTCGCTGAGCACATCCAACGCTATGGCGGCGCGGCGACCCTCGGTTACCAACTCACTCCACATATCACCCTCGGCCTTCGTTATCAGTACACGCAAAAACAGTCCGACCAGCCGCTCCGCGACTACAAGCAGAACCGAGTCTCGTTTGACGGCACCTACAGTTTCTAAAACGATCCGTATGTTCTTATGAAGCGAGTTCTTATCTTATGCAGCCTCTCCGCCGTCGCTCTTATTCCCGGGCGACTGGCGTTTGCGCAAGATAGCAGCCCGTTTCCAACCATCCCGCGCGCCGCCGCGGTCGAGCCCGCTGGTCCGGGGACCGCCAGCAGCACTGTCATGCGAACTAACTCCATGGCCGTGCTGGACGACAAGAAACGGCTTGGCACCGACGATTACGTCAGCTTCCGCGTGGTGGAAGATCGAGACAACGAATCGCAACGCCTGCGTGTCAACGATAACGGAGAACTGGAAGTTCCTTATATCGGGCTCGTCCCCGCGCAAGGCAAAACCTGCCGCGAACTGGCTTTCAACATTAAGTCTGCCCTGGAGAGGGAATATTACTATCACGCTACCGTCATTCTGGCCGTGGACCGGGTCAGTGAAAAGTCGCGGGGCAAGATCTACGTTTATGGCGCCGTCAAAGGCCAGGGCCCTCAGGAGATTCCCACAGACGAGACCTATACGGTCAGTAAAGCCGTCATTCGCGCCGGGGGCTTCGGGGATTTTGCCGACAAGCGCAAAGTCAAGGTAACCCGAAAAAATGGCCAGGACCTCGTAGTCGATCTCAAGCGGGTTATCGAACAGGGTCACAGTGAAGATGACGTCGTTTTGCGGCCCGACGACCAGATCTATGTGCCGCAGCGTCTGGTCAATTTCTAATTATGCAGAACCAGGCTTTCGAACGCTCATCCCCCGCCTCGATCACTACCTCGATCATCACCAGGCTTCATCGTTACAAGGCGCTCCTCCTTCGTCGCTGGTGGATTCCATTACTGACCGTCTGTCTCGGGCTTTTCGTCGGAGCGTGGATGATCTTTCAAGCGCCCAATGCCTTTCTTTCCACCAGCAAGATGATGGTGGCGGGAAAATTGAATCTGGCCCAAAACGCCGTCTATAGCGAAGACACCAATAACTTCTACGGCACTCAAATTCAGCTTATGCAGAGCGATGATGTGCGCAGCGGTGCCGAAGCGCTGGTCCGCGCCGGTCATCCGGAAATGGCGCCGGTTAAAGTCAATCTCTCGGTAACGCAGAGGCCTCGCACCTCGATCTTCGAATTGGAAGCCATTGGGACCGCGCCTGATTACACCCAAGCCTACCTTAACGCGGTCATGCAGAAGTATCTCGACCAGAAGAAGAGCATGCGCGCCGATCAGGGCAGTCATGTCACGACCGCGATCACGGAACAACTAATCCAAGTCGAAAAAGATTTACGCAATGGTGAGGATGAGATGCTGGAGTTCCAAAAAGAACACAACATCGGGTTCATCCAGGAAGAAGGAAACAGTGCGGCCGCTTACCTGGTTAAACTCAACCAGGAATACGCCCGCCTGAAGACCGAATACGACCTTCTCAGCTTGCTCGATCTCGACCAAAATCTCGATCGCCAGCAGGTCGGTAAACCTGCCGAAGTGGCGACCCCTGTCCAGGCTGATGAAGGAATGCCCTTTGCCGACGTGGGGCCGGAGGGCGAATATCTAAAAGCGAAACAATCCGTGCAGTTACTCAAGGCCGAGCGCGACACCCTTTCGAAGGATCTGCGACCCAAGCATCCGAAAATCATCAAACTGAATGATGAGATCGATAAACAGGAAAAACTGATTGGACTTTATCGACAGGATGCGGTCGAAAAACTTGAGACCCGCCGTAAGTCGATCGGCAAGCAAATGGAGAATCTCAAGTCCAACATCAAGGAATGGGAAAAGAAGGCGCTCGACCTTAGCCAGCAGCTCGCCCAGTTCAATCGCCTTAAAGGCAAGGTGGAACGGCAAAAGACGCTTTACGATCGCTTGACCAATAATTTGAAAGATGTCGACGTTTCGCAGGTCGTGGATGGCGGCGACCAGGTGGGAATCATGGAAAGTGCCACCAGCCCCGTCTCTGTCCGCCCCGGCTTGATCAGAAGTCTGCTTGTCGGGCTCGGCTTTGGCGTCTTTGCCGGGCTCGTCATTCTCATCCTGCTCGATCGGATCGACGATCGGATGGCCTCCTTCACAGAATTCCAGCATTACTTCACCGAAAACATCCTGGGTCAAATCCCCAAGGAAAAGACGAAAGGCGCAGTCAGCCTGCTGCAGCCGGATGATGCCCGGCACATCTTCGCCGAATCTTATCGCAACGTTCGTTCCTCCATCTTCTTCATGCCTTACGAAGGACCGCGCCCGAAGACTTTGCTCATCACGAGCGCGGTGCCTAACGAAGGCAAGTCGACCGTTTCCTCCAACCTCGCCATTACCATGGCCCTTTCCGGGGCCAAGACCCTGCTCATCGACGGTGATCTTCGCCGCGGCGCCTTGCGCGAGGCCTTCGATATCCATTCCAAGATCGGTTTCTCCGAAGTCCTGAAACAGGAAGTGAACTGGCGCGAAGTGGTCGTCCCGACCGCTCTGCCGAGCCTCTTTGTCCTGCCGCGCGGTAACACGCTCTCGCAGCCGAGCGAGCACCTTCTCCGTGAATCGACCGATGCCTTCCTCAAGGACATCTACAATCACTACGACTACATCATCATCGACAGCTCGCCCGTTCTCGCAGCCGATGATACCACCAGTCTTGCCCCCAAGATCGACGCTACCCTTTTTGTCGTTCGTCTCTCTTACACTTCGGCGCGCCTGACGAGAAAGGCTCTCGAGCTTCTCTATAACCGGCAGGTCAACGTCCCGGGCGTCATTTTGAACTACGTCGATACCTCACTGCCGGAGTACTATTACTACCAATACGCGGAGTATTATAACACCCCCGCTCCTCCGCAGCCTGAGATCTCTTTGCAAGGGGCCGAAAAAGCAAACGAGCATCACGTCTAGTGCCTCTCTCATTCTGAGCGGAGCGGATAACTGCTGGCTAACTCGCCCGCCGGAATCGCGATGAGAGGTTGAAGCCGGCGCCATGACCTCTCCCGAATCGGGCGCACCCGAACCCGCGACGACTTCGTTACCGATGACCACGGCTAGCGCCCTGCATTACGCACGCCGGGTGGGTCACTTCGCTTCCGTCCAGGCGTTGGTCCAGGTAATTGGCCTTGCCGCTGGCATTCTCCTCGTTCGCTGGTTGCCGCAGCGTGAGTACGCCTACTTTACGATCGCCAATAGCATGCAGAGCACGATCAATCTCCTGGCGGACATTGGCATCAGTGTCGGGCTCGTCTCTATCGGCGGCCGTGTCTGGCACGATCGATCTCGCTTTGGTGGGCTCATTAATGCGGCCCTTGGCGTGCGGCGAAGACTGGGCACTGCCGCGGTTCTCATCGTCACCCCCATCATGTGTTCGCTCTTGATCAGGAACGGTGCTTCCATCACTTACACCCTGATTCTCACCGCCATCGTCGTGGCTGGAGTTCTCCTTCAATTTTCGCTCGGCGTTTTGGGCGTCGTGCCGCGATTGCGCTCCGACTTCAAGCGCATTCAAATCATCGATCTCTCCGGCACGCTCCTCCGGCTCGCCCTCATCCTCGCCTTTGCGCTCGTGGCTTTAAACGCGGGCGTCGCGGTCGCCATCGCGACCGCTGCCTTTTTTTTGCAATTCATTATGCTTCGCCGTTACGTCGCCGGCGTGGTCGATCTGGGAGTGCCGGAGAATCCGGAAGATCGCGAGGGGATCATTCGCCTAACGAAACAGCTCGCCGCTAATGCCGTCTTCTATTGCTTCCAGGGACAAATCACCGTCTTCCTGATCAGCTTTTTCGCGCGCAACGTTAGTTCCGTCGCAGAGGTCGGCGCCCTCGGCCGTCTCGGCATGATTTTTGCCGTCCTGACAAATCTGCTGGCGAATATCTTTGTGCCCGCTTTCGCGCGCTGCCAGGATCCGCGCAGGTTGCACTGGCTTTTCGCCGCCATCATCGGCGCTGTCCTCGCCTTCAGTCTTGCCGTGGTGGGAGCGGCGGCGGTTTTCCCCGACCAATTCCTTTTTGTCCTCGGAAACAAGTACGCACACCTGGAGCGCGAGTTGATTCTGATGGTCGCGGCTTCGGTCATGGCCGCGTTGACCGGTACTTTTTGGGCGCTGAATGCCGCCAAAGCGTGGATCGCAGGCTCGTGGCTCTACATTCCGCTCACCCTTGCCACGCAGCTCGCGCTCATCCCATTCACGGATTTCTCCAGCGTGACAGGCGTGCTCACGTTTAATCTCCTCTCGGCCGTCCCGAATCTTTTCCTTAATCTCGTGCTGAGTTTTCGCGGCCTGCATCGCTTCGCCGCCGCGGCGACATGAGGATTCCAAATCTCGGTTATCGTTTTGCTTTCTGGCAGGGAAACGCGACCCGCCGGACTTATCGCGCGTTGTTGCCGTGGATTGTTCGTCAACCTATCGACCCGCCGCGTCAGATTGATCTCGAGGTCTTCGCCTATTCGAACGAGGAAATGTTGCCCGAGCAAGTCGCCTCCATTCGTTCTTTTCTCCGCCACGCAGGCCGTCCGCATAGTTTCACCGTTATTTCCGACGGTTCGCATTCGCCCGGCAGCATTCGTCTGCTTGAAGAGGTCGACCCGGCGGTGAGCGTTCGGTTGGCCGAACCAATTTCGCCAGCTCTGCCGGAGAAGCTGCGCCGCTACTTGGCGGAACATCCCACCGGCAAACAACTCGCTCTGGTAATGTTGCTGCCGCTGACAACGCCCGCCTTGTATGTCGATTCCGATGTTCTCTTTTTCCCCGGAGCTTCTGACCTCGTACAACAAATCGAGAGGCGTGAGGCGCCCGCGTATTACCTTGCCGACTGTCAGTTCTCCGGCGATGAACGCCTGCTGCGCACGCCGGCAGAAGCGGACAAGCCGGTCAACACCGGTGCCCTGCTGCTCTTCCAAAAACTCGATTGGTCTCTCAGCATCGCGCGCTTCGAAGAGCTGACCGGCCCGCCTTCTTTTTTCACCAATCAAACCATGGTGCACCTGACCATGCATGCCAACGGCGCCCTCCCCTTGGACCTTCGCACCCATGTCGTGCAACTCGACGATCAAGTCGTTTATCCCGATCGCTACGCTGGGCCCAAACTCGTCTTCCGTCATTACGTCAACCCGGTCCGGCACAAAATGTGGACCGGGCTTCGATCATGAACGCTCCCGCAAGCCGCGACGGCGATCCACCGCTCCGGATCCTGGCGGTGCTCAATTATCCCTGGGACCGCAGGCTGGGCGTGGCCCGAGTCTGGGTCGATCTGGCGGAGCAATGGCGCGCCGCCGGGCACACGGTCGATCAGTTCACCTTGAGCGAGGCCTTTCCGAAGCCAACCCGCCGCCGGATACTCGTGGCCTGGCGGCAGGTTTCGTTCGCCTATCGCGCGGCGAAATATATTCGCAAAAATGCACATCGTTACGATGTGATCGATTGCTTGCTCGAGACCTTGCCGTTTTCTAAAAAGCAACTTGGCTTTAAGGGCCTGCTCGTCGGCCGCTCGGTCGGATCCTACCGATTCTACGAAGATTTTGAGGCCATGGCGCGACAACGCTGGCCCGCCAAATCCAAAGGCAAACTACTCGGCCGGATTTTTCACGCGCTGCTCAATCGGCATGCCCTGAAAGCAGTCGCCGCCACCACTCGCAGGGCTGACCTGCTCAATTTGCCTAACGAAGACGAGCGCGCGGCCAGCCAAAGCAGTCCCGACCGCAATCCGCCGGCGATCGTCCAGCCCTACGGACTGCGCCCAGAGGAGGCCCAGGCCCTGGCCGCCGTCGCCGCTCCTGCGAGCGGGCCCTCGCAGGACCCGCGCATTTCCTTCATCGGCATGTGGGGACTGCGCAAGGGAGCGAAAGATTGGGGCGAGATCGTGCGGAGAATTCGGGCGGAAATCCCGGGCGCACGTTTCCGATTTCTTGGTGTCATGACTGATCGCAGCAAAGTCTTACAGGATCTCAATCTGTCGGCGGACACCGGTCTGGAAATCGTGCCTGAATTCGAGCCGTCAGAACTGCCTGAGCTCTTGCGCGATTGCAAAGTGGGAATTTTCCCGAGTTATATCGAGGGCTTCGGGATTGGCGTCATCGAGCAGTTGGCCGCCGGAATCCCGACCTTGGCGTATGACGTGCCCGGACCGCGCCAGATTCTGGAATCTCAACGCGAAAACCTTCTGGTTGCGGCCGGCGACGTCGCGGGCCTGGTCGAAAAAGTGCTCGCCCTCCTGCGGATGGATCCTGACTCGTATGCCGGGCTGCGGGTCGTTAGCCGAGCGATTACTGCGCAATACTCCTGGACCGACATCGCTGCGGATACCATTCGGGCCTATCGCAAAGCATTGCGCCCCTCCAGGCCGTTGGTTTTCGTGCACCCTTTCGGTCTGCGCTCCGCCGGGGGCGGTCCCCGTATCTTGCGCGCGCTGCTGAAGCATTCGCCGATCCCGTGCCTAAGCGTTTGTACGTCGCCGGAGAAACCACCACCAGCGAGCGACAGTGGCCAGGAAGTCCACCTCCCTTTGCGGCCAGATTTCGGACGGATCGAGCACACCCGTTTTGCAGGCTTTCCGCACATGTTCACGCCATTTCTGGCGGAGCGATTCCGCCGGCGATTGGAGAATACTTTGCGCGTTACCGGGGCTCGCGGGGTCCACGCCATTCCCCACGGCGGTTTGGATTTTCACCATGCGTTTGCGATCGCGAAGAAACTTGGATTGCCCTATTTCCTGCAAGTCCACGACGACCTGCTCTACAGCCGATATCCGCATGTAAGCGAAGCGGCGGCACAGGCCGCGATTCGCGAAGCCTGGCTCGGGGCCGACGCCCGCTTTGTCATTTCCGAGCGGATCGGCGCGGAATATTGCCGCCGCTATGGAACGAAAGATTACGCGGTGATCACGGACGGCCTCGAGCAGGTCGCAGAGGCGCTGGTCGCGCGCAGCGGGAACGATTTGCAGATCTATTTCATGGGCATGTTTCATCTCAGCTACGAGGCAAATTTGCGCATTTTTCTCGAAGCGCTCGAACAGCTTCGAGCCGAAGGCAGATCGATTTGCATGACCATGCGTTGCGGCGGCGTCCGGCGCGATGTTACCGCCGGACACGAAAATCTTCTTCGCATTCTGCCCTTTGCGACGGAGGCAGAAGTTCAGCGCGACCTCGAGTCCGCGGATTTGCTTTACCTGCCACTCCCGTTTCAGAAAGAGCAGGACCTTTTCGTGCGCTTCAGTTTCTCGACCAAAATGGTGACCTACCTCGGCAGCGGGGTCCCTATTCTTTATCACGGTCCGCCGGCTTCCGCGGTCTACGATTTGCTCCGCCAACATGACGCTGCGTTGCTGACGGAGAGCAGCGATCCCGCCGCCGTCGCGCAAACGCTGCGCGCTTTCCTGGCGGATCGCGGAGAGGGCGTCGGCTGCGCTGCGCGCGCCTTGCAGTTGGCGCGGCAGGAATTCATGCTGGAAGATATCGCCAAGAAATTTTGGGGAAGCGTGATGCGCTGCATCGAGCAATGATCCCTCTCATGCGCCGGCTCTGGTTCGACGGGTTGCTTTATCTTTGCAATCGCATCGTCGCCTTTGTCCCAAGTCACCGTCTGCGTCAGATCTTCTATCGTACCTTCATGCAGTTCGAAATCGGCGAAAAAAGCTGCATTTTTATGGGCGCGCGTTTTGATGCGCGCCGCGGATTCACACTCGGCGCTCACTCCGTGATCAACGAACATTGCCGGCTCGATAATCGCGGCGAACTCTTCATTGGCAGCAACGTCTCGATCTCATCGGAGGTCTGCATTTTGACTGCCGACCACGATCCGCAAAGCGCCGCTTTCAGCGGTCGGTGTCGTGCGATTCGAATTGAGGATTACGTTTTTATCGGAACGCGGGCGATGATTCTTCCTGGCATCACCATCGGCCGCGGTGCGGTTGTGGCGGCAGGCGCGATCGTCACCAAGGATGTCCCGCCTTTCGCTATCATGGCGGGCTCGCCGGCGAAGGAAATTGGAAAGCGCAATCCGGATTTAGCCTACCAAATAGAATACTGCCCTCTCTTTGCCTGAGCGCTGGAGCGATGATGAGTTGAAGATGCTTCTCCAAATCGTTCCGCGGCGTCCGGGCACGCATGATGGAGTCGGCGATTACGCTCTCAATCTCGCGCATGCATTAGCCCGGCAGTTCAAAATCAAAACGATTTTTGCGGTGCCGCACGCGATGGCCGAAGAAGTGGGAGCCTTTTCCGTTCGCTCCTTTGATCTTTCGGCCGAGGCCGCGGCCGAGATCGCGGATGATTGTGACGACGTGCTCCTGCATTACGTCAATTACGGCTATCATGCCCGCGGCGTGCCGCGCCGGCTGCCGGGATTTCTGCAAACGCTTCGCCGGAAGTCCGGCCTCAGGATGTCGGTCGTCTTCCACGAGTTGTTTGCCGAAGTCCGAACTCCCTGGCGAAGCGCGTTTTGGCTCAGACCTCTGCAGATTCGGATCGCGCGTGAGATTGCCGCTCAGGCTGAGGTTTGTTTCGTTAGCGGGGAGCTGATGGCCGGGCAATTACAGCGCATCGCAGAACCGGCGCGGGTCAGCATTCATCCGGTCATGTCAACTTTCGGCGAGCCCATTCTTTCCGCGAGCAACTTTGCCGCCCGCGATCCGCACCAGTGGGTGATCTGCGGCGGGACCGCGCTCGTCGAGCGCTCGGTCCGGTCGTTCGCCGCTCGGATCGGCGAAATTCCGGAATCGTTTTCCCCGCGAGAGCTTTTCGTGCTGGGCGGCCGGCCCAACGACGCGGTGCGGGCGAATCTCGAGAGCTTACGCGACCTCAGAGTCGAATATCTTCCGGAGATCGAAGCGAGCGCGGCTTCGAGCATCCTTTCCTCCTGTTCGTGCGGATGGCTGGATTATTTTCACGAAACTCGCGCTCCGGTCGGCGCGGTTCTGAAATCCACTGCGTTTGCCGCTTATTGTGCGCATGGGGTTATCCCAGTGTTTCCGCGAGCCAGTTCACCTGTCCAGCTGCGACAGGACAGCTTGCCCGGCCCGTTTTTTGTCGGCGAATCGGGGCAAAACCTTCCCTCTGAGCCGGAGCGCGTACAGGTTGCCCATTCACTCTACGATTGGTATCAACGCAACGCGTCTTCCCAGCATCTCGCGGCAACTGTTGCTTCCGCCATCGCTCAACCGGCCTAACTTTCATAACCATGCGGGAAGTCGATCTATTCGTCGTTCATTGGAACCAGCCAGATGCCTGCGTCGCCACGGTCGCGGCGTTTGCCAGTCAGGGCATCCCGCTCCGGGTCACGGTAATCGACAACGATTCCGCCGGGGACGCCTATGCGCGGCTCCAGCAGGAACTGGATCCGGAGATTACAATCGTTAGGCTGGATGATAATAAGGGCTGGGGTGGTGCGCTCAATGTCATCCTGCGCCAGTGGCTCCGGAAGCCGGGAAATGCTTATTGTTTAATCAGCGCCCACGATGCCATGCCGGAACCCGGTTGCCTGCGTCTCCTCGTGGCTGCGGCCGACGCCGACCCTCGGGTGGGGATTGCCTGCCCCCAGTATCCCGAGCCGTTCGTCGCGCGGCTCTCGCGCTGGCACGGCGTTCATCCGGAAGCAGCGCCGCCCCAGGCCAGCGGAACCGCTCAGGAAGTCGACGTCCCGCATGGGACACTCATGCTTGTCCGCCGGGAATGTCTGGATGAGATCGGTCTCTTCGACCAGCGCTATTTCGCCTACGGTGACGAACATGATCTCGGTGCGCGCGCGGTCAGGCATGGCTGGAAGGTGGTCCTGGTCTGGGGTTCCATCGTGACCAACCCGGCGACCTGGACCGAGAGTTCGTGGCGCAGCTATCTCTTTGCCCGCAACTCCCTCTATCTTGTCCGCGCCTATTTTGGCCGGACCGCGGCTGCCATTCGCGCGATTCTCATCCTGGCCAATACCCTGCGGCTGAGTACACGCCGCCGCGACCACGGATTCGCTTTTTCCGCCCGGGCGCGCTGGAAAGCGGTCCGGGACTACTTCAACGGCTGCACCGGCCGCCCTTATTTCCCTTGAAGATCCTGATCTCATCACACGCCTTCGCTCCCAGCATCGGCGGAATCGAAACTGTCGGGGAATTGCTCGCGGCGGAGTTTGTCCGGTTAGGCCACGAGGTCACCGTCGTCACGCAAGTCGCGGCGGCAGGGGCAGACGAACTTCCCTATCGGGTCCTGCGACAACCCTCATTGCGAGCATTGGTCAGGGCCATCCAATGGTCCGATATCTTCTGGCACAACAACCTGAGTCTGCGCACGCTCTGGCCCGCTTTGCTTCTCTCAAAGCCGGTCGTGATCACACACCAGGGCTCCTACATTCGCAAACCGCGCGGGATCGACCTGGTCCAGCGTCTCAAGCACCTGATTGTCCGCCACACCACCAGTGTCGCGGGCAGCATGGCAATTGCGGCCTGTTTTGCGACGAACTCGAGGCTTATTTATAACCCCTACGACGTGCGAAACTTTTTCGCCGAAACTCCGGGCGAAGAGCGCACCGGGGATCTCATCTTCCTTGGCCGGCTCGTCTCCGAAAAGGGAGTCGACCTTCTGCTCGAGGCTCTCGCCACCCTTCGAAGCCGCGGACGGTTTCCGCGCCTAACGATCGTAGGCGGGGGGCCGGAGCTTGCTTCCCTGCAGCAGTTGGCGACGAATCTCGGGCTGGGCGAGCAGGTCGCATTCAGCGGACCGAAAAGGGACGCAGCCTTGCGCTCGCTTCTGCACCAGCACAAAATCCTCGTCGTTCCCTCGCGCTACGACGAACCATTCGGGATCGTCGCTCTGGAAGGAATCGCCTGCGGCTGTGTCGTGGTTGGTTCCAACGGCGGCGGGCTGCCCGAAGCGATCGGCCCCTGCGGTGTGACTTTTCCTAATGGCGACTCTCGCGCCCTGGCCGAGGCAATCGCGCGACTCATGGAAGAGCCGAGCGAACGAAAGCACCTCTTAGAGCAAGCGCCGGAACACCTGGCCAGATTTCATCCCGCTACTATTGCGGAAGCTTATCTCACTCTTTTTGGGAGCAAGCTCGCGTGATCATCGTTTCCCACCCCACCGCTAACCAGAATGTCCGGCAGACTGCGCTGGCTTTCGCCGAGGCCGGCCTTTTGACGGAGTTCTGGACAGGTGTGAATTGGAAGGAAGGGAGTGTGCTCGATCGAATAGCGGCCTGGTCACCGAGGTTGCAGGATGAGTTGCGGCGGCGGTCTTTTGCGGCCGCGATAGCTCCATATATCCGGACGGTCCCTTGGCGGGAATGGGGTCGCCAGGCCGCGAGCCAGGTGGGCTGGAAATCACTCACCCGAGATGAACATGCTCCCTTTAGCATCGATGCGGTTTATCGTTCGCTCGATCGACGCGTCGCGCAGCGCGTGGGAGCCAGCCTAACGGTAAAAGCGGTATACGCTTACGACGACGGTGCTCTCGCTACTTTTCAGGCCGCCCGGAAACGGGGTATTAGGTGTCTTTACGAGCATCCCACCGTCTACTGGCGCACCGTGCATCGGCTGCAACAAGAGGAGGCAGAGCTTCATCCAGAATGGCGGGCCACGCTCGGCGCACTGAGCGACAGCGAGGCGAAGCTGGCGCGAAAGGATGAAGAATTGTCGCTGGCCGATGTAGTCATCACGGCGAGCACTTTTGCCCGGGAAAGCCTGGCGCCTGCTCCCACTTTGAAAGCGCCAGTGCGAGTCATTTCCTATGGAATCGCGCCCGCCGAAAGTCCTCATCCGCCCCAAAAATCGGGCGGCAGGTTGCGCGTCCTGTTTGCCGGCGCTTTGACTCAGGCCAAAGGCCTTTCCTATCTCCTGGAAGCCGTCGAGCGGCTGGGTTCTGAGATTGAATTCACGATGATCGGCCGACAAGTCAGCCCGGGGGTGCCCTCGTCCGCTCTGCTAAGTAAATACCACTGGATTCCTTCGCTTCCTCATCCGGCCCTCTTGCAAGAAATGTCGCGCCATGATGTTCTCGTCCTCCCTTCCTTGCATGAAGGCTTCGGGTTGGTCATGACGGAAGCAATGGGTCAGGGCTTGGTCGTGATAACGACGCCGCATACGGCAGGGCCGGATCTGATCGACGAAGGTATCGACGGCTACATCGTTCCGATCCGTTCGGCAGAGGCGATTGAGGATAGGCTTGTGCGCTTGCTTCGCGAGCCGGATCGGCTTAGGGCGATGCAGGAGGCGGCCCGGCGCAAAGCCTTGGCCCTTACTTGGCAAGATTATCGCCTGCGGTTGGTCCGTTTGGCACGAGAAGTGGTGGATTTACCCGTCGAATCATGAAGGCCATTGCTGAACGGCGGGTTGTATCCGCGAAGGAAAATCTGCCCGGAATCTTCGATTCTTCGTCGGCGATCCGGAATATCCGCCGGCTCATCTGGCTTTATCTCTGGCTGCTCATTTTCGAGGGCGCCTTGCGCAAATGGGCTGTCCCGCAACTTTCCGCTCCGCTTTTGCTGGTCCGCGACCCGGTCGCGATCCTGATCTATTTGCTCGCTTTCCGGGCTCGAATTTTTCCGCAGAATGTCTGGATCGTCACGTTGGAAATCATCGCCATTCTGTCCTGGGCGACCGGGATTATTGTTCTCCTGAACTATTTTCCAATTCAGACCATCATTCTTGTGACCGGTTACGGTGTGCGGTCGAATTTTCTTCATCTTCCGCTCATCTTTGTCATCCCTGCGGTCTTCGATCTGGAGGACGTCAAACGGGCCGGGCGCTGGTTCATCATCGGGATGATCCCGATGGCGGCGCTGATGGTGATGCAGTTTGCCGCCAGTCCCGAGGCATTTATCAACCGGGTGGCGGGTGCGGGAGAAGGCACGCAATTGGGGGCGGGAAGTGGTCGAATTCGTCCCCCGGGCGTCTTTTCGTTTGTCTCCGGGACAGTCTATTACTCCAGTGCGGTGGCGGCTTTCCTCCTGCACACGGTGCTGGCGAAGCTCCCGCTAAGGAATTGGTGGGTCTATGGAGCAGGCGCCTCTTTGATCATCGCGCTCGGAGTTTCGGGCAGCCGCTCCGCCGTTTTGGCGGTCGTCGTAGTGGTTTCGTCGTTGGCCGTGATTTTGCTCGTTAGGCCGAATCTGGTCGATAAATTTGGACGCCATCTCCTTCTCGCCGTGCTCGCGCTTTGGGCAATCAGTTACCTCCCGATCTTCCGAGAAGGACTGGACGTTCTCTCCGATCGCTTCACCGAATCGGCGGACGATGTCTCGGTCGTCGGTGGCCTGGTCGGGCGCACAGTCGGTGGATTTACCGAAGGCTTGCTGGGCCTCAGTCGGGTCCCGTTAGGCGGGTATGGACTTGGCGTCGGCACGAGCGGTGGGGCAAATTTCCTTACCGGTCAGGCTTCCTTTCTCCTCGCGGAAAACGAATGGTCGCGCATTCTGCTCGAGAGCGGTCCGATTCTCGGTCTTGCTTTCTTGCTCTGGCGTTGCGCGATCACCTTCAAGATCGGCCTCTTCTCCCTCCGCCAGGTGCGGGCCGGGAACACTTTACCTCTCTTCCTTTTCAGTGCCGGGGTTTTCGCGCTCCTGCAGGCGCCCTTTGGCCAGGCCACCAGTCTTGGGTTCGCGGTGATCTTCGCCGCCTTTAGCCTGGCGGCGCGGGTTGTCGATCCGATCTCGGCAAACCCGACGGAGGTGTCGGAAGACGCCGCGAGCACGCCGCCACAACGGATCCGCGGTCGCTCCAAGTATGCCGAGCGGTTGCACAGCTCAACCAGCCGCTCTCATTTTGTCCATGGTTCTCCTGATCGGTAATTACGCCGCCGATCAGCAGCAGAGCATGCAGCGTTTCGCGATGATGATGCTGCGCGGTCTCACCACCGCAGGAGTCCCGGCGGAACTGATTCAGCCGCGGCCGCTCCTGGGCCGAATTGGGTGGGCCGGGCCCTTGGTCGCAAAATGGCTCGGGTATATCGACAAGTTTTTCATCTTTCCCAGACAACTGCGGCGGAAGCTGGCTCGTGGTTTCGCCCTGGTTCACATCTGTGATCACTCGAACGCGATGTATTGCGGATCGATCAGAAATCATCCCGTCGTCGTCTCCTGTCATGATCTTCTTGCGGTCCGAGGAGCACTCGGAGAGGCGACCGATTGTCCCGCCTCGGCGACGGGAAAATACCTGCAACGTTGGATCGTTAATGGCTTGCGCAAAGCCGATGCGGTGCCCTGCGCTTCACCCGCCACTTTGCGCGATGCGCAACGAATTGTCGGACAGGAGGCGGACGGCCCGCGCCTGCTCCTGATTCGTCACGGTTTGAATCATCCTTATCGAAAACAAGCCTCGGACCGCGCCCGCGCCCTGCTCTCTACTGTGGTTGGTCTCGAAGGCCACACTCCTTTCGCCCTCCATGTCGGGTCCAATCTGCGCATGAAGAACCGCGAAGGGGTTCTGCGGATTTTTGCTCTGACCAAAGACGACTGGAACGGGCAGATGGTCTTTGCCGGACAGAAGCTCAGCCCCGAGTTGCGTTTGTTAGGCAAAGAATTAGGCGTGCTCGAGCGCGTCGTCGAAGTGGAGGGTCCGGCGAATGAACTTCTCGAAGCGCTCTACAGCTCCGCGCTGGTCTTGCTTTATCCGTCCCGTTTTGAAGGTTTCGGCTGGCCGATCATCGAGGCGCAGGCCTGCGCTTGCCCGGTCATCTGCAGCGATCGCGAACCGATGTCGGAGGTGGGCGGCGCGGCCGCGCTCATCGCCGAGGTGGAAGACGAGCCTGCGATGGCCCGCGCTCTTTTACGCCTGACCGACCCGGCGGAACGCGCCGCGTGGAGCGAAAAAAGCCTGCGCAATGCGGAGCGTTTCCGGTCCGAGGACATGATCGCTCGATACCTCGATCTCTACCGCTCGTTAGGCGTGCGGGTCTGATTGGCAGCCATGTGTGGGATTGCGGCTCATTTCAATTTCCGAGCACCGGCCTGGCCGCTCGATCTTGGTCTCATCGCGCACCGCGGACCGGATGCGGCAGGCGAGTGGCTCTCGCCGGACGGACATTTTTGGTTAGGCATCAGGCGCCTCGCCATTCTCGATCTCTCCCCGACCGGCGCGCAGCCGATGGCGGATCCCGCCACGGGCAACGTGATCGTGGTCAACGGGGAGATATACAACCATCGCGCCCTGCGCGCAGAACTCGGGGAGGTGAAGTGGCGGGGAACGAGCGACACCGAAACCATCCTCATCGGCTACGCCCGTTGGGGGCGCGGCCTGCTCGATCGGCTGAAGGGGATGTTTGCGTTCGCCATCTACGACCACGCTCGACAGGAAGTCTTCGTGGCGCGGGATCGGCTCGGTATCAAACCCCTCTATTACACTTCGCATGAAAACGCTTTTCGCTTCGCCTCTGAGGTGAAAGTGCTCTTCGCTCCGTCCTCGTCCGCGACGCCGGAAACGGTGGCGGGTTACTTGGAGTGGGGCGCCTGTCCGGAAGACAAAATCCTCTTTCCGGAGATCAAAGTCGTGCCGGCTGGCCACGCCATGATCATCGATCATGAAGGAAAAACTGAAGTGCAGCGCTACTGGCCCGTGCGCAATTTTCGGTCGGCCAGAGAATCGGCGCCGCGCAGAATCCGCGCGCTGCTCGAGACCTCCGTGGAGGAACACCTTCTTTCTGATGTCCCGGTAGCGAGCTTTCTCAGCGGCGGCATCGATTCGTCCATCGTGACAGCGCTGGCCGCGCAAAAGCTCGGCGGCAGGCTGGAGACTTTTTCGGTGGGTTTCGACGTGGCCGGATTCGATGAAAGCGCGATCGCGCTCGAGGTCGCGCAGCGTTACGGGACCAGTCACGAGCGGCTCGCGCTGAGCGAACCGGAAGTTATCCAATGCGTCACCGAGGCCGTCGCACACCTCGACCTGCCCTCGGTCGATGCGATCAACACCTACATCGTCTCTCGGGCGGTGGCGCGGCAGGGAGTGAAAGTGGCACTCTCCGGTCTGGGCGGCGACGAGCTTTTCGGCGGCTATCCAAGCTTCCGCGACGTGCCACGGTTGCAGTGGCTGGCCCGATTGCCACGCGCCGTGCGCAAAGTGCTGGCCGGTGAGCGATTGGCGGATTTGCCTAACGAAACCGGGGCTGGTTGCCTCGCCCAATGGCGTCGCCGCTTTTTTACTGACGCCATGCTGCAACGGGCCGGCTTGCCCAGCGAAAACATCCGGTTCGAATGTCCGGTCGAGTTGGCGGATGATTTTGCCCGGATCAGTTGGGCTGAGCTGAGCGGTTACATGCGCCGCATGCTTCTGCGCGATTCCGATCAGATGAGCATGGCGGTTTCTCTCGAGTTGCGCGTCCCCTTTCTCGATCACCAGCTGGTCGAATATTCGTTGGGCCTGCCTGCGGCGGAGAAGCAGCGCTACGGAAAAGGCAAGGGCCTGCTCGTGGAAGCGTTCTGTGATTTGCTTCCTCCCTCGGTTTACCAGCGACCAAAAGCTGGTTTCGCGCTGCCCATGCAGAAGTGGATGAAAGGTCCGCTCGCTTCCTTTGTTGAGGAGGGACTGCGGGAGACAGTGGCGGGGGCACTTTTGCCAGAAGAGTTCGTGGCCGGCGCGCGGGCACAATTTGGCAGCGGGCGTCTGCATTGGACGCGGCTCTGGAGCATGGTCGTGCTCGGTCACTTCGTTAGTCGAACCAGCGCTCCGCGCCTTTCCGATGAAAATCCTGCGCTGCATTCACTCGCTTGACCCGGCGATCGGCGGGCCGCTCGAGTCGGTCAAGCAATCGTCGCTCGTGCTCGCCCGTCGGGGGCACGAGGTGGAGATTGTTTCACTCGACGGGCCCAATGCGCGTGGGGTAAAGGAGTTTCCCGCGCCGGTCCACGCCCTCGGGCCCGGACGGGGCGGCTACGGATATTCCCCACGCTTCCTGCCCTGGGTGAAAGAGCAGCGCGCGCGCTTCGATGCTGTGGTGGTGCACGGGATCTGGCAATACCACAGCTTTGGCGTCTGGCGTGCACTGCATAAAACGGCAACGCCGTACTTTGTCTTTCCCCATGGAATGCTCGACCCGTGGTTCAATCGCACCTACCCGCTCAAGCATCTCAAGAAACTCCTCTATTGGCCGTGGGCCGAATATCGCGTCCTGCGCGATGCCCGCGCAGTTCTTTTCACCTCGGAGGAAGAGCGACTCCTGGCGCGGGAATCGTTCCATCTTTATCGCTGCCAGGAAGAGGTCGTGAGTTACGGTACCGCCGCGCCTGCGACCGATTTATCGAGCGCGCGCGAAGATTTCCTGAATTTCCAACCTCACTTGCGGAGCCGGGACTTTCTGCTTTTTCTGGGGCGCCTGCACGAGAAGAAAGGGTGCGAAGAACTGATTCGCGCCACCGCCGCCACGCCCTCCATCGACCTCGTCCTGGCGGGTCCCTGTGCGGACGACGATTATCTGCGCAGGCTAAAGCGCCTAACGAGCGAGCTGAACCTGGCCGGGCGCGTTACCTTTACCGGCATGCTGTCAGGGAGCGCGAAGTGGGGCGCGTTCGCCGCCGCGGCGGCGTTCATTTTGCCTTCCCATCAGGAAAACTTCGGGATCGCCATCGCGGAAGCCCTCGCCTGCGGAGTCCCGGTTCTCATTTCCAACCAGGTCAACATCTGGCGCGAGATCGTCGCCGATGGCTGCGGCTACGCCGAGGAGGACAATTTGGACGGGACTCGTCGTTTGCTGGAGCGCTGGCTGGCGACTTCTCCGGCGCAACGTCGCGCCATGAGCGAGCAGGCGCGGGCTGCCTTTACCCGGCGTTTCGAGATTAACCAGGCGGTCGATTCCTTTCTCGAGGTGCTGCAAGGATCGGCGTGCGGTGGGAGAAAACATCATGATCCTTGAACGGCTTGCAGCCGGCGCGTCCGAAAATTCTTGCCCGACCTTCCGCTTCCCGGGAGACTGCCCGCCTAACGAATGAGCGAGCCACTCAAGATTGTTGATCCCAACCAAGCCGAGCAATCGGCTTCACCCTGGCCGCTGGGCGACCGTCTCCTGCGGTTGCTTTGGGAGTTTTGCTGGGCGATTTTTTGCGTCTGGACTCCGAAACCGGCCAATCGCTGGCGGCTTTTTTGGCTGGGCGTCTTCGGCGTGAAAATCGACGGGACTCCTTTTGTGCATCAACGGGCGCGGATCGCGATTCCGTGGCATCTCACCTTGCACGATGGAGCCTGTCTGGGCGATCGGGCCAACGCCTATAGCCTCGGTGAGATTGAGATCGGAGCCCGCGCGACAGTGGCTCAGGAAGTATATTTGAGCGCCGGCACGCACGATTTCTCGAAGCCGGCAATTCCGCTGGCGGTGGCTAAAATCACCATCGGGGAGGACGCGTTTATCGGTGCGCGCGCTTTCCTCATGCCAGGGGTAACGATCGGCGCGCGAGCTCTGGTCGGCGCCTGCTCGGTGGTGACGCACGACGTGCCGCCAGACACAGTGGCGGCGGGCAATCCCTGCCGGGTACTGCGCTCTCGATCAGCTTCGGCCGAGCAGGTCTCGTGATTCTCAGCTTAGCTTTACGCGGGGGCCAAAGGCCGGCGCAAGCGGGCCGCCATTTGGGTAAAAAGGCGGCTCGTTAGGCCGAAAGGAAGCTGTCCGCTGAAAGACTCGATCCCTTCGACCAGCGATCGCGGCAACCGGCGCAAAATAAACTCGGTCTTAAGGTGACCGTTGGTGAGGGGATTGGTGCAGAGAGTCATCCTCTCCAACTCCAATCCGGCCCGGCTCACGAGCAATTTTAGTTCGTCAGGATGAAGGAGAAAAATATGTCCATCCGTGTCGGGCTTGAATTGGATCGACTCGTAGGCCGCCGGGTCGGAAGACTCGGTGAACTTGGGTAATCGGTTACGAAAGTAGGCGCCGTTTGGTGTCGTTATAATTATGTAGCCACCGGGGCGAACCAGCTCCGCCGAGCGCGCCAGTAATTGATCCGGGTGCGCGGTGTGCTCGATGACCTCGGTGATGAGGACGCCATCGAAGAGATGCGGCGGATGGAGATCGAAAGCGTTCCCCGGCGCGAAGTGAATGGTGCCGACCTCCCGCTTCATTCCGACGTAATCTGCCAATTCGGCGCGCATGTCGTTCCAGGTGACTTCGTAGCCCATCTCGGCCAGGCCGATGGAGAAATTGCCCTGCGCGGCGGCGATATCGAGGATGCGAGCGCCGGGGGGCAGGACCTCGGTGACGAGCCGAAAGGTGGCGCGGCGGCGCCGATCGTAGGCGTAGGCATAGCCGCGATTCTTGATCTGCCCGTAGACTTCTTCCAGATCGTAACGGAAGGAAGCTTTCCACGAGGCCGGCCAATTTTCGTCGAGATTAACGCGCTTCAAGAGAAAGATTGCCGGAATGATTCGTTAAATCCCGAGGCTGTCCAGAGCGGTGAGGTTCTGATCATGACAAAGTTAATCCGGCCTGGGAATAGAAATTGCGAAGATAGTTACGACTACGGAGGGGGCGTGTCTTGGATGCCGGGTAAGGCGTCTGACGCGGGTCCGGCCCTTCTTTTAAAAGGTTTCGATTCTTTTCCTATGAATCCTGCTGGCATCGTGCTGAGATTCTGGCCTTGCTCAAAGCCCACGGTTATCTCGTTTTGGAACCCGATCGCCTGCCAGTCGTGATCTTCGTCCTGGCCAGGCTGGCTGTTGCACTTCCGTTGTCTCGTGGCTAAGAACCCCGCATCCGTGCCCGTTTCGGTCATTGTGCCGATCAAGAACGAGGCGGGTAACCTGCCTCGCTGTCTCACTTCGATCGCCTGGGCGGACGAGATTTTCGTGGTCGATTCGCAGAGCGGTGACGGATCGCAAGCCATCGCGCAGGACTTTGGCGCGCGGGTTGTCCAGTTCGAGTTCAGCGGCACCTGGCCAAAGAAAAAGAACTGGGCCCTGGAGAATCTGCCTTTTCGTAACGAGTGGGTCTTCATTCTCGATGCCGATGAAGTGTTGCCGCCGGCGGCAGAAGCAGAGTTTCGAAGCGCGATTGCGCAGGCTGGAGAAACGGTGGGCTACTGGGTCAATCGCCGTTTCATGTTTATGGGTCGCTGGCTGCGGCACGCCTATTATCCGAACTGGAACCTTCGCCTTTTCCGCCATTCGTTAGGCCGATATGAAAAGCTGACCGACGTTGCAACTGCGAGCGGCGATAACGAAGTGCACGAACACGTCGTGGTAGATGGGCCGACGGGACGCCTGCGCTGCGAGATGGATCACTATGCCTTTCCCTCGGTGGAAGTTTTTGTCGAGAAACACAATCGTTATTCGAACTGGGAAGCGCATGTCGCGGCGGCGAAGGAAAGTGGAGTCAACGAGCTGCAAAGCGCGCGCGTGGCGCAACGGCGTCGGCTCAAGCGACTCTCAAAGCGACTGCCGTTCCGTCCCTTGCTGCGCTTCCTTTACGTCTATCTCTGGCAGCGAGGATTCCTCGACGGACGCGAGGGTTATTACTTCGCGCGGCTCCACGCTTTCTACGAATTTCTTTCCGTCGCGAAAACCCGCGAGTTAAGGAACGCGGACGAGCGCGCCCGGAAAAGCGAGCGGCCTCTTACGGATTGATTCGCATGCGTTGGATCAGGTCGGCGTAGCGCGGGTCGTGGCGGAGGGATCGAAACTGAACTCGCCAGGTAATGAACTGCAACTCGGCGCTGTGTTGCTGGAAGTCCTTTTCCAGCCAGGCAAACGCCTGGTCGAAGTCGCCCAGACCTGCGCAGATGGCGGCCGGCCCCTGGCCCACACCGTCGCCGTTGGCGTAGCGTTCTTCGAGTTCCTGCAAGAGACGGAGCGCGTCGCTGCGCCGGCCCGCGACGGCGTAAACGTATCCCAGGGCGCTCAGATGTGGGCTTGCTCGCTGTGAGATCGCGACCACCTTCTCGCGCTCCGTAATCGCCTTCTCCAACTGTCCCCCTTGGAAAAAGGCCCACCCCAGCCAATCGTGGCCTATGATGTGATTTGGATCGGCCGCGATGATTTTTTGACACTGCTCGATAGCGGCGTCGATCTCGTTTTTGAGCAAAAAAATGATCGTGAAATTGGCGTTGATGATTTGGGAAAGCGGATCGAGTTCCTGCGCCCGCCTGATTTCTCTGAGCGCATCATCCAGTTGTCCTTTCACCAGGTAATAGGAGCAAAACCAGTGATGGGCGGTGGCGTAATTATCGTTCAGAGCGATGGCGCGCTCGTATTCCTGTTCGGCCTCTGCCCATTGCCATGCAAACTGGTAGGCCAAAGCCGAGGAGGCGTGCGCTTCCGCCAAAGAATCATCAATCTGGAGCGCCCGATCGACAGCTGCTCTGGCTTTCGGCATGGCCTCACTCGAAGGAACCCCGACATATTGCTGCAGTAACAGATAGGTATCGGCCAATCCGGCATAGCCGAGAGCGAAATTCGGATCGCGTTCAATCGCTTGCTGAAATTCCATGGTCGCTTGTTTGAGTCCGTCCGGAGTCCGTTTGTTCCAGAGATAACGTCCGCGGAGATAGAATTGATAGGCTTCCGCGTTGCTCGTGTCGCGTTTGACGAGCCGACGCTCCTCTTCACCGGTCAACTTTAATTGTAACTTCTGTGTGACCTCCCGCGCGATCGCTTGTTTGACTGTAACCACATCGGAAATTTTGCGGTCGTAGGCTGCGCCCCAGAGCTGTACGCCGGTCGTAGCGTCGACCAGATCCACTTGCACGCTGAGAGCGTCTTTCATCTGCCGCACTTTCCCCGTGAGGACGGCTGCGACGTTCAACTCGCGCCCCACCCGCCGTGGATCGATATCCTTTCCCTTGTAATGAAAGGAGGTCGAACGCGCGATCACCCGCAGTTGCTGCAGCTCGGTCAGGCTGTTAATCAGCGCCTCCGAAATTCCCTCCGACAAATATTCTGCGTTCGGATCGTTGCTTGCGTTTTCGAATGGCAGAACGGCAATGGAATGACTGCCAGCCAGCGGCGCGTCCGCGCTTTTCCACGACGGCAATAGCTTCGGGTTGAAAAAGACAAAGGCCGCAACCGCAAGGGCGACCACGAGGAGAGCCGCTCCGGCGATGAGTGCGCGGCGCGGCCCGGAAAAGGTGGATGGGGCGGAGGTCGAATTCGCCACTGGCTGACCGTTCGGAGTGGCGAATTTCCTCGGCATTTCGGGATTGCCGATTTCGTCCGTGAAGAAATTTACGAGTGCGATCTTGCGACCGTGTTTCACCTCGCATTCGCCGAGCGGATGAAGATGCGGATTCCATCTCGGGAAGGGCGCGAGATCGTCGGCGATGTGGCGGGAGAGCAAAATGTGCCCGGCGTCACCGCAATCCATTACCCGTTGCGCCATGTCCATCCCGGCTCCAGCAAGGTTGGAACGGTCGCTCACGTCCGTCACTTTGTTCACCGGCCCGCTGTGAATTCCCATCCGCAGCCGGATGTCGGGATGATTTTTCAAGGCGGCGGCGATCTCCCTCGCGCACTCGATCGGCGCCTGCGGATCGTCGAAAAAGACGAGACTCATCCCGTCGCCGGTCGGGATCCGGACCAGTTTTCCCTGAGTGTCGGCCTGGCGGAATTGCTCCGTGTTTTTGACCAGGCTCGACAACTCATTCATGAGCCGAGTCTGATCTGTGATCAGGAGCAACGAATACCCGACCACGTCTATCGAGAGCACGTGGGCGATCTCGACCTTCTGCTTCGGTTCGTGCCCGCTGGCCACGACTTTAGTGTGCGAGTGAAGAGCCTCCGCAACAATCAGAATTCCGCGCTGCCGGGGGTGCGGGCGAACGGGATGACGTCACGGATATTCGGCACGCCGGTGACGAACATGAGCATGCGTTCGAAACCAAGCCCGAAGCCAGCGTGCGGCACGGTGCCGTAGCGGCGCAGGTCGAGATACCATTTGTAGTCGGCCAGGTTCATGTTGTGCCGGCGCAGATTCGCTTCCAGCACCTCGAGCCGTTCTTCGCGCTGGCTGCCCCCCACGATTTCGCCGATCCCGGGCACGAGCAGATCCATCGCGGTCACCGTTTTGTTGTCGTCGTTTAGGCGCATGTAGAACGGCTTAATTTCCTTTGGATAGTTGAAGACCGTGACCGGGCATTTGAAATGTTTCTCGGTCAACCAGCGCTCGTGTTCGGACTGCAGGTTGAGGCCGTACTCGACCGGGAATTCAAACTTCTGGCCGCTCGCTCGGAGCAACTCGATCGCTTCGCTATAACTGGTTCGCTGGAACGGTCGCTCGACCACGAAATCGAGACGGGCGAGTAACTCTTTGTCGACGAACTTTGCGAAAAGCTCCAGCTCATCCGGACAGCTTTTCTGGATGTCCTGCACGAGATACTTCACCAGCGCCTCGGCCAGGTCCATGTCACCGTCCAGATCGCAGAAGGCCATCTCCGGCTCGATCATCCAAAACTCGTTCGCGTGGCGCGAGGTGTTGGAATTTTCCGCCCGGAAGGTTGGCCCAAAGGTGTAAACCTTGGAAAGCGCGCAGGCGAAAGCTTCCGCTTCCAGTTGCCCGCTGACCGTGAGGTAAGTCCGGCGCGCAAAAAAATCCTGCGCGTCATCGATTAGCCCATTCGGCTGACGAGGAGGCTTCTCCGGGTCGATCGTGCTGACTCGGAACAATTCCCCGGCGCCTTCGCAATCGCTCCCGGTGATAATCGGGGTGTGGACGTAAACAAAACCGCGCTCCTGGAAAAATTGATGGATCGCGAAAGCGAGCCGGCTCCGCACGCGGAAGACGGACCCAAAGAGATTCGAGCGCGGGCGAAGGTGGGCGATCTCGCGTAGGAACTCTGGAGTGTGCCCTTTTTTCTGGAGCGGATAGGAATCGTCGGAGGCGCCGATAATTTCGATCGAATCGGCGACGACTTCCCAGCTTTGCCCCTTCCCCTGCGAGGCGACGAGCGGGCCGCGCACGACAATCGAAGCGCCCGTTATCAGGCGTTGGACCGCGTCATAATTGGGCAGAGTATTCCGCGCAATGATCTGCAGATTGCGCAGCGACGAGCCGTCGTTCAGTTCTAGAAACGAGAAATCCTTCGAGCCGCGCCGGGTGCGGACCCATCCCTGCACCAGCACCTCGTCCGCTGGCGCGGTGCGCTGCAGGGCATCTTTCACGGAAGTAGGCGTGAGCATGCCGAAGTTTGCCGGAGCTTCGCGCGCCGACAAGTAAAACGAACGAAGCGCCCGCTAAGCGACCGAGCCGAAGGAATCTTCTTCGTGCAGCATGGCCGCGATGCAACTCACCATGTCGGCGAGGTGCGAGGGGTGCGCGACGAAGCTGTAGCCGCCGAAGAATCCGACCGATCCGATCTGCCCGTTTGGGGCGAGGCTGGTCAGGCAGACCATCGGCACATTTTGTAGTGATGTGTCGGTATGAATCTGTTGTGCGATTTCGTCAGCTTCCACCTGCTCACAGATGGCGTCGAGCAGGATCAGGTCCGGCTGGAAGTGCAACGCGGTGTGGAGCGCACGGCGGCCATGGCATTCCTGGCGGATCAGATACTGACCGGTTTCCTGCAGAGCCGACCCGACGACCGCAGTCAGGTGCGGCTCGTGATCGATCAGGAGTATTCGCTTTGGATAGGTCATCGGCACGGCTAACGAATCCCTTATTAGCAGCCGGTATGCCATGGGCGTAGGTCCTGACTGAGAGCCAAGTCCTCCCTTTTTAATTGTGCCGCCTATGCTTAATTGCTCCCTTGCCGTTATGTCGAACCAAGTGAAGAAGCCCGCTGCGGAAGCGAACTTCGAACAGGCCATGAAACGGCTCGAGGAAATCGTGGAGCAGATGGAGTCCGGTGAGCTGCCGCTGGAGGATTTGATCGTGCGCTACGAGGAGGGGATGAAGCTGGTCAAAGTGTGCCAGGAACGCCTTTCTTCGGCCGAGCAGCGCATCGAAATCATCACCCGCAACAGCGCCGGCAAACCGGCGGTGAAGAAATTTGAACCGGCCGCCACGGCCCAGCCAGAAACCCAAGGAGAACCTAAAAATGTCGACGTCAGTCTCTTCTGAGATAACGAAAGCCAATTTGCTGAAGGGAATCAATTCCCCGGCAGACATCAAGGCGTTACCGGAAGAAAGCCTCCCGCAACTCGCGCAGGAAGTGCGCGACGAGCTGATCGAAGTGCTTTCGCAGACCGGGGGACACCTCGGCCCAAATCTCGGCGTGGTCGAGCTCACTATCGCGCTCCACCGGGTTTTCAGCACGCCGCAGGACAAGTTTGTCTTTGACGTCAGCCACCAGGGCTATGTGCACAAGATGTTTACCGGCCGGCTCGATCGCATTCACACCATGCGGCAGTATGAAGGGCTGAACGGGTTTCTTCTTCGGACGGAGAGCGAACATGATTCCTACGGTGCGGGGCATGCCGGGACGGCCTTGTCGGCTGGTCTCGGAATGGCGGTGGGTCGTGATTTGTTAGGCCGGGACGAGAATGTCGTGGTCGTGGCCGGCGACGCCGCCTTCACCTGCGGGATCAGCTACGAAGCGCTTAACAACGTCCGGGCGCAGACCAAGCGCTTTATCGTTGTCCTGAACGACAATGAGTGGTCGATCGCGAAGAACGTCGGAGCGATCGCGGCCTACCTGAATAACATCGTCACCAATCCGACCTACGCGCACCTGCACGAAAAGGCCGGGCGCTTCATCAAAGCGATTGCTGGTCGCGGGGTGTTGAACCTGGCCCACAAGGTAGAGGAAGGGGTCAAAAACCTGCTCGTTCCGAGCGTAATCTTCGAAGAACTCGGCTTGCGTTATTACGGCCCGATCGATGGCCACGACATTCCTCTCCTCACTCGGACTTTTGAGTTCCTGAAGCGCCAGGAAGAGCCGGTTCTGCTTCATATTCTGACCAAGAAGGGCAAAGGCTACGAGCCGGCCATCGCCAAACCGGACAAGTTCCACGGCCTCGGGAAATTTACTGCCGAAACTGGCGAAACGGCCGCTGGCACGACCCCGACCTATTCCGAGATTCTTGGGAAGACGTTAGGCAAATTTGCCGATGCCAACCGCAAGATCGTTGCCATCACCGGCGCGATGCCGAGCGGCACCGGCCTTGGCTATTTCCAGGCGCAACACCCCGACCGCTACTACGACGTCGGGATTGCGGAAGAGCACGCCGCGCTCTTCGCCTGCGGTCTCGCGACCCAGGGATTGAAGCCATTTCTCACCATTTATTCGACCTTCATGCAGCGCGCCTACGACATGATCATTCATGACATCGCGTTGCAGAATCTGAACGTCGCGCTCTGTATGGATCGTGCCGGATTGAGCGGCGACGACGGCCCGACGCACCACGGTCTCTTTGACATCGGTTATCTGCGGCACGTCCCCAATATCGTGCACATGCAACCGAAGGATGAAGACGAATTCGCGGACATGCTTTGGACGATGGCGAATTATGAATCAGGGCCGATCGCAGTCCGTTATCCGCGCGGCGCCGGCACCGGCGCAAAACTGAAGGCGACTCCGAAATTGCTCGAAATCGGCAAGGCCGAAGTGGTGCAGCATGGCAAAGACGTCGCCATCTTTGGTCTCGGTAACATGTTCGAGATGGCGCAGGAAGCGGCCCAGAAACTGGAGGCGCTGGGTTACTCGGTGGCCTTGATCAATCCGCGCTGGATCAAGCCGCTCGACACCGGCACGCTGGAGTTTTTCGCGCGTGGCGTGCAGGTCCTTTGCACGCTCGAAGATCACGTTTTGCACAACGGTTTCGGCTGCGGGGTGATGGAACATCTGCACACCCGGATGATCAACACGCCAGTGGTGCGGATTGGCTGGCCCGATCAATTCATCGAGCATGGGACCATCCCGATCCTGCGCCAGAAGCACGGCCTAACGAGTGACGCGCTGGTCGAGAAAGTGCTGCCGCTCCTGAAAAAACAGACCGAGAAATCCCGCCCGAGCGCGGCTTGAGGCTGCCCTGGAGATCAGTCCGAAAGATAGGCGAGGAGCGCCCGGTCCAAAGCACGCATGATTCGACGGTTCCCATCTCCATGATTATTTCGAAGGAGGTTCAGGTTCGTTTCGCAGACGCTTGCGTCTGTTGCCGCCGCAGGTCACGCTGCTGAGCTTCTCACACGTAGGCGAAGAGTGTTTGCGCGGGTCTGACAGCTGCGCGCGATTTTAAGTGGCTGGCCTCTAGCTTGACCTTAGTCGCGGGCCTACCGAATCAGTTAAGAGCAGTCTTAGAAGTCAACTTAAGGATGAGCGCAATCGAAGCCAGCGGCCTGACCAAGGTTTACCGAACCTACCGCAAGGAAAGCGGTCTCTGGGCCTCGGTTAAAGGCCTCGTCAGGCGGCGCTACGAGGAGACGCGCGCCGCTGATGATATTTCCTTCACCATCGAAGAGGGCGAGCTCGTTGGTTTTCTCGGTCCCAACGGCGCGGGCAAAACCACCGTCCTGAAAATGCTTTCCGGCCTGCTCAATCCCACTTCGGGGCAGGCCCGCGTGCTCGGCTTTGTCCCGTGGGAACGGCGCGACGAGATGAAGCGTCAGTTCAGTCTGCTCATGGGCCAGAAGAACGCGCTCTGGTGGGATCTGCCCGCGCAGGAATCGCTCGAGTTGAATCGCGCCATCTATGGGATCGACCGAAACCGTTTCAAAAAGGTCGTCGGCGGCCTGAGCGAGCTGCTCGAGGTGGAGGACAAGATGAACGTCATGGTCCGCGAGCTTTCGTTAGGCGAACGGATGAAGATGGAACTCATCTCCGCCCTTATCCATGAGCCGCGCGTCCTTTTCCTCGACGAACCGACGATCGGCCTCGATGTCGTGAGCCAGCAACGCGTCCGGGAATTCCTCCGGGTGTACAACCAGGAGCACCGCATCGTGACGATGCTGACCAGCCATTACATGCAGGACATCGAGGAGCTCTGTCACCGCGTCATCATCATTGATCACGGCAAAATCTTCTTCGATGGCGCGCTGAGCGCGATCATCGACCGCTTCTCCGGTCACAAAGTCATCAGCCTCACTTTCGCGGATAAACAGGAGCGGGATTTTTCCGAGCTCGGCGAGGTGGTCGAACAGACGCCGCTCAGCGTGCAGCTCAAAGTCCCGCGGGCCAGGGTGACGGAGGTCGCCCGGCAGTTGCTCAGCGCCTGTTCGGTCTCGGATATCAACGTTCAGGAGTTACCGGTCGAGGATGTGATTCGTCAGCTCTTCGGCGAACGGAGCGCGGAGAATCGCGCCCTGGCCGGGCAGAGCGTGTAGCGACCTTCCGGACAGCACTGGTCCTACACCCAGGAGCGTTGCATCGAAATCTTCAGTTCATGCACGTAGCCGGGATTGATTTCAAACTCGACCGCCGCCATTTCCGCGGTTGTCACCTGCTCGCGATACGGTTTGCTTTCCACGTAACCGGCGGCGAGAAGCGCGTTCAAGACGTCGGTCAAATCTTCTGTCTGAATTTGGGTGTGCTCACGGATCTGTTCACCCGGCACCGGTTCGGCAAACCCGAGCGCTTTCAAGACGGCGCGTTCCCGGCCGCTCAGTTTGATTCGACGCATCGGGCTTTATTGAGCAGTTCGCATACCCCGATGGGCCAGGCCGGAGCGCTCATTCTTTACTCCGGAAGCGCGCACGGTAGCTTCCCAGTCCCATGCCTGTTTCCGAGGATCAGATAAAGGAAGCGCTCAAGTCGGTGAAATACCCAGGCTTCAGTCGCGACATCGTTTCATTCGGCCTGGTCAAGGGGATCGAGGCGCGCGACGGGAAGGTAACCGTGCAACTTGCACTGGCCACGAACGACCCCGCGATTCCGCAGACGATCAAGAATGAAGCCGAGGCCGCTCTGCGCAGTCTCGCCGGAGTCAGCGAAGCGAAGGTGCGGATCGACATTCAAGCGCCACCGGCGGGCAGCGGCGTAGCCGGGGTTGGGGCGACGAAGATAGCGGGAATCAAGCACATCATTGCGATCGCCAGCGGCAAGGGCGGCGTCGGGAAATCGACTGTCGCGGCCAACCTGGCGATAGCGCTCGAGCAAACCAAGGCCGCGGTCGGTCTGTGCGACTGCGACATTTACGGTCCCAGCATTTCCCTCATGTTCGGTTCGCGCGAGCGACCGATGGCGACCGAGGATAATCACATCATCCCAATTGAACAATACGGTCTGCGTCTGATGTCGATGGGTTTTCTCCTCGACGATGCGGCCCCCGCGATTTTGCGCGGTCCGATGGTGACGCGCTATACCCAGCAATTTTTGCGGCAGGTGGAATGGGGCGAACTCGATTATCTCGTGCTCGATCTGCCGCCGGGGACGGGCGACATCCAGCTGACCATCGTGCAAACCGTCGCGCTGGCCGGCGCCATCATCGTCACTACTCCGCAGGAGGTGGCGCTGATCGACGCGCGCAAAGCCTCCGCGATGTTCGAGAAAGTGAATGTGCCGGTGCTCGGATTGATTGAGAACATGAGCTACTTCCTCTCGCCATCGGACGGGGTGCGTTACGAAATTTTTGGGAGTGGTGGTGG
Organism: uncultured Verrucomicrobiae bacterium; assembly: GCA_963749935.1. Taxonomy (GTDB): domain Bacteria; phylum Verrucomicrobiota; class Verrucomicrobiia; order Chthoniobacterales; family UBA10450; genus Palsa-1392. Next base: position 80,393 of record CAVVOH010000002.1, read on the forward strand.
AGAGCGGGAGGCTAAGCGAATTCGAGTGCCTTTGCTGGGCCAAATCCCGATCGATATTGCGACCCGCGAAGCGGGCGATCGGGGCATGCCGGTCACGGCTGAGGCCAAGGACTCGCCGGTCGCCGCGGAATTTAGACAGATTGCAGGGCGACTCCGGGAGGCCTTGCCGATAACGTAGGACTTGTCATCTGGCCCGAAGTCCGTCTAAATAGCCGACGCTCTGGTTCGTCTAATGCTTTCAGGGAAATTGGAACAGGGAATGAACGAAAACGTAAAAATTGATTCTTCTGACGACGCGGGCGCGCATTTTCTGAAAAACTCGGTGCTCTATAAGGAGTTCCTGGCCGAGCGCGAAGAGATTTTGAAACATAAATGGATCGAGAGCGAAAAGGCCGGCTCCGATATTGGATTTGAGAAAGCGCTCCTCGACTGGATCGTGAAACACCGCTCCAGTTGGCGCGAACGAAGAACGCGCGAAGCCAGGCTGACCCGAGCGCCGGCCTGATCCAACGCGCTTCCTTTAAAGCGATCCCGCGAGGTCGCCAAGGAAATGAAGAACGAAATTCCTAACGAAACCGCCGCCGTCCGCATCTTTGACGCGGAAGCGATGCGGCGTGCTCTGCGGCGGATCGCGCACGAAATTATCGAGCGCAATTCCGATCTGACGGCGCTCGTCCTGGCCGGTATCCCGGCCCGCGGCGTTGAACTGGCGCGACGCCTTGCTGGCCAGGTCGAATCGCTCGCCAAGATCAGTGTCGCAACTGGCGTAGTCGATGTCGCGATGCATCGGGACGACGTGGGCCGACGGGCGGGGCTTCCGGTGGTCAGGACTTCGCAACTACCCTTGCCGCTTGAAGAACGGACGGTCGTCATTGTCGACGATGTTCTTTTTACCGGACGCACCTGCCGCGCGGCGATGGACGCGCTCGGCTCATTTGGCCGTCCGGCATGCATTCAATTTGCCGCCTTGGTTGATCGCGGCCATCGCGAGTTGCCGATTCGCCCCGATTATGTCGGCAAAAATATTCCCACTGCGCACGACGAACGGGTGCGAGTGCGGCTCGAGCAGATTGACGGCGAAGAAGACGGAGTCTGGCTCTTGAAATCGAATGACTAGCGAGGCACAGCGCTGGACACGCAAAGACTTGTTAGGCTTGCGCGAGCTCTCGGCCGAGGAAATCACCCTGGTGCTCGAGACAGCGGACGCTTTCAAACAGGTCGGCACTCGAGAGGTGAAGAAGGTCCCGGCGCTGCAGGGGAAAACGCTGGTCAACCTGTTCGTCGAGCCGAGTACGCGCACTCGCACCTCCTTCGAACTCGCGGCCAAACGGCTCAGCGCGGACATCGTCAACATCTCGGCTTCGGCTTCCAGCCTAACGAAGGGTGAGACGCTCAAGGACACGGCTAAGGTGCTCGAGGCCTATCACGCCGACATCATCGTGCTCCGGCACAGCTCGGCCGGCGCGGCGCAATTCCTCGCCAGCCGCATCGGCGCCAGCGTGATCAACGCCGGCGATGGAGCGCACGAACATCCGACTCAGGGATTGCTCGACCTCTATACCATCCGTGAGAAAAAAGGGGACGTGGCCGGGCTGCATGTCGCAATCATCGGCGACATTCTTTTCAGCCGCGTGGCGCGCTCAAATATTTTCGCGCTCCTCAAGATGGGCGCGCGAGTCACGCTGGTTGGGCCGAGCACATTGGTGCCGCGCGCGTTTGAAGAGCTCGGTGTCGCGGTTTCGCACGAGCTTGAAGAGGTTCTGCCGACGGTCGACGTGGTCAACCTGCTGCGCATCCAGCACGAGCGGCAGCGGAAGGAATATTTTCCGGGATTGGGCGAATACATTCGCCTATTTGGCCTTACGAAAGCACGGGCGAAGCTCTTGCGGTCGGATTGTTTAATCATGCATCCTGGGCCGATCAATCGCGGGGTGGAAATCGACAGCGAATTAGCCGACGGCGCGCAGAGCGTGATTCTCGATCAGGTGACGAACGGTCTCGCGGTGCGGATGGCGGTTCTCTATCTCTGCGGGGGGATCGCCACGGCATGAATGCGATGCGCATCCGGAATGGCAGGATCATCGATCCCGCTAACAATCGCGACGAGATCGGGGACCTCTGGATTATCGATGGCAGGGTCGCGGAGAGAGCTGGAAAGGTGGAAGCAAAGACAGAAGAGATCGATGCGACCGGGCTGGTTGTCAGCCCGGGGCTGATCGACATTCATGTCCACTTCCGCGAGCCCGGTTTTAGCTGGAAAGAGACGATCGAATCAGGCGCGCGGGCGGCGGCGGCAGGCGGATTTACCACGGTCGTCTGCATGCCGAACACCGCGCCGGTGGCGGACAGCCCGAGCACGATCGCGTGGATCATGGATCGGGCGGCGAAAGTGGCCAAGGTCCGGGTATTGCCTACCGGTGCGATTTCGAAAAACCTCGCTGGCGAGGAGCTGGCGCCGATTGGTTCGCTTGCCCAAGCCGGGGTCGTGGCCATCACCGATGACGGGCATTGCATCCAAAATAATGAACTGATGCGGCGCGCGGTCGAATACGCGCGAATGGTCAGGGTGCCGCTCCTCGACCACTGCCAGGACTACGAACTGGTCGGCAACGGCGTGGTCCACGAGGGTTATTGGAGCACCCTGCTCGGCCTGCCCGGCTGGCCAGCGATTGGCGAAGAGGCGATCGTGGCGCGCAATATTCTGCTCGCGGAATGCTGCGATCATCACATCCATTGCCAGCACATCAGCGCCGCGGGAAGTGTGCGCCTACTACGGGACGCGCGGGCCCGCGGGGTGAAGATCAGTGGCGAGGTTTGTCCGCATCACATCGCCTTAACGGATGAGGCGATTCAGGATTTCGACACCAACTTCAAGATGAATCCGCCGCTGCGGACGCAGCGAGATATCGAAGCGTTGCTGGAAGGGATCGCTGACGGAACGCTTGAGATTCTGGCCAGCGATCACGCGCCCCACGCTGACTTCGAGAAGGAGGTCGAATTTGATGCCGCGCCCTTTGGAATTGTCGGCCTTGAGACGGAGTTGGGTCTATTTATCGACCTCCTGATTCACAAACACCAGACGATCGATCTTCCGCGCTTGATCGCCATGTTCACTGTCAACCCAGCGCGATTGTTAGGCTTGGAGGCGGGCACGCTTTCGTTAGGCGCGGCGGGAGATGTCACGCTGATCGATCCGGAGTTGGAATGGACGGTCGATGCGGGCAGTTTCCAATCGGCTTCGCGCAACACTCCGTTCAATGGCTGGAAACTGAAGGGGCGTGCCGTCCGAACGATCGTGGCGGGGGAAACCGTCTGGCCGTAACACGCCGATGTTAGGAAGGATAGCCGCCGGAAATGTAGTCGCGCAATTGGTCGAGGGTCGCGTTCTGTGAAGAGATAACTTCCTTGACGAGGTCACCGATCGAGATCACGCCGCGCAAGCTTCCATCCACGATCACCGGTAGATGGCGAATGCGCTTGTCCGTCATGAAGCGCAGACATTCCTCCACCGTTTCGCGCGGATGTGCGGTGGTCAGTTCGGTCGTCATGATTTCGCGGACGATGCTGTTGCGTGAGGTCTTGCCCCTGAGCATGACTTTGCGCGAATAATCGCGCTCGGAGACGATGCCGACCAGTTGCTCGTTTTCCATCACGAGCAGCGCGCCTATGTTTTTCTCGGCCATCAGCGCGATTGCGTCATAGACGGTGGCGTCGGGAGAAACCGACCAGATCTGGCCGCCACTCTTTTGGCATAGGATCTTTTCGATCGTGCCGCTTACGTCCATGACCGCGAGAATAGCGGGCGTCCGAAAGCGAAGCAAACAATTAACGTGCGCCGTGGCGCGCGAACTTGCCGGCAATCAGCGTCTCGAGTTTCGCGACTAAAACAGGATCGGGAAGACGTTCGAGCACCTCGTTGAGGAAGCCGCCAACGAGCAATTGACGCGAAACCGCCGCCGGGATACCGCGTGCGAGCAGGTAAAACATCTCGTCTTCATCGAGCTGGCCGGAGGTGGCGCCGTGGCTGCATTTCACGTTGTCGGCGAGGATCTCAAGGCCGGGCATCGAGTTTGCCTCGGCGTCGTCGCTGAGGAGAAGATTTCTCACCTTTTGGTAGGCGTCGGTGAAATGGGCGTGCGGCTCAACCCGAATCAAACCGCCAAAAGTATTGCGAGCGTGTCCGCTGAGGGCGTTCTTGAAAAGCAGATCGCTGTTGGTGTGCGGCGAAGCGTGATCCTGCAAGGTGCGGGCATCGAATTCCTGCGCCTCGTCGCCAATTGAAACGGCCAGCATGTCGCTGTGCGCACCTTCGCCGATGAGTCGACTGAGACTTTCGAGACGCGAATATTTTCCGCCGAGTCCGAGATGCAGATTCAAGGCGGTCGCATCGCGGCCGACGGTAGTGGCGTTGATCTGGATGCTGAGGGTGTTGGCGCTCCAGTCCTGAGTGCAAACGTAGGTCACTTTGGCGCCAGCCCCGACGATGAGGTCATTCACTCCGCAGGCGAAACCAGGCGCGCTGGCGGTCGCTCGAACGGAAATTTTCGACCAGCGTACTTTGGAGAGCTCCTCGGCTACAACCAGAGTATGCGGGAAAATAGAGGCGTTTTCGGCATGCAGCCAATGGAAGGTTTCGAGCGGCAGTTCCACTTCCACGCCGCGCGGGACGTAAAGAAACGTTCCTGATTTAACGAAAGTCTCGTGGAGCGAGGCGAATTTGGCGGATCCGAGAGTCGCCGGCTGGCTCATGAAATGGCGACGAAAAAGGTCAGCGTGCTCGATCATGGCCCGTTCGAGCGGTTGGAAAATCACGCCGGCTTCGCGCAGCTTTTCCGAAAGGGCATCGCGTTCCAGAAAATGGTCGTCGGCGAAAATGAGACGTCCGGTGGTTTCGTCGAGACCGACGGAACGATCGAGGATTTCCCGGCTCTCAGCCTCGGGCAAAGGTTTGGCGATCGAATAGGGCGAAAGATCGAGGAGGCTCGACATTCGAGAAGCGCCAGGCCTGATCGGTGCGCACCGGCATGGGCAGGCTCTGGAATTGCGTCCATGCGGCGCGCTGTTGCTCCGCGAACCAGGCGGGCAGCGCGTCGTCGCTACGAGCTGGAATGCCGTCGAGAACTGCGGCTTTCTTGGGCACAGCGGCGATGACTTCTTCGAGAACAGCTGACGGGTTGCTCATAGCGGGCAGAGACGCGAACGGCGGCCCCGAGACCGCCGTCAAACTGCGTCCGTTTCTGCGCGGAAAACCTAGCCGACAGAGCCTTCCATCTCAAGTTCGATCAGGCGCTTGAGCTCGACCGAGTATTCCATCGGGAATTGCCGGACGAGATCGTTGACGAAACCATTGACGCTCAGGCTCATCGCCTGGGCTTCGGTCAGGCCGCGCTGCTGCATGTAAAAGATCTGCTCCGCGCTGACCTGGCTGACGCTCGCTTCGTGCTGCACGGCGTTGCCGGTGCCGCGGACGGTGATCGCCGGATAGGTGTCGGTGCGGCTGTTGGCGTTGATCAGAAGCGCGTCGCACTCGGTGTTGTTTTTGCAGTTCTTGAGATGTTTCGGCACATGGACGAGCCCGCGATAAGTGGCCCGGCCGGTGCCGATCGAGATGCTCTTGGAAATGATGTTGCTCGTCGTTTCATCGGCGGCGTGAACCATCTTCGCGCCGGTGTCCTGGTGCTGGCCGTCGCCGGCGAGCGCGATCGAGATCACTTCGCCGCGGGCTTTGCGGCCTTTCATGACCACGCCCGGATACTTCATCGTCAGGCGGGAGCCGATGTTGCAGTCGATCCATTTCACTTCCGCTTCCTCGTGCGCGAGGCCGCGCTTGGTGACGAGGTTGAAGACGTTGTTCGACCAGTTTTGGACGGTGATGTACTGGATCTTGGCGCCCTTCATCGCGACGAGCTCGACGACCGCGCTGTGCAGAGTGGCGGTGTTGAATTTCGGCGCGGTGCAGCCTTCCATGTAGGTTAACTCGGCGCCCTCGTCGCAAATGATAAGAGTGCGCTCGAACTGGCCGAAATTCTCGGCGTTGATCCGGAAATAAGCCTGGAGCGGGTGCTTCACCTTCACGCCCGGCGGGACGTAAATGAAGGACCCGCCGCTGAAGACTGCGCTGTTGAGCGCGCTGAATTTGTTGTCGCCGGTCGGGATTACTTTGCCGAACCACTTCCGGAAAATCTCCGGGTGCTCTTTCAGGCCATCAGCGCTGCCGACAAAAATGACGCCCTGTTCGCCGACCGCTTTCTTGATGTTGGAATAGACGGCTTCGCTATCGAACTGCGCTTCCACACCGGCGAGGAATTTGCGTTCCTGCTCCGGAATGCCAAGGCGTTCGAAGGTGCGCTTCACATCATCGGGCACTTCTTCCCAGGTGCGTTTCGCCTGCGTGCCGCCGCTCAGGTAGTAGCGGATGTTGTCGAAAACGATTGCTTCCAGATCCTTGCTCGCCCAATGCGTCGGCATCGGCTTGCTCATGAAAGTCTTGTAGGCTTTGAGCCGAAACTCGCGGACCCAATCGGGATCCTGTTTCACATCCGAGATGTAGTGAATCGTCTTTTCGCTCAGGCCAATGCCGGCGTCGTGCGTGTGCGTTTCCGGGTAGGCGAAATTTCCCAGGTTCCGTTCGATATCGAGAGTTGTATTTTGCTTAACCATTTTGGTTTCCTTGTTAGGCGAGGGCGGGTTCGACGATGTCTTCGCGCACCCAATCGTATCCCTTTTCTTCCAGTTGCAGGGCGAGATCCTTGCCGCCGCTCAGTTCGATGCGCCCCTTCACCATGACGTGCACGTGATCGGGCACGATGTAATTTAGGAGGCGCTGGTAATGGGTAATAAGAAGCACTCCGAGATTGGGTCCACGGAGCGAGTTGACCCCTTGGGCGACCACCTTTAGCGCGTCGATGTCGAGACCGCTGTCGGTTTCGTCGAGGACCGCATATTTGGGCTCGAGCATTGCCATTTGCAGAATCTCGTTCCGTTTCTTCTCGCCGCCCGAGAAACCTTCATTCACGGAGCGCGAGGTGAAAGAGCGATCCATCTCGAGCAGGTCCATCTTCTTGTAGAGACTCGCGTAATAATCAGTCGCTTCCAATTCTTCCCCTTCGGGCATGCGCGCCTGGACGGCAGCCCGGAGAAAATTGGCAATCGTGACCCCGGGGATCTCGCTCGGATATTGGAACGCGAGAAAAAGCCCCTTGCGGGCTCGTTCGTCGGGTTCGAACTCGAGCACATTTTCGCCATCCATCAGCACCGATCCGGCGGTTACGATGTAATCCGGATGCCCGGCCAGAACCTTGGCGAGGGTGCTTTTGCCGGAGCCGTTCGGGCCCATAATGGCATGCACTTCCCCCTTGGGGACGGTGAGGCTAAGACCCCGGATGATCTCCTGTCCGTCAATCGAGACGTGTAAATCCTGTATGACCAATTGATCCATAATTTGCGAATACCAAGATACGCCGAAATCGGCCCGTTGGCGAACAGCGATTCCCTTGGTCACCGTGATCCGAGCTGCTGTCCGAACGACCCGTTCGCTGCTAAGGTCCGGGCTGATAATGAATAGTCCCGACATTTCCTCCGACGCCGATTCGAGAGTGCGGGCTTTTGTGCTTTGTGGAGGGCTCGGCACCCGACTGCGCCCGGTTTTGAGTGACCGGCCGAAATCGATGGCACTGGTCGCCGGGGTCCCATTTCTCGAGTTGTTGCTTAACCGGCTCCGGGGCCAAGGCATTCGGGAAATTGTGCTGGGAACGGGTCACATGGCAGAGCGAATCGAGGATTATTTCCGGAAGGGCCAGGAACTTGATCTTTCGATTCAATACTCCCGCGAGACCGAGCCGCTCGGAACGGGAGGAGCGCTGAAATTGGCGGAACAACTGCTGAGCGATCCCGTCGTCGTGCTCAATGGCGACAGTTTCGTTGAGTGGGATTTGGCGGCCGCCTTGGAGCTGTTGCGGGAAAAGGACGCGACATTCGTGATGGTCCTGCAACGAGTGCCGGATGTGAGCCGCTATGGAAGCGTGACGGTCGACCCCGAAGGACGCGTGACGGAATTCGTGGAAAAAGGAACGAGGACGGGAGGGGGATTAATCAACGCCGGCGTTTATCTCCTGCGGAAGGTAATCGTGAACGCAATGCCGAGCGGACAAGCGGTTTCGCTGGAACGGGATGTCTTTCCCGGCCTGCTCAAAGGCAAGGTCTACGGTCTCATTTCCGGTGGACTCTTTATCGACATCGGCATTCCGGCTGATTTGGAGCGGGCGCAGACCTTGCTCGGTTCGCAAGCCGGCGCCCAGTCTTCGCCCTGAATTCCGATTTCGCTATTTCGCGGCTGGGTTCAGCTCGGTCTGGAGCCGACGGCGATCGACTTTTCCGTTGTCGGTTCTCGGCAGGGACTCTTTGAACAAAATCTTTTCCGGCACCATGTAGGCCGGCAACTTTTCAGCGCAATGCTGCTTCAGCGTCGAAATATCGAGCGACTGGCTGTCGGCCAGCGTCACCACGGCGTGAATTGTATTGCCGATCGCTTCGTCGGGAATCGGAAGCGCCACCGCTTCATCGACCGCAGGATGCGCCACCATCACTGCCTCAATCTCGCCTAATTCCACTCGATAGCCGCGGGTCTTGATCATGTGATCTTTGCGCCCGACGAAGAGATAATTGCCCTTCTCGTCGATCGTCACCCAGTCGCCCGTGCAGTAAAGCCTCTCCTCCCGACCAATCGAAAATGGGTTGGGAATGAAAGAAGCCGCCGTGTTTTCTGGGCGTCCGTAATAGCCTTGCATGACAGCGGATCCGCGCGCGTAAAGGAGGCCTTCTGCTCCCGGTCCAGTGAGCCGGTTGCCATCGGCATCGATCGCGATCAGATCGGTATTGGCGGTCGCTTTGCCGATTGGAATGGGCGCCGTTTCTTCCTCTGAAAGCGGCTCGACATTGTACCAGGCACAGACGTTTGTTTCGGTCGGACCGTAAAGATTTGCGTAGCGCGGGTGCGGAAGCTTTTCCATGAGCGCGCGCAAATGCTTGGTCGGAAAAACTTCACCGGCGAAAAGCACGCAACGGAGCGCGGAGAAATCGCGCTCTTCCAGCTTGCCGCGCGAATGGAGAAGGGTCAGCACCATTGGAACCGAATACCAAATCGTGATTTTTTGCTGCTCGATAAAGGACGAAAGCTGCAACGGAAAGACCGACAAGCCTTCCGGCACCAGCGAGATGGCCGCACCCGCTTTGATCGCCACGAAAATGTCGAAAACCGACAGATCGAAATTGAACGGTGCGTGATTCGACAGTCGATCCTCTGCCGTGACGGCAAAGGTTGAGCAGCCCCAATTCACAAAAGTAAGTGCGTTTAGATGCGAGAGCATGACCCCTTTGGGCGTCCCGGTGGAACCGGAAGTAAACAGGATGTAGGCGAGATCGTGATCGATGACGTCGACGCAGGGATCGTCGGCAGGCTGTTGCGGAAGATCTTCAGCGAACGTGAGAGCTGGCACCGGCAGCGGACTCTCCGGCGCCTTGTCGACGAAAATCACAGCGCTAACCGCGCATTCCTGGTGGAAGTCCGGGCCCAGTTTGGCGTAGAGCGCCTCACTCGTGATCAGAGCACGAAATGAGCATTGGCGACCAATTTCCTCCAGGCGCATGCCGGGGGCGTTGGCATCCACCGGGACGTAGCAGGCCCCAGTCTTCATAATCCCGAAAATGCTGGCAATGGCTGCGGGAGATTTGTGAAGATAAATCCCCACCCGGTCGGCCGATTTCACGCCATGCTCGATTAGCGCATGCGCGAGTTGATTGCTGAGCAGCTCCAGTTCGGCATAACTAATCGCTTGATCGCGCAGGCGAACGGCTTCCGCCTCAGGCTGTCGCGCTGCGCTCTCGCTGAGAAGTTGATGTAAGAGGTAGGCCATATTGGGTCAGAGTTTAGTAAGGTATTCGGTTAAACGGCCGGCAGCATCGCGAAAGTATCAGTCGCAGCGGCGATCAAAAACCCACTTCGGGCCCGGATTTCTGTCGGGCAACCGGCATGCCAGAAGTTGTGAGTATTCGGTGTGATCAAAATCTACGTTCGACGCAGCTAATGCGGTAACAAGGATCTTCATTTTTGCCCTGCGCCCGCCTCGTTCGACCGCTAGAGGGCCGATTTGCAGCGGTCGCGGAAGAAACGATTTCCGCTCCGTTTTATCGCATTTCGCGGTTTAGGTCAACCGATGCGCCGTCCACTCTTTTTCTGTGCTGGCACGGTCCCTCCTTGACGCCGCGCACGCACGCGGGAGCGAGTACATGCAGTGTGAGGCGGTCGCGCCGCTCCAAGGAAACGGGGCGTCATTGGACTTCAGATTCGCTCTCAGGCCGGACTGGAAAATCTGCTCCGCGATGTCTTGGTCGATTGTTCGGGGCAGGGAACGTTTTTGGCCAATCGGAGGGTTACGGCGTCAAGAGCCTCGGCATACAATGATCTTTCACCAGAGGCGCAATCACGGGGGATGGACGATTCCGCTCACTTCGGATCTTGGTCAGTATCAGGGTGGTCGCGCCAGCCGCATGTTTCAGAGAGCAAAAGCTCGATAAAACGGAATATCTGCGGAAAGAAATTGTGAGTTTGAATCCGGAGCTACGCGCCGAATCACGAAAACTTCGTTCGTTGACGACGTCCGGTCGGTCACCAGCTATTCCATCGCGACAAGCGACTATGCGGGCAAGGGATTCATCTGTGTGGGCGATGCCCACCAATTGACCGATCCGATTTTGTCTTTTGGCGTGTTCATGGCGATGAAAGAAGGTGAATTGGCCGCCCAAGCCATCGTCAAGCATCTCGGCGAAGAAAGCGGCACGGTAATCCGTTTGCCGATTACCAGGTGATCACTACCGAAGGCAGGATGCGATCCGCGACACGATCGATACCTTTTGGGATATCCGCTCGTCTTCAGCCGGATGGCTTCGGGTATAGCCCAGGATCACATTACGGATCTTTTCGCTGGAAGGGTCTACGGCGAGAGCGTTCGAAACAACGCCTCGCGCGCCACGATGCAGCGCTGCTCGCCAGCCGCCGGGCCCAAATGGTGTTGACTTCACATCCTGAGACGGCGGTGGCAGCCTAGTAGGTTTGCTGTATTCTCGGGTGCGTTCCAGCACGCAAGATTTGGAACAGAGTTTTGCGCTCAAGGCTTGCGAGCGGGGTGTCTTTTCTGGCGCGGCGTTTGCTCGATTGTCATCGTGCTATTACTCTTGGCTGAATGGATAAAGAGGCTCTCATTTTTCTTCACATTCCGAAGACGGCCGGGACGACCCTCAACCGCATTATCGAGTGGCAATACAACCCACTCTCGATTTTTACGGTGGATCCCTACCGGATCCGGGCGACCCCTGAAAGACTGAAGACCTTCTCCGAGGACAGACTCCGCAAGCTGCGAATGGTGCGTGGACACTTCTACTACGGTATCCACGAATTTCTTCCGCAGGGGGGAACTTATATTACCGTTCTCCGGGAGCCTGTGGCGCGGTTCTTCTCGTCCTATTACTTCATTCAGCGACGGCCCCTCCATCCGATGCATCGCAAAGTGAAAACTGAGCGGATTGGAGTGGAGGACTTTATCCGACTGACTCCTCACCGGCAGAATCTCCAGTGCAGCATGATCGCAGGCATAAAGCCCGACGGTAAATGTGAGGAGCGGACCTTGGAAATCGCGAAGGAAAACCTGGTCAGGACCTTTAGCGTGGTCGGCCTGAGCGAACGGTTCGAGGAAAGCCTTATGCTAATTGCCAAGACTTTCGGTTGGGAGGTGCCTTTCTACGAGAATCACAAGGTTTCCAAGACTCGTCCTAAGACCGACCCAGCTGCCGTTGAAATGATAAGAGAGCATAACCGCCTTGACCTTGAACTCTATGAGTTTGGAAAGGGTCTCTTCGAAGCGGCCTTGGCCAGGAAGAGAACAGAAGTGGATGCCGGTCTGGCCGCCTTGAAAGCGCTGCCGCGGCCTACTCCTATCGGGGGCCTTTATAACTCCGCGGTAGGAGCGAGTCGATTTCTCATAACCAAAATCGCATCAGCCATATGACGCCTCGCAAACTCGACAATAAGATTCGTCGCCGACAGCTAATCTTGCTCCTGATGGTAGCGGTCGCCGCCTTTTCGACTCAGATTGCACTTCCAGCCGAAGGTCGACGACAGCGTCCGGATTATCCGGATGTCGATGTGCAGCGCGACGTTGACTACCGGAAGATTGACGGGCGCACTCTCCGACTGGATATCTATTCCCCCAAGTCGATCAGCCATCCCTTGCCAGCGGTACTGTGGATTCATGGCGGCGGATGGGCCCGAGGACGCAAAGAGCAGAGGCCACCCGTAAATCTCATGTCGCATGGTTATGTGGTAGTCAGCGTCGAATATCGGCTATCTGGCGAGGCGCCTTTCCCGGCGCAAATTGAAGACTGCAAGGCAGCAATCCGCTGGATGCGCGCGAATGCGGTCACATATCATATCGACCCCGACCATATCGGTGCATGGGGACATTCTGCGGGTGGCCACTTGGCCGCTCTCTTGGGCACCAGTGGTGGGGTCGCCGAACTGGAGGGAAAGGGAGATAATGCAACTTTCTCAAGCCGTGTGCAGGCCGTTTGCGATCTCTCTGGACCGGCAGACATCCTGCGCTTCGCTCAGGATGTCTCCAGCGCCTCAAGAGGTTCCAGTGGCCGCGCGAAGTCTTTTATCGAGCAGTTGCTGGGTGGGACAGTGGATCGAAACAAGGCGAAGGCGACAGCCGCCAGTCCGACCAATTATGTTTCAAAAGATGATCCCCCCTTCCTGGTGATTCACGGAGAAAACGATCTCTCGATCCCGGTCAGCCAAAGCGAAATCCTGGTCGAGAGACTTAAGGCAGCAGGAGTGGACGCGACGCTGGAAGTTGCGGAAGGTCGGGGGCATGGAGTGGGCGGACCGAGATTCGCGTCTGAAATAACCAGCTTTTTCGATAAGCATCTGAAAACGGGCAATAAGCGCTAGCCGCATTTTTGATTGGCATCATTGACTCGTCCGATTTGCAAACCCTTGGCTGCTCGAACCTGCTTTTGGGCGGTTGCCTTAACCCTTGTCGCTCCGAACGCTTTCAGCGCTAAAAGCGATCCACCTATTCGGACAGGGCTATGGGTCATGCAGAAGCTGCCCGACGATACCAGGACGTTTGAGGGGTTCTCATCTGGAGTGAAGGCTAATCCCAATCTGACTGGAGTTTGCCTTCACCTCCCCTGGGCTTGGATTGAAAAAGAGTCGGGCAAGCCCGATTTCAGCGCGGTTGACAAGGCGGTCGCGGTCTTGCGAGGCATTGGAATGAAGTATCAGCTGTGCCTCAAGCCGGGTGCTTTTACACCAGCCTTTGTCTATGCTGATGGGGCCAAGGTGTTTGAAACGCGGGTCACCAATCTTCATCGAGCCAACGCGGGTGCGGCCATCAACATTCCGGTCCCTTGGGATCCGGTCTACGAACGTGACTTTGCGCGCATCATTAGCGCACTTGGCAAGCGTTATGCGAATGATCCGCTTTGCGTTAGCGTGGTCTTAACGGGCGCCAATTTCATGAGCGCGGAAATGAATCTTCCCAAAACCCGCTCCGATCTTGCGCGTTGGCAGGCTTTGGGAGATTACGAGGCCCTTTTGCTCGAAGCCTACAAAACCTTCGTTGACAGGTGGGGCGCAGCTTTTCCCAAGCAGGATATTTCCCTGCACGTTTCCAAGGTTCTAGATCTCCCCCCATCGTTTTGCGAGCACGTCATCGATTACGGATTGAGCAAGTATCCCGAGCGGTTCAGCATTCAGAATTGTCAACTGACTGGCCGGAAAGAAGATAGCGGTGTGATGAGTTATGATCTGATCCAGAAGTATCGCGAGCGGGTCCACCACGGCTTTCAGAGCCTGGCCGGTCTTTCGCGCACCAACGACCGGATGGGTTCGATCGAAATGGCGGCGCTCAATGTGGTGCACGCAAAGGGCGAATACTGGGAGCTTTGGCACGGCGATGGCTTCAACATTGCCACATCGAGAGCTGTCGCCAAAACTTGGCGGGAGGCGAAGGAACTCGGCTACGATGCCTACAAAAAGAAACTGATTAGCGAAGGAAAATACCGTCAGCAACGATGAGCGCGAACCCAACGATACCCCTCAAAGTAGCAGCAAAGGAAAATCACCAGTCCATCAACCAGGCCGCAGCCGGGTCGGACGAGGCGGTGATCTTCCTTCACCTGCCTAAAACCGCAGGGACAACCGTCAACCGATTGATTGAATGGGAATATCCGCTTTCGGAAATGTACCTCGATCGATCCCGTCTTGTTTAAATGGTCGGCGGCCCATCTGCATAAGCTTCCTCCTCAGCGATTGAAAAAGATTCGCATGTTCAAGGGCCATATGACCTTTGGTCTGCATAAGGTAATCCCTCAGCCAGCAACTTATATTACCGTCTTACGGGATCCGGTCGACCGGGTTATCTCCGCCTACTATTTCATGCGAAGCTACAAACTCCACCCCCTCTATTGGAAGCTGCGGCGAGAGAACTGGAGCCTGGAGGATTTCGTACGGCGCGCGCAACGCGATAGTGTGCAGTCGAAGATCGTAGCAGGTTCGGATTACGCCACCCCTTGCACACGGGAAACTGTGGAGAAAGCGAAGGAAAACCTCAGACACCATTTCAGCGTGGTCGGAATTTCAGAACGGCTTGAAGAGAGCCTCGCCCTGATGAAACTCCGGTTCGGCTGGAAGCTCAGTTCCTATTCGAGCTTTAACGTGACGCGTTCCCGTCCGAAGAAACGCGATCTTCCCAAATCCACCCTTGATCTGATTCACGAGAAGAATGCCTTCGATATGGAGTTATATGAGGTGGGTCGCGCGTTGTTTGAAGAAGCGGTTGAGGGCAACGCCGGGGAAGTGCGGCGGATCGCGAGTGAATTGGAAGCAGCCAAGGCCCGTTCGCAAGGATCGCTCACTTCGATGCTCTTCTCGGCGCGCTCGGCGGGTCGCAAAGCGATAAACCGAGTCTACTCTGCTCTTTAAGGAGCCAGGGCAACGCTGGCGCCGGGTTGCGCAGCCTGAATAAGTAGGACTTTGGCCCGATAACTCTCGAATTCTGCCTTGGCGTTTTTGTGAAGGTATTCGACCACCGACGGGCTGTTCAGTTTCTCAAACGAAGCGTACGGTGCGAAGATAATCCAAGCGCGACCAGAACGGCTTACCACGTCCTTTAATTCGGTCAGGTTCCGAATTACCGGCAGACCGCCAAACTTATCGGTAAACCGCGGCTCGTTCAGCAGCTGGTTGTAAGGTACCTTCGAACTGAAAAGGGTATCCATGAAATAATCACCCGGGATTCCCGCGTAGTAGCTGAAGACGTGCGGGATACCGGGCAGAATGACATCGCCGGGCCGGGCGTGTGTTCTGATAAATTCGGCCGCGCCCCGATAGTCGTATCGGTAGGTATTCAGGCGGCTCATCATCTGAGGGCTGTCGCCGGTATAAGAAAGCGAATATTCCTTCACAACGGATTCGTTACTTTGGACAAACAGCAAGACTAGAAGAGCCACCCCGGTGGCGTGGGTGGCGAAGCGGGCGACAGTGGAATCCCCGGCTCTTCGCGCCAGCGCGAGGATCCGGTCATAGAGCAGCACAGTCGCCGCGATTCCACCGATCAAAACGAGTGGCTGGAAGTAGTAGCAATAACGCGGCGAGAGCGCGCCGAGGAAGTTGGTGTGAAGGACGAAGAGAGTGCCCAAGAGCACAACGACGTAGCGAAACCCGCTGTGCTTCCAACAGAATGGCAGTCCCGCCAAGATCATAAGAGTGAAAAAGACGTGGTTTTCCGAGAGTAACAATTTGTCGACGTAAAACAAAGGCTGATAGCCAGGGGCCATAAAGAAGAGGGATGGGCCGGTCAGGTTGGAAAGACCAGATCCGACCTGGAGATAAGGAGCACCGGCCAGCATGCGAGAGCAATATTGGGCCACCACCAAAGCGCCCATCAAGAATAGACACCGGTAGAGATGGAACTCTTTTAACCACCACCATTCGCCCCAACGCACCACCAACAATCCCATCAGGAGAGCGGGGAGAAGGAAGCCAGTTCCTTCCCAGGAAAGGAAGGACAAACAAAACGTCACGGCGGCGGCGGTCAAAAAACGCCGGGTGAACGGGCGATCTCGGATGGCTTCATAAAAGAGCCAGAAGGTGAGCATGGCCATGAGCTGGCACTGCGAAAGGTAGAAGGCATTTTGAGCCCACCGAATATTCAGCGGGAGGCAGGCATAAACGAGCGCGGCAAAAAGGCCAACGCGCCAATCGAAGAGCCTTCTCCCCATCAGGCCGATTACCCCGATGCAGAATGTGCCCATGAGGCACGCCGGTAAACGCATCGACCATTCTGAGTAGCCGAAAAGAAAACCCGAAAGCGCCAATGGATAGGGGACCGCTTCGTAAGTAGTTAGCCATCGGACCTCGCCGGCATAGGTGGTGTAGGGGATACCGAGATCAAAGATACCCTTGGATTTCGCGACCAAACCCATCTCATCGTGATCGAACGACATGTAGCCAAGGTTGTGATAACGCAGCCCCAACCCTAAAAACATTATTAAGATCAGGGCGAGGTAGGGCCACAGTCGGCGGAAGGGGATTTCGAACAGCTCAGGCAGGCGCAGATCGCGCGAAACAGTTTCCTTTACTTGCGCTTTTCGCCGATCCCATCGCACTCCGGCTCGCAGCCTTTCGACTCCGGCGCGATTTGCTGCCGGTGTCCAGGCGTCGACGAGGAGGTGCAACAACCGAATTAGAATTAGAGCCGCGAAGGCACCCACCACAAAGTGGGGTTGAAATGACCATGCTTCAGGGAAGCGAGGGTCATAATTAGGAAGAATAAAGAGGAGCAGAGCGGCTAGAATCGGTCCATGCAAGATGGCATCTCGCGACATCGCCAAGGCGAGGGGTTCGCACCGCGAAGCGGAAACAACGGCCGAGACTAGAAGCCAAAGGCCAACTACTGTCGCCAGAGTCACGCTAATGACCAGCCAGGAATGAAACAGGCTGCCGAATCCGGTGTGGTCGATGGGTCGGGCCAGTTCCTGAGGCAGATAACCCCAAGGTGCGACGCCGTCGGGACCGATTTGAGCAACGTGCTGCCGCGCTTCTGCCTGATCCACATCTGGTTGATCGCCGATTCGCCAACCGGCGTTCGTAGAAAAGCGATCGGCCGTCCCATCTCCTTTAACTACGAAGCCATCGACGAACAGGCTTGCCGGGGCGTGTGGGTTGCGAACTGCAGCGACGATCACATTGCGACCTCCCTTAACCCAATAGCTGATGTCGTAAGCAGAGAGATCGACCGATTGAAACGGTGAGCCTTTTGGTTGGTCAGCTTTTTCGTGCAACTCGGGACTGCCAAGCTTTTTTGTTGAAGCAGGACTTGCCTTCTCCGTCGGTAGGTGGGGAAGAGCCTTGCCCGTGGTGATCGCCGTGGCCGCTGTCGTGACCACGTGCCCATTGACGGCCAGATCCAAATCGCCCGCGCTGGCTACCTGGATCCAGGTTTCCTGGTTGTTCGAGTCCGCCATGATCGTGGTTGAAAAAACTGCTTCGGTCGCCGCGTTATCCGCCATGATCCAGTAGCCAACGAGCGGTAGTCGAAGCAGAAGAGGATTTGTATCCACCCAACGAATCGAAACTTGTTGATCATTTAGGGCTGAGCGCCGTGCCTGAGGCCAGGTTTGATCCTGCACTCGGATGGAGCTCCACTCTCCCGAGCCCGCGATCATACCGGTGTTGTTGATCACTCTCCACGATTCGTCCGAAATGATTTGGGTGGTATTACCGCCCGGCTCCGTGACCTGACCGCGAACTAACAACTGGGCAGAACCAGGGTAGGAAGTTCGGGAGATCGAAACTGCGATAACGTTCGTGCCTTCTTTGAGAGCCTTCTTGATATCGTAGATGCCGGCCACCATCGTCTTGACTGAATCAAGATTAGCGATGGTGTGACCGTTAACTAGCAACCCGAAGTTGTCCGAGGCAGCGATCTGTAGCCATGCTTGTTTAGGGAGTGCGCTGAGGTGGATTTCTTTGCGGAAATAACCGATCGGAGCCGGCGAGTCGGCCGGTTCAATCCACATTGCTTGATCGAATTCAAGTTGATACTGCCGCTTCTTGGGGGTGCTGTAGGCCTGAAGGAAGTAATAGCCCAGCAAGAGGCCGCAGAGGATAACCAACGCCCAGGACCATTGTAGAGCGTTCGACGGCGAATTTTCGTCCTGTCCTGAGCGATCATCCATAACTATTCACCAGCGAGTCCAGTCAAAGCCCAGTAATTCAAGATCGGGTCAGCCGCGAGCGAGCGGGTGTAAAAGAGACGCGCTTCCGCGTCCATGCCCAATCTTGCGTAACAATCAGCAGCCATCGAATAAACATTGGCGAGCGCGAACTTGTGGTCCCTGATCAAGCGCGCCAGCCGTTGTGCCATGTCGACCCCGGCCTGATAACGGCCCAGATCATAGTAACCCCGGACCAGGTATGGCATGACATAGATCAGGCTGGGATCTTCGGCCAAAGCCAATTCCCAGTTGGTCACGGCGCTTCCGATTCCACCAGCGCGATAGAGGGCCAGCCCAAAGGCCATTCGGGTCACTGCTATCTCACGTAAAGCGGTTTCGGACAAGGCCACGCCGGCTTGGTCAGCCTTACTAAACTCAAAAATGGCAGCCTCATATTCGCTCGCGGCGCGCAAGTCGACGGCGCGGCTAATATGACGTTCGGCGGAGTTATGAGTGATACCCGCCTGTTTCTGAAGTCGGCCGATGGTTGCGTAAAGATCAATATCGTGAGCATGCCAGCCGTCCCAACGCATGGCCAGGCGAAAATCATTGATCGCCTCCTGATTGTGGCCGCGAGTGGATGCTAAGACCCCAGCGCTATAGTAATGCTGACCAATTGCCGGCGGTATTAGCACGATGATGAGGGCGCCGACTGGAAGACAAAGCAAACTAAGCACCATCGAGAATCGACCGCCGGACAGTTGGCGGAGCGCGTAAACTCCGATTAAGATGGCGCCCAGTCCGAAGCAATACCAGCCCAACCGCAGGAATGAAGAAGCTGCGGAGAAGCGACCCAATGCGCTGTAAAGGATGAGACGTTTGGGAACCAGTTCAGGCGAACCGTAATTCTGCAGGAGATAATCTTTGGAAAAGGCGTTTAAGAGTGGCGATACCTGCAACTCATAGGTTAGGCGATGAAGCATGGAGGGCTGCCGAAACGCGATCTGGGCCGGGGTGAGAGCCCAGAGCATGATCAGGATGGCTGCAGCGAGGCAGAGGAAACCGGCGGATCGCCTGCGGAAAATGAGTCCGACCGTCAAGACAACGACCGCGACTACTCCAATCGAGAATAAGGTAATGTATGGATTTACCCCTGGGTCACGCAAAAGAGAGAATTTGAGACCCGATAGGTTATGGCTAAAAGGGCTCTGAACCCATTTAAGAACGACGGAGCCGACCAGGAGGCAACAACCAATCAACAGAAGCCAATAGGTCGACCAAATCCGGGCGCCGGCTTCCGCCCACGTCGTCAGGCGTTTCAAGATCGCTTGCAATCTGTCAGACCGTGTCACGGTTCGCGCCTAAGTTTCTTTGCCCAGGAAGCGACGAAAGGTGATACGAAAGCGATTCCTTCGCGGGCCTGCGAGATCTCCTCACTCGAAAAGGCCCGGAGCGCCAGGAGGCCAAGACCGTAAATCACCAAAGAAAGTGCGGCGCCCCCAACCTGCCAAATCAAGGGAGATTCGCTTACGGCATAAAGTATGAATATCATAGCGGCGCCGGCCATCATCGGGCGCCACAACATTCTCGCAAAATAGGCCGGATGACCAAGTTTTCGCAGCTGAAAAATCCAAAGGCCGACGGTGATGGTTTCCGCACAGACGAAGGCGATAGCCGGGCCGACAAAGTTATAGCGGGGAATCAAAGCGACGAGCAGGACCACGCGTAGCACGGAACCGAAAAGGGTACTGAGAAAGAAGCTCTTCTGGGCGTCGAGCGCGGCGAAGAGATATTGAAAGATCGTCGACATGAAAAAGGGAATCAATCCCAGGCCGAGAAGTTGCATGGCGGGTAGAGCAGGCAGGAAGCGTGGGCCAAGCGCGAGGGTGAGCAAAGGTTTGGACCAGGCGGTAAAGAAAACCGCAAAGGGAACTCCGATGAGTGTGAAGAATTTCAGACTCTGGCGATAGACATTCCCAAAGCGGTCAGGGGAAAAATGGGCGGTCCGGGAATAGAGCGGATAGAGCGGCAGCGAAAGAGTCTGCGGGATGGTCCGAAGCGACCAACTCAGCCGATAAGGTCCACCAAAAAGGCCGACCGTCGTCATGTTAGTCATCAAACCCAGAATGAAGATATCGATATGAAGAGCGAGCTGACGGAGCATCACTCCGCCTCCCATCGGGATGGCGGAGAAAAAAAGCTCCTTCCAGAGCGGAAGATCCACCCGCAGCTTCACCTTGGTGTAAAACCGGCCAACCAAGAGGTGGTAAAAATTCCACAAAAGGATATTCGAGAGCAGATGGGCGATGACGAAACCAATCAGCCCGGTCCTGAAATAGAGAACGACCAGGATGAAGACAAAAAGAAGAATCTTTTGCAGAATGAAGCCAATGTAATTGAGCTCGTTATCCTCAAAAGCCCGCAGGACGGCGCTATAGCCAGCGGCATGGAAGGTAGCCATCGTCACCGAGCGTCATCAGCATGACGGCGATTTTTAGGTCTGTCCCATAAGGGAGGAAGAATGCGATAACACCTACGATCAAAAAAATGATGAGGGAAAGAACCCAGATCAGCCCCGCGGCCGCGCCGGTGATTTTGCCGACACAAGTTGGATCCTTCGCAATTTCGCGAATCATCATGCGGGGGAGTCCCGAGTCAGCCACCAGTTGCGCAATCATGGCAAAGGAAAGCACCCATTGGTACTTGCCAAATTCTGGGACGCTGACGTGCGGGTTCTTGGCAATGACGACGGTGGTCGCAAGGTAGACGGCGCCACCGATGACCCCGGCCGCAATACCAATGACAGCGTTCTTTACGATCCGCTGGGATTGCTTCATTGGAACCACTTCCAAGAGCCGCCCGAGGCTTTTTGCAAAGCGGAGTAGAGCATGAGGCGGCGGACTTGGAGACCATCCAGGTCATCTCGTTTGGAGATGAGGTGCAATTCTTTCTCGATCGCGGTGAGGGGGGTGGCGATTCCTTGTTGTTGCTGCGAACCGGTTATCTGCAAATCGCGATCCGCCTTGGCAACCTCCTGTTGCAGGGACAGAATATTCTGGCTTAAGACGTAGATGCTCTGGTAGATATTAACGATCTCGAAGGTGACATCGTCGGTGACTGATGAAAGCCGGGCCCGTTCGGCCTGATATTTAGCGCGACGGGAGCGGGTGAGCGCCTGCTGCGCACCGAAATCGAAAATAGGGACATTAACGGAGACCGCACCCGAATAGACTTCCGCACTGGAAGAGCCGAAGTCATCGATATGCACGGCCGAAGCCTGCAGGTTGACCTCGGGGTAAAGGCGAAAACGCTCGAGCCTGTATTTTTCGTTGGCCTCATCGATAACCGCCTTTTGTACTTCGATCGACGGATGCTTATCGAGCGACGAGCCGAGCAGAAGTTCCGCGCTCGGCGGTTCCGGTGGTTCGGGAAGCTCATCAGCGAGTTTTAGCTCGTTGGCAGAGTCAAAGCCCAAAGCCCGGGCTAGCTCGATTTTACCGGCAATCGCTTGTTGGCGGAGGATTTTGGAAAGTGTTAGTGCACCGCTTAACTGACTCCTGGCCAACTTGAGGTCGATCGGAAGGGTCAGCCCTTGCTTTTGCTGTTCTTCCGTGATGTCGACCTGTTGCCGCAGCAATCCCTCTCGGCGCTCTGCAAATCCGGCACGGTTTTCGGCCGAAACGGTGACTGATAAAGGCGTCAGTTATCCGCGAAATAACTTCTTCGCGACGTAGCTTGGCCGTCCAGGCGAGATTGCGCCGGCGGGCGAGTTTGCTCGCCTCGTTCGGTGCAGTATTTAAACCTAAAATGCTTCCATCTTTGAAAAGTGGGTAGGCCAGGTGGGCGGAATAAACCTCCACTCCGGCGCCGTTGACGTTTCGGTCGGAGTTATTGTCAGGATTTTGAATGATGGCCGTCCCATCGTTCCCGACGATGGCAAATCTGCTCGTCGGGCTACCGGAGAAAATCTGTGCGTTGGCCGTAGCGGTGATATTTGGGAGGACTTGGCCGCGGGCGGCGCGAGCTTCCTCGGTCGCAGAAGCGACGTCGAGACGGCTTGCTTCGAGAAGCGGACTTTCGTCAAGTGCGAGGGCGATGCAATCCTTCAAGTCGAGAGGCTCATTCAAGTTAATGGCCTTAGGCTTGACTCCAGCCTCACCGGATCCCGCCTGAGCGAGCATCGTTGCCAACAGCCAGGCAGCAAGACTGAAGACTACGCTATTTCTCAAGCGATTTGTCTGTTGTGCGCACTTTGTCATTGTTTTTGAGATAAAGCTGGCCAACGGTCACGACCTTCTCGCCTTCCTGCAATCCGTCTCGCACTTCAGTCATGGCGTCGACCACAATGCCCGGGCGAATCTTCCGCAGGGTGGCATGACTATCCGAACCGACCACGAAAACGGACGCCTGCTCGCCGGAGGGGTTGAGGATGGCAATGCTGGGGACCGCCAGCACGTTCTTGGCCGAGCGTCGGATGCGGGCGAAACCGGAAAGGCCGGGTTTTAATCGGAAACCTTCGTTTTTTATCTCCACATAGGTGGTGAAAGTCCGAGTCAGCGGATCGATGTTCGGATCGATTTTAACCACCTTGCCTTCAAAGCGTTCGCCGGGGAAAGAAGGGAAGCCGGCCTCTGCCGTCAAACCTAATTGCACCGAACCCATCTTATCCTCGCTGATTTTCGCGGCGAGGAGCACGCTATCGAGCGAGCCGATTTTCATCACAACCTGATCACGGTGACGTATTTTCCCCTGGATTCACGAGACGTTCGAGGACGATGCCGTCCAGCGGCGCGGTCATCTTGGAATGTTCAAGATCGATTTCTGCCTGGCGCAGCGAAAGGGTGGCTTTGGCGAGCGACTCCTTGGCATCCGCCAGGGACATCTCGCTCTTCTCCAATTCAAGCGCCGTTCCCATGTTCTTTTGCTGCAACGCCTGGTAACGCTCGACCTGCTTGCCCTGGTCTTTGATCTTTATCTTGCTCGCCTCGACGTAGGCCTGATTCGCCTCCAGAGTCGCTTGAATCAAGCGGTCATCCCAGCGAATGAGAAGATCGCCTTTTTTCACGATGTCGCCGATTTTGACCGGCAACCTCGAGCACTTGGGCAATGACCTGACTGGTTAATTGGACTGTCTGGGCTTGCTCGATCGAGCCGCTTCCTCCGATGACTTCGTCAAGATCGCGGTGTTTGGCGACTACGGTTTCCACGGGCGCCGGAGCGCCCAGTGTCCTTGCGCGCGAAGGCGAGGTGTTGATGACGTGGATGACCGTCATAAAGACGAGAAGTCCAAGAATAATGCAGATGGCGAAGAAGATAATCCAGTGCGAGCGCTTCATTTGTGATGTTGGAGTTTGGCGGGAAAGAGAGCTGCCGCGGCCGGGTCGCAGCGGTCCATCCGCCAATTCGTTTTTCGTGTCCATACGGTGAGAAGGAGAGCAGTCACGGTGCCCAGAGTGCACAGTTCATACTCGTCTGGCCGGAAGTTGTCGACATGAAATAAAGCGACGTGCCGGCGGACGATGAGCAAACTGCCAAACACGGGAAAGTGCGCCGCAGTTAACGATCGGCCACTGCCGAGGCGGCAGGTTCGGGAATTACCGGAATCACCAGGGGCGATGCTGCACCCAGCAACTGGTCGTAGATTCGCTCGATCTTGAGGCATATTTGTCGCCAGTCGAATTCGGCCAAAACCGTAGCCCGGGCGTTGGCTCCCAGTTCAGCTGCAAGCCGCGAGTCTTGCAAGAGCGTTACAATCCCACGGCCGAGAGCCTCGTAGTCGTGATTGGGGACAATGAACGCGTCGTGCAGGTGCCGGACGCCTTTGGCGCCACCCGCAAATGAAACGGTTGGTTTTCCAGCGAGCATATAGTTCAGCAACTTGACTGGATGCCCCGGGCATTCCGGCCGGGGGACAACGGTCACGTTGGCCAAGGCCAGATAGCTGGGTAAATCAACCAGCGGATGCGGAGCGATCCAGATAATGGACTTCGCGATTCCGAGCTCACTGGCAAGGTGCTTGTATTCCCGCTCGTGAGCCTCCGATACAAGGGGGCTGACGATGAGCAAGAGTGCTTCTGGTTGTGAGCGCAGAGAAACGGCAAAGGCGCGAAGCAGATAATCAACCCGCTGGAAGGCATTCAGGACTCCGGTGTACATGACCACGGGCCGCCCGTTGATCTTAAAATGTTCTCGGAACCTCTCCGGCGCGGGATTATCGAAAAGTTCCGGCTCGATGCCCGCTGGCACCATGTCTACTTTCGTCGAGGGGACGCCGTGTTCGATAAACCAGTCCCTCAATTCCGGTGAAACGGCCGTAATGTGGTCTGGAAAGATCGGAGTAAACCAATCCAAGGCGCGAGCGAGGGCGTGGGCTAGCCAGGCGGGGCGAATAAACTTGTAACCCGCCAGCTCGTCCGACATCAGGTTGACCGCGTTGTAGAGGAGGGGACGCCGCGTGACCCATTTGGCCATGATCCCGATTAGCGCGCCCTCGTAGTTGTGGGCGTGGATGATATCCACTTTTTCTTCACGAATAACTCGGCAGAGAAGGCGCAGGAGTTGGAAATCGAAGACGAATTTCTCTGAGGAAGGCCCGACCTTGGCATTGGTTTCGGGTCGAAAAGGTCCAGTGCGGTGGACTCGGGCGCGCCGCACCCTGATCTCATCCTGCCCTGTCGGGTAAGTAACGATATGGACCTTGTGACCCATGTCCGTAAGGGTGTCGGACATCTCACGGATACTTGCCGCCGAGCCATGGTTAGCTGGAAATGGGCAAGCCGCCACCATGGCGATCGAGTAACCGTCGCCTCGGCGTTTCTGGTTGAACGCGCCAGTGGTCACACCGTCGCCGCTGCCTCCGTCTTGGAAGTCGGGGCGATCGCGCTTTTTAGGTAGGGACTCTTGGCTTCGCGGGAAATGATACGAGCGGGCACCCCCATCACGGTGCAATCGCCGGGGACGTCACTCATGACGAGAGAGTTGGCACATACGACCACGTTATTGCCAATAGTGACGTTTCCCATGACGCGACAGCCGGCACCAAAGTAAACATTGTCACCTATGGTGGGTCGCCCGGACCCACGGATGTTTGCCAGTGATACGCCCTGGTTAACCGTGCAGCTATGCCCCATGGAATTGACCAGGATATGGATGCAGGAGAAACAATGGATAACCAAACCAGGTCCAATAACACTCTCGCGCTGAATCTTTATGCCTGTTACCATCATGCAGATGGCATCGATAAAAAGGTAGCTCGCGATCAACAGCTGCCGGATGACTGGTATCTTCACAGAATAGGCCCAGAAGCCGAACCGGTAGACGATGACCGCGAAGGTTCCGAATTCGAGGAGCGGCGTGATTCTCTTCCGGAATAAGGTCTGATCCTCAGGCCGCGTCCCGTAGCCGTGTATTTTTCGGTTTATATCTGCACGAATGTTTTCGAACATAATGATCTGAGTAAGATTTTCTATTCCAAGTAACCCAAGGCCTGGAGCCTTTCCTCCACCTTAGCCGACTCTTCGTCGGTGTAGCCACTCGGGCGATCGCCGCCCGAGGTGCCGGAGGCCGCTCCCGATTGGACCGCATGCTCCGCGAGGAAACCGGGACGAAAAGCATCCACCAAAACATTGCCGTCCATATCTTCGGGGATAGGTACGCCGAGCAGGTGAAGAATGGTAGGTGCGATGTCGATGAGATGGGCGTTTTCCAGCTTCGCGCCGGCCCTGAAGGCGGGTGAACGGCCGGCAATGATACCGTCCAGCCGGTGAGTGCCTCCCCATTCCGAGGTAGCGGAGGGTTTATGTTCCCGAATCACGAGCGCGGGCTTATCGGTATCTTCCGGGAAACTGGGCTGAGTAGAGAAGAGGCTGTTCTCACTCCACCAGTCGAGCACAAGGTCTGCGCCTTCATTGGCAAACGGCCCGTGAAAAATCTCATCGCGCCGATAAACACGATTGATGACCGGTTTCCCAGTTCGCGGATCTTTCAACTCAGCCAACTTGGCAACGATGGTGTTAAGGAGTGAGTCATACTCGGAAGGATCGACGATGCCTTGTGGCTTGACTCCCTTCAGGTTGATCCAAATACTCGGCGGCGAGGCTAGGACTTCGCTGCAATAAGCCTTGGTCCGAGTCCAATCGATACTGGTGAAGGCGGAGTAGGCCATCTCGGTCTTCTGGACGAGCTTTGGAAAGAGATCGGCCAGTTTGCTCTTTTGACGTGAAGTCAGCGTGCCCCGCAAGAGCGAGAAGCCCATTCGCAGAATCTTCTTCGGGATCGTGCTAAGACCGGAGGTCGCCTTGGGCTTGTAATGCAAAAGGCCAAGCTGCGCCAGGTAACGGTTGAGGTAGATTGTGCGGTCGACCACGGGACCGCCACCGTGATCGGAGACGACGAAAACCGAAGTATCGGCGGGGAGACGATCGATGATTTGTCCGGCGGCGGCGTCGAGCCGTTCGTAAACTTTGCGGATTGCGTTGCCAAACTTCGGCACCAGCTTCGGGTCATGGATGAAGTGATCTGGATCCATGTGTTGCCAGAAATAATGCTGGACCGTGTCGATCGACATGAAGACGAACATCATGATGTCCTGCGGATGTTTCTCCAGCAGGTGGAGCGCGGCTTTCAGCCACTGCTCGTCGAGTTGCTTCATTTCGTCGAGGACCTGTTGCCGGCGTTCGTCGGTGGACATGGCGCCGAGAAAACGAAGATCGAGCTGGATGTTGCCGAGAAGCTTTTCCAGTTCCTCTCGCAAGGCCGGCGGATGTACGAAAGGGCTGGTTTCCGACGGAGTATCCATCCCGGAAATCTGAAACCCGTCTAGCGGTTCCGGTGGATAGGTGAAGGGAATGTTCATCGTGCCCACGCTGTAGCCGGCATCGTTGAGCAGCTTCCAGACGGTGGGCGAGCGGCGCGAGGTGGCGTTGGCGTAATTCATCGCGTAGCCCCCGTGCTCGGTTTCGACAAAATGGAAGATCCCATGCTTGCCGGGATTTTTGCCGGTCATGAACGATGTCCAGGCCGGTGGGGTGATCGGCGGCAACACCGACTCGAGGCTACCTGAGACGCCCGCTTTCATCAGCTTGGCCAGGTTAGGCAGGCTTCCTTCGGCCATCCAGGGGCGGATGACTGTCCAGGTGGCGGAATCAAGGCCGATGACGACTACTTTGGGCTCCTTTTTCATGTGGCGAGCAGGCTAAACGCCATGGGGTATTCCGTAAAGCTGGGCAGGGTGTGGGTGGGGCGCTGGCTCATTTGTAGACCCGCCAGGTTTGCATGCCGACTGGATCGAAACGGAAGTCGGTGACCGAGGTTCCGAGCGCGCTGAGGCGTTCCCGGACGATATGGCGTTTATTGAAGGGGCAGTAGAGGAGGAGATGACCGCCACCGCCCGCGCCCGTGATCTTGCCACCGATCGCGCCGGCTTTGCGCGCTTCTTCGTAGAGCTCATCGATGCGCGGGGTGGAGATGCCCTTGGCCATCTGCTTTTTCTGCAACCAGCCTTCGTGCAGCATCTCGCCAAAACGGTCGAGGTCGCTTGCGAGGAGGGCTTTTTTCATCTCGTAAGCGATCGCTTTCACCTGATCCATCGCGGCCAGCGGCGCAGCTTCCTTTTTCTTCGCGCTCTCCATCTGGCTGTCGATGATTGGCTGCGATTCGCGGCTGCCGGTAAAGCAGAGAATCAGGTTGTATTCGAGTTCGTTGATTAGGTATTCACTCAGACGAAGGGGTGTGACGACGACTTCTTCGCCGTTGAATTCCATGAAATTAAAGCCGCCGAATGCCGCCGCGTATTGATCCTGCCGACCGCCTTTGATTCCGACGTCGTTACGCTCGATGTCGTAGGCCAGGCCGGCCATCCCGGCGGAAGTGATCGGGAGGCCGAGCAGCTCCCGGAAGAGGCCAATCAACGCTACCGTAAAAGTGGATGAACTGCCGAGACCGGAGCCGGGTGGCGCGTCGGCGTGCACGAAAAGGTCGAAGCCATCGGTCTGAAACTTGTCGAGGTCGAAACGTTTCAGGACTCCTTTCACGAGATCCATCTGGCCGTCGAACTGAAAGTGTTCTTCCTGCGTCCAGTAAACGACGGTGCCATAATCGAACGAGCGGAAGCCGATCGAGCGCTCGGATTTCGGGACGAGCGTGCCGTAAACGTAACGCGAGATGGTAGCGTTGAGGACGCAACCGCCGTGAGTGTCCGCGTACGGCGAAACGTCGGTGCCTCCGCCGCCAAAGCTCAGTCGGAGCGGGGTCCGAGCCCGCACCATTTTGATCTGGCTGAGGAAATTTTTCGGTTGCGGCGTCATGACTGCAGCGTGAGCGAGAGAATTACTTGGCAAGAGATGTGCCCTCCATGTCTGCTGGGATCTCCAAGTTGAGAATGTCGAGGACGGTCGGCGCGATGTCGGTAATTTTTGCACCACTTAATTCACGCACGCCATTGGCCCCGCCCGCGGGACGCCAAAGGATGATGCCGTTTTGAGCGTGGTTGGCACCGTCCGGGCCAGTGTCGTTTTCGAAGGTGTGCAACTTGCCGCCGCCAATCGTGCCAACGGAGCGCCAATAGAGATCGCCAAAGTAAACGATCAAATCCGGGGCCACGCCGCGCACTTCATTATAGAGCTCTTCAGGGCGGAAAACCTGGGTGCCGATGTCGCGGCCATTCTCGTCCGGAATGGATTTTAGTCCGGCAATCAGCTCGTCCCGCACCTTCTCGTAATCTTCCGGCGCAATCGTTCCCTCCGGTTCTCTCCCGGCTACGTTGAGGAAAACGCGGGCATAATAGCCCCCGTCGCCCCAGGCCTTGGTGCGAGGCCAGTCGATCTTCACCTTGGAGAGCGGGACGGCACTGCCGGGCTGTTCTTTCAAGGCCAGGTAGCCATTGGTCATCAACCATTCATTCACGCAAATGCCACCGTCCATCCGCTTGGCGCCGTGGTCGGAAACAACCAGCACATCCGTATTTTCGTCGGCAAAATTAAGGAGCTCTCCGATCTCGCGGTCGACCTCGACGTAGTAATCGTGAATCGCACTCTCCAGTTTGTTGCCGGCTTCGTAGAAGCGATGCTTGGGATCCATGTTATCCCACAAGGCATGATGGATGCGGTCAGTCCCCATCTCCACCATGATGAAATAATCCCAGTCGTCTTTGGCCAGGAGGTGTCGCGCCAGCTGGAAACGTTTGCGCGTCATCTCGTAGATGTCGGCCAGAATCTTTTCCTTATTGCCGGAACGAAAATCGCGCACGTCGAGGATGTATTCGCCGACGACCTGTTCGATCTCCTGCTTGAGCTCTGGCGGATGGGTGTATTCGCAGGAGATATCGGGCGTGAGAAAATCGGTCACCATGCTGCCGTTAAGCGGTTTGGGCGGATAGGTGCCGGGCACTCCGATCACAATCGACCGCTTACCGCGCTGCGAGAGGATTTCCCAGAGGCGGTCTTCTTTAATCGCGAGCGAGTTGGCGATAGAATAACGATCGTAGGAATGGTCGGCCCGGTTGCGGAAGCCATAGACGCCGAGCCGACCGGGACTCTTGGAAGACATCATTACCGACCATGCGGGTACCGTGATCGGTGGATCGCAGGAGCGTAGATCTCCATGCAGGCCGGCTTCATAGAGCGACTTGATATTAGGCAGATCGTCCAGCCACCTTTCGAAAATCAACTCGGGCGCGGCGCAGTCGAGTCCGATCACCATCACACGTCGACGCGGTCCATCCCCGGAAACAGGGGTCTCCTCGGCAGGTTTTGGGCGATCTGATTGGCGGGAGAAAAGCTTTTTCAACATGGTGGTTTAGGCAGAGCTGAGATTAGCAGATGCTGCGCCAGCAGGCATGCAACGTCCCGAACCATCGACCTCTCGGGTCAAGATGGTGAAACAGCTTACGAATAGCGTCTTACAATGCATGGATTAATTGAGCCTCGGATCGCGTCAAGGCCGGCGGCCTCGTCAAATATCTACCCCGGAGAGATTGCGGGCTCGATCACCCCCGGATCTAACGCCCCGCCCCTTTTTAGGGGGTGCAAGCGGGACTGGATGATGTCATCTCAATCAGCAAAACACTGATTGCGGGCGCCCGGTCGGGAGGTCGATTCGACCTTATAACGACCAGTCAACGCGGGAGTTCCGCCTCGGACTGGATCGTAGCGATCTTCCTGGAACGCATTTGTTTCCATCACTGGCGCCTCCGTGCGGAAAAGCCCGGGCTGTTCGTGCGTCACATTGCGGAGCTGCCCCCAGAGCCGGAAGAGCTCTTTAAACGCCTTGGCAATGACCCGCAGGTTTGCACCTGATGGTTTACCGGCTCGCCGTGGATAATGGCTCACTTTCACCTCGTGGATGCGCATACCAAAGCTGTTGGCCTGCGCCAGGATTTCCGTGTTCACCATCGCGCCGACCGAACGGATCTGGATCCGATCGAAAACCGAGCGCTGGAAAATCTTAAACGCGCAATCGATGTCGCGCACTCTCACTCCAAGAACCATACGAACCAGGGTCCGCCATCCCCAAGCGTTGATGAGCCGATGAGGAGGATCCTGCCTTTTAGCCCGGTAACCTGTCACGATCTCGTAGTGGCTCGCCCATTCGATGAGGTGTTCGAGTTCCTGCAGATCAAACTGGCCGTCGGAATCGGTAAAGAAGATATAATCGTAACGGGCAGCCAGGATGCCGCTCTTGAGCGCTGCTCCGTAACCGCGGTTTTCGACGTGATGGATGGCGCGCACTTCCGGGAATTGTTCGGCCAGTTCGTCGCAAATCGGCGTAGTCGCATCTCTGCTGCCGTCGTTAACGAGAATGATTTCCCAGGTTTCGGCCAATCGGGGGAGCACCAACCGAGCTGCCTCGACGGTGTGCCGGATGTTCGCTTCTTCGTTGAAAGCCGGGAAGATCACAGAAAGCGTAACCGGCGCTATCGCCGGTGTGTTGCTCTGTCCGTTCCGAGTGTTCTCGGCGATGGGTAAGTCTCTCATGCGCGTAAATCGAGTAATGGTTTTTCTAGAGCTTATGAAGTTTCAGAATTTCTGTATACAGAATTCTCTCTCTCCGACGGACTGTGGGTCTTATTGTTCAATGCATCGAAGCACGAACCACGCCCTTGCAATTTTGAGTAATCCAGGAGCGCCGCATCTACCAAAGAGACAACACTTCCGCAGGAGCCGACGGTTGCCCCGCCCCTCTTGGTTTACTCGCCCTTATTTGTACAATAGAACACCCTCGGAATTCAAGGAAAATAACGCTGCCGTAAGATTTCGTTTCCTGGCCGGACAATTCGTTCGAGGTCTGGATTAGCGGTTGCAACTCCGGTTTCGCAATTGTATCGGCAGCGGCGATCCGCTTATTCAACCAGGAAAACCATGGCCGACATCACGCAACATCTGCAGGAATCCATCCGCGCTGCCTGCGGCACTTTTGAATCGTTGAACGAACTCGCTGAGCCAGCCGGCCGGGCGGTCGACGCGATGGTGGAATGCCTTTGCTCTGGGAAGAAGCTACTGGTCTGCGGCAACGGTGGCAGCGCCGCTGATGGCGCGGATTTTTCGGCCGAGTTCGGGTGTCGCTTCACGACCGATCGGCGACCCTACCCGGCGGTGAATCTCGCCCAAGGCGGCAGCCTCATGAGCGCGATCGGCAATGATTACGGCTACGACGAAGTCTTTGCCCGGCAGGTGGCCGGCCTTGGTCAAGCGGGCGACGTGCTGGTTGCCATCACCACGAGTGGCAACTCAAAAAATATACTCCGCGCCCTGGCCGAGGGGACGACCCGTGGGCTGACGACCGTTTCGTTGCTCGGGCGGGACGGCGGCCCAGCTAAAGGAAGGGCGCAGATTGAGCTGCTTGTGCGAAGTGAAAACACCGCCCGCATTCAGGAGGCACACAAGTTTCTCCTGCATGTCATCTGTGGCCTGGTCGACGCGCAGTTGCCGAAAGCCTAACGACGGCGGCTATTCCACCAGCAGGCTGCGGATAGCTTCGTCCAACCGGTCGAAATTAATCGGCTTGGTCAAGTGCTCGGAGAAACCGGCAGCGAGCGCCTGGTTGATATCGTTTTCCATCCCGAAACCGCTCAGCGCGATCCCGCGAAGCGAGTTTTTCGCGCGCAACTCTTTCATCAGCTCATAGCCGCTCCGGTCGGGCAAACCAATGTCGCTGATCAGCAGATCGAATTTTTCGGCCTGCGCTTTCTCGATCGCCTGGTCGGCGGTGTGGGCCAGGGTGATACGGTAACCGCGCCGTTCGAGGAGCATCTTCATACCGAGGCAGGTATCGTGGTGATCGTCCACCACCAGGAGGTGGCCCTTACGGGCGGGAGGTTGCGGACCGTTCCTGTCCATGCCGGTGGGCATGTCCGGTTTGGCATCCGCCGGTGCCGGCACGGTGTTCAGGATGACGCTAAAGGTCGAACCTTTGCCGGCCCCGTCGCTTTCGACCGAGAGAGTACCGCCGTGGGCGCGCACCATCGCTTTTGAAATAGCCAGGCCGAGACCAAGACCACCAAACTTTCGAGTAATCGAGCTTTGACCCTGTTCAAACGCGTTGAAAATCTTCGCGATCTTTCCGGGACCAATTCCAATCCCGCTATCAATTGTGCGAATGGCGATCCGGTCGTCGCTTAAGTTGACGGTTTCGACGCTGATCTTCCCGCCCTGGGGGGTGAATTTGACGCCATTCTTAATCAAATTCCAAAAGACCTGCTGCAGCCGCGCCGGATCGCCGTTGACGAAATCGTGCTCCGCCTTGAGCCGGAACTCGAACTCCAGGTTTTTTTGCAGGATATCCTCGCGACAGATTTCGTAGGCACGCTGCAAGGTTTCGTGCACAGAGGTGACCTCAAAGCTGAGCTGAAGTTTACCTTTGGCGATGCGGGTGATGTCGAGCAGGTCGTCAATTAGACGCGCTTCCAACTCTACGTTGCGCCGGATGACGGCGAGCGGTTGTCGGACCGCGAGATCATCAGGCGCCCGCGCTTCCAGTTCGCCTACCATCGCGATAACCGGAGAGAGCGGATTACGCAGTTCATGCGAGAGCAAGGCGAGGAACTGGTCTTTGGCGGCATTTGCCGAAATCAATTCCTGGCGCAGCCGAACGTCACGGGTTTTATCTTCCACCAGGAAGAGCACGCCCTGCACGGTCTGCTTCGAATCCTGCAGGCGCAGTAGGTTCACGTTCACGAAGTTGGTGGTTCCGGCTCGATCGACGAGAGGTTGCTCGACCAATTGGAAGGGCGTGCCAAAGGAGAGCACTTTCTCGATCGCTTCTCTGGGCGCGATATTCACTTCCTGGTAGGTCGCGTCGCTCATTTCCATTTCCGGCGGCAGATTGCCAAAGCGTCGCGCCATCTGCCCGAAGGCTTCGTTTGCCTGGAGAAACTTTCTCGTCTCCGGGTCGACCAGTGCGATTCCACTCGGCATGTTGGCGAGGATCTTATCGTTGAAAATCACCTCGCGCTCGATCCTGGCCGCAGCTTCCCGCTGGCGGCGGTAAAATTTCCCAGCCAGCCAGGCGATGATCGCCGTGCCGACGATGAGCCAGGTGGCCAGCACGGTCATTCGTTCCAACAGATCGCGCACCGGCTTGTAGGCGACGGAGCGAGGCTGCTCCACCACCGTGATCCACCCTGTCGATTCGACCGGTGCGAAGGAATAAAGTTTCCCTTCCCGCTCGATGTGGCCACTCTTGTCGGCGCGAATATTGTTGATCACCGATTTCTCCGCTTTGGAGATGGGCCCCGAATTGGCTTTGAAGTCTTCGCTGAAGAGCGCCGCGCCGTTCTGGTCCACGATCTGGCACTTTGCTTGGGTGGCCACATCGATAGTAGAGAGCCGGCGGCCAATGCGTTCGACGAGAACCGAGACGCCGATAAACCCGATCGGCGCCCCATCCGGTCCGCGAATGGCGCCTACCAGATCGGTGGCAATTCGATTGTCCGACGACCGTGGATGGACGGGCGAAACGTAGAAGCCTTTCGCCGTCCGCGCGGCCTCCAGCCATGACCTTGAGATCCGGTTGTCGAGCAACATTGTCGGGTCGTCCGGGATCGAAGCGATGAGGCGGCCATCCGCCGTCGTGATAAACATTCCGTCGATCCGCGGGTGAGTGAAATAGGTTTCCTGCAGCCATTTTTTAGCGGCCAAATCAGGATATTGGGCGCTAAAAATGTTGGCGACCGGCGGGTAGGTTTGATAGAACTCGGCGATCGCGCCGCTACGGGTAAGATCATCGCCCACGAGGTGCGCAATCAGTTGCACAAATGTCTGCCGGTCATGCTGGATTTTGGATTCCAGCGTGTTGGTGAGAATCGTATAGGAAACCACCAGCATCAGAATCGACGGCACCCAGCCGGCGATCAGAATGATGATGATGACGTTGAGACGTTCGAAGCGGCCGTGAGGGCGGCTGCGCAGTTTGTCTTGCTCTTGCACGATTTCGATCCGGCTGCCGTGTCAGTTTTCGGCGGCTTCGAGGACGACGCAACAAGCGATTCTGGCCATATTGAAATCCATCCCGCACCCACTTGCTGACCGACCAGTGGAAACAATGAATGGCTCCACTCCCTTGAACTGGATTCGGCTCAGAGGAGCAGGACGCTTGCCTCCCGCAGGCGAATCCGGCGCGGACCCTCCCATTCAAGGAGATTTGATTTGACGCAACACACGGAAGCGGCATCATGTCGCCTCTGTGCGCCTTGACCGGTGCACCGCCTGGCATTGTTATGGAGGAAGCGTTGTGGATGTAGTCTGGACGTTCTGTTACCTGAGTGTCCTCATCGGCCTCTCGGGTTACGGATTGCACCGCTATTTTATCGTCTACCTGTTTCTCAAGAACCGGCGACGAGCGCCCCAGCCCCTCGGCCACTTCAAGCACCTGCCCGTGGTCACGGTGCAGTTGCCTCTTTTCAATGAGATCTATGTCGTGGAACGCCTCCTAAAGTCGGTCAGTGAGCTGGATTATCCGAAGGAGCTGTTGCAAATCCAGGTTCTGGATGATTCCACGGACGAAACACAGCACCTTACCAAGGCCTGTGTGCAGCATCTGACCGAGCGCGGATTTGATGTGGAGTTAATCCATCGGACGGATCGAGTCGGCTATAAAGCCGGCGCGCTCGAGACTGGTCTCGCTACGGCGCGCGGCGATTTT
This sequence comes from uncultured Verrucomicrobiae bacterium, assembly GCA_963749935.1. Classification (GTDB taxonomy): domain Bacteria; phylum Verrucomicrobiota; class Verrucomicrobiia; order Chthoniobacterales; family UBA10450; genus Palsa-1392. The sequence goes on from CAVVOH010000002.1 coordinate 115,805, forward strand.
GTTTGCATCCTCGATGCCGACTTCGTTCCCCGGCCGGAGCTCTTGAAATCCACGGTGCACTTTTTCACCGATCCGAAGGTGGGCATGATCCAGACCCGTTGGGGCCATATCAACCGTGGCTATTCTCTTCTCACTCGAGTCCAGGCGATGTTTCTCGATGGCCATCTCCTCCTCGAACAAGTGGCTCGCAGCCGCAGCGGACGCTTCTTTAATTTCAACGGCACGGCCGGTCTCTGGCGCAAATCTTGCATTGCAGAGTCGGGTGGTTGGCAGCACGACACTCTTACCGAAGACCTGGACCTCAGCTATCGCGCGCAACTCGCGGGCTGGCGGTTTGTTTTCCTTACCGATGTTGTTACGCCGGCGGAATTGCCCGTCGACATGAACGGATTCAAATCTCAACAGCATCGCTGGACGAAGGGTTCCATCCAGACCTGCAAGAAGCTCCTGCCTCGCATCTGGCGCAGTTCGCTGCCGTTGCCGATAAAACTGGAAGCCACCGCCCATCTCTCCTCGAATTTTGCCTACCTGCTCCTGGCCTGTCTTTGCGTTCTGCTTCATCCCTCCACGGGTGGCCCGCAGTCCGGTTGGTTGCGCATGTTTCTTCTCGACCTGCCGATTTTCCTAACCGCCTCTGTCTCGGTGGCAGTCTTCTATATTTGCGCGCAGCGCGAACTCCATCCGCGGAGCTGGATGAAGGAAATCCTACTCCTCCCGGCGCTGATCGCACTTGGAGTGGGGCTCTCAATCAACAACGCGCGGGCGGTGCTGGAGGCGATCTTCAATCACGAGTCGGAGTTTAAGCGGACGCCGAAGTATGGAATCGAGAACAAATCGCAGAGCTGGCGCTCCTGCCGTTACATGCCGCTGAAATCTTTTCTGCCCCTGATCGAAATCGCTTTTGGAATCTATTTCAGCTATTTCGTCTGGTATGCCTTCGTCCACGGCCAGTATCTGACCCTGCCCTTTCTCATCATGTTCCAGGTCGGGTTTCTCTATGTGGCCTTTGCTTCCTTTGGGCGCTGGTGGCCGCGCGTCAGCTTCTCGGCGACCCCCGAAGTTGCATTTCCTGCGTGACAAGATGCGTAAAATTGGTTTAATCGACACGCCGATGCTGTTTCGCTGCTGCGTTTTCGCCTTGCTTTTTATGCCGGTCGTCAGGCTAAAAGCCGCCCACGATGGACCCATTCCGCCGCGCATTCTCATCAGCGTGCGCGACCAGAAACTGATGGTGCTCGACGATGGCAAGCGCGTCGCGATTTATCCGGTTTCGACCTCCAAGTTCGGGATCGGCGATCGTTGGGGCAGCATGACCACGCCCCTGGGGTGGCTTCAGGTCGCGGAAAAAATCGGCGATCACGCACCGACCGGGGCGGTCTTCCACAAGCGCCGCTTTACTGGCGAAATCCTTTCGCCGAACGCTCCCGGTCGCGACCCGATCGTGACGCGCATCATTTGGTTGCGCGGGCTGGAGCGGACCAACGCCAACGCTTTCAGCCGCTGCATCTACATCCACGGCACGCCCGAGGAAAAAATCATCGGCAAGCCGGCCAGTTACGGCTGCGTCCGGATGAGCTCGAAGGATGTAACCGAAGTCTACTCCCAGATTGCGATTGGTGCGCTCGTCCGCATCATTCCCGATTCTCTCCCGAAAATGCCGAAGCAAAAGGACTCGCCGAGCAAGGTGATCTTCACGGCCTCCACCTCTACCAAGGGCAAGACTCCGGTGACCAAGGGGTCCGCAGCGACGGTTACGTCCGACGCTGCCGTTAAATCGGAGACGGACTCAAAGCACGGCTCAATCTTCGCATTCCTTCGCCGAGGCAATCGCCCTTAAACGACGGTCTTTTGCGCGACGCGCTCGGTCGTTCCCAAACTCAGGATTATTGAGCCGGGGTCCATTGTCGGACCGTTCGGCGCCGCAAATCTTTTGACCCGCTCGTGCGCGTTTCTATACTGCAGGTCTCCCGCACGAATTTAACCGGAGGATTCTCTTTATGGCACTCGCAGTTGGAACCAAAGCACCTGATTTCACTCTTCCCACCAAGACCGCTGATGGACCGCGTCCGGTTCGCCTGAGTGAAAACTTCGGCAATAAAAATACCCTTCTCCTCTTCTTCCCCATGGCCTTTACTGGCACCTGCACGACTGAAATGTGCGGGGTGGGCAACGGATTGCGTGAGTATGCCGACCTCAACTGCGAGGTTTACGGGATCAGCGGCGACAATCCGTTTTCGCAAGAAGCCTGGGCGCAGAAGGAACAGATCAACGTCATGCTCCTGAGCGACTACGAGCACAAGGTGACGAAAGATTATGGCGTCGCCTACGATTCCTTTCTTCCGCAGCTCAATCTCGGCTTCGCCGGCGTCGCCAAGCGCGCCGCCTTTATTGTCGATCGGGAGGGCCTCATCCAATATGCCGAGGTGCACGATGACGCGCGCGAGTTACCAGATTTCGACAAGATCAAAGCCCGGCTCGCGGAGTTAACGTAATGCCTAACGAATTTAATACGCTCAGGAAATTCGACCCCGGTTCCGGTCGCGAAGCTTCCTTTCATTCTCTGCCCGCGCTTGAGGAGCAGGGCGTCGGTCCTATCTCGCGTCTGCCGGTCAGTATCCGGATCGTGCTCGAATCGGTTCTCCGTAATTGCGACGGCAAAAAAGTCGGGCGCAAGGATGTCGAGACCCTCGCGAACTGGAACGCCAAGTCGCCCGCCAACGAAGAAATTCCGTTCGTCGTTGCCCGCATCGTTCTCCAGGATTTCACCGGCGTGCCGCTGGTAGTCGATCTGGCCGCGATGCGCAGCGCGGTGCAACGACTGGGGGGCGATCCGAAAATTATCGAGCCACTCGTGCCGGTCGACCTTGTCGTCGATCATTCGGTGCAGGTGGATTTCGCCGGCTCGGCTATCGCGTTGAAGTTGAACATGGACATGGAGTTCAAGCGCAACCGCGAGCGCTACGAATTCCTTAAATGGGGTCAGCAGGCCTTCAAGACCTTTGGGCTCGTCCCGCCTGGGATTGGCATCGTCCACCAGGTGAACCTCGAATATCTCGCCAAAGGCGTGCTCAGGACGGGCGATGTTTATTATCCAGACACGCTGGTCGGTACCGATTCCCACACCACCATGATCAACGGCCTCGGCGTTGTCGGCTGGGGCGTCGGCGGCATTGAGGCGGAAGCCGGCATGCTCGGCCAGCCCGTTTATTTCCTGACGCCGGAAGTCGTCGGCGTGAACATGACCGGCTCTCTCCGCGAAGGCGTGACCGCGACCGACCTCGCCCTCCACATCACTCAGATGCTGCGCGCGCAGAAAGTCGTCGGCAAGTTTGTTGAATTTTACGGCGAAGGCGCCGCCTCTCTGCCGCTGCCGGATCGCGCCACGATCGGAAACATGTCGCCCGAATACGGCGCCACCATGGGCTACTTCCCGGTCGATGAGGAATCGGTTGCCTACCTGCGCGCGACCGGTCGGACGGACGAGCAATGCAGCGCTTTCGAAGCCTACTTCCGCGCGCAAAAAATGTTCGGCATGCCGCGCAAAGGCGAGATCGATTACAGCGTCGACCTTGAGTTGGACCTCGGCGTCGTCCAGCCCAGCGTGGCCGGTCCCAAGCGTCCGCAGGACCGGATCAACCTGCCCGAACTCGGTAGCGCCTTTCGTTCGCTTCTAACCGCAGCCGTTCCCGATGGCGGTTACGGAAAGTCCGGCGATCTCGCCGCGCGCCACCCGGTTCATCTGAATGGCTCGGCGCCGGAAACCGAAGAGATGGTCTCGACCGATCGTGGCGACTCGGGCATCGAGCCGGGCGACGAGCGTAACAAGGTCGAGATGGTTTCCAACCGTCCCGCACCCGACCCGGGGGATAAGATCGAGGCCGAAGGCGGCGATGCATTTCATCACGGCGAAAGTCAGATCGGCCATGGCAGCGTGCTCATCGCCGCCATCACCAGTTGCACGAACACCAGCAACCCGAGCGTCATGCTCGCGGCCGGTCTGCTCGCGAAAAAAGCAGTCGAGCGCGGCCTAACGATCGATCCTTCGGTTAAAACTTCGCTCGCGCCCGGTTCGCGCGTCGTCTCCGATTACCTCGCCAAGACCGGACTCCAGGCATATCTCGACCAGCTCGGCTTCAACATCGTCGGCTACGGCTGCACCACCTGCATCGGCAACTCCGGGCCGCTCCATCCGAAGATCGAAAAGGCGATCGCCGAGCACGACCTTGTCGCCGCCTCGGTCCTCTCCGGCAATCGCAATTTCGAAGCGCGCGTGCACCAGAACATCAAGGCCAATTTCCTCATGTCGCCGCCCCTCGTCGTCGCTTTTGCCCTCGCCGGTCGGGTCGATCTCGATCTGAACAAGGATCCTCTTGCGCAGGACAAAGAAGGCCGGGACGTTTTTCTTAAAGATCTCTGGCCGTCGTTAGCCGAGATCCGCGAGATGATGAAATCCGCCCTCACCCCGGAGATTTTCCGAAGGCTCTACCGCGACTTTGCCGATCAAAACCCGAAGTGGAACGAAATCTCCTCCAGCACGGGCGAAGTGTATGAGTGGGACGAGGAGAGCGATTACATCCACGACCCGCCCTTCTTCGCCAATTTCTCGATGGAGCCGGGCAAAATCGAGGACATCCGCGAGGCCCGCCCGTTAGGTATCTTCGGTGACTCGGTCACGACCGATCACATTTCCCCGGCTGGAGCGATCAAAGCCAATTCGCCCGCCGGGAAATATCTGCAGGTGCGCGGGATCAAGCCGGAAGATTTCAACAGCTACGGCAGCCGGCGCGGCAACGATCTCGTGATGACGCGCGGCACGTTCGCCAACGTCCGGATCAAGAATCTGATGGTCCCCGGCGTCGAGGGCGGCGTCACCGTGCATCAGCCACAGCGGCGAACAGATGTCGATCTTCGACGCGGCGACGAAATATGCGGGAGCGAAAACACCGCTCGTCATTCTCGCCGGACACGAATACGGCACCGGCTCAAGCCGCGATTGGGCGGCGAAAGGAACGCGATTGTTAGGCGTGAAAGCGGTCGTGGCGACGAGCTACGAGCGCATCCATCGCTCCAACCTTGTCGGGATGGGCGTGCTGCCCTTGCAGTTCAGCGAGGGGACGAGCGCACAGTCGTTAGGCTTGGACGGCTCGGAAGTTTACAGCGTCACCGGCCTTTCCGAATCAATCCAACCGGGTCAAGACCTGACCCTGGAAATCAAACGTGCCAATGGCGGAAGGGAAACGGTGCCAGTGAAGTTACGCATCGATACGCCGATCGAAGTCGATTACTACCGGCACGGCGGCATTCTACCCTTCGTCCTGCGGGAATTGGTCTCGCGCCAGGCTTAGCGGAGACGGTGTTCTGAGGTCGAGAGATCGGACGAGCGCTCCGCAATCATCTTAATCGACTACCTCGCCGCACCACGACCGCGGAACCTTCGGCGATAAAGGCGGAAGCCGGTTTCGAGGCGAGAGTCGAAACAAACTTCATTCCGTAGAGACTGGCGACGTCGGCCACAAACTCCGTCTCGGTCGCATGCCAGACACGCCAGGAAGGATGCTCGACCTGGTACTGCGTGCTGCGCCCGCGATGCACATTGTAGCCCCAGTAATGTTCGGTGATGAATTCTTCCAGCGACCCCGACGCAATTGGCTTCGGAGCACCGTTCGCCTTCGCCGCGACAAACTCCTCCCGACCGTTTCGTTTCCAAACATAACGACAGCGAATTCCGTCACCATCATGTGTAACGGTGTGCGACATCGGAAGGGCCAGGTAGGGCTCGCCGTAAAAAACGCGAGCGAGCATCGCAATCACACGTCGCGGCACGATTTCTTTCACGAAGATAACACCGCGTCGCCATCCCTCAGGCGTTTGGTGGCGCACATAAAAGCGCAGGTTTACTTCCTCGAAATGGCGATGAAATGGGAAAGCAATTCCGAAGACGCGCGTCTCGCGAAAGAGGAAGCCGACCACGCTCACATAGCAAACTCCGGCAAATTCATCCAGCTCCAGGCCGGGCGGAAGGAGCGGCGCGAGCAGCGCGCGCTCAATCGGATAGTTGAGCATGACGAGATCGCGCCATTCCGCAGTCAGGAAGGCAGGGCGCAGCTTGTCGGATTCGTCGGGCGGGTTGCTCAACGCAGAAGTTTGTCGAGCGATGGGATCGGATTGGGCGCCGAGCGCGAGTGCCTTCTGGTAGTGGCGTCGCGCCAACTCCTTCGCCGGCGGCTGTGAAGTGGAATAAACGACCGCCAGATTGAAATGCGCGTCGGCGTATTCCGGGTTTTCCTCGATCGCGGCGAGCATTTCTTTTTCGGCCGCTTCCTGCCAGCCTTTCTGGCTCGCTGTGATGCCAAGATAGTTATGGGCGGTCGCGCTCTTCGGATTGATGGCCAGCGACTTGGTCAGCTCGGAAAGGGCGTCGTCAAACTTGCTCTGCTGGTAATAAACAATCCCCAGCGTGGTGTGAGTAAATTCGTCTTTCGGCGCGATCGCGATCGCTTTCTTGAGGGTGAGTTCAGCGGCTTTCAGCTTGCCATTGCGAAAAAGAACGACGCCCAGGTTGGAGAGCGAGTAAAGATTGTTAGGGCTTTTGGTCAGAATTTCCTGATACTGCTTTTCGGCTTCCTTGAATTTGCCCTGGTCGAAGCTGGATTTCGCTTCCCGGGCGAGCGGCATCAGGTCCGGCGGCACTCCCGGCTTGAAAGTGGCGCCGACCTCCGGGCCCGATCGTGTTGCCCTCGCCCTCGGCGACCGATTCCAATGAGGTTTGGCCAGTTGTGTCCGGCGCCTTGGTCGATGAATTGCTAATCGCGATCGGGTTGGAGGGTTTGGCCATCGTTAGGCTGGCTTTCACTGTCCCCGGGGCGGTGTCGGAGATCGCCACCACCGGGGTTTTCAAGAGGGCCAGTTCTTCCGCGCTCAACTTGGTGATCGGCTCGGCCAGTAAATGGATCTGCTGGTCGAGAACGTCGGATTTAATTTTCAGTTTGTCGAACTCCGCCAGCATTAGTTTCTTGGCCTGTTCGCGCCGCGCTTCTTCCTGCCGTTCTCGCATCACGATCGCGCGCAGCATCTGGTTTTCCTTCACCAACCGTTCGGTCTCCTCGGGCGTCGCGCCATTCAGCTTGGCGGTGGCCAGCTGGCCGCTGGCTTCGTCGAGCTGCGCGCGCAGGTCCGCGATCATTTTCTCGGAGTCCTGGTTCGCCTTTTGGCTGGTAACGAGCTGGCCGCGCAGTTTCTCGAGCTGCTGCTTTACGTCTTCGAGCTCTTGCGCCTTGCGCGGGCGATCGGCGCTGATTTCCCGCACCGTCGTTTCGGCGTCGGTTAACCTCTTCTGCAGGTCGCTATTTTGCGCCATCAGGACCTGGACCCGTTTGGTCGCGTCGCCGGCGATCTTCAATTCGCGCACGGCATCATCGCGCTCTCGTTTCATCGTGTCGCGCTCCTGTGAAACGCTGGCCACTTCCTTGCGCGAATCGAGCAACTTCGACTTCGCATCGGAACTTTCCTTTTCCGCCACCGTCCGGCCGGCCTCAGCCGCTTCCAGCGCTTTTTTTAACTGCGTGATTTCTCCCTGCAGCGCAGCCGCCGCTTTTTGGTCGCTGGCGCCGCTCGATTGCACGACCTGCAAAGATTCCTGCGCTGCGAGCAGCTGCTCGCGCACCTCTTTTTCTGCCTGAGCGGCCTTCGCGACCTGACTTCTGGCCTGCTCCAGCTCGGCGTTCGTTTGCTGCAGTTTGCCGGACACCTCCGATTTTTCTTTTTGCGCGGTCGAGATTTCCTTCTGCGATTTCTTTAGTTCCGTCTCGAGAGCCTCGACGCGCGCGCGCAGCTCCCTGGTCGCATCCTGGATCGCTGCCTGGACATCGACGGCTCGGCGCCGACGGCGGTGTTCCGATCTCTACGCTCGGGCCCGGGGCGGAAAACATTCGGCCGATTTCCCTCCGTCTCGGTTGCATCTGCCTGGGCCGTGGCGGCCAGGTCGGTTTGCGTGTCGATCTTGCTCTGCACCCGCAGGATGGCTTCGCCGATCTTGCGTCCGCGGTATTCGACGATCGGCCGGCTGCCAGTCGCGGCTGCTTTTTTTCAGTTCCTCCAGCATGGAGCCGGCGAAACGAAACTTGGCCAGGGCGGGTTTGAGTCGATTGTCGCGCTCGAGTTTCTCAGCCTGTTGCGCCGTCATGTAGGCCTTGAGAAAAACCTCGGAGGGATCGAACTCCTCGGCAAAAGAGGGGAGTGGCAGCGCGAGAACCGCGAAGACGGGGAGGAGAAGCAGCAGCCCGATTTTGTTCATCGCCAAGAGGGCGGATGATAGCCGACCGACGGTCGGCTTGCAATGTTCGCGCGCCGGGACGGCTTTGCCTTTGCAATTGGGCGCGGAAAAATTAGAGTCGCTGCGCGACGGTGGCCATAGCTCAATGGTAGAGCCCCAGATTGTGGTTCTGGCTGTTGCGGGTTCGAGTCCCGTTGGCCACCCTTTTTTCCTTCGGTGCCAATCGATCTGCCTCCGCGCTGGCACAGCGGTTGCTAAAAAGCGGGCATGATCCTGACCGCCGACTTCTCTCGCTCCGATTCAGCAACCGCGCTCACTTTTTGGCAACGCCTGCTCAAGGAAGAGGAGCTGCAAACCTGCGAGGCGCTGGAGAAATTGCTCGTCGGTTGTGAGCTGATCGCGGCGCTCGACAGCGTCGATCTGCTCGCGGCCTGACCACTCTTGGTTTTTGATTGGCGAAAAGGCGCTCCCCGATGTTTGGTCCGGGGGTGCCTGTAGCTCAACCGGATAGAGCTTCTGACTTCGGATCAGAAGGTTGGGGGTTCGAATCCCTCCAGGCACGCCCTTTCGTGCGTGCTAGCGATACAAGGCCGCGACCAGGCGCAGTGATCGGTCGTTAGGGAGAAGGGTCTGTTCCATCTGGTTCATGACGTAGGCGAAGGAGAGTTTGTTTTCCGGATCGGCAAAAGCCAGGCTCCCACCGGCGCCGGGATGGCCGAAAGCGAGCGCCGAAGGACCGAAAATCCGCGACTCAGTTTCCGGTGGATCTTTCATAAAACCGGCCGAGAACGCGGTCGGCAAGAGGAAGACGCGATCTGGGCCGGAAGCGAGGGTTGTGGTCATCTTTGCGAGCGTGTCGGCGGAGAAAAAACGCCGCCCGTCGAGCTCGCCGCTGTTGGCCAGCATGGCATAAAATTTGGCCAGCGATCGGGCGTTACCGATGCCGCCAAAGGAAGCGAAAGAGCGGGCGCGATTTTCCGGCAGATTCATCGCGCTGACTGCCTGCAGGCCCTGTGGCGAAGTAAAGACCCTGCGCTGGAGCGATCCCGGAGTGGTGAGGGCGCGGTAGAACGGGTCGGCCGATCGTGCTGGGGCGCGGGCGGCGTGTATCGTGGCCGCACGCCCGTTCAACTCATTCGGCAAACCGATCCAGATCTCGAGCTGGAGAGGCTCGGCGAAAATTTCCCTCCAATATGCGCCGAGTGTTCGTCCGTCGATCCGCCGCACGAGTTCCTCAAGCAGAAAACCAAAAGTGCGGGCGTGATACCCGTGGGCGCTGCCCGGCGTCCAGAGGGGCGCTTGTTTTTCCAGCGACCGGATGACGGCGCCGTGCTCGGTGACGTCGGCCGGCTGGTCGAAGGCCGGCAAGCCCGCTTGGTGGGACAAAAGTTGGGCGAGCGTGATCGCCTCCTTGCCAGCCTGGGCAAACGCCGGCCAGAATTCCGCCACAGAGTGACGCAGGCCAATTCCTTTCTCTTGCAAAAGATGGAGGAGACAGGCGCTCCCAAGGCCCTTGGTGGCCGACCAGAAAAGCACGATGGTGTCGTCGGTCCACGGTTGCTCCCGGCGTGCATCGCGAAAGCCGCCGTGTAATTCCAGGATCGACTGGCCCTCCTGCCAAATCGAGGCGGCCGCGCCCAGTTCACCGAAGCGAGAGAAGTTCTCCTCAAAGAGGGGAACGAGTCGGGCCGCCAGTTCGTCCGCGCGGAGGACCCTCAAGAGATTGCTTGCCTTACGAGGGACCTAGTAGTCGCGCACGTAGGGGTATTTCGATTCGTTGCCCAGCTCCGGCGGAAACTCGCTGTAGCCGCGATGGATCCACGGAACATCGCTGCGCAGGACTGGATAATAGGTGCCTTTGTAAACCGGGATGGGCCAGAGGAGCGCTTCGTAAAAGCCGACCCCGAACCGCGCGAAAGCCCGGCCCGTTCCCCGGACTACGCCGTAGCTGGCCCCGGCCGCATTGCCTTCCCGATCGTTGATTCGGCCGATCGTCACCGGAATTTCCGCCCAGCCAAAGGCCATGTTGGAAATCCCGCGCGCCAGCTTCCGCGTCGGTCCGTAATCGGCGGCCGGCGGATCCTGAATGTCGGCCAGCGAAGTGGCGACAAAACCGGCCCCGAGGAGCAGAACGAAAAGCAATTTCATAGACCTCGCTCCGAGTAAATCGTTTCTTCCTCGAGATTGCAATACTTGTTATTCCATCGACGAAGCGGGCTGATTTCGAGTCGAAATGAGCGATGCGATCGTGGTGATGGCAAGGACCGCGGCGATGAAGAGGAGCGAGATCCAGATCGGCGGATCCACCCACGGCTCCAGCAGCATCTTGAGACCGACAAAACAAAGAATGACGGCCAGCCCGACGCGCAAATAGATGAAACGCGAGACGAGATTCGCGAGCAGGAAATAGAGCGATCGAAGGCCGAGAATAGCGCAGATATTGGAAGTGTAGACGATGAAGGTATCGCGGGTGATGGCGAGGACTGCGGGGATGGAATCTACCGCGAAGATCAGGTCCATTACTTCGATGACGATAAGAACAAGGGCGAGCGGGGTGAGCATGCGGCGGCCGCCGACCAGGGCGATGAATTTTGGCCCGTGGTAATCGTTGGTGACGGGAAGAAAGCGTCGGATCGTCCGCAGGACGAAGTTATGCTCGAGGTCGATTCCTTGGGATCTCCCCCCCAGCATGCGCAGCCCGGTGAGGACGAGGAACGCGCCGAAAAGATAGAGAACGAAATGGAAGCGCGAGACCAGCGCAACGCCCAACCCGATCATGAGCGCACGCATCGTGATCGCGCCCAGGATTCCCCAGATCAGGACCCGATGCTCATAGCGTGGCGGGACCTTGAAGTAGGCAAAGATGAGGCCGAAAACGAAGATGTTATCGACGCTGAGCGAATACTCGATCAGGTAGCCGGTAAAGAAAGCGAGCGCCTGGTCCCGCCCTCCCCACCACCAGACAAGAGCGTTAAAGCTCAACGAAAGCCCAACCCACAACAGACTGCGCAGGACAGCGCTGCGCAGGGAAATGCGGTCATGCGCGCGATCGCTAAAGAGATCGACCCCCAGTGCGATCAGGACACCGAGATGAAACGCGATCCAAAACCAGATGCTGACCAACACGAGGCGCTAGAGTTCCACGCCTAAAGTAGGGGAGCAACGGGAATCCGCTGCACATTGGTTTGCGCAGACGCGGGGGGTCATGCATCATTACTCCCCACATTTCATGGACGCAGAATTGCAAAAGTTGGTGGAGGCCGGAAAGCTCACCACGGCCAGTGCGGAACAGCTCGATCAACTCAAGCCCGGCACTTTCTGCCTGCATAAAAGCTGGGGCTTCGGCCGGGTGGCCGATTGGAATTTGCTCCTCAACCAGATCCTGATCGACTTCGAAAAGAAGAAGGCGCATCCGATGCAGCTGCAGTATGCGGCTGAGAACCTCACCCCGATTCCGGCCGGGCATTTCCTGGCCCAGAAGGCCACCGACCTGCCCGCGCTCAAGACTCAGCTGAAGGAGAACGCGACCGGCGTGATGCGCAATATTCTCGAGAGTCTGGGCGGCAAAGCGACCCAAACCCAGATCAGCGGCTGGTTGTTAGGCGACATCTTCAACGAGCCGGAGTTCAAGCGCTGGTGGGACTCGACCAAGAAGCTGCTCAAGAAAGAAGGCCACTTCCTCATCCCGACGAAAAAGACCGACCCAATTGAGCTGCGCTCCGCACCCGTCTCGCGCGCCGACGAGTTGCTCACCTTTTTCAATCAAGCGCGCCAGCCGAAGGAACAGGCGGCAGCGCTCGATCAGGTCATCAAACTGCATCACGAATTCAATCAGCCCGAGAAGCAGTTGCAGCCCCTGCTCGACGCGATCGAGGAAACGGCCCGCCGCAATCAGCGGCTCAATCCGGCGATGGCCTTTGAGCTGGTCATCGGCCGCGACGACTTGCTTCAGCGCGAACCCAAGCTCCGCAGTTCCAATCCGGATTTCACCCTCGAGCATTTGATTGCGGAGGAAGAACCTCGCCTGGCCGATATACTTCCGAAGATTCCCTCCGCCAAAGAGCGCCGCATTCTGCACGCTCTGCCCGCCGCCCTCGGCGAGCGCTGGACCGTTCGTGCCCTGCAACTCATGCAGGGCAGCAACGCGCGGCTTGTTTCCTCGATGCCGAAGGTCTTCGCCGAAGCCGGTAAACTGGATGAGTTGCGGACCGCTTTGGAGCGCAGGCTGCGCGAGCATTCCGCGACCAGCGAAATGCTTTACTGGCTTTGTAAGAATCGCGAAAGTTGGCCGGAATTGATCAACCCCGAGCTGCTCAGCGCCATTCTCTCGGCCTGTGAGCGCGATCAGCATAACGAGAGCAACAGCCGCAGCACGCGCCTGCGCGACCTTCTGCTTTCCGATCGCAGCCTGATTCCGGATATCTTCGCCGGGGCCGAGCCTGGTTTGGCCCGCGACGCGATGCGCCGCCTCATGCTCAGCCCGGTTTTCGACGAATTGACCAAGCGCTCGCTGATGGCGCGCATCATTAAACTCTATCCCGACCTGCAGAACCTCATCAGCGGGGGGCAACCGGAGGAGAAAAGCGAGGCGCTGGTCGTTTCCTGGAGCAGCCTGCAGAAGCGCAAAGCCGAGCTCGAGGAATTGGTGAACAAGAAAATTCCGGAGAACAGCAAGGAGATCGGGGTCGCCCGTTCCTACGGCGATCTGCGGGAGAATTTCGAATTCAAAGCGGCCAAGGAAATGCAGGCCGTCCTCATGCGGCGCAAATCGGAGCTGGAACGCGATCTCCATCGCGCCCGCGGGACCGCCTTTGAGAGCCCCGATCTTTCCCAGGTTTCGATCGGCACGGTTGTCACTTTGCGCGAAGCGAGCACGAACGAAGAAGAGACTTACACCATCCTCGGCGCCTGGGACGGCGACCCGGAACGTTCCATCATTTCCTACCAGACCGCGATCGGCCAGGCATTGCTGGGCCATCGTCTCGGTGAAGTGGTTGAATTGAATGCCGAAGGCGATACTGGCCGTTACGCCATCATCGCGATCGAGCCCGCCCCGCTCGACGAGGTCCCGGCCGATCCAGAGCTGCTCGAGCCGGTCGCGTCTGGCGAATAGCCTCGAGCCAGAATCGGCAATCCCCACGCCGTCTCTGGACGCTTGCGCTTTCCCGTTCGAATAATGCAATTATGCCTAATCGAATCAAACCCCTAACGATTGGCCCTGTCGCGCTGGGCGGAAAGGCGCCCGCTTTTATTCTTGGTCCCTGCGTGATCGAGTCGGAGAAATTCGTTAGGCGGATGGCGCAAAAGATCGCGGCGGTCTGCGCCGCGGAAAAACTCCCGTTCATTTTCAAGGCCTCCTACGACAAGGCCAATCGCACTTCGGTGAAGTCTTATCGCGGGATCGGGGTGCGCGAAGGCTGCCAACTGCTGGCCGAGATCGGGCGGGAAATCGGGATGCCGGTGACGACCGACGTGCATTCGCCTGACGACGCCGAAATCGCCGCCGAGTTCATCGACGTCCTGCAAATTCCCGCCTTCCTTTGCCGCCAGACCGATCTCATCCGCGCCGCGGCCGAGACCGGGCGAGTCGTGAACGTGAAGAAAGGGCAGTTTCTCGCTCCCTGGGACGTGCGCAATATCGCCGAAAAACTGCAGCGCCTTTGGCGCGAAAAAGTTCTTCTTCACCGAACGCGGCACCACTTTTGGCTACAATAATCTGGTCGCCGACATGCGCTCGCTCGCCTGGCTGCGGGCGGATGGTTACCACGTCATTTTTGATGCCACCCATTCGGTCCAGCGTCCGGGCGGCGCGGGCGACGCCACCTCGGGGGACGCCGCGCTCGCGCCGGTTCTGGCCCGGGCCGCGCTCGCCGCCGGTTGCGACGGAATTTTCATGGAGGTGCATGAGAATCCGCAGCGCGCCCTCTCCGATGGCCCAAATCAAGTTCCGCTAAAGGATTTGCCGAAGCATTTGCGCATGTTAAAGGCTATTCATGCTGCCGTGTCGTAGCGGCGCGCCTCCGCCGAAGCGTGCGCCTGAGTTTTGTTCTGTTGCTTGCCGGCAGCTGTCTCGCCACCGCCGGGGAGCGCAAGCGTCGCAAAGTCACGGCCACAGCCACGCCCGCGCAGGAACAGCTCGGCCTCAAGAATATTCCGCTGACCGTGGGGCACGAGGCCAAAGGGCTGGTCCTGCCTAACTATGATCTCAGAGGCCGTCTCCTCGGTCGTTTTGAAGCCGCCACGGCCGCACGGATCGATGAAGATCATGTGCGCTTCACCGATTTGAAAATGATCACCTTCGACGAGCGCGAGCAGCCTGATTTCAACGTCGACGATGACCGACGCGATCCTCAATCTGGAAACGCGGGTGATCGATTCCAAAGAGCGAACCAAAATCAAGCGAGCCGACTTCGAGATCGCCGGCGATGCTCTGACCTTCAACACCATGACGCACCAGGGCACGCTTAAGGGCAACGTGCACATGACCGTCTTCAACCAGAAAGAACTGACCGGCTCCGCCGGGAAAAAATGAAGCGCGCTTTTCTCTCCTTTTTTCTTCTTGGGATGATGGTCGGGCCCGCCGTTGCGCAGGATTCGGCGCCTGCGGCCAAGGCGACTCCGGCCCCCAGGTCGTCTCCACCTCCGCCGGCGTTGGAGGCCAGGACCGACTCCAAAGGGCAACCGATCGCGACCCAAATTTATTCCGACGAAGCCACCTTCGACACCGAAAAACGGATCGGGACTTTTAGCGGCCACGTGCGGGTCTTCGATCCGCGCTTCAACATCCAGTCCGACAAACTGACCGTTTACATTCACAAGGAAGAAGGGAAAGGCCTCGAGCGAGCGATCGCGGAAGGCCACGTCGGAGTGGTGCGTGACAAGCCCGATCCTAAAGGGGGCAAGCCTTCCAAAGCGGTCGGACTTTCGGAAAAAGCGGTTTACACTGCTTCCGACGGGAACGTGGTCCTGACGGGAAGCCCGCGCGTTCAGCAAGGTCTGGATACCCACGTCGCGACCAGCCCGGAGACAGTGATGATACTCAACTCGGACGGACACCTGACGACTCATGGCCCGAGCCGGACTGAAATCCGCCAGGAAGACAAGGGCGACAAGAACGGCCAGCCGTCATCTTCCCCAACCCCGACGCCATGATCAGTTCCACCGCGCCACCGCCTGCCCCTGAATCCGCCAGCGCGGCGAATTTGCCTAACGAGCACGCGGAAGTCCTGCGCACGGACGACCTGGTCAAGATCTATGGCGGCCGGGCGGTCGTGAATGGAATAAAGCTGGAGGTCGGCCAGGGGGAGATTGTCGGTTTGTTGGGCAAGAATGGGGCCGGCAAGACGACCAGCTTCTACATGATCGTGGGGCTCGTCAGGCCAAACAGCGGCCGGGTCGTCTTTTCAGGGACGGACGTGACCGATTACCCGATGTACAAACGCGCCCGGCTCGGGATGGGTTACCTGCCGCAGGAAGAATCGATCTTCCGTAAAATGACGGTGGAGCAAAACATTCTCGCCATTCTCGAGACGATGCCGCTCAGCCGGAAGGAACGGCGTCATCGTTGCGAGGAACTCCTTCATCAATTTGGGATCGAGCGCATCGCCAAAAACACCGCGCTGACCTTGAGCGGTGGAGAAAAACGCCGCCTAACGATCGCTCGTTCCCTGGTCACCCGGCCGAAGCTGCTCATGCTCGACGAGCCCTTCAGCGGAGTGGACCCGATTGCGGTTTACGACGTGCAGCAACTGGTCGTCAACTTGCGCAAATCCGGCCTCGCCATCCTCATCACCGATCACAACGTGCGTGAAACCCTCTCCATCGTGGACCGCGCCTACCTCATCGACGAAGGCCGCGTGGTCAGCGAAGGGACCAAGGATTTCCTGATCAACGACCCGATCAGCCGCCAGCTCTACCTCGGCGAACGCTTTCAGATGTAAACCAAAGGAGCCGCATGCAAACCGCCAACGCCAATCCGACCGTCAAAGTCACCGGCCGCCATCTCGCCATTACCGACGCGATCAACGAGTACGCCACCCGCAAGATCGAAGGGCTGCACCTCGATTACCCGAAGATCATCGAGGCGCACGTCATTCTCGGGGTCGAAAAATACCGGCACTGGGCCGAGGTCATCCTGGTCTGCTCGAACCACATCACGATCGAAGCCTGCGAGGAAACGGACGATCTCTACGCCGCGATCGATACCGTGATGGACAAGATCGCGCGCCAGATGCGCAAGTACAAGACGCGGCTTCTCAAACGTCATCGCCCGCGCAAGGAAGACATCCGCCATATCGAGGAGCAGATCCTCCATCCCGAGCCGGTCGAGGAAGACGAACATCACGAGCACACCGTGGTCCGGACCGAGCGTTACCCGGTCAAACCGATGTTCGTCGACGAAGCCGTTCTGCAATTGGAAATGTCGACCCGCCAGTTTCTCGTCTTCATGAACGCGCGAAATTCGCGCGTCAATGTGCTTTACCGGCGCAAGAGCGGCGACTTCGGCCTGATCGAGCCGTCGTTAGGCTAAGTTCCGGAGGGAATAGTCGCGGACTCGAAACCTGGACGAGCGGAAGCTCGTCCCTCCGGAGGGTCATGCTTCCGCATGACCACGTACGTCGAGCCCCTGTTCGCGGCGGCAAAGGCGGCTTAGGAGGGAATCACCCCGCCGGTCTCGTCGGGCGCGATTTCGGTTTTGCAAGCCCACCAGACGCTGGTGAGAACGGACGAACTGGCGAAGAGAAAGGCGAGAATAGTCATGTCAGATTTCGGCGGTGGCTGTCTTAGCAGCGATTGTGCCGCGGTTGCCTTTCCCAAGTTCAGCCCAGCCAGTGAGCGCGCGAGAACCGTCATTAATCGACACAGCAGTGTCACATTTCAGAACAGGGGCGGCGCGAAAATCACCTGAGACTGTCGGCTCCGCCCGCCCGGTCCTTTCCCGAAAAAATTCACTCGAAGATTGACATCCTTCCGGCAGGAAGAGTCTAATCGGTCAGGCAGGTATAAAATGAAATCGCACTCGCTGATTCCGTCTCTCTCTCTTCTCTCTCTCTCTCTCTCTCTGGTTTAGTTGCAGCCTGACAATGTGCCTGGGACAACCCAGCGAGCCCGGCATGACCAACGCAGACCGCTGGCCGGCAGCGCTTGCTCCGCACCACGGCGGGTTCCGACCAGGCAGCCTCGAGCAGCAGCCCGCTGCGGCTAACGATTAGCAAATCCAATCATCTTTCCTCCTCGTCCGCGGCGAACCTACCCTCTCCGGGAGTGCCTCCCAGCCAGCCGGGCGCGCGCTCGATGAGGAGTACATCCGCGATATCAAGGCGCAGGTTCGCGCCGCCCTGGCGGAACCGCGCTGGCTGGACGCGGGCGGAAGCTCAGGTGATCGGTTTCATTGGAATGGCCCGCGGAGCCGGTCATTGACCTCGGCAAAGCCCTCGCTGGCCTTTCGGCAAAATACCGAAAGGCCGATCAATCAGACTTCAGCGCGGAAATGGACGTCCAGGAAAGGAGCGACTCCCTGGTCTCCCAGCCGGTCGTCCTGGCGCGCGCGCGCCGGACTCGAAAAATGGGCCGGAAGGCAGCGCTGTCGAACGCGGGAAAATAACCTCATCCAAGAACAAGACGAAACTCTCCGAAGTGGATTGCGCGGACGACTGCCGGGAACAGTTTTATCCGGGGATCGAGCCGCCGGTGATTCCCTTGCCCGATGCCTTCCAGCCGGCTCCGGCCCGGCCAACCACCTTGCACTGGCGCATTTTTCAGCCCTCGCCTCCCTCCGAGACGCCGCTGCCCGGCGTCGTCGTGGTTCATGGCGGCGAATTCAGCCATGAAAGCCCATACGACGGCTTTACTTCGGTCGCCGCGCAAGACATTGCCGACGCCGGCTACTACGTGATTTCGATCGATCATGAGCTGGCGCCCTGCTCCCTGATTCCCAACCAGCCCTGTCATAACGACAATCCGGATTCGGGCCGCCCGCCGCAACAAACGAACGACGTCAAGAATGCGACCCGCGCCTTGCGCGCCGATGCCGAGCACTGCAACGGCAAGATCGGGATCGTGGGCGCTTCTTCCGGCGGCAGCCACGCCGTCTTTGTCGCCGTGGACAAAACGCCGACCCCGAACGACGCCTGGCCGCATTGGTTCCAGGACGGCCACGACGATCGACCCGACTGCGCGGTCAGTCTCTGGCCAGTACCGATTTGTCCGATCGCACCCCGGAAGATTATCCCTATCCGATTATCTCGCCGGTCGAGACGGGAATGACCTTATTCTGACTGTAGAACCTTAGCAGACCTTAACTTAATATGAAACGTCCCGTCCTTAATCGATTCATATTCCAGTCTGTCCTGCTCGTTGGTATCGGGCTCTTTGCCTAATTTGGCATTCAGTGGTCCCTGGACGCCGCTCAAACCTTGTCTCCGCTGAAAACCCCGATACCCACGCCTGCGATCACCTGCACGGCGACACCCGTTCCGTCACAGCCGCCAACCGCGTCCCGGCCCGTGTTCTAGCGCAGCGTATCAACAAAAGCGAGACCGGCCGGGCAAAAACTGGACATGCGGAAGCATGTCCCTCCGGAGGGACTCGCTTCCGCGAGTCCAAACTCTCGCTATACGGACGGGTCTCAGTTTAGTTGATTCAGTGCACTGATACTGGCTTTCACGGTGCAGAAACCGCAGGTCAGGCCAGGCCGGTCGAGGCGTAGGCTGGCAGGACCGATTCCTGCATCCCGCGCGGGAAATTGGGATAGCGCAGGTCCCAGCCGAGTTTGCGCAGTCGGGCGTTACTGACTCGCTTGTTGCTCGCGCCTCGTTTCCTCTCTTCCGGCGCAGCCGCGGTGGGTGGAACCGGCCGGCCGAGGGTGCGGGCCAGCCATTCGTAGCAGGCCCGTTGCGTCATCGGCTCGTCGTCGACCACGTTGCAAAGCGAATTCTTTCCTAACGAATCACCGGACAAGGCGACAAGGTGGAAGAGCGCGCTCGCGATGTCATCGCGATGCACCTGATTAAGAAAACGCCCGCCGTCGCCCTCGAGCCGAGCCTGGCCGGAGAGAAATTTGCGCAGCAGAGCGGAGCGGCCCGGCCCATAAATCCCGGCCAGCCGCACCACGAGACCGCCTTCCTGCCTGACGAATTCCTCGGTTTGGCGCAGGATTCTCCCGGTTTCGCGGGCCGGCTCGGCCGCGCTGGTTTCGTCGACCCAGCTCCCATCGGTCTGCCCGTAAACCGAGGTGCTGCTGGTAAAGAGGAAGCGCGACTTCGGAAAAGCTGCGCGCAGATGCTGCGCGCCTTCCAGATAAATTCGCCGGTAGCTTTCCGCTCCGCCGCCGCCCGAGCTGGCGCAGTGGATGACCGCGTCGAAGTCTCCCCCGGCCGTCCGCACGGCGTTGCGATCGGTAAGATCGACGGCGCGGACGCGGTACGGCGTTTTCCTCAGGCGCGCCGCGGATTTGGCGGAATAGGTCCAGCCTTCCACTTCCCACTCCGCGGCGTGAAACAAGTCCGCCGTGGCGGCACCGACGTAACCGCAGCCGGCAATCAGAACTCCTGGCATCAGCTGGTGGCCGAGACGATTTCGATCTCTTCGAACTCGTTCGGCTGAATCGCCCGCACTTGCTTCAGCCGGATCAGCTCGAGCAGGGCGAGAAAGGTGACAACCACTTCCACCCGCGAGGCGAGACGCGCGAACAGATCCGAAAAGCGGACCGAGGTTCCGCCCGCCAGGCTCTGCAGAATGCGCTCGATCTTGTCGGAGACGGTGAAATTTTCGCCGAAAATCTCGCGCAAATCCTCCCGCGCATCGATCCGTTTGAGCACGTTTTGGAAGGCGTTGATCAGTTGGAAAATCCCGACCTCGCCAAGATGAAGCGGCGCGCTTTCGGGCGCCATCCCGTCGCCGACGCGGGCAAAGATTCGCTCCTGCTCCAGCTCGCGGGTCTGCAATTGCGCGGCCGCTTCCTTGAATTTCTTGTATTCGATCAACTGCCGGATCAGATCCCAGCGCGGATCGGTTTCATCGACGTCTTCTTCCGGGGGTTGTTGATCGACCGGGAGAAGGCTGCGGCTTTTCAGGTAAATGAGGTTTGCCGCCATGACCACGAACTCGCCCGCCACGTCGATGTTCAGCTCCTTGAAGGCCTGCAGATATTCGAGGTACTGCCGGGTGATGCGCTCGAGCGAGATGTCGTAGATATCGAGCTCATCGCGCTTGATCAGGTAAAGGAGGAGATCGAGCGGGCCTTCGAAAATCTCGAGGCGGACTTTGTATTCGGTCTCCATCGTTAGGGCGCAATTTTAACGGAGCGACGGAGGGTTGTCATCTTTGGAGGTGAAACGCTGAAAGCTGAAAAGCCGAGAAGCGCAAGCGCTCGTCGAGCGCGCAAGAAATGGAGTGGCGCTCCCTTGCTGTCATCCCGAGCCCGCGCAGACGGCGAGGGACCTCTCAGTTGCCAGCCAAGTTCTCATTTCATCGCAGATCGCTCTTGCAATAGAGAGGTCCCTCTCCGCGCTGCGCCGGATCGGGATGACAGAGTTTTTTAAAGCAAGAGCCTGGCTCGAACGCCAGTTTATCTAACGCTGTTTCACTCGTTCCCAGACCTCGTCCATTTCCGCGAGATCGAGCGCCCCCATCTCTTTGCCGGCCGCCTTGAGCTCCTTTTCCATCGCGTGAAAACGGTTAATGAATTTCTCCGTGGCCGCGGCCAATAGCGTTTCGGCATCGAGTTTATTCTTTCGAATCAAATTCACGACCGCAAACAGCAGGTCGCCCAGTTCGTCCGCGATCGCCTCGGGACTCCCGGCCGCCAGCGCTTCCTTCGCCTCGGCCAGTTCTTCGTCCACCTTTGCAACCACCTCCTTCAGCTCGCTCCAGTCAAAGTTCACCCGGGCCGCCCTCGTCTGGACTTTCTGCGCCAGGAGCAGGGCGGGCAGGGCTCTCGTTAGGCTGCTGAAATACGATTGGTCGCCAGCGCCTTTCTCCGCGCGCTTGATTTCATCCCATTGCTTCAGGACCGCGCCGGTGTCGCGCGCTTCGCTTTCGCCGAAAACATGGGGATGGCGACGGACCAACTTTTCCGCCACTTCGCGGCTCACATCTTCGATAGTGAAGCGGCCCGCTTCAGCCGCGACCTGCGCGTGCATCACGACCTGCAAAAGGAGGTCACCCAATTCCTCACGCAGATTGGCATCGTCATTCATCCGGATCGCTTCCGCGACCTCATAAGCTTCTTCGATCAGGCCCGGAACCAGCGATTGATGCGTTTGTTCGCGATCCCACGGACACCCGCCCGGCGCGCGCAACTGCGCCACGATCTCAACCAGCCGATCAAACTGCTTTGGGTCGGGGTCGGCCATGCGGTTCGCCTCAAATCCGCCAGAGCGAACGATGACTGCCAAACTCGGAGATCTCGCCCGAGGTTTTCTTGCCGACGTAAACGGCAATGGCGATCACCGTCACGAGGGTCCCAACAAAAATGATTGCGACCAGCCAGGAGGGAATATGCCCGACGCGGAGCGCACGATAGAAGGCGCCGATGCTGTCGATTGGCTCGGTCGCGTGCAGGAAAATCTTCATGACCCACGCGATCATGATGAGAATGAAAATGAAGACGTAATTGCGTTTCAGACGGCGCCCGACCGCTTCCAGTTTGCCGATCTTGAAGGACGGCAAAATCAAGTCTTCGCAAACCAATTTCTTCCATTCGCCCTGCAGGAGGTGGCGATTCTCCATCACCATCGGGACGAGGAAATGCGCCTCGAGCATGCGGACGCGCGCGCGGAAGGCATCGTAGAAGCGATAACGCCGCGCCTCGATCCAAAGCATGATCCAGACGATGGCGAGATTAAAAAAGAAGATGAGGTGTGGCACGCCGGCGTTGGAAAACGCGATCGTGATGATGGCCGTGCTGCTCGTCACCGCCCAGTTCGTGGTGGTGTCGAGCCGGGTGCGCCAGATCATGATGCGACCCAGCTCGCCCCGATAAAAATGCGACATCGCATTGACGTAGCCCTGATCGTAGAGGCTGCCGTGATCGGGATGATGCGCCGCGCTGGCGGGGTCTGGATTTTCGGTCGACACGCTTGGCGAATGATTCGACTTCGGCCCGCGGCGCGTCAATCTATCAATTCCATGATCTCACCGTTGCTCGATGGATTGCTCGATCCGCGACATGTCGCGCTCAACCTGAAGGGAAGCACAGCCGCGGCCGCGATCCTGGAGATCGTCGAGCTCTTCGAGGAGACGGGAGAATTGCGCAAGGCGCAGGAATTCTTCGAAGCGGTCATGGAGCGCGAGGAGAAAAGCCCCACCGTCGCGAATGCCGGCGTCGCTTTCCCGCATGCGCGCACCGAGCTGGTCGAGCAGTTGCTCCTTGGGATTGGACGAAGCGAGCGCGGCGTTTCATTTGGAGCGGCGAAGGAGTTGGTCCATCTCATCTTCGTCATCGCCGTGCCGCAACAAATGGTGAACGACTATCTCATTTGCGTCGGGTCGCTGGCCCGGCGGCTGAATCGTCCGGAAACGCGCGCCGCGTTGCTCGAGGCCTCAACCCCGGCTGATTTCCTCGACCGGCTGCGGAGCGAAGACTGATTCGTTAGGCTCAGGCAAACGCTGCTGGTAATACCAGCGGTGCAAGCGGATGGGGCGAAAGGCCGCACTTATAAAGGGCAATGATAAGGCCGTTCTGAATCGAGGTGCGCCACGGGCCGCGGCGCAAATGGCGCCGGGTGGAAGATTCGACCGGCGGATCGAGCACCGCGACCCGGCCGGCGCGACGGAGCCGACGGGAAAATTCCATGTCCTCCATCAGCGGGATGGGAGCGAAACCGCCCAGCGCCTGAAAGACCTCCCGCCGCACGAAAACCGATTGGTCGCCAAAAAAACTGCCGCCGTTCCGGGTGAGAAATCGCGCCACCGTCTCGAGCCAAAGGAGGCGCGGGTGGCGCCGGTCGAACTTCCGATAGAAGGCGCCGCCGACAATCGCCGGATCGCGCAGGGCTTCTCGGATCGCGTCGAGATGGGCCGCGCTCAGGATCGAGTCGGCGTGATGAAAAATCAGGACGTCACCGGTGGCGTTTTGCGCGGCCAGATTCATTTGCCGGCCGCGATTTGGTTCCGCCGCCGGCAGGTAGATGCCGCCCGCGGCCCCCACCATCTCTTCCGTGGCCGGGCTCGGGCGAAGCGTCCGCCACGATCACTTCATGAAGCGAATTCTAGCCTAACGAGATCGGGAATGGTGCGCGCCAGCTGCATCTGATCCTGCCAGGCCGGCACAATCACGCTGAGCCGCAGTGAGGCGGTCGCGGGGGACTTCACTTGGACTTGTTCAGGAGCCGATTGCGCGCGCGGTCCAGGGCACGCCGCTCGCTCGCCGTCAGGCTGCCAATCCCGGACTTCGAGATTTTGTCAAGGACCGGATCGATCGATTCGTAAATGTTCTCCGGTTCCACCGCCCGGCCGGTCGGCTCGCGCGGGACGACGCGCAGCGAGCGCTTCGAGCGCCAGCCCGAGGTCCACTCCGTCAGCCAGGTCAATTCCGGTCCGGAGCCGCGCAACCGCATGAAACCGTAGGCTATGGCCACGCTCATCCAAAGGACGGCCAGCTCCGACCAGCCATGATAGGCGAGCAGTTGCAGCGAGTAGGCGGCGACGAAAATGAGCGCGATCCATTTCGCCAGCACGCGGAGGAAAAGTTCCACGTTGGGATAGATCGAGGCGAAGGCGATGAAGAGCGCAAAGTGAATGGTGGAAGAGCCGGCCAGACCCGTCCGTTGCCACAATCCCCAAAGACAGAGCAGGAGCGACGGGACGAAGAGCAGGAGGGTGTAGAGAACGATGAAGGCGCTCCGGCCGATGAAACGTTCCACTTCCCGGCCAAAGGCGAAGAGCATGTACATCTCGATCGCAAACCAGATCAACCCCGAAGGCGGGTGCACGAAGGCGTAGGTCGCCACCTGCCAGATTCGCCCGCCCTGCAGCACCTGGGCGCTGTCGAAGGTCAGCGCGGTGAGCACACCTCCGCCTCCAGGGCGAGGAGGAAGCAGCCGAGGATCATGCAGGTGACATGCACGATGACGAGGAGCGTCGGGACGTGGATCGGATAGCGTCCCATCCAGGCTACCGGCTGGTAGTCATCCGAGGTCGCGACGCCGAACATAGCGATAGTAAACGGTGCGGCGTAGCGGAGCGCAAGCTTCCACCTCTCCGTCGCCGCCCTCTCGCGATCGGCTTTCGGCGGCGCCCGCGGCAATTTTTCCTTGGCCTCGCCGCCGAAGCGTTCAAATTGAAACTTCGCCCGTGCGTCGCGGGCAGATAAAATTATGGATAACATCGCTCCTGCCATCTCAGCGCCCAGTGGCATGGGTGAGAACAAACCGGCCAACCAGGCAGTCCTCGATTGGGTACATGAGGTCGAGTCACTGACCAAACCGGAAAATGTTTTCTGGTGCGACGGCTCGGAGGCGGAAAACGATTACCTGCTGGGCGAAGCCTGCCGGCAGGAAGTCCTGATCAAGCTCAACCAGGAAAAGGATCCCGGCTGCTATCTTCATCGCTCCAATCCCAACGACGTCGCGCGAGTCGAGCAGTTCACCCTCATCTGCACGCCGACAAAGGAGGAAGCGGGCCCGACCAACCACTGGGCCGACCCGGCCGAGACCTACAGCAAACTGCAGGGCATGCTGAAGGGCGCGATGCGCGGCCGCACCATGTTTGTCGTGCCCTACATCATGGGCCCGCCGGATTCGCCGCTGGCCAAGGTCGGTTACGAAATTACCGATTCGATCTACGTCGTCCTCAGTATGCGGATCATGACGCGAATGGGCACCGTCGCCTCGGAGAAGCTGGGTGAAAAAGCGGATGCCGAATTCAATCGCGGCGTTCACTCGCTGCTCGAGGTTGATCCGGAGCGGCGCTGGATCTGCCATTTTCCGCAGGACAACACCATCCTCTCGGTTGGCTCCGGTTATGGCGGCAACGTGCTCTTGAGCAAGAAATGTCTCGCCTTGCGGATCGCTTCTTATCTGGCCAAAAAACAGGGCTGGCTTGCCGAGCACATGCTCATCCTGGGCGTCGAATCGCCGGAGGGGAAAAAGCATTACGTGGCGGCGGCCTTCCCGAGCGCGTGTGGGAAGACGAACTTCGCCATGCTCATCCCGCCCGATCATTTCAAGGGTTGGAAAATCACCACCATTGGCGACGACATCGCCTGGATGGAGATCGGAAAGGACGGCCGGCTCTACGCGGTCAATCCGGAGAACGGCTACTTCGGCGTCGTGCCCGGGACGAGCTACAGCTCGAATCCGAACGCGATGCGTGCGATCGAACACGACACCCTTTTCACGAATGTCGCCCTAACGAAGGACGGCGAGGTCTGGTGGGAAGGGAAAGATGGCGAGCCGCCGGCGGAAGCGACCGACTGGAAAGGCAATCCCTGGACGCCCGCCTCCAAGGACAAGGCGGCCCATCCCAACAGCCGGTTCGCTGTCCCGATGGGCAACAATCCGGTCCTCGATGCCGAGGTCGAAAACCCGGCGGGCGTCCCGATCAGCGCGATCATTTTCGGCGGCCGGCGCAGCGACACCATGCCGCTCGTCTTCCAGGCCGACGACTGGACGCACGGCGTTTATCTGGGTGCGACGATGGCTTCGGAGACGACTGCGGCCGCCACCGGTGCGGTCGGGAAGGTGCGGCGCGATCCGATGGCGATGCTGCCTTTCTGCGGTTACAACATCGGCGATTATTTCCGGCACTGGCTCAAGACCGGACCGCGCCTGGCGAATCCGCCGCTTATCTTTCACGTCAATTGGTTCCGCAAAAACGCCGAAGGAAAATTTCTCTGGCCGGGTTTTGGCGACAACATGCGGGTTTTGAAATGGATCATCGACCGTTGCGAAGGCCGGGGCGGCGCGCAGGAAAGCCCGATCGGCTGCGTCCCGCGGACGGAGGATCTCGATCTGGAAGGCCTTGATGTTCCAGCGGAGAGAATGCAGCAGTTGCTCGCGGTCAAACCGGAGGAGTGGGCGAGGGAGCTGGCTGGTCAGGAAGAATTCTTCCAATCGCTCGCGCCAAACGTGCCCGAGGAATTGCTCGCCGAGCACAAAAAGCTGGCCGAACGGCTGGGTCGTTAGGCGCTCCCATAATTTTTTGGTCATCCCGAGTCGCACCCGCAACTGAGCCTAAAACGCGAGGCCGGGCGTTAGAACGGCGTGGCGAGCAAGGGCGCGATCTGACGTCTGCATCGCGTTACGACATCGGATGCCGCGCCTCTATCTTAACGAGAAAGCTACGGCACCACCGTGAGGGTGAGATCGTTCCCGTCGCCGCCAGTGTAGCTGGCCTGGAGGTTATTGCCGTTCACGTTCACGATCGCGCCGTTGGGCAGGTTGCTGAAGGTACCGCTGATCGGGTTTGCGCTCGTGTTGCTGATCAAGGTAAGGGTTAATCCGCGTTTCAGGCTGCCCTGGGTCTTGCCGACCAGGTTGAGCTGCGCACCGTTGAGCGTGACTCCGTTGGCGATCACAAGGTCGGTGCGCGCTTTGTTCTGCTTCGCTTTGAAGGTGTAGCTGTAAGTCGCATCGGCGTTCATGGTCAGGGCGCTTTGCAGGGTCAGGGTGGTTTGCTTGTTACTGCCCACTGCCGGAGCCATGAACGCGCCCGCCCCGCTGCCGGTCCCGATCGTGGCCGCTCCGCTGACCATGCCCCGCCCACCCAGGGTTCCCGCATTGACCTTGACCGCGCCGGTGCCGGTGGCCGAGCCGCGCTTGTTCCCGGCGTTGAGAACGCCGCCGCTTACGGTGGTGGTGCCGGTGTAGGTGTCGGAGCCACTCAGGATGAGGGTGCCGGTCCCGCTCTTGGTCAGCGAGCCGCTCTCCTGGGTCACTCCGGAAATGGTCGTGCTCTGGTTGTTGCTCCCGATGGTGAGCGTCTTGTCCCGAGAAAGACCAGGCCATCGCCGGCCAATGAGCCGATCGTTACTCCGCTCAAGTGCGTGCTGCTGATGTCCAGCTCCCCGTCGCCGAAGAGCGCGAGGCTGGCCGTGCCACCGGTGGCATTCCCGTCAAAAAAGATCGCACCGCCCTCGGAACCACCGACTCCGCCATTGACGATGATGCTCGCATTCGCGGCCGTGCTCGTATCATCGAAGAGGAGAAACGCGCCAGTCAGACCCGCCGCGGCTCCTCCGTTGATGGTAAAGGTGGCGTTGGCTGCGGTCGCGCTGTCGTCAAACTCAATATCACTCCCGGCTTCGCCGCTAACCGCGCCCCCGACTGCGGTGAAGTTCCCGTCGGCAGCCGTCGCAGATTGCTGAAAGAAGATCTCGCTGGCGTAAATCCCGTCGCCGCCCACACAAGTGGCCGTGGCCTGGTCCGCTGTCGCGAAGTCACCCACGAAAAGACTGGTGCCAGTGGCGACGGTGAAGGCCGCATTTCCAGCGGTGGCAGAGTCATACACACCAACTAGTGCACTGTGGCTAATATCAATTGTCGCGTCGGCTGCCGTTGTTTTATCGAAAAAGAAAAGATGGCTCTGGATTAGCCCATTACTACTCACATCAAAACTCGCCGATCCCGCGGACGCCGACTCGGTGAAGAAGAGCTGTGGAGCATCTCCGCCAAACGACGTCAGGCTACCTGCAGTGGCAGTATTCCTGAAGAAGATTCCACTCTGGCCGCCATCGGTCAGGAACGATTGAAGCCTGCCGGATTGATTTACGATGCCGAGGTCTGGTGCGAAAAGGTTAATGCCGATTCCTTTCACGCCGACGGTGAAACTAGGGCGCTCCCGGATTGAATATGACACTGCAACTTCTACAGTCGACGAGATAGTTATCCCGGTCACATTGGAACGGCCAAAATTGGCAACGTCTAGTGGCGCATTAGGACCGGCAGCCGGAGCTCAGTTGGCAGCATTGTTCCAATCGCCGCTGGGGGGATTTCTGCTCCATGTGGCGCTGCCAGCGAGGCAAGGCTGCTGCGCGGCTAGTAATAGCAGTGCAGCGGCGATGACAGAGACCCATCTTTTTCACGCGAAAGCGTTCCCGGCGCCGCCGGTGTTCGGAGTTAGTAAGCCGACCTGGGCGGGACGATGAGTTGCGCCACGGTCCGGGCGATGATCCCGCACTCCAGAGTCAGGTTCCAGTTTTCCAGGTACTCGATGTCGCAGGCGACCCGGTTTTGGATGTCTTTGCTAGTCTGCGCTTCGCCGCGATAGCCGCGTACCTGGGCCAGGCCGGTAATGCCCGGCTTGACGAAGGTGCGCACCTGATAGTTCGCCATCAGCTTGGCAAATTGCGCGTTGTGCTCGAGTAAGTGCGGGCGCGGCCCGACCACGCTCATGTCGCCGTGGAGGACGTTCCAGAATTGCGGCACCTCGTCGATGCTCAGTTTGCGGAACCATTTGCCTAACGGATAGACGCGTTCGTCTTCGTTCGTGGCCTGCCGGGCCAGATCCGGATTCGCTGGATGCATGGTGCGAAATTTCCAGATATCGAAGCGCCGGTTTTGAATCCCGGCCCGAGTCTGTCTATGAAAAAGCGGACCGGGCGATTGCAGGCGCTGGGCCAGCCAGACGATGAGGGCGAGCGGTGGAAAGAGGAGGAGGATGATCGGCAGGGCGAAGGCAAAGTCGATCGCGCGTTTGACCCCGCGATTGAAGGGATTCTCCAGCGGCTCCTCGCGCAAGCCGATGAAACGAAAGCCATCGTCATCGAAGTGGGTGACCGGATGACGGAGTTTTTCCTCCAGGTCGCTAACGATGAGGAGGCGCACCCCGAGCTGATCGCAGGTCGCGATCAGTGCTGCGATTGAGCTCGTTGAATTGCGGGAATTCGAGCATGATGACTTGGGTGACGCCGTGTTCCTCGATCGCGCTCCGGAAGCGGTCCGCTGCCGCCGAGGACCGGGATTTTGTCTTCGGTGCAATCGAGCGGTTCTTCGCAAATGATCCCGACCGTGCGCAGTCCCATCTCGGCTTTGCGGCGGATCCAACTGCGCAATTGCCTGGCCTTCTCGGTCGAACCGACGAGGAGGGTCTTTTCTTCCTGACGAAAGATGCCGCGGGCGAGGAATTCCGGCAGAAATGGTGGGAGAAAAGAAGCGCGATATAGAGCCAGGGGAGGAAGTTGAAGAAGAAGATTCGCGAGATGAAGCCGTCCTTAGTCGCGACCAGGTAAAAGACGAGGACGCCGACGCTGGCGAAAGTCTGGCGCAGGGCGAGGCGATGCTGGCGGAGCAATTCGCTCTGCAGGAAATACCTTTTCGAGCCTTCCCGGCTAAGTGATTCGCCGAGCAGCCGAGGACGAGCATCGTGCAGTAAATGCTGTACCGGCGCCAGGTCAGCTCCGCGCCTTCCGAGTAGAAGGTCACCATGACCCAGACCCCAAACCAAAAAAGGGCGGCCACGATCGCGATCTGGCAGAGCAGAAAAAGGCGATACAATCCTTGCGTGCGCTGGGTGACCATGGTTATCGACTGGGAATTAAAAATGCTGTCGAGGCGCTGGAGTGTGCGCCAGGCCGATCGCCACAAGATTGACTGGTTGCAGTGCATTTCAAACGCGAGTTGCTCGCTGCCATTCATTTCACCGCAACTAGCCGACCGATGCAACCTTCTGAACCTGTAGCCGCAAATCGCGGCGAGCGCACCCCGGGCTGCCAAGTGGACAGTCGTTGCCCTGCCTTTACTGGTCGTTTTCGCTGCTTTTCTCGGCGGCGCGACCCAGCGGTGGAGCATGGCGATCGTGCTCGGGTCTTTTTCACTGCTTCTGATCGCCCAGCCGCCGCGCTCGTCGCTCGGGACCCGTGCTCAATACGGTGGCTCTTCTTTTCCTCGGCCTGGCCGCGCTCGCTTTTCTCCCGGCCGACTGGTTTTTCGTTCCCCATTGGCGCGTCGCCCTGAGCAAGGACCTTGGTCTCCAACTCCCTTCCACCGTGAGTGCCCAACCCTGGCTGACGGCCGACAGCATGGTCGTGCTGCTGGCCGGCCTCGTCTGGATCTACTATGTCGCTACCCTGGACGCGCAGTTGCGCGACATCCGAATGGCGGCGCGGGTTTATTCCGGCGCGATCGTCGCGCTCGCCGCGCTCTGCATTTACTTGCATCTCGTTCATCGGGCTCTGCCTTTTTGGCATAACGAACTGGGCTTCGGGCCCTTCCCTAATCGCAATCAGACGGGCGACCTTTTCGGCATTTCCACGCTCGTCCTCCTGGCCTGCATGCAGGATGATTTTCGACGCGGCCATAAACGCTGGCTCCTCTGGCTGGCCGGGCTCGGCGTTCTGATTGCAGCGCTCGTCTTCGCCTTTTCGCGAGCCGGCATTCTCATCCTGGTGATTGGATTTTCGGCCTGGCTGGTCCGCTTCGTCTTTCGTAAATGGTCGGGCGCGGGGATCGCCATGGCCGGCTCGCTCCTCCTCGTCCTCTTCGCCAGCCTGCTCATTTTTGGGGGTCAAACGATCGAGCGTTTCAATCTCCGGCCCGGCAGCGGAGGATCGGTCACTTCCGA
This sequence comes from uncultured Verrucomicrobiae bacterium, assembly GCA_963749935.1. Taxonomy (GTDB): domain Bacteria; phylum Verrucomicrobiota; class Verrucomicrobiia; order Chthoniobacterales; family UBA10450; genus Palsa-1392. The sequence continues at coordinate 146,580 of CAVVOH010000002.1, forward strand.
TTATCGCTGGCTCATTTTTCGCGACGCCTGGACGATGATCAGGTCCTCACCCTGGGACGGCCTCGGGCTCGGCAATTTCGAAAGCGTCTTTGCACTTTTCCGGCACGCCTCGCAAGGCGTATCCCGCTCGCTCCATCCGGAAAGCGATTGGTTTTGGCTCTGGGCGGAGATGGGTTGGCCGGCAATCGCGCTCATTTTGGTGGCTGCGCTCGTTTTCGTTAGGCGAGTTTTCCCGCTCCGTGAAGGCACTAACCAGCGTCTGCGTTATGCGGCCCTGGTCGGCGCCTCGCTTTTCGCCCTGCATGGCCTGGTCGATGTCTCCGCTCACCGCTTCGGCTCCTTCCTGGCCGGCACCTTGTTACTCGGCTGGACGCAACTTCGCCCACTCTCGAGTCCGCCGCGGCGCTGGCCGGTGATTGTCTTTCGCGCGGTCGGTTTGCTTCTGCTGGCCATCAGCGCCCTCTGGTTTTTCACCTGGAGCCGAGCTTTGCCCGTGCCCGGACGCCTCGGTGTCGAGAACGCCAAACAGGCCGCGACCCTGGCCAATCGCGGCCATCACTTTGACGAAGCGCTTTCCTCGACCAATCGGGCCCTGGACTGGGCGCCGCTCGATTGGCAGCTTTATTTCCTGCGCGCCATCGCCCGGATCGGCGACCGCCAGCCAGCCGCCGAGGCGCTGGCGGATTTTAGGCGGGCGCGGTTCCTGGAACCGAGCGCTTACCAGTTGCCCTATGAAGAAGGCAAAGCCTGGCTGGGCTGGCAACCTACCCTCGCCCTGACGGCCTGGCGCGAAGCCCTGCACCGCGAGGGCGCGGAGGAGGCGGGCGTGTTCGCGCTCATGCTGGCCGAAGCGGCCAGCCGCGATACTCGGGTGCACGAGGCGTTGCGTGAGCTGGCCCTGGAGCGACCGGCCCTAACGATTAAATATCTGGAGACGGCGGACGGTTCGCAATTCGCCGGCGCCATCGACGGGCTGCTGGCGCGTGACCCCGGGCTGGCGCAATTCAGTCGCGAACAAAAACGGCAACTTTTCGCTCTCTGGTCAAAGCATGATCCGCTCGATGAATTTCTGAGGACGGTCGCGCAGCACCCGGAGTGGCAGGAGTTTGCCTGGCCGGGCCTGGCGCGCTATCACGCCGGGCGCAAGGAATTCGCGCAGGCCTGGGAAATCGTTAGGCAACATGGCGATGCGCCGGTCCTGCCGGCAGGCGCGGGCGGGGAATCGATCCCGCCGCTCGAGCAGGCGTTGAACGCCAGCCCGGGTGATTATGCGGTGGGTTACGCGCTTTACCACGCGCAGATGAAGGCGGGGAAAACGGACGACGCCCTCGCGACAGCCAGGCATTTCACGGCGCGGCCGGAGGCGCCGGCCTATTTTCACTACCTGCTGGCGCAAGTCTGGGCGGAGAAGAAAAATTGGGAACGCGCCTGGCAATCCTGGCAGGATTATCAGGGCAGCGTATCGCAATGAGACGCAACAAGACCGTGGTCGCCCTCAGTTTAAAAGCTGGTGTGCAATCCGAAAATGACGCCGCGTCCCGCCAAAGGCAGCACCTCCTTCAAAAATGAGGTGTGATCGCGCGCTTCTTCATTCGTTAGGTTAATGCCGCGCAGATAAAGATCATTGACCGTGGGACCGACTCGAAATTTGTAGGCGAGGCTGGCATTCAGAAAGGTGTAGCCAGGCGTCGTGGTCTCGAAGGGTGCGACCCGATTCTGCCGGGAGACGCGCCTCCCTTCGACGCTCGCGCTCCACTTTTCGCCCTCGTAATTGAGAGACGCGCTGTAGCGAAACGGGGTAATGCGCGGCAAGCCCTCCCCGGTCCCGCTCTCTTCCGCGTGGACGTAATCGGATTGCAGCCGCAAGTAGAGATCGTTTGGGTTGCGCTCGGCTGCGGAGTTTTGGCCCATTACTACAGTTTTGACCGACTTTGGGTCGTCGCCGGCATTTGCGATCCGGGTGACGGTGAGCGGGAGAAGATGGAAGTCGACCTGCGCTTCCCCGCCAAAGAAATCGGCCTGTTTCGGAGTGTAAACAAAGACGCGCAGACCATCTTGGAAGTCCGCCGTCGGCGTGAAGTCGATGTAGTCGCGGAAGCTGTTGTAGAAACCGCTGAGGCTGCCGGTGACAACGCCAGCCGTTTTGCGCAGGCTGAGATCAAGGCCGCGGCTTGCTTCCACATCGAGGTTGGGATTGCCCACGATGAACTGAAAAGTCGCGTCGTGCGGTCCGCGCGCGAAGAGTTCCTCCGCGGTCGGCGCCCGTTGCGAATAGGTGGCGTTAAAGGCCAGGATCCAGTCTTGGGCGAAATGATAGAGCGCCCCGGCGGCCGCGCTCAGCGGCAGAAAATTCGGATTCCTTTGCGCGGGTGAAGTGAGCGAGGTGAGATCTGGGTTGGCATTATCAATCTCGAGATCGTCGTATTCCACCCGCCCGCCAAATTGCAGCGTGAATGGCCCCGCTGTCGCTTCTTCGAAAACAAAGGCTGCGCCCTGCACTGTCCGGGTTGGTTGCAGGAATGCTTCGTCGCCGAGGATGGAGAGGTCCTTGAGAAAGAACTGTCCGCCGACCGAGCCTTCGAAAGGGCCCACGGGTTGGTGGACCAGCTCGAGACGGGAGTCGATCCCGCACGTCTTAAACGTCGCGCCGACTTCATTGCCGTCGATTTCCAGATGTTGGTAGTCGGTATAGACGAACTTGAAGTTAAGCGTTTTCACGCCGGGAAAAGGATCGACGATCGAGCTGCGGAGGTTGGTTTGCTTCTTGTTCACCTCCAGGTGTACCCGGGCCGGCGCGGCGGTGGGATCGTCCACCTCGGGGTCATCCGGCACACCATATTCCGACCAAAACTCGGAATACGAAGCGCCGATGTAGCCTTTCTCCCAGACGTAAGAAGCGCCTGCTCCGAAGTCCTGCGTTTCGACAGATGTGTTGGGGACGGTGCCCTCGGGATTTTGGCCGAAACCTCGACCCGCGGCCTGCGCGGGAGTGAGCAAGCGCCGAATGCGCTCGTCCAAAGCGAAACCAGGAACATCGCGATTGGCGGTATATTGCACCGAACCGTCGAGATGGAGAACGAGGTGGGGGGTGAGGCCGAAGGTGAGAGAGCCAGCACCGCTCCGTTCCGTCTCCGCGCTCCCGTAGCGGCCGGCCAGCTCCCCACTGATTCGCTCCGGCGGGGCTTCCGCCGGGATGCGATTATCGACCACATTGACGACTCCGCCGATGGCCCCGGAGCCGAAGAGGATGGTGGCTGGACCGCGCACTACCTCCACGCCTTCGCTGAGCAAGGTGCTCACACTTGGTGCGTGATCGGGGCTCAAATTGGAAACATCGAAGACCTCCGTCCCATTGTTGAGCACGCGGACGCGATTATTATCGAGACCACGAATGATCGGGCGACTCGCGCCGGCGGTAAAGCCGCTCCCGGCAACGCCCGGCTCATTGCGAAGTGTGTCGCCGAGGCTAAGGCCGGCTTTTTCTTTTAGCTCATCGCCACTGAGGACGGCGACGGCCTGCGTGGTATCGGCCGAGCTACGTTCGATCTCGCCGCCGGTTACGACGATGCGTTGGCTTTCGGGAGCGTTCTCGGGTGAAGGGCTGGCGGTGGCGGGGGACGGGACGGCCTCCTGGGCGGACAGGGTCTGGGCGCTGGCGAAGAGCGCGAGCAATACAAAAAAACGATTTTTCAAAATTAGTTCTCCTCGGTTGACGATGAGGCGGTGGAATGGCCGCGATCTCCGCGACAGGCGAAGACTGCGAAAGGTGAGCGGCAGCGTGCGCGCGCCCTGCCCTTTGCCCATCGGCACGGCCGCTGGCCGCGCTCGAAGAACCGAGAGACGTGACTACGCGCTAGGAGAGCGCGGGCGGCGCATGCTCAAAGATGGCTGCGCCTAGGAACGGCGCTGCGACCCAGACCGGTCGCAGCGCAGGAAGGGAGGAAAAGTGGGTGAACGGTCGCGGTGGCGCGACGAGACTGGGAGCATCACTTTGCTGGTATTTGCCCGTCGCGATCAGAGTCACCGCGCACTCGTGTTGACTCGAAGCCGCATCCTTGTGCAGGCGCTCGTGCCACTGCGGAGCCACGCTCAGGACGAGGGCGAAAACGAAAGCAAAGATCAAATTCGCCGAAGCGAATGGAAGTAATACCTTCCGAACCAGCATCGCTCGGAGAATGCCGTCGGAGTGAATTATATCAAGCCGAATCGTGTGTTTCTTCCAGGTCCGAGTGCCCGGAATGGCTGGGGTGCTCTTTTTTCGGAAGAGCCCGCCCAGCTATCGGCTGCCCCGTTTGATATTTTCTGCTGCTAGCCGGTGCGAACGGGCTCTGGCAACCGGAGTGAGATTTGATCGCGGCTTGCACGCACTTCCGTTCCGCGCATAGGTACTGCTCCCTGCAAAGTTCATGAAACAACGGCTCACTCTTCTCATTCTCTTTAGCCTTTTCGCGGCGGCGTCGGCCCGGGCGCAGCAGAACCGGGAATACATCCTCCTCGTCGGCGGACCCTCCCTGCATCAGTGGGAACGGTACAAGGCCCAGCCGCACGATCATTGGTGGGCTAATTTCGTCCACTCCGCCCGCGTCCGGACGGAGCAGCTGCGCGCCCAGCTCGGCCCCGACGCACTGATCACCTGGCTGGTTTACAAGCCCGGTTACATTGATCGCGGTAAACAGGAAAACCAGGACCTGATCGCCAACATCAACAGCGTGCGCGACAAGTTTCACCTCAATCTGATCTACTTCGATCGCGGGGGTGAAGTGACCAATTACCTCAATAATGGTCAGCCCCGCAGCCAGATCAAAGTCTCGGGGTTCGAGTATTTCGGTCACTCCAACAAAGCCTGTTTTCTTTTCGATTACAGCAACGTGGTCGATAGCGCGTCGAAATCGTGGCTGCACGAATCGGAGCTGAAACGGATCGATCGGCGCGACTTTGCGCGCGACGCCTACATCAAAAGCTGGGGCTGCCACACCGGCGAGAGCATGAGCAAGCTCTGGCGCGAGGCGACCGGCACCCGGATGTGGGGCGCGATCGGGAAGACCGATTACTCGACCGGCGAACTGCCCGCCCTTTCTTCGGCCGGCGGCAAGTGGGTGAACTGATCCTGCCGGTGGTGGCGGGTTCGACCGGACTGGTTTAGCGGGTGGGAGAAAGGGAATAAGCCTTGCTCCCTGGTCTCGCACCTCTGGAAGATGAATCCCGCAACAACACTCGATTTCCTTGGCGGCACCTGCTGGCTCGACTACGGTCGCAGCGTGGCACCCGACTTCGAACAATTGGTCGAGGAATATTACATGCCGCTCTATCGTTTTGCCCTCTCGCTCAGCCGTCGGGAGTCGGATGCGGCCGATCTCACCCAGCAGACGTTTTTCGTCTGGGCCTCGAAGGGCCACCAACTGCGCGATGCCTCCAAGGTCAAGACCTGGCTCTTCACCTCGCTCTACCGGGAATTTCTCGGTCGTAAACGGCAACAGGATCGCTTCGTCGAGTCCGAACGCAGCAGTGAGGCGATCGCGGCGCAATCTGTGCCGGCTTCGGTCGTGAACCAGCTCGATGGCGCCATCGTGCAGCGCGCGCTCTTTGATCTGGAGGAGATTTACCGCGCACCGCTGGCCCTTTTTTATTTGCAGCAGCATTCCTACAAGGAAATCGCCGAGTCACTCGAGGTGCCGATCGGCACGGTCATGTCGCGCATCTCGCGCGGCAAAGAACAGCTCCGCCGAGCCCTTGCGGACAGTCCTGGCCTAACGAACAGTGCACAGGAGGAACAACGGCATGACTGAGCAGGAGGCACGCTTTATCCTGCAGTCGTATCGGCCGGGCCTGGAGGACGATGTTCCGGAGGTCGGCGAGGCTTTGCAGATGGCGAAACAGAATCCCGCGCTGGCCGAGTGGCTGGCTGAGGAGGAGGCCTTCGACCGCGCGATTGCCACCCATCTCGAGGCGATCCCGCCGCCGTTTGGCCTCAAGACCCGCATCCTCGCGCAGGGATCACCGGCAGCAATCGAGCCGCGGAGGTGGAGCTGGGCGGTCAAACTGGCCGGAGTCGTGGCCCTGCTTTTCCTCGTCGCGCAGGTCGCCAATTTCTTCCGCACAACCGAGCCGATATCCGCCAATGCTGGCGATTATGCGAGCGAGATGGTCAGCTTTATCAAACTCAGCCCGCCCCTCGAAATGGGAAGCGACGACTTGGGGACGATCGAGAATTATCTCGCGAAAAAGGAGACTGCGCCGCTTGATATTCCGCCACAGCTGGCTGCCTTGGAGCCGCTCGGTTGCCGGGTTCTTTCTTTTCGAGGGCAAAAGGTGGCGTTGATTTGCTTCCAGCGAAAAGTCGACGGGCTCGCCCATCTTTTTGTCGTTAGTCGGGCGGCCATGCCCAGAATGAAGCCGGGAGACAAGCCAGTCTTTGCGCAGGAGGGCGAATGGGCGACCGCCAGCTGGGCGGAAAAGGGCGCCGTCTACATGATCGCGGCCAAGGGCAAGGCGGCTGACGTGGAGCGCTACTTGCCCAGCACCTAACGAGTCCAGGCCAGCCTCGGAAACCTTTAGCCCGCCGGTTACTCTTCTTCGGCGACGGTAAAGGTAACGTTGTCGATCTTGGCCACGGCCAGGGCGTCGAGGACGTCGATGGTGCGGCTATATTTTGCCTGCGTATCGCTGATGATCGTGACCACGGCCGGCGTTTTGGCCGCGTCGGCGTTTTCCTTCAAGCGCATCAGCGTGCCTTTCAGTTTCGGAAGATCCTTGCTCGTGGCCGAATCGAAGGGCTCATCATTGAGCGAGATCTCGCCGATATCCGAAATGGTGATGATCTGTTCGTCGACGAAGTCAGTCGAGGTTGATGTTTCGGCCGTCCCGGGCAGCTGCGTGTTGAGCTCATTCTCCACTTTCACCGCCCCGGCCATGACCATGAAGAAAAGCATGATGACGAAGACGACGTCGATCATCGGTGCGATCTGGAAACCGAGGTTGCCTTCGCTGGGATTAAGCTCGAGTCGCATCTTTTTACCGGCTCATTCCTTGTTCACGGCGGAGAATGAGATGTCGCTGATGCCCGCTTCCGCACAGGCGTTCATGGCTTGGGAAACGTAAATTGCCGGCACGTCGCGATCGCCGCGGATGACGGCGCGGAAGGTCGGGTTGGCGCCAGCCGTCACTTTTTTCTCGCCGGTCAGGCGGGCAACCTTTAGCGGCGCCACCATCTCGGTGGCGTTTGCATAGACGCGGTCGTCGAAGACGAACTGCGCTTTTTTGGCGGGCAGTTTCCAGCGCACGTTGAGGATCGCTTCGGCGCGGGTGTTGTCCTTTTTCTGAGCGTCCTTTGCGATCGGCAATTGGATCGACTTGTCGACCTTCAAGACTTGGGCGGAGGTGATCGTCATGAAGAAAACGAGAATGGTCAGGAGGACGTCAATCATCGGCGCGACCTGGAATTCAGGTTCGCCCGATTCGCTGCCGCCACCTCCTCCAGCCATGTTTGTTAGGCCAGTTGACCGGTCGGGCTTCGCTCCGGCGGGGTGTCGGGCGCGAGCCAGTTGGGAGTAGCGGCGAAGAGTTCGTCGTCGCCGAGATGGACTCCGGCGAGCGACTCGTAGGGCATCTTGCGGAAGAGGCTGTTTACGATGTCCTGGATGTGGTGAATCGAATCGGTCGCGCGATTACGGAGAAAATAGAAGGCACCGAAAGCCGGAATGGCGATGACCAGTCCGCTGGCGGTGGCGACCAACACTTCACCGATGGCAGCGGACAGCCCCGAGGGATCGCCGATGCCACTCGAGCCAAGCTTGGCAAAGGCCTTGATCATGCCGGTGACCGTGCCTAACAAACCGATCATCGGGGTGCAAACACCGATGACCGAGAGGTAACTGATATAGGTTTGCATGTGCGAATTTTCCTTAGCCAGCTCGCCCATCATGCCCTCTTCGGCCACCTGTTTGCCTTCGCCGAGCAGCCCAATTCCAATGCGCAGCACATTCGTTAGGGGGGACGAATTCGTTTTGCAATAATTGTGTGCGCCGACGTAGTCGCCCTGACGAAAGAGGGTCTTGAGAGCTTCTTCCTGCTCGGGCGGCGCCGCCTTCTTGCGGCTCGTCCGAATGATGCCGTCGCCGATCAGATAAAGGGTCGCGATCGAGCAGAGGGCGATCGGGAACATGACCCAGCCACCCTCCTTGATTTGCTCCCAAAGCGTCTTGGATTGAACCCCGGCGGCCGGTCCCGCCGGCGTAGCTTCCTGGGCGAGGGCGGGCGTGGCCAGGATGAGGAAGACGCCGACCAAGGCGGGAAGGAGCGCGCAGCCCACGGATCGTAACGTCGTTAGGCGGGTTAGTTCTCGAATGATGGTTTTCATTTTGGCATTTTCTGCAGTTCAGTTCGGGCGACTTCCGCCTGCGCCGATTTGGGGTATGCGGCGGTCAGATCATTAAGAGATTTCTTCGCCCGTTCCAAGTCTTCCAAGCCGTGAAAAGCGCGCGCGCTGCCGAGGAGCGCGGGCGGCATCCAGCGTTTTTCGTCTTCGTAAAAAACCGGCACGTGCAGGTAGGCGAGGACGGCCCGGTCCCATTCCCGCTGGGCGAGGAATGCGTCGCCCTTTCGCACCCACGCCTCCGCCAGTACGTCCGCCTTGGCGCTTTCCTTGATCACGGCCTCGCAGAGTTGCAGCGCCTTCTCGTAGTCTTCAGAGCGGACCAGGCCGGAGACGAGCTGCAGTTGCGCGGCACGAGCTGTTTCCGGGTCGGTCACGTTTTTACGGATCTCGTCGCCGAGGGTGGCGGCCTCGATGTCGAGGTTCATCCCGGCAAGCGCTGAAACCTTAAGCAAGGCAGACTGCGCCCACCAGTTACCGGGGACGTCGCGGAAAGGTTCGTAGTATTTCACCACCGGGCCGATCTCAGCGAGGGCTTTGGCTGGGGCGCCCTGGGCGAGAAAGGCGGCAGCGGTGGCTAACTGCGGCGGCTTCGGAAAATCGATCTTGGCGATGGTGGATGCCTGGTAACCCACCTCGCCGCTACTCGCGCCGACCTGCACCTTTCCCATCACCATGTCGCCGCTACGGCGGACACCTTTGGTTTCAATCGTTTGGCCGGTCTTGAGGAGGATGTTTTGGGCGGGAAGGGACGAGGGAACGACTACAAGCAGGAGCAGGAGCAGGAGGGGAGTCTTGCGCTCCCGAGCCGGTGCCGGCGCGACTCGAGGTGACAACCTGCGCAAGCGCAATGGGTGTAGCGTGGTCATCCCTGTCCTAAGGCTAGCAGGCGCTTTCGGGCCTCGGTCGCTTCGGTGAAACTGGCCAGCTTTTCGTTTCGTAGCAGTTCGCGATAAGTATTGGCCGCCTCCTGCGTCTTGCCCAGCTTCTCAAAACTCTCGCCACTCGCGATATAGGCTTTGGCCACCCAGGGCAGGAATTTTTGATAGCCGACATAGACTCGCTGGAAGTAGGCATTCGCCTCCGCCCACTGGCCGCGCTTGGCCGCGATTTGACCTAACGAAAAGACGCTATAGGCGGTTGCTTCCCCACGCCATTCGCGGACTGAGGCCACCTGCTCGAACTCCTTTTGGGCTTGATCCAGTTTACCGAGTGCGAGCAGCGTCTTGGCCCGTCCGACCGAAAGATCCTTCAGTTTTTGCGCGGCCGCGATCTTCTCGGTACCGTCGTTAAAATAGCGCAGAGCTGTTTGGTAATCCTTCTTTTGGTAGGCAATCTCGCCAAGACCGTAGTAGGCGAAATCCACCATCTGACTCTTCGGAAAATCATCCAGCAACCGCTGATAAAATCCCGCCGCCGGATCGTATTTTCCCTTGCTCAAAAGATGGTCGGCCACTTCGCCGAGGAGCAGGGGACTAAGGTCTTCTGGCTTAAATTCGTTCGCGATCTGGTTGATGTTCTTTTCTTCTTCGTCGGGCTGGCGACGGAGGCGCGCCAATTCGGCCTTGGCGAAAAGAATGCGCGCTTTGGCCGGCGGTGATTCGTCATTCGCGGCCGAAGCAAGGAGGCGATCCAGCTCGGTCCCCGCATCCTGCTCCACCCCCGGCTCGACAGAGTCTCGCTCTACCGGTGGATCGCCGGTTTCTTCCGTTTTTTTCTTTTTGACGCATAGCTGCGCGAGCTGGGTGATCAATTGCTCGACCGCGTCGCGATTCGGATCGGAGATGTATTTCTTGATCGTTTCCGCGGCGAGCTGCTTGGCTTCATCGATTTTGCCCTCGTGCGCTTTGGCTTTTCCAATCCAATAGAGGGCCGAGACAACCGTCGGGTTATCCGGCTTGTCCTTGATGAAGCCGGTGAAAAGTTCCGCGACCTTGTCCCATTGACTCTGTTTTTGCAGCAGCTTGCTCGCGGCAAAAAGCGAGTAGTTCAGCACTTCATCGGTCGTCGCGGTTTGATAGGAGCGGATGTAGATCGGGATCGCGGCCGATTCGCGATCGCTCGCCGCGTAGGCGTCGCCGAGCAGGGCGAGCACCTCGCCAAGTTGCGGGTTGTTCTGGAATTGCTTTTCCCAGGCCTGGCAATCGGCGATCACCTCATTGTAGAGTGAGGCCGCATATTTGCAGACGGCCAGCCGGTATTTGGCATCGGCCAGGAAAGTTCCCTGCGGATGCTTCGCGACGTAGTCCTGCAGCTGTTTCATCGCGTCCTCGTATTTACCGGCAAAAAGAGCGCAAAGGGCGATCCGGTAGTTCACATCCTCCGCGCTGGCCCCCTTCGGAAATTCGTTCAGATACTTTTTGTAGGCGGCGACCGCTTCATCGTAGTTGCCGGCCATGAACTTGGCGTTGCCTAACAAATAGCGAATCTGCTCGCGGAAAGTGCTCTTCGGTTGCGTCTCGAGGATGCGCCCGAAATAGGTCTCGGCGGCATTCGGGTCGCCCGCCTGGAGAGCAACCGCGCCTAACAAGTAACCGACCGTGGCGGCATTCGGACCCTCCCTGAAATCCTTCAGGTATTGCTGACAACGCTCCTCCGCGCTTGCCGGCTGGTTGATGTCGGCCAGGGCTACGATCAACCCGAAGAGCGCCGGCTCGCGCTCCGGCCCCTCCTTGAACCGATCCAGGATTTCCTGGTTAACCACGACTGATTCCCATTTGCGATCGAGCTCGTAAAAGCAGCGGCCAAGCCGCAGATAAATGGCGGGCGTGATGGAAGGGAGTTTCTCGAATTCCGCGAGCAGCTTTTGCGAGTTGGCGATGCTTTCCTTGAGCTGATTGTTGGCCGGGGCGAGTTGCGTAATCTCGCTTGGATTGGCGCGCACCTTCGCCAGATTTTCCTCGATCCGGCGCTGCATCCCGGCGATGCGTTCGTTTTGGAGGCGGACGATTTGTTCACGTGGCCAGGCGTAGCGATAGCAGGCGAGCGCTTCTTTGAATTGCTGCTTGTTATAAAATTTGTCTCCCAGATCAACCGTGAGCGCATTGAGTTCGATGATGTTATCGGCCAGCGCGATCTTTTGGTGGATCGTCTCGAGCGTTTGCAGCGCCTTGGCGCCGTCGCCCTTCTGCGCATAAAGCTGCGCCAGCATGGTCGCGCCGCGCATCGCATCGGAGGTCCGGATTTCCTGGCTGGTTAATTTTTCGAGCGCGCGCACAGCGTCATCGTTTTTGCCTGCCGCCTTAAACGCTTCTGCCTCGAAAAGAAGCGCCTGTTCACGCATTTGCGGATCGCTCTCCAGCGCCGCCATCTGGGCGGCCGCTTCCTTGAAATTCTTGCTGAGCAAATTCGACTGGGCGATGGCGAAGGCAGCGCTGCCGGCGTGCGCACCCTTGGGGAATTTGGCCTGGTAGTTCTTGAAGGCCGCGATCGCCTTGGCATAATCGCCGGCGTTAAACCAGGCCGAGCCGATGGTGTAAAAGATGGGCTCGACCTGGGGCGTGGCTTCCACCCGGGCGACCAGGGCTTCGAGGTCGCCCGCGGCTTTGGCATAGTTGCCGGCCTGAAATTCGGCCATCGCCTGGCCATAGGCGGAAGCGAGATCGGGCTGGCCGGCGGCGGAGTCCTGCGCGCGCAGCAGCGGAGTGCAGAGAAAGCAAACAACCGCCGCCGCCGGCGCGATTCTTTGCCTAACGAGTCCCCACATCCGGCCGACTATACCAAACGGCGCGCCCGGGAGTCGAAGGTTTTGTCTTGGCGGTAGTAAACAGTTGACCCAGCCCGCGAGGCACTAGCGATTGGTGCTGGCGGTCTTGGGGCCGGCGGTCAGCTGCACCAGATCGCCCAGGATATTGAGGGTCTCGTCGCGCTCGGGATCGATCGCGGCTGCCTTGCTGTCGTCGCCGCCGCCGAATTCCGAATCGATGTCGTCATCCGAATCCGGCGCGGCTTCGGGCGCCACTTTCAGGCCACCTTTCTTCGCCTCGGCGATTTTGCCCGGATACATGATCAGCTCGAGCTTCGGTGCGTCGATCGTTTCGAGAGTCACGCGGTAAATACTTGGTTCTTCCTCGTTCCGGGCCAGCCGCTCTTTGCTCCGAGTTTCCTTGCGCGCTTTTTGTTCTTCCACTTCGTGCCGTCGCGTTTGCTCGTTCAAGCTGATCCGGTTGTCGTCGAGCTTCTTGCGCAGCCGCTCCATATCTTCCAGCACGTAGTGAAATTCCGGATCGGCCGCGACGCGTGCGGCTGAGCGCGCCTTCAATTCGTCGATGAAGAGCGAATGATTGTCGGACCATTTGGTGAACTTGGCCGGGGGCACTTCGTCGTAAGGGAGCGCGTTTTTCAATGCACCCTCGCCAAATTCCGGCAGATCCGTCAGGGTGGGCAGCACAATATCGGAGGTCACACCATGGAGCTGGGTCGAGCCGCCGGCGACACGGTAGAATTTCTGAATGGTTAACTTGAGGGCGCCATCATCCTGGGAGCGAGTGCCGAGGAGCGAGGTGAACCGGCCGATCTCAAGAATTGTCTGGACGGTGCCTTTGCCGAAAGTGCTCTTGTCGCCCACGATTACCGCCCGGCCATAATCCTGGAGCGCGGCGGCGAAAATCTCGCTCGCGGAAGCGCTTTGCCGGCTGGTCAGGACGACAAGCGGCCCGTCGTAAGCGATGCCCGGGTCGGGGTCGGTCGAGATCACGACACGCTCATTGGCGCCCTTGGTTTGCACTACCGGACCGGATTTAAAAAAGAGGCCGGTCAACGAAATCGCTTCCTCGAGCGAGCCGCCGCCATTACGACGCAGATCGATCACGAGGCCGCCGATTTTTTCCCTTTTCAGACGCTTCAGGAGCGCGACCACATCTTTGGTCGTGCTCTTCTTGTGCGAATCCATGTCGGCATAAAACGACGGAAGGGTGAGCCAGCCGAGTTTTACCGGATTGCCGTCCCGATTTTTCTTGATGATGATGTCGGCGCGCGCTTCCTGGTCCTTGAGCTTAATCTCATCGCGCACCAACTCGATCGTCTTGCGTTGAGCCGGATCGGCCGCGCTGACTGGGATGACGAGGAGGCGCACTTTCGTCCCCTTCTTGCCGCGAATCTGCTCCACCACTTTGTCGAGGCGCATGTCGCGGACATCGACAAAGTCTTTCGCGCCCTGCGCGACCGCGCTAATTCGGTCGCCGACCTTAATACGCCCGCTGGTTTGGGCCGGGCCTCCGGGGACGAGGCTCTCGATTTTGGCGTAGCCGTCTTCGCTCCGCAGCATCGCCCCGATGCCGACCAGGGAGAGACCCATGTTGATGCTAAAGTTCTTCAGGTCGGAGGCGCTGAGATATTCCGAGTGCGGATCGTAGGACTGCGCGAGCGCATCGAGATAGAGCTTGACCTGCTCTTCGTTGTCTTCCTCGTGAATGTTGCGCAGCATGCGGTCGTAACGGCGCTCGACCAATTTCGGTCCGGGCTCGATCGGGTGCTCGCTCAATTTCTCCTGTAGCAGTTCATTGGCGATGCGATTGCGCCAGAGAGCGTCCGCCTCGGCTTCATCTTTGGGCCAGGGAGCTTTCTGTCGAGTGATGAGCACGGTTTCGTTGGAATTGAATTCCATCGGCTGCTTGACCAATTCCTTGATTTTTTTGACCCGGTCTTCCACCCGCTTTTGGAAGACGGCGAAGATTTCGTGGGCCGGCTTCAGGTTCCCGAGTAAAATCTCGTCGTCGAGGTCGGTGGCATACTTCGCATTGAAGGCGTCCACGTCCTTTTGGGTGAAAAAGAGGTGGCTGAAATCGAGGATTTCCAGGTAACCGGTCAGGAGCTTGCGCGAGACTTCATCATTAAGCGGATGATGGGTGTAATGCCCCTCCTCCAGCAGGCGACCGACCGAGAGACCGATTTGCTCGGAATCCGACTTGGCCACGAGCGGTTGCGCGCCAAGCGCGAGCACCAGAAAACCAGGGAGCAGCGCGATGGAAGAGCGAAAGAAATTTTTCATAAATTCGGGAAAAAAAGCTCGCAGAAAAGCATTTGAAAGCAAGGTAGGCGAGCCGGTCAAAAAACCTGATGTGAAGAGTGAGACAACGGGCTGGGGTGAAGATTCAAATTTAGATTCGGCTCCAGAATCGCTAAACGGTGCATTTTCCGTTCCCGAGGCTCTATTCCTTCTCTGCTCCTGCGCCGAAAGTTGGATTAGGATTTGGAGAGAGCAGGATTAAGAGACCGTGATGAAATACCAAAGCTTTACCGGGGGAATCTTCGAGACCAATTGCTACGCCCTCGAGGCGCCGGAGGGCTGGATTCTCTTCGACGCGCCGGAGGGTTCCTGCGACTGGGTCGTCCAGCAGGGGATCGAGTTGCGGCTCCTCCTTTTAACTCACGGCCACATCGATCACATCCAGGATATGGCGAAGATCAAGGAACGCTTCGGCTGCCCGGTCGGTGTGCATCCCGACAGCGCGCCGATGATTTCCGAGCGCGATTTCTTTCGTGACTTTGGATTTCAATTCGAGGTCGAGCCGGTGCAGCCCGATCTACTGATCGAGGCGACACCGGCGCGCCAATTTCTCGGGATGAACTTCGAAGTGCTGGAAGTGCCGGGCCATTGCCCAGGCAGCCTTTGTTTTTACTCGCGCGAGAACGAGTTGCTGGTGGGCGGCGACGTCTTGTTCGCCGGCGGGGTGGGCCGTTGGGATCTGCCGGGCGGCGATGGCGAACTGCTTTTTGTCGGCATCCGCGAAAAACTCTACTCGTTAGGCGAGAACGTGACGGTTTTGCCCGGGCACGGACCCGCCACCACGATCGGGACGGAGCGGCGGGGGAATCCATTTGTTCGCCCTTTATAGCCGGGGACAGCTTTCCCAGCTACCGAGGAAGCGCCGCCCGAATCGGCTCGGTTCCCTCGATCCCGGCAAGGACTTCGCCTAACGAGCCCATCGCCTGCGGAATGTGTTGCAGGAAGGCGGGATATCCTTTGACCAGCCCCAGGTAGCCATAGGCGCCGAGGGCCTGCATCAGGCGCTGCATCGCGCAAAGACGAATTCGTTCCGCCAAGGCTGGATCGTTAATCCCGGTCGCCGCCCGGTAAAACTCTAGCAATTCGTTCCGCTCCTTCGCGCCCAGATTCACGTAGGGATCGTAGATGAGCGAAGCGACATCATATTCCGCCAGGCCGGGCCGCATCCCTTGAAAATCGATCAGGCAAGCCTGGCGGTCGCGGATAATGATGTTCTGCGACTGAAAATCGCGGTGGATGAGAACGCGCGGAAAAGTCGCCAGTCGCTCCGCGATCTCCTGCAACGCAGGCAGCTCCGATAACCTTCGGACTCTCTCCTCCGTCACGCCGAAGCGACGGCCGAGGCAGTTCTCGAGAAAGTAAGATTGCTCCCAAAGATAGAGCTCGCGATCGAATTGTGGCGCGAGATCGCCCCGGATCTGCTCAGAATCGGCCGGGGAGATTTTGTGAAGCTTCGCGATTTCCTCGAGAGCCGATTGATACAACTCGCGCTGCTCGCTCCAGTTTTCCTCGCGATGGCTCCAGAGATCGCGTTCGCCTAGATCTTCGACCCAGATGAGGCCTTCATTCGGGTCGTGAAAGTAAATTTTCGGGGCGCGGACGTGGTGCGCGGCGAGAAATTCCGCAATCTCGACGTAGCGCTGATTCTCAGCCTGTTCACGAGTATATTTCACCAACACGATCGACTGCTCGGAGGAGAATTGAACCCGATAAAACTTTCGGCCCGAGCCACCCTTTTCGATCGGCGAGATCTTGATCTGCTCCTCTGGGAAGTGAGGAAAATGGATGCGCGTCTGGCGCAGCAATGTCTCCGAATCGATCATCTAGATGATTGCATCCGTCAGTGCGCCTTCCGCAGCGCGATGGGTGCGGACAATACAGCGACTCAGCCGGGAGCGAGATGCGATTTGAGCGCCCGGCCAGAGGACCGAGTCTTCGATCACGGCGCCCGCTCCGACGCGGACCCCCGCCCCTACCACGGAGTATCCGCGCACTTCGGTGCTCGGGTCGATTTCCGCATCCGGCGCGATGCGCTCTGGCCACCGGGAAGCGCGGACGTAAGCCGGCCGCCAACCCTCCGCGATGGTGCGATGCACAGCGAGGTACTCCGCTCGCGAGCTGATATTAAACCACTGGCCTTCATTTAAAACGAGGCCGCCGATTTTGGCACCCTCTCCAAGCCAATCGGCCAACACCGGGAAAAAGCCGATCTTCGTTTCGGCCGGAATACGATCGAAGATCCGTGCATTCCAAATGGAAACGGTGCCGTAATCGACGTTACCAGGATGGCCGTAGCGTTTGCAGATGTCGATCACGCGCCCGTCCTGAAAGCAAATGTCGGTGGCGAGGCCAGTCTCGCGCAAGGCGAGTGTAACATCGTTGCCGCTGCGGAAATGCTCCTCGATCAAAGGCTCGAGGGGAAAATCAGTCAGGACGTCCCCTCCGTAGACGATGAACGGTTCTGTCGTCAGGAACGGTTGCGCGTTCTTCATCCCGCCGCCGGTCTCAAGCAGGATCGGTTCGTGGACCAGCCTAACGGGAAGCGGCCCGAAGCGGCCCTCCGCCAGGAAACGCTCGAAGTGTTGCGGCAAATGATGGGTGTTGATGACGAACGACTTCACTCCCGCGGCGGCCAGGTGATCCAGCGCGAAAGTGATGAGGGGCTTTTGGAAAATCGGCACCAGCGGTTTGGGCAGGTCGTCGGTTAAGGGCCGGAGCCGCGTGCCGAGTCCCGCCCCAAGGACGAAAGCTTGCGCAATCATTCCCCTAACGAACGCTGGCTCTCTCTCTGCGCATCGCGCTGCATCGGATGAGCCAGTGGCGATGTCAAATGGAGGAGCGCAGCCCTGTCGAGCTGGGAAGGAGATTGCTTTACCGCGAGGCGAGGAAATGCCCTAACGAAGGCTGTAGGCCTCGACCAGGCCGATGCCGGTGGTCTCATTCACTCCGTGGACAACCGCGGTGTAGCCGCCGGCCGCAAGAGTGGCGAAAAGCGCCGCCTCCCGATCGTCCGCCGGCGCGAGGCCGACCGAGGTGATAATGCCTTCCTGGGTGTCCCGCCAATTATCGTTGAATGCGACTAGATTGCCGTCGCTGTCGCGCAACTCTAGGGTTGGATCCTGCAGCGCACCGGCGACTCCGCCTAACGACGGCCCGAGCGCTCGCGCCACGACATTGATCTGCCCGTCAGCTTCGCTCGAGACAATCAGACCGCCGATCAGGACCTGATTGTCGGTCCCGACCCGCCCGCGGGTGCTGATGTTGGCAAACTGCGTGGCCAGCCCGGTGTCGAGATCATAGGCTTCGACCAGCCCGGTCCCGACGCCGCCATTGTTCCCCTGCAAAATCGCTGTGTAAGCACCTGGATCGAGCGTGGCCACGATGGCCGCTTCAAGCTCGCTCGTTGGCGGGATGGTGGTGTCGATAATCTGTTGTTCCTGCGTATCGCGCCAATCGTCGTTGGAGAAAATCAGCGAGCCGGTGCTGTCGCGCAGTTCCAGGGTCGGATTCTGCAACACACCAGGCAAGCCGGTCGTGTCGAGCGATGGTCCGATCCCGCGCAGGATCACTTCTTTCGGGGTCGGGCCGCTCACGATAAAGCCGGCAATCAGGACTTCGTCGCCCAGCCCGACTTCTTCGCGGGTGGAAATGTTGAGCTGTCGGGAGGTGTGAACCACTGAGGCCGCATCAGTCGGATCTGTTTGGGAGAGAAACTCGGAGAGATTGGTCTCAGCGTCGCCATCCGCATCACCCGCCGGTCCGCCAAGTTGCGGATCGTTGATTTGATCAAGCGACAAACGAGCGGCTTGGAAGCTGGTGAAATCGACATCGGGCGCAATCCCGACGCGGCTGATAAATGGATCCGGATTCCCGGTCCGCGTGTCGACCCAAACCGGTACGGCCGGCACATCGGGGCTGGTGCTGGGCGCGATGCCGAGATAATCGCCCAGCATGTAGCCCCCGGGGGTCAGCGGCGCGAGGGTGGCGTCGGTCGTTTCGCTGGTTAGGCGAATGTTCGGCCCCCAGGTGATGCCACCATCAAAAGACTGCGCGAGATAGAGATTGCAGAGCGTCGTATTTCCGCCGCTATCGCGTTGATCGTAAAACGAAACGGTCAAAGTTTGCCCATCGGGCGAGGCCGAAATGGCGGGGTTGAAGACGCCGGTGGTGCTGGGATTATCGGTCACCGCAATCGGTGACGTCCAGGTAATGCCGGCATTGCTCGATTTGGTAAACAGGACCCGCGGGTGAGCGGCGGCGTCGCGCGCCTGATAAACCACGTAGAGAGTGCCGGTGGTGCGATCGGTCGTGGCCGACGGGAGGAAAGCACCGCTACGAATACTCGGTTGAAAATAGCGCGTCACCGTAGTGACGAGCGTTGGCGCGCCGAAAGTAACGCCGCCGTCGTTTGAAAGCACCATCTCGATTTCTTCCGGCCCAGCGGTGGCCGCTTCTCCCTCGTCATCGCCGCCGCCAATGCCGTTGAAGTTCCAATAAATGATAGCGAGCCGCCCATCAGGCAGAAAAACCGGCTGCGAGCCTTGCGCGCTGGTATCGGAGTCGTGAATCGGGGCGGCGGAACTCCAAGTCGTGCCGTGGTCGTTGCTGTAGGCGCGCATGATCGGTGATGCGTCAGTGGTGCCAAACAGGGTCCAGGTGACGAAGACTCGTCCCACGGATGAAGTGCCGGAGAAGGTGTTCACCGCCATCCACGGTTTGTCGGGAAAGTCGTTGCTGTTCGATGGCTGAAAAACAACGGCCGGGGCGCCGAAGGTCGCACCGCCATCGTCCGATCGGCTTACCAGAATGACCCCCTCGCTGAAATCCGAGTTGGTGGCGCCTTCCGTATTCAGGAAAATTCGTTCGGCCAAGTCGATCCCGGCGACCGGATCGGTCGCGCGAAAATAAGGGCCGCCAGTCGCCGTGGTGAGATTGGGAATGAGTGCCCTGGTCCAGCTGAGGCCGCCGTCGTGCGTCACTGAGTAGCCGCAATCGACCGCGCCGCCATCGGTGAAGCGTCCTTCTTGGAAGGTGGCGACGATCAGATTCGGGTCGACCGGCGAGCGGACAATATGCGGTTCGGCCTGGGAACGCATGTTGGAAGGCAAAGGCGCCGGGTCGTCGCCCAGCCGAAGATTGGGCGCGACGCGCAAATCGAGCGTGACCGCTGCTTCCGCCGCGGCAGCGGCTGCCGAGCCGGACGCCGGCCTAACGAGATCGCCGCCGCGATCGAGCAAGCTGATCGCACCCGATGAGAGGCGCTCGAGCGGAACCCTCTGCAAAGCGGCCGGCCATTGGCTGCGATCGGGCGCAGGCATTAACGGCACTGCTGCGGCCAGCGTCGTTAGGTAAAGAAAAGTTCCAAGCAAACTGGGGAGACCGGCGCGCAAGAGAAAAGAGTTTTTCAATCCTCGAAAATTTACCCTGCGTATCCGGGGGCACAAGAGAGGGAATCCGACCATTTCGGACTTTTCTGCCCGCCAAGAGCCATTTTTTCTCCCCTATTGCAGGTTATAAACCTCCACCAACCCAACCCCGGTCCCGCCGGCCTTACCGCTTTCAATCGCGGTATAGGCGCCCGGCCCGAGCGTAGCGACGATCGCCGCTTCGTTCTGGTTCGCTGGCGGAATGTTGGTCGCCAGGATGGCGGTCGGCTTGATCAGTTTGCCAATTGTCATTCGAGGCCACGAGAGCGCCATTCGGGTCGTGCAATTCCAGCATGGGATCGGCCAGCGGATTGGTCACGCCGACTAATGATGGTCCCAGTGCGCGGACAATCACATCCCCGGTCCCGCCCGACACGATGAAGCCCGCGATCATCACGTTAGCTGCCGGTATCGACAAATCCTCGCGTGCTGATGTTGGCGAGGTCGACATCGGCGCTGCCGCCGAGATCGTAAATTTCCAGCAACCCGACTCCGGTTGTATCCTGTTTCCCTCGTTCGATCACGGTGTAAGCGCCGGTGGTGAGGGTGGCAATCAGGGCGGACTCGGCATCTTTAGGTGGCGGGATGCCGGTGCTTTCGATCGCAGTGCGCTGGTTATCCTTCCAGTCGTCGTTCGCGCCGATGATTGCGTTGTTGATCCCGCTGTGCAGCTCGATGATCGGATCGGCCAGCGTCCCCGCTACTTGCGGGCCAAGCGACGGGCCGAGGCCGCGGATGAGGATCGTTTTTGAACCCGACCCAAAGATGATGAAGCCGGCGTCGAGGACATTCTCCCCAGTCAGGATGTTGAGCCGGGTAGAGATATTGATCAGCCTCGGCACCGTCTGGATGGCCAGAAAGGCCGGGCTAAAACCAGTCAGGGCAAAAATCGTATCGGCGCCGAGCGGCGTAATCTTCTCGATCGTCGTGTTGCCGGCGTTGACCACGTAAAGGTTCCCCGCGCTGTCGAAGGCGAGCCCGACTGGATTAGTCACTCCTCCGGCGGCGACCGACCCCACATCATTCCCAGCCGGGTCGAAAACCTCGATCGTGTCCGACCCGTTATTCGCCGCATACAGGAAACCGGCCGAGTCAAAAGCCAGGCCCTCTGGATTGTTGAGGCCGGTATCGGCAAAGATACCGAGCGGTGTCCCGTCGGGCGCAAAGCGCACGATCGTGTTCCCGAAATTTGCCACATAAAGGTTGCCCGAAGTATCGAAGGCCAGGCCCGTCGGGCGCACAACGCTGGCGAAAATACCAAGGTCGATCCCAGCCGGAGAAAATTTCTCGACCGTATTTCCGCCGAAGTTGGCCGCATAAAGATTCCCGCTTCGGTCGAAGGCCAGGCCCATCGCGTTATTCAGTCCAGTGCTCGCAAAAACGCCGAGACTTACGCCGCCGGGCGAGAATTTCTGGATCGTGTTCTCATTGGTCGAAACGTAAAGATTGCCGCTCGCATCGAGAGCGAGCCCGTTTGGGCCATTGACGAAGTCGCTCGTAAAAGAGGAAGGGCTGCCGTCCGCGTCATATTTTGTGATCGTGTTGACGCCGAAGTTGGCGACATAAAACGTGTCGGCCCGAGCGAGGGAAGCGAGCAGGATCAGGCCAGCGGCAATTCTTGGCGCAAGGTTCATAGATTTTTTTGCCCCGGAATATAGCGCATTTTCACGTCCAGATCGTGCCCCGCTTGCGTTGTGCGCTTGGCCGGTCTGGCGCATAGTGCTTTGAATGTCCTACCAGCTCGAATCCAGCTACCAGCCGCGCGGCGATCAGGGGCAGGCGATCGCCAAGCTACTCAAGTCGGTCGAGGCCGGCAACCGCCACCAGACGCTCCTCGGCGTGACCGGCTCGGGCAAAACCTTCACGATGGCCAACGTCATCAAGGAGCTGGATCGCCCGGCGCTGATCATCTCGCATAACAAGACGCTCGCCGCGCAGCTCTACTCCGAGTTCAAGCAATTCTTCCCGCGCAACGCGGTCGAATATTTCGTCAGCTATTTCGATTACTACCAGCCGGAGGCCTACATCCCGCGCTCCGACACCTACATCGAGAAGGATTCGTCGATTAACGAAGAGATCGAGCGGCTCCGTCTCTCCGCCACGAGCGCGCTCCTTTCCCGCCGCGACACGATCGTGGTCGCGAGCGTCTCCTGCATCTACGGCGTCACTTCGCCGGAGGATTATCTGCGCATGCTGCTGACGGTAAAAAGCGGCCAGCAGATCTCCCGCGAGGCCGTCCTCGGCCGGCTGGTCGACATGCTTTACGAGCGCAACGATATGGATTTCGTTCGCGGAAAATTCCGCGTCCGCGGCGACGTGGTCGAGGTCTATCCCGCGACCGCCGATGAGGAAGCGGTTCGCCTCGAATTTTTCGGCGACGAGATCGATGCCATCACGCGCTTCGATCCGCTCACCGGTCACGCCCACGAGTCGTTAGGCGATGATCACCTTTTTCCCGGCCAAGCAGTTCGTCACCCCGGCCGATAAGCTGAACCGCGCCCTGGCCTCCATCCGCAACGAACTCGACGACCGCATCGTCCTGCTCGAATCGCAGGGCCGACTGCTCGAGGCGCAACGGCTCAAAATGCGCACCGAATACGACCTCGAGATGTTGCAGGAGATGGGTTTCTGCAACGGGATCGAAAACTACTCGCGCCATCTCTCCGGTCGCCCGCCCGGCTCGAAGCCGTTCACGCTCCTCGACTTTTTCCCGAAGGATTTCCTGCTCGTGATCGACGAATCGCACGCCACCATTCCGCAGATCGGCGGCATGTATGAAGGCGACAAATCGCGCAAGACCGTGCTCGTCGAATACGGCTTCCGCCTGCCCAGCGCGCTCGATAACCGCCCGCTGAATTTCAAGGAATTCATGGGCAACGCCAACCAGCTCGCCTACGTCAGCGCCACGCCCGGCCGAGTTCGAGATCAAGAACAGCGTCGTCGGCAACACGGGCTACTTCCCGCACAAGCGCGAGCGCATCGGGAGGAAGAAGAAGTGCCCTTCTGTCCTGCCGGGGCAAGCCGCAGCCGACCGAGCTCAGCCGCACCGATCAGCCGCCGGCCGAATTCGACGTCCACACGCCCGGCATGCCGCTCGTCGTCGAGCAAATCATCCGCCCGACCGGCCTGCTCGATCCGAAGATCACGCTCAAGCCGCTCAAGAACCAGATCGACGAAACGATCGAGCTCTGCCGCCAGCGCGTCGAAGCGCCAGGAGCGCGTCCTCGTCACCACCCTGACCAAGCGCACCGCCGAAGACCTCTCCGATTACCTGCGCGATGTCGGCTTGAAAGTGCGCTACCTCCACAGCGACATCGACACCATCGAGCGCGTCGAAATCCTGCGCGGCCTGCGCGCGGCCGAGTTCGACATCCTCGTCGGCATCAACCTGCTCCGCGAAGGCCTCGATCTCCCGGAAGTCTCGTTAGTCTGCATCCTCGACGCCGACAAGGAAGGCTTCCTCCGCAGCCAGACCTCGCTCATCCAGACCGCCGGCCGCGCCGCGCGCCACATCAACGGCGAAGTCGTCCTCTTCGCCGACACCGTCACGCAAAGCATGCAGGCCCTCATCTCGATCTCCGATTACCGCCGCACCAAGCAGATGGAGTACAACGAGAAGCACGGCATCACCCCGACCACCGTGCAGCGCGCCGTCCAGGAAAGCCTGCACACCATCCTGCGCGGCCGCGAGATCGCCGCCTCGGTCGTGAACGAGGCCGGCGGCGACTTCAATCTCACCGAGCTGCTCCGCGAATTGGAAGACGAGATGCAACACGCCTCCGCCAATCTGGAATTCGAGCGCGCCGCCCTCTTGCGCGATCAGATCATGGAAGTAAAAAGCGGCACCGGCCTGACCAAGATCGAACCGAAGCGCAAGCCGGTGAAATATTCGCGCAACAATGGTCGTCGCCGCTCGCGAGTTTAGGCGGCGCCTGCCGCGCTTACGATTCACCGGCCCGAGATGCGGCGAGCAGAGAAGATTGGCCACAACATATTAACCATCAGTCGTTTACAATAAATTCAAAATCTTTCTTACGGCAAATTTTGACCAACTTTTCGGAATAATCCTTGCCTCAAGTGCTTCTCTTCCCTACCCTTGGACACATGAAACAGCCTTCTCGATCACCAAAAAAGGGCCCCTTTCGCTCCGCCACTTTGCTGGCGCTAACATTTGTGTTTGCTGGCTTGATCGGGTCTTCTTTTGCCGCGCCGGCGCCGGCGGATATTGAACGCTCCCGCAACGGGAAAGTTTTCGTGGTCAATACCTTGTCCAACTCTGTTTCGGTGATTAGCGACGCCACTGGACAACTCATCGGCACCGTCCCGGTTGGCTCGCGGCCGATTCGAATCGTAGCCAGCCCTGATGGACACAGAGTTTACACCTCAGATTTCGACGGAGGGACTGTAACCGTGATCGATACCCTCGACTTGACCGTAGTCGCAACCATCCCAGTGCCCAGGTCGCCGCAGGAGAGCGAAGTTACGATCGATGGAACACGGCTCTTTGTGGTGCATCATCCAGAACAGGTTGTCTCGGTCATCGATCTCGCGACCAATACTTTGCTCACCACGATTACGATCGGCGATACCTCGATGGGTTTGCCCGGCAAAACAGCGACCGATATCACCTTTAGTCCCAATGGCCGCCGGGCCTTTGTCCCCAATTATTCGCGTAACGTCCTCGACGTCATCGACACCACCACCTACGAGGTCACCGAGGTGCCGACTGATAATCAACCGCGGCGGGTTGCGGTAAATCCAGATGGCAAACGCGTCTTCGTGGCAAACTTTGTCGGTAATTCCGTGACCGCGATCGATGCACGTCGGCTTAACGTTTTAGAGACGATTCCAAGCGGAGAGGCGTCTCGCGGCATCGCCGTCAATCCGACTCTTCGCGAAGTCTATGTGACTAATGTTGGGGAAGGAACCGTGTCGATCATCAGCACCGATACTCTGGCTGTTTTGGGCAAGATCACCGTCGGCACCAAACCATGGAATGTAATCTTCAATGCTGACGGCAGCCGCGCTATCGTCTCTAACACCGGCTCCGATAACATCTCGGTTATCGACACTGCAACCCGGATGGTGACCAATACGGTGACGGCCGGCAACGGCCCCTTCTTCGCCGTTTATAACCGGAACCAGTCGAGACTTTACGTTTCCAACTCCGAAGGGCATGACAAGGAGCAGCCAGGCACCCTCACGATCATTAACACAGCCAACTATAAGGTGGTCGAGAAGCGTTCCAAATTGCGAGGAAACAGCCGTTGCGACATCACTTTTAGTCGAAAACCCGGACGCCCTAACAGGCAGGTTACTGTTCAGTAGGTCGCGGCCGCCGAGGAGAAAGGTGTCGGCCCAAGCTGAATTCGGGCGGCCGTTTTCCGGAATGCCGGTGTCGATGGCAACAAATTTCCCACTCGGTTCGTTGGCCTGACCTGGTTTTCGAAAGGTGTACATATGCCCCAGCCATTTGAAATAAGCGACGGCGCGCTTTCCTCCGGCGAGGGAATGTAACCATCCTGTTACGAACAGGTTCTTGAAGCCGAGGGAGAAGGGGTAGGCAGGATTGACCCGATGAAGACTCTTCCTTTCTTACGCGTATCGAGGCCGTTTTTTTGGCTGGCGGTCTGGTAATATGGCTGGCCTTAGCGGAGCAGATGCCGGCGAAGACAGCCCAGTCGGCGATCGGGCCCACGGGTGTGGTGGTTCAAAGCCGGTTCGGCGGGCGCATCTTTGGATTCGATATCGACCAGAACGGGACGACCGGGCTGCTCTGTGAGGCGACGACGCTCGTCGGCGGCCGGACGCAGGCGGCGGTGGAGACGTTTGATCAGCGCACCGGCGAGATTCGCAAGGTGGTAACGAAGATGATCGGGCGCGACGATTTTATCGGGCTCGGCGTGGTGGGGCGTTCGGTCGGGCTGGTCGAGCAGGAACATGAGGTGAGTTTCCTGCATATCGAGCGTACTTTTCACACCCTCGATCCTCTTCGGCGCAATCGTTTCACGGGCGAATGGACGCCGCCGGTCGGGACGGATCATCTCGTGCACCAGATGAGCCGCACTCAGGGCGTCGACAATGTGGCGGTCTACGCGATCGATATCAGCGGGCGCTTTCGGCCGACGATTTTTAGTTCCAACGTGGCGGCAAATACTTTCGGCCCGGTAATCGAGATCCGGGACCAGGACTTCGTGAACGGGGGCGAGCCGCCGATGGCTTACGACAATGTGGCAAATCGAGTAGTTCTAGGGCATGCCAAGCTGGGCAATCCTTTTGTGCCGGGCAAAATTGCGACGGTGGACCTGGCGACGGGGGCGTTTGTGAAATTTACCGGGCGTCGGGCTGGGCGATGTGAACGGGATCGCGGTCGATCCGGTGACGGGGACGGCCTGCACGACGACGGAGATCGATTTCAGCGTCGAGTTCTACAATCTGGCTACGCAATCAGGATCGGTGCAGCCCTTACCGGGTGCGTTCAATCAGTTCTACAGCGGGGCGGACGTGCAGTTCGATCCGGTGAACCGGCTCTTCCTCGTGGCGCAGCCGAACTCAAGCACGACCTTTAGCGGAAGCAGCATCCATGTCTACGACGTGGCGGGGAATTTCATCGAGTCGATCGATGGCCTGAATTTCTCGAATGCGGGCAGCGCCATCCCGGCGCACATCGCGCTCAATCCGGCGCGCCGGATTGGGTTCATCGATGGGCCGGACGCCGAGGTGTCGCAGCTTCAGCAGTTCAGTTACTGAGAGTCGGGCTCGCTCAAGCGAGGCGGCCGTTATTTGAAGGCTTTGAGCGCTTCGGCGATGTCGTTGCCGATCTGCTGGGCGCTGCGATTGACCAGCCGGGCGTAGGGGTTGTTGTCGCCTTTGCTGCCGAGGCTGAAGAGGCCGCCGCTATTGGCGCCGCTGCGGCGTTCCTGCTCGAATGTGAAGAGGACTTTTTTGGTTTGGCCGTCGATCACTTCGCCGGCCATGCCGACACTGGCTGCGCCGCCAGTCATGCCTGCGATGCCGCCGAAATGGCGCGCGGCTTCGGAACCGGGATGGACCACGGTGACGTGCGCTTTGATGAGGATGGCGCCGGCTCCGGCGATGGCGCCCTGGGTGACGTTGGTGCCGCGGGGCACTTCTTCGGCGACTCCGTTGGCGAAGGTGGCGGTCATTTTGCCGAGGGCGTCCATGATCGGCTTGTAGGAATTGTCATTCGCCTCGGGCAGCTCGGCGCCTTTGCTCGTGACGGGCGCGACGACGATCGCCTTGTAGTTCGCGATCGAGAAAGTCTGCATGATCTGGATGTGGTCGAGGTCATTCCAATCCTCATATTTGCCCGGCGCGGTAGAGGCGCCGCGGGCGAGAGCGGCGGAATGGAAAATGGCCGCACTGAGGGTGAGCGCGGTAACAATAATGGTGGTTTTATTAAGCATTGGCGGGCGACGCTGAAGGAATCGCACGAGGGCGTAAAGTGAAAACGCACGATCGATATCCGCGCCACCATCCGCGGCGGCTGATTCGGCTTGACCTTTCGCGCTTCGATCACTCATCCTGCGGCCCGCGAAGTAATTCTAGCGGAAGGCTGTCCTATGCGACTGACTGTTGTCCGAATCCTCTGTGCCGGCGCCATTTTTCTTTTCGCTTCGCCGCCGCGTTTGCCGGCCGACTGCATTCGGACGCCGACACGGCAACTGGAACATTTCGATAAATTGCCGATAAACCGGCTCCGACACTTTCGGGAGCGGAGAGCGCCGCGACCAACCTGAGCGGCGCGGTGCAGGGCGGCTCGCAAGCGACCCTGCCCAGCCTCTCGAATCCGGATACCGGTGGAAACACGTTCGACATCAGCGGGGCGGGGACAAAGCTCGATATCGCGGGCGCGTGCACGATCAGCGAGGGGAGCCTGGACGTGAATTCCGGCGCGGCCTTGTCGGTCTCCGGACCATTCACTCTCCAGGGCAACGCCGGCTTTTCGAGTATCACCAGTGCCTGGAAGGAGCGGTACGACGGTGACAGCGTCGGGTCAGTTTCCCGTCGGCGGGGACGAGGGTTCTTATACAGTTGCCATAGCCAGTGAAGCGCACAGCCAAATGAACGGAGGCGCGGCCATCGCGTCGGCCACGGCCAAGGGTGTTGTCACGGTCGCAGAGGCCGGCACTTCCTGGTCCGGTTTTCAATTCCCTCGACGCGCGGCGCCGGGAGGAACCGATTCCTTCTCCATCACTGATTCGGCGGACATCGTCTCAGGACTCTTCGAACCCGATTCACTTTTCACCGGTCGGCAGAGGCGAAAACGATTCCATCGGCTCGGTTCATCATTCATGGCACGGGCGACAAATTTCTCGGCTACGGCAGCGGCTCGTTAGGGGTGAAGGCCGGCATCACCGGCACCGTGCTGCTGACCGATACCGGCTCACAATCCCGATGGCACCCGGGACAGCGGCGACGGGTCAGGTCAACTCGTTCATCAACGGCGAGAGCGGGAGCGCCCCGAAAGCATCTTGACCGCTCGTCGCGACCCTTGCTTGATTCACTTTGTTCGGCTCCGACGCCGGTAGACGGCCAGCACTTTTCGGCGTGGTCGAAATTACGGGCTCACGGACGGGCGAATTCGCGACCGTGCCGCGGCCAACATCAGCAGCCGCGGCTTCGTCCAGGCGGGAGACAATGTCATGATCGGCGGTTTAATCGTCGCCGGCGGCGGCGCGGGCAACTCCACCGTGGTGGTCCGCGCCATTGGGCCATCGTTAGGTGGATCGAGCGTGGCAAATCCCCTGCAGGATCCAACACTCGAAATCCTACGTCAGCGGCGCGCTCGTCGCCTTTAACGACAACTGGAAGGACTTGCAGGAAACGGAGATTGCCGACGATGGGCTTGCGCCGGCCGACGATCGCGAATCCGCGATCGAGGCCACCCTCCCTCCCGGCGCTTACACTGCGATCGTCCGCGGCCACAACGACACCAGCGGTGTCGGGCTGGCGGAGGCTTACAACCTTCAGTAGAGGAATCGTTAGGCGGAGGTAAGGGAAAAGAGGAATGGTTGCATGACGGAGGGCATCGCGCTGTCGATGCCTGGGGTGGACGGCGTGGCTGGATGAAACGACGGGCCATCCCGAGGAAGCGACAGCGCGCTTCCCTTCGGAGGATCAGTGCGCGTATCGTCGCGGGGGTATTTTTATGATCAAACACAAAGACCTCGACGACTCGCAGCGCCGAGAGGTGATCATCATCGGCGGCGGGATCGCGGGGCTCTCGGCCGCAATTTATCTCGGGCGTGCGGAGCGCGACACGCTCGTGATCGACGCCGGCCACTCGATGGCGCGCTGGGAACCGGAGGTGCAGAATTATCTCGGATTTCCAAAGGGTGTAGGAGGCGAGGAATTGCTCCGCTACGGACGGCGGCAGGCCCGGCGTTACCAGGTAGAGTTTGCCAAAGATGAGATCAAGAGCGTGGCGAAGCGGAAGGAGGGATTCTTTTTGCGCGGCCGTCGCCGGAGTTACCGGACGAATCGGCTCCTGCTCGCGAGCGGCATTTTTCATCTGCCGCCGAAGATCCCCGGGGTGAAGGAGTGTCTCGGGCACAGCATGTTTTTTTGCAAGGATTGCGACGGCTACCGCGTTCGTGGGAAACGGATAGCGGTCTGCGGCGCGAACAACGAGGCGATCGAATACGCGCTCGGGATGCTGCATTATTCGTCCTGTGTGATGGTGGCGACAAACGGCGAAAACCGCGCTGGAGCCGGCGACACGCGCAGGCTGGCTGAAGGAAGTACGAGGTCCCGGTGGAGAAAGAGAAGATCACCGGGGTGGATCATCGCGGCTGCCAGGTGCGCGGGTTGCGAATCAAAGGCGGGACCGAGGTGCGGATTGATTATATTTTCACGACCCGCGGCGATATCTTCCACACTGGGCTGGCGGAGTCGTTAGGCGCGCGGCTCGATTCCGATGGGCAGATCGAGGTAGACCAATGCATGCGCACGAATGTGCCCCGGCTCTACGCGGCCGGGCTGCGTCACGCCGGCTAACTGCCAGATGATCATCGCCGCCGGGCAGGGCGCAGCGGCGGCGCAGGCAATCAATCGCGATCTCTTTGAGGAGAGCATCAAGACACATTCGCTGCGGCGGTTTCGCGGCGCGCAGTTGGTTACGGAAAAAACGATCCCAGAGGTCGAGTAATAATCGCATGTCGCTTGGGTTTAGAGGAGGGCGCCTTTTGAAATTGGGCCGCCACTGTTGGCCTGGATAACGCGGGCGGTGGATGAGCCGCTGCCTAACGGCACTGCCTGATGCCGGTGCGCCTGGTAGGCCGCGCGAGCGCGGTTTGAATCGGAGGCGCTCAGTTCCTTCGAGAGCATCGGCGGGGAGGGACGCGATGGAATGATATTCCGGTTAATCTTCAGGGTCCGCCAGGCGGCGAAGGAAAAGAGCAGGGCCAAAAGAAGCAGAACCACGGCGAGCGGTGGAATATCCCTGGCGGGGTTTGGTGAGGTGATGGCGGTTTTCATGATTTTTCTTTCCTGGGCATCCGCTTCGCTTTTGTGCCGACGAAGAAGTGCCCTTACCTGCTAACGCGCAAAACCCCTGCGAAACCCGCCACGAACGCGTCGCTTTTTTCGTGCGAAGGGCCTGTCCTGTAAAAATTTCCTTGGCGTGATAAAGTTCGCAGGGTTCTGAAGGCTGCCATGACTACGTCCTCTTCACCGCGCCAGGAGGTCACCCAACTGCTGGGCGACTGGAGGAGCGGTGATGCGGGTGCGCTGGAGCGGTTGATCCCGCTGGTGCAGCCGGAATTGCATCGCCTGGCGCATCATTACATGAGCCGGGAACGTGCCGGGCATACGCTCCAGACGACCGCATTGATCAACGAAGCTTACCTGCGTCTGGCCGATGAATCGAAGCCCTCCTGGCAGAATCGGAACCACTTCGTGGCGGCGGCCGCGCAATTGATGCGACGGATCATGGTGGATCATGCGCGTGCCCGCCTCTCGCTCAAGCGCGGCGGTGGAGCAGTGCGGGTTACGCTCGATGAAACGGCGCTGGTGACCAAGAGTCGCTCCGAGGAATTACTCGCGCTCGATGAGGCGCTCGAGAGCCTGGCCGCGCAAGACCCGCGCAAGAGTCAGATTGTGGAGCTGCGCTACTTTGGCGGCTTGACCGCAGGGGAGACCGCGGATTTCCTGAAGCTCTCCCTGCGCACTGTGGAACGGGAATGGAATATGGCCAAAGCGTGGCTTTACCGGGCGCTGAGCGAGAAGCAACCGGATGAAGGCTGAGCGCTGGCAAAGGATCAACGATCTCTTCGAGACAGCCTCCGAACGTGCGCCCGCGGAGCGCGCCGCCTTCCTCGAGGAAGCATGTGGCGACGACGAAGAGCTGCATCGCGAAGTGGTTTCGTTGCTCACTTCCTACGAGCAATCGACGGACTTCATTGAAGCGCCCGCCTTCGCTGTCGCGCCCGAGCTTCTGGCGGACGACGCGACCGGCGCGTTAGTCGGCGAAGTGTTTGGCCATTACAAGGTCGAATCACTTATCGGCGTGGGAGGAATGGGCGAAGTTTACCTGGCGCGGGACGAGATTCTCGGGCGGAAAGTAGCGCTTAAACTACTCCCGGCGCACCTGACCGCGGATGAGACGCAGCTGAGCCGGTTTAAAGCGGAAGCGCGCACGGCCTCGGCCTTGAATCATCCCAATATCCTGACCGTTTACGAGATCGGCACGGAAGGCGGCCGGCAGTTCATCGCGACGGAATACATCGAGGGCGTGACGGTGCGCACCGCCCTCGCCAGCGGGCGATTAGATTTACCCGATGCACTCGAGATCGCGCTGCAAGTGGCCTCGGCCCTGGCGGCGGCCCACGAAAGCGGGGTGGTGCATCGCGACATCAAGCCGGAGAACATCATGTGGCGACCGGATGGCTACGTGAAGGTCCTCGACTTCGGGATCGCCAAGCTGACCGAACAAGCGCTGGCGCCGGATGCCGCTGAGTTGGGAGAATCAGCGGCGTTGAAGACGCGGCCCGGGCTTTTCCTCGGCACTGCATCCTACATGTCACCCGAACAGACGCGCGGGCAGGAGGCCGACGCGCGTTCGGACATCTGGAGCCTGGGGGTGGTGCTCTACGAGATGGTGGGGGGTCGCGCGCCCTTCGCCGGGGAAACGCCGGGCGACTCGATCGCCGCCATTCTGAAAACGGAGCCACCGCCTCTTTCCGATCTCGTGCCCGATGTTCCGGCGCAGCTTGAGGACATTGTGCACCAGGCGCTGCGCAAAGAGAGCGAGAACCGCTACCAGACGATCCGGGAAATGTTGTCGGACCTGCGCGAGCTG
Organism: uncultured Verrucomicrobiae bacterium; assembly: GCA_963749935.1. Lineage (GTDB taxonomy): Bacteria > Verrucomicrobiota > Verrucomicrobiia > Chthoniobacterales > UBA10450 > Palsa-1392. The sequence continues at coordinate 178,706 of CAVVOH010000002.1, forward strand.
AAGGCAAATATCGAGGCCGGACCTATGGCAGTCGCCCGCCCCAGTCTTCCTCGCGCAGTCTGGCTCGCCCTGGTGGTTGCGATTCTGGTTACAGCCGCTTTCCTCTACTCCCGTTACGGCACCGGGAGCAGACCGGCGCCTTTGCCTAACGAAAAGTCGATTGCCGTTTTGCCTTTCGTCGATCTCAGCCAGGCGCGGGACCAGGAGTCTTTTTGCGATGGCATCCAGCAGGAAGTCATCACCTACCTGGCGAAGATTGCCGATCTGACTGTTATCTCGCGCAGTTCGACCCAGCGTTACAAGGGGGCGCCGCTCAACCTGGCCGAGATCGCCGGTCAACTCGAGGTGGCGAATGTTCTCGAAGGCACCGTGCAAAAGGAAGGGGGCCAGGTGCGGGTGAACGTGCAGTTGGTGAATGCGCGGAGCCAGTCCCATCTCTGGGCCGAAAAATACGATCGCAAGTTGACCGACGTCTTCCAGGTGGAAAGTGAGATCGCCCGGGCCATCGCCGAGACGCTCCGAGTAAAACTAACCGGCTCCGAGCAGCGCGCGATTGCCACCCAGCCGACAACCAACCCTGAGGCCTACATTTTATATCTGCGCGCTCTGCCTTACGAACAGGGACCAGACACCCTGCTGCAGGATTATCTGCAGGCCGTCGCCCTTTACGAGCAGGCGATCGAGCTCGATCCGGATTTTGCCCTGGCCCGCGCCCATCTCGCTTCCACTTGCGCGGAGATTTTCCATTTCCACGAGCCACTCGATATCTGGAAAGATCGGGCCCGCCAGGAAGCCAGCACAGCTCTTCGCCTGCAGCCCGATCTCGGCGAAGCGCATTTTGCCTTTGGCCAATGCGCCTACTGGTTTGACCAGGATTACGAGCGGGCCCTGACCGAATTCGCCCGCGCGCAAGGCGCTTTGCCTAACGACAGCAACATCGGCGCCTACGTGGCGGCGATTCGCCGGCGCCAGGGTCGCTGGGAAGAGGCGCTGACCACTTATCAGCGGATGGAGAAACTCGATCCGCAGAATCCCAACATCATCCGCAACGTGCTCTTCACTAACACGGCCATGCGACGCTGGCCGCAGGCCGCCCAGGCCGTCGCCCGTTTCCGCGCGGTCGCGCCCGACTCGATCGTGGCCAAGGTTCAATCGGGTTACGTCGAGTTCATGGCGCAGGGCGACACCGGGGCACTGCAGCGGTGGCTCACTTCCATTCCTCCCGGAGAAGATCCGGATGGGATCGTGACCTGTGTCCGCTGGGAAAGTGCCATGCTGCAGCGCGATTTTGCCGGGGCCGCCGCGGTGTTGCTTCGCTCGCCCGCGACCGAGGTCTGTACCTCAGTGGAGGGCTGCAGCCAAAGAGTTTCCTGGCCGGGATTACGGCGGTTGCGCGGGGCGATCTGGCGACGGCTGGGGCGGAGTTTGCGACGGCCGCGCCGGTTTTCGAAAAAGCGGTGCAGGAAGCGGCCGAGGCCGCGGATCGCCATGCCAATCTCGGCCTGCTCTACGCCTTCATGGGGAAACGGGAGGAAGCGATGCGCGAAGGCCGATTGGCAGTGGAACTGAAACCGTTGGCCAAGGACGCGAATGATGGAGCGATCATGCTTTGCTATCTCGCCCTCATTTATGCGCGGGTCGGAGAAAACGATCGGGCCCTCGAGTTGATCGGGCGTTTACTGAAAACGCCGGGCGCAGTCGACAGCGTCGCTTACAGCATTACGCCTAACGATCTCAAGTTCCGCTGGGAATGGGATCCGCTCCGGGACGATCCGCGTTTCGCGCGACTCCTGGAACACCCTTAGCGACGTGCTTTGGTTGGCCGCGATTTGTTTTCCACAAATCGTCGGCTGGATGGCGGGTTTGAGTCGCGGCTTTCGCATTAACGAGGTGAAGGCAAAAGACTCACATTGACAACCACCACTCTCGCTCCGTCGCCCCCCAACCTTACTCATCCCGCCGTTGATCCGTTTGAACGCTGGCCGACTCATCTCGGGATGCGTTGCTGGCAACGGAGCTTGCTGGCCCTTGCGGCCTTGCAGTTAAAGCTTCCCGCCAAGGCGTTTGCCACGCCTGTGGTCACCCGATGGAACGAGCAAACGCTCCAGTCCATTCTTGCTGCCCATCCGCCGCAGACCGTCGCGCGCATCCTCGCAATTGTGCAGACCTGCGGCTACGACGCCTGGTCGGCTTACGATGCGGTTGCCATTGGCACGCAACTGGGCGGTTCGTTGCGGCGGCCGCCGCTGGAACGGACTGCGGAGAACAAGGCCGAGGCCTTCAGTTACGGGGCCTATCGGGCCTTGCTCGATCTCTTTCCGGAATTCAATCAGCGGAAAAAGACCCGCGAATTCATGGTCAGCCTGGGGTACGACCCGGACAATACCTCGACTGATACGGCGACCGCGGCCGGCATCGGTAATGTGACCGCGGCCGCCGTTTTATCGTCCGTATTCAGGACGGCGCTAGTCCGCTGGGTGATCTGAACCTCGTCGCAACGATCGATAAATCGGGGGCGAATTTCCCCAAGCGGCCTCTCAGATCCCGCCCAAAAAACCCGCGACCAAATGAAATGGCGGGTTTGGTCTGCACCTTCCGCCTTAAGGAGCTGATGACAGGAAACCAAACTTGAAACCAACCAAAATGAATTCACATCAACTCCCCAACATCACTGGTCTCATCGACGACCCAATCGGGCGCGCGCCATTCTGCTCGCATTCCAACTCCATCCATCACGCGAAAAAATACCGACAACCGGCCTTGCTGGCCGGGGCTGTCCTCCTGCTGCAATTTTCCACCGAGGGCTTCGCGACTTCCGTGGGCACGCAATGGAACGATCAAACTCTTCAATCGATCCGCGATACCCATCCCGGGCCTCCGATTGTTGCGCATGCTCGCGGTCGTGCAGACCTGCGGCTATGACGCCTGGGCGGCCTATGATGCCAAAGCGATCGGCACGCAACTAGGCGATACCCTGCGCAGGCCGGCAGCGGAACGAACCGAGGCGAATAAGGCGAAGGCATTCAGCTATGGCGCCTACCGCGCCTTGCTCGATTTGTTTCCCCAGCCGGATCAACAGACGAATATCCGCAATCTCATGGTCGCCCTCGGTTATGATCCGGATGATGCTTCGACCGACACGACCACTCCGGCCGGAATCGGCAATGTGGCCGCGGCAGCAGTTTTGGAATTCCGTCATCACGACGGGTCCAATCAACTCGGCGACCTGAATCCGGGTCCCTACACGGATTACACCGGCTACACACCGGTCAATACGCTGGATGAAATCAACGATCCCACGCGTTGGCAGCCGCTCCGCGTCTCGGACGGCCAGGGCGGCTTCGTGGTGCAAAACTTTATCGCCCCGTTTGGGGATTGGTCACGCCTTTCGCCCTCTCTGGCAGCGCGCAATTTCTGCCGCTCGCTCCGGCGCCCTTGAACGATAACGAATACGTCGAACAGGCTAACGAACTCCTCTCCTACAGCGCCTCTTTGATTGATCAGCAGAAAGAAATCGCGGAATATTGGGCCGACGGTCCGAGCTCCGAATTGCCGCCGGGCCATTGGGTCCTATTCTCGGAATACGTCTCGGCCCGTGACGGCTACGGAATCGATGACGACGCAAAGCTGTTCTTCGCGGTGACGAACGCGATTTTCGACGCCAGCATCGCCGCCTGGCAGGCGAAACGGGAGTTCGATTATGTGCGCCCCGTCACCTCGATTCACTATCTCTATACCGGCACGCAGGTGCTCGCCTGGGCCGGCCCGGGGCAGGGAACGCAGTTGATCGACGGCGGCGTCTGGCAGCCCTATCAGGCGGTCACGGTGGTGACGCCCCCTTTCCCGGAATATATTTCCGGCATAGCGCGTTTAGCGCGGCCGGTGCGCAGATTCTGCGTTACTACACCGTGATGACGCCTTCGGAGCTTCGGTCACTTTCGCCGCCGGCTCGTCACGAGTGGAACCGGGCCTCACGCCTGCGCACGATCTCACTCTTTCCTGGCCCACCTTTACCGACGCTTCCGACGAAGCCGGCATTTCTCGTCGTTACGGCGGAATTCATTTCCCGCAGGGCGATTTGCTCGGGCGGCAAATGGGCCGGCGAGTCGCCGACCAGGCCTGGGCGAAGGCAACCTCCTACTTTAACCCGGCCACCTCCAATGTGGTGCCGCGGGTGACTTCTTTCGTGGATCGCCTGAATCTAAAGCAAAATCAGGTCTTCTCCTTCACGAAGCAGTTCCAGGATTTTGAAGGCGGCCTGCCGGCTGGCCACTGACCGAAATACCTCTTGCGCGCTCCCGCGTCCGTTCATCCGGGCGCGGGAGTTTTTTGCCTAACGAGCGCCGGCCGACCGACTCATTCAACCGTCGCGGTCTCACCGAATTTTTTCGCCAGATCCTCGAGATGTTCGTCCATGTATTTGCTCGGGCCGAAAAGGCGGGTCATGACGCGAAAGAAGGGGTTCTTGAAGATGGCGACTTCGGTCAGAACGACGCGTGAGCCGCCTTCGGCGGGCGTGATCTCATAGGTCCAGGAGCCGACGAAGGGACCGCCATCATCTCCCAGGGTACGGACGAGGTGTTTCGGCGGCGCACTTTCAGAGGTGATGATGATCATGGTCATCCCGCCTTTGAAAGTTTGTCTGGTGGTTTCTTTGCCGTCGACTGGCGGGAGCATCTCTACTTTTTCAGTATTGCGATTCCAATCGGCTATGCGTTTCACATCGGCCAGCACCAGGAAGACGGCCTCTGGTGGCTGGTGCAGGGTGATGGAGCGCGAAGTGGTGGTTTTCGCAGGTAGCGCGTAGCCGGCGAGGAAAAGGGCGCCAATCAGAAGAACAAACAGGAGGATGGCGTAGAGAATCCATTTCATCCCTTTGCCATGCCAAAATTGGAGAGGCCAGGCGAGCGCAAAATTCCGCAGCTGGGCACGTGGCGCGATAATTTTGTCTCTTTCTTCTTGAAAACTTCCGCCCCATACTGAGTGTCAGATTCCGCATTTATGGACGCTCAATCACCCGTTTCGCACGCCGGCCACGATCCGCACCATCACCACGACGAACACGAGCACCATGAACTTGGATTTTGGCAGAAATATGTTTTTTCAACCGATCACAAGGTCATCGGGATCCAATACGGCATCACCGGTCTGATCTTTTTGTTCATGGGCTTCGGGCTCATGATGCTGATGCGATGGCAATTGGCCTTCCCCGGCCGTGCTCTCCCAGTGGTCGGGAACCTGGTCGAAAACGTCCTCGGCCAAGGCGCCATGACCAACGGGGTCATGACCCCGGAGTTTTACAACTCGTTAGGCGCGATGCACGGCACGATCATGATCTTCCTCGGGATCGTGCCGGTGGCCTTCGCCGCCTTCGGCAATTTCGTCGTGCCGCTCCAGATCGGCGCGCCGGACATGACTTTCCCCAAGATCAACATGGCGAGCTACCAGGCATTTTTCGTCGGCGGCATCGTGATGCTGGTGAGCTTCTTCGTCCCGGGCGGCGCCGCCAAGGGTGGCTGGACTTCCTACACTCCCCTGGCCGATATCGCGGACAAGGGACCGACTTATCACATCATTTTCAATGGCCAGACGCTTTGGCTGATCGGCTTCATCCTGCTGATCACTTCGTCTTTGCTGGGCGCGGTCAACTTCATCGCCACCATTATCCAACTCCGGGCTAAGGGGATGACCTGGATGCGAATGCCGTTCTTCGTCTGGGCGCAGTTCGTGACCGCTTTCCTCCTCCTGTTGGCGTTTCCGCCGCTGGAATCGGCCATTGTGATGCAATTGATGGACCGCATCGCGGGGACGAGCTTCTTTTTGCCGAGCGGCCTGGTGGTAAACGGCGCGCAGGTCAGCATCAGCGGCGGCGGCAGTCCGCTCCTCTGGCAGCATCTCTTTTGGTTCCTCGGGCACCCGGAGGTTTACGTTTTGATTCTGCCCGGCATGGGCATCGTGGCAGAGGTCGTGGCCAACAACACCCGCAAACCTCTCTGGGGTTACAAGTCGCTTGTGCTGGCCGCGCTCGTGCTCGGTTTTCTTTCCTTCATCGTCTGGGCGCATCACATGTGGCTGACTGGCATGGGCACGGTGGTGAGCGCGTTTTTCCAGACGACTACGATGATCATTTCGATCCCGTCGGTCATCATCTTAAGCGCGTTTTTCATCTCGCTCTGGGGTGGATCGATCCGGTTTACCGTTCCGATGCTTTTTGCGACGGCCTTCCTGCCGATGTTCGGCATCGGTGGCCTCACCGGAATCCCGCTGGCCTTTAACAGCGCCGATCTTTACCTGCACGACACCTATTACGTGATCGCGCACTTCCATTACATCGTCGCCCCGGGAACGATCTTCGCGATCTTTGCCGGCATTTATTATTGGTTCCCGAAGGCGACCGGGAGAAAGATGAGCGATTTCTGGGGGAAGGTGCATTTCTGGCCTTCGCTCATCTGCATGAACGCCATTTTTCTGCCCATGTTCCTGCAGGGCATGCTCGGCATGCATCGCCGCTGGTACGATGGCGGCCAGGGTTGGACGCTGGCCTCGGAGCACGTCTGGGGATTTAGCGGCTTCCAGTGGAACACGCCGATCTCGATCGCGGCCTGGGTGATGGGCCTGGCGCAAATTCCATTCATCATCAATTTCTTCTGGAGCATTCGGAATGGTGAAAAGGTCAACGACAATCCGTGGGAAGCGACCACCCTGGAATGGGATGCGCCTTCGCCCCCGCCGCACGGTAATTTTCTGACCGCCCCGGTCGTCTACCGCGGGCCCTACGAGGTACAGTCTGCCGGGCCGGAAGAGGGATTTCACCATGCAAACTGATCCGGTTAAGCCGGGCGAACGGGCGGTCCAGGAACCGACCATGTCCCTCGGCCATTAGGGGTGGAGCGGGTTGGCCTAACGATTTAGAAAATGGAAATTCCTTACACAGTTACCGCCCGACCGGATACCGGTCTTTGGAATGCCAAGATTGGCATCTGGTTGTTCCTTGCTTCCGAAGTGATGCTCTTCGGCGGATTATTTTCCGCCTACATTTTCCTGCGGCTCGATGCCCAGCCCGGTTTCTGGCCGCACGGCCTGCTCAATGTGCCGGTTGGCACGATGAACACCGCTGTCCTGATCGCGTCTTCGGTCACGGTTGTGCTGGCCTGGGCTTCACTCAAGATGCGGCGCTTTTCCGCCTACAAAGTTTACATGGGGATCACGATCCTCTGCGGCATCATCTTCCTTTTCGTGAAACTCTACGCCGAGTGGCCGCAGAAGTTCGAGCACTTTGGCGCGTACATTAAGCCAAGCGCGCTGGAGAAATACGAGCCGTATCTGGGTAACAAGCATCTCCTGGCCAAGGGCCTGCCGCCCCGGGTGGAAATCACCGGTCACCTGCACAATCACGAGGCGCTCCACGACGCCAAGATCAAGGAATACGAAGTCGGGCTCGACCCGATTTACACCGATCCGACCAATCCCGCGATGGATCGGCCGCACTTCCTCTACGTGCCGCCGACCGACAAACTGGCCAGGATCGACAAGGCGGATGTGGAAAGGGCAACCATGTTTGTGCCCTCACACAGCACCTACTTCGCGACCTATTTCACAATCACCGGGTTACACGGATTGCACGTTCTGGGTGGCGTGCTCGTCTTCATCTATTTCTGGCTCCCGGTCGGGTCGAAATTGTATCGCCAAAATCCGGAGCATCTCGCAAATCGGGTTGAGGTAGCGGGGTTGTTCTGGCACTTTGTCGATCTGGTCTGGATCTTCGTGTTTCCGCTCTTTTATTTGCTCTAAGTCGATGAATAATCCGCCAACCACCGAGCCGGTCGATCACGAGACGGAGCATTACGCGCCTCATTCCCACGACGTGAGTAAGCACGTGCGCGGCTATCTGCTGGTCGGCGCCACCCTCCTCGTTTTCACGGCGATCACCGTCGCTCTTTCCTACGTCAATCTTGGCTCGCAGAAGGCCAACGTCGCTGTTGCGATGTTGGTAGCGACCTTCAAGGCGGGCCTGGTCGCCTATATTTTCATGCACTTGTCGGCCGAGAAGAAATTGATCTACCGCATCCTGATCTTCACCGGTATTTTTGTTTTCGGTCTCTTCTGGCTGACTTATCTGGCTTGGTATGATCCGGTCGCACACTAAATGTCGCTCAAGGGTTTTCACATCATCTTTATCACGTTTTCGACGTTGCTCGCGTTTGGCGGCGGCCTTTGGTGTCTCTGGGTGAATAAAATGACCGAGACGAATGCCTACACGCCGGGAGCCGTCATTTCATTCGCGGCGGCGATCGGGTTGGTAATTTACGGCTGCTGGTTTTGGCGGAAGATGAAACGGCTTCGCCTGGTCTGATGAAAGCGAAATTCATCCTCTTCTTCACCATCCTGCTCCTCTCGCCGACGGTGCAGGCGCTGGCTTGCGCGACCTGCATGGGCGCGAAGGACTCCAAGACCACCGCGCACATGGCAGTGGCCATCTGGGTTATGATCGGCGCGGTGATGGGCGTGCTCGGCGGAGTGAGCGCTTTCGGCATTCACCTCTGGCGTCACGCCAGCACCCCGCTCGAGCCGCACGAGCAACTGATCGACGAAGATTTGGAGAAATATGACTAGCCTTGCCCTGATCAACGAGTTTCTCGGCCAGCCGCCGAACGCTTCCGAGCACGGCTACCAGATCGATCACATTATCGAGTTCAGCCACTGGTTCATGGGCGCGCTTTTTGTCGGTTGGTCGGCGTTTTTCGTTTACGTTCTCTGGCGCTTCCGCAAGAGCCGCAACCCGGTGGCCAGCCATGAAGGCGTCACCAGCGGCATCTCGACCCACCTTGAGTTTGCGGTGGTATTGATCGAGGCGGTGCTCCTCGTCGGTTTTGCTATTCCGCTCTGGGCGAAACGGGTCAACGCCTTCCCCGAAGGCAAGGACACCATCGAAGTCCACGCCATCGGCCAGCAATTTAACTGGAACTTTCATCTGCCAGGGCCAGACGGAAAATTCGGACGGCGCGAACTCGATCTCGAGAGCAACTCAAATCCGTTAGGGCTCGATTCCAACGACACGGCCGCAAAAGACGACCTCGTCGTCCTCGGCGAGCTGCATGTGCCGGTGGATCGCAACGTGATTATCGACCTCTCCTCCAAGGATGTGATCCACAATTTTTGTTTGCCGGACATGCGTATCGCGCAGGACGCGATTCCGGGGCAGATCATCCCGATGTGGTTTAAGCCGGTCAAAACCGGATCCTATGAAGTGGTCTGCGGACAGCTTTGCGGCCTCGGGCATTACAGCATGAAAGGACTGCTGGTCGTCGACACGCCGGACGAATATCAAGCCTGGGTGAAGGAACGGGTCGAGCTTTCTGGCACCCCGGCCGCGCCGCCGGCGCTGCAGCGTCCCGCGGGCGAGCCGCCGGTTGGGCCCACTCCCGGCACGGTGCCGCCACCCGGCGCTCCGAAGACAGCCAACCCGGGCGGCGGATAAAAATGGGGACCGGCGCCTGGCCGGGAACGACCCAAGAACCGATGCGCACGTCTGCCGCCGACACCAGCCCCTTTCTCCATCGCTTCGCGTGGTTTTTGGCCGCTGCGACGGTGCTGCTGATCTGCAGTGGCGGGATGGTGACAAGTAAAGGTGCGGGGCTCGCGGTGCCCGACTGGCCGACGACCTTCGGCTACAACATGTTTTTCTTTCCCTTCTCGCAATGGGTCGGCGGGATCTTCTTCGAGCACACCCATCGACTGATCGCCTCAGTTATTGGTTTCCTGAGCATCATCCTCGCCTGCTGGCTTGCTCTCTCGAAGGTGGCACGCTGGCTCAAAGTGCTGGGCTGGGTGTCGTTAGGCGCAGTTGTTCTACAGGGTGTCCTCGGTGGATTGCGGGTCACTCTGCTGAAGGACCAGATCGGCATCTTTCACGCCTGTCTGGCGCAGGGTTTCCTCGCTCTGCTGGTAATCATTGCCCTCGGGACGTCGCCGTTCTGGCAGCGACTTCAGCGGCACGCGACCGCGATGCCGAAGCATTCATGGGCTGTCCTCGCACTGGCCATTACGGGACTGATCTACGGACAGCTCGCGCTCGGAGCGACGATGCGACATCAGCATCGCGATCTGTCGATCCTGGACTTCCCGCTCGCCTACGGGCAGATCATTCCCGACACCGCGCCGGCCGCGATTGCCAGAATCAATCAGGCGCGTGATGCCCAGGCGCTCTCAGATGTCTCCGCGGGGCAGATCTGGTTGCAAATGGCGCATCGCTTTCTTGCGGCCATCATCGGCCTGACGATAACGACGTTTTGGTTCCTCGTTAGGCGCGCGCGGGCCGACGATTTAACGGTCCCTCGGCTGGCGAATCTCTGGCTTGGCCTGGTCCTTATGCAAATCACGCTCGGCGCCTGGACGATCTGGAGCAATAAAGCGGCCGATATCGCGACGGCGCACGTAGCGGTAGGAGCCCTGACCTTCGCTACCGGGGTAAGCGTTGCGGCCATCCTGCTTCGTCAGCGGCAGCGCCCGACAGTCATCCGCGCCGTCGACCAATTCCAAAGTCTGGTGGAAGCTGAGGCCCGATGAAAACGGCCGTAATCGAACCAACTGCCGTTCCGCTCGAGCGGGGCTGGACCATGGCGGATCTCGCCCAATTGGTTAAAGCGCGCCTGACTTTCCTGGTCCTGATCACGACCGCGGTTGGATTCTACGCTGGCTGGCGAGGGCCGATGGATCTTGTCGCCTTGTTGCACGCCGTCTTCGGGACGGCCCTCGCCGCGGCCGGCGCAGCGGCGCTCAATCAATGGTGGGAACACAAGTTCGACGCCGTCATGGTGCGAACGCAGATGCGTCCGATTCCGTCGGGCCGAATGCTGCCGCGCGAAGGGTTGATTGTCGGGACCCTCCTCGGTCTAGCCGGGGTCGTTTATCTGGCGTTCGCCGTCAATTTCATCAGCTCGATCCTCGCCGGCGCGACCATTGGGATCTACCTCTTCGCCTACACCCCGCTCAAGCGAATCAGCACCACCAACACGCTCGTCGGAGCGATCCCCGGAGCCCTGCCTCCTCTTATCGGCTGGGCGGCGGCGCGGAATGACCTTGCTCCTCCCGCCTGGACGCTTTTCGCGATTCTTTTTTTCTGGCAGTTGCCCCACTTTTTCGCGATTGGCTGGATCTACCGGGAAGATTACGCGCGGGCCGGTTTTGTCATGCTTTCCGGGCGTGACCTGGAAGGCGCCCGGACCGGACGACAGAGCATTTTCTTCACGGTCTTGTTGCTGGTCGCGAGCGTAACGCCGATTTGGGCGGGGATGGTTTCGATTCTTTACCTTCCGATTGCGCTCTCGTTAGGTGGGCTTTTCCTCGGACTCGCTTTTCGATTTCAAATGCTGCGCAGCCTGTCGACGGCCCGGCAGCTATTTCTAGGCTCAATTCTTTACCTGCCCTTGCTGCTCGGCGCGCTGGTCTTGACGAAACGATGAGCGACAGGGCGACACTTGCTCCAACTCGCGGCCCGTTTACCGGGCGAGCCGTAGCCTGGAAGGCCACCCTTATCCTGATTCCACTCCTGACCGCCGCAGGGCTTTTCTTTCTCCGCCAGGCTCAAGTCGAGCATCTCGCGGCCCGTGCTTTACCGAAGAACGGGATTGTTCCGCCCTTTCAACTAACCGATCAGAACGGACAGTCATACGGTTCGCAGCAGTTACTGGGCAAAATCTGGATCGCAGACTTCATTTACAGCACCTGCCCAGGGCCATGCCCGATGATCAGTAGCCGCATGAGTGAAACGCAAAAGCCGCTCCGCGACACTGATGTCCTGCTGGTTTCCTTCAGCGTCGATCCTCAGCACGATACGCCGGCAGTTTTGCGTGACTACGCCTCGCGCCTCAAGGCGCAACCGAACCGCTGGCATTTCCTCACCGGGGACAAGGATACGATCTATCGTCTCTCCCGGGACGGGTTCAAGCTTGCGACCGGAGAGGGAGAGGATGCCGGGCCCATTCACAGCACGCGCCTGATCCTGGTGGATCGAGGAGGAGAGATCAGGGGCTACTACGACGCGACCGACGCCGATGCGGTGACGCGGTTACTAGCGGATACCAACCATCTCTTGCGCGATCAACCCGCAAAGTAGGCAAAAGACGCAGCGACTGGCGTAGCGTGACTGCTTGAGGGCCGCTGCTGCGCGCTACAGATTCTGCCAGGTAAACAGACTCCGATGAAAGGCTTCCCGAAGCTTTTGATAATCGGCTTCCCTGCTGCTTAGACGAAAGCAAAGCGGTTCCGGTTTGCGATCAAGGAGAAGGGAATAGGCGCAGAATCTCTCGCCATAGAAGGTATAACTGACCTCCACGAGGTAGGTCTGCTTCCCATCGATTTGGAGTGGGTTCTGTTCCTCAGCCAGTATTTTGACCTCTTCGCTGCCCTCCGGCAGTAACCGGACGATTTTCTCGGTCAGTATTTTCAGCCCGTCCGGGTCGAACGATATCGCTGGCGGCGACGGCCATTTCATCAGGCTGGCCCTGGTCTGCGTCAGGCCGAGCGGCTGTAAATCAAGACGGTCACTTCCTCCGCTGTACTTCCAATCGCGCGGTGGCTGGTAGGTGGCTTTTGGATTATCGCCGTTGCTGAAGGCGAGCTGAGACATTTTGATCCCCTCCAGCTGATAAGACTCGACCTGAGGCGAAAAATCCAAGCCTGCCTCGGCCGCGGAATGCCAGAAGCTCAAAAATAACCCAGTCGCGAGGAAAAGTGTCCAACGCATGGTTGGGAGAGCGCCGAAAATCATTTTGCCAGAAACCAGCGCCCTTTGGTATAACTGAACACCGGCAAGCTGCCCGGCGGAGTATAAACCTGAAGATTAGTATCGAAGAACCATTGCCGGTTAGGAGGGTTGTAGACATTCGAGCTGCCCCATCGGCCGATCGATTGCTTGCTGGGATACAGCTCTACCATTGAGCCGTAGTAGGTCAGAGTTTTGCCACTCCAGTTTTCCAAAAAGCGCGGAAAGTTCTCCGCTCCACCGCTGTAGTAGTTGTTGGCGCTCGGCACGATGCCCGAGACGATCGCGGTGTTGAATGTGGTGTTGCCGGCCGTTCGCGAACTCAGGCTGGAGGAAGAGTTCGAGTCATTCCATGAGTTGGAAAGAAGATTGACAGCGTCCGCCACAACCGCACATGGTTTGCGGGTATAACCGCTGACCTGCGGTTTCGTCGGATCCCCGGAGTTTGAGGGAGGATTGCTCCCGCCAGTGTTATAGTCTCCCTGAATGTAAACCGGGTTCTGGCTGGCCACGGTGAGTCCATTGTTAGGCATGATCGCGCCGTTCTTCAGGCGAATGCCACGTTTTGGAGTGGCTCCTGTCTGACTCGCGCTGGTATCGCTGATGTAGATGATGTTATTAAACGGGGCCAGCGTTCCGTTACTGATCTTGGTGCTCACGGCACCCATGTCCAGGGTCGCCAATCTGACCGAGGCACCCTCTCGGTTGTCCTGGATGGTTTGATTCGTCGTGATGGCGGCCGTGAAGGTCGAATAGATGACTCCGCCAACGCCAGGGCTGGACGCCGTGAGAGTATTGCCGCTCTGGTCTTTGATGGTCACATTATTGCTGGCGTCGATCAATATCTTCGCCCCGGCCTGGTCGTAATATCGTTTGCCGGCCAGTGGATCATCGAAACCGGCCGTAGGAGGTTCGATCAGCTCGTGGTAACTATCGTTGTTTGGGTTGCTGTCCGAGGCGGTAAAGATGCGAGTCGCATCCAGACCGAATGGCTGGTGAGCCACGTCAAAAGCGGGCGGCAGGCCGCTTTGATAATGAGGCGCGGTAGGTGTTTCGGGACTGCTGCCTCCGGGTGCGCGCGAATCACCGGGTCGGAAGCCGATAACCCAGTCGGTCGCATAGGTTACCTTGCTTAAAAAGGTGAGTAAATCGTGCCCGGTATAGAGATTTGCGTTTGTATGAACCCAGCCGGTGACGTTCATGAAAGCGCCAGGGTGAATCTCCAGCGGATCGACATAAAATATGGCCCAGTTCCACGGCGATAGTTGCTCTTTCTGTAATACGCGCCGCACCCTGGCGGTCACATCAGCTCCCAGGACTGGCAGCGTGACATCGGCCTGGGCAAGATAGGAGTAGGTCGCGGTGATCGGGGATTGGCCGATCGCCGGGATCAACGGCATGGCACTGTCGATGGGACGCAACTGTGGATCTACCGCCAGGACTTGGAAGTTGGAAACTGTCGGAGGATTGCCGCTGCCTTGCGTCAGACCAGTTCTCTGCGCCGAAAAGTTCGCTACTTTTGGAAATTGATCCTGGGTTGGCAGCGGGATGTCCTGAAAGGAGCTGTTGTGGAGAGATGAATCGGTATTGGAACGACAGATCTCTCGCCAGTAATTGAATTCATGTTCAACCACTCCATCGCCTATCGTGATGGCGGCCTGAAGCGCTTCACTTCTTTGCACGTGGTGTCGCACCGTAGTCGTATACTCCATCGCGATGGCGACCGTGACGACCAGGGTGGCGATGACCGAAAGGACGACGATAAGAGCCGATCCGGTCTTCCGGGTGGCAAGGTCAAGTTTCATTGGTAAGTGGTAAGACGGGCGCGCATCGGAACCTGGCCGTTGAGAAGAATGTTGGCTGATTTGAATCCGCGGTTGGTTGATTTGGTGTCTGCCGTGGAAAGGTCAATCGCAGCTACAAAACGGTAGTAGAGGGCTCCGGCCGGGGTGCTCGGAACGGAGAAAGGAGTTGGGCTGATGATATCGTGACTAAGGACAGCGAAAGCCTTTTTCACGGTCGGGCCGTGCCATTCTAGGGTACCGTTGCGAACTACGTAGGAACATCGATCAGCGATGAAGCATGGGATGTTGTAATAGGTAGGGGACTCGGTTCCCTGGATGGCGGCGCCGATGGGGCTAGTTAGAGTGATGTTGTATTTGCCGCTTCCCAAATCGGCAACGCCGGTTATGTCCTGCTCGATTTGGTGACTCTTGACGATCAGGCGTTCACCACTTTGCGGGACGGCGTCCCCGGCCAGCAGCTGAATCTGCACGACCGAAGCTGTGGCGAGCGCGTCTGCGCAAATCTTGTAGGGTCCGCCGGCCCAAAGCTGGAACGAGATTCCCGCCGCCGCCGTGTTCGGTGGTGGATTGACGATAGGAACCGAGTTGGCGTCGGTGAGTGCTGGCAGCGAGACAGCAGAATGAAGATCCTGGACTAACTGGAGCATGGCGACGCGGGCCTGTTGATGGGCCGTGTTCACTGCGGTGTTTTTCGCACCCAGGATCATGCCAAGATTGAGCATGGAATAGATCGAAAGTCCGATGACGCCAATCAGGCCCATTGCGATACTCAGCTCGAGAAGAGTGGCCGCCCGGCAGCCGTTGGGCCGTGCGAGTCTCATATGTCCGAGCTGCGCAGGGTGCTTCGGGTGAGCGAGAAATTGCGGCTCCGATAGTTATAGGTAACGGTCACATCTGCCCGATAAATGGGCATGGTGATACCGCCCAACACTGTACTCATGTCCACCACGGTGGTGGTCAGTGTGCCAGAAACCACAATTCCGGTGGTGGGCTCGCGGTAGATCGGAACGTTGTTGGTGACGTGCGTCCCAACGACCAATTCGGGCGGGATTTGGACGGTTCCGTCGGAATTTGTTTTCTGCGGGTTGAAAGGACCGTCGGAAAGAATGAGGTCGATCTGATTTTGCACCACTGCGGCGGCGCCGGTCGCATTGCGCGCGACGCTGGCGGACTCGTTGATCCGGCTCATGCTCATTACGAAGCCGGTCATGGTGATGCCGATGAGAGCAATGGCGATGGCCGCCTCAGTGAGGGTGAACCCGACCTCGGGATTGCGCTGTGAAGGCGTTCTCACTCTTGCTCTTAAAAGGAGCATGCGACATGCCGTCTGCTATAATTTCCATAATCCGATGCCAGCCCCCTGTCGGCCGATAAAAATGGACCTTCGGCGACGCGAATATGGCTTGAGTGCTATCTCTAACCGGGAGCTATGCTTCGCTGGGATGGATCCTCTTCCGCGACCAAACGGAGGTAATCCCGGTATTCGCCCTTTGGGACGCGATCGATCAACTCTCCCATTTTAGCTTGGTCGATGAAACCGGCGCGCAACGCCACCTCTTCCAGGCAGGCCACCTTCAACCCTTGCCGATGTTCGATAGTGGCGATGTAATTGGCGGCCTCGAGCAGACTCGTCTGGGTGCCGGTATCGAGCCAGGCCATACCACGACCGAGCAGGCGGACGTGAAGGGAATTTTGGTGCAGGTAAATCAAATTGAGGTCCGTGATTTCCAGTTCGCCTCTCGCGGAAGGGCGCAAGCCTCGGCAGAATTCGACCACCTGCTCGTCGTAAACGTAAAGCCCGGGGACCGCGTACTGGCTTTTTGGCTTCCGAGGTTTTTCCTCCAGGCTGATGGCTCTCCCATCCGGGCCAAACTCCACCACTCCGTAGCGTTCCGGATCGCGGACCTGATAGCCAAAAATGCAGGCTCCTTTTTCGAGAGCGAGTGCGCTCCGGAAGAAGTCCAGTTTTCCGTAAAAGATATTGTCGCCTAGCATCAAAGCGGCGCCGCGATCGCCGACGAAGTCCGCGCCGATTAAGAAAGCCTGCGCAATCCCTTTCGGTTCCGGTTGCTCGGCGTATTCGAGATGAATGCCGAGGTGCGAGCCATCGCCAAGAAAATCACGCAGCATGGGGATATCCTTGGGCGTGGAAATGACGAGAATTTCGCGCAGGCCGCCGAGCATGAGCGTGGCCAGCGGATAGCAAATCATCGGCTTGTCGTAAACTGGCAGCAGTTGTTTGCAGACGATCTTGGTCAGCGGATAGAGGCGCGTTCCGGCGCCGCCGGCGAGGAGAATGGCTTTTTTCGTCATGTCGGGAGCGTCCAGGCGAGGAGACATTCAGACCATTCCTGCCGGAAGGAGCGTCCGCCAGCCCATTTTCTGGTCAGCCACGAATCGGCGTTGGTCGGATCGAAGAGAAATCCACGGCCGCGATGAGCGAGCAACTCTCGATTGCTGCTACGCCCGCCGACGCACTGGTCCAGCGCATCGAGAATGATCTCCTCAGCCAGGATCGGCTTTGCCTCCACCGTGACGCTGACGGTGAGGCCCAGCAGCTTTTTCAGCATTAGAGCGCTCAATAAAGTCCGGGAGCTGCTGGCATGCACGTGGCCGATGTTGTGGCGACGAAACATTCTGCGCAAGATCAGAGCGGCCCGGGCCTGTTCGAGGAAGAGGTAGGATGCAGGACGATGTTTTTGATTGGCTCGCATCGTTTCTAATTCAAGAACGAGCGGGATCTGCGCCTGCCACTCCGCTTCGATCACCATTGCGTCCGGCAAATACTCGAAATCCAAGGCGAGATCGTTGGTTTTGCCGTTCAGGTCCGAGGGCGCAGGTGATTGCAGCACGAAAGGCGCAATCGGAACATTATTTCGGATGAGCGTACGCAACTCCTTTTCGAGATCAGGGAGGTCGGGATCGGGCCAGCGATCGATCAGGTATGCGGCTCGCCTGATCGGCGCCTGAGGCGGTGTCGTTATCTGGACGGGTGAACGCTCCAGGCAACTTTCAAAAAGTTGCACCAAAGGTTCGACTGTTTTGGCGACGCTGAATTCGCTCTTCAATCGGACCCGTCCCGCTTCGCCCATCCGGGTCCGCAACGAAGGATCGCGAACCAACTGATCGAGCGCGTCGGCAAACTCCTCCCAGTCGCCGGGTGGAACCAGCAATCCGGTTACGCCATCCACCACCGATTCGGGAACACCGGCCAGCTGGGTGGACACGACCGGTCGCGCGCAAGCCATCGCCTCCATGATCACGGTCGGGAAAACGTCGCTCGCCCCCTCGGCATCGACCACGCAGGAAAGGGCAAAAATGTCGCAACCGCGCAGCTTTGCATAGACTTCTGCCTGCGAGAGGGAGCCGCAAAGTTCGACCCGACGATGCAATTTCAGCGCCCTGATTGTTTCTTCCAGCTTTCCACGCAGGGGACCGTCCCCGACGATCTGGCAGCGAAAATCAAAATTGCGGCGATCAAGTTCGGCGCAGGCCTCGAGCAGAATCTCGAAACCCTTGAAAGGGACCAGGCGTCCTACGCTCACAATGGTGGTAGGCCCGGGGGGGCGCTCCCCGGCCAGCGGCGCGGGCAGGTTCGCGAGATCGAGGCCATTATAGACGCGGTGAATCTTCTCCGCCGCTTCCGGACATTGCTTCTGCAATAACTCGCGGCTGTAGTCCGTCTCGACCGCGACAAATTCCGCTGCGTTGCAGATCTCCTGGAGCAGGTCGTTATGGCCAAGGTCCGACATGAAGTCCTGTCCATGGGCTGTGATGCTGAACGGAATCCCGCAGATCTCTTTCACAAAAAGTGCGGTGTGTGCGGCGCGATTCGCGAAGTGCACGTGAAAATGGCGGATGCCGTGGCGCTCAAAGAGGGCGGCGAAGTAGGAGGCGTTTCGCGCCCGCAATTCCGCCTTGAAGGCCGGGCCGTACTTCCGGTCGTGGCGTTCAACCAAACCGTCCGGCCAGCGGCCCGCCGCGCGCGTTTTCTTTTCCCACAGTTTCAGCAGGGGCTTTGGCGGCGCGTAGCAAACTGCCGATTGAAACCTCTCGAAATGCTCGTGCCGTAGGCTGACATGGGGCGCATGTACGGAGGCGATCAGCAAGTCGTGTCCGCGCCGTTCCAATTCCAACATCTCCATGTCGCAAAAGGTTTGCGAGATGACCGGAAAGCGGGAGTAGAGATAAGCGAGTTGCATCGTGCGCGGCCGAAGCGACCGGGTCTTAAACGAGCAGGAACGGAGCCGCTCGAAGGAGCGCGCGCTTCAGTGGAGGTCGCGCTTCGTCGGCTGAGTCGCGCCGGCGAAGGTCACGACAAATTTACGTCCTTGCCCGGATCCATTTCATAATCCAGTGCCTGGTATTCCGAGGTCTTTGGCTTGATCACTTCCTCAACGAATTTGATGTAAATTGGGTCCTCGCGAAAGATAGCCTGCTTATCCATCGATTCGAAATCGATCGCGATAAAAAAGGGCCAGGGCACTTTCGGGTCGACCCGTTTCCCGCACTTGATGCTCAAGACCTCGTCGATCTTCAGCAGTTGCATGCGGGCTCTCATCATCATCTCCTCGGTTTCCTCCGGAGTCACGCCCGGCTTCAGTTTGTAAAGTCCGATGTGATGAACCATGAGAGGTTAGCTATTAGGCGCGACCCGAGAGTGGCGCAAGCAAGAAACGGCGATCCCCGGAAGCCCGCCCCAATACCTCCCTATATCGAACTGCGCCCGCCGCCGGGCGCTATTTTTTCCAGTCCAGCGCGCCTTTTTTTAGCGCATAAACGTAACCGACCATCAAGATCGAGACAAAGCTCAGCATGCTCCACAAAATGACGTGGCTATGCGCAATCGCTTCGCGATAAACCACGGCCCAGGGATACATAAAGACGATCTCCAGATCGAAAAGAATGAAGAGCATCGCGACGAGGTAAAACTTCACGCTGAAGCGTGGTTGAGCCTCGCCTTGCGCGACCATTCCGCACTCATATGCGGTATCCTTCGTCCGATTGCGCAAGCCGTATTTTCCGAGAAGAACGCTGACGACCAAGGCGCCGACAGCGAAGCCGATGGCCACGATCGCCTGCAATAGAACCGGAATATAGTCGCGGATCATTTCTCTTTGCCGCTGGATCGCGGCCTTTAATCAATCGCCTTTAGCTAGCGCGCCGTTGAGGTCGGAATGTGTCCATTTGGAGGGAGTAAAGCTTTGGCCAGGGCCGAGGGCAGGCCCTTGTATTTCTTGCCGGTCTTCTTGACCATCCCGCGGGCCACCAGATTCTGCAGTTTTTCGTAGGCCCGCAGCCGCAACATCTCTTCGCCGCCGCTGGCCGCGTTCCGGGCCCGCAGGTTCTCATGCAGAATCTCAAAGAGCTGTTTGAACTCGAATGAAGTACGGCGTGAAAGAACCGCAACCAGCTCTTCGGTCACGAGGTCCGGCACTCGGCGTGAAAAAGCATTCTTTTTTAGGATGGCCATAGGGCGAAAAGAATAACATATCTTTTTCAAATCCGCAGCAGGATTTCACCTTTACGCGAAATTCCTAGCCTTGAAAGCGGGTCGCAATGTCCCGACTGCCACGGGTGGATTCCGGGCCTCGGCTCGTCGCAGCCGACCTCCCCGGAGAGGTGGCTCTGCTCGTCCAGCATGTTGTTCGATTTGCGATTTCGGTTTAAAAAACGAGGCTTAAAAGGGACTCGGCGACGGAGAAACCGAAGGCGCAGCCGTCGGCGCTGAGTTCCCGAGTGCATTCGGCGGCATCAGATTGCCATTCCGAAGCCCGTCTCTGAGGTAAAAAAACAGACCGCCGATCGTTCCAGCCACGCCCAAGGTGGCTTCCCGAAAAGTCACCGGCCCGACCGACTCTGTAATATATCCGTTGTCTTCGTAGCGCTGCGACATGACGATCGGCGAAAGGTGCTTCGCGAGCGCTTCGGGAGGCGGCAACTTCGCCAGGTCGACCGTTTTCCCGAGAGCGGGATAAAACGTCGCGCCCATCAGGAGAAGCGGGCGGGCTGCGGCATCAGCTCGCTCATAAAGCAGGCGCGCATCGACATAGTTGAAGGCCGAATCCGCCTTCGGCACTTTGGCGGCGACGTCATGGAAAGTAGCGCTTTTCTCCAACTCACCGGCTGGCTGGGCCATTCGCCCCAAAGCGCCTGTCACAGCGAGCTCATCCGAGGCGACAAAGATAAATTTCTCCGAAACTGCGATGGCCGGGTGAATCGGCACGAATCCGAATGGTTGTGCGCCGTAAAAGGTTGCGCCGTCATGCTCGCTCCGCACCCAGGCCGCACCACCGATCTCCACGGAAGTCAGCGCATCCGCGATTTTTCGGGCGCGGGCGCCGTCCTTTACTGGCAAGGTCGCGAGCAGGGTGGGCCAATGGGAATCGGCCGGCCAATCGCCAATAATTTCCAGTTCCTGCCCGAAAGCCTGGCGCAAATCTTCCAAGGAAATTCCGCGGGTTTTCATTGCGCCGGTAAATTGCTGGACCAGCGCTGGCAAACCAACGGCCGCGGGCGCTGAGGAGGCGAGCAAATTATCGGACCAATGAACCCGAGAAGCGGAATAGAGAAAAGTGTTCGTCCCGGCTGCACCAAGCAGCGGCCCACTCAGCTTTTTCTCCTCACCGACCCGCGGCATCGCGACGAAATCCGTTTCGCGCATTTTGCCATGATCGAAACCAATCGTGGCCGCCAGGCTTTGCACCTGGCGCAGGCGTTGCAGTTGATCCATCGGGAGAGACTGGCCGGTCATGGCCACGAGCGGCATCAGCTTTTCGACGAAAGGTCGCGGGTCGAGGAAGAGCATCGCGGCGAAGTCATGCGGCAGATGCTTCATCGCCGCGGCGAACTCCGGATTTTCCGCCAAAGAATCTTTCGTTTTCTCGCGCCGATGATTGGCGCGATCGAGCAGCAGTTGGAGAGCCGCCACATCGTTGGAAGCGAAATACCATTGGTTGTCGTATACGCTCGCGAAGACAATGTTCGAGACCCGCACGGTCTCGATCTTGTGTTGCTCGTAGACGATCGTTTCGCGTTTCGCGTTTCCTGATTTCGACAATAATTCCGCTTCTTGCTGGCCGATGAATTCCCGCGCCTTCTCGGGCGCCTCGGCGAAATGAAAACCGCCGATCAATTTCGGCTCGTTGTGATCGAGCGACGCCAGGGCGAGGAAGCCGTTGGTCGGTTCGAGTTGGAGGAACTCATCCAGCCGGCGCCGTCCCTCGCTGTGCTTTGGGAGTCGCGCGAGTGGCTTTTGTAACCATTCCTGCACCGTCGGTTCGCGCCAGAGCTTGTAGAGATCGCTCTCCCGCCAATCCGCCTGGGTCTTTTTGAAATCGGGCACCTGCATGAGGACCAGCGTGTTTTGCGGCAATAGCTCGGGGACGGCCGCGACCTGTTTGGCCAGCTGCACCCGCAACGCCACCCAGACCGCCGCGGCGACGACCAGGGCCATCACGAGGACAGCGATCAACTTCTTCATGGGCGCAGTCTCGCACTAAATCGCTCTGCCGCGAGCTTCCCGCCGGCTCTCGACTTTTGCCTGGGCATCGACGATCTCCTATCATGGAAACGTGTGCTGGTTCCCGCCTCATCCTGGGCGAATTCCAGGAAAGCCAGGTCATCGCCGCCGCCGAGCGGGCGCTGGAAGAATGCGGCGGTCAGCCCACCTGCGGCTTTCTTTTCCTCTCCGCCAGTTGGTTGCCCCAGATCCATGAAGTGCTCGACCTCGTCCGGCTGCATGGCCGCATCCCGCTCCTGGTGGGTTCGCTCGGCGCGGGACTGATCGGGCGCGACCAGGAAGCGGAAGGCGCGGCTGGGATGTCGCTTCTTCTCCTCAGCTTGCCCGAGACGACACTGACCCCGGTGCTCATTTCCAACGAGCAGATCGAGGAGTCGACCGGACCGGGTTACTGGCTGATGGAGACCGGCCTCAAATCCGAGGAAGTTGATTCATGGATCGTGCTGGCCAATCCACACGCGCCTAATCTTGAACGTTGGCTGGCGGAATGGAATGTCGCTTTCCCGAATACGCCCAGCATCGGTGGTCTGGCCAGTGGGAGCAGCGAGGATGGAGCGCATGCGCTTCTGCTCGATGGCAAGGCGATCGACGCCGCGGTCGTCGCCCTCGCTGTCAAAGGAGGGAATATCCGCACCATCGTCAGCCAGGGCTGCAAACCGGTCGGCGAACCTTTTACCATCACCCAGGCGGACGAAAACCTTGTCTACGCGCTGGGCTCACGACCCGCCTACGAAGTTTTGAGTGAAACCTTCAACGCTCTCTCCGACGACGAAAAAGAGCGGGCGCGCGGAAATCTCTTCGCCGGCCTGGCAGCTTCGGAGTATGTCGCGGATCTGAAGCGCGGCGATTTTCTGGTCCGCAATTTGTTAGGCGCCGATCCCCAAACAGGCGCGGTCGCGATCGGAGCTCGAGCCCGGGCCGGGCAAACCCTGCAGTATCAACTGCGGGATAAAATCACCGCGCACGCCGATCTCGTGGAACTGGCTAAAATCAACGGGCTGCAGGGCTGCAAGCCGTTTGCTTCGCTTATCTTTTCCTGCAACGGGCGCGGTCATCGCTTTTTTGGGGTACCGAATCACGATGCCACCACCCTGGCCGAAATCCTCGGTGCGGTCCCGAGCGCGGGCTTCTTCTGCAATGGCGAAATCGGACCAATCGGCAATGCCAGCTATCTCCACGGCTATACCGCCTCGGTCGCGCTCTTCTGCAAGTAGCCCAGCGGTCGTTAGGCGCGGGGATGAAACCTGTGATGCACCGCCTTCAGGCGCTGCTGATCGACATGCGTGTAAACCTGGGTGGTCGAGATATCCGCATGCCCGAGCAACTCCTGGATGATGCGCAGATCGGCTCCATTGCCTAACAAATGGGTGGCGAAGCTGTGCCGGAGGAGATGCGGGTAAATGTTCGCCTCCAAGCCGGAGCGTTTCGCGACCGACTTCACGATCTGCCAGATGCGCACCGTCGTTAGTTTACCGCCCCGAGTGGAAAGAAAAATTTCGCTCCCGGTCCGCCGCTTCACCAGCCTCGGGCGCTCCTGCTCGAGGTAGGTCGCGATCGCCGCGCAGGCTTTGCGCCCAACCGGCACAAGTCGCGTCTTGTTTCCTTTGCCCGTCACCCGCACCACGCGCTCCTCCGGGTTGAGATTCTCCAGCTTCGCGTTGGCCAGTTCGGAAATGCGCAGTCCGCTGGCGTAGAGCAGCTCCAGCATGGCGCGGTCGCGCAACCCGAGCGGCGCCTTCCCATCCATGCTCTCGAGTAATTGCTCGACCTGCATCTCGTTCAGCGTCTCCGGCAGATAACGCTCGATCCGCGGGAGAGCCAGCGAATCGGTCGGATCCCGCCTGACGAATCCTTGCTCGATTCCGAAGCGAAAGAAAATCTTGAGCGCGACCACGATCAACTTGATCGAGGACGCCGAGAGTCCGCTCCGCTTTCGTTCTGCCAGATATTCGCTGATCAGAGGCAGCCCCACCTCGCGCGCCCGCCCGATCTGTTTCCGCTCTGCGCACCAGGCGGCGAATTCGCCTAACGACCGCTGGGTCGAGAGCTGATAATTCTCGGAGAGACCGCGCTCAACCGCGAGGAAGCGGATGAACGAATCAATCTCCTGCTCCATGCTTTATTCTGTGCGCGCGGCCCGGCGCTGGCAATCCGCCTGCGTTGACAAAGCAGACCCGGACTCGATTGTTTCCAGCGATGAGTCTCGACTTGAATAGCTTGTTGAACGATTGGCCGCATGAAACAGGCGCGATCAAAGTCCGGAAGGTTCCGGGCCTTGATGGCCGTGAAAAATTGCAGCTCCGGATCGATCTCGGACTCCTGCAGATGGAGATGGAAGGCCGCCCCGACGGGCAGCGCCCGCACAACTGCGAGTCGTATCTCGTTTACCACCAGCGTCGGGCCGTGCGCGCGGCCGAGCGGGGCGAGGAATACGAGCTTACGCCCGAACAATGCGGCGAATTGCAGCAGGAAGGGATTCAATATTATCACCGCTATCTGAGCCTCTTTCAGATCGACGAATTTGACGGGGTCATCCGCGATACCCAGCGCAATCTCGATCTCTTCACCTTCGTCGACGAGCATAGCGAGCGGGAGGATCTGGTCTGGAGCTTTCAACAATTTCGCCCCTACGTGCTGATGATGAATACGCGCGCGCGCGTCTCCATTCTGCTGGCCGACGGGCAGTTTGGCGACGCCATTCGAGAAATCGAAAAAGGTCGCGACCGGATCAGCGAATTTTTCCAGCAATCCGCCTTTCCGGAGATGGAGGCGAAAAGCTCGGAGATCGCTTTCCTGGACGAATGGCTCGAAGAGGTGCGGGCGAAACGGCCGCTCACGAAATTGGAAGTGATGGAGCGGGAAATGGAACGCGCCATCCAGGGTGAACGCTATGAGCGGGCGGCCGAATTGCGCGACGCGATCCGTTTGATCAAGACGCGGCCCGAGGTCGAGAGTTGAGCCTCGTCCAGGACGGCTCTGGCAGAAGCTGGACGAGCGGAAGCTCGTCCCTCCGAAGGGACCTGCTTCCGCAGGTCCGGTCTGGTGCTTTGCATCACCAAAAATGGCGGCCTCCAATTCCAGCCTGACCGAGCGCAAGGAGCGCTGGGCGCGCAAGATGAGCGGGAAAGCCAAACCGGCCGTCCGCTCAGAGAGTCGGCTGCCGCCTGGGCAGCATCTGACTCCCGGCTTCCCCGTCCTCGATCTCGGGATACGTCCCGAGATTTCGTTAGGCGAATGGCGTCTCGAAGTCGGCGGCCTGGTCGAGAATCCGCAAACATTCACCTGGGAACAATTCAATGCCCTCCCGCAATTTGAGGACGTGAGCGATTTCCACTGCGTCACCACCTGGAGTAAATTCGACTGCCGCTGGAGCGGCGTCGCTTTCTTCACCCTCGCCGATCTCGTTAGGCCGAAGCCGGAAGTGCAACACGTCCTCTTCACCAGCTACGATGGCTACACCACCAACGTGCGCCTGAGCGATTGCCTCGACGACGACGTCCTGGTCGCCACCCAGTTCGACGGCAAACCGATTACGCGCGAGCACGGCGGCCCGGCCCGCATCATCATCCCCAAGCTTTACGCCTGGAAAGGCGCCAAATTCGTCAGGCAAATCGAATTCGCGGCCGAGGACAAGCTCGGCTTCTGGGAAGTGCGCGGCTACAGCAACACGGCCGATCCCTGGACGGAAGATCGCTTTTCGTGAGCCCGCCCGTGCTGCCTCCCAGCCGCCTCGCCGTCATCCTTGCTTTCGCGGCGCTCTATATCATTTGGGGCTCCACATATCTCGGGATTCGCTTCGCGATCGAGACAATCCCGCCGCTCCTTATGGCGGGTGCTCGCTTTTTTCTCGCCGGCGTCATCATGTATATCATCGCGCGTTGGCAAGGTGCCCCCAAATCTTCCTGGGCCGAATGGCGCAGCGCCTTCATCGTAGGGGCTTGTCTGCTCTTTTTCGGCAACGGCGGTGTCACCGTGGCCGAACAATGGGTCGCCTCCGGTCTCGCTTCCCTGCTCGTCGCCACCGTGCCGATCTATATCGCAATCCTCGCCTGGCTGAGTGGTTCCGCGCCGCGCCCGCGCCCGCTCGTCATGCTCGGGCTGGCCGGCGGTTTTGTGGGAGTGGGAGTCCTCGTTAGTCCGGCTCTCGGTGCGGCGCCCGCGACCGGTTCGCGTCATGCCGGTCTCGGCATGCTAATTCTGCTTTTCGGCTCGCTCCTCTGGTCGATCGGTTCGCTATATTCGCGCCGCGCGCGCAATTCCTCCTCACCCTTTCTCTCTTCTGCCCAGACCATGCTCTGTGGCGGCGGCTTGATGTTGCTGGCCGGCCTGGCCAGTGGCGAGGCGCGCGACCTTCAACTGCAGAAGGTCACTGCCTTGTCGTTAGGCGCGTTTATTTATCTCGTCCTGATCGGCGCGATCGTGGGCTACACCGCCTACATCTGGCTGCTTCGTCACTGCGATCCCTCGAAGGTGGCGACCTATGCTTACGTCAACCCGGTCGTGGCCGTCCTCCTCGGCTCATTTTTCGCGGGCGAGACGTTGACCGCTCGCACGGCGCTGGCGGCGGCCATCATCATTGGTTCGGTCGCGGTCGTCATCACGGCGCAGCAGGCGAAACAAAAAATCACAGCCGCGCCGGCTACGGCAGTTGTGCAAACGAAGTGAAACTGGCTAATAAAGCCTGAAGGAATGAAGCCGGAAGACGCAAAAGCGGTCGCCGCCCTCCAGGCCAACTGGCGCGCGGAACGCGAAACCGCCTTGGTTTATCGCGATCTCGCCGCCCAAGAGGCAGACGAGAAGCGGCGCGGCATTCTGCTCCGGATGGCGGAGGCGGAGGAACGCCATGCTTTGCGCTGGGAAAGCAAGTTGCAGGACCTTGGGGCCAGGCCGCCCGAGTTGAAGAACGATTGGAAACGCCGGCTTAATCGCTGGTGGAATCGCAACGCCGGCGCTGAGGTCGCGATTCGCCGCATGGAAGCAGCCGAGGATCGCGACAAGGAACGCTATCAGGCCCAGCGCGCGGGCGAATTGGGCGGTAACGATGAAGAGAGGGAATTCCTCCGCCAGACTGCACTCGAGGAGAAGGCGCACTCCCGCATTCTCAACACGATGAGCGCCGCCCCGCCGTCGTTGGGCCCGAAAGGGGTGCTCGATACTATTTTGAAACGCGAACGCTGGCACGGCCGCGGTGGTGGCTGGGTGGCGGACGCCATCTACGGCGTGAACGACGGATTGGGCGCGGTCTTCGGCATCGTCTCCGGCGTGGCCGGCGCGACCGATAACCAGCAGCATTACATTCTCATCGCCGGTCTCGCCGGCATGATGGCCTCCTCTCTTTCGATGGGCGCCGGCGCTTATCTCGCGAACAAGAGCGAGCGCGAAATCTACGAGGCCGAGATCGCGCGCGAGAAAGCGGAAGTCGAAGAAAATCCCGAGGAAGAAATTGAAGAGATGGCCCTTTTTTACCAGCTCCAGGGTTTCTCGCCGGAGGAATCGCAGCGCATGGCCGAGCGCCTCGCCGAGCAGCCCGAGCAGATGGTGCAGGCAATGGCACAGAGCGAACTCGGGCTCTCCCAGCACCATTTCCCGAATCAATGGACTTCCGCCTTCTCCGCCGCGCTCTCGACCGCGATCGGCGCTTTCATCCCGATCATTCCGTTCTTTTTCATGAGCGGCTTCCCGGCCGTGATCGCCGCTTTTATCGTCAGTATCGTGGCACACTTTGCGGTCGGCGCGGTGAAATCGCTCATCACCATCCGCTCCTGGTGGGCGTCGGGTTTTGAAATGACGGTCGTCGGCGTGATCGAAGCGGTCGTCACCTACGGCCTGGGGCTGGCCTTCGGAGCCATTGGTTAGGCATGGATCGCACCCAAATTTCCATCGTGGTTCCGGCCTTTAACGAGGCGCGCCGCCTGACCGATAATCTGCTCACACTCCTCAGTTATTTGCAGACCTTTCGACCCAACGCGGAACTGATCCTGGTCGATGACGGCTCGACCGATCGCACCGCGGAGGTGGCCGAGGAACTCTTCGCCCGGCGGCCCGAGGTGAACGCGCGCGTCCTGCGCTTTGCCCAGAATCGCGGCAAAGGTCACGCCGTCCGGGCGGGCTTGCTCGCCGCACAAGCGCCGATTGCGCTTTTTTCCGATGCCGATCTGTCGACCCCGATCACGGAATTGTCGAAGATTGTCGAACCGATTGACCTGGCGGAATTTGACGTCGTTTTTGGCTCGCGCGCACTCGATCGCAGCCTGATCGGGCAGCGCCAGCCCTGGCGGCGGGAGCAGGGTGGCAAGGTGTTCAATGGGATTGTTCGCCTAACGACCGGGCTTCCTTTTTCCGATACCCAGTGCGGTTTCAAAGCCTTTCGCATGGAGGTGGCGCGGCCTGTTATTGAGCGAGCGCAAATCGATGGGTTCGGTTTCGACGTCGAGCTGCTCTTCCTCGCGCATCGGGCCGGGCTGCGCATGCTCGAGGTCCCGGTGCGCTGGGATCATCATGAGGGCAGCAAGGTGCATATCGTGCGCGACAGCTTGCAGATGTTTTCGGAAGTGATGAGCTTGCGCCGGCGGGTGGCGCGCGGAGGTCAGAGCGCCGTCGGGGCCGCTGAGGTGTCGCGTTAGGTGGCACAGGCATTGGAACAGACCAAGGTGAAACTTTTTGTTAGGCTAATTCTGGTCCTGGCTTGTGCCGGGATGGCGGGGACGGAGGCGCAGGAAATTCGGCGCGCCCTTCCGGTTTACCCTCCGGCCGAGGAAACGCCGACGCCGGTCACCCAGCCGGCTGCCCCGGAAGCTTCGGTCCCGCCCGCGCCTGTCTCCACGCCGGCATCCACCCAGACGGCAGTGCCAGCGCCGCCTGGGCCGACGAGCGGGCCGGCTACCGTGAACGACACCGCACGTTTTCTCGCCGGTCTGCCCGTCTCGGAAGGTTCGCCGCTGATCCCGCTGGAGCAGACCGCCCCCTGGCAACAGCACGCCGCTTTCTTCGATCAGGCCTGGGCAAAGCTGGCGGCGCGCCAGTTCGTCGGCATCCGCGAATGGGAGGTCAACTATTTGCCGGACGCGACTCAGCCGCTTCCGGTCGTTTTTTACATGTTTAGCGGCCCGGATTTTCTCTACGCCCACCAGTTCTTCCCTAACGCCGGCACCTACATTCTGGCCGGCACAGAGCCGATCGGCGCCCTGCCCGATTTGCTCCGCTTCGCTGGTCCAGCGCTCGATCCCGTTCTCCAAAATCTGGAAAGATCGCTCAACAGCGTCCTCAGTTTTTCCTTCTTCATTACCAAGGACATGAAGACCGATCTGCAACGCGAGGAATTGAAAGGCACGCTGCCAATTTTCTACGTTTTCCTGGCCCGCGCCGGCAAGACGATCACCGACATCAGCTTCATCACTCTCGACAAGGGCGGCCAGCCGCATACCACTTCGCCTAACGAGAAAAGCAGAGGCTTGACCCCCGGGGTGCGGGTGACTTTTAGCGGGCCGGATTCCGGCCCGCAGACGCTCTATTATTTCACGACTGACCTTTCCAATGAAGGCATTCGCAGCCAGCCCGGCTTCCTGAAATTCTGCGCCGCGCAAGGCACCGGCGCCAGCCTCCTCAAATCAGCCTCCTACCTGATGTTTGAGAATGGCTTCTCGACTGTGCGCGACTTCCTGCTCGGGCACAGCAAAGCGATCGTGCAGGATGACTCGGGAATTCCGATCGCGGCTTTTGATCAATCGCAATGGTTACTGCGATTCTTCGGCAGTTATGCGGGCCCGATCGAGCTCTTCAAGCAATACTATCAGCCGCAATTGCAGGGCCTCTACCAGCAGAGCAACCCGGCGCCGCTTCAATTCGGAATCGGCTACCGCTGGAGCCGGCGCCAATCCACCCTCATCGTCGGCACCCGCAAAGGAAGCGAGGTTTCGCCGTTGCGCACGGAAGTTGCGCCAGTCGCTCCGCCGCCCTGAGGCAACGGCCCAGAGGAAACCTGGCCAAATTTTCGGCGTCCCGGGAAAACCGAGCAAGTCAGAGCATTTGATGCGAACTGGTCGCGGCTCATGCACCGCGTGGTTCCGGTCGTCGATTTGATTACCGCACGACGCCGATCTCGGCCCGACGATTCTTCGCCCAGGCTTCCTCGTTGGAAGAGGGATCGGCCGGCATTTCCGCCCCGAAGCTGACCGTCTGGATGTTCTGCGCGTCGGCGCCGAGCGCGATCAACGCTTCGCGGACCGATTGGGCGCGGCGTTCGCCCAAACCGCGGTTGTATTCCGCCGTGCCGCGCTCATCGGTAAAGCCGGCGATAATGATCTGGCTGTTGTTCTGCTGCAGAAATCCGGCGACCTGCTGGATCTTGCTGTTTTCCGCGCTGCGGATGGTTTGGCTGTCGAAGTCGAAATAAATCGGCTGAAATTGGTTGCGGTCGACGTTGCCGCTCAGAAATGAAGTTCCTTCCTGCCGGTCGGGCAAGGGCGTGCCGGTGACGTAATCGCCGGTGCTGCCGGCGGCCCCGCCGCCTTTCTTTTTCGCGCAGCCGATGGAGGCTGCCAGAGCAAGGCAGACAACCAGAGGGCTGACCAGCCTAACGATGACGAGGAGAGGGCAAAATCTTTGGTTCATAAGCAAACGTGAGCGCAGCATAATGGACCTGCTTTGGCATGCAAGCCGGAGGCCTCGTTAGGCAGACTTGTGCGACCCGAAACCATGCAGGAGCCGGTGAAAGAAACCGCCCTCGGCGTCCTCGTCATCGACGATCTTGCCGGCCCGTGCCACCAGCACCGGACAATCGGCGCGATTGAGGATGCCGCGGGTCAGGTCACCCATGATGTAATGGCGGAAGGGGCCATGGGCCTGGGGTGTTCCGGTCACGATCATGTCATGTTTACCTTCGCGCACTTCGGCGAAAATTTGGTCGAGGGCGAGGCCGTGCCGGATGCGCACTTCCACGGTGACGCCCATTTTTTCCAGGCTTTCCTTCTGCGCGCGCAGATTGATTCCAAGCTCGGAATTGGAAGCCAGCAGTCGCTCGACGTCTTCTTCCAGCCTAACGAGATCGGCATAAATCGCCGGCGGCTCCGCCATGACATGCAGGATGGTGACCGTGCCGCTGAGGCAGACCGCAATTTCCCCGGCCAGACGGGCGGCGTCGTCGATGTAGCGTTTTCCTCCGGTGCAGACGAGCAGACGCTGGGCGCTGGTGCAGGTACCGATCGCGATCAGGACCGGCGGCGGGACCGCCTTGATCACTTCGTAGGTTTTTTCGGGACGCCAATAAAGACCGCCGCTCCCTTTGCGACGGGCGCCGATGATCGCAAACTCGTATTCGTTCGCAGTTGTCTCGGCCAGGATCTGCCGAATCGGCTCCCCCGAGCGCACGACGATCTCGGGCGCGACCCCGAGTTTGCGGAGCAGTTTCGCTTCCTCGTCGAGGGCCTGCCGGAGCGGTTCCTCGTCCTCGGCTTTCTCAGCGATGCCGAGCAGAGTGGTCTTGGCCTGGCAGGGTCCGGCGATCATCCCGCCGAGCCGGGTTGGATTGTCCGCGGGATCGGTGCCGTCGCTACAGATAAGGATGCGCATCGAGCGTCTAGAGTTTGTGTCCGGTAAACAAAGTGTAAAGAACGATAGCGGCGCCAATCAAGGGCAGCGGCACGAAGAAGAGCCGAATCTTGGGACCGGCGAAATACTGGGTAAGAATGGCGCCGATCTGAGCTCCGATGGCGGCGCCGGTGTTCATGACCAGAGCGACCAGAATATCGACGTTGCCTTTGATGGCATGACTGAAAGTTCCGTAGCTCGCGGAGATGATAATTTCAAACAAATCGGTCCCGACGGCGAGGTGAGTGGGAACGCCGAGGAGATAAACCATCATGGGCATTCGGATGTAGCCGGCCCCGCCGCCGAGGAAGCCGCTGAAGAGTCCGCCGATGAACGAGACGATGATGATGACCCAGAGTGAAATGGCTTTTACGCCGGAAGTCGGGAGCGAAACCATCGGCCAGACCGGGATGGCCTGCATCTTTTTCGTTAGGCCCTCGAAGGAGGATTCATCCTTGGCCTGTCGCCCTTTGCCCGCCTTGGTGCCTCTCTTCTTCTGCAGCCGCATCGTTTTCCAGCTCTCCCAGACCATGAAGAACGAGATGCTGCAGTAGATGCAGATGGAAATGACGCTGACGACGAAGTCGACGTTGCCCTGTCGTTTCAGGAGTTGAATGAGCTGCGCGCCGACTTCCGCGCCGGCGATTGTGCCGAGAGCCATGATGAGGCCGAGCTTCAGGTCGACATTCCCCAGCGCACGATGGCGTTTGGCCGCCACGACCGATTTGCCGACGATGTGGGCCAGGTCGGTGCCGACGGCAAAATTCCAATGCATCCCGACCGCGCGCAACGCCGGGCCGGCGATGAAACTGCCGCCGACACCAAAAAACCCGCCCATGATTCCGATCAGGAATCCAATCACGACGAGATAAATCGGATTGATATCCGTCCCCGAGATGGGGAAGTGCATGGCGAGGAAGATCATTCCGAGCGGCCGCGCATGAGCCGGAAGATGAGAGTGGTGACCGATTCCAGGATGACCGCCTGGCCGATGATCAAACCGATCGAGACAAGGGCGTAGAGCTTGATGTTCTGCTGGTCGAGGCTGGCCAGCCAGCCGCCCAGGAAATGCAGGACAAGAAAGAAGTAGGCCACGACCAGAATGCCGTAAACGACCAACTCACCAAAAAAAGAATAAAGCGTCTTGCGCGTGTCGGATTTCATCGGTGCGCCAGGGCGCTGCTAGAGAGTTCGAGCATGGGTGATGTGGTGGCTGGGTGGCCGGTCGTCAAACAGGAAAATGATTGCGCCTCCGACGATTTCTCTTACCTTCGAGGCCGAAACCGCCCCCGAGTGCTTTATGGCTGATGTAGCAAACAAATATTCCGAGAATGTAGAGGGAAAATTCTACGTCGATGACCAGTGCATCGACTGCGATCTCTGCCGTGAAACCGCGCCCGCGAACTTCAAGCGGAACGACGACGGTGGCCATTCCTTTGTCTACAAGCAGTCCGAATCGCCCGAGGAAGAAGCTCTCTGCAAAGAGGCGATGGAAGGTTGCCCGGTCGAAGCGATCGGCAGCGACGGGGGCTAGGAAACGCTAAGACGTTGGCGGCGATCGGTGACCGCCCAATTCGTTATGGCGAATCTATCAGATCGGCGGCCGCAAACCGTCGCCCCTGCGGTCGCCCTTACCATTGCTGGCTCGGATTGTAGCTCCGGCGCCGGGTTG
The DNA here is from genome assembly GCA_963749935.1 of uncultured Verrucomicrobiae bacterium. Classification (GTDB taxonomy): domain Bacteria; phylum Verrucomicrobiota; class Verrucomicrobiia; order Chthoniobacterales; family UBA10450; genus Palsa-1392. The sequence goes on from CAVVOH010000002.1 coordinate 212,053, forward strand.
CAAGCCGATCTTAAAACCTTCAGTTCGCTTGGTGTTTTCGGCCTGACCGCGGTGAGCTGTGTGGTTGCGGAGGTGCCCGGAAAGGTCTCGCGCATCGACCCGGTCGCTCCCGCAAATGTGCGCGCGCAAATCGAGTTGCTGCTCGGCAATTTCCCGATCGGAGCGATCAAAACGGGGCTGCTCTTTTCCGCTGAGATCGTCGAAGTGGTGGCGAGCGCTCTCGAACAGCTCGCGACAAAGATCCCGCTCGTCATCGACCCGGTTATGATCGCGACCAGCGGCGACTCGCTGCTGCAACCGGAGGCGGTCGAGACTTATCGGACGCGGCTCTTTCCCCAGGCCACTCTGATCACACCCAACATGGCGGAAGCAGCCGCGCTGACCGGAAAGCCGGTTCGCAGTCTGGCCGAGATGCGGCTGGCGGGCCAGGAGTTGGCGGAAACATTCGGCACCCGCTTCTTGCTCAAGGGCGGACATCTTGGCGGCGAGTCCGCGACCGATCTGCTTTTTGGCACTGAGAAGATGATGGAATTCAGTGCGCCCTTTGTGGCCGGGGTTTCGACTCATGGCACTGGCTGCACTTATTCCGCAGCGATCGCCGCTCGCCTGGCTTTAGGCGACGATCTCGAGAATGCGATCGCCGGTGCGAAGGATTTTGTCAGCCAAACGATCAGCCGGCACTTTGCCTGGAAGAACTCGGCAGGCGAAATCCACGCCTTGAATCATTTCCTGTAGCGGCGCTCTGCCACGCCGCGGTTCGTTAGGGAACGGTCTGATCGGCTCGCTCGAGCCAGCTGCGATCTTTCAGGGCGACCAGTGCGGCCGCCGTTTCTGCCTGCTTTTTGCTCCGGCCGCTCCCTTCGCCCAGGACCTGACCTTCCCAGAGGACCCGAACGTGAAAAACCCGTTCATGCTCGCGTCCATGTTGCGCCAGAAGCTCGTAGGAAGGGCTGCGCGGCGAGATCGCCTGCAGCAATTCCTGCAATTGTCCCTTCGGATTAACTTCCAGCGGTTCTTCCTCGAGGCGACCGAGATCGTCTTTCATCTCCTCCAGGATGAAACGCCGCACCGTCTCGAGATCGCTATCGAGGTAAATCGCGCCGAGAAGCGCCTCGAAGGCATCGCCCAGGGTGGAGTCGCGTTGCCGGCCGCCGCTCGCTTCTTCGCCCCGTCCCATCAGGAGGTGCCGCCCAAGGTCAAGCGCGGCCGCGCGAACCTTGAGCGATTCGCGCGAGACGAGGCGCGAGCGCCGGGTCGTTAGGCGGCCTTCCCCCGCTTCGCTGTAACGCGCGAAGAGATGTTCCGTAATGACGAGCTGCAGGACCGCATCCCCCAGGAACTCGAGCCGCTGGTTGTCGAACTGCAGCTGCTGTTTCTCATGCGCAATGCTGGGATGGGTCAGGGCCTCGGTCAGTAGACGCGGATTCTTGAACTGGTAGGCAATGCGTTCTTCGAGAGGATGCACGGAGGTGTTCGTCAGGGCGCGTGACTGCTTTGCTTTTCGTAGACCTCGATCGAGGTCACGAGATCAACGCCGCGTTGCAGAACCGCGTCGTGCAGGGCCGGTTTTTCTCCGCCCTGGGGGCGGCGTTGCTGGGCCGCCTGCGCCGCTTCGATCTCGGGATTGGTGCCGGCCAGAAGCGCGGCTTCATTCAGGTGCGGCCGGTCGGTTTCGAAGACAAAGGGCCCCATTCCTTTGGTCAGGCTTTGTTGAAAAATCTCCCGCTTCGTCGCGATCGGAAGCGTCACGGGCAGGTCGGGCGGGACGCCGTCTGGGAAGCGCGGATGTCCATCCGGCAGGATCGCCTCCGCGACCGCGACCCGCAGAATATGGCCGCTCGGGAGAGGCAGATCGGAATAGGCCACCGCCCGCCCGGCGGTGGTTTGGCCGACAACAATCGCTTTATTGCTCGCCCGTAAGACCGCCGCCAGAACCTCGGTCGCGCCGGCCGTCTCGCCGTCCGTCAGGAGGACGATCAGACCGTTATAAAGTGGGGCCTGATCGGAGATAAAAGTTTGGACTGGATTGGCCTTCGAGCCGCGCAATGAGAAAAGCGTTTTGCCTTTGGTCACGAAGCGTTTCGCAAAATCGGCCGCGAGCGCGAAGTCGTTGGTCTCGGCACTGCCCCGCAAATCGAGAATAACCGCCTCGATTTTCTTGCCCGCGAAACCGCGCAGCGTCGTGTCGAGTTCCTGTAACTGCGCCTGGCTCAGATCGCCGGGCCGCAAGTAGCCAACGTGGCCCCCCAAAATCTCGCGATAGAAGGGTGCCGGTGAGGCGCCGGCGCTTTCGCGCGCAGGTAGAAGCATGACCCCGCGCCCGACCCGATGGAGCACCCCGGCGAGAGTGGCGCGCTGCATCTCGGTTTCATTGAGCGCCGTCGGATTTAAATAATGTTCCCGGATGAGGGAGATGGCTCGTTGCAGGTCGGCCGCGTCGAGGGTCTCGAGAATCGGCACCGGTGCGGGCGAGGGGGTGGCAGCGGAAGGGGGAGGCGTCTGGCCCCGGGCCGCGAGGCAAATAAGAGTCGTCAGGCTAAGGCTGAGAACGAGGCGCGCCATCGGTCGGCACGACCTTAGCCGCTACTGCGGCAAGAGCAATGTCGCGACGATAGTGGCAACCTTCAAAGTGGATTCTGCCCACTGCCTCGTAGGCGCGCGCGCGCGCCGTCGCGATCGTGTCGCCCAGCGCCGTAACGGCCAGAACCCGGCCGCCGCTCGTGACCACCTCGCCATTTTCGCGCCGGGTGCCGGCATGAAAAACGTGGACGTTTTCCATCTGCGCGCACTCTTGCAAGCCTGAGATTTTCTGGCCGCTCTCGACGTTCCCCGGATAACCGGCCGCTGCCATCACCACCGTTACTGCCGGCCGCCGATCCAGTTCGATCTCCACCTTTTCGAGCCGCCCATCGATCGTGGCCTCCAAAATAGGCAACAGGTCACCCTTTAATCTTGGCAGAATCACCTGCGTCTCGGGATCGCCAAAGCGGCAATTGAATTCGAGCACCCGGGCCGTCTGGCCGGTAATCATCAAGCCTGGAAAGAGCAGCCCGGAGAAATGGATTTTTTCATCGTGCAAACCGCGCAGGAGCGAGTGCATGATTTTCTCTTCGAACTGGCCGGCCAGGTTTTCGCTCCAATCGACCGCCGGACTATAGGCGCCCATTCCGCCGGTATTCGGGCCCTCGTTCCCGTCGTTCAGTCGCTTGTGATCGCAGGCCGTGCCGAGCAGTTTGTATTGCTCGCCCGCCACCAGAACGTGGAGCGAGCACTCCCAGCCTTCGAGAAATTCCTCGATCAAGATCCGGGCGCCGGCCTCGCCGAAGCGGCCCCGATCGATCATATCGGCGATCGCTTCCATCGCAGCCGTCGCGTCGCGGGCGATGATGACGCCTTTACCCGCGGCCAGGCCATCGGCTTTGATCACGACCGGGTAATGCAACTTCTCGGCGAAGCGGCACGCCTTGCGACTGTCATCGAATACACCTGCCATTGGCGTCGGCACGCCGGCACAGCGCATCAACTGCTTCGCGAAAACCTTGGAAGATTCGAGCCGGGCCGCTGATTTGGTCGGGCCGAAGATGCGCAGATTGGCCTCTTGAAATTGATCGACCAGCCCGGCCGCGAGCGGATCGTCGGGACCCACCACGGTGAGCCCGATTTGATTTTCCCGCGCGAACTTGATCAGGCCGCTGGAGTCGTCCGGCCGCATCGGGAGATTGGTAGCGAGCGCTTCGGTGCCGGCGTTACCCGGGGCACAGAAGATCGCGTCCACCCGAGGGGACTGCTGAAGTTTCCAGGCCAGCGCATGTTCGCGCCCGCCACCTCCGATAATGAGGAGTTTCATCCGAGCCGACCTTTAGACTGTATGATGCCCATGGGTGTGGCGGCCCCAAGACCGGAAACTCGCAAATCCGAAACGGCGCTGCTGGCTTTCGGCTCCCTTGGGGAACGCGCTGGGGAGGAGCCCTATCAGGCCAGCAATGGCTTTCCAAGTAAAAAGTTTCGACCGCCCGACGAATCGTTTTGGCCCGGGTTTGGAGTCATACCCGCCTATCGGACCGTCGCTCTCCGTTTGCGTGCAATGATGGGCTCCTTTAAATCAACTCATGCCCGCACGTGCCAGGAGCGCCCCCTCCGTAATGAACGCGCATTGTCTTTCCCGCGTCATCCTGAGCCGAATCGCGGATAAATGGACGGCATTGATCATCCACGTCCTGGCGAGCGGGACGCGGCGTTATGCCGAATTGCAACGCGAAATAGGCGGTATCTCACAAAAGATGCTCACTCAGACGTTGCGCAGCCTGGAGCGCGACGGTCTGGTCGCGCGCAAGGTTTATCCCGTCGTCCCGCCCAAGGTAGAATACACCCTCACCCCGCTTGGCCGAACGCTGATCGAGCCACTCAATGCCATTTGCCATTGGGCTGAAAAACATCTGCCGCAATTGGAGGCTAACCGGGCGCGCGCGCGATCATCGAGCGAAGATTCTTAGTGAAACGTCCCGACATTCGCAGGTTTCGGAACCGGGAATCAGCGATTTTCTTTGTCAGGACGGCGGAGCGTCGCTATCAAAAATAACAATGAAGATTTTCGCGCGATGACCACGGCTACGTTGCCCCAACGCTCATTTGGCCAAACGATGCGCGCCGATGTCTGGTGGGCGCAGCCACTGGTCGTCTTTCTCGGGCTGGGCGCCTTTGTGGTTTACTCGACCTGGGCGGCGTTCCAGGGGCAGAATTATTTTTACGGTCCGTATCTTTCCCCGTTTTATTCGCCGGAGATTTTTGGTTCTTCACCACATAGCTGGTTTGGGCCGAAGCCGGGTTGGTGGCCCGCCTGGCTGATCTTCTCGCCCGCGCTTTTGGTCCTTTGGGCGCCAGGGGGTTTTCGGCTCACCTGTTATTATTACCGGGGCGCCTACTACAAAGCCTTCTGGGCCGATCCGCCCGCCTGCACGGTAGGGGAGCCGCGCAAAACCTACCTCGGCGAGCGCTCCTTCCCGCTCATCATGCAGAACGTGCATCGCTATTTTCTCTACATCGCCCTGCTCTTTCTTCTCGTCCTCACGCACGATGTCTGGAAAGCGCTTTGGTTTGTCGATCCGACGACCGGGCGGACTTCGTTCGGGATGGGGGTGGGCACGCTGGTGCTCGCGCTGAATGTCGTTTTCCTGAGCGGCTACACCTTCGGTTGTCATTCACTACGCCATCTGGTCGGCGGCTTTCTTGACCAATTTTCAAAAAGGCCGCTCTGTCATCGCGCCTACGCTTGTGTTGGATGTTTCAATCGCCGTCACATGCTCTGGGCTTGGATGAGCCTGTGCTGGGTCGCGTTTTCTGATGTTTACGTGCGTCTCTGCGCCACCGGCGTCTGGCACGATCTGCGATTTTTTTAGACGCCGCGCTCCATGTCCGATTACGAAACTTTCACCCACGACGTTCTCGTCATCGGCGCCGGCGGCGCGGGTTTGCGCGCGGCGATCGAGGCCTCCGCCACTGGCATGAAGGTCGGGATGGTCTGCAAGTCATTATTAGGCAAGGCCCACACGGTCATGGCGGAGGGTGGGATCGCCGCCGCCCTCGCCAATGTCGACGATCGCGACAACTGGCAGGTTCATTTCTCCGACACCATGCGCGGCGGGCAATACGTCAACAATTGGCGGATGGCCGAGTTGCACGCCCGCGAGGCGCCGGCGCGGGTGCGCGAACTGGAGGCCTGGGGCGCGGTTTTCGATCGGACCAAAGATGGGCGCATCCTGCAGCGCAATTTTGGCGGCCACAAATATCCGCGGCTCGCGCATGTCGGCGATCGGACGGGATTGGAAATGATTCGTACCTTGCAGGATCACGGGATTCATCAAGGGATCGACGTGCACATGGAGCACACCGTTCTGACCCTCCTGAAACAGGATGGCCGGGTGGTCGGCGCGTTCGGTTACGATCGCGAGCGCGGCCGCTTCAAAGTTTTCCGGGCCAAGGCCATCGTCCTCGCAACCGGTGGAATCGGGCGCGCTTTCAAGATCACGAGCAATAGCTGGGAATATACCGGCGATGGCCACTCGTTAGGCTACAATGCCGGTGCGGAACTGGTCGACATGGAGTTCATCCAGTTTCATCCCACCGGGATGGTTTGGCCGCCGAGTGTGCGCGGCATTCTCGTCACTGAAGGAGTGCGCGGAGAAGGCGGCATCCTGACCAACAAGGAAGGGCGCCGCTTCATGTTTGACGACATTCCCGACAACTACAAAGCGCAGACCGCCGCGAGCGAGGAAGAAGGGTGGCGCTATTGCCAGGGCGACAAGGACGCGCGCCGTCCGCCCGAGTTGCTGACCCGCGACCATGTGGCGCGTTGCATCGTCGGCGAGATCAAGGCAGGTCGCGGCAGCCCGCACGGCGGCGTTTTCCTCGATATCGCCTGGATCAAAGGCAAGCTTCCGAACGGCGCCGAGCACATCAAAAAGAAGCTCCCGAGCATGTATCACCAGTTCAAACAACTGGCCGACATCGACATTACGGAAGAGCCGATGGAGGTCGGCCCGACCACTCATTATGTGATGGGCGGGATCCGGGTCGATTCCGACACCCAGATGTCGTGCGTCCCCGGTTTGTTCGCGGCCGGGGAATGCGCGGCCGGGATCAACGGGGCTAATCGTCTCGGCGGCAATTCACTTTCCGACCTGCTCGTTTTCGGGAAGCGGGCGGGCGAGTTCGCGGCCAGGTTCGCGCAGGAGAATTCGTTAGGCGAAATCGACGCCGGGGCGATTGACCAGACGGCGCGGCAGGCGCTGGCGCCCTTCGAACGCGAATTCAGCCAGGCCGAGGGCGCCTACCGGGTGCAAAGGGATTTACAGGAGATGATGCAGGCCAATGTCGGAATCGTTAGGCGCGAAGACGAAATGCAGACCGCGCTGGAGGGCATCGCCGCGCTCTGGGAACGCGCCGCACGTGTCGGAGTCGACGGCAACCGCGAGTTCAATCCCGGCTGGCATACCGCCCTCGATTTGCCGAATCTACTGACCGTTTCCGAAGCGGTGACGCGCGCCGCGCTGGAACGAAAAGAAAGCCGCGGCGCGCAATTCCGGGAAGACTATCCCGGAAAAGAGCGCCGAGTTTGCCAAGGTGAACACGATCATCTGGAAAGATGAAGAGGGCCGGATGCAGATTCGGCAGGAGTCAATTCCCGCCCTGCGTGATGACCTCAAACAGGTGATCGAGGAGATGGGATGAAAGCGTCGCGGCAAATTCCGGAGAGCCACACGCCATGAACCAGGCAACTTTCAGAATCTGGCGCGGCGACGCGGGCGGCGGTGAATTTCGCGATTACACCACCGAAGTTTCAGAGGGCATGGTGGTGCTCGACGCGGTCCACGACATCCAGGCGGCGCAGGCCAACGACCTGGCCTGCCGCTGGAATTGCAAGGCCGGCAAATGCGGCTCCTGCTCCGCGGAAGTCAACGGCAGGCCGAAGCTGATGTGCATGACCCGCCTGAACGATCTCCCGCTCGACCGCCCGGTCACGATCGAACCGATGAAAGCTTTCCCGCGCTTGAAGGATTTGATCACCGACGTCTCCTGGAATTTCGCGGTCAAAAAACGGATCAAGCAATTCAAACCGCGCCCGCCGGATGCGGCCGACGGCACCTGGCGGATGCAGCAGCAGGATATCGACCGGGTGCAGGAATTCCGGAAATGTATCGAATGCTTCCTTTGCCAGGATGTCTGCCACGTCCTGCGCGACCATCAAAAGCACGATCAATTTATCGGACCGCGCTACCTTGTTTACACTGCCGCGCTCGAGATGCACCCGCTTGATACCGAGGATCGGGTGGAGGAATTGCGCGAGGCGCAGGGGATCGGCTTTTGCAACATCACCAAGTGTTGTACCAAGGTCTGTCCGGAGGAGATCCACATTACCGATAACGCGATCATCCCGTTGAAGGAGCGGGTGGTGGACGACTACTATGATCCATTCGGCTGGCTCTGGAAAAAGATGCGAAGACGAAACGAACGGGTCCCGGAGCCGATCAACCCCTAACGAATATGCGAGAGCTTAAGTCACTTTCGATCGCCGCCATCCCGGCGGCCCTGGAAAAGGCGGAACGTTACCGTCTCTTGAATGAACCGGGGGAAGCGGAGAGCATCTGTCTCGATATCCTGACTGCGGATCCGGAAAACCAGCGCGCGCTCATCACCCTGCTCCTGGCTATGACCGACCGCTTCAGCAAAGGCTATGGGGTGAGCGATCTCCCGGCCAACCAGCTCCTGGCGCGAATCGAGGGCGAGTATGAGCGCGCCTATTATGGTGGCATCCTGGCGGAGCGCCGGGCTAAAGCCAAGCTGGCGCAAGGCAGTCCCGGCGCCGGTCATTATGCCTACGATGAGCTTTGTGAAGCGATGCGGCAGTTCGAGAAGGCGGAGAAAATTCGGCCGGCCGGAAACGACGATGCACTCCTCCGCTGGAACACCTGTCTGCGCATGATGGCGAAGAATAAACTGGTGGCCCGGGAAGAAGACCGAAGCGATCCGGTGCTCGAATAAGACGCGAAACAAACCGCGCGCTTCTTGCAAGCCAAGCCAAACTCTGCCGCGGTGGACGCCGCGACGCGCGATCCGGCCACGGTTCGCGCCCTCTTCTCCCGCGTCGCGCGTCGCTACGATCTGACCAATCATCTCCTCAGCGGCGGACTCGATTTTTCCTGGCGCGCGCGCGCCTGCGAGATTGTCGCGCAATGGGATCCGGGGCGAGTGCTCGATCTGGCCACCGGCAGCGGCGACCTCGCTCTAACCATCGCGCGAAAGCTGCCACAGGCCGAAATTATCGGGGCCGATTTTTGCGCGGAGATGCTGGAGAAAGCGCGCGCCAAGGGCCTCACGAAGACCGTTGTGGCCGACGCGCTCGCCTTGCCCTTTGCCGAGGCCAGCTTCGATGTCGTCACCGTCGCGTTTGGGCTGCGTAACATGGCGGATTGGGGCGCTGCGCTCCGGGAGACGGCGCGCGTCTTACGCCCCCGCGGCCATCTTTTGGTGCTCGATTTTTCGCTGCCAGCGGGCGTCCTGCGGCCCATCTACCGCGCCTATCTTCATCACCTCCTGCCATGTATTGCGGGCATCGTGACGGGTGAAAAAAAAGCCTACGATTACCTCGGTGCATCGATCGAGAGATTCCCAAGCGGTGCCGCGATGTGCGCGCTGATCATGCAAAACGGCTTCGCAGAAGCGACCGCTGAAGCGCACTCCGGCGGTATAGTCACAATCTACCGTGCGAGCAAACGATCGTAGCTAGCCTACGGCTGGGAATCGCCTGAACTGGTCGCAGTAGAGCTCGGTGAAGGCGACGGTGATACGGCGACCGCTTTGGAGAGCGGTAGTTTGAAAGCGGTGAAATCAGGATTGCTGATCACGAAAGTGCCTTCCCTGCCATCGACCTTCGCATACCACATCCCATCCTCGGTTCGATTGCCGATCGTTAGTTTATGCAGCGTCTTGTCATCCGCGGAGGTGGTGAAGGTAATGACCAAGAGCGGTTTTTCGAAGCCCTGCGCCGGAGCAGCTGCCCCAACCCAACGGACGGCGCGCAGGGAGGCGAGGGTGTTGAGGAGCGACTGCAGATCGGCAGCGTCGATCGCGCCTTGCCCCTTGATCCATTTCCAATCCTTCGCTCCGCTGCGGACGACTGATTCCTCACCTTCCATCACCCGCGAAAGGCGATGAATTTGTTCCGGCTTGAACCTGAAGATGGACAGTTCCTGCCATTGCCACGGATCCACCCAGATTTTGCCCAGCAACTGATGGTCGGTCGCGACAATGAAGGGCTCTTCCCCGACCCGCGCATAGACTTCGCTGCCCTCAATCTTGCCGAAGGACAAAGTCAGAAACGGATGTTCGCCGGCGCCGGTTTCGGCCGTGTTCTCCGAAGCGAAGGAACTAAAAGTTAGGCGCAGCTGTGGTTGATCGAGACCGTACTTGGGCAGCTCCGAGGCGGTATCGGCGACAAACTTGCTCACCTGCTGCTCATTGAGGGTGTCGATCAGGCGACGCACTTCATCGCTGTTGGCCGGCTGGTTATTTTGACTGGCAATCGTCCAGTTTTGCTTTTGTCGCGCGAGAATGGTTTTCGGCTGCCCGGAAGCTTCGATATTGATCCGGTCGAGGTTGTTCGTATCGAGCCGCAAGAGGTGGCGATCGCGCAGGTCGTTAGGTCGAATAGTCAGGAGCTCCTCTGATTTTTTCGGCAGGGCGTAGACCGCCTGGCGGGGCAGGTAGCGAACATAGACAGCATCCTTGATTTTCTCGGCTGCGGTCCCGATCTGAAGTGTGCATCCTTCCTTCCCGTCCGCGCCGTAGATCGTGATTGAGCCCCGCGGTTCGGAGAGGCCGTAGGCATGGAGATCGCCCTTGTCGTCCCCGACAAATTCCTGGACGCGCGCATTCGTCACCTGGGCGAGCAGGTCGCTGATCTTTTGGTCGTCACCGCGCGCCTGCAACGGCTTCACGATTTCCCAATGCTCGCTCTTTTTCAGGAGTTCGATTTCGCCGGCTGGGCTCTTCAGGACGGCACGCGTTACTTGTGCCGTCGTTAGGTCGGTTAATTTGCGATCGCGGAAATCGTCCGGCTTTTTTGAAATGTCGGCCCGCACATTTTGCGGCGCGATGAAAACGTCCTTCGAATCGGCGAAGCGCACATACATCTTGCCTTCGAAGGCGGTGTCCTTGCCGAATAAGATTTCGGGCGGCCCATCGGGCGCGATCAAACGCAACCGCAGCTTGGGTTGCACCAGACCGAACTCGTTCATCCGGCCCTTATCCGCGGTTACTTCCTTGGCCGGAACAGCGCCGTCTTTGCGCCAGTTCTCTATGTCGCTGATCAGATTGTCGACCGCGGCTCCGTCAGCCTGGTCCTGCACCGGCTGGGTCAGGCGCCATTTTCCATTTTGTCGCTGCAACTCGATTCGATCGTCGCCATTCTGGATCGCGATCCCCTCCAACTTTTCGCGGTCGAAATTGACCACATTGCCGGCCTGGCGCTCGGCCTCGACCGTGTTCGGCTTTTTGCTTTCGAAAAACTTGATCCAGACGCCAAGCCCAACGGCGAGAACGAGCAGAACGAGAGTGGTTCTGAGCTTCATACCAAGTTGTTAGGCGCGCCGCCGCCACCAGACGAAGAAGCCCAGGATGGCAGGAATGAGCGGCATCAAAACAAGAATGATCCAGCGCAGGCTGCGGAGCGATTGTTCGTTCAGGTTGAAGGTCAGGGTTTGCGGGATTTTCGGCGCGATCCCAATCATCTGCTCCCGGCTTAGGAGCCAATTGAGGCTGGCGGAAATGAAGTCGAGGCCTTGCTGATCCTGGGTCAGCGCGTTGTCCTGGAGAAATGTGGAATTGGCGACCAGCACCAGGCGCGCGGAATTGATCTGCACCCGCTCATCGGCGCTACCGCCTTTTTCGATCGAGGCCGCGATGACCAGAGGATCGCCCTTATCTTTGGCGGGATCGAATTGCAACAGCTGCTCGTCGTCCGAGTAATAATCGCGCTCCCCCCAGTAACCTTTCTCGGCCTCGGCGAGAGGGGCGAGATGGATATTGGCCGCGGCCACCTGCTGCGAGTTGAGGGTGAGCGTACTGGTCGAACCAAAGAAAGGCGCGCGCACGTCGGCCAGTCGTTTCGTAACCGGGTTGTCGGGAAGAAAATGCGCCACCACATCGCGCACTCGGGCCACTTCCTGGATGCCGGTTTTAACCATGGCCATCAAGCGGTCGTCGTCCACTTTCACCCCGAGCTCACTCACGAAAGCGAGCAACTTCGGAGTCTTTGCGGCCGGGTCGACCAGGAACAGGATTCGGCCATCCTTATTCCAGAAATCGCGCAGCATCTTCATCTCGCGATCAGAGAAATCATACTGCGGTCCGGCGATCATGACGACCTTTACGTCTGCGGGAATGGAGGGCACCTCGAACAAATTCAGCTCCTGAAATTTGATGTTCTCGTTCTCGATGAAGGTCTTCAAAATCGAGATCGGACTCTCGCCGCTGAGCGCGGGCTCCTTGTGCCCGAGAATGTAACCGACGGTATTTTTCTTTCCTTCCACCACGTCGATCAATGCGCTCGTGATCGCCTGTTCGCCCTTGAAAGCCGTCACCTTGCCCGGTTCGCCGAGCATCGGGTTGCCCTGGTCCATTTCGGCCATTTCCGAGGCCTTGACGGTTTTGCTGCGGCCCTGGTAATCGACGATCAACACACTTTCGTCTGTTACCACTTTGTATTTATCGAAGAGCTCTTTGGCCCTCGTTAGGTTGCGTTCCGGGTCGACGAACTCCACATCGAGCTTACCGCGCGAAGCGTACTGGTATTCGGTCAGCAGATTGGTCACGTCGCCGGTCAGCGGGTTTTGCGAGCCGAAGAAAACAGTGATCCGCGCCTTCCCCTTGATGCTCTCGAGGAAATGCTTCGTTTTGTCGGAGAGCGCGTATTTCTTGTCGCGCGAAAAATCCCAGCGCCGGTAATGCTCGAAGCCGAGGTAATTCACCATTGCCGCCAGCACGATAATGATCGCGACCTGCACCAGGACGTTCACTCCGATTTGGAAGCGATGAATCTTCTTCGGTTTCTCGGGCGCGGTCTCGTCAGCCATCGTCTAGAGCCTCCATTTCCGCGTTTGGAATGCCTGGTAAGTGAAGGTCAGCATCACCAGCGTCATGCTGAGATAAAGGACGAACGGGCGGGTATCGAACTCGCCGCGCGAGAGCATGCCCATATGTTCGATGGCCGAGAAATAACCGAGCAACTGCCGCGTCTCCGAGCTGACATCGAGGAGGATGAACGAGACGAGTCCGAGGAAGAAGAGCAGGGTAATGGTGGCGAAGGAAATGATCGCGGCCACGATCTGATTCTTCGTCAGGACGGAGGCAAAACAGCCGATCGAGATATAAAACATGCCGAGGAGGAGAAGCATGACATAGCCGCCGAGGTAAGCGCCAGTCGAGGTCGCAGCCGGCTGGTGCGTGATCGCCTGGAAGATAACGAAATAGAGGACGGTCGGCAGCCAGAGGATGATATAAAACACAAGTGCGCCAAAGAATTTGGAGAGCACAACCTGCCAGTCGCGCACCGGGGCGGTCATGAGCGGCTCGATCGTGCCGAGCTTAAACTCCTCCGAGAAAAGCCGCATTGTGATGAGGGGAAAAATGAGGACGAAGGCGAACCAGAAAAAGACTGAGTTGAAGAAAGCCTCTTCCACCGAGTAAGGGATCGCTCGCGAGTTCATGAAGGAGATCTGGAAATAGAAATCCACTCCGCTGACGAGGAGGAAAAAAACCAAAACGATGTAGGCAATAGGCGAGTAGAAATAGCTCCTGATCTCGCGGCCCAGCAGGGTGAAAAATTTTCTCATCAGTTGTCGGTGAAGGGGGGAACGGCCGGCCTACACTTCATCGGCGTGGGTGATCTCTACGAAGACGTCTTCCAGTGTCGCCTTGCGCTGGGTCAGCTCGCGTACCGCCCAATGCCGTTCGCTGGCGAGACGAAAGACTTCCGGCCGCACCTCGGCACCGGCCTCAGCCCGGAGCGAGAAAATTTGCCAGTCGCCCTCAGTCGTTAGGCTGACATCTTTCACTCCCGCGATCTTTTTCAATTCCCCGACGCCGTCGTCGGTTCCGGTTTGGGCTTCCAATCGCACGCCGGTCGCGGTCCGCATTTGGTTGAGCAAATTTTCCGGCGTGTCGCAGGCTTCGATCCGGCCTTGGTTGATAATAATGATGCGGCTGCAGGTCATCTCCACTTCCGGCAGGATGTGGGTTGAGAGCAAAATGGTGTGCTGCCGTCCGAGATTCTTGATCAGTTCGCGCACCTGGCGGATTTGATTTGGATCCAGGCCGCTGGTCGGCTCGTCCAGAATCAACAGGTCCGGTTCGTGCACCAGCGCGTCGGCCAGCCCGACGCGTTGCCGATATCCTTTGGAGAGCGCGCCGATCAATTTTTTTTCGACGTCTTTCAATCCGCATAACTCTTTCACGTCGCCGACCCGCTCATTGATTCGGCGATGCGCCACGCCTTTGAGCGCGGCGCGGTAATCGAGGTATTCGGTCACCCGCATATCGTTGTAGAGCGGGACATTTTCCGGCATGTAACCGAGATGCGCGCGGGCCTGGAGCGACTTTTCAAAAATGTCGAAACCTGCGACCGAGGCGCGGCCTGAAGTCGGCGGCATAAAGCTGGAAAGGATGCGCATGGTCGTGCTCTTGCCGGCGCCGTTCGGCCCGAGGAAGCCCATGATCTCGCCCTTGCCGACCTCAAAGGTGAGATTATCGATCGCCGTCTGCCCGGCGTAGCGTTTGGTGAGATTCTCGACTTGGATCATGCTGCGGTGAGCTTTTACTGACAACGTCAGGCTGGAAGCGTTGGCAATTTCTCGCGAAAAGTTTTCAACGCGCCTCGAGATTCACCGTCTCGACGCGACGACTCCGCCCGCCGCGCCCGACGATGCCGACGGCGAAGTCGACGCTCGAGCCAGTATCGGCGCGCGCGAGCAAGCGCTCCGCGTCTTTGACCGAATTCACATCGTATTTGCCAATCCGGTAAATGACCAGACCGCGCTCGATCCCGACGCGGTCGGCCGGACTGTCGGGCTCAACCGCGCTGACCAGGACACCCTTGCCTGGCGCATAGCCGAGCGCGTCAGCCAGGTCGCTGGTTAAATCCTGCAGCTGCAAGCCAAAGAGACGATCGGCATTGGAGGAGCCGGTGAGTTGCTCGGTCGCGCCCGGTTTGGGCGACGGTTGTTTCTCCGCGATCTTTTTGAACTGCTCGACATTTTCCCTAACGACATCGGCCGGGATGGCAAAGCCGAGCCCCTGGGTTGGAACACCCTGCGGAGTGAAGGCCATTTTGGCCGAGCTGATTCCGACCAGACGCCCGGAGAGATCGATCAGCGGCCCGCCGCTATTACCCGGATTAATAGCCGCGTCAGTTTGGAGCAGGTTATGATAATCGATGTCGTTGATCGTGATCTCGCGTTTCACTCCGCTGAGCACGCCGCGACTGATCGAGCTGCCGTAGCCGAGCGCATTCCCGACCACGATGACGGTCTGGCCTAACAAATTCGGCGAGATATCATGCAGATTAACGAAGGGGAGGGGCTGGTCGCTGTCGATCTTGATGAAAGCCAGATCCTTCTTTGGGTCCCCTGTGACATAGCGGCCCTTGAAGCTTTTGTTGTCGTTCGTGATGACTTCGATCTTAAGATCGGCCGCCCGCTCGACGACATGCTCGTTCGTGACGATGAAGCCGCTGGGGTCGACGATAAACCCGGAGCCGAGACTTTGCAGAGTCTGGCGAATCTCGCGCGGCCGATTGCGATAAACGCCGAAGAACTGCGCGGCAAAATCATCGAACGGATCGCGCACCTGTCGCCTAACGACACGCTCGGTATTGATGTTAACCACCGCGGGCAAAACTTTCGCGACCGCCAGCACGGCGGGCTCGGAGGCGGGATCGAGTGGAGGAGTCGCCTGGGCCCAGAGCGACCCCAAAGCGCAGAGGAAAATCAGCGTAATAATCCCGCGGGCGGCGGAAACTCGGAGGCGCGTGCGCTCCCCGGACCCGGATGCGCGCCGCAACAGCGCTGCCAGACGCTGCGAAACGAAGACGGATCTGTACTCTAGCTTGGCTCTCATACTGCGCGGGTCCCCAACTTTTGCAGGCGAACATCGAAGCTGACTTTGGACTGTCAACTTGCCCGCCGAGCAAACGCCGCCAGAGTACCCAAGCTATGCGACCTTCTTTTGCCAACCGCGGCAACCTCGATCTGATCGAGGAAAATTATCAGCGTTGGGAAGCAAATCCTGATTCGGTCGACGGCAGTTGGCGCGCGTTTTTTGAGGGCTTCGAGCTTGGGAATACGCCGCAGCGCAATGGGACCACGGCCGCGGCTCCGCCGGTGGCCGCGGGGACGGTAGCGGAGAGTCCGCTCCAAACGCGGATCGACGGACTCGTCTATGCCTATCGCACCCTCGGTCACACGATCGCCCGCGTGAATCCGCTCGCTGAAAAACGGCCGGAGAATTCTCTCCTTACGCTGCGCGAGCTTGGGTTTAGCGAGAAGGATCTCGATCTCAAGGTCTCGTCGAAGTTCTTTCTCGATAACAAAAAGATGACGCTGCGCGAGATGATCCGGCAGCTCGAGGAAATCTATGCGGACTCCATCGGCGCGGAATTTCAGCACATTCAAAACCCGCGCATCCGCAACTGGGTGCGCGATCGGCTGGAGCGACGACCGCCGAAGCATCAGGCCTCGGTTGCGGTGGAGGTTGCGCTCCTGCGCCTGCTCCTCGAGTCGGAAGCGTTCGAGGTTTTCCTGCACACCCGCTACGTAGGGCAAAAGCGCTTTTCGCTGCAGGGGGCGGAGTCGCTCATGGTCATCCTCGATACGATTCTGCATCGCTGTCCAGGCGACGGGATCGAGGAGATTTGCATGGGCATGGCGCACCGCGGCCGCCTCAATGTCCTGGCGAATTTCCTGCGAAAATCACTGGGCGTGATTTTCACCGAATTCAGCACCAACTACCTGCCGGAGTTGGTGGCGGGTGACGGCGACGTCAAATATCACCTCGGTTACCGGACGGTGCGCAGGCTTTCCTCCGGCGCGGAAGTCGAAATTCGTTTGGCGGCCAACCCTAGTCACCTCGAAGCGGTCGACCCGGTGGTGGAAGGGATCGCGCGCGCGCGTCAGCGCATTCGGGGCGATACCGAGCACCGACGGAAGGTCTTGCCGCTGCTCGTACATGGTGATGCTGCGTTTGCCGGCCAGGGCATCGTTGCGGAAACGCTCAACATGTCGCAACTCCACGGCTACAGCACTGGCGGCACGGTGCATGTGGTGGTGAACAACCAGATCGGTTTCACCACTCTGCCGGAGGACGCCCGCTCCTCGATGTACGCCACCGATATCGCGAAGATGATCGAGGTGCCGATCTTCCACGTGAACGGCGACGACCCGCTCGCCGTCCGCTTTGTGACCGAGACGGCGCTCGATTTTCGCCAGGAGTTTGGCCGCGATGTCGTGATCGACATGTATTGCTATCGTCGTTATGGACATAACGAAGGCGACGAACCGCTCTTCACTCAGCCGGATCTCTACGCAAAGATCGCGCAGCGGCCCTCGGTCGCGAAGCTCTATAAGCGTCAGCTCCTGGAAGCGGGTGTTCTGAGCGAAGATGACGCGGCGTCTCTCGAGACGGAGTTCGATTTGCGGCTGGAGATGACGCTCGAGGAAGTGAAATCGATCGAGAAAGACGGGGCCGAGCGGAAGAATAAATTCCTCGAATCGAACGCCGTCTTCCAACCGGCCTACCATTGGTCGCCGGTCGTGACAGCGATCACAGCCGAGACGCTGCAGCAGATCGTGACCGGGCTCACCCGGCTCCCGGAGGACTTTAACATTCTTCCCAAGGTAAAACGCATCACGATCGATCGGCAGCGCGAAGTCTACCAGGCAGGTGGACCGTACGATTGGGGATTTGCCGAGGCGCTGGCCTTTGGTTCGCTCCTCCTCGAAGGAGTGCCGGTCCGCCTCTCCGGCCAGGACAGCCGACGGGGAACCTTCAGCCATCGGCACGCTTTTCTTTACGATGCCAAGACAGGCAAACCGTACCTCCCACTCCTTCACCTCGCGCCGGACCAGGCGCGCATCTGCATTTACAACAGCCTGCTTTCGGAAGCCGCCGTCCTTGGATTCGACTACGGGTATTCGCTCGATTATCCCAACATGCTTTGCCTGTGGGAGGCGCAGTTCGGCGATTTCGCCAATGGCGCGCAGACCATCATCGATCAGTTCATCGTCTCGGCCGAATCGAAATGGCAACGGCCGAGCGGCATCGTCCTTCTTCTGCCGCACGGCTACGAAGGGCAGGGCCCGGAGCACTCCAGTGCGCGGCTCGAGCGTTTCCTCCAGGCCTGTGCAGAGGATAACATCCAAGTCTGCAACCTAACGACCGCCGCGCAATATTTTCACGTCCTGCGCCGGCAGATGAAACGCGACTTCGTTAAGCCGCTCATTATCATGACGCCGAAAAGTCTGCTCCGGGCGGAGCAGTCCGCCTCACGCACGGACGATTTTATCTCCGGCCAGTTTGAGGAAATACTGGCCGCGCCGGAAGCGGGACCTCCGGAAAAAGTCGAGCGGGTTATCCTTTGCTCGGGCAAAATTTATTACGACCTCCTCGCCCAGCGTGAGGCCGAGAAGATTGGCACCGCGGCCATTATTCGCGTGGAGCAAATTTATCCGCTGGCGGAAGCCAAGCTGCAGGCCGCGCTCAAACCGTTTGCGAAAGCCAAGAAGATCATCTGGTGCCAGGAAGAATCGCAAAACATGGGCGCCTGGAGTCATCTCGAGCCGCGTCTGCGGGCATTGTTAGGCCAGGAGATTCTCTACGCCGGGCGGAACGCCAGCGCGAGCCCGGCGGTCGGCGCGCTCGCCCTGCACAAACGGGAGCAGGCTTGCGTGATCGCAGAAGCCTTCGGCCTCTAATTCGCTTTGCCCGGAGGGCGGTGCTTCCGCACCTCAGGGATGATGCGCCGCCAGCTCTCACCAGATCTTCCCAGCTCCAAATGCTAGCGGAACTGAATGCCGGAGATGCGGAAGCATGTCCCTCCGATTTACGGCGCGAGCCGCCGGTGGAAAAAGCTCACCGCTTCAGCCCGTACCCGGGCGTTGGCTGCGGCACTGAACTGATGCCCTTCGCCGGGAAAGGAATGCGTCTCAAAAGTTTCGTGATGCGTGCGGAGATAAGCCAGCAACGGTTTGGTGTATTTTTCATAAGGCACCCGCTGATCCTGCTGGCCGTGGATGACCAAGATTGGCGGAAGCGGTTGGCGCGTCGGCCCCTCCGGGTGCCCATTCCAAAAGCCGCCCGCTTCTTCCACTACCGCCCCGATCGCCGGGTTGCGCCGCGCTTCTTCGATGGCGGCAAACGCCCCTAACGAATAGCCAAAAATCCCAACCGCGCGCGCTTCCGGTCGCCGCGTGCGGACCCACTCGACCGCGTCGTGCACCGTCGCGCGCCAGGTCGGGAAAAGCTTTAGCAAGACCGCCTGGCGCGCGAACCATGTATGCGTCCGATCGAAGTAATGAACCTGGTAAGCTTCGAATCCGGCGCTCGCCAGATCCGCTGCCACGCGTGACATCTCCGGCCCGTCGAAGAGCATCCCCCCAGCGCCATGCAGCACCAGGATCGGCTCACCAACCGCAGCGAGGGGCGTGTAGACGTCCACCAGAATTTTCACGTCTCCGCTCTTAAAATGTCGACGACTAACGGTAAAACCGGGGCTTTTCTCTTTGGCCTCCAGGGCGCAGCCACTGCTTGCCAGCAGCACGCAAAGGCACCCGCCGAGCAAAAGGCGGCTCTGCGGCGGGGTGATTCTCATCTTCGATTTATATACGCGGGCCGGACGCGTTCTGCAGCTTGCGCGGAATGCCGATTTGGCGGTTGTTGTTAGGGCATGAGCGCGGCTGATCACGTCTTTACTCTCGGAATCGAAGAGGAGTTCCAAATCATCGATCCGGAAACGCGCGAGCTGCGTTCCCACATTCAGCAAATCCTGGGCGAAGGAAAAGTCACCCTCAAAGAACAGATCAAACCGGAGATGCACCAATCGGTTGTCGAGCTCGGGACCGATGTTTGCGGCGATATCCGCGACGCCCGCGAACAAGTCATCCGCCTGCGCAGTGAACTCGCCACCATGGCCGGGCGGAGCGGATTGAAGATCGCTTCCGCCGGCACTCATCCCTTTTCACACTGGTTCGACCAGCACATCACGGAAGGGGAACGCTACGAGACGATCGTGAAGGATCTGCAACAGGTCGCGCGCGCCAACCTCATTTTCGGCCTGCATGTGCACGTTGGTATTCCCGATCGTTCCATGGCCATCCATGTGATGAATCAGGCACGTTATTTCCTGCCTCATCTCTATGCGCTCTCGACCAACTCGCCCTTTTGGGTGGGGCGCAACACCGGCTTGAAAGGTTATCGCCTCAAAGTCTTCGAGCGTTTCCCACGCACCGGCACGCCCGACGCTTTCGAGAGCCTTTCCGAGTACGAAGATTTCCTCAAGCTCCTGATCAAGACCGGCTGCGTCGACAACGCGAAAAAAATCTGGTGGGACATCCGGCTCCATCCATTTTTCGACACCCTTGAGGTTCGAATTTGCGATGCCCAATCGCGCGTCGACGACACCATGGCGATGGCCGCCGTCATTCAGGCCATCGTGGTGAAACTCCACAAACTTCTCCGCCACAACACCACCTTCCGCGTTTATCGCCGCCGGCTGATCGACGAGAATCGCTGGCGCGCCTCTCGCTATGGACTCGACGGCAAGCTGATCGATTTCGGCCGCGAAACCGAGATCGACACCCGTGAGCTCCTCAACGAGTTGCTCGATTTTATCGCCACCGAGGTGGACGAGCTCGGCAGTCACGAAGAGATCGCGCACGTCGAGAAAATCATGCGTGAAGGCACCGGTGCCGACCGGCAGATCGCCGCCTGGGAGCGCGAGCACAACATGCACGACGTGGTCGACCTGATCGTGGAGGAAACCTACGAGCGCCTCACGGTGCAGCCGTCACCGCCGGCTCCCGCGGAGTCTGCCGGGGCCTGAGCCGCCAATTGCCCCCGGCGCTTTTCCGCGCCATGCTGAGCGCTCTTTTTCATGCCGAACCGCTTTTCCACCGCCTCCACTGCCATCGATCCCGAGCTCATCCCGGGCGCGCGCAACGCCATCCGCGATTGCCTGCGCCTCCAGCCTAACGAGCGCATCACCATTATCACCGATCAGGAGACGAGCGAGATCGCCGCGGCCCTGCAGCAACAGGTCGAGGAAGTTGGCGCGGAGCACGCCGTCTTTATCCTCGAGGAATACGCCGAACGTCCGCTCACCGGCATGCCCCAGGTCATCCTCGACGACCTCGGAACGTCGCAGGTCTCCATCTTTTGTGCCCAAACCCAGCGCGGCGAGCTCGGCTCCCGTATGCAGATGAGCGACGTGGTGAATAAGAACCACATCCGCCACGGGCACATGGTCAACATCAGCCGCCAGATCATGCTCGAAGGCATGCGGGCCGATTTCCAGGCGATTGATGTCCTCAGCCAACGCCTCGTCGAGATGGCCCGCAAAACAAAACGTGTGACTTGCAAGACCGCCGCCGGCACCGACTACACGGCCGACCTTTCCGCCAACCTTCGCTGGCTCAAGACCAGCGGCATCATCACTCCCGAGAAGTGGGGTAACCTGCCCGGCGGCGAAATTTTCACCTCTCCCTTCGACAGCAATGGCGTCTTCGTCGTCGACGGCGTGGTCGGCGATTACCTCTGCCAGAAATACGGCGACATCCAGGCAACTCCCCTAACGATTGAGGTCAAAAACAACCGCATCCAGTCGCTCGCCTGTGACAACCAGGAGTTGCTCGCAGAATTCGCTGCCTACACCAATACCGACGAGAACAGCAACCGCGTCGGCGAATTCGCGGTCGGCACTAACACCGCCTGCACCCGCGTCATCGGCAACATATTGCAGGACGAAAAGATCCCCGGCATCCACATTGCCTTCGGGCATCCCTACGCCGAGCACACCGGCCAGACCTGGCTTTCCAAGACCCACATCGACTGCGTCGGTCGCGACTTCGACATCTGGTTCGACGACGAACAAGTGATGGCGAAGGGCAAGTTTCTTATCTAACTACTCCGTCCGCAACGCCGCCATCGGACTGATCCGCGTAGCGCGGCGCGCGGGCAGCCAGGTCGCGAGGAGCGCGGCTGCCGTGAGCACCGTTGGTGCCATCGTGAAGGCGACCGGATCGAGTGTGCCGACCTCATAAAGCATACCGCTGAGCAACTTCCCCGTCCCGGCCGCGAGGAGCAGCCCGAGCAGCACGCCGCCCGCAAGCATCACCGCGCCTTCGCGCATGAACAGGCGCATGATCGCACCGCGTTGTGCGCCTAACGCCATCCGGATTCCGATCTCCCGCGTCCGTCGCGCGACCGAGTATGCCTTTACTCCGTAAACACCGACGGTCGCCAGGGCCAGCGCCAACCCGCCGAAGATGCTGAACATGGTCGCGCCGGCCCGCACGATCCAGAGTTCGAAGTTGCCGTCGAGATGCTGAGAAAAAGTCTTCAGGCTTAGGATCGGCACCGCGGGATCCACTTCGCGCACCGTGCGGCGAATCAGATCGGTCGTGGCGGCGGCATCGCGACCGGCGTTAGGCGCGAACTTGAGGTGGAAGAAAACGTTGCTCTGGAAACCCTCCGAGAACGGCAGGTAGAGCGTGCCGTCCGGATCCTGCTCGAACAAACTGCCGCGCGCATGGGGCACGATGCCAACGATCTCGATCTGCGCCTTGGTTCCGTCCTTTGTCTTTGGCGTATCCTTGTCGGCAAACTGGATCTGCTGGCCGAGCGCGTCGCCGTCAGGCCAGAGTTTCTTCGCCAGCACTTCGTCGACGATCGCAACCGTCGGGGTGGTTTGATGCATCGCCTCGGTCGGATTGAAGACGCGTCCGCGCAGCAGCGTGAGGCCGACTGTTTTGAAATAATCCGCGCCCACACTGTTCCAGCTCGCGGTGAAGGCGCGGCCTTCCGCAGCGGTTGCGGGCCGGGCGTCCGGTGCCGGGTTGGCGCCGCCGCGCTGCACCTTCTTGTCGAGTGAGACGAGCCCGAACGGCACGGTCGAAGAGATGCTCGCGCTCTCGACACCCGGCAATGTCGCCAACTGTTCCTCCAGCGTACGATAGATATTCTGTGAGCGCGCCTGGTCGTAGCTCGCGAGGCTCGCGTCCACTTCGAGGAGATAATTAGACTTCGTCTGCAAACCAGTCTCGGCCGCCGCCGCCTTGTTCGCGCCGCGAATGAAGAGCGCCGCCGCGGTCAGGAGCGCGAGCGAAAAAGCGATCTGCGCCACCACCAGCGGATTGCGCGGCAGGAATTTCCAGCGCCTAACGACCTTGTCCTCACCCGCGTGTTCCTTCAGGTCACCGATCACCGCCGCTTTCGACAACTTCAGCGCCGGCCCGAGCGCAAAAGCGAGCGTGCCGAAAAGACAAAAGGCAAAGGTCGCCAGCAGCACCGGTACGCTCAGCCCAGTCGACCAGACCATGTCGATCGGGAGCGCTTTGCCTAACGACGCCACGAGAAAGTCCGACGACCACAACCCCAGCACCATCCCGAAAACCCCGCCGGTCAGCGCGAGGACGAAGCCCTCGCAGAGCAACTGCCGAACGATCCGCCCGCGGCTCGCCCCGAGCGCGAGCCGGATCGCGATCTCCTTCCGGCGCGCCGTGCCGCGGGCGAGAAGCATGTTGGCCAGGTTGAGGCAGGCGACGAGCAGGACCACGCCGGACATCCCGAAGAGGAGCGGCGCGAGCCGTTTGATCTTCGTCCCGCTGCTCGGGTTCGTGCTCAGGCTGAACCGGGACAGCTCCTCCACCATGAACGTCTGATCCTTCTGCTCTACCGGGTAGGCCCGCTCGAGATTTGCCGCCAGCGTTTTCAAGGCAGGCCCGGCCGCCTCTGCCGTCACCCCTGGCTTCAGCCGCCCCACGAGCAGGAACTGCCGCCCGGCCCGGTCGTCCAGCTTTGTCTTGCTCTCCGTCTCGAAATCATTTGCCACCTGATCGTGAACCCCGAGCGGCAACCAGATCTCCGGCGCGAAAATCTGCGTCGTGCCGGTGAACCCCTCCGGCAGAATCCCGATTACGTTGAAAGGCCGGCCATCGATCGCGATCGTGGACCCGAGCAGATCGGGCCGGAGCCCGTTCTTCTTCCAATAATTGTAACTCACCACCGCCACCTGCGCGTTGCGCCCGGGCGTCTCTTCTTCCGCCGTAAAGGCGCGGCCCCGAAGCGGCTGCACGCCCATCACCTCGAAATAATTCGAACTCACCACATCGGTGAACGCGCGCCGGGTGCTGCCTTTCTCGCCCAGCCCCACCATGGCGAGGTTATGCGCCATCACCCCGGAGAAAACTGTATTCTGCGCGCGAATATCGAGCCAGGTCGGATAAGAAAAACCGCGAAACGTCTTCGGGTTCTTCTTATCCTGAGAGAACACCTGCACCACCTCCTCGGCATGCGGGTAATGCGGCGACTGGAAGAGCAGCGCATTGACCAGGCTGAAGATCGCGGTGTTCACCCCGATCCCGAGCGCGAGCACGATCACCGCCGCCGCCGTGAAGGCTCGCGCCTTGCCGAGTTGCCGAAACGCGAACCTAAAATCATGGATCATATCCATATGATGCCGCGGGCAAGCGCTTTGGATTCAACCGATCTTCGGTGATCAAAAATGCGGCCGGAAACAATTTTCCGTTTATTTCAGTTTATCTGCCGCGCGAGACAGCCGCGGTCTCCACCAACCGCGTATCAAAGGGCCGCCACGTGGCGGCATTTTTAATTATAAATATGAAACCCACCATCCTATCCCTGCTCTGCCTGAGCGCTCTCACCTTCTCCGCCGTGGCCGAGGACAACTCCGCCGCCACCCCCACACCGGCCGATAACTCCGGACGCAACGTTCGCGATCGCGACGGCGGCACCAAGACCTCCGGCGATCAATCCAACGACTCGGGAGACATCAAAATCACGGCCGCCATCCGGCGCGCCGTGATGAAAGACGACTCCCTCACTATGACAGCCAAGAATGTCAAGATCATCACCGCCGGCGGCGTGGTGACCTTGCGCGGCCCGGTCAAGA
This sequence comes from uncultured Verrucomicrobiae bacterium, assembly GCA_963749935.1. Classification (GTDB taxonomy): domain Bacteria; phylum Verrucomicrobiota; class Verrucomicrobiia; order Chthoniobacterales; family UBA10450; genus Palsa-1392. Next base: position 236,786 of record CAVVOH010000002.1, read on the forward strand.
CCGAAGCCGAGAAGATGGCTATCGCCAAGCACGCCGAGGCCAACGCCGGCGACGCCAAAGTAATGAACCAACTCGAAGTAAAGAAGCCTCGAAATAGCCTCAGCACCCAACCAATAGAAAGACCAGATATCATGTCCAAAACACAAGTTTTCTGCATCGCCCAGAGCCACAGCCAGGCCGAGCAAATCGTCACCAACCTTCAAGGGGCCGGGTTTCCGGCTCACGAAATCTCCATCCTCCTGCCCGACACCGAGGGTAAACACGACATCGGCCACGTGAAGGCGACCAAAGCCCCTGAAGGGCCACCACCGGCGCAGCCACCGGCGGAGTTACCGGCGGTGTCATCGGCCTTCTCGCTGGTATCGGCGCCCTCGCCATTCCCGGCGTCGGCCCGCTCATCGCAGCCGGCCCGATCATGGCTGCCCTCAGTGGCGCGGCCATTGGCGGCGCTACCGGCGGCATCGTCGGCGGCCTCATCGGCCTCGGCATCCCCGAGATCGAAGCCAAACGCTACGAAGAGAAACTAAAGCATGGCAACTACCTCATCGCCGTCCACACCCACGACGGCGACCAGGAAGATCGGGCCAAGGAAATTTACAAGGCCGCCGGCGCCGAAGACATCACCAGCTCCGCGATGTCCACGACACCCACGAAGTAAATTCCCGTCTCTCCCTGGAACTCCCGAGAGCGCCCCGTGCCAAAAGCACGGGGCGTTTTTCGTTTCCTAAGGTAATACTAGTGCCTCGGATTCGGGCCGATTTCTCCCGACGAACCCCGGAGCCCTCCGATGTTGGTCTAGCGGGGTTGCCAAGCTGGTGGCGGCATGAACTACCCACGACTCATATTCATGGGTTGAGAGTAGCTTAATCAGGCTGGGTGGATCAGACTGGCGGCAAGGACGTGGGCGCGTCGGCGCAGCAGGTCGGGCGTGTCGCGGTAGGCGGGGCTGGTGTCGTCGAGGGTGATGACGGCTTCGAAAAGTTCGCCCGGTTCTGTTTCTTCCGTCTGGCCGACGATGGCGAAGACGCGTTTACCGGCGGCGCGCGCGAGTTGGGCCACGCCGGCCGGGGCTTTGCCGGAGAGCGTTTGGCGATCGAGCTTGCCTTCACCGGTGATGACGATTTCAGCGCGCGCGATTTTCGCGGGCAGGCCGACCAATTCCGAAACGACCTCGAAGCCGGAGCGAACTGTCGCTCCACAAAACGTGAGGAGCCCGAAACCGAGCCCGCCGGCCGCGCCTGCGCTCAGTTCGGCGCGAAGATCGTGTCCGAAGGTTTGCGCGGCAACGTCGGCCAGCCGGCGGAGAGCGGTTTCCAGGATTTCGATTTTCTCCGGGGTCGCGCCTTTCTGCGGGCCGAAGGTGCGGGTGGCGCCCTCCGGGCCGAGGAGCGGATTGCGCACGTCGCAGGCGGCGACGATTGGCGGCAGCGGGAGGTCGTTAGGGGAAGCGATTCGCGCCAGGTCGCGCAAATCGGCGACCGCGCCGGTTAATTCCCGGTCGTCGCGAGCGAAGAATCGGAAACCAAGGGCGCGGGCCAGGCCGAAGCCGCCGTCGTTGGTCGCGCTCCCGCCCAGCCCGAGAATGATCTCGTCCGCACCGCGCCACCCGGCGGCGGCGCGGAGCATCTCGCCGACTCCGAAGGTGTTGGCGATGAGCGGATCGCGCTCTTCCGAGGTGAGGTGGAAGAGCCCGGCGGCGGCGCTCATTTCCATGATCGCGCGGCGTGACTCAGAGACCCAGCCATAACCGGCCTCGACCGGCCGGCCAAGTGCGTCGTGGGCCGGGCATAGGATCCATTCGGCGCGGAGGGCGAGGCAAATCACCTCGGCCGTTCCTTCACCGCCGTCGGCCAGCGGGCAAACCTCGACCTCCGCAGCGGGCAGGGCGTCGCGCACTCCAGCCGCGAGCGCCTCGCCGACGGCGCGTGCGCCTAACGAGCCTTTGAATTTGTCGGGCGCGATTAAAATTCGCATTGGCAGTATCGCACTCGGGCCAGCTTCAACCAATCGCGGCGGGGAAGCCAGATTCGTCTGCAGCCGGCGGTGGGACGATTTTGACTTGTCGAAGTTCCAGAAAACCGCAAGCTGACTTCATGAATTTGCCGCTCATTTTAAGTCATGAATAAGCCTCGCGAACTCCGTCTCGCCAACCGCATGGCGCGTCTCGGCACCGAGACCGCTTTCGAAGTGCTGGTGAAAGCGCGCGCGCTTGAGGCGAAGGGTCGCGACATCGTTCATCTCGAGATCGGAGAGCCGGATTTCGATACGCCGGCTAACATTATTGCGGCGGCGACCGATGCGTTGCATAAAGGGTTCACCCATTACGGCCCCTCGGCCGGCATGCCGCAACTGCGCGAGACGATCGCGCAATATGTGAGCGAGACCGCGCGGTGATCGCCGCTACGCCCGAGGAAGTGGTCGTCGTGCCGGGCGGCAAGCCGATCATTTTCTTCACCATCCTGGCGCTGGTCGAAGAAGGTGACGAGGTCATCTATCCGAATCCCGGTTTCCCGATCTACGAGTCGATGATCAATTACTTTGGGCGCCAAAGCGGTGCCGATTCAGCTGCGCGAGGAAATGGATTTCCGGCTTCGACGTCGAGCGAGTTCGCTGGGCTGATCAACGACCGGACGAAACTCATCATCCTTAATTCGCCGCAGAACCCGACCGGCGGCGTGCTGACGAAGGAGGACATGGACGGCATCGCGCGCGCGATCGGCGATCGCAACATCATGGTGCTGACCGATGAGATCTACAGCCGCCTTATTTTCGAAGGCGAACATCACTCCATCATGTCGATCGACGGAATGAAGGAGCGTTGCATTCTGCTCGATGGGTTCTCCAAGACCTATGCCATGACCGGCTGGCGGATGGGTTACGGAGTGATGCGGGCCGACCTTGGCGACGCATATCGCCCGGCTCATGACTAACTCTAACTCGTGCACGGCCAGCTTTACCCAGATGGCCGGGATCGAGGCGCTGCGCGGTCCGCAGGAATCGGTCGAGACGATGTGCGCCGAGTTTAAGAAACGCCGCGACATCATGGTGGATGGCTTAAATAAGATCAAAGGTTTCTCCTGCCTGTCTGCCCAAGGGTGCGTTCTACGTTTTCCCTAACATCAAGAAGACCGGCTGGCCATCGAAGAAGCTGGCGGACGCGCTGCTCGATGACGCCGGAGTGGCCGCGCTTTCCGGGACGGCCTTCGGTGACTTCGGCGAAGGCTATCTGCGCTTCAGCGTGGCTAACTCGATCGAGAACATCGAGAAAGCGCTCGATCGCGTCGGCGCCTGGGCGGAGAAGAACCTATAACCATTCCTAAGTCATGGACCGATAAGAAGCGAATCTTTGCCACTTCCCGAATCGGCGACCCGGCCGAGAACCGCCTGCGCGAGCGCGGCTACGAGCTCGAAGTCTTCCAGGGACCGGATGCGCCGCCCAAGAAGCTGATCATCGAAAAGGTGCAGAGCGGCATCGACGCCCTAATCACAACCCTGCGCGATCCGATCGACGCCGAGATTTTCGAGGCTGGGAAAGGCTCACTCAAGGTAGTGGCGCAGATCGCGGTCGGATTTCGATAACATCAATCGCGCGGATGCGAACAAATATAGGATTCCGTTCACGAACACGGCCGACGTCCTGACTGAAGCGACGGCAGAGTTCGCCTTTTTCATGATGGGCATGCTGGCGCGCAAGATGTACGCGAGCGAGCGGCTGGTGCGCGATCAGAAATGGCCTTCGTGGCATCCGTTCCTTCCGTTTCTGGGCGACGAAGTCACTGGTAAGACGATCGCCGTGATCGGCACAGGACGCATCGGCCTGGCGATGATCAAGAAGTGCTCCGGGTTCGACATGAACATGCTTTGCTACGACCCGGCTTATCAGAATGAGAGATACATCGCTGCCATCCAGGAGTTGATGGACCTGCGGCATGACAAAGGTATCCAGAAGGAGAAGACCTGGATCAAGTATGTGGACTTTGAGGAGGCGTTGCGCGGCGCTGATTATCGTGAGCATCCACGTGCCGCTGTTGCGTGAAGGCGAGACCGACAAGCCGACTTATCACCTCATCAACGAGAAGACGCTCAAGTTGATGAAGCCGACGGCCTATCTCGTGAATAGCTCGCGCGGTCCGGTGGTGGACGAGAAGGCACTTGCCCAGGCATTGAAAGACAATGTCATTGCCGGCGCGGCGCTTGATGTCTTTGAGAAAGAGCCACTCCCGCCGGATTCGCCCTGCTCGATCCCGAGATCGCCGACCGCGCCCGCTTGTTCCATCATTTTGCCAGCGGTGGGCAAATTACCCGCCTCTCCGTCGATCCCGAGAAAGGCATGGCGGGCCGCACGGCCCAGGCGGTGATCGACGTGCTGGAAGGGAATTACGACGGCGACCCGACGCGAAAATGCCCTACGTCGTGAACAAGGAAGCGTTCAAGAACTAGCAGCCCCGAAGGAAAGTAGAAAGACGAGGAGTGGTGGAACTTCGAATTTCAAGACGGCGGGTGGCGAAGTTGATCGGGACGGCGGCGGCGGGTGCGCTCCTGCCGATCGGGGCTTCGCGGACTTGGGCGGCGGATACGTCCCGGATTTTCAAAGCGATTCCTTCGACGGGCGAGAAGCTGCCGGTGATCGGGCTCGGGACGGCGCTGACGTTTGATGTGCGCCGGAAAGACCAGACCGCGCTGGTCGCGGAAGTGATGAGTCTGTTCATGAAAATGGGTGGGAAAGTAATCGACACCTCGCCCGCCTACGGCAGTGCCGAGGGATTGGTCGGTGATCTTGCTTACAAGACTGGCCTAACGAAATCGATTTTCTGGGCGACCAAGGTGTGGACCCGCACCAAGCAGGAGGGCATCTCGCAGATGGAGCGCTCGCTCCAGCGTTTCCGCACTCGCGCGATCGATCTCGAGCAGGTGCACAACCTGGCGGATGTCGATCGCCAGATGACCTCGTTGCGGGAATGGAAGGCGAAGGGAAAAATTCGCTACATCGGGCTGACTCATTCCGAGGACAAAGGCCACGGTGAAATGGAAAAGGCGATGAAGGTGCACAAGCCCGACTTTATCCAGATCAATTATTCGCTGATGGATCGGGCGGCGGCGAACCGCATCCTGCCCTTGGCCCGCGACATGGGGATGGGCGTGCTCATCAACCGGCCTTTCGGTGGCGGCGGGATTTTTCAGGTCATTTCGAAGAAGCCTTTGCCGACCTGGGCGGTGGAGTTCGATTGCCACTCGTGGGCGGCGTTTCTATTGAAATGGATCGTGTCGCACCCGGCGGTGACGTGCGCGATTCCGGCGACGAACGATCCCAGGCATCTCGAGGATAACATGGGCGGCGGGATGGGCCGGTTGCCGGATGCGAAAATGCGCGACCGCATGGCCTCGCTCTTTGTCGGGTTCTAGTCCGAGCAGTTTACCAGTCCGTTCGGTCTCCGCTTTTGTCGTCTCGCGCGGACTGTGCCATGCTGCGGGCCGATGGAACCAACCCAGCGTGCCCGCTTCAACGCCGACTTCACCCAGGAACAATATGACGCTCTCGTCCGGGCGGTGAACGAGACCGAAATCTGGCCGGCCGATTTTCGCATCTCGGAGACGCCGATTTTTCTGACCCCCGAATTCACCAACGAAATTGAGTCCGCGGCTCGTGAGCTAATGGCGCGGGTGCAAACGCCGGAGTTCCGCGTCCACGCGCAGAACGCAATTCCGCCTCGGCTGGTCGTGCCTAACGAGAATCCGCATCCGCTCTTTGTCTCGGTCGATTTCGCGGTCTGCGCCGGCCAGGATGGCCGCCTCACGCCGCGCCTGATCGAACTCCAGGGTTTTCCCAGCCTTTATTCCTATCAGCTCTTTTTCTGGCGCTGCCTGCGAGAGGCTTTTCCCGGTCTGCCGGCTGGCTGGCAGCCGTTTTTCAGCGGGCTGGATGGCCCTTCCTATCTCGCGCTCCTCCGCCGCGTGATCGTGGGGGAGACCGATCCCGAGAATGTCATTCTGCTCGAGATCGAGCCGGAGAAACAAAAGACGCGGATCGATTTCGCTTTCTCGCGGAGCGACGTCGGGGTCTGGCCCGTTTGCCTAACGAGTATCCGAAAACGCGGCCGGCAGCTTTTCTACGAACGCGACGGGCGCGAGATCCGGATCGAGCGCATCTACAACCGGGTTATTTTCGATGAACTCCTCCGCCGTCCCGAGCTCAAGCCGGGTTTCGATTTCCGGGACGACCTCGACATCCAGTGGGTCGGCCATCCCAACTGGTATTTCCGGATCAGCAAACACTCCTTGCCCTTTCTCAAGACCGCGCACACTTCCGGCGCCTATTTTGCCGACGAATTTCCGGCCGGAGAACCAATCGAGAATTATGTCCTGAAGCCACTTTATTCCTTCGCCGGGCTCGGGGTCGAGATGGATCCGACCCGCGAAAAACTGGCATCGCTGGATGATCCGCACGCTTGGATTCTCCAGGAGAAGGTGCATTATGCGGAGTTTGTCCCGACGACAGACGGGCACCGCTCCAAGGCGGAAATCCGGATGATGTTCCTCTGGCCCGAGGATGGCGATCCGGTGCTCGTAAACAACCTCGTGCGGATGAGCCAGGGGAAGATGATGGGGGTCGATTTCAACAAAGACAGAACTTGGGTCGGTTCCAGCATTGCGCTGCACCAGAGAAGCGCTGCTTAGGGCACTTCGGTCGAGGCTGGAGGGACGAGCGCTGTCCCGTCCGCGTCTGGTCAAACGTCAGGCGCGTGTTGCAAAGAAACGCGGGCGCCCCGGCGTTCCTATTGGACCAGTTCGGCGTTCGTCGCGGCAAACGCTTCCACGGCCCGTTCCAATTCTGCACGCGAATGGGCTGCGCTCACCTGGGTGCGGACACGTGCCGTACCGTGCGGAACGACCGGGTAGAAAAAGCCGACGACGTATACGCCTTTCTCCAGCATGCGGGCGGCAAACTGTTGTGAAAGCGCGGCGTCGCCGAGCATGATCGGGACGATCGGGTGTGTGCCCGGCTTGATCGTCAGGCCTTTTTCAGTCAGGGCGGCGCGAAAATATCTGGTGTTTTCCTCCAGCTTGTCGCGCAATTCGGTCGAACTGCTCAGTAGTTCGAGGGTCTTGAGCGAAGCGGCCACGATGGGCGGCGCGACGGTGTTGGAGAAGAGATAAGGGCGCGAGCGTTGGCGGAGGAGCGCGACGATCTCTTTGCGCCCGCTGGTGTAGCCTCCACTCGCACCGCCGAGCGCTTTGCCGAGCGTTCCGGTGAGGATGTCGATGCGCCCCTGCACGCCGCAATGTTCCGGTGTGCCGCGTCCGGTTTTGCCGATGAAACCGGCGGCATGGGCGTCGTCCACCATCACCATCGCGTCGTATTTTTCGGCCAGATCGCAGACCCCTTTCAAGTTCGCGATCGTGCCGTCCATCGAGAAAACGCCGTCGGTCGCGATGAGGCGGAAACGCGCGCCTTTGGCGGCCTGCAGCTGTGCTTCAAGGTCGGCCATGTCCGAGTTCTTGTAACGGAAGCGCTGCGCTTTGCAGAGGCGCACTCCGTCGATAATGCTGGCGTGATTCAGCTCGTCGGAGATGACCGCGTCTTCCGCGCCTAACAATGTCTCAAACAATCCGCCGTTGGCGTCGAAACAGGAGGGATAAAGAATGGTATCCTCGGTCCCAAGGAACTTGGTGAGGGCGGCTTCCAGCTCTTTGTGAATATCCTGTGTCCCGCAAATAAAACGAACGCTCGCCATCCCGAAGCCGTGACTGTCGAGCGCTTCCTTGGCCGCGGCGATGAGCGCGGGATGATCGGCCAGTCCCAGGTAGTTATTGGCACAGAGATTGATCACGCGCCGGCCATCCGCGATCGGGATTTCGGCATTCTGCGGCCCGGTAATGACGCGCTCGGTTTTGTAGAGGCCTTGCGCTTTGATTTCCTCGAGGGTGCTGCAGACGTGGTCGGCAAATTTCGCGAACATCGCGCAATTTGTGGCAAAGGAGCGGGCTTGTCACGACCATGGTGAAAGGCTGCTCCAAAATCATTTTATGGTCGCAAGCGGTCGGGCCTTTCGGCGGCTTCAAACGTTCTTGCGCAACGGTTGCGGGGGAGAGATCATTCGGCCGGATTAAATTTTGAGTTCCGAACCGATTCAACGGGTCTTCATCCTGCTGTTACCAAAAAAATGTCATTCAAACAATCCTTCGTGAAACATACAACAAACCTGGCTGGATTACCGGTTGCCCGTCGTGCCGGCAGAATCGTCGCGTGGTCTTTTTTGGCAGGTCTTCTCTTCCTCAATTTGTCCTGCGCGTCTCAGTTTGGTGGGCAACATAGAAGTCCCGATTTTTCCAATTATGATGTACCTCTCACCGAGCAGATCAGGAATCGGATCAAGGCAAAAATTTTAGCTCGACTGGGAGACGGCAGAAATGCGAGCGATCGCTATTTCATTATTCCCTTTGCCTATCAAAATAGGGCCAACGACCCGGCGCTTTCACACTCGTTCTTGTCAGTTATTCGAGTCCTGGCGGACGACAAAAAGTCCAACCTGACAGCGGGTCTTGAGAAGCAGACTTACCTGAATCGAGATTTTCAAGCGTTCACCATCAGCTGGTTGCCGCACGACTTCGCCACCAATCCGAATCTTTGCGTTTTTGAAGGCGTCGGCAGTCGCATTTTCGCCGCGCAGAATACTTGTCCCCTGTCCGTCGGTAGAAACTTTAAGCTGGATGAAACCCTCGCGCTGGCGGTAAAGGCCGGAAATGCGGTCTGCATGTGGGGACCGTACGAGATCAGCGAAGCTGCCTTCAATCTGGGAGTCAATCGCATGCGTTTGCTCAACGAAGGAACGATAAAGTATCGCGCTGATGATCGCCTTTATCGAAAGGATCGAGTCGCCATCAATTGCTTCCATGCCATGGCAGGTTTGGACAAGCTTTACCCCAATGGCGGGATCTTCGGGACAGGATTTATGATGTGGGGATTCAATGGCACGGTCAGAGTCCTGCTCGAATACAAAGCGAGAGCGAAGGCCGGGGGTCTCCTCTTTGAGTCAGTAGACGAGAAAAACGACCGTTACGGATTCGTCTACGCGCCGACGCGGAATGCTGACGATATTTACGATCCCTTCGAGACCGCATCTGCATATCGGAAGTAATACTCGGGGTCAGAAAAGGACTTGGCGGAGCGACGCTTCCGCCACACCTTCCGCCGGCATGCAAACTGCATGGGCACACACGATGAAAGAATGTTCCTCGCGATTCCCGGGCTTTTTGTGGGCCGGCTTCAGCCTGCTGCTTGGCTTTCAAGGCTGCGCTTTGCCTGCTCTTAAAACGGCCGCGGTCACTCGTGATCGCGCCTTTATTTCCTACCATCCGGTCGCGAGCGATTCGGGCAAAATTCGTCTTGCCGTTAAGGATCTGATCGACATGAAAGGGACGGTAACAACCGCCGGATCGTGGTATCTCGCGGAGAACTCAAACCCGGCAAGGCAGGATGCTCGTTGTCTGCGCGCCGCCCGTAATCCCGCGGTCGCGATCGTCGGCAAAACCAATCTTACGGAGTTCGCCTTCGGTACCTCCGGGATGAACGAATACTTCGGCACTCCGGTGAACCCGATCGACAAGAATCGCATCCCCGGAGGTTCTTCCAGTGGCTCGGCCGTGGCCGTGGCCGACGGCAGCGCCGATATCGCTTTTGGGACGGACACGGCGGGATCGGTCCGGGTCCCGGCCGCCTGCTGCGGCATTCTCGGGTTGAAGACCACCTACGGTCTCGTCTCGCTCGAGGGAGTATTCCCGCTTTCGCCCAAGCATCTCGACACCGTCGGCCCGCTCGCGGCCGACATTCCGCATTTGGTAGAGGGAATGAACCTGCTCACTCCGGGATTTTCCAGGCGCTATCAGGCGGCGGTCGACACCAGACCTTCGGGCCAAGGGATCCGCGTCGGTCGGCTCTACGTGGATGGAACCACTCGCAAAATCGAACGTGCGGTCGATGCCGCGCTCGCGGCTGCGGGGTTTCAAGTGGTCCGGATGGATAAGAGTTTCCAGGATGCCTGGGTCCAGGCCCAGGCCAACGGAAGCGCGATCGCTTTCGGCGATGGCTGGTTGAATGACAACAAATATCTCGTCCAACCCAAAGTGGGTCTGGTCACTCAGTCGATCATTCTGACCGGACAGGTCCAGTACAACACCATTTATCCTCGGGCGCTAAAAGAGTTGCCGCAGTGGCGAGAGGTTCTCGCCCACGCTCTCGAGCAGGTGGATTTCATCGCGCTGCCGACCTTGAAAGGGGCACCCCCGCGGGTGCCGTTCTACGGGCGGACGGCAATTTTCGAAGCACAGGTTCTCGCCCTGCAAAACACCGTCGCGGCAAATTATTCCGGTAATCCGGCGATCGCGATCCCGATTCCGCTGCAGCGCTTTGGATTCCCCACTACCAGCCTGCAATTGATCGGTCGGAACAAGAGCGAAGCCGAGCTGGTGAACGCCGCACGGATCGTGGTGAACGCGAATCCAACGAAAAACCACCGTCGTTAAAACGCGCCCTCGCAACCGGGGGCGAGGTGGGACACGATTAGGGAATGACGAGACGCGCCTGTCGAGTCGCTCCACCGCTCTTATGAATCTGACCCGTTTCGTCAGCGTGTTCCTTCTTTTCTGTGTGGCGATTTGTTTTTCCGCCAATTCGACCCGTGCCGAGAGCGCCGCGTCGCTGATTGCCAAGGGCGATCCGCTCGACCAGGAGCTGAAGGCCGATGAAGCTCTCAAATATTATCTGCCGGCCTTAAAACAGGATCCGGACGACGTCGCGTTGCTCGATCGAATCGCGCGCCAATATCGTCACCTGATGAGCGATGCCACCGATAAGACAGAAAAGCTTCGTCTCGGCCACCTCTCACTCGACTATGCGAATCGCGGCGCAGAACTCGGCCCGAATAACGCCGAAGCGCAGCTTTCCCCCGCCATCAGCTACGGGAAGATGCTCCCTTATCTGAGCAGCGCCGAACAGGTCGACGCCGCCCCAAAGATTAAGGAAGGCTGCGAACGAGCCATCCGGCTCGACCCGGATAACGACAATGCCTGGCACATCCTCGGCCGCTGGAATCGAACCATCGCGGATGTTTCCGGGATCAAGAAACTGCTCGCCGGAGTGGTTTACGGGAAGTTGCCCGAAGCGAGCAACGAGACGGCCGAGAAGTGCCTGCTCAAAGCGATCGAGATCAACCCGCGCCGGGCGATTCATTACATCGAACTCGGTCACATTTACGTGCAGATGGGACGCAAGGACGAAGCGCGCAAATATCTCGAGAAAGGCCTGGCCATGCCGAACCAGGAAAAGGACGACCCGGAAGTGAAAGAAATCGGTCGCGAGTTGCTCGCGAAGTTAAGCTAATCGCGCAAGGGCGGCCGCTAATTCGTGGTGGCAGTTGCGCTGTTGTAAGCCTCCCATTGCGGCATCTCGGCCAAACCGCCGCCCATAAATTGATGATGCCAAAGTTGGGTCGCCACCACCGCTGTTAAACCCATCTCGACCGATAGTCGCGGGAGTGAACCCGCCTTCAGTTGGCGGAACGCTTTCCGCCAATGGCTCACTTCCTGAAGGTCGAAATATCCGGTCTTGCGCAGCGATTCGTCGCTTAGAAGCTGAGCCACGAACGGAGGCTCGGGATCCATGTGGAAACTGTCGAGCGGCGCTCGGAAAATGACTTTGCCGCGGCGGGCGATCGATTTCGGAATCCAGCGCTCGGCCAGGAGTCGGAGCAAATATTTGTCGCGGAAACCGCGCAGCTTCCAACGCGGATGCAGTTTGGCGGTGAAATCGAAAACCGCTTCGTCGAGAAATGGATAACGCACTTCGACCGACGAATGCATCGCGACGCGATCGCCTTTCGCTTGCAGGAGATGACCGCCAAGAAGGACGCGTGCCGCTATCCAAATGCCGCGATTGAGCGGGGCCCAGCGCTTCGCTCTTTCCAAGGGAAAGCCCAGCTCGCCCCAGGGATGGCTCTCGTTCATCACCTCGCGCATTTCGGCGGAGTAAAAGCGCAGCTTGGAAATTGCAAGCAGACCATAGGAGTCGATCCAGGCATTAGGCCCGCCGATCGAATCTTCTACTCGCGCCCGCCACGAAATGGGGAAGTGAGGCACTTTGTTCATCTGCAAATAACCGTGCCGTGCCCAGTCGCTCAGGTTCACACCCGGCAATACATCGAGGTAATTCATTAGCTTGGCGGCTTTGTACCATGGGTATCCGACTAGCCATTCGTCCGCGCCCTCACCGGTCAGCACAACTTTTTGACCATTCTGGTGGACGCGTTCCGCCAGCTTGAGCAAGGCGCCACAGGAGGTATCGATTACCGGCGCCTCAGCCGCCTCGATCAACTTGGGATAGCTCTCGAGCGCCTCGCGATCGCCGTACTCCTGCACGATCGGCGGCTTGGCTCCGATGTGTTTGGCCGACAGGCTGGCGGCGCTCAGTTCGTCCATGCTCGGCTCGTTCACCTGCACCGTGTAGGTGTTGATGGCCGGGCCCTTCAACTTGCAGGCCAAGGCCAGAATCATGCTGGAATCGACCCCGCCGGAAAGATAGGAGCCGACCGGGACATCCGCCCGCAAACGTTCTTCAACCGCCTGCAGGAGCAGCCCCTCGAACTCGTCGACCAACGCCCTGCTGTCGTATCCCCAGACCTCCTCGCCGCGATCGGGAAAATCCATTTTCCAATAGGCGCGCTCCACGATTTCCGGACTGGCTCCGTCCTCGCCCGGAGTGATCCGCAAACAATGTCCGGCTGGCAGCAGTTGGACACCCTCGAAACAAGTCCGTGGTCCCGGCACAGCGGTGAAAGTAAAGACGTGGTCGAGCCCTTTCCGATCCGGCCGCGGGGACACCATCCCGGAGGCGAGCAGCCCTTTTATCTCCGAGGCGAAGAGCAGCCAGTCGCCCTGCCGGCTCCAATAAAGCGGCGCAATGCCGAAACGATCCCGGCCAAGATGAAGCTGGCGTTGTCGCGCGTCCCACAACGCGATCGCAAATTGTCCCTGCAATTTTTCCCACGTCTCTTCCCGCGCTTCCTCCCAGGTGTGCGGAATGATCTCGGTATCGCAGTGGGTGACGAAGCGGTGGCCGCGCGCGGCCAGCTCTTCGCGCCGTTCGACGTAATCGAAAAGTTCCCCGTTGAAGACGACGAAAAGGTTGCGTTCTTCATCGCTCATCGGCTGTTGGCCGTCGGCCAGGCCGACGATGCTCAGCCGGCGCGAAGCGAGCGATATGCCCGGATGTTCGAGAAATCCTTCCTCATCCGGGCCGCGATGGGTGAGCGCGCGCGACATCCGTTGCACCACGCCTTCCGGCGCAGAGCGCCGCCCAACGAGATCGATGATTCCAGCGATGCCGCACATAGGTCAGTTTCGCAGAGGTCGCTCGCGATGGAAGCCGCGAAAAATGATCCGCTGCCTCCGCTCTTCGTTTATATTCTTTCCACGGTCTACATTCATGGCTTCATTAGACATAAGCGTCCCAAACTAAGCGTAATTCGCGGCGGAAATACGTGTGTGTAGGCGCGACGGAAAACGAATTCTGTTCTAGATCAGTGAATGCCACGTCATCGCTTATCGTCTCATACGGCCGCCCCGATGGTTTCGGTCGCTTGACACGTCCGAGGAGAACACTGATCAGTCCGCCCCCCAATCGAAATTAATGACTACGCAAAAAGAACGCATTGCGATCATCGGCGTCGGCTGCCGTTTTCCCGGTGGGGTGAACGCCGTCGATTCACTCTGGAAACTTCTCATCGAAAGCCGCGAAGGCGTCTGTGACGTACCGCCCGATCGTTGGAACGTCGAGCGCTACTACGATGCCGAGCCCGGGCGTGGCCGGCAAGTCGATCGTGCGCCGCGGTGGTTTTATCGATGCGATCGATCAATTTGATCCGCAGTTTTTCGGTATCTCGCCGCGCGAAGCGCCGTACGTGGATCCGCAGCATCGTCTGCTCCTCGAGACGGCGTGGGAAGCGATCGAAGACGCCGGCATCGTGCTCGACCTGGAGCGTGGGACCGACCTCGGGGTGTTCGTCGGCATTTCGCATAACGACTACCAGGGCCTCCAGAGCAATCCTTTCGATCACTTCGGCATCAGCCCGCACACCGCGACCGGCAGCGCGCACAGCATCGCGGCGAATCGGATTTCCTATTGCCTGAACCTGCGCGGTCCGAGCGTGGCGATGGATACCGCCTGTTCCTCGGCCCTCACCGCGGTGCACGCGGCCTGCGAACACATCCGGGCTGGTCGCGGCGATTCGGCTCTGGCCGGCGGGGTCACGGTCATGATCGCGCCCGGCGGCTTCATCGGGTTTTCACAGGCGGGAATGCTTTCGCCGGAAGGGCGCTGTGCGGCCTTCGATGGAAGCGCGAGCGGCTTCGTGCGCGGCGAAGGCGCCGGCATGGTCTTGCTGAAACGACTTTCCAAGGCGATCGAGGATGGCGATCCGATCCAGGGCGTTATCATCGGCACGTCGATTAATCAGGACGGACACACCAACGGCATTTCGCTTCCCAGTCCCGAAGCGCAGGCGCGGCTCGTGCGCGACGCCTGCGCCGATGCGGGAGTCGCGCCGGAAGCAATTGGCTTCGTCGAAGCCCACGGAACGGGTACCGCTGTGGGCGATCCGATCGAGGCGCACGCGCTGGCCGAAGCTCTCTGCCAAAATCGCCCGGCCGACACGCCGCTTCCCATCGGCTCGATCAAGACCAACCTCGGGCACCTCGAAACCGCCGCCGGCATTGCCGGGCTGCTCAAGGCCATGCTGGTCCTGAAGCACCGTCAGATTCCGCCCAGCCTTCATTTTAAAATACCGAGCCCGCACATCGATTTCGAGAAGCTTAAGTTGCGCGTGCCGACCAAGACCGAGCCGTTTCCGGAAGGTCCGGGCGAGCGTCTCGCGGGCGTGAATTCGTTTGGTTTCGGAGGCGCGAATGCGCACGTCATCCTGGCCGAGCCGCCGTCGCATCAGCCGCTCAAGAGTTCCGATTTTCCCGCGGCGCGCCCGTGGCCGGTGATGCTTTCGGCTCGATCCGAGAAGGCGCTCCAGACTTCCGCGGCCAACTTGAGCGCGTGGGTCAAAGAACATGCCGACTCCAACGGCAGCTCGCCGGTTTTGCCCGATCTCGCCTACACGTTAGGCGCGAGGCGGAATCATCATCCACATCGGCTCACCCTGACCGCGTCGAATTGGGCGGAGCTGACCGAAGAACTGGACGCTTTTGCCAAAGAGGGAGAGAGCACAAAGATCCGCTCCGGCTTCACCGCGCGCCGCGAAGAAGCGCCGCGGATTGGTTTCATCTTCAGCGGTCAGGGTCCGCAATGGTGGGGCATGGGTCGTGAGTTGATGAAGCAGGAACCCGTCTTTCGCGAGGCGATTGAACGCTGCGACGCTGCGCTCCGTCCCTGGACACGTTTCTCGCTTCTGGAAGAGCTGGGTCGCACCGAGGAAACCTCCCAGATGTCGCGCACCGAAATCGGGCAGCCCGCCATTTTTGCCATGCAGGTGGCGCTGGCTGCGCTTTGGAAATCGTGGGGAGTTGAGCCGGCCGCGGTCGTCGGCCACAGCGTCGGTGAAATCGCTGCCGCCTGTGTCGCTGGGATTTTCTCCGTCGAAGAAGCCGCCCGCATCATCGCGTTGCGCGCGCGTTTGATGGAAGAATGCGGCCGAGGCGAAGGCACGATGCTCGCGGTCGGTTTGCCAGAAGAGGAAGCGCAAGCCTTGATCACACGCCACGATCGCACCGTCACGATTTCGGCCTTCAATGGCCCGCGCTCGATCACCCTTTCCGGTCCGCGCCTTTCCTTGGAGGCGATGGCGGCCGAGCTCGAGGCGCAGGGGGCTTTCGCCCGACTCGTTAGGGTGGATCATCCGTTTCACCATCCCCTCATGCGGCCGGCGGCGGAGGCCTTGGAAGAAGCGCTCGCCGACTTGAAACCGCAGCCGGAGACCGTCCCGTTTTTCAGCACCGTCACGGGCGAACGCCAGGCCGGCGAAGCTTGCGACGCGGCGTATTGGGGCAGCGGCATCCGCGAGCCGGTTCGTTTTGCCGCGGCGGTCAACGCGCTGGCCGATTTTGGAGTCGATCTCTGGCTGGAACTGAGCGCTCACCCTGCGCTCGCGCATGCTGCGCAGGAATCACTCGCAGCGCGTGAGGGCAAGGCGACCATCGTTTCCTCGGTGCGGCGCGAACGCGAATTCGAATCAATTCTCGAAGCCGTGCTCGATCTGCATCGGGCCGGCGTGCCGATCGATTTCTCCACCCTCACGCCTTCGCGGCACCTGCTTTCTTTACCCGCCTACGCCTGGGAAAAAGCGCGTTGGTGGAACGAATCGAGCGACGCCCGCGATGGCCGTCTTGCGCCCGGCGGCCGTGGTCTGCTCGACGTGAAACTGCCGCGCGCGTTGCCGACCTGGATCATGCGTCTCGACTCGCGGCACATGGCTTTCCTGAAGGATCACAAAGTCGAGAACCATCTCATTTTCCCGGCTGCCGCCTTCATTGAGATGGCGCTCGAAGCCGGTGTGCAGTTGTTCGAAGGACGGCCGTTTGTGATCGAGGATTTCGAGATTCGCAAACCGCTCCTCCTGCCCGACCCGCCCTCCGCCGTCCAGCTCGAGATCGCCTATTCGCCTAACGAGCGGACTTTCACGATCCAAAGCCGCTTCGACCAAAGCGTTTCCTGGTCGCTTCATGTCGTCGGCTCTTTGCGGAGCGAACGAACCGAATCGGCTTTTGAGACTTCGAGATGGAAGGCTATTCCCGAGACGCAAACGGTCGAGGTGGACGGATTTTATCAGCACATGAGCGACCTCGGTTTGCGCTACGGCGACGAATTTCGCCCGATTCGCGAGACTCGCCGCCGGCTCCGGGCAATCGACTGGCCGGGTTGAGTTGTCGGAAGCGGTCGCGCCGCGCGCGGGTGAATACGCACTCCATCCGGTGCTCTGTGACGGCGCGCTCCAGGTCTTTTCGGCGGGTGCGGCGACGGTCGAAGATCGTCAGGCCCGGATGAAATTGCCGGTTCGGTTTGGCCGCATCCTTTTCCTAGGCTCGCCCGGCGTGGTGACCAAGGTGAGCGCCAAGGTGCAGGAGTTCGCCGACGATTTTATCGAAGGCGACATCGCGCTCTACGACGAAAGCGGAAAGCCATGCGTCCTGATCGACGGCTTCCGCGCCATCAGCCTGGCTGGGGCGGGCCGCGCCACTGCGCCCGGCGGCACCCGCGACGTGACCTATCACGTCGCCTGGGAGCGCCTACCTAACGACTCGCCGCGACCTCTGCTCGCACCGGTCGCGCTGTCGCAGCTGCAGGCCAGCGCGCAGGAAGCAATCAATCGCATTCTCGAAACCCGTGGCGTTTCCGACTTGGAGGCGGCCCTGCGTGCGGCGGACGAACTGGCCGCTGCCCAACTGGCGCAAGGCCTTCGCCAGATGGGCGTGCAGTCGAAGACATCGTTTAACGCCGAGAGCCTGAGCGTGGCGGCCCCGATGGAACTGGCCTTCGGTCGCCTCACTATCGGTCTCGTTAGGCACGGATTGTTGCGTGAAACCAAGAGCGGTTGGCAAACGACTGCGCGCTTCATGAAGGCGGCCGATTCGGCGGAGAAAGTTCTGCGTTCTTACCTCGAAACGCATCCCGGTCACCTGCCAGAGGCGCTCCTCTGCGCCGGCAACTGTGCCGAACTCGGGGCCATTCTGCGGGGCGAAAAAGACGCCGTCCAGGTGTTGTTTTCCGGTATCGGCGCCGAGTTGCTCGATCATTTTTATGGCGACGGGCTTTACGCCAGTCACTGGCTGGCCGGCATCGCGGCCGCCATCAGTAAGGCCGCCAGGCGTCTGCCAGAAGGACGCGGCTTGCGCATCCTGGAAGTGGGCGGCGGCACCGGCGGCCTGGCCTCGCAGGTCCTGCCGTTGCTCGAGCGCGGTTTGCATTCGTATGTCTTCAGCGATGTCTCGGCCGCTTTCTTTACGGGCACCGGACAAAAACTGGCCGCGTTTCCGGAAGTTGAATTCAAGATTTTCGATCTCGAAAAGTCGGGCACCGAGCAGGAACTCGAAGCCGGCTCCTTCGATTTCATCATCGGGACGAATGTTCTCCATGCGGTCCGCGATGTGCGCGACACGCTGCGCAACCTGCATGGCCTGCTCGCGCCTGGCGGCAGTCTGCTTTTCATGGACACGGCCACACCGCAGCTCTGGACCGAAACGGTCTTCGGCCTAACGAGTGGCTGGTGGCGTTTTGCCGACCGCGATCTGCGACCGGAGCAGCCTCTGCTCGATCGACGGCAATGGGAAGCCGTTCTGCGGGAAGTTGGTTTCCACGAAAGCGCCTCGCTCCCTGGCCTGACCGGTGCCACCGGCGGGGAGGGCCAGATCGGTTTGCTGGCGCGCAAAGCGGCAAACGAAGAGGCCAGCATGCTGGAGCTCAAGGCCGAGCCGCTGGAAGAAAAGTCCTGGCTGATCTTTCTCGATGGGTCCGAGCTGGGTGACGCGATCGTTAGGCAAGCGCGCGCCGGGGGGGCCCGGTGCCGCCTGGTTCAGCAGGGAGAAGAGTTTGGCTTCGATGGCGCGGATTCCATTACCCTGCGTCCCGGCGAACTGAATGACTGGCAGCAGCTGGTCAAAGTGACCTCCGACGTTTTGCCGGAGCGGATCGTTTACCTCTGGGATCTGGAGGAAGAAATTGGCGAATCAGACAGCCTGGACGCGCTCTTGCTGTTGACCCAGGCGCTGGAAAGCGCGCGGCCGGCGGCCAAACTGCGCCTCGATCTGGTCACTCGCAACGCACAGCCGGCTGGAAATGAGCGCGCTCCTTTAGCGGTGGCGCAGGCGCCGGCGATTGGCCTGATGCGCGTGATCCTGAACGAGCACTCCAACCTGGCCTGGCGCTCGATCGATTTGCCTAACGAATCGTCGCCAAACGACGCGACCGCGCTCTGGAGCGAGTTGCTGCGCAAGGATGGGGAACGCGAAGTCGCCTTGCGCGGCGAAGCGCGCTATGTCCGCCGCCTCGATCGCGGCCGGCCGACGCGGGAGCAGGAGCTCGATCCCGCGTTGCCGCTGCGCCTCGAGTCGCGCGAACGTGGCCATCTCGACACGCTCCGTTTTGCCCCGTTCGAATTGCCGGCTTGCGCGCCCGGCCAGGTTTTGATCGAAGTGAAAGCGGCCGGGATGAACTTCCGCGACGTGCTCAAGGCGCTCGCCCTCTACCCGGGCGATGCGCCGGACGCGCGCATCTTCGGCGACGAAGTTGGCGGCATCGTTAAGGCAATTGGCGCGGGTGTGACTCATGTTGCGCCCGGCGACCGGGTTTTTGGTCTGGCCGTCTTTGGCCTTGCCACTCATACGATCGCGCGCGCGGGCGATGTCCGGCGCATTCCGGGTGATCTCACTTTCGAAGCAGCGGCCACTTTGCCGGTTGTCTTCATGACCTCGTGGCATGCCCTGCAAAATGTGGCCCGGCTGCGCCGCGGCGAGCGAATCCTGGTGCACGCCGGCGCCGGTGGCGTCGGCATGGCGGCAATTCAGATTGCACAACATCTCGGCGCGGAAGTGATCGCGAGCGCCGGCAGCGAAAGTAAACGCGCGCTTCTGAAAACGTTAGGGGTACCGCATGTGATCGACTCGCGGCGCGGCGATTTCGCCGAGACCGTGCTCGAACTGACCGATCGCAAAGGGGTCGATGTGGTCCTGAATGCGCTCGCCGGTGAAGCCATTCCCATGGGCCTCTCCTGCCTGGCGGAGTTTGGCCGTTTCATCGAGATCGGGAAGCGCGACATTTACCAAAACACGCGCATCCCGCTCCGGCCGCTGCGCAACAACGCTTCTTTCCACGTCGTGGCGATGGATGCGGTTTTCCACGGCGACGAAGCGCTCACCCGCAAGATGCTGGAGGATATTTCCAAACTGGTCGAACGCGGCGCGCTGCGGCCGCTGCCGTTCCGCGCCTTCCCGGCCAGCCGAATCGATTCCGCTTTTCGGCTTATGGCCGGCGGCAAACATATCGGCAAAGTGGTGGTGGCGTTCCCGACGCCATTTGTCCCGCGTCGTGGGGAATTGCCGGCGCCGGGCTTCCGAGTCAAAGCCGACGCGAGTTATCTCATCACCGGCGCTTTCGGTGGCTACGGCAAGGTCCTCTCGCGCTGGCTGGTTGACTGCGGGGCGCGTCATCTGGTTTTAATCAGCCGGAGCGGCGCTTCGAGTCCAGAGTCGGCCGCGTTCGTTAGGGAACTCGAAGCTCGCGGCGTGGAAGTCCGCGTTGTCGCGGCCGATATTGGTTCGCCTAACGACGTCAAAAAGCTTTTCGCCGAAATCGAATCCGGCGCGCATCCGTTAGGCGGAGTGTTTCACCTCGCGATGGTGATCGACGACGCGCCGCTCGCCGCGCTCAACCCCGAGCGGATGCGTGCGGTCGTGACACCGAAGGCCTACGGCGCCTGGCTGCTGCACGAAGCGACGCGCGAAATGAAGCTCGACTGCTTCGTCATGTTCTCGTCGGTCTCGAGCATTTTTGGCAATCCGGCGCAGGGAAATTACAGCGCCGCGAATGCCTTTATCGACGCCCTCGCGCATCACCGGCAGGCGCTCGGTTTGCCGGCGCTGACTGTGAACTGGGGTGTGCTCGGCGGCGAAGGTTACGTCGCGCGCAACGAACGGGTCGCGGAATTTTTGGCCCGCCAGGGCACGATGTCGATCACGCCCGGGGAAGCGACTTCATTGCTGGAATCTTTCCTCGCTGCAGGAAGTGCGCAGGCCATTGCGATCCGGGTCGATTGGAGCAAATGGCGTCAGTTCTTCAGAGGCATGCAGGAGAATCCGCTCCTCGAGCGGATCTTCGCTTCGCTCGAAAGCCAGGAATCTTCCGGAGCAACGAGCGATTGGCGCGCCCGGATCGATGCGGCTGCTCCGGCGGAGAGAGAAGCGGTTATTTGTCAGGCCGTGCGCGAAGCGGTTGGCTCCGTATTGCGAGTCAAGCCCGACAGCCTGCGCGATGATCAGCCGCTGACCGATCTCGGTTTGGACTCGCTCATGGGCGTGGAGATTGAATCCTCTCTCGAAGCCGCGGTCGGAGTGGCGTTGCCGCCGACCAGTCTGATGCGGGCGCGCACTATTGGACAGATCGCCACCTTGATTGCCGGACACCTCGGCGGCTCTACTAGTGTCGCGGAAACTGCTCCGGCCGTGCCCGCCGCTTCTGCTGAGGAAGCGAGCGCGGTCGATCTCGATGCGATTTCCGATGAGGACATTGAGCGGTTGCTGGGCAGCGACGGCACCACCGCCTCGACGGAGGCGACCGAAGGCGCGACCCATTGAGCACGTTGATGCAAGAGCCTCCGGTCGACCGGCGCGCGCTGCTCAAGCAATGGCTCGAAAGCGGCCAGGCAAAGCTTCATCCGCTCACTTTTTCGCAGCGGGAAATCTGGGAGACATCGCCGGTGCCGGTGGAAGATCCGGCCAATCATATCTGCTGCATGATCGAGGTGCGCGGTCTGTTGCCGGAGCGTGATTGCCGCGCCGCCATTCAACGGGTGGTCGATCGGCAGGAGGTGCTCCGGCTCTCGTTTTTGCCCGGCAAGGAGCGCCCGCTGCAGATGATTCGGAAAAATTGCGAAGCCGATTTTGGTTTTCGTGACGTGCCCCTCGGGCAAGGGAGCGCGGAAGCGATCGAGAAAATGGCGACCGAGATTTTCCGGCAGCCGTTCGATCTCATCCATGGCCCGCTTTATCGGGTGATGGACCTGCGGCGCGCGCCTAACGATCACGTGCTGGTCTTCGCCATTCATCACGCCATTGCGGATGGCTGGACGCTGGGCGTTTTTGTCGAAGAACTTTTCGCCGCCTACATCCACGGGATGATGGGCTCGACGGAAGAAATTCCGCCGCTGCCGCTTTCTTATACCGCGTGGGCGGCGGCGGAGCGCGCCTTCTGGCAGCCAGCCGTCCTGGCCGAGCGGGCCGCCTTTTGGAAAACGCAGCTGGCGGGGACACAGCCGATCTGGAACGCGCCAATTCCCCCGGGCCCGCCGCGACGTTGGGCGACCAAAATCCCGGCAGCGGTGGCGAACGAAACTCAGGACCTGGCACGGCGCAGTGAAATCACGCTTTTTAGCGCTTTGCTGGGGGCGTTCCAGGTGGCCTTCGCAAAGTGGAAAGGCGTGGATGAACTCGTGGTGGGGACGCCGGTCGCGAATCGGACCCGGCAAGGTGCGCGCGAGTCGATGGGCTATTTTTCCGGCATTGTGCCTTTGCGATCTCGCCTCGATCGGGCGCAGACGGCGGTCGATCATTTACGGACCAATCATCAGGCGGTGATGGATTCGTTTGCCCGTGCGATGCCGTTTGTCGAGCTGGTCGCAGCGCTCGAAATGCAGCCGGCACCCGGGCAGAATCCGATCTTCGAAGTGCGCTTCGCCCTGCAAAATCATCCGATCCCTGAGGTGTCGCTGCCGAACATTTCGGCCAAGCTGAGTATGCGCTCGACCGGAACGGCGCGTTTCCAACTCGCCTGCGAAATTACCGAAGCTGCCGAAGGACCAGAAGTGGCCTGGCTCTTTCGGGACAACTTATTTTCCAAAGATGACATCGAAAGGCTCGATGGCATATTTCAAGACGTCCTGGCGGGCATCTGCCGGGCGCCGGAAAATCGCATTTCCGAACTCATGACCTAAAGAATGGAAGCCACTATCACTGACGAAGAATTCCGCGAGGCGCACGAAGAACCGCATTGGGCGGTGCGCGGCGCTTTTCAGTTTCTGGTCTTCGCGCTTGTCTTCACCGAGGTGTTGCTCGCTTACACCGTTTATCGGGGGTGGATTTGGGCAGCTGTTTTGCTTGTTCTGGTCGCCAGCCACCTGATGCACGGCACGCTGATCGGGTTGCACGAAGCGGCCCATGGATTGTTACGAAAAAATCGGCGGTTCAACGAATTCGACGGCATCCTCATCGGCCTCCTCAGCCTGATGAGTTTCAGCCTTTATCGCGTGATTCATCAGACGCACCACGCCTACCTCGCCTCGGAGCGGGATTATGAATTCTGGCCGCTCTCGAAGCCGAACGCGGCACGCTGGAAACGCTGTCTGGCGGCGTTCGCGGAATTGAATCTCGGTTTGTTTTATGGACCGTTTCTTTTCCTGCGCGGTTTCTTCGGCTCAGCGACACCCGTTCGCAGTAGGCGGATGCGGCGGCGGGTTTGGGCGGAGTTGATTTTGCTCGTAGTAGCCTGGAGCGCGATCATCGCAGCGGTGGCGTTTTTCGGTCTCTGGAAATACTTCCTCTGGCTCTATCTTGCGCCGGCCTTCATTGCCGCCAACCTGCAGAGCTGGCGCAAATACATTGAGCACGTCGGGATGACAGGCAACACGATCAACGGCTCGACCCGCAGCATTATCGCCACCACCTGGATCGGGAAGCTCGTTTCCTTCACGCTTCTGCATGAGCCCTTCCACGGCGTGCATCATCAAAAGGCGGGCCTCCGGCACGCCGAGCTACCACTCCATGCGGATAAATTACAGCCGAAGAATCCCGGGGAACTCCCGCCCTTTCCCAGCTACCGCTACGCCTTCATTCACCTCCTGCAGAAGCTGGCCGATCCGCGCGTTGGCCCGCAATGGCAGGCGATCGAGGCGACGTCCTGGGAACGCGAATCCTTGAAGAACGTCGCGGCCTAGCGAACTTCGCCCTTGGAGGGCCGCCCTCGCCTGCGGGCACGAATCCTCAAGACGCAACACAGTGACTTCGCCTTCTGCCAACACGCCGCCTCTCCTCGAGGCGAGAGGTCTCACCCGGGAGTTCGACGACGGCCAGGTGCAGGCTCTGCGCGGAGTCGATTTTGTCATCGAGGAAGGCGAGTTCGTCGCCATCACGGGTCCGAGCGGGTGTGGGAAATCGACTTTGCTCCAACTCCTTGGCTCGCTTGATCGACCGACTTTGGGCGAGCTCCTTTACCGCGGCGAATCGTTGCCCGATCGCGCTGACCCGGCCGCGTATCGGGCCTGTGAGATTGGTTTTATTTTCCAGGCTTTCCATCTTCTCCCGACTTTTACCGCCTCGGAGAACGTGCAGATCCCGATGTTTGAAACCTCCCGCTCGCTTTCGGAAAGGCGGGAACGCGCGGTCGAGCTGCTCCGACTGGTTGGGCTCGAGCATCGGCTCGATCATTTCCCTTCCAAACTCTCCGGTGGCGAACGTCAGCGGGTCGCGATCGCGCGCAGCCTGGCCAACGGACCGTCGCTCCTCCTGGCCGACGAGCCGACCGGCAATCTCGACAGCAAGAATGCCCATCTCATCCTTGACCTCATCGTTAGGCTGCAACAGGAACAGGGTCGCACCATGATCATGGTGACGCATGATCCTTGCATCGCCGAGCGTGCCGACCGCGCCTTGCACATGATGGATGGCAAAGTCGTTTCGGATCAACGTTCTCCTCGCACCACCGCATGACTTTTTTCACCGTCGTCATCCGCGGCCTTCTCCGGCGGCCCGTTCGCACCTGTCTCACCCTGGCCGGCATTTCCATCGGTATCGCCGCGGTGGTGGCGCTGGTCGGCATGTCTCGCGGTTTTGAGAAAGGCTGGCAGGTCGGACATGAAAGCACGTGGGACCGACATGGTGATTAGCAGCAAAGGCGGCTCGCTCACGCCGAAACCGTTCAACGCCTCGGTCCGCGATCAGATCGCCAGGATTCCGGGCATCGTCGCGACCTGTAGTCTCCTCGTGGAAGTGACCAGCGTCGAGGATTCCGACCTGATGATCGTGTCGGCGCGGGAGTGGGGCGGATTTTCCTGGAGCAATCTCAAGCTGGTATCGGGCAGGATGCCACAGAATGGCGAGGAACAAGCGGTCGTCCTCGGGGTGACGGCGGCTGAGATTCTAAAGAAGAAAATCGGCGACCCGATTCAGATCGAAACCGCCGAGCTGAAAGTTGTCGGGATCGTCAAAGGCGGAGCGCTGGTCGAAGATGGTTCAGTCATCATGTCGCTCGGCCTGCTCCAGAAAATTCTCGCTTCACCCAGTCAGATCAATGCGATCGACGTCCGCGTCACGCCTGGGACTAACGAAAAGCAGATGCACGAGCTGATCGAGCAGATCCAGCAACAGGTGCCGCAGGTCCGGGCGGTGACGGTGGCCGATCATCTCAGTAACAGCGAAGGATTCCGCATGGTCCGGGCGATGAGTTGGGGCACATCGCTCCTCGCGGTGCTCGTGGGGGTGCTCGGGGTCATGAATACGATGCTCATGACCGTGTTCGAGCGGACACACGAAATCTGCGTTCTGCTCGCGGTTGGCTGGAAGCGGAATCGCATCATTCGCATGGTGCTCTATGAGTCCGCTCTGCTCGGTTTTTTCGGCGGCGTGGTCGGCGTCACGATCGGGGCCCTCGGCGTCCGCGCGCTTGGCGAAACGCCGGCGCTGCGCGGTTTGTTGCAGCCTGACCTCGGATTTCCGCTGCTCGCTCTTTCGGTCCTGATTGCGGTGGCCGTTGGAGTCTTGAGCGGGCTCTATCCCGCCTGGCGCAGCTCTCGGCTCGCGCCCAGCCAGGCGTTGCAAGCGGGCTAAGTTAGATCTCGATTTTGCTTCTATGAAACAGTCACTTCTCCTCGCCGCCGCGATTGCCGGATCACTCATTGGGTCGGTTCTTGCACAGGAACCTTCTCCTGCCGCGATGTCGGCCGAAGCACTGGCCGCCAAGTTGGACGCGGTCGGGCAGGGGAGTGCGACCGTTCGGACGCAGATGGAAATTCGAACGAACGAAGGCGGCAAGCACACCTTCCAGCTCCAGATCAAGCAGCGCCGAACGAAGGTTGGAACCGATCTCGTTTATCTCGTGCTTTGGCCTAACGACCAAAAAGGCAAAGCCGTCATCCTGCATCAGAAGACCGGTGCCGCGCCGACCGGCTCCGTCATCGAACCTCCCCATACCGTCCGCGCGCTCAAGGAATCGGAAATGAGCGAAGGCCTCTTCGACAGCGACCTCGCCTACCAGGATGCGGTGGAAAATTTCTTTGCCTGGAAAAAGCAGGCGCTCGTCGGCAACGAGGTGGTCGACCGGGTCAATTGTCAGATTCTCGAATCAAAGCCCGATTCTTCTTCCGAAACGATCTACGGCAAAGTGCGAAGCTGGATCGACCCGGCGCGTCTCGTCCCACTGCGAATCGAAAAGTATTCGCCCTCCGGCGACTTAATCCGCCGGATCGACACCGATCGCGTCGCCAAGGACGACAAACATAATTCGATTCCGGCGGGATTGGCGGTGCACGGTCCGCGCAAAAACACGGTGACGAAATTCAACGGCGCCAGCATCAAGCACGACGTATCGTTTTCCGACGCCGATTTCACGGCTGAGTCGGTCTTGCGCTGAGACCGGCCCGTTTTTGCGGCGCCTGCCCGGCCAGCGACCCCGGCTGCCGCGCCGCTGCCGCTTCGCAAAACACCTCTTGTCGGGGTTGTGAATAACTGTTAATAACTTCCCGACTCACTGGGAATGAGAATTTATTCTGCTCTTCTCGTTACCGCGGCCGTGCTGTCGTTAGGCGGTTGTGGCACCACGCGCAGCCTGCCGCAATACGAGCGTGCTTTGGCTAAGACGGAATTCCAGTCGGTCCGCACCACGGCTTACACCCACACCGAGTCGGATCACCAGCAATACGGCAACCGCACCGCGTTGGGTGGCGTCCTGCATGCCGCGTCGCGCCCGGTCGTGCCGCGCGCGATTCCGGTGGCCGCGCCGGTTTTTCGCGGTCCGGATTCGGGTTACCGCCAGATTGCCTACGTCTCGCCGCAGCCGTTTCGCGGCGACACGCTGGCGCAGCAAATCTATGGGAGCGCCGCGGCCGATTGGGCGCGCTGGCCGGCCGGGACCGTTTTCCGCGTTCTTTCCACCGGTCAACTCTACCGGGTCGAAGATTACGGCTGGGCACTTTCCGGGCGGAATACGATCGACCTTTATATGGCCAGCCCGCGTGAGATGAACAACTGGGGTGTGCGCCGGGAAACCATTCAGGTCGTGCAATGGGGCGACCCGGAGGCGAGCCGGCGCAAACTGGCTAATCACACCAAGTATCGGCATATCAAGCGGATGGTGCTGGAGCTCGAAGGCAAAGAGCGGGCTGCGGCCAATCTCGACTGACCCCATCCGGAGACCGCCGTTTCCCTCTCAGCTCGCATGGTTATAGCTCCATTACCGAGCCGTGATCCTACGCCTTGCCGCCCTCCTGCTCTTTGTCTTCCTTCGAGTGGCCTCGGCTCAGATCAATTCTCTCCCCGAAGTTGATTTTACGAGTCTCAGCCAGATCGATCCCAACCCGCTCGGGGGCCGAGCGCTCAGCATGCATCCGGAGGAATGGAAGCACGGCGAAACCGAACATTTCATCTATCACTTCGTGCACGGCTATGTCGCCACTCCCATTTCGGTCGAAGCGGAATTCTACTACCGGGTGATCGCGAAGGAGCTGGAGCGCGACCCGCCCGGCGGCGACACGAAATCGCACATCTACATTTTCGAAAAACCGGAGGACTGGCAGGCTTTCCAGAAACTCGGCCGGCTGGAGAAGTGGACCGGCGGAGTGCATTCGCAGGGCGACCTTTTCATTCATCGCGACCCATCTTATCGCTTTGCCAGTGGCCTGCTCGGCCATGAGATCGCTCATCTTGTTCTGCACCGCTATTATCCCGATGCGATCCCGCGCTGGCTCGACGAGGGCTTTGCCGAGTATGTCTCGAAAAACGCGCACGCCAGCTACAAGCGGGCGCGGGGCTACATTTCCCGGGCGCACTCCCAGGTGATCGCGAAGGAGCGCTTCATTCCGCTGGGCGAACTCGTCACCATGGACTACCCAGAGGACCAGGAGAAGGTGGCCACCTTTTACGACGAATCACATCGCCTGGTTCGCTTCCTCGCGGCGACCGATCAGCATAGTTTCCTCGGGTTGCTCGATGCCCTCAATCGGCATCAACCATTCGAGCTCAGTCTCCTGAGTTACTATTCCGGGAAATTTGCCAGCGTGGCCTCTTTTGAGGCTGGTTTTCGCGACTACGCGACGAGCGAGTATGCGGTGAATCCTGGTGCGGGCGACAGCGACTAAGCGACCTCGGATGCGCGGGGGGATGTTGCCCGCCGGCCCGAAAGCTTCATCTTGGAGACAAGATGCGAGGGCTGGAGATCAACCTGGTCGTACCCGATCTCTGGCAACAGGAGGCGGTGCGCGCGCTGCAGGCGGGCAAGGATGTCGTCGTCCACGCCCCGACCGGCGCTGGCAAGACCTACATCTTTGAGTTGCTCTATCCATCGCTCAAAGGCCAGGCCGTTTTTACCGTCCCGACCCGCGCCCTGGCCAACGACAAGCTCGCGGAATGGAAAGCTCGCGGATGGGACGTCGGAATTGCGACTGGCGATCTGGCTTTGAACCTCGACGCCCGGGTCGTGGTCGCGACGCTCGAAACGCAGCGAACACGCTTCCTGCGCCGGGAAGGTCCGCGCCTGCTGGTGGTGGATGAGTACCAGCTCATCGCCGATCCGGTGCGCGGGGTGCATTACGAGCTCGCGCTCGCCCTCGCTCCGCCCGGGACGCAGCTTCTTCTTCTCAGCGGCAGCGTTAATAATCCACAGGACATCGTCGAATGGCTGCGTCGGCTGGGGCGGGATGCTGTCCTCGTTAGGCATGAGCAACGCCCGGTGCCGCAGCACGAAGTCGACCTGCGAAATTTGCCCGAGGTCGGCTTTGTCCAGACCCGGGAATTCTGGCCGCGCATGATCGCAAAAGCGCTGCACGGCGGACTCGCACCGATCCTCGTCTTCGCCCCATTGCGCAATGCGACCGAAGACCTCGCGCAAGCAATCGCCAGCGCGGTCCCGCTGCGCGATCCGTTGCCGCTCTCGCCCCAGCAGGAAGCGCTGGCGGGTAAACGCCTAACGAAGCTGTTGCGCAACCGCGTCGCCTATCACCACAGCGGGCTCAGCTACGCGGTCCGGGCCGGTTTGATTGAGCCGCTGGCCAAGGCTGGGCAGCTCAACGTCGTCGTGGCCACGATGGGGTTGGCGGCCGGGATTAATTTCTCCATGCGCTCGGTCCTCATCACCGACACGCGTTATCTGGCTCGGGAATTTCGAGCGGCAAGTGCAGCCCGATGAGCTCCTGCAAATGTTCGGCCGCGCGGGTCGTCGTGGGCTTGACGATACCGGGTTCATTCTCATTACGCCGGAGCAGCCGCGACTCAGCTTCGCGCGCCCGCGGCAGTTGAAACGGGCGACGCAGGTTGACTGGCCAAGCCTGCTCAGCGTGATGCGCGGCGCGGCGGAGCGCGCGGTGGAGCCCTTTGCGGCGGCGGTGGAATTGAGCCACTCGCTTTTTAGCGTCCAGCGTGTGCCGCTCGGGGTAGAACACTCGCTCGCGACCGGCCCGAAGCCGTGCGGGCTATGGGTGGACGCGGAACGGGCTCGATTCGTTAGGCGGCCGATCGTCGAAATCCTGAACAGTGCGGAGCAGTGGGAGCCGCGCGCAGAACCGGTCGAGTCGAGCCTGGGCAAGACACTTTTGCGCGTAGGAGAGCGTTGGATTCCTGCGCTCCGTTTTCCGAAAACGCTCGACCGCTTTCGAATCGGCAACCTTTGTCGCCTGCCCGAGGACAAGATTTACGGTCGCGAATGGCCCCTCGCCACCGCCGGACCGAGAGCGGAGCTGCAACTGGTCAAGCCGTTGCGCAAAATCCTTCAGATAAAATCGCTCCCGGAAAACGAGCTGCAGGCCCGCGTGCTCGCATCGCTTCCGGAGTGGAGCGGCGGCGGCGTGGTTCATGGATTTGTCAGGCGCGGCCAGCAGATTTCCGTCCGGATCGACTTCTCGCCGGTCTCGATCGAGGCATGGCGCGATTCGTTAGGGCAAGATCTGGTTGCGCCGCCCGAACGCTTGGCTCTGCCGCTGGTGTGCCGCGATTGCTCGGAACGGGAGCACGATCAGACCGTCGAGATCGTCGCTTCGCCCGCCTATGCCTGGCGCCGCCTGGGCTTGATCGAGGCCGACGGAACGCCCACCCGCCGCGGCGTGGTCTTTGGTTTTTTCCAAGGCGGCGAAGGACTTGCGATAGCGGCCGCGCTGGAAGATGAGACCTATCCGTTGGACGACCTCGTTTTCGATCTCGCCAACATCCGGGCCGGTCCCCGCTTTGCGGCGGAAGACTCGCCGCTGGCCGGCAAACTCGGTGCGCTCTGCCAGCGGGTTTACGAACGGGCCGATCATCCCGGTTATCTCGAGATGGGTGTGCCAGTGCATTACGGCGCCGGGGCATCGGAGGTGGTCCGCGAGGTGGTGACGCATCCGTCGGGCCGCTACAAACTCACTTCGGACGCATTGCGTCACGGCGACGTCGAGCGGGCGTTAATGGAATGGCGCAGTCTCCTGCGGCACCTCGTCGCTGCGCCCGACCTGGAATGGGAGCGCTGGCGAGCACTGAAAGCCAGCGCGCGAGAGGTTCTCGAGCGGGTCGCTTCGCCGGCTTTTTTTGATTTTCCTCCCCTGCTCGCGGTGCAGCAGCGGAAGGCCTGAACGAGCTGCTCGTTCCCCGGAGGGAGAAGCTTGTGCTAGGTTCAGCGTTGCTATGCCTAACGACACTGCATCAGCCACTCCGGCTGCCCTGGGTTACCGCATGCCGGCGGAATGGGAGCCGCATGCCGCCACCTGGCTCTCCTGGCCGCGCCGGGAAGGAATCAGCTTTCCCGATTCCTACGATCGTGTCGTCCCGGTGCTGCGCAGCATGGTCGGGGCGCTGCTCGAATCGGAGCCGGTCAATATCAACGTCTGCAACGGCGCCCAGGAAGCGGAAGCGAGGAGCGCGCTGGATGGCTTGCCTAACGAGCGGTTGACCTTCCACATGATCCCGACAAATGAACCGTGGTGTCGCGATCACGGACCGATTTTTCTGACTCGCAACGAGGAACCGCAGCTGGCGGTGGTGGATTGGGATTACAACGCCTGGGGCGGCAAATATCCGCCCTGCGATCTGGACGAAGTCGTCCCGACACGGATCGCGGAGAAGCTCGGGCTGCCGGTTTATTATCCGGGCATGATTTTGGAAGGCGGCTCGATTGAGGTGAACGGTGCGGGCGCGCTTCTGACCACGGAGGGATGTCTGCTGAACCCAAATCGCAACCCGCAACTCTCGAGGGAAGAGATCGAGCAGCGGCTGCGGGATTATTTCGGGGTCAACGAAATCCTGTGGCTGGGCGATGGAATCGAGGGCGACGACACCGACGGCCATATCGACGACCTGACGCGGTTCGTGGCCGAGCGCACGGTATTGACAGTGCTGGAAGAAAACGAGGCGGACCCGAATCACGCGCCGCTCAAGGCCAACCTCGAGCGCTTGCGCAGCCTTACGGTTGCGGGAAAGCCGCTCGAAATCCTAACAATGCCCATGCCCGACCGAATCGACCGGGAGGACCTTCGTTTGCCGGCGAGTTACGCGAACTATTACGTCGCCAACACGAGCGTGCTCCTGCCAATCTTTGCCGATCCTAACGATGCAGCGGCGGTGGAAGTTTTGCAGCGCGCTTTCCCGAGCCGGAAGATTGTTCCGATCGATTGCCGCGAGCTCATCTGGGGGCTGGGGGCGTTTCATTGTCTCACTCAGCAGCAGCCGGCAGTCGACTGATTTTGTAGGCCCGATCACGAGCGTGAGCAGGGGCACGAGAGCGGAGCTACTCCCCGGTCGTCGGCGCGGGTTTATAGCCGCTCTTCAGGATCGCATCGTGAATGGCGGGGGCATGTGTTTTACGCGCGTCAAAGGTCACCCAGACATTTTCTGTTTTCGGATCGGCGGTGACTTCTTTCACGCCATCGATTTTCATCAGCGGCTCGCGCAAGGCGCGGACGCATTCGTCGCAATCGCTGCCTTCGGTTGCGATATCGATCCGTTCGAGAACGGGCTTGTCGGCGGTGTCGTGGAGGTTATGCGGGTCAGCTGGATCCATACAAACACTTCGCGGATCGCGGAGTCCGTGGGCGTATATCTCAGCCTTTCCGCAGCGCGCTCTCCAGGACCGGCCAGATGTTGGCTGCCAGAACTTTCTGTCCAGCCGCATTCGGATGAATCATGTCCGCCTGATTGAGCCCGGGCTGGCCGAGCACGCCCTCGAGGAGAAAAGGAATAAAGGCAGCGTGGTTACGTTGGGCAAGTTCGGCATACATCGCACCGAACTGGCTGACATAGTCGCCTTTGGAATAATTCGGCAGCTGCATGCCGGCGATGATGATCCGCGCCTGCGGATAACGGCCTCTGGTCTGGTCGATGATTTTTTGCAGATTAGCCTCGATCTGGGGCACCGGGACGCCACGAAAGGCGTCGTTGATTCCCAGTTCGATGACGATCGCGTCGATGTGCTGCCGCAATAACGGCGCGAGACGGCGCAGGCCGCCGGCAGTCGTGTCGCCGCTCACGCCGGCGTTGATGATGTGTAGCGGAAGACCAGCCGCAGACGCCTTCTCGGAAAGCAACGCCGGAAAGGCATCGGACCGGCGGACGCCGTACCCGGCCGAAAGGCTATCGCCGAGGACAAGCACGGTTTGCGTCTTGGGCGCTCGGGCGGAGGACGCGGGGCGGGCCGCCGCGCTGGTGGCGAGAAGCCCGCAGCAGAGAAGAGGGGCGATTAATTGCATGAGCGAGATTCGACGCTCCGAGCGGCAATTTGTTCATTCACTTGCCTCGGCTTTCGCCGCGTTCTAATGATAAGGCCCGCGCCGCTCGCCGGTGCGCAACCTCAACCAACCGCACTCATCTTCTTCTATGGCAAACTTTGGCATTAATGGCTTCGGCCGCATCGGGCGCAACGTCTTACGCGCCATGTCTCAGGATCAGGTCAAACAGGTCCGCGGGATCAACGATCTGACCGACACTCACACCCTCGCGCATCTCCTGAAATGGGATTCGGTCCATGGGAAATTCGACGGCGAGATCAGCTACGACGACGAAAACATCATCGTGCGCGGCCAAAAGATTAGGATCATGAAAGAGCGCGACCCGGCCAAGCTGCCCTGGAAAGATCTGGGCGTGGAGGTGGTTTTGGAATCGACCGGATTCTTCACCAGCCGGGATAAAGCCGAACTGCATTTCGCCGGCGGGGCTAAAAAAGTCCTGATCAGCGCGCCCGCCACGAATCCCGACGCCACCATTTGCCTCGGGATCAACGACGACATTTACGATGCAGCCAAGCACACCATGATTTCGAATGCGAGTTGCACGACCAATTGCCTCGCGCCCTTGGCCAAGGTCTTGAACGACAATTTCACCATCGTGCACGGCTTCATGAGCACGATCCACAGCTACACCAACGACCAGCGCATCCTCGATTTGCCGCATAAGGATTTACGGCGGGCGAGGGCGGCGGCGCTCAGTATCATTCCCTCGAGCACGGGAGCGGCGAAAGCGATCGGCGAAGTTCTGCCAGCCTTGAAAGGGAAACTAAACGGCGGCGCGTTCCGCGTCCCGACGCCGGACGGATCGGTGACCGATTTCACCGCGATCGTGGAAAAGGAAGCCACGGTTGAGTCGATCAACGATGCCTTCAAGAAGGCGGCCAGCGCCGCGAGCTATAAAGGCGTGCTGGAATTCAGCGACGAACCGCTCGTTTCGCAGGACATCGTGGGCAATCCGCACTCCTGCATTTTCGACAGCCAGCTGACGATGGTGAACGGGGGGAAAATGGTGAAGGTCGTCGGCTGGTACGACAACGAATGGGGTTACAGCAATCGTTGCGTGCAGATGTTGGAGTTGATTTCGAAATAGGCGATGGCCAAGCTCTCTCTTCGCGATCTCGATGTGGGCGGCAAACGCGTGCTCGTCCGCGTTGATTTCAATGTCCCCACCGAAGAGCGCGATGGCGCGGTCGTGATCACAGACGACACCCGGATGCGGGAAAGCCTGCCGACCATCAACTATCTGCGCGAGCATGGTGCGAAGACGATCCTGATGGCGCATTTCGGTCGGCCGAAGGGAAAGCCGGTGGAGAAATATTCGCTCCGCCCGATCGGGATGGCATTGCACACCCTGATTGATCATCCGGTTGCCTTCAGTCACGACTGCATCGGGGCCGATGCCGAAAAGATCGTCGCCGAGATGAAGGAGGGCGACGTCACTTTGCTGGAGAACGTTCGTTTCTACGCCGGAGAAGAGGCGAACGACGCCAAGTTCGCCGAAGCGCTGGCCGGACTTAGCGATGGGATCTATGTGAACGACGCCTTCGGCGCCGCGCACCGCGCGCATGCCTCGACTGCGGGGGTCACCAAGTTCGTTAGGCAGGCCGCCATGGGCTTCCTGATGGAGAAGGAACTGAGGTATCTGCAAGAAGGATTGGCCAACCCGGAACGCCCTTCCTCGTTATTATGGGCGGCTCGAAGGTCTCCGATAAGATCGGGGTGATCAAAGCGCTCATGGAAAAAGCCGACACCATCCTGATCGGCGGCGCGATGGCGAACACCTTCCTCGAATGCGGAAGGCATGCCCATGGGAAGCAGCCGGGTCGAGAAGGATAAGCTCGATCTCGCACGAGAACTGATCGCGCTGGCCAAGGAGAAAAACGTTCGCATGCTGCTTCCGGTCGACTTGCTAGATGCGGAAGAGATCAAGCCCGGCGCGGCGACCCGCCACAGCGGCCGTATCTCGCACGATTACGATATTCCCAATGGTTGGAATGCGGTCGATATCGGCCCGGAGACGATCACGCTTTTTAAAGCTGAAATCGCACGGGCCAAAACCATCCTTTGGAACGGACCGCCGGGAATTTTCGAAATCAGCGAATTTTCCGCCGGAACAGAGGCGATTGCTGAAGCGATGGCGGAAGCGGACGCCACCACCATCATTGGTGGGGGCGATTCGGTCACGGCGGTTAATAAGTCCGGTCTGGCCGACAAGATGACCTTTATCTCAACCGGCGGGGGCGCTTCGTTGGAATTGATCGAAGGCAAAGAGTTGCCCGGGGTCGCAGCGTTGACCGAGAAAAACTAGAGAAACACCGCTCCCTCCCGAAAAATTTCATGCGTAAAAAAATCATCGCCGCGAACTGGAAGATGCATATGACTCAGAGCGAGTCGGAAGCTTTCATCACCACCTTTTTGCGCGAGATCGGTGACCTCGACGAGGTCGAGATGGTGATCGTGCCGCCCTTCACGGCGATTCCGAAGGTGACCGAATTGCTTGCCCAGACGCAGGACATCAAGGTCGGCGCGCAGAACATGCATTGGGAACGGAGTGGCGCCTTCACGGGCGAGATCAGCCCGGCCATGCTGCGCGAGCTTTTTGTTCGCTACGTGGTGCTCGGTCATAGCGAGCGCCGGGCGATGTTTGGTGAGACCGATGAGATCGTGAATCGCAAAGTGCGCGCCGCCCACGAGGAAATGTTGCGGCCGATCCTCTGTGTCGGTGAAACTCTTGCCCAGCGCGAAAAAGGCGAGGTCGAGAAAGTGCTCTCCGCACAACTGCGCGGCAGCCTCGCCAAGGTGGAGCCAAAGGAGTTAGTCGAAACAGTGCTCGCCTACGAGCCGGTCTGGGCGATCGGCACCGGCAAAACGGCGACGGCCGAGCAGGCGCAGGAAGCGCACGCTTTTATCCGTCAGACGCTGCGCGAGATGTCGGATGAAGCGACCGCGGAAAAGATCCGCATTCAGTACGGCGGTAGCGTAAAGCCGGACAACGCACGGCAGCTGCTCTCTCAGCCCGATATCGATGGCGCGCTGGTTGGCGGCGCTAGCCTCGATCCACGCAGTTTTGCCCAAATCGTGCAGGCTGGCGTGCCTAACGAGTAAGTTGGAGTGAAATCGGGTCATGCGGAAGCATGACCCTCCGGAGGACGAGCTTTCGCTCGTCCAATTTCTGGCTTGCGAACCGAAGTCTACCCTAATTAATCAGCGCGTAGACCTCGACCAATCCGGTGCCGGTTGTGTCACCTGCGCCTTTGACAATTGCGGTATAACCGCCAGGCGCGAGCGTCTGCAAAACGGCCGATTCATGGGGATCGGTCGGCGGGATGGTGGTCGCTTCGATATCGTCGGCGACCGGATTATCCTGCCAGTCATCGTTGAAGTCGATCTGCGTGCCTTGGCTGTCGACCAGGGTGAGGGTTGGATCAGCCAACGGATCATCAACGGCGCCCCCCAACGAGGGACCGATCGCGCGCACCAGGACGCGCTGCGTTCCCTCACCGGAAATGATGAAGCCGCCGATCATCACCTTGTCGCCCGTCTGGATGTCGCCACGGGTGGAGATATTGAGAACACTCGCGCCGGGCCCGCTATCGAGATCGTAAAGCTCGACCAGACCGATCCCGCTCGTGCCCGTCGCGCTGTGCACCACCGCGGTGTACCCAGAGCCGCTGCTCGTCACTGGTAATGTCGTCAGGATGGCGGATTCGGCGGGATTGCCGGGGGCGAAACCGCTGTTCGTGATGTCGCGTTTGTTAGGAGCATCCCCCCAATCGTCGTTCGAGTTGAGCACCGTGCCGCTGGCGTCGAGGAGATCCAGGGTCGGGTCGCTCAAGGCTCCGCTCAGGTTCGGGGCGAGGGAAGGACCGATTGCCCGAATCATGACTCTTTTCGGCGTGTCCCCGAGGACAATAAATCCACCGATTAAGGCATCGGTAGCGGCCGCGCCAACCTCGAGGCGCGTCGAAATATTGGCTGCGTGCACCGGCGTCGTCTCGACCGTGACATCGAAAGCTTGCGTAGCAGTGGCGCCGTTGGCGTCCGTCGCCGTGACCGTGATGGTCGCAGTGCCGACATCTTTTCCCTGCACAAACAAGTCATTCGAAAGGACGCTGGCGGTCGCGATGTTAGGATGGTTGCTGGTCGCCGCGAAAGTCATTGGCCGGATCATGGAAGTGATGGTCGCGAAATTCTCGACCTTCGGCAGATTGCTTGTGTTGTAATTGCGCAGCGGGAGCTGGGTAAAGGCCGTGCCATAAACCGAGCTGGCATCAAACGTCGGCAGATCGGCGATCGCATCGGCAGTCGTCATGCCGGCAGCCGAGATTTGGCCGAAGACGGTAAAGCCGCCGTTGGTCGTGTCGAGGTTGCTCGGCGGACCGCTGTTGTCGACCAGGTTGATGAACCATTGGCTCGTCGCGCTGTCTGGATCGTCGGGCAGTTTGGCCATCGCGATCGTCCCGCGCACATTGTGCAGGTCGGGTCGAGGTTCGTTCGGAATCGGATCGAACCCTACCACGGTGGTCGGGAAAATAACCGGCGGATCCAATGGGTCCTGGGTGGCCGCATAACCACCACTCTGGATCACGAAGTCCGGGACCGAGCGATGGAAAAAAAGCGGCGCCGGTTCTTCGGTCACGATATCGTTCGGATAATAAGCGCCGGCATCGATGTAGCGCAGGAAATTATCGACCGTGATCGGCGTCTTTTGGTCGTAGAGCAGGACGTCGATGACGCCCAAGACCGTCGCTAGGCGCACGGTTTTCGCCGGCAGGCTGGGGTCGTTGAACTTGGTCGTGAGATCGATTTCGTTCGCCGGCGTCGCATCGTAAACAGTCAAATCGGCGATCTGCGCGGAGACGACGGGCGCGGCTCGCAGCGAACTGAGCAGAGGAAGAGTGAGAACAGAAAGAAGAGCTAAACGGACAGACAACATCGGGAATTAATACGTTCTTTTCGGTTTTGCTCAACCACTGTGACCGACTGGAATTCTGGCTGCCCGGGAGAAGCGCTATTTCTTTATTTCGAGGTAGCTGCGGGTCAGCACTTTATTGGCACCCGGTTGCATTTCTTCGATCCGCATCTGTTTCAGGAACCAGCGGCCCTCGATTTTCTGGGCCGAAACCACTTCGAAGCGCTTCAGCAACTGCCCTTTGGAGTCATAACCTTCCATGCGCAGGAGGGCGCCGCTTTCTTTGTCGACCCAAAGGACAACGGTTGCGTAGGAGGCTTCTGGTGATGGAGCGATCAGGCGCAGTTTCCAGGAGTTGCGCGTGCGCAAGGTGTCGGCGCCAATCACCTGTGCGTTTGGCCAATAGAGGAATTTCAAAGCCAGGTCGCCGTAGGTGACGGCGCTCCCGCCGACCTTCTCGTCGAGGCGGGAGTTGGCGAATTTCTTAGTGCTGTATTCCTTGACCAACTCGAGACGGGTTCCCTCGCTGTCGAGGCGCAACTGCACCACTTCGGGCGGGTTCGCGAAGGTGTAGCGGATGACCGGCCCAGTTTGGGTGAGGCGGAACGGCATGATCGCGCCGTCAGTTCGCAGCTGGCCCTGAAGATCGACTTGTTGCTGCGACTGCTGGAGGCGCACCTGCTGGAGAATTTCCTGGGCCGAAGGGGTCTCGCCTCGCGCAATCGTTAGGGAAAAGATCAGGAGAAGGAGGAAGCGCAGGCGGTTAAACACTTGTTTCGTACCGGTGCGCTTCTTATCGTGCCGGACCGCCCGCCGCGCGGCGGTCTCATGGATCAAACCCTGTTTCATCTTATTAACGAGCAATGGACGCATCCCGCCCTCGACTTGTTCATGGCGGCGATCAGCAACGTCGACATCTGGAAGCCGTTCATCGTCCTGCTCGTGCTGTATGCGCTGATCTTTGGGCGATTCAAGGGACGGGCGTTGGTTATTTGCGTCGGCTTCGCCCTTTTCCTCAATGCCACTCTCACCTCGGAACTAAAGAAGCTGGTCGATCGGCGCCGACCTAAACAGGTGGAACGCGTCCGCATGGTGCAACTGGCCAAGGCGCGCCCGGAATTCCTGACTCTCTTCAAGCCGACCACCATTCGCTATTCCGGCTCCAGGGATCGCGGTCGTTCCGGGCCTTCCTTTCCCTCCGGGCACGTGACCAATAATGTGACCGTCGCCGTCGTTCTCGCTTTTTTCTTTCGACGCTGGGGCTGGCTTTATTTCTTCTTCGCGGCGGCCATCGCCTGGTCGCGGGTTTATCTGGGGGCTCATTGGCCGAGCGACGTGGCGGCCACCTTCTTTCTCGCTGCCGGCACGACGGCATTCATCCTGGCCTTTCTGGAGATTTCTTATCGCTGGGGGATGGCGAAATGGGCGCCGTACTTTTTCGTTAGGCATCCGCGCCTGGTGGGTGACGCTATTTCATGACCACGACCCGCGCTGTCTGGATTTTCATTCTCGTCCTGACCGCGATTCGTCTCGCGCTCTTGAGCGCGACCCAGCTTTCGCCCGACGAGGCTTATTATTGGATGTGGGCGCAACGGCCTGCGCTTTCCTATTTCAGCAAGGGTCCCGGGGTAGCCTTCGTCATTCGTTCGAGCATCGCGATCTTCGGCGATAACGAATTCGGGGTCCGCTTTTGGAGTCCGCTCCTGGCGGCGGGCACCAGCCTCCTCCTCTATTATTTTGCCCAGCGCTTGTTCAGTTCGCTGGCCGCCTTCTGGACCGTGCTGGTCCTCAACGTCACCCCGATTTTCAATCTCGGCAGCCTCGTTCTCACGATCGATCCGCTCTCGGTCTTCTTTTGGGTGGCGGCGTTCTACGCCTTCTGGCTTGCGCTCGAGCAGACCCCGAACTTTTCCTGGTGGTGGCCTCTGACCGGGCTGCTCGTCGGCCTGGGTTTCCTTTGCAAATTTACCAACGCCCTCGAGTTGATCTCGATCCTGCTCGTGCTCATTCTCACCCGCCGACTGCGCCGCGAATTTCGCCGTCCCAATCTCTACCTCCTTCTGCTCGTCTTCGCGGTTTGCACCGTTCCACCGGTCATCTGGAACTCCGACCACGCCTGGATCACGCTTGCGCATCTCAAATCGCGCGGCAGCCTCGACGAGGCTCCCGGGTTTCATCCCTTTGAGTTTCTCGCTTTTTTGGGGACGCATTTCGCCACTTATTCGCCGCTCCTTTTCCTCGGGCTGGCCTGGGCCACGCTCGCGAGTTGGCGACGCGCCCGGCAGAATTTCAAGGTGCTCTTCCTTCTTTGGTTTGGCCTGCCGGTTTTCCTGCTCTACACGATTCTGTCCTTCAATAAAGCGGCCGCGCCTAATTGGGATGGTCTCGCTTTCCTGAGCCTGGCGGTCCTCGCCATTTCTTACTGGCGAGAGCGCGCCGCCTCGCGCACGTCAGCCTATAACTGGACAAACGCCGCCATTATTCTCGCCTTGTTCATGTGTGCGCTTTTGCTCGGCCTGATGGTCAACCCGGTTGGATTCGATCGCCGCGGGCATGATCCTTCCGACCGTCTCCGCGGCTGGGCCGCCCTCGGACGGGCGGCCAATAAAGTTCGCGCCGATTTTGAAAAAGAGGCTGGCGAGCCGGTCTTTCTGATTGCCGACGAACGCGACCGCGCCGCGGAACTGGCGTTTTATCTGATCGACAAACGGGTCGAAGGCCCCGGCCACCCGCCCGTTTACATCCCCGAATCGCAGGACATGGTTAACCAGTTTTCCTTCTGGCCGCGTTACGATGAATTCGTGCCCCTCTCGGCCACGGTGCAGCGCGATCCGAATGAAATCTATACCGAGGAAGAAGGGGTCAACCTCTTCGCCGGTCGCACCGCGCTCTATTTCCAAATTGGAAAAAAAGAACGACCGCCGCGCAATATTCGCAATGCCTTTGGGCGGACGAAGCAGATCGCGACCATCGAAGTGCACGCTGGCGCGCGGCTCTTGCGCGAGGTCCAGGTCTTTGCCTGTTACGATTACCGGACGATGCCCTTATGAGCGACGCGTCTGCCAGCCCGGCCGTTTCGGTCATCGTGCCGCTCTTCAATGAAGAGGAAAATGTTCCCATTTTGCAGGCTGAGCTGAGCGCCGCCCTCGCGGGCATCCCGCATGAATTGATCTTCGTCGACGATGGCTCGACCGATCGGACGCTGGCCTGCCTAACGAGAACCCCGGAAGTTCGCATCCTGCATTTTGAGAAAAACGCCGGCCAAAGCGCGGCCATGTACGCCGGCGCCAATGCCGCTCACGGCGCCACCGTCGTCCTGATCGATGGCGACTTGCAAAACGACCCGGCCGATATCCCGCTTCTCCTCGCTGAGATAAAGCGCGGGGCCGATTTGGTCTGCGGTTACCGGGCCCGGCGCAAGGACACGCTGGTCAAGCGCCTGACCAGCCGGATCGCCAATTTCGTCCGCAGCCGTTTCACCAAGGACGGTGTACGCGACACTGGCTGCACCCTCAAGGCGATGCGACGCGAATGTGTGCGCACGCTGGTCCCCTTCAAAGGCATGCATCGCTTCATCCCCGCGCTCGTCAAAGGCGCCGGTTACCGACTGGTCGAGGTCCCGGTCAACCACCGCCCGCGTCAATTCGGCCAGAGCAAATACGGCCTCGGCAACCGCGCGGTTCGCGCCACCGTCGATATGTTTGGCGTCCGCTGGCTTCTTTCGCGCCAGCTCACCTACCAGGTGCGCGACGAAATGGTCACTCGTAGCGCAAAGCCAGGGTCGGATTGACCGAGGCAGCCCGGCGCGCCGGATAGAGAGCGGCCAGTGCGGCCGCTCCAATCAGGAGGAGAGTTGCGCCGACGAAAGCGAGCGGATCGGTTGCCTCGATTCCATAGAGCAAATTGCCCAACAGGCGCACTCCCCCTAACGAGATCGTCGTTCCCAGCGCCAGGCCGAGCAGAACGAGGAGCACGACCTGTTGCAGGACCAGGCGGAGAACATCGAAGCGTTGCGCGCCGAGTGCCATCCGGATGCCGATTTCCCGCGTGCGCTGCGCCACGGAAAAGGCGATCACACCGTACAACCCAAGCGCAGCCAGAAGCGCAGCGAGGACTCCAAACGCGGTCGAGAGCCAGGTGATTAAACGATCACGCGCCAGCGACTCGTCGAGTTGTCCAGCCATGGTTTTGACGTCGTAAAGCGGCACGTTGGGATCGATCTGCTGCAGCGTCTGGCGTAGCAGACTAACGAATAGACGCGCATCGCTCGTCGTGCGGACATGCAGCGTCAGGTCAAAAAGGCGCGGTTGCTGGGCGACCGGGAGGTAGAAATGGCGCTGCGGTTTTTCCTTCAAGCTGACGTATTTCGCGTCTTGGACGACGCCGATGATTTCGATATCGGGGGGCGCGCTTGATTCCGTCCCGAACTTTTTGCCAATCGGATTCCGCTCCCCGAAGAAGTAGCGCGCCATCGTTTGGTTGATGATGCCGACGTTGTTGCTTTGCAGGTTGTCGTGCTCGGTAAAGTCGCGTCCCGCGACAATTGGCATTCGCATCGTCGGAAAATAATCCGGCGAAATAGTGTTGGCGTAGGGGTTCATGTCTTCGTCCTCCCGCGCTTGATACCCTTCCACCTGGACGTTGAGCGCATCCCATCCGCCGGAGAGCACCACGCCGACGGCGAGCGCGGCCGAGCGCACGCCGGGAAGCCCGCGCACCCGGGTCAAAAACTCGTCGTAGAGAGCGCGGATTCTTTCTGGCGGATAGCCATTGAGGGAAGGATTAAGCGAAGCGAGCACGACCTGGCTTTCGTCAAACCCCGGCGCGATCGCTTTCAAGTTGCGCAAGCTGTGCAGGAAAAGCCCCGCGCCGACCAGAAGCGGGAGTGAGAGCGCGATTTGAAATGAGACAAGTGCGCCACGGAAACGCCGCGGCGCCATGTCGCTCCCCGCCACCCGCACGTCGCCTTGCGTCGTGGTCGCGCCGCGCGAAATCTGCAGCGCCGGGAGAAGGCCGAACAGGATCGCGGTGACTAGCGCGGCCGCTAAAGCAAATCCGAAAACTGTCGGATCGAGCGCGGCCGGCCCGAGATTCATTCGCCCACTGGCCGGCAAAAAACGGAGGAGCGCACTCTGCGTCCAGATCGCCACGACCACGCCAAGGCCGCCGCCTAACAATGCGAAAAGAAGACTCTCGGTTAGCCACTGCCGGATCAGGCGCCGTCGGGTGGCGCCGAGCGCGACGCGCATGGCGATCTCATGGCTGCGGGCGGCGTTGCGCGCCAGAAAGAGGTTCGCGAGGTTGGCGCAGGTGATGAGCAAGATGACTATGGTGATGCCGAAGAGCACTAGGATCGCGCGTTCAAATTGCTCCTGCATCTGGCGCAGGCCCTGACTACCAGGAAGCAGCTTGATGTGGCTCGTCAGGGCGGTCCGTTGGGCTGCGGGCGGCAATTGTTCGAGTTCATTTTGGTGCAGCTGCCGGTAGAGAACGTCCAGGCCGGCTTCCGCCTGCGGAGTGGAGACGGCGGCTTTGCGTCGGGCCAGTATTTCGAGCCATTGGTGACCGGGATTTTGCAAGCGATTGGCCGGGAATGGCCGGAAGATCGTAGTCATCATCATCGGCACGCGAATGTCGACCGCTGTGGAGAGGTCGGTTCCGTAAAAGTTGGGCGGAGTGACACCGATCACCGTCATCGGCCGATCGTTTAATATGACTTTTGCACCCACCACGCCGGCGTCGCCTCCGAAGCGGTGCTGCCAGTAATCGTAGCTCAGCACCGCGACGGCGTGGGCGCCGGGCGTTCGATCGTCGGCCGACG
This sequence comes from uncultured Verrucomicrobiae bacterium, assembly GCA_963749935.1. Taxonomy (GTDB): domain Bacteria; phylum Verrucomicrobiota; class Verrucomicrobiia; order Chthoniobacterales; family UBA10450; genus Palsa-1392. The sequence continues at coordinate 280,227 of CAVVOH010000002.1, forward strand.
AGAAAAGCCGGCCCAGCCAGGGCTGTACGCCCAAAGTTTCAAAATAATTTCCACTGACCAATTCGCCCCGCGCCTTCTCGCTTTCGCCCGCATAGGTGGCATTCATTTCCGCGCCAGCCTGCGCCAGCAGGCCGCTGAAGACGGTGTTTTGATCGCGCAACTGGCGATACATCGGGTAGGAGAACGAGGTGATCGAAGCCGAGCGCTCATTGCTCACGCTGAGCACAACCAATTGCTCTGCCTGCCTAACGGGGAGTGTGCGCAGCAGGACGCCGTTGAAGAGTGAAAAAAGAGCCGTGTTTGCACCCAGCCCAAGAGCCAGGGCCAGGATGACGATCGCGCTGAAGCCCGGATTCTTGCGCAAGAGGCGAAAGCCATAGCGAAGATCCTGCAGGAATTCCTCGAGCCAGCGAAGGCCGCGCGCGTCGCGACAGTCCTCTTTGCGCTGCTCGACGCCTCCCAGTTCTAACAGCGCGAGGCGGCGCGCCTGCGACGGGCTGAGACCACTCGCAATGCCCTCTTCGGTGCGTCGTTCGAGATGATCGCGCAATTCCTCGTCCAATTCCGTTTCCACTCGCTGCCGGCGAAAGAGTGAACGCAGTCGCAGCGGAATAACGTAGGACCAGCGCGCCAGGTTCATGCTCAGGCCTCTTTCAAATTCATCACGGCCGCGATGCCGGCCGAGAGGCGGTCCCATTCCCCCGCCTCCTTGCTCAAGTGTTTTCGACCGAGCGAAGTAAGAGCATAAAATTTCGCCCGCCGGTTGTTATCCGTTGGCTTCCATTCGGCGTGGACCAGACCCTTTTGCTCAAGCTTATGCAGGGCCGGATAAAGCGAGCCGTCGCTCACCTGCAAGGCCCCGCTGGAAGCGTGCCGGAGCCTTCGGCTGATGGCAAAACCGTGCAACGGCTCAACCGCAACGATTTTCAAGACCAGAAAATCCAGCGTCCCCTGCAATAGATCAGGCGGTTTGCTCATGACATATCGGTAACCGAGATGAGATTAGACTGGTTCCTCTCGGTAAAGCAAGGGGAAGCTAAAATGCGCAGGCGAGTGACTTTGCTCGGGGTTGAGTATGCGTCGTCCATGCGGACCATCTCCAAGGCTGGCACCGACGTGCGTTTGCCGCCGTCTCTTCGGGCACCGCGGCCGAAAGGAATTTCGCGCTGCCACCATTCGCCTTGTCAACCCAACCTCCGACGCTAAGCTTTCGCTCCACTCGGAGAAACCCGCATGTCTTTGGCCAGCCTTTTATCTTCCGAGCAAATCATTTCCGAGATGCAGGCGACCGAGCGCTGGCCGGCGATCGTCGAGCTGATCGATTTGCTGGTGGAGCGAAAGAAGATCGAGCCCACCAGTCGTGAAGGCATCCTGGCTGCACTCAAGCAGCGCGAGGAGACAATGAGTACCGGGATCGGTTTCGGCATCGCCATTCCGCACGCCTCTTCCGAAGCGGTCACCGAAGTGGTGGCGGCCTTCGGGCGTTCCAAGGAAGGGATCGAGTTCGACGCGCTCGATAATGCGCCGGTCAAATTTGTCGTCCTCTTCGTCGTGCCAAAAAATCAATTTCAAACCCACCTCCGCACCCTTGCCTCAATCGCGAAGTTCTTGAACGATCGCTCCGTCCGGGAAGCTCTCGCTGCCGCCGGGACGAAAGAAGAGATTTTGGCAGTCTTCGAGGAGCGCGCGACGAAGTAGGCGGCCACCAGCCGCGCTTCTCTCCCTCTCTTGTCATCCCGATCCGGCGCAGCGCGGAGAGGGACCTCTCTATTGCAATCTTCCCTTTCTTAGACGTACCAACGTGTTTTGCAATTGGGAGGTCCCTCTCCGTCCGGTAGCGGATCGGGATGACAGGTGGACGTTCGTTGCCTAACCTTCGATCCTCGCCATGGAAACATTCCAGTCGCTTCTTAACAATTGAGCTCACGCGCGCCCTCGCCGCGGCCGATTTACCCCCCGCGGGAGAAGTGACGCCGACGACCGACGCGCGTTTTGGCGATTACCAAACCAACGCCGCCCTCATCCTGGCCAAGCAATGCGGTGAAAATCCGCGACAACTGGCGCAGAAAATCATCGATCACCTCACCCCCGGAGATTTGGCGGAGACGCCGACGATCGCCGGTCCGGGCTTCATCAATTTCACGCTTAAACCAGAGGCAATCTCAGCCCACGCGGCGCTGCTCCTGCAGGACGATCGGTTAGGCGTTCCACTGGCCGAGAAACGGCACCGCATCGTGATCGACTTCGGTTCGCCGAACGTGGCCAAGCCGATGCATGTCGGCCATATCCGCAGTCTCGTGCTGGGTGATGCGTTGGCCCGGATCGCCACCTTCCTCGGACACGACGTGATTCGCGACAACCACATCGGCGATTGGGGGACGCAGTTCGGGATGGTGGTCTACGGCTGGAAAAATTTGCTCGATCGCGAGGCCCTCGAGCGCGACCCGATCGCGGAGCTGGTCCGGATTTACAAAACGGCCAACGACTTGGGCAAGAACGACGAAGCGGTGCGCGATGCCTGCCGCGGCGAACTCGTTAGGCTGCAGGCGGGTGACGAGGAAAATGTCCGCATCTGGAACGAATGCGTCGCCCTCTCGATGAAGGAGTTCGAGGCCGCCTATGAAATCCTCGGCATCCACTACGACATCCAGCGTGGCGAAAGTTTCTACAACGATCGGCTCCCGGCGGTGGTGGATCGCCTTCTGCAGTCCGGTCTGGCGGAAGTGAGCGAGGGCGCGGTCTGCGTTTTTTTCCGCGACATCCCGGAGCTGGCGGAACGGCCCTGTATCATTCGGAAAAGCGACGGCGGCTTCAATTACGCTACGACCGACGTCGCGACGATCGATTACCGGGTGCGCGACCTCGGGGCCGACACGGTCTGGATCGAGACCGGCGCGCCGCAGCTGCTGCACTTCAAACAGATTTTCGAAATCGCGCGACGCGAAGGTTTCACGACCGATCTTCGGCACATCACCCACGGCAGCATTCTGGGTGAGGACCGCAAATTGATGAAAACGCGCTCGGGCGAAAACGTCCCGCTGCGCGATGTGCTCGACGAAGCGATCGCCCGCGCGCAAAAAATCGTGGAGGAGAAAAATCCGGAGCTGCCGGAGGCTGAAAAAAAGGAGATCGCGAAGATCATTGGGATCGCAGCCGTGAAATACGCCGATCTCTCGCAGTATCGGATGACCGATTACATCTTCTCGTGGGACCGGATGCTTTCCTTTCAAGGGAACACGGCGCCCTATCTGCAAAACGCCTACGTCCGGATTCGCTCGATCTTCCGCAAAGCGGGCGCAGAATTTGTCGCGCCTAACGAGGTGGTCCTGACCGAGCCGGCCGAGCTCAATTTGGCCAAGCGCCTGGCGCAGTTTGCCGAGACCGTCCCGCAGGTCTTAAACGATTTCCGGCCGAACCTGCTCGCGAATTATCTCTTCGAGCTGGCCAATTCCTTCCACTCTTTCTACGAAGCGTGCCCCGTTTTGAAAGCCGATCTGCCGGTCCGCGCCAGCCGACTCGCTCTTTCGGAGCTGACCGCGCGCGTCCTGCGGCAAGGTTTGAATTTGCTCGGAATTCAAGTCCCGGAGAAGATGTAGACGCTTCGCTCTGCGAGGCGCGGCGGAGAGCTCTGCGGCAATTACCTAAATCATCGTCCGCCAGTGCATGACGTCCCCAATCCTGTTCATACCCGTAAAAGTTGTCTAAGTTCCCCCTCCTGTGAGCAACCCGCGTCCTCGTATTCCCAGCTCCACCTATCGTCTCCAGTTCAACCGGCATTTCACTTTCGTGCAGGCTCGCGCGCTTGTGCCTTACCTGCATGAGCTCGGGATCAGCGATTGTTATGCGTCCCCGTATTTCCAGGCGCGCGCCGAGAGTCTGCATGGCTACGACATTACGAATCACAACCAGCTCAATGAAGTGGTTGGGTCGCGAGCGGAATATGATGCCTGGGTCGGGGAGTTGCAGTCTCGCGGCATGGGTCAGGTGCTCGATTTCGTTCCCAATCACATGGGGATCGGCGAACCGCAAAATGCCTGGTGGGCCGACGTGCTCGAGAACGGGCCGAGCTCAGCCTACGCGCCCTATTTCGATATCGATTGGCAACCGCTCAAGTCCGACCTGCGCGACAAGGTCTTGATTCCCATTCTGGGCGATCAATACGGACGCGTTCTCGAGCGCGGCGAGCTTCGCGTGCAGTTCGACGGCGGACGTTTTTTCCTGCGCTACTTTGAACATGAATTCCCGATCGCCCCCGGCACTTATCGGCATGTTCTCGAGATTGCGCTCGAGCAATTACGCGATCGCAAGGAAGAGGATTTTTACGCCGAGCTGCAGAGCATTCTGACGGCGCTGGAATACCTGCCCCGCCGGACCGAGACCGATCCGGAGCGAATCGCGGAACGGGCGCGCGAGAAGGAAATCATCAAACGGCGCCTGGAACGGCGTTGCGAGGAAGCGCCGGAGGTGCAGGCGGCGATCGAAGGCGCTCTTCACGTAATCAACGGTCGACCGGGCGATCCGCGCAGTTTCGATGCGCTCGACGCCCTCCTGACCGATCAGGCCTATCGCCTCGCCTTTTGGCGCGTGGCGGCGGAGGAAATCAATTACCGGCGGTTTTTCGACATCAACGATCTGGCCGCCATTCGGATGGAATTGCCGGAGGTTTTCGATGAAGCGCATCGTCTCCTCCTGGAGCTGGTGGGCGCGGGCGCGGTGACGGGGTTGCGAATCGATCATCCGGACGGACTCTATTTGCCTAACGAATATTTTGAGAAGCTGCAGCGACGCGTGGCCGAAGCCCGAGGGGAAACATTCCCGGACGGACCAGCGGGCCATTTACCTGGTGGTCGAGAAGATCCTGAGCGGCGAGGAAGAATTGCGCCGCGACTGGCCGGTGCACGGGACGACCGGTTACGACTTCATGAACGACGCGATCGGCGTGCTGGTTGACGCCGCCGCGGAGCGCGCCATGACGAGCACATTTCATAAATTCATCGGACACAGCCTCCATTTCGGCCACCTCGTTTACGCGCAAGAAGCGCCTCGTGATGCGGCTCTCCCTGGCCAACGATGTCAACGTGCTCGGCGCGATGTTCGACCGGCTCTCGGAAAAAAATCGCTGGTATCGCGACTACACTTTGGACGCGCTCACCCTGGCGGTGCGCGAGACGATCGCCTGTTTCCCGGTTTACCGGACTTATCTCGCGCCGGGGCGGCCAGTGAGCGAGGCGGACCGGGCGGTGATCGAGCGTGCCGTCGCCGCCGCCAAACGCCGCAACCCGGCCTTGGAGGAATCGGTCTTTAATTTCCTGCGCGACATCCTGCTCTTCCGTTTTCCGGAAAATCTCGACGAGGAAGGGCGCGAAGAGCACGTCCAGTTCGTCCTAAAATTTCAGCAAATCACCGGCCCGATCATGGCCAAAGGGCTGGAGGACACCGCCTTCTATATTTATAACCGACTGGCGGCGCTGAACGAAGTTGGCGGTGAACCGCAACGATTCGGTCTGAGCGTGGAGCGATTTCATCAGCGCAACCGCGAGCGCCAGAAGCATTGGCCGGCGACGATGCTTTCGACTTCGACGCACGACACGAAACGGAGCGAAGATGTGCGGGCACGGATGGCGGTCCTCTCGGAAATCCCGGAGTTGTGGCGGCGTTCGTTAGGCAAATGGCGCAGCCTGAATCGTCGCTGCAAAGGCCAGATCGAGGAGAGCGAGGCGCCCGATGGCAACGAGGAATATCTGCTTTACCAGACGCTCCTTGGTTCTTGGCCGCTGCAGCCATTTCGCGAGCTGGATGCCGCGGCCCATGCAGAGTACGTCGGGCGCGTCCAAGCTTACATGGCCAAGGCCTTGAAGGAGGCCAAGCTGAATTCGAGCTGGGTTCAACCTAACGAATCCTGGGATGCGGCGGTAGCGGATTTCATCGCGAAAATCCTGGATCTCTCGCCGCGCAACCGGTTTCTCGAGAGCTTCATTCCGCTGGCCGATGAGGTGGCGCGAGCGGGCATGGTCAATTCGCTCTCGCAAACGCTGCTCAAATTAACCTCCCCTGGAGTGCCCGACATTTACCAAGGTAACGAGATTTGGGATTTGAGCCTGGTCGATCCCGATAATCGGCGGCCGGTGGATTACGCGCGGCGCCAGGAAATGCTGGCGACGCTTGCCGGAGTGACGCCGGAGGAGTTGTTAGGCAACTGGCGTGATGGCCGAATAAAACTTTTTCTCACCCAACGGTTGCTCACTTTCCGGCGAGAAAATTCAGAGCTTTTCGAAGGCGGCAGTTATTTCTCGCTCAACCTGACTGGGGAATGGGCGGACTGTTGCATTGCCTTCGCCCGCGAGCAGGGCGGGAGGCGGATGGTGGTCCTCTCCCCGCGCCTGAGTTCGCGGGTGGGTTTTCCTCCCATCGGGGACCTGTGGCGCGACACCGCGGTAGAGTTGCCGGAGGGTTGGTCGGGCGGAATTGACTTGTTCACCGGCGAGAATCTCGCGCCGAAAGACCGGAACCTGCGACTGAGCGCGGCGCTGGCGCGGCTTCCGTTTGCGGTGCTGGTTAGTTGAGAAGAACGGTGCGGGCTGGAGAAGAAGACAAGCGGAAGCTCGTCCCTCCGGAGAGACTGCTTCCGCAGGTCCCGGGAAGGGCGCCGCGAAACAATTACGCGCCGCGATTGAAGCGTTCGCAAAGCTCAACGACAGCGTGAGAAAAGTTCCCGACGTTGCGCAGGATGTCATTGCCGAAACTCTCGAAGGTGATCCGAGGGGACGCGATGATCAGCATCGCGCCGAGCAGGATCAGGTTGATCAGATAGATCACGACGAGGGAGAAAATGGTCCCGTTATCACTCAGGTCGCTCTGATTCTTCGGAATCATCCAACAGGTAAAAGTGAGGTGAAACGCCCAGGTCACGCCGACCAGGGCATAGAGCAGGCGGCCAAAGGGCTGCAGGTTAAAGAAGAGGCTGAGCACGCCGTACAGCGCGAGGACGAAGATGCTGTAGAGCGGGAAAAAATAAGGCGCGAGCGCGATGAGAAAATTATTCTTATCGGTCAGGATGTGCCCGCCCTCGCGGCCGACTTTGAAGCGGCTGACCCGGCCGCCCATCATCCAGACCCAGAGCACGTGGGTGAGCTCGTGCCCGAAGACGTAGAGCAGAATCGGCCGCGGCAATCCGAAGAAAGCGATCAACCAGAGCAGCGCTCCTAACGAGAAGAACCAGAACTCCTCGCCAGCCCAAAGCCGTTCCGCGACCGCCGCGCGGGCGAAGGAAGTAAAAAACGTCTGGCTCAGAACGGCGCAAATCGGGAGGAGGAAGAGCGCGACGATGAACTTGACCCACTTGGTCGGGACCATGAGCGGTCCATTGATCGGTTTCCCCCGACGGGCCGGGACGACAAAAGGCGGAACCTTGACGCGCCTTTTCGGCATGCGGCCAGCCGGCTGCCGGTTCACGCGGCGCGCCGCCATTCGTTAGGCGCGCCCCATGTAGGAGCCGGTCCGGGTATCGATTTTCACCGTCTCTCCTTCGTTGATGAAAAGAGGGACGTTGACCGTTTTACCGGTTTCGAGGAGGGCGGGCTTGGTCACGTTGCTGGCGGTGTCGCCGCGCAGTCCTTCGGGAGCCTCGATCACCTTCAGCTGGACAGAGGAAGGCAATTCCACCTGGACCGGTCGACCCTCGGTGAAGAGCACCTCGACGGGTAAATTCTCGACCAGATAATCCTTCGCATCGGTCAGAAGGCTGTCCTGCAGGGTGATCGTCTCGTAGGTCTGCGGGTCCATGAAATGGAAGCCGGTGTTGTCCTTGTAGCTGAACTCAAGGGTGGTGCGGGAGATATCGACCAACTCCACCTTGTCGGTCGAACCGAAACGGACGTCGGCGCTTTTGCCGGTGTTGATGTAACGGATGATCGCCTGAACGAAGGCGCGCAGGTTACCGGGTGTCCGGTGCTGGACATCGAGGACGATGGCGGTGTTCCCGTTGTATTTAATTGCTTGTCCTTTGCGGAGATCGTTGGCTGCGGCCATAGAGGTGTTGTTAAGAGTTGAAAGCTGAGAGTTGAGAGCTTTAGCAGGGCGGCCCTCGCAAAGCAACCTCCCGCCCGAATTGCAAGACCGCTAACCGAACGGGCGGAAGCCGGTCCAGATTTCTTTCACAGCAACTTGAGCTTGGTCAGATCCTGCGAATCGACAATCCCGACGGGCACACCGCGATCGTCCACCACCACCAGATCATCGATCCGATGGCGCTCGAGCAGGTTGAGCACTTCGACCGCCAGTTTGTCCTGGTGCACCACCACCGGGTTGAGGGTCATTAAATCCGAGACCAGCCTTTCTCCGATCCGGGGATCGGTTTGGAAATGCCGCACGAAATCCCCGTGGGTGAAAATGCCGAGGAGTTGCTCATCCGCGCCGGCGACGACGGCGGCGCCCGCGCGCAGCGATGTCATCGTCTCGAGCACAGCGCGAATATTGGCCTCCGGCCGAACGAGCGCGAGGGCTGCGCGCGGCCGCATGATCTGATGCACTTTTACGAGCAGGCTGCGCCCGACCATTCCGGCCGGATGAAATTTGGCGAAATCTTCCTTTTGAAATCCGCGCGCCTCGAGCAGGACCATGGCGAGCGCGTCACCGAGCGCCAGCATAACGGTGGTGCTCGAGGTCGGCGCGAGATTTAGCGGACAGGCTTCCTGTTCGACATTGACATCGAGAAAGACATCGCAGTTTTGCGCGAGGGTCGATTCGGGCGCGCCGCAGATGGCGACCACGCCGACCTGAAAGCGGGCAATGGCCGGCAAAATGCGGAGCAGTTCCTCCGTTTCGCCGCTATAGCTGAGGGCGAGGACGACGTCGCCATCGGCAACCACACCGAGGTCGCCGTGGAGGGCGTTCAGCGAATTCAGGACGACGGCTGGCGAGCCAGTGCTCGTCAGGGTGGCGGCGATTTTTTCGCCGATGTGCCCGGATTTTCCGACCCCAAGAACGATCACCTTCCCCCGGCCTTCGACCGTCGTTTTGATCAACTCTACGGCTTGGGCGAAGCTTTCTCCGAGTCTTTGGCGGAGCCGCTGCAGCTCGGAAATTTCTAATTCAAGCACACGTGCGGCCTTTTCAATGTAATCCATCGATCTATAATTGTGGGGTGAGGGAGGAGCGTGGGCAAGCCATTGCGCGCCCGCCCGAGCTTCAGGAGAACATTATGAAGAAAACATTCCTCAGCATTCTACTGGCAGCCACCACCAGCGTGGCGTTTGGACAGGGACAGGGTGAGTTGACCACCACGACGACCACCACCACGGCAACGGGCGAAGTCACGACGACATTGCCCAAACCGCAGCCGCCGGCCGCCGCGCCGATCGTCCCGACGGAGGGCGCAGTGCAGGTCGCGATCCGCACCGGTCAGCCGATTCAATTAATCAATCCAGCGGCGCCCGCCTCATACGGAGACGGGAACAGTCGCGTCTCGCACGATCCGAAAGATCCGGGGAAGCCGAAGGGCATCGTGTTCTGGTCGTTGAGCTTTTAGTTCGCTCGAACGCGGATCGTCGCCGGGCGATCGCTCGCGTTTGCTACTCGGAGTTGAACGCTGCGCTTCTGCATTGAACGTTAGGCGTGCCCGAGCGCTCTCTGCCTGTCGTCGCCTGCTATTGCGCGACCTTTCTCAAGCCGGAGATGCTGCATATCTACCGGCAGATCACTGCGTTGGAGCGCTTTCGACCGGTGGTCATCGCGCAGAAACGCGAAGGGGCCAAGCGCTTCCCGTTTGCACCCGTGCATCTGGTCGGCAAACCCTGGACCCATTTTCTGCGCCGCTTCTGGTTTCGCACCATGCGCGAGGCCCCCTGGCAGATTTCACATCGCGAGGTTCTGCAAATCAAACGCCTTCTCGAGCAGGAGGAGGCGAGACTTCTGCACATTTATTTCGGGCACATCGCGGTCCACCTTTTGCCGCTCATTCTGCATTGGCGGCAGCCAACGGTGGTTTCCTTCCACGGCGCGGATGTCATGGTCGAGCTGGATAAACCGCATTATCGAGCCGCTACCCGCGAGACGTTGGCCGCGGCCCGTCTCGTCCTGGTCCGGTCCCAATCCCTCGCCGAGGCGCTCGTCGCGCTGGGCTGCGACCAGAAAAAGATTCGGCTGCAGCGCACCGGCATTCCGCTCGCTGAGATCCTCTTTCGAGCGCGCATCTGGCCTAACGATGGCGTCTGGAGTTTTTTTCAGGCTGGCCGTCTGATCGAAAAGAAGGGGTTAAAAACCAGCCTGCGCGCTTTCGCGGCCTTCCATTCGAAAAACTCCGGCGCCACTTTGACGATCGCGGGCGAGGGGCCGTTGCAGGAGGAGTTGCAGACGCTGGCGCGCGAACTCGGGATCGCAGAACGGGTGCGATTTGTGGGATTTCTGGCCCAGGCGCAACTGCGTGAACACTTCTATCAGTCCCATATATTCCTGCATCCGAGCGAGCTGGGCGCGGACGGAAATCAGGAAGGCGTTCCCAACGCCATGCTGGAGGCGATGGCCAGCGGATTGCCGGTTTTCGCAACCCGTCACGGTGGAATTCCAGAGGCGATCGAAGACGGAGTGAGCGGCGTCCTGGTCGAGGAGCGCGATCATGCCGCCTTGGCTGCCGCCTTGCTCGATTGGACGGATCGACCGGTGGAACTGCAAAGACTGGCGGAAGAAGGTTCCCGTTCGGTGGCGGCAAATTTTGAGCAGGTCGCGCAGGCTCGTGTGCTGGAGGAGATCTATGCCGAGGCAACCGGTCAGTCGCTATAGGTGCCCGAAAAATTCGGCCAATTGGTCCGCGATGACGGCAAAGGCGAGGCGTTCCTGGGCCTGCTGTTGGGATTCGTGCGTGACCTCGGCATAAAAGGCCGGGTCATCCAGGAGCTGCCTGGTCAGTTCGGCCAGTTCGCCTAACGAGCGGCCATGGCCGCAGGTGCGTGGGAAGCCTATGCGATCGATCGCGCCGTTGCCGCCCACGCAGGGCAGGCGGCAGAGAAGGGCATCGCCCGCCACCTGTCCGGGCACCGCGCTTTGGTCGGTTTGCAGGACGATTTTGTGCCGCGCCATCTCGGCCAGGTAATCGCGGTAGGGCAACCGACCCTCGATAATCCGCAGGCGTCCCAGTGGCAGGCCGAGGCCGGCCAGAACTTTACGAGCGCGTTTTGGATCGTCGTCGAAGACTGTGACCGGCTGGCCGTTCTCTAGGGCGAGAACGAGCGCGGCCAGATGATGGCGGGTTGGCACCTCCCATTCCCGCGTCCCGACAAAAATACCGCTCCGCTCGCCTAACGAGCGCGAAAAGTCCCAGCGCGCTTCCGCGATTGGGTAGGGGGTGGGAATGAATTGGCCCACGCCGTAAAATCGAACCGCTTCCGGTGTCGCCGCCAGACAACCGTCGGCCCGTGCGACGATCTCGCGGAAGCGGGTTGCCCGTTTCGGATCCCGGAGCTGTTTTCCAATCTGGTGCAGGCCGGTTTCCTTGAATGAAAGCACGACCTTCAGACCGGCGCTCTGCAACTCGGTCAGCGCTTTTTGCGTCGCCTTAAAATCACCGCGCAAGAGCAGAAGTACGGGCAGACCTTCGGCCGTGGCGCGCTGCACCTCGCGATGAAAAACGCCGTGGGTGCAGGCGGCGTAGCCATGAAAGTTGACCGGGGCGTGCACGCTGTCGTTAGGCGAGGGGATCCCCCGGGCGAAATCCTGCGCCGGATCGCGGCCGCCGGGATTCAGAACCGTGAGGCGAAATTCAGCCACGACCCGCGATTAATTGTCGTCCCCGAAATCGAGCGGCGACGGCGGTTCGTTTTGCAGGAGGGTCGCGTCGTTGGTTTCTTCGATCGGCCGCACCGGCTCCGCCCGGCGCACTTCGATCTGGCCTTCCGGCGCCGGCGCGACGGGGATAGCGCGCATGATCGGTTTGTCAGGATCGAGACCAGGCTCGGCCCCCTGTTGCGCGACCGTGTTTGATTTGAAGGTCGAACCGACAGCATTGTAGGGATCGTCTTCCGCCAGAAGGGTGGGGCCGTTCATCACGACCGGGGCGACGCCTTCCGTGTCGATCGCGAGCGCGGCCCGCGGCCATTGACTCTCCTCAAACTTTTTGACCAGCTGGGTGCGGACCGAATCCCCGTGCACGTCGCAGGCGTCCGTCGGCATCTGCGCGTCGCTGGCCAGCTCGACATAGCTGGTGCGCCTCCGCACCATGTCTCCGCTTGCGCTACGCACAGTGTCGTAACATTTGTCCGTGGCGAGCAGGCCGGATTTGGAACAGATCTCCACTTTGCGCACCCCGGGAGGAACGGCGAAAGTTTCCGGTGGATGGGTCGAAATCGAGGCGTTCATCACTTCGACCCAGGCCGGCAGCGCGATGACGTTGCCGAACGCGCCCCGATAAATTTTCTGCGGTTTATCGAAGCCCGCCCAGACGGCGCAGGTCATGGCGGAATCGTAGCCGACGAAAAGAGCGTCCGTAAAATCGTAGGCGGTGCCGGTCTTGCCGGCGGCCGGGAACTTTTTCAGCCCGTATTTTTGGTAGGCCAGCTGGCCCGTTCCTTCGGTCAAGGCATCCGTCAGGCAGGAAGTCACTTCGTAGGCCACCTCCGGTTTGAGCACAAGTTGATGGTTCTTGCTCTTCTCAGTCTGCCAGACCACGTGGCCATTCTTATCCTCGATCCGATCGAGAATGTGCGGGGCGGGCGGCCGCCAACCGTCGTTAGGGAAAATCGTGTAGGCCAGGGCCAGCTCGGCCAGAGTGATCTCGCTGCTGCCCAGGAAGGTGGCGGGATAGGGCCGCAGTTTGCTCTCCACCCCAGCGTCGTGGGCCAGGTTCGAGACCGTCTCGAGCCCGGCCGTGGTTCCAATTCGGACGGCCGCGCCGTTTTTGGATTTGGCCAACGCTTCGCGTGCGGTGATCGCGCCTTCATAACGATTATCGGCGTTTTCCGGTCCCCACTCGCCCAGAATACCGGTCGTGCCGCCGATCATCACGGTGCGATTGTCGAGGGCCGAATCCTCAACCAGCGATCCTGGAAAAAGACCCTTTGAAAAGGCCGCCGCGTAGACGAAAGGCAGCATCGCTGTGCCCGGCGGACGGCGTGCCTGCAGGGCGCGGTTGTATTCGTTATGCTCGAAATCGCGTCCGCCGACGAGAGCGAGAATACCGCCGGTTTGGTTGTCGAGCGCGATGACTGCGCCTTGCAGATATTCCGGCGGCTTCGGCGCGGCCGACTTGTTGGCGCGCGCTTCTTTCAACGTCCCGACATACTGCGCGTAAGTCTGATGCTTGTAGCCGGGTGTTTGCTCGGCGGCATCAAGTTGGGCGCGGAGTGATTTTTCAGCCGTGTTCTGCAGGTTGGCGTCGATCGTGGTGTGAATCCGGAAGCCGTCGCTCATCGCCCGATCCCAACCGACCGCGGCAATCACCTGCTGGCGGATATAGTCGATCGCGTAATTCTGACCGCGCGCATTTTGCCGGTTACCGACGGTCAATGTTTCTGCCTGGGCGCTCTGGAGCTGATCGGCCTTAATGAAGCCAAGCTCCTCCATGCGATTGAGCACGAAACCGCGTGCCTCGCGCGAAGCTTCGCGGTCCGTCCAGGGCGAGAGTTTGTTCGGGCTTTTGACCAGACCGGCGAGGGTGGCGCATTCCGCCAGGGTCATCTCGCGGGCCGGCTTGTCGAAGTAGCCGCGCGCGGCCGCTTCCGCGCCGTAGAGTCCACCGCCGAAGTAAATTCGGTTCAGATAAAGCTCCATGATCTTTTGCTTGGAGAAATTGTCCTCGATCCGCCGGGCGACAAACATCTCGAGGAGCTTGCGGCGGAAAGTTTTACCCTTGAGCTCGAAACTATTGCGCGCCAGTTGCTGTGTGATGGTGCTGGCCCCCTGGCGCACATGGCCGGCGACGGCGTTCTTGAGCGCGGCCCGGATGATCCCGAGCAGATCGTAACCGTGGTGCTGGTAAAATTTATTATCCTCAATCGCGATGATGGCGTTGATCAGGTTCGCCGGGAGTTGGTCGTAGGGGACGGTTTCGCGATTCTCGACGTAGATCTGGCCAAAGATCTTGTTGTTGCGATCCACGATCACGCTGGCCGATTCCATCTGCTCAAGATGGGAAAGATCCAGGCGTTGGGCCTGTTGCCGCAGGCTGACCGCAGTCGGGATAAAAATGAGCAGGCCAACGACGAGGAGGAGAAGGACAAAGCCGAGTGGGAGATAGATCCACGGGCGCGTATACCAAGCGCGTTCATAGTGCGAGAACTCCGTCGGCGTGAAATAATCAACAGGCATGCGTCGAGCGGGCGGAGGCCCAAAGAATCGAAATCGCGCGCAACCTAGCGGCAAAACGCTGCAAAATCCAAAAGGGATAGTATTGGTACCTGCTGGCGCGCCTCCGCTGCCGCGAAAGTCCCCAGGGAGTAGGTCGAGGCGTGGGGGCAGGCTGATGGAATACGAGGAGCTCATTCAAATCATCCGCGATGGTATTCGCCGGCGCGGGCCAACCCCGTTTTCCTGGTTTATGGAGCAGGCGCTCTACCAATCCGAGCACGGTTTCTATGCGGCCGATCGATGCGCAATTGGCCGGCGCGGAGATTTTTTTACGAGCGTGAGCGTGGGTCCGCTTTTCGGGCAAATGCTGGCCGGACAATTTGCCGAAATCTGGGAAACCCTGGGTCGGCCTGATAACTTTGTGATCGTCGAACAAGGGGCTCATCACGGGGAATTCGCGACCGACGTGCTCGAGTTTCTGCGCGCGCAATGGCCGGAACTTTTCGCCACCGTGCGTTACCGTATCGTCGAACCCTTCCCGCTCCTGCAACAACGCCAGCAGGGCGTGCTGCGGTCGTTCGCGGAGAGATTGGAATGGGCTGCGTCGGTCGGAGATATGGAGCCGTTCACCGGCGTCCACTTCTCCAATGAGCTGATCGACGCAATGCCGGCACATGTCATCGTCGCGGCGGGCCCTCCCGGGCGGCGCGAATGGCAGGAGCGAATGGTGGACCGAACTTCCTGCGGCTTTACCTTTACCGAGCGGCCAATTGCCGAGCCGCGACTGCGGGGCCGTCTGGGGAAACTGCCGCCAGCGCCCGAGGGTGAGTACGAAACGGAGATCAATCTGGCGGCGCTTGAATGGATCGAAGCGCTGGCAAGTAAATTAATATGCGGGGTGGTGCTGGTCGCCGATTTCGGGTTCGCGCGGGACGAATTTTACGCGCCGGGTCGAAACACCGGAACCTTGCAGGTCTACGCGCGACATCGGGTCGAGTCTTCGCCCTTGGAAGAAGTTGGGGCTCGCGACATCAGCGGGCACGTCGAATGGACCAGTCTGGTCGAGCAGGCGGAGCGATCCGGTCTGAGCCTGGGCGGGTTCGCCGACCAGCACCACTTCCTCACCGGTCTGCTCTCGACCCACCCGGAAATCGCTTCGGCCAGCGCGGAGAAAACCCGCGCCCTGCAAACCCTCTTGCACCCGGAGTTGCTCGGGACAAGGTTTCAGTTTCTCGGCCTAACGAAAGAGTATCCCGCGGAGGCTTCGTTAGGCGGATTTCACTTTGCGCGCGACAGCCGGGCGGCTCTCGGCCTCGCTTCCTGAATTCTCATTTCCCGTGCGCTGTCGTAGCGCAGTTTGCGGCGGTCGGTGAATCTAAAGCAGGGGCGAACTTTCGCTTTCGATGTGCTCACATTTGCCGCCGGCTTGCTTGATCAGTTGCAGCAACGCTTCCCTGGTGGTGAGGGTCGGATCGTAGGAGAGCGAAATCTTGCTCGCGCCGAGGTCGCACGAGTCGAAGGCGCGTGCATCGAGTTTCGCCAGAGCGTCGCGTAAATTCTTTTCCTGCTCCGGATCGAGCGGCTCGCTCAGTTCGATCTCCGCGGAAACGTATTCCTCCGCACCGGAAAGCTTCTTCGCGTCGTCGGGCATGCTCAGGGTTCGTCAGCGGTTGCCAATGTGAATGGCATGCTTCTCCACCGCGAGGGCGGCTTCCTTGACCGCTTCGCTCAAGGTCGGATGGGCATGGACAGTGCGGCCGAGGTCTTCGCTGCTTCCGCCAAATTCCATTACCGCCACGATTTCCGCGATCAATTCGGAAGCAGCATGGGAGAGAATCGAGGCGCCCAGGATGCGATCGGTTTTGGCGTCGGCGATGAATTTCACCCATCCTTCGACGTCGTCGTTGGCCAGCGCCCGGCCGTTGGCGCGGAAGGGAAATTTCCCGACTCGCACCTTGAGACCTTTTTCTTTTGCGAAGTCTTCCGTGAAGCCGACGCCGGCCAGTTCGGGATTGGTGTAAATGATCCCGGGAATAACGTCGTAATTTACGTGGCCGGCTTTGCCCGCGATCAATTCGACGCAGGCGATGCCTTCCTCTTCGGCTTTGTGTGCCAGCATCGGCCCGGCGATGACGTCGCCGATCGCGTAGATGCCTTTGACGTTGGTGCGGAAGGTCTCGTCTACTTTGACCCGGCCGCGTTCGTCGAGCTCAACCCCGATTTTGTCGGCGCCCACGCCTTCCGCAAAAGCGCGGCGCCCAACCGAGACAAGGACTTTGTCGGCTTCGAAATGAAGCTCTTCGGTGCCTTTGCTAGCGGTCGCGACCGCGCGGCCGTTGGCCACTTTGACCGAGCCGACTTTGGTTTCGAGATGGAATTTGATTCCCTGCGAGGTGAGCGCGCGCTGGAGCAGGTTCGACATTTCGAGGTCGAAACCGACCGCGATTCGTGGCAGGAATTCGACGATGGTGACCTCGGAGCCGAGTCGGGCCCAGACCGAACCCAGCTCCAGCCCGATGGCGCCGGCGCCAATGACGAGAAATTTCTCGGGCGGCTTATCGAAACAAAGCGCTTCGGTGCTGCTGACGACGGTCTGGCCGTCGAAGGGCATGCTGGGGAGATTAATCGGCACACTCCCGGTCGCGATAACGATGTGATCGGCTGCGATCTCGGTCGCGTCTCCTTCGTTAGGCTGGACCCGCACCTGGCCCGGTTCGGTGATCGTGCCGAGGCCGGCGAAGGTGGTGACTTTATTGCCCTTCATGAGGGCGCGTACGCCACCGGTCAGCGTTTTCACCACCTTGTCTTTGCGCCCGAGCATGGTGGCGAGATCGAGGCTGACCTTGTCGAGGACGATGCCGTGTTTGGCGGCATCCTTTTTCGCGAAAACAAAATGATCGCTGGAGGCGAGGAGAGCCTTGCTCGGGATGCAGCCGACATTCAGGCAGGTGCCGCCGAGTTCGGGGTCCTTTTCGACGATGGCGGTTTTGAGTCCGAGCTGCGCGGCGCGAATGGCAGCGACGTAGCCGCCCGGGCCCGAGCCGATGATGATGACGTCGAATTTATCCATGTGCTTTGCCATTTAGCGGCTACGACCTCGCTCGCGCATTTGCCTTACAGATCGAGCAGGAGCGCGGTCGGGTTTTCGATCGCTTCCTTCACTTTGATCAGGAAGGTGACCGCCTCCTTGCCGTCGACCGCGCGATGGTCGTAGCTCAAGGCCAGATACATCATTGGCCTAACGACCACTTTACCATCGAGCACGACCGGCCGTTGCTGGATCGTGTGCATGCCGAGAATCCCGCTCTGCGGTGGATTGAGGATGGGCGTGCCCATGAGCGATCCGTAAACGCCGCCGTTTGAAATGGTGAAGCTGCCGCCCTGCAGATCCTCGATCTTGATTTTGCCGTCGCGCGCTTTGGCGGCGTACTCGGCAATATCGCGTTCGAGATCGGCGAAACTCTTCTTTTCCGCGTCGCGCACTACCGGGACGACGAGTCCCCGTTCCGTCCCGACCGCGACCCCGATATCGTAGAAATGGTTCAGGATAAAATCATCGCCCTCAATCCGGCTGTTGATCGAGGGCACAGCTTTGAGTGCTTCGACGGTGGCCTTAATGAAGAACGACATGAAGCCCAGTTTGATCCCGTGATCGGCCTGGAATTTTTCCTGCGCCTTTTTGCGAAACGCCATCACTTCGCTCATGTCGCACTCATTGAAGGTGGTGAGGATGGCGGCGGTCTGCTGCGCCATGACGAGCTGGGCCGCGATCTTGCGCCGGAGAGGCGACATCTTTTTGCGGGTGAAACGTTCTTCGCCGGACGTCGCGGGCTCCGGAGTCAAGGTTGTCTTCGAATTGCGCGGCTTTTCCTGATCGTCGGTGGCGGCTGCTTCCGGCTCGGCTTGAAGATGGGTAATGACATCGCCCTTCGTTAGGCGACCGCCTTTGCCGGTGGCGCTGATTTTGGTTGGATCGAGCTTCTCTTCCGTCGTCATCCGCTTGACCGCAGGGGAAAGAACGTCGGCATTGGCCGAGAGTTTCTCGGCTGGTTTGGCGGCGGTCGCTGGTGCTTTGGCTGGCGCCGTCTTTTTTGTCTGGGCGGGAGCGCTGGCTTGCTCGTCGATCAACGCGACCACTTCGCCGATCTTCACCTCCTGGCCTTCCTCCACCTTCGTCTCGAGCAGGCCGGCTTTTTCGGCCGTGATCTCGGTCGAGACTTTGTCAGTTTCGAGAGTGAGCAGGACCTCGCCCGCCTCGACGTAATCGCCCGATTTCTTGTGCCAGACGGAAACGACGCCGCTGGAGATGGATTCGCCAACTGCCGGGATCTTGACTTCGATGCTCATGCTGCGGGCAAGTTAAGCCGAAAGGCGGACCGCCCGCAATTTGTCAGACCATCTCGCCGAGCGAGCGCCGGTTGACGGCGGCTTGCAGGTATTTGCCCCAACTCAGGTTGTCGCGCCCCGGGACATGCTCTTTCGCTTTGCGAATAGCCATTTCCGAAACGGCCTCGACTACCCAATCGAAGTTGGCCTGGCCGACCGATGCGATCTCGGCGTCAGGCGCGGGGTTGCAAAAATCGATCGCCAGAGGAACGCCGTCGCGAATTGCGAACTCGACCGTGTTGAGGTCGTAACCGAGGTACTGATTCAGTGCCAGCACGCCCTCCTCGACCTTCTCGAGGATGTCGCGCGGCGCCTGCCAATCGGTTTGATAGCGCAAATGATAAGGATGGCGCGGCTCGTAATTCATGATCTTTACATTGCGCTGATCGATCGAATAGCAGCGGAAGTACATCTGAAATTGCACTTCCTCCTGCAGCATCATGACGAGCTGCCCGGTCTCGCTGTAGGCCCGGAAAAATTCGTCGGGGTTATTGAGCTTGTAGACGTTTTTCCAACCGCCGCCGGCGAAGGGCTTGAAGTAGGCCGGCCAGCCGATGTAGGCGAAAATGGCGTTCCAATCGAGCGGGTAGGCGAGGTTGCGGAAGGAGCCGTCGTTAGTGTCGGGTGGCAATGAATGCGAAGGAAGGAGAACTGTTTTAGGCACGGCCACGCCGATCTTGGTGGCGAGCGCGTTGTTGAAAAATTTCTCGTCCGCGCTCCACCAAAATGGGTTATTCACCACCGCACACCCGGTGAGAGCCTCGTTCTTGAGCCAGCCCCTGTAGAAAGGGACATCCTGCGAAATGCGATCGATCACCACGTCGTAACCGCAGGACTCGCCCTGGATCACTTTGTCGATGCGGACCGGCTCGGCCATGATTTCGTGGCCGCCCGTTTTCTGATTGACGCGTTCGACAAAGGCCGGCGGAAAGCTGTGTTCCTGCCCGAAGAGGATTCCGATTTTTTTCATAAGATGAGAGAAAGGGCCGACAGTCTGCCATCGGCGATTGCAACTGGCAATCGCGACCTGTGCCGGCCTTCGCGGACAGGCCATCCACATTGGAGACCAATAAATTGACTTACGCTGGACCCACAGGCTTGGAGTCGCCGCACTGGCTTGACCAATAACTTGACTTATGCTTGACTTATCCGCGTGAGCTTTACGCCCCTCTACACCATCACGCCGGCGCTTCTCTCCGAAGTCGAGCAGGTGGCAGCGCTACGGGAGCGCATTCTGGCGGCTGCGGTCCAGGTGCCGTGGATTCCAGCCTTGCAGAAGGACACGCGCATCCGTAATGCCCATTCCTCGACCGCGATTGAAGGCAATCCGCTCACCCTCGAGCAGGTTCGCGCGATCGAAGAAGGCCGCGAAATTCCCGCGACCGCCCAGCGCGCCCGGCGCGAGGTGGCGAATTATTTCGCCGGCCTGCGCTTTGTGGAGAAGAACGCCGGCCTGCGTGCGGTGGCGCATCGGGAAGTTTTCAGGCTCCACCGCATCATGGCGGGCGAGGTGATGGACCAGGGCGAGGCCGGTAAATACCGCACGATTCGGGTGCGGGTGGGCCGTTACCTGCCGCCGCCGCCGGAGCAGGTGCAGCCGATGATGACTGCCCTCCTGGGCTGGTGGAACAAAGAGGCGGCGCGTCTCTCGCCGATCCTCAGCTCGGCGATTGTGCATCATCAATTCGAAGTCATCCATCCCTTTGCCGATGGCAACGGCCGCACTGGCCGCATGCTGAGCTTGTGGGAATTGTATCGGCGTGGCTTCGACGGGCATCACATCTTCTCGATCGACGAATTTTACTGGGAGGATCGGCCCCGCTATTACGCGGCGCTGGTGCGGGTGGAGGAGGAGAGGGGCGACCTAACGAGCTGGCTGGAATACCATGCCGAAGGTTTGCGCGCGACCCTGGAGCGCGTCTGGAGCCGCGTGCAAAAATTGAGCGCCCGCGCCGGGAAGGAAAAGCTGGTTTTGCGCCCCAAACAGGAGCAACTCCTGCATTTATTGCGGGAGAAAAAGGCGCTTACCCCGCGCGAGATCTGGGATGGGATCGGCGTTTCCAAGCAGGGTGCGCTCGACCTGCTCCGACCGCTGATCAAGGCCGGGCTCATAAGCCGGATCGGGACGAAAAAGAGCGGCCGTTATGTTCTTTCTTGAAGAATCAATTCCGAAGCGACCTCCGCGAGTTGCAGAGCCGATTCTTCTCGCCGATTAAACCGCCTTTTAATGGACGAAAACCACACGCTGACGGGCAACATCCAGTCTCACCCGCAGTTTGAATCCAGCCTTCTGCGCAACCGGCGCGATGTCCTCGTCTATCTTCCTCCCGGTTACCGGCGGGCGCGGCGGCGGCGTTATCCGGTCCTTTATTTGCTCGACGGTCAAAATGTTTTCGACGCCGCCACTTCCTATGCTGGTGTGGAATGGGGCGTGGACGAAACCGCGCAACGTCTCATCGGGAAAAAGTGGATTGAGCCGCTCATCATTGTGGCGACGGACAACACCGGTGAGAATCGAATTCACGAGTATGCCCCGACCCGCGGCGTGATCGATACGACCGCGAAACGCAAACGGCGCAGCCGCGGTGGGCTGCGCAAATTCGGACGCTTTTTGACCGAGGAACTGAAGCCCTTCATCGATCGCACCTACCGGACCGAACCAGATGCAGGCTCGACCGGGCTGGGTGGATCATCGTTAGGCGGACTGGCCACGCTCGCGCTCGGGCTTTGGTTTCCACAGGTCTTCACCCGGCTCGCGGTTCTCTCGCCATCGGTCTGGTGGGATGAATGCGTTATCTGCCGAATGGTGAACGAATTGCCGGAAAAACTGCCGCTCAAGATCTGGCTCGACGCCGGCACGGCAGAGCCCGGGTGGGAACGCGCGCGCCTGCTGCGCGAAGCCCTGGTCGAGGTCGGTTGGCGGCTCGATGACGACCTGCAATACAGCGAGGCGGAAGGAGCCAGTCATAGCGAGGGCGCCTGGGCGGCGCGGGTCGATCCGGTTCTGCGCTTCCTCTATCCGCCGTTGCTGCCCGGTATATCCGACCGATCGCCGGAGCCGGCGCTGTCCGCTGCTCTTCGTTAGGCGCCGTTCTTGACCTTGGGCTCGGCGAAATTGCCCAGCTTGCGGAATTTCGCGTAACGTTTTTTGAGCAACTCATCGATTGGCATTTCGAGCGCGCTCTTCAGACTACGGCGCAAGGCCTTCCCCAGATTCGCCGCGGCCTGGTCGTGATCGCGATGCGCACCGCCTTCCGGCTCCGGAACGACCTCGTCCACTACGCCGAGTCGCATGAGGTCGTGCGAAGTGAGTTTGAGCGCTTCGGCCGCTTCGGGCGCATGTTTACGATCCTTCCACAAGATTGCCGAACAGGCCTCCGGGCTGATCACTGAGTAATAAGCATTCTCGAGAATAAGCACGCTGTCCGCGACGCCGATGCCCAGCGCGCCGCCCGAGCCGCCTTCGCCGATGACGCAGGCGATGATCGGCACGCGCAGCGTCATCATTTCGCGCAGGTTCACTGCGATCGCCTCCGCAATGTGGCGTTCCTCCGATCCGATGCCAGGGTAGGCGCCCGGAGTGTCGATTAGCGCGATCACTGGCAGCTTGAATTTTTCCCCGAGCCGCATCACCCGCAGCGCCTTGCGGTAACCCTCCGGATAAGCGCAGCCGAAGTTGCGCTTCACGTTCTCCTTCGTGTCGCGGCCTTTTTGCTGCGAGATGACGACACAATGCTGCGGACCGAGGCGGGCCAGGCCGCAGGGCATCGCCTTATCGTCGCCAAAGACGCGATCGCCGTGCAACTCCACCCATTCGGTAAAACAGCGCCCGATGTAATCGAGAGAAAAGGGCCGCTGCACGTGACGGGCGATCTGCACTCGTTGCCAGGCGGTCAAGTTGTCATACACCTGCCGCCGAGTTTCACGAATCTTGAGCTCCATCGATTCCACCTCAGAGTCGAAATCGATGTCGTGCTTGTCCGAATGGGATTTGAGTTCCTGCAGCCGGCGCTGCAACTCCAGGATTGGCTTTTCAAAATCGAGCGGTTGCGAATCCATGGTCGCTATTGGGTAATGGTGACAGCCGATCTCGTGTTTACAAGGCTGCTCAACTCTTCCACATCGCTCGCTGTCATCCCGAGACCCTGGGCGGGCGGCGGGATATCGAGGATTTGGTGCGAGTCGTCGGGCAGAGAATAAATGACGTAACCCGGCGTGGCGAGCCGGATCCAGCGGGTGCTGTTGAGGAATTGCGGGCTTCCGATGCCAATCCGCTTGCCGTTTTTCCAAGCCATGATCTCGGCCACGCGGGTGCTGATTTTGACGGGGGGATTTGACGGCAATTTTTCCTCCAATAAGTGATAACGCTTAAAAAAATGGTCGCCGTCGAGCAGATAGAGCAGCTGGGCGTTACGTTGGATGAGAACGGAGAAATTCGGACGCGAGATGCGCAATTTTTGTCCGATCCGAAGCATGGTGCCGCTCAGGTTGTTAGTGCGCATGATCAATTCCGGCGTGGTCTTGTATTTCCCCGCGACTCGCGCCAGGACATCGCCGCTTCTCACCGTGTATTCCTCCTTTTCCGGCGCCGGATAATCGGAGAGGAGGATGCGAATGTTCACTTCCCCGAGCAGATCCTGCGCTTCGCCGACGTGCGGGCCGCTCGGATATTTCTGGATGAACGAGGTCAGGGCTGCCCGCGCTTCGGTCAGCTTGCCTTCCTGCTTCAGTTTCTCCGCCGCCTCGAATTCGGGCAGGCCGATATCCGGCGTTGGCACTGGGGTCGCGTCCGACATCTTCTCGGCGCGCATGACCAGCTCGGGCCGAATAAAGATCTTGTAGCTAAAGAGCGCCGCCCCGCCAAAAATGATGGCGGCGAGGAGAAAAGCGAAAATCCATTTCATCGCGCAAATTCCGGGCTGATCATCCGACCGCGCCGGCGACACCAGCCACGCCGGCAGGCCGCCTCAGCACCGTCGCCTCAACCTTCGCTCTCCGGCCCGGAAAAAAACCGGTTCCAGAAACGATAGCGCGGACGTTCCGGCTCGTTCGCCCAGGTAAAATGGCAATCCTGGCAGTAGAACTCCTTTGGGAAAATCTTGAGCGCAAACAGAATTCCAGCCAGCGCGGGAGTCAGGAATTTGCGGGTCAGTTGCGGATACTCGATCCGGGTCGAATTGCATTGCGGGCAACGGATCGCGCCGATCTCGGGATCAGCCGCTTCCCAATCCACCATCAGCGCCTGCGCCCGCTCGAACTCGCTTTCCTCCACCATCACCTTGGCGTTGGCCTGCGGTTTGGACATGAAAGCGTAGGTCTGGAGGTTGGCTTCGTTATGCACGTCGGCGTGGACCCCGGCCTCTTGAAATTTTTCCTTTAATCGTTTGGCTTTGGCCGGCTCGTTATAGGTCGCGATCGTTACCATAAAATGCCCGCAGTCGCGGGGCGTGCCTGATCAAACATCAACTAGCGCCCGAGTGCAACACCGGCCGGTGGAAACCACTGGTAGAGGAGCATGTAAACCAGCACCCCGGTGATCGAAACGTAAAGCCAGATCGGCATGGTCCATTTCGCGATCCGCCGATGCTTGTCCCAGCGGCGTCGAAAGACTGGGATGAGGGTAGCGATGACCAGCGGCAGGGTGACAAAGGCCAGCAGCACGTGAGAGATGAGCATCGGAAAATAAAACCAGGCAATTAACCCGCTGTAGCCGCTCGACTTCTCGCCCGCCTGCGCGTGGTAAACCAGATAGCCGGTGAGAAAGAGCGCCGATGAAACCAGCGCCGTGATCATGCAGGCGACATGCTGGCGCCAAAGCCGCGCCGGATGAGCCACCAGCCTAACGAGATGAAGACGGTGCTGATGGCGTTGAAAGTGGCGTTGATCGCCGGCAAATCCGAGATCGTCATGAATTGGAAAAACGGGAATCGTCAACCGAGTTTGGAAAGCGTTACATCGCTACTATGGTCTGGCGAAAGATCCCCGCCAAACGATTCACGACGCGACTTCTTCTCTCGCTCCTTCCCGCGGCTCTCGCTTGAATTCGCTCGGGCAAACCGTAGGAATCAGCCATGCCTTCGACCCTCGCCGAGCCGCCGCCTCGTCCGCGGCTGCATCGCGGGCGAGTGCGCCACCCCGCCCGCCTGCGGCTGGCCCGCCTCCTCCTCCGCCTAACGATCGCCTTGATCCTCGGCGGCCTGGTGGCGGGTGGGTGGTATGTGGCCAAGAAGGGTTTCAGTCGCAACTGGCGTAACAAAGTCGTCGAAGAGCTGCACAAGCGCGGCGTCGAAGCCTCCGTCCGGCGCTTGACCCTCGATCCTTTTCGCGGCCTGATTGCGCGCGACGTCCGCATTTACGATTACAAGAAGCGGGAACGGACTCTGGCGGTGGTGAGCGAAATCTCGCTCGATATTAATTACGCCGCGCTCTTCCACCACCAGCCCTTTCTCAATGCGCTCGATATTCGCAATGGCGATCTGACGATCCCGCTCCCACCGGTGGAAGGGCAGGAATCCAAAGCCGAGCTGAAAAGATTTCGCGCCCACGTTTATTTTCCTCCGGAGCGAATCGAGGTCAGCCAGGCCGAAGGCATCTTTTGCGGGGTGCGCATCTCGGCCAGCGGGCAGTTGATCAAGCGCGAGGATTACCAGGCGTCGAAACGGGATACGCCTGAGGAAGCGGCTCGTCGGCTGCGTCTTCTCCAGACGCTCGTTACCTTGCTGCAAAAATTTCGTTATCCGGGTGCCGCGCCAGAATTGCAGGTCGAGTTTTCCGGTGACCTTTCCGAGCTGGAGAACGCTCACGTCGAGGCTACCCTGCGTGCCGGCCAGGTTCTGCGCGATGCTTATGAAGCGCGGAATTTCTATCTCGCCGCGGAGTGGAAAGATCACAGCCTGACGATCCCTCAGTTGGAATGGAACGACGCGGCCGGGCAATTTACGGGGGCCGCGACCTGGAGCCGAGTCAATGGCGGGGCGACCTTCCAGGCGCGGAGCAGCGTGGCGCTGAAACCATTGTTAGGCAGCTTTGGTTTTGGGGCGATCCTGGAGGACGTTTCCTTCCAGTCCTCGCCGCAAATCGAGGCCTCTGGTTCTGCCACCATCGGCGCGGCCGAGAAGAAATTCGATGTCATCGGCAAGGCCGTTCTGGAGCGTTTTGGCTATCACGGCGTCGACTTCGAAGGCGCGACCTGCGACTTCGCCTGGGACGGGGCGCGCACCATGTTGCGCGACCTGCGGCTCCGGCATCGCACTGGGCAACTCAACGCCGATCTTTTCGAGGCTCCGGACGATTTTCGACTCAACCTCGACAGTTCGCTTGTTCCGGCCGCGCTGGAACCGCTCTTTCCTGAAAAAATGCGGCTTTTTCTGCGCGAGTGGAGCTGGCCGCGGTCGCCAAATATTCATCTGTCCCTGCGTGGTGTGAGTCGTGATCCAGTGAGCTGGCAAGGGGAAGGCACGGTCGCATTCGGCCGGACCCGTTTTCGCGGCGTTTGGATGAACTCTGCCAATGCCAGCGTGCATTTCGGCGATGGCGTGCTCGCGATCGACAACTTCCGCGTCACCCGCGACGAAGGGAGCGGGACGGGGTCGTTTACTTATGATGCGCTGCGGCACGAAGTTCGCCTGACGAATGTCGAAACAACCCTGAAACCGAGCGAAGCCATCCTGTGGATCGAGCCCCGTTTCTGGGAACATGTCGCTCCCTATCGTTTTCATCGCACCCCGCACGTGACTGCCAATGGCGTGGTCCAGTTCGGGGCCGGTAAGCAGACGCACCTGACACTCGACGTCGAGGCACCGGGCGGGATGGATTACACCTTTCTCGACAAGGTGCTGCCCTTCGACCGGATCGCCGGGCAACTGCTTTTCACCGACGATCGACTCCAGATTCTTGGGCTGAATGGCGGACTTTTCACCGGCAACCTGAGTGGCAGCGCCGATATTTCGTTAGCCAAAAACGATCGGCACTACATCGCCAAGATCGTGGTCGAGAAGGCCGATTTTCCGAGCCTGACAGATCTGTATTTCAAATACAAAACTTCGCAGGGGAAATTGGGCGGTAATTTTGATTTTTCCGGGGTGGGCAGCGACGCGCGATTGTTGAAAGGCCAAGGGCGGGTCGAGGTGACCGACGGCAATGTTTTTGCCATTCCCGTTTTCGGGCCGCTCTCCGAGCTCCTGAGCAAGATATTTACCGGCGCCGGCTACAGTGTGGCGCACGAAGCGAGCGCGCCTTTTTCGATCAAGGAGGGAGTCATTCACACCGATAGACTGCGCGTTTCGGGAAAGCTCTACGCCATGGTCGGGCACGGCGATGTCGATTTTCTCCAGAACAAGCTCGATCTCGACATCCGAATCGACGCGACCGGCCCGGGCGCGGTCCTGACCCCGCTCTACCAGCTCTTTGAGTATCACGGCGGCGGCAGCCTAACGAAGCCAGTCTGGCGTCCGAAAAGATTCTGACTGATGCGGGATTCGGAAATGAAGAAGGCGGCAGCTAAAACTGAGCGGAAGACGCGAGGCCAATCCGCAACCCGCAATCCGCCTTCCGCATTGCTCGGCGCGCACATGTCGATCAGCGGCGGGGTGCATCGGGCGATTGAACGTGCGCGCTCGATCGAGTGTAGCGCGATGCAGATTTTCGTGAAGAACAACATGCAGTGGTTCGCCCGGCCTTTTCTGCGCGAGGAGATCGCGGCCTTTCGCGATCATCCGCAGCGCGGCGAGCTCGGTGCGGTTTTTGCGCACGCGAATTACCTGATCAATCTGGCCGCGACCAATCCGCAATTTCACGCCAACTCGATCCGCGCTTTAGCCGAGGAATTGACTCGCGCCGATCAGTTGGGTCTGCCTTTTCTGGTCCTGCATCCGGGCGCGCATTTGGGGGCGGGCGAGGAAGCGGGACTGGAGAAAGTGGTCGCCGCGATCGATAAGATTCTCTCCCGCCTTCCCAAAGTGAAAGCGCGCATCGCTCTCGAAACGACCGCGGGGCAGGGGACTTGTCTGGGAGAGAAGTTCGAACACCTGGCTTATCTCATCGCCCACGTGCGCGAACCGGAGCGGCTTTGTGTCTGCCTCGATACCGCGCACGTCTTCGCGGCCGGCTACGACCTAACGAGTGCAGCCGCCACGCGTAATACCTTTCGCGCTTTCGACCGCATCGTCGGCCGGCGGCACCTCGCTGCCTTGCATCTGAATGATTCCAAAACTGCGCGCGGTTCCAGGGTCGATCGGCACGAGCACATCGGGAAGGGACAGATCGGATTGGACGCGTTCCGCTTCATCATGCGGGATCGACGTTTCCGTAAGATCCCCAAGGTATTGGAGACCCCGAAGGGCAAGGAGCTGCGCGAAGACGTGGAGAATATGGCGAGCTTGCGCAGTTTGATCGAGAGTCGCTAGGAAAGCACGACCCGCCGGCGGGACCAGCCTGGCTCTACGCTATTTAATAAACCGAATCGTGAAGGGATAACGATACAGCTGGCCGTCGCTCGCTTTGATCGAGGCGATGACGACGAAGACGATGTTCAGCACCCAGAGCAGGATCAGGATTGGGATGCCGATGAGGACGAAGCAGAGGATGAGCGCGACCGCGTCGTAGATCAGCATCGAGATCTGAAAGTTGAGCGACTCCTTGCCGTGCGCGTCGATCTCAGCGGCTTCATGCCGCTTCACGATCCAAACGATAAGCGGCCCAAAGATATGGCCGAGAAAGTGAAAAAAGATTCCGAGCAACGCGCTGGCGTGACAAAGAACGCACCAGGTGCGGGTGCTAGACGTAACCGAGGTGGAAGGTGGGATTGTTTCCATGCCTCTATTCTTTCACACGTTCGATGTGCGCGCCAAGTTCGCTCAGCTTTTCGTCAAGGTGTTCGTAACCGCGATCGATGTGATAAACGCGCCGCACTTCCGTAATACCATCCGCCTTCAGACCGGCCAGAACGAGGGCGGCGGAGGCGCGCAGATCGCTCGCCATGACCGGCGCACCGAAGAGTTGCTCCACACCTTGAATGACGGCGGTCGCGCCTTCCATCTGCACCTGCGCACCCATCCGCTTTAACTCGGCGATGTGCATGTAGCGCTGCGGGAAAACATTTTCGGTGATTACGCTGATGCCCTCGGTGGTGGAGAGGAGCGCGCACATCTGGGCCTGCATGTCGGTCGGGAAGCCTGGATATGGCTCAGTCACGAGCTCGAGCGGTTTGGTGACCTGGCCGTTGGGTGAAACAGAAATGGAAGTCTTACCGATCTCGACTTTGAAACCGGATTCGGAGAGCGCCGTTGTGACCGAGGTCACGTGCTCCGGTTGGACACGGTTCAGCGTCACGCCTTTTCCACAGATCGCACCGGCCACGAGGAAGGTGCCGGTCTCGATCCGATCGGGAATGATGTCGTGCTCTGCGCCATGCAACTCGGTAACGCCTTCGACGATGATCCGGCGCGTCCCCGCGCCTTCGATCCTGGCGCCCATCTTGTTCAGGAAGTCGGCCAGGTCGCAAACTTCCGGCTCGGCTGCGGCCCCTTCGATCACGGTCACGCCGTCAGCCAGGACAGCGGCCATCATGACATTGTCCGTGCCAAGAACGGTCGGGCCGAATTTGCCGCGCAGGTTGATGACTGCGCCGGTCAGTTTCGGAGCAAAGACTTTGACGTTGCCGTTTTCCACCCGAACTGCGGCCCCGAGTGCTTCGAAACCTTTGAGGTGTAGATCGATCGGGCGATCGCCGATCACGCAACCGCCGGGAAGAGACACGGTCGCTTCCTTGCATCGGCCTAACAATGGGCCGAGCACGCAAACCGAGGCCCTCATTTTGCGCACCACTTCGTAGGGCGCGACCGAGTTCACTTTCTCGGCCTTGACTGTGACCGTGCCGCTGGCGCGTTCCACTTCCGCGCCCAGATGCATCAGGATCTGAAGCATGTAGTTAGTGTCGCTCAGGTCCGGTACTCGATGCAGCACGCAGGGTTCGCGGGTCAGCAGAGTGGCGGCGATGATCGGCAAGGCCGAATTTTTCGAGCCGCTGATCTTGATCGAACCGGAAAGCCGATGACCGCCGTGAACGAGAATCTTATCCATGCTTTGCGAAGAGGAACCGTGGGGACCCTGCATAATCCTTTTTCACCATGATGTCGTGGTAATTTTGCTCGACCAGGAAGACACTCAGCCCCTCGGATTGATCATGACCGATTTCGAGGGCGAGAGTCCCGTCGCAGATCAGGTGCGCAGGCGCGGCGACGATCAGTTCCCGAATCAATTCGTCCCCCGCAATCCCTCCGTAAAGTGCGACCGCGGGATCGTGGCGCAGTTCTGGCGCGAGCTGGCCGGCCTCGCTTGAAGGAATGTAGGGGAGGTTTGCCACGATCAGGTCAAACGATCCCTCTACCGCGTCGAGCAGGTGGCCTTGGGCAAAGCGAATCCGCTCTCCGATTCCAAGTCGCGCCGAGTTGTCGCGCGCGAGGGTGAGAGCTTGCTCCGAGAGATCGACGGCGTGCAGTTCTGCCTGCGGAAACCGGGCGGCGAGCGAGAGCGCGATCACACCGCTGCCGGTCCCCACGTCGAGCATGCGCGGCGCCGCCGGCCAGGTTAGTTCGCAGAGATATTCGACCAGTTGCTCGGTTTCGGGGCGAGGGATGAGAGCACGTCTGTCGCTCTTGAAAACGTGGTTAGCGAATTCGACCGTGCCCAGGAGGTGCTGGAGCGGTTCGCCCTGCCCGCGCCGCTTCACCAGCTCGCGCAGTGGCGCCAGCTCTGTCTCGGCCAGCGTTCGCTCGAAGTCCAGGTAGAGCTCAATGCGTTTCTTGCCTAACGAATAAGCTATGAGGTGTTCCGCATTCAAGCGCGGGCTCTCGATCGCCCGCTTTTGGAAATAGGCGGTGGTCGATTGCAGCACTTCGAGAACGGTCATTCCCTGACCTTTAGCGTGTCATCCCGAGCGGGAGAAGCGCGCTGAGCAAACCCGCTGCAGATGCCAGCGGCGGCTCAGGGCGAAAAGGATGAGCCGAACCCATCCGTTAGGCGAGCGCCGATTCCCTGAGCCGTTGCTCGAGGTCGGCGTGCTGGAGAGCGGCGATCATCTCCTCCAGATCGCCTTCCAGCACTCGATCGAGATTGTAGAGGGTGAGACCGATGCGGTGATCGGTGATCCGATTCTGGGCGAAATTGTAAGTCCGGATTTTTTCTTCGCGCCCACCGGAGCCGATCTGGCTTTTGCGGGCTGCGGAATACTTTGCTTCTTCCTCCCGTTTTTTGTCCTCGAGCAGGCGCGAGCGCAGGATGTTGAGCGCTTTTTCCTTGTTCTTCTGCTGGCTGCGTCCGTCCTGGCATCGCACAATACGGCCGGTCGGAATATACATGACCTGAACCGCCGAGTCGGTCGTGTTCACGCCCTGCCCGCCAGGTCCGCCGGCACGACAAACTTCGATCCGGAGGTCCTCGGGTTTGATTTCGAAATCGACTTCTTCGGCCTCGGGCAGCACTGCGACCGTTGCGGTGGAGGTGTGGATGCGACCCTGCGCCTCAGTTGCCGGGACCCGTTGGACACGGTGCACGCCACTCTCATAGCGCAATTTCCGGAAGACGGATTCGCCCGAGATTTTAAAGATGGTTTCCTTCAAACCGCCCAACTCGGAAGGGCTCGACTCCAGGTCTTCGATCTTAAGCCCGGCCGTTTCCGCATAGCGGTTATACATCCGGTAAAGATCGGCCGCGAAGATGGCGGCTTCGCTGCCGCCGGTCCCAGCGCGAATCTCCACGATCGCGTCCCGGTCGTCGGCTTCATCTGGCGGCAGGAGCGCGACCTGCACCTCGAACTCCAGGGCGGAGACCTTTTTTTCCAGCGCGGGGATTTCCTCCTGCGCCATTTGCGCAAGCTCCGCGTCTTCGGAGCCGGCCAACTCGCGGTTGTCGCCGAGCTGCTCTTGCGCGGTTTGGAATTCCTCCCATTTCGCGAGCAGAGTCTTGACCGCGGCGTGCTCGCGCATCGTTTCACTGGCCCGTTTCCGGTTGTCGAAAAGATGCGGATCGCCAATCTCGCTTTCCAGTTGCTGGAAGCGTTCGCGTTTGCGCTCGATGAGGGATTGGAAGTCCATAAACAAAAACGGCGACTGCGCACTGTGGCGCAATCACCGTTCGTTAGGCGGAATCAGCTAGGCTTTTTTGGCGACGCCGGCCCGGGTGGCTTTGGTGCTGCCATAGCGGCGGGCAAATTTCTCGACCCGGCCAGCCGTATCGACAAACTTCTGTTCGCCGGTGAAGAAAGGGTGGCAGGCGGCGCAAATGCCGATCTTGATGTCCTGACGGGTGGAGCGGGTATGGTAGACCGCACCGCAGGCGCAGCTAATCTCGGTCTCGGTGTAGTCAGGATGAATGTCCGTTTTCATAGTGGAAAAAGAGTCGGCAAAGTAACCGCGAAGGGCACATGTCGCAAGTGTTGAAAACCGCTGATCCCTTGCTGGGCGCCTGGGAGCAGACCTGGAGGCGGCGCCGGGAGGAACCGGCGATTTTCGATTCCCACCGTAGGGTGCTCTTTCGGTTTGGGGAAATCGAGGCCCGCAGCCGTAGCCACGAAGGTGGCGTTTTGAAAGGAGTGCAGCGGGGCGAGATTCTTGCCATCCAGCTTGGGAATCACCCCGATTGGCCGGCCCTGCTCCTCGGCAGCTTGCGACTCGGGATCGTGGTGCTGCCGCTGGAAAGGACGATGAGCGCGCAGGAACGCGCCTCCGCATTGCAAACCTGTCGCGCCTTCGGGTTGATCGCTGACATAGAAACGGGCCTCGAGCGGCTCGACGCCCGCGGCCCAATCGATTGGGGCGATGATCCGCCGGCTCTACTGAAGCTGACTTCGGGAACGACGGCAGCGCCGCGCGCGATCCGCTTTCGCAGCGGACAGCTGCTGGCGGACGCGGTCCAGATTTGCGACACGATGGGAATCACCATGGCGGACCTGAATTTTGCCGTGATTCCGTTGTCGCATTCCTACGGCTTCAGCAATTTGATTACACCCTTGCTGGTGCGGGGCGTGCCGATGGCGATCAGCAATGATCGTATGCCGCGCGCAGTGCTGGATGGCTTGGTTCGGACCGAGGCGACGATTTTTCCGGGAATGCCGCTTTTCTACCAGGCATTTGGCGAGATGCCCCAGGCGCCGCAGCTGCCGAAGTTGCGTCTCTGCATTTCGGCGGGAGCGCCGTTGACGAGACGGATGGCGCAAAATTTCCAGGAGAAATTTGGACAAGCTATTCACTCCTTTTACGGTGCCTCGGAATGCGGCGGCATTTGTTATGACCGGACCGCAGCGGACAGGCACGAAGGCTTTGTCGGGCCGGCAATGGAGGGGGTTAATCTCGAGCCTCTCGATTCCAAAAGCGGCGGCACCCAAGTGCGTGTGCGCAGCGCGGCGGTGGGCGACGGCTATTTCCCGCAACCGGATCCGGCCAAGCTCGG
Organism: uncultured Verrucomicrobiae bacterium; assembly: GCA_963749935.1. GTDB lineage: Bacteria > Verrucomicrobiota > Verrucomicrobiia > Chthoniobacterales > UBA10450 > Palsa-1392. Next base: position 313,332 of record CAVVOH010000002.1, read on the forward strand.
GGATGGCTTCTTTTTGCCTGACGATCTGGTGGTAGTAGGTGCCCAAGGGGTGCAGTTGGTGGGCCGGCTCTCGGATGTGATCAATGTGGCCGGCAAAAAAGTGAATCCGGCCGAAGTGGAGGCTCATCTGTTGAGTCATGATCAAGTGCGGCAGGCCGTCGTTTTTGGTCGAGATTCCGCCCTCCGGAATCAGGAAGTGGTTGCCTGCGTCGTGGCTGACGAGGAAGCCAGCGAGGCAGGCCTGCTCGATTATTGCCGGGCGCGACTGAGCGGTTGGCAGGTCCCAAAGAGGGTTTTCCTGCTGGCCCGGCTCCCGACCAACGAGCGGGGCAAGATCAGCCGGCGCGAGCTGGCCGAGCAGTTTCGAAACTTGTGAGGCCGCAATTCGAGACACTCATCCGCGCAGCGGGTTACGAATAATGGAAAAAACCACTTATCATTATGCGAACCATTCTTCTTACCACACTCGGCGCCATTCTCATGCTTGCGGCTTTTTCGAGCTGTTCCACTACGGTCAAGACCGATAACGGCCATGCCGTAACGACTGGTGTGCATACCCGTTAGGGATCACGGGAGCCGCCCAGGCCGAGTGGCGGCTCCCACTCTCCCCCACAGTCGGTGGCTGCAATGGAGGCCGAGCGCCCGGTAACCGCTCGCTTATTCCCGTCGAAGGGGAAAAAAATCTTTCCATTTTCACGTTCCTTGGCATTTCTTAAGTCAAGACACTTAGGAAGTGCGACCGAGTTGGTTCGTCACTTGCTCTCTGTCAAGCCACTGTGAACGAAGCCAGCTCACCTGCCAACTCCTTGCGCAATCTGCAGGTCCTCATTTTGGAACCGGATGGCCAGATTGCCGCGGAGATCGTTTCCGCTTTGGACGAAGCGGTGCCGGGAACGAAGCTGGCTGTCGCTGGATCGCTCGGCGAAGCCCAACAACTGGTGCTCGATCAGAAGCCGGCGCTCTTCGTTCTCGATGTCGATGCCGGCTATGACCTGGCGCAGGAATTCATCTACGATCTGCGAACCAGTCATCCAGATGCTCGGGCCGTTATCCTGACCGCGAGTCATTTTAACATGCAACGAGACCAGGTGGCCTCACTCGGCGCTATCCATTTCCTGGAAAAGCCCTTTCCGCGAGCCGATTTCATGACCCTGGCGGAGGCTCTCCTGGCGCCGAGCGATCAGCCGGAAGGCGAAAGGTTCCAGGGAAAGTTGAGCGATCTGCATATCGCCGACATCATCCAGCTCAAGTGCATCAGCGGCGCGACCTCGATGCTGGAATTTACCGGGCCGCGAGGAGAAAAGGCACGGGTTTATTTCGAAAACGGCCAGGTGCGTCATGCCACCACCCCGGGCAAGGAAGGTCTGGCGGCTTTCAACGAAATCGTGGACTGGAAAGGAGGGGTCATTTCCGAGGTCGCGGTGCCGCCGGGGACGCCGCACACGATCGAACTGGACTGGCAGATTCTTCTTATGGAAGCGGTGCGCAAGATGGACGAATCGCGCGGCGCGGCATCGCCACAGCCGGCCAGCGTCGCCCAGCCCGTCGGGACGGCGCGTAAGATACTGGTTATCGATGATAGCGCGATGCTGCTCAGTTTCGTGAAGGAAATCCTGGAGGAACAAAGTTACGAAGTCATGCGCGGCCGCGACTGCCGAGGAGGGTTTGCGAGCCGCCCAGACCTCGGCGCCCGATCTCATCCTGCTCGATTTCATTTTGCCGGACATGAAAGGGGACGAAGTCTGCCGGCGGCTGGTTAGTGAACCCGCCACGGCAAATATTCCGGTGGTTTATGTCTCAGGTTTCGGCAGCGATCTGCAACCGAATCGAGCTGAGATTCCCAATGTGATCGGCTCGTTGAACAAGCCGTTCACTTCCGAGGTGCTGATCGAAGCGGTGAAGAAATATCTTTCTGCGGGGGAGAACGTCTCCGGTCCAGCGTCAGCGTCGGTGCGAGGGCCGATTGCGGAGAAGGCTCCCGATGAGTTGTTGGTCGAGAAGATCACGGCTCCTATGTCGCATATGGCCCCTCCGAGACCGGCACCGGTGGCGCAAGTCAACCCGCCACCCGAATCAGTAATTGAGCCGGTAGTCGCAGCAGATGTCTCGCCCCAGCCTCGTCCAGCCGCAGCCTCGCCGTCTTCGGTTGGCAAAGAAAAAGCCCCGGCCAGCAATGCTTATTTTTGTGGCGACTCGAGTTTCTTCTCCTTGCACTGGGCGCTGCAGACGATCGCCCGCGAAAAATTGACGGGGGCGCTACGCGCGTTTTGGACGCGGGATTCGGTCGAACTCCTGGCGCGAGAAGGCCGGGTCGTATTGGTGACCACGCGCAATCCGAATCTGTATTGTGAGGAAGCGCCGGTCACCCTGCTGAATGTTGCGCCTGAAGAAATCGAGGCGGCGCGGACCCGGCAGGCGCGCGACGGCTGTCCGCTTTTCGTGACCCTGGCTAATGGCGGTCTTATTTTGCGCGAGCCCGGGCTGCAACTGGTGCAGCACTACGGGCAGAAGCTTTTCTCGCAGCTTTGGACTGATCGGGTCCGATTTACCTTTGAACAGCAGGCCTTGCCAGAATTCGCGCGGGAGTTGCCCTCGTCCGACGACGGGATTGATCAATGGGCCTTGAGCACTTTGCGCTTCGTTCAATACCAGGAGCTCAAGCCGAACGCTCTGGCTGAGACTTCGTCCGTGCCGGCTTATACCCGGGACGGTTACGAAAGAGTGCAGGAGTTACGGCTGACAGTGGCCGAGGCGCAGTTCGCGTCGCAGTTCAATGGCAGCCGCTCGATCGCCCAGATCTCAAAAAATCTGCGGCTCGATATCAAATTTGCGCGCCTGACTTTGTTCCGCTTTCTCGTCCTTGAGATCGTGGAATGCTGGCCGGCGCAGCTCTCGCAGAAACCAGAGGCGCGCGCTGGTCTGCGCGGGATGTTCGGTCGTTAGGACACGACCCGGCTCTTAGCTGCGGCAGCGCACTTAAGTATGCCCCAAACGCATCTGCTCACGAGAGGAGTCGAACCTCCACGGGTTTCCCCATACGGTCCTGAGCCGTACGCGTCTGCCATTCCGCCACGTGAGCGTCGCGCCGAAGCGGCCTGTAAATTGCGCGCGGCAGCTCTGACCGCAAGCGGCGATTGAGGGCGAGGTGAGCCGGCGGCTAAAGAGCGCGTCGTTTGCGGGCTCGCGACTCGATCGCGCCGGCCTTGCGCCGTTTCCCTAACGAGCGCAGGAGATCGGCGTAGTTAGAGGCGACAATCTCATAATCCTCGGGCGGTTTCCCTGCATCTTCCCAGACCCGGAGCGATTCCCGGTAGAGCTCGCCAGCGCGCTCGAGTTCGCCGCGCGAATGGTAGACCACCGCCAGGTTGCAATTCGATTGGGCAATATCCTCGTGGCCGCCGGGATTGGCTTTGTGGCGGATCGCGAGCGCGCGTCGATGCATTCTCTCCGCTTCTTCGTAGCGGCCTTCGCTGGTATAGAAAACGCCCAGGTTATTCAGCACTGCGGCGACGTCGGTGTGTTCGGGGCCGAGCTGCTTTTCGTAAAGATCGAGCGCCTGCAGGTAGTAGGGTTCGGCGGCCTTTTGCCGGCCGCGCTGACGGTAAATGAGCGCGACGTTGTTGAGCATCGTGCCCAGTTCGGAGTGGGAGATATCCCCGAGCTCGCGCCCGGCCTGGATTGCCCTCTCGTAATAGGCGATCGCCTCCTCTTCGTGATCGGCAACATCGCTCAAATAGGCGAGCCGACGGGCCAGCCGATAGATGGCTCGCTGGTCGACCGGCTCTATCTTTTCGATTAATTTTAGCGCTCGCTCCAGACAGGGCTTGGCTTCCTTGTCGTTGCCCTTTTGTTCGTGGACACGTCCGAGCCTTTCGTGGCTGAGAGCAAAGCGACGGATGATCCTGCGGGAAAATCCGCTGAGCCAGTTCCAGCGAGGTTTCGGCAACCCGCAACGCTTCGGGGAGTCGATGGCCGGCCAGCAGCGTATCCAGCTTTTCCTGCAGGATTTGCCAGAGTTTTTCCTCGCCCTTCCTACCAGCCTTCGCTCAGCTGGCTGACGAGCTGGACGGCCAGTTGCTCCGCTGCCAGGGGAAGGGCCTGTCGTTCGTCAGAGGTAATATCCGGGCCCACGAAAAAACTGGTCGTGCCGCTGACCTCCACCGGTGTAGTGAGAGCTTTGCCACTCTGGCGCGCGACGAGGGAGTAGCGGACCCGCAAAGCGAGGTTGAATTCCGTCGTGGCCAGCACGTTGCCGCGCACGGAACGGGCCGGGGCGCGAGTGATCCGGGTGATTTCGCCTTTCAGGATCGCATCGGCCCGGTCGTCACCGACGATGCGATAGGTGCCGTCCTGCTGGAACTGTTTGATCACGGTATCTGTCACGAGGACGGCGATGCGGGGCAGGAGCGTTTTATTATCGAAAGTCGGGACGGCGATACTATGGACGGAACGAAGATAATAAGGCTGGACCGGGCCGAGATGATACCCGGCGCACCCGCCTAACGAGAGCAGGGCGAGGGCGGCGCCGAGAAGCTTTTTCACCGCTAGGGAGTGGCCGAAGGCTCGGGCGTCGCGGACGGCTCCGGCGGCGCCGCGGCGTCAGGGGTGGTGGCACCGTCTGTCGTCGCGGGTGGCGGAAGCGAGTCGGCGTCGGCGGGCGGAGGCAACGGTGCGATGTCGTTAGGATTGCCGCGCATTTCGGGCGGGGCCGGCGGGCGCTCCTCGCGGCCGGGCGGGGGCGCGCCAGTCAACGAATTGCTGGCTGGTTTTTTGGGAACTCCCTTGGCCCTTCGCTCCGCGATTTCGGCGGCTGATTGCAAGGCGGCGTCGCCTACCTTGGAACGTAACTGCTCGATGCGCTTCTTCGCCTGTTCGCTCTCGGCCGAGCCGGGCTGCTGGCGAATCACTTCGTTGTAATAGAGTACCGCGGCGCGGTAATTTTTTGCTTTGTCGTAATACTTCGCGATCTCGAGCGAGCCTTTGGACAACCGATGCTCGAGCAGGTCGAGATTGGCGCGCGCTTGGGCGGCCTTTTCGCTTTTCGGAAACCGGAAGAGGAAGTCTTGGAAGGCGGTGCGGCGCGGTCGGCTGCATCGGGATCGTAGGTGCCGGCGCGGGTCGCAGCCAGCCAGATGTAGCCGATCTGATATTGGGCATCGACCGCCAACGGGTCGTTAGGGAATTTCTCCACTACCGATTGGTAGGCATCGATCGCGAGATCGGCCGATGCTTGTTTCTCGCGCGCCCGGCCGATATCGAACTGGGCCCGCGCGGTATAATGGCCGTAAGGCGCGCTCCGCACGATCGCGGCGAAAATCTCCACCGCTTCATCGAGACTCGAGCCCACGGGGACGCCGAGAATTTTCTTCTTTTTGCCGTTCAGATAAATCTCGCCGATCCGGAACTGCGACTCGATCGCCTCCTGGAAGTGCGGCGTCTGCGGGAAAGTCTCCATCAAGCCGCGATAGATCGCCGCCGCCTTGAGTAAATCGCCTTCCTGCTCAGTCAATTTCGCAGCGCGGAAGGTCGCTTCCGGCGACTTGTCCGAGCGCGGATAGCGTTTCACCATTCGCTTGTAGATCTTGATCGCGCGTCTGCGATCGCCGCCCTGTTCCGCGGCTTCCGCCTGGGCGAAAAGCTCGTTCGCATTGCCGCTGATTTCCTCCTCGCCCGGGGCCTTGTATTTCACCTTCTCGCTCGGTTTGAAAACGACCGGGGCCGGGCTTCGCTCCGGGAACGCCACACAGGCGACGGCAAACAAAAGTAGGAAGCGGACTCGATAGCTCATCGGGATTCGCAGGGTAATGAACGATGCCGAGGCCGTCAAGCTGCCCACCCCTCGGAAAAGCGCGCTCGCCCCCTCTAATCCGATACGGTAGAGAGACCGCCTCGTGCTGGATTTTTTGCCTCACGGGCAAGGAATACGAAGGAAAAAGGCGTAGCCAAGGCGACTGTCCTAACCATTTTGAATCTCACCGAGCAGCAGAAAATCCGCATTGGCACCTGCGCCTGGAGCTTCGACGAATGGAGCGGCGTGCTTTACCCGAAGGATTGCCTGCCAATCGCTGGCTGGAATTCTACGCTCGTTATTTCCCGGCGGTCGAGATCGACTCGACATTTTACAGCGCGCCCTCCGAGGCTGTGGCCCAGCGATGGATGGAGATGACCCCGGCGCATTTTCGTTTCAGCCTGCAAGTTGCCGCGTGAGATCACTCACGAGCGCCGCTTGCGCGATTGCGCGACGGAGTTGAAGGCCTTTCTGCGCGCGATCGAGCCGCTCGCGCCGAAGCTGCGCGTCATTCTGATTCAACTGCCGCCTTCCTACGGACCCAAAGACGGAGAAGACCGCCTTCCGCGATTTTGTCGAGCAACTCCCATCGGATTTCCGGTTCGCGGTCGAATTTCGACATGCGGGCTGGCATCGCCCGCACTTCATTCGGCTGCTGGAGAAACATCGCATCTGCTGGGTTTGGTCCGACATGAGCCCGCTCAACGAACGCAACCAGGCGCCGTTCGAGTTTCAGCCGATCACGACCGATTTTCTTTATCTTCGACTCCTGGGCGACTCGGTGACGAAATACGATGGTAAGGGCGAGCGCATGCATCGTTACGGAAAATTGCTCTGGAAACGGGAAGCGGCGCTCGATAGCTGGGCCTTGCGCATCCAGCGGCACCTCGACGAAATCCGCAGCGTCTGGACGTTTGCCAACAATCATTACGAAGGCTTTTCGCCCGAAGACCTGCCAGCGGCTGGCCGCAACGGCTGGGTTTCGAACTGCCGCTCCCGGGCGCGGAAACGAGCCGCGCCAAACGAACGCGGACAGCTCGATCTCTTTGCGGAGATTCGACCGGTTGCGCCTAACGGGATCTCGAGCGAATCCGCGCCGAAGTATGGTTGCAGCTTTTCCGGAATCCGGACGAGCCATCCGCCTGCTGATAGCTCTCGATCAATGCGGCAAAAAGCCGCGGCAAGGCCGTGCCCGAGCCGTTCAGGGTATGGCAAAAGCGATTTTTCCCCTCCGCGTCCTTGAAGCGCAGATTCATCCGCCGCGCTTGGTATTCTTCGAAGTTCGAGCAGCTCGAAACTTCCAGATAAGCATTCTGCCCGGGCGACCAGACTTCGAAATCGTAGGTCTTGGCCGATCCGAAACCGAGATCGCCGGTGCAAAGCTCGATCACGCGATAATGCAGTCCTAACGATTGCAGCACTCGCTCCGCATCGGCGGTCAGTGCCTCGTGCTCCGCAGTAGGAATTCTCCGGCGTCGGTGATCTTGACCAGCTCGACTTTGTCGAATTGATGCACCCGAATAATCCCGCGAGTTTCGCGCCCGGCCGAGCCAGCTTCGCGACGGAAGCAGGGAGTGTAAGCAGTAAATTTTTTCGGCAAATCGGCCGCGGGCAGAATTTCCTCGCGATGCAGGTTCGTCACCGGCACTTCCGCGGTCGGAGCAAGGAACATCGCGCCGTCCTCAAGCCCATACATGTCATCTTCGAATTTCGGCAGTTGGGTCGTCCCGACCATGCAATCTCGTCGAACAAGAAAAGGCGGACTCACTTCCAGGTAACCGTGCTCGCGGGTATGCAGGTCGAGCATGAACTGGATCAGGGCCCGTTCCAGCCGCGCCCCGGCGCCGGTGAAGCAGATGAATCCGCTCCCGCTCAGCTTTGTCGCCCGCTCCGCGTCGAAAAGTTTCAGTTTCGTGCCGAGCGCGACGTGATCGAGCACCGGAAGATCGAACTGCGGCTTCTCGCCCCAGCTCCGCACCACTGGATTATCCGCTGCGGTTGTTCCGACCGGCGCGGCGGGATGCGGCAGGTTCGGAATGTTCGAGCAGCAAATCGCGCTGCCGTTCTTCCGCGACCGCGGCTTGCCGGACCAGCTCGGAAGTTTCGTCGCCAATCTGGCGAACCGCTCTTCCAACGCGGCGGAATCTTCGCCCCGGCTGCGCGCCCCGCCGATTTCTTTGCTTAACCGTTTGCGATCTGCATTGCATTGCTGCAGCGCGGTTTCCAGCTTGCGCCGCTCGGTGTCAACGGCCAGCACTTCGTCGATCTTGAGGTGATCGTCGCCTCCACGAGTCGCGAGCCGGCTTTTCACAAAGTCGGGCTGTTCGCGGATGAGGCGGATGTCGAGCATGGGCAGGAAAAAGACAGGATTAGCGCGATTGACAAGATCTTAATCCGCAAAATCCTGTCGATCCTGTCAAAAGCTGGGCGCCGAAACCGCGTGACTTCGCCTCAGGCGCCCGCATATTTTCTCCGTGGACCAGTTCAAGTTGCTCGGGGTTGCCCTCGGCCTCGCCTGCCTCGCCGGGCTCAATCTTTACCTGACCGTTTTCGTGACTGGCCTCGCCATTAACCAGCACTGGATCGTGCTCGGCGCCGGACTATCAATCGCTCGCCGTCCTGGGCGATCCGCTCATCCTATGGATCTCGGGCACGCTTTACGTGCTGGAATTCTTTGCCGACAAAATCCCGTGGGTCGACTCTGCCTGGGACACCGTGCACACCATCATTCGCCCAATCGGCGGTGCGCTTCTCGCGATTCGCGTCCTGGGTCAAACTAGCCCCGCCTTTGATGTCGATTGTCGCGCTGGCGGCGGGCGGCGCTAGCCTCGTCACGCATTCCGCCAAGGCCTCGACCCGTTTGGTGACCAACGCTTCGCCCGAGCCGTTTTCCAACATCGGTCTGAGCCTGCTCGAAGACGTTGCCGTCCTCGGCGGTCTCGCGCTGATTCATTTCAATCCTGTCCTGGCGCTGGGCGTCTTCGTTCTCCTGCTTTCGATCATTCTCTATTTCGCGCCCAAGATCTTTCGCGCGGTCAGAGTGAAGCTCTGGTTGATCTGGAAAAAGCTAAACGGTCCCGCCGACAGCGACGTTGCCTCGACTCTGCCTGCGACTCTTCCCTCGCGCTATGCCTCCGCCTTCACGCACGAGAATTTGTTAGGCGAAACCGTCGCCTGGGCCGTGCCATGCATTGCCAAGAAGGTGCGTGGCGTGCCGGCTAATTCCTCCGGTCTATTGGTCGCGACGAACGAGGATTCGGCCAAGCTGCTTTTCCTGGCGCGCAAGGGTTGGGGTGCCCGGGCGCAAACGATCAGCCTGGATGGCTGCAGCGCCAGCGCGGGAGCCGAAGTTTCTTTCCGAGAATCTGCTCATCGCGCCCGAGGCCGGCAAAGGCGCCAGCTATCTGTTCCTCTTTGAGCGTGGTCTTGGAGCGCGGGTGCAGGAGATCGTGGAGTTCGTCAACCAGCGGTTGCGCTCACCGGTTCCGGTCACCGCGCCGGAGGAGCCGATCTCCGCCTAGAGACCGCAACTATAGAGCACGCCGCCTGCATGAGACCCCCAAAGTCTTCGCGAGCGCGAACTTGGGAGGCTGGAGGTAAGGGGATTCGAACCCCTGGCCTTCTCATTGCGAACGAGACGCTCTACCAACTGAGCTATACCCCCGCGCCGGCGAGCGGAACTATCGCGAGGCGGCGGTTTCCCAGCAAGTGGAAATCCGCTCCGGAATCGTGCCTGAATTCGTTAGGCCGCGACGGCCACGGAAGCGCCTTTGGTCAGGACCGCAACGGCGTTTTGGATCTCCGCGAAGTCGAAGGGCTTTGACATCATCATGTCGACGCCCAGTTCTTCGTAAGCCTGGATATCTTCGTCGGAGAGGTGCGCGGAGAGGACGAGGATTTTGCCTTCGAAATCGCGCGTCCGGAGGCGTCGGACCAATTCGAGGCCGCCCATCCGCGGCATCCGGTGGTCGGTAATGATGAGGTCAAACGGCCGCATCGAGGCGCCGACCTTGATTAACGCTTCCCATCCATCTGCGGCACGGGTCACCTTGGCCATCGGTCCACCGAGAATCACGGCGAGGATCTGGGCCACGGCTTTTTCGTCCTCCACCGCCAATATCTTTAGAGGTTCTCTCATGATCGACCTTAGAGATGAGCAAGAGACGGGCCGCGGCGCGCGACCTCGTGCGATCGTTTATTTGGAAGGCCTTCGAGTCGCCTTTTGGCGGCCGGCGATAAGGCCTACTCCGTTCGGGCTTGATAGGGTTTGCCATCGGGGCAATCCATTTCCTCTTAATGCGGAATATTCAGAGCGGAGGCACAGCGGATGCTATGATAATTATAGTGAGTATCAATCTTATACACCCTGCCCGCCGATTTTTTATCCCTCTGCTCGCGACTTTCCTCGTTGGAAGCGCGTTTGCGCGCACCGCTACCGTTTCCTGGGAGGCAAACTCCGAACCGGACCTTGCCGGATATCGCGTTCACTTCGGAACTGTCTCCCACCCCTTCGATCAGACGGTCGAAACAACCGGCGCTTCAGCCGCCGTCAACAACCTTGAGGCCGGTGTCACCTATACCTTCGCAGTAACGGCTTACAACACCTCTGGGGTCGAAAGCGAGTACTCGAAGCTGGTTTCCTACACCCCTGGATCACCCAGATATATTCCACCAGCGGCACTGCTCAATATCGCCAGCCGCACGTTTGTTCATACCGGCGAGAATGTCCTCATCGGTGGCTTTATCGTCGACGGCGTAATCGCAAAAAAGGTGGCAGTCCGCGCCATTGGCCCGTCGCTGGCAAACTTCGGCGTGGTCGGGGCGATGAGCGATCCGGTTCTGCAAATCGTCGATTCGAGTGGCGTGCCGGTGGTCACGAATGATAGCTGGAATGTCCCCGGCGAAGAAGTCAGTGCTTATGGTCTGGCGCCAACCGATCCCCGGGAGGCGGCGGTGGTGGCGACATTGGAGCCAGGTTCTTATAGCGCGGTCGTGAGCGGCAAGGGTGCCACCACCGGCGTCGCCCTGTTTGATCTTTATGATCTTGATGCCGAAAGCGGGAGAGTGGCGAACATCTCGACCCGGAGCCGGGTGGAATCGGGCGACAACGTCATGATCGGTGGCTTTATCCTTGGGGGAACGACCGGCTCAAAAGTGATTGTGCGCGCGGTTGGTCCATCCTTATTGGCGAATGGCGTCGCGGATGCGCTCCTCGATCCCACCCTCGAACTCTACGACAGCTACGGATCGCTCATCGCTTCGAACGACGACTGGCGCACCAGCCAGGAAGCCGCCATCGTCGACACCACCGTGCCGCCAACGGACGACCGGGAGGCCGCCATTGTCGCGACGCTCGCTCCCGGTGCCTACTCAGGCGTCATTCGCGGCGCGCGTGGTCTAACCGGGGTCGCGCTCTTCGAGATCTTCGCCCTGAACGAATAGGCAGGGCGAGGTCCGAATCGTTAGTCGTTAGGCGAGGACGCTGCTTTAGCTTCCGGCGTCGGTGCGAGATTCATCTCCAACACCTTGGCCAGGAACGCCCAGCGATCGCCGATCTCATCGATAATTTTGGTCGTCGGTTTACCGGCCCCGTGTCCGGCCTTGGTTTCGATCCGAATCAGGATCGGTGCCGGCCCAGCCTGGGCGGCTTGCAAAGTAGCGGCGAACTTAAAGCTGTGCGCCGGGACCACGCGGTCGTCGTGATCGGCGGTGGTGATAAACGTGGCTGGGTACTTCGTTCCCTTGGCAATGTGATGCAGCGGTGAGTAGGCGTAGAGATAGGGAAAGTCCTCTGCGATTTCCGAGCTGCCGTAATCGGAAGCCCACGCCCAGCCGATGGTGAATTTTTGGAAGCGCAGCATGTCCATCACGCCAACCGCCGGAGTGGCTGCACCGAAAAGATCGGGCCGTTGCGTCAGGCAGGCGCCGACCAGCAATCCGCCGTTGCTTCCTCCGCCGATTGCCAGCTTCTGGGTCGAGGTATATTTCTGGTCGATCAAATGTCGGGCGGCGGCGATGAAATCGTTGAAGACATTCTGCTTCTCGTGCTTCATCCCGCCCTCGTGCCATTTTTCTCCGTATTCACCCCCGCCGCGCAGATTGGGCACCGCGTAAATGCCGCCCATCTCCATCCAGACGAGGTTCGCCGGATTGAAGGAGGGTGTCAGTGAAATATCGAATCCTCCGTAGCCATAGAGATAGGTTGGGTTTTGCCCGTTCTTCGTTAGGCCTTTTTTGTAGGAAATGAACATCGGCACCTTGGTGCCGTCGGCGCTGGTGTAGAAGACCTGCTCGGTGACGTAGTCGTCCGGGTTGAACTTCACTTTGGGAGTAAAGAGCGGCTCGCTCTTTCGCGCCGCAAAATCGTAGCGGTAAATCGTCGTCGGGGTGGTGAAACTGGTGAAGGAATAGAACGTTTCCTTATCCGGACGTTTGCCGGTAAAGCCAGCCGCGGAACCGAGCCCGGGCAACGGAATTTCGCCATCGGGCGAACCGTCGAGCTTGAACAACTTCACCAGGCTGTGCGCGTCTTTCAAATAATTGGCGACGAAGCGCTCTCCGACCAGACTCACGCTCTCGAGTTTGTCGGCCGATTCCGCCACCAATTCGTTAGGCTGAGCTATCCCTGGCTGCCTCGTATTGATCGCGATAATGCGTCCAAGTGATGCCTTGAGATCGGTCCGGAACCAAAAGGTCGCGCCCTCATTGCCAATGAAGTTGTAAGCCGCATCCCCGTTAGGCAGAAGCTCGATCACCTTCGCCTCCGGTTCGCTCAGGTCCTTGTAAAAAATCCGGTTTTTCGGATCGGTCCCGTGGCTGACGTCAATGATCAAGTAGTGCCCATCTTCCGTCACCTGACCGCCGAAGAGCCAATCCTTATGATCGGGCCGCTCGTAAACCAGCTGGTCCTCCTTTTGCGGCGTCCCCAGCTTGTGCAGGAAAAGTTTCTGGTTGTAGACCTGCGCGCGCAGCTTGTTCTCGCCCTTCGGCTCGTCGTAGCGGCTGTAAAAGAAACCGCTTCCATCCTTCAGCCACGAAGCGCTGGAAAACTTGACCCAGTCGAGATCGTCCGTCCGATCCTGGCCCGTCGCGACATCGCGTACCTTCCATTTCTGCCAATCCGAGCCGGCCGTTTCCAATCCATAGGCGAAGAGCCTTGCGTCATCGCTGACTGCGCTGCCGTTGAGGGCGACCGTGCCGTCCTTGGAGAGCGTGTTCGGGTCGATCAGCTGGCGCGGCGTCTTCTCGAAATTCTCCGTGGTGTAGACCACGCTCTGGTTTTGCAGTCCGCTGTTCTTGGTGAAAAAATAGCGCTCCTGCTCCTTAAAAGGGATGCCGTAGCGCTCGTAATCCCACAACTCCTTGAGCCGCGCCTTGATCGCCATCCGTTGCGGGATCGCGTCGAGAAACTGGAAAGTGATTTTGTTCTCCGCCTCGATCCAGCGGCGCGATGCCGGTGAATCCGGATCCTCCAGCCAGCGGTAGGGATCGGCCACCTTCGTCCCGTGGTAGTCGTCGACCTGATTGCCCTGGGGAGCGTCGGGATACTTGGCCGATTCCTTTGCCGGAGCAAGAGCGCCCAGTGAAACCGAGATAACCAAGGAGAGAAGAAAGCGATTCATGGGAAAGAATAATGAGCCCCGTGGCGGTGTCCAAGAGTTCCAGGGAATGCCCTAACGAACCTTCCCTGGACCCCAGAGAGCGCGGCCCGGGGTCGCGCCGGTGTGCGCTCCATCCTTAATCACTTGCCGGCCGTTGACAAAGACGTGCTTCATCCCGACCGCGTACTGGTGCGGCTGCTCGAAGGTGGCGCGATCGCCCACCGTCGTGGGATCGAAGATGACGACGTCGGCGAACATGCCTTCCTTGAGCGAGCCGCGATGATCAAGACCCAGATTGGTGGCCGGCAGGGCGCTTAATCGACGGACCGCTTCGCCTAACGAGATCACTTTTTCCTCGCGCACATATTTGCCGAGGACGCGCGCGAAGTTGCCGTAGGCCCGCGGATGCGGATTCGATTTAAGGAAGACGCCTTCCGGAGCCTGCGAAGCTTCGTCCGAGCCGAAGGAAATCCACGGTTTGGCCATTTCCTTGCGCACGTTTTCTTCCGACATCAGGAAATAGAGCGAATCGATCCGCGACTCATCTTCCGCGATCAGGTCCATAATGGTTTCGACCGGATCCTGGCCCCGCATCCTGGCCACTTCGGCGAGCGACTTACCAGTCAGCGGTTTCAGTCTCTCCGACTTAAAGCCCACCAACAAAATTTTCTCCGGCGAACCAGCCGCGAGGTAAAGATTTTCCCAGGCGTCGCTCGGGCTCTTTACTTCGGTCGCGATCTTTTTCCGCACCTCCGGATCGCGCAGCCGCTTGAAGAGCGCCGGGTAGCCGCCTTCTTCCGTCCACGGTGGCAGGCAGGCGTCGAGGCCGGTTCCGGCCGCGGTGTAAGTGTACATGTCGGCCGTGATCTTGAGCCCCTCTTTCTGTGCCGCCTCGATTTTGCGCAGGAGTGCATCGAGTTTCGGCCAGTTCGATTCGCCGGCGGCTTTGATATGATAAACTTCGGCCGGAATCTTCGCCTCCCGGCTGATCTGGAGAAGCTCGTCGAGCGCTTCGAGCAGCTGATTCCCCTCGCTCCGCATGTGCGAGATGTATTTGCCCTGGTATTTTGATGCCACCTTGCAGAGCTCGATCAACTCAGGCGTCCTGGCGTAAAAGGCCGGCGGATAAATTAGCGAGCTACCGATCCCGAGCGCGCCGGCTTCCATTTCCTGGCGGACGAGCGCGCGCATTTCGTCCAGTTGTTTGGGCGTGGGCGCCTTGTCCTCAAAGCCAATCACGTTCTCTCGAATCGTGGTCGCGCCGATGAACGAGGCGACGTTGCAGGAAATCCCGCGCGTCTCGAGATAACGCAAATACTCGGCCAGGGTCGTCCACTTTATCTCATAACGGATATCCTTCTGCTCGCGCAGCATCTTCTCCCGCACCCGGTCGTTGAGCGGGCCCATCGACTCGCCTTCACCCATGATCTCGGTCGTAACGCCCTGCCGGATTTCACTCTCCGAACGCCCGTCGGCGATGAGCGATTCAGTCGACCACGAGAGCATGTTGATGAAACCAGGGGCGACCGCCAGACCCTGCGCGTCGATGATTAGTTTCGCCCGGGCGTTTTTGAAATCGCCGACGCCCGCGATGCGATCGTCACGCAGGACTACCTCAGCCGCGCGTCCTGCGCCGCCCGAGCCGTCGTAGACCGTGCCGTTCTTAATCAGGACATCGAATTCTTCCGATGCGTCGGCGTTCGTTATCGAAGCGAGCAGGGCGAGAGTGCAGAGCGAGCGCAACATCCCGCGATTGAAGGAGGAGCCTGGGCGATTGTCGAACCCGAAATGCGGCCCGGAGCCATCCGCACCCTACTCGTAATGGACCGCAACGATCTCGAGCACTTCTTCGCCGGAAGGGAAGGTAAACGGCACCCGCTCGCCGCGACGGCCATTGAGTACCGCGCGGGCGATGGGTGATTGCCAGCTCACCCAGCCGCGATCGAGATCGGTTTCATCCACTCCGACGATTCGGTAGGTTGATTCTTCGCCACTGGCGGCGCGCACGGTCACCGTCGCGCCAAAGCGCACCGTGTCGGGTTCACTCTCTGGCGGCTTGATCACCTCGGCCGACTGCAGGCTTTGTTCCAATTGGGAAATACGCTGATCGAGCGCAGCCAGTTGGCGTTTTGCATCGGGATCATCGCGAGCGCCGGCAAGCGCCGGCCGCTTGCCGTTCATCAGCATCTCGAGCTCGGCCCGCAACTGTCGTGCACCGGCGGCAGTAATATAATTCCTCGCGCCGTCCGGCAGAGTGGAGGCGAGCGGCGGCAGTTCCGGGATCTCCGGTCCGTCGTTTTCCTCGCGCGTAAATGCCTTGCTCATCGGTGCCAGTTCGGAATTTTTATGGCTGATTCAGAGGCGTTTCTCCGACAGTGTTACCGGAATTGCCCAAACCACCGGTAAGGGAAGTCGTCGCCCGGACAATCGGTCGCCCAGCGGGGCGGATTCATCTCCCGGTGCGGGCGGACGGGGATGTCGTGCCGCTCGACTTTGCCGCAGCGGTCGCGCAGGTAGCGGATCAGTTCCTCGCAGCTGTCGAGCTGAGCCCGGGTCGGCTGGTCGCGGTTGAAATCGCCGACCAGGCATATGCCTAACGAGATGTTGTTGAGGTAATCGCTATGCACGTGGCCACCGTTGATCTGGCGCCGCCAGCGATTGCCGACTTCGATCTCACCGTTGCCGGAAGAGGTGCCGTTGCCGATCACGAAGTGGTAGGCGAGGCCGTTTTTCATCCGGCGCACATTCTTGTGGTAGTAATCGAAGATGCGGGCATTGCCCTGCCGGGTGCCGCTGTTGTGCACGATGATGAACCGCCAGCGCTCGCGCAGGACCGGGGCGCGGTCGATCTCTTTGCGCACCGAGTTCGTTAGGTATTTGTAGCGTTTCCCGAAGAGGTGGAAGGGGAGGGAAAAGCCGCGCGGCTTTTGGTAGCCGGATTTTTTTACCACCACCTGGCCGGGCTCCTCGCTTCGGGCCGCTTTCTCGGTCGGCTCTTCGGGGGTGGGCGTGACGGCGCGCGCCCGCCTGGGTTCCTCCGGGGTGGGACGACGGGATGGAGTTTCTTCGGGCTCGGGGCGCGGGGTTCGGGTTTCTTCCGCTTTCGGCCGCGGAGTGCGCGCGGGCTTTTCCTCTTCCGGTTCGGGGGTTGGCTTCTTTTTCTTCCTGGCCGGCGGATGTGCGGCGGGTTTCGGCTTGCGGCGCGGGGTGGCAGATTCCTCCGGAGTGGGGGTGGCGACGGTCCGCATTTTCTCGCGCGATTTAAGGAAGAGTTGTTTCTTCTCTTCCTCGCTCAGCTCGGCATGGGTGATCGTGCCGATGAGTCCGGCGCTCAGGAGAAGAGCGCAGAGCAAGAGCGCCCAGCGGCGGTGAAATCGCAGTCGGCTCAAAACGCGGGATGATTAGGCTGGCTGCGGCTGGGTCTCAGTCGCGGCATGCGCGGCGCGCGCGCTGGCGCGTTCGCTCTCGCGACGCAGGATGGCGTTGAGTTTTCCCCCTAACAACAACAGAAGACAGGTCAGGTACATCCAGGTTAGAAGCATGATGATGGAAGCGAGGGCGAGGTAGGTCGGGTTGTAGCGATCGTAACGCGCGACGTAGAATTGGAAGAGCTTGGTCACCGTCATCCAGCCGATGGCGAAGAAAAGCGCGCCAGGCAGAGCCTGGCGAATGGTGAGGTAGTTTTCGGGCGTGAGCAAGTAAAGGCCGAGCGCGAGAATGACGAGGGCGAGGGCGGTGAAAGGAACGTTAAGGGCCGCCACCCAGCTCTGCAGCGGGATGCCGAGCTGGAAATTTACCTCCGCGATGCCAGCCAGCGTCTCGCCAAAAACCGTGATGTTAAAAGCAAGCAGGATGGTGATGCCAAACCAGAAAAGAAGGAGGAAGGAGATAATGTATTTCGACCACCAATTGCGGTCCTCGGTCACACCATGGGTGCGGCTGAGCGCGTGAGAGATGGTGGAGATGAACATCGTGCCCAGGTAGATGCCAAAGAAAACACCGGCGGCGGTGAGGGTGCTGTTGGTCGGGGTGACAATGACGTTGGCGACGATCACGTCGAGGATCTCCTGAATCTTCGGATCGGGCGGCAAAAAGGCCCGGACCACGCCGAGCATCTTGTGCAGCTTGGCCGGGTCAGTGCCGAAGAGGCTGAGTAGATGCCAGAGAAAAAGCAGACCGGGGACGAGGGTGAGGAGGAATTGGTAGGCCATCTGGGCGGAAAGCCCCATCGTTTGGTCGGTGGCAGTCTCCCAGACGAGGCGGCGCACCACCCGGCCGGTTAAGCGGAGGAATTTCATCGTCATGCGAAGTTTACTTTGCCGCCCGGGGATTGCCATTAAACTCTCCGCCGGCAGATTGGCCTAACGAAATGGAGAAACGAATTCTCATCCTGACCGCCGGTTTCGGCGAGGGCCACAACGCGGCCGCGCGCGGAATCCGCGATGGGCTGGCCGCGGTCGCGGGGGACTCTGCCACCGTCGAACTGCACGATATTTTCGCCGAGTCCTTCGGCCTGGCCAATGACTGGGTGCGCAAGGCTTACCTGGCGGTGATCAACCGCACCCCGCGGACCTGGGGCCGGTTTTATCGATGGCTCGATGCCCAGGAAAAATACGGGCCGCGCATGCGCTGGCTTTTCCGGGCGAAAGCCCGCTTGAGTGAGTTGTTAGTGCGCTTCCAGCCGACCGCGGTGGTGGCGGTCTTCCCGGCCTATGCGTATCTGCTCGAGTCGATCCTGGGCGATGCCCCGGCGCCGTTTCGGAGGATCATTTGCATTACCGATTCGATCACGGTGAATGCAATCTGGTTCCGCTGCGCGGCGGATCGGTTTCTCGTCCCTAACGAGCAGACGGCGGCGGTCCTCGCGCAAGCAGGCGTCCCCCACGACAAGGTGGGGATCAGCGGATTTCCGGTAACGCCGAAGTTTGCCGAGCTGGGTGAACTGCGCCAGCCGCTCGCGCCCGGGGTTGAGCGCCGGGTTCTCTACATGATTAACGCCGGCGGGTGCGCCGCGCCTGAAATCATCCGCGGCTTGACCCGCCTGCCTAACGTAATGCTGACTGTCACGGTCGGCCGCGACGACGGCTTGCGGCGCGCGGTGGAGGATTTGCATGCGGACTCGCCGCGCAAGTTTGCCATCGTGGGCTGGACCGATCAGCTGCCGCGCTTGATGTCGCAGAGTCATCTCCTGATCAGCAAAGCGGGGGGTGCCACGGTGCAGGAAACGATTGCGGCCCGCTGCCCGATGATCATCAGCCAGATCGTGCCCGGGCAGGAAGAAGGGAACGCGCGCCTGATCGAGATGACACGCTCCGGCACGGTTGCGACGACGCCGCGAGCGATCGTTAGGGCGGTCGATCGGGTCTTTGCCGAGGAGGGGCGTCTCTGGCGGGAATGGTCGGAAAACATCAGCCGCCTGAGTCGGCCACGGGCTTCGCTCGAGGTAGCCGAATTTCTGCTCTCGCTCTAGGCTCGCTCGTTAGGGGGATTTTTCGGCCGGCTTCTGCCCGGCCTTCTCGTTCAGGATGGTGGTGAACTCCTGCAGACTGGTCACGATCTGCGGGGCTTTGGCCAGCACCGAGCTGGCCAGTTTTTCCGCATAATCGGGCCGGCGTTGTGACATTTCCGAGAGGGCCATCATGACCGCGAGCGCATTGTTAATCGAATGCTTGATCTCGCTAAACTTCTTCTGAAGTTGCGCGATTTCTTCCTGAGGAATGCTACTGCCGGGCTCGGTCATGGTCGGATCAAATCTCTGGAGAAAACGAACGGGTGTGCTTGACTAATAGGTTCGACAAATTCCGTCCGATGCCTGCAAAGAGTATCAAGATCAGTGGTGCGCGCCAGCATAATCTAAAGAATCTCCACGTCGAGATTCCGAGGGAGAAACTGGTCGTGATCACCGGCCTGAGCGGCTCTGGAAAATCGTCGCTCGCCTTCGACACGCTCTATGCCGAAGGGCAGCGCCGTTATGTGGAGAGCCTGTCCGCTTATGCCCGGCAGTTTCTCGACCAGATGGAGAAACCGGATGTCGATTTCATCGAAGGGCTTTCGCCCGCGATCGCGATCGAGCAGCGCAGCTCGGGCACTAATCCCCGCTCGATTATCGCCACTACCACCGAGATTTACGATTACCTGCGGGTGCTTTTCTCCGCCGTTGGGCAACCGCACGATCCGCTCACCGGGCAGCCAATCTTTCGTCAAACTGCGCAGCAAATCGTGGATCAAATTCTTCGCTACGAGGCGGAAACGAAAATCATCCTGCTCGCGCCCCTGATCCGCAACGAGAGCGGCGAATTCCGGGATGTGATCGAAAAGACGAAGCGGGAAGGATTCGTCCGGATCCGGGTCGATGGTGAGATCGTCGAACTCGGTCGTCCTGATCCGATCCGGTTAAAAAAAGGCGAGCGACACACAATCGAGGCGGTGGTCGATCGACTGGTGGTGCGCGAAGGGATTCGGACGCGCCTGGCCGATTCGGTCGAGACAGCGCTGAAATGGGGAAGCAATCGTCTTGTCGTCCTGCGCGGCAGCGGAACGAAAGAATGGGAGGAGATCCGCTACTCTACTGATTACGGGAATCCCGACACCAACTTTTCGTTAGGG
Source organism: uncultured Verrucomicrobiae bacterium (assembly GCA_963749935.1). Taxonomy (GTDB): domain Bacteria; phylum Verrucomicrobiota; class Verrucomicrobiia; order Chthoniobacterales; family UBA10450; genus Palsa-1392. The sequence goes on from CAVVOH010000002.1 coordinate 333,327, forward strand.
CAGCTGACGCCAAAACATTTCTCCTTTAACAGTCACCTCGGCGCCTGCCCGGCCTGCCACGGCCTCGGCACACAATTGGTTTGCGACCCGGAATTGATGGTGACGGACACCTCCAAATCGCTCGCCGAAGGCGTGGTGGTGCCCTGGCGGCGCGGGACGAAACGGATGCAGGCCTATTACCGCGGCCTGCAGACAGCGCTCGTTAGGCATTTTGACGTCGCGGATAACATCCCGTTCGAAGATCTGCCCGAGAAATTCAAAAAGGCGCTCTATTTCGGCACCGGCGACGAGCCGATCGAGATGAGCTTCGGCGGCAATGGCCGCGCTACGAAAACGGCCCGGCCCTTCGAGGGCTTGCTTCCGCAACTCGAGCGACTTTATCAGGAAACGGAAAGCGAATTTACCCGCAGCCGAATTCGCGCCTTCATGAATCGCGCGCCCTGTTCTGTCTGCCACGGAGCCCGTTTGAAGCCGGAGATTCTTGCCGTTACGATCAAGGAGCGGGGCGGGCGCGCGGCCAACATTCATCAATTCTGCGAGCTGACGATTGCCGGCGCCGCGCAATTCGTCAGGCAAATCGAGCTCTCCGAGCAGCAGCGCACGATTGTCTCCGAAGTGGTGCACGAGATCTCTTCGCGGCTCGAATTTCTGCTCGAAGTGGGGCTCGATTACCTGACCCTTAATCGCGAGAGCGGCACCCTTTCCGGCGGCGAGGCGCAACGCATCCGGCTCGCCACCCAGATCGGTTCCGGTCTCGCCGGCGTTCTTTACGTGCTCGACGAACCGAGCATTGGCCTGCATCAACGCGATAATGCCCGCCTCATCGGCACTCTGCGCCGGCTGCGCGACCTGGGGAATTCCGTCATCGTGGTCGAGCACGACGAAGAAACCATTCGCGCGGCGGATTACATTCTCGATCTCGGACCCGATGCCGGCCCGCGCGGCGGCGAGATCGTGGCGGAAGGGACGTTGCAGGAAATCATCGAAATCAAAAATTCGCCGACCGCAGCTTATCTCTCGGGACGATCGAAGATCGCCATCCCGCGGCATCGCACCGTGCCGCGCCCGCCTAACGATTCCTCCGACGGCTGGCTCACGATCGTCGGCGCGACGGAAAACAATCTCAAGAACGTGACCGCCGCCTTTCCGTTAGGCTGTCTCACCTGTGTGACGGGAGTTTCCGGGAGCGGAAAATCGACTCTGGTCGACGACATCCTGCGGCGTGCCCTTTTCCGATATTTTTACAACTCCAAGGACAAGCCGGGCGAGCATCGCGCCTTGCGCGGACTCGACCAGATCGACAAGGCGATCATCATCGATCAAAGCGCGATCGGCCGCACTCCGCGCTCCAATCCGGTCACTTACACCGGCGCATTTACTCCGATTCGCGAGCTCTTCAGTCAGCTCCCGGCGTCGCGTATTCGCGGCTACAGCGCGGGGCGTTTCAGCTTCAATGTCAAAGGCGGCCGCTGCGAAAATTGTCAGGGCGATGGTTTGATCAAGATCGAGATGCATTTTCTGGCTGACGCTTACGCCGTCTGTGAGGTCTGCCAGGGCAGGCGCTACAATCGCGAGACACTGGAGATCACTTACAAAGGCAAAAACATCGCCGACGTGCTCGAGATGACCGTCGATGAGGCGGCGCGCTTCTTCCGCAACGTCCCGACCGTATCTGATAAACTGAGCGCTTTGCAGGACGTCGGTCTGGGCTATTTGCGGCTCGGCCAGTCGGGCACCACGCTCTCCGGGGGCGAGGCGCAGCGGGTCAAGCTCGCGACCGAACTGGCCAAGAAGGCGACCGGGCGCACGCTCTACATCCTCGATGAACCGACTACCGGGCTCCATTTTGCCGATATCGAAAAACTCCTGCAGGTGCTGATGAAATTGCGCGACGCGGGCAACACGCTGGTCGTGATCGAGCATAATCTCGAAATGATCAAATGCGCCGATTGGGTGATCGACCTCGGTCCCGAAGGCGGGGCGGGCGGTGGCCGGGTGGTGGCCACCGGCACACCGGAAGAGGTGGCGCGCGGTCGGGACAGCCATACCGGTCGTTACCTGCGGCCATTGTTAGGCAAATGAAAGTCTTCGCTCTCCTTTTTGGTCTTTCGTTAGGCGGGTTGGTGGTGGCCCAGGCCGAGGAGACACTCCAAAAAGCGATCGCGCCCTTCGACGACGGCGTGCCGGAGGTGGCGATCGAGCGCCTGGAAAAATATCTCGGCCCAGCATCCGCCAATGGCGGACGGGCTGGTCGCAAAACGCAAGTTAATCGAAGCGCTGGTGCGCGCGGAACGCCCGGCTGAAGCGCTCGAAGTTTTCGCGGCGCGTGACCTGCCGAGCGATTCAGAGACGACTTTTTGGCAAGCCCAGGCGCTGGCCGCGCTCGATCGCTGGGCGGCGGCTTTGCCGCTTTATCAAAAGGCTGCGTCTGACGAAAAGGCGGCGCGCCGGGCGGAGGCCGCTTTCGGCGAGGCGGAAGCGTTGCGCGCCCTGGGCCAGAAAGAGCGCGCGCTGGAGGTGCTGTCGCCAGCTCGAGAACGTGCCTGCCTGGAATACGCGGGCAAAGTTAGGCCGGGCCCAGTTGTTGATCGAGCGCGGCAACTTGCCGCGGCCGATCGTCTGCTGCGGGAAACAAAGCCGCGGCTCCCGACGGAACGAAGCGAGCGGCGATTTCTCTTCGGGCGATTGAATCTGGCGGAAGGTATCCCGGTCCGAGCGATCGAGACGCTGAGCGTGCATTTTGAAAGAACCCGGAAGGCGTCTCGCATCGGCTGCTCGTCGCCACGCTCTTCGCGCTGGCCGAGGCGCACCTCGCGGCGAAAATCCCGGAGGCGGGCGATAACGCCCTGGAGGAATTCATCGATCATCACCCTAACGACTCCTGCTCTGCCCGCCATTTTTGCCCGACTGGACGAGCTCTATCGGATGGAACGCAAGCCCTCGACGAACGAGCTGGAGCGTTGGCTGCGCGATCCGGCCCAGCCCCGCCAGGCCTTGGCCCAATGGTATTTCGCCCGCAGCTGTCCTCCGCTCCGGGGATCGGGATCGAGCAGTCGCGCTCCTGACCGAGTTGCGTGACCGCAAGCTTGCCGTGCCATCGTTAGGCGAAGCCAATCTGGAACTGGCGCGACTTCACCTCACGAAAGAAGAGTGGGAGCCGGCAATTGCTGCCGCCACCGCCGCCCGGGCACAAAACTCGACGCCCGCCTTCGTGCAACAGGTCGATTGGCTGATCGCGGAAGCAAATTATCGCAGCGGAAAGCTTGAGCGGGCCGCGCCGATCTACGAGCAGGTGGCGCAGCGTGCTCCTGCCGTGGCCGGGGACGCGCTCTTCAACGCCGCGCTCTGCTGGTTGCGGCTCGACCGGGAAAAGGAATTCGCCGCGAATTATCGCAAGATCAGCAGCGATCCGGCGAAGCGGTCGGTGCAGGGCGAGTTGCTTCTTGAGGAAGGCGCCATGCAGGCGGCGCAGGGTAAACCGGAGGCGGGTCCGACGTTCGAGAAGTTTATCCGTGATTTTCCGACCAGCGATCGTGTTTCAGAGGCCTGGGTGGCATTGGCCGAACTCGCCTTTCACGCTCCCCGACCCGACCTGGAGAAGGCGCGCCAGGATTTGACACAGGCGCGGCAGGGAAAGCCCACTGCCACGGCGCGCGAGCGGGCGGATTATCTGCAGATCTGGATCGAAGATGCGACCGCGACTGCTGACGAGATGGCAGTTGTTTCTGCGGCTAATGCGTTTCTGCAGCGGCATCCCGAATCTCGCTTTACCGCCGAGGTGCGGATGAAATTGGCCGAGGCCTACTTTCGCCGGCAGGATTTTGCCAACGCCCAGACGCAGTTTGAGTTGCTCGCGCAAGAGAAACCCGAGGCGTCATTGGCGGAGAAGGCGCTCTTTTTTGCCGCGCGCTCCGCAATGTCGAGCATGGGAGCGGGGGCGCTCGATCACGCGCTGGCCTTGCTCGATCAGGTGGTGAAATACAATGGCGAGCTGAAATGGGCGGCGCGCAACGAGGAGGCGGCGATCGAGCGGCGGTTGGGTAAAAATCGAGAGGCCCTGGCACTTTATGAGGAGGTGCTGAAGAATGAGGCAAAACCGGCGGAGCATCGGGAAGCACTCTGCGGCAAAGCCGATGTTTACTACGAGATGGGCGCGGCGGAGGCGTCGAATTACCAACGCGCGATCGAACTTTACGAACAGCTCGCGGCTGAGCCGGGCCTGCCACCGCACTGGGGTAATCAAGCGCGCTTCAAGAAAGGAAAGGCGCTCGAAAAGTTGGATGACAGGGCTGCCGCCCTAACGAGTTATTATGGCGTGATTGAGGATGGCGCGCGACCCGATCAGCAGCATGAATTCTTTTGGTTCTACAAGGCGGGATTCAACGCCGCGCACTTGCTGGAGGAAAAGAACGATTGGAAGTCGGCCGTGGCCGTGTATCGCAAGCTGGCCGCGGTTGGCGGCACGCGGAGCGACGAAGCCAAGGCCCGGCTTACCCAGTTACGGCTCGAGCATTTTCTATGGGACGAATAGCCGAAATCGTCGGTTTTATGTCCTAAGATTCAGCTTGCTTCCTCGGTGCTGATGGCCGCACACTTAGGCCATGAAAACAAGAAGCGGATGGTTCCATCTGCGCGGCTTGTTTCTGCTATCCGCGGCAATCGCCTGCGGATCTATCCTGTGTGCTTCAGCTAGCGCCGGCCCGGTCACCTATCGGGAGTCGGCTGCTCGCCCGCACACAGCGCAGGACATGCCGCCGCAGAAAATTATCAAGGTCTACATCCTGACCTCAGCGTCAGCGATCCCGAGGCCGATTAATTATGTCATTGGCGGCGTGATGACCACTCCGACACCGGTGCAGATCATCGGGCGTGGGACGACGGTCGCTCGTTAAGCAGGTAGACGCGGTTTAGTGTGTTATCCGAGCGTCGTTTGCGGCGGCGACTCGGTTAATCCCCATTTTTCTCGACGAGCCAGGGCATCATTCGACGGAGGCGTTCGCCCACTTGCTCAATCGGCTGGACCTGGCCCTTCTTCGAGCAACCGCTGGTAGCGCTTCTCGTCCCGTCGCTGTCTCCCGCAGCCACTCTTTGGCGAATTTTCCGCGCTGGATTTTCTGAAGCGCTTCTTTCATCCGGGCTTTGACGTTCTGCGCCGATGATCTCTGGGCCGACCGAGACGTCGCCCCATTTGGCCGTCTCGGAAATTCTTGCGCGCATCCCGCTGATGCCGGCGCGATGCATCAGGTCGACAAGAAACTTCAACTCGTGCAAACATTCGAAATAGGCCGTCTCCGGCTGATATCCGGCCTCGACCAGCGTCTCGAATCCGGCCTGCACCAGGGCATTGATCCCGCCGCACGAGACCGCCTGTTCGGCAAAGAGGTCGGCCTCGGTCTCCTCCTGGAAAGTCGTCTCGAATACGCCCGCCCGCGTGCCCCCGATCGCTTTGGCATAAGAGAAGGCCAACTGCCGCGCGTGTCCGGTCGCGTCCTGCGCAATCGCGAGTGCACAGGGCACGCCTGCGCCCTCTACGAACTGGCTGCGCACCATCGGCCCCAGGCCTTTCGGTGCGACCATGACCACGTCGACATCAGGCGGTGGGACGATCAACCGGTAGTGAATCGCAAACCCGTGGGCAAAGAGAAGGATTTGTCCCGGGCGGAGATGAGGGCCGATCTCGTCCTGGTAAATCTCCGCCATTTTTGTGTCGGGGACGGCGAGAAAAATGAGGCCCGCCCGACGCACGGCCGCTCCCGTTGTCGTTAGGCGAAGCCCATCTCGCCGCGTGGTGACTCGCGACCGGCTTTTCGGGAGCAGGCCAACCACGACCGGGATGCCGCTGTCGCGCAAGTTGAGCGCATGGGCACGCCCTTGTGCGCCATAGCCGATGACCGCGCACGTTTTGTCGAGAAGGGGCCCGAGCTGAACGTCTTTATCAGTGAAAATTCTCGCAGACATAGGACGTGGCGGGTGGCGCCGATGGTAGCGGCAGGTCCCTCTCTGTCAATACTCCCGGCGAGGCAGCGAACAGCGCTAATTCACGAGAGAGGCGTCGAGGCGGGCGAGATTTTCGAGGCGCAACACCTCAGCGCCGGCCACTTTTGCCTCCGCCTGTCGTCCCATCTTTTCGAGAATATTGGAGAGCAGGATGTATTGCCGCGGCTGGTCGGGCTGCCGCGCGACGGCGCGACGTTGGGTCCGGTAAGCGTCCTCGAGATGATTTTGGCGCAGCTTCATCGAGGCCACCAGATTGAGAGCTTCCGCATCGTGGACATCCAGCGAACTGGCGTGCCGGAGCGCGGCCTCGGCACGTCCGATGTCGCCCTTTTGGGCGTAAAGCCGGCCGACCGCAAGGGCCGCTCCGTAGTGCCACCAGTTGGCGCGGGTAAAGTCTTCCACCAGCGCGAGGGCCGCGTCCGGGCCCTTGGTGGTGCGCAAGAGTTCCGCTTTGTAACTGACTAATTCCCAGATCTCCGGGTAGTCCTTCTGCGCCTGGTCGAGAATGGCGAAGGCAGCTTGGTCATTCTTTTGGAAATGGCGCAGACGCGCCAGGTTGCAGGTGGCAACCCAAGTGCGCGGAAAATCCTTGCGCCCTTCTTCGGAAGCTTTGCTGTCGGCCACAAAAAGGGCCTCAGCTTCCTTGAGTTTTCCTTGCTTGGAGAGGACATGGGCGAGGTTGTTACGTGCCATGGGGTAATCCGGGGTGAGGGCCAGCACCTTGCGGCAGAGGGCTTCCGACTTGGGGTAATCACCCCGACCCGAGTAGATCAAGGCCAGATTAATTGCCATGCGCATTCCCGCGCCACCCTCGGCCAGGGTACGGGTGTAAAAGGTTTCGGGGTTGAGCCAGTCGCCGCTCCGGATGGTGCTGCGCACGCTCAGGGCCACAATTGCGCAAAGGGCCACGGCGCCGAGACTTTTGTGCCAGCGGATGGGAAATTCGAGGGCGCAGCCGGCCAGAAACAGGAGTAGACCGATGCTCGGAAGATATAGCCAATGCTCGGCGACGGTTGCGTTCAGGCTAACGATATTGGAGGTGGGCAGGTAGGCGATGAGAAACCAGCTTGCGCCGAAAATGCGGAGTCTTTGCGTCGGACCGCGACGTTTGCAGGCGGAAAAAAAAATCGCCAGCATCGCGAGACCGCCAATGGAGAGATACTCTGTCCCAGCCGATCGCTTCCAGCTCGCTTCGTTGTGATAGTTGTCTCCCTTTAAGAGGGTGCGCTCCATGTGCAGGTGCGATGGGAAAAGCATGAGCCGGCCATAATCCCCCAGTGCGCGCAACATGAGGACCGCTCGGACCGGCTTGCTCCATTCGTTAGGGGATCCCTGACCCGGACGATTCGCGGGAAGATGGCGCAAGCCGGTATAAGCGGCAAAGAGACAAACGGCGGAAGCAAGAAGGATGGTCCTGGCCCGCCGGGTCATCGATTTTTCAAACCCAAGGTGGTAGACAAGGAACAGGAGGAGCCAGAGCCCGGCCGTTTCGCGGGAACCAAGAGCGAGCAATCCGAAAAATAGCGCGCAGGCCCTCAGAAGCCCTGGTTTCCAGCGCCCTTCGGCCGAGCGGGCCTGCAAAAACATGAGCCAGCCGGCACATCCAAGAAGTGCGGCCAGGCTGTCTGCCCGTCCTGAGATGTAGTCCACGGCCGCGCTGTGAACTGGATGTACAACCCAGAGGAGGGCTACCAGGAATGCGGCGGCGGAAGTAGCTCTTGTATCTTTTCCAGCGGCCGGTTCTGGCCGCCCGAGCAAGCCACCGAAAAGTCGCTTCAAGAGGAAATAAAGAAGAAGCCCGCTTGCGGCGTGAAGCAGGACGTTGGTCAGGTGGAAACCATAGGGGCTCGTATTCCAGAGGAAGTAATCCACCATGTAAGAGAGATTCTGCACCGGGCGGTAATGCGGGGAAAACGAATCAAGGAAAAGGTGGTGCCGGAAGACTTCCAAGACGAAAATGGGACTCTTGATGAAGGGATTTTCCTGTGCCAAATAGACATCATCCCAAATCAATTGACCTGATAACGCCGGCAGATGTGCCGCCACGGCGAGAAGAACCAGGAGGAGTGAGCGGAGGATATCGCTCTGCAGATAGCCGGCCAATCTCAGCCGAAGGGGACAGGCAAATTCAATTGCCGGATCAAGAGCGGCCTTTGTTTGGTTGAGACCCGGAGTGGTCATTCCAAGGTCCTGAGTCGAAGGAGACGAAATGTTGCAGTTCAACACGAGGCAGCCTTCCAGCTCAGGTTTCCCGGAATGCGGTCGCGACAATATGAGAAGGTTTTCGAAATCCAACCTGGCAATGCTTTCCCCTGCCGCTTCGCTTTCGAAACGACAGGAGAATGAATCGTCGGATGTTTAGTTCGTCGAGTAAGGGGCCCAGAAGCTCGAATTCGCGACGTCCGACAAGGAATTGTAGGTCGACAGCGGAATCTTTGGCAACGTATCCACGGTCTGCGGGCCGTAGGTGTTGCTGAAGAGGTCTCTGCCGGTGTTGTAGAGGACAGACCCTTGCTTCAGATATGCCGTCCACGCGGTCACCGGCACGGTGGAGCCTGTGGCTTTGTTATTTTCGATCGCGTATTGGTCGACTGCGGAGTCGATCAAGCGCAGATCGTTGATGATACGGCTGGCCTGGGAGCGTTTCCGCGCCCGAAGAAAGCCCGGGACGGCAATCGCTGCGAGCAGCGCGATGATCGCAACGACGATCATGATTTCTACGAGGGTAAAGCCCCCGCGTCGTTTGTTAAGTTTCGATAACATTTTCTTTTCCTCTATTATTATGGTTTCAATGCTTCCGCGATGGTTGCTCGCAGAGGTGAGAGCCTTTCTTAAGCAGTGTCAGTGCCACACGTCGGAAAAATACTCTGACCCGGCTGATCTTTGAAGTCGATTTCCATGAGGCATCGCACCCGGAAAAAGGCGGGGCCTCTTGCTTTAAGCCGTCAGCAGGTAAAACGGGACGACCATGACGCGAGGAAGAAAACGGGAGGCGCGAACCAGATCGCTGCGGGGAGAAAGCTTTGCCAAACGAGTCTGGCAACTCATTCCCTGCCACCCCGCCTTCGGGATGACAGGAGAATGAATCGTCAGATTGCTAGTTTGTCGAGTAAGGGGCCCAGAAGCTCGAATCCGCGACGTCCGACAAGGAATTGTAGGTCGACAGCGGAATCTTGGGCAGCGAATCCACGGTCTGCGGGCCGTAGGTGTTGCTGAAGAGGTCTCTGCCGGTGTTGTAGAGGACAGACCCTTGCTTCAGATATGCCGTCCACGCGGTCACCGGCACGGTTGAACCTGTGGATTTGTTATTTTCGATCGCGTATTGGTCGACTGCGGAGTCGATCAAGCGCAGATCGTTGATGATACGGCTGGCCTGGGAGCGTTTCCGCGCCCGAAGGAAGCCCGGGACGGCAATCGCTGCGAGCAGCGCGATGATCGCAACAACGATCATGATTTCTACGAGGGTAAAGCCCCCGCGTTTCTTATTGAGTTTCTGTAACATACTATTTGCTTTCTATTGCGTTTGTTTGTTTTGATTGCATCCGCCGTTCCATCGCGGACTGGACTTTATAGAGCAGCGTTGATGCCAAGCCGGGCGGATTTGTTGTTTTGCGCCTCTCCTTGAGGACTCAAAAGAGGGACTGGCCTCAAGGGGTTTACAAATAATTGGGGAGTTGGCGCGAAAGCTTCTCTGTCCCTTCGCGGGTGACTGCTGCGATCCAAACTGAGAAAGCGGCAGGCGGGAATCTTGCCGCCGGCCAGGAGCGAATGGGAAATCTCTCTCGAGGGCGCTTGTCACACCGGACGATCACTCCTGAGGTGCGCCTTTTTCTCGGCGTCTTGATCCTGCGCCTGTTTACTCTGGTTAGGCTGACGGGCTCGTCCTTTCTTCTGCCCGACCATGGCGACATGCATTTCTATAATGATTGGGCGCTGCGAATCCTGTCAGGGCAACTAACCGATTACCACGCCTTCTACGGCCTCCCGCTCTACGCCTATCTTCTGGCCGGTCTTTACAAGATCGTTGGATACAATCCCTTCGTACCCGGATTAATCCAGGTTTGTCTCGATGCGGGAACGGCTGTTCTTATCTACCGTCTTGGAGTCGTCGTTTTTCCGAGCCGCGCTAGCGGCACGGCTCCCTTTTTGTCGCGGCGAGGCGAGGTTATTGGAGTAGTCGCCGCTCTCGGCTGGGCGATCTTTCAACCCGCCGCGGCTTATTCCATCGTTCTCATGCCGACGGTTTGGCTGGTCTTCGTTTTCTGGTTTGTCGTCTGGGAGATCGTCCGCCGGGAAGAAGCTCCCCGGCTGCCCGGCTGGTTCTGGCTCGGGCTGCTTGTCGGGTTCGCTGCCATGGGCATCGCGACCGTTCTTTTTTTGCTTCCCCTTCTCCTCTTGGCCTGCTTCACCAGATGGGGAAACCCGGCGCGGCGCCCAAATCCCTGGCGCGCGCGCCTCGCGGCCGCCGCCGTTTTGTTTCTCGGCCTAGGTCTCGGCACTTCGCCGAGTTGGATTCACAATTACTTCGTCGCTCGCGACCCTGTCCTCCTTTCGGCACACAGCGGAGTCAATTTTTGGATCGGGAACAATCCGTGGGCGACCGGTTACCCACGATTCCCGCCTGGCCTTCACGCCGGCCAGGAAGCGATGCTACAGGATTCGATCAGCGGTGCGGAACGAGCAGTCGGGCGCCCGCTCAAGCGGTCGGAGGTTTCCGCCTACTGGTCGAAGAATGCCGAGACCTACATTCGAAATAATTTTGGCCAATGGTTGCAACTGCTCGGAACGAAAATCGCAAAGTTTTGGAATGCCTTTCAGTACGACGACCTCAGCATCATCACCAGGCTGCGGGAAGAAGGCGTGATTTTCCCGGGGGTTCGATTTGGAATCATTGCGGCGCTTGCTCTGCCCGGGTTATTCCTCACTTGGGGCAGATTTCCGCTCTCACGCTGGGTCGCGTGCGCCATCCTCCTGCACCTCCTTTCGCTCCTCAGCGTTTTTGTCACAGAACGTTATCGGATGGCGGCCGTGCCCGGCCTCCTCCTCTTCGCGGCGGCGGGAGTCTGGGAATTGTGGAGCGCCAAAGTGAGTGCCAATTACCGTCGCTGCCTTCTTTGTCTCGGCCTTTTGCTCCTGAGCACCTGGTTGGTTTCCAGGCCGCAGCGTGAACCCTCGCTCTGGGCGCTGGATAGTTACAATTCTGGGTTACAGGCGCTGCAATCGGACAATCTCGATCTCGCGGAAGAGAAACTCAACTTCGCCTACTCTTACGCTTCCGAGAACGCTGAGCTAAACTTTGCCTTGGGCAATCTGCGCCTTGCGCAAGGTCAGAAAACGGCTGCGAAAGAGTTTTATTATACCACGCTTCGACTCGATCCGCGGCACGAAGGAAGTTACAATAATCTTGGGGTTATGGCTCTCGATGAAAAACGCTGGAGTCTCGCGGCAAAATTCTTCTTTAAGGCCTTGCAACAGTCTCCGGCGGATGCCAAGACCCATTACCTGCTCGCCAAAGCGAGCTTTGGCGAGGGCGATATCGCAACTGCCAGAATCGAAGTCAAACGGGCACTCAGCCTTAAACCTAAACAGCAGGAATTCCTCAGATTCCGGGATCAATTGAACGCTCCATGAGAGACCCAAGACTAATCAAGCGTGCAACAGTGTCTGTCGGCAGGCAGGTTATAAAGGAATCGAACGGTATGGTGCGGGAACCAAATTCCGCTGCAGTCACCTCTACGAGCGCGATTTCACCAGTCTCAGCCCTCTCCGCACCGGGTCGGGGTTTCCTCTGGACGGGGATGATTCTTATCCTTGTTGCAGGCATCTTTCTCCGTTTACCAAGCAGCGTCTTTTCCGGCCCAAAAGCACCTTTGCGGCCGATTGCTGACCTGCATTTTGAGCCTGGCTTCACCGGCGTCGGCTTTGATGAACGGCTCTACGCCGGTTACGTCAATAATCTCATCCGCTATGGCGTCTTCTCTTATCCGGACTTTGCCGAGCATTATGTTGAGGTGCAAAGCCAGCTGCCGGGGGCAATCCTGCCACCGACCCGCTTTCTTTATGTTTTCACGGCCTATCTCTGGCACGGAGTGTTTGGCGTTGAAGCGCTCGGGTCGCTGCGCGATGTCTCAAGTCTCTTCAGCATGTTGCTGCTCATGCTGGCCACAGGATTCGCTTGGCGCCTCGGCGGCTGGCGCATCGCTCTCTGCGTCGGAGCTCTCATGGCTTGCGCGCCGACGCAGATCCATATGGCGCAACACGCTCTCATAGACGGATTTTTTGCCTTTTGGGCGATCGCTAGTCTTTGGCTGCTGTGGGAGAATCTGCGTCGACCAAATGATCTAGTCCGGCTGGTTCTCTACACTCTTAGTTTGACGCTACTCGTCCTGACGAAAGAGAACGCGATGTTCGCCTATGTAGGTCTCCTGGCTCTGTTAATCGGAAATCGTTGGTTGCGCTTCGGCACGATTACACGCGCGCTTCTCGGACTCACGATCGTTGGCCCGCTGGCCGGGGTAGTGATCCTGATCTTTCTCTGCGGCGGAGCAGATACCTTCTATTCCACTTATCTCCTGCTGGTCAGCAAAGCTTCGGCTTTACCCTATGCGATCGCGACCGGCGACGGGCCCTGGTATCGCTACTTGGTTGATCTGCTTCTGATCAGTCCGCTTGTGTTTCTACTTTCGTGGGGCGCTATGTTTAGGCTGCGATTGACCGACAAGCCTGCGCTCTATCTCATCGTTTTCATGGCCGGCACTTATCTTCTGATGTGTAACGTCCGCTATGGGATGAACCTTCGTTACACCAACATGTGGGACATGCCGCTGCGCTACCTCGCCGTGTTCGCGGTGGGTGATCTGAGTCGCTCGTTGCCCGCACGCAAAGACTTGGTTTTCGGTCTAATAATGGGGTTGCTCTGTGCCTTCGATCTGCGGCAATACCACATCTTCTTCGTCCAACACGATCTCTACGAGTTAGTCACAAGTGGCTTGCTGCAAGCCCTTCATATTCTCAAATAACTCGAACTAAGCGGCGATTTCCAGAACAGACGTGCGCAGCATGTTGCTCGAATCGACGGTTTCGTCGAGTAAGTTCTGAACAGTTGGTCTGGCCTCCGCGCGGACCAGGATCTGATAGGAGAAAAGCCCCTTACTCAAACGGATCAAGACCTGGTTAATGCGGAGGAGCAAACGGGAGAGAGGATTGGCACCGAGCGCCTTCGGGAAGGGCGCAGGTATCCCGCGTAATTCCAGGACCTTGTAACCCGATTGATCGAGAAGCGCATCGAGGGAGCGGAAAGTGAAGAGCCGCGTGTGTGTCGCGTCCAGGATGCCTTTTTTGCCGTAGTTAAATTGCCCGAAGAGCAGCATTAGGCGTGTCACGACAAAGCCAATGTTCGCCGTGGTAATGATCACTTCCGGACGCTTGCAGGCGGCGGCGGAGCGCAGCTCGTCCATGAATCGTTCCGGTTCTTTGAGATGCTCGATGATGTCGAGCATCAGAATTTGATCAAAGCCAGAGACGTTCACTGGGAACTCTTTGCGGTCGAGATCCCATCGAATGAAATCGATGCGGCTCGGCAGGGGCGAAACGTCGGGCACGAATTGATCAATCCCAGTGACCCTACAACCTTTGGCCGCCAGCTCTTGCGCGACAAGGCCTTGTCCGCAGCCGATATCGAGCAGGTGGCTGCCCGGCCGCGCGGCTTCGAGCGCAGCGGTGTGCGACGAGGAAAAGCCGAGCTTCAGGTCGTAGTTCTCCTCCGGCGGGTGAAGGTCAAACTTACGATCGAAGAGAAGATTCGCCTGATGGCATTGCGCCCTCATCATCGTCTTGCAGACGTCCCACGCGTATTTCAATCCGTTTACGTGGCAGATCTCGTCCCCGTAATAGGTTGGGATTGGGAGTTCGGCAATGCGCAGTTTCTTAAGGACCAACTGGACAATAATCTCGGTGTCGAAATGGAAGTCGTTGGTGTTTTTCTCGAATGGGATTTGAGCCAGCGCCTTGGTCGAGTAGAGCCGGTATCCGGAATGAAACTCGGAAAGCTGGGTGTGAAGCAGCCGGTTTTGCAATCGAGTCAGGATTTGATTTCCTAACCATTTGTAGAAGGGCATGCCGCCAGCGCGGGCCGCGCGTTTGTCGATCATCCGCGACCCAAAGACTGCGTCCGCCTGTTGGGCGATGAGCGGCGCGAGCAGGGTTGGCAGTTTCTCCGGTGCGTATTGCCCGTCGCCGTGCACGAGCGCGACGATGTCGAAATTGTGGTCGATCGCGTAGCGGTAACCGAGCTTTTGATTCCCGCCGTAACCCTGATTTTCGGGCGTGCGCAGGACAGTGATCCTGAAGGAGGAATTCGCCTGTTGATAGCGGAGGCCATTCCGAAAAGTTCTGTCTTGGGAGGAATCATCAATGATCAAGACCTCGACATTCGTCTGCCGGAGCGATTCCGGAATGCGGTTCAGAACTTTTTCAATCGTGGTCTCGGCGTTGTAGGCGACGATGAAAATGAGCAAGCGCTGACCAGCGAGATCGGTGATATTGGGCAGCGATGGCTCACGAGCTGCAGGATGCATGGCTATCCTGGAGCTAGAATTGCGCCAATCCTGGAAGACCGTCGCTGGGGGTTTTCCTGCGCCAGAGCACGTAACTGCCGAATTCTCCGCAGCGCACGAACTTCTGCTGCACCACTTCATTCGGTATGTTCGAACCATATTCCAGGGAACGATTAGGCTCATTCCATGAATCCCAGGCACGATTGAGGACCAGCCAATCGGCGCTCTCCACATCCGCCGCGAGGCGCGAACCGGGGCGATTTGCCGAGAGCGGATTCATCTCCAGGAAGTAGGTCGCCGGAATGAGCTTTGGCACCAGGTGATAGAGGTAGGTGTCGTTGTAATTTGTGCGGCGCAGATCGGCTGGGCCGACGAAGAGTCGCTCGCCCGGCGCGGAGAGGTCATCGAGTTTTTGAACTAATGTCCCAACCGTGGCAGCCATTCTGGGCGAGTCGAATGGAAAGGAGCGTCCATTGTGTTCGGCAAATGTGGCACCGACATCGGCGTGGACTCCGGCTTTGAATGAAGCGCCGCACATACAGCGTCAGTTCGGGGGCGATCGCCTGAACTACGGCGATGACCGCGACAACGGCCAGCGACACTTCGGCGGTCTGCGCTGGGCGATGGCATAGCCGCGACCACAGTACCGCCAACGAAACTGGCAAGATGCCCAGTGAGACAAAGAGGGCGAAAAGCAGGTGCACCGCGTCGAGACGTTGCACGGCTTGGTGCGTCAATCCGAGCCCGAAAAGCGCGACGCCAAGGAGCAACCGCCCGCGGTCGGTCTGCGTCGGCGAGCGCACAGCTACAAGGCCGGCCGCGACATTGATAGCCACCGCGATTGAGTGAGCAAAGAACAGACTCTGCAGAAACGGCGCCGCGGAAAAGAACGGAAGATGCCGACCCGGGCTTGAATGGATCACGGGAAAGAGGAAAAGATTTTCCCAGACCGGCCGCCATCCCGCGAAGAGGGTCAGGAAGCCGAGCGGGAACAGAGCGATCGCGATCCCCGCGAGATATTTCCATTTCCGCGACAATGTCATCGCGTAAAGCAGAGGCAGCGCGGAAAGAATAATCGCCGGGCCGAGATCGACTCGAAAAAGCAGCGCGCAACCGGCCAGCAGGCCGCCGAAAAAACAATGCGCGTCCGAGACGCCTCTGTGACCTAACCAAAGCGACCAAAGGGCGCAAGCCACCGCTCCCAGCCACGCGTATGCGGGCAGAGCGGTGCCGAGGAGGAGACAGCCCGTGAGGAAGAGGCACCCAGCTGCCAGGGTTTTCCCCCAGTTTTTCGCGATCGCGAAGACGGCAAGGAGAATTAGAATCCGATAGAGCAAGCCAACCGAGCGCTCGACGAAAATGTTAGTGCCTGCGATGGCATAGGCGACCGCTAAAACCCCCGGACTGGCCGGCCCATAAAATGTTTCGAAATCCCGGTAGGGGAATTTGCCCTGCAAGAGCTGCTCCGGATAGACCAGAAGCATGCCCTCATCCATCTGGTTGGCCGGCGCTTCAAACACCGGCCAGAACGCAATCAGGAGCACGAGCAGAAGCAGCCCCGCGACAACCATCGAGCTGCGCTGTCGCGACCAACTCTTCAGCCTCACGCTTGGCCCGGTCTTTTGCCCGAGGCGGGAAGTGTCGGCCGCGGCGGGAAAAACGAAGTCCGGTTCGATGTCGCTGACTCTGTTCATCCGGGGTTCTGCTCGTGCCGTGAAATCGATCCGGAGATCATGGCGTGCCGGCGATAATCTCCGCGGCTGAGCCATTTCTCGAGCAGGAGGTAGAGGCAGATGAACAAATAGCGGCTGCCCATTTCCTTGATCCGCAGTTTGGACTCACCCGTCCGCCGATTGCGCCACGTGACCGGCACGCTGACCCACGAATAACCACGAACGATCGCCTTAAGCGGCAACTCCACCGTGATGTTGAAATGCGGCGAAATAAGCGGCCGGCAACCATCGATCACCGTCCGACGATAGGCTTTGAAGGCGTTCGTCGTGTCGTTCAGTTTGAAACCGAAAAGTGTCCGGACGAAAAGATTGGCCGTCCGGTTTATGAGGAGCTTCAGCCGTGGATAATCGATCACGCCGCCACCGCGCAGAAAGCGGCTGCCAAAAACGCAGTCGTAACCTTCGTTAAGCAGCTTCCAGTAGCGGACGACATCACGGCAATCGTCGGATTCATCCGCCATCATGACGACGGCAGCGTCTCCCTGCATGTGGTCGAGACCAAAACTGATCGCCCGGCCGAAACCGTGCGGCTCGGGGTTTCGCAGGACCGTAAGTTCTGGCATGGAACGCCGCAGGCTCTGCAGCACTTCAGCGGTGCGATCCCAGCTGCCGTCATCGACGACCAGGATCTCGTGCGGGATTTGGTGCAACTTCAGTTCCAAATGGAGGTGCTCGACCGTGGAGGCCACACAGCTCTCCTCGTCTCGCGCCGGGATGACCACCGACAGGAGGGTGAGCGCGGGAACGACCGCCGCTGCGCAATCGGCGTGCGCGGGGTTCAGGTTTTGCACGGATCGGCGGAGCTTGGGCACGCTTCTTTGCAAGCGCGATCTGTGCCAAGCAGCGCCGCCGAAACGACTCCTAGCGAGTGAGATCGAGCCAGCCCGGATGCGTCTCGGCGTGAGCTGCGATTTCTTCCAGGATTTGCGGCAGCAGTGTTTGCGGACGCCAATTCCATTCCTCGGCGGCCTGGGTGGAATCGAGCACCAGCCAGGGAACGTCGAAAGGGCGATTTTCCTGTCCGCGCTCGACGTGATGCGAACCAAAGCGGTTGTCGCACCAATCGTGGAGCTGGCGCAGCGACATGGCATTCGCCAATCCGCCGCCGAAATTGGTCACCCGCTTCCCGGCGTTCACCTGCATTTGTTGTCGCAGGACCGGAACCAAGTCACGCGGATGAAGGCAATCGCGCACCTGATGACCCTCCCCGCCGAAACCGAGGAAGCGCAAAGGCCGCCGCGCGCAGTGACTATGGATCCAGAATGAAAAAATGCCCTGATCTGCCCGCCCAAATTGTCCGACGCCGGCCAGCACCCCGCAGCGATTGATCCAGACTGGGAATCCGAAAGCTTCTCCATACTCGAGCGCCAAATATTCGGAGGAAAGCTTGGCCACGCCGTAGAGCGAAAGCGGCGGAGCGGTCGAGAAATCTTCACTTATCCCAGCGCGACTGACCCCGGCTTCCACCTTCGGTTTTAACCGAAAAGCCTGGTCTGTTACCTCGATCGGCAGGGCGGCCAGCGCCGCGATTGAATAGACGCGGCTGGTGCTGAGCAGGATGAAACCCGCCCGGTGCCGTTTGCAGTATTCGAGCAGGTTGATCGTGCCGCCCAGATTGTGCTCCATGAGTTGCCGGCTGTTCGTCCGGCCATCCACTCCCGCGAGCACGCTCGGATTGGCCGCGGCATCGATCACGAAGTCGGCCGCGGGCAGGGAATCCATGTCACTCGCGCTGCGAATATCCAGATGGAGCAACTCCACGCCCAGCTTCTCCAAAACCAGCCGATTAAGTTCGCTCCCGGCACGAATGAAATTATCGACCCCGACGATCGAGATGCCTTCGCCGGAGGCAAGGAGTTCGGCGGCCAGCGTGCTGCCGACGAATCCGCAGGCTCCGGTCAGGATGATTTTCATTTCTCAGGCGCTAACGACGCTCGCCAACAAGCAGCCGCAATGCCCTCGCAATAAAAAGAGCGGCTATTTGCCGTTGGCGCTCGCGCCAGATTTCAGCATCGCATTCGCGGTCGCGAGCATCGCGCGGTCGTCATTATCGCCGAGACCGCGGAGGAAATGCCGGGTCTTGCGCAGGGCGCGCCGCATGAAGAGATCCGCCGCAATATGATCGGTTGCGTCGCGGCCGTTGCGTCCGACCGCCGACAGTTCCGCATCCCAGCGGCTCAGCACGCAGGTCGCGGCGAACATTTCCATCGCCGCGTTGGCGATGCGTTCCTGCACGAACTGCATATCCATGACCGGCTCGCGATAAGTGATCAGCGCCTTGTTGACCGCGAAATTGAAGCGCCAGACGAGCCGCGCGAGCTGGCCCGCATAGCCTTTGAGCTGACTGCTTCGCACCGGCACCTCCGGCACCTTGACCGCGGCGGTGAGGCGCTTGAGGCCCGCGCCGAAAGCCTTGTTCCGATCTTCCCGCCACGGCTTCAGCATCGTGTCGAGGATTTCCTTGAACTCCATCCCGGGCCCACGCATGCCGACCAGCGCGATGAAGGAAGTGAGCACTTCGTTGCTGCCTTCGCCGATCTGGTTGATCCGCGCGTCGCGCAGCATCCGGCCCAGCGGTGAGTCGTCGAAATAAGCCGAGCCGCCATGGATCTGGAAGCAATCGTTGACCGCGTCCCAGAGGCGCTCGGTCGTGAACACCTTCAGCATCGCCGTCTCGAGCATGTAATCCTCGAGCCCGCGATCGATCAGCGAGGCCGTCACCTGCGTCATCGATTCCATCGCGTAAACGTCCGCCGCCATCCGCGCGATTTTTTTCTTCACCAGGTCGAAGTCGCCCAGCGTTTTGTTAAATTGCTTGCGCTGGTTGGCATGCTCCACCGCCATCCGCAGGCAGGTCTTGGCCGCTCCGGTGCAGCAGGCGCCGAAAGTCGTGCGCCCGAAATCGAGCACCGTGAGCGCGACGCGCAGGCCTTTGCCTAACGGGCCCAGAATATTTTCCCGCGGCACCCGCACATTATTGAGCCGGAAACGTCCGGTCGCGGTCCCGCGGATGCCGAGCTTGGGCATGCGCGGCTCGATCATCTCAAAGCCCTCCATGTCGGGCGTGACGAGAAACGCGGTGATCGATGTCTTGCCCGGCTTCTTCGGGTCCGGAGTGCGCGCCATCACGGTCAGCACCTGGGCGATGGCGGCGTTGGTGATGTAGCGCTTCTCGCCGTTGAGGACGAAATGCGAGCCGTCTTCGCTCGGGTCCGCCGTGAGTTGGACATTAGCCGCGTCGGAACCAGCCTCTCGTTCCGTTAACGCAAAGGCGGCGAGCTGCTCGCCATCCATTAATTTCGGCAACCATTTCTCTTTCTGCTCGTTTGTTCCGAAAAGAAGCAGGGCGCGAATGCCAATCGAGTGATGCGCGTTGGTAAAGACCGCGGTCGAAGCGCAGCGTCCGCCGATTTCCTCCAGCACTTTGCAGTACTGCATTTGCGAAAAGCCGCGGCCGCCTACTTCCTGCGGCGCAGTCATGCCGAGCACGCCGACCCGGCCGAGCCCGTCGATCACATGGCGCGGGATATCGGCCTGGCGATCGATTTCATCGGCATCGAGATGTTCATCGAGGAAATCGCGCAACTCAGCCACCGCGCGGTCAACCGCGGCTTGTTCGGCTTCGGTCGGTTGCGGGTAGGGCATGGCCCAATCGGCCACGAAATTTCCGAGAAAAAGCCCCTTGGCAAAGCCGAGTTCCTGTTTGCCGCTGAAGAGGAGCTCCTCGGCCTGTTGAATTTCCTTCTGTCGCTGGATGTCGGTTTCGGTGAGAGCCATAAAAGTGGAAAAACGGTAACCCGCAGGCGAGCGCCCACGGGAGGCAGACTCTAGCTCAGGACGCCCGATTGTCCACCGGAGCGGAGGTCAATGGTTGGTCCCGTGCGCGGCGCTTTGTTTCATGCGCAAAGACAAAAAAGCGTGAGCCGGGATCTCCCCGTCCAACATTCGCCGCCGCGCGCGGGACGCACTGGCGAATTGACGTAAAGCAACCCGCATGCCCGGCTTGGGCAGCGACCGCTGCGCCCCGGACGGGGCTCGCATCAGGTCTGGCGGGAAGGTTCGCATCCGCAGGCCATGATGAGCGACGCCCATAATGGAGCAAAAGCTGGAGTATCTGCACACCAACCCGGTGAACGAGGCCTGGTAGCGTCGCCGGAACATTGGAGGGAGCGAATCCGGTCCTAAAGGTGGGATCGCTGGTGCGAGTTCTGGAAGCTTTTCTCCGTCACGGACCTGCAACAGGAGGAGGCGCATCAACTCGGTATCTCGTTTCACTTGGCTTCTAATCGGGGAAGTGATCCAGTTCACCAGTAGTAAGGGACTTAACTGGCCCGGTAGATTTCTCGCCGATGGCCGATCGCGAGGAGGTGAATCGCGTTTCGTTCGAGGTCAAAGGTGTAGATGGTGCGGTAGTCCCCGGTGCGAGCGCGGAAACGGGTCGAGCCTTTGAGGCGGTGATGAGGGTAGTTTGCAAGACGCAAGCCGATGTGGTCGATCTCCGCCTGGACGCGGGTGCGAATTGCGGGCGGTAACTTAAAAAAGGCTTCGTCGAAACTGGTGTAGTAGACTTGGGTCGCCGCGCTCACGAGCCCTCCGGCTCGCGCACGCGTGCGGCGCTACCTTTGGCCATATCCCGTTCCGACTGCTGGATCGCCCGTTCGAACTCCGGGGTGAATTCCAGCTCATCTTCGATGATGTCGTCAAGCCAGGTACGAATCTGACGAAGCTCGATCTGCGAGAGCTTGCGCAGTTCAGCTTCCATCTGCTCGATCTTGCTCATGTCTTCAAATTCTACGGTTCGCCTCGGGGATTGGCAATGCGAAGGACAGCAAATTGGCCGGCAGGATGGTGTGTCGAAAGTAAGGACTGACCCCGAATTTCCTCTGCGTGTCTGTGACGAGCTTCTGCAGGACGGCCTCCCGTTCCTTTCGCTTCAACGCCTTGAAGGCGGTGACGAAGATTTCAGCGGTTGCCTCGGTTGCGCTCACGGATCGATTGTCGTCTCAGTTAAGTTGCCCGACAACCCGAAATGCAACGCATTGGGACCGAGAGAAACGAGCGAATTTCTGGAGCTGACCCCGGAAAGACGCGTTGGAGATGGCAAGATGCACGGACCGACCCCTATTTTCCCTATTTTCCGTACAGGCTAAGTCGTCGTCCGAAAGTTGGTGATTTTCGAGCATCTCGGCGAATTGGTCGTGTGGATAGGGGCCAAACGTGTCGCCGCCTCTAAGGAGATAGATGGAGATGGGATCCGCCATTCGAGAAACCGGGCGATTCTATGAATGTCTGGGTGAGCCGACAATCCAAAAGTCGCGAGCAACGTCAAAGATTCGGTCAGGCCGTGGGATTGCTCGCTTGCAATGGGATTTTGCCGTGCACCAGACCGGGTTGCATCACATGCACTTCTTCCGACAGTCTGGACAACACGTAGCCAGTGATGCAAAGTGGTTTACTAATTAGCGGAGAGAAAATAGCTTCAGCGAAGTGACTTTTCACCGTGACAAATTTGCGCCGGTTCTGCGATAACGGTGCAATTATTTGAATTTCAGGTTCAAATCGTGCTTATCAAATCAAACACACCGAACACAAATATCCGAAACTATATGAGCGTTGCCGAAATCCAGAATGCTGTTCAATCCATCAGGGAATTGCCGGCAGAAGAGCGGGTGCGCGTCTATTGTTGGGCCCAAGCGGAAATCGAAGGGGAAGCTCAGTGCGCCCTATTTGAGAGCGAAATTGCTAAAGGTAAATATGAAGCTGTCATCAAGGAAACTGACGATGACCTTCGCGCTGGCCGTGCGCTCTCTGCGATCTATTAAAGTATAACTGGGAGAGTTCCTGGAACGGCAATAGCCCTCCAGTAGAAGCTGGGGTGCTCACCTTGGACCGGGCTGCCCCACGCGATAAACCCGCCGCCAATGCGGGCGTAACGGAGCCACCCGTTCCGTCGAAGCCCGTCGAGATTCCCGGCTTTGACTTGTGTGTCGACAAGCTGGAATTGCGATTTCGAGGATAACGGAAGTCCGTCGTAATCTGACTTGAATCGAGGGGAATAATTCACGTTCATTTTACTTCACAACGAGTGGCTCAGTCGTCGACAATTCTCCTTTTGTTGATAGGTCGTTTTGGCGCTTCTCATTCGGTGAACCGACTTCGCTAGCTACACCCCTGGCTCGTCCCGCACTCGGTGCAGCAGCCGCAGGCGCCGGCCCGGATCACTTTGTTGCTCCCGCAATGCGAGCAGGTGATGTCCATGAACATGTTGCCTAACGCTTCGCTGACCCGCTCGGCGTGGGTGCGGCCGTTGTCACGCCGGAGGGGCTGCCTTCGTTAGGCGCGTGCTGGGTGATGACGTCGATCAGTTCCTTCTCGCCGGTGCGGGAAAGGTCGGAGACGGGCCGGTTGACCGCTTTTTTCTCCATGTCGGCGATTTCTTTCAAGGGCAGCTCGTGCTGGGTGCGGCTGGGCGAGGTGGCTTCTTTGTAGCCTTTGATGAATTGGCAGCCGAGCCAGCGGAAGACGTAGTCGGTGATGCTGCTGGCGTTGCGGATGTCGGGGTTCTTGGTGAAGCCGCTCGGCTCGAAGCGCTGGTAGGCGAATTTCTTGACCAGCGACTCGAGCGGGACGCCGTATTGCAGGGCCATGGAGGTGAGGGTGGCGACGGTGTCCATGAGGCCGCCGATGGTGCTGCCTTCCTTCGACATTTGAATGAAGAGCTCGCCCGGCTGGCCGTCCTCGTAGAGGCCGACGGTGATGTAGCCTTCGTGGCCGGCGATCTCGAACTTGTGCGTGAGCGACATGCGGGTGTCGCTCATGCGATGGCGCACGGGCTGGTCGAGCTGGACGCGGAGCTTGGAGATTTCTTCGTCGAGCTCGACGATGCGGCTCTCGAGCTGCTCGCGATCGGTCAGGACGGCGCCGTCGGCGCTGCCGCCCATGTCTTTGGTCTTGCGCGTGTTCAACGGCGCGGAGCGCTTGGAGCTGTCGCGGTAAATCGCGATCGCTTTCAAGCCGAGGCGCCAGCCCTCGATGTAGGTGTTCATGATTTCGTCGACGGTGGCGTTCTGCGGCATGTTGACCGTCTTGGAAATGGCGCCGCTGAGGAAGGGCTGGGCCGCGGCCATCATGCGGAGATGGCCCATGTAGCCTAACGAGCGCTCGCCTTTGAAGGGCTTGAAGGCGCAATCGAAGATGGAGATGTGCTCCGGTTTCAAGCCGGAAGCGATGATCGAGCCGTCGCTGTCGGTCGACGTCCTCGATCGTGTCGAAGGCATCGATGTGGGCGATGATGCGTTCGATTTCCTCGGAGTTGTATCCAAGTTTCTCGAGCGCGGGCCGGACGGTTTGGTTGACGATCTTCAACATGCCGCCGCCGGCGAGCAGCTTGTATTTCACCAGCGCGATGTCGGGCTCGATGCCGGTGGTGTCGCAATCCATGAGGAAGCTGATCGTGCCGGTGGGGGCGAGGACGGTGACCTGGGCGTTGCGATAGCCGTGTTGCCGGCCGAGCTCGGCGGCGCGGTCCCAGACTTTGGCGGCTTCTTCTTTCAGGTAACCAAATTCTTCGTTGGCGGGAATCTCGTTCACGGCGCAACGATGTTGTTCCATCACCTCGAGCATGGGGGCGACGTTGTCTTTCGCGACGGGCTTGGGCACGCCGCTGGCGCGCGCGTCTTTGTAACCTGGGAACGGCCCCATCCCGGCGGCCATGCGCGCGCTTTCGGCGTAGGCTTCGCCGGTCATGATGGCGGTGATGGCGCCGCAAAGGGCGCGGCCTTCGACGCTGTCGTAACCGTAGCCGTAGCTCATGATGAGGGAGCCGAGGTTGGCGTAGCCGAGGCCTAAGGTGCGGAAGATGTGGCTGTTCTCGGCGATTTCCTTGATCGGGTAACTGGCGTTATCGACGATGATTTCCTGCGCGGTGATGAAGACGCGGACCGCGGCTTTGAAACGCTCGACGTCGAAGGTGCCGTCCTCGTTCTTGAACTTCATCAGGTTAAGCGAAGCGAGATTGCAGGCGGTGTTGTCGAGGAAGAGGTACTCGGAGCAGGGATTGGTGGAATTCTGCCGGCCGGTGCCTTTGCAGGTGTGCCACTTGTGGATGGTGGTGTCGAACTGCATCCCGGGATCGCCGCAGATGTGGGTGCCTTCGGCGATTTTGCGCAGGAGCGTGCGCGCTTCCTTGCGATCGCAGGGCGAACCGTCGCGCACCCGGCGGGTCCACCATTCGCGATCCTCGACCGCGGCGTTCATGAACTCGTCGCTCACGCGCACGCTCAGGTTCTCGTTCTGGTACATGACGGAGCCGTAGGCGTCGCCGTTGTAGCTGCCGTCGTAGCCCTGCTCGATCAAGCGCCCAGGCTTTCTTTTCTTCCTTCTGTTTGGCGTCGATGAATTCCTCGATGTCGGGGTGCCAATCCTTGAGCGTGTTCATCTTGGCGGCCCGGCGGGTTTTGCCGCCGCTCTTGACCACGTTCGCGACCTGGTCGTAGACCTTGAGGAAGGAGAGGGGACCGCTCGGTTTGCCGCCGCCGCTCAGTTTCTCGCGGGTGCTGCGGAGACTGGAAAGATCGGTGCCGGTGCCGCTGCCGTACTTGAAGAGCATGGCTTCGCTCATCGCCAGTTCCATGATGTCTTCCATCGTGTCCTTGACCGATTGGATGAAGCAGGCGCTGCCTTGCGGATATTCGTACTGCGTGGCGGCGCGCTCGGCTTCTTTCGTGTCGCGATTGTAGAAGTAATTGCCGATCCCGGCGTCTTTCCCGATGCCGTATTGGTGGTAGAGCCCGACGTTGAACCAGACCGGACTGTTGAAGGCGCCGTGTTGATTGGCGCAGAGCCAGGTCAGTTCGTCGTAAAAGATCTCGGCCGTCTTCGCGTCGGCGAAATAGCCGTCGGCCATTCCGCAATCGGCGATCGTGCGGGTGACGCGGTGGATCAGTTGCCTAACGGAAGTCTCGCGGCCGCCGCTGTGCGGGTCGGTGCCGTTGGAGATGTCGCCGTAGAAATATTTCGAGACGGCGATCTTGGTCGCGAGCGGGCTCCAGCTTTTCGGCACCTCGATATCCTCTTGCTTGAAGATGACCTTGCCGCTGTCGTCGGTGATCTCAGCGGTGCGGCGCTCCCATTCCAACTGCTCAAAGGGGCCGACCTTGGCGTCACTAAACACCCGGTCAAAACGGAGGCCGCGTTTCTTCTTTCGGCCCGATTTTGGGCGGCGCGAAAGCGATTTGCGATTTTTGACGAGAGTGGTGGGCTGAAGGCCGGGTTTGAGTTGGATCATGGTTGAAGGCGGTTCGGGTTGGTGAATAACGGTGAATTTGCCTCTGAAGCGACCCGTGAATATCCTGCGAATAACGCCTAACAACAGGATATTGGGGTCGGGTTCAGCGCGACCACCATATGCGGCCACTTTGGAATCCTTATCAAGATTTTTATTGTAACATTTTTTTTGCCCCCGCGATAGCCCGGGAATGAACCTTTTATCGCTCGATGGTGCGTCCTCCGAGGACTCCCGGGGTCTCCTGGCAAGGCGAAAAAGTTGGTTGACTTTGCTCTTTTCGGTCTCCTGTTTTTAGGAAGCGTTTTTTAACTTAGGAGGAGCGATGAAAAAGTGGTTTTTTGATGCGGATTATCTGCAGAGCTGCAACTGCGACTACGGCTGCCCGTGTGAATTCTCGGCGCCGCCCAGCACCGGATTTTGCGAGGGGCTCTGTGTCTGGCGAATCGAGAAGGGTGAATACGATGACCTGGCGCTGGACGGCCTCGGACTGGGCCTGGCGGTGAAGTGGCCGGGCGCAATCCACGAAGGCAACGGGAGCGGTCTGGTTTTCGTGGATGAAAAGGCATCAGAGAAACAGCGCAACGCACTGCTCGAAATCGCCTCTGGCAAGGCGGGCGGATTGCCCTTCGAAATCCTGGCTACGACTCTCTCCACGGTCCACGGCCCGCGTTTTGTGCCGTTCGATTTTCATTTCGACAATTTGCATAGTTCGGTCAAGGTCGGCGACGAGCTGCGCATCGCGCTGGAACCGATCCGCAATCCGGTCACGAAAGAGCCCGAGCAGGTTTCGGTGAATCACGGCACCGGTTTTATCTTCCAAAAGGCCGAGTGCGCCTCGGCCCGCGAAGGCAGCGTGGAAGCAAAGGAAATGTCCTTTTCTTATCCCGACAAAGCCGGCTTCGTCGCGCGGATCAATTACCACAATTAAAGCGGAGGCGGGATGGACTCGCTCGCCGCGATTCTCAAGCGGGATCGACTGATCGTCGGGGCGGGCCTGCTATTGGTCACGGCTGTCGCCTGGTGGTATACCGTAGCCGCCGCCCAGCACATGCACGGCGCCATGATGGGAATGGGAGGACCCAATCCGGATCGCTGGTCAGCCGGATCGCTCTTGTCTCTTTTCGGAATGTGGCTGGTCATGATGGCCGCCATGATGCTGCCCAGCGCAACGCCGATGATCCTGACTTTCGCCGCCGTCGCGCGAAATCGGCGGCAACGGCAGCAACCGTACGTCCCGGTGGCGGTTTTTATGGCGGGTTACCTGGCGATTTGGGCGGGGTTCAGCGCGCTGGCCACGGTGGCCCAATGGCTCTTGCACCGGGAAGCGTTGCTCTCGCCGATGATGGTGAGCACAAGCGCTCTCCTTGGCGGCATCCTTCTCTTGCTGGCCGGCATCTTTCAGTTCACGCCTTTGAAACGTAGCTGCCTGACCCGGTGTCGGGCGCCGCTGGAGTTTATCACCGCTCATTGGCGCGAAGGCTGGAGCGGCGCGTTCACCATGGGGTTGGAGCACGGGTTGTTTTGCACCGGCTGCTGCTGGGCGCTGATGGCATTGCTTTTTGTCCTCGGGGTGATGAACCTGCTCTGGATCGCAGTCCTGACCGTGCTGGTCGGATTGGAAAAGATTCTGCCGCCCCGCGTTTTTCTCCGCCGGGGCACGGGTGTGCTGCTCGCACTTTGGGGCCTCTGGGTTCTTTTGCGGGTCTGACCTTAAGCGAGAAATTCGCTGGGACTGCCGCTACCATCTCTCCTTGCCGCGGCCAAATCCGCGGACAATAATAGCGCTGCCTTCGCTGGTTTCCCGATCGCGACGGCGCAAAATGGAAGGGTGGCTGAGCCCGGTTTAAGGCACTCGACTCGAAATCGAACGTGGGGTTAAACTCACCGTGGGTTCGAATCCCACCCCTTCCGCCACCCCACTTTTCTCACCTACCGAAAGCTACAAACTCGACTTTGGTGGAGCAGCCCGCTCTTTATCGAGACCGCGGCGTTTCAGGAGCGGGGCGATCTCGGGGTCGTGCCCGGTGAAATTGCGGAAGAGTGTCATCGCGTCGGCGCTGCCGCCCCGAGAAAGAAGGGTCTCGCGGAAGCGGTCGCCGTTCTCGCGCTTCAAGCCGCCGTGTTGCTTGAACCATTCGACCGTATCGGCATCGAGGACTTCGCTCCAAAGGTATGAGTAATACCCGGCGGAGTAGCCGTTGTCGTTGAAGGCGTGGGAAAAATAAGCGGTGCGATAACGCGGCGGGACAAGCGCGAAATCCACTCCGGCTTTCTTGAGCGCGTTGGCTTCGAAAGCGAGCGCGTCGGTTGGGATTTGGTCGGGCCCAGTTGATGCCAGGCCTGGTCGAGTGCGGCGGCGGCGATGTAGGCGGTCGTCGCGAAGCCCTGGTTGAATTGCTGCGTCGCCTGGATTTTTTTCAGGAGCGCGGGCGGCATCGGTTCGCCGGTTTTGTAATGCTTCGCGTAGTGATTCAGGACCTCGGGCCAGGTCGCCCACATTTCGTTTACCTGTGAGGGGAACTCGACGAAATCGCGCGGGACATTGGTGCCACCGAAGCGCGGATATTTCACCTGTGAAAACATGCCGTGCAGGACGTGACCGAACTCGTGAAAGGCGACCGTGACTTCGTCGTAGGTCAGGAGGCAGGGCTCGCCCGCCGCCGGTTTGGGAATGTTGAGCTGGAGCGCGACGACCGGCTTCTTCCCGAGCAATTCGTTTTGTATCACATACTCGTGCATCCAGGCTCCCCCGCGTTTGGAAGGCCGCGCGTAGGGATCGCTCATGAACAGGGCGAGCGAGGAGCCGTCGGCGTTGAAGACTTCGAAGATGCGCGCATCGGGATGCTGCGGCGGCAGATCGTGACGCTCTTTGAAGGTGATGCCGTAAAGCCGGGTCGCGGCGTAGAGCACGCCATCGAGCAGGACGTGGTCGAGTTCGAAGTAAGGCCGCAGTTGCGACTCGTCGAAGGCGTAGCGCGCCTTCCGCACTTTCTCGGTGTAGAAATCCCAATCCCACGGCGCGATCTCGAAACGGCCTTTTTCCTGATCGACGATCTTTTGCAGCTCGGCCGCTTCGCGCGCGTGCGTTTGCGACCGCGGGCGGAGCGAGATCGCCTAACAATTTGTTGACCGCCCCGACGTTCCCGGCGGTTTGTTCGTCGAGTTGATAAGCGGCGTGATTGGCGAAGCCGAGCAACTGCGCCTGCTGGGCGCGCAGTTTCGTTAGGCGCAGGACGACGTCCCGATTGTCGAACTCGCCGCCATGGCTGTTTCGCGCGAGTGAGGTCTGCAGAATGCGCTCGCGCAGCGGGCGATTCTCGAGCGAACTCAAAACCGGCTGGCTGGTCGTGTTCATGAGCGGCAGGACGAACTTGCCGTCCTTGTTCTCGTCTCTCGCGGCCGTCGCCGCGGTTGTGATTTGATTTTCAGGCAACCCGGCCAGCTCCTCCTTTTTCTCCACTACGATGGAGGAGGCGTTTTTCTCGTTCAGCACATTTTGCTCGAACGTGATCTGGACGGTCGCAATCTCTGCGTTCAACGCTTTTAGTTTCTCTTTATCCGGATCGGAAAGTTGCGCACCGGCGTGGACGAAATCCTTGTGGTAGCGCTCCAGAAGCCATTTCGATTCCGGATCCAGGCTAAGCTTGTGACGCTCCTCGTAGAGAGCTTGGACGCGGGCGAAGAGCGTGGAATTGAGCAGGATGGCATCGCCATGGGCGGCGCGTTTCGGAGCGATCTCGGCTTCGATTTTTTGCAGGCCGGGATTGGTATTTGCCGCCGTGAGGCCCGCAAAGATGCTATCCACGCGGGCGAGCGACTGCCCCGTGCGTTCCATCGCGACGATCGTTTTTTCGAAGCTCGGCTTGGCCGGGTCCTGCGCAATCGCCTCTATCTGCTTCAACTGCTCCGCCATCGCGGCTTCGAACGCGGGCGCGAAATGCTCGGGCTTGATGCGATCAAAGGGCGGGAACTGGTAAAGCAGCGTGCTCGTTTGCAGAAGCGGATCTGCCGCCGTGTCGGGAGCGGGCGTGGCTTCTTGGGCGGAAGACAAATGCGCCAAGGCCGCGAGAGCCCCGGTGATGATCGCAAAGAGTGGGTATTTTGTTCGCGCGGCTGCCCGTCGTTCGTCCATAGCAATCACTCGCATCGTTTATCAGGCCGTATAGGACGATTGGCGTGTTCATTTAATTGAACGCGTGTCCTATACTCAGTGCGATGCGCTGGCGAAAAATTCGGCGTATGAATCCTGCGAAAACTCGACGTCTGCTCGTCCTCATTTTGCTCACTGCGGTTCGCGCCAGTGGGCAGACGCCCGCGGCGCCTGATCCGATCGAGGGAAAGTGGTTGGGACAGGTCGGTTTTCCGCAGGATCGGATCGAGCTTGGGCTCGAGTTCAAGCCTAACGAGAAGAAGGAACTGAGGGTCTATCTTTATTCGCCAGTGGTCAATTTCTACGGACTCGACTGCGGGGTGGTGACGAAAACCGGCGAGACCTACGAAGCGGAGGGACTACAGATGACCGCGACGCTGCGTGACGGGAAATTGGAAGGCACCTATTTCGCGCTAAAGGCGCCTTTCGCGCTTTTCCGCACAGAGAGGCTGCCGAAGGAAACGGCGGTGCCCGAGCTGCCCGCAGGCCCATCGCCCAAGTGGGTCACCAAATTGGGGGGCGCCATTCACGCGCCGGCCGCGTTGCGTGATGGCGTGGCCTACCTAGGCAACACGGGAGGCGTCTTTTACGCGCTTCAGATTAGCGACGGCTCGATCGCCTGGCGTTTCAACGCCGGGCGTCCGATCTACGGGGAAGCGCTCGCCACGGATGAGGCAGTTTACTTCGTCTGCGAGAATGGCTTTCTTTTCAAACTCGATCGCGCGACCGGGGTGGAGAAATGGCGCTATGACTTGGGCGACGCCCGCATCTCACGCATTCTGCCGCATCCGAATACACCGGAATTCGATTGGGATTATGCGGCACCGCAACCGATCCTCGCGGATGGCGTGCTCTTCGTCGGCGCGGGCGACGGTGGCTTTCACGCCGTCAACGCCCAGAGCGGGAAACGCGTCTGGCGTTTCGCGAGCAAGGATAGGGTGCGCGCCACCGCTGCGATCGACGGCGCGAGCGTGATCATGGCGGGCTGGGATGGTTTCGTGCGCGCGCTCGATCGCAAAACCGGCCGCGAAGTCTGGAACAAGGATACGCACATCAGCGTGACGAGTGCGCTCCTCGTCTCGGGCAACAGGATTTACATGGGCAACCGCGGCGGCCTGCTCGCACCGCTCGACCGGACTAACGGCAAGCCGATCTGGCGCCTGCTTTTTTGGGGCTCCGCAGTCGAGTCCGACCCGGTGCTCGCGGACGATAAGCTTTACATCGGCTCATCCGACCTGCGGCGTGTGAGCGCGATCGATCCGAAAGACGGGAACGTCATCTGGCGGTCCGATGTTTATGGGATGCCGTGGGGATGCGTCGCGGTGATCGATGATCGCGTTTACGCCGCCGCGGCCGGGAGCACGGCGGGCGATATTCGCCACCTCGGAAGCTTGTGTGCGCTCGACCGAGGGACGGGCAAAATCATCTGGCGCTGGCCCGCGCCGGAGTGTCAGAACTCGCTTCTGAACGGCTTCGTCGCCGGGCCGGCGATTGAAGGAAACAGTCTGATCATCGGTGGCGTGGACGGCGCAGTCTATTGCTTCGACCTCAGCTAACGAGTGCTTTAATCAGCGCCGCAATTGGCGATAGGCGCCGGGAGCGAGACCCACTGCTTTGCGGAAGACACGGCCCATGTGCGCTTGATCGTGAAAGCCGTGGTTCGTTGCGATTTCGCAAAGCGGCATGCGGCTGCCGACCAAAGCGCGCATCACTTTGCGCACCCGCACCTCGCGGATCGCTTCCCCGACCGAGGCGCGCTGATAACGTCGGAAAGCGGCCGCGAGCGTGCCCCGATGTACCCCGAGCGCGTGGGCTAGCGAACTGAGAGAGATTCCTTCCGTGGCACGGCGTTCGATCATCGAAACGGCGTCGCCTAACCAAGGCGGCGGCGCTGAGGGGGAGCTGCGGCCCCGCGCGCCGCAGCGGAAAGTGCCAGCATGGTCCAGCCTTCCAGCGCCGCGCGGCCCGCGTCATCCAGACGCGCGAATTCGCGGCGAATCTGCGCGCCATAATTCCATAACGGCCCGTCTGTGGTTGTAAGATGGGCCGGGGTGGTCCTGATCCACCGATCGGCGTCGATAAAGAGGAGCAGAGCGAGGACATCGGATTCAGGCTCTACGGTCACGCGATGGCGAAATCCCGGTGCGTGCAGGCGCAATTTGCCGGGCCGCAATCGCTCTTCGCGAGCGATTTGGCGCTCGCGCATTTCACCTTCGAGCAAAAAACAGATCTGGCCGGTTTGATGAAAGTGATCCCCCAGGTCGCTGCCGGCGGCCACGATCGTTTCGGATACTTTAATGCCATCCAGTTGGCATGAGCGCGCTTCTGTCCAGGAGCATCGGGTTGCATCTACGACCATTGGGATCGAACCCATTGCAAACTCCGTGCCGAGTCTTATAACTTCGCCTCAAATACCTACTCCAGAAATGTTTACCTGGATGGTTGTCGTCCCCCAGCGCAAACCTGTTTCTCACCCTTGGGATTTGGGCGTGCCGGATGTGGGATGAGCAATTCCGGCCGCAGGCGGTAGCGGACTAATCGAAGCCCTCATGTTCGTCAGGCAGACGAGCCTTGCCGGTTTCCATGGCTTCGAGCCGGCGCAGGACTTCGGCGAGCAATAGTTCGTTTTTCAAATTGACCCGATAATCGAGATCCGCCCGGAGCCGGTCTTTTTGGCCTTGGCGATTCTGCGACATCATGATGATGGGCGCCTGTAAACCGGCGACCATGCCCAGGACCAGATTGAGCAGGACGTAGGGATATTCATCGAAGGGGTGAAAGAGGAACCAGCTGTTGAAGATGATCCAGAGGATCGAAAAAGAGATCGATGCTCCGATGAACTTCCAGCTGCCGCCGAATTCCGCGATCAGGTCGGCGGCGCGATCGGCCATTGTCAGGTGAGCCGCTTCCTCTTCATTCACGTTCCGCGAGACGCGATGCCGCAGGAGATCGTCGGTCCGCCGCAGGCGATGGGTCAGTGCCGTCAGGATGCCGAGGGCAATGTCAGGATTCTTGCGCAGAAAGGTGCGGAAATCGGCGCGAGGGAGGACCGCCAATCGCGAATCGATGCTCGCGGTCGCATCGGCGGAACGGGCATTGCCATCGAGCAGTGACATCTCGCCAAAAAAATCTCCGTTACCCATTTCGGCGAGGGTGGTGTCGTGACCGTCCGTGTCCTTGACGCTAATCCGGACGCGGCCGTGCTCGACCAGATACATCGAGTCGCCTGGTTCGCCCCGGTGGAAAAGGGGGGTGCCCGCTTCCACATCTCGGGTCGTAAGCAGAGCGCACAATTCATCGGCGGAATTGTCGTCCAGCGCCCGAAAGAGCGGCACGGATCGCAGAGCATCTATCTTCATTAAAAAAACTTTGGGGCTCGAATCGCCTCAGATTCTGATTCGTCTGCCGTCTCGCGTCCATGAAAACGCGTGCTCAACCGAAAAATCAAGCGATTGCAAGGACGCCGTATCTTTTGCTTTTCGTTTGCGCGGCTTTTTGATTTAAGAGGGAGATGACTCCTTCCGAGCTGCGACCGAAGCCCGACACGGAAGCTTCCGTCTATGCGGGAGCGATCGCCACGGGCCTGGTCGGTCTGCTCCCATACGTGAATATTTTTGTCCTCCCCGCCTACGTTGTCGGAGCGATGGTGGCCGTCTGGCACGCGGTAAGGCATCGCGATCAGGTCCTGCAGTTTAAGGATGGAGCGAAACTTGGCTTCCTCAGCACTTTTCTTGGCAGCATGGTGGCTGTCGTGCTGGTCGACCTCATCTGGGTATTTACTGATTACCAACTTTGGCAGCGGCAAAATGGGCAATTGCTCCTGGCGCTCTTCCGCTCCTTCGCCAGTCCCGCCACGATCGAGGCGGTGAGTGCCTCTTTAGCCGAAAATCAGGCAAAGTTATTTCGCTGGTACATGCTTCTCCTGCAGATGCTCGGCAACGCCTTTTTCTGCGGAATTTTTGGAACGCTCTTCGGCTTGCTCGGCGTCAAGATTTTCCGCCCGAGAACAATTCGTTAGGCATCGAACCGTTCCAACGGCCAGGCTTGTTCATGACTTCGTTTCGAGCATTTTTTCTTTGGACATGGCCTTCTGGAATTGCTCCATCATTGCTCGTGGAAGTTTGTCCGACTTCATCACATATCGTGCAGCGCGCGCTGCGCTTTCTCGACGTTGGAAGGCCGCAGAATGAGAAGACCGGTTTGCGACTGCGGGCTGCTGGCCAGATAGGCATACTCGATATTAATGCTCGCGGCGGCCAGCCGATCGGCGATCGTGGCCAGCGTGCCCGGCTGATTATTGCTCTCGATCATCAGAACATCGTTCTCCAGCGCCAGTACGCCGCGCTCGCCGAGCAGCATGAGCGCCTTGGTTGGATCGCTCACCACCATGCGGACCACCGCGTGGTCGATCGTATCGGAGGTGGCGAGCGCGTGAATATTGATTTCCGCAGCGGCCAGCTCCGTGCAGACGCGCGAGAGGGCGCCGGGGCGATTGCCGAGAAAGACTGCGAGCTGGGTTGCGGTCTCAATCTGAACGAGCGGATTCATCGGGAAAGAATGCCTCTGCAAGCTACGGCTGACAATCAAACAAATTTTCGGCAAACGCCGCGCGCCAACATGCAACTTCTATCTTCCGGAGAGCGTCCAACGAAAAAAGCTCGACAACAATAGAACTCTTTGACAAACGAACGGTGGAAAATGACAAATAAATGACAAGTTTGTTACAACCAAGCGACGAACCGCCTTATCGACCCCAAAGATTTAGATGGACGATTGGTAATATTTTGAGCAATTATCGCGATTAATTGAAAATATGGTTATTAGAATTTCGTAAAACCAGAATCACCTCATCCAGAACAACAAATATGTACTCACTGAAAAAACGGATCGTTAGCGTTCAATTGTTTAAGCTTGCGTGCCTGGCGTTGACCGCACAGTTCACGTTTATCCCGCACTCCTCTGCCGCTCCCGGCGATCTCTACGTGACTGATTTGGCCAATGGCTCGGTCATGATTTACAAACCGAATGGAACGGTCTCGACGTTTGCGACCGGTCTTACCAACCCGCAGGGCATCACCTTCGACCAGGCGAAAAATCTCTATGTTGTCGACGCTGGTGACGGCGGTGCAGGCAACGGCGTGGTCCTCAGGTACGACCTCGGCACTGCGACGCCGGTCGAGTTTCTTACCGGTTTGGACAACCCGACTGGGGTTACGAATGATGGAGCGTATCTTCTCGTTTCGGAAAGCGGCTCTGACCGAATCACTCGCGCCACCTTAAACGGATCAGGGATGCCGGTGATTTTTCAATCCGGCATCACCGAACCAATGGGCCTCGCCTCCCACGTTGATCCCATTGTGGGCTCCGGTCTTTCGCGTTATATTGCCTTTGGCACGTTCCTGAGACAGGTCCGGCCGGATTCCACAGTCTTGGATGTAAACATCGGCAGCACTACCAGGGGAGTGGCGGTGGATGATTCGGGCAACGTTTTCGTCGGCAGTGACAATGGCGAGATTAACAAGATTGTTGGCGGAACGACCACCACTCTCTTTGCCTCCGTCGGCGATCAACCCACCGGCATGGATTTTCGCCCGGGCAAATTCAACGGCGACATGGATCGCGTCGGGTTCCTTTATGTGGCTGACCCGATTACAGGGATCATCTCGCAGATAGGACAAGGTGGAGTGGTTAGCACCTTTGTCGACACCGGTACGGCTCCAAATTTTCTGGTTTTTGAACGAAATGATCCGGCTCCCACCCCGACACCGACTCCTAGTCCCAGTCCATCGCCGCAACCCACACCCAACGGACCGGGTAAGGCCCTCAATATCTCCTCCCGGGTGGACGTGGAGACCGGCGACAATGTCGCGATCGGTGGTTTCATCGTTACCGGTGGAACAGTCCCCAAGACGGTCGCAATTCGCGCGATTGGCCCCTCCCTTGCCAGTCCCGGCGTGGCGAATCCGTTGTCGGATCCTGTTTTGGAGCTTCACGATAGCAACGGCGACATCATCGCCATGAACAACGATTGGATGGAGAACAGCGCCACCGACCAGGGAATCATTGTTGAGCGCGGCCTCGCCCCGGTCAATAACCTCGAGTCCGTCCTCATCGCCTCGCTCTCGCCACTGGACGCTTCCGTTGTCGGCAGTGGCATGTACACCGCGGTTGTTCGCGGCAACAATGACGTCACGGGTATCGGTCTGGTCGAGATTTATGATCTCGATGATCCATCTGTCGAATCGAATCTTGGCAACCTTAGTACGCGCGGCCTGGTTGGAACAGATGACAAGGTCTTGATCGGCGGTCTCATCGTTGGCCCGCTCGGCACGACTCCTCCAACGGAGGCGGAGTTTGTCCTGCGCGCGATCGGACCATCGCTGGCCAACGTCACACCCCCGGTGGCAGACTCGCTGGCGGACCCGATCTTGGAACTTTACAACGCTAACGGCGACATCATCGATGCCAACGACAATTGGGGTGACGGACCAAACGCCGCGGACATCGAGGCCCTAGGTTTGAACCCGACTGGGGACAAGGAATCGGCTATCCTTGATAATCTGATTGCGGGTTTCTACACCGCCATCGTTCGCGGCAAGGACAACTCGGTGGGTGTCGGCCTGGTAGAGGTTTACCGTTTGGCTCCTGCCATGGCTAAGTAACGTCTGTCCTTAGCTACGGCTTGGACTTATAGCACTAATACGGCGATTCCTGCCTTTATCCACGACGATGCAGGCAGACAGCTTCCAAGTTTTACTGGAAATCGCGCAAATATACCTGTGGACAATCGCCCCAAGAGTGCAAGTATCGAGGTTGCCACAGATTAACTTCGTTTAGTCGGCGGCTTGCTAGTTCAACCTCAAACAACACTGCTAAAAGGATAATTATGATTCCTATACTTCAACGGCCCAGGCGGGCCTCTTCGACTCATCTTAGAGTGGGTCTTGTCTCAGCGTCCGCATTCCTCTTTTTGGTTGCGGGTTCATTCGCAGCTCCGGGAGATCTATATGTGACCGATCTGGCCAGCGGGTCCGTCATTGTTTACGCTCCGGATGGGACCGCTACGACTTTCGCCACCGGTCTGCTGAGCCCTCAAGGCATCGCCTTTGATCAGGCGAAAAACCTTTACGTCGCCGACGCCGGCGATGGCGCGGCAGACAGCGGCGTCATTTATAAATACACGCCTACGGGAGATCGATCGACCTTTTACCCCCCGACGGGTCGTACTGGACTGGATAATCCCATCGGTCTAACGCTGGATGGAAGTGACCTTCTCGTTTCTGAAAACGGTGCGGATAGAGTTCTTCGCATTCCATTGGGCAACC
Source organism: uncultured Verrucomicrobiae bacterium (assembly GCA_963749935.1). Taxonomy (GTDB): domain Bacteria; phylum Verrucomicrobiota; class Verrucomicrobiia; order Chthoniobacterales; family UBA10450; genus Palsa-1392. The sequence goes on from CAVVOH010000002.1 coordinate 370,373, forward strand.
CTGACCAGGTTGCCATTTTTAAGATTACCACCGCGCCTGAAGGTCTTGATTCGCGTTTTGTCGGAGCAGTTCCAAGCCCGAGTCCAGGAGTGATTGGAACACTCACCCGCTATGTTGCTCACCAAGACTCGGTTCTCAAAGTGTCTCCCACCATGGACATCGAAATCCCCGTTGATGGTCCCCGAGGTATAACGCTGTCCCGGGGAGGTACAGCCTTCGTCACCACTGCATCCGGGAATCTCTCAGTCATTACAGATACTGGGGCTATCAGCGACCTCGCCATGGGATTGAACGATCCTCACGGTGTAGATCTGCAGATTAATGCAGGGGGCGATGAGAGGGATCTAGTTTTTGTCGCGAATACTGGTGCCCAATCGATCGTCGAGATTGAGTTCGATGGTACACAAACGCCGTTCGTTACCAATGCAGGAAGTCCCAACTACCTTATTTTCGAGAACAATATGACTCCGGCCCCGACTCCCACGCCGAGCCCGAGCCCGAGCCCCAGCCCCAGCCCAACCCCCGCCGGGTCCCCGATAGGGCGCGCGCAGAATATCTCTTCGCGCGTTGACGTCCAGACCGGCAACAATGTCGGCATCGCCGGGTTTATCATTAACGGTGGCACCACTCAGAAGACGGTAGCCATTCGCGCCATTGGACCCTCGCTCGCGCCGGGAGTGGCCGACGCCCTCGCCGACCCTGCCTTGGAATTGCGCTCCAGGTACCGGCACCCTCATGAGTAACAATGATTGGATGGAGAACAGCGCCACCGACCAGGGCATCATCATCGATCGTGGTCTGGCGCCTCTGAGCGATCTCGAATCAGTCATCATTGCCACTCTCGACCCGATCGATCTGTCGACTCCGGGTAGTGGATTCTACACCGCTGTCGTCCGAGGGAATGGCAGTGCGACCGGTATCGGACTGGTGGAAATCTACGATCTTGATGACCCCTCGGTGGAGGCTGATCTCGCCAACATCAGGTACTCGTGGCACGGTCGGGACGGGCGAAAACGTCCTTATTGGAGGCCTGCTGGTAGGGCCGCCCCCGACGGAAGGAACCTTCGTCCTGCGCGCCATCGGACCGTCGTTACCGCTCGCGGACGCTCTCGCCGACCCTGTCTTGGACTTGCGCAACAGCGACGGCGACCTCATCGCCAGCAACGACGATTGGCAGGACGATCCGGTGGAGGCGGCAAAAATTATGGACGCCGGCCTGGCGCCGAGCGAAGACAAGGAATCGGCGGTTTTCGCTAATCTGATCGCTGGCGGCTATACCGCGATCGTGCGCGGAGCGGGCGATAGCGTCGGCACCGGCCTGGTCGAGATTTACCACCTGCGGGACACGCCTGCGGCGAAGTAAGAACGTAGCGACAGTTTAACTCAGAAGGGCCAGCGCCGGGTAACGGTTGCTGGCCCTTTTTGTGTCCTGGAATCGAAGCAAATCGACAAAGTTTCAACCCGACGCCGTTTGAGATTGCGAGATTCAACGCGCAACGTGAGCGAATGATCGACCAATCTGCGGCCCCGCCTCGCCTCTTTTCGACCGCCAAGATCCGGCAGTCCTTCCCCGCTCTGCGCCGCGTCCACGCGGAGATGCCGATCGCTTACTTTGATGGGCCCGGTGGCACCCAGGTGCCGACTCCAGTTGCTGAAGCGATGCACAATTATCTTCTGCACCATAATGCCAACACCCATTGGGCCTTTCCCACCAGTATCGAGACTGACCTCATCGTTGCCCAGGCGCGCGCGACCCTGGCCGATTTTCTAGGCGCTTCGCCTAACGAGATTGCGTTTGGGGCCAACATGACCACGCTCACTTTTCATCTCGCCCGGGCTTTGGGACGCAGTTATCAGCGCGGTGACGAAATCGTCGTCACCGAACTGGATCATCACGCCAATATCGCACCGTGGCGCGCGCTCGAGCAGGAGCGCGAGGTGAGGCTGCGGGTGGTGAAAATGATTCCTGAAACAGGACAACTGGATTGGGCCGATTTCGAGCGGCAATTGAACGCTCAGACCAGGCTGGTCGCAATCGGCGCGGCTTCCAATGCGCTCGGCACCATCACCGACGTCCGGCGAGCTGCGGGACTCGCGCATGCCGCGGGCGCGCAGGTCTTCGTCGATGCCGTGCATTATGCGCCGCATCAGTTGGTCGATGTCCACGCGCTGGATTGTGATTTCCTCAGTTGCTCGGCCTACAAGTTCTATGGCCCGCATATCGGGATTCTCTACGGCCGGCACGATTCCCTGGCCGCGCTCGATTTCCCAAAACTTGCCCCCGCGCCTAACGAGGCCCCGGAACGCGCGGAGACGGGAACCCAAAACCACGAAGGCATGGCGGGCGCCGCGGCTGCGGTGGATTTCCTCGCTTCGCTCGCGGCAGGGGAAACGCGGCGCGCTTCTTTGCAGGCCACCTTCGCCACCCTGCATGAATCCGGTGACAAACTCGTTAGGCAACTTTGGCGTGGCCTGGGCGAAATTGACGGAGTGAATCTTTTTGGACCGCCGCCGGGAGAGCCGCGCACTCCGACGGTCGGATTCAGCGTCGCCGGGGTGTCCTCCCTGGCGGTCGCGCAGCAACTGGCTGCCGTCGCCGTCTTCGTCTCCCATGGCGACTTTTATGCCAGCACGGTGGTCGACCGCCTCGGCCTCGCGCCCGACGGATTGGTCCGGGCCGGCTGTGCCTGCTACACGACGGAGGAAGAAGTGGAACGATTGATTGACGGCGTGAGATCGATCGCCAAGAAAGGCAGACTATGAAAGCAACCTGGCAAGGCACCATTATCGCGGAGAGCGACGACACCGTGGTGGTCGAAGGGAATCACTACTTCCCGCCCGACTCACTTCGTCGTGAATATTTCCGACGGAGCGATCAGCACACCCATTGCCCGTGGAAGGGCGAAGCGAACTACTACGACGTTGCGGTTAACGACACGGTCAACGCTGGTGCTGCCTGGTACTACCCCGATCCCAAAGAAGCGGCTGCGAACATCAAGGATCGCGTTGCTTTCTGGAAGGGCGTTGAGGTTGCGTAGCCAGAGCGCGCCGAGAGTTCGAGAGCGCTAATGCAGAGGGCGGCGAAAATAACTTGAAGATTCCGTGAAACAATCAGACGGAAGCCGTCTCCGTAACGACCTCATTTGCTCGGGCAAGCGAACGACGCCGGATGAAGGCGTAGGTAGTCCAGAGCGCGAGGAGTGGTAGGAGCGACCAGAGGGTCGGCGTGATGTTGTTGAAAGCGCTGAACATCAGACCCGCCATCACCGCGGCGCGCGCGCCCGCTACTTTCTCGCCGATGGCAAACGCGGTCGCCCAGAGTACCGCGTTGCCGAGGGTATAGATAAGCCCTTGTTGCAAACCGAGCAGGCCGCTCGATCCCTTCGCGCCCGCTACTGATATCACGGCGGCGCCCGCGATCACACCCAATACCTGGCCGATCACAAATCCTCGCGACCAACGTTTCCAGCGCAGCCCAATCACCACATTGATCAGAAGGAATACGGCAACCGCCATGGCCAGGGCGCCAAAGAGCGGCGTCCGTTTCATGGTGACCGCGGCGACGATGATCCAGATGCTAACCGCTACAAAAAAACCGAGCAGTGCGCCCAGGATTTCGCGCAGGGCGGAACAAGCCCGTCGGGTGGGAAAGATCGCGGTGAGTGCAAACGCACCCCAAACGCAGACCGCGGCCAGCGCGATGTGATTAGGCGCGGCAGCGGCGCCAAAAAAACCGATTGCTGGCGCCTGTACCACAGCATCGAAAGTCAACAAAACGAAGCCAACCAAACCCGCCCCGACTCCGAGGAGGACGCTGAAGACTAAACCTCCGGCCCACATCGCCCCAATCCACCAGGCGACGTTGATCCCGAGCGGCGCGGCGAGGGGGGTTAAGACCGCCCAGATTAGGAGAGTCAGGAGAGCGGGGCAAATCAGGTAGACCTGGAGCAAGAGCTCGCGCAGATCGCGATTGCGCCGGAGCTGCGGGCCACTCAGGTCGATCACACTGAAATTTGGCGTCAGCCGCGGATCGATCTGGTTAACGTGCCTGCGCCACTGCAACGGTGAAACGAAAAGCCATCCCAGGATCTGCAGGGCTGCCAGAAAAATATTATGGCCGGACGTGCCAAGCCGGAGCGTCTTCGGCCGAATCCATTCATCATCCTGCCGTACTTTGACCGGAATTTCCGAGGTCCCGACGGCCGGGCGATGGAAATTATAAAGGTGGATGCGCACTCCATGTTTGGCCGTGGCAATGCCGATGTCGTAACACTCCTGCGCGGCTGGGTCATGCGCCTCTTGCAGCCAGGTGGCGTGAGCCAGGGACATCAGGATGTGTCCGCCGTCTCCCAGATCCATCACCCGTTGCGCCGTATTGATGCCTTCGCCGCTCACGTTTTCGCGCCCATTGATATCGAGCAGGCGGGTTACTTCGCCGCTGTGAATTCCCATCCGCACCGCGAAACTGCCATCCCGCTCGATCTTATCGGCCAGCTCGCAGGCACAGCGCAGCGGACTCGAGCACTGATCGAAGAAGACCAGAGCCATTCCATCGCCCGACGGCACCCGGACGACTAGTTGCTGCGCGGCTGCTTCGGTGACGGTCGCACAATCATTGACAAACTCCTGCAGCCTTCGGAAAACGACCGACTGCTGATCGCTGGCCAGGCGCGAATACCCGACCACATCGGTGAATAGAATATGCGCGATGCGCAGTGGTGAAGTGGCCGGGTCCACGAGGCTCAGCCTAACGCCTGCCTTTTTCAGAGCGAGAGATTTTCCGAGCGCACTGCCGCACCAGGGTGCTCGTCACGCCGAGTCCGGTTACAACGTGAGCGAAAAATGATGCGAGGAAATTATCATGCGCTTCGTGAGATAGAAGCGATGCGCGGCAAAACGCTGTACGCCGGAATCGAGTTCGAAGTTCTGACAACCGGCCTGCCGCGCTTCCGCCACCAGCCAATCGAAGAGTGCTCCACCGTAGCCTGACGAGCGTGCGGATTCATCCGTCACCAAATCGTCCACATAACAGAACCGGCCTGCGTAAAGCGACTCCGTCATCCGATATCCTGCCACCGCCCGGACCGCCGCCTCGTCTTCCACATAAGCCATCCGAAAACCCGCCGCGCGCTGCCGCTCTACCTGCTCGACGAAGGTTTTCTCGTCCGTGAAGTGAGTGCGCAGTTGGCGCATAACGGGAAAACAACGCCCCACCTCGGTTGGCGTTTCCGCCTCAGCAATTCGCATTTTCATTTCCAATTATTTGACTGCTTTGTGGTAGCGCGCGAGCGAGTCGCTCACAACCGACTTGGCGCCTTTTGGGATTACGCGATCCCAAAAAGCCCCATAAACTCGGTCGAAATCCAGCGAATCGATCGTCGCTCCTACTCGCTGGACGTCCCGCGCCGGCAGTGGAATCGAGTTTGGATAACTCCACATGACGCTAACCGTGCGCCCCGGGGTGACCTGCAGGATATCGCCGGTGAGCAACGCACCGCGGCCCTCGGCGCCGGCGCCCCAATGAAGAATTGTTCCACCGGGGAAATGCCCACCGCAGCGAACCAGCTTAAGGCCCGGACTTAGTTCCTTTTCCTCTCCATCCCAAAAGGCGACCGCAGGATCGGAACGCATGACCCACTCCTGATCGGCCGCGTGCAGATGGATCGGCGCGTCGCCGAAGGCCCGGCTCCATTCCACCATCGTGCTGTAATAATGGGGATGCGAAATCGCGATTCCGCGCAACCCGCCTAACGAACAGATCAGCTCGATCGTGGCCGGGTCGAGCAGGCCGATGCAATCCCAGAGGAAATTCCCGTCTTCCGTGCGCAGCAGGAGTGCGCGCTGCCCGATTGCGAACTCTGGGACCATCCCAATCCCGAACAATCCCGGCTCGTAGTCTTGCCAGGCGTTGCGATGGCCAGAGCGGAGCTCCGCCATTGTCGTCCATCGCTGACCGGAAGGCGGAACGAATTGCCTGGGGTCCTGGCAGATGGCGCAATTCCCTGGAGGAGCCTCCGAGTCGCCGAACTGAGTCCCGCAGGCCGCACAGATAAAGTTATTCATTCGTTAGGGATAACCGGCGCGGATCGCACGCCGCCGCGCCGCTTTTGCGCCAGCTCTTCGAGCAGCTCGATCTGAATCTGTTGGATCTCGAAAAGCCGGTTGTATTGCTTGCGCAGGAGATGATCGATTTTCTCGTGCAAATGCCGGATTTCCAGCTCGGCTTTCAGGTTAACCTTATAATCGTTCTCGGCTCGCGCCCGGTCGCGATCTTCCGTTCGGTTCTGGCTCATCATGATGACTGGCGCCTGCAAGGCCGCGAGGCAGGAGAGGATCAGATTCATCAAGATGAACGGGTAAGGATCAAAGGACCGGGTCGCGAGCACGATGGTGTTGATGATGATCCAGACGACAAGGACCGCGCCGAAAGCCATGATAAAAGTCCAGCTGCCGCCAAAAGAGGCGATGCGGTCAGAGAGGCGCTCGCCAAAGGTCAGCTCCTTATCGAACTCTTTGCCGATGTTTTCGGAGAGAATTTCGTGTGCCTGCAGGCTGTCGATCACTTCCTGGTCGAGCGCACTCAGTTCGCCGACCTCCTCCTGCAACACTTCCTTGACGTACTCCCTCCGGAATTGACCGAGATCGTTCAGACAAATGAAACCCTGCGGATCAAAGCCAGAAACCCTCCGGTGAATGAAATCGAGCAGGGATGGACGGACCAAGTCGCCGATCGTGCCCGCGCTCGGCGGGAACATCTTGCGACAGATCTGGCACTGCGGCTTAATGTGATCAGCCACTCCAGAATGAACTCACACCTCCGGCGCTTGTCGACTTCCGTCTTGAAGGGTGCGGGGCGAAACCTAAGCTGGAACATGCTCCGACCCTTTGTCTCAACTTTGGCCTGACCATGCGCGTGCTGGCGATCGATGCCTCGCTCCGCAACTCCGGCGTCGCGATCATTGAGGCGAGTGGGGGCGGGAAATTTCATGCCCTCTATTTCGGGATCATTCACAATTCCGCTTCGCTCCGGATGTCGTCCTGTCTGGTCGCGATCCGGGACCAATTGGCCGAGTTGATTCGCACTCATGAGCCCGATTGTTGCGCGCTTGAGTCGGTCATTTACGTCCAGAGCTACAAGACTGCGATCACGTTAGGCGCGGCCCGGGGCTCGGCCATCACGGCGGCGGCGGAACGCGGCCTGCCGGTCTTCGAGTACGCTCCGAAACGGATCAAGCAGGCCACGGTCGGGAATGGCTCAGCCGATAAGGCGCAGGTTGCGTTCATGGTCCGGGCGCTCCTCAGCCTTACGGAAACGCCCGGCCCGGATGAAGCCGACGCGCTCGCCATCGGCCTGACTCATCTGCGTGCGCAGGAAGGCGCGCGGGTAGGTCTGCCCGCCTCTTCCCCGATATGAAGCCGGCGCTCACAACCCATTGGTTAGGCCGGATTGGTTTTGCGGACGCGCTCGCGCAGCAGGAAGAACTGGTTCGCATGAAGCGCGCAAATCCGAGAGGCGCCGGACGAGCTCTGGCTGCTCGAACACGACCCGGTTTACACCATCGGGCGCACGCCCGATCAATCGAGCCTGCGCGGCGCGGCGCACCTGCCGCATCCGCTGGTCGCGATCAATCGCGGCGGCCAGGCGACTTATCACGGCCCCGGGCAACTGGTCGGTTATTTTTTACTCGACCTGCGACGCCACGGCAAGGATCTGCATCGTTATCTGCGCTGGATCGAAGCGCTCCTGGTCGAGCTGCTCGGTCATTACCAAATCAACGCCACCATTCGCGCCGGCTTGACCGGTGTCTGGGTTGAGCAACGCAAGATTGCCTCGATCGGTGTCGGCGTGCGGCACTGGATCACGATGCACGGTTTCGCGCTCAACGTCAGCGGCGACCTCTCGCCCTTTGATGCAATCACGCCCTGCGGCATCGCCGATGTGAGCATGACCTCGATCGAAAAAGAAACCGGCATCTTTTATTCGGTCCAGGATGTGGCCAACCAAACCGCGCACCTGGCAACAGAGCGCATCGCCGGAGTTGCCGTGCCGCACTCGACAGAGACGCTGGTTGTTCTTTAGTGGAAGGATGGCCATCCCATTGGAAGACAATTTCACCGATATCATCGGCAAGGCGCAGCGCGGCCTCGGCTTCTCCGACAGTCAGCTCGCGGAAAAATCCGGCGCCGACGCGGAAAAAATCCGGCAACTGCGCGACGGCAATTTCGACCGGACCACGGCCGACCGAATCGCTTCTGTTCTGAAGCTCGACTCCGAGGCGCTGGCGCGTTTCGCAGAGGGGGAATGGAAGCCGGCCGAAGTGCGACTCGAAGGCCTGGCCCAGTTCAACACCCCGTATCACGACATGCAGGTAAACGCCTACCTCGTCTGGGATCCGGCGAGCAAAGACGCCGTCGTTTTCGACAGCGGAGCCGACGCATCGGCCATGCTCGAGCAATGCCGGCGCGACGGGCTCACGATCAGGTTGATCCTTCTCACCCACGCCCACCCGGATCATGTCGCTGATCTCGACCGGCTGATGCAGGCGAGCGGCGCGCCGGCTCACCTTTCCGAGCGCGAGGAAGCGCACGGGGCGCAGCCGATGGCCGAGAGCGAGAAGTTCCAGGCCGGCGGCCTAACGATCGAAAGTTTTCTCACTTCCGGCCATTCCGCAGGCGGCACGACCTTCTTTGTCCGCGGCCTGGACCGACCGGTGGCGATCGTGGGCGATTCGCTTTTTGCCGGCTCGATGGGCGGCGGGAATGTCTCCTACAAGGATGCCGTCCGGAATAATCTCGAGAAGATTCTCACCTTGCCGGACGACACCGTGCTCTGTCCCGGCCACGGTCCGATGACGACGGTGGGAGAAGAAAAAAAACACAACGCCTTCTTTGCCGGGCGCCTCTGATCTTATGAACATCGCATTTGTGGGAGTTGGCCGGATGGGCGCGAACATGGCGCGGCGGCTGCAGGAAAAAGGTTTTCAGGTCACGGCGGTTTTCGACGCGCACCGGCCGAGCGCCACCGCCCTGGCGCAGGAGCTGGGCAGCTTTGCCAGCCAGTCGTTAGGCGAAGTGACGGCGGCGGCGGAGGTCGTCTTCACCGTGGTCTCGGATGACGCCGCGATGCGGGAAATATTTTCCGCGCCGGGCGACAACCTGCTCGTCAACGCGCAGGGAAAATTGTTTATCAACTGCGCCACCGTCTCGCCGGAAGTGCATCTCGAAGTCGAGGGCTTCGCGCAAAAAGCCGGCGCGCAAACGCTTGAAGCCTGCATGGCCTCGAGCATTACCCAGGCGCGGGAGGGCTCGCTTTACCTCATGTGCGGCGGCGAAAAATCCGCCTTTGACCGGGCCGAGCCGCTCCTGCAGGCGCTCGGTTCCAAAATTCGCTACATCGGTAAATCCGGCGAGGCCGCGAAGGTGAAAGCCCTGGTCAACATGGTGATGAACATCAACACCGCCGGTCTCGCGGAGGGGTTCGGGCTGGGTGATGCGCTCGGGCTGGACTTGACGATGTTGCGCGAAGTATTCAGCGAGACTGGCGCCGGCTCGCGCGTGCTCCAGACCGATGGCGAGGACATGCAAAACCGCGATCACGCCTGTTTTTTCTCCGCCGCGCATGCCGCGAAGGATAGCGGGATCGCCCTCCATCTCGCGGAACTGGCCGGGCTCAAGCTCCCGCTCGCGCGCGCGACCAAGACGCAATACGACCGGATGATTTTCGAGGGCCTGGGCGAGCTGGATAAATCCGGCGTCGCCGAACTGACCTTCAAAGGCCGCGGAGTGTAACTCACTCCCCGCGCGCTCCGCACCGTAGCTCCGATTTTCAATCGGAGCCGTCGATTGAAAATCGACGCTACGAAACCCGCTCCCCGCCGGCGTAGACATTCATCGTCTCGCCGCGGAGAAAGCCGATCAGCGTCTGGTTGTGGGCGCGGGCAAACTCAATCGCGAGGCTGGTCGGAGCGGAGATCGCGGCAATGATCGCAATCCCGGCAGCGAGCGCTTTCTGCGTCATTTCAAAAGAGACGCGGCCGCTGAGCAGGAGAATGCGGTCGCCTAACGGAAGTTTTTTTGCGAGCAACTGGTGGCCGATCAATTTGTCGAGCGCGTTATGCCGGCCCACATCCTCGCGCAGGAGAATCAGTTCGCCCGTGGCATCAAAGAGTGCGCAGGCGTGGAGGCCGCCGGTGCGCTGAAATGTCTTCTGTGCAGCAGCGCAACTTCTCCGGCGAGCTGAAGTAGCACGCGGCGCAGCGATCCGAGGCGCGTCGTCGATCGGCGGAAATTGCTGCATCGCCGATTCGATCGTCGCTTTCCCGCAAATCCCGCAACTCGAAGAACTGAAAACGTGGCGGCTCAATTTCTTAAGATCGAATTTGGCCGGATCAGCCAGGGTAATGTCGACGCCGTTCCCAGCCGAATCACCATTCGTTAGGCAGGAAATGATCTCGAAGATATCCGCGCCTTCACGCACGATGCCCTCGGTCAGGACAAAACCGGCGGCCAGCTCGCGATCGTGGCCCGGGGTGCGCATGACCACGGCGACGCTTTGGCCTTCGATCCGAATTTCGAGCGGCTCTTCGACGGCGGCTTCGTCCGCTTGCGGCGGCAGCAGTTTGCCCTCCCGATACTTCGCCACTTCGATCGCTTTCGCAGTGTCCCGGCTTTTCACAGATCTGCGGGCGTGTTGAGATTCGTGAAGAGCAAAGTGTCGGCTGGCGAAATTTCGTGGGCCACGAGGAGGCCATGTTCTATCGCGCGAGAAACAAAACTCTGCATCGAGAAATCACCGCGCCGGAGAGCGTGCCCGGCGAGCGCAGCGCAGGCGGCCGGGTAAACTGCCGCCAGCGGCTCGAATCCATCGGGACCGTGCGGGACGGCGCCGTGGCTGAGCGAACCGAGAAACCTCGCGGTCATCCGCGGCAGATCGACCGCGAGCACAACCAGGAACGGGGCGGTGCAATTCTGCAAGGCCGCCGAAACGCCCGCGAGCGGGCCGGCGTCGGCAACTTCGTCGGCCACGGTCTCGCATTCCTTCCATTCCTCGCGCGGCGGACCGGAGATCATCAACTGCTCGGGTGATAATTCTTTCAACGTTGCGAGCTGCCGGCGCCAGAGCGGCTCGCCTTCGAATTCGAGAAACGCCTTGTCGCGGCCCATGCGCGAAGATTTTCCGCCCGCGAGAAGGACGGCGCTGCAGTGCATCGTTAGGCCGGCCCGGCGGGCTGCAGAATTCTTAATTGCGCCTCGCCCACGCGGATCCGGCCGTCGCTCAGAATCCGGGCCCGCAAACCGCCGCGGCCGGCGAGAAATTCTTCCGCGCCCGGCGCGAAGGCGGTCTCCATCCAATAGCAGGGCGCGCAATGAGCCGTGCCGCGAAATTGGATACCTTGCAATTCGAAGTCAGCGCCAATCAGGCTCTTCAAATCGACACCGGAGACAATGACGTTACGGCGCAGAACGCCGGGCGATTTATTCGCGATGCCGAAGTGGCGCGACAACTCAGCAAAGACTTCCGCGGAGAAAAACGTGATCTGCCCTTTGTAATTATCCCGGTAATCAAAAAAGCGATCATCACGAATCCCGCGCCCCGCGACGCATTCGATCTCACTCGTCTCGACGAGCGGAAACTCGTCCGGCGGCTGATCGTGATGGCCGAAGAAGTTGTGGCCGGGGGAAGTGAAGATTCGTTCGATCAGCATGCCGCAAAAAGGTTCCAGAGAAACGTCCAACGTTCAAATCGTGAGTAAAGGCCGGTCTGCTTGAGCGTTGGACGTTGAGCGCGGGACGTTGGACGTTTCTGCCAATGGGAACTGTCTGGCGTGTCTTTGCCTACCTGAAACGTTATCCGCTGCTCGCCTGCGGCACGCTTACCTGCGCCATCCTGGGGACGCTGATGGTGATTGTCTTTCCCGCGGTCACGAAACGGGTGATCGATGAGGTCCTCGTGCAACATCGGTCGGAGCGCCTGACGCCGTTGGTTTTGATCGCCGCGCTCGCCTTCGTCCTGCAACACGGGTTAAATTCGCTCCGCATCGTCCTGAACAACACCTTCGAGCAGAAGGTGATCTTCGATCTGCGGAGCGACCTTTATTCGCACATCCAGCTCCTGCCGCTGCGCTGGTTTGATAATCGCGCGACGGGTGATTTGATGACCCGCATCCTGGAGGATGTGAATTCGGTCGAGCGGATGTTGATCGACGGCGTGGAGCAGGGCGTGGTGGCGTTGTTGCAGGCGGTGATCGTGCTCGGGATGATGTTTTACGTCAGCACCTCGCTCACCCTGGTGGGGCTGGCGCCCGCGCCCTTCCTCGCCGGAGGCGCACTATGGTACACCCTGACGGCGCACCGCCGTTATCGGCTGCAGCGGCGGGCGTCGTCGGCGATGAATTCGCTCCTGCACGACAACCTCGCGGGCATTCGACAAATCAAGAGCTTCGTCCGCGAGCGCGAGGAGCACGCGCGCTTCAACTCGGTCAGCGATCGACTGCGCCACGCTACGCTCGTCGTCATGCGGGTGTGGGCGATTTACAACCCCTCGATGTATCTTATCGGTTCGTTAGGCATCGTCCTCGTCGTCTGGGTTGGCGCGCGGGCGGTGCTGGCCGGGACAATGGCGGTGGGCGATCTGGTTGCGTTCCTGATGCTGACGGGATTTCTCTACGAACCGATCAACAAGCTCCATCAGTTGAATCAACTGGTGCAGGCGGGCCGGGCCGCGGGCGAGCGCGTCTTCGAGATCATGGACGAGCCGATCGAGCCGGGCTGGGACGGGCCGAGCGCCGAGCCAGCAGATCCGCGGCGACGTGCGCTACGAGAATGTGAGTTTCAACTACGGCGACGAAAATCACGCGCCGGCCCTGAGTCATATTTCCTTCCACGCGCAGCCGGGCGAAACGATCGCGCTCGTCGGCGCGACCGGCGCCGGGAAATCGACTTTGGTCAATTTGCTCGCGCGTTTTTACGAGTTCACTTCCGGCGCGATCACGATCGATGAGAGACCGATGCGCGAATTCGGCGTGCACGCCCTGCGCGAAATGATCGGGATGGTAACGCAGGAAAGCTTTCTTTTTAACGGAACGATCCGGGAAAATCTGCTCCTCGGGAAACCGGCGGCGACGGAGGAAGAGCTGCTGGAAGCGACCGAGGCAGCCAACGCGCGCCCTTTCATCGATCGTTTGCCTAACGGACTGGAGAGCGTGGTGGGCGAGCGCGGAGTGAAATTAAGTGTCGGCGAAAAGCAGCGTCTCTCGATCGCGCGCGCTTTGCTGAAGGATCCGCCGATCCTCATCCTCGACGAGGCGACCGCGAGCGTGGATACCACGACGGAGCGGCTTATCCAGCAGGCGCTGGAGAACCTGATGTTTCACCGCACCTGCATCGTCATCGCGCACCGGCTTTCCACGATTGTGCGCGCCGACCAAATTCTGGTCCTCGACCACGGACGGATCATCGAACGCGGGACGCATGCCGAACTGCTTTCGTTAGGCGGAAAATACGCCCGGCTCTGCGAGCAAAGTCTGCTCGAAAGCTCCGGCGGCCTGACCCCGCCGGAACTCGTGCCGGGCTAAAGTGTCGGGTAGACCGCTTGCGCGTCGCGCAGCTCGTTGTGGCGCATCTCGAGCTCGCGATAACGCGCTTCGCATTCCTCGAGCGCGCGACGTTCCTCGGCCAGGCTTTGTTCGAGGTCGCTGATGCGTTCGCGCAGATTGACTGCCATCGTGGTGGCGGCAGGCGCTACACTGGCGCCGCCTGGCCAGGCAGTCGTCGCTCGCTCCGGAAGATCGAGCAGGTGGGTCAGCTCACGAATCTGCAGCCGCGCGCCGTCGCAGGAATTAATGACAAATGTCTCTTCGCCGATCTCGCCCAGGCGAATAAATTCCTGCACCGCCCCTAACGTGGTCGGTCCGTAATAGCGTTCACTCGTGACTTCGACGAGCCAGTCCATTTCCAGCTCGGGAAACATGGGTGCCTTGATCCAGGTCTGCTGGTCATGGGAAAGTGTATCGTGCGGGGCGACCTGGGCGGCGGCGGCCCAGCGGCGGACCTGCTCGAAAGGGAGCGGACCAAAAATGCTGCCGTCCTCGTGTTTGCGGAGAAACCACTGCTGGTTTGCCGTCGAATCCATTATTCGTTAGGCGGAGGGGGTGCTCGGGGAGGCGGACGCGGCCGCGGCGGGCGCGCCCGGGATGACGAGGGTCTGGCCGATCTGCAGTTTCCGGTCGTTCTCGATGTGATTAAATTTCTGCAGCTCGTCGACGCTGACTTTGTGTTGCTTGGCGATGGAAGTGAGGGTTTCGCCGCGCGCCACGACATGAGTGTTGGCGTCGCGCCGGGAGCGGAGAGGAGACGGCGGTCGCGGTCGGCGGCGTTATGATCCCGGCATGAGCCCTTGGGATGCTCGATCTCCTGTTGCAAGCGCAGGATCTGCTGCGAGAGCAGATCGATTTTGATGTTTTGCTGGTCGATCTTTCTGCTCAGGCTGAGGAGGTCCGCCGCTTCCGCATTCTCGGCCGCCGGGGTCGAGCTCTGGGCCGAAGGCCGACGACAAGGAGGCTGCTGCAAAAGAGAAGCGAAAGGGTGCGACGGCAGCGAATCATGAGGCAAGCTTGGCACCTTCGTTCAAGCGCTGGCAAGCTCGCAGCAGTTTGCGTTTTGGCGCGAATGACGGTAGCGTTTTTTCATGCCAGAACGGACGGAAAAACCGGTGGCGCCGGTGCCATGGGGGCCGAAGCAGGGCGATGGTGGCGGGCCGAAATCCCCGGATGTTTCCAGGCCGGACACGCGCGACTTACTCAAGAAGATGCGCAAGGTGGATCCGAACCAATCCAAGCGCTACCGGCAGCGCACCGGCCAGTGATGGCCTCGATTCGTAGGCGCGTCGGCGCGACTGATTTTCCGGCGCTCTTGCGGCAGCAGGGTTTGCTGGCAGGTAGCGACCCCGCTGCCGGTGACGGGTCCGAGCGCTCTCCCGGTCGCGTTCACCCCGACGCAGGCGACCACGATTCTGGCTTTCAAGTTTGCCGGCGGCGTTCTGGTGGCGGGCGATCGCCGGGCGACAGCCGGCAACACGGTAGTCTACGATCGGGCGGACAAAGTGCTCGAGATCGATCGTCATTCGATCATGGCAATCGCCGGAGTGCCGGCGACGGCTTGGGAGATGGCGCGCGTGCTTGAGCATTCCTTCCAATTTTTCCGCCGCACCCAACTCCAGGAGATGAGCGTGGATGGCAAAGTGCGCGCGCTGTCGAAGTTGCTGCGCGACAATTTTGGTTTCGTGATGCAAGGCATCGGCGTGGTCGTCCCGATTTTCGCGACTTACGATTTCGCGGGGCGAAGGACAGGCGCGTCTTTATTTCTACGATGCGATGGGCGCGCAATTTCGAGGTGACGGATTACGCCGCCACCGGTTCGGGTTCGCCGGCGGTGCGCGGGGTTTTGTATTACGAAAATCGCTGGGGGAAAAAGCCGCTGCATAAGCTGCGCGAAGAGGATGCGGTGACGGTCGCGTTGCGCGCGCTGGATACGGCGGCGGAGGCGGACACGGCGACCGGCGGGGTGGACCGAAACGGCAAAGATCTTTCCCGTGATCAAGATCGTCTCGCGCGAGGGAATCACGACGCTGCCGGAAAAACAGATCGCGGCGCGTTTTCAAGACGGACGTGGCATGACGGAAGAGCCGTACCGATGGGTCGAGGCGATCGCGAATCGCCGCGAATACATCGAGACGCAGCTCGCGCCCGGCAGTCCGATCGTCGCGCTGGGCTATCGCGATGGAATTTTGTTCGTCACGCTGGGCCGCGCCCGGCAAAAGCTCTTCGAGATTTACGATCGGATTGCGATGGGCGCGATCGGGCATCCGGGCGATATCGAACGGCTGCGGATGGCGGCGATCGAACTGGCGAGCACGGAAGGGTTCACCCGGTCGGCGGCGGATGTTTCGCTGCGGCGGCTGGCTTTTTATTCGCTCAGCCCACTGCTGAAGACGGCCTTTGAGCAGGTCTACGGTGCGCCTTACCTGGCCCGGATGATTTTCGCGGAAGTGGGTGCCAGGCCGGCGGACGATTTATTTTTGCGGGTCGAGTTTGATGGCGCGATCGCCGCCAGCGGGTCCGCCGCCGACACTCAGCCTCCGCGCTTCAGTGCGATCAGCGGCACGGCGCGCGCGACCGAATTGATGGAGGAATTGCTGCAGCGTGATCACGATCCGAACAGCACCCTGAACGCGGCCATGAAAGTAGCGCTCGATGCTTGGAGCGCAGGCGACCTGCCCCCGGCGGAGGAGGAGATGAAGGGAATTCCATCGCATGAGGTCTTGCGCAAACATCGCGAGGAAAAGCTGAAGGGTGCGATGCTGGAAGTGTGCGTTCTTGAGCGCTCGAGCGACAGGGCGATCCGTTACCGCTCGATCACGGGCGAGGAACTGAGCGAGTTGCTCGGCTGATTTTCGTTAGTCCGGGAAATGATTAGAGAGCCGCTTTGGTTAATTCCCGCGGTTTGATCTGGACGTCCTCTTTGACCAAAGGCGAGCTGCTGACGATTTCGAGGCGGTAACTTCCGGCGGGCAGGACGATCTCCGCCCCGCCGATGATTCCCTGCCCGACTACGGCGCCTCCAGGGTGACAGGGACATCCACGATCTTCAGCGATCGGCGGGCGATGATCTCGTTGTCATGCCGGTAACGCAATTCGTAGTCGCCGGGCTCCTCCGCCATCGTCAGAACGAGCGGGTTCTTCCCACCCATGATGGCGACGGATTGGATTCCTCTGGCCTTGTCCGGCGCTCCGGCTTTGACCAGATAAATGGAGTTCTTCCCTGGCCCGGCCCAAGTCACCTTAATCTGGCCGCCGATGACTGCTTCAGCGGGCGCCTCGAGAGAGGCGGTCTGCGCTTGGGCGAGGCCGGCGGCGGCCAGGAAAAACGGCAATCTTCAATTTTGTCAGAGTCATCCCCTTTTTGAGAATTCCAGGGGCGGCGGAAAAGCCGACGCGCACTGAGAGTGCGTTCCTGCGAGTTCTATACGATCATTCCGTGGATGGCACTCCTAAAGTGGGGCGACTGGCGTTCGAGCGTTGCGCGAGATCGGTTTCGAATGTGCGTTTGCCTGCCGGGCGTCGGATGCGTAAGAAGAGTCCATGCGGCGCGCCATCCCGTGGCTCGGGTTGCTCATACTGACGATCTCGTTCGTCTGGTTTATTCGCTTGCCCGTGCCAATGCATCCGGTGAGCACGCCGGTCCCGTCACCGCGCGGAGAGCGCCGTCCGGTCGTCGTCCTGGATGCTGGGCACGGCGGACAAGACTCCGGCGCCATGTGCGGAGCGGTGATGGAAAAAGATCTGACCCTTGACGTTGCGCAGCGGACCGAAATCCTGCTGCGCGCGGCAGGATACTCGACTGTGCTGACGCGGAAAAGCGATCGCTACCTGTCCCTGGCCGAGCGGGCCGCAGTGGGGAATCGGGAGGATGATTGTCTTTTCGTGAGCATCCATTTCAATGACGGCAAGCGCGCGGCGGCTTCCGGCGTGGAGACTTATTTTGCCGCCCGGCAATCGGGCGGGCCAACTGGCCTTTTCTCCTGGCTGCCGTTCCTAAGACGGGTCGACACCGGGTCGCTGGCCTCCAAGAGTGAAAGTTTGGCCAATTCTATCCAAGCGGCGCTGGTCGAGCGCACGCGGGCGGTTAATCGCGGAATCAAGTCGGAGCAGTTTTACGTCATCGCTAACGTGCGCCATCCGGCGGTGCTGGTAGAGGGCGGTTTTATCACTAACAAAACCGACGTGACGAAATTGGCGACGACCGAGTATCGTCAACAGATCGCCACCGCGATCAGCGATGGTTTGCAGCGTCATCGAGAAGCCACTCGCCAAGGCGAGCCGACGCTGGCGGTTGCGGCGGCCCGGCCTGAATAACCGGAAAAGAGGAATCGTCCAATGCAGCTATGAAAAGCGCCGGCCTCGCTCTCCTTGTTTTTCTCCTGGCCGGTCTGGGCGGCCTGCGCGCGGACCAGACCACCTCGGCCGTGCAACGGGCGTTGAAAGAACAGGGCTTTTACTATGGCGACGTGACCGGAAAGAAGACCGCGGACACGACGGCGGCGATCCGGCGTTACCAGATCCGCAACGGGCTGCAAATCACCGGCGAGATTGACGCAGAGACATTGCGGTCGTTAGGGGTAGACCTGCGTCTTACACGCTCGGCAGTCCCGCCCTCGGGGGGAGGCCCGAACGAGTCAGTCGATGACGAAACTGTTACACAGTCGGCTGAGCTCGCTCCGGAGGGCCCCTCGGCCAGCAATCCGTCGCAACGGGGTACCGGTCCTGTTTATCGGAATTACTCAGGGGCCCCTGGTGCGGGAGCACGCGGTGTTTTTACCGGCACGCCTTACGAGTTGGCCCCGCCGGACTTGCAACGCCACGTAATTGTGGGCGCGCAGACGTTGCTTGCGCGTTCCGGTTTTTATCGGAGCGGCATCGATGGCGAATTCGGGCCCGGCACTTTTGCGGCGGTGCGAGCTTTTCAGGTCCGCGTGGGGCTGGTGCCCAATGGCCGTCTCAACATGGAGACGCTCTCCGCCTTGGGGCTCCTCCCGGGGCAACACGGCCCGGGCTCCCATCCGCCGCGCCGTTTTCGCGGCCGTCCGGTCTATCGCGGGCAGGTGGTGGTGCCCAGCCGATAGGCTCGGCTTAGCGCGTCGCCTCAGGAAAGCGCACCGTTTGCAGCTCAGTGAAAACTTTGCCGACGAAAATGCTGGCCTCCACCCGCAAGAGGAGCCGGTCGGAGTCGTCGGAAACCCAGACACTCGCCTGGCGAAATTTCTTGTGCGGCTCGAGTTCGCCCTTCTTGCCGATCTTGTTCAGCTTCACATCGAGCTTAATCGCCGGATAGGTGCCAGCGGCGACGGTGAGAGGGGCGTGCTCCACCACGGTGAGGGTAGCGAGGAACGGGCTGGTGGCGGGATAGACGACGATCCGGTAGACATCGCCCTCGTGCAGCGGCTGGCTGCGGAGGAAGAGCAGGGCGGAGTGCATGTCGAAAATGCCTCCGGCGAAACTAAACGTCTTCGGTTTCGGCGCTTTTTTCGATTTGTTGTCGCTGCGCATCCGCTCGACGGAATCGCGGGTGAAGGTGAGATCGGTTACGACCGTTTTGCTCCGCACTTCGTCAACCTGGTGCATGGAAATGGGTCGGAGCGTGCTGGCATCGGCCAGGGCACGATGCTGGACATCGAATTTCCAAAGCGCGCGCACCAGCCCGACGGTCCCGCCCGTTCCGACGAGCTGGAGGCGCCCGTCATTTTTACCAAACCGAATCTCGGCGTGGGCAGCTACGAGGTCGTTCCAGCCGAAGTGGTAGGTGGCGACGATGGGGCGCGGATTGGGGTAATCACCCCGCTGAAGTGGGCTGACCGTTTTCTCCCAGTCGGGCGCTGCCGCAAAGCTCGACAGGTTGAGCAGGCTAAGGCCGAACCAGATCGCGATTTTCCCTCGGCATCCCACCGTCGAGCATCCGCCGCCCCTCCGCGGCTGGCCAGCAAAAAAAGAACGCACGCGGTTGGCGTGCGTTCTCATTCTTAAAACTGAGTAAGCTCGTTAGGGCTTGGCCTTCGCCGGGCTGGCGGAGGCTTTCGGAGCGGGCGCAGCCGGCGGGTTTGCCTTATTGAGTTGGGTCACGACCTCAGTCGTGAAATCCATGTCCGGCTTGGCGAACATGACTGTCGGTACGCCGTTCAGACTCACGCCTGACGAGTCGAAGACGAGATCCATGCTCGTTGCCTTGACCTTGGTCATAACTACGTCGGTGATTTCCTTCACGATTCCATCGCGCATCCGCACAGCCTGCTCTTGCAGCTGCTTCTCGCGGGTTTGGCGGAACTCATTGATCTCGCGCTCCATGTTCTTAATGCTGGCGATCTTCTCGTCGCGCTCTTTGGCTTTCGATGTTTTGGCATCGGCGCTCAAGGCCGGGGCTTCGAGTTGCTGATTGAGCTTATTGATCTCGTCCAGGGCCTTCTTGTAGGAATCGGCGCGATCATCGTATTCCTTTTTCGCGGCGCTCTTGGCGTCATTGATTTTGGTCTCGGCGTCCTTCGTCTTGTTGTATTCCTTAAAGGCGCGATTCATGTCGATTGTGCCGACTTTCAAGCCTTGTGCGAAGGCTCCGGCTGGGAGCGCAAAGGCGGAAAGAACGGCCACGAGGATAAGCTTTTTCATAGATATAGGGTCAGACTGGTAATTGGGAACGGTATAGACTGCAAGTGCAGCCTTTCGTTCAAAATTGGTAGCCGACGCTAAACTGGATCTTGCCGCCGCCGTCGTTGTTGTCTTTTTGGATCGGAATGCCGTAGTCGATCTTGAGCGGACCGATGGGCAAATCGAGGCGCAGACCGACACCGACGTCGGAGGCAATGTGCTGGGTGCCGAAGTCGTAGGCGCCTGCATTTACAAAACCGGTATCGTAGAATATGGCTCCGCGAATGCGTGGGATGATCGGGACGGTGGCCTCGATCGTGAACCGGGCGAGGGTTTGGCCGCCCAGCGGCTCTCCGTTTTCATCTTTCGGGCCGACGTCGCGGAAGTTAAAGCCGCGCAGGTCGTTCGCGCCGCCGAGGAAGAGACGATCGAAAAGTGAAACTCTCTCGTCATTCCCCCAGTTGTCGATCACTCCCACTTCGGCATTGAGGGTGAGGATGACGTCATAGGGAAAGAGGAAATATTGCGAGCCCTCGAGACTAAATCCATAAACTTGGGTGGTTCCCCCAAGGAAGCCGCCTGCGATCTGCGGGGTAAAGATGACCCGGTGTCCGCGCCGGGTAAGAAAGACACTGTCGCGGGTGTCGTAGAGAACCGTCGTGCTGACCACGCTCTTTAGGTTGTCGCCAGCCTCCGCCTGGATAGAGGGGGATGCGAAGATAGAGACATCGAAGATATCGATCTCTTCGAGCCGGTAATCCAAACTGACCGAGAGGAAAGGGGTAATGGGCTTCCGCAGGTCAATCGCTATCCCATAATTGCGCTGATTGTAGAGGGAGCTGAGGAAACCCGCCTCGCGGTAAAAGAGATCGCCGCCTAACGAAAGCCGCCGGTCGAGGAAATAGGGTTCGGTCAGTGAGAGAAGATAATTCTGCTGCTGGGTGCCAACCTGGATACGGGCACGGAATTTCTGGCCGCCACCGGTGAAAGTCGGGTAGTTGAGCAGATCGAAATTGCCCTGGGTCAGCTCGACGAATCCGAGCAGGCTCTCAATCGTGCTGAAACCGGCGCCGAAGTTAAGCGCGCCGGTCCGCTTTTCCTGCACCTGCACGAGAAGGTCCTTGCGGCCGGGAACGCCGGTGTCTTCGGGATAAGTGTCGACTTTCTCGAAGTAACCCAGATTCTCGAGCCGATTCTTGCTCGTCTCCACCCGCACGGTGTTGAAAACATCGCCCGGCAGAATCGAGATTTCACGACGCAACACCTTGTCTTTGGTGCGGGTGTTTCCCGCGATATTGACTCGCTCGACGAAAGAGCGGGAACCTTCCGTGATGATGTAGGTGAGATCGACCAGACCCGGTCCGGCCGGCGTGCCCTGCGGCGAGAGGTCGACGTCAACAAAGCCGCCTGCACCGTAGCCGTCGGTGATCGCCTTGGTGTCGTCTTTCAAGCCCTTCGGGGTGTAGACCGAGCCTTCCTTCATCTTAACCAGCGCGCGCAGCCCGGCTTCCTTGGCCACTTCCTGCCCTTGGAAGGTTAACTTGCCGATCCGATATTGCTCGCCCTCGTTCACAATCACGACGAGGCGCACCCCTTTTTCTGTCCGCTCCTGCCGCACCTCCGGGATAGTGATGTCGATGTAGCCGTGGTTTTGGTAATACTCGCGCACACTATCGAGATCCTGTTGCAACTGGGCCTGGTCGAGCCGGCCGGATTTATCGAAGAAGGAGATGAGCGTTCTGGCTTTCGTCTTCATCTGGTGCCGCAAAACGCGATCGCTGAATTTATTGTTGCCCTCGAAACGGACTTCGCGCACCGCTCCCTTTTCGCCTTCGTTGATGGTGTAGACCGCGCGGGCCGTGCCGCGGCTTTCGTTGGTCACCACCTGCAGCTGCACGTCGACCCCGGTGAAGCCCTTGCGTTGATAAAAGTCGATGATGTTCTGGCGGCCTTCCTCCAGGAGTTCGGCATTGGCGGGCGCTGGCACCTTAAACTTGATCTTTCCGCGGATCGCCTTGGCCTTGAAACTTTGCGCCCCATCGATCTCGATCTCCGTCACCAAGGCACGGGTGGCCAGAATCACCTGCACCCGCACGCCATTGCCGGCTGGCTCGCCGAAGATCCGAACATTCTGGATTTTGCCGGTGTCGTAAAGCGCCCGGATGTCGTCTTCCACGGTGGTTTCGGAATAAGAAGCCCCCACCTTCGTCCGCATATTGGCCAGGATGCGATCCTTCGCGATCGTCTCCGGTCCCACGTAGCGCACGTCGATGGAAGTGATGGTCACGCCTTCGACGCCCTGCGCCTGCGCGCCCAGCGGCACGGCCAGGGCCCAGCCTAACGTGAAGAAAACCGCGCTCAAGCGGATGATCGAAATGGGATTTTTCATAGACAAGGAAGCGGTCGGCGGGCGGCTTTCGCTGCTGAACAGGCGTATTAGATGGGTAATGCGAGCGGCGACGTCAACGAAGAAAATGCGGAATTCGGAATGCGGAACACCGAATGAGCAGGAAAGATTGAGCTAATATTCCGCATTTCGCGTTTAGATAAGTTCGTACCAGTTGTTGCGTCGGCGCGGTTCATAGCCGGCGTCCCGAATCAGTTTCTCGATCTTCTCCGCGTCGAGTCGGAAGGTGGTGCCGGCACTGCTGACCACATTTTCTTCCATCATGACGGAGCCGAAATCGTTCGCGCCATATTTCAGCGCGATCTGCCCGATGGACGGGCCCTGGGTGACCCAGGAGCTCTGAATATTTGGGATGTTATCGAGAAAAATGCGGGCCAAGGCCTGGGTGCGCAGGTATTCGGCGGAGCCGGTCGGTCGTTCGACTTTTAGGACGGTGTGTTGCGGCTGGAAGGTCCAGCAAATGAAAGCGGTAAACCCCCCGCTTGCGTCCTGCTGATCGCGCAGCCGCCGGAGATGTTCGATTCGGTCCTCAATCTTTTCGACATGGCCGAACATCATGGTCGCGCTCGATTTCAACCCGAGCTCATGCGCGATCTGCATCACTTCTAGCCATTGATCGCTCTTACACTTGAGCGGCGCGATTCTTTGCCTAACGGAATCGACCAGGATCTCGCCACCGCCGCCGGGGATGGAGCCGAGCCCGGCCTCCTTGAAGCGGGTGATCACTTCCCGCAGCGGCATCTCGAAGGTCTCGGCAAAATGCTGGAACTCCGGCGGGCTGAACCCGTGGATATTGATGTGCGGATATTTTTCCCGGATGTGGTGGAGCAACTCGATGTACCAATCGAAACCGAGCTTCGGATGGTGCCCGCCCTGCATTAGGATTTGCACTCCTCCCGCGCTGGTCAATTCATCGAGCTTTTGGTCGAATTGCTCCTGCGTCAGGACGTAATGATCCTGGTCTCGCTCCGTCCGATAAAAGGCGCAGAATTTGCAATAGACGTTGCAAACGTTGGTGTAGTTAATGTTGCGATCTACGATGTAGGTCACGATCTCCCGCCCCTGCTCGTCGTAGGATTTGGCCTTGGCGAGATTCCGGCGCGCGTCCGCCAGGGCCCCGAGTTCGGGCAGCGGCCAGCGATAAAGCTCGAGTGCGTCCGCAGCCGAAATCCGTTCGCCCGCGAGGACCTTTCCCTCGAGCGATTCACCCCTAAGCGCAACCATCGCCGGAATCTAAACGCAAGCTGCGAAAACTCGAATTCTGAATCGCCTCCCTCGGAGACTGACGGATTCTCCGACGAACGGCGCAAATTATCCCGCAAAGGCTACAGAAGATCGTTCTTTTTTAGAAAGCCGAGGAGGATTTCGTTAAACTCGCGCGCCTTGTCGAGCATGAGGAAATGCGAGACGCCCTCGAACGTTTCGACCTGCGCGGTGGGCACGAGATCGCGCACGAATTTTAGATAGTCGTCGGTCCAGAAAGGGGACTTGGCCAGGATGATCAGGGTGGGAACTTGGATCTTGTCCTCATTCCAAATAGACGGGTCGATCGCACCCTCAAATTCACTGACGGCGACACGCTGCGGCGTTCGCAGCATCATGCTTTTAACTTCTGCCTTTTCGACTGGGTCGACCATCGGCGCGGTGATGCTGTCTATGAATTTGCCCGCGTTTTCGGCATAGTTAGGCGCGCGCAGCGGCGCGATGAATTTCTCCATTTCCTCCGGCGTGCCAATCGCGCGCAGGCTGCCGTCTACGACCACCAGCGCGGCCGTCTCGCCCGGATAACGCCGATAAAATTGCCGCACCACCGGGGTGCCGTTGCTGTGCCCGACGAGGGTGGCTTTTTTGATTCCTGCATCCTTGAGCACGGCATCGATGGCCTTGGCGTAGTCGTCCATCGTGTAGGAAATCTCCGGCTGATCGCTCTGCCCGTGACCCGGCAAATCGATGGTCAGCACGCGGGTGGACCGAGCCAGCTCCGGTGCCTGTTTTTTCCACACGGTTTCGTCGCTGCTCCAGCCATGCACGAAGACGAGCGCCTTCTCGCCGCTGCCGTAATTAGTGTAATGGATGCGGGCCCCGTCGAGGCTGGCGAAATGCGATGAGGGCCCCGACTGTGCCGAGGCAGGCGTCGTCCCGAGAAGAACTGCACCTAACGACAGGACCCAACCCGCCGTTTTCATCCCTGAGCCTTCTGGTTAGGCGTTAGGCGAGGTCGATCGCCTGGAAGGAACTGATGCTGTCGTCAGGGCCGGCATCGGTGAAGAAGCATTCGTAAAAGCCCGGGCCGAGATCCCAGTGATCGCCCTTGTAATATTCGTCGCGATAAAAACGCCAGACACCGCTGACCACGATGAGCGAACTAATGCGGTCGTTCCAAAAATCACCCAAGTAATGAAAACTGAGGTTTGTGCGCGCGTAAGCACCTTTGAAACCGACGTGATCGTAGATAATCACTTCCGGCAGGTGCAGAGCCCCTTCCGGCTTATCGTGCGAGGGCCCCGCTGCGCAAGCGTGGTAGCTGAGCGGTCCGACTTTCCATTTCGTATCAATGACGGCGCCATTGTCTGGCGACAGCTCTGTCTTGTTTGTTTTGCTCATAAGTCTTGGATATTTGGATTTGAACAGGCGACGGCGCGGTTGTCGAGCGCGAGATTGAAGAAAATACGCGGAACAGGACGAACGGCGAGCAAGGAGTGGCGACCAGCCGCAGTATCGCCCTACCGGGAAAGATTCAGCGGGAGGCCTCCCCCAGGCGAACGACCTAGATGCGGTGTTCGCGATTGTCGGAGCGGAGGCGGATCGTCTTGGTCTGTAAGTCGTGCGAGGCGCGAATGAAGCGCACCGTTTTGCTCTTGGCCCGCATCAGGACGGAATGGGTAATGGCGTTGGGTCCCTGCGATTTCACCCCTGGGAGAAGCGCGCTGTCACTGATCCCGGTCGCGCAAAAAATAATGTTCTTCCCGTTCGCCAGGTCGTCCGCAAAAAAGACGCGGCCGAGATCTTTTTCGTAGCCTTCGGCGACCAGATTGGCGCGCTCTTCCTCGTCGCGCGGCCACATCATGCATTGCATGTCGCCGCCGAGGCATTTGATCCCGGCCGCGGCCAGGACCGCCTCGGGGGAACCGCCGATCCCGACATAAAGATCGATCCCGCTCTCCGGATACGATGGGGCCATGGCCGCGGCGATGTCGCCGTCGCTGATCATGCGAAGCGAAGCGCCGACTCGTCGGATTTCCTTCACGATCTCATTGTGCCGCGGGCGGTCGAGCAGCATCACCACCACGTCCTGCACCCGCTTTTGCAGCGCCTTGGCCACGGTGATGAGCGTCTCTTCGATCGGGCTCTCCAGCTTTAGAGTCTCGATCCCGGCTTTTTTCATGCTCCGGATCACATCCGGTCCGTAAGCCAGTTTCATCATGTAAAAGGAAGGGATGTCGCGCAGCGCCACCTTCACATTCTTCTCCGGGCTGGCCGCGGCGATACAGGTGATCGAGTTCGGCGCGCCCTTGGCGATGTTGGTTGTGCCATCGATCGGGTCGAGCGCGATGTGGAATTGCGGCGCGCCCGGCAGCCACATTCCGAGTTGCTCCCCTTTGAAAATGCCGGGCGCGTCGTCCTTGATTCCTTCGCCGATCACGACCTCGCCGCAGATGTTCATGAGATCGAACATGCCGCGGATCGCATCGCAGGCGGCGCCATCGGCCTTTTCCTTTTCGCCGCGACCGAGCCAGGGGAGAGCGTTGAGGGCAGCGGCCTCCGTCGCGCGGATGAAATCGAATTCAATGATCCGCTCGATATCGTCGTAGTTCTGCTTTGGAATCCGCATCCGCTGAGGTTCGCAAAGGTCGGGCGCCGTGACAAGGACGGCTTCGCCTTGCCCGTTGGTTAGGGCTTCTTCTCGGTTGGTGCCTTTGGCTTGGCGGAGACCTGGTCTTTGGGTGCGACCTCGTATTCCGGCTTGGCCACGCCCATTAGCCAGTGGTCGAACCAGCCGACGATGTGTTGCAGGCGCTCGATGCGGTGCTTGGGTTCGCCGGAGCGCGAGAGCTCGTGCGTTTCGCGCGGGAATTTTACCAGCACAGTCGGGATTTTGCGGAACTTGAGGGCGCGGAACATCTGCTCGCCGCCCGCATCGGGCGGGGTGCGGGTGTCGTCTTCGCCCACCACCAGCATGAGCGGGGTCTTGACGTTGTTGATGTAGGTGATCGGGGAGCGCGCTTTGTAGTCGCCTTCTTCATCCTTGAACGGCGGCGTCTTGAACCAGTTCGGCTGGAAAAGGGTGAAGTCGGCTGTGTACCACCAGTCGGCCCAATTCGCGATGTCGCGCTGGGCGACGCCGGCGGCGAAACGGTCGGTGTGCCCGACGACCCAATTGGTGAGGAGGCCGCCGCCGCTGCCGCCGGTCACGCCCAGTTTCTTCTCGTCGATCCCGCCGCGCCGGATGACTTCGTCGACCCCAGCCATGAGGTCTTTGAAATCGTCGCCCGGATATTTGTACTGGATGATATTGCCAAAAGCCTGGCCGTAGCTGGTGCTGCCACGCGGATTTGGGTAAAGGACGAGGTAGCCCTTGGCCGCCATCCACTGGAACTCGTGCTCGAAGATGTAGCCGTAGGCCGTGTGCGGGCCGCCATGGATGTTGAGGATGAGCGGATATTTCTTCGTCTTATCGAATCCGGGCGGCTTCTGGAGCCAGGCCTGGATCCGTTTGCCGTCGAAACTCTCGTACCAGATTTCTTCCGGCTCGGTCAGGTTGAGCTGGTTGAAGAGTTCGTCGTTTGAATGGGTCAACTGCCGCGGCTCCGCGCCCGGTTGGTCGAGGCAAAAGAGATCGTTAATCCGGGTGGGCGTGGAAACGAGATAGACGAGTTTTTTCGCATCGGCGGAGGCGGCGTAGCGCGTGACAGCTTGGTTGCCGTGGGTCAGGTCGGTCGCGCCGCCGTTGGTAGCGTCGAAGGAGGCGAGCTGGGTGCGGCCTTCCTTGGAGTAAATCTCGATGATGCTCTTCCCGTCGGCGGACCAAATCGGGGTGTTCCCGCCGAAAGCGCGCGGGGCGGCATTGTCGCCGAAAACGCTGTCGCCGGCGTCGT
Source organism: uncultured Verrucomicrobiae bacterium (assembly GCA_963749935.1). Classification (GTDB taxonomy): domain Bacteria; phylum Verrucomicrobiota; class Verrucomicrobiia; order Chthoniobacterales; family UBA10450; genus Palsa-1392. Next base: position 398,068 of record CAVVOH010000002.1, read on the forward strand.
AGTCGAAGCTCGTCGTTAGGTTAACCGGCTTGGCGTTTTCGGTCAGGTCGAGCGTCCAGAGATCGGATTGGGTGTAGGAGTTGACCGGCTCGTTGACCGCCGCAATGAAGGCGGCGCGTTTGCCATCGGGGCTGAGGGCGAGGGTGCGGATGCCCATCGGAATGGTGGTGAGCAGTTTGCTCTCGCCGCCTTTCGTCGGGACGGAATAGAGCTCGGTTTTCGGCAGCTCGTAATACGGCTCGTCCACGTGCCAGGAGGTGAAGTAAATCTGCGCGCCGTCGGGCGACCAGGCGGCGTTGCCTTCGTCGAAACGGCCGTTGGTGAGCTGGCGCGGCTCGACTTTTTCATCCGCGCTCCGCGCTGCCTGGACGATCCAGAGATGATCGTGCCGTTTCGCGTCGAGATAGCCTTCCTCGTTATCCCGGTAAACGGCGCGGGTGATGACGTGGACGTCGCTCTCCGACTCTTCGTCCGTCGCCTCGGCAGCCTCCTCCTTTGTCTCCGGCCCGGATGATACTTCCGCCATCGAAGCTTTTTTGGATTCTTCTTCCTTCTTTTTCTTGCGCGCCTGTTTGGCGAGATCTTCGGGGTTCGAGCTGCTGGTGAAGACGATCGACTTCCCGTCGGGCGACCATTTTGGATCGCCCGCGCCCTTCGGCAGATCGGTGAAAACAAAGGCATCGCCGCCGGTCATTGGGAGGAGGTAAAGTTGCGGCGGCTGTTTCTTCCCGTCCTTCTCCGCGGCGCGCGAAAACGCCATCCACTCGCCGTTTGGCGACCAGCGCGGGCTGCTATCGCGCGGCCCGCTGGTGAGCTGGCGCGGCGGCTCTTTGCCGTCGGTTGGAACCATCCAGATGGCGGTTTCGTAACCGCTCTTCTTTTCGTCCACCGTCACCCGCACGTAGGCGACGCGGCTGCCATCCGGCGAGACTTGCGGATTGCCGATCCAGACAAAACTATAGAGGTCTTTTTCGGTGATGTTGCGCTTGGCCGGCTCCGCCGCCTGGAGGCTGGGTGCAATCGTTAGGCAAAAGAAGAGCAGAAAAGCGGCACGCAGGATTCGATTCGACATGCGCTTAAGCTGGCACCGCTTCCAGCCCGTGCAATCGGCCTTCCCGAATCCTGCCTAACGTTTCCGCGACGGGGTTGGCGTCGGGCTGCTCTCCTCGAAGATGGTAAAAGTTTCCTCGAAATAAAAGTAGGGCTCCGGGAGTTTGGCGAGAAGCGAGGGAGGAATGGGTGGAGCTCGCAATAGCCGGAGGGCGATTTGGACCGTCAACCCGTCGATCTGATTGCCGGTGTTGGAAACGATTCGAACTTTTTGCGCGCGCCCGCCCTTTGCCGGAATCCGAAATTTCGCCACTACCGTCCCTGTGCTGGCACCATTTTCGTTGCGTCGGACGCGCTCGTACCAGATTCGGCCGAGACGATCCTCAACGGCCTTCGCGTACCCTTTATTGGTCGCCGGAGAGACCGCCGGTGGCGGTGGCGTCGCGCAGGACACGACTGCGATTGCGGTCAGAACTGCCAATAACGAACGGAAAGTCATGGGCGCGATTCTGGGCGACGGAGAACAGAGATCGCATCATCGATCCTGATCGGCCCCCGGCAATCTTTTTGTTGCGCCACGCTTCCCTCGCCCCTTACTCTTGCGGCGCATGTTTCGTTTTCGGGTTTCTCCGTTCGCGGCCCTCGCCGGTTTGATCATCGTCTTCACCTCCTGCGAGCGGCATCACGTGGGGGAATTGCCCGAGATCCAGAGAGAGCATCTCAATCCGCTCGCGCCCGAAGCAGCAGAAGGCCATGCCGCCGCGTCGGTCGGGAAGCCGCATGCCTCCCCCACGCCGGCCAACTTTTTTCCAAAGCAGCAGCCCTAGCGGGAAGTGATCTTCTCGCCTAACGAAAAGTAATCGCCATGGCCAAGCACGAATACGCGACCAAGCCCCCCAACATCAGCACCATGCCGCCGGGCGTGCCCTACATCATCGGGAACGAGGCCGCGGAGCGCTTCTCCTTCTACGGGATGCGCTCCATCCTGATCATTTTCATGACCTCCTACATCATGACGAGCGGGGGCAAACCCGATCACATGAGCGAGGCCGAGGCGCGCGGTTACTTCGCGCTTTTTGTCGGCGCGGTTTATTTCCTGCCGATCGCGGGCGCCATCCTGGCGGAAGCCTTTCTGGGCAAATACAAGACGATCTTCTTCCTTTCGATCGTTTATTGCGCGGGCCATTTTGCTCTTGCCTTGAACGATACCCGGCTCGGCCTCGTCATCGGTCTCGGGTTAATCGCGATCGGTTCCGGTGGCATCAAACCGTGTGTCTCGGCCAACGTCGGCGATCAGTTTGGCGAATCGAACAAACACCTGCTCTCGAAAGTTTTTGGCTGGTTCTATTTTTCGATCAATGCCGGTTCTTTCATCTCGACTTTGCTCTGCCCGGTGCTGCTGCATAACCCAAATTGGGGACCGCGCTGGGCCTTCGGTGTGCCCGGAATCGCGATGGTGATCGCGACGATCTTCTTCTGGGCCGGCCGCAAAAAATTTGTCCATATCCCGCCGGGCGGCTGGCAGTTTGTGAAACAATTCTTCAGCCGGGAAGGTCTCGGAGCGCTCGGCCGGCTCATCATTGTTTACATTTTCGTGGCCGTCTTCTGGTCGCTCTGGGATCAGAGCAGCGGCGGTTCCTGGACGTTGCAGGCGCGCGGGATGGATCTCTTCGTTCCGTGGCTGCCCTGGATGCAGTTTAGTCCTTTCGCCATGGGCTGGGGCGTGAACCTGCTGCCTGCCCAAGTCCAGACGGCGAACCCGATCTTCATCCTCCTCTTCATCCCGCTGGTGAACTACATCATCTACCCGGCGATCGATAAGTTTTTCACCCTCACGCCGCTGCGCAAAATCGGCATCGGCCTTTTCCTGACCGCGGGCAGCTTCCTCGTCATCGCCTACATCCAGACGCTGCTCGATGCCGGGCAGAAGCCGAATGTAAACTGGCAGTTCCTCGCTTACGCCATCCTGACGATGGGCGAAGCGATGGTCTCGATCACCGGCCTGGAGCTTTCCTACACCCAGGCGCCGAACAAGATGAAGAGTGCGATCATGGCGGCGTGGCTTTTCACCGTCTCGATGGGCAACTTCTTCACCGCCGGGGTCAACTTCATCATCCTGAACCCAGACGGCTCGGCCAAGATGACCGATCTGCAGTATTACCTTTTCTTTGCCGGGCTCATGTTTGTCGCCGCCGTGATCTTCACCATCGTGGCCAAATTTTACCGCTACCGCACCTATCTCCAGTCGCAGGAAACGCCGGACGAGGAAGCGACTGAACCGATGCTGGCAGGTGGCACGCCGACCTAGCGATCCTGCCGTGCCGCTGCGGCGTCTGGGACTTCCGGCTTTTCTTTTCCGCACCGGGCGGTCATTGTCATTTTGCGCATGCCGCCGCCGAATGAAGAATACGTCCTCGATCTCCTTCGGGATGTCGGCTTGGTCACGCGTAAACAAATCGAGGACGCCCGCGCCGATCTGAACGGCTCGAGCTCGGTGGTCGAGCGACTCGTTAGGCAGGGACTGGTCAACGCCGACGACATCTCTCGCACCGTGGCCGCCCAGGCCCAGATGCACTGGGTCGACCTGGCCGATATGGTCGTGCCGCAGGAAATCATCGACCAGATCCGGCCGCAGGACGCGCGCCGTTTCAAGATGATCCCGCTTGCGCGCAACGAGCACGGGCTCGTCGTCGCGACCGGCGATCCGCTCGATTTCGACAGCATCGACAGCCTCAGCTTCCTCTTGAAGCGCGAGATCGAGCTGGTTTGTACGACGCCGGAGAAAATTCAGCAGGCGTTGATCAAATATTACGGCAGCGCGGAAGAGGCAGTCGACGTCCTGCGCGAAAAGATCGGCGACGCCGCGCTCGAGGAACTCGATATCGCCGAAGGGGCCGAGCTGCCCGAGGGAGAAGGCGGCGATGCGCCGATCGTTCGGATGGTTTCGATGCTCCTCCTCGAAGGACACCGGCTCGGAGCGAGCGATATCCACCTCGAACCGCTCGAAAAAAGCTTTCGGGTCCGGTTTCGGATCGACGGTGTCCTGCAGGAAATGCAGTCGCCGCCCAAGAAATTACAGTCTGCCATCATCAGCCGGCTCAAGATCATGACCGGCTCGATGAGCATCGCGGAAAAACGCCTCCCGCAGGACGGCCGCATTCAGGTCAGGATGGGCAAGAAATCGATCGACCTGCGCGTCTCCACCGTCCCGACCAATCACGGCGAGAGCATGGTGATGCGTCTGCTCGACAAGAGCAGTCTGTTGCTTGGCCTGCCCGAACTGGGTTTCCTGAGCGACGACCAGGAAATCTTCGAGCGTCTCTTGCACGCACCCGACGGCATCCTGCTCGTGACCGGGCCGACCGGTTCGGGCAAGACGAGCACGCTCTACGCCTGCCTCAATTACATTAACAAACCCGATCGCAAGATCATTACGGTGGAGGAGCCGGTCGAGTACCAGATGAATGGGATCAACCAGGTGCAGGTGAATTCCGAGATCGGGATGACCTTCCCGGCCGCGCTCCGCTCCATTCTGCGCCAGGCGCCGAACATCATCATGATCGGTGAAATTCGCGACCTGGAGACGGCCGCGATCGCGACCAATGCCAGCCTGACAGGGCACCTCGTTTTCAGCACCCTGCACACCAACGACGCACCCTCCGCCGTTGCGCGCTTGATCGATATCGGGGTGCAGCCGTTTCTCGTCGCCACCTCCATCCGCGCGATCATGGCCCAACGACTCGTTAGGCGGCTTTGTTCCAACTGCAAGGAGCCAGGACACCTCTCCGACTCGGAATTGCGCGCCTTGCAGATCGAGGCCTCGCAGTTGGGCGAAGCCAGCGTCATGCGTCCGGTTGGCTGTGAACGCTGCCGCCAGACCGGTTACAAGGGGCGGATGGGGATCTTCGAGCTTTTCGAGATCGACGATGAAGTGCGCCACATGGTCAACGATCGCGCTTCCACCATGGCTACTTCGCCAGCGCGCGCGCGAACTCGGCATGCGCACCCTGCGCGAGGATGGCGTGCGCAAGGTTCTGGCCGGCATGACGAGCGCGGAGGAAGTCATCTCGATCACGTTAGGGGACATCAACTGATGAATAACGAGCGCATCGCCGATCTCTTCATCGACCAGGGCCTGATGGACCGCGCCCAGGCCGACGACGTCCTTCTCGAGACCACGCAAAACGGCAAGGCGATCGACCAGGCGATGGTTGATCACGGGATCGTCGACGAGCACCAGTTTTACCTCGCCATTGCTGAGGCTCTGGGCAGCCAGGTTATCAATCTCGATGACGTCGAATTTACCCCGCAAATCCTGCGCCTGATCCCGGCCGGTCTGGCGCGTTTGCATCGCGCCTTGCCGGTCGGGATGGAGGATAACGCCATTCGCGTCGCGCTGGTCGATCCGCTCGATACGCAGACGGTCGAAGACCTCCGCTTTGCCCTCGGCCACGATATCGAGGTTGTCCTCGCGCCCAGCCTGCAGATCGAGGAACGCCTGCGCAAACACTACGGCGAAGACACTTCCAGCATGGAGGACATTCTCAAGCAGCTCGGCGAAGCCGGCGAGTTGATGACACTCGATGGAGACAAAGCCATCGGGGCGAACGTGGAAGCGGAAGCGAGCGCCACCCCCATCATTCGCTTCGTCGATCTCATCCTCTACCAGGCCATCCAGGACCGGGCCAGCGACATCCATTTCGAGCCCTTCGAGGCTGAGTTCAAAGTCCGTTACCGGGTCGATGGCGCGCTTTACGAAATGGCGCCGCCGCCTCGCCACCTCGCGCTTGCCGGTCATCTCGCGGGTCAAAGTGATGGCGAACATGAACATCGCCGAGCGCCGCCTGCCCCAGGACGGCCGCATCCAGAAGAATATTGCCGGCCGCGCGGTCGACCTGCGTGTTTCCACTCTGCCCACCCAATTCGGCGAGAGCGTCGTCCTGCGCGTGCTCGATCGCTCGACCGTGAACCTCGATCTCGAGGCTCTCGGGATGCCGGACTACATTTTCCATTACATCCTCGAGGTGATCAATCGGCCGAACGGGATCTTCATCGTGACCGGTCCGACCGGTTCCGGGCAAAACGACCACGCTTTATTCCTGCCTGCGCAAGATCAACACCATCGATTCCAAATTGCTGACCGCGGAGGAACCGGTCGAGTACGACCTCGAAGGCGTCATGCAGGTGCCGGTGAACGAAGCGATCGGGCTCAATTTCGCGCGCGTCCTGCGCGCTTTTCTGCGCCAGGATCCCGACCGCATCATGGTCGGTGAAACGCGCGATCTCGAGACGGCCCAGATCGCGATCCAGGCTTCGCTTACCGGGCACCTTGTTTTCACCACTCTCCATACCAACGACGCCCCGGGCGCGATCGCGCGCCTCATCGACATGGGCGTCGAGCCGTTCCTTATTTCCTCCACCCTCGACGCCGTGCTCGGCCAGCGCCTCATCCGCAGCATCTGCCTGGACTGCCGGACGGCCTACCAGCCTAACGAATCCCTGCTCGCTCAGCTCAATCTCTCGCCGCACGAAATCGGCGACCGCCAGTTTTATTACGGGCGCGGTTGCGACAAGTGTAACCGGACCGGTTATAAGGGCCGCAAGGGCATCTACGAGCTGATGCGCATCACCGATCCGCTCCGCTCCCTGATCAATGAGCGCGCTCCTTCGGTCGTCTTGAAACAGAAAGCGATCGAGCTTGGGATGGTGACGCTGCGGCAGGACGGCGTCCGCAGCATTTTCGAAGGCGACACCACGATCGAGGAAGTGCTGAAGTATACCTGATGGGGGGCGCGCGGCTTGGGTCGCGCCCGCAGCAAATTCTCGACAGATTTTTTCGCGCTGCCTATCCTCAGCGCCGATATGCCGACATTCACCTACGTAGCGCTCGACTCCCGCGGCCAGGAATCAACCGGCGTGGTCGAAGCCCCCTCGACTAACGAGGCCATCGGCCAACTGCGCCAGGCCGGCTACTTCCCGACCAACGTTTACGAGAAAGGGAGTGCGGTCGTGGAAAAAAAGGGACGCCGCGCAGCCAAGAGCGCCGCGCCCGCCGCCAGCTCGGCGAAGGGCAAAAAAGGCATCGTTCTCTTCGCGAAGAAAACGGTCAAAGCCAAGATCCTGATGGTCTTCACCCGGCAGCTCGCCACCTTGATCGACGCCGGCCTGCCCCTCTTGCGCGGGCTCAACGTGCTCGCTAAACAGGAGCGCGATCCCGTGCTCAAAAGCACGATTGACCAGCTGGCCGATTCCGTGCAGGGCGGGAGCACGTTTTCCGAAAGCCTCGGGCAGCATCCGAAAATTTTTAACAAGCTCTACGTTAACATGGTGAAGGCGGGTGAGCTCGGCGGCGTGCTCGAACTCGTCCTCAGCCGCCTGGCCGAGTTCCAGGAAAAGGCGCAGAAGGTGAAGAACAAGGTGAAGTCCGCCATGATTTACCCCGTCATCGTGCTTTCGCTCGCCATGGTCATCATGGCTTTCCTGATGGTTTTCATCGTGCCGAAGTTCGAGTCGATCTTTCACGATATGCTGGGCGATAAGCCACTCCCCGGCATCACCCAATTCGTCATCGGGATCAGCGGCTTCATGCAAAATCACTGGCTGCTTTTGATCGGCGGGATCGTAGCCTTGATTTTTGGCTACAAATTCATCTCGCGGACTCCAGGCGGCCGCGCCGTCATCGACCGGCTCGCCTTGCGCGCACCGCTCTTTGGCGATCTCACTCGCAAGAGTTCGATTTCGCGTTTTGCGAGAACGTTAGGCACGCTGGTCACCAGCGGTGTCCCAATCCTGCAGGCGCTTAATATTACCCGGGAGACAGCCGGTAATACCGTCATCGCCAACGCCATTTCGCAAGTCCACGATTCGGTCAAGGAAGGTGAGTCAATCGTGCAGCCGCTCGAAGCGAGCGGGGCCTTTCCGCCCATGGTCATCAGCATGGTCGACGTCGGCGAGGAGACCGGTCAATTGCCCGAGATGCTGCTCAAGATCGCGGAAGTTTACGATGACGAAGTCGACAACTCCGTGGCCGGCCTGACCTCGATGCTCGAGCCGATCATGATCGTCATGCTGGCGGTCATCGTCGGCACCATCGTGATCGCCTTGTTCATGCCGCTCATCAGCATCATTGGCGGTCTGCAGCAGCAGACCTAACGAATGCGAAGGGCGCGTCCGAACTCCGGCGGCTCCGCGGCTTTCACCGTCGTGGAACTGCTGGTGGTGATGTCGATTATCCTCGTCCTGGCGGGCTTAACCCTGGCCACGAGCAGTTATGTGCAAAACAAAGGTGCGCGCTCCCGCGCCGAAGCCGAGATCGCCGCGATGTCGGCCGCGCTCGAAAATTACAAGGCGGATAATGGGATTTATCCGGCGAGCACGACTTTAGTTCCGACTGACGCCGACCTAACTAATTATCAGACCGCCAGTAAGATACTTTTCCAGGGACTCGCCGGCGATAGCAACGCCGATGGACAACCCGGTCCTGCCACGTCCTACATGGCTTTTAGGCCGAATCAGCTCAGCTCAGACATTCCTCCCTACGTCAAAGACCCTTTCGGGAATAGCTATGGCTATTCTACCCGTGGACCGACCGACGGCGGGTATAATCCGACCTTCGATCTGTGGAGTTTGTCAGACGGCCTGCCGGGTACCGTTCAAACGAAGTGGATCAAGAACTGGTAGCGCCCTACTAGGTCAGCCGGACGTCCCCGGCGCCTAGTGAATTGCTAATGCACCACCACCACCACGCGCCGATTTACTTCCTGCTCCTCGATCGATGCGCTTGATGACGTGAGCAAATTCGCCTTCCCGTAGCCGCGCGTCTCGATCTGCGCCGGATTGATCCCGAGCGTCCCCACCAGATAAGCCTTTACGCTCTCCGCCCGGCGCCGGCTCAGGTCGAGATTGTATTCATCCGAACCATACGAATCCGTGTAACCCTCGAGCGTGAAAGTCGCCTTCGGGTTGCGCTTGATCAGGGTCGCCACCTTCTGCAACTGCTCGACCGCCGCGCCCTGCAAATCCGCGCTGTCGTACTGGAACAGCTGATTGTTAGGCATCTTGAACTTCGTGCCCGATCCGAGCGGGCCTTTCTGGGAGAGAAGCGATTCCAGGTCGCTAAACCCGGGCGCCCGATCGGTCCGCGGGCCAGCGCTGTCGCCCGCGATGGCATTAAAATTATTCGGCCGCTTAATCGTGGTGCTGGTGGCCAGCTCCGTTCCGGTCATGGCCGGTTGCGGTCGACCGGAGTCGGCCACGTCGTTCAGCAAAGCCTGTTCCCGCTTTCCATTCGGCGTTTTGTCGAGCGACTGCGCGGTCGTGCGTTCGATCTCGTTGATGACCGAATTCAGGTTGGTCTGCTCCACCTGCGGCTTGTCCGGCAAGACGTCGCGGGTGTCGTCTGGCATGGCCGCGGTCGAATGCACTTCCTGCAAGAGTTTGTCGAACGCCTTCTGGTCGTCCGGCAGTTGCACATCGGTCTGGTCGGGATTCGGCTTGGCCGCCTCGGCGATGGAACTGGCGGTGGCCTGGTCGAGTGGCTTCGGGGCAGCGTCGACGCTTTTTACCTTGAATTTCGGCGGTGTCTGCTTCTCCAAGCCCAATGGGGTCGTGGGTTGGAAAACTGTCTGGTAAAAAAAGAAGCAAAGCAGCCCGTGCAGCGCGAGGGAAATGATCAGCCCGACGAAAAGCCAATTGCGCTGCTTGCTCCGGCCGGACCAAACCGGGAGCGGCGCGGAAGTTCGGGCGATGACGGCATTCATGGCGAGTTAGACAAACGGCGCGCGAAAATGTTTGTCAAAACTTTGGCGCCTCCCGCCCTTCCTGAGAACCCCTAACGAATATTCCCGCGGGTGCGCTCGTTGAAGATGCGGGCCGCGCGACGAATCTCCTCCGCCACATGCACCACCGGCGAAACGAACTTGGGCGTAAACCAGGGATAAAGCCCGATCAGATCGTGCGTGACCAAAATCTGCCCGTCGCAATGCTCGCCCGATCCGATCCCAATCGTCGGAATGCTGATCGCCTCGGTGATCTGCCGTGCGGCCTCGGCCGCGACGATCTCGAGCACGACGGAAAAGGCGCCGGCTGCTTCGACCGCGCGCGCATCTTCGAGCAGCCGTTCGGCCGCCTCGGCGCCGCGCCCCTTCACCTTGTAGCCGCCTTCCTGACGCACGCTTTGCGGCAACATGCCGATATGTGCCATCAGCGGAATATTCTCGCGCACGATCGCCTCGATCTGCGCCCCGTGACTGGCGCCGCCCTCCAGCTTCACGGCCTGCGCGCCCGCCTCGACCAGACGCCGGGCGTTCGCCACCGCGGCCTCGGGCGTGTCGTAGGTTCCGATCGAAAGATCCGCCACCAGCAGGGCTCGCTTGACCCCGCGCGCCGCCGCCCGGGTGTGATGCAGCATTTCCTCAAACGTCACCTGAGTGGTGTCGCTGTAACCGAGCACGACCATGCCTAACGAGTCACCTACCAGAATGATGTCGATCCCGCTTTCGTCCAGCAGCCGGGCGGTCGGATAATCATAGGCGGTCAGGGCGGTGATGCGTTCACCGCGGCGTTTGGATTCCCGATAATCCTTCATCGCTGGCGACACTACCACTGTAGAGCCGAACGCACCACCGATGGTGCGCGGGCCAATTCGGTCGCGAGTTCTTGGACAGTTTTCGTCTGCCCGGGAAGGACCAAATTGGGACGAATCTCCGCGAGAGGATGCAGGACGAAGCCGCGTGACGGAATGCGCGGATGCGGCAGCTGGAGATCGGCCTCATCGAGCAACCGGGAGCCGTGGTAAAGCAGATCGAGGTCGATCGTGCGCGAGCGATTACGGGCATGATCCGGCGGCCGGCCGAGTTCTGCTTCGATTTGCTTGAGTTTATCCAGCAGTTCTCGGGAAGGGCCGCCGTAGCCGATCTCGATCACGGCATTGAGAAACTTTTCCGCGCCCGGCTCGCACTCGACCGGTTCGGTTTCGTAAAGCGCCGAAGAGAGGCAGGGCGGAACCACCCCGACCAGGGCGAAGACACGACCGCGCGCAGTCGTTAGGCCGAGGAGCCGATCGCCGAGATTGGCGCCCAGGGCGATGCCGGCTCTCATGCTGTGAAAGGAAGTCCGCCGCTACAACCCGAGGACATCCTGCATGCTGTAAAGGCCCGGCGATTGATCGACGACCCAGCGGGCGGCGCGCAGAGCTCCGAGCGCGAACGTCTCGCGGCTGCCCGCGCGATGAATCAACTCAAGGCGCTCACCCCGGCCGGAAAAGATCACGGTGTGGTCGCCGACGATGTCGCCGGAGCGCACCGAATGGGCCGCAATCTCTTTCTCGCCGCGCACGCTCTGCAAGACTTCGAGGAGTCGTTTCGCCGTGCCGCTGGGGGCGTCCTTCTTCGTCCGGTGATGCATCTCGATGACCTCGACATCAAAATCGTCGCCCAGTAATTCCGCCGCGCGCCGGGTGAGTGCGAAAAGTGCGTTCACGCCGACACTGAAATTAGCCGCAAAAACCAGTGGGATTTTCTCGGCCGCCGCGCTGATCGCTTCCTTTTCCAAGGCGCCGTGCCCGGTCGTTCCGAGCACGAGTGGTTTGCCGTTTTCCGCGCAGGCCCGGCAGACTTCCTCGGTCGCCTCCGCGATACTAAAATCAATCACAACATCACAGTTCTCGATCGCGGGCCTGACGGAGTCGCCGCGATCCAGTTCTCCGGCAATCGTTAGGCTGGAGTCATTGCCGGCCGCGGCGAGGACGGCTCGCCCCATCCGGCCATGGGCACCAATCAGAGCGACTCGCAGATCCATTTGGATTTTCTCGGTCAAACCGGCGGCGAGACATTTTGGGAAGACTCTCACGCCTAACGACACCGAAGGACGCTTGGCTGTCGCGCGCGGCGCACGCCAGAGCGGGCGGGGCGCCCGCGCTCCCCGAGGAAGAGTTCGCCGCGTCATGCCGTTTCTTTTTCGAGGGTGTCCAGCGTGGCGCGGAGACGAGCGGCATTTTGCGCCGTCATGGCACTGAGCGGCAGCCGCACCTCGTTCGTCATTTCTCCACGCCAGGCGAGAATCGTCTTGGCCGGGACCGGGTTCGGTTCGATGAAAATATCCTTGAAGAGAGCGAAAAATTTTTGATGAACTTCCCGCGCCTCGGCCGCCTTGCCCTCAAGAAACAGCCTAACGAGCAACGCCACTTCCCTCGGGAAGAGATTGGAGGCGACGCTGACCACGCCAGCCGCGCCCACGGCAAGAAATGGCAGGGTTAGCGAATCGTCGCCACTCAATACAGTGAGGCGTTCCGGCAGGCGCCGGACAAGCTCGCTCACCCGGTCGACACTCCCGCTCGCTTCCTTGATCGAGACGATCTGGGCGTATTCTTCCGCCAGCCTAACGACCGTGTCGGGGCCGATATCGACCGCGCAACGGCCCGGGATGTTGTAAAGCATCAGCGGTAGCGACGTCGCTTCGGCGATCGCCGCGAAATGCCGGAAAAGGCCTTCCTGGCTCGGCTTGTTATAGTAAGGCGCCACCGAGAGCGCGCCATCAGCGCCAATCTCCTCTGCTTCCCTGGTGTGAGCGATCGCATCGCGGGTTGAATTCGAGCCCGTGCCGGCAATGACCTGGCAACGACCTCGCGCCGTCCGGACGGCCAGTTCGATCACCTGATGGCGTTCGCCGCAGCTCAAGGTGGGAGATTCTCCCGTTGTCCCGACCGGCACGATCCCGTTCACCCCGCCGGCGATCTGTGCTTCGATTAGCCGCTCGAAGGCCTCGACGTCGATCTCGTCGTTCCTGAAGGGCGTGACGAGTGCTGTGTAGGTGCCGCGGAACATTTTGTTGCAGGGACGGTCTATGACCGTTGGGGTTGTTTTCTACTCCGCCTTATTTGTCGGTCATCGACCGCACCTACAGAAGAATCCAATTTCATAGCTCGATCTCGCCATCAAAGACGAAATCGGCCGGACCGGTCAAGGTCACTTCGCTAAAATGATCGCCGGAGCGTTTGAAATCGACCTGCAAAGTGTCGCCTCCGCGCACCAGCACGTCGATTGGGCCGGAGACATTATCGTTCGCGGCAAAAAGAAGCGCACTCGCGACCACCCCAGTGCCGCAGGCCAGTGTTTCTTCTTCCACCCCACGCTCGTAAGTGCGAATCGCGATGTGGTGCGGGCCGCGCTGTTCGCTGAAATTCGCGTTCGCGCCGCGCGGGGCAAACATCGGGTGATGCCGAAGGGCCGAACCTAACGAACGGACGTCGACCTCCTCGATTCTCGCCACCGGCACCACGACGTGTGGCACGCCGCTGTCGATATAACTGGCGGCAAATTTTTCGCCTCCGACCGGCACTTCGAGTCCGAGCCGAAGGTCGTTAGGCTCGCTCATTTGCAGAGTAACCAGCTCGCCCACCAGGCGGGCCCCGATCACCCCCGCCGGGGTCTCGAAGGTCAGTTGCTGGAAAGGCCCGGCCGCGCGCGCGGCGAAGCGGGCGAAACAGCGGGCCCCGTTGCCGCACATCTCGGCCTCACCGCCGTCGGCATTGTAATAGCGCATCCGAAAATCGGCCCCGTTGGCTGGTTGTTCCAGGACCAGCACGCCATCGGCGCCGATGCCGCGGTGCCGGTCGCAAACGCGCGCGATTTGGTCGCGCGAGAGATCGAGTTCCCCGGAGCGGTTATCGAGCAGCACGAAATCGTTCCCCGCACCGTTCATTTTTGTGAAAGCCAGCATGCGAATTGGTCGTTAACATACTCTCGCGCCAATGCCAAGCTTGGCACCCGAAGGTTGCCGCGGTTGCCATTGCCTTCTATTAAGTCCGCGTGCGCACCGTTCTCCTGGCTTTGTTTTTCCTGGGCTGGGCCGCCGACCACGCCATCGCGCAGTTGGCGCCGAGCCCGCTCAACGAGGTCATTCTCGAGCAGGTGAAACAAATGCCGGTCGGCGGTAAATATTCCGCGTCGCGCAGCGCGACCATCCGCCTGCAATCGGCCGCTCATTTCGAATCCGGCAAATTTTTCATCCTGCCGGACTCTGCTTCGCCCAGCTATTGCTCGGGTGCGACCTACCTGGTTTTCATGAAGACGATCGAGGCGCTGCGTAATCGGGGCGACCTTCAGCTCGACTACGAAACCCTCGACGCGCTCATGATTCGCGGGCAACCCGATGGCGCCGGCATCTGGGGTCGTTGGAATGCCAACGGGCCGGGGACCGCGCGTCTCTTTTCCGAGCTGGGGCTGGGCCGCAACTTCGACGACTTTGCCGAGGCTGAGCCAGGCGATTTCATGAAGATCTTCTGGTCGCCCGAGGTCGGACGCGAAGAGCACGGGCACTCCGTCATTTATCTCGGCGCCGAGAAAAAGGCCGGGCTCGATTACGTGCGTTTCTGGTCGAGCAACGTGCCTTTTGGTTACGGCGAAAAGAGCGTGCCGCGCGCGAAAATCGTGCGCGCAATTTTCTCCCGCCTTTATGCCCCGGCCAACCTCACCCGGGTCGCAGACGCGCCCGCGGTCGACCGCTATCTCGCCAGCCTGGTCCGAGTGCGTTCGAGCTACGCCGAGGCGAAGGCGATGTGCGGCTTTTGAGACTCGCCTAACGAGAATGGAATTGGCCCACGCCACGATTGTGAACGGCTTGATCCTGGGCTGGTCGGTCGCCTGGCCGCCCGGGCCGATCAACGCAGAAATGATTCGACGTGTCCTCCTGCCAAGGGCGCAGGGGGGCGGCTTTTGGCCGGCCTGGCAACTCGGGTTGGGCGCGTGCACCGGCGATTTCATCTGGGCGCTGGGGGTGGCGGCTGGCGCGGGCGCGCTCCTCGCTTCGCCCCGGCTTCACCTCGCCCTTGGGATTGTCAGTTTCTGTCTTCTTCTCTTCCTCGCCTTCAATTTTGCCCGGGGCGCCTGGCGCGCGGCGCATGCGGCCAGGAACGCGCAGCCTCCACCTCCTTTGCGCTCGGGCCGGGCGCACGGTTATTTTCTCGGGCTGATTCTTGCCCTAACGAGCCCTTGGAACATCGGTTTTTGGTTCGCCGTCGTCGGCGGCCAGGGCGCGGCCCAGGGCCACGCCACTTTCCTCAGCTCGCTCACGCTGGCCGCGGCTGTCGTCTCGGGTGCGATCGCCTGGACGATCGTGCTTTGCACCGCCCTCAAACTTGGCGCCCGCGTTTTTGCCCGGCCCGCCTGGCAGGTTGGAACCCAGGTTGTCAGTGCGCTGGTTATGCTCATTTTCGCGGCTCGCCTCGTCTGGCTGTGGCAGTGAAATGGCAGCGTCAGCGCCGTTACTCGCGGCCAGGTTCGGGACCGGGCAGGCGGAGCGCAATTGCCCGCCTTCGATGGTAGGTTGCCCGGAATGTCCGATCGCGAAAAGAAGCTGACCATTAACGAGATCTATTTCTCGGTCCAGGGCGAGAGCACCTGGGCGGGATTGCCCTGTGTTTTCGTCAGGCTGACCTTCTGCGATCTGCGCTGCACCTATTGCGACACCGAATACGCTTTTTACGAGGGGAAAAAACAAACGTTAGGCGAAATCGTTGACGCGGTTCTCAAATACGATTGCCAGCTGGTCGAGATCACGGGCGGCGAGCCCCTGCTGCAGAGAAACGTCCTCCCCTTGATGACCATGCTGGCGGACGCCGGCCGCACCATCCTGCTCGAGACGAGCGGCGCGCACGATATCTCCGGAGTCGATCCGCGCGTCCACCGGATCATGGACTTGAAAACGCCCGGTAGCGGCGAAGTGGCGCGCAATCTTTACTCCAACCTCGAGCACCTCACCCCTAACGATGAGGTGAAATTCGTCATCGGCTCGCGGGTAGATTACGAATGGTCGCGCGCGCAGGTGCGCGAGCATCTGCTGGCGGAACGGGTGCGCGCGGTCCTGTTCTCGCCCATCTTCGGCCGGATCGATCCGCGCGAGATCGTCGAGTGGATCCTGGCCGACAATCTGCCGGTGCGGTTCCAACTCCAGATGCACAAGTTCATCTGGACTCCGACCCAGCGCGGGGTGTAGCCGAGGGGTTGGGCAGGAGGGCGGTCAGCAATCCGATCAGCGGCAGATAAGCGCAGAGGTTGAAGACATGCTCGATGCTGGTGCGATCGGCCATTTCGCCGAGGACAGCCGAACCGATGCCGGCCATGCCAAAGGCCAGCCCGAAAAATAACCCGGAGATGAGGCCGACTTTGCCCGGCACCAATTCCTGCGCGTAAACCAGGATGGCGGAAAAGGCGGAGGCCAGGATGATCCCAATGATGACGGTGAGGACGCCGGTCCAGAAGAGATTGGCGTGCGGCAGTGCGAGGGTGAAAGGCGCCACCCCAAGGATGGAAACCCAGATGACCAGTTTACGCCCGTAGCGATCGCCGATCGGCCCGCCCAGGATGGTGCCGAGCGCGACCGCGAAGAGGAAGAGGAAGAGATGAAGCTGCGCCCCCTGGACCGAGAGCTGGAATTTGTGGATGAGGTAAAAGGTGTAGTAATTCGTTAGGCTAGCGAGGTAAAAGTATTTCGAGAAAATCAGCAGCCCGAGAATGGCGAGGGCGAACCAGACCCGGCCGGAAAGGGGACGGGACTGCAATGAGGCGGTGTCGGGCTGCGCTTTTGCCGCTACCAAATGCTGGCCGTACCAGCGCCCGACCCCGGAGAGGACGCCGATCCCGAGCAGCGCGATAAGGCCAAACCAAAGCACACTGCCCTGGCCGTGCGGGACCACGATGAGCGCGGCGAGGAGCGGGCCTAACGAACTGCCGGCATTCCCACCGACCTGGAAAACCGACTGCGCAAATCCATGCCGGCCGCCGGAAGCGAGGTGCGCGACGCGGGACGATTCGGGATGAAAAACAGACGAGCCAAGCCCGACGAGGGCGGCCGCTCCCACCACCATGCCGTAGTGCGTGGCCTGGGAGAGGAGGACGAGGCCGACGAGCGTGAACCCCATGCCCCAGGCAAGCGAATACGGTTTCGGACGCCGATCGGTATACCAGCCGACAATCGGTTGCAGGATCGACGCCGTCATTTGGAAAGCGAGCGTGATCAGGCCGACCTGGATGAAGCTGAGATGGAAGCTGGTCTTGAGCAGCGGATAGATCGCCGGGATAAGCGATTGGATGGTGTCGTTGAGGAGATGAGAAAAGCTGATCGCGAAAAGGACCGCGAGAACGGTGGGGTTGCCCGGGCGCTGACCCGGAACTTCACTCTGCGTTAGATGAGTTTCGGTGATGCTCGACCCCATGTTTGCGGAGGGAAATTAGTCAGGCCGCGAGCGAACGCGAATCGCGGCGCATCCCCGGCGGTAGGGCGAGACTCTGTCGAGCCAGGCCGTGCGTATCGCTGCCGCCCGAGTTCACTCCCCTGGCTCGACGGAGTGTCGCTCCACCGTGGGCAGAGAAACCGATTCGTTAGGGCGATTTCTTCTTGAAGACTTCGTCCCAGTTGATGCTGTTTTTCGCGTAGCTGTAACGGAGCGCAGCCATGGCATCGACAACTCGCCCATGTATTTTTTCCATCGCGTTCGACGATTCGTCCTCGCTCATGAAGACGATCTCGAAGCCGGGATATTTCGGCTTCATTTCCTGGTAAAACTTCACCAGGTCCGGCGTGAATTGATGACGGATTTGCCATGCAGGGAAACGAGCTTGACCTTCATTTCCTCCGCGATGTTCTGTCTGCGGACCGTGCCAGCCGCGCCGAGAAGGAGGGCGACTCCGAGGAGGACCCGGAGGGAATTAGTTTTCTTGCGGCCGGTTTTATCCCGGCCAGCGCCCGGTCAATCTCCGAGATGGATGACAGGCGCGCCGAGCGATGCGATTTTCCGCCGCGATGCGTGCCCGCCTGACCAAAGACTTCACCTTCGAAGCCGCCCAGACCCTGCCCTCCGCGCCGGAGGGACACAAGTGCCGCAAGATGCACGGGCACAGCTTCAAAGTAGAAGTGTCTGTCGAGGGCGAGGTGAATCGCGAGAGCGGCTGGGTTTACGACCACGCCGAGATCGGCAAGGCGATGAAACCGCTCATCGCCCAACTCGATCACTCCTACCTGAACGAGATCGCCGGTCTGGAAAATCCGACAATCGAGAACATGGCGGCGTGGTTTTGGGAGAAGATCGCCTCGAAATGCCCCGGTCTGTGCGAGATCGTGATCCACGAGACGCCGACCGCCCGCTGCGTTTATCGCGGGGAATAACGTCGCGGCTGAGTGTAGAGACACCGCCTCGGCGGCTAATGCCGCGGTGCCCGCACCGTCCCGGTCTCGATCGCGGCCCGCCGTTGCCCGACCATCCGGCTGGCGATTTCATCCACCATCTCCTCCAGCAACATGCGCAGGTGGCTGCCGCGCCGATAATCGGCCGGCGCGATATGCCGCACCCGATCGGCATGGGTGGAAAGCTGGTAACATTTCTTGAATCCAACCCGTTCGGGATCGTCGGGGTTATAGACCGCGATGGCATGCCCCTCGTTCTTGCGCATGACGGTGAAGCAGGGCACATCGGTCGGTCCATCGCCGAGATAGATCATGTTCGGGAACGGGATCGGCCGGATATCCGGCGCCATGTGATCGTTCACATCCTGCGCCATATCGAGCAGCCCTTTGTTGATCCGAAAAAGAAACTGCGTCTTCTGGGTGTGGCTGATGACGCGCTTCGGAAATGTGATCCGACCCTGCTCGTCCTCGGCAAATTCGCAGCCAAAAATCGCCCGCACATAAGGGGCCAGCCGGCTCCCTTCGATCAGCACCTTCATCCCCGAGGAGATGATGTAATGCTCGACGTTGATCCCGTGGCTGCGCTGCTCCTCGCTCAGGAGCGCGTCGCGGAAATCGTCGAACATTTCCGGGAGGCCCTCGTAGAAATTGAGCTTTGCCCCTAACGATCGTAGCTCGTCGTTCTTCGGCCGATCCATCCCGAGGGTATCGAGCAGCACCTTCATGTAGGCCAGCTCGCTGTCGTAACCCTGGTCCCGCACGAATTCCGAGCAGCGCCGCCAGAAGCTCGGCCCGTCGATTCCGAAAGTCGGGAAAACGACTTCGTCCTGCATGTAGCTCGGACTCAGCGTCTGGTCGTAATCGTAAACGATCGCGATCGTGTTCTGCGGTGTGGACATGGGAAAGGTGGACAGGATTAGCAGGATTTTTTGGATTGGGGAAGAAGGAACGAGGGGCGAATTCTGAATCCTCTAAATCCCGTTAATCCTGTCCAAAAAATCGGCAAAGAGCGGACCATAGAGGGTGCCGCGCTCGGGATGATATTGCACCGCCAAACCGAAAGGCCGATCCGTCAGCCGGAATTGCTCGATCACGTCATCGGCCGCGCACCACGACTCAACCACACAGCCGTCGGCCAGGTGATCGATCGCCTGATGGTGCGAGCTGTTCACCTTCTTAAACCGATGCGTCGCCGAGGCGTCGTTGCGCAGCGGTTGCACGTCGTGCGATTTTTGCGCGGGAAGATTATGGCCGGGAATATCGAGCCGGAGTGTGCCGCCGAGCGCCACGTTGAGCAGTTGCATTCCCTTGCAGATGGCCAGGATCGGCAGCCCGCGCTCGAGGGCGTTTTGGACCGCGGCGAATTCCCATTTGTCGCGCGGCAGATCGGCCTTTTCCAGGATCGATGGATCGGGGACCGGCTGGCGCAGATAGTCCTGGGATATGTCGTTGCCGCCGGTCAGCAGGAGCGCGTCCATCTCTTCCAGCTTCACGGCGCGCCGCGCTGCGTTTTTCACTTTCACGTCGGGCCGGAGCGCCAGGATTGGATTGAACCACTTCTCGTCGCGGCGTCGAATCCAGCTGGCAAGGTTAGGCATCGGCGAACTTGCGACCGCCGATGCGTGGTGTAAAGGGCGCGCCCGGCGGCGGCCCGGGAGGGTTTGGGATTGTTATTCGCCTGAAAACAACCAAGCTCCTTTGCTAGTTCAACGAGAGGAATTCATATGGCTACCAAAGCGAAGAAAGTAACTCGTAAGAAAACCCCGGGCCCGGTGCGCGACCTTGCCTCGCGCAAGGACCCCAAGGGCGGCGCGCAAAAGAAAGAGGGCCCGACCATGGACGGCAGCACCCGCGGCCGGACAACGCAGCGGGCCGCGAAGGCGCGTTTCTCCTAGCGCGCGCCTAACGAACAAATCCAAGGCCCGCAGGCGGAGCGGCCCTCCTCTCCGGGGAGCGCACGCGTCCTCCCGTGCCGTTTTCGGCGCCTCACCGAAAACACGAACGTCGTTCGTTGGTCGCAAAGCACCCGCCGCGCGTGCGCTTTCCGCCCTTCCCGCTATCGTGCCATTTCATGTCCGCGCCGGCTCTGGTAATCAACGATCTCACCCACCGCTACGGCGAACGCGTCGCGCTCGATCATCTCTCGCTCGCCGTCGCGCCGCGCGAGATCTTCGGCCTGCTCGGCCCGAACGGCGGCGGCAAGACCACCCTCTTTCGCATTCTCTCCACGCTCGTTAGGCCGAGCAGCGGCAGCGCCCGCATCTTCGGGCTCGATCTTCTGCGCGATCGCGACGCCCTCCGCAGCCGGCTCGGGGTCGTCTTCCAAGCGCCGAGTTTGGATAAGAAGTTGAAGGTCCGCGAAAACCTCGCGCACCAGGGCCATCTCTACGGACTTTCCGGCGCAAAGTTGCGCGAGCGGATCGATCATCTCCTGCTCGAGTTTAATCTGCGCGATCGCGCCCAGGATCTGGTCGAGACGCTTTCCGGCGGTTTGCAGCGCCGGGTCGAGGTCGCGAAGAGCCTCCTCCATCGTCCCGAGCTCCTCTTGCTCGACGAGCCGTCGACCGGCCTCGATCCCGGCGCGCGGATCGATCTCTGGCAAACGCTCTATCGTTTGCGCGACCAGCAGAACGTGACCGTCTGCCTAACGACACACCTGATGGAGGAAGCGGCGCGTTGCGACCGGGTTGCGATCATCGACCACGGACGAATCGTCGCGCTCGACACTCCCGGGAAACTTTGCGCCGAGATTGGCGGCGACGTCATCAGTGCGCGCACGCAGGACGCCACCTCGCTGGCCGAGCGCATCGTGCAGTCGTTAGGCGTGGAAGTCAGCGTCCTGAACGACGAAGTGCGGATCGAACACCGGGACGGCCAGGCCTTCATGGCGCAGCTCCTGGCCGCCTTCCCCGGCGAGATCGACTCCGTTACCCTGGCCAGGCCCACGCTCGAAGACGTCTTCATCGCCAGGACGGGCCGCCGTTTGAGCGAAGACCAAGTCGCCGCCTAGTCCGCTTTTGCTTCCGCCATCGCGGCTTGCTTTTTGCCTAACCAGAGGCTGAGCCCGCACCAGATCGCGGCCAGCGGTGCGGCGACGAACGACACGCCGGTCAGCCCGAACCCGAGCCAGGTGAGGAGCGTGTAGGACCACGCGCCAACCTGGTCGCCGGTGCGATAAACGAAAGTGTCGATGAAGCTCTTCGCCTTGTATTTATCCTCCCGGCTGAGGACGGTGAAGAGCACCTCCCGCGCGGGCCGGGTGATGGCGAAATTGCCCGCCCGCCGCATGACCTGGAAGACGGCGAGGAGCGCGATCGTCGGCCAAAAGCCCATCCCGAGAAAACCGAGCAGGCTGAGCACGGGGAGAAAGGCGAGCGTTACGCCGACCCCGAACCATTTCAGGAGACGCCCCGTGATCAGGAGCTGGCCGAAAATCGTGAGCGTATTCACGACCAGATCGAGCTGGGCGAAGAAAGCGGTCCGCGCCGCGCGATCGTTATGGAAATGCGCCTTCGTGATATCGGCCTGCTGGAAATAAACGAAGGTCGAGGTGATCGCGTAGAGCACCATGAAAAGACAGATGCCTAACAAGTAAGGCGAACGCGCGACGTGGGTGAAGGCGGTGATGATGCTGCCGCCGATCGCTTGCTCCGCTCCGGGATCGGCCTCCCCCTTTTCTTCCGCGAGCACCGGTTGCGCAGGATGCGGCGAGGGAAAAAACTTCACGCACCAGGGCGCGATCTCGAGCCCGGCGGCCGCCACCAGCAACAGATTTGCCGTCCCGAGATGCTTCACCATCGAGGCGGTAAAGAGCGGCCCCGCGATCGCCCCCAGTTGACCGCCGACCGCGATGAAAGCGAAGAGCCGCTTGGCCTGTTCGCTATCGAAGAGATCCGTCATGAAGGCCCAAAAGAGCGTCACGATGAAAAGATTGAAAACGCTCACCCAGACGAAGAAGGCGCGCCCGACCCAGAGGTTGGGCGTCGGCCCGGCGGCGCGCATGAGGAAGTAAAAGATGAGCAGGTTCGCGATCAGAAAGCGGTAACCGATCGGGAGAAATTTCCGGCGCGGCATGCGCGCGACGGTGGCGGCGAAGGCGGTGTTCGCGAGCAGCGTCACCACCATCGTGCCGGTGAACATCCACGACAGATTTTCCACTCCGCCGGTGGCCGCGATATCGTCGCGGATCGGCCGGATGACGTAGTAACTCCCGAGGATGACGAAGTTGAACAGGCACGCCGTCAGGAGCGCCTTGACCTCGTTAGGCCGAACGTCGACCGCTTTGCGCAGGATGCCGTGGAAGCGATTCATGGCAGAGAAGGGAGTGAATCAGGAAAGCAGGAAGGCAGGAAGTTCAGAGACTGCCGCACTCATGACGCGCGGAGCTCATACCTATTCCCGATCCGGGGAGCGCGGGCGCCTCGCCCGCAGTTGCCGGCGCCTCGCCGGCAACGGTTCCCCCCAATCCGCGCGTCAGTTGAAATCGGAAACGTTCGAGCGCATGTGAGCTATTTGCTCTTCGGCGAGGCGCCGAAGAGAGCGGGCGAGGCGTCCGCGCTCCCCGGAGGGGACGGTGCCCGGTCAGCTACCGCTCTTCGGCGAGGGCGCCGAAGAGGACGGGCGTGGCGTCCGCGCTCCCCACGCTTTCAGCACTTCCGCCTCGCGCTCTTTTGTGATCCCGGCGCCCATCTTCGCCTGGCGCTCGGCCGGGCGCGACTTGAACCACGCCACCGTGTCGCGCGCTGTCACTCCGAGCGGCCGGAAGGTGAGTCCCTTATCGAGCGCCTTTTTGATGCTGAGCGTCCCGAGGCCGCCATCCTCGCCCGAGGGCGGCACCCAGACCGGCATGTCCGACCAGGGCGAGACCTTTTCCTTTTCCAGAAAATCCGCCGGCACCCAGGTGAATTTCGCCTCTGACTTCAGCCCTTCCCTGATCCCCTTCAGCATGCCGCCGATCGTTAGGGGCGTGGCCGGCCCGGTCGCATTGTAAATGCCCGTCTCTTCCTGCTCCACCATCCGGATGGTCCACTCCGCGAGGTCCCGCGCATCGATGAACTGCACCGGATCGCCCGGGTTCCCCGGCGCCAGCACCTCACCGCCACGATCCACCCGCATCGGCCAGTAGGTGAATCGGTCCGTTTCATCCCCCGGCCCCACGATCAGCCCCGGGCGGATGATGAGCGCCTTCCCCGGGAACCACTTCTCCGCCTCCTTTTCCGAGAGCGCCTTGAGCGGCCCGTAGAGGGCGAACTGCGACGCGATCACCGTGTCGCGCGTCTCCTTCATGGCGTCCTTGCCCTCGTACTTCGCCAACGGCGCCGTCTCGTCCTGGCCGACCTTCGAGTTGTCGCCGTAAACCGAGATGGTCGAGATGAAGACATAGCGATCCACATTCCCCTTCAACACTTCCCCGGCATCGTGCACCCATTTCGGGAGCATCGTCGGGTTATCGATCACCACGTCCCACTTGCGACCCTTGAGCGCGGAGAGATCGCCCGTGTTGCGATCGCCGATCAATTGCTCCACCCCTTCAGGCAGCTCGCCTGGATGCGTCTTGCCGCGGTTGAACACCGTCACCTTGTGCCCGCGAGCCAGCGCATACCTGACCTGATACGGCCCCGTAAAACCGGTTCCGCCGAGAATCAAAATCTTGAGCGGCCGCGGCCCCGTCCCGACATCGACCGGGCGATAAGTGTAGCCCGTCTCGACCGCCGCCATCGGCGTCGGTGAGGCCGCGGCAGAGGGCGCGGGTGCAGGATCAGCGGCCGACACAGCGGCGACGATAGTGGAAAAGCAGAGCGAAGCGAAGAGTCGGACGTGGTGCATGGATTTTGTTAATGGTTAATGGTTTTTAGTGCGGGGGGGGCGGCCGCGCTCACCTTAGCAATGGATATGCCAGCGTCGCGAGTGCGCCGCAAGGCTCAAGCTCACAGACTCTTATGGAGCAAGCCTCGTTAGGCTAGCAAACGAACTCTTCCCGAATGCGGGAAAAACCCATTCCGATCCCGGCACCAAGGGCTTGTCAGGCCGGCCTGCGCTCAGCTAAAACATCCACCACCAAAGGGGTCAGTCCTCACTTCTGACACTGTTTCGCCGCAAAAGGTTAGAGACGTGCGTCCAAGTGCCCATCTGCAAACGGTCGGCCATCCACTTTAAACTCACCGCCGTTTCGGCGCGCAGGCGTCGGGCGAGCGCAACTTTGTTCGCATCGCTTTTGCGCTTATGAGCCAGCACCCCCTCCGGCCAGCCGAGCTCAGCCAACCCCGCTCTAATGATTCTCTGCGCTTTCTCCTCCTCGGTTTCAGCTCGCTCCACCGCGCGATGATGCTCCCCGGCTTTGCCCTCGAGTTGATCGAGAAGACGAGCCACAAAGTCTTCCCCTCCGAAATGCCAGCCGCGACGGATGCTTTCCTCGCCCGCGGCAGCAACCTGGCCACGCCGTCCCTCCAGGCGGCGCGTAAATTCGAGTCGGCTTCTGCGGCTTTCTTTGACCAGGCCATGTTCACCCAGGAGACGATCACAGCGCAGCCAATCCGGCCGCAAAGCCGGGCGCAGATAAGCCGGATAGCTGCTCCAGGGGAAATCCTCCAAGGGCTGCGCGGGCGGGATCAGCCCCGCCCGGGCCGGATTGAGATGGACGTAATCGCAGACCGCCCGCAAATAATCCGGGGACTGCTCATCGACCAGGAGAGATTTGTAGCGGCCGGCAAACAAATGTCCGCTGAGCTGGTGACGGCGATTGAAGCGCATGGTGTAAGTGCCGAGGAGCCACTTCATCCCGCTGACCAGATTGGGCCGGGGCGTTTCGATCACGAGATGAAAATGATTGCTCATCAGGCAGAAGGCATGCACCTGCCAGGCGGTCTTGGCGCAGGCTGCCTCCAAGGCGGCCAGGAAACGGCGGCGATCGGTTGAATCGCGAAAGATCACCTCGCGTCGATCACCGCGACTGAGGAGGTGGTAGATGGCGCCTTCGTATTGGAGGCGGAGCTGCCGGGGCATGGCGCGATGCTGAGCAGCTGCAGGAAAAGTGTCAATAGTGAGGACTGACCCCTGCTCTCCCTGCTTTCGTTCAGGCTAGCTGGTCTGCCACGGGTCCAGGAGCAATATGTTGGCGCTCTGGAAGTCGGCCGTGTTGCGCGTGGCGAGGGTGAGGCCATGGGCTAGGGCGGTGGCGGCGAGAAGACTATCCATTACCGGCAGACGCCGTCCGGCTTTCATGGTCGAGGCTTGGAGGTCCGCCCAGTGCTCCATCACGGCGGTGTCCACCGGCAGGATGCGACCTCCGAATTCAACCTTGATGCCGGTTTCGATCCAACGCAGCAGCGCTTTACGCTTTTTCCCCTCGCCGAGGAGAAGCGACCCACGCCGCAATTCTCCGACGGTAATGGCGCTGATGAAAAGCGACTCCTCGATTTGCGCGCCAATCCAATCGAGCACGCGGGCGCTGGGGCGCCTGCGCATGGCCTCGCTCACCACGTTGGTATCCAGTAGGAAGTTCATAGCGCGATATCACGCGGAAGTTCTTTGCTGCGCCCGAGGTCGAGTTCGTCCGCGTCCACGGGGCAGGAACGGAGCATTTCCAGCAGCGTCCGTTCTTTTGGTTTGGCCTTATTCCAGTCGCCCACGCCGACGATAACGACGAACGGCTTTCCATGCTTGGTCACGATCTGGGGCTGGCCCCCGGCGGCCCTCTCCGCCACGGCCGAGAACTGCTGTTTGGCTTCCTGGAGTTGGAGCGGTTTCATGTGCGAAGAATAATCAATCTGTCCTGTCTGTCCAGAATAATTGACGACCGCAGAGATTTCCGGGCAGCTGCAAGAAAAGTGTCAATAGTGAGGACTGACCCCTTCCTCTTCCTACTTCTCTTCCTCCTGCTTGCTCTCGTTCACCCGATCGACGGAGAGAATGGACCGGCTAGCGATTCGTCCCATCTAGAGTCACCCGAGGCCGAAACCGGCCATATTCATCAGGGATGACCAGGAGCGTTGCCCGGCGGACGAGCTTGAAATCGGCTTCCGCACCGGATTCCGCCTCCACCTGGTTGGGAAGAGTCGTCTTTATGGTGAGGGACAGAGTTTCGAAGGGAAGATCTGAAAGGACGATGCTTTGCCCGTATGTGAGAGCGGTCACAATCTTCTTTGCGCCGTTAAAAACATCGACAGCGATATCGGGGAAATAGTTGCGGACCGTCAGAACTGCGTTCTAGAGCCTTGGGATTGCTCGTGTCGTTGATGAGTAGGACGGAAGGCCCCTGCGGGGTCGGCGCAACCAAGACCGTGAAGTAAAAGTTCGCCGCCAGGTTCGGCATCCATGATCTTGAGCGGCTCGGTGCTGCCAGTCTTGTTGACCGACAGCTTGTAAGGCCCAGCCTGGTATTCAAGGTAGCTGCTGTAGCGGTAAGGAGGCGATTTGCCGACCAGCGGAGCATCGGCAGGAGAACCACCGGCGCGTCGCAAATCCATGGGTCCGCTCGCTGTAGGCATCATGTTCCAAAAGCGGAGGTAACCCGGGGGCGGAGTGGGCGTAGGTGTGGCCGTGGGGGACTCGACTTGGGCGCCGGCCGTGGCGACAAGAGCGAGGAGTAGCAAACTACTCCCCAGCGTAGAGAATTTTAATGGCATAACGGTCGGGCTTTTTGAAACGGGGGTCGGTGGATGGAGTCCGGTCGGGACAAAAGGATCGCTTGGAGTCTCGCATCCCAGACCGGGTCGATTCGGAAGGTGATCTTTAGCTGAGCCGTCGAACTGACGATGGGAATGATTCCTGACTGGGGAGGAATGAGTGACTGGCTGACCGCATAAACAGTAAGATATTGCCGAGTGGTAGTCAGTTCAATCAGCCGACGCAGGAGTTCTTCACGTCCTCTATCGTAAACGGTGGTCATGTCCAGGCCGGTAAGGTCGGTCCCCGTTGTGAAAATAGGCATCTCGGATACCTCGCCCCGCTCGCTGAGGGGCCCGGAAGTGGTCGTAAATTCGGATAGGTAGCGCCGTCGTTCTTAATCCGTGCGGCGAGCTGGTCGACCAGCTTTTGGATGGCGGCATCGCTCAGAGCCGAACTGCCCAATTGAGAATCCTGGAAAACATATCCGTAGAGCGCAGCCTTAATCGCCGCACCTCCGTCACGAACAACCCCGTTGACGTTTATCCGGCCATCACTGCATGCGTCCGAGGTCGAAAAAATATCCGCCAATCTCCACGACGTCCACTCCCGGCTAGCCGAGGTACTGCTTCCATCCCATAGACCGAGAAGATTGGTCGTAGCATCGTAACGATTGGTCTGCCCGACCCTAAAGGTGCGGCCCCCACTTCTGATTCTATGTTAATATCGTTACTATCTCCTTTCACCCGTACTGGATCGAAGATATCCCCCGTGGCCAATGGACGTTAACGTTGTGTTTGCCATGACTGCGGGGGCATCGGTTGCGGTTGGAGCACTGCTCGAATTATCCGGCCACTTTGAAGGGATGACAAAGGTCGCGTTTGCCGCGCCCAAGCTGCTATTGCCCGGGATATGACTGCTATCCAAACCAACGTCAAAATAACGGGTCTTATCTGTGTTCCCAGTGAGGCCGCCATTTAGATTGAATGTCAATTGCTCTGCATTTGTCCTGGGGTCGCCCGTAGTAGCAGCCGTCGCTCCAGCAGAAGAATTGCCTCGCAGGGAACCCCCGCGAAAATGGTATTTTGTGGGATCGAGACGGTTCTCCGCCGGACTGCTGTTATTGATATTAATCGAGATGTTCGATGTGATAGCTCCAGTGCCCCCAAGCCGACTCTAAAATCCCAAGATCGTTGCCCAGTACAATCTCAGTTTCATAGTCAGTGCTGCTAGCAGTGGGGCGTCCTATCATAGAAAGAACGAAGTTCACTTCCACTCTTCTTTTGGGTTCTACCCGAATAGGTTCGAAACCCGGAAATCCCATTGTCGGGTGTGATTGGAATATAGAAAACGCGAGTTGGCACGGGGTCAGCGGACCTGTTTGCACCGGCGTCGCCGTTCCGTTCGTGCTCAAGGGATTGGGATCAGTCGTGATAACAGTTGCCGAACCGGCTGGAAATGACGTCAGAACTGTATGATCGGCCGAATTCGTTGCCGTATTCAGCGGTAGCTTTATATCGCGTGACGGCCCAGCCGGCGATGTCATCAAGTCCGCCCGCATCCCACCCGAATTGATTCGCGATTAGCAAGAACGGATTAGGTCCAAGCGAAGTAAGCGGAATATCTCGGTTAGACATGTTCCAAAATTCTACGTAATGGTCGATACTGACGTTATACGTCGCAAAGTGACCAATTCTCGGTGAGAAGGAGTTTTCCCGCACCCGTAACACGTATTCTTGAACGAAGGGAACAGGTTCTTTTCCGATGGCGATGATTTCGTTCGGACCTGATGTGCCGCCGCCGCTTGCTTCGATTGGATGAGAAGGTGCCGTACCAATCCGGATGGTATATGCTGGGGGGTCGTTGTTTACTATTGTTGGCTGAGAATCGGTATCGATGTAGTCTCGAATGTTCGCGGCAACTTTGTTGGCGTAGATGATCTTGTTCGTCGCGGTGACGTCGAGGGAGTTCTTGTCCGTGCCAATCCGATAGAATCGTTGCCCAAAGTTAGGAAGATGATAGTTGATCGCGGAAACGATTTGGTCGAGCTGCGTGCGGATGTCCGCCGCGACGGTTGAAGAGGTGACGACCTTGTTGAGGTTAACGCGTTTGGAGCCGCTCCGGGACATGTTCCACGCTCCAGAGTAAATGGTGGATTCAAACTTGGACGCTTCCGCGATTGGGGTAGGCGAGTTTGCCTGATCCAAGGCGCGATATTCGAAAAAGAGCGAACCGGGAAACGCCGCTCGCGCATTGAAGACGGTGTTAGCCGTGGCGTTGAAATCGGTAGCCGGGAAGAGAACTTTGAGTAGTCCTTGCAGCGGAATTTGGGTTGGAGAATCACCCACCGTCGCCGTGCCGCGGGGGGTCACTCCCATCAAGTTTGCGTTCGCCTTGAAGCTTTCGTCCTCGATCCAAAGTGCGAAGCGGGAAGTCGCCTTGTTATCGGAGTCGGTCTGGTCGATCCACTGACCCCGGAACTCGGGTACTGGCGGCGCCGTTTGGCGCACCGATCCACCCTTGAGGATCGTTCAAGTAGCGTGCGTGGTTCAGGTCGAAGGAATTGTCGTTATCGAGGATCGGGGAGCGCGGTCGCTTTGCTGGCGATAGGTTTTGGAAGTCCGCCGGACTCGAGGGGAAGAATGAACTTGCTGGCCCCACCCTGTTCCGGGGTCTTATCTTGGTAGTAAAGCACGGTGCCAGTGGTGCCGTGGACGGTCTCCCAACTCGTGGCCGAGTCGGGATAGGTGGAGATGTTATCGACCAAGCGAGCGATGGCGGTGTTAACCGCAGTTCTGGCGGCCAGATCTGCCTTGCTCTTGTTGGCAGTGGCGCGCGCAGTGGCCTGGTCGAGACTCGAACTTGCGAGGAAGGCGACCGCCATAATGGTGAGCAGCGCAATGGTGATGAGGGTGATCACCAAGGCGAACCCACTCGCTTTACTGGTTGCTTGCTTCACTGGTTTTGATGCAGCGCAACGCGACTCACGAATTGTTGTTCGTAGGGGGAGAATGAATGTTTTATAGAGAGACGAAGTCGCATCGAACCATGTCGAAAGATCGACTGGAGTATTGCGAATCTTGCGACCGGACGCGGTGCTCATGGATTTGAAGCGAATCTCCATCCAATTCCATTGCGTTGAGGGAGTGGTGGCGGCGTCGACGAGATTCTTGCCGACGCCGGGATGAAACTGCAAATCCCAGACGTAGGCGGCAGCAACTTCATCTGCGGTCGGCGTGTCCTTCTGGAAAATGGCGGTAAAATTGGGCGAGGCGGTCGCCAGTGAAGTGTAGGTAGCGTCGCTGCTTTTGAAGAGACGTTTCAAGCTGTAGGCGTGTGTGACTGTGTCGTAAGCACAGTAATAACCCACCGTGCACAGATCGCTCTTGCCGCTATTGGTAATGGGAGTGATCGCATAAGCCTCCTTCGCGAACTGCGGATTGGGGGAGACGGTGAAGAAATCAGTCAAGGTGAGCATCTGCGCGTTGCCGTTGATGTCGGCCCTGCTCAAGTCCCGCGTCATGATCTGAAGAGCGGCGCGTGCATCGCGGAACGTGTCGATGCGCTGATCGGCGTTTTGCCATTGGCCGGCCGCGGCGGCGAAGACGCGAAATAGGATCCCGACCAGAATGAGGGTGACCACAATTGCGATCAGCAATTCGGCAATCGTAAAAGCGTTGCGATTTTCAGGTCGACGCATCTCAGTCCTTTTTGCGGAACAAATACATGAATTCCCGAAACTCGGTCGAAGTGCCAGAAATCCCACGAATTCTGATTTGGACCTGGTTGACTATGCCGGTGGGAAGCGTGACGGACGGGGCCAACGCCGGAGTGTTGTTAAAGCGAAACTCGATGCTGTAGATCGAGTCTCCGTTCTTAGCCGTCGTTACCTCCGGCTGATTCGGCGATGGGTAGGCCGCGTACAACAAGACGGGCGTCGTGCCCGTGCTCGAGGCGGCGAGGTCCAAGGTCGCTCCAAAGCAATCGATGGCGGAGAAGGTGGCGGTTTGGCTTTCGATCGTCGAGACCATCATGCGGGCGAGTTGACCTGCCCTTGTATCGCTGATGCTCTTTCGATTCTGGCTGAAGGCCGCCGGAAAGACGCCTAGGATCGCAACTAGCGCGAAGGCAACAACGCCCAAAGCCAGCACCACTTCGATCAACGAAAAGCCTTGTCTCCTAGCTCGGCGAATAAGGGTCGACATATTTGGCCCGCCCGGTCAGCAAAGAGATGCTGACCTGGTCAAGTTTCCCGGACGTTTTCTGTTGATTGTCAGTGTAGGCGGGCGTGCCGCTGGCATTGACGAAACCGGCGAAAAATTTGACGAAGAGGATGTTGGGGGTGGTGGGTAGGGAAACCATTCCACTCGGATCAAATTTGATAAAAGGCAGGGCGATCGCAGTGGTGCCGATGCTCCCGGGGCAGGTGAATTTGATGGCCGGGTCCTTCGCGGTCATCAGACCGTTCGTGACAGGATCGGTACCGGCCAGAAACGAAATTCCGGTGGGGAGGAATGTACCATTTGCTGACGGCGACTGGGACGAAGTCTTTGTCTTGAAAAACGATGTAGGCTTTCGCGCGGTATTTATCAGGGTCGGTCGTGATCGTAGAGGTGAGGGTTTCATCTGCGAGCACGACGTAGGTCGCGTTCCCGCTGGTAATTGCGAGCGTCCGCGCCTGCTCAACGACGTTCATAAAATTGCTGACAGCCGCCTTGCCTCCGCTCGATTTTGAGAGCGAGTTGACTGCGGGGATCACGACAACCAGCAGGATTGAGATGATCACGATCACCACCAGCATCTCGACCAACGTAAAGGCGCGGAGGCGCCCACGTAGCTCCGGCAACGTAGAGGCGCTATGGCGCTCACGTGCCTGGGCAAACGTAAAGGCGCGGCGCGAGTTTTTGGGCGGTGCTGGCACGGTGCGCGGCGTCGGATTCAGGACCGCGGTATAGCAGAAGAAAGTAGAAAGTTGAAAGGCTAAAGTAGAAACGGGGGTGAGCAGTTGACTGCGGAAAGCGGAAAGCGGAGAGCTGAAATGGGTGGCGGCGGCCGCGGGAAGCAGAAGAAAGTAGCCGTAAAGGATGCGAAGCAACGGCCGGGCTTTCCAAGTTGAAAGGCTAAAGTAGAATGGCGACCGGGATGAGCGATAGACGAGGAGCCGCGAGGGTAGCGGAAGCGAGTGGGGGCGAGCGCATCAAAGGCTAAAGTAGAATCGAGCGACCGGGGTGAGCGAGATGGACGGGGAACGGCGGAAAGGATGAAGGATGAAGTGGGGGGCAGATCTCTGAAAGCTGCACCTCTGACTCCGGATCTCCGACCTCGGACGGATACCGCCTTTCCAGCGCTTTTTCCCGGGGCTGGGTTAACGGATTTTCCCAAATCGGGGATGCCGCGCTGGCATGGGCATGGTTCTAGCTTTTTACGCTTTCGTGCTGGAACACACATTATCCGACGAGGAGCGAAACCAGATTCTCCAAACGGTTGAGATGTTTGAGGTTATCACTCAAACCCAACACGACGATTATCAGTCGCTGGAGATCCTAAAAGTAGCCTATCGCAAGCTTGGTAAAACCGAGGAGGCGCTGCGCGTGGCTCGTCGCCTGGCGGAGGCTTATTTCAATGTCGGCTCCTTCGCTCTCGCGATGCAGGAATGCGAGGCGATCCTGGCCCAGGAACCGGGCGCGCCGGAGATCGTGGCGATGCTGAATGACATCGAATCCAAGTTGCAGCAGGAGGGCGAGACGAAGGAAGAAGCGGGCGCGCACAATGCCTTGACGATCGTGCCGGATTTTACCGACAACGCGGCCTCTTCGCTGAGCAGCGGGCTGCTCGAGATCGGCGGTCGCAATACCGGCCAGGTGCGCAAGCGCGCATCTCTCAACAATATCGAGCAGGGCAACGATCAACTGGCAAAATTTCTCGTGCTCCAGCAGATGTTTCCGGAGGACGACGTGAATACCGCGCTGGAGGCGGTGAAGGCGGCGAACAAGGCGATGACCGGCCAGATGCTGGCCACTTCGCTGCTGGAGCGGCTTTGTGCCGGCGACGAGGTGAAAATGGAGGCGGTTCTCTCGGCCTTGATCGACCGGACCAAGTTTGCCTATGTGCCGCTGGAATATTACGACATCGATCGCCAGGTGGTGCGGATGTTGCCCGACGACCTGACGGTGAACCGGCTCTTTGTGCCGTTCGATTTGATCAGCCGCACGATCATGGTGGCGGTCTGCAATCCCTTTGATGCGGAAGCGCGCGAGTCGGTGCAGCAATCGCTCGATTACACGGTGACGCTGGTACCTGGCCAAGCCGGCGGTGATCATCAAGACCTTGCAGGATATTTACAAACTGGAGCCCCGCGCGTAGTCGATGAGAAGTAAATCTTTCGGAGAACGTATCGCGGATGTCCTGATCGAGGACGGGTTGCTCCTGCCCAATCAGCTCGATGAGGCGATCAATATCCAGAAGCAGCAGGGCGGCCGGCTGCTCAAGATTCTGACCGACAAGCAGTTTGTCAGCGACCAGGACATGGCCTTCTCGATGGGCCGCTGCCTGAACACGCCGCCGGTCAATTTATCGAAGGTGCGGGTGCCGGAGGAGATCTTGAATCTCGTCCCGCGCGACATGGCCAAGGCGCACAAGCTGGTGCCGATCGCCCGCCTCGAGAACAAGCTTTTCGTGGCCATGGCCGACCCGACCAATGTGCTCGCGGTCGATGACCTGAAGCGCCGGGTGCAGCTCGAGATCATCCCGATGATCGCGACCGAGAAAGCGGTCGGCGACGCGCTCAGCGGGGTGCACAACACCGGCCAGCAGATGAGCGAAGTGCTCAAGCAGGTCGCGGAGGAAGCGGCCAGCGACGTCGAGGTCCAGGCGAACAAGCGCGAGGACATCGATCTCGATCGGCTCGCGACCGACAGCGAAGACGCGCCGGTGATCAAGATCGTGAACCTGATCCTGGCCCAGGCGATCAAGGAAAAGGCCTCGGACATTCACATCGAGCCATTCCAGCGCACGCTGAAGCTGCGTTATCGTATCGACGGCGAATTGATCGCCGCGGAGTCGCCGCCCAAGGCGCTGCAGCTCGCGATCACATCGCGTATCAAGATTCTGGCCGGCCTCAACATCGCGGAGCGGCGCCTGCCGCAGGACGGCCGTTTCCGCATCAAGGTGATGGGGAAAGAGGTCGATCTGCGTATCTCGATCCTGCCCACTTCGCACGGCGAGAAAGTGGTGATCCGTATCCTCGATAAGTCGGCCCTGGCCGGCAGCATCGACACGATGGGAATGGACGAGGAAACGGTCGCGAAATTCCGCAAGGCGATCGATGCCCCGCACGGGATGATCCTGGTCACCGGCCCAACCGGTTCGGGTAAAACGACCACGCTTTACTCCGTCCTGCAGGAGCTCAATAGCCCCAACTACAACATCGTGACGGTGGAAGATCCGATCGAATACGAGTTGATGGGCGTAAACCAGGTTGCCGCGCGGCCCGATATCGGCCTCGATTTCGCGTCCGCGCTCCGTTCCATCCTGCGCCAGGATCCGGACATCGTGATGGTCGGTGAAATTCGTGACAACGAAACCGCGGACATCGCGGTGAAGGCGGCCCTCACGGGTCACCAGGTGTTGAGCACGCTGCACACGAACGACGCGGCCGGCGCGATCGCGCGACTCGACGACATGGGGATCGAGCCGTTCCTGATCTCGAGCTCGGTCATCATGACCTGCGCGCAACGACTCATCCGGCGGGTCTGCACCAATTGCCGTGAAGAATTTTTGCCGGAACCGGAGATGTTCGCGCGGCTGAACATGGAGCCAGCCGAAGGCGCGGTCTTCTACCACGGGATCGGATGCGATCGTTGCAAGGGCCGCGGGTATTCCGGGCGGGCGGCGATCATCGAAGCGCTCCCGGTGAGTGAGGCGATCCGGCGGCTGATCATCAAGCGCGCCTCGGCCACGGTGATCAAGAACCAGGCGATCACCGAGGGAATGAAAACTTTGCGCATGGTCGGGATCGACAAGGCGATGGAAGGCATCACCACGCTCGAAGAGGTCTGGCGCGTGACCGCTGAAGATCACTAGAAAAATGAATTTACCGTTTCTCCGCTATTTCAAGAAGGACAAGACAGAGGAAAGCAACGTAGCGGTGGCGGTGGCGGTGGCGCCACGGCCGCCGACGCCGATCGACAAGCCGGCCTCGGAACGTTTCGGCAAAACTGTCATGCCGAACAGTTCCCGGGTCGTCGGGTTGGCCCCTGCGTCGGATTTCACGATGGTCCCGCCAATCGGGAACCCGGCGTCCAGCGCCCTGGCGGGGCCGCGTAAGATTTCGTTAGGCGAAAGTGGAGCCCTGGCGGTTGGATCGAAAGGCGCCCCGGCCG
Organism: uncultured Verrucomicrobiae bacterium; assembly: GCA_963749935.1. Lineage (GTDB taxonomy): Bacteria > Verrucomicrobiota > Verrucomicrobiia > Chthoniobacterales > UBA10450 > Palsa-1392. The sequence continues at coordinate 433,281 of CAVVOH010000002.1, forward strand.
GCGGCGCGCCGGCCGGTGTGGCGGAACGGACGATCGCTCTGCGCCTGAGCGATCTCGTGCCGCATCTGCCCGAGGGAGTCCTGGGCAGCACGATGACCGACCCGGAACACCGGGTCCTATTGAAGGCTTCGGAAGTGGAGCGGGGGATGGCGAACGGACGTCCCGTAGCCAGTCTGCGCTCGATCTATCAACAGGCGCCGGAGTTATTCGCCGCGGCCGTCGCGGAAGAAGACAAGCGCGAGGTCGCCCTGCCTTTCGCCAAGGTGCTGGAGCAATTTACCTCCTTCCAGGTGCGCCCCGATCAGCTCAGCGAACAGGAAGTTCCGGAAGTCGAAACGCCTTTTCTCAAGATGGCCAAGGAGGATAGCGAGCGGCATGGGAAGCCCGCTGCGCCGATCCCCGCGTCGACGGTTTCGGAAATGCACACACCGGTCGCAGAAGCCGAGCCAGTGATGAGCGTTCCATCGCCGGTTCCGGTTGAAACGAAAGCGGAGGCTCCGGTCGAATCGGTGGCGCCGGCCGCGAAAACCATTCGTCCACTGCGCCTGCCGCTGCCTGATGAGGCCGCGGCCGCTCCGGTTGCGCATGCTCTGCCGGAGACCTCGCCGCCGCCAATCGCGCCCAAACTTTCACCGAACGGAACGGGTGTGCCTGCCTCTGAGCGAGTTCCAGCCTCAAGTGGGCCGCCCGTTCCAACTCAACTTCCTTCGCCCTTCGCGCCGCCGGCTCCGGTCCGGATTCCATTCAAGATCAGCCCGCCCTCAAACGATTTGCGGGAAGCGCGGCCCGCCCCCGCCACGCCCGCGCCGGCTCCCAAGCTGAAGGTCGGCTTTGCTTCCGACGGTCCGCGCGTTCGCCTCTCTTTACGCAATGTCCTGCGCGAGATCTCGCCCTTCCAATTGTCCGCCGCGACCGATGCGGTGCCGGAAAGCGCGGAGCTGGAGGTGCCCTTTTCCATCATCGAGCCGCAACTCTCGTTAGGCCGGATCTCAATTTCGCCGGCGCAATTCGAAGCCGCGCTGCCCGAGGAATTTCGCGCTCTCTTGAAACTGGAAGAGCCCGATCTGCCGGTCGCGCTCCCGCTCGAGGAAGTGCTGCGCAAGTTGCCTAACGAGAGCTTGCAGCTGCGGGGCGACCAGGAAGAACCGGAGGTGTCCGAGCTCTTCGAGACGCCATTCAGCGCCAAGGCCGCGGAAGACGCCAAACGGCTCAAGGTCACAACCGGTCCGATCGCCCGTCCGGGTGTAGAGGCGGCTGTGCCAGCCGCCAGCCCAGTTCCGCCAGCCGCCAGTCCCACGCCCGAGATTCCTGCGCTTGAAGCCGCACTCCCATTGCGGCCGACACGGCCGCCGCTACAACCGTCGGGCCTGCAAGAATCATCGATCCCCCAGACGACGACGGCGCCCGTGGCGCGAAGCCCGCTCCAGGAACTTTTCGAGACCGATGAAACACTCGACGCGAAGGCGGTGGTGGCGCACGCCAGCCGCCTGCCGGGGATCAGCGCCTGCGCCATCGTTTTCTCCGACGGACTCAGCCTGGCCGGAAATATCCCGCCCGAATACGGCGCCGAAGGTCTCTGCGCGCTCGCTCCCTCGATCGTGAAGCGCATCAACGAGCAGATGGACGGGACCAACTTCGGCGAACTCACCGGCATCACCCTTTTCTGCGCGAAAACGCCGGTCAGCTTTTTCGCCCACGACAATATCTGCCTGGCCGCGCTGCACTCGACTGGCGAAATCGCCGCCGAGAATCGGACCCGCCTCAACCGCGCGGTGCGCGCGCTGGCGCAGATGTACAGCCAGCCTGCCTAACGACTAACGAAAAGCCATGTCCATCATCAACTACGCCAGTCGCGAGATTCAGTTCAAGATCGTTTACTATGGGCCCGCGCTCTGTGGCAAGACGACCAATCTCGCCTACATCCACGAGCGAATCAGCCCGGCCAACCGGGGCGATCTCGTCTCTCTCGCCACCGCCGCCGATCGGACACTGTTCTTCGATTTCCTGCCGCTCAACGCGGTCGTGATCAAGGGGTTCGTAACCAAGTTCCAGCTCTACACCGTGCCGGGACAGGTGATCTACAATGCCACCCGCCAGCTCGTGCTGCGGAGCGTCGATGGGGTCGTTTTCGTGGCCGATTCACAGTGGGAAAAAATGGAGGAGAACGTCGAGAGCTTCAAAAATCTGGAGGAAAACCTGGCCCAGCAAAATATCTCGATCGATGAGATCCCCTACGTCCTGCAGTACAACAAACGCGACCTGAACAACGTCGCGCCGATCAATTACCTCGAGTTCCTGCTCAACAACCGCAAGAAGCGGGTACAAAGCTTCGAAGTGATCTCGAGCACCGGCCAGAACGTGTTCGCTTCGCTCAACGCCGTCTCGCAAATGCTGCTGCACAAATTCAGCAAACAAGGAGACGCGCCCGCCGACGGGCCGGCCGCGCCGGTCGCGGTGCCGACTGAAACAACTTCCGCGCCGAAATTGGCCAGGTCTGCCTCGTTATGAACTGCATCCCTGCGCTCACGATCGAGAATGTCGCCTCGCTCGACGGAATTCTAGGCGAGTTCCTGAAAAAATCGGACGCGGAATTGATCGTCGTGATCGACCGCGGCGGCAACGTCATCTCGCAATATGGCGATGTGGCGGTGATGGAAGTGACCATCATCGCGGCGCTCGCGGCCGGTTCCTTCGCCGCGACCAAGGAGCTGGCCCGCCGGATCGGCGAGGTCGAGTTCAACGCTCTCTATCATCAGGGAAACGGCAGCCACATTTTCATGAATTCGGTCGATGATGACACCATCATGATCACCGTTTTCGGACCGCGCACCACGGTGGGGCTGGTCCGCTTTTATTCAGTCGCGACCGCGCTGGCCGTTTCCGAGCTGCTCAAGTCGCTCGATAAAAGCGGCGGTCATGGCTTTACTTTCGAGGCCGCCGACGTCAGCGGGACGATCTTCAGCGATCGTGAGGCAAGTTTGTAGGCTTTGCCCAGCCGCGGGGAGCGCAAGTTAGGAACTCGCGCCCCGAAACGAGAGAAAATTTTCGGATTTCGATATTCGATTTTCGAATTGTGAATAGATTCCTCCCACTCTATGGCGGTACAGTTCAGGGATTATTACGAGATGCTGGGCGTCTCAAAAACGGCTAGCGCCGAGGAGATCAAGAGCGCTTTTCGCAAGCTCGCGCGAAAGCATCATCCCGACATGGCCAAGGCAAAAGAGAAGGCCGCGGCCGAGGAAAAATTCAAGCAGATCAACGAGGCCTACGAAGTCCTGAGCGATCCCGAAAAGCGCTCGAAATACGATCAGCTGGGCGCGAACTGGGATCAGCCGGGTGGATTCCAGCCGCCGCCCGATTGGGGACGTAGCGGGGGTGGTGGCGGAGGATTTCGCCGTCAGGCGGGCGGTAACGGGGGCGGGGTCGAGTTCGAATTCGGCGGGACGGGTTTCAGCGATTTCTTCGAGGCCTTTTTCGGCGGAGGGCGAGGCGAATCGGCTTTCGGTGGCGGCTTTGGCGGGCGACCGGCCACGGCCGAGCGCGGGCAGGATGTGGAAGCCGATATCATGGTCACACTGGAGGAAGCGCTGAACGGTTCTGCGCGCCAGGTTTCCCTGCGCCGCAGCGACTCGGAGAAGGTGGAAACCTACCAGGTCAAAATCCCGCGCGGGGTGCACGAGGGCCAGCGCATCCGCCTCGCCGGTCAGGGCGAAGCGGGCCTGGGCGGTGGAAAAAAGGGCGACCTGTTTCTGCGAGTGCGACTGGCGCGACATCCGGATTTCGCGGTCGAAGGCAACGACCTGGTTTACGAAGCAGTCCTGCAGCCGTGGCAAGCGGCCTTGGGCACTGAGTTGCAAGTGCCGACGCTGGAGGGCCATCGACGTTTGAAAATCCCGGGCGGCACGCAGCCGGGCCAGCGCTTTCGTTTGCGGGATCGGGGGCTGCCGACCGCCACCGCCGGCCGCGGCAATCTTTACGTCGTGACGCAAATCGCCATCCCGAAAGATCTGAGCGAATCCGAGCGCGCGCTTTGGGAAAAGCTGGCCGCGGAAAAAAGCGCCTGAGTTCTTTGCGCACGATGGCTCGACAAATGGGCCTCCGCTCCATTAAGAAGCGGGGATGAAAGTTGCGCTCGGCTCCGATCACGCCGGTTTCCGTTACAAGGAAAAAATCAAGGAACTGCTGATCTCGTTAGGGCACGAGGTGGAGGATTTCGGGACGAAGAGCGAGGAGCCGGTCGATTATCCGAAGTTCATTCGCCCGGCTGCGGAAGCGGTCGCGCGCGGCGAGTGCGAGCGCGGGATTGTGTTGGGCGGTTCCGGGAATGGCGAAGCCATGACCGCGAACAAGGTGCATGGCGTTCGTTGCGCGCTTTGCTGGAATGAGGAATCGGCCCGGCTGTCGCGCCAGCATAACGACGCCAATGTCCTCTCCCTCGGCGAACGAATGATGTCGGAGGAGCTGGCTCTGCAGATCGTGCGGGTGTGGCTGGCGACCGATTTTGAAGGTGGCCGGCATGCCGGGCGGGTGGCCCAACTCAACGAAATGTAACGACAGTCGTCAGGCCAAAACCGCCGCCCATACGCTGCCGAGGAAGACGGCGCTAACGAAGGCGTTGCTCTGGAAAAAGGCGCGGTTGATGCCGGCCAGGTCGAGCCGGGCCGCGCTCCGATGTTCGTAAACCAGCGCAATAACCACCAGCGGCAAGCCGAGAAAATAGAGCGTGCCTAACGATGCCGCGAAGCCGAAGGCGACAAGCGCGCCGAACATGATGAGATGCAGTAACTGGGCAAGACGCAGCGAACGCGCGATCCCCAGCCGGACGACGAGGGAATGCAATCCCTCCCGTCGGTCGAACTCGTAGTCCTGGGTGGCGTAGATCAAATCGAATCCGGCGACCCACCCGATCACCCCGGCGCCCAGCAGGAGAGGGGCGAGGGCGAGCCGGCCGGTGGCCGCGATCCAGGCTCCAGCCGGAGCGATCGCCAGCGCGAGGCCAAGGAAAAAATGGCTCGCGGCAGTAAAGCGTTTGGTTAGCGAATAGAAGAAGATGATGGCGAGTGCCACCGGCGACAGAAGAAGGGTTACGCGATTAATCGCCGCCGCCGCCGCGACGAACGCCGTCGAGCTGAGCACGAGGAGCAGGATCGCGATCGGTCGCGAGAGAAGTTGATGGCGCAGGGCGGTGCGCGGATTCCGCTGGTCGAGATTCCAATCGACGATGCGGTTGAAGAGCATCGCCGCCGTCCGGGCGCAGACCATGCAAAGCAGCACCAGGGCGAGCAGCCGGCCGGACGGCCGGCCGCGAGTGGCGACCAGAAGCGCCCCGAGCGCAAAGGGCAACGCGAAGACGGTGTGCGAAAAGCGGATGAGCTGCAGGAAGCGGGTAAGTCCGCTTTGCGGGCGTGAAACTGGAAGCCGGGAGGCCACGAGAGGATCTGCTGAGCTGTCTCCTGGGTTACTGGTTTCCGGGTTATTCCCCAGGATCATCGCAGCAATGTCTCCAGGCGCTCGCGGGCGGAGGTCATGATGGGTGTTCCGTGGGCGAAAAGGAGGCGCTCGAACCGCCAGTCCAGCAGTTGGCACAGCGAGCGCCGCATTTCCTTTTGATTGGAGCAATACTTTGCCGGCAGAAAGGTGAATCCGTGGGGCTCGAAATTGATCAGGGCGTCGCCGATCACGATCGTTCCGCCATCGGCAGCGAAATGAAACGCCATCTCGGCTGGGGCAGCGCCCGGGAGAGCGATGGCACTGAGGCCCGGGTCCACCTCGCCGGCTGAAATCGTGACGACATCGGCTTCCGCGAACTCCGCCAGCTCTCCCCCGGCGAAAATCGGCACTTTGAATAATTTCGCGAAGGTCACCGCCGCCCTGGGGTGATTTGCGTTCGTTACCAGAATCCCGGCGACCTTTGCACCAGCCGTGATTTCGTCCAGGCAAAAGGGAGGGAAGGGGGTTGGGTCGATAAGAAAAAGGCGGTCGCCGGCTCTGACTGCGCTCGAGTAAAGATCGGACTTAACGGCCGGATCGTAGACCTGCCAGAGAGAGAGAAAATCGCTCAGGCGGAGGAACTCAGGCGGGTGGGGCATGAGAATTAGCGAGAGGCGAAGAGGGGCATGGCACCGTATTTGCTACAATGGTTGTAATTGCTAGAAAAACCATATGATGACCTTCTCCTATCAAGCTCGGGACGGCGCCGGCAATATCGTAAACGGTATTCAGGACGCGATCAACGAGGACAACGCTGTCACCAGTCTCATGAGCCGCGGGCTCATGGTGCTCTCACTCCAGCAGAAAGCTGCTGTTGCCCGCAAGAAAAATAAGGCTTGGACGGTCAAAGAAACCGACCTCGTCCTCTTCACCCGGCAGCTCGCCACCATGATCGAGGCGGGCATCTCGCTCGTTCAGGCCCTGACCGCTCTTTACGAGCAGTGCGACCCGAAACGGCAGAAGAACCTGCGCAACGTGATCAGCGACGTAACGGCCCGGGTCCAGGGAGGTGAAACCTTTAATGAAGCCATCGCCAAGCATCCGCGAGTCTTTAACCGCCTTTTCGTCAGCATGGTGAAAGCCGGTGAAGCCGGCGGTTTGCTCTCGGAGATTCTCGACCGTCTGGCCGGCTTCCTCGAAGCCAGCGCCCGCCTGCGCAAGAAGGTCAAATCGGCCATGACCTACCCGGTCATCGTCATCAGCATCGCCTTTCTGATCACCACCTTCCTGATCGTGCGAGTGGTCCCCGTCTTCGGCGAAATCTTCAAGGATTTCGGCGCCAAGCTGCCCGCTCCGACTCAGTTCCTGATCGACCTGAGCGACTTCATCCGGGCGAAATGGTATTTCATGATCCTGGGCATCGGCGGCACCATCTTTGGCATCCGCTATTTCCTGCGCTCGACCCGGGGGCGCCAGCTAAGTGACAAGTGGAAACTGAAGCTCCCCATCTTCGGCCCGCTCATTCACAAGATTTGCATGTCGCGCTTCGCTCGCACCTTTGCCCAGCTCATCCGCAGTGGTGTGCCGATCCTCGAAGTGCTCGACATTGTGGGTGGCTCTTCCGGCAACCATGTTGTCGAGGAGAGTATCAAAGGCGTGAGCACCGATGTGGAGAAAGGGGACAACCTCTCCGTCGCGCTTTCCAAAAAGGCGATTTTTCCACCGATGATGCTGCGCATGGTCGCGGCCGGTGAATCGACCGGTCGCATCGACACCATGCTCGAGAAAATGGCGGATTTCTGGGACGAAGAGATCGAGGCTCTGCTCGATGCGCTGACCTCGTTGATTGAGCCGCTCCTGATCGTGTTCCTCGGCGTAATCGTAGGCGGCATCGTGATCGCGATGTTCCTGCCGATCTTCAAACTGAACGAAGTAGTTTCGCAGAGCAAAAGCTAGGGAGAAGCTTGCTCTAAGAAAGGGAGGGCGGATCGCAAGATCCGCCCTCTTTATTTTTCCTCGCCCTGGCACAGACGCTAGAATCTGCGAAAAACCTTGCCCGCGGCGCCAGTGTGCGAGACGAATCCTGCATGGCGGAGCTGGACGATTTCAAAAGCTCCGTCGCGCTCGTCGTTTCCAGCTGCGACGCTTTTTTCGATGCCTGGCGCCCGTTTGCTGCTTTCCTGCAAAAGTTCTGGGGCGATTGCCCCTTCGAAATTTTCCTTCTCACCAATGAAGTGAATGTGCGCTCGAATCGGATTCGCCCACTTCGCCTCGGCCAGGATCGCGGCTGGGCAAGCAACCTCATCACAGCTCTCGAGCAGATCGAGCATCCTTATCTGCTCTATCTGCAGGAAGATTACTTCCTGACCGCGCCAGTCGATCAGGCGCAGTTGGCGCAGGATTTTTCCTCTGTGATGGAAAGCGGGGCCGATTCGCTCTGTTTTCGCGCCCGCTCCGAACCGGATGCGGGGTTCCAACCGCTCAATGATCGCTTCGGCCTGGTGCCGCTCGAGTCGGACGGCCGCACCCGTTGTCAGGTCACGCTCTGGAAAAAGAGCGCGCTTCAATCGCTCCTCCGTCCGGGCGAGACAGCCTGGGATTTCGAGGCCCGCGGCAGCGCGCGCACGCAGGAGATGAAGATTCTTTCCTACCAGCGCCGGGAGAACACGCCGATTTCTTATCTCATGTCGGCTATTTCGCGCGGATTCTGGATGCCCGAGGCAATCGCGCTTTGTCGCCGTTATGGGGTTGCGATCGATCCATTTTTTCGACCCGTTTATTCCATCTACTCCTGGCAACGTGGGCTCAGACGCGCGATTGGGCGCGCCCGGCTGCGGCGAGCTTTGCACGATCAAGTCCGCGGTACCGATCGACCTGTAGCGATGCGACTGGTGAGGTGGAATCTGAGCAGCCGGGCGGCGCAACTCTCCGGCGGCGACGCGCTCGTCGTCTCAATTCCGAAGAGCGGTCGCACCTGGGTGCGCACTTTTCTCTGCGCCTATTTTTGCGAAAAACTCGGTCAGCCTTTTACCCTTGAACCGGAAAGGTATGACGGCGTTCCGCGACTCATCTATACCCACGATCTTTTCGAACAGCGGACCAAGGCCGACCGTTGGGACAGGATCCGAGGCAAATATTTGATTCCGGCCCGGGAGCGGAAACGGATTCCCGTCATTCTGCTGGCGCGTGATCCGCGCGATGCCTTGGTCTCCCTTCATGTGCAACTGACCCGCCGGACCAGGGAAACGCCGGCTGAACTGAAAGCGATGTCGATCTCCGAACTGCTGCGTGATCCGGTTTACGGGATAGAATCGATGATCGAAATCATGAACGCCTGGCTGGCCGAGTGGGCAGGACGATCCGATTTTTTACTCCTGCGTTACGAGGCGTTGCGGGCCGAGCCGGGACCGGGTTTTCGCGATTTCCTCCGTCTTCTCGGGCAGACGCCAATCGATGAAAACGCCTTTGCCCGCGCGCTCGAGTTTTCCGATTTCGGTCACATGCAAAGGCTGGAAAGCCGGGGCGATTTCGAATCAAAAATTCTGCGCGCTGGCGACGCGCAGGATCCGGAGTCGTTCAAGGTGCGCCGGGGCAAGGTGGGCGGTTTTGCCGATTACCTCTCGCCTAACGATCAGCTCTTGGCCGCGCGTTCCCTGGCCAGGCTGAATCCGAGCTTCGGTTACGCGCCGGCGGCGCGGGTCTGATCCCGTCCCAAAGGTCCGGACCAGGGAGCGAAAAAGCCTGCCTGATTTTTTTTAAAAAAACTACTTGTCATCTCTACTGCGCTAGTTGAGTATTAATCCATACTAATTGACTAGAGATTATGAAAACACTCCTGCAAGAAATTGGTTTGGTTAGTGGTGCAATCATTTTTTGGGCGCTCGCCCTGCCGCTGACGGCCTGCGCTTTTCCCTTTCTCGTTCTTTGGCACAAGGTCACGCGTTGGACCGTGCATCCGACTCAATCTGCCCGTGAGCCACTCATGGCTTAGCGCCCGCGGTCGGGCTCGATCTGTTCTGCCATGAATCTTTCCAAAAGGAGCGAATACGCCCTGCGTGCCCTGATCGATCTTGGGATCGCCCGGGAACTGGGCCGTCCGATTCTGCAGGTCAGCGAGTTGGTCGCAAAGGAAAAGCTGCCGATCAAGTTCCTCGAGCAAATCCTGACTCAATTGCGCCAGGCCGGCTACGTCCAGACCAAGCGCGGAAAGCTCGGCGGCTATTCCCTGGCCAAGCCGGCGGCCAGGATCAAGATCGGGGCAGTCATCCGTTTGCTCGACGGCCCACTCGCCCCGATTGCCTGCGTCAGCCAATCCGCCTATGAGCGTTGCACCTGTCCCGACGAGGCGCATTGCGGTCTGCGCATGCTGATGCTCGATGTGCGCAACGCCATTGCCCGCATTCTTGATCGCTCCACCCTGGAACAAATCGTCGAGATCACCCTGCGCAAAATGCGGCGCGACAAGGTCACCATTCCTTTTGCGCGTCAATCGTTCGGACTCCAGGACCTCCTCGCGGAGGCGTCATTGCGCCCCTTTTCGGCCTAACAACATGAGGACTGAACAGCCTGAGTGGTTGCACATGGTGCGTGAAAAAGTGGAGAGCCTCCGCTTTGGCGTGGTCCAAATCGTGGTCCACGATTCCCGCGTAACCCTGATCGAGCGCACCGAGAAAACGCGTCTCGGCGAGCTCCCGCAAATTTCCAACCGACCAGACAATCTGGAGGCTACCCAATCCAATCGAGCCAGCTACCGGACTACCGGGAATCGCTCTCGTTGAAACATCCTCTGAATGAAATCTTCATCCTTGTTGGGGAAATCCCTACGCTGCCTCTGTCTCGCTCCGTTACTCATCGGCTTCCCTGACCTCTTGTTGGCGGGCGACCAGGTGCCACCGAAGTCGTCGGCGCCGACGACGACCGAAAAGAAAGAGGACCCTAGTCTCCTTAGTTTCTGGGAGGGCCGGCTTGTCTTCGATATCGAGGAGCGGGTCCGCGGGGAAATCCGGGAAAATAATCGCGACTTCGATTCTTCCGTTCGCGATGACAACGATGACTCATGGCTCCTGAATCGCTTTCGGCTCGGACTATCCTTAAAGCCAGTCTCCTGGTTGAAACTCTACGGTCAGACCCAGGACGCGCGGGAGGCCTTTTCCGATCGATCGAACATTCCCGGCGTCCGAGGCGCTGAAGGCGATGACGAATTCGACTTGCGTCAGGCCTATATCGCTCTCGGGGACCTCAAGAAATTTCCGCTTCTCCTGACGGTCGGACGGCAAGCCATTAGTTACGGAGACAACCGGCTGGTGGCGGATTCCAGGTGGGGAAACTTCGGTCGCACCTTTGACGCTGTCCGGCTCCGCTTGGAGGAGCCGCATTATTGGCTGGAAGGGTTCGCCATGCGCCCGGTGCAAATTGAAAGGCACGAGTTCAATGACAGTGATTCAGCCGATAACTTCTTCGGCGGATATCTCTCGACTGAGGCCGTGCCCCGGCAGACGACCGACTTCTATGTCTTATATCGGGGCAAGGACGACAACCAACCGAACCTCGATCCTACCAACAAGGTCGATCCACAGGGAACATGGAATGGCCCGGCGGCTCGTTTCGCCACTATCGGGGCGCGGATTAAATCAAAGTCGGATGCGCTCAATGGCTGGGATTACACCGCGGAAGCGGTTTTCGAAACGGGCGATCTGTATCAAACCGATCGTAACTCGACTCGCTATGACCTGAATGCTTTCGCGGCGCACGTGTCGGCCGGATACACCGCGAAGCAGATCGCATGGAAGCCCCGCTTCGGTCTGGAATACGACTATGCGAGTGGCGACAGTGACCCGAATGATAGTAACTCCGAGTCGTTCCAGAACCTCTATCCATCGAACCACGACAAGTATGGATTCATGGACGAGTTCAGCTGGCGCAATGTCCACGACCTGCGCGCCCAACTGAACGCCAAGCCAGTCAAAAAACTGGATCTGGAAGTCGACTTCCACGCCTTCTGGCTGGCCGATACTCACGATTATTGGTATCGCGCCAACGGGATCTCGGCGCTCCGCACCAAAACACCGGATGGGCGTGATGTTCGGACCATCGGCGCGCGCAATTTTGCGGGGGAAGAGATCGACCTCACCGCCACCTACGAGCTGACCAAAAACATTAAGCTTCAAACTGGCTACAGCCATTTCTTTGCCGGCGCCTATCTCGTTGACACGGGCGCTTCGTCCGATGCCGACTTCGGATATTTCATGACCACTTTCAGTTTCTAAATCGGAAACAAGCAATCGCACTTATGAAACTCATCAACACACTCGCAACAATTCTATCGCTGGGCGCGGCCAGCCTGCATGCCCAGGAAAAGACCACCCTTCGCTTCGGTCATTTCCCAAACATTACCCACGCCCAGGGTGTGATTGCCCATGGTCTCTCCCGCCAGGGTAAAGGTTGGTTTGAGCGGAGGCTCGGACCGGGCATAGAGATCCAGTGGTTCACTTATAACGCCGGGCCCTCGGCCATGGAGGCCATATTTGCCGGCTCGCTCGACCTTACCTATGTTGGCCAGGGTCCGGCTCTCAATGCCCATTTTAAGTCGGAGGGGGAAGAGATTCGCATCATTTCCGGTGCCGCAACTGGCGGAGCGGCTTTGGTCGTTAGGTCGGATGGTGGTCTCAAAGCCCCGGCCGATTTTCGTGGCAAAAACATCGCCACCCCGCAGCTCGGCAACACACAGGATATTTCCTGCCGGGCCTGGCTGAAGGAACAGGGATTCAAGGTCACGCAGATTGGCGGCGAAGTGAGAGTCCTGCCGGTGGCCAATCCGGATCAGCTCAGTGCCTTTCAAGGGAAACAGGTCGAGGCGGTCTGGACGGTGGAGCCCTGGGTGACGCGGCTGGAGCGCGAAGCAGGCGGCAAGGTGTTTCTGGAGGACGCCCAAGTGCAAACCACGTGGCTGGCGGCGAGTGCTAAGTTCCTCGAACAAAAGCGCGACCTGGCCAGGAAGGTGGCGGCGGCCAACGTCGAACTGACGCAGTGGATCGTCGCGCATCCGCAGGAAGCGCAGCAGATCCTGGTCGCGGAGTTAAAGGAAGAAACGAAAGCAACCCTCCCGCCGGAGACGATCGCGCAAGCGTGGAAACGGATCCATTTCACTACCGAGGTCTCACCGCAGTTGCTGAGCAAAGCGGTCCAGGATGGAAAAGAGGCCGGCTTTTTCAAGGGCGCGACGGATACCTCGAAGTTGCTCGTCACTCCCTAACGAGGGCAGAACCGGTTCATCATGAAGACGACGGAGACAATGGAGATTCCAGCACGGGCCAGCTCGACGGTCCTGGAAGAGCTGCAGTTCGTGCCGCCGAGCAAGCTGACTGTGGAGAATGTTTCGAAAACCTTCGGCGGCCGAACGGGCCGGGTACAGGCGCTTGATCGCGTCAGCATGAAGGTCCAGGAAGGTGAATTTGTCTGCCTGGTCGGAGCCAGTGGCTGCGGCAAATCGACTTTGCTCAACATCATCGCTGGTCTGGAAAATCCAGACGAGGGGAGCGTGGTCGCCGATGGTCGCGAGGTTTCCGATCCTGGCCGGGAGCGGCTGGTCATGTTTCAGGAATCCGCTCTCTTTCCGTGGCTCGATGTGATGGGGAACGTCCTTTTCGGCCTGAAGATGAAACCGCACCTGACCAGGAAAGACCGGCGCGAGGTGGCCCGCTATTATCTCGAGCTGGTCGGCCTAACGAAGTTCGAGCGCTCCAATGTGCACGAGCTTTCCGGCGGCATGAAACAGCGCGTGGCCCTGGCCCGCGCCCTGGCGCCGAACCCGCGCATGCTGCTGATGGACGAACCGTTCGCAGCCCTCGACGCCCTGACTCGCGAACAGCTTTACGGCGATTTGCAGCAGATTTGGGAAGCTCGACGCAAGACGATCATCTTCGTCACGCACAATGTGCGCGAGGCGGCCTGCCTCGGAGATCGCGTTCTTCTTTTCTCGCCTCATCCCGGTCGGATTCGGGAGGAATTTGTGATCGAGTTGCCGCGGCCGCGCGACATCAACAGTCCCGACCTGGCCGAGTACGCCAGCCGGATCATGCGCTCGCTCAAGGGATTCAAACGTGAAAATGGGGAAGTGGCGGAATGAAACGGTTACTCTTATCGATCCTGTTTTTTGCCGGGCTCATTTTGCTTTGGCAGATAGTCGTTCAGGCGCGAATCTGGTCGCCGGTGCTCTTGCCCGCGCCGATGAAAGTAGTGGAATACCTCCAGTCGGCCGCCGCCGATGGCACGCTCTGGCAGGCGATGTTGATCACCCTTAAACGCTTATTGTTAGGCTACCTCATTGGATTGATCGGCGGAGTGCCGCTCGGCCTGCTGACCGCGCGCTGGAATGTCCTGCACGACACGATCGGGACGCTGGCGCTCGGCTTGCAGACCTTGCCGAGCGTTTGCTGGGTGCCCTTGGCGCTTCTTTGGTTTGGCCAAAGTGAGGCCGCCATGCTTTTCGTGGTCGTGATGGGAACGCTCTGGTCGGTTGTGATCGCGACCGATACCGGCGTCCGTCATGTCCCCCCGATTTATCGAAGAGCGGCCCTCACCATGGGCTCGAAGGGCCTCCACATGTGGCTCAAAGTAATCTTGCCGGCCGCGCTGCCGTTTATCGTTAGCGGGATGAAACAAGGCTGGGCCTTTGCCTGGCGCTCGCTCATGGCGGCGGAGATATTCGTGACCATCCTTTCCGGCTTCGGTCTCGGTCAGCTCCTGCATTACGGCCGCGAACTGAACGCGATGGATCAGGTCATCGCGATCATGTTCGTGATCGTGCTGATTGGGTTGCTGGCGGACAAAACTATCTTCGCGCCGGTCGAGCGCTTCCTGCATCGCCGTTGGGGGACGAGTGGGTAACGGAATGACCAGAAAGGAGCCACCCGAGTCCGTCGAGGCCTCGTGCGAAATCAAGATCATTAACCAGCTCGGATTGCATGCCCGTCCGGCGGCGGAGTTTGTGAAAAGGGCCAACGCCTTTCGTTCTGACGTCTGGCTGGTCACGAAACGCGGCCGTTTCTCGGCCTTGAGCCTGATCGAAGTGATGCGGGCGAACCTGGAATGCGGCGCGGTTGCGAGGTTGGAAGCGGTCGGGGTCGATGCCAAAGAAGCCGTTGATCGCCTCGAAAAAGTAGTGCGCGAAATGCGCGATTACGAGTAAGTGCGTCTGCTACTTGAGCGGGCGCGCGACCAGGATCCCGCTGTCGCTCCGGTAGCGGGCCAGGTAACTGGAAAGCCGCGAATCGATCACCACCTTACCGTAATTGCGCGGCGAAGACGCGTGCATGAAATGCAGGACACCGTCGTTCGTACGGTAGTGCCAGACCGACATGTGAAGTCGAGTAAAGGCCGGGCCGATCGCGCGAAACGATCCCAATGATGTCGCCGCTCTTGAGCCTTGATTCGATCCGCGCGACGCGGCTTTTCGGGATTTGGTAGAGCGGCCGATCGACTGACCCGGGCTTCCATCCGCGCCTAACGGCGCCAGCAAGGCCGGGTTTGCCTTCAGGTAGCGATAGTGACGCCAGCCGAAAGTCATTTCATGAGCCGCGTGATTGGCTCGCACGCCGCCCAGTTCGCGGGTCAGATCGTTGACCAATCCGCGCCGATCGTTGTCCGCCAGCCAGTCTTCGAGATAATGCAGGCGCGAAAGATATTCGCCGGTGCATTCGCCTCCGCGATAACGATCGAGCTCGATGTAATGGAGAAATCGGGCCGGCGTCCAATTGCTGCCCGGTTCCTCCAGCATGCGGGCAAAGCCGAGCGCGATTTCGAAAAATGTCCAGCAATCCATCCCGTAAAAATTCGCCGAGGGCGCCTCGATGCGGTCGTCAATCTCGAGGGTGAAGGATTTGTAGCGGGACGCCGACGAGCGCGCGGCCGACGGCGGCGGTCCGCTCGCCGATCGGGAGCGATTTCCAATCGTTGTTCTGCGCTTCCTTGACCAGGAAATCAAATTGTTGCCTCCCTTGAAGACCGTCTCGAAGGGCAACGATGCCGCTGTCGCCAGGCCGGCGCTGACCAGCACGAGAAGAAGGGAAAAAAGAAAAAGCCTGATTACGCGCATGGCCAAAAACCTTTGGGAGAACGCGGCGCGGCGCAAGGCGCGAGCGCCTATTTCGCGGCGGCCGGAGCCGGCACGAGCAGGACGGGTCGCTGGGCCGCCTGCAAAACCCCTTCGGTCACACTGCCAACCAGCAGGTTGTATACCGAGCCGTGTCCGTGGGAGCCCATCACGATCAGGTTGGCCGAAATCTCATTGGCGGCGCGCAAAATCTCCTCCACCACCGTGCCTTCGCGTTGCTGCGAGAAAGCGGCCAGGCCGCTCCGCGCCAGCTCTTCCTGGAGCGAGCTGAGCGGGCTGCGCCGTTGTTCGTTAGGCTCGCCGACTGGCGCAAAAGCCGCTGCCATCGGCTGGCCGCCGGTCATTCCCATCTCCGGCATGCCAATCCCCGGGTAGCCAATGGTGGCGGCGGGGAAGATCGGCACGGTCGCGATCTCGCGCACATGGACGAGGTGCAACTCCGCTTCGAAGGCGCGCGCCATCTGGCGGGCGAGCGCGAGCACTCCTTCCATCGCGGGGGAGAAGTCGACCGGGACGAGAATTCTTTTCATGGCGTCGAACCTTGCGTTGCTCGGTGAAAGAGAATGCGGGCCCGGGGGCGAGCGGTCAAGCAGTTGGAAAAGTAAGGGCGACCGTTATCCTTGACTGTGCAGGACCTTTTCGGTGAGACCGAGGCGGAGAGACCAGCGGACGCGGCGGCACCGCTCGCCAGCCGGATGCGGCCGCGCACGCTGGAGGAGTTTGTCGGGCAGGAACACATCCTGGCCCCGGGGAAACTTCTGCGCCGCGCGATCGAGGCGGACCGGCTGCCGTCGGTGATTTTTCGGGCCCGCCCGGGACGGAAAGACGACCCTGGCCCAGATCATCGCGGCCATGACGCAATCGAAATTCGTACGTCTCAGCGGGGTGGAGAGCAACGTGGCGGAGATGCGCAAGGTGGTGGCGGCCGCGGCCAATCGCCTGCGCACTTCCGGCAAAAGACGATCCTGTTCGTCGACGAGATTCATCACTTCAACAAAGCGCAGCAGGACATTCTGCTGCCGGATGTGGAGAGCGGGAATCTGCGGCTGATCGGCGCGACGACTTACAATCCCGTTCTTCTACGTCAACAGCGCGCTCGTTTCCCGTTCCCAGGTTTTCCAGCTGGAGTCGTTAGGGTTGAGAGAGCTTGAAGAATTGATCGACCGCGCGCTTGCCGGATGAGGAGCGCGGGCTCGGGCAAGCATCGGGTCGAGATGGATCCCGAGGCGCGACGCCATCTCGCGAAGTTCAGCGACGGCGACGCCCGCAAATGTCTGAACGCGCTCGAGATCGGCGTCCTGACGACTCCGCCTGACAAAAAGGGCGTCGTGCATTTCACGCTCGAGGTGGCGGAGGAAAGCATTCAGACAGAAAGCGATCGTCTACGATCGCGCGGGCGACGCGCACTACGACACGATCAGCGCATTCATCAAGAGCATGCGCGCCTCGGACGAGAAAGGGCGCGATCTACTGGCTGGCGAAAATGCTGCACGCTGGCGAGGACTTTCGCTTCATCGCCCGGCGGATTGTCATCTTCGCGAGCGAAGATGTCGGCCTGGCCGATCGCGGAAGCGTTGCCGCTGGCGATCGCCACGCAGCAGGCGGTCGAGTTCGTCGGCATGCCGGAAGCGCGCATTCCCCTCGCCCACGCCGTCTGTCTACATGTGCCGGGCGAAAAAAAATCGCGAAGCCTACGAGGCGTTAGGCGCGGCGACGGAAGAAATCGAAGCGGAGCAAACCGAACGCGTGCCCGGAGAAGCTGAAGAACAAGCACTTCCCGGTCAATCCCGAAGCTTAGCGGATTATATTAAGCCGCCTTTTTGCGGCTGGCTTTAGCCAGTGGGAAGGGCACGACGGTCTCGACTTCATCGCTGACTTTCAAGAGCGGCGCTGACTCGTAGGTCAATTTTCCCTCGATCACCTCGGTCAGCGCGACATCGGCCAGGCCCGTGCCGGGGGCGCAAGCCACCAGTGGACGATGGCCGAGGGCGAGTTGGCGAACGCGGCGGGAGACGATGTTGATGAGTAGTCTCTGGTTCGCTAATGACTTCGGTGGCGGCTTGATGAGATGTGGTTTCATAGGTTACAATCGGACCAATCACGTCGTGGCTAACGACGAGTCACCCTCGCACAGGGAAAATGAAACGGAGAGACCGTTCCTGAAAATCGCAGCAGAGAGACTCCTGAAGGTGCCCCACTTAACCCTGAACACAATCGTTATCTTTTAGAGGGCTACAGCCGCCAGAGCATGGTGACAAGAGATCGACCGCCAGCAGCCAGACGAGAATGACCTGCCAAAGGCGCAGGTTGCGCGCCGCCCAATGGTCGGCCACTACTTCCGGATCGCGATCGAAGAGCTTCTTCCGGACGCGGAAGAGATAGACGCCGGCCAGCAGCACCAACACCAGGCAGATGCTGAAAACGATGCGCAGCGCGAAGACTGAATCACTGTGCTGATGGACGACGGCGAAGGCGCTCATGAGTTGAAGGTTGTCCCTGAAACCGGGCCGCGCAATTTTCTGATTTTGATCCGTCGTTCTCGACCTCTCTGACGCATACGAAGTAGTCAACATGGCCGGTTGCTTCAGAATTTCGGTCAAGATAGCATCTCTACTAGAGCGCCTGCTGGCGAATGCCTTCGCCTTCGCGACACTATTGAGTGCAATTGCAGGACGCCTCGACCAATACGGCGCTTTTCCGCCGCCTTCATCCGCGGCTGGCGAAGTGGTTTCGCGCGGCCTTGGGCAAATTCACCGAAGCGCAGTTGCGCTGCGTTCCCTCGATCCTCGACCACGCCTCGATCCTTCTCACTTCGCCCACCGGGAGCGGCAAGACTCTAGCCGCGTTTCTCGGCGTCTTCGATTTCCTCCTGCGCGAACAGGAAGCGGGCCGACTCATGCCGACGGTGCAATGCCTTTATGTTTCGCCGCTTCGGGCTCTCACCTACGACATCGGCAAAAACTTGCGCGCTCCCATCGCCGGCCTTGGCCTGGAGAAGGAATTGCGCGTCCATGTCCGGACGGGCGATACCTCCGCGGCGGAGCGGGCCAGATTCCGGCGCAAGCCGGCTCATTTTCTCGTCACCACCCCGGAGAGCCTCGCCGTCATGCTGGCTCAGGAAAGTTATGCCGCACATCTGGCGAGTTGCCGGTTTGTCATCGTTGACGAATTGCACTCTTTCGCCGGCAATAAGCGCGGTGTCGATCTGACTCTTTCGCTGGAACGCCTGCAGGAGATCTGTGGCCAACCGATTTGCCGCGCCGGTCTTTCCGCCACGGCCGCCCCGCTCGAGTTGCTGGCTCAATTTCTCGTGGGCGGCGATCGACCTTGTCGCATCGCGCAGGCCACCAAGGAGAAGGAATCCATCGTCGAAGTTTTCTCCCCGATTCGGCGCAAGCCGTATCCGCCTGCCGGCTACACCGGCAGCCGTCTCTACGCAGAATTGGCCGAGCTGATTCGCGCGCATCGATCGGTTATTGTTTTCACTAACGTGCGCTCTGCGGCCGAGCAGCTCGGGTTGCATTTGAAAGAGCTCCTGCCCGAACTCGCCGGCCAGATCGAAATTCATCACGCCTCGCTCGATCGCAGCGTGCGGCTGGAGGTCGAGGACCGGCTGAAGGAGGGAGAGCTCCGCGCGGTCGTCTGCTCGACCAGCCTCGAGCTCGGGATCGACATCGGCGCGGTCGATCTGGTCGTGATGGTGGCGACGCCGAAAGGCGTCTCGCGAGCCATCCAGCGAATCGGCCGCTCCGGCCACTCCCTCAACCAGAGCAGCCACGGCGTGCTCGTCGCGACCAATATCAACGACCTGGTCGAGGCGACCGCCACGGCCCAGCTCGTGCGGCAGGCGGTCCTCGATCCCATTCAAGTCCTGGCCCGGCCTAACGATGTTCTCGCCCAGCACATCGTCGGGATGGCCGCGCTCGCACCGATCGAAGTCGAGAGGGCTTTTGCCATCGTCAGGCGCGCCTTTCCTTTTCGCGAACTGGAGCGGGACGAGTTTGAGCACGTCCTCGAATATCTGACCGGCGGCGGCGAATCTTTGCAGCGGCAGTATCGCGGCCTTTTCGGCAAGATCGCGATCGCCGACGGGATCATCTCGCTCGCACACGAGCGGGTGACGCGGGAATTCCTGGTCAACATCGGAACAATCGTCTCGGAGGGTTTCGTCAGCGTGCTCTTGGGGCGGCGCCGGCTCGGCTCGGTCGAGGAAGGCTTCATCAAGCAACTGCGAGTTGGCGATCTTTTTGTCCTCGGCGGGCGTGTCGTTAGGCTAATCGAGACCGGTGTGCAGGAGGCTTATGTCGAGCGGGCCGATGGCCACCTTCCGACCATCCCGCGCTGGAACGCCGCCAAGATGCCGCTTACTTCCGGTCTGGCCCATGCGGTCCGCAAGCTGCGCGCCGAACTGGCAGCGCGCCTGCGGACAGGCTCGGATGCGGCCGCGATCGATTGGCTGGTCGAGTCGTACCAGATCTCGCTCGCCAATGCGCAGCCGATCGTCGAATTCTTCCGCGCCCAGCTCGCCATCTCGGAGGTGCCGGTGCCGGGCCGGCTCCTGATCGAGCTTTATCGCGAGGGCGAACATTCCCATTATTTTTTTCACTCGCTCATTGGACGGAGCGCGAATGATGCCCTCTCCCGCATCGTTGCCTGGCGGGTGCGGGAACGGATCGGTGGCAACGCGTTGGTCACGATTGACGATTACGGCTTTCTGCTCACCCTCCGCCGTTTTCAGGAGCTGCCGCTCGCGCAATGGAAAGGCTGTTTTCGCCGCGCCGAGGCGGAAGAAGATTTGCACGCGGCCTTGCGCGGGTCGGAGTTGGTGAAATGGCAATTCCGCGGCGTAGCGCAAACGGGTCTGATGGTGCCGCGCAATCTGCCGGGTCGCGAGCGCAAGCCGCGGCAATTGAGCTGGAGCTCGGAAGTGCTCTTTCGCGTGCTCGAGCAACACGAACCGGACCACCCCCTGCTGGAGGAGGCGTATCGGCAGGCGATGCACACGTTTCTCGACGCGGAAACAGCCTACGGGTTTCTCGACGAAGTCCAGACCTACGAGTGGATGCTGCGCGAACTGGCGGTGGTCTCGCCGTTTTCGTTTCCGGTTTACGCGAGCAAGATCAAGGAAAACATGATGCTGGAGGATCCCGCGGCTGCCCTGGAAAGGATCTACTTCGAAATGTACGCCAGAGTGCAGCGGGCCACCGCCGCAAAATCTACTACGGAGTCTCCGTCACGGTGAGTGTTTGATCGGGGGCCACAGCTTCAAGCACCTGGATGATACCGCTCGGCCAGGTGACTATCAGCTGATCGACGAGCGCTGCTTTGCCCAGGCCGAAATGGAGTGGAGCCGCGCCTTGAGAGAGGAAATGTCCATCTGCTCCATTGAGCTCACGATACTGAATCCTGGAGCCAACACGAAGAGTCACCTTCGCCCCTAATCCCTGGGAGTCACTCAGCGTCCCGACCAGTCGCACCTTCAGCCAATGTTGCCGGCCGGTCCGGTTATGGAATAGGAACTGCGGTCCTTCTATGTAGTCGGTGTTATCTTCCCCGTTAGTCACAAATAGATCAAGAAAACCGTCATTGTCATAGTCACCCCAGGCGGCGCCACGTCCGCGCGTCAGAACAGGGACAGTGACGCCCGCGCGGCTGGCCACATCCGTAAAGCTGCCGTTGCGGTTGTTCCGGTAGAGGAAGTTCGGTCCTTTCCCCGAGACATTATCGCCGGAGTTGACCACGTAGAGATCGAGATATCCGTCATTGTCGAAGTCACCCCAACAGGCCGCGCGATTGTTTGCGACTACGCCCAGTCCAGAGACGTCACTGACGTCGGTGAAAGTTCCGGTCCCATTATTCCGATACAGGGTTTGCTTCACGCCACCTTCGTCGAGCCCGCGCGCGACAAAGAGATCGAGATCCCCGTCGTTATCGTAATCCGCCCAGGCGATCGAGCGGCCGTTGCTGAATGGAAGAAGTCCGGCCTGCGCGGAGAAGTTGGTGAAAGTTCCGTCGCCGTTATTGTGGAAGAGAGCGTCGGGAACAGTGCTATGAGATATGGAAATGGTACAGAAGACGTCGGGAAAACCATCATTGTCGTAGTCAACAAAGGCGCAGTCGGTGTACTGCAAGTCACTAAGGCCGGCCGCGTCGGCGACATTGGTAAAGGTGCCGTCACGGTTGTTCTTATAGAGGACCATGGGTGTCTTTAAATTTCCCAGGAGAATGTCGGGATACCCGTCGCGGTCGAAATCTCCCCAAGCCACACTCCTGCCACGCCCGTAGGTATTGTCGGCGCCCGCTTCCAGCGCCACCTCGACAAAGGTCGAATCTCCCAAATTGCGGTACAATTCATCCTGTTTCATCCCGAGCGTGCCGCCGAGCCGGGCGCCCTTGGTAATACTGAGATCGAGGTAACCGTCGTGATTGAAATCGACCCAGGCGGAGCCATGACGGTCGCCGCCCGATCTCATACCGGAAACCTCTTCGATATCAGTAAAGGTTGCGCCGGCGTCGTTTCGGTAAAGGTAAGCCTTGTGAATGTAATGGTTATCCGCAAACAAATCGAGATAGCCGTCGTTGTTGAAATCTCCCCAGATAGGATTTCCGAAGGTGAAACCCATGGTCTTAAGTCCCATCGGGACTGTGACATCTGTAAAGATGGGCATCGGCGCCGCCGATCGCGCGATCTGCTGGTGGGAGCCGTCGCTCTTATCCGCGCTCGAAGGGGCGGTGAAGAAGGCGACAAAAAGGAAAAGGACCGCGGGTATTCTGAGAAGATTCATGGTTTGATGAGGTGGAATTTTTAACCGGATGAGACGCGAGAATTTTGGATTTGCGGATGAATGTCAATCCTCGAGCGCAGGATATGTGATGCCGGAGAAAGAGGCAGGCGCCAGTTTTAAGGATTACTTTTCGCAGCAGGCGGCTGGCTATGCTCGCTTTCGGCCGCAGTACCCGCGTTCGCTCTTTGCCTTCATTGCGCAGCATTCGCCTAACAACGAAGCGGTGCTCGATGCTGCGACCGGCAACGGCCAGGCCGCAGTCGCGTTGGCCGAGTTCTTTCGCCGTGTGATCGCGCTCGACGCGAGCGCGGAACAGATCAGGTGTGCTCAGCCCAACGACCGCGTGGAGTATCGCGTCGGGGGCGCGGAAGCGACCGGCCTTCCCGCGCGATCGTTCGCCGCCATTACGGTCGCGCAGGCGCTGCATTGGCTCGACCTCGATCTGTTTTATGCCGAGGCGGGCCGCATCCTGCAACCGGGCGGTCTGCTCGCGGTCTGGGCCTATAACAATTTGCGTATCACCCCCGAGGTGGATGCGATCGCCCGGCATTTTCACGACCACGTGGTCGGCCTCTTCTGGCCGCCGGAGCGCAAAATCGTCGGACGCGGATATCTGGCGCTGCCTTTTCCCCTCCAGGAGATCGAAACGCCGCCCTTCGAGATCGAAACGCAATGGTCGCTTGAACAACTGCTCGGTTATCTGCGCACCTGGTCGGCCACGGAGCGTTTCCAAGCCGCAGGGCGAGACGATCCGGTCGCTGCGCTCATCCCTGCCTTGACGAAGGCGTGGGGAAATCCTGCTGAAATGAAACAGGCCACCTGGCCTTTAACCGTGCGCGTCGGGCGCATCTGACGGTTCTCGAAGGCGAATCCACTGGTACTCGAACGAACCGTTCGGCCGGGTCGCGCGATCCATCTGCATATCTCGATGCGGAGTTTGTGGAAACGGGCGCCCCATTCTCCGGAAGAGCAGGAGGAGGATTGAAAAATGGGGGAAGCACGGTAGGTTGCCGCCTCCCAAAAAAACGGGGGCGTACCTGGTTTCGACTGATTGTTTGAAGCGCAGGCGGCATGTCGAGGATGGTTCGTTGGCCTCGTTAAAATCCGGACCAAAAAAAATAAATGCAGATCACCAAGATCTCGCTCTCGCGGCTTAATTGACTGCGATGTCCCGGGCTGGACGCCTGCTACGGCTCGGGACATGGACAGCAGGCTAATCGGACGGCGGAGTGACCGCGCCGGCCGGTGAAGGAATTTCGTGGTGGCTCGATGGACGGCGTGTGCCGGTGCAACGTCCGACCATTTAAAAATAATCACCGGCTACACATGTAGAAGCTCGCGGGGACAGCGATTAGGACAGGGGTTCAACTCCCCTCGCCTCCAAACCCGACCGTCGCGCGGGACCGGCTCGTAAAATATTTGCGCCGCCTGCCACGAATTGGCGAACAATAGCGAATGCCGGGTCGGTCAGCGCTTCTTCGAAATTGGCAGGCGAAACGAAAGTTTCGCCGCGGCCGGATCAACGAGCCGCCACTGCGCGCGGAGTTATTTGGCCTCGAACAGCTCACGCGCCATGCGCAGTCTCTCGCATCCCGGCACCAGGTTGTGGCCGGCCGGGGGCCGACTGGTTTGCTCGCGCGACTCGAGCATAACGAGGACATTATCCGCGCCTTCAATCGGGCCACCCTGGCGGTCGACAAGACCCGACGGATCACGCCGGCGGCCGAATGGCTGCTCGATAATTTCTATCT
Organism: uncultured Verrucomicrobiae bacterium; assembly: GCA_963749935.1. GTDB lineage: Bacteria > Verrucomicrobiota > Verrucomicrobiia > Chthoniobacterales > UBA10450 > Palsa-1392. The sequence continues at coordinate 457,358 of CAVVOH010000002.1, forward strand.
GATCGAAGAGCAGATCCAGCTGGCCCGGCGCCATCTGCCCCGCGGCTACAGCCGTGAATTGCCGCGCCTGGTCAATGGTTCGGCGCCGGGCCGGTTGCGCGTTTACGACATCGTGCTGGAATTGATCTCGCACGTGGACGCGCAGGTCGATGCCGAATCGCTGACCGCTTTTATCGCCGCCTACCAGCAACAGTCGGTCGCTGAAGCTGGGCGAACTTTGGGCGGTTCCGATCATGCTGCGGCTGGGCTTGATCGAGAATCTTCAGCGCATCACGACCTCACTCGCCCTGGCCCGGCATGAACGCAACCTGGCCGACCACGTGGGTTGATCGCCTGCAGGATGTGGCGGAAAAAAATCCGTCCCAGCTCGTCATTGTGGTCGCGGACATGGCCCGGAGCGATCTCCGCCTATCGAGTTCTTTCGTGGCGGAATTTTGCCAGCGTCTGGCGCGTTCCAATCCCGCGCTGCATCTCGCGCGCGGCTGGATCGAGCAGCGTCTGGCCGAGCAGGGCGAGTCGATCGAGCAACTGGTGCATGGCGAAAGCCAGCGGCAAGCCTCCGATCAGGTCTCGGTCAGCCATAGCATCGCCAGCTTGCGCGTGTTGAGCGCGATCGATTGGAAGGAGTTTGTCGAGACGCTCAGCCTGGTCGAGCAAACGCTGCGCGGCGATCCGGCCGACGTCTATGCCGGCATGGATTTCGCGACCCGCGATCGGTATCGCCACATCGTCGAGGCAATGGCTCGGCACAGCCGGTTGGCGGAAATCGAAGTGGCGCAAAAAGGCGATTCGAGCTGGCGCAGGAAAGCGCACCGCGAAGGCCAGCCCCGAAGACCGCCGTGCGCATGTCGGCTATTACCTGGTCGACAAGGGCCGGCCTTTACTGGAACGGGCCGCCGAAGTGCGTTGGCCCTGGATGCGGAAGATCAAGCGCGGCCTGCGTCGTTTTCCGTTTTTCTTTTATGCCGGTGGAATCCTGGTCTTTACCATGCTCGCGACTTTGGCCTTCCTGCGCCGGGCGGAGGCGCTCGAAGTGGCCCATTGGCCGCTCATCTTTTGCGCGCTCACCTTCTTCGTCGGGGTGAGTCAGTTTGCGGTCGCGCTCCTCAATTGGCTCGTCACCCTGCTGGTTTCTCCCCGCTTTCTGCCGCGCCTCGATTACTCGTCCGGCGTTCCCTCCGAGAGCCGGACCATGGTGGTGGTCCCGACGATGCTGAGCAGCCCCGAAGGTGTGGCCGAGTTGCTCGAGACGATCGAGATTCATTACCTGGCGAATCGCGATTCGCACCTCCACTTTGCCCTTCTGACCGACTGGGACGATGCGCCGACGGAGACCTTGCCTAACGACGATCAGCTCCTGCAGCAGGCACGCGTCGGGGTGACGGCGCTGAACGGACGCCATGCTCCGGGCCGGAGCGATCTTTTCTATCTTTTCCATCGCCCGCGGCGCTGGAATGCGGGTGAAAACGTCTGGATGGGCTACGAGCGCAAGCGCGGGAAGCTCGCAGCAATTCAATGCCCTGCCTGCGCGGCGAGTGCGTCGATTGCTTTTCCGAGATCGTCGGCGATCCCGCGATTCTTCCCTCGATCAAATACGTCATCACGCTCGATACCGACACGCAATTGCCGCGCGATACCGGCGCGGCAGCTGGTCGGCACGATGGCGCATCCGCTGAACCGGCCGGTCTTCGATCCAGCCCGCGGAATCGTGACCAGAGGGTTACGGCATGCTGCAGCCGCGCGTGGGTGTGAGTCTGCCGAGCGCCGGCCGATCCTGGTTCGTGCGATTGTATGCCGGCGACGCTGGGATCGATCCTTACACGCGGGCGGTTTCCGACGTTTACCAGGATCTTTTCGAGGAAGGCTCGTTCATCGGCAAAGGCATCTACGATGTGGACGCCTTCGAGCGCGCGCTGGCCGGGCGTTTCCCGGAAAACACAATCCTCAGTCACGATTTGCTGGAGTCGGTCCATGCCCGTTCCGCGCTGGTGAGCGATGTGGAATTTTACGAGGAATATCCGTCCCGCTACAACGTGGATGTGGGCCGGCGCCACCGTTGGATTCGGGGCGACTGGCAGATCGTGCGGCTGGCTGTTGCCGCGGGTGCCGGGGCGCGGCTGGGCGCTGGCGGATCGCAATCCGCTCTCGCGCCTCTCGCGGTGGAAGATCTTCGACAATCTCCGGCGCAGCCTGGTGCCGATTGCGCTCGCTCCTTTTCCTGGTCGGCTGCTGGCTACTGGTGCCGCAACTCGACGGTCTCGGCACCTGGCTGGTGCTTGGGATTATCGCGCTGCCCGGCCTTGCTGCAGACGCTTGTCGAGTCTTTTGCGCAAACCGGATCAGTTGCCCTGGCTGATGCATCTGCGCACGACCTCCGCGGCCGCCGGCCGTCACTTTTGGGCAGATGGTGCTGAGTATCGCCTCGCTGCCGTACGATGCCTTCATCAGTCTGGACGCGATCGGGCGCACGCTCTTGCGCATGCTAGTCACGCGCAAGCGGCTTCTGGAATGGCAGACTTCGAGCGAAGCGGCGCGCATCGCGCGGGCCGATCTCGCCGGCTTTTACGGCGCGATGTGGATCGCGCCGGCGCTCGCCGCTGGCGGGTGGGTTCCTCATGCTGGTGAAAATGCCGGCGCAATTGGCGTTGATCTGGCCGCTGCTCGCTCTTTGGCTGGCCGCGCCCTGGATCGCCTGGTGGATCAGCCAGCCGATCGAACCAGCCGGCCCTTGGCCTAACGAATGAGCAGCTGCCTCTTCCTACGGCGGACGGCGCGCAAGACCTGGCATTTTTTCGAGACCTTTGTCACCGCGGAAGAGAACTGGCTGCCGCCGGATAATTTCCAGGAAGAACCGACCCCGACATGGCGCGCGCGCACCTCGCCGACCAACATCGGTCTGTCCCTGCTGGCCAACCTGGCGGCCTGCGATTTCGGTTATCTGCCGCTGGGCCGGTTGATGACGCCGCACCGAAGCGACGCTCGCCACGATGCGCAGGCTCGAGCGGCATCGAGGGCATTTCTACAATTGGTACGAAACGCGCACCCTGCGGCCGCTGCTGCCGCTCTATGTCTCGAGCGTGGACAGCGGCAATCTCGCCGGCCATCTGCTCACGCTCGCGGCTGGTTTGCGGGAGCTGTGCGAAGCGAAAGTCTATTCGCCGCAGGATTTTTGCCGGCCTGCGCGACACGGCCTGCGCAATTCTGCAGCGATCGCTGGAACCGAATCGAACGCCGCTGCTCGTCTGGGCTGGCAGCCGATCTGGAGCAAGCGCCAGGCCACACTCTCCGCGGCCTTGCATTTCATTACGGCGTATCGGTCTTGCAGGCTGGCCGACGATCGTCGCAGGCCTTTGCCGGCCGGGAAGGCGAGCGCAGCGGAGTGGTCACGAAATTCTGCGAGCGAAGTTGCGCCGAGCACCTGCGAGGAGCTGCGAGCAACTTGCTTCCTGGTTAAGCGATGGAAGGCGAAGACGGCCTTTCCTGGCGTGAGCTGGCCGAAAGCGGCAGAACGCGCCTGCGCGGCAACGGCTCGAAGCCTTGGAGACGCTGGCGCGACAATGCGACGAACTGGCGCACGATGGATTTCACGTTCCTCTTCGATCGGTCGCGCGATTTGTTTTCCATCGGCTGCAACGTCAGCGAGCGCCGGCGCGACCAGAGCTTTTACGATCTGCTGGCCTCGGAGGCGCGGCTGTGCAGCTATGTGGCCATCGCCCAGGGCCAGGTGCCGCAGGACCATTGGTTTTCGCTGGGCCGGTTGCTCGTCGCGCCGCGCGGGGAACCGACGCTGGTTTCCTGGAGCGGCTCGATGTTCGAATACCTGATGCCGCTGCTGGTCATGCCCAACTACGAAAACACACTGCTCGATCACACCTGCCAGGCGGCGGTGCAGCGAGCAGATCGAATACGGCCAGGCCGCGCGGAGTGCCCTGGGGCATTTCGGAATCGGGCTACAACCGCACCGACGTCCGCATTTGAATTATCAATACCGCGCTTTCGGCGTTCCGGGTCTGGGTTTGAAACGCGGGCTGGCCGAGGACCTGGTCATCGCGCCTTATGCCACGTGCGATGGCGCTGATGGTCGCCCCGCGGGAAGCGTGCGCGAACTTGCAGCGGCTCGCCGCAGGAGGGACGCGAAGGCGCCTACGGTTTCTACGAAGCGATCGATTACACGCCGTCGCGGCTGCCGCCCGAGACGAACCAGCGTGACCGTCCGCTCCTACATGGCGCATCACCAGGGCATGAGCCTGCTGGCGCTCGATTATTTGCTGCGGGACCGACCGATGCAGCGCCGCTTCCTGTCCTGTCCGTTGCTCAAGGCGGCCGACCTGCTGCTGCAGGAACGCGTCCCGCAAACCGCGGCCAATGTGCTCGCCAGAGGATCTCGAATCTGGAAGAATCGCGGACGCGCTTCGGCGATGCGGAAGCGGCCATGCGGGTCTTCACCAACCCGAATTCGCGCGCGCCCGAAGTGCATCTGCTTGTCCAACGGCCGCTATCATGTCGTGATCAGCAGCGCCGGCGGCGGCTACAGCCGCTGGCGGCGATCTGGCGGTCACGCGCTGGCGCGAAGACGCGACCCGCGATTGCTGGGGCACATTTGTTTACCTGCGCGACGTGGCGACGGGAGGAATTTTGGTCGGCGGCCTATCAGCCGACCCTGCAGCGACGTAAAGAGCTACGAAGCCATATTCACCCAGGCGCGCGCGGAATTTCGGCAGCGTCACGCCGAGATCGAGATCCACACCGAAATCAGCGTCTCGCCGGAGGACGACGTGGAACTGCGCCGCGTCACCCTCACCAATCATTCGTCGCGCGTGCGCGACGATCGAGTTGACGAGCTACGCCGAGGTCGTGCTGGCGGCACCGGCGGCCGACGCGGCGCATCCGGCCTTCAGCAATCTGTTCGTGCAAACCGAATTTGTGCCCGCGGATCTCGGCCATTCTCTGCACCCGCCGCGCGCGCTCCGAGGACGAGAAACCGCCCTGGCTGCTGCATCTGATGGTAGGCACGAGGCGGTGCGCAGGGGGACATTTCCTGCGAAACGGACCGCTCCAGATTTGTCGGGCGCGGGCGGTACGCTGGCCAACCCGGCCGCGCTCGACAAAGCGGCGCCGCTTTCCAACAGCGCCGGCTCCGTCCTTGATCCCATCATCTCGCTGCGCCGCACGGTGACACTGCGGCCGCAGGAAACCGCGGTGATCGATTTCGTGATCGGCGTGGCGGCGAAGCCGCGAGGGCGCGCTGGCGCTGGTGGAGAAATATCAGAATGCCCGCATGGCGGATCGCGCCTTCGATCTCGCCTGGACCCACAGCCAGGTGACCTGCGCCAGCTCAATGCCACGGAAGCGGAAGCCCAGCTCTACGCGCCGGCTGGCCGGCGCGATGATTTATGCCGACCCGGCGCGGCGCGCGGCGCCCGGGATATTGCTGGACAACCGGCGCGGGCAAAGCGGTCTTTGGAGCTTATGGCATTTCCGGCGACGCGCCGCTCGTCTTCTGCGCGTCAGCGACACCGAAAAAATCGAGCTCGTGCGGCAACTGATCCAGGCGCACTCCTATTGGCGGATGAAGGGGCTGGCGGTGGATCTGGTCATCTTGAACGAGGACGTTTCGGTTTACCGCCAATCGCTGCAGGACCAGATCACCGACCTGATCGCCTCCGGCATCGAAGCGCAGATGCTCGACAAGCCGGGCGGCATATTCGTCCGGCGGATCGAACAGATTCCCGAACGAGGATCGCGTGCTGCTGCAGGCCGTCGCGCGGATCGTGCTCGACGACGAAAACGGCACCCTGGCCGAACAACTGGAACAGCGGCAGCGTGCTCGGATCCGCTCGTGCCGGCCCTTACGCCGACGCGGATCGGCCCGATCGATGCGACTCGCATCCGCTGCCGGCGCGCGACTTGATTTTCCACAACGGCTTCGGCGGATTCACGCGCGACGGCCACGAATATGTCATCACGCTGCAGCCCGGGCAACGTCACGCCGGCGCCCTGGGTCAATGTGCTGGCCAATCCGCAATTCGGAACGGTCATTTCCGAAAGCGGCGGCGCCTACACCTGGGTGGAGAACGCGCACGAATTTCGGCTGACCCCTGGAACAACGACCCGGTCGCAGGACACGCCCGGCGAGGCATTTTACATCCGCGACGAAGCAGACCGGGCAATTCTGGTCGCCCACGCCCGTGCCGGCGCGCGGACGCGACGCCCTATGTCATTCGCCATGGCTTTGGCTACACCGTCTTCGAGCACACCGAGGACGGCATTGCCTCGGAGCTTTGGGTCTACGTGGCGACGGATGCGCCGGTGAAATTGCACGCGTTTTGAAATTGCGCAATACTCTCGGGCGGCCCGCGGCGCCTTTCGGTCACCGGTTATTGGGAATGGGTGCTGGGCGAATTGCGGCACAAGAGCCTGCTGCACGTCCAGACCGAAGTGGACCTGAAGACCGGCGCGTTGCTGGCCCGCAATTTCTACAACACGGAATTTCCCGACCGCATTGCCTTCCTCGACGTGAACGAACCGCATCGCACCGTGACGGGCGACCGGCAGGAATTCCTGGGGCGCAACGGAACCCTGGCACAACCCGCGGCCATGAAACGCGCGCGGCTCTCGGGCAAGGTCGGCGCGGGGCTGGATCCCTGCGGCGCGATGCAGGTGGTCTTCGATCTGGCCGATGGACAGGAACGCGAGACACGTTTCCGCCTCGGCGTCGGCCGCAGCGTGGGCGAGGTGCAGAATCTGATCCAGCGTTTCCGCCGCGCGGACGCCAGTCAGCGTGGCGCTCGAAGCGGTGTGACGAATTATTGGAACCGGACCCTCGGCGCGGTCAACGTCGAAACGCCCGATCCGGCGGTGAACGTGCATGGCCAACGGCTGGCTGCTCTACCAGACATTAGCTTGCCGGCTCTGGGGCCGGACCGGATTTTATCAATCCGGCGGCGCTTACGGCTTCCGCGACCAGCTGCAGGATGTGATGGCGCTGGTCCACGCCGAGCCGGCGCTTGACCCGCGAACATTTGCTCCGCGCCGCCGCGCACCAATTCCGCGAAGGCGACGTGCAACATTGGTGGCATCCGCCCGAGCGGCCGCGGCGTGCGGACGCATTTCTCCGACGATTATCTCTGGCTGCCTTACGTCACCTGCCGCTACGTGGCGTGCGTCGCGGACACCGGCGTGCTGGATGAAAAGATTCCGTTCCTCGAAGGCCGCGCCCGGTCAAGCCCGAGGAGGAAGCCTATTACGATTTGCCGCAATCGTTCGCGAGGAATCGGCCACGCTTTACGAACATTGCGTGCGCGCCATCGAGCACGGATTGAAATTCGGCGACGCACGGTTTGCCGCTGATGGGCTGCGGCGATTGGAACGACGGCATGAACCTGGTCGGCAACGAAGGGCGCGGCGAAAGCGTCTGGCTGGCCTTTTTCCTCTACGACGTGCTGACCCAGTTCGCCGGGCTGGCGCGCAGGCGCGGAGATATCGTCTTCGCCGACCGCTGCGTCGCCCAGGCACAGCAGCTGCAAGCAAAATATCGAGCAGCAACGCCTGGGATGGCCAATGGTATCGCCGCGCCTATTTCGACAATGGCGAGCCGCTCGGTTCCGCAGACCAATCCCGAATGCCAGATCGATTCCCTGCCGCAAAGCTGGTCGGTCATCAGCGGCGCGGGCGATCCCAGACGCGCTCGCCAGGCGATGCAAGCGGTCGACGAGCGGCTCGTCCGGCGAGAGGCCGGCTGATCCAGCTGTTCGATCCGCCCTTCGACAAGTCGCCGCTCAACCCCGGTTACATCAAGGGCTACATCCCCGGCGTGCGCGAGAATGGCGGGCAATACACCCACGGCGCGATCTGGACGGCGATGGCCTTTGCGCATCATGGGCGAAAACGAGCGCGCCTGGGAACTGTTCAATCTGCTCAATCCCATCCATCACGGCGGCACGCCAGAGCAGATCGCCACTTACAAGGTCGAGCCCTATGTCGTCGCGGCGGACGTTTATGCGGTGCGCGCCGCACACCGGCCGTGGCGGCTGGACCTGGTACACCGGTTCCGCGGGCTGGATGTATCGGCTGCTCGTCGAAACGTTGCTGGGCGCGAATCTCGAGAATAACCAACTGCGGCTCGAGCCGCGGTTTGCGCCCGGTTGGACGAGCTACAAGATCCACTACCGCTACCAGCAAACGGTTTATCACATCACCATTACCCGCCGGGAGGACGAGACCGCGGGCGGCGATGAGTTGACGCTCGACGGCCAACCTCTCGAAGGCGCAACCATCCCGCTCACAAACGATCAGGTGGAACATTTCGTCGAGCTGCGTTCGCGATAGCGGCGGCAGATATTTTGCACCTTTTTAGCGGCGGATGAACCCCTTGACGGCGGTGAAGGGGAACCGCTACTCTCGACACCCGTGAAGACTCTGGCCGATCCATTCCCGACCAATGCGGGAGTTTTCATGACGACGCAGTGGAATTTGGTGCAGGAGGTTTCCTGGCCGAGCGGGCAGCTCGCTCCCGAAAAAGCGCAACGGGCTTTGGCGCAGCTTTGCCGGGATTACTGGCCGCCGTTGTATCGCTTCGTGCGCCAGCGCGGTTACAGCCGGCACGATGCGCAGGATCTGACTCAGGGTTTTTTTGCTTATCTCCTCGAGAAAAAGGCTTATTCGAGCACCAACCGGAGCAAGGGCCGGTTTCGAACCTTCCTCCTCGTTTTATTTAAGCGTTATCTCGGCGCCTCGCGCGCTCACCAGAGCCGGCAGAAACGCGGAGGTCATCAGGAAGTCGTCTTCCTCGATGATTGCCACCTCGATGCGGCCGAACGAATCGAAGAGGATGCCCTCCTCACCGGCGCACCTCGGGACGAAGAGCGGCTTTTCGAGTGGAATTGGGCCACGGCACTGGTGAACCGGGCGATGGAAGCCCTGAGCGCAGAATATTCCAGCCCGCAAAAGGGCCGTCTCCTGGCGGAGCTGCGCCCCTTTCTCACTGGGGGCGTCGGGCTGCCGACCCACGAAGCGGCGGCCAAGCGCCTGGGAGTTTCGCTGGAGACGTTGCGCAGCCATCTCTTTCGTCTGCGGGCGCGCTATCGGGCCCTCCTCCGCGCGGAGGTGCTGCGAACGGTACCGGGCGAGGTCGATATCGATGGCGAGCTGCGCTACCTTTGCCGGGTCCTGCTCGCTGGCGTCCAGCGTTAGTTGGGGTCAGCGTCCAGGAGATGCCTTCGTCGTTCGAGAACCAGACGCTCACTTGCGAGCAGTGCGGCGCCCCCTTGCAAAGCCGGGCCGGCGAAGGCGATTGCCTGCAATGTCTCCTGACCACTGGACTCGACTCCGAAGCAGCGGCGATTCCGCCTAACGAATCCGGAACGCGCCATTACCATCACTATGAAATCCTGACCCGGCCAGACGGCTCGCGCTGGGAACTGGGGCGCGGTGCGATGGGGGTGACCTACAAGGCGCGGGATGTAAATCTCGATACGCAGGTCGCATTGAAGATCATCAACGCGCAGTATTCGGTCAGTTCCGAGGCGCGCCGGCGTTTCCTGCGGGAAGCGCAAGCGGCCGCGCGGCTTCGCCATCCGAATGTCGCCAGCGTCTTCCATTTTGGCGCCATCAATACCCTGCCAGAGAGTGCAGAAAGCGGGGCGCGAGCCGAGCAAGCGGCCGAAACCGGCGACTGCTTTTACGCGATGGAATTCATCGAAGGCGAGACGCTGCAAGCGCGAGTCAGTCGCGCCGGCGTGTTGGCACCGCGCGAGGCGCTCCAGATGGCCCGGCAGGTGGCGCGGGCGCTGGCGGCGGCTGAGAAGCGAGGCCTGGTCCATCGCGATCTCAAGCCGTCCAATATCATGCTCGGCGCCGCCCATCCAGATGACTCGACCGGAGATGAGGCCTGGGTGAAAGTGATCGACTTTGGCCTGGCCAAGGCAGTCACGGAGGAGATCGATCCGAAGGCAACGCCCCGTTTCTTAGGGACGGTTGCTTTCTCCAGCCCGGAACAAATTGCGGGAGAGGCGGTCGATACCCGCTCGGATATCTATTCGTTAGGCGTGACGCTCTGGTATTCGCTGACCGGTAAAGTTCCCTTCTCGCGCCGCGCGCATCACCAGGCCCCGAGTAATCCGGCAAGCCAGGCTCTGCCCACAGCGCAACTGATAGCGTCTCGCGTTCCTTCTCCGGTCGTCGTCCTGCTCGAAAAGATGCTTTCCCTGGATCCGAAAGATCGGCCCGCCTCGGCGGCCGAGCTTGGGCAGAGCATGCAAGAGTGTCTCGAAAGCCTGGGCCCAAAAAGGACAGGCCTTGCGCATTGGGCGTGGGCGGCCGGGTTGACCGCGGCGGCTGCCCTGATCGTCCTCGCCCTCTATCTCGGTCGGCCGGCTTCCGTCCCTAACGACAAGTCGATCGCGGTCCTTCCATTCCGGAACCTGAGCGAGGACCGGAACAACGCTTTCTTTGCGGAAGGCGTGCAGGATGATCTCCTTTCGAGGCTGGTAAAGATCCGCGACCTGAGAGTGATCAGCCGGCTTGGGACCTCGCGTTATCCGGCTAATTCCACGCACGACGCACGAGCGATTGGACGCGAGCTGGGAGTGCGGAATCTACTCGAGGGCAGTCTGCGCCGGGCTGGCGACCGGATCTATTTGCATGTCGCGTTAATCGATACGCGGGATGGCCACGAAATCTGGTCGGAAGGCTATGATCGCAAGCTGGCGGACGCGATCACTCTGCAGGGCGAACTTGCGGGAGCGGTCGCGGAAGCTCTCAATGCTACCCTTAGTCCCGAGGAAGATTTGGGGGTGCGCGCCGCCGCCACCCACAACCCGGATGCCTATGTGCTCTACCTGCGGGGCCGCAAGTTTGAGAACAGCCCCACCTTTTCCATCTCCGATTACGAAGCAGCTCAAACGCTTTATCGCCAGGCGATCGCGCTCGACCCAAGGTTTGCGCTGGCCCATGCGCATCTCGCTTCGACTCTGGCTTTGATTTATCGCTTTCGTGGTCCGAGCGATGAACTGCGGAGTCGGGCCTACGCGGAGGCGCGGGAGGCCCTGCGCCTGCAGCCTGATTTGGGCGAAGCTCATTTGGTCGAGGCGCAGTGCGCATACCGCATCGACCGCGACTTCGCGCGAGCCCTGCCGGAGCTGATCGAGGCCAATAAACTTTTGCCTAACGACAGCGAGGCGGAGAGTTTCATGGCTTACATTCATCGCCGGCGCGGCGAATGGAAAGAGGCGCGCGCTCGCCTCGAGCGTTGCGTGGCACGGGATCCGAACAACGCGACTTACGAAGAAGAACTCTACACCACGGCGTACTTGCTGCGCGATTGGCCGGCAGCGCGGACCCATGCCACCCGCGCTCTGGCGATCGCGCCGACCCTGCCTTTGCTAAAGGTGCAACGCGGCCTGGTCGACCTTTGGCAGAATGGTGATCTCGCCCCCTTGCAGGCGGTTTTTGCTGCCCTTCCGCAGTATGGCGACCCGGAGGGGACGCTGGCCTGGATGCGCTGGGATGCGGCCCTGCTGGCGCGTGATTTCGTAGGGGCGCAGGCGGCGATAGATGGATTCCCGTTCGATACCCTGTCCTCCGTCTACAGCGCTCCGGTGCCAAAAAGTTATCTTGAGGGATGTATCGCGCTGGCCAAGGGAGACGACGCTCGGGCGCAGGAGAAATTTGAAACGGCGCGGCCCGCCTTGGAAGCGGAGATCTTCGCGCATCCCGAGAATCCTTTGCGGCATGCGCGTCTCGGCCTGCTTTACGCCTACATGGGGCGAAAAGCGGATGCCATTCGCGAGGGCCAACGCGCGGTCGAGCTGCAACCGGTCGCCGAAGATGCGTTTGACGGTCCCGAGAACCTGAGCAATCTGGCCCTGATTCACGCCCGCGTCGGCAATACAGACGAAGCGATTAAGATGATCGAGTCGATTCTGCAGATGCCGGGTGGCGTCTTTTTCTATGAAGCGAGCATGAGCCTGGCAGAGCTGCGCTTGCGCTGGCAATGGGATCCCTTGCGCCAAGACGCGCGTTTTGGGAAGCTGCTCGCCGGTTCGGAACCGGCCACGCGTTATTAACTTGCCTCGGGCGGAGCGCGATTAATTGACCTGCAATGGCCGCGCCAACCCAAGATAATTACCTCGCCTGCGAGCAATGCGGGGCCCCCCTCCGGCCGTCGGAATGGGAGGATGGCTGTCTGAATTGCCTCCTAAGCACGGGCCTCGAGGGCGAGGGCCTCGAACCGACTCTCGTCCCTAACGAATTTGCCACACGCTTCTTTCACCACTACGAAATTCTTAGTCGGCCCGATGGGACTCGCTGGGAACTGGGACGCGGCGCCATGGGGGTCACCTACAAGGCCCGGGACGTAAACCTGGGGACACCGGTCGCGCTCAAAGTGATCAATGCACGCTTCTCGGCTCGTCCGGACGCGCGCCGCCGTTTTCTACGCGAGGCGCGGGCGGCAGCGCAATTGCGCCATCCAAACGTGGCGAGCGTCTTTCATTTCGGCACGATCAGTTCCCTCCCCTCCACGGAAAGAAGGGCGAGCGCCGCGGAAAATGTAAGCGACGGTGATTGCTTCTACGCGATGGAGCTGGTCGAAGGGGAATCGCTTGAGGCGCGGCTGCATCGCTCCGGTCCGCTTCCGGCGGTAGTGGCACTCGAACTGGCCCTGCAGGTGACGCGAGCGCTGGCCGCCGCCGAGAAGCGCGGTCTGGTTCACCGCGATTTGAAGCCTTCCAACATCATGCTGGCAGCTGATGAAGAAATCGGCTCGGGCTTGGATCCGGCCATCCCCAGGACGTGGGTTAAAGTGATCGACTTTGGGCTCGCCCAGGTCGCCGCCCAGGAGGGAGAGCCCGGGCGCTTTCGCGGGACATTGGCGTTCGCCAGTCCGGAGCAAATAGAACTAGGTGAACTCGACGGCCGCTCGGATATCTATTCGTTAGGGGTGACCCTGTGGTTTGCGCTCACCGGCAAACTGCCCTTCGGGCGTTTAGTCCTGAAAAATGGTGACCGCAGAAACGCTCCTTTGCCCCTCGATCAACTCGTCGAGCGCAACATTCCGGTTGCGGTAGTGCGCTTGTTGGAATCAATGCTCGCTCCGGCAGCCGCGGATCGACCCCAATCGGCTGCCGTTCTGGGTCTGGCGCTGCAACGGTGTTTGCATGGCTTGGCCGGTGCACCGCGCGACGCTGCCGCACCTCGACTACTGGGCTCGCGCCGTTGGCTGCTTGCTGGCGGATTGGCCTTGGCGGCGGCTTTGGTTGCACTGGCTCTCTATCAGCTTCCGGCGCCGTCGGCCGTCGACGAAAAATCGATCGCCGTTCTCCCTTTTCGCAACCTCAATGGTGATCGCGATAACGCCTTTTTCGCCGATGGCGTCCAGGATGACATCCTCTCTCGGTTGGTCAAGATCCGCGATTTGAAGGTGATCAGTCGGCTCGGGACCGCGTTCTATCCGGCGGACGCTCCGCGGGACCTGCCAGCGATCGGACGCGCTCTTGGGGTGAGGCACCTGTTGGAAGGGAGCCTGCGCCGCGATGGCGACCGTGTTCATCTCGACGTGTCGCTCGTCGATACCCGTGATGGGCATCAAGTGTGGTCCGATCGCTACGACCGCAGGCTGGCGGATGCGATCCAACTGCAAGGTGCATTGGCAAACGACATCGCCGATGCGTTGGATGCGACTCTCAGTCCGAAGGAAAAGGTGCGCATCCTCGCCGCGTCGACCCACAATCCCGACGCGTATCTTCTCTACCTGCAAGGACGACAACTCGAAAAGAATCCGGGTTTTTTGATCGCCGCTTTCGAAGCAGCCCAAGCGCTTTATGAACAGGCAGTGGCAATCGACCCGGGGTTTGCCCTGGCCCACGCCCGGCTCGCCATCACTTTGGCAACCCTTTACCGTTTCCGCACTCCAAGTGACGATCTGCGACGATATGCACATGCGGAGGCCGAGAAAGCCTTACGACTTGATCCAGATTTGGGCGAAGCTCATCTCGCTCAGGGGTTGTGTCACTACCGTATCGAACGCGACTCGGCCCGCGCCTTGCCAGAATTGAAGGCGGCGATTCGCCTGTTGCCTAACGACCCGGAGCCGGCCATCACGATTGCCTTTATCCAACGCCGGCAAGGCGATTGGCGGGCGGCGCGCGCCGGTCAGGAGCGGGCCCTCCTGCTTGATCCTCTCAGCCATACCTACGAGCACGAACTCCACGGCACCGCCTGCCTCTTGCGCGATTGGCCAGCCGCCGCCGCTCATGCTGAGCGCGCGTTTGCTTTGGCGCCAAAGATCCTTCCGCTGAAAGGGGAACGGGCTTTGGTTGATCTTTGGCAAAGCGGCAATCTCGCTCCGTTGCAAGAATTTTTCGGCAGCTACACCGCTTTCGGCGACCCGGAAGGGAATATGGCCTGGTCGCGCTGGGATTGTGCGATGCTCTCGCGGGATTTCGCGGCCGCTCGTCGAGCCGTGGAGAACTTTCCTTTCGAGACGCTCAGTTCGGTTTTGGGCGCGCCTGTTCCTAAAGCCTATTTGGAAGGGTCCACCTGGCTGGCCGAGGGCGAAAAGGCCAAAGCCTTGGCCGCTTACGAGATCGCACGGCCTTCCATGGAAGCAGAGATGATTTCGCATCCGGGCGACGCATTGCGCCACGCCCGTCTCGGTTTGCTCTATGCCTACATGGGGAGAAAAAAGGACGCCCTTCGCGAGGGGAATAGAGCCGTGCAACTCACTCCGGCAACGACGGATGCCATCGATGGACACCAATGGCTCTGTAATCTCGCCTTGATTTGCGCTCACGTTGGAGAAGCCGAGCAGGCGATCTCGATGATTGAACGACTGTTGCGCGAGCCCGGGTGCGTCTCTCCGCTGGATGAAGCAAGCTTGAGCCTCTCGGAGTTGCGCTTACGCTGGCAATGGGACCCGCTGCGAAGCGATCCGACCTTCCAGAAAATTCTCGCGTCACCCGAGCCGGCGACAAATTACTAGCCTTTCCGGGTCGACAACTGGCTGCGAAATCACGAATTTTTCCGGTTTTTGCAACATTTTCTGCAACGCCGGGGAAATTTTGCGCAAGGAAAAGGTAGAGACACACAGTTGTCAGGTACCATGGCTAGTCCCCGGATCTCCCCGATCCGACGTGTCTGGAGGCGCCCGTGAGTCGCCTTCAGGCACGGATTGGAAGAGATTGGCGAGCCGACGTTTTAAGCCGGCATATCGACCAGCTCCCGGCGCGGTTTGACCGGCACTGAATCGAGCTGACTCCGCCAGAGGTGGGGCGGGAGGAGCCCGATCATCATGAAGGCGAGCTGGCTTGCTCCGAAGGTGATCAACCATGGGAAAGCGCTGTCCATGAAGCCGTAGGAGTGGAGTCCGATCCCGAGCATATTGACCCCAAACCACGACCAACTCGTGACGACGTTTCCAAAAATGGCCATCACCATCAGGCCACGTTGCCTAACGAGTCCGCCCCAGCGCGCGTGCAGGATGATGGCGTTCCAGAGGACAATGAGGAGAGCGCCGTTCTCCTTCGGATCCCAGCCCCAAAAGCGACCCCACGATTGATCGGCCCAAATCCCGCCAAGAATCGTACCGACGAAGCTGAAGAGCGTGGCGAAACAAACGATGCCGTAAACCATCCGGGTGAGGGAACGCGCGGTCTCCCGATCGAGCGAGGGGGTGAAGGCGCCGCGCACGATGTAGGTGAGAGCGAGGAATCCGGCCAGGAAAGTCGAGGCGTAACCGAGCGTGACGCAAACGACGTGAGTGGCGAGCCAGCCGTTGGTGTCGAGGACGGCGCGCATCATCTCCATCGTGTCGCCATCCATCGAAAGATGATGCGCGATCAGAAGCGTGATGAAGCCGATCATGGCCGCGGTCGCGCTCCCGATGCCGTTGCGGAAAAAGCGTTCGAGGAAAATGCCAAGCAGGACTGCGCCCCAGCCGATAAAGACGGCCGAGGAATACAGATTCGTCACCGGTGGTCGCCCTTCCAGATACATCCGGGTGATCAGGCCACCCGAGTGGATGACAAAGACCAGCAGGAGGAGGGCAAAGGCATAACGGGCTAACGTTTGCGGCCAGGCAAGCCACGACCCCGCCGCGAGAATGAAGATCAACACGTAGATCACCATCGCGCTGTAAAACGGCTGCAGTTGGTTGAAGGCCGACTCCACCCTGGCCTTCCAGACGCGCCCCGGCAGATCGCGCTGCAGTTGGGCGGAATAGGCGTCAAGCGTGCGGTTGAAGGTCGCGGGATCGTTTGCCGTGTAGGAGGCTGCCAACGTCGCCCAAGTTCCGACCGCGGGATGTAGTTTCCCGGTCGGTCAGGAAAGTGAGCAGGCTCTCGCCCATTTTCCGCCATTGCAACGGGTCGTCGTTAGGCGGGAACGGAGGGATCGGGAGAAAATAGCCGGTCTCGGCCAGAAAACCGAGGCTCTGCAGGGCTTCCGCCGTGATTCCGCTGTTCATCGGCACAGGCGAGGGGCGAATGTTTTTTACGAGGTCGTCGATTTGGCTTTTGAAATCGACCCGTGCCTTTGACCTCGAGACTGTTGGCGAGCCGGTGATATAGGGTCAGCCGCTCAAACAACTTGATGATGTCGCGCTGAAACGGCGAGCGCAGTTGCGCATCGACCTTTTGTGCGAGCGCCGCCTTTTGCTCGATGTCCTGCAGATGTGGGACGAATTCGCGAAACGAGAAATATTTTTCTGCGTCCGGCTTCCAGCCGAGTGCGGCCAGAGTGTCGGCATTGCGGATGACAAAAATCCTCCGCTCGTCGGCCTGCTCGGGCTTCATCATCACCTCAGCCAGCCAATCCATCGGCGTCAACGAACCGCCCTCGGCGGCGAGTGTTTGTTTGCCGTGGATGATGAGGAGCGAATTGCGCGCGACCGTGTCGAGCGGTTTGATCCGGCCATTCAATAGCACCGGCAGCCGGCCAAACTTCTCCATCGCAAAACCGCCTCGCTTATCGTGACTGAAAGAGCGGCGCGACGACATAGAGCAGCGTCACCGCAATGACCAGCCAGAGAATCCAGAGTTTTCTTGGTTTCATCGCGCCCGTTTCCTCACGAACCCGAAGAGATGCATGGAAAATTGCACCAACAGCCCGAGCGCGACCAGTCCACAAGCGATGTAAGGCAGGAGCATGGCGGGGTTTTTCACCACCTGCAGAATGGTAGTCTTATCGTTGTTGTCGAAGCCCGATTGGTAAAAGGTAAAGCCGCGATAGCGCAGCGGATCATTCATCGAGATCAGGACCTCGCGGTTTTCGTTGCGCTCCAGATCGACCAGGCGTACCCGGCTGGAGAAATTTTTCGGGATATCCGTCCCGGCATAACGATCATGCGCAAAGTCGAGCAGGGTGAGCGCGAACTGTTTGTAGAAACGCCGCTGCCGCATCACCAATTCGTAAGTCTTTCCGTTCAGAGTGAATGATTGCGGGTCGGGAATTGCATTGGAGACCAGCCATGTGCCTAACGAACCCTGTGCTCCGTTCACCTTCAGGTAAGCCGTGCTCAAATCTCGCTCGTCGTCCTTGACCGTGCGTGGTACTTCCTCGGCCACGATATTGGGCCCGAAGCCGGTTGTGGCGAGCGAGGGCGGACCTTGCGGCTCCTGCGAGCGCATGGCGAGATGGGTGTTCGGCATAAACTGCCGGATCTCGAGCGTGAACGGCAGCGTCGGATTCTGGATCGTCCCGCCCCGCGCCAGGACCGCCTCGGGAATTGCGACCACCTGGTCGAAATTCGGATCCGTTTTATCGATCACGGCCAGTTCCACCTCACGCGAGGCTTCCGAATAGCCCGCCGTCTGGCCTTCATCGATCCGCATCTGGGTTTCGCGCGCGAAGAGAGCGGTCAGCAATTGCCCGATCAGGAGCAGGATCACGCCGAGATGGAGCAGAATGATGCCAAGCTTCTTTTTCGTTAATTGGAACCGGACGGCGTGCGCGGCGAGCAAGTTCACCAACAGAATCGTCCCGAGCAGGTAGCCCCCGGGCAGGATCGGAATTCGCCAGCTCGCGCCTGGCGGCGACCAAAAAATCACGAGGCTCTGGAAGTAACGTGCCTGGACGGCGTGAATCCCCAGATGCACCTGGGCGAGGGTGCCGAGGAAAACGAGCAACATGCCGAAGCCAAGGCAGACCACGGTCAAACGGAGGGAAGAGAGCACGCGCAAGGGCGATTGGAGCGGAAATGGGCGGACAATGGTTTCCGGCATGGCTCGTTAGGGAATTTTCAAGCTCCGCAAAAAATCGTTGAAGGCGTTCTTCTGCGCAGCCACCGCCGCGTCTTCGCCTGTCATCTTGATAAACCAGGAGTGATCGTTCTCATCCAGGATTGCGGCGAGGATGCGCTGCTTCTCACCGCCCTCGCCGATTGGCTTCTCGCTAACCAAATCGAAGAGCAAAAAATCGTGACCGTTTGCCTGCACGTGCTCGGCCGATTTCGCCAGGGTCTCTTCATCGATCGGTCCAAGCTGCACCTGCCCGCGCCATCGATTCACGTTGGCGAGGTCACCGCCCGCCATGCCCGGCAGGGAGACGACCGATATGTCGACTTCCTTTCCGTTAGGCGAGACCACCTTGAAACTGGCCAGACGCATCGGGGTAAGAGGCTTCGTTTCCCACCCGGACGGAAGCGAATACTGGAGCGGTACGCCCTCTGCCGTCTCGATCGGCGGCGGGGTGGGGGCGTTGGTCTCGTTGCCGCCAGAATTCGCGCTCATCGGCGCAGGTGCTGCCGTTACGGGCGCCGCGGCGTTTTCATCGAGGTGCACGCTTTGTAGGAATTTCCTGAATACTTCCCGCTGCGACTCAACCAGCGCATCAGGCCCCATCATCTTGAAAAACCATGTCTCGCCCCCGGCCGGGAAAATTCCGCCCAGGATGCGCGCCTTGCCTCCGGTCTTCTCAATCGGCTGCTCGCTTACCAGATCCACAAAGAACATGTCACGACCACCCACCGACATCGGGGTCCCGGCCTTCACCACGTCCGAGATGGGGGCAAGCTTCAATTGGTCCCGCCAGCGGTTCACGTTGGCCATCAAACCACCGGCCGCTTCCGGGAAGGAAATGACCGACACATCCGCCGTCGCGCCATTCTCTCCGCGAACCAAAAAACTCCCTTTGCGAAAACCCGAGGCGGCCTGTTCCTCCCAGCCCGTCGGCGCCTCCCAATGCACCGCCACAGGTCCCGGACCGTCGTTGCCGGCCGGTGGCATCGTCGGCGCTAACGCGGTTTCCTTGGGAATGCGATAGACCGTGATCTTATCGTCGTTGCGTCCACAGCCCGCGGACGTAAACAGCCCGACGACAATGAGTGCGGACCCAAGGCAAGGGCGGCGAAAGGACAGAAATGACTTCAAGGCAGGTGCGAAGTACCCGTCACGCGCGTGGGATGTCAAGCGAGCCGGCCCGCGCCTGGCTGAGCCGAAACGGTCAGGCGTCGAGAACCAAATCGCTCTTGGGCGCGCCGATGCAGGTGAGGCGAGTGCCGGGCTCGGTCTGGAAATCGGATTTCTCGATGTAACCGATTTCGCCGGAAAAGATGGCGACCTGACAGGTGCCGCAACTTCCCGCCCGGCAACCGCTCGGGATACTGATCCCGTTGGCTTCGGCCAAATCGAGGATGCTGGTCTGATCGCCGCACCAGTTGACGGTCTTTCCGCTTTTTTTGAATTGAACGGCGTAGCCGGTTGGCGCGGCCGCCCCCGGGGCGACGACGGTGGCGATTTTCTTCACGCTGGAAGGGCCGAAAGTTTCGTAATGGATATGCTTGTCCGGCACCCCCCATTCCTTGAGACCCTCGGTCACGCTTTGCATCATCGGCCCCGGTCCGCAGAGGTAGTAATCGTAGTTGTTGGAAGGCAGGACTTTTTTGAAGAGATCGACCGAGACGCGCGCTTCGTGTTGATAATCGCGCCCCAGTTCGTAATCGGGGTCGGGCTTACTGGCACAGACCTGGAGATGCACGTTAGGGTGTTCTCGCGCGATTGCTTCGAGATGCTCTTTCATGATGTGCTCAGCGCGGTTGCGGATACCATGAAAAAACCAGATTTCTCGGCGTGAGCCCTGTGCGATGAGGGTGTTGAGCATGGCCAGCACTGGAGTCACGCCAATTCCACCACCGATAAGAACAATCCCGCCGCTGCCGGCGGGATCCAGATAAAATTGCCCGGAGGGTGCTTTGACGTCCAGGATGTCGCCTTCCTTGACCGCTTCGTGGAAGAAACTGGAAGCGAGACCGGGCGGTGCGTCTTTCGCGCCTGGCGGGATTCGCTTGATCGTGACGCGGTAGGCGTCGTGCCGCGGGGAATCGGAGAGACTATAGCAACGCACGACCGGTTTGGGCTGGCCCGGAATATCGAGGTTAAAGGTAAGATACTGGCCGGGCAGAAAATCGGGCAGCGCTTTTTTATCGTGCGGGATGAGATGGAATGAGCAGATGTCGCCGCATTCCATCACTTTCTTGGCGACGCAAAACTTTCGCCAGCCATTCCACGGAAGGCCGCTGAGAGCTTTCTGCCGGCGCAGATCGCGCATCGTTTCAAGTTCGATCTTGAGCAGTTCGAGGGCGAGCTCAGACTGGCGCCGCTGGCCTGCGACCCGGCGGAGGTTTGCAGCCGTGACCAGGCCGAGCTGGAGCAATCCTCCCCCGACCAGGAGGCCGCCGATCGCTTCTGGGATCATGATAACCGAACCACCGGGCTAGAATTTCAACAAGAGCTCGGACCGGAATCCGTAGGCCGTATCGCGATCTTCCGGAAAGCCGACAAAGGTGTCGAAGATGAGGACGAGGTGTTGACTCAATTTCATCTGGTAGCGGACGGCGCCGGCGATGGAATTGGGCTGATCGAAAAACTGCGGGTCGCGTGTTCGGACTCGGCCGCCGAGTTCGAAGGTTAGCTGTTTGTCCGTGCCGCCGAGGAATTTTTGATAACCAATGGCAGCCCCGACGGCGTCGTTGGCCCGATTGCCTAACGGCGCCCCATAACCGCCCAGCCCCTGGGCGGCAAAGAGGATGCCAGTGTTCCCGAGCGGACCGCCGCGATCACCGCCGCGAGCAGCGGAAGAGTAGTCGCCGATCCCCCAGAAGAGATCGACGTAAGCGACATCCTTGCTCGCAGGGAGGGTGGTGGAGAGTTGCTGGAAGAGGAGAACGCCCGTGCTGACAGCAGGCGTCTCGCGATCAAGGGCGAAGGAGGCGTTGACTCTGGTGGTGGAATTGATCAGGCCAAAACGCCGGGTGTCGCCAACCCCGAGGTAGATTCCGTCGCCACCGGTCGAGCCGTCTGCGGTTACGTAAGCGAAATCGATGTCGATCGTATCGGAGGCGTAATCGGCGGTGTTAAAAAGGCCGAACAAACGCGCGTTGCTCTCGCGAATGTTGTCGTTCCGGTTCAACTCGCCCCAGGCAAAAATGCCGGTCGTGCGCCAGGCGGAAGAGCCGAGAAAAAAGTTGGAAGTGCGCGTGATGCCGACCGCGTCGATCACGTCCTCGTTGATCATGATGCCATCCTGGAAACTGAGCGGTTGACGCCCAATTGCGAAATAGATGTCGAGATTCTTGGTATCGCCCGGATCAAGGTTGGGGAAGAGTTCGCCGAAATCACCCTGGAAAAAGAGAGTGGTGATGTAGGCATTGAGATCGTTCTTGAGCCGCTGCGGAGGGGGGTCGAACCGATAGCCGCTGTAGTCGCGCCCCTCGCGATCGAGTGGACGAAAGCCGATCAGGAAACGCTCGGTCGGCGAAAGGTAGAGGTTGCCGTAGAGATCGAGCCGATTAGCCCAGTCGGTCACCTGGCCGGTGCCGTTGTCGAAGGTTTGCAGCGCGGTGCGACCGGTGCCGAAAGCAATGAAAACGGGTTGCCAGACAGCGCCGGTGGGAAGCGTGATGCCGGGCGCGATCGGACCGACGCCGAGAAATGGGTTCTGTCCAATCTCGATGATCGGTTTCGGTCGGTCGGGAAAGCCGGCCAGCTTGAGCGGCGTTGGCTTGTCGCTCAGGGCGCTGGTTTCGTGATGCGCGGGCGAAGCGGAAGAACCGCCAAAGACATTGAGGAAGCCGCCTTCCTTCTTTGTTACAACAGTGGTGGTAGTCGTGGTGCCGGTCGCGGCCGGTTCGGTCATGCCGATCCGGGGAACGTTCTCGAGATTGGTGCCGCAGTTACTGCAGAAATTGAAGGTGCCCGGCATCTGTTGGCCGCAGGTCGGGCAAATGATCGTTTGGCCGGTGGCAGTGCTCGTTTCTGCGTGGGCCGGAACGATGCTGCTTAGACTTAGCGTCAGGAAAAGGATAGTCGTTAGGGCGTTGCGCATGACAGCGGTTAATGGGCGGAAAGGTTTTCGGCTTCCGCCACGGTTTTGTGCTTGAGTGCTCCTTTCGATTCCGGCAGGAACGGTTTGACCGGCGGCGCCATGATCTGCCGTTCGGTCGGTTTCAAATTAATCACCATTGGCTGCGAGGGCAGGACGACCGTCTTGTTCCAAAGAGTCTGCGAGCGTTCGACCACGCCCTTGGCAATCGCCATCGGCGACATGTTGTAGTCGAACCCGACTTCGGCGATGTCGCCGATCAGGTTAACCGGCACCATTTGGGTGATGAATTGCAGGTTCACTTTGTAAGGCGTTTGACCCGTTAGGCGCGCAGCCGCCACTTTGTAGGGTGCCCAGCGATAACCGCCCGGCGGCAGGACAATGCTCTGTTTGCGGGCGCCGTTAGGCCGGCCCAGAAGCGCGTCGGCATTGGTCGCCGGTCGCACGTAGGGGAGCGGATCGACGCTCTTGTTCGTGGGCAGGATTTGCACTCTTTCCCCGCCGCGAATGAGGGTAACGAGAAACTTCGATTGCAGGCTGAAGAGATATTTGTCGAGCGGCATCTTACGATCGTGGACGTAGGCGGATTCCTCGTCGCGGTAGTCGCCATTCGGGTCGCGGTCGCCGGAGACGAACATCACTTTGCCATTGCGGTCCGTCACCACCACTTGCATGAAATTGGCTCGTTCCGCATCGAAGCCAGTCGGTGCACCGTGCCCATCAGTTCCGTTTGCGACCTTGACCTTGAACTTGATCCCGCGCGCATCATTCTGTTCGAGCACGAAATCGTGCAGTTGGAAGCCGCGGCGCAAAATCTGGTAGCGCTGCAAATTAGCGTCTTCCAGCTTGGCGAATTGATCGTCGAGAATAGCGCGCGCGTCGTAGCGATCATCGATTGATTGCCAGCGGGCGGGAAATTTGAAATCGGCCGACGCCTTGTTTTCAAACGCGTCCGTCCCCCAGCCGGCCCGATAATCGAATTGCAGCCATTCCCGCATCGTGGCGAGCTCCTGCGCCTTGACGTTGAAGGGGAAAAGGCCCGGGTGAATGATCGAATAATCCGGCCCGGCGAAGCGGTGATCGGTCAACTTGCGCGGAGGAGTAGGCTGATCGCCGACCATCGCGGCGGGTCCAAAAGCGTAGCCCGACTTGATCCCGGGGACTTTGCCCATGTGACAATCCTGGCAGGTCTCGCCGCGCTTGTTGGCGGGGGAATTCTTGAATTGCGAAAAAGCTTCCTCGAGCCGGAAACCGTTGAGCAAATTGACGTCGTGGCAACTGCCGCAAAAGCCGGAGCGCTCGAGCGGATCGAACTTGATCACCTTGGTGTGAATGGCGCGGCCGACTTCGCCGCGTTTCGTTACCACCTGGAATTTATCGGGCTGGGCGAGGACGCCCTTCAGGATGCGCGGGCCTTTCGGACCATAAACCGGCTCGAGCAGATCGCCCTCTTCGATGGCCGTCCGGCCGCTCACCTTGCCATAATCCTTCTTTACTCGATGGCAGACGATGCAGCTGATGCCTTCGCGCGAGGTTGGGTTGCGATCCATGTTGCTGGCGAAGATTGGCTCCTTTAGCTGCATGCCGACCTGGGTATGGCAGCGAATGCAGAAGTCGCCGTTGGTGCCGGAGGTGCGTTTGTCGATGGTGGCCTGCATGGTGTTGAAGATCGGGCTCAACTGCGCATAGGCGTGCTGCGAGACGGACCATTGCCGGAACTGGGTGGGATGGCAGGTCGCGCAGGTGGAGGCGGAAGGGAATTTGTTTTCCACCAGCAATTGCGCGTGGGCGGCGGCAGCGTTGCCACCGGCCGCGGCCGTCTTGGGCGGCGGCGCTTGCGAGGCGTTGGGCACGAGCAGGAGATCATCGGGCATCGGTTGATTGGTGCCCCCTTCCGGGAGCAACAGATCGTCATCCGAAGCAGCCGGTTGGTTTCCCGAAGGTAATGGGACGAGCAGATCGTCGTCGGAAGAAACGGCCGGCGCGGAGGCCGCGGGTTCGGGCGCAAGCAAATCGTCAGCGTCGTTAGGCTGAGGCGCCACGGGCGTGGCGGTCGGGCTGGCCGGGGAGACGGCGGGTTCTTGCGCGCGCAGATCAAACGCTAGGAAGAAAGCGATTCCGATCAGCGCTATTCGCGGAATGCGATGGATGACCGCGCGCATTGTTTTTGCACCGTCTTTTTTTTGTTGGGGTCGCGTCAATCCTAAAATTAGTTTGGCTGGAAAAATGCTTGCTCCTCAAGGAGCCGATTGTTAAAAAAATCCGAGCACGATCGGTGCCGCCGGAAACAGGAGAACAAGAATGATTTTTTTACGTCGATCTTTTTTCACCCTCGGGTTGCTCTTTATTTTTGGAACACCGCTCGCTTTTAGTGCCCAGGTCCATGAAATCGACCCGGCCAAAGTGGTTGGGTCGCAGAAATGCGGCGAGTGCCACAAGTTCGAAGCGGAGGCTTGGAAGACGACGCCGCACTTCGCGACTTTCGATTCCATGCATCGCAGCCCGGAGGGGCAAAAGATCGCCGCCGCCCTCGGCATCAAGCGGGTCAAATCGGAGAGCCTCTGTCTCACCTGCCACTACACCATGCAAAAAAAAGGCGGCGAGGCCGAACCAATCTCGGGCGTCTCCTGCGAGTCCTGCCACGGGGCCGCGCAAGACTGGGTGAACATTCATAACGACAAAAAAATTGCCCGCGAAGAGCGGCGCACGAAATCGGAAGCGGCCGGCATGATTCGACCGGAGGACCTCTACGCGGTCGCGGCCAATTGTTACCAGTGCCATCTCGTGCCTAACGAGAAGTTGGTGAATACCGGCGGCCACACCGCGGGGAGCAAAGATTTCGAGCTGGTTTCGTGGTCGCAGGGCATGGTGCGCCATAATTTCCTCACCCCCGATGGGAGCGAGGGGAAGGTGAACAAGGAGGACGACACCAATCGCAAGCGGATGATGTTTGCCACCGGCGCGATCCTCGATCTCGAATACAGCCTGCGCGGGGTGGCGAGCGCGACCGAAAAAGCAACCTACGGCATCACCATGGCGCAGCGCGTGGCCGGCTTGAAGAAGAAGATCGAAGCCATCCAGAAAGCGGCGCCGACGGACGAGATGGCCCAAATCCTGACCACGGTGAATGGCGTGGCCTTGAAATTGAATAACAAAGACCCGCTGACTGAAGCCGCCGACAAAGTCGCCGAACTGGGCAAGAAATTTTCATCCACCGAAACCGGCGATAAACTGGCCGGCCTCGACGCGATGATCCCGCCGGCCGCACAATATCGCGGCAAGCCTTATCAACCTTAAATAATCACCATCGGATGTCCGCCGCCTGATGCGCCGCGCGCCGGCTCTCCCCTTTGGATATGGCTGAGTCCCTGACGCGCATCGCACGGCCCCAGCGCTGGGACGTCCCGTTTGACGCCTCGATGACCGAGGCGGCGGTCGACCGGCTGCTTTCGGTCGCTCCCTTTGCAACGATCGACCCGGCCCGATTCCCGCCCACCATTCCGCTGCGCGGCGTCCTGCTTAACGATGCCCGGTTGCGCCGCTTTGAACCAGGCGACATCATCGTGCGCGAAGGCGATTATGGCAGCTCGGCCTTTTTTATCCTGACCGGCAAGGTGCGGATCGTGACTCGACCCGCTCCCCTCCGAAATGCTCGGTCGGCGCCCGCCCCAGAAAAAGAGCTTTCTCGAATCGCTCGCCCAACTCTGGACCCGGCCCGCTTACCCGGAAGTGCGCGACTACTCCGGTGGGAAGGCGACCAGCACGACGGACGCCACCAAGGTCCGATCGCGGCAGGCGACCGGCGACGAGGTGCGCATCTTTCTCCAGGATGTGCCGGGGGTGCTCGATCAGAATCGGAGCGCCGCGCTCGGCCCGGGCGAGTTATTTGGCGAGATCGCCGCCATCGCGCGCACCCCGCGCACCGCTACCGCGATCGCGGAAACGCGAACGGAGTTGCTCGAGCTGCGCTGGCAGGGGTTGCGCGAAATTCGCAAATTTGCCCCGGAATGGAAAAAGCACGTCGACCAGCTCTATCGCGAACGCAGCCTGGCGACCCATCTGCGCGAAACGCCGCTGCTCAAGAACGTCGCCGACGAAGTGCTGAAGAAGGTCGCGGAGCACACCATCTTTGAGAGCTACGGCGATTTTGAATGGAATTCCTCCTATCGTACGGTGCGGGAAGGTTCCGCGCAGGAACGGCTGGCGAAGGAGCCCGTTATCGCCCGGGAGGGGGATTATCCTAACGGACTGATTCTCATTCGAAGCGGCTTCGCCCGCCTCAGTCGAAAATACAATCACGGCGAACGCACCATGAGTTATCTCGGGAAAGGCGACGTCTTTGGCCTGGCGGCTCTGTTCGGAGCAACCGAAGGCGAAGCTGGCGGTCTGCAATTTTCCCTGCGCGCGATTGGTTACGTCGATATCCTGGTCATTCCCACGCCCATCTTCGACGAATTCATCGCGCCACGTTTTGATCTCAAAGAGATTGCGCTGTTGCGCGAGCGCGTCGCCCGCGCGAGCCAGATCGATCTCGGTCACGATGCCGATACGACCTTCGGGCCGGAGATGCTCGAGTTCCTGGTCGAGGAACGTTACGTTAATGGCACCGCCACGATGCTGATTGATCTCGACCGTTGCACGCGTTGCGACGATTGCGTGCGAGCCTGCGCAGCGACCCACGACAACAATCCGAAATTCATCCGCCACGGCCGGGTGCAGAATGGCATCATGGTCGCGAACGCCTGCATGCATTGCGTCGATCCGGTCTGCATGATCGGTTGCCCGACCGGGGCGATTCACCGCGAGTCGATCCAGGGCCAGGTGGTGATCAACGACCTGACCTGCGTCGGCTGTGCGACCTGCGCCAATAGTTGTCCCTACGACAACATCCAGATGGTCGAGATTCGCGACCGGCGAGGCCAATTTATCCTCGACGAGGTGACGCAGACGCCGATTCTGAAAGCGACCAAGTGCGATCTTTGTGTCGATCAACTGGGCGGCCCGGCCTGCGTCCGCGCCTGTCCGCATGACGCGCTCATTCGGGCTGATATGCGCAAGGTTGATCAACTGGCGGAGTGGCTCAACCGGTGAGTCCGCTGCTCGTTAGGCGGATCTCTTTTCTGGGCGGGCTGCTGCTGGTTTCGCTCGTGACTTTTTTCTGCTGGCAGGTCTTGCGCGCGGCCTTGCGGCCGGATGCCATCTTTAGCGGGCTCCTGCTTTTTGCGCTGGTTCTTGGCCTTGCCCTCTTCAATTCGCGCAAGAAGCTGCCCTTTCTGCCGCTGGTGAAGGCGGCCACCTGGTTGCAGATTCATATTTATGCGGGCTGGTTTTGTCTCTTCGTCTTCCTCCTGCACATTCGATTTCGGGTCCCTTCAGGGCCGCTCGAAATCACCCTCGCGCTCGTCTTTTGCGTCGTCATTCTGAGCGGTTTTTTTGGGCTCTATATCAGCCGCGAGTTGCCTCCGCGGATGGCCCGTTCCGGTGAACCGTTGCTTTACGAACGCATCCCGGCCTTTCGCCTCCACATCCAGCGGGAGGTCGAGGAGCTGGTCCGCCAGGCCGAGCGCGAGACCGAATCCTCAACCCTCGGCAACTTCTATATTCAGTATCTGCGCGAATTCTTTACCGATCGACCGAGCGCGCTTTCCGGCTTGGTTCGGGCCGGCCGCAAATGGCACGCGCTTTACGCCGAGACCGCGGCCCTCGATCGCTATCTGAACGAGCAGGAAAAGGTGATCGCCAGCCAGATCCGTAACTGGATCGAGACGAAGCGAAATCTCGATTACCAATACGCTGCGCAACGGCTGCTCAAATTCTGGCTCTTTGTGCACATTCCTTTTACCTACAGCCTGATCTTGCTCGGCCTCGCCCATGGAGTCGTCGCGACGCTCTACGCGGGGAGGTGGTGAATGCAGAATCCGCTCGATCCGCTGCGCTTTAAGCGGAACCGCTACGACCGTCCGAATCAGGATTGGGTTTGCGGCCACGCGGCCGACGGTCGGGCTTGCCCCCTGGGCCCGGATGCGAAAGGAAATTGCCGGCACACCGGCGAATGTCTCCCGGGCCGAAAAGGCGATCGCTGGCTTTGCATGCGAACCGAAGCCAGCGGCGGCAAGTGCAGCGAAGGACCGCTCCCGAAGGGCGCCTGCTCGCATCCCATTCCGCCCTGCCAGCCGGTGCCTTCCATTCGTCGGGCAC
The DNA here is from genome assembly GCA_963749935.1 of uncultured Verrucomicrobiae bacterium. Taxonomy (GTDB): domain Bacteria; phylum Verrucomicrobiota; class Verrucomicrobiia; order Chthoniobacterales; family UBA10450; genus Palsa-1392. The sequence goes on from CAVVOH010000002.1 coordinate 485,870, forward strand.
GCGGCACACTTGTCTGGCAGATCGTTGCCCTAACGATCGGCGCAATGCTCATTCTGTTCTGGAGCGGGTTTCGCCTGGGCTGGACGAATCCAGGGCCCCTGACGAACGCGCATGCCACCTCGGCGGCCAAGTGCAGCGACTGCCATGCGGTCGATGCCAACCATCTTTCACCTCTGCTTGCTCTGGCCAGCCTGAATCAACGCCGCCAGGCCGATAGCGCCCTCTGCCTCAAGTGCCATGCTCTGGGCGATCACCCGCTCGATCCGCACGGGATGACCCCGGCGGGTTTGATCGCCCGGCAAAGAAAAGCAGCCGCTCGGCCTAACGACTCGGCGCGCGAGCCGCTCCTTCTCCGGGCCAGCCACGCGCTCAATCCGATCCGGGCCGACCAGGGGCAGCTCGCCTGTCTGACCTGTCACCAGGAACACCACGGCCGTCAGTTCGATCTCAAGCAGCTTTCCGACGCGCAGTGCCAGAGTTGCCATGCGCTGCAGTTTGCCAGCTTGGCCAAAGGGCATCCCGATTTTGGCAGCTATCCCTATCGCGCCCGCACCCGGATTTTCTTCGATCACGCGAGCCATTTGCGCCAGCACTTTGGCGAGCGAAAGAACCAGGCGCCCAAGTCCTGTTCCGATTGTCACGAGGCCGGGCCGGGGGGGCGTTTCATGCAGATCAAAAATTTCGCGCAAACCTGTGCCGGCTGCCACGCCGCCCAGATTCAGGGAGAAGGGATGACGGTGAAGGGCGTGGCCTTCTTTTCCGTGCCAGGAATCGATGCCGAAACCCTGGCCGCGAAGGGCATCAGCATCGGCGAATGGCCGAAATTTGCCGACGCCAAACTGACGCCATTCATGGAGTTGCTGCTCGATCGTCAACCCAGGATGCGCGCCGTCCGGGAAAAGTTAGGCGAAGCTGATCTGCTGGATCTGAGCAGGGCGACGCCAGCGCAACTGGCGGCCGCGGGCGAATTCGCATGGGGCGTGAAGACGCTGCTCTTCCATCTCGCGGTCGAAGGGCAATCCTATTTGGTGAAGGAGGTGGGAGCGCAGGTGGCGACGGCGGGTCTGGAAGTGCCGCGTGCCACGCTGCTCGCGGCCCAGCGGGAGTGGATGCCAAATCTGCTCACGGAAGTGGCCAACCATCAAAAAGGCGTCGACCCGCCCCTGCCCGAAGCGGCCCAGCCCAAGTCCACGCCGCCCCCCTCGCCTAACGAGAAGCCATCCGCCCATGGCGACGATTCGCTCCTCGGTGGCGATGACCTGGTGCACGAGACGACGCCTGCGAATGCCGCGGGCGAGGGTGATTTGCTGGAAGGAGGAAACGAAGATCTGGCCGGGGCTTCGCCGACTCCCGCCGCGGACGACGACCTCACCGGTGGCGATCATTTGAGCGGAGCAGGGGGCCCAATTCCAGAAGAGACCGCCACGCCCGCGCCCACCGTCGCGATCGAACCGATGCGGGCCGAGGAATGGGTAGCGGCCGGCGGCTGGTACCGGCCCCAGGATGGTTTTACCCTTTTCTATCGGCCGAATGGCCACGCTGATCCCTTCCTGGTGGCATGGTTGACGACGGTTGCGCGACTCGACGGCCAGCCCGACGTCCCGCTCGCACACGCGGCGTTGCAGAAACTGGCTGATCCGCAAAACCCCGGGCTTTGCATGAAGTGCCATACTCTGACTCAACATGGCGGGGCAACATTGCTGCGCTGGGAACCGGTCGAGTCGGAGCCGAAGGGGAAATCATTCACCACCTTCAGCCACGCGGCACATCTCAGCCTGGTCGGCGATGCGGGTTGCCAGGCCTGCCATGAGCTCAGTCCCAAGGCGGAATATGCGAAATACTTTTCCGGACAGGCCGGGGCGGACGCCAATCGCAACCCAGCCCTCTTCGCGAGCAATTTCGCGCCGCTCTCAAAGACCCTTTGTGTCCAGTGTCACCAAACCAAGGTGGCCGGCGACGCGTGTTTGATTTGCCATCGTTATCATTCCGGTCCGCCGGCAGGGACGATCCAAACGGCGCAGCGGCTTAAATCTGCAAATAAATAGGCGTGCAAAAATCGGCGCGGCGGCGGCATAATGTGAACCCGCTGAACTCGGTGGGCGCCATTCGTTAGGGGCGATGGGCTCGAGCGGCGGAAAGTAGCACTTCCCAAGTGCGCAGCCGAAGTGCTATAACCACTACAGATTTCAGACCAATGAACTTCATCGCCCATCTCTTTCGCTCCGGGACTTTTCTGGCGCTCCTGGCCGTCTTGAGCCTCGGAGCCTGCCAGGCGCGCAAGGTTGTTCTTATCCCCGGTGAAAACGATCTCGTCACCCTCAACGGGTGTGTCATTTCAGCCTGCAACTACCTCGCTGTGGTCGAAACCCAGCACAGCCTGGAACCAAATTTCTGGGCCAAGATTCTCCTCGTCCGTTACAAGGATCATCCGGCCGGTCACGCCTATTGCGTCTGGGAGACTGATGGCAACATTTACGGCTACGATCGGAACGGCGGGTCGTTCCCAATCCCGGGCTACACCCGTGATCCTAAGGTGATCGCGGTCGCCTTGGCGACGGGCTTGTCGAAGGTCTTGAACGAGCCGTTGACCGTCGCACAGGCGGAGTTCGTGGAGCCGCACAAGGCAGATCTTTACAAATTCTAGGGAGCGGACTGGCTTTCAGCCTTGCCCTCCCTGAGCGGAGCGAATTTTCGGATCCTCTTTTGCGACGGGAGCGCGTCTGCCTAACGATCGGTGTGAGCCCGAGCTGGATGCGGTTTTGCTTGAAAGATGCGCCGCGAAAGTCTCTGCTGGCGGAATGAAGCGGTTTTGTCTCGGGGCTATTGTTTTGTTTCTCGGCTGGTCAATGCTCTACGCCAGCCCGCTGGATCCGGAGGGGAATGCCAAAATCACCAAGAACGAAGCCGAGCACATTGCCTTGAAGGGTCATGAGCACGCGCGCGTCACCTCCGCCAAGCTGGAAGCGGTCGAAGGCAAACTGGTCTGGTCGATCGAAATAGCACAGGGTTCGCACCCGACCATGATCCTGGTTGATGCAATGTCGGGCCGCATCGTGTCGGCCGAAAAGCGCCCTCGTTAGGCCAAATCGGCTGCTACGGTTTTTCCCAGATCCTGGCCAGGTAACCGACCCGGCCGGAACCGACGTGATATGCCTCATAGGCGGCCGGGTTCTTCTGGTAGTACTTCTGGTGGTAATCTTCCGCCGGGTAAAATGGTTTGACCGGCAGGATTTCTGTCACGATCGGCTTATCGAACCGGCCAGACTTGCCCAGCTTCTCCCTGGAAGCCTCCGCGATTTTTTTCTCCTCTTCATTGCCATAGTAGATCGCGGCCTGATAGGAGAGGCCGATATCGTGGAACTGCCCGTCGGCCTGGGTCGGATTGATGTTATGCCAGAAGACATCGAGCAGCTGATCGTAAGAGACCTGGGCGGGATCGTAGGTGACCTCGATCGCTTCTCGATGCTGTGTCCGGTGCGCGGAGACGGCCGTGTAATTGGCGTCTTCCTTGCTGCCGCCAGTGTAGCCGACGACCGTTTTAGTTACCCCTTTGACCTGGTCGAAGGGGTCCTGCATGCACCAGAAGCAGCCGCCGGCGAAGTTGGCGGTTTTGGTCTCGGCCTGGGCGGTGAGGGCCAGGCCGCAAAGTGCGAGGAGAAGAAAAAATCTGTGCATATTGCTTGTGAGACTGCTCTGAAGCTCCAATTATTCCACCGGCAAATGTCACGCTTTCCCGCCAGATGATCGAAGAAGACCAAAGCCAAACGGTTCCCCACCCGGAGATTGAACTGATCCCAAAGGATTATTTCGCGCCGCTCGATCTCGCTCAGGTCTTTTCGAATTCGGGGCCGCTGGAAGTCGACCTCGGCTGTGGTGATGGCGGCTTCATCGCCGCGCAGGCGGAACGGTTCCCGGAGCGGAACTTCCTCGGGATCGAGAAACTCGGCGGCCGCGTCCTCCGGGCGAGCAAAAAAGCGGCGCGACTTGGTCTGCGTAATGTCCGCGTTTTGCGGGTGGAGAGCGCCTACGCCATCCAGTATCTGCTTCCACCCGGCTCGGTCGACACTGTGCACCTTCTCTTTCCCGATCCCTGGCCGAAGAAAAAACATCGCCGCCGCCGCATCGTGACGCCGGAGTTCCTCGCTTCGGTTTACGGTTTGCTCGTCCCGGACGGCCGCTTTCGCATCGCGACCGACCAAGAGAATTATTTCGCCTCGATTCGCGAATTGATTTCGGATTCGGGTTTCATGGAAATGACCCCGCCGGAAGGCGAAACCTTTCCGATCACGACCTTCGAAAAACATTTCGTCAGGGAAGGGGCGCCGATTTATCGGCTCGAACTGCGGAAGCTCGCGTGATCGACGAAACCCGCCGCTCGCCAATGATCGCGAAAGAATTCCAGTTTCACCGCGCCGGTTTCGTCCTGACGAAATAACCGAATCCCGGCGGCACGGACGCGCGCCGCGCAATCGTCAGGGATTCTTTCCCGGGCCGGGAAATCGACGGAAGTGGCGATGACGAGTTTGGGCTGCACTGTGGCGAGAAACGCCGGCGAGCCCGATTCGCCTGAGGAATGTTGGCCTTTGATCAGGATATCGCTGCGCAGCTCATCAGGCTGTTTCAACAACTCTTCTTCCGTGGCCAGACCGCTATCCGAAACCAGCAGGACCCGGAATTTTTTCTCGATCACCAACTGCACGACCAGCGCTTGATCGTCAGCCGCCTTTGCCGGCACGCCGGAGGGCGGATAAAGAACGCGCGCCGTCACGCGCTGGGAGAGCGCAAACTCCGAACCGCGGGCGACGTTCTCTCGTTCGCTGTGCCTAACGACAATGGCACGATGCACACTGGAGCGGTCCGGAGCTCCGTTATCGATCAGGCGCCCGGGCCGAAATTCATTCAGGAGCGGGATCGCGCCGCCAATGTGCAGCGCATCGCCGTGACTGAGGACGAGGCCGTCGAGACGGTCAATTCCGCGCGAATGAAGATAATCCCGCAGGAATCTCTCGAAATCGCGCCCGCCGCCTGCGTCAAAGAGCCAATCGTGGCCGCCCGTACGCAGGTGGAGAGCTGCGCCGGCGCCGGCGTCGAGAATAGTGATTTCAGTGCGAGCTCCGGTTGGCCAGTGGGGACGCTCCACGTAGGCGTGGCCGGTGGGCAATTGAGCGAAGAGTTGCACCAGCCAAAGAATTAGCTGCGAGAGGCTCCAATTGGCGTTGTTGAACACGAGCGAAAGCGCTGGAGAGAAAGGCGCAGTGATGAGCGACAGCAATCCGACGGCCAGGACGCAGAAGGCAATCGGAACCACCGTCAAATTTGCGAGCAGGGAGATGGGTGTGATCAGATAGAAGTACCAGATGATGAAGAGGAGCGAGCCAGCCCAGGCCGCGGCGGAGACGGAAATACCGCCGGCCAGCCAGCGATAGATCCGCATCAGGAATCGCCGCGAATGGCTGATCAAAATGCGCGGCAGAAAAGGGTCAGGTTCGGCGGGCCGGAGCAGCGCTTGGAAAATAAGGTCCTGGCCGATGAGAATCGCCCCGACCACCGCGAAGGAAAGCTGAAAACCGGAGGTGAAAAGCTGGTTCGGATCGAAGAGCAAAATAAGAAGCGCCGCCCCGGCCAGGCTGTTTAGGGCCAGAACGGGGCGCTGAAAGAAAATTCCACCCAGCAGGACCGCCGCCATCGTCGCGGCGCGCACGCTCGAAACATGGAAACCGGTGATGGCCGAGTAGAAGAATAGGCAGGGGATGATCAGGATGGCCGCCGCCACTCGCGGTAGCCTAACGAGGGCAGCCAGAATCCAAAGAAGCTGCGCGATGATGCCGACATGCAGACCGGCGACCGCAAAGAGATGCAGCGTGCCGGTCTGTTGAAATGGTTCCTCAATATCGTTAGGCGTTTCGTGCCGCAATCCCAAGGCCATGCCGTTGATCAATGCCACCACCGCTGGGGAATCCTCCAGTCCGCGGCTCAAAGTCGCGCGCATCCATTCGCGCGAGCGGGAGGCGGCCCGCGTGAGCAAGTCGGCATCGGCGCGCAGAATCGTTCCATCTTCCGGATAACGCGCGAAGATGCTGTGGAAAACGTCCTGCCGGGCCAGATAAGCGCGCAGGTCGAACGCGCCCGGATTGCGGGCCGGCGGAATCGGCTCGGCCAGCCCGCGCAGGCGAATTTCATCGCCCAGTTTCGGATTGCCCTTCCAGCGTACTCGGACCGTCGCCTGGCTGGGCTCGGGCTGACCGGCGAGGGCGATCGAATCGAGTCGGAGAAGAAAGGTCATGAACTCGTTAGGCGAGATTTTCGGTTCGCTGATCACCCTGCCGGTGACGAGCACGGGACGAGGCCGATCGCCGATTCGCTCGCCTAACCTCCGGCCAGGAGAATCGGTCAGCTGCCCTTGGTGCAGGGAAAAGAAGGCCGCCGCGACGAGGAGATGACTCAGGCCGGCGGCCGGTCGGAGCAGGCCGAGGAGGGCGCCGAGAAGAAGGCCAGGGCCAAGGAAAGCCCCCGGGATTCGGACGAATTCGGCGAGCAGAAGGCCGGTGATGGCGGCGAGAGCGAGACCGGTCAGAGGCTGGCGGAGGGGAACTGCGAAGCTCATTTCTTACTCGGCGCTTGGTTAGGCAAGCGGCTCCTGATTCCGTGCCTGAACCCAGGCGGGAGCCGTGCCGCAAATCGATTGCTTCACTCGTGTTAGTTTATATCGTTGGCCGACTGTGCCGACACCTTTTTCGCGGAAAAAGCGCACCCAAGTCGTGCGGTCCGCTTCGAAGAACGGCGCAGGCAAGCCCAACTCTCCGAAACGGGTCGGATTGAAGCCGGGCCTGGATTGGCATAAGCGCAATTTCCTCACCGAGGTGTTAATTCCGTCGCTTTTTACCAAGCGCTCCGGGGATCGTGCAACGCCCCTTTTCCCTAAAGTCGGGCCCAATGAAATCGGCATCACCTGGATCGGGCACGCTTCCTTTCTCATTCAGGTGGCGGGCATGAATGTGCTGATCGATCCCAACTGGTCGATGTGGTTAAGCGTCATCAAACGACTCAAACGCCCGGGCTTTCATATCGATCATTTGCCCTCTATCGATCTCGTTCTGGTTACGCACGCGCATTTCGACCATCTCGACCGGCGCAGCCTGCGCCGGGTGGCGGCGGATCAACCAATCGTGGTGCCGACTGGGGTCGGCAATCTGGTCCACGATCTCGGTTTCAATATCGTGCACGAGCTCGAGCACTGGGAACAGGTGGAAACCGGCCCGCTGAAAATTTCACTGACACCGTGTCATCATTGGGGTGCGCGTTTGTTGGCTGATCAGCATCGGGGCTTTGGCGGCTTCGTCATCGAGGCGAGCGAGCGCTCGATTTTCCACTGTGGCGATACTGCCTACTTCAACGGGTTCACGGAAATCGGAGCGCGTTTCCCGATCGAGATTGCGCTCCTGCCGATCGGCGCCTACGACGCGCCGAGCAAGCGCGAAGTGCACATGAATCCGGAAGAAGCCGTCCGCGCCTTTCTCGAGCTGCAGGCCAGGAAATTGGTGCCGATGCACTATGGGACTTTTCGCCTAGGCTATGAGCCACTGCACGAGCCGCCCGAGCGTTTGCTCTCGAGTGCCCGAGCCCATGGTGTAGAGGAAAAGGTGCTGGTCATGACCGAGGGACGTCCGGTCGTTCTTTAAGCGACTTTTGAGCGCGTCCGGGCAGGCTTCAGATCGCGACGATTGGTGGGGCGCGGTCGGTGCCGGCACGCTCGTCCTCTTCTTCTGCGGGCTTCTCCTCTGGCATAACCCAAACGTTTTCTGGAACGACGACTACCAGATTTCCATCCTCCCAGTTTTCGCGGACGTGGCCCGGAGTTGGTCGGAAGGCCACCTGCCGTTGCTCAGCCCTTATTCATGGGTCTGTAACAATCTCGCCGGCGAATTTCAGTACGGGACGTTTTCAGTTTTCGTTAACGCAGCCGTCGTCCTGATCTGGAAGCTGCCCCTCGCCTATGCCCAACAAGCCGCCGCGCTCTCCCTGGCGCACCTGTTTGTGCTCGGCGCCGGCTGCTTTCTCCTCGCTCGCGAGCGCAATCTGCCGACGCCGTTGGCAACAATGGTCGCGTTGGTCGGCGCGTTGAACGGCTGGATCATCTGCTGGGGCGCGACTGATTGGTTTGGGGCGCTCGGCGCCTTCGCCTGGTTGCCCTGGACGTGGTGGGGAATGGAACGAGCGCTCGATCCTAAGCGCTCATCGTGGCGATTCCTTTGGCCAGCGCCTTTCGTTTATCTGCTCGTGACCGGCGGATTTCCCTACACGGTTCTGATGCTGTTCCTGCTCGCGGCCTGGCTGACCGCAAGATCTCTGGGACAAACCCGGGCGCTTTCTTCGGTTTGGCCGCTGCTACTGGGATTGACGCTCGGCTTTGGCCTCTCCGCGCCAGCCTGGCTGGCGCTTTTCGATTATGTGCACGGTTCGGCCCGCGTCACCCAGGCTAATTCTAACTCCCACTGGCAATGGCTCCTGCCCCCCGCCGCGCTCCCCGGATTTTTCGTCCCGGGATGGAACGCGGTCTGGATCGATTTTGCCACCCGCGCCGTTCGTCGTCCGGCGACGGAGCTGGCCTGCGGCACCGTTCCGCCGCTGGCCCTCCTCGCGGCCCTCATTTTTAGCCGGGGTCGATTCGTTAGGGCGGCGAAATGGGAGCTGGGTTTGCTCGTCCTGGTTTTCCTTATCGCGATGCTGCCGAGCGCCAATGTCTTTCGCTGGAGTTTCCGCTGGCTGCCGTTGCTGCATCTGATCCTCGGTCTGGCTGCGGCCGAGGCGATCGTTCAATTTCGAGTCGGCCCTCGCGCGAGTTGGTTGTTAACCTTCGTCGTCTTTGGCTCGCTCCTCGCCACCTATTTTATCCTGCCGACCAATACCGGAGTGCCGCGCTATAACTTCCCGCCCGGCCTAACGAACTCTGAGCCACTCGATCCAAAGCGCCTCTACCTGGGCATTTATCCCGAGCCGGAAAATGCCTACCGAATCGAGAATCATCCGGGACCAATTGGATTGGTGACACGCCCGGGCAGCACTTCGATGTGGGCGGGACTGCGTTTTGTCAACGGCTACAGCCCGATTCGGGGCGCGGGGGTGGGACGCGACCTTGGCTTCTACACCCACGGGGAAATCGACCCGGCAATGGCGGATTATTTACTCGGCTGGCAAGCCGGCCCGGGGGGTTGGCTCGAGACGCTGGGAATTGATGGGATCGTGATTGCACGGGAGTCGACAACGCCTGCGCCACCGGCAAATCTCTGGGCCCTCGTTCACGAATCGCGCGAAGGGCGGGTCTATCATCGTCGCGGCCTCCCCACGCCGGCGATTCGCGCGGTGGCCTCACTCGATTCTTTGCCTCACGAAAAATTTGGCGCAGCCACCGTTGCCCTGAGTCAGGACTCGCGTCTGGAGCTGAGGGCGGAGGTCAGTGTCCCAAAAAACGAAGGGTCCGCGCTGCTCCTCGTCTCACGGCCATTTCTCAATGGCTATCGAGCTCGAGTCGGAAGCCAAATTCTGCCGGTCGAATCCTATCGAGGCTGGATCCCGATCATTCGCCTGCCGCCCGGGACGGAGGGGCGCCTAACGATCACCTTCCTCCCCTGGTGGCTGCTTTGGGGCGGCGGTATTGCGATCGTTAGTGCCTTGCTCTGCCTGCTCGCCGTCCTGCGCGCCGCTCAATACACGTCGCGCCGGTAACGTTTCTCGTTCTTCAGCTTTTCGACGTATTCGTTCGCTTCCTCGGCGCTGAGGCCGCCTTGCTGGCGCGCGATCTGGCGGAGGCTGGCGTCGACGTCCTTGGCCATGCGTTTGGCATCGCCGCAGACGTAAAAGTAGGCGCCCTCTTCGAGCCATTTCCAGACATCGCCGGAGGCGCCCATCATTCGATCCTGCACGTAGATTTTGTGCGCCTGGTCGCGGGAGAAAGCAGTGTCGAGCCGGGTCAGGACGCCGTCGGCGAGGAATTTCTCAAATTCATTGCGGTAGTAAAAGTCGCTTTTTTCGCGCTGCGCGCCAAAGAAGAGCCACGTCTTGCCGCGCGCGCCGGTCGCCTGCCGTTCCTGTAGAAAAGCGCGGAAGGGTGCCACTCCGGTGCCCGGTCCGACCATGAGGAGCGGGACATCGCCGTCCTCTGGCAGATGGAATTTCGATTTGCTGGGGAAGACCGGCACGGGCGAATCGGAGGAGCGATCGGAGAGAAAGGTTGAGCAGACGCCTTTGCGATTGCGGCCGTGACTTTCGTAAGTAACGACGTCGATGATGAAATGGACCGCCTCCGGAAAAGCCTTCAGACTGGAAGCGACGGAGTAAAGGCGCGGCTGCAATTTGGAGAGCAGACTAACGAATTCAGCCGGCTCGAATTTCGCGGATGGGTGCTCCAGCAAAAAATCGATGACTTCCATTCCCCACAGGTAGGTATCCAGATCCTGTTTGCGCTCGGGATCGAGCAGCTCATTGAGGAGTGGCGCGGCGGAGGCGCGCTCCGCGATGGCGCGCAGAATCTTCGGGGCCGGCTGGGTGATGTTGTAATCGCGCAGCAGCGCCTCGCGAAAAGTGGTCTCGGTCCCGCGATGGTTGGTCACTGTTTCATCGCCCTTGGAGCAGAGAGATTCCAGGATTTCGTCGACCAGGTCGGGACAGTTGCTCGGATAAACGGCGACCGATTCCCCAACCTCGTAAGTCAAACCGGAACCGGCCAGAGAAAGCTCGAAGTGACGGGTGTTCTTTTCCGAGTCGGCTGCATTCAGTCGTCGATTGACCAGCATCCTGGCCGGAAAGGGGTTGGTGCGCGAGTAGGGTAGTGTTTCTTGGTCAGCCATGGCGGTGCAAGAGTTTCCATATCGTCGATGGCTCGGCAATTCGATTCTCATTTCGGGAGGAGGTTGCGGCCACGAAACGCGCCCCCGGGCACCGGCACGAACTCGCTTTAGTCGGATTGGCTTTTGCCTAACGAATCGGCGATGGACTCTTGCAGGCTCAGCTGATGAATTCCGCCAGCGGCTCCATCGGTTCGATATGGCTGCAGAAAATCTTAAAGGCAGCCAGGATCGGGACGGCGAGAATAATGCCGGTGATTCCCCACATCCAGCCCCAGAAAGTGAGCGAGAGCAGGACGATACCGGGTTGAGGGTGAGGGAACGTCCCATCACAAAAGGGGTGATGAAATTCCCCTCCAAAGTGGCGAGGACGAAGTATGCCAGCGGAAAAAGCAGCGCGTAACCGATACTGTCAAAGCTCAGAACCGCTCCCAAGGTCATGCAAATGATGCCGGTGAGAGCGCCAAGATAAGGGACAAAATTCAGGAGCGCGACCATCGCACCCCACATGAGCGGATTGGGCAGGCCCATCAGGCCAACGGCTGTCCCGACCGCGATCCCGAGACAGCAATTGATCAGAGTCACAGTGAAGAGGTAACGCGAGACCTGAGCCTCGATCTCGTGCGCAATCGAGACCGCACGCTTCTTATCCGAGAGCGTCGGCATGAGTTTAATCAGCTTGGCAAGGAAAACGCCGTCGTAGGCGAGGAGGAAGTAGAGCAGGATGAGGACGGTGAGGGCGCTCACCACCAGCTCCGGTGTTTGCACCATCAGCCGGTTGGTCAGCGAATGCTCTTTCACTTCCACCGTGGCTGTTTTGGATTCTTTGTTATCGGTCGCGGTCAGGTTTTCGATCGCGCCGCTGGCTTGCGCGACTTTTTCCATCGGTCGCTTGAAGGGCATGAGCTTCTGCTGCAACTCGTGCAGACTGTAAGGCGCTTTTTCCAGCCAGCCGGCGGCGGGAGCGGCGAGAAAGGAAACGCCGTAACCAATCGACCCGGCGAGTGAGAAAAGGAGCAGCGCGGCTCCGATCAGGGGAGGAATCTTGGCCTTGGCAATACTGCGCACAATTGGGCGCAGCAGATAACTGAGGAGGAGCGCGAGCACGACCGGGAGGAGGAGCGAGCGAACAAAATAGATGGTGTAAAAAATAGCGAGAAGGAAGAGCCCGGTCAGGGCGAAAGAGCGCACATCGAAGGGCCGGTGCAGCAGCTCATGCACACGCAGCCGCGGCGTGACGACTGTGTTTTCCTCCGTCCCGGCGGCTCCCGCCTTAGACGGAGACTTTTTCCCGATTTCAATTTCCACCTCTCGCTGAATCGGCTGTCAGGCGGATTTCACGCGCCCTTGGCCGGCAATTGGGTCTGACGGGAGTCTGCGATTTGCAAAAAGAGGAACTTTAACCGAGCCGCCGCCGACTCCTCGGCAATGAGCCGCCGAAAACCCTCGGTTGACGAGTGCGCTGATTGCGCCGTTCAGTTCTCTCCCATGCCGGTTGCTTCCTTATGCGCACTTCTCGAACACGCGATCGACTACGCGGGTCTTTTCCCGCCAGCCGAGCTGACGTTGGAGCCGGCTTTACAAAATCAGGCCGCCTACCTGCGCCTGGCGGATCGCTGGATGCTCGGCGCGTTTATTCTGCCGATCGATAAGTTTGCCGAGGCTCGCGTCCAGCTGAGCCAGTTTGATCGCGAGCACCCTTTGCAGATTTCTGCGCTCGGACCGAAGACGGAGAAAGCCGCTGAATTTCGTCTTGCCTTGGAAACGGCCGCGGAGGCAATCAAAGAATTTGCGGCGGCGGGCAAAGGGGCGGTGGCGATTGAACAGTTTGAGATGCCCTTGCCAGCCGGCCCGGTGGCCGACTCGTTAGGCGCGGCCCGGGCCATCCTGGGCGATCGGACTTTGCGCGTCTTCTGGGAGGCTCCGGCCAAGGATGCCGGGGCCGCGATCAAGGCGCTGGCCGGGAGTGGGGCGGGATTTAAGCTGCGGACGGGCGGCGTGACGCCGGAGGCCTTTCCGACTCGCGCACAAATTGCCAAGGCGCTGGTGGCGGCGGTGCGGCATCGCGTGCCGATTAAGTTTACGGCCGGCCTGCACCATCCGGTGCGACTTTTTCACGAGAGCGTGGGAACGAAGATGCACGGCTTTCTCAATGTCCTGGGGGCGGGCGTGCTGGCGGCTGAGTATCGCTGGAGCGAAAAGCAAACGCAGGAGATGCTGGCCGACGAGAATCCGGATTCTTTCCTTTTCGAGGCGGATGAGTTTCGCTGGCGCGAATGGAAAATCAGCACCGCAAAAATCAAGGCACGGCGGCAACTGGTGACGTCGTTAGGCAGCTGTAGTTTTGATGAACCACGCGAGGATCTTCGCGCGCTTGGGCTGTTTGAGCCGGTCGCCGCCGTTGCGATTTAGGAGCGGTTTTGCATGGCTACTTCACTCCTATCTTTTGTCGAAATCGCGCCCGAATCGCATTTTTCCCTGCAGAATCTGCCCTACGGAATCTTTCAGCCTAACGACGGGAAGCCGCGCGCCGGGGTCGCGCTGGGCGATCTCGTGCTCGATCTCGCGGTCCTGGAAGAAGGCGGTTATTTTCGCGCCCTCAATTTCGGCGGACGCCCGATTTTTGCAGGCGATTCGCTGAACGATTTCCTCTCTCTCGGACGGCCGGTCTGGCGCCAGACGCGTGAAATCCTGCAGCATCTTCTTTCCGCCGAGACCGGCACGCTGCGCGACGACAAGGCGCTGCGGGCACGGGCCTTTCATCAGCAGGCCGAGGTGAGAATGCTGCTGCCGGCGCGGATCGGCGATTACACCGATTTCTATTCCTCTTATCATCATGCTTTCAATGTCGGGACGATGTTTCGCGGTCCGGAAAACGCGCTCATGCCGAATTGGAAGTGGCTCCCCATCGCCTATCACGGGCGGGCCAGTTCGATCGTGCCGAGCGGCGCCGAGGTGCGCCGTCCGCATGGCCAGATCAAGCCGCCGGACGCGGACGCGCCGATTTATAGCGCCAGTCGCGCGCTCGATTTTGAACTGGAGACAGCCTTCTTCGTCGGCCCGCCTAACAAGCTCGGTGAGCCGGTCCCGATCGCACAGGCCGCTGACCATATTTTCGGTCTGGTTTTGATGAACGACTGGAGCGCGCGCGATATCCAGACCTGGGAATACCAGCCACTTGGTCCTTTCCTGGCCAAGAATTTTTGCACCAGCATCTCGCCTTGGATCGTGACTCTTGAGGCACTCGAGCCTTTCCGAAAATCGCTCCCGGCGCAGGATCCGCCGCCGCTGGACTACCTGCGCGCCCCTAACGATTGCACTTTCGATATTCGGCTCGAGGCGACTTTGCAGACGGCGCGAATGGAAGCGCCGCTCACCATCACGCGGAGCAATTTCCAGAACCTCTATTGGAGCATCGCGCAACAGCTGGCCCATCACACCGTTGGCGGCTGCAATCTGCAACCGGGCGACCTGCTGGCCAGCGGCACGATCAGCGGCCCGGAGGAGGAAGGCCGCGGCAGCATGCTTGAATTGACCTGGCGCGGGGCCAATCCGCTTCAGTTGCCGAGCGGTGAGACGCGCAAATGGCTCGAGGACGGCGATCGCCTCACGATCAGCGGCTGGAGCGAGGGCGACGGCTATCGGGTCGGCTTCGGCGAAGTGACCGGACGAGTAATCGGTTAAGAGTTCCTTCGGCGGCGAAGAAAGAACCACCACGCGCCGAGGAGCGGTGGTCCACCAGCAGGGTCAAGCTCGACGGTTCGGGGACGATCGCGAGGTTGTTGAAGTAAAGATTATTGGCCGGGTCGCCACCATCGGTGTGCGAATTGTAGGGCTGAAACCCCGAGGGTACACCAGTGCAGCTATCCGAAAACTGGTTGGCCCCGATCGAAACCAGATAGGTCCCGTCCGTTAACGACGATTGCGTGAAGGAAAGACTGAAAACGGCGTCGGGAATGAAGCCCAAGCCCGGGCTAACCCCGTTGATTTCGTAATCGTGGCCACCAACGTTGAAATTGAAATCTCTGTCGCTCCCTGGAACAGCGAGAAACCCTTGTTTCCGTTCCTGAAATCGACCCCGACGTTCAGCGAAAACGTCTGGCCGAGGAGGAGCGGGGCAACGAAATTGTGATTAGCGTCGGCAAAGACGCCAGTCGGATTCGCAAAAAGGCCGAACGACACGCCGCCTGTGTTGAGATCGCCCGACCCGATCGTGGAGTCGCCAATAAAATAGCCGGCGAACCCGCCACCGCCATTATTCGTCAAGCCCCAGGGCAAAAAGGAGCCGAGCGTGCCACCGTTGTCGCCCGTCGCCCAAACGTCACTGTAGGGCGTCGTTCCCTCGAGCGCCGCGAAAGCGCCCGTAGTCGCCAAGCTTATGGCGCAATTCAGCACAGACAAAAAGCGAGAAATAACGGACTTTGGGCAATTTTTGGTTGCATGGCGTGGGAATTGCCTTCATACAAAGTCGCTCGTGCTTCGATTTCCCATTCTCATTTTTTCAATTTGCGGCTTACTCGCCCTCTCGAACGCTCAGGCGGCCGGCCTTTCCAATTCGGAGACGCGTTTTGTCTATGTCGATGCCAAAGGCAAGGTGCAGTCGACCGAAGTGATCACCCATTACAGCGGCAAGTTGAAAAACCTGCCGCATCTCGATCCGAGGCTGACGCGGGCTGCCACTATTGCTGAGGAACGAGCCAACGCTCATTCGAAATCCCGTTGCTGGCGTTATGTGAAGCAAGCGCTGGTCGCTTCGGGTGCGGTGAATTCGTATCCGCAGACTGCCCTGGCCCGACAGGCTGGTGACGAGCTGGTCAAACGTTACGGCTTTACCCGCCTGGCGGTGCGCGATCCGTATCAGGCGCCGATCGGCTCGGTGCTGGTCTACGGCTCCGGCCGCGCGGCTGGCCATGTCGAAATTCGCACCGCGCGCGGGTTCGTCAGTGACTTCCGGGCCGCGACTCCATCGCGACGTCCGTTGATCGGCGTTTACGCGAAGGTCGATTCGCCGATCCGACGTTAAGACGCTCAAAAGGGCGCGGGCGTCGCGAGCAGAAACCAGCTCACCATTGCAAGCGCGATAAGGAGTTTTCCCAGCATCCCGGTCAGATTGCCGAGGAGTGCACCCCAGCCCGCGCGTCCCGCATCGGCCAGCTTCATGCCGGCGATAAGTTCGCCGGTAAGGGCGCCAATTACAGGCCCAAGCAAGAGGCCGGGTAATCCGAAGAAGATCCCCACGATCGCCCCCGCGACCGCGCCCAGGGTCCCCCAGCGAGTTGCCCCGAAACGTCGCGCTCCAAACCAGCTGCCAGCGAAGTCGATCCCATAAGAGGCAAGGGTCAGAAGGACCAGCAATGCGATGCCGCCCCAGCCGAGACCCTTTTCGGCGCCCAGCATGATGCGGTGGAGGATTGCCGCCCCGAGAATGATGAGCGTGCCTGGGAAAATCGGCAGGACCGTCCCGATAAGGCCGATCGCCATCAGGAAAAGGGTCGCAGCCCACCAAAAAAGTTCCATCTCGAGCACTGTAGATGGGGCCGCCGACCCCGGCCATCAAGGAGCTCGCGCCCTCGAATCGACCGCGCCCGGCGGCCGAAGAGCACCACTCCTTGACAAGGTTTGGGTTGTCCGCGAGCCTGCCCGTCCACAAATTCTGAGTCATGGCCAATTCCAAATCCGCCTCCAAACGCGCCCGTCAAAATCCTCGGCGCACCCTGCGCAATCGCAGCGTAGTCACTCATCTGCGTTCGCTCACCAAACGCCAGGCGACCGGCGGCAAGACGGAGGAGAGGCGTGCGCTTGTCTCGGCACTCGACAAGGCAGCCAAACGCGGGGTCATTCACAAGAACGTGGCCAATCGCCGCAAGGCCCGGCTGGCCAAGGCTGCGGCCAAAGCTTCGGCCTCTCCCGCCTCGTAATCCGGCGTCTGCTCCTAATCCAAATCCCGGTTCCGGAAAACCCTGGACGATTCGGAGCAGGACGAAGAAAGCGCTTTGCATCTCGCTCAGAAACGTTGATTTTTGACCCATGATTCCTGCGCTTGTTCTCGTCATTCTCGCGGTTGTCTATCGCGTCGCCACCGCCATCATTGTGCAGGGTGGCGGCAGTGCCTGGCTCTCGAATTTCGCCCCCTTGGCCGCGATTGCCCTTTGCAGCGCGATCTATTTCCCGCGGAAATACAAGTTCACCGTGCCGTTCGCGGCTCTCCTCGTTTCCGACATCATCCTCGACCTCTACTACGGGGCGTCCCTCTTCGATCCGCTCATTTTCTGCCGCTACTTTGCTTTCGCGCTGGTCGGGTTGCTTGGGCTCGCGATCAGCCGGCGGCCGTCGTTCAAAACCGTCGCGCCCGCCTCACTCGCCGGTTCGGCCCTTTTCTACGCGATCACCAATGCTTTTTCCTGGCTGACCGATCCCGGCTACGTGAAGAACTTCGCCGGCTTGATTCAGTCGCTGACCGTCGGCCTGCCACAGTATGGCGCCACGCCGACCTGGATGTTTTTCCGCAACTCGCTCGTGAGCGACCTGCTCTTCACGCTCCTCTTCGTTGCCTGCATGAGCTTTGGCTGTCGCGAAGCCGCCCTGCCGGCCGCCGCTGCCCGCCCCTTGCCTAACTAATCGAGATGGCGCAACCGGAGCAACGCGACGAGGTCGAGATGCTCTCGACCATGCTGCTCATCCGTCGTTTCGAGGAGCGGGCCAGCCAGCAATATCAGGCCCAGAAGATCGGCGGCTTCTGCCATCTTTACATCGGGCAGGAAGCGGTCGTGGCCGGGGCCGTCGCCGCCACTCGTCCGGACGATTACCTCATCACCGCCTACCGGGATCACGCGCACGCCCTCGCTCGTGGCACGAGCGCCGACGCCTGCATGGCTGAGCTCTTCGGCAAAGTGACCGGCTGCTCCCGCGGCCTTGGTGGTTCGATGCATTATTTTGACAAGGCCAACCACATGTATGGCGGCCACGCCATCGTCGGCGCACACGTCCCGCTCGCCACCGGGATGGCTTTCGCGGCCAAATATCGCAAGGAAGACCGGGTCACGCTCTGCTTCTTTGGCGATGGCGCGATCAACCAGGGCGGCTTTCACGAGGCGCTCAACCTCGCCGGGCTCTTCAAGCTGCCGGTCATCTTCATTTGCGAAAACAACTTCTTCGCGATGGGGACCTCGGTGAAACGCTCCACCTCGCTCGAGCAGATCGTCGATCGAGCTGAAGGCTACGACATGCCGGGCGAGATCATCGACGGAATGAATTTTCGCGAGGTGCGCGACAAACTGGGCGAGATCATCGCTTCGATCCGGAAAGATCCGCATCCGGCCTTCGTCGAGGCGCGCACTTATCGTTATCGCGGGCATTCCATGTCCGATCCGGCCAGTTATCGGACCAAGGAAGAGCTGGAAAAATATCGGCTCGAAGATCCGATCACCCGGATGCGCGCCCAGCTCACCCGCGAGGGGAAATTGACTAACGAGCAGTTTGATAAGCTCGACAAACAGGCCAAGGACCAGGCCATGGCGAGCGTGAAATTTGCCGAGAAAAGCGCCGAACCGCCCCTCAAGGATCTCTACAAATACACCTACGCCAGCAACGACACCGAAGGCGATGTAGAGGCGGACGCCTCGCCCCCGCCAAAGCCCGCGCTACCAAACCGGCGCGTCGTGCCGCCAAGCCGGGTAAATCGCGCAAAGAAGCCGATGCCACGTCCTCGAGCAACGGCGAGAAGAACGGAGAAAACGCGTGAGAGAGATCACCTATCGCCAGGCGCTCAACGAAGCGCTCGCCGAGGAAATCGCGCGCGACCCAAATGTCTTCCTGATGGGCGAGGAAGTGGCCGAATACAACGGCGCCTACAAAGTGAGCCAGGGGCTGCTCGATCGTTTCGGCCCCGAGCGCATCATCGACACGCCGATCAGCGAAAACGGCTTCGCCGGCCTCGGCATCGGCGCCGCCATGGTCGGCCTGCGCCCGATCGTCGAGTTCATGACCTTCAGCTTCTCGTTCGTCGCCTTCGACCAAATCGTGAACAACGCCCCCAACATGCTCACCATGTCCGGCGGTCAATTCAACATCCCGATCACCTTTCGCGGGCCTAACGGACCGGCACATCAGCTCGGCGCGACCCACTCCCACGCCACCGAATGTCTCTACGCCAACGTCCCCGGCCTCAAGATTTGCACTCCCGCCACCCCACGCGATGCGAAGGGCCTGCTCAAGACCGCCGTGCGCGACAACAACCCCGTCCTCGTCCTCGAGTGCGAACTTTTCTACAGCCATAAAGGCCAGGTCGAAGACGAAGACGTCGATCTTCTGATTCCGTTAGGCGAGGCTGAATTCAAACGCGAGGGCAGCGACGTCACCATCATCTCCTATGCCCAGACCGTGCCGATGGCCTTGAAAGCCGCGGAACAATTGGCTGACGGAAAATATCAACGCGGAAGTCATCGACCTGCGCTCGATCAAGCCGCTCGATTGGCCGGCCGTTTTCCAATCCGTCAGCAAAACCCATCGCGTCGTCATCGCCGAGCAGGATCGCCCCTTTTGCGGTGTCGGCTCCGAGATTGCCTACCGCATCCAGCAGGAAATTTTCGATGAGCTCGATGCCCCCATCCAGCGCGTCAGCCAGGAAGACGTCCCGATGCCGTACAACGAAGCGCTCGAGAAGGCCGTCCTCCCGAGCGTCGAAAAAATCGTCCGCGCGGTAAAAAAGATTTGTTAGGTAATTCTTCGTCACCCATCACTCGCCACTTTTTGTTATGCCTGAAATTCAGATGCCGAAACTGAGCGACACCATGACCGAGGGAACGCTCGTCAGTTGGAAGAAAAAAGTCGGCGACCAGGTGACGGCCGGCGAAGTCCTGGCCGAGATCGAGACCGACAAGGCGACGATGGAGTGGGAAGCGACCGACGACGGCGTCCTGAAGAAGGTCTACGTCGAGGAAGGCGGGAAAGTAAACGTCGGCGACCGGATCGCCTTCATCGGCGAAGAGGGGGAAGAGGCTGAGGAAAACGGAGGAGGCGAAGAAGCCGAGAAAAGCGAGAAAACCGAAACAACCGACGACGACGACGAGCCGGAAACGAAAGAAATCGAAGAAGGCGACGAGCAAATGGGCGAAGAGGAAGAGCCCGCCGCAGCCCCCGCCAAAAAGAAAGCGAAGCCTGTAGAGGCGGACGTGTCGTCCGCCAAAAGCTCCGGGGCAAATAAACCCGCCGCCAAAACCCCCGAGCCCAAAGAAGAACCGGAGCCAGAAGAATCCGTCGCCCCCGCCAGCGGCCAGCGCGTCAAAGTCTCCCCGCTCGCACGCAAGATCGCCGCGGAAAAGAACCTCGACCTAACGACCATCAAAGGCACCGGCCCCGGCGGCCGTATCGTCGAAAAAGATGTGACCGCTGCCGCGTCCTCCGCCCCGTCCGCCGGCAAAGCCCCCGCGAAAAAAGCCGCCGCGCCCGCAGTTACAGCCGGCGAGAGCGCCCGCATCAACCTCACCGGCATGCGCAAAGTCATCGCCGACCGCCTCGTTACCAGCCTCGGCCCGGTCCCGCATTTCTACCTCAACATCGAGATCAACGCCGACCCGCTCATGCGCGTCCGGGCCGAGCTCAAATCCGGCGGCGAAGACGACGACGCGACCAAAATTACCGTCAACGATTTCATCCTCAAAGGCGCCGTCGCCGCCGCCCTGCGCGAGCCGAAAGTCAACGCCGCCTTCGACGGCGACGCCATCATCCATTACGGCGACATCAACCTCGCGGTCGCGGTCGCGATCGACGAAGGCCTCGTCACCCCGGTCATCAAAGCCGCCCAAAACAAATCGCTCCGCGAGATCAGCGCCGCGGTCAAAGACCTGGCCCACCGCGCGCGCAACAAGCGGATGAAGCCGGAAGAATTCCAGGGCGGCACCCTCACCGTCTCAAATCTCGGCAGCTACGGCATCGATTATTTCTCCGCCATCATCAATCCGCCCCAAGCCATCATCCTCTCGATTGGCGCGATCGTAAAGAAACCGATCGTGAACGAAGAAGACGAGATCGTCCCCGGCTACCGGATGAAGATTGGAATGAGCTGCGACCACCGCGTCGTCGACGGCGCGATCGGCGCCAACTACCTCAAAGCCCTCCGCCAGCTCCTGGAAAACCCGTCGCTGCTGCTCCTGTAGACGCTTCGCTCTGCGAAGCGCGGGAGAGGGTTCCACGGCCGGAAAGATGTGATCTAATCGCACCGCCTGATCCGCCGCGACGCCTTTCCCGTCGCAGATTCCGATCAGTAACCGGCTTTTTCGCCCCCGCGCGCAGGACTTTCGCCGCTGCAAACGCGCCTCACGTGAAAGTCATCGGCGCCCGCGCCGAGGTCGCCCATGCTTTCGCCCCCGCGCTCTTCCGTCGCGCGCTTGTCGTCCGCCATTTCGTTCCTGTCACCCGTCTTCACGCCGCTGGAAGTTGCAATTTCGGCGCTGTCATTCTCAATTCTGCGACGGTTAACGGCCGTTTCGTCAATGTAATTACGCTTCGCTCAGGTGTAACCGGCCATTTCGCTGATGTGAATAGCCATTTCGCGGGTGTAATTCGCTCTCCAGCCGTTACGTAGCCACCTTTTGTAGAGGGATTTACCTATCCCTGATGGGGCGCCCGCTCCATAGACAAGAGCGAAATCTTTACGCTTAAGCCAGGTTCCACACCGAAGCTCCGGTTTGAATCGAAAGCCATTGAGCCAACGATTTAGGTTTTGCTGCCGCAAAGGTCAAGTTGGCGGACCAGGCGGGCTTCCTGCTCTTCGGAATGGAGGCTTGCTTGTTAACACTCTTTTTCCGATACTTCTGCCATGAGCCAATGCTTCGATGTTGTAGACGTGCTCGAACTTTCGCGCGCGTCCCTGGCTGAAACAGAAAAGAGGCTAAGCGGAATCCCGGCGGATCTATGCGCGCCTTTCTATGCGGAGGCCGATAAGCTCGAACAGCAACTTCTCTCACTCTATCGAATGGTTGTTCTGTGCGTGCGCAAGGAAGAAGACTTGGACAAGATTGCCGCTTGGTGGGACGCGATGACCAAGTCCTGTGACGATTTTGCCGCCCGTCTTCATACGCTCTGCCAAGTTCACCCGGAATGTGGTGCGGAGATCTTTTACGACAACGTGTTGGATCTCCGCAATCGATGCCATCGTCTGGCGAACCTGCACCGCTAGAGGATTGGATTGCCGAGCAGCTTCCGCGGCTGGCTGAGCTTTACGATCGCTTCGCCCACGCCTTGGATCCTTTTGACGCCGGCCGCGACATCGCAGAGCAAACCTTTAACGGTGAAATCACCGGACTTTACGATTGTCTCTCGCCGCCTAAGCCGCCGCTGCGCGACTTTCGCCGCCATATCATTGGCTTGTGCAAAAAGCACCTGAAGGCTTCTGACAAGCCCTCCGCTCCTTAAGGGGTGAGTCTTCAGGCGGCCTCGGCGAGGCTGAGCTCGCAGCGGATCGCTTCTTCAATCTTTTCACGCTCGCAGCCGTAGTCTTGTGCGAGTTCGTCCGCGGACTCACCAGCTTTGAAGCGTTCCGCGACGAGTTCTGTGCTTACTCCGGTTCCATTGATGACGGCGCGACCGAAGGAGATGAAGGGATCGATAACGATGTTCCTGGGTTCATCGGGCAATCCCGCCCTGGTGAAAGAATACAATCGGATCGGGACGCCGTGATCGTCACGCTCCACTCGCCGTAAGTGGGCCTCGAGAAGTTGCCGCACCGCGATTTGACCTCCCTGAGAGACGGCGATGAACTGACCGTAATGGGAGATGAACAGATCGATCCCATCCGTCTCAAACCGGTGATCAGCGAGCGGATGTGCCGAGCCGAGCTTGTTCTTGAGGAAATCGACCGAGCGACGCACGGCCGGCATGTCGACGCTATGCTTGCGCCTGATCGCGGCGAGGACGTGGGCTTCGACAAGGTTTATGAACGACAAGGCGACGGGGGATCTCCCGGCGGCGGCGATAACCGGTTTAAAGAAATTGCGGTCCGACTCGCTCCCGTAGGTCATCCCCGCGACCCAGGAGCGCAGCGTGGCCTGTGGGACGCGGAGGTAGTGACCCGCTTCCGCGATGCCATACGCAGGCAATTCTCTGATGTCTTTTTCGGTCGTCGTTTTCAGTTCGTGGACATCTTCTTCGAAGTGGCCGGTAAGAGCAAGCCTGCGATCGAGCCGAAATACGGCGTGGCCGTGGTCAGCGCTATAATTTCGCTGTGCAAACGCAACCGTGTGGCGGCATACGCCGGAGAATGAGCGAGATTCTAGCACTGACCCCAATTCTCCTCCTATCGGTATCAGGACGAGCGATCGCGAGCTGGCGTGCGAGGTAATCGGCTGGGAGAGGTTCGGGTGGCTCCATTGTGAACGTTTCCAAGCTGTGTCACGCTATCGGCTCACGTCGCTATAAACATGGCTAAGAATATCATTACCGTGGGTTTTGAGATTCCGGGAAATTCTGGAAACTACCTCGGTCTCGACTCTGATCAGTCCCTCTTGGACTACGACATCATAGCGTTTACCCCTAACATATCGGCGCTGACCCTGGCTCGCGGAGAGGATCATCAAGGCAAGCCGTGCCTGAGCGACGCGGCTTCATTTAGACTGAAAGAAAAGGCACTCCGGTGGAGGCAGGAACTGACGACCGCTTTCCAGCATGGAAAAACGATCTTCATTTACATGTCCGATTTTCTGGAGGTCTTCATCGCAACCGGGAGCGTCACTCATTCAGGCACGGGTCGTAGCCGCGTGACAACACGGCACGTGGACATCTTCGACAGTTTCAAGCTGCTCCCTATTTCGTTCGAATCGGTGACAAGTGCACTGGGACGGGAGATGAAAACAGTAAAAGGCCTAGGGCTGCTTAGTTCGTATTGGGCGGAGTTTTCCGACATCAGTCAGTACCGAGGTTTACTTCGAATCCAAAAGCATCAGCCCAGTCATCACAACGAAGACCGGCAACAAGACTGTCGCTGGCATCGTGAGAGCTAAAGCCGGATCCAAAGGAGGCGCCATATTCTTTCTGCCACCACTTCGTTACGACCAGGAAGTATATACGCAGGAAAAAAATGGTCAGGTCTTCTGGAATAAGTCGGGACTCGCTTTTGGCCAGAAGTGGGTTTCTGCCTTGGTGGCAATCGACGCGGGCGTCGCTTCGGAGATCCAACAGACGCCACCGCCGGAATGGGTCGGGGCGAACACGTTCGCTTTGCAACAGGAAACCGCTATCCAGGCACGTATCAGCGAGGCGAGTACACGACTCGAAAAGCTGCAATCCGAAAAGCGAGCGCTGCTCGATCAACTGCGACGTGAGGGATCGCTGAGAAACTTGCTATATGAGACAGGCTCACTCCTCGAGGCGGCGATTCTGGAAGCACTGCAGATCCTTGGAGTCGACGCGCAAAATTTCAAAAATGCTGAATCGGAATTTGACGTTGTGTTCACGTTTAAAACTATTCGCTTTCTTGGAGAGGCGGAAGGCAAGGATACGAAGCCGATTAACGTGGACAAGATTAGCCAACTGGACCGTAACCTGAGTGAAGATTTTGCTCGAGATGATGTGAAAGAATACGCTCGGGCGATTCTTTTCGGCAACGCGTTTCGGCTACAGGAGCTCTCGAAGCGTGGAGACTTTTTCACGGATAAGTGCATTTCGACAGCTGTGCGGATCAAGGCTGCTCTCGTGTGTACGCCCGATTTGTTCTTTGTAGGACGCTACGTCAAGGAAAGCGGAGACGCTGCTTTTGCTACGCGGTGTGTCGAAGCTATTGCTGCGACTGAAGGAGGCGTTGTCGTCTTCCCAGCAGTCCCTAGTGAGAAGACCGAAGTGACTTCGATTATTAAGACCGACGTGTAGAATAGAGCAAAGCGGGGTCAGCTCCGGAATCTCGCTTGAGCTGACCCCGCGACCTTCCTGTTACGGCGTCGGGGGCGTCGGCGGTTTTGGCTTGGAGCCGGTGTCGGTGATCTTGCGCGCGTTGCGGTAGTCCATCACGAATTGCGGATTACTCTCCTCGAAGCCGCGGATGAGGCCGTCGAGGCGTTTATCCACGAGCATGTTGGCCCGGGCGAACTCTTGTTTGAGCAGCTCGGTGTGGGTGCTTTTCGCTTTGCGCGCGTTTTCGGGGCTCGGCAGGGCCAGTCGGTAGGCGTCGATGCGGGTTTGCAGCGCGGCGAGGGTGGCGGCGGTGACGTTGTAATCGGCCAGTTGCGCGATGATGGCGTTGGCTTCGTCGTGCATCTCCTGGGCGAGGTCGTCCCGCAGGTCGTCGCGCAGTTTCTCGAAGTTGTCTTTCTCGAGGTCCGACTTGGCCAGCAGGGTGTTGTTGTTGTTCACGCTGGCGTAGGGCATGAGGGCGCCGGCTACGCGCAGGGCGTAGCTGACCATCTGCTCTTTGAACGTCTTCTTATCGACGGTGATGCCGGTGGTGACCGCAGACTGGGCCTGCGCGAGCGAATCGATCAGCTCAATGCTGTCGAGGAGGTTTTGATGTTGCGTGACCATCGCGAGCACGGCCGCGAAGATGGCGGCGTTGTCGGTGAGGACCTGGCCGGTGGCACGATACATTCCGAGTTTGTTTTCTTGTCTGTCGTTCATAAACGACTTTTTTCCTTTCTGGTTTTTGAGTGGGCGTTGATCGCCGGGGAACTTGCTCGTGGCCACTAGGGGTCGCGGGGATTTGCCCGGCGGGTGAATTAGCGACGTTTTATTGCGATCGCGGCCGGGCGGTCAAAACAAAAACAGCGCTCAAGATATTTTTTTCTGACCAGTCCGCGGTGGGGCTGAGTTGTCTGCGATCGCCTGGGTTAGAGCGAGGTCTGGGTGGAGGTCTTGGCTGCGGCGGCGAGGGTGCCGAGGGCTTCGCCCGGCGAGATGAGGCAGAGCCGGAAGCTGCTTTGCCTAACGTTGCCGAGCCGGATGACGGCTGGCTGGTTGTCGACGCAATCGCCGATGAAGTTGCTGCGCGAAATCGCCGGCGGACGCAGGTGGGGTAAAGCCTGCACCTCCATCACGCAAATGTCGTAACGAGTGCCGTCGGCCCGCCGGAAGCGGCCCTCGGGATGCGCGATCTCGCGCAGGTCGCACGTGATCTCGACCCCGGTCGGCAGTAATCCTTTCTCGCTGCGAGGGTGGGTGGGATCGACGAGCCGGAACCGGGCCGGCGTCGACGCCGGGCCGGCAAGTGAGGTTTCGGATGCGCTTTTGTCGTCGGGACGCATATCGACCAGCGTAGAACAACCGGTCCGCGGGAGGATAGAGGTTTCCACCAGGGCGAGGGGCGGGTTGCGTTCAATGCTCGCCGCGCGAAGTTGTTAGGCGCAGATGATTTCGCCTAACGACGACCGGCCGCCGGAGCAGCGCAATCTGCGGATTGGCTCTTTCGCCACCCATGCTGCCCGCGGGTTGATCCGCGACCAGACGGCGCGCCGCAAGGTGATGTTCTGGACGGTGATCGTGGCGGTGGTGATGCTTTTCCTGGGCTCGACTTTTCTCGCCCCGTGGCTCGAGCCGAAGCTTCATCCCGGCTGGTTCATGTTCTATTGGCTGGCCTGTGCCTGGGTGACGGTGACGGCGGTGTTGCTGGCAATCTTTGATCTGCTCCTGGTGCGGGTGCAGGCGCGGGATGAGAAGCGCCGCCTGGCGCGGGAAGCGGCGGAACGGCTGAAGGGCGACGATGCAGCCTAACGACTTCGCGAGTGGCGCCGCACTGCCCGCCGCCGGCTGGAAGCGGCGTGAGCAAATGGAGAACGACGAGCGCCGCACGCTTGCGCCTTTCGCGCAGATGTCGGGCGACTCGCGCGGCCGGAAGTTTCCCGAGCCGCGGCATGAGTACCGGACGGAGTTCCAGCGCGATCGAGCGCGGATCATTCATTCGCGCGCTTTTCGCCGGCTGGAATATAAGACGCAGGTCTTCCTTAATGGGACGGCAGATCATTTGCGGACCCGGCTGACCCATACTTTCGAAGTGGCGTCGGTCAGCCGCACGATCGCGCGGGCCCTGGCGCTAAACGAAGATCTGGCGGAGGCGATCGCGCTGGCGCATGATCTCGGGCATTCGCCTTTTGGGCATTCGGGCGAAGAAATGCTGGCGGAGTGCATGCGCGAGCATGGCGGGTTTGAGCATAACCGGCAGAGTTTGCGCGTGGTGGATCTGCTGGAGATCGCCTACCCGGCCTTTCCGGGCCTCAACCTAACGAACGAGGTGCTGGAAGGCTTGCGCAAACGGGATGCAGCGA
The DNA here is from genome assembly GCA_963749935.1 of uncultured Verrucomicrobiae bacterium. Taxonomy (GTDB): domain Bacteria; phylum Verrucomicrobiota; class Verrucomicrobiia; order Chthoniobacterales; family UBA10450; genus Palsa-1392. The sequence continues at coordinate 512,952 of CAVVOH010000002.1, forward strand.
TCCCGGCTTCGCTGGAAGCTCAGATCGCCGACCTGGCGGATGAGATCACTTATTACAGTCACGACCTGGACGACGCGCTCGACTTCGCGATTCTCGACAGCGATCAGCTCGACGACAGCGCGATCTGGCAACGGAGCCACCAGAGGGTGGCGCGGCGTTATCCGGATTTGTTAGGCACGGAGCTGCACAAGAACATCATCCGCGACATCATCGATCTGCAGGTGCGCGACGTGGTGGCGACGAGCGCCGGGGCGATCGCAGCGGCGGCGCCGGCGAACGTGGAGGATGCGCGGCGGCAACCGCTGCCGCTGATTCGCTATAGCGATGAACTCGGGGTGGCGAACCGCGAGCTGCGGACGTTTCTCTACGAGAATGTCTATTATCATCCGCGGGTGGCGGAGGTGAACCGGCGCGCCTGTGAAATGTTGCGGACGGTGTTCGCCACTTACGTGGAGGAGCCGGAGCGGCTGGGGGACACGGCGGCGCGCCGGATCGAAAGCCAGGGGCTGCACCGGACGGTCTGCGATTACATCGCGGGAATGACCGACCGTTATCTGCTCGAGGAGCACGCCCGGCTGTCTTCGCCTTCCTAATTCTGCTCCCTCCGTTAAAGGGTTAGGAGGTCGTTAGGCGGTTTCTTCGCGGAGATATTGGATGAGCAGGCGGAGGCGCTGGTTGAGGTCGAGCTCTTCGAGGAGTTGCTGGCGGCGGGTGGCGTCGCTGATGAAGGTGGAGGCGATCAGGTCGGCCAGCAGCTCGGGGTCGTTCATCTCGCCCAGGTAGCGATCGATTTTTTCCGGCAGCTCGCGGCCGCTCTCTTTCAGGCGGGTGTAAAATTCGAGCACCTTGGCGGCGAGGGCGTCGGTCTCGACGGTCAGCTTGGTCCGGGTCTTGAGCGGTTTGATGCGCGCGATGGGGAAGGGGGTTTCCTGTTCGAACTCGCTGAATTTAACCCGGCGAATGCCTTGCAGGATGAGGTCGGAAGTGCCGTCGCTCCGCCCGACGCAGGCCCGGATGAGGCCGACGGTGCTGACCGGGAAGAAATCGTCGCTGGTCCGCCATTGCTGGCGTTCTGGCCTCACGAGGGCGACGCAAAGCATGCGCTCGTCATCGAGGGCGTGGGCGAGCATGGCGCGGAAGCGAGGCTCAAAAATATGGAGCGGAAGGAGCGCGCTGGGGAAAAGCAGAACCCCGGACAGCGGCATAACGGGGACGGCTCGTGGCAGTGGGACGGTTTCAGGCATTTAATTAATATACGCGCGTCGGGCGCGCCGGAGTTGGCTGAGGGAAGGCTGGCCGAGGACGGGAGCGTCGCCGAGCGAAACATAAACGAGTGCGGAGCCGAGGTGCCCGAGTTGGCGGCGGGATTCGAGCCCGAGGCGTCCCAAGCCCATGGCGGCGAGGGGAAATTTCTGGACGGGGAGGTCGCGCCAGAAAGCGAGAAGCCGGGCGAGTTGCGCCGGGGTGTCCGTGCGGGTGGCGATCTTGAGGATGGCGGGTCTAAAGACGGCGGCGGATTTTGTCAGCCGAAGGAGGTCGCCAGACATCGGAGTATCGTGAAAATCGTGGAAGGAGAGGATGAGAGAGATGCGCCGGCGTTTCATCTGCTCGAGCAGGGTGGTCATTTGCCGGGCGGTTCTCAGTTCAAGATCGACATATGCGGCATGCGCGAGGAAGCGCTCGAGCAGGCCGCGGCGAGCGGCGAGGGGGAGTGCACCTTGGCCGCCTTCCGCCGGATGCCGGGCGGTGAGGATGATCGGCGCGCGTAACCGCTGGAGCGCTCTCTCGGTTTCCCCTAACGAATGCCGAAGCGCGTCCAGCCGCAACTCGAAGAGGTCAGGGGGGCGGAGGAGGCGGGTTGCCTTGCCGAGGGCGGCCGGCGAAGCGATAACGCCGACGACTCGCTGCTTTGACGAGTGATGATTAACTGGCGTCTTTCTCCTCATTTTTTTGGCTTCGAGTGCGTCACTTGTGATGCGCAAGATCCGGTTTCGCGCCTACCGATATCATGCTCGCTCGACAACAGGAACTAAGCACCCAGTTCCATCAGATCATCGATCACGCTGTTCGGTCGCTGGCTCCGGCGCACGAGTATGATGAGCTGCCGCAGCTGTGCAATGTACTTGCGGGAAACATGAGCCTGGTCGGACCGCCCCCCTTGCTGCTCTAAGAAGTGGAGAAATTTTGAGAACACGGCCCAGCGCCGGCGCCTGAGCGTGAAGCCCGGCCTGACCTGCCTGTGGCAAATCAGCGGGCGCGGCCAGGTGAAGATTTTGGCGACTGGGTGAAGCTCGATTTGGAATACATCGATCGCTGGTCGTTATGGCTGGATTTGAGATTCTGCTCCGCACGATCCCGGCGGTGTTTTTCGGGCTAGGGCCAAGTAAGCGAATCGGTTAGGCGGGGGGGAGCATCCGCTCGACGTACTTGGCCAGGATGTCGAACTCGAGGTTGAGCAGGTCGCCGGTCTGCAGACTGGCCAAATTCGTCTGCTGGAGGGTGTGCGGGATTATCCAGGCGACGAAACTCTCCGGGAGCAACTCCGCAATCGTTAGGCTTACGCCGTTGAGCGCGACCGAACCCTTGGCCACCGTGTAGCGGGCAAAGCTGGCCGGCAATTCCACCTCCAGGCGATGGTCGGCCCCGCTGGCGCTGAAGCTCCGCACCGCGACGGTCGTATCAATGTGGCCCTGGACGAAGTGGCCACCCACTCTGCCGGTCGCGGCAAGGGCGCGCTCCAGGTTGACGGGGCTTTCGGGCCGAAGGGTGCGCAGGTTGGTGCGGGCAAGGGTTTCGCCAAGCAGATCGAAGGTCAGGTGTTCTCCGCGGAGACTGGTCGCCGTTAGGCAACAGCCGTTGACCGCCACGCTGTCGCCCGGTTGCAGATCGACGGCGATGAGCGGGGCGGCGAGTTGAAGTTGGGTACCTTTCTCGGTGGCGCGGATCCAGCGGACGCGTCCGATTTCTTCGATCAATCCAGTGAACATTTCGACCGGGAGATTACGCAGAAATTCGCGCTCAAGAGAGAAGAACTTTCCGCCGCCGCGCCCCCAGCCCGATTTGACCTGCATGGGGAGATGCGGGCTCGCCTAACGGATGCGGTAGATTCGGACGCGCTGGCCTGATTCGGTCCGGTTTGGTAGGATTTCGCGCTGGGGGTGACGCCCAATTAGCCGGATTTATCTTTTTCTGACTCCGCCTGCCGCGGCTGACGAAATTGGAAAATATCGCGGCACTGGCGTCGAAATTGCTCGTTAGGAGGAGTCAAGTGGAGCGAATTTCGAACAGCGGAGGAGCAGAATGCGACAAAGGCTGGGCGGGACCCGTTCAAAAATATTTTGAAAAAAATAAAAAAAACGCTTGCTAGGGGTGGATTTCTTCTTTAATCCTCACCGCCAAACCTAACCAAACACCAATGGAGAAACTAATGATCAGAACAGTAAAATCGAAGTTGGGATTTCTGCGCACGGCCCTGGCGGTCGGCGTGGCGATTCCACTTTTTGTCGGTTCCGCGTTCGCACAGGATCAGGCTGTTAACAGCCCGGCCCAGCCGCTGAACGCCCCTGGCGCCACCGGAGCTGCCCCGCAGCCCGGGAGCGAACCACCTACCAGCTCCACCGGCGCCGTCGCCGAAACCGAGCGCATCATCGTGACCGGTTCCAACATTCCGACTGCCCAAGAAGTCGGACCGAACCCGGTCTTGAACATCAATCGCGACCTGATCAACAAATCAGGCGAGCGCACGGCAGAAGAGCTGATCAAGAATCTTCCCGTGGCCAACGGCGGTGGTGTCCCAGTTTCCAACAACGGCACCGGCTTCACCCCGGGCGCGTCGGCCATCTCGCTGCGCGGCCTTGGACCTGAAGCGACGCTCGTTTTGATCGACGGTCGGCGCGTCGCTCCTTACCCGATTGGTAATGGTGGCACCTCGTCGTTCTTCGATCTGCGCTCGATTCCGGAAGCGGCCATCGAGAGCATCGAAATTCTGAAAGACGGCGCCTCCACCACCTATGGTGCGGACGCGGTCGCGGGCGTGGTTAACATCAAACTGCGCAAAGATTACAAGGGTGCGGAAGCGACCGTGGAGTACGGCAATACGCTCGATAAAGACTCGGGCGAATATCGCGCCTCAGTGATCTTCGGCGTTGGTGACGGCAATACCAATGTGACCGGCGTGATGAATTTCTATCACCGCAATTCGATCTTTAACAGGGACCGTGGATTTTCGGCCAGGCCTCCGTTCCTGAGCACGAACTCGACCCCTGAGAATCTCCAGCTGACCTTCGAGTCGGTTGTGGAAGCGGGCGGCACGCCGCCAGCTGGATTCGGCCCTGGAGACATCTTCTTCGGTCACGCCCCGTTTGGTTCGGGTGGGGACGATCCTGCCTCAGCCTACACCTATACCGCTGGCCGCGACTCGGTCTTCAACTTCAACAAGTACTCGGCCACCTTCCCTGAGATTGAGAACTATGGCGGATTTGTGAGCTTCGATCACAAGATCTTCGGAGACCAAATGGTTCTTTTCGGAGATTTATATTACCAGAACACCACCTCGCATGACGAGTTGGCGCCTTCTGCAACAGGTTCCTTTCAGACTGCGGGCAGCACCACGCTGGCAATTCCGCCTCGGACCAATCTGAACGGCCAGACGCCTTTCGGCGGTCCGACCTTCGAAGAAACGCAGGTTCCAGCTACTGCCTTCAACCCGTTTAATCCGTTCAATCAGATCATCTCGGGTGGCAGCCGCGCTCGTTTGCTTGAGTTCGGTAATCGTCTGTTCGACAACGAAACGGACGCCTTCCTCGCCACAGTTGGCCTCAAAGGCGACAAGCTGTTCGACGGAAATTGGGGTTACGATATGGGCTTCCGTTATAGCAACGTGAAGGCGACTTCGACCGCATCGGTGGTTTCGACCTCGCGGTTCAATCGGATTCTAAACCAGAATGATCCGATCTTCCAAACCGGCGGAATCCTTGAAGGCCAGCCGGCCTTCAATCCGTTCGGTGACGCGCAGGCTGGGACCATTGCGGCTAATACGGCCACTACAGCATTCGCCACCGTCCACCCGAAGGATGTGGACACCTCTGAGATCGCGACCATTGACTTAAACATCTACACGACCGAACTCTTCAAGCTCCCGGCGGGCGGAGTCGGATTCGCGTTTGGTGGTCAGTTCCGTCGTGAACAACTCACCCAGGAGGTCGATCAGCTGAACCTCGACGGTGACGTAATCGGCAGTTCACCAGCCGCTCTTACCCAGGCGGGTCGGAAGGACTTCGCCGTGTATGCAGAAACAGATATTCCGATCTTCAGCCCGACCTTCAGTTTCCCTGGCTTCTACAGTTTGAACCTGACGGCGGCGGTACGGTATGAAGAATTCCGCAATAATGACACCAACGTTGCGGTACCGAAATTCGGTATCCGCTGGCAGCCTCTCGACGAGTCGCTCACCATTCGCGCCACGATTGGCGAAGGATTCCGTGAGCCGTCTCTGATCGAGTTGTTCGGCAGCCCGACCTCCGCATTGACTGGAGCGCAAGATATTCTGCCAGGACCTGCGGATCCAGTTGACCTTGGTGGTCCTCCGGTGCCGGTGGGTGATGACCTTCGTTTCGAATCTGAAACGCCGGTTGTTTTCACCAGCAGCCCGAACCTGCAGCCGGAAGATTCGCGCTCCTTCAGCGGGGGTGTCGTTTGGACGCCGAAGTTCGTCAACGGTCTTACCATGTCGGTCGATGTCTGGGATATCGAACGCACAGGCGTGGTCGTGATCTCCAATACGGGCGACGTATTGCAGCGCGAATTCCAAGGCGCCTCAGGCACTGGCCAGGGTCTGCTCCCGGGCGAGCGCGTTGAGCGTGATGCCGCTGGATTCATCAGCCGCATTTTCGTTCCGTTCATCAACAGCGGTTCGCTTAAGGCTAATGGTATTGATTTGGGCGTTCAATACGTCTATCCGACCTCGTTCGGAACGTTCACCACCCTGACCAACGCAACCTGGCTGAACTCCTACCAGTTCGCAGGTGCAGTGGGCTCGGCTGAAGCCGAATTCGCTGGTTCAGCGACCGACCCGTTCACGGCTAACGACGGCTTCGTAAAGTGGAAGGGCATTTCCCGGCTCGACTGGGCTTGGAATGGTTTCGACGTGATCAGCAGCGTTCGTTACACTGGTGGCTTCCACGACCGGAAGCCGGACGGCCGGATTCACTATGTCAGCCACACTTGGGTGTTCGATGTCCAAGGTTCGTATGACTTCACCTTCGTCGCTCCGGTTGAAAACCAGCCCGTTGCAGGTTACTCGAAAGATGCGAAGGACATGTCGATGGGCAAGGATGGCAAGGCGGTTGAATCCGCCGCCAGCCAATCGTCCAGCTACGGTCTGCCAGTCTGGCAGCGAGTGTTGAACGGCACCACCATCACGGTAGGCTGCGACAACGTGTTCGGTCAGGATCCTCCGAAAGCATACGGCTTCGGTGGTAACTCGACCGGCTACCCTGGCTTCCTCTATGACGCCACCGGTCGCTTCGTCTACGTTCAGTTGACCAAGAAGTTCTAAGCTGATTTAGATCAGAAATTCGCGAAGAGGCAGCGGTTCATTCCGCTGCCTCTTTTGCTTTGGTCGAGATTCAAGCGTCGTTTGTCGGTGGGCGCTTGCTCGCCGAAGCCATCGGGATTATTCTAAAGCATGAAAACGTTGAAACTGGCAGTGACTGTGGTTGCAGTGGGTTTCGTCGGTATGCAGGTTGTGGCGGCGGATCCTCGCGGGGACGAAGACGTTCCGGTTCGTGATCGAAAGGCGTCCAGCTATCATGAGCCTCTCGCTCCAGCGGTGGCTGGAAAGGAAACCGAAGGCAAACTTATATTTGTCACGGGCTCGCGCATACCGCAGCGGGTGACGGTTAAGGCGATCGGTACCAACACTGTTTCTCCAGTGCGGGTATACACGAGAGAAGAAATCGATCGCATGGGCAAATTCACCACTTCAGGAATTTTGGCCCAGGATCCCTCTGTCCGAATTGTCGGCAACGGATCCCACTAGCGATACGTTCCGCGGGGAGTCTGCTCGATCCGTTAAGTGGCCCCGTATTTTGCGGGGCCGATGCTGGCTATTTTCCCTGGGTGAGAAGGAGCAAACCTTCCAGCTCACCACATCTTAGACCACAGTCAAATCACCCCTTTTGGAGTCTTTTGTGAATCCGATCTGAAGATTCTTTTGGTCGACCCCTATGACTTCGTCTGACGGTTTGTCACTGCCCTGCCCACTCGGCCGATTCCCTTAGTCAACGTGCCCGGGTTCCTTCGGCGGTCGGAAACGTTCTGGTTTCCCGGACTGCTGGTCCATGAACTGCTGGAATCTATGGGATGCGAGTCTATTCGGGCGTGGGATCAGCCAGCAACGACCGGCGATCGGCCGGGGGTGTCCGGTTTCCTCAAGGCTGGCACGGGCGCTGCTTATAGAAAACATAGGAATCATGATTTTCGTAAGCATCAACCCATTCGCTCTAAAACGATTTTTCGTCTTTCTCCTCGCCGCCGTAGGGTTCTCTTGCCTTTCCTGTTTTGGTGAATCGATTTTGGTGAGTGTAAAAAATACGCCTTACGATCGACAAATGGGCCGTATTCGGCCAGTTCTCTCGTCCGATACCCTTCCGGCTGCGAAAGATCTTTCCCTCGGAATGGTGAATTTCTGGATTGGCGATCTTCGTTCGATTCCTTACGGGTTTAGCAAAGAGTGGAAAACGCCTGCCGAAACCCGTTCTGGCGCGCCTGCCGATTGTAAGGCAAAAGCAGTGGCACTTTATCAAGAGATGCAAAACCACGGCGCGACCAAACTCCGGTTAGTCATTGGCAAACGCGCCAGGACCAGCCGCTTGACGCACGCCTGGGTTGAGTGGGATACGCCGACAGGAAGTTACGTCCTAGATCCAACTCTCAATTGGCGGGCATATCAAGGCCGTGATGTGGGCCTGCGCTCCTACATTCCGCTCTATGCCTTCGAGGGAGACCGGAAGTTTAGAGTCGCCTCCACAACTCTTCTGGCACAAAACTAAGAATTCGGTTAGCACGTTTTAAACCGGCACAGCGTCGTGGCACTCCACTGGCTGTCGCGTTTTTCCCTGGTAGATGAATAAGGTCGGGAAATTCGGCGGCCGCCTCCACAGGCTTGTCGTATACCCGAGGCAGAATTTGCTCGCGCAGGCTAGTCGCCTCCGCTATGAATTGGTGTCGTGGGGTAGGTCCCGACATGCGACACGAATCTTTTTAGGAAGGTTGAGATTTTGATTGCCAACCGAAAGAAGATTTTCTATCCTCGTTTTTGAAAGTATGGAAATTATATGAAACCTAACCTTGTATCCTCCTGCTCCAAAGCGCTCCTGTGCGGGTTGTTATTCAGCCCAGCGGTTGGATTTGCAGCAGATGTTGTTCTTCAAAAAGCGCCGCCTTTGACTGTTCGGCAGGCGCCCGCCTACCCGGAGAATCTGGCCCGCTACCATTTTGGAGCGACCGTCAAGGCGACGCCGGAAAGCAGGGCGTTGGCCAAATTGCAGCTTAGTTCCAATGGAGTGGATCAAAACACTTCAGAAGCTGCGCTGCTCTGCGACGATCCAACCACCGGTTATCAACTGCCGTCGGGTAAATCGACGATTCTGGTCGCGCTGCCTAACATCGAGAATGTGCAAAGCGTCTCGTTTCTGAACGAGGGCATCGAGGGACAATTTGCGATTACGATTTCCAATGCGGACGTGCCGGAAAATAGTCCCGAATGGCGGCAGGTTGAAAAGGGCGCGATGGCTCAGGGAGCGGTCGCAACCAAGATCGGCCCGGGGGAAGCGAAATATGTTAAACTGACTTTCGACATCTCGCGTCCTGGCCGGATCGCCGCCTTCGGAGTCTACGCGACGCCGGCACTTTCCGACTTCACCATGCCACGTCCTCGCAAGGTTAGCTTCGAGGAAGATTCCGCGAGCATGGCGTTGATCAATTTCAACTTTAGCGACGTCCACGCGAGAGCGCGGGGATTGTATGTAAGCTCGGGGGATACCAGTCGTGTTAACGATATGATCGACGACCAAGCTGCCACCGCCTACCAATTCGCGAGCGGCGACGCGTCTCCCATGGCCGTGATTGATCTTGGGCGCGAGCGCAATCTCAGCCGCTTGTCGGCGATCTATTCGTCCCAACCGGGCAGTGTCGACTTTTATGTGTTGCACCATCTCCCGATGGCGTCGGATGACTCGAGCGTCCAGAAAATATCGGATATCGGCCAGAGTGCTGAACTCCCGACGTCGTTGAGGATCAATGAAGCTGCTCTGGCCGGCTTGAAGCCGGTGGGATCAGTCGTCAGCACTGGGGAAGGCCGCGCCTCGGTTAATTTTCCTGAGATGACTGGTCGTTATGTGATGCTGAAATGGCATCCGGCCAGCGTCCAAGACGGCGCCTTTTCAATCGCGCAGGTTGCTGCGTTTGGCCCAGCCAGACGTTCCACTGGTTCGGGTGGAGACGTAGAGGATTCGGAACTGACTGACGGAAAAGAGGGTTTCGACGGTAAGAGTATCCTGGATAACAAGGACATCCCCGCGGACGGACCGGGTGAGGCGCAGGCGCCTGCCGAAGGACCGCCCCCGGGATTGCCGCTCGTGCCTCCGTTTACCTTTATTCCGCAGGTGCCGCCCACCAGCCCCTAAACGGTTAAAGATCTTCGACTGCGAGGGCCCGCCCGCTGACGTGCGAACGTTGGTTGGCGGGTTTCGCTTGTACCGCACCTTGGCGCCAGGCAGGAAATTGGCCTCCCCCGAGCGTCTGGCACTCGTTTTTTTATTCGGCGGTCGCCGGGCTGGCAACCGGCTCGGTGCCGATCGGCTCGCCGACCGAATAACGGGTGAATCGTCGAATGACGATGTTCTCACCGATCTCCGCGATCTTCGTCGCGACCAGTTCCCTGATCGTCTGGTCAGGATTCTTGATGAACCCCTGCTCAAGAAGGCAAACCGTGCTGAAAAACTTATCCAGCTTTCCGTCCACGATCCTGGCAATCACATTCTCGGGCTTATCTTTGACCTGGGCGGCATAGATCGCGCGTTCGGATTCACTCGTCTCGGCCGGCACTTCTTCGCGGCTAACGTAAAGCGGCTGGGCGGCGGCGATGTGAAGGGTAATGTCTTTGACGAAGGCTCGGAAGCCTTCATTTTTAGCCACAAAATCAGTTTCGCAGTTGACCTCGACCAACACGCCCACTTTGCCTTGGAGATGAATATAGGAAGCAACAATTCCTTCCTTCGTCGCGCGGGCAGATTTCTTGCTCGCGCTGGCGATCCCTTTGGTCCGCAATAGCGTTTCAGCTTTATCGAGATCGCCGCCGGCCTCGGCCAGAGCGCGTTTGCAATCCATGAAGCCGGCGTTCGTTTTTTCGCGGAGCTGTTTAACGGTCTGAGGATTTATTTCCATGTCTGAAAAAATTGAGTGTTTGTAGTTGAGAGGTGAGAGACAGAGGGAGAGCCGGAGTTCTCTCAACTCTCAACTACCGACTCTCAACCGGTCAGCGCCGTTAGGCGGAAACGCCCGCCATTTCGACTTCTTCGCGCAGGCGCGCTTCGCCGCTGGCGGAAACGATCGCATCGACCAGCTTCTGCAGCATCACCCGGATGGCCCGGATGGCGTCATCGTTTCCCGGGATCGGATAGTCGATCACTTCGGGGTCGGCGTTGGTATCGACGATGGCGACGGTGGGAATGCCGAGCCGGCGCGCTTCGTTGACGGCATTCTGTTCGCGGGTGGTATCGATGATGATGAGGGCGTCAGGCAACTGAGACATTTCCAAAATGCCTTCGAGGTTTCGCCGCAGCTTGGCCGCTTCGCGATTCAAGGCCGCCAGCTCCTGTTTGCCCATCTTCTTGTATTCGGGCGACGCTTCGATTTCCTCGATGTATTTCAAACGCCCGATGCTTTTGCGAATTGTCGCTAGGTTGGTCAAGGTGCCGCCCAGCCAGCGCTGATTGACGTAAAATTGTCCGCAAGCCACGGCCGCTTCCTTGACCGCTTCCTGCGCCTGTTTCTTGCAGCCCACGAAAAGAATCTTGCCGCCCCTTTGGGTCACCTGCTGAAGAAAATCGGTCGCGCGCTGCAGTTGCTTCACTGTCTCGTCGAGATTGATGATGTAGATGGCGTTGCGCTTCTCAAAAATGAATGGCTTCATCTTCGGATTCCAGCGCTTCGTTTGGTGCCCAAAATGGACACCGGCTTCGAGCAACTCGGGCACTAATTCGATCGTATTGGACATAGATGGTTTGGTGTTCGTCGAGGGGGCGCGGCGGACGGGGAAGATGCTACACGCCCCCCGCTCTGGCAACCTCAATTTCGCGCATGAAAAGCGCTAATGTTCCCAGCCTGACCTACTGTCAGAAATCAATTGCTGCAGGACTGGAAAACGAACTTCGCCATAATTAAGCGCGTAGCGGAGATCGCCGCCCTTGAAGATCCATGTCGTTGGAATCCAAGTCAGCGGCAAGCCCAATAAACTGCGTTATTTTTCCAGTGCTACGCGGGCCTGCGTCCGCAAGGATGATTACGTTTGGCTGGGAAGCGATCTCGTATTTCGCCAGCAGGGCCCGGCCATCCTCTCCGCTATTCCAGACCGAGACGAAGTAAAACTTCACTTCGGGGTTGTCCTTGATCGTCTTTGTCCATCCCCCACTTTTGAATTCGGTCTGGCAGTTTGAACACCAAGGCGCCCAGAGATGGACCACCGAAACCTCCGGAACTTTAATCGCTTCGCTCACCTGTTGCTCGGCCGTCGGGGCGGCGAAGAGGGCGGGGGAAAGGAGAGCCCACCCGAAAAAGACGAAGAGGAGAGACTTTTTCATGTAGATATGGAAGCGACACGACGAGGCCGAACTCGTCAAATCCAGAACACCGGACACGCCGTCGGGCTCTTGGCTCAGTGAAAGTCGGAATTTTGCTGCAACCAGTTCGCTTCGGGTTTCATTTCTTTCGCGACGGCGGCTTTGTAAACACAAACAAAATCAGTAACGGCGCTCTGCAAAACCTCGCGATCCTGAGTCTGATCCTCACAGGCAGCTTGCTCCTGTGGCTCGAGGCCCGGAACCGAAATATTATGGCTGCGCCGGACTATGACCTCGCTGGAATGGGGGGCTATACAGCCGCAACGTATCTCATCGGAATATCGCGGAGGTGAAATTTAAACTCCGAACGAGAAGACATGGGGTAATCGCCGGATCGGTCATTGCCTCGCTCGTGCTCCAACTTATAGGCGGCAAAATACAATCAGGCCGACGGGAGAAGCAATTACATTCTGGGTGTCGAGTTGACCGCGCCGAAGAACGTGGCTAGCTTCCATCCCCTTTCCGCGGGAACAGCTGGCGATAAACGCCGCTGCTTTTACCATCGAGCCCCGCCTCACCAGGAAAGCCTACCACCGTTTATGTTGCAAATGCAGGATGTCATGTCGAAGTCGATGCGCGACTTCAAGGAAGGCAGCATTGTTAAAGGGCGCATTCTGGAAATCCGGCCACGGGAAGTACTGGTGGATATCGGCTATAAATCGGAAGGGGTCATCCCGACGGCGGAATTCGACGACATTGAGTCGCTCGAAGTTGGCGACGAAGTGGAAGTCCTCCTCGAGCGCCTCGAGAATGATGAAGGCATGGTCGTCCTTTCGAAGGAGAAAGCAGCCTATCGCCAGAACTGGAACAAGATTGCCCAGGTTTTCGCCGGTGACGGATTGATCAAAGGCAAAGTGAAGTCCGTCGTTAAGGGCGGACTCATGGTCAACATCGGCGTCGAAGCTTTCCTGCCCGCGTCGCAAATCGACATCATCCCGCCGCGGGATCTCCAGCAGTTCGTCGGCAACACCTACGATTTCAAGATCGTCAAGATCAACGATGATAGGAAAAACGTTGTTCTTAGTCGGCGTGAACTGATCGAACAGGAGCGGAGCGAGAAGCGCCAGAAATTCCTCGAAGGCGTTAAAGTCGGCGATACGGTTTCGGGCGCGGTCAAGAATCTTACGGATTTTGGCGCGTTCATCGATCTAGGCGGAATGGATGGACTTCTCCATATCACCGACATGACCTGGGGACGGCTGGGCCACCCGAGCGAACTGCTTAAAGTCGGCCAGCAACTCGAAGTTCTCGTGCTGGACATTAACAAGGAAAAAGAGCGCGTCTCACTTGGCCTGAAGCAGACGCAGAAGAATCCCTGGGACCAGATCGAAGAGCGATTCCCGGCCGGTCAAAAGGTCAAAGGCAAGATCACGAATCTCGTGCCCTACGGCGCCTTTGTGGAGCTGGAAGAAGGTGTCGAAGGCCTCATCCACGTTTCCGAACTTTCCTGGACGAAGCGCATCATGCGCCCCTCCGATGTTCTCACGGTGGGCCAGGAAGTCGAGGCGGTGGTCCTCGGGGTCAACAAAGAAGAGCAGAAGATTTCGTTAGGTTTGCGTCAGCTCGAGGCTAATCCTTGGGACGAGATCGAGAAGAAGTTCACCATCGGCAGCCGGGTGAAGGGACAGATCCGCAATATGACTGCCTATGGCGCTTTTGTGGAATTGGAAGACGGCATCGACGGCATGATCCACGTTTCCGATCTGAGTTGGACCCGCAAGATCAATCACCCCATGGAGGTCTTCAAAAAGAACGACGAAGTCGAGGCCGAAGTGATCGATATCGACAAGACCAACCAGCGTATCAGCCTAGGCATCAAACAACTGAGCGACGATCCTTGGAAGAACATCGACGAGAAGTACAAGATCGGCGATCTCGTCACTGGCAAGGTCACGAAACTGGCAAGCTTTGGCGCGTTCGTGCAACTGCAGGATGACATTGACGGTCTCGTCCATATTTCCCAGCTGAGCGAGGATCACGTCGCGAAGGTGAAAGACGTGCTCAAGGTTGGCCAGGAAGTCGAGGCGCGCGTTATTAAAGTCGATAAGGTGGAGCGTCGTATCGGTCTCTCGATCAAGGCGGCGAACTACTCCGAGGAAGAGCTCAAACGCGAATCTGAAGCGTTCGATAACTTTCGTCCTGGCGAGGATCTGGTTGGCCTGGAGAAGGCCTTTGAGGCCGCTGAAGAAGATTATCGCCCCGGCGAGAGCAAGAAGAAGTAGCTGGGGGCCAGGGCCCACTCATTCTCGATCAAAGGTCCTTCCCTCGACAAGGGACTTTCGTCTCGTTAGGCAAGACCTTTGTCGGCCTAGACCAGTCCACCTGCCGCCCAGTTCCGATTACACTTTATGACTTCATCCGCCCGTTTCCGTCTGTTGCTCGCCCTTGGACTGCTTGTTGTTCCCGGTTTTGGTTCCAAGCTCTCTGCGCAAAGCGTGCCTACCTTCAGCCAGGTAATTATTTTCGGCGACAGCCTCTCCGACGACGGGAACATCCGGCATCGACTCGAAGACCAATTCCCGCCCATCAGCTATCCGGGCGGCGACTATAACTATAGCGACGGGCGTTTCACCAACAGTTCGGACACCGATCCGAACTCAGGCACTTATGCTGGGACCTGGCACGAGCAGCTGGCGCGCGATTTTCTTGGCCTGTCGGCCGCCACGAACAGCCTGGATGGCGGCACCGACTACGCTTTCGGAGGCGCGACCACAGAGAGCGGTACCCGCGAGGTCACCGTGATTTCTACTCCTGATCCATTCAGTGGGGGCGACTTCACCGTCACCATCGACAACCTTGGGAAACAGGTCGACGACTACCTTGCAGATCAGACCATAGATCCGGCGGCGCTCTATATCGTCTGGGGTGGCGGCAACGATCTCTTCGACGACGACAGCGCCGAGAATGTGACCGCGACGGCGGAACGCGTGGCTGGCTTGGTCGAGCAACTGGCGCGGGCCGGGGCCGTTTACATCCTCACGCCAAATGTTCCTCCGCTCGGACTCGTGCCTAACTACAAGGATGATTCGGATAAAGCCGCCGCTCTCAATGCTGCCTCCGCCGACTACCGCGACGAGCTCAACGCGAAATTGGATGCCGCGGTCGCGACGCTCGCGGACGAGTCTATTACGATCACGCTTTATCGGCTCGACATTTACGGCCTCTTTTACCGGCTGGCGGCGAATCCGGAGGACTACGGATTTGTTAATATCAGCGACAGTTCCCAGGGTGCAGATGTCGATCCAGACGAATATCTTTTCTGGGATGACATCCATCCGACGACCGCCGGTCATTTTCAAATCGCGACGGCGGCCTTCGCTTTGCTCGACGGCACGGCCGAGCAAGCAGCACAGTCGCTTAACCTCTCTGCGCGCCTGAACGTAGGCGTCGCTGAGAATGTCTTGATCGGCGGACTCATCGTCACCGGGACCGAGGCAAAGCAAGTAATCGTGAGGGGCCTGGGACCTTCCCTCATGATCGACGGCCTTCCCTCATCTACTACACTGGCCGATCCCGCCCTGGAGCTTTACCAAGGTAACGCTCTCATCCAGAGCAACGATAATTGGAAAGATACGCAGCAAACCGAGATCGAAGGGACCGAGATTCCCCCGGTCAACGACCTTGAGTCGGCCATTGTCGCGACACTCGATCCGGGAAGTTACACGGTCGTTCTTCACGGACAGGATGGTGGCACTGGGATCGGCCTGGTTGAGGCTTACGATCTCGATACCGGGGCGCAATCGTCGCTCGCGAACACGAGTACGCGCGGCTTTGTAGAATCAGGCGACGACGTCTTAATCGCGGGCTTCATCGTGGGAAACGGCGGTAGCGATACCGTGGTCGTTAGGGCGATCGGCCCCTCGCTGGCTGATGCGAGCGTAACCAGCCCGCTGGCGGATCCAATCCTGGATCTCTACGATGAAAACGGCACCGTCATACGCAGCGATGACGATTGGCGCGACTCGCAAGAATCGCTCATCCAGTCGACCGGCCTCGCTCCCACGAACGATCTCGAATCCGCGCTTATCCGCTCGCTGACCCCCGGCAACTATACCGCCGTGGTCCGCGGGAAAGATGGCGGGACCGGGGTTGCGTTGGTGGAAGTTTATAATCTGCAGTAACCCGCTCCGGTCCCGCGGTAGCCCGGAAGAAATTCGGGGACGGTCTCGCGATCAGATACGAAGTCTTGAAAGGATGATCGAAGATCTCTGGTACAAGAACACCGTCATCTACAGCCTCGATGTCGAGACCTTCATGGATTCGAACGGCGATGGGATCGGCGATTTCGAAGGCCTGATGCGCCGGCTCGATTATCTCGATTCGATCGGGATCGACACCATCTGGCTGGCTCCATTTTATCCGTCGCCGAATCGCGATAACGGCTACGATATTTCTGATTACTTTGGGGTCGACCCGCGCCATGGCTCGAGCGGCGATTTCGTCGAATTCATTCACCAGGCAAAAAAGCGCGGGATGAAGGTCATTATCGACCTCGTCGTAAATCATACCTCCGATCGGCATCTTTGGTTCCAGGAAGCCCGCGCCGATGTCGCAGCCAAACGCCGCGATTGGTTCGTCTGGTCAAAGAAGCGACCGCCGGGATGGAACAAGGGGATGGTTTTTCCCGGCGTGCAGGATGCCATCTGGACCCGCGACCCCAAGGCGCAGAGTTGGTATTATCATCGCTTCTACGATTTCCAGCCGGACCTGAACATGGACAACCCGTCGGTGCGGACCGAAGTCCGGCGGATCATGGGTTACTGGCTCCAACTCGGGGTGGCCGGTTTCCGCGTCGATGCAGTGCCCTTCGTGATCGAGAGTACGCACGCAGGCAAGAAAAGCGTGCTGCATTTCGAGTATCTCGAAGAGATGAGAAAATTTCTGCAGTGGCGCTGCGGCGACGCCATTCTACTCGGCGAAGCGAACGTCCTGCCCGAAGAAAACAAGAAATACTTCGGCGCGGAAGGAGAGGGGATTCACATGATGTTCAACTTTTACGTGAATCAGCATCTGTTTTACGCGCTCGCCTCCGGTGAGGTGGGGCCTCTCTCCGGGGCCCTACTCGCCACCCGCTCCCTGCCGCCTTCCGCGCAATGGGCGCAATTCCTGCGCAACCACGATGAGCTCGACCTTGGTCGCCTAACGAAAAGGCAGCGCGCGGCAGTCTTCGCCAAGTTCGGCCCCGAAAAACGAATGCAACTTTGCGATCGCGGCATCCGCCGCCGTCTTGCCCCGATGCTCGGCAACCGAGCGCAGCTCGAGCTAGCCTACAGCCTTCTCTTCGCGCTCCCGGGAACGCCGGTCCTGCGCTATGGCGATGAAATCGGGATGGGCGACGATCTTTCGCTCAAAGAGCGCGCCGCCGTCCGCACCCCGATGCCTTGGTCGGATGGGCCGCAGGGCGGCTTTTCCTCTGCCGAAAAAACCATTCGACCAGTCCTTGATGAGGGACCTTTTGGGTTCCAGGAGGTGAACGTCGAAGCGCAACGCCGCGATGATGGGTCGCTCCTGAACTGGATGGCCGCCATGATCCGCCTGCGCAAGGAATGCCCGGAAATCGGCTGGGGTGAATGGTCGTTGGTAAAAACCGCCGCGCCCGGTGTGCTCGGGCTGCGGTACGAATGGAAGGGAAACGCGCTACTGATGCTGCACAATTTCACCGCCAAGCCGAAGGAAGCCCGCTTTCGTCTCACCGCGGATGAGCACGGCGATGTTTTGACCAACCTGCGGAAAAACGACGAATCGAGGTCCGACGCTGAAGGCCGGCACCGAATTTCACTCGAGGCTTACGGCTATCGTTGGTATCGCATCGGCTCACTCGATCATCTGCTCGAGCGCAAAAAATCGTAATCTCCTGAATCGACTGGATCCTCGAGCTTCACATTCTCGAGTTTGATACCGAGATCTTCGGTGATGTTGACCGCCGGTACGGACGGCGAGGTCTTCCAGCATCGCCTTGCGACGATCGCCGAAGCCCGGAGGCTTTGACGGCCGCCACTTGCAGCGTGCCTACCGTCTGGAAGTCAGGACGAGGCGGCAGTGGCCGGCGTTGCCGGAAGAGCGGCGCCATCAAGGGAAAGATAGGTGTAGCCTTGCAGGCCGCGCTCGTAATCGGCCAGAATTTTCATCCCGTCGTTAGGCTTGAGCCGGTCGCTCTTGATTGCGGCATCGACCTGCGACTTCATCAGCCGCATAAGCTCTATCTTGTCCCATTGAGTCAGGGCCAGGACCTGCCCTATCGTGCTGCCTTCGATTACTTCTTCGATGTACCAACCGGATTCCTCATCTTCATCGAGGAAAACGTGCACCTCGGTCACGCGCCCAAAGAGATTGTGCAGATCACCCATAATGTCCTGGTAAGCGCCAACCAAAAAAACGCCGAGATAGTAGAGCTCGCCGGGGAGGATCTTGTGGAGCGGTAAAGTATCCTTTATGTCCTGCAGATCGATAAATTTGCTAATCTTGCCGTCCGAATCGCAGGTGATATCGACCAGCGTGCCCTGGCGCTCTGGCGGAGTCGTGAGGCGATGAATCGGCATGATTGGAAAGAGTTGCCCCAGTGCCCAGTGATCGAGAAGCGATTGAAAAACAGAGAAGTTACAGATGTACTGGTCACCTAACGACGTCTCCAGTTCCTTCACTTCCTCCGGCACATACTTGAGCCCACGGTGCAGACCAACGATCTGACGCGCCAGTTCCCAATAGAGCGATTCGATTTTAGCTTTCGACTCGAGATCGAGCAGCCCGAGATTGAACATCTGCTGCGTCTCTTCCTTGATCTGTTGGGCGTCGTGCAACGTCTCGAGCCGATTGCCGCGCTTTAGCTGTCGTTTTACTTCGACGATGTCGCGGAGCGGCTTCGGGTCGCCCTCCTTCAACTCCACTTTGGGGATCTGCACATCCTTTTCGATGGACCCAAAAGCTTCCACAACCAGGACGGAGTGATGCGCGACGATCGCGCGCCCGCCTTCGCTCACGATCGCCGGGTGCGCGACCCCCTCGGAGTCGCAGACCTCCATGATGTTGTACACGACGTCGTTGCAGTATTCCTGGAGGGAGTAATTCGTCGAGCTATCGAAGCTGGTGCGCGAGCCGTCATAATCGACCCCGAGACCGCCGCCGACGTCGAGGTAGCCGAGAGCATGCCCCAGCTTGGAAAGTTTCGCGTAGTAGCGCGCGGCTTCCCGGACCGCGCGTTTGATGGTGGAAATATCGGGCACCTGCGAGCCGACGTGGAAATGGACCAGTTTCAGGCAATGAGCCAGCCCTTGCGCCTTCAGCATTTCGCTGGCTGCGATAAGATTCGTCGTACTGAGGCCAAACTTTGCGTTCTCGCCGCCGCTCGTGGTCCATTTGCCGGCGCCTTTGCTATGCAGGCGAACCCGGATCCCGATGTGTGGCTCAACTCCCATTTCCTTCGCGACGCGGAGTGTTTGTTCCAACTCTTCGAGTTTCTCGACCACGATGATGACGGATTTGCCCAGCCTCCGGCCGAGCATGGCCGTGCGAATGAAAGCGCGATCCTTGTAGCCGTTGCAAACGATCAGGCTCTCGGGGTCCTTGTGCATCGCGAGCGCCGCGATCAACTCCGGCTTGCTGCCGGCTTCCAGTCCAAAATGAAACTGCGCGCCCGCGTCGACGATCTCCTCGATCACTTCGCGCAACTGATTCACTTTGATCGGAAAAACTCCTCGGTAGGGGCTTTTGTAACCGAACTCCTGCATCGCGGATTGGAAGGCGCGATTCACAGTCTCGACGCGATGCCTCAGCAGGTCCTGAAAACGAATCACAAGCGGAAAGCCGAGCCCTCGCTCCCGCGCTTCGGTCACGACTTCGAGGAGATCAATCGAGCCGCCAGCTTCCTGCAAAGGCCGGGCGGCAACGTTGCCCGCGGAGTTGACCGAGAAGTAACCGCTGCCCCAGCCGTCGACATTATATGTCGCGCTCGCGGCCTCCACATCCCAGTCGTTCTTCGTCATCGTGGCGCAGTGTAGGGCACCGGTCTGCAATTTCAATCGGCAGATTTCCCTCTGGAAAAGGCTGCATCCTGACGGGGCCTCGCTTGTGTTTCAAATTCGCTCTGATACGGTTTTTTTGATGAACAAAACGGTGATCGAGGTGCAGGTGCGAGCAGTCTTACCGACGAGCGGCGGCTGCGCGGTCTTCCTCGGCAATCAGGACAAAGTGTTCATTATTTATGTCGACCAGAGTGTGGGTAGCGCGATCACGATGTTCATGCGTTCGACCGTGAAGGAGAGGCCGTTGACTCACGATCTGATGGGCCACCTGATGACGGCGCTCGGCGCGCATGTGGAGCGGGTCATTATCAACGATCTGAAGAACGCCACCTATTATGCGCGGATGATCATTCGCGCCGAAAACGAGCTGCAGCAGAAGAAGATCATCGAGCTCGATGGGCGCCCGAGCGATTGCATCGCGATGGCGGTCCAGCAAAAAGCGCAGATCTACGTCAGCCAGGAAGTGTGGGAGGAAGTTGACGACATGAGCGACGTCTTGCGCCGGATGGAAGAAGACGGCATCAAGCCGGAGATTGGGATGGAAGGCGAATCAGAGGGAGAAGAGGAAGAGTAGCTTAATTCCCGCTTCCGTCGTGCAGAAGCACGATCACGAATTAACCAGCCAACTCGGGGTAATTTCGTTCCGCCACTTCCGTGCAGCGCGCGAGAATGGCGGAGGGCGTATCGAGCTGCAAGACTTCCTCGACCAACTGCCGGCACTCCGCCATCGTTAGGCGCTGGACCGCGCTTTTGACTCGCGGGACGATGGTGGCGCCGGCGCTCAGCTCATCCATCCCCAGACCGAGGAGCAGGGGAGTGAAGAGAACTTCGCCGGCCATTTCGCCGCATACTCCCACCCAGATGTCATGGGCGTGGGCGGCATCGGCCACCATTTTCAGCAGCCTAACGACCGCCGGATGGCTGGGTTCATAGAGATGCGCGACGCGTTCATTGGTCCGATCGATCGCGACCGAATATTGAATCAAGTCGTTCGTTCCAATACTGAAAAAGTCGACTTCCCGGGCGATCCGATCCGCCATGATGGCCGCGGTCGGCACTTCGATCATGACTCCGATTTCAAGGTCGTCATCGAAAGGCAGGCCTTCCTTGCGTAGCTCGCTCTTGCATTCATCCACGATCGCGCGGCCGCGGCGCACTTCATCCAGTCCCGAGATCATCGGGAACATCATCTTCACGTTCACGCCGCTGCTCGCCCGCAGAATGGCGCGCAGCTGGGCTTTAAAAATATCGAGATTCTCGAGGCAGAAACGAATCGCGCGCCAGCCGAGAAAAGGGTTCAGCTCGTCGCCGCTCTCCATCCCTTCGGAGAGCTTGTCGCCGCCCAGATCGAGCGTGCGAATGATCAGAGGATCGGGCGAGACGCGTTGCGCCACTGTCCGATAGATCTCGAACTGCTCCTCCTCACTCGGCAGCGTCGTCTGATTAAGGTAGAGAAATTCGGTCCGATAGAGGCCAACTCCTTCCGCGCCATGGGCGAGCACGGAATCGACTTCGTCGGGCAGCTCAATATTGGCGGAGAGAACAATGTGGCGCCCGTCCCGGGTGGTGGATTTGGTTTCGCGCAGTTGCGTCAGCCGTTCCGCGATTGCCCCCTTCTGCCGCTCCACGACTTCGTATTCGCGCAGCGTTGCCTCGCTCGGGTGCAGGATGAGAAGGCCGTTGTAGCCGTCGATTAGCGCGGGCGCTCCGGTGACCAGACTTTCGGTCGCGTCGTGCAAACCCATCACTGCCGGCACCCCCAAGGAGCGCGCCATGATCGCGGTATGCGAAGTCCGGCTGCCCAGGTCGAGAGCCAGGCCGCGCACCTGTTCGCGATTCATGGTGGCGGTGTCGGATGGGGTCAGGTTATGGGCGACCAAAACATGCGGCTCGTCGACCGAGAGAAACGGTCGTGGCGATTTCCCCTGGAGATTGCGGATGACGCGTTTAGTCACGTCCTGAATGTCGAGAGCTCGCTCCCGCAGGTAGGGATCGTCGATCTTACTGAGCGACTCGACATAGCGATTCGCCACCTCCTGGAAGACGAACTCGACGTTGCAATGGTCGGCTTCCAGTTTGCGCAGGACCTCATCGATCAACGTCTGGTCCTCGACCACGAGCAGGTGCGCATCGAAAATACCCGCGTCCTTCGCGCCGATCGCTTCCGCGATCTGCTGCTGCATCTCGAGAATCTGCGCACGCGTCTGGATGAGCGCGCTCTCGAAACGCGCGATCTCGTCCGGCACATGGGCCGGAGCGATGTGGTATTTAACGACGTCGTCCGTCTCGATCGAAAAGACGTGGATGGGCGCGCGCGCGATCCCGGGGGACGCAGCCACACCCTGCCAACGTTTTTCCTGATCGCCGCGCTCGCTGCTCATTCCGGTTGAAGAATAACCGGAGCGTCAACTATTCTTCGTTGAAGCGCGACTGAATTAATTCCTCGATATCCTTAATCGCCTGGGCCGCATCCGGGCCCTCTGCGCGAACCCGCAGTTTCGAGCCCTGTCCGGCGGCGAGCATCATCAGACCCATAATGCTTTTGCCGTTGATTTCTTCATCATCCTTGGCCACCCAGATTTCGCAACGGTGCCGGCTGGCCACGCGCACAAACATCGCCGCCGGGCGGGCATGCATGCCCGAGCCGGTTAATGATCGTGATCTCTTTCTCGACCTTCTCGTTCGATTCTGGGCCTGAGCGTCGGTTCAATAATCCCATTTAGGTTTCCTGCGAATTCATCAGACCGAGCAACTTTTCGTTAAATTCCAAGGCGCTATTGAGACCGAGGCCTTTCAGCTTTTGATCCATCGCCGCCACCTCAATCAATCGCGCGATATCTCGTCCTGGTCGTACCGGAATGGTGATGTGCGGCACTTCAATCCTGAGAATCTCGTAAAGTTCGCGGTCCAGACCGATTCTATCCACTTCTTCGAGGTCCTGCCAATCTTTTAGCGTCACGACCAGATCGAGGCGCTTCTCGATCCGGATCGCGCCGATTCCGAAGACCGAAACGACGTTAATGATGCCGATCCCGCGCACTTCCATGTGATAGCGGGTTAGCTCCGGAGCCGTCGCCATCAACTCGCGGCCTTCGAGCGATTTGATCCGCGTCACGTCATCGGCCACCAGGCTGTAGCCACGTTCGATCAGGCCGAGGACGCATTCGCTTTTGCCGACGCCGCTGGCGCCTTTGATCAGGACGCCGATCCCGAGGATGTCGACCATGCTGCCGGACTCGGTCACAATCGGCGCAAAATCCAGTTCGAGCGCAATCGTAGCCGCATTGATGAACTTCATCGTGATCATTGGGGTGCGGAAAACCGCGATGCCGGATTCTTCCGCGATGGCAAGCAAATCGGGAGCGAGATGAAATCCTCGTGAAGCGACCAGGCATGGGATTTTTTGATCACAAAGAGCCCGGAAACGCGCGCGGCGCTGCCGCAGCGAGAGGTTCTTAAGGTAGGACTGCTCAGCCGCGCCTAAAACCTGAACCCGTTTATCGGCGAAGTAAGTATAGAATCCAGAGAGCGCGAGCCCGGGGCGGTTGATGGTCGGTTCGCGAATCCGGCGTTCGAAACCGATTTGCCTGCCCTCCAGCTTCAACTGCAGCGTCCGGGCATGCCGCGTGAAGAATCCCTCCACCGTGACGGCCGGGATGGCGATGCGCTGTTTGCTGCGCGAACTGATGGTCTGGACGAAAGGTTCCGAGCTCATGCGCAGAGGAAGTTGTATTCCGAAGTGAGCGGCAATTCCAGAACCTTTGAGCCGACGTAGTCTTCCGCCTGCCGCCCTCGCCTAAGAGCGGCGTCCTGGGTCGGCTCTGTAACCGTTTGTTTATTGTCGGAAAGTGACTTTCCTGTCAGCAATTCTCATATGCGAGTCCTGATCATTGAAGACGATCTGCGCCTCGCTCGGCAGGTGACACGCGCCCTGCAGAACGCCAATCATGAGCCGAGCATGCGCAACGATGGTGCCGAGGGACTGGAGGCTGCCTTGCTCGAGACACCAGATCTTATCGTGCTGGATATTAACCTCCCGGGCCTGGATGGATTTAGCGTGCTCGCCCGGTTGCGCGAGGCCCATAGCACTACCCGCATTCTTATCCTAACCGCTCGCGGTGAGGTCAACGATCGAGTCAAAGGCCTGAAGGCCGGCGCCGATGACTACCTGGCGAAGCCATTTTCGATGAATGAACTAATGGCCAGGGTGGAAGCCCTCGGCCGACGGGCGGCCACGCCAACTGCCGGAAATCTGCTTAAGGTTCACGACCTACAAATGGACGTGCTTCACCGGCACGTCTCCCGTGCCGGTCAGACGATAGCTCTCTCCCCCCGTGAGTTCGATGTATTACAGGTCCTGATGCAAGAGCCCGGCCGGGTCTTTTCGCGGACAGAGCTTTGCGAACGAATCTGGCAGCGTGAACATGAATATGACACCCGAACGGTGGAGATTTTCATTGCCCGTTTGCGCAAGAAGATTGATTCCGGCTTCGACGTGTCTCTAATCCAGACCCGACGCTATGTCGGTTACATGATTCTATCGCTCGACTCCGAACCGCCCGAAAAAGGTCGGCATTCCTCGTCGCGCTGACACTTCCTCGATGGCGTTTTTCCTAATCGCTATGCTGCGAACACTGTTAGTCAGGTGCGATTGGTGCCTTGAAGGACGGTCGCCCTAGAAAATGAGTCCCCGCTTCCGGAGCAGTCCTCTTAGCTTTTCGGCTCGGCTCCGGTTGACGCCAAAATCATAGTAGCCGACCCGCGCCGCCGAGCGCACCGCAAGAACGCCTTTGTCCGGGCGCAGTTCCACTTCCAAATCGTCCACGAAACCGAAGGCCCGGCTACGACATTCTGCGCGTAGGTAACGCTGGCCATCCTCCTTCAAGGTCGTGCGCGGCAAGGATAAGATCGCGGCGCGAATCTCGGTCCAGGCCGAAGCGTGACCAGCTTTGAGCTGAAAGGTTGCCAGACCTTGACGCTTACCTTGGCTCTCGGTGGAAACGCAGTTTGGCGTTGAAGGGCAGGGTGCAAACATCGGTAGCGGCGGGGGCGAAATTCTCGAGCAGGAAGTCATAATGGCTGCGACGGCGGACGCAACCAGATACCAACTAAGGGAAGGCGTAAGCGCGTGATTTTGCTCGTTACGGTGACTCGCTCGTCGTGTCATTGTGCATTTACCCAACCCACATTACACTCGCGCCAATGACCCTGCCCCCGCTGCTCCGCTCGCGGTTTCTTGCCTGTTTCCTTGCCTTCAGTCTGGCCAGTTGTACGGAGTTGCCTAACGACATTGGCGTGCGCAAGCATCGCAGCGTCGCCACCCAAACGCGACTCGCCTCCCATCATCCCGTCTTCTCTTCCTGGTACGATGACCCAGCGGCTAAGGGCGACTCGAGAATTCTGATTAACCTGACTACCCAGCAGGCCTTTTTTTACCGTGGTGAGACCTTGATCGGAAAGACCAATATTTCCTCCGGTCGGAAGGAATTTGAGACGCCGCCGGGCAAGTACCGGGTGATTCAAAAGGACGAGCATCATGTTTCCAACGAGTACCGGGCGATATGTGGCCCGGTCCGGCGCAATACTCGTTCGAGATGCAGATATCAACCGAACCGATCGTCCGAAAGGCTCCAGGTTCGTCGGCGCGCCGATGCCTTACTTCCTTCGCTTCCGCGATGGTTACGGCATGCACGCCGGGTTCGTGCCGCGCTATCGCGCTTCCCATGGTTGTGTGCGAATGCCGGTCAAAATGGCCAAGCATTTTTTCGATGCCGCCGAGATCGGGACGCGGGTGGAAGTGGTCGAGCCACCGATTATGGTGGAGCAGTGAACCTGGTCGCCGATCTTCGCGCTTTACTCGGTGAAACTGCCATAGTTGCAGACGAGGCGACGCGGCTGGCCCACGGCGGCGACAAGTGGTTCGCACATCATGAACCGGAGGTCGTGGTCTTCGCGGAAACGACCGAACAGGTGAGCCGGCTGTTGCGTTTTGCGTCCGAAAACAAGATCCCGGTAACGGCGCGCGGCGCTGGGTTTGGCTATGTGGGTGGTTGCGTGCCGATGCACGGCGGAATAGCGCTTTCGCTCGCGCGCATGAATCGCATCAAGGAAATCAGCTTCGACGATGCGATCGCTGTCGTGGAGCCGGGGGTCATCACCGGTCAACTGCAAGGCCGCGGTCCGTGCCCAGAAGCTCTTTTATCCACCGGACCCGGCGAGTTTGAATGACTGCAGCATCGGAGGAAACGTCGCCACCAACGCCGGTGGCCCGCGCTGTCTTAAATACGGCGTTACCCGCCATTACGTCATCGGACTCGAGGTCGTGCTCGCGAATGGAGATGTCCTGCGAACGGGTGGCCGGGTGCACAAGAACAAGACCGGCTTCGATCTGATCGGGCTCTTTGTTGGCTCGGAGGGATTGTTAGGCGTGGTCACGGAAATTACTGTGCGGTTGCTCCCGCTACCACCGGCGCGCGCTACCCTCTCCGCTTCCTTTACCACCATGTCGGAAGCGGCTGCGGCGGTGCAGGCGATTTTTGCGGCCGGCTTCCTGCCCTCTTCCCTCGAAATCGCTGATCAATTTACTCTTGAAGCCGCGCGCCAGGATCGCGGCCGCGGAATCATTCCGGAAGGCAACGCCCACCTGCTCGTCGACGTTGACGGGCGCGAGGAAACGGTTCGCACCGAGATGGCGGCGCTGGAGAATCTGGTCACCGGCCGCAAGCCGCTTTCTCTTACGGTTGCGACCACCGAGGAAGGCTCCGAAAAACTCTGGGCGCTGCGGCGCGAATTCAGCAACTCACTGCGCGCCACCGGCCTGACCAAGCTCAATCAGGACATCGTCGTCCCGCGCAGCCGGCTGGTCGATCTGGTCGAGTTCGCCGGGCGTTTGCAGGAACGTCATGGCTTTCCCGTCGCCACTTTTGGCCATGCTGGCGACGGCAACATTCACGTCAACATCATGGCCGCGAATTACGACGCTGCGGCGGTGCGCGATCGCGTCGAACGAGCGCTCGATGAATTGTTCGCGCAGGTGCTGGCCTGGGGCGGTGTGATCACGGGCGAACATGGCATCGGGCTGGCCAAAAAACGCTGGTGGCCCGAGGCAACGAGCGAGGTTGCAAGGGCGCTGCACACACGCTTGAAACAGACACTAGACCCGCTTGATATCCTCAACCCGGGAAAATTTGTTGGCTAGCGCGGGTTGATCTTGTCGGATCGCGTGCTACCTTCCGCCACTTCACTTTACGCGCACTTCCGGTCTGCCGACCGAATCTTAATTGTGCGCTTTTTCTTCGGCTCGGAGCTGAAGTTTTGTCCGCGAATGAAACCAGGAACATTTACCAATACCATTGCCGTTTTGTTATCATCCGTCTCGGCCTGCTTTGCGCCTTCCGCACCGGCGCAAGTGCCGGGAAAGAAGATTCAACTCAATAAAAAGCACAATCGGCTCAACGACGAAGTGCTGCTCAAGGTTGATCCGATCGGATATACCCCGCCGCCGACGAACTTCGTTAATTTCAAGAAGGGCTCGGAACGCTTCCCCTGGAAGAAGGACATTGTGACCACCGTGTTTTGGATCGGCGAAAATCCGACCGCGAACAACCCGGTGCCCAACCACGCCAGTAGCTGGGATGCGGCCTGGACTAAGAACTATGGCGGCTACGACGACCCCCGCCCCTCGCGCCGGCAGAATTACATTCCGGTCAATTTTACCCCCCGGCAGAATCCGTTTTATTGCGCGCTCCCCTACAACGACAAAGCGCGGGAAGGCCATCGCCCCGAGGCGCCGAAAGTGGTGCCGTGGTTCAAGGAAGCCTATCGTGGCCCTGGCGTTTCAGTTTGCAAAGGCCGCTGGGTCGCCATTCACAAAGGCAACCGCACTGTCTACGCGCAATGGGAGGATGCTGGACCGTTCCGCACCGATCATTGGGAATACGTCTTCGGCAACGAGCGTCCAAAACCGAATCTCAACCGTGGCGCGGGGCTCGATGTCTCACCGGCCGTGCGCGATTATCTTGGGATGCGGGACACGGATGTAACCGACTGGAAATTCGTTGAGGCGAGCGAAGTGCCGCCCGGCCCGTGGACCAAGCTCGGGAACAACAACACCTTCGTCATCAACCAGCGCAAAGCCGAGCAGCAGATGGCGAAGGCCAAGGAAAAGAGTTCGGTTATTTTTCGTTAGGCTAGATTTTCTGCGGTGCGTTTCAGCCTTCTCCTGCTGACCCTTTCGAGCGTCGCCGCTTTGGGCTCAGGCGAGGAGAGTGCGGGTAAATTGCGCACCGGCTCCGCGGCGATGCAGGATTGGACCGGCGACGCGCCCGGCGTGCGGCGGAAGATTACGGTCGCAGACCTGCCTCCGCCGAACGCAACTCGTTCCGCCAGCAACGGCCCTTCCGTGGTCGCGCGGCCAAATGGCGCGCAGTTGCACGTCCCGCCGGGCTTCAAGATCGAGGAATACGCCAGCGGTTTTCGCGATCCGCGCGTCCTCCTGACCGCGCCGAACGGAGATATTTTCGTCACCGAAAGCCGCGCCGATAAGATCAAGGTGGTGCGCGATAGGGACGGCGACGGCAAACCGGAAAGCACCGAGATTTTCACCGAGGAGAAACTCAACAAGCCGTTTGGCCTCGCCTTTTATCCGCCCGGCCCGGAGCCGCGATATCTCTACGTGGCGAACACCGACGGTGTGATTCGCTTTCCCTATCGTAACGGCGACCTGAAAGCGCGCGGCCCGGCGGAGCAGCTCGGCGCGCACCTCTCCGCCGGCGGGCTTTTGCGTGGTGGCGGACATTGGACGCGCGACCTCGTCTTCTCGCCGGACGGCAGGAAGATGTATGTCTCGATCGGCTCGCGTTCCAACGTCTCCGACGACGACGCCGAGGCCGATCGGGCTCGCATCTTTGAGTTCAATCCCGATGGAAGCGCGCAAAAAGTTTACGCGTGGGGAATCCGCAACGCCGTCGGGATCGCGATCCGCCCGGGGAGCGACGAGCTCTGGATGAGCGTGAACGAGCGCGACGAGCTGGGCGATGATCTTGTGCCCGATTACATCAGCCACGTCACGCCCGGCGGCTTCTACGGCTGGCCCTGGTTTTATCTCGGCAACCACCAGGACCCGCGGCACAAAGGCAAAAAGCCCGAATGGGCCGAAAAAGTAATCGTGCCCGACGTGCTGGTGCAGGCGCACTCCGCCTCGCTCAACCTCTGCTTTTACGACGGCCAACAATTCCCCGCGGAATATCGCGGCGACATCTTTGCCGCCTTCCACGGCTCCTGGAACCGCGCCCGCCGCACCGGATACAAGATCGTTAGGGTGCCGCTCGACAAGGGCAAGGCGCAGGGCGAATACGAAGACTTCGTTACCGGCTTCGTCACTCCGGAGGGCAACGTCTGGGGCCGACCGGTTGGCCTGACGGTGGCGAAGGACGGCAGCCTCCTCTTCAGCGAAGACGGCCACGGCACCATCTGGCGGGTCAGCCTCGCTCGTTAGGGAGCGGCGCGGCTTGTGAGCATCATCCCGGAGGCGTAAGCATTACCGCATCATGGCGCGCGCCATTCATACTTTCGATAATGGTGTCCGCGTCTTCGAGGACCAGTTGCTCGACGAACAGCGGGAGCGCTACCGCAAACGCAACGTCCACGAAGCCGAAGAAGAAGAGATCTTCGTCGACCTGATCCGCCGTCTGCCGCCGGACGGCTGTTTCGTCGATGTCGGAGCGGCCATCGGCTATTATCTCATCCTCGCCCGCCAGCTTGCGCCCCGCCTGCATATCCACGGAGTGGAGCCGTTGGAACGCCACCAGCGTTTCCTCCAGGAAAACCTCAGCCTCAACGGCCTAACGACCGGCACCTTCACCCTCCATAGCGAGGGCCTCACTTCCTCGGCCGGCACGGCGACGTTCATGGATCGCGGCTACAGCAGCCGGCTCGCCCGGGCCGGGTCCGCGCCGCTCTCCGCGAGCCAGCGCTGGAAGCACTTCCTTGAAAACATCGGCCTCCGTAAATCGAAGAAGGCCGCCACCATTCCCACGATCACGCTCGACATGTTTGTGCAGCGGATCGGCCAGCCGATCGATCTCCTGCAAATGGACGTGCAAGGCCTCGAAGTCGAAGTCTTGAAAGGCGGCGGCGAAACCCTGCGCACCGGCGCTGTGAAAACCTTCCTCATCGGCACCCACGGCCGCGCCAGGGGGCTCACCCTGCACGCCGATTGCCGCGAGATCCTGCAGGCCCACGGTTATCGGATCGACTTCGACGAACCGGACACCAAGGAGCAGCCCGACGGCATCCTCGTGGCCAGCAAAACCTAGCAAGATGCCGCAGCTATCAATCAAATCCCGCACCCTTGAGGAGATACAGGAATATCTCGCCGGGAAAAACGCGCCCGCCTACCGCGCGAAACAGATCACCGACTGGCTCTACAAGAAGCGCGTCACCAGCTTCGACGCCATGACCGACCTCCCCGCCGCCACCCGCGCCGCGCTGGCGGAGGATTTCACCTTCGTCCGGCCGGAAGTCGTCCGCGTCCTCGGCTCGAAGGACACCACTCGCAAGTTCCTCTTCCGCCTCGCCGACGGCAACCTGATCGAGTCCGTCCTCATCCCCGCGTCGCCCGCGCTTTACGGCGAAACCTCCGACCGCCGCACCGCCTGCGTCTCCACCCAGGTCGGCTGCGCTTACGGCTGCAAATTCTGCGCGAGCGGCCTCGACGGCTTCGCCCGCAACCTCGACCCGGCCGAAATCGTCGACCAGCTTCTCGCCATCGAAGAAGAGAGCGGCGAGCGGGTCGACAACATCGTCTTCATGGGCATGGGCGAGCCGCTGGCCAACCTGACCAACCTCCTCCGCGCCATCCGCATCATCAATGCCCCCTGGGGCCTCGACATCGGCGCGCGCCACATCACCATCTCCACCAGCGGCCTCGCCCCGCAGATCCGGCAGCTGGCCGGCGAGCCGCCCCAGATCCGCCTCGCCATCTCCCTCCACGGCGCGACCGACGAAGTCCGCAGCCAGATCATGCCGGTGAACCGGAAATACCCGCTCGCCGTCCTGCTCGAGGCCTGCGACTACTACGTCGCGCAGAAGAAGCGCGCTCATGTTCGAATACATCCTCATCGCCGGGGTCAACGACAGCGACGAGCAGGCCCACCACCTCGCCCGGCACGCCCTGCGCCTCTCGGCCAAGGTCAACCTCATCCCCTACAACACCGTCGAGGGCCTGGAATGGACCCGCCCCTCGCGCAACCGGCAGGAGACCTTCCTCCGCATCCTGCGCGAGCACGGCGCCGTCGCCACCCTGCGCCGCGAAAAAGGCCACGACATCGCCGCCGCCTGCGGCCAGCTGCGGCTCCAGGCCAAACGGCAGGACGAAGCTCCTAGTTCCCTGGTCTAGCACGGGCGCCGGGTCCGTGTCGGCTGAGCTGCCTTCGTTAGGTCGACTGCCTGTCGCCTGCAGCTGATCCAAAGGAGGGTTAAGGCTTGACTCGGCAGGGCCGGGTTACACAGACTGCGGACTTATGATGAGCTCGCAAACTCTCCGCTTTCTCTGTCTCCTCTGCGTCGCATCGGTGCCCGCCGCCTTCGCCGTCACCCCGCCGCCGGATGGCGGCTATCCTAAAGAAAACACGGCCGAAGGCGAAAACGCGCTCTTTAGCCTGCAGCTGGACAACACCGTCGGTCAGAATACGGCCGTGGGCTCGAACGCGATGTTCAATACCACCAACGGTTTTGGCAACGCGGCCGTCGGCGACTCGGCCCTTTTTAATAACACCACTGGATTTGCCAATATGGCCATGGGCCATCAGTCGCTCTACTTGAATACCGCGGGCGACGATAATATCGCGATCGGATACGCCTCGCTTTATTCCAACACCACCGGCTACTGCAACGTGGCCATTGGTTCGGATGCCCTCTTCTTTAATACGACGTCATTCTTTAATACCGCCGTCGGGGATTTTTCACCTCCTCGGCGCGCTACAAGGATCATATCCAGCCGATGGACAAGGCGAGCGAAGCGCTTCTGGCCCTGAACCCGGTCACGTTCCGCTACAAAAAGGAGCTAGACCCGGACGCCATCCCGCAATTTGGGCTCGTGGCGGAAGAGGTCGCCAAGATAGATCCGGAGCTGGTGGCGCTGGATGAGGAAGGCAAGCCCTACACCGTGCGCTACGAGGCGGTGAACGCGATGTTGCTCAATGAGTTCCTCAAGGAGCATCGCAAAGTGGAGCGGCTGGAGGCGGCGATGGCCAGAATGCAAGCGACGCTGGAAAAGGTGAGCGCGCAGGTGGACTCCGGACGGTCACTGACCGCTGAAGCAGTCAAGTAGGGCATTGGAAGGCCGTTTTACGGGGAAAACAGGCGAGTTTGGGCGGAAAAGGGCCGCCGACGGAGCCGTGGACGGCGTCCACGGGGCGATGGTAGGCGTCGACGGGCCGGCGGTTGGCGCCGACGGCCGGCCGGGCGGCGTCCCCCGCTCGATGGGCGGCGCCAACGGTCGCGCGGAAGGCGCCAACGAACCGATGGTGGGCGCCCACGGCCTGACCGGCGGCGCCAACGAACCAACGGTGGGCGCCAACGGCTCCTCCGTAGGCGTCTACGGGGCGACGGTGGCGCCTCCAAACCGGGTAAAAGCGCCGTTTTGACCCAAAAACGGCGTGGCTGGTCGCTTCACCGGCGTGGCTGGGCGGTTTACTGGCGCCGCTGGCTGGCTTACCAGCGCCAGTCAATCAGTCAACCACGCCCAAAGCGGCGTGGATTCCGGCTACCGCCATCCCGCCTTCGCCGACAGCGGCGGCGCAGCGTTTGACCGAGCCGGAGCGGACGTCGCCGGCAGCGAAGATGCCTGGGACGCTGGTCTCGAGCGGGCCGGGCGGAGCGCTTCATGTTCTGCCAGAGCGGGGATTCGGCCACGTCGGTGCCGGTTTTGATAAAGCCTTTCTCGTCGCGCTCGATCTCGGGCGGGAGCCAGCGGGTGCAGGGATCGGCGCCAACCATGGAGAAGACGGCCGGGGTCTCGACGCTGCGGCGTTCGCCGGTGACGGTGTTCTCGAGCTCGACCGCCTGAAGCATCTTGCCGCCGGTCATTTTGCGGATCTCGGTCTGGTAAAGGATCTCGATGTTTTCTTTGGTCTCGACCCGGCGGGCGAGGTAGCTGGACATGCTTTGGCTGAGGCCCTGGCCTCGGACGATGAGGAGGACTTTGTCCGCGCCCTCGGAGAGGTACATGGCGGCTTGCCCGGCGGAATTACCCGCGCCGACGACGAGGACAGTGGCACCGCGGCAGAGCTGGCCTTCGAGGGCCGTAGCGGCGTAGTAAACCCCGGTTCCCTCGAAATCTTCGCGGCCTTCCGCCTCGATGCGGCGATATTCGGCACCGGTGGTGATGAGGACGGCGCGCGAGAACAAACTGGCGGTGCAGCCTTCGATCTGGAGGCAGGCGACGTGGTCACCGCCTTCGTGCAGGGTGATGGAAAGGGCCTGCGACGGGGTGGAGAATTTGGTGCCAAAGCGGAAGGCCTGGAGTTGGGCGCGGTAGGTGAGGTCGCCGCCGCTGATGCCGGTGGGGAAGCCGAAGAAGTTTTCGATCAAGGAAGAGGAGCCGGCTTGCCCGCCTGGGGCGTAGCTTTCGAGCACGACGGTGTTCAATCCCTCCGACCCGGCATAAACCGCCGCTCCCAGTCCGGCGGGCCCGGCACCGACGATAGTGAGGTCGCAATGGATTTCTTCTTCGCCTTCGGTGGCAAGGGGGCGGAGCAGGCCAGCGATTTGTGCGACTTCGCGCAGGGAGGGGCGGCGCAGCGGCGCACCGGTTGCGCTGATGAGGGCAGGCAGGTCGCGGGTCGCGAGGTTGAAGCGCTGGGCAAGGGCTTGGCCGGCTTCTTCTTCGATCGCGAGGAAGCGATGCGGGACGTGGTTCTTGGTCAGGAAGTCGTGTAACAGGCGGCCATCGCGCATTTCGCGCGGCGCGATGATGCGAAAGCCGGCGAACTCGCGATCGCGCATCAGCCGCTGGCGCCGCATGATGAAGGCGTTCACGAGCGGCTCGGAGACGCCGGGCAGCTCGGCGAGAGCACGGCGCAATTGGGCGGCGTTCACCTGCAGGATCTCGGCTTCGTCGGATTTCACCCGCGCGCTGGCCAGCGCCGAGGTGCCCTGCAACATGGCGACGTCGCCGATGAAATCGCGCTCTCCTGGCGTCCCGAGGATCTGCTCGGTCTCCTCGCGTTTCTCGAAAACTTCGACTTCGCCTTTCAGGATGACGGCAAGCGGAAGATCGCGTTGGCCGGCCTTAAAAATCATCTCGCCGCGCCGCAATTTCCGCCGCTGGCCTAACGGTTCCAGCAAAGCAAGCTGGCGGTCGTCGATTTTCGGAAAGGCAATCGCTTCCGTATCCCGATAGAACCGCTCGTCCTGATCTTCCCCCTCGCTCGTGGACATGATGCGAAAGCAGCATAGCAACGAACGGTGGACGCAAAACTATTTTGCGCAGCTTCCCAAGCTGCCGTACATAGAGCCATGGCCGGGCACGACTCAGACCGCGCTTGGGATGAATACGAGTGGGAGCGGTTTCTCCAGCAACAGGATCAAAAGACGGAAAAATACCTGGAGCTACTCGAGAAGTATATTGACGATCCCCAGCGGGACGAAATCGTCGCCCGGGAAATGGGCTGGTGTCACCAGGTCGAGGAGAGCAGCGAGGACTGGCAAAATGAGGTCGAGGACTTCTTCGATGACGAGTCCGAAGATTCCGGGAGCATTGCTGGTTATGAACAGGGAAGCGATCCCATCGAAAGCTTCGAGCAGCACGTTCTTTACCGGGCGGCTTTTTCCCTGACGATCTGGATCGATCGCCTCTTCGAAGGCAACACGAAGCTCCAGAACGACCCGGCCGCGGTCAAGCTGGCCACCCACGCCGCGCTGGCCAGCGCCAAGCTGGCCGCCGCCTTGAGCGACGAGGAAGCCGAGGAGCTCGGCATGACGATTGCCTACCTGAAGCGCTCGCTCAAAGCGATCACGGTGGCATTGGATGCTTCCGCCCAGCTCATTGCCGAGAAATCGCTCACCCGCCAGCAGCACGCCGCCCTGCAAAAGCGGATCTTCCAGGTCCGTGACGGCACCATCCTGCTGATGGGAGAATTCCGCGGCGAATGGCTCCGGCGCTACGGCAGCCTTTAGCGGTTGAATGAATCAACGCCGCGCTCGTCCAACTAGGGACACGGAAGCGACTGCGGCAGAGGCCGATGTCCCGGAGCTCGAGCTGGTGCAAAAGGCACAGGCGGGCGATCCCGAGGCCTTCGATCAGCTCGTGAGCCGCTTCCGCACCCGAGTCTTCGGCATGATTTATAACATGGTGCATAACGAGCAGGACGCCTGGGATCTTGCCCAGGACAGCTTCCTGAAAGCGTGGAAATCAATCGCGCGTTTCCGGGGGCAATCCTCGTTTTACACCTGGATCTATCGCATCGTCATGAATGTGACGATCGACTGGCTGCGCAAGAAACAGGTCAAAGGCGGAGGGGCCGAGTTCGACGACGCGATCCAGTTGAAAGAGATCGATCCCGGCGCCCGCACCGTGCCGCAGGCCGATGTCCTCCCTCACGAGCGGATGCAGCACAAGGAAATTCGGGCCCGGATCGAGGCGGCCATCGCGCAGCTCTCGCCGGAGCATCGGGCGGTTATTTTAATGAAGGAGATGGAGGACATGCAATATCATGAAATCGCGGAGTCGTTAGGCTGCTCGATCGGCACTGTGATGTCGCGCTTGTTTTATGCGCGCAAAAAATTGCAGAATTCGTTGCGGGATGTTTATGAAAACGTTTGAAGAAAAGTGGACCGCCTGGATCGATGGCGAGCTGGAAGGCGAGGAACGCGCCCAGTTCGAAGCCTCACTCGAGGATCGCGCGGCGGCCGAGCAGGAAAAGCTCGGAGCGCACAAACTTGGTGCGCTCTTGAAGGAGCAATTGCAGCCGCTTCCGATGGGGAACGAGGAGTTTTTTCATCATCAACTACGTGAACGCATCGCCGCCGAGACCTCGGAAACTGACCCGCTCGCCGCACCAGAGGGGCGCGCCAGTTGGTGGACGATTCGCCGCCTCTTATGGACCGGGGCGACCTCGCTGGCCGTCTTTGCGGTCTGCACTTTTTTCGTCATGCGCGAGGCGCCGCCGCCGGATCAGTCGCAATACTTGACGCAGATCTTGAACGCCAAAGTGGACCCGGGGGTTAGTCCTTACGCGACCGTCTCGATCTTCCAAACGAAACAGGATCGTGTCACGGTACTCTGGGTTGACGGCCTGAAATCTTTGCCGTCCGAATACGCCGCAAAATAGCCGATGCACCGCCGCCTTCTCGTCCTCGCCGCGCTGACATTTCTTTTCGCCGTGTCGGCGGCGAAGGCGCGGGCGGAAGAGAACGTTTGGAGTGGCTTGGTAGTGGCGACTAACGTGCCGCACCCGACCCCGCCGGCGCCCGAGATGCTGCGGCTCCGCGGCACGTTGCAACGCACGTTTGGCTACAATCAGTTCGAGCTCATCGGGCAATCGAGTAAGAGACTGCAAAGCGGCCAGGAGAATTGGCTGGCGGGGAGTAAACATTTTTCGTTGCACGTGGATGCGCGCGGAGCGACCCGCGACGGCTACCGGCTCAAACTGCAACTTTATCAGGATCGTCAGGTCTTGCTGGAAACCGACGCAACGCTGAGCAAGAGCAGCCCGCTCGTGATTAAGGGGCCGCAGATCGGCGACGGTCAGTTACTCCTGATGCTGGTCGTGCAGTAGCGGGAGCATCGATTGCGGAGCCACTGTCCGCGGCGTTAAATGTCCTATGCGCTATTTCGTTTCCGCCTTTCTCTTCCTGCTCGCCCTCGATTTGGCGCAGGCGGAATCCAAATTCGATTTTGCCACTACGCCCGGGAAGCTGCCGAAAGATGTTAGGCCGACCGATTACGCGATCCGGATCGCGCCGAATCTCGACGCGCTGACTTTTACCGGCTCGGAAACGATCAGGTTGGAGGCCGAGAAGCCGTTCCGCAAGCTGGTCCTGAACGCGCTCGAAATGGAGATCGCCTCTGCCTCGATCGACGGAAAGGCGCTGCCGAAGAAAGCGATCGCGCTCGATGCGGCGGAGCAGTTGCTGACCCTCACTTTGCCTAACGAAATGCCCGCGGGCGAGCATCAAATCGAGCTCAAGTTCAGCGGGAAGATCAACGCACAGGGGCAGGGACTCTATTATGCGCGCTACCAGGAACACGGGACAGGCGAGAGCAAGGTCATGCTCGGCACGCAGTTCGAGGCGACTGATGCGCGCCGGATGTTTCCTTGTTGGGACGAGCCTAGTTTTCGCGCCAGGTTTCAGCTAACCGCGGTGGTGCCGGAGGATTTCACCGCTGTCTCCAATATGCCGATAGAAGGGGAGACGGAGGTCGAAGGCGGCAAGGAAGTCCGCTTTGCGGTTTCACCCTCGATGTCGAGCTACCTGGTCGTGCTCTGTGCCGGCGAGTTCGATTCGATCGAAGCGGAGCAGGACGGAGTGAAATTGCGGGTCGTGACGACGAAAGGGAAAGCGGAGATGGGTCGTTACGCGCTCGAGAGCGAGGCAAAGATTCTGCATTACTTCAATGAATACTTCGGTGTGCCGTATCCGCTGCCGAAGCTCGATCTCATCGCAGTCCCGGGCGGATTTGGCGGGGCGATGGAGAACTGGGGCGGTATCACCTACTACGAATCGGTCCTGCTCTTCGATCCCAAAAATTCCGCTGCCTCTACCAAACAGGACATCTTCGCGGTCATCGCGCACGAGATGGCGCACCAATGGTTTGGCGATCTCGTCACGATGGCGTGGTGGGATAACCTTTGGCTGAACGAAGGGTTCGCCTCCTGGATGGGAGCGAAATGCACCGATCGTTTCAACCCGGAGTGGAACGAATGGCTGCGCCGCAATGTGCCGCGCGATCCCAGCCGGCGGATCGGTTTTCCAAAAGACACCGCCATGCAGGCGGATGCTCGCTCGACTACCCACCCGGTGCAGCAACCGATCAAGACCGAAGCGGAGGCGGGCAGCGCGTTTGATGAAATCACTTACCGCAAAGGTCAATCGATCATCCGCATGCTGGAGAGTTTTCTAGGCGAGGAAGTGTTTCGCGACGGTATCCGCAGATACATTGCGACCCACAAGTATTCCAACACGACCACGGCCGATCTCTGGGAGGCGCTGACCGAAGTCTCAGGCAAACCAGTCGGTGAAATTGCGCCAGGCTGGACGGAACAACCGGGATTCCCTTTCGTGAAAGTGACCCGTGGGGAGAATACGATCCAGCTGGCGCAGGAGCGTTTTACGGTGCACTTCGCACATTCGCCCGCACTGCAGTGGCAGATTCCGCTCACCTATGTGACTCAGGATCAGCCGGCCGCGAATGGCTTTCTCCTCCGGGACAAAAGCGCCAGTTTGCCTAACGAATTACCTAACGACAAGGCGATCAAGTTCAATCTCGGGGACTCCGGTTATTATCGGGTGGAGTATGACACGGCTTCCTGGGAGTTGCTGGTCGCGCAAGTCCCGCGTCTCTCCGCCGCAGATCGAGTCAATCTGTTGATCGATGCCTGGGCGTTGGCCCAGTCTGACCGGGCGCCGCTTTCGCGTTACCTGGGGTTGGTCGACCTGGTGCTGAACGACGATCAAGTGGTGGTTTACGACCAGATCATCGACACATACTCGTTCATCAACCGGCTGCTCGCCGGCGCTCCGCTGCGGCCCAAGTTCCAGCAATATGCGCGGGCTCTCTTACGACCTGCCTTCGACCGCGTCGGCTGGGATGCGAAACCCGGAGAGACCTTCAAGAGTGCCGTCCTGCGCGCCTCCCTTATCCGCGGTCTCGGGCTGCTGAATGACTCCGACGTGATCGCCGGTTGTCGGTCCCGTTTCGATGGTTTCCTCGACGATCCGACAACGGTGCCGCCCGATCTACGGCCGACCATCTTTTCGGTCGTCGGTCGTTATGCTGACTCTACGACTTGGGAAAAACTGCACAAGCTGGGAGTGAAGACGACCAGCACGGAGGAAAAGCAGTATCTTTATGACGCACTTTCCAATGCGATTGAGCCGAGGCTGATCGCCCGCACCATTGCCATTGCTCTGACCGAGGAATTGCCGACCAGCCGCGCGGCCACTCTGCTGCCCGTCGTAGCTCGCCAGGCCGAGCGCACGGATCTGGTGTGGGAATACGCGCAAGAAAATATGAAAGCGCTTCTCGCTAAACAGGACGCCTTGGGCGTTAACGGTTTTGCCGCCGGGCTCTTAATGTATTCGTCGAATCCAAAGGACGCAGAGACGCTCGAGCGCTACGCGAAAGCGAGTTTGCCCGCTTCGGCCGTTCGTGCGGTCGCGAAGACGGTCGACGAAATTGGGTTTCGTGCCGAATTCAAGACGCGACTGATTTCCGCGTTGACGGCTTGGATGGAAGAGGCCGGGCGCTAGAAAAGCGCACTCGGCAAAAGGGCTAGAGCACCGTTTTTTTCTCTGGCAGGTGCGGATCGTCTGGCACGATGCGCGCGTTTTCGGCGGCTTCCACCTGAAGATATTGCGCCTGGCGCCATCCCAGCCCGGCCTGGCTGAGGAGGAATAACGCCATGATCCCGATCCAAATCGATTGCTGGTAAAGCGCGTAGAGGATCAGTAGACCGCCGCCTACGAAGCCGATCCCAGTGGCAATGAACAGACTGCGAATTTGCCCTAACGGGAACCACAGGAGAGCACGCACGATTTGTCCGCCGTCGAGTGGATAAATCGGGAGGAGATTGAAAATAAGGAGCCAAAGATTGATTCGTCCCAGCCAGATCAGAACGAGGTAGGCGTCGACGTTGTGGTTCGCCCAACCGGCGCGCCCCGCCGCGTGCTGCGCGTAGGTGAGAATCGGCACGAGCAGGACGTTCACCATCGGGCCGGCGGCAATGCTCCAGAGCATCGCGCCCGCGCGCGGCGGCGGACTAACGAACGCGATTCCGCCCAGCGGCCAGAGCACAATGCGATTCGCCTGGCCGCCGACTTGCCGACAGGCGAGGGCATGGCCGAATTCGTGCATCGTTACGAGGACGAACAACCCGACATAGAGCAAGGCGGCCCAAATCGGCGAGGAAAACATGGAGCGCCACATCTGGACCTCGTAGATCGCCACTAAAAACCACGACCAATGCAGAAAGACCTCGATCCCCGCGACCTTAAAAAGGCGAATGGAACCTCCGTGGGATGGCATCAGCGAAGATAGCGCGGGGCGTTCCGCACCGCATCAAGCGATCAGCCGATTAATTGTGGCGGCAGCGTAAGCAGCGCCAAAGCCGTTATCGATATTGACCACCGTTACGCCGCTCCCGCAGCTATTCAGCATCCCAAGCAGAGCCGCCAACCCGCCAAAGCTGGCGCCATATCCGGTGCTGGTCGGAACGGCGATAACTGGCTTGTCGACCAGACCCGCCACCACGCTCGGGAGAGCGCCTTCCATTCCCGCCACCACGATGAGGGCGGCGCATTCGCGGAGGCGGTCCGTTTCGATGAGGAGTCGGTGCAATCCCGCGACTCCAGCGTCGTAGATTCGTTCCACCCGGTTGCCGAAAATCTCGAGGGTCACGGCTGATTCCTCAGCGACCGGCAAATCGGAGGTACCCGCGGCCACCACCGCGATGGAGCGCTTCAATTTCGGAAGTGGTTCGCGCTCTATCGTTAGGCAGCGGGCTCGTTTGTGAAAAACAGCGGCCGGAAAATGGACCCGCACCGCCTCGAATTGCGCCAGTGAAACTCGGGTTGCGAGCAAGACAGGCTCCCGTTCGAGGATCACCCGTGCGATCTGTGCGACCTCCTCCGGCGTTTTCCCCTGTCCAAAAATGACCTCCGGAAATCCTGTCCGCCGCCGGCGATCGACGTCTACGCGAGCAAAGCCGAGATCTACAAACGCGGCATCATCGCTCATGGCCAGATCGGCTTACAGATCCCGGTTCCCGCCCAAACCGGCACCACGGTTCAGAGCGAGCCCCCGCCTTCCTGGGCAGGCGTTTGAATCAACAGCCGCATCGGCAGCATGGGCGATTCGTAGAAGCCGTGTTTACGGAAAAAGCTTTGCGAGCGCAATTCCGGACGATCGGTCAGGAGCGTGATCCGTTTGAAATTCTTCTGTTTCGCGAAATCGATCGCGTAATCCAGTAGCATGGAGCCATAGCCGTGGCCGCGGTGTTCCTTATGGATAACCAAATCTTCGAGGAGGAGGACGAAGCCGCCCTCGGCCGTGCTAATGGTAAAAAGGAGGTTGATCATCCCGACAATTGAGCGGTCGCAACGCAAAACGAAGACGCGTCCGCGGTTTGGCTGCTCGAAAATCAGGCGCAGCCCGCGGAGCTGTTTCTCTTTGTTCGGCCGAAAATCGCTTTCTTCGCTGAACAATTCACCGAGCAGGCTCGACAATTCGTCCAGGTCCTCCGCGATTGCCGGTTGGATGACCACGTCGCTCATCGCAGATGGTTATTCCACAATAGCCCTTCCGTGGCAATGCGGTTGTCGGTTTCGGAGGTGGTCGACGGCGTTGACAAACCAGAGCGGCCCCCTAAAGTAGCGGCTCTTTCTCGCCCCAGAGTTGGAGATTTTCCTATGAAGCGCACCTTACAGCGATCGAAGCGAACCCGGAAACAGCAACACGGTTTCCGCGCCCGCATGAGCACCAAAGGGGGACGCGCCACTCTCGCTCGACGTCGTCAGCGCGGTCGTAAACGGCTCCTGCCCAAGGGTGTCGAGATTCATTTCGCGCGCCACACCCAGGCGTAACAGTCTTCCCGGCTGTCGGAGGTTAAGCTAGCGGTTCAACCCTTGGAGGGGCGCCGCATAGCCGGTCAGCTCCAGATAACCGCGTCCACTAATTTCCCTGCCGGCTCGCGTCCCGGTGACGTCGAAAGCTCCCTCCCAATATACTAGCGGACTAAAGATCAGTTCTTGGTTCTCTAATACAGGTTTAATTCGAAAATCGAGCTGCTCGTCTGGAACGGCCACGTGCCAGCAGATCGGATAATTCGCTTTGGTCGCGCCACTTTTCCAAAAAGTCTCCGGGGACATTTGGAAATCGGCACTAGTCAGCCGCACGGCGCTCCCGTCCGCCCGAACGAAAGTCCCGCTCGAGATCGGATCGATCGCGCCGCTTGTTAGGCGCATTTGGTAAAGCATCAGCTCGCTGCCATCGTCAAATTGGGCCGAGACCCAGTTCCAGCCGGCCTGCCCGGGAGCGAGCTGATTGGTGGCCCACTCGTGGTCGAACCAGCTTGTGCCGGTGATCGCGCGGTTCTTATTTTGCATCCGCAGGGTGCCGGTCGTTTCCAACCGCGTGATCGAGTAATAA
The DNA here is from genome assembly GCA_963749935.1 of uncultured Verrucomicrobiae bacterium. Lineage (GTDB taxonomy): Bacteria > Verrucomicrobiota > Verrucomicrobiia > Chthoniobacterales > UBA10450 > Palsa-1392. Next base: position 555,242 of record CAVVOH010000002.1, read on the forward strand.
TGCGAAGCGTGGCCGGTGCCTTCCGCCTTGCGACTGACGCCGTCGGAGCCATGAATGACCGGCGGCTTTTGCGCGACGAGGTGTAGCCCAATCGCCGCGTCGCTGGCACTGGCCGCGAGATCGAACGAGCCGTCGGCGTTCAATTGCAGACTCCACGAATCGATCCAGGCGAGCTTCGCCCCATCCTCGAATCCCGCCTCTCCGAAGCTGCCCCGACTGACTTTTTGATGAAAGACGAATGCTTTCCCGGCCGCATCCGTGACCGTGAAGTGCGCGAACTTCAGGTCATCGACAATGAAGCGTGAGGAAGTGCCGGCTCGTGCGCCCGGGGGACGAATCCCCTGGCGAAAAAAAGTCAACTCGTAGCCGAAGCGGCTTCCGCGCTCGCTCGTCAGGTTGCCGGTGAAATACCACCACTCGGTCTTAAAATCATCGTGCCGATGGTGGTCACGCGGGAATTCATAGGACCAGCCTGGCTCTGCTGTTTTCCAATCGGCAGCCAGGCAAAAAAGCCCGAGCAAGGCCCCCCAGTTGGCAAGCCGTTTCATTCGCTCCGGACGGCTTCCGCGATATCGAGCCGTCCCGCGCGCCACGCCGGGATCCAGCCCGCCGCGACCGCCGCCGCGATGATCCAAGCCGGGGTCCAGGCCAGCGACCACCACGGGAATGCCATCTGGATCGTCCATCCGAAAAAAGCGCGATTGATCACGCCTGTCAGCACGACCGAGAGGCAAAGGCCGGCAGCGACGCCGAGGACGCCGGCGAGCAGCCCGATCATGCCACTTTCCCAGAGGAGCAGACGGCGGATTTGCGCGGCCGACGCGCCGACCGAGCGCATGATCCCGAGCTCTCGCGAGCGCTCCGTCACCAGAGTCGTTAGGCCAAGAAAAATCCCGATGACCGCGACCAGGACCGCAATCGTGCGGAGCACGTAAGTGACGGCGAAGGTCTGGTCGAAAATTTCGAAGATGCGGGTGCGGAGGAGGTTGTTCGAATAGATCGAGAATTCCCCTGCTCGGCTGAAACGAGAGCGAAAGTCATCCGCCACTGCGGCGGAATCGGTCCCTTCTTTCAGGTAAACTCCGAGGCTATTGACCCGCTCATCGTGCCAAAAGATGCCGAAGTTTTTTTGACTGAGAAAGACCGTTCCCTGGTCTCGGGTGTAATCGTAAAAAACCCCCGCGATCGGAAACGCCTGCAGGCCCGTGGGCGAGGGCAACCTGAGCGTGTCGTCTTCCGCCACTTGGAAGCGGCGGGCAAAACTCTCGGAAACGAGCACGCATTGTTCGTTATAGAAGCGGCGGATGATCTCGTCATTCTTTCCGCGCAGAAAGCGCAGGTTACGACGGTTTTTTCCACTCACGACCGCGACGGCGATGGTTTGATCGCGGAAAGGAACCTCCAACCCTCGGTAAGTATCGACCTCTTCGACCGCCGGATTATTCTTCAGATACTCAATCGCCGCCGGCGGAACAAAGGAGGTCGGGCCGGCGATCTCGTTCGCGGTTGGACCGATGAAGAGGTCAGCGATCAGCGTCTGGTTAATCCAGTCGCCGACCGTCTGGCGAAAGGAAAAGACCATCACCGCGATGCCGACAGTCATCGCCACCGCGGCGGCGAGCGAGGCGATCGTGACCGAATTGCGCAACAAAGTCCGGCCGAGATTTTGCGCGGCCAGCCAGGGCTCGATATTTTTCCGAGAAAATCCCCTAACGAGGCGGCTGAAGCGCGCGGTCACTTCCGGCGCGATGGAAGAAAATCCGACCAGGACGAAGAAAGCCGCGCCAAAACCGAGCCACGGCGGCCCGGTCCGCAGAGCCAGGAGGGAGAGGGTGACCGCGAGCAGGAAAGAGACGACCGCGGCAAAGATCCAACCGCGCGAAAGGTGGACGGATTTCTCGATTCGCGTCCCGCGATGCAGAGTCTCGACCGGGTCCATCGCCGCGGCGGAACGCGCCGGCACCCAGGCGGCGGCGAGGACGGAAAAAATGCCCAGGACCAGAGCGCTCCCCCAGATCCAGGGCGCGACCACCACCTCGCGCACGCTGACGAGGACGTAGAGCGAGGAGATCGTTTCCGCGACCGTCCCGACGAGCGCGCGGGCGAGAAAATATCCGCCCGCCAGGCCGAGCGCGATCCCGGCCAGCCCGAGGACGGCGGCTTCGCCAAGAAAGAGCGCGCGCACTTCGCCGCGGGTCACGCCTAACGAACGCAGAATCCCGATCTCATGTCGGCGTCGAATGACCGAGGCCTCGATCGTGTTGTAGATCAGAAACATCCCGACGAGGAGCGAGACGAGGCTCATGGCCTGGAGATTGAGCTGAAACCCGGAGAGCATTTTGCCGACCTGTTCGCCGCGCTGGGCCGGCGCCGCCACGGTGACGTCGGGCGGAAGTTTCTGTCGCAGCGCCGCCGCAATTTTTTGCGGATCGCTGCCCGGCGCCAGGCGAAGCGATATTGAATCCAGCGTGCCGTGGCGACCGAATAGTTCCTGCGCCCAGCCGATGTCGATCGCGGCGAAGTGCGGGTTGGCATTCGCACTCGTCCCGCGAGTCCGAAGCAGAAAACCAATCGTTAGGCGAACGGTTTGGCCGTTGACCTGGGCATCCACTTCGTCACCGGCCTTGAGTAGACGCGCGCGTGCCAGTTCCTCGCTGATCGCGATCGTGCGCGGTCCGCGCAGCCATTGCTGGAGATCAAACTGTTGCTCCGTCTGGAAATCAGTCAGCTCGAAGGTGCGGAAGGGCTCATTGGAAAAGATGTCGATCCCGAGGAGATCGAGATATTCCCCGGGAAAGCCGGCAGAGTGACGATTCCCCTAACGAGTGGAGTGGCGGCGCTCACGCCCGTCTCCCGCGCGGCAGTTGGAAAAAAATCGTCGCGCAAGGTCCCCGCCGGGGCGCGGACTTCGAGTTGGGCCCTGCCCGCGACGACATCGATGCTCGCCTCGAATGCGCGGTTGGCGCTGTGGTTGGCGATCTGGATCGCGAGATAGAGGGCGACGCCGAGTGCGACGGTGGCGACGTTCAGCGTCGCGAGCAGGGGGTGCTGCGCGAGGTAACGCAGAACGTGCCAGCGAAAAAGGCGGAGATATTGCGGGATCAAAATTGAGATGGTTCGGCGGGTGGTCGGCACGATAAGCTTCGAGCCGGCAGCCACCAAATTATGGAATCACTCACTCGCCCTGTCTTCCTGCCGGTCGTTCTCGGTACTTCCCGCCAGGGTCGCGCCAGCGAAAATGTGGCGCGTTATGTTTTCGAGCAGGCTTCGCAGCGATCCGACCTGACGACGGAGTTGATCGACATCCGAAATATCCGGCTCTCGATCGATGATGCGGGCGAAGCCATTAAGGACGCGCAATTTTCTGCCACCGTCACGCGGGCGGATGGTCTGATCCTGGTCGTGCCCGAGTACAACCACAGCTTCCCCGGGCTGCTCAAGCATGTGCTCGATACCAATCTCGAGGAATACATTCACAAGGCGGCGGGCGTCTGCGGCGTTTCGGCCGGCCCGTTCGGCGGCGCACGTATGATACAGAGTCTCCTGCCGGTTCTGCGTGAACTCGGGCTGGTCACGATCTTTACCGACACTTATTTCGGCTCGGCCGGAAAGCTGTTCGATTCCTCCGGCCAAATCACCGAACCGGCCTACGCCCGGCGCCTCGCGAAATTCTTCGACGAAATGGTCTGGATGGCGCGAGCGTTGCGCTACGGTCGCGAGAATTTCAGCCCGGGCTGACGCATATGGCTGCGATTTCATCGCTCTTTGGACACATCTCGCTCCGTACAAAGGTCACGGCCGCGATGGCGAGCGTTGCGGTCTTAGTGGTCCTGGCGATTCTCGGAACGAACTTCCACTTCCGGCGAGTGCAGCTGCTGGAGGAATTTCAGACATTTGTCCGAGGCGTTGCCGGCACGACCGCGCTTGCCATACCGGCGGATGCGACGGCAACCATTCATCTGCCTAACGATTCCGAATCCGAGGCCTTTCGGGAGGTGCGCCAAATTCTGGAGCGTTCCCGCCGGATCAACGGTCTGGCCGAAAACGAAATGTATATCCTGCGCCCGACCGGCGCTTCACCGTTCGAGACAGAATTCGTTGTCATGCTGCAAAAGCAGACTTTTATCGGCAGTCGTTACAGTGTGCCGATGGGTAACTGGGAAAGATTTCTCGAGGCCTGGAATTCCGGCCAGCCGACCAGCAGCGACATTTACGCGGATGAAAATGGGCGCTGGATCAGCGGCTACGCGCCGATCCTCAACCGCGCCGGGCATGCGGTCGCGATGGTCGAGGCCGACGCGCGCATCAGCCGTTACCTCGAGCGACAGCGCTCCGAGCTTCTGCTCGGTTTGGCCGTCGGCGGCGGGGCCTTTCTCGTCGCGATGATTCCCGGCCTGCTCCTGGCCCGCAGCATCACCCGCGGATTGAACAAGCTCTCTGCCGGCATCCGGCGTTTCCAGGCGGGCGAGCACGACATCCAGGTAGAGGTAAGTAGCGGCGACGAGCTGCAGCATCTCGGAAGCGTTTTCAACGAAATGATCATCTCGTTAGGCGAAAAGCTCGCGCTGTTGCCCTATGTCTCGCGTTTCACCGCCGAAGCCGTACGCCGGAGCCGGGATGATCCGCAGTGGCTCGCCGGCATGGAGCAGGAAGTAATCGTGCTTTTCGCCGACCTGCGTGGATTCACCAGTTGGTGCGAAACACGCGAAGCCTCCTATCTGGTGCGCGAGCTCAACCGGCTTCTTGCAGTCCAGGCGGATGCGGTTGTCTCGGCCGGAGGCGACGTCGATAAATTCATCGGGGACGCGGTCATGGCGGTCTTTCTCGGAGGTGAAGGCTCGGCCGAGAAAGTCTTTGCCTGTGCGCGGCAATTGACCGTCGCGATCCGGCAGGAAATCGAAACGGAGAACTGGCCCTTGGCGGTGGGGGTCGGAGTTCATCTTGGTCGGGCTGTGGTCGGTTCGATTGGATCGAACACGCGCCGGGATTTCACCGCCATCGGCCATACCGTGAACCTGGCTTCCCGGCTTTGTGATCGAGCGGGGAAATGGCAGATCCTGGTCAGCGAACCATTCTACCAACACCTGCCGTCGTTGATGCGGGAATCGTTTATCCGGACCGAACCGATGGAATTCAAACACGTCTCCCAAGTCGTGCCGACCTACCGGTTTACGGTGCCGATTACGAGCGTTGCTGAGCCTGTTTCGGTTCCTGCGCCCTGATGTTTTTGCGCAGGCAAGGACACGACAGGTCGAATTTCAGATTGCGGTTTCTGCGATTCGAGCGAGAAATTGTCCCTCGCAAAAAGCACCGCTAGCTCAATTGGCAGAGCAAGTGACTCTTAATCACTGGGTTGTTGGTTCGATTCCAACGCGGTGCACATCACCCGCTTTTTTGGCAGTCGCCGGGCGGTGAGTCGTCGTCGATATATTGCTGTGCGATCGGCATTTTTCGCCCTAATCCGAAGGCGCGGCTGGTGACTTTGATTCCAGGCGCGGCCTGGGCGCGCTTGTATTCGTTGAGGTCGACGCGGCGCTGAATCCAGCGCACGATTTTTTCCTCAAAACCGCGCGTCACGATCTCGCGCGCACTCTGATTTTCCTCCACGTAAAGCTGGAGAATTGGATCGAGCACGTCGTAAGGCGGGAGCGAATCCTGGTCGACCTGGCCCGGTTTTAGTTCCGCGCTTGGTGGTTTTTCGATGGTTGAGGTCGGGATGATTTCGTGCTCGCGATTGATCCAGCGCGCCAGTTGGTAGACCATCGTTTTCGGGACGTCGCTGATGACGGCGAGACCACCTGCCATGTCGCCGTAGAGAGTGCAATAGCCGACCGCGAGTTCGCTCTTGTTCCCGGTCGTGAGAAGGAGGTGACCGAACTTGTTTGAGAGCGCCATCAGGATCATCCCGCGCAGGCGGGCCTGCATGTTTTCCTCGGTCGTGTCTTCCGGCAGGCCGGCAAAAATTTCCTTGAACTGCGCTCTGAAGACGGCAAAAGCGTTACCGATCGGGATCTGATGGCAGCGAATACCGAGATTGCGCGCGAGACCGAGGGCGTCGTCGACGCTACCGCGGGAGGAGTAGGGGCTGGGCATGGAAACGCCAAGAACGTTTTCCGCGCCTAACGAGTTAACCGCGATTGCAGCCACGACCGCCGAATCGATCCCGCCGCTCAAGCCGAGGACGACGGACTTGAATTTGCACTTCGCAAGGTAGTCGCGCACGCCTAACGACAGCGCGCCGTGCAATTCCGCGATTGGATCGGCGGCGGAAAGTGTAATCGCGCTGGTCGATTCGGTCTCGACAATGGCTTCGGCGGTTTGGAAGGAGGGAAGTTGGGCGATCAATTCTCCCGTGTTGTTAAAGGCGAGCGACCCGCCGTCGAAAACAAGCTGGTCGTTCCCGCCGACGACGTTGCAATAAACAATCGAGCAGTGATGGGCCCGGGCGCTGGCCGCGATCATCTCGCGCCGCGTGCCGAGTTTGCGCACGCTGAAAGGCGAGGCGCTGAGATTGACGAACACCTCGGCGCCTTTATCGACCAGGCCGGCGATTACCTCCGTCTCGTAAAGCGGGCGCGGCAGGTAATCCTGAGTCCAGATATCCTCGCAAATCGTGACTCCGATCTGCCGTCCGGCGATGGTAAAAACCTCTCCGCCGCTGCCCGGCTCGAAGTAGCGGTCTTCATCGAAAACGTCGTAGGTCGGAAGCAGGGTCTTGAAGCTTTTGCGAATCGGTTGTCCGCGTTCGAGCAGCGCTGCGGCATTGAAGAACGGCCGGCCGCGCCCTTCATTCCGATCCACGTAACCGACCAGAAGCGGAACCGCGCCGATGCATTGATGCAAACGCTCGACCGACTCGAGATTTTGCGGGACGAAGCGCGACTTAAAGACCAAGTCCTGCGGCGGGTAACCAGTCGTGGCTAACTCAGGGGCGAGGACCAGTTCGGCGCCGACGGAGGCGAGTCTTTGGTAGGCGCCGAGGATCTTTTCGAAGTTTCCGCGAAGATCTCCGACCGTCGGATTGATCTGGGCGATTCCGATCCTCATGCTGTTGCGCGCAGGTTACCTGCGCGTGCGAAGCGGGGCAAACGGCTTTCCGCTCAGGGATGGCCGGCGAGCGAGCTGGCGTCTTTTTTGTAGCCGGCGTTGAGGGCGTCGTCCGCGCCTTCCACGAAGATCTTGCCCCACTGGATGAGGCAGGCGGTACAAAATCCGGCGACCGCGCAGATGATCACTTTTTGCAGGAAGGTCGAGTGCATTGGCCCTTCATTAAAAGCAGAAGCGATGCCACCGGCGGATCATCGAAAACTACCAAAAGCCCCATTGCCGGGTCGCGGCGATCCAGAGGCCAAGCGCGAAATTCGTCAGGGCATGGGCCAGCACGCATGCGCCCAGACTTTTCGTCCGGTAAGCGACGAGATTGTAGAGCCCGCCGGTGAGGAAGGCCGCGGGCCAATCTTCTCTTAAATGCGAGAAGGTAAAAGCGAGCACGACCACCCAAAAGGAAGGCCGCGAGAAGGTCCCGAACCGAATGGCATCAAATTTCTCCGAGATGAGGTAGCGGAGCAGAAATCCGCGCCAGAAGATCTCCTCGACCAGCGGCACGACCACGACGAGGCGGAGAAAACGCAGCACGAGAGTTGTCCAATAAAGTCCCGGTTTTGCGGCCAGCATTTCGGGATTGAAGCCGATGACCCGCGCCGGAAAGCCGAGGAATTGCTGGGGCGCAATCCAAAGCACGAAAACGAGCAGGCCGATGCCGAGCGCGAAACCGAGCTTCCGCCAACGAAAGGGCTCATAATCCCGCCGGAACCAGAACAAGAGCCCGGCGCAGAGAAAAGTCTGCACGGGATAGAGCCAGAACTCGGGAGCGGACCGCCAGAGCGACGGTGCTTCCGGCTGGCGGAGCGCGCCGCCGACGCCGAGCAGCGCCACGAAAGACAGCATCGGGAGCGTGTAGGCGAGCAGCTTCCGGTGCGGTCGCGGCGCGGCGGACTCATTCATCCGCGCAGGCTAGCCAGCGCCCGGTGCGATGGCAGCAAAAAGTCGCCGCTTGATCCGTCATCGGCGTTGCATGGGGCGATCGGCGTGCCAGAATTCGCCCATGGCCGAACCCGAGGAAGCGCGACCGGCGCCGCCGCCGACCGAGCCCGACGTCCTGGCCCAGATGCTAGAGATCGAGTTGATCGCGAAACGCGCCTCGTGGGAGCGCGCCCGGGCGCACCGAGGCCGTTGGCGCGCCCTGAGTCTGATCTTCCTGCTCCTCGTGATTCTTGGCGGATTGCTAGCCTGGTTTTATTTCGCGACCGAGTTGAACCAGCGGGGCGCAACCACGCCGGCCGACCAAGTGGAACCGGGTCGTTAGGCCTGGCTGCGTGATCAGACTGGCAACCCTTTCCCGGATGTGCGACGGGTGACGCGGGCCGGCCTTGATTTCTACACGCTGCCGGCACGGATTTCACGATGGATTTATTGCAGATCGTCCACCTCGAGACAAACGACACCGATGCGGAACTGGCCGCCGCGGAATTGCGGAGTGGCGGGATCGAGAGCGAGCTGATCCGGGTAAAAAACGCCGGCGAGCTCCGCGACCAAGTCGCGGGCCGGCCGGCCGATATCATCCTGGCCGATCCAGAATGCCCGGGTTGCGACGGGATGAATGCTCTCGCCATCGCCCGCGAGCTCCGCCCCGATGCTCCGCTCATCTTCATTGCACGCGACCAGGGCGACGGCTACGAGAAGGCGTACCTCGACGCCGGCGCGACCGACTTTATCTTTAAGGATCACCTCCCGAAGCTCGTCCCTTCCATTCGTCGCGTTCTCCACGAGGCGCGCACTCGGCGGGACTTGCAGCAGGCGCGCGAAGAATTGCTGCGCGGCGCGGAGCTGCTCGATCTCGCCACCGACGCCATCGTCATCTCCGACGCTGGAGGCCGAATCTCCTATTGGAACCGCGGAGCCGAGCGCATGTATGGGTGGTCGCGCGCGGAAGCAACCGGGCGCAACGTCCATACCCTCTTGCAGACCGGCCCGCCCGAAAAGCTCGCCCGCGTCCTTCGCTCCTTGCAACAAACGCATCACTGGGAAGGCGAAATCCGCCAGACCCGCAATGACGGGGTGGAGATCGTTGCCTCGACCGGTTGGACACTGGAAGGAACCGGGCCGAATGCCTCTCTGCTCCAGATCAGCATCGACGTGACCGCCCGCATCCGGGCCGAAGAAGCGCTCAGGCAGAGCGAGGAACGCTACCGCCGTTTCGTCGAGGAGGACCTCACTGGCAATCTGATCATGCGGCCCGACGGAACCGTTATCACCTGCAATCCCGCCTTTGCCCGCATCTTCGGGTTCGATTCGCTCGAGGAAGCAAAGACCGGCAACTTCCTTTCCCTCCTGCATAGCAAGAGCGAGGGCACCGAGTTGATCACGAGCCTTCGGCCTAACGAAAGCTCCGAGCGCCAGGAACTCGAGATGCGCCAGCCGGGTGGCGAGACCGTTTACGTCGCGGCCAAGTTCACCGGCACCTTCGACGAGCAGGGGCAGCTCCGCGAGGTGAAGGGCTACCTATTTAACGACACCAAGCGCAAACGCCTCGAGCAACAGCTCATCCAGGCGCAGAAGATGGAGGGCCTCGGCGTGCTGGCCGGCGGCATCGCGCACGATTTTAATAACATCCTCGCCATCATCCTCGGCTACACCTCGCGGCTCGAGGATTGGAAAAAGCATCCCGAGCAAATGCCCGAGTCGATCAAAGTCATCCGTGACGCCGTGGCGCGCGGAGCATCGCTTGTGCAGCAGCTTCTCACCTCCGCTCGCCAGACCGACGCCCACCTCGCCGCGCTCGATCTCAACTCCGTCGTCCAGGAGCTCGACCGGATGCTGGCCGCGACTTTCCCCAAGACGATCAACTTCGTTCAGAACCTCCAGCCCAGCCTTCCGTTGGCCAAGGCCGATCGCAGCCAGATCCACCAGGTCTTGCTCAATCTCTGCGTCAACTCACGCGACGCCATGCCTCACGGCGGCACCATCACCCTCACTACCGGCGTCTGTTCGGGCGACGAGCTGCGCGTTTCTTTCAGCGGAGTCAACGCCGAGCGTTACGCCTTCGTGCGCGTCACGGATACCGGCAGCGGCATCAGCAAGGCGGTGAAACCCCATATCTTCGAGCCCTTCTACACCACCAAGGAGCGCGGGAAAGGGACCGGCCTCGGCCTCTCCGTCGTCTATGGCGTGGTCAATAACCACCGCGGCTTCGTCCAAGTGGAGAGCGAGCCGGGCCAGGGTACCGCCTTCAGCATTTACCTGCCTGTCGCCGTCGCTTCCGATCCGGCCGAGGCGAACGGTGCCGGCCTGCCCGGAGCCGCCGACCCCGCCCGCACCCTCATGCTGGTGGAGGATGAAGAGATGCTGCGCGAGTTGGGCGTCATGCTCTTCGAGAGCGATGGCTACCGGGTGCTGGCGGCCAAGGATGGCGTCGAGGCGGTGGAAATGTTTGAGGAACGGGCCGACGAGATCGGGCTGGTCGTCTGCGATCTTGGCTTGCCGCGGATGGGCGGTCGCGACGTCTTCATGCGCATGAAAGAGATCAAGCCCAACGTGCGGGTCATCGTGGCCAGCGGCTACCTCGAGCCCAACCTGCGGGCCGAGATCCTCCGCGCCGGCGTGCTCGAGACCGTGCAGAAACCGTACGACTTCCGCGAGCTGCTCGGCCGCATCCGGGAGATCATCGGCGAGCCCCAGACCGCGGACGACCTCCAGCCGCAACTCTTCTGAGTTGCCTGTGATGACCTCGCCGCGTCCGCCTCGTCGCAATTCATTCTCGCTCGGCTGGGAAGCCGCCCGCGCCAATCTGGCGCCCGCCCTTTTTATCCAGGCGCTCATGCTCGCCCTCCTCCTGGGCTACTACTTCAGCCCCACCGTCGCGGGGTTGTTGAACGACTTCGCCGCCTACAAGCTTCGCCACGGCGTCGGCTTCGTCATCGTTGCCGCCGTCATCGCAGGCGCGATCGTCCCGGAGCTGTTCCTCATCTTCTTTTTCCAACGCGGCCGCCCGACCCGGCGCAATTTGCGCAACCTGCTCTTCACCGTCCCCATCTGGGCCTTTGACGGCACCCTCGTCGATCTCCTTTACCGCTATGAAGCCCTGTGGCTGGGCAACGTCGTCACCGTCCCGGTCGTGCTCGGCAAGATCTGCCTCGACCAGTTTGGCTACAATCCCTTCTTCGCCGCCCCTTTCGGCGTCCTTACCTATGAGTGGAAAAACAGCGGCTTCAGCCTGGAGTCGTTAGTCAGAGGTTTTAGCTGGGATCACTATCGGGACAAAGTCATTCCTACTCTGCTCGCCACCTGGTCCGTCTGGATCCCGCTCATGGCCATCATCTATTCCCTCCCGCTCGCCTTGCAGTTCCCGCTCTTTAGCCTGGCCCTGACCTTCTGGGTCCTGCTCCTCACTTACATGACCAATAGCTTTGCCGCCAAACATCCGCGCGCCATCACGGCGCCCGCGCTGACCGTCGCCCCTACCGCTTCATGAAAACGCACGAAATCTTCCAACACATGTCGCCCGCGCTCGCCGCCGAGATCTTCAGCTACCTGCAAAAAGAGGAGCCCGCCATCTACAAGACCGTCGTGCAAGGCCTGGCCCATCAGCGCAAGCTGCGGCCCGTTTTCGTCGAGCGCAAGCCGCCCGTCGAGCGCTACCCCTGGCTGCAGGCCGCCCTCGGCCGTAAAGCCAGCGACACCCTCGCTGCCCACCTGCTTCAGGCCTGGCTCCTTGGCGCCAATAAGTCCCTGCTTTGCGATTTCCTCGATTCGTTAGGGATCGCGCACGACGCCGATGGCACAGTCGAGAAACTTCCCGAGTCGCCGCCGAAAGAGAAGCTCGAGGAAGTCATCACCCAGTTGATCGAGAAGTACCCGGCTGAGACCGTCTCCGTTTACCTGAATGCCTTCCACGACATGGATAGCACGGTCGAATGGCCGCCTCTGGGCGAAGTGCTGGCCGAAGACGAGCGTATGAAGCTCGGTGCGAGCTAGAGGATCACGCACTTTGGGTGGCGCGCTCCCCAGCAAGACCTTGCGCGCTTGGTCCCTGGACGGCCCAGGCCGGACTCTCTGCGGGGTGCGAAAAACTTGGTTAAGTTGACGGCAAACTTGGTCAAATTCGCCCGCCAAACCTCACCCTCATGGTCGTCACGTAGAATCGATCGCGAGATGTTCGTTCACCCGTCCGATCGTAGCTAACCGAGGAAATGCCGGAGCGCTTCGTGCACGCCGGCGCCGAAGTCCTGTTCCGCGACGAAACCATCGGCTTCGCGGACGGCTTCCTTGACGGCCGGGATGGCGTTGGCCGGGCAGCCGGGCATGGCGGCGTAGCGGCCGTCGAGCATCGAGAGGTCGTTGTGATGATCGCCGGCGGCGAAGATGAATGCGTGCGGGATCTCGAGGAGGCGGGAGAGTTCCTCCAGCGCGGCGCCCTTGTGGTAATCAGCGTGGCAAAAGCGCAGGTAAATGGTGTTGCGCTGGTAATGGAATTTCGGCTCGCCCGCTTTGGCCTGGTCGATGAATTCGGTGAGCTGATCCATTTCCTCCTCGCTGCTGGCGATGAGGCCGGCCGGCTCGTCTGCTTCGTAGATGACCCGGGCTTTCGTCCGGCGGGTGACGAAATCTACCACTTCGGCGAAGACGGAGGAGGTGGCGGCGTAAAGCTCGGCGTGGGCTTGCGCGCAACGGGTATTCCAATCGCCATAAGGCTCCCAGCCGCGCTCGGTTGGGCGGAAGACGTCGCGCTCGCTGGTGAGGATGAAATCGGGCGGCATGGGAAAGGCGAAATCTTCCAAGCCCTCCTCGAGCAGACCGACCGAGCGGCCGGTGTTGATGGCCCAGATGGCGCCGCCCTGTTGCAGCTCGCGAATGAGCGCCATGCAGTCGCGGTCGAAGACCGGGTCGCTGGCATGGGAGACAAGGGTGCCGTCGAAATCGGTGCTGATGAGGCGGATTTGGTCGGGCATGGGTTGGAATTTAAGAGCGGAAAGCGGCTGCGCAACGTGGCAGGCCGGGACGGGCGATCTCTTCACCGCTGAGCAGCGCAAGGTAACAACGCTGTAACCTTTTTGTGCGGGCCATCACGGCGTGAAATTCGATAGGATATCGGGAGCTGGAGAGAAATTCAGCCGCATCGGAGGAACAATCATATGAGAAAAGAATGGAGTCTGCATTGTTTCACTAACTTTCGCGGCAGAATTGCCGCGCTCGCGTTCGCGTTGGGAGTCCTATTGCTGCCCGCGATGAGCCGGGCGGATTTTTCGCCGCTCTGGACGAGCCGGGTGCCGGCGGGCACTTCGCTCGGGTCGGGTCCGGCCGGGATCCATGTCGATCCGGATGGAATTTCCTACGTCACCGGGATCGTCGGTTCCTCGTCGGTGAACGATATCAGGACGGTCTCTTTTGCGCCGGATGGTTCGACGCGCTGGTCGCAGACTTACGACAGCGGAAAATCGGGCGACCAGGCGCGCGGGATCGCGCGTGGCCCGGGGAATTTGCTTTACGTGGTCGGCAACACCCCAGGCCCCAACGCTTTTGCCCAGGTCCTTATCCTGGTCTACGACGTGACTAACGGCGCCCTGCTCAACACGATCAAGTACAGCAGCCGACCGAACATCTCGGAGTTTGGCTCGGGGATTGTGGCCGATGCGGCGGGGAACATTTACATGATCGGCGGGACGTCGGGCGATGGGCCGGATGTGATGACGGTCAAGTTCAACCCGGCTGGCGTGTTTCAATGGCGCAAAACCTACGACGGAACTGCTTTCTCGCCTTTCGATCAGGATGGGCCAGTGAAAATCCTGCTCGATAACGCCGGCAATGTGCTCTCCTGCATCACCGGTTACATGGCCAGCAATCACCCGGACTACGTGGTGGTGAAGTATGCTCCCTCGAATGGAGCCAAGCTCTGGGAAGCGACTTTCGGAGTCAGTGGGGGCGATTTCCCGGTCGATATGGAAATCGATGCGGCGAACGACGTTTACGTCACCGGAATCGGGATCGATTTCATCGACAAGTACAGCACGGTGAAATTCCGCGGCACCGATGGGCAACTTCTCTGGCAATTTTATGACGCTTTCGGGAATGATCACAGCGCGAGCGGCCTCTTCCTCGATGGTCTCGGCGGGGTGTTCATCACCGGGGCGAGCGATCCGGAAGGTAACCAATCCAATTTCAACGATCAGTTTTTTACGGTGAAACGTGACGCCGCGACCGGTGCGCAGCTCTGGACACACGTCTACGGCGATACCTGCGTTGGCTGCTACGACGTGCCGTCGGATGTGCGAGTCGATCCGGAGGGGAACGTCTTCGTCATCGGCCGGACCAGTTCGGCGCCGTTCAGCAACGACGTGATTATGCTCGTGCTCGATACCGCGACCGGAGTGGAAAAGGATCGTGGCGTGCTGTTCAACGAGGGGGTTGAGATTCCCACTTCCGGCGCGCTGCGTTTCGATGCTGCCTTTAACATTTACGATGGCGGCCAGATTTATAATGCCAATACCGGCGCGGTCGACATGAAGGTGACCAAGTGGGCCTCGCTGCTCGGCGGCGGCGGAGGTATTCCCTGCGGGGATCTGGTTTCTTTCGTCGCGCGTTGCCTGCCGAGCGGCGCCGGGCATCGCCTTCAGGCGCAGCTCACACTTTCCGACAGCAGCCACTCCGGGGAGTCGGTCACAATCACGCTCGATGGCACACCGTTCGTGACCCAGATCAGCGGGAAACGCGCGCGGCTCTCGGTCCGGGAAACAACGCCGGGCCCGCACACCTTCGAGCTGACCGATCCGGCGGGATGTTTGCCGGCGCAGGTGGTGAATTGCCCGGCGGATTGAGGTTCTATCTTTTCCGGTTTGCAAATTCGGGCTCTGGATTAAGAGCACAAGCAGGAGCAAGATTAGGATTATGAAATCAGCTTACGAACTGGCGATGGAGCGGCTCGAGAAAAGCGCGCCGACGGTGCAATTGACCGACGAGCAAAAGGCGCAGATCGCGGAGATCGATTCCACCTATCGGGCGCGGATCGCAGAAAAGGAATTGTTTCTCAAGGGGAAGATTGAAGAGGCAGGGCTAAAGGGGACATTCCAGGAATACGAGGAAATCCAGAAGCAGCTTTCCTCGGAAATCCGGCGGCTGCAGGAGGATTGCGAGGAGAAGAAGGAAAAGGCGCGGGCGACCTTCGCCGGGTAGCGCGCCGGGAAAACTTCCTTGACGGCGCGCCACGTTTTTTGTTAATCCTAAAAGTGAGTGTCAGTGGGAACATCGGTACAGTAGCTCAGGTTTTCATTTGCTTTGTGTTTGTCAGAGGCGGCGGAAGCGATTTCGCCGCCTCTGTTTTTCTTGCGCGAAGCGCGCGGATTTCTTTGCCAAGGCGGAGCGTTCGCGCCTAAGGTAGCGGCCCTCGCCGCATGTTTGCTCTCCAACCTGAGCTGAAGATTTTCTCCGGGTCCGCCAATCGCGAACTCGCGCTCCGGATATGCAAAGGAATTGGCGCGCCCTTGGGCGAGGCGACCCTGAGCTCGTTTCCGGATGGCGAGACCTACGTCAAGATCGAGGAAAACATTCGCGGTCGCGACGTTTTCATCGTCCAGCCAACCTGCCCGCCGGTTAACGAGCACCTGATGGAGTTGCTCATCATGGTGGATGCGGCGCGCCGCGCCAGCGCCGATCGCATCACGGCGGTGATTCCGTTTTTTGGTTATGCGCGGCAGGATCGCAAGGACAAGCCGCGGGTGCCGATCACGGCCAAGCTGGTCGCCAACCTCCTCTGCGCGGCCGGCGTCGATCGTGTGCTGACGATGGATCTGCACGCGCAACAGGTGCAGGGATTTTTCGATATCCCGGTGGACCATCTCTACTCGCTGCCGGTTCTGATTCCTTATCTGCGCGAGAAATTGACCCGCAAGATGGTGGTGGTATCGCCCGACGTCGGGGGCCTGAAAATGGCGAGCGCCTACTCGCAGGCCTTGGGCTGCAATCTCGCGATCGTGGCCAAGCAGCGGAAAAGCGCGACCGAGACCGAAGCGCAATATTTGATCGGCGAAGTGGATGGCTGCGATGTGTTGCTGGTCGACGACCTGACTGAGACGGCCGGCACACTCACCTCGGCCGCGACGTTACTGAAAAAGAATGGCGCGCTCGATATCTATGCCGGAGTGGCCCACGCGGTCCTGGCCGACATTGCGGTTGAGCGGTTGCAAAAGTCCGAAATTAAGGAATTAATTACGACCAACAGCACGCCTGTCCGCACCGTGGAGGGTTTTACCACCACGGTGCTTTGTGTCTCTGAGCTGCTCGGGGAAAGCATCAAGCGGATTCATAACGACGAATCGGTTTCCTCGCTTTTCAAGATCGACAGCGGCGCGCACTAGCAATCACACATCATGGCTAAACAAGTAAAACTCTCGGCAACGCGACGCACCGGCACCGGCCGTTCGGCGGTTCGCAAAATCAAGGCGCAAGGGGCGGTGCCGGCAGTCATCTATGGCGGTAAGAGCGAGCCCGAGTCGCTTCAGGTCTCGCGGCGCGATATTTCGCTCATGCTCAGCCATGCTTCGGGCGAGAACATCCTCGTCGAGCTCGAGATCGAGGGCGAAAAGGGAGGTCGCCTCGCCCTCGTGCAGGAAGTGCAGCACGCCCCGCTTGGTGGCGAAATTTTGCATGTCGATTTCCACGCCGTCTCGATGAATGAAATGATCGATGCCGATGTGCCGCTCGAGCCCACCGGGATTCCAGAGGGCGTTAAGACGTTTGGCGGCTTGCTCGAGCAGAATATCCGTTCACTCGAGATCGAGTGCCTGCCGCAAAGATCTGCCCGATGTCATCACGGTCGATGTCTCTCGTCTCAATATCGGCGACTCGATTCACGTTCGCGAGCTCCCGCTGCCGGAAGGGGTTACCACCCGCGTCCCAGCGGATTTGACCGCCTTCTCGGTCCTGGCGCCGAAGGTGGAAGAAGAGCCGACGGCGACGGCACCCGAAGCGGCCACTGCCCCGGAAGTGATCACGGCGAAGAAGGAAGAGCCGGAAGGCGCGCCTGCGAAAGAGAAGGACGCCAAAAAGTAACTGCGGCCTCCCGCGCCGGAGCGGACGTGAACGAAACAGCCGCGCCCATTCGCCTCATCGCCGGCCTCGGAAATCCGGGGCGCGAATACCAGCGGACGCGCCACAACGTTGGTTTCATGGTGCTCGACCGGCTCGCGGCCGATGCCAATCTTCGGTGGGATTTTTCGTCGAAATGGAACGCAGGCTGGGCGAAAAGCGATGTCATCATGGTCAAGCCAGCCACTTTTATGAACCGGAGCGGTCAAGCGGTGGCGGCGATCGCCAATTTCTACAAGATTGCCGCCTCTGAGGTGCTGGTGGTGCTGGACGATCTGGCCTTGCCGCTGGGACGTTTGCGCGTGCGCGCTCAAGGCAGTTCAGGCGGGCACAATGGTCTTGAGTCGGTCATCGAACATTTCGGGACCGAGGCGGTCCCGCGCTTGCGGATCGGGATTGGTGCCGCGCCCTCCCATGGCGCGGTCGATTACGTACTCGGCCGCTTTTTTGAAGAGGAACAACCCCTCCTCGACGCGACCATCAAACGGGCCGCCGAAGCGGTGAAGTGCGCGGTCGACAAAGGGCCGATTGCTGCGATGAATGTTTTCAACCAACCACCTGAAGAAATATGAAGAATCGTTATGAAGCTCTCCTCGTCCTCAACACGCAGGGCAAGGATGACAGTGTGAAGGATATCGTCGATCGCCTCGAATCCGAATTTCAAAAAGAAGGCGCCCAGGTCGAGCAGGTCCAGAAGATGGATAAGCGGCAATTTTCCTACGCCGCGGGCGATCTCGACGCCGGGTTCTACGTCAATTTCATCTTCCACGCCGACTCGCAGTTGATCACCAAGCTGCGCTCGAAATTCAAGCTCGACCCGGAAGTTTACCGCCAGCATTACCAGAAGCTGCGCGAGAGAAGTGAGAAGCCGGCGAAAAAGGTGGCAGAAGAAAAGTAGACTCGCTAAAACGGGCGCATGGCCAATCTCAATAAAGTCCTCCTCATGGGCAACCTGACGCGCGATCCGGAGGTGCGTTACACGCCGAAGGGCACTGCGGTTGCGGAACTTGGCATCGCGGTCAACCGGGTCTACTCCGGCGAAAACGGCGAGAAGCGCGAAGAAGTCACTTTTGTCGATGTCACCGTCTGGGGTCGCACGGCCGAAAACGTCGGCGAGTATTTGAAAAAGGGCCGCCCCGTTTTCATCGAGGGACGCCTCCAACTTGATTCCTGGGAAGACAAGCAATCCGGTCAAAAGCGCAACAAACTCAAAGTTGTGGCCGATAACGTGCAATTCCTCGGTTCGCCCCGGGGTGCGGGTGGCGGTCCGGACGAAGGCGACGACGCGCCGCGCTCTCGCCCGAGTAGCAGCGGGCGCGCTTCTGCACCACCGACGAACGCTCCGCCATCAGAGCCGGACGACGACGATATTCCATTCTAAGCACCTCGCGCGAAATCGCGCCTAACGAAATAGTAACGTCGCCTGGCGTCACCCCATGAATAGCACTGAGGCCTGTATCGCGCTCAACATGGTCGCCGGGATGGGGCCGGTGCGATTGCGCAAGCTGCTTGAGGTTTTCGAAACGCCCGAGCGGATTCTCTCCGCCAAACGCGGCGAGCTGCGCGGGGTCGACGGCATCGGACACGAAGTGGCCGAGCAGATCGCGAATTGGGAAAACACGGTCGATTTGCCGGCGGAGCTGGAGCGGGTGCGCGATTTCGGCGCGGAAGTCATCACCGCGCAGTCGCCGATGTATCCGCGGCAACTGCGCGAAATTCACGCTCCACCAATCGCGCTCTATGTCTGGGGCGAGCTGAACGAACGAGATCAACACGCCATCGGCGTGATCGGATCGCGGCGGACCAGCCACTACGGCGCGGAATGCGCGAAGAAGCTTTCCTATCAGCTTGCCTACGCGGGTTTAACGGTGATCAGCGGGCTGGCGCGCGGGATCGACACCGCAGCGCATCAAGGCGCTCTGGCTGCCAAGGGCCGCACTATTGCCGTTATCGGCTCCGGCCTGACAAAACTCTATCCGCCGGAAAATTCCGCTCTCGCCGAAAAGATCCGAAGCGATAACGGAGCGGTTGTCTCCGAATTCTCGATGGCGGTCGAGCCGGATCGCCAGACCTTCCCGATGCGCAATCGAATTATCAGCGGCTGGAGCCACGGGATCCTCGTGGTTGAAGCGGGCCTGAACAGCGGCGCGCTTATCACGGCGTCGCAGGCGATCGAGCAGGGGCGCTCCGTCTACGCGGTTCCTGGTCACATCAATGCGCCGACCGCGCATGGTTCCAACCGGCTCATCCAGCAGGGTGCCAAGCTGGTCATGGACGCGGGCGACATTCTCGACGACCTCCAGATTCTGCTTCCGGAAAAACAAAAGCTTCCGGAAACGGCGGTCCGTCCATTGCCGGAATTGACTGCCGACGAGCGTCTCGTCTACGAAGCCATTCGCCCGACTGAGACGCCGATCGATCAGATCGCTGCGACCAGCGAACTTCCCGCCGCCACCGTCTCATCGGTCCTGCTCCGCCTGGAATTGAAGCGCCTGGTCAAGCAGTTGCCGGGAAAATATTTCGTGAAATTATCGTAGGAGCACCCACACCTCGTCCCGCTGCTGTCACTTGCAAACCGCGCCAACGAGGTCTAGTTGGCAACCCTTCATGGCCAAAACGCTCATCATTGCCGAGAAACCGAGTGTCGCTGCGGATATCGCGCGGGCTCTGGGCAAAGTTCCCAAGAAAGGCGAGCACTTCGAGAACGACCAATACGTAG
Organism: uncultured Verrucomicrobiae bacterium; assembly: GCA_963749935.1. Lineage (GTDB taxonomy): Bacteria > Verrucomicrobiota > Verrucomicrobiia > Chthoniobacterales > UBA10450 > Palsa-1392. The sequence continues at coordinate 575,097 of CAVVOH010000002.1, forward strand.
TCTCGTCCGCGGTCGGACACGTCGCCGAGCTGTTGATGCCCGAGGACATCGACAAAAAGAAGTTCGGCTTCTGGCGGCTCGAGACGCTGCCGATTATCCCGGAGAAGTTTGAGCTGAAACCGAGCGAAGACTCGAAGGCGAAGTTTGCGCAACTCAAGAAATTGATCGCGCGCAAGGACATCGATGAAGTCGTCAACGCCTGCGACGCCGGCCGCGAAGGCGAACTGATTTTCACTTACCTCTGTCAGTTGGCGAAAAACAAGCACCCGGTAAAACGTCTTTGGCTGCAATCGATGACGCCGCAGGCGATTCGTGATGGTTTTCAACGACTCCGCGACGGTGCGGAGATGCAAGGCCTGGCCGACGCCGCCCGTTCCCGCAGCGAAAGCGACTGGCTGATCGGGATCAACGGGACGCGCGCGATCACCAAGCGAATGTTCGGTTCGCGCGCCGGCAACGTGGCCTCGGTGGGCCGCGTGCAAACGCCTACACTTGCGATGGTTTATGCGCGCGAACTCGAGATTCGCAATTTCAATCCGCGCGATTACTGGCGTGTGACCGGGAAGTTCGAGGTCGCGAAAGGAGCCTACGAGGGCACGTATCAGCGCCCCGATTTCAAGAAGAACGACGATGAACACGACCGGATCGACCGGCTTTGGGATCGCGCTGCGGCAGAAGCGGTCGTAGCTGCCTGCCAGGGCCAGCCGATGGCCGAGGTCTCGGAGGAAAAGAAAAGCAGCACGCAGATCGCGCCGCGCCTTTACGATCTCACCACGCTCCAGCGAGAGGCGAACGGTCGCTTCGGTTTCTCGGCCAAGCGCACCCTGCAGATCGCGCAGGCACTTTACGAAAAGCACAAAATGCTGACCTATCCGCGAACCGACTCCCGGGCCTTGCCGGAGGATTATCTTCCGGTCGTTAGGCAGACGCTCGGTAATCTCGGCGGCACACTGCAGAGCCACGCGCAAAAGGTCCTTGAGAACGACTGGGTCAAATTCAACAAGCGCATCTTCAACAACGCGCAGATCAGCGACCACTTCGCAATCATTCCGACCACTTCGGAGGCGAAGAATCTCGACGACGCCGAAGCGAAAATTTTCGACATGGTGGCGCGGCGCTTCGTGGCGGTGTTTTATCCGGCGGCGGAGTTCGATATTACCACGCGCCTGAGCCAGGTCGCGACGCACAAGTTCAGAACCGAAGGCAAAGTGCTGACCTCGGCGGGTTGGCTGGCGGTTTACGGCAAGACCACCGTCGAGGAAGGCTCGGAGAAAGATAAAGCGCTGCCCGCGATGAGTTCCGAGGACAAGAGCCAGGCGAAAACCCGCGAAGTTATCCTGCACTCTGAGGCCACCAAGCCGCCGCCGCGCTACACGGAAGCGACGCTTCTCTCTGCGATGGAGACAGCCGGCAAGTTTGTCGAGGACGAGGAGGCCAAGGAAGCACTTAAGGAACGCGGTCTCGGGACACCCGCCACCCGCGCCGACACGATCGACGGTCTGATTTACCAAAAATACATCGATCGTCAGCAGCGCGAGTTGGTCCCGACGGCGAAGGCCGAACAGCTCATCCAATTTCTGGAAGCGGTGAAGGCGACCGATATCACCAGTCCGGCCATGACCGGAGAATGGGAACACGAGCTGCGCCTGATGGAGCAGGGGAAATTCTCGCGCGAAAAATTCATGGCGGAAATCGTGGAGGAGACGAAGGGCATCGTCGAGCGCGTGAAAGGTTTTGAAGAAGACGATTCAGTCGCGCGAGTTACCGACATTATTTCGCCGACCGATAACAAGCCGCTGCGCGAGACCTTGCGCGGTTACAAATCGGAAGATGGCGAGTTCATGGTCTACAAGGTCATCGGTGGCCGTCGGATGGAGGAAGCCGAGATCCGCGAACTGGTTGAAAAGGGTTCGGTCGGGCCGCTCGATGGTTTTGTGTCCGCGAAAACCCGCGCCAGTTTTCCGGCTAAATTAAAACTCGCGAAAGACGAGAAGACCGGGAAATGGAAAGCCGAGTACGACTTCGGCGAAAAGCCGGACGTCAACGCGATGGAGCCGTTCTGGACCGATCCGGCCACTGGCGCGCAGCTGTGTGAAGCCGGCACCAACTTCGTCCTGCGCGAGCGGGAAGGCGACGAATGGAAGCAGGCATTTCGGGTTGGCCGTTTGATGTGCAAGAAAGAGATCACGCGAGAAAATGCGGTCCAGTTAGCCGAGAAGGGAAAGACCGATCTAATCAAGGGTTTCACCTCGAAAAAGAATCGGCCTTTCGACGCCTTTCTCGTTCGGCAAGGTCCCCGGATTGGCTGGGAGTTTCCGCCGCGCGCGCCAAAGACAGACAAGGATGGCAAGCCCGTCGAACGCAAGGCCAAGGCGCAGGTCGACCTCTCAAAAGCGAAGGTCGTCGGCGAAAGCAAGTTGCATCACGGGGAGTTGGTGGAAGCGGGCGGCGCCTATTATGTCCGCAAACCCGACCAGGACAATCGCGCGGTCTTCAAACTGACCAAGACACTTTGCGAACACGATATCACGCCGGAGGAAGTGAAGGAATTACTCGCGCAAGGCCGCTCGCCGTTGATCGAGAATTTTGTCTCCAAGCGGGGCAACAAATTCTCGGCCTACCTTGTTTTATCGCCGAAAAAGGACAAGGCGGAATTCGAATTTCCGCCCCGTTAGGGCGACAAGACGTCCTGCGTTTTCGTTAGGCAACTTTTACCGTGAGTGGAAAAAGTTTCCACAATAAAGCGGATTGTTGCGGAGAAACGTTGACGCTACAACTAATAGTGTGTTACCCACAACAACGACACTATGCGTTGTCCAAAGTGCGGATGCAGGGATGACAAAGTCATCGATTCCCGCCAGTCACGGGATGGCTCCAGCATTCGACGACGCCGGGTCTGTTTAGAGTGTGCTTTCCGATACACCACTTACGAAGAAATCGAGCGGACCGATCTGCGGGTCATCAAACGCGACCGCACCCACGAGGTTTTCGAGCGCCGCCAGCTGGCCGAAAGCATCGCGACCGCGTGTGAGAAACGTCCCATCAACCTCGTGGTGCTTGAGCAAACGGTCGACGATATCGTGCACGACCTGGAAACCGGCGAGCGGGAAATTTCGACGGCGGCGATCGGTGACAAGGTGCTCGAAAAATTGCGCGAGCTCGATGAGGTCGCCTATTTGCGCTACGCCTCAGTCCATCGCCGTTTCGAGGATGTGGAACGTTTCATCGACGAGATTCGCGCACTCCACCAACGGGTGAAACCCGACGCGCGCCAACCTGAACTATTCAACGAGCCCGCTCATCATGGTCGCGTTTAAAGAAGAATTTCCATATCTCCGCTCCGATTCCGGACAACTCTTCGAGTTCAATCGCGATTGGTTGCATGAAGAAATCAAGCAGGCGGCCGATCGCGCCGGCTATCCGCGCTGGTGGCTGACCGAGCACGTGACCGAAAGCATTGCCTTTTACCTGCGGCTGCGAACGGACGAATCAGTCGTGGCCTTCAGTCAGCTCAGCCAGACCGTGCGCTACGTTTTGAAAGTGATCGGTTACAAGGAAATTGTGCCGCATTTTCAACCAACGCCGCCGCCCATTTCCATTTCACTCTACGAGATCGCGGAAGCGGCCGGCGCCGGTTACGAGCTGGCGTTTTTTGATCTCCTCGAGAAACGCGTCCTCGCCCTCCTCGAAACGGGCGCCACCGGAATGCACTTCTTTGGGTTACAGCCTGCAATCAAACATCTTCGCGGAGTCAAAATCTGGAGTCGCGCCTGCGACGGTTTGCGCGAAGAAGTCACTTGCTTCATTCGAGAAAAAATCTGCGCCGGTGCGGAAGTAGCGGAGTTGAGTTGCTCGATTCGATGACGGTCTTCGAAAAGATCGCCGCGCGCGAAATCCCGGCCCGGATCGTTTTCGAAGATGATGACGCCATTGCTTTTCATGACGTCACTCCGCAGGCGCCGGTCCACGTCCTGATCGTTCCAAAACGTGTCATCCCGCGTCTGGCCGAAGCTCACGATTCGGATCAAGCTTTGCTGGGGAAGCTGATCCTGACGGCCACCAAGGTGGCGCGCGATCTCGGCATCTGCGAGAGCGGTTACCGCGTGGTGATCAATAGCGGCCCGGACGCGGGCGAGAGCGTTCCGCATCTGCACGTGCATTTGTTAGGCAAACGCGCCCTGGCCTGGCCACCGGGCTAACCTTTCCTTTCGACCGCGCCGGATGAGTCTTCAATCGTTGCGAGGCGCGACGCTCCGCTGGCTGCGCCAGACGCGTTGCAAGTGGCTGCTCGTGATGACGGTTCTTTGCCTCGTCCTGGGAGAGAATTATCCATTCTCGAATTTCCCCATGTATTCCTCCTTCACGCACCACACATATTTTCTCTATCTCACGGATGCGAAGGGGCAGGCGCTCAAGACGCGCCAGTTCGGCCTTACAAGTTCCGCCTTGAAAAAAATCTTCGACCGGTCGCGGCGTAAAGAGCTGGAGCGTTTCGAAGGATCCGGGAGCGCACGGGTTTCGCTCGCGGAAGAAGCAGCCGCGCATTCGCTGCTACGTTATCTCGAGGGACTGGTGGCAAAGAAGCCGCCCGCGAGGAAGTTGCTCGCCGGCCTGCAGGTACGGCACGTGCGAGTCAGCCAAAAGGCGGATGCTCTTTCGTTCGAGACACGCACGCTGGTGCAACATCCATGACCGCTCGGCGAATTATCCCGCAGTTCGTCTTATACGAGCGCTTGGTCATGCGAGTGCTTTTCGCCTGGTTGGTTTGGCGGGCCACGCCGGGAGCTTTGATCGTGAATGGAATTCCCGCGCCTAACGGCTTAACGAGGGTGTTCGATCTGCGTTTCCTGCTCGATCCACACTTTTTTGCCATCGCTCATACGGTGCTTGCAGTAGCGCTGATGCTTTTTGCTTTGCGCTTGCTGGTCTGGCTGGCGCTGCCGGTGGCTTTCTTCGTCAATGTCGCCGCTAATGCCATCACCAATTCGCAGGGCGCGATCCAGCATGCTTTTCAAATTGTTTCACTCGTGCTGCTGGCGCAGACGGCCGCGCATTATTACGGCCTCTGGAGACGGCGGCGGGAGAACGAGGAGCGCCGATTGCTGGAGGATCGCGCCATCTGGTGGTCGCAGCAGACGATCGTGGCGGTCTATTTTGTCGCCGGGATCATCAAGCTTTTTGTCACGAAGGGTCTTTGGATTTTCCAGGCGCGCTTCATCGGCGTTTCAGTCGCGAAATCCGCCTATCAATCATTTTATAACAACCTCGATCAGGCCGATCTGGAAAAGCAGCTCGCGGTGGCGCATTTCGCGGCGGCGCACGGCTGGATCATCGCGCTCATCGCCGCAGGCGGACTCTTTCTCGAGCTGGGATCGCCGCTCATGTTACTCAACCGCGCCACGGCCGCGGTTTTCGGCGCGCTCCTGATCTGCTTCCACCTCGGGCTCGATTACTCGATGCGCCTGTCCTTCATCTACAATCAATGGCTGTTGCTGATCTTCATGATCAACCTGCCTTATTGGGTCGTGACCGGTGCCCGGAAAATCCTTCGAGCGCCGCTCGGTTACATCCCCATGATCTGATAGCCGCCGTCGACGTAGATGACCTGGCCAGTGATGGAGGCCGCGCCTTCGCTGGCGAGAAACAATCCCGTCTGTCCAATCTCAGCCGGATCGCAGCTTCGCCCGAGCGGGGCGTGTTCCTGATAATGCTTGAGCATGGCGGAAAATCCGCTGATCCCACGCGCGGCCAGGGTGTTGACCGGCCCCGCCGAGATGCAATTGACCCGGATCTTTTTCTTCCCGAGATCGTAGGCGAGATAACGCGTGCTCGCTTCGAGGCTGGCCTTGGCCACGCCCATGACGTTGTAGTGCGGGACGACCTTTTCCGAGCCGTAGTAAGTCATGGCGACGATACTGCCGCCCTCCGTCATGAGGGGCGCGGCGGCGCGACTAAGCGCGACTAACGAATAGGCGCTGATGTCGTGTGCGGTCCGGAACGCTTCCCGCGTGGTGCTGACAAAATCGCCCTCCAGCGCTTCCTTCGGCGCGAAGGCGACGGAGTGGAGGAGGAGATCGAGCCGGTCGGTTTGGCCGCGGACTTTTTCGAAAAACGATTCGATCTCTTCATCCTTCGAGACGTCGCACGGATAAAGGGGGGTGCCTTCGCCAAAGTCAGCCGACCAGCTCCTCGACGTTGTCCTTTAGGCGCTCGCCCTGGTAGTTGAAAATCAAGCGGGCGCCAGCCGCGGCCCAAGCCTTTGCGATCGCCCAGGCGATGCTCCGTTTATTGGCGACGCCAAAGACGACGCCGGTTTTTCCCGCAAGAATTTGTTCTGCCATAACGAGGGCAACTTTAGCGGCTTTGCCGCTTCGCGAAAGCCTTCGAACGCGGGCGGTGGACGGGTCCCCTCGCGCGGCTCATAGTGGCGGATGAAAGTGAAAGTGATCGTGACGCCGAAACAGACCGTGCTCGATCCGCAAGGCGCAGCGGTGCGCGAAGCGATGCATCATCTCGGTTTTACCAGCGCGCGTGAGGTGCGGATCGGACGATACCTGGAAATTGAGCTGGAAGACGCCGCCGGCCAGGAGACAAAGCTGCGGGAACTTTGCCGCGATCTGCTTTCCAACCCCGTAATCGAAGATTACCGTCTCGAAATGCCTAACGACGCCAAATGAGAATCGCGATCATCCAGTTCCCTGGCTCCAATTGCGACCAGGATTGCCTGGCCGCGCTGCGCGGGATCGAGGGCGTCGAAACTGAATACGTTTGGCACAAGGAAACCTCGTTAGGCGGGTGGGACGCGATTGTTTTGCCGGGCGGTTTTTCTTACGGCGATTACTTGCGCTGCGGCGCGATTGCCCGTTTCTCGCCCATCATGCGCGCGGTGGTGGAGGATGCCCGTGCGGGTAAGCTGGTCATCGGCATTTGCAACGGGTTCCAGATTCTCTGCGAGGCGGGCCTCTTGCCGGGCGCGCTGGTGCGCAATCGCTCGCTTCATTTTGTCTGCGACATGGTGACGACTCGGGTCGAAGTGCCCGAAACGCCGTTTACCCGCGGGATGGCGGCGGGCACGCTCTTGCGCATGCCCGTTGCGCATGGAGAAGGCTGCTATTACGCGGACGAAGCGACCTTGCGCGAGCTAAACGCTCGGCAGCAGGTACTGTTGCGTTATTGCGACCGCGCCGGACGAATTACGCCGGAGGCGAATCCGAACGGTTCGGTCGAAAACATCGCCGGGATTTGCAACCGGGAGCGCAATGTCTTTGGCCTCATGCCACATCCGGATCGGGCCTGCGAAGAGCGTCTCGGGAGCGCGGACGGCAGGCGGGTTTTCGAATCCATGCTCCGGTCGCTCGCCGCCGATCGAGCGGCGGCGTGAGCATTTTCGTTACCGGCACCGATACCGGCGTCGGCAAAACGAGTTTCACCGTCTGGCTCCTGCAACGTCTGCGTGAGCGCGGCGTACGCTGCGCCGGCTATAAGCCAATTTGCTGTGGCGACCGCGATGACGCTGTACAGTTGCTCGCGGCCAGTTCTCCCGGCATCACAATTGACGAGGTCAATCCCGTCTGGCTACGGACCCCGGCCGCGCCTCTTGCCGCGGCTCGAGCGGAAGGGCGGGATATTGATCTGGTGGCGTTGCGGGAGGGATTCGTAAGATTGAGCCAGCGCTGCGATTTTATCGCGGTGGAGGGAGTCGGCGGCTGGCTTGTCCCGATAACCTCCGATTATTTCAGCGACGATCTGGCGGCTGAGATGGGATTGCGAGTGATCGTGGTCGCACTAAATCGGCTGGGCTGTTTGAACCACACTCTCCTTACGGTTCGCGGCGTTGCGTTGTCAGATCTACCCTGTGCCGGGGTCATGCTGAATGAATTTGCGCCTTCTTCCGAAATCGCGACCGCGACGAATGCGGAGATTCTTCGCGATTGCCTGGCGCCAACGCTCTTGGAGCGCTTCGAACGTGACAGCATCGAAATCCCGGCCTCGCTCTATCAAATGATGCCCGAGTTAAACCATTTACTGTAATTGTATTAACGTTTGCTCCGTGACAGTTGTGTAAAGAAATCACACACAAAACTTGAGCATGAAGGGCGCTTCCCTAGGTGACGCGGCATCGGCACATGCATTGCTAAAGTTCATGGCATCAACCTCATCAAACCTATGATGCTACAAAAAACCCTTCACATGAGTCAATCGCTGGACGAGTGCAAAAGTCGTCTCGCCAGTATTCAATCCTATCGTCGTCAGCTGCTTATGGTGAACAGAGCCACTTTCACCTCTTCGAAGACGCTCGACCTCGCCTTCCGGGGTCCGTTGGGATTCGAAGCCCAAACGGTCGTCTCCTTGTTGGAGAGCGACTCGCCGCACCAGATCGCTTTCGAATCGTGGGGCGGTAATATCGATCTGATGGGATTGGTCGAATTCGAAGAAGTGCGGCCCGATTGCACTGAAGTGACGATCGCCGTGCACTACGATATCAAGAATAAGCTCTACGCCTGGCTCGATCGGCGGCTGGGGTTTGTCGATGCTTTCCTGGCCTGTGAACTGCGCAGTCTGCGGGCGCATTTCGAGGGAATCGCCGCACCCGTCACCGAGCGCATTCCGGTCTACGGCGGGCTGCTCGAACCGGTCTCGGCCTAACGAAAGTTTCTCCATTGAAAGGCGCGGTTCCGGCTGGGTGGGCGGAACCGCGTTTTTACTTTATCCGGACTGCGCGGGTCTTATCGAGCCGAAGAATATCACCGGGTTGAAGGGTAATTTCCGCCTGCGGATCGCGCATTTTCTCGCCTTGCAATTGCACGCTGCCCTGTTCGACCAGGCGGCGAACATCGCCCGCGTGATTGCTCAGATTGAAAGCACTCCATAGGCGGCGACGACCAGTGAAATGAGATTCCGCTCGTCCGCGGGAGAGAATTCTGGCAGTTCGGCCTGGTCGAGGCGTTTGTCGCTGAAACGGCGTTCCCAGTCGTCCTGCGCGCCTTGCCCCGCATCGGGCGCATGATAACCGGCTGACCATCTCGCGGGCGAGCTGCTTCTTGGCCGTCATCGGGTGCAGTTCGGCGGGCAGAGGTCGCTCGAGGAGAAGGGGATAGTAGCGATCCATCAACTCATCGGAGATGCTCATTAGTTTGCCAAACATCTCGTTAGGCGGATCGGCCAGAGCCGACGTAATTGCCGAGACTCTTGCTCATCTTCTGCACGCCGTCGAGTCCTTCCAGGATCGGCATGAGGAGCACGATCTGTTGCGGCTGGCCTTCTTCTTTTTGCAGATCGCGTCCGACCAAAATATTGAAAAGCTGATCGGTCCCGCCGAGTTCGACATCGGCCTGCACCTCGACCGAATCCCAGCCCTGCATGATCGGATACTGAATTTCATGGGCCCGGATCGGTTGTTGTCTGCTCGACCCGCTCCTTGAAGTCCTCGCGCTGCAGCATCTGTTGAAGGGTGACGCGGCTGTTCAATCGGATCACTTCCGCGAACGACATCTTCTTGAACCAATCGCCATTGCAGACCGTCTGGGTCCGTTTCGGGTCGAGCACCTTGAAACGCCTGCTGCCGGTAGCTTTCGGCGTTGGCGAGAACCTCCTCATGGGTCAGTTGCGGACGGGTAACCGACCGTCCGCTCGGGTCACCAATCATGGCGGTGTAATCGCCGATGATAAGAATCGCTTCATGGCCGAGATCCTGGAATTGACGCAGCTTGCGCAGCACAAGGGCGTGACCCAAATGGAGATCGGCGCTGGTCGGGTCCACCCCTAGCTTCACCCGGAGCGGCCGGCCTAACGACAGCTTTTGGCGCAGCTCTTCCTCGCTGATGATCTGGGCCGCACCGCGTTTGAGGAGGGCGACCGATTCTGCCAGATCCATCCCGCAAGGTGCGTCAGGTTGGAGCGGCTTCAACCGGCGGTGCAGGAATCGCTCAGCGCGAAGCTACTTGCCCTTATTCAGGAGATCGCGCACCTGTTCGATCGTTAGGGGCTGGTCCTGCTGACTCAGAATTTCTTGGCGGGTGCCTTTGCCGAGAAAAGGCCGGTCGCTCTCCGCGTATTGCCTAGCCGCGGTCGCTTTGCCTTCCGCGGGCGACCCTCGGATGAGGGAGCTCTCCCGGGTTTGGAACTCCGACCTTGGCATAAGCCAGATCGGCCTGGGCCTTAGCGTTGGCGGCTTTTTCGGCGCGGGTATATTTTTTTGCCTCGAAATTCCGCGCCGCAAAGCCCTTCGCGCCGACAAAGTTTTTCGTCGGTTCGTTTCGTGCCCGGAATAGAAGTCCTTGGCGACGAATTTTTTCTCGACCGAGGTCGCACCGGTGCCAGTGAACTTCTTGTCCTGCGCCGAGTTGGCGAGCGACATATCCGGACGGAGAAGCCGATCGACCAGCTTGTTCTCCTGTTCCTGGGCGCCTACGGGAGCGGAGAATATCGTTAGGCTAATGAGCAAGAGGAACCAGCGCACCGCGTCGAACTTGCCCGAATCGAATCGGGCCTGTAAAGGAAAAAGGCGGTTCGCTCGCCTAATAGCGGTCCAGCATGCTGAGCAGGCGCGTGGCGGCGGCCGGGGGACCAACTCGCCCGGCCAGGATGGAGCGAGCGCTGACGACCCGACCGTAGTAGCGGGCATTGGCGGTTCTCTGCGTCCCGATAATCGCGCCTTCGAGCGAGACACCGGCGAAAAGTCCTTTGCTGCGGCTGTATGTGTAGACCGCCGCGGTGGTCATTACGTCGGCCTGGAGGTCGCGCCCGACCGGTCCGGCCGCGGCGCTTACATCCGCTCCCAGTTTGATATTCCCATCGCGCGAAAAGGCCCGGACCGCGGCGTCGTTGTTGAGGACGAAGATGAAGTCGGTCAGTCTGTGCGCCGACCTGCAGGCCCCACCCGGCGCCGCCGAGACCGATAAAGGATGGGCCCGACCAGCCGTGTGCGGTGCGCGCGACGACAATTCCTTCGCCTCCCTTGCCGCTCACCCCGAATCCAATCTTAAGCACTCGAATGATGGCCAGTCCGCGGGCATCGCTCAGGATCCGCGGCGGAATTTCGCTCTCCGGTATTTGCCGGAAGTCGCGCAGGATCTCGACCGATTGGTTGACGATCTCCTGTTCGGTGGCGGCACTCGCGCCGGCCAGGGCCAGGCAGGAGAACAAGAGGGCTGCAGCTAGGATCTTCATCGTATTAGTATTTCGCCGCCTTGGTCGCGGACGGTTGTATGGCAGGGTTGATGGCATCTTCAAAGTTCGTTAGGCTGATTCTTGATCTTTTTGCTTTCCGCGGTTTCCAAGCCTTGTTCGGCGCGCATTCCTTCACTGACGAAGCAGGCGTTGCGGCTGGGATGAATGCCGGAGCCGAAACGGCTGGCGTAAACCTTGGTGAACTCGGCACCGAGGAGAAATATGGTGGTTGAGTAATAAACCCAGACCAGGACGAGGATGAGCGCGCCGGCCGCGCCGAAACTGGAGGCAATGCTACTCGTCCCGAGGTAAAGGGAGATCAAATATTTCCCGATGGTAAAGAGCAGCGCAGTCACAGTTCCTCCGATCCAGACGTCTTCCCATCCAATCTGAACATCGGGCAGGACCTTGAAAATAAGGGCGAAAAGCAAAACCAGGATGATGAAACTGACCGCCGCCGTGAGAGGCGCGACGAAGCTCGGGATGGGCAGGTAACCGGTCATGAAATTATTGATCGCTTGCAGCATGGCGCTCAGGAGCAACGAGATAATAAGAAGAAATCCGACGCCCAAGACCATTGAAAAATTCAAAAGATACTCCTTGATCGAAAGCATGATGCCGCCCCCTGGCTTGAGCATTACTCCCCAGATGGAGTTGAGAGCGTCTTTCAACTGACCGAAGACGCCCGAGGCACCGATCAGGAGTGTGACTACGCCAACGATGGTGGCGAGCCAACTTTGCCTGGTATCGCTGGAGGCTTGAATCAAGGATTGAATTTCCGTTGCTCCTTTTGCCCCAAGCAGCCACTCGATTTGCTGGTAGACTTGCCCGCGCGCGGCTTCTTCGCCAAAGGCCAGGCCAGCCACCGCGATCGAAATGATGACCAGCGGCGCCATCGCAAAAATGGAATAGTAGGCGAGGGCGGCACTAAAGCGCAGGGCGCGATCGGCCAGCCAATCGTTAAAGCTTTGAAGGAAGAGCGGCCCCCACGACCGCACCAAATGAAATTTTTCTTTTTTCGACGACATCCCAGGAGTTCCTTAACGGTGACCGGAGGGTTTTTCAAAAAGGACCGTTAAAATGGGACCGATCATCGACCTGCAAAGCGACCCCTATTTCATGAGCGAGGCGTTGCGCCAGGCCCTGCGCGCTTATCAAGCGCAGGAGGTGCCGATCGGCGCGGTCGTCGTGAGCGAAGGTAAAATCATCGCCCGCGCCTACAATCAGGTCGAGATGCTCAAGGACGCGACCGCGCATGCCGAGATGCTGGCTCTTACCCAGGCGGCGGCGGCGGTGGGGGACTGGCGCCTAACGAATTGCGATCTCTTCGTCACGAAAGAGCCTTGTCCAATGTGCGCCGGCGCGCTGGTGCATGTGCGGATGCGCCGGGTGATCTTCGGGTGCGCCGATCCGCGCGGCGGGGCGGCGGGCGGCTTATTGAACCTGCTCCAAAACCCGTCGCTCAATCATCAGTGCGACATCGTTGCGGGGGTGTTGCGCGAGGATTGTGCAAATTTGCTTCAAAGCTTCTTCCGCGCTAAACGTATGGGCGCTCCAAGCTCGCCTAGCTCCGATCCGGTTGCCGACGGTCCCCACGGCAGACCGTGAACCGTCTGAAGTCTATCGAACAAATTACGTTTGGGAAATGTCGCTGTTTCCGCTGGCGACCGGCGTTTTCAAAATTATGGTCCATTTTATCCAAATGAAGCCCTCTTTTTATCGTGGGATTCTTGCCCTTTGCCTGGGGATTGGCTTCTGCCTTTCGCCGCCTACTAATGGTGCAGTGACGACCGAGGTCTATGGAACCGCCTCGGATGGCACCGTGCTGCATTGGATGGCGTACACGCCCTCGACGCCGGGACCGTGGCCGGCGGTGCTGGTTATCCACGGCGGCGGGTTCATTGGCGGAGCTCCGGATAGTTCAGCGGACTCGGTGACCTGTGCGGAGGATTTGGCTGCAGCGGGTTACATGGCGTTTTCGATCGAGTACCGCCTTGCGCCTCCAGGCCGGTTGGCCGGTCAAAGATCTGACGGGCGTTTTCCAGAACAGACGGACGACGTCAAAGTGGCGATTCGAGCCGCTCGGGCCGACGCGCGTTGCAACGGCCAAGTGGGCGCAGTTGGCGGATCGGCGGGCGGATATCACGCCGCCTTTAGCGCCGTCACGGGAACGCCGGGTGATGATCGACTTGATGTCGGTGTCAGTCTTTCCGGCGCCTACGATTTATCGGATTTTAGTCCCAATCCGGGTCTGGCATCGTACACCGAGAACGTGCTCAATTATGTCAATGCGAGCACGAGCGACATTGCAGCCCTGCGCCAGGCGTCGCCCGCCTGGCTGGCTGATCGTACGGCCGCCCCGCTTTTCTTTGCCAACACGATCGAGGATCCCATGCCTTATTCGCAGCTTGGAGATTTGATTCAGCATTTTGATTCCCTGGGTGTGACCAACTACCAGGCAGCCTCCTATGCAGGTGGCAACCACTCCTTTGCTAATTGGGCGGCGGCCAAGCAGGAAGCGCTAGCTTTCCTGGGCGCTGCTTTTGCCGGGATTTCGTTGCCGCCACCTCTCCCGCCTCCGACCCCGGGGGATCTTTCCAAAAAGTTGCTTAATGTTTCCACCCGCTCCGATGTCGGGACGGGCGAGAACGTGATGGTTGGTGGATTCATCGTGATCGGCGACACCGATAAGCGTGTCGTCTTGCGAGCTCTTGGTCCATCGCTCGGGCAGCTCGGAGTGAATGGCGCCCTCGCGGATCCTGTGCTCGCGCTCTACGACTCCAGCGGCAGATTGATGGAATCGAACGACAATCGACTCGAACTTCCCGGGGTGCCTAATCCGTTGCTCCCTGGTAATCCTTCGGAGCCTTTCCTCACCGCGATCCTTCCGGCGGGCAGTTATACAGCGGTGTTGGAAGGGGTGAACAGCACGAGCGGCGTTGGCTTAGTCGAAATTTATGACCTGCAGCCCGGCAGTTCACGAGTCGCGAACCTCTCTACCAGAGGTGACCTCGCTGTCTCAGGCGACGTACTCATCGGCGGATTCATCATCGGCGGGATCGATCCAACAAAAGTGATCGTGCGCGCGCTTGGGCCATCGCTTCAGGCGGCCGGCGTTTCCGATCCATTACCTGATCCGGTCTTGGAGGTGCACGACGGTGACGGCAATCTCCTCTTCATTAACGACAACTGGCCTACCACCCAACAGCAGGAAATCATCGACTCGACCATCCCGCCGAGCGAATACCGGGAAGCGGCCATTGTGGCCACTCTGGCGCCCGGAAACTACACCGTGGTGGTTCGCGATGCGGCGGCTGCAACAGGGGTGTCGTTAGTCGAAGTCTACGATTTGGAGCCATAGTAATCCGGTCGCGGCCGGGAATGGCTGCCTCGCAAGGACTCGAACCTTGACAAAGAGATCCAGAATCTCTCGTGCTACCATTACACCACGAGGCACCGTGGGAGTGAGACCTAAGCCCCGCTCGCGCTTGCGCGCAAGTGCCGTCCAGGATCGCCGCGCCGACTCGTCAACGCCGCAGCAGCACTTTGCGATTTGCCGCCGGCCCCTCGGCCCACTCGGCAATCGTTCTCGTCAACAGATCCAACCGACGGCTCCGGGTCGCGAGGTCTGTTTTTAGCTGACGCTCGACCCGCAGGCGCAAGTCAGCAGTGGGCCCGATTCTGGCGAAGTCCCAGGCGTCTTCTCCCTCCGCTTCGAGCAGACTTTTCTGCAAGGCCCACAGGGCACGCTCTAGTTCCGCCCGTACGGCCTGCATTTGGGAGAGCGTTTGCTCGGCGGTTCGGTGTGTCTCGATATCGCTTAGCGCGAGCAAGATCTCCATCCGCGCGACGTCGCTTGCCGCATAGGCCTCCTGCACTTCATGCCAGAGGGCGGAGACGACCGCCGTCCCATCTGCCCGGAGGTCAGGGTGCAATCGCCGAACCAACCTGCGGTAGAGTTCCTTCACCCGCAGGTCCACTTCGTCCTCCGCTTCGGATGAAGTCACGAGCGGTGGCTTGCTCCTGGGTTTCTCTCGCGGTTGCCGCTGGCTGGCCCACTCCAGCGCTGGTTCTTCCGCCGATCCGCGAAACATGTGCGCTTTGAACGCCTCAAATGAAGTCGAGTACGCCTCGTCGTCCATCTTGTCAGGACTCGTTCCCAGCGAGCGTTTCACCCAATCCTGGAAAAGAGCTTCCTGTTCAAACTCGCTCAGCTTTGGCGCTGTTCCGGGACGTGCGCTGGCGGGGCCGGCCGGTTCCTCGGCGGCCGCCGGATTTCCTCTTCGCGACATGACCCGTCGATATGCGCTGTGCGCGTCCTGGAAGCCGCGTCGCATTTCCATTTCCACTTCGTGCACGAGCGCCTGGTAATCGCGAATCTGCGTCTCCACTTCCCGGGCTCGACTCAGAAGCGCGCCAAATTCACGCGCCCGCCACCGGGCAAAGGCGGGCTTGTCTTTGCGCTCAAAGTTGTGCCATCCGCGGCGCACTTGCTCCAGCCGGGCCATCGCGGCAGAGCACTCGGCCGCCGCTCGATTACGAAGCGGAGCCTGATCGATCAATACCAACCCGCCCATTGACGGATCGTCCCGGGACTCCGCGATACGCTTCCGCGCTGTTGCCGTCCGCGACATTACGCGAATTTACGCACACGACCGTGCAAGGGAAGTGACAACGCTTCCGTCGCTTTGAACGCGGACCTTCCGCCAATCGAATAAAGGCGCCGCCGATATTTGCTTAGGCGACGGAGGCCAATTCGCGTTGAGGAGCGCTCTGGCCGGTCCCGGAGTAGATGACTCGGCCACCTTCCGCTTCCTTGGCCGCGATCAGTTTCCGCATCGCGATGCGAGCCGGATTCTTCGCCCCGATTTCTCCATAAATCCGGCCCGACAACAGGTCCAGCGCCGCCGCGTGGTCGCGCCACGTCACGATGCGCTGAAACGCGATTGGGTACTCCCAGAGCACTCCGATTACGTCCTCCACCACTTCGTTTCCCTCGTCGCAGAGGCTTTCGTAGTCAGCGAATGGATTGCCATCGGTTCGGATTTCGCCTTTCAGGAATTTCGCGACCGCCGCCGCCGCAAATTCACCCTCCTGGATTCCAAAATAAACGCCGTAAGCAAAAATGGGATCGATAAAACGGTGCGCATCGCCGACGCAGAGAAAGCCTTTGCCAGTATAATTGTGCACACGATAAGAGAAATTCGGAATCGCGCGGATCGGCTCCCGCGGAGTGAGATCGGGCAATCGCTTGGATAGAGCGGGCGTCATGTGGCGGCACTCGTGCAACATGAAGGCCTCTTTCGACATGCCCGCCTTCTTGAAATAATCGGCCTTCACAACAATACCGACGCTCGTCATTTCTTCACTGACCGGGATGAACCAGGACCAGTAGTGTTTCGCCTGATAATATAGCAGCGTGTTCCCCGGCGCCTTGCTTCGGTCTTCGCCATTATCCCTGATGGTGTTAGCGAATTGGCTGAAAAAGCCGATTTGTTTAGCGGAGTTACCGGGAAGCTTTTCTCCTGTCACGCGATGGTTAGCCAGGAAGGTGGCGAGCCCCGACGCATCGACCAGCACCTCGCAATAAAGCTTGTCCTCGGCGCCATCCGCGGTGCGAATGGTCAAGCCGACAACCCTGTCGCCTTCGACGATGGGAGCCACCGCACTGGCCCTGATCAGGATCGCGCCTCGTTCGACCGCACCGTCGATGATGATTTTGTCGAAGCTGCTCCGGGTCACGTTCCAAGTGTAGTTGGGAACCTGTTTGCCGGTTGCATCCCGGCGCACCAGCGGCACCCAGAAATCGTTCTTCCCATCAGGACCGTAGAAGACGGCCCCCTCCTTGATCGGATAGTTCTGAGCCTCGATCGCAGGGCCCAAGCCCAAATCCTTCAGGGCCAGAGCAGTAGCCCCGGTCAGGGATTCGCCGACGTGGTAGCGAGGGTGCTCTTCGCGCTCGATAATCACAGGGGTTATGCCGTTACGAAGCAGGTAAAGGGCAGTCGCCGCACCGGCCGGGCCGCCGCCGATTATGATGACAGGGTGTTTTTTGCGGGCCATTTAATTTATTCCGATAGGGGAAAGCACGAAAAAAGACAAATTTGCGTAATCAGAATGCAATTCATTTGTAAGTAACGTCAAGCAATTTCAGCGCCGCGCGCTCTCCGAATCAGTTTGTGGTCGCGGCCCTAGATCTTTAGGCGGAGGGCCCGTCAGCGCCAGATTAATCTCTTTTGGTTCGGCGCTAAACTCGATGATTTGTTTCTGTTCGCCGGCTTCTTTCCCTACTCTTCGCCCCCGCGGCCTTTTCGGATGCATTTGGGTATGACCAGGAGCCCCCCCGGCTAGACCACCCGGAACTCACACCGCCGCGCTGGTCAGAACCCGTTAGGTGAAGGACGAAGCTTGCGCGCGAGAATGCCGAAACATATCCTCGCTCCATGAGCAACGGCGACTTCGTTTCCACCATCCAGGCCGGCTATTCATTTAAGGGGGAAGCCATCCTGCTCGGGGCGGCGACCCAGGACGGCAAAGTCTTTCCGGAGGCGCCGGTCCTCCTGCCGCTGCGCACCATGAATCGTCATGGCCTCATCTCCGGCGCCACCGGCACGGGCAAAACCAAAACGCTACAGATGATCGCCGAACAACTTTCTGAAGCCGGCGTTCCCACCCTGCTCATGGACATCAAAGGCGACCTCAGCGGCCTTGCCGTACCAGGCTCAGTGGCGCCCGCCATCACCGATCGCCATGCCAAAATTGGCTCTGAGTGGTCGCCCAGCGCCTATCCAGTGGAGTTTCTCACTCTTTCCAACGAACCGGGCGCGCGTCTCCGCGCCACCGTGCTCGAATTTGGTCCGCTCTTGTTTTCCCGCCTGCTGGATCTCAACGAGACACAATCGAGCCTGGTGGCCTTGGTCTATAAATTTTGCGACGACAAACATCTCCCCCTTCTCGATCTGAAGGATTTCAAAAAAGTCCTCGAATACATCACCGGAGAGGCGAAGGCCAACGTGACGGCGGAATACGGACTCGTCCCGACAACTTCGACCTCGCTCATTCTACGAAAGCTGATCGAGCTCGAGCAGCAGGGTGCGGAAGGCTTCTTCGGCGAGCCTTCCTTTGAGATGTCAGACCTTCTCCGAGTCGTCGACGGTTTCGGTGCCATCTCCATCCTGCGCCTGACTGACATGCAAAATCGGCCGAAGCTTTTCTCGTCCTTCATGCTCCAGATGCTGGCCGAGCTCTACGCTACTTTGCCGGAAGTTGGCGATCTCGAAAAACCCAAGCTGGTGCTTTTCCTCGACGAAGCGCACCTCATTTTTGACGATGCCGAGAAATCGCTCCTTAACGAGATCGAGACTGTCATCAAACTGATTCGCTCCAAGGGCATCGGGATTTTCTTCTGCACCCAACTGCCAACCGATATTCCAGACGCAATTCTCGGGCAGCTCGGCATGAAGGTGCAGCACGCCTTGCGCGCCTTTACCGCCAAGGATCGCAAATCAATCAACCTGGTCGCACAGAATTATCCCGAAACGTCCTTTTACAAAATCGAACAACTGCTCACCGAACTGGGCATCGGCGAAGCGCTCGTCACCGTTCTTGATGAGCGCGGTGCGCCGACCCCGCTCGTCGCTACCATGCTTTGTGCTCCGCGCTCGCGGATGGGGCCGCTCACCTCTGAAGAATTGCTCGAGCTCGTCGGCCGCTCCCCGCTTGCGCAAAAATATAACACTTCGCTCGATGCCCAGAGCGCGTATGAAATCCTGGGTGGCAAAATTGCCACGGCCGCTTCGCCCGAACAGGCGCAACGCGTCGGGACCTCCCGCCGCACTTTTACCCCGGGAACGACCGTCTCTCACAGCAAGGAGCTCGACGCTGCCCTCGGCGTGCCTAACGAGACGCCGGACAGCTCCGGAGGAGTTCCCTACGCCCGTCCGGCGCCGGCCGCCGCGCCCCCGAAGAACGTGCTCGGCGAAATCTTCGGCAGCACGGTCGCGCGCAGTGTCATTCGCAGTGTGGCGGTCAACGTGACCGGGACGCTGACCCGTTCGCTCCTCGGCGCGATGGGCGTGCGCGGCCGGCGTCGTTAGGGGGTGGTTACTTCGAGGCGTGCGCCTGTAAGTCCTCGAGCGAAACAAACTCCAGCGCCGACGAGTGCGTCGCCTCCAAGTCGACCGGCGGCGCCACGCCGCGTTCCAGCGCCTGTTTCCAGCGCGACACGCAGATGCACCAGCGATCTCCCGGTTGCAGCCCGGCAAAGCCCCACTCGGGATGCGGCGTGACCAGATCGTTCCCCATCAGGACCGAGTAATCGAGAAAGTCGCGCGTCATCTCCGCGCAGACCGTATGCAGACCGGTATCTTCGGGTGCGGTCCGGCAATAGCCGTCGCGAAAAAAACCGGTCGCGGGGTCGGAGCAACAGGCGCGCAAATCACTGCCCAGGACGTTCGTTGGCATGGCACGACGCTACTCGCGGCTCACGAATTTTCATGCGAAGTCGAAGCATGAACGCGCCGGCATCATACGCCATCGCCTACTGGCTCATTCCGGCCGCCCCCGCGCTGGAGTTCTTTCGCGAGACGATCCGACGCCTGGCCGCGAAATGCGACGCGCCCATTTTCGAACCGCATCTCACCCTCGCCGTGCAACCCGATTCCTCAGACGCAGCCGGAGCCAGGCTGGCAAAACTTCCGGGCGATTTGGTCGAACTCCGCTCCCTGGAGATCGGATGGACCTCGAAGTTTACCAAAACCCTCTTCGTCCGTTTCGACTTCACTCCATTCCTTGGGCAGCTTCGGACTTCGTTAGGCGGAGACGCCGCAGAGGACTTCGATCCGCATCTGAGTCTCCTTTACAAAAAGAGCCCGGAACCCGAGCAGGCCCTGCTCGCCGCCGAAATCAGGCTTCCCTTCGCCAGCGTCACCTTCGACACCGTCGCCGCCACCTACTGCCGGCTACCGGTCGAAGCTCCCGCCGACGTCGCCCACTGGAAACCCGTCGCCGTGCGCCGGCTTGACCGCTGACCGGGCAAGGCGCGGAAGCCAACTCGCCGCGGCGAGCTTTCCGCGGGTCTAATCCGCAAACAAACTGGTCAATTTCATCTCCACCGCGTCGACCAATCCCTGATCAGTCAATTTCAGCGCCGGAATCGGCGAGAGGCTGAGGAACGAAAGCGACATGAAAGGCGCCGGCAGATTACAGCCGAACGACCGGGCGGCGGCGTTGAGGGCCGCGATGTTCTCGATCACGAGCTCGAGCGGTTGATCGGAAACCAGTCCGGCAATCGGCAAAGGCAAGCGCCGCTTCGATTTTCCCGTCCGCGACCGCGACCTGTCCGCCGCGCATCTCCTCCAGCGCCTGGATTGCGGCCCCGATATCCGCATCATTCGTCCCGACCACGACCACGTTGTGCGCATCATGCGCGACGGTGGAAGCCGAGCGCGCCGCGCTTCAGACCGAAACCGCGCACGAATCCGACCCCCACGTTGCCGGTCGCGCGATGCCGCTCGACCACGACCAGCTTCAGAATGTCGCGCGCCGGATCAGAGACGACTCTCCATCGACCGATTTTCGGGGCATCCACGCGCCTGGTTGGTGACGATCTGATCTGGCACGATCTCGATGACCTTGATCTTTCTGTCGCGCCTTTGCCGCGACGCGAGGTCGTTAGGCAGCGCGGTAGCGCAGGTTCATCGTGCTGCGCGGCTGCGCCGTATCTGCCGGCTTTTCCGCCAAGATAACGGCCGTTCTCCGCGACCAGTTTTCCTTTTTTGTAAACGCGTTGGACGACAAACTTCTCCAGATCATCGAGCACGAGAAATCCGCCCAAAAGCGCGGCGCGATCGCGCCATGATTGCGCAGCCGATAATGTCGCGCCGTATTGATCGTGCCCATTTGGATCGCCGTGATCGGCGCCACGCCCATGCGCGATCGCGCTTCGGATCGAATGATCGATGTGGCCTTCGGTAGACCAGGTCGCCCGGCAGTTTGTCGTCCGTGGCAAAAGAGCAATTGGCGGAATTCTGCGGCGTGACCAGCGCGATGATGTCTTCGAGGTTGCGTTCCGTGCTGCCTTCCCGCACGAGCAGGTGCATGCCGAGCCGCAGCTTCTCGCGCGCTTCCTCCAGCTCGGTGCTTTCGTGATCGGACCGCACGCCGGCGAGCGCGTAGGCGTTGAGATTTTTCCCGCGCAATCCGGGCGCGTGTCCGTCGATCGACCTTGCCTTTGCCCGCTCGGATTTTTGCCAGCTCGCTTTCCATGCCGAGAAAAACGCCCGGGTAATTCATCAACTCCGCCACTCCCGCGATCCGATCGTCGGCGATCATGAGGGCAAGATCGTCGGCCGTGAAACGCGCTCCGGCCGTTTCCAAAGGTGTCGCCGGCACGCAGGAGGGAAGCATGATAAAAAAATCGATCGGCAGATTCTTGCTCGACTCCAGCACGTAACGAATGCCGTCCAGCCCGAGCACATTGGCGTATTCATGCGGATCGATCACCATCGCGCCGGTGCCGTGCGGGACGACCGCGCGCACAAACTCCGGCATCGTCACCATCGTGCTTTCGACGTGGAAATGTCCGTCGATCAAGCTCGGCGCGAGATAGGCGCCTTCCAGATCGACCATTTCCTGTCGCCTCGTAATCGCCGAGCCCGATCACGCGTCCGTCGTCGACCGCGACGTTCGTCAGGTGAATTTCGCCGCTCAGGACATTGACCAGCTGCGCGTTTTTGAAGAGCAGCTCGGCCGGCTTTTCGCCGCGCGCGACGCTCAGTTTGTGCTGCGAGTTCCCTCATCGCAGGACCTGTTCGGCCATGGCGTGTTCGGGCGTAGCTGCGGCGGGTTGCGGTCGCGCTTGCCCGGCCGTTGATGGCATTGAAGATCGCTTCGCAGGTCGCCGGCGAGGCGAGGGGAACCTGGCCGCCCGTCTCGCCAAACGCCGCGACCGCATCGCGGATCGCTTCGCGCACCGAGATGCGCCAGCATGAGCGGCGGTTCGCCGACCGCTTTGCTGCCGTGAATGACGTTCGGCTGCGTCGCATCGGACAGGAACGCGACGTTGAAAATCTCGGGCGTATCGCCGACCGCCGGGATTTTGTAAGTGTCCGGCGAATGCGTCAGCAGCCGCCCTTCCGAATCCCAGACCAGCTCTTCGCATCGTCAGCCAGCCGGCGCCCTGCACGAAGCCGCCTTCGATCTGTCCGCGCGCGATCCCGAGATTGATCGCGTCGCCGGCATCGTGCAGAATATCGACGCGGCGGATGTGCATCATGCCGGTGAAACCATCGACCTCCACTTCGCTCACCGCCGCGCCGACCGCGAAATAATGAAACGGTTTTCCGCGTCCCGCCTCGCGATCGTAATGGATGTCCGGCGTCTTGATAAAACCCGGTCGCGCTCAGACTCGTGCGCGCGAAATAGGCGCGCTGCAGCAATTCGGCGAAAGGAAATGCCGATTCCGGATCGTCGGCATCGTCAGACCATGTTGTCGTCGAAAACGATCTTGTCGATCGGCACGGCGACGCCCGTTTTTCTCCGACAACATTTCCGCCGCAAACGGCAGCAGCCGCGCGCGCAGAATGTCGCAGGCATTCTTCACCGCCGCGCCATTCAGATCCGTGCCGCACGAGGCCGCGGTCGCCGAAGTGTTCGGCACTTTGTCGGTGCGCGTCGCCATCACCCGGACGCGATCGGTCGTCAGGCCGAGCTCGCGCGCGGCGATCAGCGCGATGTTCGTGTAAACGCCCTGGCCCATTTCGGTGCCGCCGTGATTCACCTGCGCGGTGCCATCCTGATAGAGCAGCACGAGCGCGCCGGCCTGGTTGAGATGCGTGGTGGTGAAGGAGATCCCGAATTTCACCGGCGTGATCGCGAGGCCGCGCTTTGCGGTGCGGATGCTTCGCGTTCCATTCGCTCAATTGCGTCGCGGCGCGCCGCGAAATCGCTCGATTCGCGTCAGCTCCTGCCAGATCGCGCTGGATGCGGTTGTCTTCGATCTCCTGTCCGTAGTGCGTCGTGTTGGTCTCGCCGCTGCCGCGATAAAGATTGCGTTGCCGAACGACTTCCGGCGCCAGCCCGAGTCGCGCGCGCGATGCGGTCGATGATTTCCTCGATCACCAGCATTCCCTGCGGTCCGCCGAAGCCGCGGAAGGCGGTGTTCGAAGCGAGGTTCGTTTTCGCCACCCGCCCGCTGAATTCGACGTGCGGAATGTAGTAGGCGTTATCGAGATGGAACACCGCGCGGTCGGTCACCGCGCGCGACAGATCGAGCGACCAGCCGCCATTCGAAAAGAGTCGATCTTCGCCGCGAGCAGCAGACCCGTCGCGATCGAAGCCGACCTCGAAATTTCCCGAGGAACGGATGCCGCTTGCCCGGTGATCATCATGTCCTGATCGCGATTGAATCGGACGCGCACCTTGCGGCCGGTTTTGGTCGCGGCGAGCGCCGCCAGCGCGGCGAGCATCGCGGCCTGCGTTTCCTTGCCGCCAAAGCCGCCGCCCATGCGCGGGCATTCCACCACGACGCTGTGCATCGGCAGCGCCAGCACATGCGCGACGATGTGCTGCACCTCGGACGGATGCTGCGTCGAGGAGCTGACAAACATCGTCCCGTCCTCGCCGCGCTCCGCCCAGGCCGCCTGCGTCTCCAGATAAAAATGATCCTGCCCGCCGAACGAAAATTCGCCCTCGAACGTCAGCGGGGCATTCGTCAGCGCGCGTCGTCGACATCGCCGCGCCGGATGAAATTCGGCTCGGTGTGAAAACTCTCCGCCGCGATCGCTTCCTCGATCGTGAGAATCGGCGGCAGCGGTTCGTATTCGACCACTGACTTTGGCCGCCGCCGCGCGACACGCCTCCTGGCGTCTCGCCGACGACGAGCGCGACGATCTGCCCGTGATAAAAAACCTCCTTGTCCGCGAGCAGAATCTCGTCGTGCCGGACCGCGCCGACGTCGTTCAAGCCCGGGCACGTCTTCCGCGAGCAGAACCGCGGCGATCCCCGGCATCGTCGCGCGCCGCGCTGGCATCGCGCCGCAGGATTTTCGCGTGCGCATGCGGCGAACAAACCGGCCAGACCTCCAGCATGCTCTCGGTCTGCGCGACGTCATCGACGTAAATGGCTTCGCCGGTGACGTGCTTGTGCGCGCTCTCGTGCGGCAGGGAGTCATCCGCGGTCGGGCAGAAAGCGTGCGATCTTCTCGGTCGTTAGGCGCAGGTTCTTCGGTCGCGAAAAATTTCCGCAGCAAAGTCTTCGATCAATTGCTGCCGATAAGCGGCGCTGCCGCGCACATCGGAGATCGGCGTGAACTCGCTCTCCAGCAGCGGCAGGACACTTCCGCGGTCGTCGCGGTGTCCATCGTTTGCCGATCAAGCCCGCTTCCGTCTTTGCGCGCCCGCGCCGGCATGGCGGCGACTCCGCCGTAGGCGAGCCGCGCCTGCGCGATCGTCCCGTTTTCGCCTAACGAGACCGCGAAAGCAGCCGGCCACCGTGCTGATGTCCATCTCGCGCCGCTTCGAAACCTTGTAGAACTTTCGCGCTGATCGCGCCGTCCGGCCGCGAGGCGCGGGACGATGATCGTCTTCAGGATCTCGCCGGGCTGCAGCGCCGTCTTGCGATAGGAGACAAAGAATTCGTCCAACGGCAGACTCCGCGTTCGCCGCGGTGGACGCGAGAACGACCTTCGCATCCAGCGCGAGCAGCACCGGCGCGGAATCGCCGATCGGCGAGGCGGTGACGAGGTTGCCGCCCATCGTGGCGCGGTTGCGGATCTGCCGGGAACCGAAGACCAGCAGCATCTCGCGCAGCTCGGGAAATTCCTCCGCCGAGCGTTTCGTCGATCCGGGTCAGGGTGACCGCCGCGCCGATCGTCCACTCGTCTCGGCGTCGAAGTGATCGCGGTCAGCTCCGGAATGGCTTCGACCGAAATCAGACGTGGGAAACTTGTGAAACTTCTTGGTGATCTCGAGGCCGAGCTCGGTCGCGCCGGCGATCAAGCGCGCGTCGGGGAATTGCGCCATCGCCGCGAACAGTTCGCCAGCGAGGTCGGGCCGCAAGAAACGTTTCGTCGCCGCTCGCGTAACGCACCGCTTTCAGCTTCGGCCTTCGACTCTTTAAGCTGCGTGTCGAATTGCGTCCGTGCCGCCGCGTTGCGCAAGCGCGTCCGCCGCGGCGTCGCGGATCGGCCGATAGCCGGTGCAGCGGCAGAGATTGCCGCAGAGTTGTTCGTCGAGCTGTGCCGCCGGTCTTGAGATCCCTGCGGTAGTAGCCTTCGAACAGCGACATGATGAACCCGGGCGTGCAGTAGCCGCATTGCGAACCGAAGTTCTCCACCATCGCCTGCTGCACCGGATGCAGCTTCCCGCCGGCCACGCCTTCGACCGTGACGATGTCGCGCCCGGCCATCAGCGGCAGCGGCACGAGGCAACTGTTGATCGCGCGATAGCAGCGTTTGCCGCGCGCGTCGCGATCGACGATCGCGACCGAGCAGGCGCCGCAATCGCCTTCCGCGCAGCCTTCCTTCGAGCCGGTGAGACCGCTGGTGCGCAGCCACTCGAGCAGGGTGATGTTCGGCGAAACGGACTCGACGCTGAACGGCTTGCCGTTCAGCGAAACTCGAGCGCGCCGCTCATCTATCCGCGGCGACTCTGCAGAATTTTGAGGAACGAGCGCGAGCGGATTTCCTCGAGCGTTAGGCCGGTGGCGAGCGCCTCCGCTTCGGTGATCGCGCCGCAGGCGATGCCGCGCAGGAAGAAATTAAGCAGGCCCTGGCCGGTGGCCGCGTCGTCGAAGACATCGCCGAAGAGCGAGGCGAGCGCGGCTTTTTCGACGAAGGCCTTGAGCCGATTGGAAGCGCTCGGTCAGCCCTTCGAGGAAGAAGGAAAAACCGCCGCATAACGCGCGACGAACTGCGCCGGATGCAGATCCCAGCCCTGGTAGAAGCCGGTCCGCAGCGAATGCATGTTGTCGTTGAACCCGAGCCGCCAGGCCGCCGTGAACGGCGTCGCGATTCTCGCTCCGCTTGCGCAGCGCTGAGCGGCTTGCCTTCGCTCGCGCGATGCGGTCCGACCGGCAGAATATTGGTCGCGCCGTCGGAAAGATGAACGCCGGTGCCGGCGAGCGAGACGAGCATCATCTGGCGCGCAAAATCGCAGGCCGGATGCCCCATCGCCTGATAGGCGGCGGTGATGCCGCAGCGACGCGGTGTAATCGTAGACGCCGAAGTGCACGCTCCGGCAGCGGCCCTCCGCCGCCTCGATGAGCGATGCAGCGCGATCTCGCCGCGCTGGTTGATGATCGCCTGCGGCGTTTCGATCATCGGCTCGAGCCGCAGCGCGCCGTCGGCAGACCGGTCTTTTTCTCGAGAGAGTTCGAAGAGATCGGACCGCCGCGGTGACCTGCTCGGGCAGCTGAATCTTCGGCACCGTGATGACGAAATTCTCCGGCAAGTTTCCGCCCGTCGCTTTCGCGCAGGGCGGTGACGAAAATATCGAGCGTGCGCATGCTGCGCGCGCGCAGATCCTCGTTCAACGGCTTGATCCGAATGCCGATGAACGGCGGCAGCGTGCCTTCTCCGCAAGTCCGCGCGCGACTTCCGCGGCGCTCGGCCGCGGCGTGCCCGTCTTCCTCGGCGTCGGCGCGGTTGCCGTAGCCATCTTCGAAATCGAGCCGGAAATCTTCCACCGGTTCGCGCCGCAGTTTTTCGACGATGCGCTCGTAGATCAGTTGCGAGAGCTGCGGATCGCCGCTGACGCCCAAGCGCCGCGGCCAGCGTCGCGGCATCCGGCGCATATTCCTCCAGAGAACGCAGCGCGACTGCGCCGAGCTTGCTGCGCCGAGTCCGCTTTGAAAAGATGCGCGCCGCCGTAAACCGTGTGCACCGCCTGGCGACGATTCGATTCGCCCGGATAACGGCGCATGAAAGCTTGGTTGGCCTCGCTCAACGGCGCGCTGATTTCTCGATTTCGTTAGGCTGCAGGGCTGCGATCGGTTTCAAAATGATGGACGCAATGCTGGGCCTAACCAACTGGCCAGCCGGAAGCGCGCCGAGACTACCATTCTCGAAGATGGTTTGTCCCCGCAAAATTGTGCGCACGATCCGGCCCCGCAATTTGCGGCCCACGTACGGGCTATGGCGATGGCGATAGTGCAAGGCGTCTCCGCGCACGGTTTCCTTCGCGTTCCGATCGACCAGCGTCAGGTCGGCATCCTGGCCAACTCCAGGCCGCCTTTTCCGCGAATCCTGAAATCGTTCCGCGACGCCGCTGCTTGTTAGGCTGGTCGATCTCGTGCCGGCGAGATCCTGTCTTGCGCGTCGATCAGCAGCGGCAACAAGTGCTGGCAACCGGAGATACCGCCCCACACTTGAAGAAGTTTTCTGCTCTTTCATTTCCGGCGGCGAAGGCGAATGATCGGAGCCGATGGTGGTGACATCGCGCAATTGCTCGCCAAAGATCGTCTTGCTCCACTGCGGGCGCGCAACGGCGGCGCGCATTTTGCGACCGCGCCGAGATGGTCCATGTCTTCGTCGGTCAGAAACAAATAATGCGGACAGGTTTCACAGGTCACGTCCACCCCTTGGCGCGAGCGGTCGGCAACATCGCGACGCCGCGGCCACAGCTCACATGCACGATGTGCAACCGGCAACCGGTTTCGTGTGCGAGTTCGATCGCCTGCCGGATGGCCTCAGTTCGGCTTCGACCGGTCGCGAATCGAGAAAATCCCGCGCCGTTCCTGTCGCTGGAGCGCGTTCGCGAGTCAACTCGTTCGACTCAGCGTGGACTGCGACGAGAGGTCCAGTTCGGCTGCGCGCTTCATTCCTTCGCGCAACGTGCGCGCGATCGACATGCGGGAAATCATCGATGCCGCTGTTGCACATGAACGCTTTCAAACCGACCACCCCGCGGTCGCGCAGCGTTTCCAGTTGATCGAGATTTCCCGGGAACCAGTCCGCCCCATAAGCCAAAATCGACCAACGAACTTTTCTCCGCGGCGGCGCGTTTCGCATCGAAAGCCGGTCCGTCGATGGTCGGCGGATGCGCGTTGAGCGGCATGTCGAAGATAGTGGTGGTTCCGCCGGCCGCGGCCGCGCGCGAACCGGTCTCGAAACCTTCCCAATCGGTGCGTCCTGGTTCGTTGAAATGGACATGGGCGTCGATGCACGCCGGGGAAAATTGCCAGCTGCTGGAGCGTCGATTTCCTTCGCGAGCCGAGCCGGCAAGGTTCTGTCGCCGATCGCGACAATTTTGCCTTCGCTGATCCCGATGTCGTGTTCGCTGCCGCGCACGAGCAGATCGAAGTCGCTCATTCGTCAGGTCAGCGCTCGGCCTGCCCCAGACCCGCAATCGGCTCACGCCGCCGTCGGGATAAATATTCAGCCGGAGATGAGTGCAGCGCTCGATCGGGGAAAGTTCGCGTTCGAAAAAATGCCGCGTGTCCGCCTGCAGTTTTGTTTTCGGCAGAATCTCCTTCCAGCCGATCTTGTTGCTTGTCAGTTCGTCGGTCGAAGCGCCAGGCGCGGCGCATCCCTCGATCGAACACGTGTCGGGGTAGTTGCCTTTGAAGTGGTTGGTATCGACTTCGATCTTCTGGATCGAGCCCGGGCAACCCGAGTTTCAAGATGATCCAATCATAACCGGGGCCGCGCCGGCGTTTGGTTTCCCAGCCGTCTCCCATGTTTTCCGAGCGGCCCGGCATGATCAGATTGTTCATCGAGCTGAAAAACATGTCGCTGCAGGCGAGCGGCACTCCGCCGTTCTCGACCGCGGCGAGGTCGATCAGTTCGCCAGGTTTCAGTTTGCTCCAATCGGGAACGACGATGCCGTAAACGCGAAAGCGAGCGACGCCGCCGTCCGGGAATAATGTTCAACCGCACGTGGGTCCAGGGCTGGTCGTCGCTCGATCGCGAAACAGATTTTGCGACCCCGGATTCAGCGGCGATTGCGGCAGGATCGGATTCCAGGGGAGGTTTTCGACTGCGCCAGATCGGTCGGGAAATCCAGTCGTTAGGCAAAGCGCGTCGAGAGACGCGAAAGGAGGATGATTGCCGAGGAAATGATTGGTATCGATATCGACATGCTTGATGATGCCGCGCAATCCTAACTGCACCACACACCAATCATGCCCGGGAGTGCGGCGTCGGCGGGTTTCCCATCCATCCATCCATTTGCCGTGGTCGGTGTATTTGTCCGGAATAAAAATGCCGCGGCCCGGCTTGAGGAGATTCTCCTTCTCCGCGAAAAACTCGTCATTAGCGAGGAGGGCACGCCGCCGAAGCGGGCCGCGGCCAGATCGACGAGGCCGGCGTGGCAGTGGAAGAGTCGGATTGGCGTTCATTTGCGCGTCTCCGAGTTCAACTCCCGCGGTAGGTGCTGTAAGCCCATGGGATGACGAGCAGAGGAACGTGATACTTGGCAGCGGCATCGGCGATCACGAAGCGAACCGGGACGCGGTCGAGAAATGTCGTTCGCCGAAGTAATCGCCTACATAGAAAACGAGCTCATAGTTCGCCGCTCGAGCATTTCGTTCGGCGAAAGCAACGGAGATCGGTCCGCCCGTCGGCATTGGTGGCGACGCTCTTGAGCAGGAGGCCTCGGTTCGATGCGACCAGAGCTCGATCGTCATCCCGGCGGCCGGGCGGCCGTCGTGTGGTGATCGAGAACGTGAGTCGTCAGGCTCATTCTTGCACCAGATCCTGTAGCCGCAGCTCGGCGATTTTGAAGATCTCCGCCGAGGGCGGTTTCGATTTCGTGTGGCGCGGGAATTTTCGCAGCCGCGCGGGAAAGGCCGTGAAGGATCGCTTCTTTCTTGTTCAGGCGCGCGCAGATGACGAAAGGGAAGCCAAACTTCTCCTGATAGCGCTGATTGAAGCCGCGGAAGCGCTCGATTTCGTCAGGGGAAAGGTCGTTCAGACCCGCGCTTTTCTGTTCGGTGCGCGATTCGTTAGTCAGGGTCGCGTTTGCCGACCAGATCGGGATGGGCGCGGATGAGGGCAGAGTTTTTCGTCGTCGTGTCGCTGGCGTGACCGTTCGACAGAGGGCGGACAACAATTCGGCGCGGTGCGGCAAAGGGCCGTTGCGAGGCGGTGCGCGCCGCGACCCAGGGCGAATGCTCGAAAACCGGTCTCAAGTGCAGGGTGAATGGCTTCAGATCGAGCGCATTGATCTCGCTCAGCTTTAGCATCGCGCTTTCGGAGTAAATGATTTAGACCTAAGGCGCAATGGCGAAACTGATCGAACAACGTTATGGCAAAGCGCGGGTGCGGGTCCTGAAAGTCCTGCGGGACGGACCGGTCCACACCGATCGGAGAAGTCGAGGTCATGGCGATGTTGGCAGGCGATTTCGAAACCTCCTACACGGCCGGCGATAACTCGAAAGTGGTCCCGACCGACACGATCAAGAACACGGTCAACGTCATCGCCAAGCAACACCTGGCGGACGACCTCGAGCGCTTCGCGGTTATCCTGGGAGAGCATTTTGTGAAGCGCCACGAGCAGGTGGCGCATGCGACGATCGAGGTGACGGAACGCACCTGGGATCGGCTTGCGGTCGGCTGGGAAGCCGCATCCGCACGCTTTTCAGGCGGGCAGCAGTGCGCGGAAATACGTACGCGCCGTTTGCCAGGCGGACTCCTCCAGCGGTCGAGGCAGGGATTCGCGATCTGGTCATCTTGAAATCAGCCGGCTCGGGTTTCGAAGGTTATCCGAAATGCGAAAATACCACGCTTGCCCGAGACGGCGGATCGCATTCTGGCGACCTCATTTCGCGCGACCTGGCATTTCGCAAGTGTGCCGGCCAGCTACGGGAAAGCGAGTGAGGCCATGCTGGCTGCAATGCTGAAAGTCTTTGCGGAAAACTATAGCCCCTCGGCTCAAACGACTCTCTTCGAAATGGGCCAGGCCGCGCTCGCGACATGTGCGGAGATCTCCCGGATCGATTTGGCCATGCCTAACAAACATTGTCTGCTGATCGATCTCGCTCCGTTCGGTTTAAAGAATGAGAACGAAGTCTTCGTCCCGACGGAGGAGCCATTTGGCTTGATCGAGGCGAGCCTGGGCCGCGACCAGTGATGACCGACGCGCTCCTCGACGAACTGCTCGCGGCGCGGGCCGCGCGGCGACCGTGCGCGCTGGCTACGGTGGCCGAGACGAAGGGTTCTGTGCCGCGCGCGGCCGGCGCCAAAATGCTCATTTATCTCGATGGCCTGACGAGTGGAACAATCGGCGGCGGCAAACTGGAAGCGCTCGTGATTGAGGACGCGCTCAATTGTCTGCGCGAAAAACGGACGCTCCTCAAAAGCTTTCCTTTACGCGAAAACGAGCCCGATTCCTTCGGAGCCATTTGCGGTGGCGAGGTGACAATTCTTGTCGAGCCGCAGCTGCTTCGCGAAGCACTCTTCGTTGTCGGGGCCGGTCATTGTGCGCAGGCCATGGTGCGGCTCGCCGTCGAATGTGGTCTGTTCGTGACGGTGATCGAAGACCGGTCGGAATTGTTCGCCAGCTTGCCGCCACAGGTTTTACGAGTAATCGACCACCGCGCAGGGGAATATCTGGCTCAACGGGAATGGCAGGCCAACGAGGCAATCGTCATCATCAGTCGGAACCACGAACTCGATGGCGAGGCGCTGGCCGGCGCGCTGCGGGCCGCGAGTGCGCCGGGCTATATTGGGATGATCGGAAGCCGGCGCAAAGTCCGGCAGGTATTCGATCGCCTCCGCGCTGAGGGAGTCCGGGAGGAGGCGCTGGCTGCGGTCTACGCCCCGATTGGGCTGGATATTGGAGCAGATTCGCCGCCTGAGATCGCGATTAGTGCGTTGGCGGAAATACTGGCGGTTTTACGAACAACGGCAGGCGGGAATTTGCGAGCTCGAAGAACTGGATCTGGCCCGGAATTATCTCTTCAGAGAGCTGCGGAATAAACCTTGGCAGTTCAGCCTCTTACACGCGGTGAAATCGGTCCCGACTCAAGGGTCAAAAATTGATGCTCGACAGTGCAAAAGAAATGAACAACAAGCATCCACACACTGTCTCCATTACGATATTTAACCTTGTTAAGTAGTTCGTCTGATGCTACAACACGCATTCCACAAATTCCGGGAATTCGAAACCTCCGGCTCTTTGTGCCTCCAGGACCCAACTTTCGACCCAACTCATGAGAACTTATATGGCCGCTGAAGATAGCGACACTGGTATAAAGATTTATCTGCGCGAAATCGGGCAGATCCCGCTGCTGACACCTCAGCAGGAGATCGAGCTCGCCGCCAAGATCAAGAAAGGCGACAAAGAGGCGCGAGCCTTGATGATTCGCTCCAACCTGCGTCTCGTCGTGAAAATCGCGCACGATTACGCCAATCTCGGATTGCCTCTGCTCGACCTCGTGTCTGAGGGCAATATCGGCTTGATGAAAGCCGTGGAACGCTTCGACCCTGCAAAGGGTGGCAAGTTAAGCACTTACGCTGCCTGGTGGATCAAGCAATCGATCAAGCGCGCCTTGGCCAACCAGAGCAAGACCATCCGGTTGCCCGTCCATCTGGTCGACAAAATCTCGAAAATGCGCCGCGTTTCGCTGCAAATGAGCGAGGAACTCGGGCGCGAGCCGACCGACGACGAGCTTGGCGAAGAGATCGGCATTGCGGCAGGCAAAGTCTCGCAGCTTAAGACCGTTTCGATTCGTCCCGCTTCGCTCGACGCGCCAATTAGCGACGACGACTCGACCGAATTCGGCGAGATCGTAGGCGATGAGGAAGCGCAGACGCCCTTCGAACTCCTGCGGGACAAGAACTTGCGCAACGAAGTCGGCGGTCTGCTCGACGTGCTCGACGATCGCGAACGCAAAATCATCTTCTCCCGTTTCGGGCTCGATGGTGGCAAGCCGAAGACGCTCGAGGAAGTGGGCAAGAAATTCGGCGTCACCCGCGAGCGCATTCGGCAGCTGCAAAACATTGCCTTGTCGAAATTGCGCCGGGCTTTGAGCAAAAAAGAGCGCCCGGTCGATGTAGAGTTGACCGCGGAAGTATAACGATCAACCGAATAAGAATTATCGAAGCGCGCGGAGGGTAACCTCCGCGCGTTTTTCTTTTATCGGCGGCTAATCGTTAGTCCGAAGGCGCGTTCGTTCCACGCTAAAGACCTTCTTTTTCCCCGGATGCTCGTCGAGCAACGACTGGTAGCGGGGGATCAAGTGCCTAACGAGATCGACCTCGAAAAGACTGGTCGTGTTGCTCATCGAAGATTCATGCTGCCGATAAAGGCAGAGGACGTTGGGCACGAACTGCACCGGCAGATGTGCCCCCGCCATCCGCAACCAAAGTTCGTAATCTTCCCAGCCAAACCAGCCGACCTGGTAGAGGCCATTGTCGTAACCGCCCAGCTCGAGCAGCTCGCGGCGATCGAAGAGCGCCATCGCGTCGATGTAGGGAGCCTCCACCAGCATCCCCGGATCCCAATCAAAAACCGAGAGGAGACCGCGATGATGACTCTGTTCCCCACGAAAACGACAGAGAATGGTATAAGCTGCCGCCGCCTGGCTCTTCCTAATCGCCTCATGCAAAACCGTCAGTGCGCGAGGATAAATCAGATTATCCGCATCCATGATGAACGCGTAGGGAGACCTGGCCAGGCGTATTCCCTGGTTGCGCGCATCGGCCAGACCGGTGTTGAATTTCTTATTCACGATCCGGATCGGCAAGACTGAGTTCCGTTGCCCTTTTTTGGCCCGCTCCAGCGATCCGTCAGTCGAGGCATCATTGACGATCAAAATTTCGATTCCGCCTGGAATCGTCTCGATCTCGGCCTGCTCCACGCTGCGCAGACATTCGCAAATGTAACGCTCGTAATTGAAGAGCGTGATCACGATTGAGATGGCAGGCGTCTCGGCACGGTGGAAGGCGTCGTTATCGATCAGTTCCAAGATTGAGCCACCCTCGCGAGCGGCCTCTTCCTGTTGCGCAAACCGACCGGCATAGCCTTGGCGGTGTTGCCGAATGGTGGCAATTATCCGCGCCTCTGCTTCGGGATCGGGCCTCGGCAGAGGCGGCTCGGGATGAAACAGGAGGTGCCAATCCCGGGCCAAGGCCTGTCGGAGCGCACCGCTCGCGGTCGGCGCGCGGGGAGCTGACTCCGCGCGGCTGTTTCGCCCTAACGAACCTTCAACGCCGCGCATGATCTGGCTGATGCATTCCGCGCAACTGGCCGCTTGGGTGAGATGCTCCCGGATGAAATCGCGCCCCGCCCGCGCGATTGCTTCCCGCTCTGCCGAATGTTCGAGATAGTAAGCGCACGTTCCAACGAGCTCCTCCTTTTCCACCATCACGAAGTGCTTTCCCGGCACGAGCGGCGCAAAGCCTTCGCAAGCCTCGGTCACGATGCAGCAACCGTTGGCCAATCCGACCAGCATGCGGTGCCACTCGAAGTAGCGCAGGTCCGAGTAGTGCACATTGAGCAAAATCTTCGCGCGCTGCAGGAGCGCGTTGCGCGCCTCGTCGGCAAGATAGCTCCGGGTCGTTTCGGTCTTCGCGAATTCGAGCGGAACCAGGCGGAGATGACACTGATGCGCCGCGAAGAAATCAGCCTCCTCGGTCAGGAATTTTTCCCGGCGTTCCGTCAGGGAAGCGAGCAGACAAACATCGAGATCGCGTTCGAACGAAGAGGGTTTCTCGCCTCGTTCCAGCATCGGATGATAACCGAGCGGAAGATGAAAAGAGCGCAGCCCATGCGCGCGGTAGCCGGCCACGCCTAACGAATTGATGTCGAGTATGGCCAGAGCGTGCGGCGCCATCACCAGGTTGCTGTGAAACCAATCGCTGTCCGGTTGTTCGGTGCCGAGCAGAAAGAGATTGCGGGTCAGGCGTCGCACCTCCTCGGGTGGCAACGCCGGGATGAGGAAAAGATTAAAAAACTCGTGCGGAGTGACCACAATTTGGATCGTGTCGCCTGGCGTTTCCTCCGCTGGATATCGATCGACCAAAAGTTGGGCCTCGAATCCGGCCGCGCGAAATCCAGCCGCCACCAGTTCGGCGATTTCGCGAATGAACAGGTTCGATTTCGAGGTCACATAGAGATAAGCTTTTGTGATCGCCGCCTGGCGCGGACCGAACTTTTCCCGGCGGGTCTCGGCCGCGCGCGTGAGTTCGCGGCGCACTTCTTCCTGCTCGCCAGCCGTCACCGTCGGCTCCGTCTCTGGTCGAGAGAATCGCTGCTGCAACCCTTTGGCCAGAGCCTTTTCCGTCAGGGGAAAGCCGCTGCGCCTAACGAAACCCAGCGGAACTCCGGCCGTCCGGAGGCGGAAAATTGGCCGCCAGACTTTGGCCTGATCACGAACCTCCAATCGGAGCAGAAACCGGCCGAAGGGGAGTTGATCAATCTCGAGAATGAAACCGCTCCAGGCCGCCTCCGGCAGGTGTGGATAGGCGGCGCCGAGCGCCGGGCGGGCGTGTTTGCGCCGCGCTTTATAGATGCGCTCGCCTCGACCGATGGGCTTGAGGATGGCGCGCAGTCCGTGGATTTCCTCGCCGGTGCGATGGAAGAGCCATCCGGTGATCGTCAGGCCGCTGCCGAAAATGAGTCGCGGGATGGGAGCGTCGAGGTGGAAAAGGTATTCGAGCGCGGCTTCACCCGCCCCGCCACTGACCTTCATTTCTTCCGCCATGGCTTGGTCACCCGGGGCGGGAAAGCGAGGGTAAAATCGGCGTCCTCCAGCGAAAGATTGGGATTATAGAACGGATCAAAGCGAAGGAGGCGGCCCCACTTCGCCCTCATGTAATCGGTCTCGGCCAGGAAGCGCACCTGCTTGGCCGTGCTGTCGTCAAATCCCCGGCTGGCCGATTCGTGATGCAGCAATTCGGCGTGCGGTGTCCAGACTATCCAGTAACCGGCTGCGCGCAGGCGCAGGCAAAAATCGACATCGTTGAAAGCGACCGCCAGGTTCTCTTCGTTCAGCCCTCCAAACTCGCGATAGACTTCTCGCCTTACGACCGCGCAGGCGGCCGTTACGGCAGAGAGATTCTGGGCCAGATGGGGACGCGCGAAATAGCCCGACTCATGGCGGACGCCGACATGGGCATGGCCAGCGATTCCGCCCGCGCCCAGGATGACACCGCCGTGCTGGATCGGACCGTTCGGATACCAAAGGCGCGCACCGACCATCCCGACCTCAGGTCGAACCGCATAGCTCACCATTTCACTCAGCCAGGTGGCGTCCTTGGGCTCCACGTCATTATTGAGCAAGGCGAGGACGGTCCCGCGGGCCAGTTCCGCGCCCAGATTGTTCAAGCGGCTGTAGTTGAAATCGCCCTCTACCCGTTCCACACGCACTCGCTCGTGCGCGCGCAGGCTTTCCAGGTATTCCAGCGCCTCGGGCTCATCACTTTCGTTGTCGAGCACGACCAACTCGTAGTTCTGGTAATCAGTCTTGGCGAAAATGCCTGCGACGCAGCTTTGCAAAAGCAAGCGCCGGTTGCGTGTCGGAATGAGGATCGAGACGAGCGGTCGCTTCGCAGGCAGCGCATATTTGGTCCGCAGGTAAATGCCGTGATGGGTGACGACCTCGGCCGACACCCCGCGCCGATCGAGATGTTCCTGGACCGCAAGCAGGGCGGCTTGCTGCGCGTAAGGCTTGGAGGTGGCATCGGCCGCAGTACCTGCTGTCCGTACTGCGCCAATGATAAAGGACATAGGGCAGGTGCCTGATCTCGTTAGGCCCGATCTCCCCGGTGCACCGCAGAGCCAGGTCGTGATCCTGCGAACCTTCCAAGCCGAGACGAAAACCGCCTAACGATCTCACCAGGTCGGTTCGATATACCCCCAGGTGTGAAATGTAGTTTTGCGCCAGGAGCAGCTCCGGATTCCAATCCGACTTGAAATAGGGGTCGGCCCGACGTCCCTGCGCGTCGAGCTTGTCTTCGTCGCTGTAGAGAAGCTGAAGTCCTGGGCTTTCCTGCAAAGCCTCGGCCACCAGATAGAGCGCGCTCGGGGCGAGAGTGTCGTCGTGGTCGAGGAGCGCGATGAATTCACCGCCAGCCAGCGCGAGCGCATCGTTCGAAGTCGCGGAAATATGTCCGTTTTCCGACCGACGCATGATGCGAATTCGTTGGTCGCTGCGCGCGAACTTCTGTAGAAACGGCCAGAGCTGGGGATCAGTCGAAGCGTCATCCGCGATGCAAAGTTCCCAGTGCGGATAAAGCTGGGCCTGGACGGAACGAATGGCAGCCCGCAGCCATTTCAGGTTTGAGTTATAAACCGGCAGCAGGACCGAGATGAGGGGCTTTTTCTGGAATCGGGCGATGCCGTCCCTGATGCCACGGCGGTCGTCGCCGCGCAAAGTGTCGTAGTGCTTAATCCAAAGGTTGTAATCGCCGACCAGTTCACGCCCTTCATCGTATTCCTCGCGCAGGTACGGTCCGCGCATCGAGTGAATGAAGAACGTTTCCCAACGGCCTTCACCACTGCGTGCCTGTAAGACAAGGTTGGAATGTCCCGGCGGGATTTTTACATCGAGCGAAAACCCGCTGCGCAGAGCGCCCGGAATATTGTCGTAGAGCAGAGCGATGTCCGGACGAATGGTGCCGAAGCGGGCCCGAAAAATGGTCTTGCGCACCCGCGCCCGGACTCCGTTGATCTCGTCGCCCGCCGTGGCCAGGCACCAGCCCGTGATGCGCAGGTATCGAAAGCGTTTTTCCCAGACACTCGGTCGATCGAGCCAAAACTCGATCCGCGGATTAGCACCCGGATTGGGGATGAAATATTTTGCGTCCTGGGGCGGCGAGACTATTTCGTTAGGCGCGCCCGTCACCTGATGGGCGGCGAACGGTTGCCAGCTTCCATCGGCTTCCTGCAACTCGACCACGACCTGCGCCGGCCCGCGCGGGAGCGGAACGGCGAGGGCAAAGCCACAGCGGATCTCGTTAGGCGAAAGTCCTCGTTCCCGAGCCACATCCTTGCGCTCGATCTGATAATTACCCTTCCACCGGCGCCGACCAATCCGGGCTCGCAGATCGCGGGCACGTCGGCCATCGCGTGTCAGAATCCAGCCGGTCAGATAGAGAGTGCTAACCGGTGTTCCCCAATCGACGGGATGATCAAACCACCAGACGTAGCGTTTCTTGGCCCGGGCGATTTGTTTCTCCAGCGCGCGCTGGCGACGGGCGCGGCTTGGGAAGAGACGGAAGAGCAATTTCACCACTCCACGGCCGGCTTGCGGGCCAGCAATTCAAAGCCGGCCGCGACGCGTTTCTGAAATTCCTGCGGGAGAGAGAGCATCTCTGGGAAACCAGGCGGTGGCGCGCCACCGCGGTTCCAGAAGTCGGCCCAGTCTCCCAGGCGCGTCTCTGCGATCCGACTCTGAGTTTCCCCGGCCATTTCGCTCTGGCGCAACGCCTCGAGCAAGCTGGCGCTCAGATAGCCGAGCATCACGCCGGGCGAAAAGTTGCCGCTTACCCCGCACCTCTCAATCTCGTATTCAGAGAACCATTCCCGGACGCCGTACTCAGTCGCGTTGTAATAATGATTTGGTGCCTCGTGCAGCGCCTGCAGAAATGCGGTGTGCAAAGCAAGCGCGCCGCCCGGTTTTAAGACGCGCAGAATCTCGCCCGCAGCCCTTTTCGGATCACGCAGATGCTCGAAAACATTGAAGGCAAAAACGCGATCGAAGGTTCCGGCACGAAAGGGAAGGGCGTGCGCGTCGCCGACCACATCGGTGTGGCGAAAGATTTTGCGTTCCAGCTCCACGCAGCCGGGATACTTCGTCACCGTGGCGCCGGCCCCGAGATGCAGCACTCGTTCCTTGCCGGAAGCGAGAATTTCTTCGAACTCAGCGCCAAGCGCATTGCTAAGGTGATCAGTTGCGACGGTAACGACCTCAGCCGCATCCGGCAGGAAAACCGGGACTCCGCTGACGACGGGAAATTGAGCGCCGCAACCGGCGCACCGAAGAAGGGCTCCGCTCGTCGCCAATTCCTGGTAACAGGTGGGGCAGGCTAGGAGGCCGGCGAGGTCGGGGTTCATACGGTGAGATTGCTCGATTTTCGGCCTGTGAGCAGACGTTGCTTCTTCAAGCTGCAACTCCTCTGGTCATTCGACCGATCATAGCATGTGATTTTCCGACCGCTTGTGCCCCATGCAATGGAACTCCCTCGCTCCTCGCCCGAACGCCTATCTCTCAGAAAGCGCTACCGCTTCGCCTTCACCTCGCGCAACTGCACGCAATCGACCAGCGATCGCCCGGCGCGAACGTCGCTGATGATGACCAGATTATCGTTAGGCACGATCAATTTCTCCGCTCGCAGGAATTTTACGGCCGCCTCGATGGTGGCATTCGGATCTTCGGTAAATTCGAGCTGCAGGGCCAGGACGCCCCAGCAGATCGTAAGTTGTCGATAAACTGGTTCGGTGGAGGCAACGGCGAAGATAGGCGCGCGTTCCGGTCGCAAATTTGAAACATATCGCGCCATCGTTCCGTGCCGGGTGAAGACGAGGATTTTGGCCCGGGGCAAAGAGTCCGCCAGTGTGACCGCCGCCAGGACGGTCTTCTGGCGGGCATCTTCCAGGATTGCATCCTTTCCGTAACCGGCGCCTCCGCTCCGTTCGATCCGTAAGGCAACGCGATTCAGCACTTCGACACACTTAACCGGGTAGCCACCTGAAGTGGTTTCGCCGGTCAGCATGATCGCATCGGCCTGCTCGAAAACCGCATTCGCCACGTCGGTGATCTCGGCGCGCGTGGGCAGCGGATGGTTGACCATCGATTCGAGCATCTGGGTCGCGACGATGACTGGTTTGCCGAGTCGAAGGCAGCGTTTCACTATCCGGCGCTGGATGATCGGCAAATCTTCCATCGGGCATTCAATCCCCAGATCGCCGCGCGCGATCAGGATGACGTCGGCCGCTTCGATCATGTCGTCGAGATCGCGCACCGCGCTTTGACTTTCGATCTTCGCCACCACCGCGGCGCTGCTCTTATGCTGCCTGAGGACGGCTCGCAATTCCTGCAAGTCCTCTTTTCGGCGGGCAAAACTGAGCGCGACGAAATCGACCTCCAACTCGGCGCCGAGCGCGACGTCGGCCAGGTCCTTTTCAGTCAACGCCGGCAGATTCACATGGACGTCGGGCAGATTGATGTGCCGCCGGGAACCAAGCGCACCCGCCGTCAGGACGGCGGTGCGGATGCGATCGTCCTTCTTGGCCAGCACGCGCACTTGCATGAGGCCATTGTCGAGCAGGACGACGTCGCCGACGGAGACATCGTCGATCAAACCGTCGTAGTTGACCGTGATGGAATTCGCCTCGGAAGGGTCGGCACCGCGCACCGTTATTTCCAGGACGTCGCCGACCGCCAGTCGCAAATCCTGCTTCAGATCGCCGGTGCGGATGGCCGGTCCCTGCGTATCGAGGAGCAGAGCCACATCGCGTTCCAGTTCGTGGGCCAAGGCGCGCACCCTCGGAACGATGTCGCGCACCCATTCGTGGGTCGCGTGGCTCATGTTTAACCGAAAAACGTCTGTCCCTGCCTCGATCATTTGCCGGATGACCTCGGAGCTCTCGGAGGCCGGCCCGAGAGTGCAGATGATTTTAGTCTTACGCATCGGATTGAGAAAGGCGCGGGCGAGCCGGCCTAACGAAAGCGGCGTATGCTGCCACCGTCAAAACAAAGTGTAGATGAAAGGGGCGACCGCCGAGCCTTCGCTTAACACCAGCACGATGCCGAGGAAAAGCAGCATGATCACGATTGGTGCCAGCCACCATTTTTTGCGGACGCGGAGGAAGCTCCAGAATTCCCGGACAATGGCAAACTTGCCGCTCGCCGAGTTAGAACTGCTTTTCATAATCGAGTGGATTGAAGACTGCTTTGCGTGCCGTCCAATAGGTTTCTTCGCGGCCCGGAAAGGTAACTTCAAACGGGCGCTTGCCAAAGAGTCGTTGCAGCAGGCCGACTGGAGTGACGGCGAGGAAGAAGAGCAGAGTGAGGAGAACGCGCGTCATTACCCACCCGATGGCGAGTGAAAATTGGATCCAGACGCGGTGAAAATGGCGCAAGCCGCCCGGCGCAAATTCTGCCAGAGCGAGGACAATGGCCGCGCCGAAGGCGAGCGGCCAGCCGGTCACTCGCTGACGAAATATCAGCACGGTTGCGAGGAGGAGGAAGATCGTCCCGATTGTTAGGCCAAAGCGTCGCAAAGAGCGCGGCGAGCGATCGATTTTGTCGTATTCGCGTTTGAACCAACTGGTTTTCGGCGGCGTGCGGTCGGCGAGCGACGCGGTTTGTTCAGTCTTAGCGACGAGAAAGTTCCCAAGCACGAGGTAATCCATGCCTGTTTTCATGAAACAACGATAGGCGTCTTCCGGTGTGCAGACCGGGGGTTCGCCCCGCACGTTAAAGGAGGTGTTGACCAGCAGCGGACAGCCGGTGCGTTTCTCGAATTCCCGCAGCAAACGATGGAAGCGGGGATGCTCCTGCTCGTCCACCGTCTGTACACGGGCCGAGTAATCGACATGCGTGACCGCGGGGATAGGCGAGCGGATATTGCGCAGGCGTTCAGCGAAAGTGATCGGCGCGTGAGTCAGGACCTGCTTCTGGCCGAACATCTGTCTTCACTGCCGCAACCAGCAACATGTAGGGACTCGCTTCTTCAAGCTCAAAGAAATCGCTCGTCCGCTCGCGCAACGCGGCTGGCGCAAATGGCCGGAAGCTTTCGCGAAATTTGATTTTGAGATTCAATCGCTCCTGCATTCCGGCCGAACGCGAATCGGCCAGGATGGAACGATTGCCGAGCGCCCGCGGGCCAAATTCCATTCGACCCTGATGCCAGCCGATCACGTTGCCGTCCTCGAGCAGCTCCGCCGTCCTTACCATTAGAGCGTCGTCCTCCAGCTCGAGGTGAGGAATTCTTTCCCGGAGAAGAAAGCCGCGCGGATCATAGCTGGGACCGAGCAGAGAAGATTTCTGCGCATCCCGGCCGCTGGCTTTCTCCC
Source organism: uncultured Verrucomicrobiae bacterium (assembly GCA_963749935.1). Lineage (GTDB taxonomy): Bacteria > Verrucomicrobiota > Verrucomicrobiia > Chthoniobacterales > UBA10450 > Palsa-1392. The sequence goes on from CAVVOH010000002.1 coordinate 617,228, forward strand.
GCGGCTGATCCTTGTAGTGATGCCACCCGAGCAGCGCCGCCCCGAGCGCGCCACCAGCGTCGCCGGCTGCGGGTTGAATCCAGATTTTCTCGAAGGGTCCCTCCCGCAGAATCCGGCCATTGGCCACACAGTTCAGCGCGACGCCGCCCGCCAGACACAGGTTTTGCGCTTCGGTCAGACTGTGCGCGTGTCGCACCATCCGCAGCATGATCTCCTCGGTCACGACCTGAAGAGAGCGGGCAATATCCATGTGCCGCTGGGTCAATTGCGATTCGGGATCGCGCCGCGGTCCGCCAAACAATTCGGCGAAGGACTCGTTAGTCATTCTTAAACCGGCCAGGTAATCGAAATGTTTGAGATTGAGCCGGAACGAACCGTCGTCCTTCAAATCGACCAGCTCGCGAAGAATCAGGTCGCGAAAACGCGGCTCGCCGTAGGGCGCGAGTCCCATCACTTTGTATTCGCCGGAGTTGACCCGAAACCCGAGGTAGTAAGTGAAGGCGGAGTAGAGTAGGCCGAGTGAATGTGGAAAATGCAGTTCTTCACGGAGCTCGAGGCGGTGGCCGCTCCCATGGCCCACGCTGGTAGTGGTCCACTCGCCCACGCCGTCGATCGTCAGGATGGCCGCCTCTTCGAAAGGCGAAGGAAAAAAGGCGGAGGCCGCATGCGACTCGTGATGTTCCGGGAAAATGATCGGACCGTCGAAGCCGAGTTCATCGGCCAGGAGCGCCTTGATCCAGACTTTTTGTTTGATCCAGGCGGGCGCAGCCTCCAAAAATGAGCCTAGCCCATGCGGCGCGACTGCCAGGTAAGTCGAAAAAAGCCGATCGGCCTTAAGGAAAGGCTTTTCGTAAAAGGCGACGAGATCGATCCCGGCTTCATTCGTTAGGCTGGCCTCCTCCAGACAATAACGGACCGCCTCTGTCGGAAAACCGGGATCATGTTTGACGCGGCTAAAACGCTCCTCCTGCGCTGCGGCGACGATCTCGCCATCACGGACCAGACAAGCAGCACTGTCGTGGTAAAAGGCGGAGACGCCGAGGATGTTCACGGCAGTTGACTGATGAACCTGGCCAGCTCCCGCGCGGCAAGATCGTGTCCGGCGGCATTCCAATGGGTATCGTCAGGAAAATATGTCTCAACACCGGCCTTGACCGCATCTTCGAAGGGAAGTGTCAGGTCGAGCATTGGGATATGTTCCTGCCCACAGAAGTCACGCAAGAGCGCATTCTGCGCGAGGCGGTTCGCATCGACTTCCTCTAGTCGCGGCGCTTTCTGATTGTAGCGGCAGTAAAAATCGATCGCGCTTTGGAGCCTCGGCTCGTGCTCAGGGAGCGTTTCGCCAGCGGCCAATAGACTTTTGTTTTTTCAGGGATGATACATGAGGATAAACTTCGCTCCCTGGCGTTCGCAGTCCGCGTGCATCTCCCGTAAGGCCGTCTCGGTCAGCATCCACCCGCGGCTCCGCTCGATCTCCTGGCGTGGCCGAGCCAGCTTCTCGAGATACGGTGGGAAGAAGGCAAATCGCATGAGGCGGCCGGACTCGTGAACCGTAAACATCCCGTGATCGAATCGGGTTTCCTCGCTCCGCTTTTTTGGAGCATCACGATGTCTCACCGCCATCTGTTGGGCAATGGCCCGGCCCGCTGTCCAAAGATAGAACATCTCATAACGCCGATAAGTCTCGGTCAGCCTCCATCCGGGTCGCTCTTCAATCGGACGGGCGGGATTATTTTCCCACAGATCGAAAGCCTCGGCGTCGGAGAGATCGTTTCCCGCGCAGAACGCTAGCACCACAACTTGGGGGCGACGACGGAGCACGAAATCTCGCAGAACGTAAAGCTCCTGTTGCGGACCGAATCCAGAGGTCCCGTAGTTTTGGACCGTGCGCCCGGTTTGTTGCTCGAGCCGCGCCGGCCACGATTCATCCGCGGGTCCGGTAGCGCCGTCAGTGAAAGAGTCGCCCAACGCTGCAATTTCAATCGTCTCCCGCACGTCGATCATTACGAAATCCTTCTGCGTCTGTCCGAATTAGATAACGATGGCGGACCCCAGGAATAACATCCTTGGGGATAAAATTGAGACGTGCGATGTCGCCAATCTGCCATTCGTAATGAGCGTTGAGGTTAGGTCGCAGCCGAATCTTGTATCGCTTTGGATCAAGCAGGCGAGAGTCTTCGCCAACCAAGCCGAATTCGCTCCTGGCCGCCAAAATCCCGGGCACCAGCCGGGCGCCCCAAGCGCGCATGACCCATTCCGCGATACCCAGGCATAACAGAAGACTAATCGCGAGAAGGAGCCATTCCGCCCCGCGCCGAAATCTCGGCCGAGGCGCCCGAAGGAGGAGACAGAAGAGCCCTAGCCCGATTGCGAGATAACCCGGCCATAGAAAAACAGTCCGGACGACGCGTAGGTCGAGCCAGTCGATCATTCCGCGTGTCACAAATTCCAAGTCACCGGTTTCACGCGGCACTCTTATTTCGCGCGAAGCCTTTCGCTTTACCTTTTCAGACACCAGCAGCCGTAGTTCGCTTCCCTGCCGAAAGAATATCTTGTTGGAGGCCGCACTACCTTGCTCGACGGTATAAGCCAGCCGTCGAGGGAGGCTTCCCCTTAAATGAAAAACGAAGCGTGCTCCCTCCCGACTCTCGATGGTCGGAACAATTTCATTGCCGCGAATCGGGAAATGCTGCTCGACGACGCCGGAACGCGAGGCCGGCGCATCCGGGTCGTCTGCGTAGAGACGCATCGACGTCTGCGCCGAGCCAGTCGGCCGCCGCGACAATGCAAAGCAACGCCAAGGCAGCAAATATCCATCTCGCAAACCCGTTAGGCCGTCCCCCCTTCGGCAGGTCGTCTGTCTTCCTCACGGAATGGCAGGCGGAATGGATAAGACCGCCGGATGCTGATCGAGGTAATCGATAATCGCCTTCGCGATCAGTCGATTCGCGAATGGGTTGGTGTGCGGATCAAAACGGTTTACCCAAAGTTTCTTCACTCCATAGGTGGCAAAGACAGGCTGCATCGAGATAAAATCGAATCCGCCTTGAGACAACGCATGCTCAAAACGGCCATAGAACCCTCTCTGATTTAGTAACTTCTCACTATGGAGGTAAGGGAGAAGTACGATAAGCAGGTGCGCCGAATACCTTTCCTGTAAAAGATCGCGAAACTTCTGCAGGGTGGCTAAATGACGATCGCGGACGAGTGGATCGTTGTAGAACAATTGGATTTGGCCCAGGCGATCGTGCACCAACCGTGGATATCCGATCCGATAATATGTCATCTCGATGAAACGGCTGTATTTCGAAACGAATTGGAACGCGCGGTCGAGCGCCGTCTCTCGCGCCAGCGGATAGGAGGTTTGGTCGCGTAGGCGATCGGCCTCAGTCGCCTCTTCTTCGATATCGTTGAAAAAGTAGGTAAGAATGACTAGCGGGACACGCCCCTCACTTGCGCCGACATACTTGGTGAACTGCGTCGCTTCAGTTCTGGTGTCCCAGCCAGGTAAGCCAAGGTTGACGACATGCAGGCCGGGATAATGCTTCTTCAAAAGAGCCGAGAAACGCTGCGAAGGTCGTTTCAAACCGGCGCCGAAAACATGGGAATCTCCCAGGACGACCAAATTATCCTGGGTTGTGCTCAAGGGAAGGCGTGACGCGCGAAGTCCGTAGGCGTCCATTTGGTAGTAGCGATCGGAAAAGTTCTTCATCAGCTGGCCCATCCCATCACTCTTTACGTAGAAATAGCGGTAGTAGACCTCGAGCGAGGTAAAGCAAAGGCAGATGCTGAAAAGCAGCAGCGCCAGATTTGCCGTCCAATGCCGACGCAGCAGGTAAACGGAGAAGCCGGTTAGGATTGTGAGAGTGAGATAGACGGTAAACAAGAAACCTCGGGACGTAGAGATAGCTCAACCAGCGATCGGAAACACTCAATGTAGTGCGAGGGACGCCCGCTTGGCAACGCGGCTTGCCGCCTTCCTCGAGCGATAGGGGATTGTCGCTGGCAATGGGCGACGCCCAGTGCCAAGATTGGCGCCATGCTTGCGAACCTCGCCTTCGCGCCGTCCACTGTTCTGGCCGTCGTTATCGGCCTCGCCGTTGGCATGTTCCTGGGACGATACCTTGCGACGCGCGCCTTTCGTCATCAGATTCGTGATTATGCCGCCAGCGAAACGCTCGGCGCCATCTTGAGCCCCGAGGAACAAAAGCGCGCCGCCCTCGCTTTCAAGGACAGTGCTGCCGCCGCAGCAGGCATGAATAAGTTCTCCTATGCGGTGCCGAATGTTCCGACCCCATTCGTCGGCAGCGGACCGCGACCAGGCCAAAATGAGAATGCCTGGATCAACCAAATGCAATTTCGCGCGCGGCACGAAGTCGCGATGCCGAAGCCTCCCGATGTCTACCGGATCTTTCTAACTGGCGGCTCGACGGCCTTCGGCTCTGGCGCCCCGAGCCAAGACGCAATCATTAGCGCTTATCTGGAACGGCGATTGAATGCCGGGCCAGGTTCGCTGTCCGGGCGCAAATATGAGGCTCTTACCCTGGCGAATCCTTCCTGGACTTCCAGTCATGAGCGGATTCTGATTGAGAATCGATTATCCGAACTGGCGCCTGACATGGTTATCTCTCTTTCCGGGAGTAACGATGTGCACTGGGCGGGAGCAGGCCATAACATCAACTGGTTTCGGACCTATGCCGACCAGCACTTCTGGGAGTTGCTCGAGACCGGGCGGGGTTTGGCCGGTCTCCAGCCGTGGCAGGATGTGGTTGCGAACGCGTCGCCAGTCGCGCCCGCTCTGGTCGGAGAGCGGCTGGAAAAGAATGTCAGACTGAGTGCAATCGCCCTGGCCTTGGAAAAAGCGCGGTATGTCTTTATCCTGCAGCCAGGATTGGCCGTGACGAGCAAACCACTTTCACAACGCGAACGTGAACTGCGGGCCGTGCTTGCGCCGACAGCGATCGAGAATTTCTATATTTGTTATGAGCAAATCCGGAAACGTCTTGAGGTAATGACTTATTCAAATTTTACTTATCTTGACTACTCTGACGTGTTTCACACTCTTTCGGCCAGCGATGAGATCTTTCTCGACTCCTACCACTTCGGGGATCGTGGCAATGGGATCCTGGCGGATAAGATCGCCGAGGGAATTCACGATCTCTTGGGCAGGCCTGCTTAGGTCGGTTACATTCCTGGAATGCAATGGTTTCTGGCTTTGGCAGAAGGTTCGCCCGCGTTCAAGCAGTATGCGGAGATGGCGATGGTGGCGGTTCATACTGCCCTGCGCCATACCAGACTGCGCCCGCACTTCCTCTACGATGGCGAAGAAAATGCACTTACTCGCTGGCTCCGTGAGCGCGAGGTGCCGGTCATCCCCTGCCAGAGCTTTCTTCTAAGTGAGATCGCAGCACTCCGCTGTGGTGAGCATGAGGAGAAGATTCGAGCGGCTCTGCGCGGAATACTGCTAAGAATCGAACTCCCCCGTCTTGGAGTCGAAATGGATTTGGATGATCGGGTCTTCTACACCGACGCCGACGTTTTCTTTCTCGGCGAAGTGGCGGACGAGTTAGCTGCAAATACATGTGAATATTTTGCGGTCGCACCGGAATTCAATCCTGCCGACTATCGGGAGATGAACACCGGTGCCATGTGGATGAACCTGCCGGGCTTGCGCAAAGTCGACGCTGACTTTCGGCGGTTTGTGAAGGAAAACTTGCCTCGGCTCCAAATGGTCGCTTGGGACCAAGGGGCGTATCGGGAGTTCTTTTCTTCAAATGGCCAGGAGCCGAAGTGGAACCGCCTGATCCCGGAGCTCAATTGGAAGCCCTACTGGGGCGATTACTCAAAGGCGAGGATTATCCATTTCCACGGTCCCAAGCCTTACCACCGTGATTATATCGACTCGCACTTCTCAGAACTGAAACACCTGACCGGGGGTTGTTATGAGGAGATTTGTGACTTGTGGGCGGACTTGTTGGAGGAGGCGAGATGATGGGCGAATCGGATCCTCGAAAGGCAATCTCGAGATAGATGGGCCCAATAATTTCCGCGTTCGCCTCACGTCATGGCCTCGGACTCGCGGTTCTCGTTTTGGGTATTTGCTACGCTGCTTTTACCGCGCCTTTTGGCGTGCCGGACGAAGTGGCTCATTTTTGGCGGGCTTGCCACATCAGCGACGGCCATATTGTCGCCGATACTCCTCCCGGCGATCATCGGGGCGCGATGCTTGCCCGCAATCTGGATGAAATTGTTGAGCGGTTGGTGCATTACCGTTCCGTCTCGATCCCTTCACCTAGAATCGATTGGTCTAATTGGAAGATCGCTTGGAGGATGCCATTTGATTCCGAAGAAAGAATCTATCGGAGCTTTCCGGCGACGGCTGCTTATTCTCCGGTCGCTTACCTGCCGGCCGCACTTGCGATCGCGCTTAGCCGGCAATGTCATCTTTCGGTTCTGGCTGCGTTTTATCTCGGGCGATTTGCCAATGTGATAGCGGTAGCTGCCTTGGCGAGCTTGGCTTGGCGGCGTCTGCCCTGCGCGCGTGAATCCTTTGCCCTGGTATTTTTGCTCCCCATGACGCTTTCACTGGTGGGTTCGTTCTCTGCGGATTCGATTTCGTTTGGAGTCGCGTTCCTATGGATCGCTCAAGTGCTTCGTTTCGTTGAGGTGGAGGAAAAGCCAGCGGCTCGCTGGCGTCGCGAGGCGCTGGAACTCTGCGCGGTGGCCGTGCTGCTTGGCCTGACAAAATTCTTTTTCCCTCTCCCATTGTTGGCGTTCATCGTTTTTTTCTCTCCGGGAAAAGCACGTCGCGCCACGGTCGCCGTTTGCCTTGGAGCGATGGCTGTCAGCCTGGTTTCGTCCCTGATCTGGTTGAAAGTGAGCGGATCGGTTACTGATGCAACCCGCTTGGACATTCCTGCGCAGCCTGCCCTCCAGATGGCGTTTGTGTGCCAGCACCCCCTTCAGTTTCTAGAGATCTGCTTCCGCACGCTTCAATTCTCTTTTTTCGTGTACTGGGTCCAGATCGTGGGAGTGCTTGGTTGGTTGCAAATCGTGCTACCGCTTTGGTTATACGCTGGAATGTGGATTGCCCTCTTCGTGTCTGTCGGATTCGAAGGTCTAACTACCGGCAAACGGTTTACCGGAGGAGCACGTCTCTATTGCGGGCTGCTTGCCATTGCCATTTTCTTCTCCGTCTGCCTTGCGATCTATGGCAAATGGAATGCGATCGGCGCACCCATGATCCAAGGTGTGCAGGGAAGATATTTTATCGTCATGCTGCCGTTAATTGGCCTGGCCACGATGTGTCCCCTCTGGCCGCGCCTCGGTATGACAAATGGAATGCGAACGTTCATCTACGGTTTTGCCCTGCTCGCGAATGGGTGGGCACTTTACACCCAGTGCCAATACGCCTTTTTGGGTGAGCCATGAAGCTGCGGCGTTAACGCCGCAATCTCCAGGCGATGGTGTCGCCCTCGTCTGTTTCTACCCAATCATACCCGAATCGAGTGAGGAAATTGTGCGCCTCTTCTCTCTCCTGCGGGACCAAGTGTTGATGCTCATAGAGAATGAGCTTTGGCTTTAACCGAGGAAGATCGAACTGACGCAGAATACGCCAATCCCATCCCTCCGTGTCGATCACGAGTAGATCAAGAGCCTTAAGCGAGTGCCGCGCCAAAAGGGTGGCGACCGATAGACTGGGAACTTCTTCGCTCAAAGTCGCGCCTATCTCTTGCTTAAACTGACCAGCGTTCCTTTCCAGTAAGTCAGCATCCAGTGACGGAAGTTGATCCAGCCAGAGCGAATCTCCTGGGCCAGTCTGAAGTCGATGAATCACCGCCGTGCCATCCATCTCGCCGATGGCTGCGCGTTCGAGGCGAAGCGCGCTATCATTTCCGTAGCGGTCCGAGAGTTGGGCGAATAAATGTGAGACTGGTTCTACCAGCACTCCTCGCCAGCGCGTGTCCGCGCGGTTAATGAGATGATTTATCGGATCGCCGGTCAAACCGTCGTTCGCGCCGATTTGGAGAAAAGTCGCCGCGGGAACAGAGGTCGCGAAATCGGCTAACAGCGCGTCGATATGGCGTCGTAGGAAAAGGCCTCCGCGCAACCGGCGGGCGAGAAGGTGGCGCCGCAAAGTCCGCGCGAAACGCGCCGACGAACTCACTGAGAGCCACTCATTTAATCGCAGCCAGGCTAGCTGGAGCTGCCCACTGAGGCGCTGGCCTAACGGGAGTTTTGGGAGGACGGCGGGGACGGGGTGGATCCCTTTTAGGACTTGATCACCGACTTGGACCGCGATTTGCAGACCGTCTGGGTCGATCTTGCTGTTCGAGCACTTACCCGAGAATCCCGTCGAGATGCGATTGGGGAAAACACGCCGCACATCCGGGCGATCGCACAGGACCAGTTGGGCTAACCCACAGGCCGGCAACCAGATTGCAGTGACCGGCTCGGAGGCGGCCACCCAACCGTCGAATTCGAAAGGATCATCCGGCATCCGATCGCCTTTTGGATCGACGTGAATGAGGACTCCATTGATTTCGATCATGGCGAATCCCATCCCTACATTGCTAGTTTCGTCCGGTAAAGGGCCGCGAAAGGTCTCGAGATAGGCAACGGTACAAGAGGAATCGCGGCGGACTTACCTCCCCGCTCGACCGCAAAGATTAAAGTCTTGACCCTGGGCGCGGACAAGAATGAATAACTCATGCGCCAGATTTCACAGAAGGAGGAGGTTCCCATCGGAGCTGGCCTTTTGCGGGGGAAGTGGGCGAAGCCAGTCACCTTTCCGGCCATGGTCATTGTCCTGGCGCTTGGCTACACCTTTGCGACCGGTCCGTTTCGCGCGCCGGACGAGCCCAATCACTTTTTTAGGGCTTACGAGATTTCGGAGGGCCACCTGGTGGCGGTGCGGCCGGGTGGTGGATTCCTCGGTGACAAGTTGCCGCAAAGTTTGGAAAAGGTGGCGCGGATTGTCGCCGGCTTTCCTAGCGTGCCAGCCATATCGACGAACCCTGCGGCTTTCGCCAAGGCCTGGCGGGTCGACCTGAAATCACATCGGCGCACGTTCCTCCATTTTCCCGGAGCGGCCTTTCATTCCCCGGCCATGTATCTGCCCGCCGTTGCGGGGATTTCGCTCGGGAAAATGTTGCACGCCAAGCCGCTGGCCTTGTTTTACCTCGGGCGAGTCTTCAATGCCCTGGTAGGAGGTTCGTTGATTGGCCTGGCGATTAACCGGACGTGGCGACGCGCGCCTTTCCTCGTGACGATCGCCTTCTTCCCAATGTGTTTATTTCAGGTTGGCAACTTGACCACCGATTCCCTGACTTTCGGTATTAGTTTCCTTTGGTTAGCGGAAGTCTTGCAGGCGCGGAGCGAGGTTCTTTCAAAGCCGCCGCGCCTGCGCTGGATTCTGATCGCTCTCGCGCTCTCGCAACTGCGCTTTCCCTATCCCTTTCTCGGCCTGTTGATCTTTTTCATTCCGCTCCCCTTGATTGGTGACAGCTCCGCTTCGCGTCTCCGTTTCCGCTGCATCTTTTTCGCGGCTTTAATCTTGCCCTGTTTGCTTTGGATTTCCGTCGTGAAGGGCCTGCAGGTGCCGATGCGACCCGACGTTTCCGTGGTGGCGGGGAGTCAGCTGCAATTTGTTTTATACCACCCACTCCACTTCTTCCAAATCCTGGCCGCCAGCCTGTTCGAGTTTGGCTACGAATTTTGGCGTCAACTGATCGGTGTTTTAGGGTGGCTCAATCTACCGCTGCCGACCTGGATTTTGGTTGGCGTTAGCGTTTGCCTTGTTGTCACCATCAGCAGCTCGGAAACGAAGGCGCTTCGCCTCACTGCTCCGATACGGGTAGGTTTCATTGCGCTCGGAGGACTGGCTTTGCTCTTGACCGCCGTCCTCATTTACCTGGCTTGGAATGCCGTGGGGGCGCCCCGGATTGAGGGCTGGCAGGGAAGATATGCCATCCCTCTTCTGCCGCTTTTGGCATGCGCCTTGGCTAACGAATGGCTGCGCAAGCTGCCCTGGTTGGGCCATGGCGCCCTGGCCTTCTCCGGCATCGCCAACCTGGCCTCAATCATCTTTCTCGCTCGCGCCACCTGGAGCTAAGCGTGTTTGTATCCTTTAGGAGGCGATTCTCGATGGATTCGCGAGTGCGAATTCGGGAGAGTCTAACGACAAATTTGGGTTGTAAGAAGGGTCATGGAGCAGCTTTTCGTGCCAGGTTGTTTGCAGGTAGATCGTTTCCGGGGCTGACTCTGCCTCGCTCCGCATACCCGAGCCGGCGAAGACAAGATTGGCGTAGGGCGTCCAAACAACCCGAAACCCTCGTTCTCCGAGACGCAGACAGAAATCGATGTCGAAGAAATGGTTTGGTAGATTAGTGGCATCGAACCCACCTAGTTGATGGAAGGTTTTCTTGCGCACCATCAGGCAGGCGCCTGAGACGGCGGAATAATTTTGCTGGAGCCAGGCGCGATTAAAATAACCGGGATGCCCGCGCGGAACGCCCCGAAATGCCGGTGCCGCGGTGCCGCCGATTCCGAGGATGAGCCCGCCGTCCTCCAGCTTTCCCTCCGGGGACCAGAGGCGGGCCCCCACCGCGCCGACCTCCGGCCTAACGATATGGCTAATCATTTCGTTCAGCCAACCGCTTTCGCCGGAGGAAATATCGCCGCTCAGAAAAATGAGAATCTCGCTCCGGGCTCGGGCCGCCGCCTCGTTCGCATCCTTCGCCTGCCACGCTGTCCTGATGATTTCATCGGCGGCTCGCGCAGCCATTCGGTTTTAGTAGAGCCGGTCAAGATTGAGACAGTGGGCCGTGGCTCTGGCACAGTGTAGATCACGCGATGCGACTCCGCGTTTTCGGGGCAAGGTTCCGCGCGGGCCGCGATACCACGCGCGCGCAAATGGCTATTCAATGCCTCACGCGCGGCATGTCGAGCGTAGGGTTTAGCGTCCGGCTGATCGGCCAGGCTGCCTGGCACCATCCGCCAGCGATAGAGGAGGCGAGGGATGTGACGAATCTGTTCCGGTTGCAGGCGCGCTACGCAACGCAGCACAAGATCGTAATCCTGCGAACCTTCCAAGCCTTCGCGGAATCCTCCGACCTCGCGCAGCACTGCAGTCCGATAAACGGTGAGATGGTTGAGGTAATTTTGCCCCATGAATAGCTCGGGGTTCCAATCCGGCTTGAAAAATGGATTGGAGCGCGTCCCTAACGAATCGATAAAGTCCTCGTCGGAATAGATGATGCCAGCTTCGGGATGGCATCCGATCTCGCAGGCCATCTCGGCGAGAGCATCCTCCGCCAGCGCGTCATCCTGGTCGAGCAGCGCGCACCATTCGCCGCGCGCCAGGGTCAGTGCCGAATTCGAGCACGCGGAAATGTGCCCGTTTTCCTCTCGGAAAAGCAACCTGATCCGGCCTTCCTCGCGGCGGCGGCTTTCAAGGAAAATTCTGACCTTCGGGTCGGTCGAGGCGTCGTCAGCGATGCAGATCTCCCAGTTTTCATAGATTTGGTTCTCGACCGACGAGATCGCTTCCTCGAGAAAGCGCAGCTCGGCATTGTAGACGGGGAGCAAAATCGAGATCAGCGGCCGCTCAGGCAATTGAACGATGGCATGCCGCAATGCCGCACGCCTCTCCGGAGTGAGGGTGTCGAAATTTGCGATCCAATCGGCGTAGATCATCCCTTTTGGGTCCGCCAGGCGGCCCTGATCAGTCTGCCGAAGGTTTTGCCCAATCGATCGATGGAAAAGTGTTTCTCGAAAGTCCGCCGGGCGCCTCGACCGAGGGTAGCGCACAATTGCGGCTCGGCCAGGCAGCGCTGCAGTGCGTCCGCCAAGGCGGACGGATCTTCCGACCTAACGACAAGTGCATTGATCCCATCGTCCAGCCATTCGGCAATCCCGCCGACCTCCGTCGTCACGATGGTTTTGCCGAGGCTCATGGCCTCGAGAATTGCCACTGGCATGGTTTCGTCGCGGGAGGCGCAGACGAGAATATCGGCCGCCGCGATGGCGTTTTTGGCCTCGGCATGTTCGAGCCCGGGCCCCAGTTCGACGTTAGGCAGGTTCGTCGCCCGTCGTGCGAGTTCCGCAAAAAAGTCGGGCGAAAGTTTGCGCCCGGCCATGCGAAAATGCGACCGGTCCCGCAGATGCGCGGGCAGTTGAGCAATCGCTTCCAGATAAATATCCTGGCCTTTGCGCAGCTCATAAGTTCCGAGCAAAAGGAAGGTCAGCTGGCCAAAGTGCTTCGAGACCACGGCGGGCGAAAGCGCGGGAATTCCATAGGGAACCACTTCGATCGGGCCCTCGACGTAACGGTCGTAAATTCGCGCGGTCCGGCGGGTCGGCATAACGAGAAGCCGCGCAAGAGGGAACGTGGATTGGATTTCCGCCAGCTGCTCGATCAACTGCCGCGCGACCAGGCTCTCGTGAATGTACCAAATGCTGGCAACCCCGCTTTCGTGGGCTGCCCGGATGGCCGCCCACATCACCAGGGTGTTGGCGACGACGACGTCGAAGCGCCGGCAGAGATCCGCCAGCGCTGCCAAATCGGGCAGGGCGGACAGGTCGAGCAAGGGAAAAACGTCGATTCCTAAGTTCGTTAGGCACGCGGTGATCGGACCGGACTCGCGGGTGGACTCCCGGGGCACAACGGCCGCGACATTCCAGCCTTTGGCGCGCAGCCAGCTGACCAGGTGCAGGAGCTGAATCGGCGCCCCGCTCCAGGTTGTTTCATGGAAGAAGAATAACGTCCGCGGTTGAGATGGACGGAAGAGGCTCATTAATCTGCCACCGGTCGCGGCAATCTCGCGATCACAAGAAGGCGGCGACGGTCACGGCCGGCCCGTTAGGGTGAGTGGGGTGGTTGTTCAGCAGGTGAACGCGGGAAAATCCCGAGTTAGTGAGCATGTTGCAAAGCGACCCGAGGGTGGGCCAAAAGGAATCGGGCGAGAGTCCGCTCAGCACTTCGTCAGGCCCGCCTTCCTCCTGCCGCCGGCCGCGGTAGCCATTGGCGAAGCTTTCGGCTCCAGCTTCGGTCGAGCAATGGGTCCAGAGGAATACACCGTCAGCGACCTTCGGGAATTGCGCGATCAGCCGCCAGGGTTCCGGCAAGTGATAAAGCAGGCCGGAACAATAAACCGCGTCGAACCGGCCAAACTGGGCGAGGTCGATTGCCTCCAGATTGCCTTGGACAAAATCGATGTTGTCGATTTTGAGTAGCTCCTGCGCGACCCGGGCCCGTTCGATATTGGCGGTGCGACCTTCGATGCCGAGGACGCGCTCCACGCCCGGCTTTTGCGCCAGGCCAATAGTGTGGCCACCCTCGAGCGAGCCGAGCTCGAGAATTCGACAGGCCTTGGGAAACGCCTCCCAAAAAAGGTCGAGCCGGGAATCGTTAGGCGCATCGAAGGTGCCTCCGTAGTCGTGGCCGCCGACGCGGAAGCGGGTCACCCACGGCGCGTAGCGGGCGAAAGTCGCGGCAACCTGCGAATCGGACATGGCCGACGTTAACCTGAACCGTTCCGACGGTAAACGTTGAGGCAGTGGCCGGTTGAACCTCACACCTGAAAAGCGGGCGCGGGCGCGTTATGCTCGCCGGGTGTATGCGCTCGATCAACTTCCCTCGCAGCGCTTTGAACCACTGCGTTACGGACTCGGCGCCTGGACCGACCACATTTTTTTTGCCTACGATCTGGTTGCCCAACTTCGACCGCGTCGCCTGGTCGAGCTCGGGACCGATCGCGGCGAAAGTTATTTCGCGTTTTGCCAATCAGTCTTGGAAAACAAGACCGGGACGGAATGTTTCGCGGTCGATCATTGGCGCGGAGACTCCCATGCCGGCAGCTATGACGAGACGACCTTTCGCGAGGTTGAGAGCCATAACCGGGATCGTTATGCGGCGTTCTCCAGTTTGATCCGAACGAGTTTCGATGAAGCGCTCAATCGCTTCGCGCCGGCGAGCATCGATCTGCTGCATATCGATGGACACCATACGGAGGCAGCCGCGCGCCACGATGTCGAGTCCTGGCTTTCAAAACTCCGGCCCGGTGGAATTCTGTTGATGCACGACGTCACGATGCGAGGTCGTGATTTTGGGGTTTGGAAAGTGTGGGCGGAGATGAAAGAGAGAGGGCGGAGCTGGACCTTCGAGGAACCACCGGGGTTAGGCGTCTGGGAAAAGCCGCCGGGAAGCAAGCTTCCGGCGTTCTTGGAAACGATCTTTGCCTCGCCTAACGAGAAGCAGAATCTTTTGCTCGAACATTATCGACAACGCAGCGCGGCTCTGCAGGCGAGGGTGGCGCAGCAATGGCGGGATGGGACGATCCGCACCGCCCCAATGGCAAGTGAGACGGTCATCCAGATCTTTTGGACGAAAGAAGGGAACTTTTCGGAGGAGAACTCGGCCGACGTGCGGGTCGGCCACGACGGGTGGAAGCAGGTCGAGGTGCCGCTCCCGGCCGGAGCCGAGGCCAGCGCGTTGCGGATCGATTTCTATAGCGCGCTGACCGAGATCGAAATCGGAATGATCGAGGTCGTCGGGCAAAAGGGTGAAGTCGTTTATCGCGCGGATGAGGAAGCGGACTTTGCCGCGATCACATTGTTAGGGGATTGCGTGCGCGGTTCCTTGGAACCTTTCCGGGTCGAAGTAACTGGAGTCGATCCGCAGTTGCACTTACCGGCATTTCCACGGCCGATGAGCGGCCTGCTGGTGAGGATGAAGCTGCAGGTTTGTGCGCAGTTGCAGGGCGGGCGCTCCGCCTGCCCAGATTCCTGAAACGCGGCAGGCGGAGCGCCCGCCCTACAATTGTGCGTCGCGTAGCGGCCTGGTGAGATCGTTCTTTACCCGGTCGAGGATGCCGTTCACGAATCGCCCTGAATCCGGCCCACCGAATTCCTTGGCCAGCTCGATCGCTTCATTAATCGAAACGACCGGCGGAATGTCGTCGCGGTAAAACATCTCGTAGATTCCGAGCCGCAGGACATTCCGATCGACCGCCGAGATGCGATGGAATTCGTAATTCTCGCAGTAGCGGGTGATGCGTTCGTCGATCTCCGGCAAGTGCGCGAGCATTCCCTCGATGAGCGGCTGGGCGAATTGCTGCACGTTGTTTTTCGCCGGACAGAGCGCCCAAAATTCGTCGATCGACTCGGGCGCATCGCCGCCCTGGAGGTCGCGCCAGAAATGATATTGGAGCGCGGACCGGCGCGCGGCGCGACGTTTTCCCATGGCTACTTGCGCAGCTCCGCGAGGAGGTTGGCCATCGCAAAAGCGGCGCGCGCCGCCTCCGTCCCGCGATTAATTTTATCCTCCAGACAGCGTTTTTTGGCCTGGTCCTCGTCATTCAAACTGAGCACCGCGTTGATTACCGGTATCCCATGTTCGAGGGCGATCTGCTGGAGCGCCTGGGTGACCGATTGAGCGAGATGTTGAGCATGCGGCGTTTCCCCTTGCAGGATCACGCCCAGCGCGACGATGGCGTCGGCTTTTTTTTGGCGGGCCAGTTCCTGGACCACGACCGGGATTTCGAAAGCGCCTGGCACCAAGTGCAAAAGGACGTTGGAGTTGGGCGAAAGCGTGCGCAGTTCATCGGTGCAATGAGTGACCAGGCCTTGGACATATTTCGCATTGAACTGGCTGGCGATGAGAATGAACGCGCGTTTGACGTTGATGATGCGCGGCCGCGGCGGAACGAATTGCGACATGTGCTGAATGCCCGCCTGCTAAAGCAGGTGGCCCATTTTGACCCGTTTGGTTTCGAGGTATTTCGCGTTGTGCGGATTCGGTTCGCTCCGAATCGGCACCTGCTCGACCATCTGGATACCGTAGCCCTCGAGTCCGACCACTTTCTTAGGGTTGTTCGTTAGGAAACGGAATTTGCGCACCCCGAGATCATGAAGAATTTGCGCGCCAATGCCGTAGTCGCGCAGGTCCCCGGCAAAGCCGAGCTTGGCGTTGGCTTCCACCGTGTCGAGCCCTTCTTCCTGCAACTTGTAAGCGTGAATTTTGGCGGCGAGCCCGATTCCACGCCCTTCCTGCCGCATGTAGACGAGGACGCCGCCGGCTGCACTGATTTGCTGGAGCGCGGCGTGCAATTGATTGCCGCAATCGCAGCGGCGTGAACCGAAGACGTCGCCGGTCAGGCATTCACTGTGTACCCGCACGAGGATCGGTTTGGTTCTGGAAATCTTGCCTTTCACGAGCGCGAGATGGTGGGCGTTATCCAAGGTTGAGCGGTACATGTGCAAGTCGAAGTCGCCGTAATCGGTTGGCAATTTCACCACCTGCTCGCGCTCGATCAGTTTTTCGCGCAGGCGTCGATAGGCGATCAGGCTCTGGATCGTACAGATGCGCAGCTTGTGCTTTTTCTTGAACTGCATCAGCTCCGGCAGCCGCGCCATCGTCCCGTCGTCGTGCAGGATTTCGCAGAGCACACCAGCCGGTTGCAGGCCAGCCATCCGGGCAAGATCAACCGCCGCTTCCGTGTGACCGGCGCGGCGCAGGACTCCGCCTTCTTTTGCGCGCAAAGGAAAGATGTGGCCAGGCTGAACCAGATCCTCCGGCACCGATTTCGGCCGCGCGATCGTGCGAATGGTCGCGGCCCGATCGTGCGCGCTGATTCCCGTGGTCACGCCCTTGGCGGCATCGACCGAGACAGTGAAATCAGTCCGATACATTTCCCGGTTCTGCGCCACCATGCGCTGGAGTCCGAGTTGATCGGCTCGTTCGGTCGAGACCGGCACGCAGATCAAACCGCGGCCATGCATGGTCATAAAATTGATCGTCTGGGGTGTGGCCTTTTCCGCGGCCATGATGAGGTCGCCCTCGTTCTCGCGATCGGCATCGTCGGTCACGATCACGATTTTGCCGGCCGCGAGATCGCGCAGCACATCGTCAATGGTGTCGAACTGAAAGGCTTCCGGCGCCCGGATGATCACCCGCTACCATTGCCGTCGCGTCCGCGCTCGGCAATGGGAATTCACTTTGCGCTCGTCGCCACGATCGCGTCCGGGCGGTAGAGATCGCGATTGCTGCCTTGAAACTCAGCTTTCAATTTTACCTGGAAGCGCGCCAGATCGACCAGATCCCAGCGGGTGAATTTCCAGTGTCCATTCTCCCGCGGCAGATGCTCGAAGCCGACCACCAGATGGACGGCGTCATCCAGCACCTTGTTGGTCGATTTCTTCGGCTCGAAATAAAACGTGCGGAAACTGCTTTCACGGCTCCCAGCCGCATAAAGCTTCGGGTCGAGGTAATAGACCCGTTTCGTTTCCTGATCGACCACCCGCAGATCCGGATAACCGGAGCGCTGCACGTGGCCATCGCTGGTGCGCGGAAAGTCACAACTCAAGCCCGGCGAGTGGTTGAGAATCTTTCGAAGCAAGTCTTCAAAATGACTGCTCGCCTCGTTGATGCGCGCGATGTCCTGCAGTGCGCTTTTTGGTTGATTGAGTTGCGCGATGACTTCGTCAAAAGCAGCGGAAAGCTGCTTCAACACCCGTTGATCGACCTCGCTCCGCGGATCGATGGCGAGGACTTTTTGGCCGGTGGCGTCCAGGATCACCTCGGCAAATGGCAAGCCGCGCAGTTGCGCGTCTTCCTGCAGGAGCCAGGGGATCAGCTCGTCGACCGGGGGGGCCTGGGCCGACAGCGGGGTCGCGCAAAAAATGAGGCCGCAAGCCAGCCCGACGGGTCGAAACATTGTTCGATTGAACCGGGGCGAGGTCATCGGAGCAAGGTCAAATCAGGTCGCAGCCTGGCGCGGCCGCACAGCGAGAAACGGCAGGTAAAGGATTGCGAAGAAGAGCAAGGCCAGGCCCTCCAGTTGTAAAATATAAAGCCAGTGGGTATCGGAGAGGTAATCGAGGATCGAAGCGACGACCGGTTTGTGGAGGAGGAAGCCGTAGTTCGCTCCGGTCAAGTGATCGACCAGCAGCGTGGTGACCAGATAAAGCTGCGACCAAGCGAGGGTTCGCCCAACCGAGCCTAACGTCGGCCGAAATCGGCGCGCGATGAGCAGGAAAATGACGCCCGCCACGATGCCGCCGTGTCCGACGAAAAAGCTAATCGCGCGGACGTCGGGAAAGGTCACCTGCAGATTTGGGGTTAGGATGGCCTGGAATGTTCCAGCGATGCCCCAGAAGTATGAAACTTCGGTCCAACTGCGACGGCGCGTGAACAGGGCGACGATAATTGTGACCATCGCCCAGTCGCAGAGCTGAAAGGGCAGGGCCAGTTCCCAAAAGAAGAGCTGATGCCGCCAAAGATAGTTGGCATAGCCGAGATAATTGGCCACCAGCATCAGAGACAAGCAGAAGGCGACCGCGCGGTCGGTTCGACGAGAATCCGTGAGGCGGACGGCCAGCCCGAGCCCAACCGGGAGGGCGACGATCAGGAAAATGGCCAGGAGATGGGCGGGGCCGAAAACTTGGAAGACAGGTTCGGGATGCATGCCGCAGGCGGGGCGGAATTCTCCGGCGCGCGGCCCGGTCCGGTCAAGCCCGGTTACTTGCGGGGCGAGATTTTGCCGGCTCCGGTGACTTTTTTCACGACCGATTTGGGATTTCCGGCGTAGCTCACCTTGCCCGCACCGGTGATCGCGGCTCGGACAGAATTGGAGGCAAAAATCTCTGCGTTGCCGGCTCCGGTGACGGAAATTTCGACGTCAGCGGCCTGCAACGACTCCGCGTTCAGTCGGCTGGCACCGGTCAGGCTGGCGACGAGACGGTTGATGCGTCCGGCCAGCGTGACCTTGCTCGCGCCGCTGGTATCTAGAGTAAAGCGATCGCCGCTCACCGGTCCCGCCTCGAGTCGGAGCGCCCCGCTCAATTCGGCTCCGCCTAACGAGGAACTGGTGATGACCACTTTAACCCCATGGGTAGGCGCGATGGTATCATGGGTTTCGATTTTGAGCACGTTCCCGCTGATTCCGGTCTCGATATGGCCGAGCAAATTCTCATCGGTGGTGATGCTGAGGGAAGGGGAGCCGGGGTGCCATTGGATTTCATAAAAACCCCCGGCATCAATCCGGGAAAAATCGCTGACTGGTCGCTGTTCCGTTTTGAGCTGACCATTGCCGCGGATGCCGCGCCAATCGCAACCGGCGGAGAGAAGGACGAGAAGGAGCAAGCCGACGATGAGATTCCTGTGTTTCATAATTTGGGTTTCTATTGAGATGCCGTCGAAGGAGTTTTGGATTCAGAAACGTGCGCTTCTAACAAGAAGTGGGGACACGCTGGGCCAGGGCGACACCGTGCGGGATGGCACCGGCAACAAAGCCGAGGCATTCGACTGCGCCGCTCGGTTTACCCGGGAGAGCGATAACCAACGATTGCTCGACGACGGCCGCAAGGTTGCGCGAAAGAATGGCGTTCGGCGTGATTTTCATCGATTCCGCGCGCATCACCTCGCCGAAACCAGGCAACTCGACTCGCATCAGGCCGCGAATCGCTTCCGGGGTAATGTCACGGGCGGCCAAGCCGGTGCCGCCGGTGGTGAGGATGAGCCCGCAGCCTTGGGCGGCGAAGGAACGGATGGTGGCTTGGAGCTTTTCGAGTTCGTCCGGCACGACCGCTTCGGCCAGCACGTGCCAGTTGTTTTTCTGGGCATGCTCCTTTAAGGCCGGTCCGCCCAAGTCGTCGTATTCGCCGCGGCTGGCGCGATCGGAAACGGTGATGATGCCGACAGTGATTTGCATTTTTTTGACAGGATTTACTGGATGGGAGGAGAGGTCCGCGGCGGGTGCCCTTTCAAATCCTCCTAATCCTGTAAATCCTGTCCAATTTCCTTCTTCGTCTTCCGTAGGAGTTGGACATCGTGAATGCGCATCTGCTTATCGACTGCCTTGCACATGTCGTAGATGGTCAAGAGCGCGACGCTGACGCCGGTCAGCGCTTCCATTTCGACCCCTGTCTGCGCGGTGGTGCGGGCAGTGCAGATGGCTTCGACGGATGTCTCGCTGCTCGTTAGGTCGACTTCGACATGGCTCAAGCCGAGGGTGTGACAGAGCGGGATGAGCTGTGCGGTTTGCTTGGCTGCCTGGATGCCGGCGAGACGCGCGGTGGCGAAGACATTGCCCTTCGCAATCCGATCTGAGCTGATCAATTCAAGGGTGGCGGGTTGCAACTCGATCCGTCCGCTCGCGATCGCTTCGCGATGGCTGAGCGGCTTGGCCGAGACATCCACCATCTTCGCGCTGCCGTCGCTCGCGATGTGTGTGAGCTGTCCCATCCTCAGCCGCCGATTGCCACCATTTTGCGTCCCGGCTGATAGGTGGTGCGGAAATCGTGCTGCTCCGGTTTGCGTTCCACGACTTGGAGGAAGAACTGTCGCAACTCGCCATCGCTCGCGCCGTCTCGGAGCGGCTTCATAATGTCGAACTCGAGGTAACTGCCGAGACAGGGGCGCAGTTTTCCGTCGCAGGTGAGACGCAGTTTGTTGCAGCTCTCGCAGAAATGCAGATTGGTCATCGCGCCGATGAAACCGATTCTCTGTTCGCGTCCCGGGAGCTGGTAATAACTGGCCGGACCGTTGGTCTTGAACTCCGGTTGCGGAATCAAAGCGCCGAACTGTGCCTCGAGCGCGCGTCTGGCTTCGGCTACGGGGAGGAAATTTGTCTCGGTCAGAACCTCCGTCGTGCTGACCGGCATGAGTTCGATAAAGCGCAGAAGCAGATTGCGCTCCGCGGCGAAATCGACCAGGGCGCACAGTCCGTCGTGGTTGCGTCCACGCATCAGAACGCAGTTGATCTTGATCTGCGGAAAGCCCGCCGCGATGGCCGCGTCGAGGCCGGCGATCGCTTCGGGTAACAAATCGCGCCCGGTCACGCGGGCGTATTCGGCGCGATCAAGCGTATCGAGTGAGACATTGACGGAATTGAACCCGCAGGCGCGCACCGCCGCTGCCATCGTTAGGCCAGGCTCCACCGCGCGACTCAGCAGGGTGCCGTTGGTGGAAAGGCCGATGTCGCGCAGGTTCGTTAGGGATGGGAGTTGCCGAAAGAGCTGAATGACATCGCGCCGGGTGAGCGGCTCGCCGCCGGTGAGGCGAATTTTTGTGACCCCCAGGTCGGTCGCGATTCTAATCAGGCGGATCGTCTCCTCGAAGGTCAGGATGTCTTCGCGCGGCAGCCATTCCTGCAGTTCCTGTGGCATGCAGTAAGTGCAGCGTTCGTTGCAGCGATCGGTGATCGAGACGCGCAGATACGAAATGCGATGCCCGAAGCGATCCTCCATGGTCGAGGCTACGGCGGAGGCTTTCGCGAATCAAGAAGGCGGAGAGCTCAGCCTCAGCGACCGAAAGCGTCTTTTATTTCAATCCTGTTACCTTTTCAGTGCTTCGCCCGGCCTCCCTCGGTTTGACGCTCTCGTTGGGCCGCTTAGAATTAAGCATGAAGCGTCAAATGTTTTCGTGGGCGCTGTTGGCGTGCATCGCAACGGGCGCGTTGGTTCTCTCGGGCTGCAGCACAGTTGGATCGCGCATCGATTCCAATCGGACTGCTTTCGATCAGCTTTCTCCGGCAAATCGTGCCCTGGTCAGCCAGGGCAAAATCGGCGGTGGCATGTCGCAGGAAGCCGTCTTCATCGCCTGGGGCCAGCCGCAACAAAAGGCGGTCGGCAACGTGCGCGGAACGCCGACTGAGACGTGGGTTTACACGCTCTCGACCGCTGCCTACGGGCCGGGTTACGGCTACGGTGGCTTCGGAGGTTATGGCTACGGCAGCTTCGGTTACGCCGGGCGCGTTGGTTTCTACGGGCGTCACGGCCGCCATCGTTTCTATGGGGCGTTTATCGATCCATATTGGGATCCCTTTTACTATCCATTTCCGGCGACCGTCAGTTATCCGGTGAAAACGGTTTCCTTCCAGCGCGGCCGGGTGGTGGCGTTTCAGTACCTGACCCCAAGCGGATATTAGTTCAGGCCGCGCGCACGGTCGTGGCCTCGCTTTGCACCAGGCGCCTAACGAGGTCTTCGACGGTTACGATCCCGCTCAGCTTCTGCTTGTCGTCCAGAACGACGGCGAGCGTGGAATGGGCGGCGCGCAGTCGACGAATGGCTCGGTAGGCGGACTCGTTCGCGGAGGCCGAAACGATGGCTTGCTTGTAGTAATCGAGTCCTTTGGGTGGGAGTCCATTGAGCAGGACATCGAAGACGTTGACCAAGCCCAAGGGGTGCCCGTCCTCCGAAAGAATCGGGATCCTATCGATGCCGCTTTTTTCGCTCAGGGCCAGCAGCTCCGAAATAATTGTATCTGGGCGCACGGCGACCACCTCACGACGAGCCACCATCACGTCGGCGACTTTCACCGTGCGGAAATCGACCACGTTGTGGATCATGGCGCGCTCGGCGGAGGTGAGGGCGCCCTGGCGTTCGCTTTCGACCGTTAGTTGCTTCAGATCCTCGCGGGCCGCGAAAAGCCGGGGGGGGTCATTGGTGCGCCGAAAAAGAAGTTGGCCAAGTCGGCTGCCCAATTCCAAAATCGGCCAGAGCGCCCGGGAGGTGAAGACAAGCAAACCGGCAAACGCTGCCAGGGCGCGATAAGGGAAGCGTCGGAAAAGAGACTTCGGCAGAACGCCGAGAAGAAAAAGATAGATCGGTCCAGCGACCAGCAACGCGACCGGATATCCGGTCGCGCCTAACAAACCGACGAGCTGCTTGGTGAGGAGGAGCAAGCCGGCGATGTCGGCGAAGTTCGTGACCAGCAGGATGGTGGCGAGCAGGCGCTCCGGTTGCTTGAGCAACTGGTCGAGACGAATGGCGGGACGATTGCGCAGCTTGACCTGATGGCGGAGACGAACCTGGTCGAGCGAAAGCAACCCGGCTTCGATTCCGGCGAAAACAAAGGAAACCACCCAGCAAACGAAAATGCCAACCCAGGCGATCATATTCCTGGGTCAAGCGCCGCGTCCGGTTCCATTTCCGCGCCGGCGGCGGTCTTCTCCAGCAGCACTTCCTCGATGCGCTTGCGGCTGACCCGGCGAATGGTGATGACGAGCCGCGGAAGCTCCAGGCGGGCGCCAACGTTAGGCAAATAGCCGAGCCGGTTGAAAATGTAACCGCCAATTGTGTCGATGCCGTCGGCGACCAGTTCGAAACCGAGGTGCTCGGTCAGGTCGTCCAGCCGGGCGTTGCCGCTGACTCGGAAGCGGCATTCCTCCAGCGGTTCGATGTAAAGACCGGCGTCGCCCAGGGGCGCCGCGTCGCTCAGGATTTCCTCGATGATATCGCCCAGGGTGATGATTCCCTCGGTGCCGCCAAATTCGTCCACCACAATGGCGAGCCCTTGCGGGTGCGAGAGAAAACGTCGCAGCAACCCCATCGCCGGCATCGTCTCCGGCACGAAGGAAGGCGGGATAAGCGTCTCGGTGTAATGGGCCGAAGGATCGAGCAGGAATCGCCGCACGTCGACAATCCCCGCAATCTGGTCGGGTGTTTCTGCATAGACGGGGACTCGGCGATGCCGGCGCTGCTTGAAGAGCGCGATTGCCTCTTCGTTAGGCAAATCGTCCGGCACGGCAAAAGTATCGACCCGCGGCGTCATGCAATCTTTCGCCGTCTTGTCCCCCAGCTTGATGATTTCCTGGATCATCTCGCCCTCCGCCTCGTGCAGCGTGCCCTCCGCTTCGCCCATCTCGACCAGCGTCTCCAGCTCCTCGTCGCTGATCCGCGGCCGGACCCGCAACTGCGCCGGAGTCAGGCGGTCGATCACGGTGGTACTGGCGTTCTCCAGCAAATGCCCAACCCGATCGAGCAACGGCATCATGACCTTGAGGGTGAAAACCCCGACGGCTGAGATGCGGTAGGCAGTGGAGATCGCGAGCAATTTCGGGATCAGATCGCAGAGCAAAACGACGACCGCGAAAATGACGAGTGCGGCCAGCCAGGTCGGGAGGTGAGTGATGAGAGGCCCTTCCCAGATAAGCACGAGGCAGAGGATGACCAGCGGCACATTGACCATCGTGTCGCCTAACAGCAGCACGTTGAGCACCCGCCGCGGGTTGTCGCGAAAGGTGTGCAGGAATTCCGCGAGAGACGGATGTTGAGCCTGCAGTCGTTGAATCTGATGGCTTTTGAGGGCAAAAAGCGCAGTCTCCAGGCCGGAAAAAAGGGCCGAGCAGGAAACCAGGAAAACGATCGCGCCGAGAAGAAAAGTGAGCCCGACTGCCGTCATCCTCGGCCCGCGGCCGTCTGCAGCACAGCCCTCCCTGGAAAAAGAATGCGCAAACGGTTGCCGGTCATCACTGCCGAAACGAAACTAAGCGCTCCGTGAACAAAGGCCAAAGAGTTTCCCGGCTGGTCGAGGAGTTGAACGGCGGATCGGCCCGCCCGGCGACGGATGAGATCGCGCAGCACGCCTGCTACCTAGGCTTCTTCCGTTGTTGGAATGAACAGCGCTACTATGAAGCGCACGATGTCCTCGAGCATCTTTGGCTGCGGACGAAATCGGAGGACGCGAATTATTTCAAGGGACTGATCCAGGCGGCAGGCGGGTTCGTGCATCTGCAAAAGCAGCATGCGCGGCCGACTCATCCCAAGGACGGTCGTAGGATGTACCCGGCGGTTCGGTTGTTTCGCCTGGCGGAGAGGAACCTTGCGGCCTTCGCGCCGACCCGGCATCGGTTTGACGTCGCGGGGTTCTTGAAATTGTTACAGCGGCAGGCGGAGGCGATTCTGGCATCGGAGCATCGTCGCAATCCGTGGAGTCCGGCGAGCGCGCCGCGCCTGGAATTGTTACCGGGTGAAAATCAGCTTCGTCCCTGCGATCACCAGGACGACGGCCAGAACTAGCGAGATCGTCCGGACCGGAAAGCGTTGGCTGCCGAAATACGAACCGGCCGCTCCGCCTACGATGGCGGCCCCGGAAAGAACGAGGCCGAGCGAAGAAACGGAGCGGTGCGCGATAAAATAACCAGCCAGGCCGGCGATTGAATTGACCAGAATGAAAAGCACCGAGACAGCCGCCGCTTCCCGAATGCGAGCCCAACGGAAAAAGAGCAGCATCGGGGTGAGAAAGATTCCTCCGCCCGTGCCTGTGAGACCGGAGAGCAGGCCCACCATTCCGCCCAGGCCGATCGCCATCGGCGCGCCGGGAGGCTGCACCTCTGGTGGATCGCTCTTGCGAAAGAACAACCGCGCGGCGGAGAAGAGCAGGACGAGGCCGATCAGGATTCTCAGGATCGCGACCGGCAATTGCAGGTAGCCGCCGAGATACGCCGCCGGAATGGACACGACGGCAAAGGGCCAGAAGAGGCGCCAGCGAAAATAACCGGCCCGCGCGAATTGGATCGAGCCGATCGTCGCTACCAAAATATTCAGGATCAGCGCGGTCGGCCGAATCGTCGCGGCCGCGATCCCGAAGAGGGTCATGACCGCGATGTAACCCGAGGCGCCGGCATGCCCGACGGAGGAATAGAGAAAAGCGACAACGCCTATGACCAAGAAGAGAAGTGCCAGCTGAGCTGTGTCCATCAGCGCAACTGAAGCACATTCTTCCACCGGGCGCTCCCGTGCTATTCGTTAGGCGATCCGTCGCCGGCGACCTTGCGCTTTCCGCGTGCTGGCTCCTCGATTAGGTTGGACGCGTGACTCCGACACCACCAGCCGTTGCCGACGCGCGCCCCGCCCACGTGCAGCACACCAATCGGCTCATTCAGGAAAAATCGCCCTACCTCCTCCAACACGCGCACAATCCGGTCGATTGGTATCCGTGGGGAGAGGAAGCTTTCGCCAAGGCCCGCACGGAACGGAAGCCGATCTTTCTCTCGATCGGCTACTCGACCTGCCACTGGTGCCACGTGATGGAACGCGAGTCGTTCGAGAACGAGGAGGTCGCCGCCTTCATGAACTCGCGCTTTGTAAACATCAAGGTCGATCGCGAAGAGCGGCCGGACGTCGATCGCGTTTACATGACCTTCGTCCAGGCTACAACCGGCGGCGGCGGCTGGCCGCTCAATGTCTGGCTGACCCCGGCGCTGAAACCATTTGTCGGCGGCACCTATTTCCCACCGGAAGATCGGCATGGCCAGCCCAGCTTTCTCAAGGTGCTGCGGCGCATCGCGGAGGCGTGGGAAAAAGATCGCGGCAAGATCAGCGAGAGCGGCAACCAGATCATGGCGGCACTGGCCCGCTCGGCGACCGCGCCGGCGACCGGGGCGGATAAGGTCGATCCGAAGCTGATTGAAGCGGCTTATCAGCAAATCGCGCGGGGCTATGACTCGCGTGAGGGCGGCTTTGGCGGCTCACCGAAATTCCCGCGGCCAGTCACCCTGAATTTTCTTTTCCACGTCTATCATCGCTCGCCCGAGAATTCCGAGGTTGGCGAGGCCGCGCTCGGGATGGCCTTGTTTACCCTGCGCAAGATGGCGGCCGGCGGAATGCACGATCAGCTCGGCGGCGGATTTCACCGTTACTCGGTCGATGGTCTGTGGCGCGTGCCGCATTTCGAAAAGATGCTCTACGATCAGGCGCAACTGGCGAGCGCTTATCTCGACGCCTATCAAATCACCGGCGACCTGCGCTACGAGGCGATCGCGCGCGACACGCTCGATTATGTGCGCCGCGACCTGACCGATGCCGGCGGCGGATTTTATTCGGCGGAAGACGCCGACAGTCTGACGAAGGCGGGTGGGAAGGAAAAAGCCGAAGGGGCCTTTTACGTCTGGACGAAAAAGGAGATCGACGACGCGCTGGGCGAATACGCCGAGCTCTTCGACTACCAATACGGCGTCGAGGAAGAGGGGAACGCCCCCGAGGGGAGCGACCCGCAGGGCGAGTTCGAGGGCAAGAATATCCTCTACGAACGGCAGACTTTTGCCGAGACGGCGAAGCATTTCGGCAAGAGCGAGCTCGATGTCGACGAGTCGATGCGCTATCGCAGGGCGACCCTGCTCGAGCTGCGCGCGAAACGGCCGCGACCGCATCTCGACGATAAGATCATTACCGCCTGGAACGGGCTCATGGTCTCCGCCTTTGCCCGCGCCGCGCAGGTGCTGGGCGATAATAGTTATCGCGACGCCGCCACCCGCGCGGCCGACTTCGTCAGGGAAAAACTTTACGACGCGAAGTCCCACACCCTGCGCCGTAGCTATCGCGGCGGAGCGGGCGAGGTGGGGGGATTCGCCGAAGACTACGCCTTTTACATCAAGGGGCTGCTCGATCTTTACGAGGCCACCTTCGATCCGAAATGGCTCCAGCTAGCCGAGCAATTGCAGGCGACGCAGGATCGCCTTTTCTGGGATGAGAAAGGCAGCGGCGGCTACTTCACCAGCAGCGGTGAGGACGCCAACATCCTGCTCCGGATGAAAGAAGACAACGATAACGCCGAGCCCGCCGCCAGCTCGATCGCGGCGTCGAACCTCCTCCGCCTCGGCCAGATCCGCGACTCGAAGGAGCTGCGAACCCGTGGCCAGAAAACGATCGCCGCTTTCGCTGGCGCCTTGAACCATTACCCGAGCGCGATGCCGCAGATGCTGGTCGCGCTCGATTTCAGCCTCACGAAACCGAAACAGATCGTCATCGCCGGGGCGGCGGATGCGAGCGATACCCGCGAATTGCTGGACGAAGTGCGCCGCCATTATTTGCCGAACACGATCGTGCTCCTGGCCGACGGCGGGGCGAACCAGAAATACCTGGCCGGGAAACTCGAGGAATTGAAGTCGATGCGGCCGATCGAGGACAAGGCGGCCGCTTACGTCTGCGAAAATTTCACCTGCAAAGCACCCGTCACCTCCGTCGAGGAACTGCGCGAATTATTAAGTCGTTAGGGAAGTTTCGCGCCAGCTTTCGGAGTGCGGTGCGTCCTCGCACCGCTTTCTTGAAGCGAGTCTCTACTAAAATGCGGGCGCCGCCTCCGGAAAGCGACGCGAGGACGCGTCGCACTCCGAAAGCTGGCGCAAAATGGTTAAGCGCCGCCAGCAGGGAAGGCTTTACGGCGGCGCAGGCGCATCCAGTTGTTCCAGGTTTTGCGCACGCTGTCCCTGGGGGTGAGGTATTGCTGGTTCAGCTCATTGCTTTTCATGATCTGGGCGAGGATGCCGCGGAGGGAAAAGTCGTCAGTGTTCAAAATAGTGTAGGCCGTCCCGATGGCAGCGTGATGGTGGGCGTCGCTGGCCGCGGTCATGGGTAAACCGCTGGCCTGGGCATATTCAAAGGCGAAGGTGTTGTAGCGCCGCAGGGTGGTGGCGGCGTTAAACACTTCCAGAGCGTCGATCGGCAAGGTTTCGAGGGTGGAATGGCGAATGCCGGCTCGGAAAAGGTCGTAAGGATGAGGAGGAATGGCGAGCCCGCCCCGCTCATGAATGAGATCGCAAACCTCGCGGGCGGGCCGACCTTTGAGGTAGGGCAAAGAGGCGCCGATGGAAAGGAGATGGCCCTCCGCTGTGGTCACCTCCACCCCGGGGATGATGAGGAAATCGTCCACCGGCATCCCGTCTTCGCGCATCAATCCCTTCTCGAGCAGGTAGGTGACACCGTCGTTCGTGTTGTGATCGGTAAGGGCAAAGCCATGCAGCCCTTTCGCCTTGGCCGCGGCGATGTTCTCCTCGGGGCTGGAAACGCCGTCCCCCGAGAAGAACGAATGCGTATGCAGATCGATCTTGAAGGGCATGCGGCGGAGCGTAGTGCTCAAGGCGTAAAAAGAAAAGCGCCGGTTTACGGGGGAACCTTGGCGAAGCCCCGCGTTTCCCTTAAGGGTCAGGCGCGAGATGAAGTCGCGGGCGAAAGGGCTTACAATTCCTGCTCAACGTGAAAGCGATCGGGTTCAAGGAATGGGCGCTGGTTTGTGAAGCGCTCGGGAACGGACGGCAAAGCGTGATCATCCGCAAGGGCGGGATCGCGGAGGGTCGTGATGGCTTCGCTTTCCAGCACCGGGAGTTTTTTCTTTTTCCGACTTTTTTCCATGAACAATTGAACCGCGTGCGGCTGGCGAAAGCCGCGCTGCCAGAACCGACGCCTAACGAAATCGAAATCCGATATCTGGCGCGGTTGGAGGAGGCGCGAGTCATGACCGATTGGGAGGAGGTGCGGTCGCTGGAGCCGCTCCACGTTCTGCGCGAGGAGGTGGTGCGGGAACGCTTCGAGTACGATGAAGCGCCGGGTGTGCACGTCGCTTTTGTGAAGGTTTTCCGGCTCGAGCCGTTCTGGCGTTTTGCCGATGCGAAGTCGTACGGCGGCTGTCGCAGCTGGGTGAATTTGCCGGAGCCGCCGGCGGGTCTGAAGTTGCATCCAGTCTCATGAGCGGAGCGATCGAGGGCGGCTGTCTCTGTGGCAGGGTGCGTTATCGACTGCGCTCGGAGCCGGCGCAGTTGAGCGATTGTCATTGTCTCGATTGCCGGCGGGCGAGCGCGGCGCCATTTGTGACCTGGGGGGCGATGCCGCGGGAGGAGATCGAGCTTTTGTCGGGCGAATTGCGCAAGGTGCAACATGCGGGGCGACTGCGATCATTCGCAGCCTGTTGCGGCACGCCGCTATTTTTCCAAGACGAGGAAGGTTCGGTTTCGATCGATGTGACGATCGCCTCGCTCGACGTGCCGGAGAAATTTTCGCCGACGGTGGCGATCTGGACGGAGGACAGGTTGCCGTGGGTAATGCTAAATCCCGCGCGCCCGGCCCACCGGCAAGGCCGACCGAACGAGTAAACCGCTAAACGGCGGCGGTGGCGAGCAATTCGACTTCCGCGCCCGGCTCGTCTGGGTTGCGGTTGAATTGCAGGTCGTAAAGGCGGCGGTAATAACCGGATTTCTCGAGCAACTCGGCGTGATTCCCGATTTCCTTGATCCGGCCTTTTTCCATCACCACGATCTGGTTGGCGGAGAGAATGGTGGAAAGGCGATGGGCGATGGCGATAACGGTGCGGCCCTCGGAGAGGCGTTCCAAGGCGAGCTGGATTTTTTGTTCCGACTCGGTGTCGAGCGCGGAGGTGGCTTCGTCGAGGAGAAGGATCGGCGCGTTCTTGAGCAGGGCGCGGGCAATGGCAATGCGCTGCTGCTGGCCGCCGGAGAGGAGGCAGCCCTTGTCGCCGACCAGCGTCTGGTAGCCTTTTGGCTGGGCCATGATGAAGTCGTGCGCGAA
Organism: uncultured Verrucomicrobiae bacterium; assembly: GCA_963749935.1. GTDB lineage: Bacteria > Verrucomicrobiota > Verrucomicrobiia > Chthoniobacterales > UBA10450 > Palsa-1392. Next base: position 647,310 of record CAVVOH010000002.1, read on the forward strand.
GGCAGCCTTGGCGGCGGCATAGATTTCTTCCTCGGTCGCGTCGAGACGGCCGAACTGGATGTTTTTCAGGATGGTGTCGTGGAAGAGGAAGGTGTCCTGCGACACGAGGCCGATCTGATGGCGGAGCGACTTTTGAGTGAGGGCACGGAGGTCTTGCCCGTCGATGCGCACCACCCCGGAGGTGGGATCGTAGAGGCGGAGGATGAGGGAAAGGATGGTGCTCTTGCCCGCTCCACTCGCGCCGACCAGGGCGTAGCTCTTGCCGGGCTCAATCCGGAGCGTGAAATCCTTGACTGCATCGATTTTACCCCCGCTGTAGCGGAAGGTAATACGGTCGAATTCGAGTTCGCCCCGGGCTTGCGTCAACTCCAGCGCATCCGACCGATCGAGCACGGTGGATGTGCCGTCGAGCACCTCAAAGATGCCGACTGTCGCCTGGATGGATCGCTGCATGGTAATGTGCAACCGGCTGAGCGTCTTGATCGGCTCGTAGAGGAGGAAGATGCCGCCGAGAAGGGCGATGAATTTCGCCGCCGGGAGGCTCTCGAAATAGACATAAAGCAGCGCCAGGGCGACGCCGAGGGCAGCAATAGTCTCAACCAGCGGCCCGACCGCTTCCATCGAGCGCAGGATGCGCATCGAGTTGGAGAATTGCGCCTGGTTGCTTCTCCGAAAATCCTTTTCCTGCTGATCCTCGCGGGCAAAAGACTTGATCACGCGAATGCCGGCAAAGCTTTCCTGCATCGTGACGACCATCTCGGCCAGCCCGACCTGCTCGTTCTTGACCGCTTTACGTGCCTTCTTGCCATACATGCTCAGCGGCACGAGGCAGCTCGGGAAAAGGACCAGCGTCACGATGGTGAATTTCCAGTCCATATAAAGCAGGACACTGATCCCGGAGAGGATGGCGACCGGCTGTTTGAACAGATCGCTGCTGATGCTGGAGAGGGCGGTCTGCATCATCCGGGTGTCATTGGTGATGCGGGACATGAGATAGCCGGACTGAATCTTGTTAAAGAAATCCATCGACTGACGCACCATCTTACTGAAAAGCTGGGCGCGGATATCGGTCAGGACCTTGAAGCTGACCCAATTCATGTAGTAGGCGTTGGCGTAGGAACAGGCGCTGCGCACCATCATGACTGCTGGGATGGCAAGGCAGAGCAAAATCAGGGAATTGATTTTGGGGCCGTGGGTAAAGAGTTCGGGGTGTGCGATCATCTGCTGCGGGCCAACTGGGGTGTGGCCCTTAAAGACCACCCCGGCGACCCGCGCCATGACCAGCGGCATGACGCCATTGATGATGCCGTAGAGAAAACCGAAACTCAGGCCGACAACCAAACGCCATTTGTAGGGCATGGCGTAGCCGTAGAGGCGTCGATACGGACGCCACCCGATGCGGATGGTTGTCCAGAGCGACTGCTTCGTCTTTGCGACGGGCGGGATTTTGCTCATGTGACTTGTTCTGCCGGAGCCGACAGCAGGCTTTGCATAGCATCGATCACCACTCTCGTCGAGATTTCCTTCATCGGCCGAGGGGGCTGTTTGGGGACGAAATCAGTCACCGAGCCTGGTCTTCCGGCCTGCAAAATGACCACCGGGGCGAAGCGCGGATACCAGTGGAATGGATTGGTCGGCCCAAAGAGCGCCACCTGCGGTGTGGCGAGCGCGCCGGCCAGGTGCATCGGCGCGGAATCGATCGTCAGGAGGAGTCTCGCGCGTTGGATCAAGGCCGCCAGAGTGAGCAGATCGAGCTGGCCGGAAAGATCGACCACCGGATGATGCAAATTCGTTTTGATTCGCGCGATGTGCTCCTGCTCCATCCGAGCCCTGCCCCCCGTCAGCACGACGCGCAGGCCCTGGTCCTGGCAGATCGCATCCGCCACTTCCGCCCAGCGTTGCCCGACCCAGAATTTCTCCCTCCGCGCCGAGCCGGGATGGATGACGACGAAGTGGTCGCCCAAGTCGTTTTCGGCAATGACGCGGGCGGCCTTTGCTTTCGCCTCCTCCGGCAGGGAGAGGTGCACTTCGCGCGAAGCATCGTGCACGCCGAGCGGAGCCAGAAGGGCCAGGTGATGATCCACAGTATGGGCCGATCGTACCTGGGAAGGGACGAATTCGTTATAACTTAGCTGCCGGAATCGCTCGCGGCGGATCGTACTATAGGTGAGCCGCTGCCGCGCCCCCGAGAGCAGGGTGAGAAGAGCTGAGCGATCGGTCCGTGAAAAATCGAGGCAATAATCGAACTTTGCTTTTGCGACGGCGAACCATTGCGGCACATCGGTCAGGCGTCCGCGCGCCACGAAGGTGGAGCCCACGCCGGGAATGGCCGGCAGCAGCTCGCGAGAGCCGTGCGCGACCACCAGCGAAATCCGGGCAGCTGGAAAATCTTTCCGCAAGGCGGCTACGGCGGGCACTGTTAGGATCAGGTCACCGATCCGTTTGAGCTGGATGAGGAGGACGTTCAACCGGGCTCTAACGGGCCATTTGCATGGCCAACTCGTAGGCGTCGAGCAGGCGCATGCGGAAATGATCCCAGGTGAAGTTCTCCACCACCCTCCGTCGCGCCGCGAGGCTCATCCGTTCCACGATTTCCGGATGCTGGTAGAGATGTTGGATCGCGCTGGCCAGCGCGTCGATGTCGCCCGGCTTGATGATCATGCCTTGGACGCCGTTCTGGACCACGTCGCCTGCTTCCCGAGTGGTGATCTGCGGAAGAGCACAGGCTGCGGCCTCGTAGGTGACCTTGGCGCTGCCTTCGCACTGCGAGGGGAAAACGTGAATGGTCGATTGCCGAAGGTACTCCTCGGGTCGCGCAGCGAAACCGATCACCTTGACATTGTTGTGGGCAAATTTCTCCAAATACGGTTTCATCTCTTCATGGACCGCTCCCACGAGCCAAAGTTCCGCTTCCGGCAAATCGAGCCGATGCCAGGCTTCGAGCAGATGGTGCACTCCTTTGCGCTCGATCAACGCGCCCGAGAAGACCGCGCGAAAGTGGGGCGGGCGTTCGCCCGGCGTGAAGCGGTCGACATCCACCCCGCGCGGTAAATAAAAGAGCTTCTCCTCGGAAAAACCCTGCACGCGAAATGTCTCTGCCGCCTTCTCCGAGAGCACGAGGATTAAATCCGCCAGATCGTATTCCTCGAGATAACGATCGCGCTGGAGCAGGAGGTCTTCTTTCCAGCGCTTGCGCCAGGGCAAGAGTCGTTCCGGAGCAGCGTTCGGGACAACTCGCTTTACCTTGCCGCGATCGCGGTGCCAGGTCGGAATTTCGAGGATCGACGGGATACCCCGTTTGTTCGCTTCGCGCAGCGACAACAGGCAGTCGCCCGACCAGCTATGGAACAAGTCGTAGTTCCCGGTGGCCAGTTGCCGGGCGGCGATCCAGTCGAGATACTTCTTCTTTGCGCCGTAATAGTAGGGACTATCGAGCGACGAAAGCAGGCGGACCGGGTGCCAGCGGAGCGAATGAATCTTGGCCGCCGGAATTTCGCGCTGCCGATTATCATAGGCGACTGCCTTGCCGAGAAAGCCGCCACGCCAGGACGCGCGTAGCGTTTCAAACGCGTCCGTATCCAACCCAGAACCGCCAATCCGCGCAAAAATCGAGTAGAGCAGGCTCTTCGGCAACGTTCTTGTGGGCGAGGCCGTCGAGACTGCGCGGGGCGGGGGTTTGAGAGTTTCACCCACCATGACGCTATCATTATTATTGGGAATGCCGCCAAGTAAAGGTAGAACTCCCATGTGCTGCCTGCGATGAGTTCTCCCCGTCTTACCATCGGCCTGGTCCGGCGCGGTCATTCCGATACCGGCGGCGCGGAGGCCTATTTGAAGCGCCTGGCCCGCGTCCTGAGCGATTCGGGTCACGCCACCCGGCTCTTCACCGACGCGGAGTGGCCGGCGCGCGAATGGCCATTTGGCCCGATCACCCGTCTGCGCGGAGAGACGGCTCACCGCTTTGCCGATGAGCTCGAGAAAGCCGGGCCGCGAGATCATTGCGAGCTCCTCCTCAGCCTGGAGAGGGTCTGGCGCTGCGATGTCTACCGGGCGGGCGACGGCATCCACCAGGCTTGGATGCAACGGCGCGATGCCGCTTCCTCACTTTTTCGGCGCTGGTTCCGGCGCTTCAACGCCAAGCACCGGGATGCCCTTGAGCTGGAGCGGGCGCTCTTTTCGGGCGGCGCCCGTCATGTCATCGCCAATTCGCAGATGGTGAAACGGGAGGCCGAACTTTTTTACCATTATCCAGCCGGGCAGATCGACGTCATCCCCAACGGCCTGCCGCTGATGGATTTTCGCCCGGACCCTTCCGCCCGCGCCTTGCGCCGCAAGGTCCTGCGTTTGCGGGACAACGAGATCGCCATTGCCTTCGTTGGCTCCGGCTGGGAACGCAAAGGCCTGCGCTACGCGATCAAAGCGGTGACTTCGTTAGGCAAGAATTTTCGCCTCCTCGTCGCCGGGCGCGGTCGCAACCCGAAGATCAGTTCTCGGGCGGTGAAACGTCTCGGAGCGGTGCGCGATCTGCCTGCGCTTTATGGCGCGGCAGATATTTTCCTTTTGCCGACGCTTTACGATCCTTTTTCCAACGCCTGCCTCGAAGCGCTCGCCTCCGGCTTACCCGTGATTACCACTCGCGACAACGGTTTCTCCGAGATTATCGAGCATCGGGTTCACGGCTCGATCCTCGACGTTCCCATGGATGTGGGTCAGATTCGCGAGGCTCTGCTCTACTGGGCGGATCCCGAACGAAGAGTGGCGGCCCGAGACGCGATCCTCGAGCGTGCCAGCCACTTCGATATCTCGGTGAACGTCGAACGGACACTCGAAGTCCTCCGTCACCTGCCCAAGGCCGACGCGGAATCTGGAAAAATCTGGAAGACCTGATCGAGCCGCGCGATCTCGAATATCGGCCGGACCCCATCCTGCAAACCGCAGAGAGCAAATTTGCCACCGTAGCCGCCGACCGTTTGCATGGCCTCGATCAAGACCGCAAGCCCGGAGCTGTCGATGTAGGTCACCTTGGCAAGATCGACCACCAGAAGCGCAGGCTTTTTCGCCATCAGGTTGGTCAGCGAGGTGCGGATTTGCGGGGAGACGTGCAGGTCGATTTCCCCTTCGAGGGGCAGGATGCTCGGTTCGGTTTTTGCCATCGCGGTGGCACAGCATGTCATTCCTGGCCATTCCGTCAATTCCGACCCGTGCTCACGGGATGATTTGGAATCACCAATCCAACTCCGCCATCGTTCCATCGACATCGGAAAAATCATCCAGGACTCGATCCGGCTCATATTCCGCCAACTGCGCCCGCGAGAAACTGCCGGTTGCCACCGCCACGGTCCGGGCACCTATGGCTTTGCCGCAGGCGATATCGTGCGGCGTATCTCCGATCACATCGATCTCCGCGGGAGCAAACTCGATTGCGTGTTTCTCTAGCGCACGACGGCGCGCGAACGGTCCGAGTTCATTCCGATCATGGTGATCGTCGGCGAACGCACCGAACTCGAAAAAATCCCAGAGGCCGTAGTGGGCAAGCTTTAGCTTTGCGCCCCGTTCCACATTTCCGGTCAGCAGGCCAAGCACGTGCCGCGCTTGCAGACGCGGAAGCAATTCCCGGATTCCGGGGAGGACTCTGCCGGGTAGCTGCGGCAGTTCGCGCGCCAGCAATTCCACGTAGCGGTCGATAAATGCACTGGTCGTTTTCCCGTTCACCTCCAGCTTCTGCTTGCGCAAAATCTGATGCACGATGCCGCTGTCGGTCTGGCCCGCGATTTCGATTCCGTGGAGATCATCGCTGATCCCGAATTGCTGCTGCAACACGCGCTTGAGGGACTGTATGCCGGCGCCGCCCGTATCGAGGAGCGTTCCGTCGATGTCAAAAAGAAGGAGGCGCTTGGACATGGATGATTTCGAATTTGCGAATCAAATTGGCGGATCGGCTTTTCCAGTCGAATCCTGAAATTTGCAATCAAAAATTCCATACCGCGGTCGGCTCGCGCCCTCCCCGACCGGTTATTTGCATGCCGGCCACGCGCTGACTTTTTGGCGGGCCCAGGAACGATGTCGCGAACGAAACGGCACTCTGCTCCTGCGCATCGAAGATCTTGATCGTGCCCGTTGCCGGCCGGAATTTCATCATGCCATCGAGGAAGACTTGGGATGGTTTGGCCTCGGGTGGCAGGAAAAGCCCGTCCGGCAAAGCGAACGTCGCCCGCTTTATCTCGCAGCCTGGAAGCAACTGCGTGACTGCGGGGTGATTTATCCCTGTCACTGTTCGCGGCGCGATGTCCTCAGCGCGGCCGGCGCGCCCCACCTCGAGGATGAGGAGCCACTCTACCCGGGGACCTGCCGGCTATCGAGCCTAACGATTTCCCACTTCGACGATCCTGCGGGCGTGACCTGGCGCTTTCGCGTGCCGGAGGGCGAGAAATTGCACTTCCTCGATCAATGCACCGGCCCGCAACGCGCCGTGGCGGGGATTCATTTCGGCGACTTTGTGATCTGGCGAAAGGATGACGTTCCCGCCTACCAACTTGCGGTGGTGGTCGATGACGCCGCCATGGCTATCACGGAGGTGGTTCGCGGAGCGGATCTGCTCCTTTCGACCTTTCGACAGCTGCTGCTTTACCAGACGCTGGCATTGCTCCCGCCTGATTTTTGCCATCTCCCGCTCGTCACCGATTCGTTAGGTAAACGCCTCGCCAAACGCGACGAGGCCCTCAGCTTGCGCGCCTTGCGCGCGGCGGGACAATCGCCAGGTGAGATCCGGCGGCGCTTTGCCTAAGGTCCGTGAATTTGCAGCAACCCGGCCATACTGGCGAGAAAGATCAGGATGGCCAGCCCGGCCGCCGCCAGGACCGCGGTCGCGACCGTGTCCTTCTCTTTCTGCCGATTTGGGAAAGGTGACGCATTGGCAAAGTCAGCCGGCCTCTCGCTGGTCTCGCCCGGCCGTGCTTCGATCTCGCCTGCCTCAGGCAAAGGCTGCGCTTCGCCTGTTGCCAGGGACTCGTAGCGCGCCTCCACTTTGCCGAAACGAATCCGATCGCCCACCCGCAGAAAAACATCGCTGACCAGCTCGGAATTGACCCGCGTGCCGTTGGTCGAACCAAGATCCCTGAGTTGGTAGCGCTGATCGATCAAAAGCAACTGCGCATGGCGGCCGGAAACGGAGGGATCATCGATCTGCAGCATGTTATCGGGGGCACGGCCGATCGTGATCTTTTCGTCGGTCAGCTCGTGCGTGCTCCGCCCGTTTTCCAGGAAGATCGAAAGTTTCGGCATGACCGGAGCAATATCAGGCGCCGCCACCGACTGCAACCGTTGGCTGGCGCGTCATTTCTTCTTGAAAACTTCGACTGCGTTCCATTCCCCTTCGGGCGGCGCGACCTCGTATTCGAGTGCTCGTTCGAGATACATCTTCGCCAGGTGATCGGTTGGATAAAATTCGAGGAATTGGGAAAGCAGGATCTTTGCTGCGGCAAAATCGCGTTGCCGAAATTTCTGGAAACCTTCTTCATAAGTTTCAAGGCGACGCAATAATTCGGGATCGATCTCCTCGCCGCGCTCACCGATCAGGGTCGAGATTTCGACCGGCTCGGCTTTTCCCTTTACCTGCACCCGCGCGACGGAGCGGACGTGGAATTGCTCGCGCACAAGTTCCGTCGCGCTCGGTCCCAGGATAATATCGACCGCGTAGGTTCTCGTTAGGCCTTCGAGCCGGGAGGCGAGGTTGACCGCGTCGCCGATCACGGTCGGATCGGCCTTCTCCTGGGAACCGATGTTGGCGCCGACCACGATTCCCTGGTTGATCCCGATGCCGATCGCGAAGGGCGCGATACCGCGGGCGAACCAGTCATCGTTCAGTATCTTCAGCTCCCGGCGCATCGCGAGCGCGGCCCGTGCGGCCAATTTCGTGTCGTTCGCTTCTCCCTGGCTACGTACATTACCCCAGACCGCCATGACTGCGTCGCCGATGAATTTGTCGAGCGTGCCATTGTTCTGGAAGACCGCTGCCGTCATCCGGCTCAGGTATTCGTTCAACTGTTTGACCAGCGCTTCCGGATCGGCGTTTTCCGTCAAGCTGGTAAAACCGACGATGTCGGAAAATAAGACCGTCGCCGGAATGCGGACACCCTTGAGGCTGCTGTAAAATCCGCCCGGATTATCCAGGATTTCCTTGACCAGATTTTTGGAGACGTAACGCTCGAGCGTGCGGCGGGTGCGAAGTTTTTCCAGCCGCTCCAGCACGTATTCGAAGCCTAACGAAGAAGCGCCGCTGAGCAGGAAGGCGCTTAGGACCGGGACGGTGAGGAGGAGTAGGCCGACGCGATCGTAAGCGATGCGACTGACCAGAAGATAGGCTGCACTGATCAGGACGAGGCTGATCAGGCAGAGGATTGGTCGCCTAACGAACGCAATCAGCAGCCAGGCCAGGATGCCGCCGGTGCCGACCAGGGCAAACATCCAGCCGGGCGGCGTCGGCCGCAGGAATTGATGGGCGAGCGCGGCCGCCATCGTCTCGAGATGCAGGGCCGGCCCGAGGGTATTCTGGCTCATCGGGGTCACGACCACGTCATGCGCGATCTGCGAGGCGGCCCCGATCATCACGATCTTGTCCCTGAAAAATTCGCCGTTTTGGAAATTCGCCTTCCAAAGTTTCGGATCGAACACCTCGTAAAGCGTGCGCGGCGGATAGGCGCCCACTTCGCTGAAGCGCAGAAGGTGCGCGCGTTGGTCTCGCGGTACATCCGCGCCCCGCCCCAGTTGCTCGAGTCCGCGCGCCACAAAGGATTCAAAAACCTCGTCGCCGGGGAAGGGGGCCTGCCCGGCCAACTGCCGCTCCGAGGTGGTGAAGGCTGCTCCGCGCACTTTGTAGTCGACGTATTCGTCCCCCCAGAAATTAACGAAACCAACGCGCGGATCGGCCATCTGCGGAGGCGCAACCAGGGTCGTGTTTGGGCAGACGATCTGTAATTTGGCAGTGTCGATATTGGCCCCGAGCACGACCCGGCCGCGATACTTTGCCAGGGCCGCGGCAAAGGCTGGATCGCCATCGTTAGGCGGACTGAAGATCAGATCGAACATGACGAGCCGCGCGCCGGCCGCGAAGAGTTTATCGAGCAGGATGGCCCAAACCTCGCGCGACCAAGGGAAAGGCTGAGCGGTCATGAGTTGAAGAGCCCGGTTATCGGCCAGCTCCTCCGGTGAAAGAGGAGGCATTTCGAGCGTGCTCTGGTCGATCCCGAGCAGGACAAAATCGGTTCGAGTGGGGGTTTTGAATCCCTCGCGCCGGAGCAAATCCTCGAAGGCCTGCTCACCGCGCCAGGGAGCGGAGATGAAGGGCGCCTTCGACCATTGCCGCCCGAGGACGACCAGGCCGGTCCAGGTCCCGCAGATCAGGACGAGGATGAGCAGGCGGTGCCGGCGCAGCCAGTGCATCTGCCAATTCTAGGAAAGCTTTCCCGGGCGGCCAGTTCCAAATTAGGTTGGCCCGGTGCGCGACGAATTTATGTGCCCGGCCTGTCGCCTTCCGCTCGACCAGGTGCGAATGGAGCACGGGATCTTCTGGGCCTGCCCGCAATGCCGGGGTCGCGCGCTGGGCGTGGAACTTTTACGTCGCACTTTTACCCGCGCATCAGTCAACTTTTTCTGGAGCCGCGTGATCCAGCACGTCGGCACAACCGGACGAGAATGTCCCTGCTGCGCTCGGCCAATGATCGAGGTCGCCCTCAGCCAAAGGCCGGATGCTGCGCGCATCGACGTCTGCCCTCTCTGCCATTTTGTCTGGTTCGACCCGGAGGAGACCAGCGAACTGACCCCACTCAATCCGGCGGCTGAGCCTTCTCCGGCGGGCGCGCCAGGCAGCGGCGCTGCTGGAAATTCACCGCCTGGCCCGCGCGGCGGAGGGACGCGATATCGACGGCGCTCTCCTCGATGCCTGGTGGAAAAAAGTGGTCCGTTTCCTCGGAATCTGGCTTCGAGATTAGCTTGCCTGACTCACTGCGAATTGACCGCGTAGAGGTAGCATTGCGCTTCGAAAGTGTTGGTGTAGGGACCGGCCGTCCCGAAGTAGAGTGAGTTCCCGCTGGCGTCGTATTGCATCAGGTAATAGCAGACGATGGTTACCCCGAATTCGACCGGCAACTCCTGAGACCATTGCAGGTTGGCCTCTTTATCGTAGCCCTGGATCTGCGCCGGGATGCCAAAGTTAGGCTGATATTGCAGCACGAGCTGGTTCGCGTCTGGCCTAACGATAAGATTGGAGGTGAGCCCGCCGATCGTTTTGGAATAAAGCACCTGTCCTGTCGGCGAGATGGCGTGGAGCTTCGCCGCCGTGGTGGTGAAATAGGTCCGGCCATCTGACGCGATCACCGCCTCGACCTGCGGCTGGCCGCCAAACTGATTGAGGTTCTGCGACCAGATCACGCCACTGCTGGCATTGCGCTTCTCGATCGTCGAAGGACGAAAGAGAGCGACATCTCCGTTCGGGCTCGCGTCCGGGAGAATACCAACGCCGTCATTCACCCGCCAGAAGAGTCCGCCGCCGAGATGGAGCGCATTCAATCCGCCGAGAACATCGGGATCGCCGGTCACGCTGTAGGACGACCAAAAATACGCGTTGTCGCCGCCGAATTTCACTTCCTGCGCCGTGAAAGCGCCGTCGAGGTAGTATTTGCCACCGCTCCAAATGAGCTGCCCATCAGGTGAGAGAATAAACGCGCCGATAACGTCTTGCGACCAGCGGCTGTTGTCCGCGGCGTAGACGTTGCCATCCGGCCCTACACTCGGGCCCGCGGTGAGCGGAGTCGTAATCGGGAAAGTCCAGACGACCGAGCCGTCGACCGCCGAAAGCGATTGCACTCCGCCCCCACCGCCGACGACGATGTTGCCGTTCGGCAAAACTCCCAGAGAGCCGGAAACACCGCCCGCCGGCGAGACAACCCAGCGCAGACTGCCATCGGGATTTACGGCGTAGATATGCCCGAAATTTCCCATCGCATAGATGGTGCCGTCAGGGGCGACGAGGGGCCGCGACGGGACGTATTGATCCGGCAATTTCAACCGCCACTTAAAGCGGCCGCTGAGCGCTTCCCGCGCCAGCACCTTCAAGCGTGCTTTCATCGGGCGAAGGGTTCGCTGACCGGGTTTCACGGAAACGACCGTTTTACCCAAAGCGGCGGCCTCGGGTACGTAGCATTCGATCAAGCTGTCGTCCCAATGCGCGATCGCCGCCGGCAAGCCGCCAATCGTGACCTTGCCCTGAAGCGTGCCAAAACCCGGCCCCCGCAGCCTAACGAAACTCGAGCGATTTTGTTGCGGGGGATCAACCGTGAAGGCTTGCGCCGCGGTTACGGCCAGTCCCGAGATGGTGAGTATGGTGAGGAAGAAGCGCGCCGCTTTGGTCATGCCGGGAGAATCGAGATTGTTTCGAAAAGCAACAAGCGCTCAATGGTAACGCCGTTGTAACCTTGTGCCGGCTCGGGTCAGAAAACCATTTGTGATTCGGACCGGGTCGGCTACTTTTTCGGCCCGCGAGGCCTCAATGGCATCGCGACGATCAGTCCGCCTGGCGGCGTTATTTCGCCGCCAAATCAACGAATGAGGTTGGGCTGATCATAAACCAAAAGAACAATTCGTTGAAATAAGGAGTCCCGCCCCCCGCGGGAATAACAACATGCCAAGAGCCACTAACGCGCCCGCCAGCCGGGAGCGCCGCAAACGCGTCCTCGATACCACCAAGGGTTACCGCGGTCGCCGATCGAAACTGTTCCGCTACGCGAAAGACGCGCAGATGAAGGCCAAGTATTGGGCCTATCGCGATCGCAAGACGCGCAAACGCAATTTCCGCATGCTCTGGGTGCAGCGCCTCAACGCCGCCGCCCGCGCCGAAGGCCTCACCTACAGCCGTTTCGCCGAGGGCCTCAAAGCCGCTGGCATCGGGCTCGACCGCAAGATCCTTTCCGATCTCGCGATCACCGACGCGGTCGCCTTCAAAGGCATCATCGAGCAGGTCAAGAGCGCGCTGGAGAAGAAGGCGGGCGAGACGAAGAAGTCCGCGGCGGCGTAAGACTTGTAGCGTGCGCTGTCTCAGCGCACCATCCCGTTGTCCGCTGCGACAGCGGCGCTGCAACATGACGCATCCGCTCGAAGAACTGCGCGCCGCCGCCTTGCGCGAGATAGCAGCCTCGCCTAACGAACAGGCGTTGGAGGCCGTCCGGGTGCAGTATCTGGGGCGCAGCGGAAGCATCGCGGCCTGGGGCGAGCGGATGAAGTCCCTCTCCAAGGAGGAGAAACCGGTCGTCGGAAAACTGCTCAACCAGGTCCGAACCGCAGTTACGGCCGCACTCGAGGAGGCGGGCAAAAAATTATGCGAAGCGCGGGAGGCGGGCGCGCTGGCCGAGATCGATATTTCCCTGCCCGGCACGCCTAACGAGCTCGGTGCCCTCCATCCGCTCACCCAGATGCTCGATCGCGCCATCGGCATCTTCCGCCGGATGGGTTTCGCGCTCGCCGAAGGGCCGGACGTGGAGGACGAATGGCATTGCTTCGATGCGCTCAACACCGCGCCCGATCACCCGGCGCGCAATGAGCAGGACACTTTCTTTTTGCCCGACGGACGGCTCTTGCGCACCCACACCTCGACCGTGCAGATCCGCACCATGGTATCCGCGCCGCCGCCGATCCGCGTGATTGCGCCCGGCGCGGCCTTTCGGCGCGACGAAGTGGACGCGACCCACAGTGCGCAATTTCACCAGATCGAGGGTCTCTACGTCGACAAACGCGTCAGCGTCGCCGACCTCAAAGGCACGCTCGAATATTTCCTGCGCGAGCTTTTCGGACCCGACACCGCCGTCCGTTTCCGGCCGCATTATTTTCCTTTCACCGAGCCGAGCTTCGAGATCGATGTGAAATCGAAAGCGCTGAAAAGCGGCGAGAAATGGATCGAGGTCTGCGGTTGCGGGATGGTGCACCCGGCGGTTTACGAAGAAGTGAATCGCGCCCGCGGCGACACCGCCTACGATCCGGAAAAATGGACTGGATTCGCCTTTGGTCTCGGCATGGATCGGCTCGCCATGATCCTCTTCGAGATCCCTGACATCCGGCTCTTCGCACAGAACGACCTCCGTTTTTTAAGGCAATTCGCATGATGAGGAATGCTTTTGCAGCGCGCTGACGATGAAATTTTCCCTGAACTGGCTCGGCGAATTTGTCGAGTTGCCTAACGACGTCGGGCAGCTCTCCGAGCTGCTCACCCTCGCCGGCGTCGAGATCGAAGGAATCGAAGAGCGGGGCGCCAATTTTCCGAACGTCGTCGTGGCGCAGATTACCGCTTCCGAGCAGCACCCAAACGCCGATCGCCTCAGCGTCTGCCAGGTCGACGACGGTAGCGGTCAGTCGCGTCAGATCGTTTGCGGGGCGAAGAATTACAAAGTTGGGGACAAGGTGCCGCTGGCAAGGCCGGGCGCGGTATTGCCCGGCGATTTCAAGATCAAGGCGAGCAAGCTGCGCGGGGTCGAATCGCAGGGCATGCTCTGCAGTGCCAAGGAACTCGGCCTGGCCGAAGATGCGGCCGGACTCCTCATCCTTTCGCCGGAAGCGCGCATCGGTGCGCCGATCAGGGAGCTTTTCCCTAACGACACTATTCTCGATGTCGAGATCACGCCGAACCGAGCCGACCTGCTCAGTCACTATGGCATGGCCCGTGAGATTGCCGCTTTAACCCAAAAAACTCTCCGTCCGCTTGAGATCGCCGGGCCGACTACGACCGTGGGCGATACGATCAAGATCAGCGCCCCTAACGAGTGTCCTTTTTATTCCGCGCGCCGGATCGAAAACATCGCCGTCGGCACCAGCCCCGATTGGCTGCGGGCCAAGCTCGAAGCGGTTGGCCTGCGCGCGATCAACAACATCGTCGACATCACCAATTTCGTGATGCTGGAGCTGGGCCAGCCGTTGCACGCCTTCGATGCCGACAAACTGCAGGGCGGAATCAACGTCCGCCTGGCCAAGCCTGACGAAAAATTCCTCGCTCTCGACGGACGCACATACAACCTTTCGCCGAAGAACCTGCTCATCGCCGACACCGCCCGTGGGGTCGCCATCGGTGGTATAATGGGCGGCGAGGACACCGGCGTGACCGATTCGACGCGCCATCTGCTGCTCGAGAGCGCCTACTTTTCGCCCGCCAGTATTCGGCGGACCGCGCGCGAGCTGAGTTTGCCGAGCGACGCGAGTTATCGCTTCGAACGCGGGGTCGATCCCGGAATGGTTTTGCGCGCTTCGGAACGAGCGGCGCAGTTGATTCGCGAGATCGCCGGCGGCCAAGCGGCGAATGAGACCGTGACCGCGGGCCTGCTGCCGGCACCCCCCGCCGGCTTCAGCCTTCGTTATGCGCGCGGCAATGAATTGATCGGCGCAACAGTCCCACCGGCGGAAGCGGATCGTATTCTGGAAGGGTTCGGCCTGCATAAACTCGGTGGAGCGGATGAACAATCCAGCTGGCGCATCCCGAGTTATCGCTCCGATCTGCGGCGCGAAGTGGATTTGATCGAGGAAGTCGTGCGCGTCTTCGGGATCAACCAAATTCCCGGCGCGGACCGGAGCCGCTTCACGCCGGTTTCGGCGGCGGATCGCCGTTACGATTTTGAAATGCAGTTGCGGCAACGTCTGGTGGCGCGCGGATTTATCGAAGCGCGCACCTCGGCGCTGGTCGGACGACAAACGTTAGGCACGGGTTTTGCCGGGGCGGCGGTCGAGCTGCGCAATCCGTTGAGCGAAGATCATGTCGCGCTCCGGCCGAGTCTGGTTCCGGGATTGCTCGGGAGCCTCGAGCGCAACCTGCGTGCCGGCGCGAAAAGCGTTCGGCTTTTCGAAGTAGGCCGCGTCTTCCTTCCGCCTAACGGCGAGGAAAGCCGCCGGCTCACTCTGCTCCTTTGCGGCGAGGCAACCGCTCACGCGCATTGGCGTGGCGGGCACGGTCGCCTGCTAGATCTCTATGATCTCAAGGGCGCGCTGACAGCGGCCGGGCTGGGGGAGGTCTCGCTGCAGCGGAGCGAAGGCCCTGAATTCGCGCTGGCGACAGAAGTTTTGGTGGCGGGAAGGGTCTGCGGCTTCGGCGGGCAATTGGTCTCCGGGCAGGCAACGGCCAGCGCGCCGATCTTTGTGGCCGAGGTAGATTTGCCTAACGATTTTGCAGCCAACACCGGCGCGCGGAAATTTAGCGAGCTGCAGCGTTTCCCGGCGATCAGCCGCGACATTGCTCTGATCGCGCCCACCAGTTTGAGTCACGAGAAAATTCTCGCCACCGTCACAAGCACGAAGGAACCGCTCCTGGCCGCGATCGAGTTGTTCGATCTCTTCGATGGAAAAGCGGCCGCGCAGATCGGAGCGGGACGGAAATCGCTCGCCTATTCGTTGACATACCAGGACAAAAATCGGACACTGACTTCCGACGAAGCAAGTGCGGCCCACGACCGGATTCGCGCACGATTGAAAAGCGAGTTGGAAGTGGAACTGCGCGAGTAGTTCTTTGAAGAATCTGAGAGTTGTAGCTTGAGAGTTGAAGGTTCAAAGACCTTTTCGTGTCTACTTTCAGCTCTCTATCTACAACTTTCGGTCCCGAATATTTTCGGGATAAAATTTACCCTGCGGTGTTCGAGATTACAGGTGTGATACCCGGACCGATGTTGTTAGCAAAGGGGGCTAGGTCGCAAGGAGAAGATGGCATGCCTTCATTGGAAGTCAGACGCTCCCGCGACGGTCACCCGCCCGTTACCAAAAGGGAACGGGAGATCCACCTAAACGGCATGCGCGGGGTAATAATTTGAGCTCGGGTCGATCACGACCCGGGCTCTTTTTTTGACGGACGAAGCCTTGGCGGCTACATCGAAGCGATGCCGTCGCCCGTCACTCCTTCCATTCAAGCGCTGCTCGCGCTCGAGGACGGTCGGCTTTTCCGAGGCGAATCCTTTGGTGCCACCGGCACGTGCCTCGGCGAGATTTGCTTCAACACCTCGATGACCGGCTACCAGGAGGTGCTGACCGATCCCTCCTATCGCGGTCAGATCGTGGCCATGACCTGCCCGTTGATCGGCAACTATGGGACGAACGAGGCCGACGCCGAGAGCCGTTCGCCGCATGTGCGCGGATTTGTGATTGAGGAATTGAGCGAAGCGGCGAGCAATTGGCGCTCGGAGATTTCGCTCGATGAATATTTGCGCCGCTGGAATATCCCGGGCCTGCAGGGGATCGATACCCGCGCTCTGACCCGCCATCTGCGCACACGCGGAGCGATGAAGGCTTGCCTAACGACCGAGAAGATTCCGGCCGAGGAAGCGGTCCGCCGTGCGCTCGAAGGCGAAGGAGTCATCGGGATGGATTACGTGCGCGAGGTAACTGCGCCGCACAGGCCTACCAATGGGATCCGGACGATCAGGCGAGCGTGCCCTGGGGGACGGAAGACACCGGAGCCCGACCCTGCCGCCGATCCGTCACCGCATCGTCGCCTACGATTACGGAATCAAGGAAAACATCCTGCGCCGGCTGCGCCAGAATGGTTTTGGAGTCACGGTCCTGCCCGCCACCACGACCGCGGAGGAAGCGCTCGCCCATCGGCCGGAAGGTGTTTTTCTTTCCAACGGACCGGGCGATCCATCGGTCCTCGGTTATGCGCACCAGGCGGTGCGCGACCTGATGGGCCGGGTGCCGATTTTCGGCATCTGTCTAGGACATCAGATGCTTGGTTATGCGTTCGGCGGTCGCACCTTCAAACTCAAGTTTGGTCATCGCGGTGGAAACCAGCCGGTCAAGGATCTCACCACCGGCAAGGTAGCGATCACCTCGCAAAACCACGGTTTCGCGGTCGATCCGGAATCGTTGCCTAACGAAGTTGAAGTGACGCATGTCAACCTGAATGACGGCACGGTCGAGGGTATGCGGCATCGGGAGTTGCCGATTTTCAGCGTGCAGTATCATCCCGAGGCTGCGCCCGGCCCGCACGATGCGAGCTACTTTTTCGGGGAATTCGCGCGGCTGATCGAGAAAAGTTGAGGATAAAGCGGACGCCCTTATCTGCTCCCTCAACCCGATTGACCGGCCCCCGCATAGGGGGGAAGTTGACCCTATGTATTTAACGACCGAAAAAGTTCCGAAGTTTATGAAATTGGCGGTGACGCTCGTCTTTACCGCCGCTTTGGCCGCCGCCCCGCTGGCGCTGGCCGAGGAAACCGAAAAATCAGCCGACGCAGCGAACAAGGAAGTGACCGGCGAAATCGTCGATATGATGTGCTACATCGATCACAATGCAACGGGTGAAAAGCACGCCAGTTGTGGTGAGAAATGCATCAAGGGCGGCGGCCCGGTTGGCATCGTGAGCGAGGGGAAAGCCTATCTCGTCGTCGGGGCACACAAGCCGATGAACGATGAGCTCGCTCCGCTCGCCGGCAAAACCGTAACCTTGAAAGGCAAGATGGCCAGCAACGGTGGCGTGACGATGCTCGAGAACGCCGAGATCGTTAAGAAATAGCGGTCCTCTGAATTTGCGAAAACGCGCCGCTTCCGGTTCCGCCGGAGCGAGCGCGTTTTTTTTGCGCGATTTCCCGGCGCGGGGAAAACGTTACTTGGCGTCCACCGGCACCGGGATGACGAGCTTTCCGTCTTTCTCCGCCACGAAATTTTCGCTTGTACTCGAGGAGCTGCCGTTGGCGTCCTTGCTTTCGATCGTGACACGCAACTTTTTCAACGGCTTGAGTGGCATCCGCGTTTTGCTTTCGCCCGGGCCCTCCTGGGTGCCTCCGGCTTTCTTCGCCTCCTCGGGCGTAAGATCGATCAGCTCGATTTTCGAGATTTTTTCCCCGGCATCGTTCGCCAGCATCATTTTATAAAAACTGAGCGCCATCGGGTTTGCGCCCTCGGTATAGAGAAGCGAATGCAGCGTGGCCGTGTCTTTCGCCTCGTAGGCAGCTTTGTATTTGTCCGTAAATGCTTTCTCCTCCGGGGTGCTGGCGCCAAGTGGCGCGGTGAAGCAAACGAGACCGAGCAGCATTGAACCGAGCAGATGTTTGAATTTCATTGTGGAAGTTCCTCTAAGCCGGAACGGTTTCAGTCACGCGAATTTGCTATCCGTCCGACAATCAGCTCGTTAGCGGGTAACCGCCGCGATCGGCAAGCAGATTCGATCGGGACCTTTTGTCGCCGTGCAGCGGATGACCAAGCTCCGATCCGGGAAAAATCCGTTGCCGGTCTGCCCTTCGCGCGCTAATTGCACGTCTGTCCCGCCCGCCAAACAGATGAATATCCACGAGTACCAAGCGAAGGAACTGCTGGAAAAATTCGGCGCCGCCACGACCCGTGGAAAGGTCGCGTCGACCGCTGAGGAGGCGGAAAAAATCGCGCGCGATCTCGGGACTGACGAACTGGTGGTGAAGGCGCAGGTCCATGCGGGCGGCCGCGGTAAAGGCACCTTCGCGAACGGTTTCAAAGGCGGCGTGCATCTGGTTAAGTCGCCTGCGGAAGTGCGCGATGTCGCCGGCAAGATGCTGGGCCAGACCCTGGTCACGCACCAGACCGGCGCGGCTGGACGGGTCGTGAACAAGGTGCTGGTCGCCGAATCGGCCGATATCGAGCGGGAGATTTATTTTGCGGTTCTGCTCGATCGCGCGACGGCGGCGCCCCTGATCGTCGCGAGCACGGAAGGCGGGGTCGAAATCGAAACCGTGGCTGAGAAATCGCCCGAGAAAATCATGCGCGAGCCGATCGATCCGCTCGCCGGGTTGCAGCCTTTCCAGACCCGTAAATTGGCCAAGCAACTCGGCTTCAAGTCCGACCAGATCAAACCGGCGGCGAAACTTTTCAATGCGCTTTATCGGACCTTCATCGAGTCGGATTGCTCGATGGTGGAAGTGAATCCGCTCGTCGTGACGAAGAAGGGCGAAGTCCTCGCGCTCGACGCGAAATTCAATTTTGACGACAACGCGCTTTATCGGCATCCCGAGATCGCCGCCATGCGCGACACCGCGGAGGAAGATCCGCGCGAAGTTGAGGCCTCCAAGCACGGGCTCAATTACATCGGCCTCGACGGCAACATTGCCTGCCTGGTGAACGGCGCCGGCCTCGCCATGGCGACGATGGACATCATCAAGTTTTACGGCGGCAAACCGGCCAATTTTCTCGATGTCGGTGGCGGCGCGACTGAGGAGCAGGTGACGGAGGCTTTCAAGCTTCTCGTTTCGGACGAAAACGTGAAGGCGATCCTGGTCAACATTTTCGGCGGGATCATGAAATGCGACGTGATCGCGCAGGGCATCATCAACGCGGTCAAAGCAGTCAAGTTGCCGGTGCCGTTGGTCGTTAGGCTGGAAGGGACAAATGTCGACGCCGGCAAAAAGTTGATCGCGGCAAGTCGGTCTCGCGGTCATCGCCGCGGACGATCTGGCCGACGCCGCGCAGAAAGTGGTCGAAGCAGCGGAAGGAAAATGAAAGTTAAGGCTATCGCCTTTGTCGGCATCCCGGTGACGGACATGAAACGAGCCCGCGAATTTTACGAAGGCGTGCTCGGGTTGCAGCCCGATCCCGCGATGACGAGCGAAATGTGGACTGGAGTATCCGATCGGGTCGGGCACGCTGGCGATCGCGTGCATCGGTGACCAATGGAAACCGTCGGATCGAAGGGACGAGCGCGGCATTGGAAGTGGAAAATCTGGAGGACGCGATGGCGCGCCTGAAGGAGCGCGAGGTCACCTTCGATGAAGTCGATTCGCCAGTTTGTCGGATGGCAGTGCTGCAGGATCCCGATGGGAACAAATTGATCATCCACAAATTGAAAACTGACGAAGAAATGGGAGTTGCATCATGATCAAGGAAGTTGCATTTGTTGCCGATCGCCGTGACCGATCACGCGCGCGCGCGAAAATTTTACGAGGAGACGTCTGGAGTTGAAGCCGGGCCCGACCGCGATGGAAGGGTCGTGGGTGGAATACGAGGTCGGTGCGACGACGATCGGGGTCGGGCTGCCACCCGGATTGGAAACCTTCGCGCGACGGCACCTCGGTCGCCTTCGAAGTGGACGACATCGATGCGACGATCGCGAAGCTAAAGGAGCGCGGCGTGACTTTCGAGATGGATAAGATCGAGACGCCGGTTTGTTGGATGGCGCAGTTCCGCGATCCGGACGGAAACAAACTGCTCGTGCATCAAGCGCAAAACTGCCTAACGATTATGTCCGTCCTGGTCGACAAAAACACCCGTCTCTGCGTGCAGGGGATCACCGGCAGTGCCGGCGGATTCCATGCGCAGACAGTGCATGGACTACGGGACCAATGTCGTCGCTGGCGTCACCCCGGGTAAGGGCGGGCAGAAGTTCGACGACAAGGTGCCGGTCTTCGACACCGTCTGGGAAGCGCGCCAGGAAACGGGCTGCGACGTCTCGGTAATTTTCGTGCCGGCCGCGGGGGCCGCGGACGGAATTCTGGAAGCGGTCAATGCCGGGGTCGAGCTGGTCATTTGCATCACCGAAGGCATTCCAGTCATCGACATGATGCGGGTAAAAGCGGCAGATGGCTCGGCAAAGAATCGCGCCTGATCGGACCCGAATTGTCCCGGCATCATCACGCCGGGCGAATGCAAAATCGGCATCATGCCCGGTTACATTCACAAACCAGGCAATGTCGGCGTCATCTCGCGCAGCGGCACGCTTACCTATGAAGCGGTCTGGCAGTTGACCTCGCGCGGTTACGGCCAATCGACCTGCATCGGCATCGGCGGCGATCCGATCAATGGCATGTCGCATCTCGATGCGGTGAAACTTTTCAATGACGATCCGAAGACCGATGCGATGATTTTGATCGGCGAAATCGGCGGCTCGCGCGGAAGAAGAAGCGGCCGCCTGGATCAAGGACAATTGCCAAAAGCCGGTCGCGGCTTTTATCGCCGGGGCGACTGCCCCCCCGGACGCCGGATGGGTCATGCCGGCGCGATCGTCTCGGGCGGAAAAGGGACGGCGGCAGGAAAAATCGAGGCGCTGAAGGCCGCCGGGATTGCGGTTGCCGAGACGCCGGCTACGATGGCGGACACGTTGATCAAGCAGATGAAAGGACGCAAATAAGCCGATGCCCGTTACAGCAAAAGGACTCGAAGGAATCATCGCCAACTCCACCCGGTTGAGCGCCGTGGTCGGGGATAAAGGTCAACTCGATCTACTGCGGGCTATGACATCAACGAGCTGGCCGGCAAGGTCAGCTACGAGGAAGTGGTCTTCCTGCTCTGGAACAATAAACTGCCGAACCGCAGCCGAGCTTGAAAGCTGCCGCGAAACTTTGCGCTCGCAGCGGCGAGTTACCGCAGGGCGTGATCGATTTTCTGAAGAACGCCCCGAAGAATGCTGGTCCGATGGACGTCATCCGGACAGCGGTTTCGATGCTCGGGCTTTACGACGAGAAACTGGATAAGGAGGCGACCCCGACGAAATCAAGGCGCGAGCCCGCAGCATCACCGCCAAGATCGGTGTGATCGCGGCCTATTTTCACCGCGCGCGGCAGGGCAAGGATCTGCCACCGGTGCGCGACGACCTGGGAGAGGCGGCCCATTTCCTTTATCTGATGAGTGGCGAAGCGCCCTCGCAGGAAGCCGCCGATACCCTCGATGTGGCCTTCGTCTTGCACGCCGATCACGGGATGAACGCCTCGACTTTCAGCGCCCGCGTCACGATTGCGACCCTGAGTGACATTTACTCCGCGATCACTTCCGCGATTGGAACTCTCAAAGGCCCGCTCCACGGCGGGGCCAACGAAGGCGTCATCCAGATGCTGGAGGAAATTGGGAGCGAAGACAAGGTCGACGCCTACATCGAACAACAGCTTGCGGAGAAGAAGAAGATCATGGGCATCGGGCATCGCGTGTATAAGACGCTCGACCCGCGCGCGCCGCATCTGCAGAAGATGGCGGTCAAGCTGAGCCAGAAACTGGGCGACCCGAAGTGGATCAACATGTCGGAGCGGATCGCGAAGTTGATGAAGGAAAAGAAGAACCTGAACGCGAACGTCGACTTCTATTCCGCCACGGTTTACTACTCGTTAGGCATTCCAACCGACCTCTTCACCCCGGTCTTCGCGATTGCTCGCTGCTCCGGCTGGTGCGCCCATGTCCTCGAGCAGCTCGAGGATAATCGGCTTTACCGTCCGCTCAGCGAATACGTCGGCGAGCCGGTCGGCAAGAAGGTCCTGCCGATCGACGAGCGCGAGTAGTCGGCGATCTTCACCCTTCGCGCAGCGAAAACACGCATCGTTTCGGCCGGAGGCGCGAGCCAGTGCTGGGCGCGGGGCTGCGTTGCGGCTCCCTTCTTCACCGCTTATCTGTTTCGTCCGATGAGCGCAGGAGCCAAACCATGGGGACGCGAGACTCTGGCGTTGTTACGCCCGGGCGCCTTCCGCCGCTATCTCATCGGCACCTGCATCTCCGATACCGGCACGTGGATGCAGATCATGGCCCAGGGCTGGGTCATGAGCACGCTCACGAACAAGGCGATCATGCTCGGGATGGTGAATTTCGCCGCCGGCCTGCCCATGATTTTCCTCACCATGTTCGGCGGCTCGGTTGCGGATCGCTTCGATAAACGCCGGATTCTCATCTGGACCCAGGTGGTGCAGATTGCACTGGCGCTGACGATCGGCTTTCTCATTTTTAGCGGGCGCATCCAGATCTGGCACATCATCACCGTCGCGGGAGTGTTAGGCATTGCCTTTGCCTTTGAACACCCGGCCCTCTCCGCGCTCGTGCCGGAACTGGTCAAGCGCGAGGAAATTGCCGCCGCCGTTGCCTTGGATCGCGCCGTTTTCCACTGCGTCGCGCCTGGTCGGTCCATCGGTCGCGGGGATCGTGGTCGGGATTTGGGGAGCGGCCACGGCTTTTTTCGCCAACGCCTTTACCTTCATCGCTTTCATCATTGCCCTCGTCTCCCTCCCGCCGCGCCCGCTCGGGAGCAAGGAAGAGGAGGAAAAGCGCGCCAGCGGGATCAAAGACGGTTTTCGCTACGTCCGGGCCGACAAACCGAGCCTCGCCATGGTCGGGATGATCGCCTCTATGACGATCTTCATTTTCCCCACCGTCTCGGTGATGATGCCGCTCTACGTGCGCGATGTCCTGCACTTCGGTCCCGCCTATCTCGGCTATTTGATGGCGGCGTCCGCTGCCGGTTCGGTAGTCGGAGCGGTCGCGCTGGTTTCCATTCCACGCCCGCGCCGGTTGCTCGGGATGCTGGTCAGCGCGCTCTCCGTCTCCATCTCTGTTTACGCGCTCAGCCGAGTGAATGCCTTTACTTTCGCGGCCGCTTCCCTGGTCGTGATTTCGTTTGGCTTGTCGCTCATTTTCGGCCTTTCCAACACCATCGTGCAGGAGCGGGCGCCGGCTTATTTGCGCGGACGTGTCTCGGCCGTGATGGGCCTGAGCTTCTTCGGCCTCATGCCGGTGGCGGGCCTCGGCATTACCAGCCTCGCGGACGCCATCGGGATGCGCACCGCATTGGCGGTTTCCGCGATTGGTTACGGTATCTTGACGGTTTTCATTTTGAGCCGGATTGGCAATGCCCTGAATGAAACCCCGACAATCGATAACGCCGCCACGCCCGAGGTTGCGGCGGTCGTCTAGACGTCGTTAGGCAAAAAAGCGATGCTCTCCTTCTCCACCTGTTGGAACTCGAGCCGCCACACCGCCGGCGACGCGATGCTGCGCGAGATCAAGGAGCAAACTCGGTTTCGAGCTGATCGAGCTCGGGCATGGCATCCGCATTTCCCTCATGCCGGGAATTCAAAAGATGTTCGACGCGGGCGAAGTCCGCTTCAGCAGCCTGCATAATTTCTGTCCGCTCCCGGTCGAAGTCATGGGCGCGTCGCCCGATTGCTATCAATTCTCGAGCGCCTCCGGCGCGGAACGTCAGCGCGCGGTCAAGCAGACCCTCCAGACGATCGACTTCGCCGCCCGCCTCGATGCGCCGTTCGTCGTCCTCCATCTCGGTCGGGTGCCGATCAGGCCGGTGACCGACCCGTTAATTGCGCTGGCCAAAGCCGGCGAGATGTATTCGAGAAAGTATGTGCGCCGAAAGGTCGACGCGGTCGCGAAACGCGAAGCCGCCGCGCCCGCCTATCTTGCCAACGTGAAGGAATGCCTCAAGCCGATCGTCGAGCACGCCGCCGCTAAAAATATCCGGCTCGGGGTCGAAGGCCGGCGCGGCTACGAGGAAATCCCGAGCGAGCGCGAAATTCCCGCTCTGCTCGACGAGCTCAATTCGCCGCAGGTCGGCTACTGGCACGACTTCGGGCACCTCCAGATCAAGGACAACCTTGGCTTCGTCGACCACGAGGAGTGGCTGCGTGCGATCGGGCCGCGAACGTTAGGCTGCCATGTTCAGGATTGCATTTGGCCGGCCCAGGATCACCAGCCGCCCTTTGCCGGCAGTGTCGAGTCTGGAGAAACTGGTTCCGCTTCTGCCCGCGACCTGCTTGTTTGTCTGGGAAATGAGTCCGCGCAAGACCGCCGAGGACATCCGCAAATCCGTCAACACCTGGAAAGAGCGCTTCGGCGAATGAAAAAGATCCTCGCCACCGTCCTCCAGATTGCTGTCACCGTGGCGGTCCTCTTCTGGGTTTTTCACGATCCCCACAAGCGCGCCCAGATGGCGGTCGCCCTCCGTGCTGCTGACTACCGGTGGATCGTGGCGGCGATTCTTTTTTATTTGGTTGTCGAATTTTCCGCTGCCATCCGCTGGTGGATCCTGCTCAAGGTGCAAAAGATTCATCTCTCCCTGCCGCGCGTTTCGGGTCTCTTCATCATCGGGATGTTCTACAACCAGTTCCTGCCCGGCGGCACCGGGGGCGACATCATGAAGAGCTATCTTCTGCTCAAGGAAACTCCCGGCAAAGCGACTGGCGCGCTCCTCGCCGTGGTCTTCGATCGCATGGTCGGGCTGGTCGCCCTCATCTTCATTACCGGCGTTCTGATTGGCCTGCGTTACCACTGGCTCACCCAGCTCCAGGAAACCCGTCACCTCGTCTGGATTCTTGTCGCCATCCTGGGCAGTGCTGTCCTCATGCTCGTAACCTCGTTTGTAGTGAGCGGTTTTAACCTCGCCCACCAACTGCCGGCCCGCTTTCCCGGGCGCGAGAAGATTATCGAGCTCTCCGCCTCCTATCATCTCTACGCGCACCATTGGCGCGCCACTCTCGCGGCTTTTGGCGCCTCGATCGTCGCCCATCTCGCCACCTTCGCCACTTTCCTCTGCGTCGCCTACGCCTTCGCGGCCAAGGTCGCGGTGATCGATTTCTTCGCCATTATGCCGATCGAGCGCACCATCTCGTCGCTGCCGATTAGCTTCGCCGGCGTCGGCCTGCGCGAAAAGATCTTCCAGATCATGCTCCACGGTCTCTGTGGCGTGCCCGAAGCAGTCGCCGTCCTGATCGGCTCGATGAGTTTCCTCGTCATGCTCGTCTGCTGTGCGCCGGGCGGGATCGTTTATTTCCTCTACAAACCGAGCGGCCAAACCGGCCACGTGAGGCTGAGTGAGATGCGCAAGGAAGTCGCGACGCTGGAGCATGAGATCACCGAAGGCGAGTAAGCCCGCGTCCCAAACGCAAACGTCCGCCGCCGCGCCCGCAGGTCGCCGCCACCTTTGCCATGACGATGGATGGCAAAATCACCACCCGGTCTTTTTCCCCGGTCGATTTCACCTCGCGCGAAGACAAGCGCCACCTCCTCCGCCAGCGTTCGTTAGGCGATGCCGTCCTCATTGGCCGCAGCACCCTCGTGAAAGACAACGTCCGCCTCGGCCTGCCCGACCCTACCATGCGGGCCGAGCGGGAAGCACGCGGCCAGGCGCCCTGGCCCATCCGCGTCATCGTGTCAAACGAAGGCCGCATCGATCCCGACCTCAATATTTTCCAAAGCGACTTCTCCCGCATCGTTATCTTCTCCACCACCCGGATGCCGCGGAAATACCAGGTCGCCTTGCGCGAAAAAGCCACCCTGCGGTTGAGCGACACCCGCCGGGTCGATCTGGCCCGCATGCTGCGAGTGATGCGGAGCGAGTACGACGTCCGCTTGGTCGCCTGTGAAGGCGGTGCGGAGTTGTTCCGCAGTCTGCTCGAGCTGAGGCTGGTCGACCGGCTCAACCTGACCGTCGCTCCCCACATCTTCGGCGGGAAAACCGCGCCCACCCTCACCGGCCGTGGCGCCGATTTTCTGCGCGGAGGCAGCGTCCGCTGCCAGCTCGAAGAGCTGCGCACCGTCGGCGAAGAATGCTTCCTCCAATACCGGCTGCGCTATTGAATCGGCGCCGCAACTGGGCAAGAACCGTTCAGGCCTAGCAAGCGGGGCGCGGTCTTCGCACCAGTTCGCCGGTGCAATTCGGGCAGGTCGAGAGCAACTCCGCCCGGCACCCCGGGCAATACGTGCATTCGAAACTGCAAATGTAGGCTTCGTCGGCGGGGGCGAGCGGGCGCTCGCACCTTTCACATTTGTTACGAATTTCCAGGGCCATACTCTCGTCCATTATTGCGCGGGGGTTCCCGCAGCTTATCCTGAACGCTCCCTTTTTCTACCCGCTTCATGCAGACCGGAAATTCCATCATCATCCAGGCGCTCGCAAGCGCCATCTTTGAGACGGCGGCGGACCTCGCGCAATTGGCCCCGCATTTTGCCCCACTACCGCTACATCCGTTTCATCGAACGCCTGCGCGATCACGTGGTGGTGGAGATGGCGGCGCGTCGCTCCGGCATTCCAATCACCTGGACCTCGGAATTTGTGGTCGATCGCGAGCGGATGGAACTGCGCTTCCTCCATCTGAAGGCGTTCACGCGCGGGATGAAGGTGATCTGGACGTTTAAGGAAACGCCGGCCGGGGTGCTGGTGGAGATCATGCACGTCCTGCGCTTTCGGGTGCCGACGCTGGCGCCGATCGCCGACCGGATCATCGGCGGCTTTTTCATCGATCATGTGGCCAATCAGACGCTGCGCGCGATGAAGGCGCATCTGGAAGGCCAGCCGACGGTCGCGGCGCAGTCGCGCGCCGCCTAACGAGGCTTTATTTCATGGCTCAGAGCAAGCGACGCGCCGTCATCACCGGCCTCGGGCCGATCACCGGCGATCGGAATCGGGCGGGAGGATTTCTGGAATGGTTTGCGCGCGGAGAAGAGCGGCGATCCGCCGGGTGACGAGCTTCGATAGCTCGATCTTCAACGCGCACTGCGCGGCGAGATCCCGAGTGGAAAGCCGGAGGATTTTTTCCCGCCGCATCGGCTCAAGCGGCTCGATCGTTACGCGCAGTTCTCGGTCGCCTCGGCCAAGCTGGCGCTCGAAGACGCGGGCATCACCTGGTCGCGCGAGGAGCCGCAGCATCGCATCGGGGTCAGCTTCGGCACCGCGCTGGGCGGAATCGCGAACGCGGAGTCCGAGCACGCCCATTTCCTGAAGAAAGGAACGCCGCGGCGGTGAACCAGACGCTCGCGCTCCAGGTCTTCGGCGGCTCCGCGCATACCAACATCGCGATCGAATTCGGCTTCCGCGGCGCGGGCACGACGAACTCAAACAGCTGCGCCAGCGGCACGATCGCGGTCGGCGAAGCGCTCCGCTACATCCGGGACGATTTTGCCGATGTGATCATCGCCGGCGGCGCGGAATCGCCGCTCAGCCAGCTCACTTTTGGCGCCTTCGCGTTTATCAAGACGATGAGCCAGTGGACGGAGATCCGGACGTGTGCCTGCCGGCCGTTCGATCGCTTGCGCGACGGCTTCGTCATGGGCGAAGGCGCGGCGTCGCTCGTGGTCGAGGAACTGGAGCACGCGCGGGCGCGCGGCGCGCACATCTACGCCGAAGTGCTCGGCTACAGTTTGAACAACGACGCCTTTCACATGACTTCGCCGCTGCCGAGCGGCGAGTCCTGCATTCGCGCCATGCGCGAGACCCTGGCCGACGCCCGGCTCGCGCCGGAGCAGATCGATTACATCAACGCGCACGCCAGCTCGACCCAGCTCAACGACAGCACCGAGACGATGGCGATCAAGCAGGTCTTCGGGGCGCATGCCCGCCAAATACCGGTCAGCGGGACGAAGGCCTACACCGGGCATCCGCTAGGCGCGACCGGCGCGATCGAGGCGGCGCTCTGCGCGCTGGCGATCGATCGCGGCTGGGTGCCGCCGACTTTAAACTGGGAAAATCCCGATCCGGCCTGCGATCTCGATGTCGTGCCGCAGCACGGGCGCGAGGCGAAGATCGATTATGTGCTGAGCAACTCTTTCGGTTTCGGCGGAATTAACGCCTGCATCGTGCTTGGGCGATTGTAGGGCGGGCGCTCCGCCTGCCCAGTTTCGTTACGCGGATAAGCAGGCGGAGCGACCGCTTCACTATCGCCAGAATTGACGCCGCCCCCGCGCGCTCCTAACATGCGCGCGTGCAAGTCGAATTGGAGCAGCTCCTCATTCTGCAGGACCGTGCTCAGAAAATTCGGCAGGTTGAGGCGGAGCTGAGAAGTATTCCGCTGGAGCGCAAATCGCTCGACGCACAAGTGGCGGCAGCGTCCGCCAACCTGGAAGCGGTGAAGGATCGCGCGCGGCATGTCGAGATGGATAAGAAAAAGCTCGAGCTCGACGTCGGCACGCGCGAGGGAAGCATCGCCCGGCTGAAGACGCAGCAGTACGAGACGCGCAAGAACGACGAGTTCTCCGCGATGGGGCGCGAGATCGAGCGTTACCAGACGGAGATCAGCGGCCTCGAAGACCAGGAGCTGGAGTTGATGGAGAAGGCCGACCAGCTCAAGGCGCAAATCTCCGAGGAAGAGGGAAAGGCCGCGACCGCGAAGGGATCGATCGCCCGGCAAGTCGAGAATCTGGATTCAAAACAGGCGACGCTAACGGCGCGACTGGAGGAGTTGAAGAAGGAACGGGAGGATCTGGCCGCGAAAGTGGATGAAGATTTACTCGATCTTTTTAACCGGCTTTTCGCGAGCAAAGGCGACGCCGCAGTGGTGGCGCTGGAACACGAAGTTTGCACCGGTTGCCACATGAAAGTGACGACCGCGACGTCGGTCCGGGTAAAAGGCGGGCGCGAGATCGTGAGCTGCGAGCAGTGTGGCCGGATTCTCTACTTCGGAGAGTAGGGATCCACCTCAAGGCCGGAAGGGGAGGATTGAATCAGGAAAGCAGGAAGGCAGGAAATTGTAGATCTTCGCTCGATGTGGACTGCACCTACGTTCGCCTTGTCCTGAGTTTCGCTCCGTTTAGACGTTGAAGCGGAACTCCACTACGTCGCCATCCTTGACGACGTATTCCTTGCCTTCGATGCGCAGTTTGCCCGCTTCGCGCGCTTTGGCGAACGAGCCTAACGACACCAGATCGTCGAAGTGCACCGTCTCCGCGGCGATGAAACCGCGCTCGAAATCGGAGTGGATAACCCCGGCGGCGGCGGGGGCCTTGTCGCCTTCGTGGATCGTCCAGGCGCGCGTTTCTTTTTCGCCGGTCGTCAGGTAAGTGCGCAGTCCGAGGAGATGATAAACCGCGCGGATGAGCGCGCCGACGCCGCTGCTCTTCCACTCCGAGGTCGCGCAGATATTCGGCCGCTTCCGCCTCCGCCAGATCGACCAGTTCACTCTCGATCTGCGCGCTGATGACGACGGCTTCGGTCGCGAAATGATTGCTTGGCGTATTCCTGCGACCGCGCGCACGTGCTGGCCAGGCCGGCGTTCGTCTCGTCGTGCTGGGCGATGGCGGCGAGATCGCTCTCCCCGACGTTACAGGCGAAAAGGGTCGGCTTGGAGGTGAGAAGGAAGAATTCGCGCGCGGTGATTTTTTCCTCGTCGGCCAGCTCGAGGGTGATGGCCGGTTTCCCGGAATCGAGATGGGGGAGCAGTTTTTCGATCACGGCGGTTTCGGCCTTGGCCGTCTTGGAGCCGGCCCGCACTTCTTTTTGCAAGCGGTCGCGGCGTTTCTGAAGAGAAGCGAGATCGGCCAGGATCAGCTCGGTGTTGATCACCTCGATGTCGCGCACCGGATCGATCGAGCCGCTGACATGATGGATGTCGCCGCTTTCGAAACAGCGCACGACCTGCACGATCGCGTTCACTTCGCGGATGTGGCTGAGGAATTGGTTGCCGAGCCCTTCGCCCGCGCTCGCGCCTTTCACCAGCCCTGCGATATCGACGAACTCGATCGCTGCCGGAATGATTTTCTGCGAGTGCGAGAGTTTGGAGAGCACCTCGAGCCGCGGGTCGGGCACGGTCACGACCCCGAGATTGGGATCGATCGTGCAGAAAGGATAATTGGCCGCCTGCGCCTTGCTGGGTGCGGGTGACGGCATTGAAGAGGGTCGACTTGCCAACGTTAGGCAGACCCACGATTCCGGCGCTCAACATAGGCGCGGAGGTTAAGGCGGATGGCCCCGGCCTGCAATTACGGGAAAGGAATCAGTTCAGACCCACCGGCTGACGCTGCAGGTGCGCAGCCACGGTCGATGCGAGACGATCGGGGAGATAAGGCTTGGCGAGAAATCCGTGTTCGGTTTCCTGCTCGAATTCCTCTCCGAGGAGCTCCGCGCTATAGCCGCTGGTGAAGATGACTTTAAGGTCGGGTTTTTCCACGGTCATGGTTTGCGCGAGCTGGCGCCCGGAGATCGACTCGGGCATGACCACATCGGTCAAAAGAAGATCGATTTTGTCGCGATGATCGGCCCAGACGTCGAGTGCGGCCCGGCCATTGGCGGCGCTGAGCACGCTGTAGCCGAGTTCGCCGAGGGCGTCGGAAACGAATTCGCGCAGCATGTCCTCATCTTCCACCACCAGGATGGTGGCGCCATTTGGGCTGATAATTTTCGCGAGCTCCGGCTCCGGCGGAGCCAAGTCGGCGACGGCGTTCTCGTTGCTTAACGGGAAGTAGCTGCGAATCGTCGTGCCCCGGTCGATCTCACTTTCGACTTCAACCCAGCCACCGTGCTGCTTGAGCACTCCGTAAACGGTCGCCAGCCCCATTCCAGTGCCTTGCCCGACTTCCTTGGTGGTAAAGAAGGGCTCGAACATCCGGTCCATCGTGATCGGGTCCATGCCGTGGCCGGTGTCTTCCACCGTCAGACAGACGAAGTTGCCCATTTGAGCGTCGGCGTGCCGTCGGCAATGGAAAGAATCGATTTCCACCAAGGCGGCGGTGAGTTTTATCGAACCGCCTCCGGCGGACATCGCGTCGCGGGAGTTGAGCACGAGATTCATAATGACCTGCTCGACACTGCTCGAATCGGCAAAAATGGGTGGCAGATCGGCCGCCGGCTGCAGATCGAGCGCAATGTGCTCGCCGATCACGCGACGCAACATGGCGACGGTTTGCGCGAGAGTCTCGCTGAGCGCGAGTGGTCGGCGCTGGATGATTTGTTTGCGGCTGTAAGCGAGAAGCTGCCTGGTCAAGGCAGTGGCGCGTTCCGCTGCCTGGGCCACTTGCTGGAGGGAGGCGGTGAGTTTTTCATCCAGGCTCGGATTGCGCAATTGCAGGGCGGTATTGCCGAGGATGACGGTGAGGATGTTATTGAAATCGTGCGCCACCCCGGCGGCGAGGCGGCCGACCGCTTCCAGTTTTTGCGACTGGCGCAGTTCGTTTTCGAGCCGCGTTTGTTCGGTCACGTCCTGGAGGATGAGGAGGATATAGGGAGCGCCGCCGAGCTCCATCTTTTCCGCGGCCACGACTACCTCGCGCAGCTCGCCGGTTTGGGTACGGATGGCGGCGAGGAAATTGCGAACTGAACGTGAGGTCTCGAGTTCGCGATCGAGTTCACTGGCTGTTGCTTCCTCCAGCCAGAAGGGCTGAGTGCCGGCGAGAGCGTTTTCGCGGCTGGTGCCGAGGAGTTCCAGGAAACTCTGGTTGGCATCGAGAAATCCCGCTCGCTCGGTGCGTTGGATGGCCATCGGGATGGGGCTGCCGTGAAAGGCTTTTGAGAATCGCTCTTCAGAACAGCGCAACAACTCCGCGGCGACCGTGCGTTCGGCTACTTCGCCGGCGAGCCGCGAGTTGACGGTGCGCAACTCGGCCGTGCGCTGCGAGACAAGCGCATCGAGTTCGGCCATCTGTCGATTCGCGATCTGGGTGAGCTGCCATTTTTTCGCGAGGGCGTGCGCCATTTGCAATACCTCGATGTTGTCGAAAGGCTTCTTGAGCACCAGCACGTGATCAGTGTTGCCGACTGCCTTGGTAATCTCATCCCAGGAATAGTCCGAGTAGGCGGTGCAGATGACGACCTGCAGATCGGGAAACTCCTGCCAGATGTGACCGATGGTCTCGATCCCATCCCAACCGGGCGGCATCCGCACATCAATGAATGCGACCGCGTAAGGTCTGCCTTCGGCCACCGCCGTGCGCACTTTATCGAGGCCCTCGCGGCCCTGGAAGGCAGAGTCGATTTCAAAATTGCAGGCGCGCGATATCTCGGGCGAATCGCCAAAGAGCGCGATTTCGGTCGCGTCGAGTTCCTCTGCCAATTCGACGTCGGCCGGGCCGAGAATTTTGCGGAAATCCTGATGGATTGCCGCGTTGTCGTCGACAATCAGGATGCGTCTGTTTTCTGGTTCGAGGATTGATGGAGTATTCATGTGTGCAAAGAATTCGGTGGGGCGATCGGAAGCTGGAGGGTAAAGGTGGCGCCGCGGTTGACCCCGAGACTGGCGACAGAGAGCGAGCCGCCCATCGAGTGCGCGGCCAGGGCGCCGCTATGCAGCCCGAAACCGTGCCCATCCGGGCGAGTGGTAAAGCCATGCGAGAAGATCTTGTCCAGGTTCTCCGGTGAAATGCCAACGCCGTTGTCGGCCACTACGACGCGCACTTCTTTTTCGTCCACCGCCGAGATGGAGAGGGTGATCCGCTTATCCAGCCGCTGCACATCGTCGAGCGCGTACTTGGCGTTGCGAATCAGGTTGATGAGAATCTGCAAAACCTTGTGTCGATCCACCCGCACCAGCGGCACCTCCGAGAAATGTTTTTGCACGACCACCCCGTGGCGTTCGAAAGCGCCGGTGTTCATCGCGATTGCGTCGCCCACCAGTTGTTCAACCGGTAAATCTTCCAGAGCGCCGCTCACCTTGGCGTACGCCTGTTGCATGGCGACGACTTCCTTGATGTGCTCAATGTTGCGGCTGAGTTGATCGACCTCGCTCAGGATGGCGGTGTTTTCGGCGACCAGGTACTCGCCCAGCCGGGCGAGATATCCGGGAAGTTTCTTTCCGTTCTCGTCGTCGGTCAGGTAAGCGGCGAGATCGCCGTTGCGCTCGGTGAGGAGCGCAGCTGCCTTGCCTACTTTGGGCGCCTTCGAACGGCGCAATTTTTCCACCACGAGGGAGGCGGAGACATTTACACTGTTGAGGACATTTCCGACGTTGTGCAGCACTCCGGTCGCAACCTCCGCCATCCCAGCAAGGCGGGAAGTTTCCACCAGGCGCTGCTGCGAATCGCGGAGTTGTTCATCGGAGCGACGCCGCTCCGTCATGTCGCGCATGATGGTCGAGAAATAGCGCAAAGAACCGCCTGCCTCCTGGTGGGCGATGAGGACGAGGGAGACACCGATTTCCTGGCCGATCCTGTTTTTTATCGCGACCTCGCCCGACCAGGAGCCATGTCGCATCGCGGCGGGCAATGCTTCTTTCAAGATGATTTCGGCAGCCCAATCAGGATGGAAATCGGAAAGTTTCTTCCCCGAAAGTTCTTCGTCCTCGCGGAACCCAAAAGTCTCGCGTCCGGCTCGATTGAGATAGAAGGCGACGCCATCCGGGGCGGCGCTCACCACCAGGTCGGGTGTGGCCTCGAGGATGGCGGCAAGGCGCGCCTGGGCAGCCTCAGCGCCTTCAAGCTCGGCCTTTTCAGCGACGGGAGCGGCCGTTTCCCCAAGGGAGCCCAGAAGCTGGCGCGGCGGGCTAGAACGAGCGACGAGAAAAATTAGCGAAGCGCCACCGATCATAAGTAGCGTGGTAATCGCCAACTCGCTCGCGGTATTATTTTCGCCTGTGGAAGAACGCCAACCGCTGCCGAGAACATAGGCGACGAGCATGAGGGCTACGCCGAGCAACGGGGCGGTGAGTGAAGCGTTAGACAGGGCGGAGCGATCTCGTAGTGACGACATGACAACGGTTTATGAAATCGAAGCTGATAAAATCGTTAGAGCTATTTCTGCGCCGCGGGACTGTCCTGCCCTTAGAATTTTTCTCGCGCGCAGCGAAGAGCAGGGAGAAACGAGAGGGTGTGCGGCGGAGAGATCCGGCCCCGGTCAAGGCCTGCGGGTGAGAGTATCGGGCCGGCGAGATTCGAACTCGCGACCTCTTGAACCCCATTCAAGCGCACTACCAAGCTGTGCTACGGCCCGAAGGCCGCACTATTCGCCGCCAGCATGCGCTTGCCAAATTTTTTCCCCGGCCGGACAGGAATTTTCTGTCCCGGCCTGTGCGACAAAGAGATTTCGTTGACCCGTGCCGCTCGCAAGCGCTGAATAAGAGTGGTTGCTCTTCGGCCCTGACCTGGCCTAACGATAACTGGATGAAATGAAAAAACCATTGCCCTTGCCCGGCGAGACGCCGATCGAGCGATTGGCCAAGCCTTTCCAGGAATTCGCCCGCCTGGAAGCGTCGGGCGGGATTCTCCTCATCGCTTGCACGCTGGCGGCGCTTATCTGGGCTAACTCGCCCTGGGCGGCCAGCTATTTGAGTCTCTGGCATACCAAACTCACCTTCGGTTTTGCCGGCCGCCAGCTCTCGGAGGAACTGCACTTCTGGATCAACGACGGGTTGATGGCGATTTTCTTCCTCCTCGTCGGCCTCGAGATCAAACGCGAAGCCCTCGTCGGCGAGCTGGCTTCCCTGCAAAAAGCTGCACTTCCGATCGTGGCCGCACTCGGCGGCATGGTAGTGCCGGCGGGCTTTTATTTCATCTTCAACCCGACCGGACCGGGAGCGGCTGGATGGGGAGTCCCAATGGCGACCGACATCGCTTTCGCGCTTGGCGTGCTCGCGCTCCTCGGCGATCGCGTCCCCACTTCACTCAAGGTTTTTCTCGCCGCCCTCGCCATCGCCGACGATATCGGAGCGGTCTTGGTTATCGCCTTCTTCTACACCGCGCAGATTTCCTGGCTCAGCCTCGCTTTTGCGGGGACTTTTTTCGTCGCTCTCATTGTGGCCAACCGAATCGGGGCCCGGCATCCCTTGGTTTATGTCGTTCTCGGCCTGGCGATGTGGCTCGCCTTTTTGCAATCAGGGATCCACGCCACCGTGGCCGGGGTGCTCCTGGCCCTGACGATTCCGGCGCGCCAGCGGATCGATCCGACAGCGTTCCTTGAGCGGAGTGACTGCCTGCTGGATGAATTTCGGCAGGCTGATGAAGACGGGGATACCATTCGGGCGAGTGCGACTCGCAGTTCGGCCCTGAGTTTGCTGGCGACCGATTGTCAGTATGCGGAGTCGCCCATGTTGCGCTTTGAGCATGCGCTGGTGCCTTGGATCAAACACCTCATCATGCCGATCTTTGCCCTCGCTAACGCCGGGGTGGCGCTGGGCGGCGGTGCTCTTACTGCCCTCGTTAGTCCGATCAGCCTCGGCGTGATTTGCGGTCTCGCTTTGGGAAAACCAATCGGGATTGTCTTCTTTTCCTGGCTGGCCGTTCAATTGCGGCTGGCTCATTTGCCGATCGGAATCGTCTGGCGGCAAATACTAGGCGTCGGCGTTCTGGGCGGGATCGGCTTTACGATGTCGCTTTTCATCGCCGACCTCGCCTTTGGCTCAGCTGCAGAGCTGGAGACGGCCAAGGTCGGCATCCTGGCCGCGAGCGTGGTGGCGGGTGTAGTCGGCTTTCTGCTTCTGCTCCGGCGGACTCCGGCCTAACGAGGGCTGGTCGGATCGGTCCAGGCGCGCAGGAAAGCCTCGATGAGCTGCGGCAGATCGTCGCTGTAGCCACCTTCGAGGATGGCCGCCGCCGGGAGCCCGCTCTCCCGCAGCCAGCGGCCGAAGAGGGCAAAGTCCTCCACGGCCAGGCTCATCTGCGTGATCGGGTCGCCCGCGTAGGCATCAAACCCGGCGGAGACGAGCAGGAGATCGGGTTTGAAATCGAGTAGCGCGGCCAGGGCTCTCTCGACCGCCTCGGTATGCTGAGCGCGCGGGGCATAGGGGGCGACCGGAAAATTATGCAGATTGCCTAACGAGCGTGTGCCCGTCCCGGGGTAGCCGGGGAATTGATGAACCGAAGCGAAGGCAATCCGAGGATTTCCGGCCACGATCGCTTCGGTGCCGTTGCCGTGGTGCGCGTCGAAATCCCAAATCGCTATCCGCCCGGCGCCGGCAGCGAGCACATCGAGGGCCGCCACTGCGATATGATTGAAGAAACAGAATCCCATCGCCTGGCTGCTGGTGGCGTGATGCCCGGGCGGCCGCATCAGACTGAAGGCGGCACTTCCGCCTAACGAAGAACGCGCAACCGCGCAGGCCGCCCCGGAGGCTCGCGCCGCGCAGGCAAAAATGTCGGGATAGGCCGGGGTGTCGGCATCGAAGTCGTGACTGGCCGCGCGCACTCGCTCGATGTGCTCTGCACGATGGGCCCGGAGGAGTGCCTCGTTGGACGCCTCTTCAGGCTCATTCCACTCAAAAGCGGGACAGGCCTCGTGCAGATGTCGTGCACTGGCGATCACCCGGGCGGGGCTTTCGGGATGCCCCGCCACGCCATAATCCGCACTGCGCGGATCGTGAAAAATAATCACGCTCCCTGGCGGACCAGGCCGGCGAAATTCCCCCAATAGCGCCAGATAAGGAAGAGATCGAGCAGCGCGACGACGATGGCCATGGGCAGCCCGCTGGGTGCCATCAGCAGGTGAACGAGGAAGATGTTCACAATCACCGGCGTGAGAATGGTCAAACCGAGCGGGACGAAGAAGCCGAGCAGGACAAGTAATCCGCCCACGATCTGGCAAAGGAAAACGGGCACCATATAGCCAGTGCTCATCAGAATCTGCGAGAACCGCGACACGACCGACTCGTCCGGCGGCGGCATGGGGATGAAGTGGAAGAAGCCGTTGAAGCCGAAAACAACAAAGATCAGACCGAGCAAAACTCGCGCAATGATAGTGACGATTTTCATTCGCGCAGCCTGCTCTCGTCTGCCCCGAAAGACAAAGCGAAATCTAAGCTTCGTCGCGAGAACGGTGGTCGTTTATTTACCGATCAGAATAAAAATACCCGCGATCAAGGCGAGGATCGGCAGGAGGATACCGGGTCCGATCCCGGTCAACCCCACGATGCCAACCACGATCAGGTAAACCGCGAGCAGAAGCATGCCGATGTTTTTGTTGAAGTTCATGGCGCATCCTGCCTAGCGGCGGAGGAGGATGCACGCATTATTTCCTTGAGGTTGAGGCAGCGCGATTTTCTGTGGCGCAGTTGATTTCCCCGTTCAACAGTAAAAACAGGAGAAATTTTCGAGGGCCAATGACGCAGCACAAATTTTTCACGTTTCGGGGCGCCGCCAAGTATCTGCAAAGTCGGGCCGGTCTCTGGGCGATTTTTTGTGCGTTGGCCGGCGCTTCAGCTTCCTCGGCAGCGGATGTGCCGCGCGGTGTGTTCTCTCTCTTCGGTGCAGGTCAGAAAGCCAATGATCTGGCTTTGGATAATCCGAATGTGACCGGCATTACGTTGCGGCAGAATTGGGCAGAACTCGAGCCGACGGAAGGGAATTTTGATTGGACGTTTCTCGACGGCGAAGTGGCGCGGGCAGCGGCGGCGGGCAAGCCCGTCCTCCTGCGCATCAATACGCAATCCGGCAAACCAACCTGGGTCACCGAAGCGATCGAGGCGGCCGGCGGAATCTTCTTTACCTTCGAGGACGATGGAACGGCAGTAACGATTCCCGTTTTCTGGGACCCAACGTTTCTGGCCCGGAAAACTGCAATGATTCGCGCGTTGGGATCACATTTTTCCGGAAATTCTACGGTCGCCATCGTCGCTGCCAGCTTCGCCAACGCCGTTAGCGAAGACTGGAACGTGCCCCATACCGCGCCGGAGATTCTCGACTGGCTGGCGGCGGGCTACACCAGTGAGAAGCTCCTCGATGCCGGTAGACAGATCATCGACACGACGATGGAAGCGTTCCCGGATCAACTCGTCACGCTGGCCATCGGAGGCAATGGTCATGTCGGCATGGGAGGCCCGAACCTCGATCTCACCGCCACTTACGTCGCCGCTAATGCCATCGCCACGGCGCGGGCTTCCTGGCCCGGCCGGTTGATTGTTCAAATAAACAGTCTCTCCACCTTCAATCCGGCTGCGCCCGGGTCTGACGGCTCGCCTTGGAACGTTCTCTGGAATAGCCAGCCGGATGTCGCCGCCCAGATGCTTTATTGGTGCTACGACGAACCGACCTACCGGGTGAATAATGGTGTGCCCGGTGATCCCGCCGCCGTTCTGATGAAATCAATCGATTCGGCGGTGAGCTACGGCACGAATTTCATCGAGATTTATCAGAAGGACGTCATAAACCTGCCGGAGGTCATTGCCTATGCCCGCAATCGACTTGGGCCCGCGGGTCTGCTCAATGTCTCAACCCGGCTCCAGGTGGGTGGGGACGAAGGCGTGGCGATCGGCGGATTTATCGTCGGCGGTAGCGGAACGAAACGAGTCCTGCTCCGCGCCGTCGGTCCCTCGCTTTCGCGGGGCGGGGTCGTGGCGCCGTTGTCGGATCCATTCCTCGAGCTCCACAATGCGACGGGTGCAATCATTGCGACCAATAACGACTGGGAGACGACGGAGCTGGGCGGTATCATTGCCGTCGAACAGCAGGACGCGATCCGCGGTACAGGCATCGCGCCGATCGATCCGGCAGAAGGAGCTTTGATCGCTGATCTCAGCCCTGGGGCCTACACGGCAGTGGTCAGGGGTGCTGCCGGTGAAACGGGCGTGGGTCTGGCCGAGATCTACGATCTGAGCGCCACCGCGCCGTCGATTATAGCCAATCTTAGCACGCGCGGGCTCGTGCAAACGGGCGGCAATGCACTTATTGGCGGGCTCATCCTTGGCGGTTCGGAACCTTCCAACATCGTCGTGCGGGCACTCGGTCCGTCGCTGGCCCAACAAGGTGTGGAGGGCACTCTGCTCGATCCAACCCTCGACTTGCGCGACGCCGACGGTGTTCTGGTTGCGAGCAATGACGACTGGAACGACTCGCAACCCGAAGAGATCGAAGCCAGCGGGTTGGCACCGCTCGATACACGGGAGGCGGCGATCCAACGAACGCTTGTCCCCGGGAGTTACACTGCGACCGTGGCTGGTCAAGATGGAGGCGTTGGAGTGGGGCTGGTCGAGATCTTTCGGATCGATTAGTTCCCGTCGAGCGGAAGTGCAAACGCGGCGCTTTCTTCCCCCTTTGACGCTCCGGGGAATCCGGAGTGAACGGCTCAGCCGCTCGAAACGGTTGACAAGGGGAAATGAATCCGGCTAGAATCGGCGCCTCAAAGGCCATCCTCAAACCTGTCGCTGCCACGAGGGCGTCAGTTCGTGCCGCCAGAACCCAGTCATGGATAGATGCATCAAACCTCGCCTCGTCAGGCTAAGCAAACTCGAAGCGGCGCGACGGCAAATCGAGTCTGCCATCTGGCTTTGGTTCGTCGGTGATGACTATGTCTCCATTCACGCCCTAACCACGGCCGCTCATCGTTTTTTGCTCGAGCTAGCCGCCCTGCGCGAGGCCGAAACCTGGCCTTACTCCTCCGCCTATGTGGCAACCGCGGCCAAGAGGAAGCGGGCCGCTTCGAATGACGCGGAGACGTTTTTCAAGTACGCAAAAAGCGACGAGACTTACGAGGTCAGTGAGCAATGGACCGAGCTATGTCTTTTCGACGCGGTCATGGCCTACAGTAACCTGACTCATGACCGGTCTGCTAGCGCCTTGATGTCGACCTTTGTGCTCAGGTTTGGGGTGGAGAGACAGGACCTCTTCATCCCCGATGCCTTCTCCCTGCTCGAAAGCAAGGTTAGCAAGATGTTCAACGCGGAACGACTGCAGAGACTCTCCAAGATTGACTTCCTGAAGGAGTTCCTTGGCTTCCTCGCCGGGCCGGTTGTTTAAGGCGGCCCACCAGAATGGCTTCATCGGTCATGTTACCCACTCCGACGGGGACGGAGCCCGGCACCGGTTTGGGCCGCGTTTTCCAGGACTAACTTGCCGGCGCTACCAGTTTGCTGGCTTTTCGGACGATGATGGCGGTTCGTGGCCTCGAGGGGGGGGCTTTTGGGGCGCGTTGCTTGACCGCTTCTGTGCGCGCCCCTAGAATTGGCCCTTACCGCGACCCGCGCGGCGTCCGCACCTCGGCGGCACCGGCCTTGCTTCGCTTTTCGGGAACGCAAGCCGCGGTTACAACCCAAGGAAGAGCTTTAAGACAATGGATTTTGCCTGGTCGGAACAACAACGAGAACTGCTCGATGCAGTTGGCCGCTTCGCCCGTGAGCAGCTGAATTACGACGTCATCGAGAACGATCGAAAGGCGATCTTCAATCACGACGCCTGGAAGAAGTGCGGCGAGTTCGGCATCCAGGGTCTGCTCGTCCCGAGCGAATACGGCGGTCTCGGGCAAGATCCGCTCACGACCGTGGCTGCGCTGGAGCGTCTCGGTTACGCGTGCAAAGACAATGGCCTGCTTTTCTCGATCAACGCCCACATGTGGACGGCAGTCAGCCCGCTGGTCGCCAACGGCACCGAAGCGCAGAAGCAGAAATTCCTCCCCGGCCTTTGCAACGGCACCCTGATCGGCGGTAACGCCATGAGCGAGCCGAACAGCGGCTCCGATGCTTTTGCCCTCGCCACCACTGCGACCAAGCAGGGGGACAAATACGTCCTCAACGGCAGCAAGATTTTTATCACCAACGGTCCGGTTGCCGACGTCCTGGTCGTCTTCGCGAATGTCGACAAATCGCGGGGCGCTGATGGCATCACCGCCTTCCTGGTCGAAAAGGGAATGCCAGGATTCGATCCGTCGCACAAAATCGAGAAGATGGGCGTGCGCACTTCTCCGATGTCGGAGGTCTTTTTCGAAAACTGCGAAGTTCCGGCGGAAAATCTCCTCGGCAAGGAGGGCGGCGGGGCTTTCCTCTTCACCCGTTCGCTCACCTGGGAGCGCGGCTGCATTCTGGCCAGCGCCGTCGGTTCCATGCAGCGCCTGCTCGAGAAGTGCATTCGTTACGCCAACGAACGCAAACAGGGCGGCCAATCGATCGGCAAATTCCAGCAGGTCGCGACCAAGATCGTGGAGATGAAGCTCCGGGTCGAAAGTGCGCGCCATATGCTTTACCATTTCGGTTGGGTGGCCGGTCACCGGAAGGCGGTTTATCTGGAAGCGGCCATGACCAAGCTGCACATCGCCACGGCCTGGGTGCAGTGCGCCGAGGACGCGATTCAGATTCACGGCGGCTACGGCTACATGACGGAATACGAAGTGGAGCGCGAATTGCGCGATGCGATCGGCGCAAAGCTCTATTCCGGCACGAGCGAAGTGCAACGTAACATCATCGCCTCCCTTATCGGCTTGTGACCCAGCCGATCGCGAAAATCCTCGTTCCGTTCAAGAGCGTCCCCGATCCCTATGAGGCGGCCGCTCCCGCCGGTTCGGGTGCGACCGCGAAAGCGGTCATCAATCCTTTTGACGAGATCGCAATCGAGGAAGCACTCCGCATCCGCGAACGCGGCGAAGCGACCGAGATCGTGGGCGTCACGATTGGTGCGGCCGGTGTCGACGAACAGGTGCGGGCCGCCATGGCGATGGGGGTCGATCGCGCGATTCGGATCGACGATGCCCGCGCTCTCGATCCCTACGCCGTTGCGCGCATTCTGCGCGCGCTGGTGGAGAAAGAAGCGCCCCAGATCGTGCTGATGGGCAAGCAGGCGGTGGATGACGATTCCAACCAGGCCGGGCAGATGCTGGCGGGATTGTTAGGCTGGCCGCAGGCGACATTTATTTCGAAAATCGAATTGCTCGAGGCAACGCGAGCCCGCTGCACGCGGGAGACGGATGGCGGCCTCGAAGTCATCGAGGTCAATCTGCCCGCGGTGATCACGACGGATCTGCGCCTGAACGAGCCCCGATACGTTTCGCTCCCGGGTTTGATGAAGGCGCGCAAGAAACCGATCGAGACGCTGACCTGCGAACAACTGGGCGTGCAGGTCGAACCGCTGACCAAGGTACCTTTCGACCACCCGTCCGCCGCGGCGGGCAGCCGGGACCAAAGTGGAGTCAATCGAAGAGCTGGTCCGCAAACTCAGGGAAGAGGCCAAGGTGCTTTGATGAATCCCAAAACTCTGATCCTAATCGAGCATGATCGCCGCGAGATAAAACGGCCGTCACTTCATGCCATCACCGCCGCTCGTCAGCTGGGCGGCGATTTTGCGTTGCTCCTCCTCGGGCAAGGGCTCGATGAGATGGCCAACTCGTTAGTCAGTTTCGGCGCCGCGGCGGTGCTGGTGGCCGACGCCGAAGCGCTCGCGGAACCGCTGGCCGATCGTTATGCGGCCGTCGTCGCACAGGCTGCCCAGCAGATAGGCGCCACCACCTTGCTCGCCAACTCCTCCACTTTTTCCAAGGACATTCTGCCCCGCGCCGCCGCCCTGCTCGATGCGCCGATGCTCACCGATGTCGTCGCGATCGAGGTCAAGGAC
This sequence comes from uncultured Verrucomicrobiae bacterium, assembly GCA_963749935.1. Lineage (GTDB taxonomy): Bacteria > Verrucomicrobiota > Verrucomicrobiia > Chthoniobacterales > UBA10450 > Palsa-1392. The sequence continues at coordinate 689,982 of CAVVOH010000002.1, forward strand.
GGCGCCAGCACTTATCAACGTCCCGTTAGCGCGGGCAGCATGGTGGCGAGCGTGCAACTTTCCGGCGACAAACGCGTCCTCGTCATTCGTGCCTCTGCTTTCGCAGCGCCGGCCAGCGAGAGCGAGGCCAGCCCGATCGAAAATCTGACCGTCGACGCCGCTTCTTTGCCTAACGGCACTCAGTTCGTCTCGCGCGAAGAGCGCGTTTCCGATCGCCCCGATCTGACCGAGGCTCGCTTCGTCGTCGGCGGCGGCCGGCCCCTAAAGGACAAGGAAAGTTTCGACCGTCTGGTCGGTGGACTGGCCGACTTGCTAGGCGGCGCGATCGGCGCGACCCGGGCGGCGGTCGACACCGGCCTCGCCCCTAACGATTACCAGATCGGCCAGACCGGCAAAGTGATCGCGCCCGACCTTTATATCGCGCTCGGCATTTCCGGCGCCATCCAGCACCTCGCCGGGATCAAGGATTCGCGCGTCATCGTCGCGATCAACAAAGACCCCGATGCGCCCATTTTCCAGATGGCGACCTACGGCCTGGTCGGCGACCTCCACCAGCTCGTCCCCCAATTGATCGAAGCCATTAGGGCCGGCTGAAACGCTGCCGAGAGCCTCGACGGCGCCTCCGGACCTTCTTTTCATTGGCCCGCCCTCGAAATCCGTTCGCAGTTGCGGTATTGAGACTGCTTCCGAAGCTCGCATGCCGCCGACCAACCAGCCAGAATTCATGAACGAGGCCACGCGCGAGGTCTTCGGCAACATCGCGCCCTGGATGCGGATCCTCTTCTGGCTCCTGATGGTCGCGAGCGTCGGCGGTGCTCGCCTGGCAGATTTACACGACACTGGCGTTCCTGGCGCAAAGGGCAGCCCGGCGGATTTGAGAACAAGCCCGCGCGTCTGGCTGGAACGCCTGACCGTTTACGCGCTGGCGCAGAAGCGGGTGCACAAAAAATCGCTCGGCGCGGTGCTGCACCTTCTGCTTTTCAGCGGCTTCGTCGTGCTCACCATCGGCACCACCTTGCTCGCGATCGCCGATGACGGTCCCTACAATTTTCATCACGGCTGGTATTACCTCATCTACGAGTTGGTCATGGACGTCTTTGGCGTCGCTTTTTGCGTCGGTTGTTTGCTGGCCATGTATCGCCGCGCTTTTCAGCGCAAACCGAGTCTTGGGCATAACTGGCGCGACTGGTGGCTGCTCGGCACTCTCCTCGGGCTCGGCCTGACCGGATTTGCGGTCGAGGCGTTGCGCCTCCATTACTCGCAGGTGGTTCCCTGGGTTGCCCAGTGGTCGACCGTCGCTTGGCTGATCGATCAATCGATGTTGCAGGGGATCGATATTGCAACTGCTCAGACGATGCACCTCGTCAGTTGGTGGGTGCACATCGTCCTGGTGGCCGGTTTCTTTGCCACCATTCCAGTCAATCGATTCCTCCACGTCATCACTGGCCCGCTCAATATCGCCGCCCGGCCCGAGCGGCCGATGGGCGCGTTGGTCCCCTTAAAAATGGAAACGGTCGAAGAGACCGGCTTGATCGGGGTGAGCAAGATCGAAGATTACAATCAGCAGCAATTGCTCAGCCTCGACGCCTGCATGGAGTGCGGACGCTGCGAAGATGTCTGTCCGGCGACCGCATCTGGCAAGCCGCTCTCGCCCAAGTTTATCGTGACCGATCTGCGCGGTGTGATGGCCAATGGCAGCGAATTGCACGGCGTCGCGATTAATCCGGACACTCTCTGGTCCTGCACCATGTGCCAGGCCTGCGTGCAGGAATGTCCGGTCCTGATCGGCCACGTCGACCTGATCAGCGACATGCGGCGTTACCTTGTCGGCGAAGGGAAACTCTCCGGCCCGCCGGCCCGTTCGTTGCAGCAAATCGGCAACCAAGGCAACCCCTACGGCCGGCCTAACGCCGAGCGGCTCGCCTGGGCCGAGGGCCTCGACATCCCGACCGTCGAATCCAACCCCGACTTCGAATATCTCTTCTGGGTCGGTTGCGCGGCCTCCTTCGATCCGCGCGCGCAAAAAGTCGCTCGCGCCACCGCTCGCCTTCTCCAGCAGGGCGGGGTGAACTTCGCCGTCCTCGGCAAGGAAGAGACCTGCACCGGCGACCCCGCCCGGCGCATCGGCGACGAATTTCTTTTCCAGGAACGGGCCCAGACCAACGTCGAGACCCTCGGCCGGCGCCAGGTGAAGAAGATCGTTACCGCCTGTCCGCATTGCCATAACACGCTCAAGAACGAGTACCCGCAATTTGGCGGCGACTACGAGGTGCAGCACCATTCCACTCTTTTGGCCGACCTTGTCCGCACCGGCCGGCTTCAGGGCGATCCGACCGACTCCGGCCCGATTACCCTGCACGATCCCTGTTATCTCGCTCGGGTGAATGGCGAAGTCGATGCCCCCCGCGCCGTCATCGGCGCCGACCGCGACGAGCAATACCGGGAAATGCCGCGTTGCGGCAAAAAGACCTTCTGCTGCGGCGCAGGCGGCGGCCGGATGTGGTTTGAAGAATTGCCCTCCCAGCGCGTCTCCCGTCTGCGGTCCGAGGAAGCCATCGCTACCGGGGCAAAAACCGTCGCCACGGGCTGTCCCTTCTGTCTTAACATGATGAGCGACGGCCTGGCCAGCACCGAGGGCGGCGAGGAGGTGAAAGTGCTCGACATCGCCGAGATCCTCCTCGACCGGCAGCCAAAGAGTTAAAGCTCGCTCTTCAGCGGACCCAAACTGGCAATCAGCGGAGGCTAAAGGCCAGTTGGCGGACCCGGATGCCGGCTTCGGAGACTCGGTTTAGGTCCGTCGAAGCCGGCAAGTCCGCGCCGCACGTGCACCTACTTGTCGAGCAGGTTCTGCGGGATTCTGCCGCCGTTCTCGGCCAGCTTTTTCATCACTTCCTTGTGTAGCCACATGTTCATGGCGGCGGAGTCGTTCATGTCGCCGGTGTAGTGCAGGTCCTGCGCGAGTTCTTTGCGGTCGGAGAGGCTGCTATCCATCCCGACGAGTTTCATCAGGTCGACGATCGAATGTTTCCAATCGAGCTTCTCGGAGTTTTTGGAAGCGAGGCCGTCGAGAATGGCAGCGACGTCAACCGGTTGCGCAGGTGCGGTCGTGGCGCTCGGGGCAGGTGCCGGCGAAGCGGACGGTGCCGGCATCGCGGGCGTGGTTGAGCCCTGGGTAGCAGGCGCGCTTGCCGGTGCACCCGGTGCCGGAGCGCCGCCGGTAGGAGCCGCGGTCCCAGAGGCGGGGGCCGGTGCGGTCGCGACCGGGGCGTGGCTAAAGATTTTTGACATCAAAGTGTGGAAGAGGCCCATAAGATTTCTTTCTAGTTGCTGCGTTTTGGTTTCCCTTGAATCGGCTTTGTGACCGACGCCGGTTGGGGCTGCGCGGAAAATGACGAAGTTAATCGTCGCCGCCAATACCCTCCAGCCAAACGCCGAGCTGGCGAAAGAAAAGCCCGAGCGCGGCGCCGGGATCGCTCTTGATCGCGGCCATGATGCGCGGGCTGAGGTCCTGGCGCGGCGCGTCGAGCGTTCCGGAAAGGTGCACGGTTGTCCAGAGGTAACCGTCGTGGCGACGCGGGAAAACTTCCGCCGCATTCGGGAGCCAACTGAGGAGGCCTGGGGCGACGCCCAATTCGATCGCGCCGCTCAGATTTTTCTTCTGAAGACGAATCGTGCCTTCGGCGCGGATTTTCCCCTTCGCTTCGAGGACGAGCCGCCTGATCTCGGCTTCGGGTAACTTCCAGCTCAGTTCCGCGGAGCATTCGCTCAGGTCGAGCCGGCGCAGTCCAGGTTCGCCGGTGACCTCCGCGACTTTTTCCAGCATCGGCAGGCCGGCCACGCGACCACCTGCGACCCGTAACTTCGCTTCCCCCTCGGCGTGCTCCAGTTTCTGGTCCTTGCCGCGCCAGGCAATCTGGCCGGTCATCTCACCCTCGACATGCTCGCGCCATGAGGTCGGCAGCCACTCGGCGATGGGCAAATGCTCGAGGTCGATCCGGAAGTCGACGCTTTTGTCATCACGGGTGCCGGTCTTGCCTTCAGCGTGGATGCGACCTGCAGGATGGCCGGGCGATTCGAGGTCGAGGTTGTAAAGGGTGAGCAGGGTCTTGGTGATAAGGAGATGGGTGTCGCGCAGGCGGAGCTCGGGCATGACTGGCATCCTGAGGCTGCCGCCGGTGGCCTGGTAGTTGAAGTCGCGACCGTGTGGAGTGATGACGAGTTTTGTCCCGAAGAACCCGCCACGCTCGCCGCGCAGACGCCAGGTGACGTCGACCGGCTCGGACTCGACTCGCCGCAGATAAACGCGATCCGGCAGGAAGATGTGATACCACGGCTTGGCCGGCGAGGGTTCCGGCTTTGGTTCGTAGACCTGGATGGCGACTTCGCCACCGTCAATGTGGATCTCGTCGAGTTGCCAGCGGCGCAGGAAGATGCCGAGGGGGTTGAACTTCGCGCGTACGCCGCGGGTCTCGAGACTACGCATTGCTTTGCGTCCTTCGCTGGCGGCGAAGCCAGCGGTGGTGGCGGTGAGGAATCCGGTTCGTTTGATCGGGTCGAAGTGTCCGGTCGGGAAATGAAGACCTTTGGCGGTTTCCTTTTCCATTTCGGTGCGGAACGCGCTGCTCTCCACGTAATGGGTGAGACGAGGATTGAATTGCCAAATGGCAATCGCCGCCGCCGCGCCCAGGAGCAGGACGATTGCTGCGAACCACGAACCGATACGGCGTGCAGAAGAATTCATCGCGCGGGCAACAGAAAGTCTCTCGAGGGCGGAGGAGGACCTTCCAGATTACGGTAATGTGATCTCGTTAGGCATGAGCAGTCTGGGGCGAGTCCCTGGAGCGTCCATGCCATCTTCCTCGGCCGAATAGTTAACAGACAGGCTTTTTGCGGGGAGGAAAGGAAATCGCTATGAGTAGACCGGCCGCTGAACATCACCCCGTGCTCCTCGATCCGAGCGCCGCTCGCAAGAAAAAGATGTTCGTGACCGACGACGGCCGGAACGTGCTCTTCACTTTCGTCCTTCTCATTTTTCTCTTCGCCCTTTGGGGCTTCTGCAACGGGATGATCGATGTGATGGACAAGCATTTTCAGGAGGAACTGCACCTCAGTCTCTCGCAGTCGGCCTGGGTGCAGTTCGCGCATTATCTCGGCTATTTCCTGATGGCGCTGCCAGCCGGTTGGCTCGCGACCAAGCTCGGTTACAAGGGCGGCATTATTGCCGGACTGCTGATCGTGGCGGTGGGTGGATTCTGGTTCATCCCGGCGACGCAGATCGCTTCGTTTTGGGCCTTTCTGCTCGGCGTTTGCGTGATCGCGGCCGGACTTACCTTCCTGGAAACGATCGCCAATCCCTATACCACGGTGCTGGGTCCGATCGAGTTTGCCGCCACTCGCATTAACCTCGCCCAATCCTGCAACGGCATCGGCCTGCTCGCCGGGCCGATCGCGGGAGGCCTATTCTTCTATTCTAAGAACGCCGCCGGCGAGAGCACCGGGAGCGAGAATCTCTACATTCCGTACGTTTTCATCGGCGCGATCGTCTTGTTCTCGCGATCGTTTTTTACTTCGCCAACATGCCCGATATCAAGATGGAGGACGATTACCATCTCGATGACCGCGGACGCGCCTAACGTTTCCCATTCCATCTGGTCGCATCCTCATTTCGCGATGGCAGTGACGGCGCAGTTCCTCTACGTCGCGGCGCAGGCCGGCATCTTCAGCTTCTTCATCAATTACATGACCTCGCAGGTGCCGGCGGTGCCGACTTCGTGGGATGCGACCATGCAGGCTGGCCGGGCTTGTTCCACGGCTGGTTCGAAACCCACGCCAACGGCGTCTTACGGCCTGAGCAACAAAGGCGCGGCCAACCTGGCTTCGTTAGGTTTCCTTTGCTTCCTGGTCGGCCGCTTCACCGGCGGCGCCATCCTGAAAAAATTCGCCGCTCATAGCGTGCTCGGGCTTTATTCCGCTGCCAGCGTCCTGCTTTGCCTGCTCGTCTTCCTCAAGCTGGGTTGGGTTTCGGTCGTGTGCGTTTTTCTGAGCTACTTCTTCATGTCGATCATGTTCCCGACCATTTTCGCTCTCGGCATCTTCGGTCTGGGGCAGCGGGCGAAGAAGGCTTCGGCTTTCATCGTCATGGCCATCATGGGCGGTGCGATCCTGCCCAAGGTGATGGGAGAGGTGGCCGACAAGTACGACATGTCGCGCGGTTTTATCGTGCCGATGCTCTGTTTTGTTTTCGTCGCGGCCTACGGCTTTCCTCTGGCCGCGCCTGAGCGGAGCGGCTGGCGTGACTGGTATTACAACTTCGGGCGGTCACTAATGCACTTTTCGGCCTAACGACCATTGGAAGATCAAGCCACGGAAGTTTTCGATTTGCAGCACGACCGGCTGGCTGCCCTCCCGCAGTGCGAACAAATAGCCGGCTTACTCGAGGTTTTCTCGCCCATCCATTCGGCGGAATCCTTCAATCGCTATTGTCGTGCGGCCTGCCGCCTGTGGCGCGAATCTATTCCCCGGGGTTTGGATGAGGGAGGGCCGCGCTTCGCCGAGCTGCGCGGCCAGATCGCACAGGGTGGCTCCGAAGTGATTCAGACTGGCTGGGGCGGCGTGGTCATTTGCCGGCACGAGCACCCACAGGTCGAGAAATACCTGGTCATCTGCCAAAACCGTTACCTCGCCCTTGAAAAGCACGAGCTGAAAGAAGAGCGGCTCGAAGTGAAGGAAGGCGCCGGGCTGATTCTCTGGCGCCAGCCTAACGATAAAGCTCTGACCGTCGAGGCGCTCCGTCCAGGAGCCCGCTTTCATCTCCGGCCGGGGATGGAACATTGCCTGATCGGGACCGAGAACCTGCTTGTCTTCGAGCGCTCGCTCGATCCCAAGGGAATGGATCAAGACTTGATCTTCATTTATGAACCGGACGGAAGGGAGGTCGAGTTCGACGAAGCATGACGACAGACTTCTACGCTTTCGGCGAAATTCTCTGGGATTGCCTGCCCTCCGGACGGCATGCCGGCGGAGCGCCCTTTAATGTCGCCGCGCATCTGGCGCAGCTCGGCGCTTCCGTTTCGCTCCTCTCAGCGGTCGGCCAGGATCCGTTAGGCGATGAGATTGTGCAGGTAGGGCGGGATAAAGGGGTTAATGTCGATTTCGTTAGTCGAGTCCGGGTCGGTCTCCCGACCGGGACCGTGTTGGTCACAGTGGATGCGAACGGAAATGCGACTTATGAATTGGTGCAGCCGGCGGCCTGGGATGAAATCGAGGTCCCGAAGAAGGCGCTCACCGCCATTGCGGGAGCGCGCGCTCTTACCTTTGGCTCTCTGGCCGGACGCTCGCCCTATAATTTGGAACAACTGGATCGCTTACTAGGCGTGGAAGGGCCGCTTAAATTCTTCGACGTCAATCTGCGTCCGCCTTTTGCCGACCCTCCTCTCGTGATGAAACTGGCGAAAAGGGCCGACGTTCTCAAGTTGAATGACGGTGAGCTCGGCCGTCTCGCTTCCTGGATTCTGACCGGCGAAGCAACCGAGAATACGCCGCGAAAGCGGGAAGACATCGCGACCGCCTGCGGGCTCCTCGCCCGGGCCACCAACGCCAGCCGGGTGTGTGTAACACTCGCGGAAGCCGGCGCTGCCTATGGTAGGAAGGAAATCTCGTGACCGCGCCTGCGCCTAAGGTTGAGGTGAGAGACACGGTGGGCGCGGGGGACGCCTTCATGGCGGGATTGATGGTCCGGCTGACTAACGAGATGGATCCCGAGACTGTGTTGCGCAACGCTTGTCGGCTTGGCGCCTATGTCGCATCGCACCATGGCGCGACGCCTCTTTTACCTAACGAGTTAACCCAGGACTTCAAGAAGCCCTGAGTGTGCCGGACGAGGCTCAGCCTTTTGGTTCCGGCGCGACTTGCAGCACAACCTTGCCGCGTGTGTGATGGGTCTCCGCCTGTTCGGACGCCTGGCGCGCGTCGGCCAGGGGCAAGACTGCAGAGACGATCGGCTTAATTTTTCCCGACTCGATCAAATTCGTAATCTGTGCAAGCTCAGCCGCGTCCGGATGGGAAGACAGGGAGGAGCCGCGAATCCCATGTTTCGTTAGTTCTGCAGGATCCGGGCGGGCGACGAGGGAAACGACGAGGCCGCCTTTTTTTACCACGGCGTAGGAACGCGCCAGCGTCTCGCGGCCGACCGGGTCGAGGACCACGTCCACTTCATCCGCGATTTCTTCGAATTTTTGCTTGGTGTAATCGATCGCCACATCTGCGCCGAGTTGCTTGAGCAATTCCTGGTTAGGCGTCGAAGCGGTCGCGATCACGTTGGCGCCGCGCGCCTTGGCAATTTGAATTGCGAAACTTCCCACGCCCCCCGAGCCGCCGTGGATCAAGACGGTTTGACCGGCACTGAGATGTGCCGTGTCGATCAGCGCCTGCCATGCGGTCAGCGCCGCCAGGGGCACGGCCGCGGCCCGGGCAAAGTTGATCGTCTTCGGCATCAGGGCCGACTCGCTCTCGTTGCTGACACAATATTGCGCCCAGCCTCCGCCCCAAAGCAGATAGGCGTAAACCGGATCACCGACCTTCAGTCGCGTGATTTTGCTCCCGGTGCGAACGACGATGCCCGCCATATCGTAGCCGGGGATAAGCGGCAAATGGGTTCCGAATGCCTCCGCATACTTTCCCGAGACGATCAACGGGTCTGCCGGGTTGACGCCTGACGCAATGACGCGGACGAGGACTTCATTTTCCTTCGGCTGTGGCACCGGTATCTCCTCCGAACGTAAGGCGTCGCTCCCGCCGTATTCGTGCACGACGATGGCCTTCATTTTGGAGGGAATGTCGGGCAAGCTTACTGTGCCTAACGAATCAGGTTGATATGCGATACCATTCTTGATCACGGTCTGGATATCTGAAGCGTGCCTTATGTCTTTGAGCGGGTCGGAGTTCAGAATCACGAGATCAGCGAAGTAGCCGGGAGCGATTGATCCGATTCTGTTGCCGGTCTCGCCACCGAAGGCCTGAGCCGCGGTTGCGGTCGCGCTCTTGAGAATTTGCATCGGCGTCAGGCCGGCTTTTTTCATCAGCTGAAATTCCCGGAAGAGGGCGGGACCATGAATTGTCCCTATATTTCCAGCATCCGTCCCAGCGGCGATGGGAATGCCGGCGTCTTCCAGCCTCTTTAGATTCTTCAGCGCGATATCGTAGGTTTCTCGAATCCGATCGAGCACTGTGTCGGGATCATTCCGCGCCGCCTTGATCCGATCTGGCACCTGATCCGGCGGCAACTTCGTGACATCGAGCGTGGCGATGACCTCCGGGTTGCCCCAGGCCTTTTCCTCCGGCGTAAGAACCAACTTATTCGCGAAAGTGCGACCGTAGCGCTCAAAGACGACCAGCGTCGGTGTGAGCATCGTTCCACGTTCCTTCATCAGCCTAACGAAGGCATCATCGACCGGTTTATCGGTCACGCTGTGCACCAGCAGGTCAGCGCCTTCTTCGACTGCGGCGCGGGCTGCCTCCAATTCGGTGGCGTGGACCGCGACCCTCATTTTACGGGCGTGACTTTCCGCAATTACAGCTCTCACGATCGGGCGAAAGAGGGCGGCCCGCTCAGCGTCGCTTTGCGCCGGGGCAGGGGAGGGCGCGGGCGGCGGGACGATGTACCAGATCTTGATGTAGTCGGGTTTTGCTTCGCCGAGCTTGTCTACGAACTTGCGGCCTTGCTCAGGCGTTTCGATTTTGACGATCGGCGGATCGCCGAGATCGAGCTGCGGCCGCGCTACGCTCGAGATCAGCGGCCCGGCGACAGCGACCCGTGGGGCTTTGGCCGTCGCGTTGGCCGTCTTGCGCACTTCGAAGTTCCACATCGGCCCGCCGACGTCGATCACGCTGGTAATCCCGCTGCGAAGGTAGCGGGAGAATGTGTCCTCCAAGTGGGACTTTACCCAGGCAATCTCCTCCTTGTAGGGACGAATCTTTGTCAGGTCGACCACATCCGGCCGGGCAAAAAGATCGCCCGACTGGAAGAAATGCACGTGAGTATCGATGTACCCGGGAAGAATGAATTTGCCGTGGCAGTCCACGACTTGGACATCATCCGCGATCTTAACTTCGTTAGGCGAGCCCACTGCTGTGATGTGATTTCCGTCCAGGAGGATAGTGCCGTCGCGAATGACGGCGGAGGTTCCGGGGTTAATGATGGTGACGTGGGTGTAGGCCACCTGCGTTGCCTGGGCCGTGGTTAGGACGAGGGAGAAGAGGGGGGTCGCAAGTAATCCACAAATTCTCAAGCCCCCGCGTCGATCCTTACTCTGTCGTGCGCGCATGTCCCTAACATAGCCAAACCCGAGGGAAGGGAAAAAGCGGGTCAGGGGAGAAGATCGGGACGATTCTCTCGCGTCCGACGTTCGGCCTCGCGCCGCCGCCAGGCAGCAATCTCGGCATGGTGTCCGGAAAGCAGAATTTCAGGCACCTTCCAGCCCCGGAACTCAGCCGGTCGCGTATATTGCGGCGCTTCCAGAAAACCGCGGCTGAAACTATCGTCGGCCGCGGATTGATCGTCGCCCAGCACCCCGGGGAGTAACCTAACGATGGCATCCACGAAGATGACCGCGGCGATGGCGCCATTGGTCAGGACGTAATCACCAATCGAAATTTCAGCGTCAACCAGGTGCTCGATCACTCGATGGTCGACTCCTTCGTAATGGCCGCAAAGGATGATCAAATGTTCCCTGACCGAGAAATCTTGCGCAATCGATTGCTCAAAACGGCGCCCTTGCGGCGTCATCAGGACAGTGACGCTCGAGTCGGTTCGGAGGGATTCGACCGCGGCGAAAATCGGTTCTGGTTTCATCACCATGCCCTGTCCACCACCGAAGGGCGCGTCATCCACGATGTGATGCCGGTCGCTCGTCCAATCCCGCAGGTTGTGAATGTGCAGATCGAGCAGAGCCGCCTCCTGGGCCCGGCCCATCATGCTTTCGCCTAACGGAACCCGGCAAAGCTCGGGGAAAAGCGTGATGATATCGACGCGCACTTAGTGTTCGTCTTGCTCGACCGGAACAGTGGGCGCCGGCTCGTTGCGGAACTCGCGGTGCCGGATTTTTCCGCCGGCGTGGGCAATATAACCGCCCAGTCCCAGCACGGCGAAAGAAACAAGCAGCGTGATAATAGCAAAAGCCGTCGCCGCCTTCGGCCACTTCAACGGCGCAAGAATGGAAAGCGTTGCCAGGCCGGCGAGCACGTAAAAGGCCCAGACGAGCTCATCGGCTCGATGCTCGTGTACCTTGAGCCAGGCCTGCCCCTGATCATCGGACATCGAGAGAACGCGATCGTAACCTTCCTCGCCATAATGGACGACCGGCCAGGCGATGAGTCCGCAGAGCAGCACGAGCGCGAGCGCCGAGATCTGGGCCGGACGGCTGCGTTGGAGGAGCGCCATGATCAGGCCGATTGCGGCAATCGCCAGACCGTAGACCGGGAGCGGGTTGATCAGGACGTGGATGTACTCGGGTTGGCTGAGATCCTGGCTAAGAGTGGCGATCATGGGCGCTTTACTAATCTTTGATTTTTTTCGCCTCACGAATCGGGGCGTATTTTTTCCAATCGTAGGCGATAAAATGCCACCACTCGGTCCGCATCCCATAAAAACCTCCATGGCGCATGGCCGCTTGGAGAATCTTGAGATGCATTTTTACGACGGAGTCGTCGCCGTGATAGTGCAGCTTGGCGGCTGGGCTAAATTCATCGAACCCGCTCGGCATCGCCACATCGTTGCCTTTTTCGTCGACCAGCGTGGCATCGACCGCCACTCCCCAGCTGTGAAGTGATCCGTTGCCGGTGAGGGGATCGGCGACGAAGGCGCCGTCGTGCGATTTTTCCCAAAGCTCCACTTGGGCGGCGAGCGGCCGGTAGGCATCCCAGATTTTGAGGCCGTAATGGCGCGCGCGCAGAAAAGCCTGCGCCTTGGCCAGGCGGGTGGCGGTGCTCGGCCTAACGAGCGCGGGCATTCCGGGCGGATAAAGCGCACGGCCGGTGATGTTGTTCGCCGTGGCATAGCGCAATTCCACGAGGATCGTCGGATCGACCGCCTGAATGTCGACCAGATTGTCGTAGGTTGGTTTGGCGTTCGCGCTCAGTACGGCGACCAGCAGCAGAGCCACGTAACGGAATGCGCTCAAACCGGGAGAAGCGTTAAGGTCACGGGACCGGCGGCGGCTGGACCTTGGCGAGGCGCTGAAGGAGAAGGCGAGCGGCGCCTTCCGGGATGTCGAAACGCAGATCGAGATTCTCATTCTTCTGCGTGACTTTGGCCGGTTCCTTAGAAAGGACAAAATCCGAGCCCGGGATAGTGAGCCAGCGCGCCGGCTCGTTCTGCAGGCTCGCGGCCAGCCCTTTCGCCTTGGCCTCATCAGCTGCGCTGACCAGCAAATGCGCCTTAGCCGGGTTGGCCAGGGTGAATTCAAAACCGAGCAGTTCTGTGGCGTCGAGTAATTCCTGCGGAAAAATCGCACCGAAAAGAGCGACCAGATCGGCCGGCGAGCGCGAGACCAGGCGGAACGCGCTATCCGCATCCAACTCCTGGAAACGAACCAGGAGGGGATCGGCGACCTTGAGGTCGTCCTGGGTCCCAAGCCGCACCTGAACCAATTTATCAACGTCTTCCAGCGAACCAACCGCGAGCGTTTTCGGGCCGACGCGTGCCACGGTGACGTCAGGACGCTGGTAAACGGCCAGGCCGGTGATGCTGCTTTTTGTGAAGCTATCGTCCTGCGTGATAGTGCGAATGACCGGCGCGAGATCACCGCGCGTTTCGACCAGCACGTATTCCTGGGGCGCTCTGTTTTCCGGAGTCGTTAGGGCACGAGTCACGCGGCGTGCTTCTTCAGAGAGGTTGAGATCGGGGGTGCGAGCGGCCGAGCCGAGCAAGCCGGTGGCCACTTTTTGCCATTGCTCGGGCTGCTCTTTGCGCCAGCGATTGGCGAGTGGACCTTTGTTGAACTGTTCCAGATCCAGCGAAAGAATAGCGGAGGTTTCGTCGGGCAACCAATCGCGCTTGGTCGGCGATTGCGAGACCAACGGGAGAATGAGGGCGAGGAGGGCAAGGAGAGAGAAGATGGTGAAATAAAATCTTCGCAGTTCCTGCTTGTCGATCTGCCCGGAGAGCCTGGCCAGCTCCGCCTTGTGTTCCGCGTGTCGATCGACCGTAGTGCGGCGGCGTTGCACCTCGCTGAGCAATTGCGGAGCGGATGGCGGAGCGATACCGCGTGAGGCCAGGTGACGGCCGATGTTTAGGTAGGCGGGGTTCTTCTTTTCCTCGACGGTCTGATGCTGCTGGCGGGCCTGCCGTACCTCTTCCTGTTGAGCGCGCGCGCTTTCGTTCAAGGCGCGATCTTTCGTTTCGAATTCGGTGCGGACCTTCGCAATCTTCTTGTCGACCTGGGCCACGAGGGCCTCATCTGCAGTCAAACGCTCGCGGGCCGAACGGCAGGCGTCGGCACTTCCGAGGCGGGCTTGTGTCATCTCGGTTTTTTCGCGCGGGAGTCGCGCTCGTTCCTCGCTCAGGCGATCCATCTGCGCCTGCAGATCGGCGGGCGGCGGTTCGAGCGCTTGCAGGGCTGCGATTTTTTTCAGCAGGTCGCGGTCGGCGGTGTCGTTCTCCTGTAGCCGTCGATCGACCGTCGCGAGTTCCTTTTCGCAGCGTTCGGCGGCCGACTTGGATTCGTTGTGGCGCTCGGCCAAGGGGCGTTTCTCTTCCTCGAGCTTGCTTAGGGCCTCGCTTTGTTCGCGTGAGTTTTCCTGTCGTTGTCCATCGATCTGCTTGAGCGCTTCCTCGATCTTCGCGATCCGGGCGGTGACCTCTTTTTGTTCCTGTTCGAACTTTCTCAGGGCGACAATTTCGTTGCGCACCTCCGGAAACTTGGCCGCCTCCGCGGTCCCTTCGCGGCCGAGCGCGATCTCGGATTTTTGCAGGAGACGCTTCTCGTGCTTCAGCGCCATGCGCGTTTTCTGCCGACGCACTTTGAGGGTCAGCTCACGCAGTCCAGTGGAGATGAAACTCACGGGTTACCCTAAGGCATGATCACTCTTCGGCGCTGCCTAACTTTGCCAGCACGCTGAAATCTTCCAGCGTGGTGGTGTCGCCGGTGATTGTTTTGCCGCTGGCGATCTCCTTCAGCAGACGACGCATGATCTTGCCGCTGCGCGTCTTTGGCAACGCCTCGGCAAAGCGCACTTCATCGGGTTTGGCGATCGCTCCGATGTGCTGCCCGACGTGGCCGCGCAGTTCTTCCTTCAGGCTGGGCGTCGCTTTGACGCCGCTCTTGAGGGTCACGAAGACAACCACTCCCTGGCCTTTGAGTTCGTCCGGGCGCCCGACCGCGGCCGCTTCTGCGACCTTGCTATGACTAACGAGCGCACTTTCGATTTCGGAAGTGCCGAGGCGATGGCCAGCCACGTTAAGGACATCGTCGATCCGGCCCACGATCCAGAAATAGCCATCTTTGTCGCGCCGCGCCCCGTCGCCCGTGAAGTAGCTGCCTTGGTACTCGCTCCAGTATTGTTTTTTGTAACGCGGTTTATCGCCGTAAATGGAGCGGAGCATCGAGGGCCAGGGCCGCCTAACGATCAGTTTTCCGCCGACGTTGGGCGGCACCTCTTTGCCTTCCGCATCGACCACCGCTGGATCGACGCCGAAGAAGGGCAGGGTGGCACTCCCCGGTTTGGTCGGGATCGCACCGGGCAAGGGGGTGATCATGATTCCGCCGGTCTCCGTCTGCCACCAGGTATCGACGATCGGGCAACGGCCGCCACCGATCGTCTTGTGATACCACATCCAGGCCTCCGGATTGATCGGCTCGCCGACCGTGCCGAGCAATCGCAAGCGAAGAAAGATCGTGCTTTTTCACCCACTGGTCGCCCCAACGAATGAAGGCGCGAATCGCGGTCGGCGCAGTGTAGAGGATGCTGACGCGCGTATTCTTCGATCAGGCGCCAAAAGCGATCCGGTTCCGGCCAGTTTGGCGCGCCTTCATACATCAGGGTGGTGGCGCCGGCGGCGAGGGGGCCATAGACGACATAACTGTGCCCGGTGACCCAGCCGACATCGGCGGTGCACCAGTAGATATCGTCGTCGCGCAGATCGAAAACATACTTCGTCGTGGTATGGATGCCGACCAGGTAGCCGCCGGTGGTATGCAGGATGCCCTTCGGTTTTCCGGTCGAGCCGCTGGTGTAGAGAATGTAAAGCGGATGCTCGCTATCGAGCGGGGCGGGCGGACATTTCGCATCGACGTATTCCAGCTCGCGATGCCACCAGACGTCGCGGCCTTCCTCGATGTGAATGTCGTTGCCAGCCCGCCGGAAAACGATGACCCGCCTGATCGTTGTCTTGCCTTTGAGCGCCTCGTCGACGTTTTGCTTGAGCGGAACGATCGCGCCGCGTCGGTAGCCGCCATCGGCGGTGATGACCGCCGTCGCCCCGCAATCCGCGATCCGGTCCCGGATGCTATCCGCGCTGAAACCGCCGAAGACGACGGAATGAATTGCGCCGATCCGCGCGCAGGCCAGCATGGCGATGGCCGCCTCGGGAATGGTCGGCATGTAAATGATGACGCGGTCGCCTTTTCTGATCTTGTTTCGCTTCAGAACATTGGCGAAACGGCAGACTTCGCGATGCAGTTGCTGGTAAGTGAGTGATCCGCTTGTCGCCCGGTTCTCCTTCCCAGATGATCGCGGCCTTATTTCGACGCGGTCCCTGCAGATGCCGGTCGAGGCAATTCTCGGCGACATTCAGTTTCCCGCCGACGAACCACTTGGCGAAGGGCGCCTTCCATTCGAGCACTTTTTTCCACGGCTTTTGCCAGTGCAACTCGCGCGCTTCACGGGCCCAGAATTTGTCCGGCTGTCGGAGCGACTCCCGATGGAGGCGTCGATACTCCTCCAAGCTGCCGATGCGCGCTTTCCTGGCAAAATCACGCGAAGGTTTGAAGACGCGGGTTTCCTTGAGGTGAGACTCGATGTTTTTTTCCATGGGCGCGAAAGCAGGCTAACAAGGGGCTCTCGGCTGCTCAACGCAAAGTTCCGAGGGTCGGAGTCGGTTGGGGCAGCGCAGCGATTTGTCATCCCGATCTACCGCAGAACGAAGGGGGACCTTGCAACCGCAAAGTTCAAGCGGTTCGGCGGGCGAATAGATCGCATTTGAGTTCTGGTCCGACCCGGCGACTATCGGGCATGAGCGATCACGTTTACAAAAAGATTGAGTTAGTTGGTTCCTCTACCACCACGATCGAGGACGCAGTCCAGAACGCGCTCGCGACGGCCGCGAAGACGATTCGCAACATGCGCTGGTTTGAGGTCGTCGAGACTCGCGGGCACATCGAGGAGAACAAGATCAATCATTGGCAGGTGACGGTGAAGGTTGGCTTTACTCTCGAGAAATAAAGCGCTCGCGTGAAAGTGTAGCGGCGTCCGTGTCGACCGCAGGGCTTGCACGTTGCAAGCCCGATATTTCATGACCGAGGAAGGCGACCGGCGTGCGACACGGCCGGCCCTTCACCTCACTGCTCTTCTTTAACGAGCTGGAAGAGTTTGGTCGCGCCGTAGATCAGGATGGCCGGTTTAAACGCCATCAGGAAGAGCCGCACAAAGGCGCTCAGAATGCGAAAGACGGGGAGGCGATCGAGGATAAAGCCCGCCGCGACGCCATAGAGGAGCGAACGAGTCGGGTTGGCCCGGACGTAATCTTCGGTTTGCGAGATGATGTCGTCCCATTGCTCTTTGGTGTATTGCAGCCCTCGTTCGGCAATGTCCCCCGCCGCGCCGGTCATTTGTTCGCTATCCATATAAGTGATGTTCGGATGATGAAGCTTCTTTGCGTGTCCTGAAGTAGGTTAGCGCATTATCATCCAAAGGGAACGCGCTGCCGCCCCGGGAGGGAAATCAGGCAGTGGTGCCGGTTTCTGGAAGCCACCGGCCCGGCGCGTCGCCTTCAGGCAAAAGCGGCCCATCACTTCGAGTCCGCGTTCATTCAATCGGGTGCAGTTGGTCGAAAGCAGGATCCGGGCGTCGCGTTCCGCCACCTCGAGCGCGGCCATGAGCAGTCTTTCGAAATCGCGCTCGACCTGCCATGCCTTGCCGGTGTGCGAGCGGGAAAAGGTCGGCGGATCAAGGATGATGCAATCGAAGCGCTCGCCTTTGCGGGCCAGGCGGGGAAGCACGGTCATGACATCCTCCGCCAAGAAACGATGACGATCGGTTGCGATCCGGTTGAGGATGAAATTGTCGCGGCCGCGATCGAGCGATCTTTTGGAAAGGTCGATGCTCAGGGTCTCCGCGCCCACCAGTCCGGCGACAACGGAAAAGGAGCAGGTGTAGGCGAAACAATTCAGCACCCGGCGGGGCGAAGCTCGCCTAACGAATCGTCGGTTTTCTCGCTGATCGATAAAAAGCCCGGCGGAGTAGCCGGCCCCAAAGTCCAGGTTGAAACGAATATCGCGTTCCGCGACGGTCCGCTGCAGAGGCAGGGTCTGGTCGCCGGAAATGAGAAGCGGCGGATTTCGTTCCGCATTCTGTTTCGGCAGGAAACGCCCGAAAATCCGCTCGAAACGCTCGCTGGCCAGGAGCGTCCACTCATCCAGCTCGTGCAGGATTTGTTCGCGCGCAGATTCGGTTTTGTACGAGACGAGCACATCCGGGCCATAACGTTCGACCCAACCATCAGGCTTGCTGCAGAGGCGATATGCCTCGGTTTTTTCCGCAGCAAAATCGCGCACCAATCCGAAATCTATCCAGTCTTTCATTCCCTTTGCCCCGGTGGTCTTGCCGCGCGAGCCACCCGGGCTAAAATCAAGGCGGCTATGCCGCGTCGCTCTGCACTGTCGGACGATTTCCTTTGAAAAAGCAACAGATCACGGTGCGCGTTCCTGCCACCACATCGAATCTCGGGCCCGGGTTCGATTGTCTCGGGGTGGCGCTGCGGTTGTATAATTTCATCACGGTGGCCCGTGCGCCGAAAGTCGAGGCCGGCACGATGGCGCAGCAGGCGGCCCGTAAATTTTTTAATGCGGCGCAGTGCGAACCGTTTGCCTTTACCTGTACGGTGAGCGGGAACGTGCCCCGCTCGCGCGGCTTGGGCAGCAGCGTCACCATCCGTCTCGGCGTCCTCCATGCCCTGAACGCGCTGGTCGATCGGCCCTTGAAACGCGCCCAGATTTTTGGCCTTTGCGCCGAACTCGAGGGCCATCCGGACAACGCGGCGCCGGCCGAATTTGGCGGCTTTGTCGTCGCCCGCAGCAATCGTCACCAAAAATTTCCGCTCGATCCGCGGCTCCAGTTTGTGCTTCTCATCCCCTCCTTCGAAGTCAAGACGACGGAAGCGCGCCAGGTTCTGCCTAAGGAAATCGATCGCCAGCGCGCGGTCGAGTCGTGCGGCAACGCGTGCGCCATCACCGCCGCCTTGGCCAGCGGCTGCTACGAAAACCTGCGCGGGGCGTTGCGCGATCATCTCCACCAGCCTTTTCGAGCAAAGTTCGTTCCTTTTCTCGATCAGGTCATCGCGGCGGCGGAAAATGCCGGCGCGCTGGGCGGCTTTCTGAGCGGCTCCGGCTCGACCGTCGCCTGTCTTACTCTGCGCGGAGCGGAGGAGGTGGCGGCCGCCATGTTGGAGGCTTCCGGCCTGCCCGACGCCGAGAGCCGGATCGTGACCGCGGATAACGACGGGGCCCGCATTGTCGTCTCGATTCTTGCTTCCGATGCGCCGCTGGCTTGAAAATCTCGAACAGTTCGCGATCGACGTCATTCTCGGCCGTCGGCACGGGGCGCGCGCGACAATCTTGCGCGGCCTGCTTTTTCTCCTCTCGCTTGTCTATGCGCGGATCGTGCAGTTGCGGCTCTTTCTTTATCGCAAACGTATTCTGCGCGAGCGCGCGCTCGGTTGCCTGGTCATCAGCATTGGCAACCTGACTGTCGGCGGAACGGGCAAGACACCGATCGTGGAAAAGTTCGCCCGCGCCTTGCAAACCGGCGGGCGACGGGTGGCCATTCTGAGTCGTGGCTACAAGAGCGTGGCCAAGCCTTCCAAACGCAGCTGGTTCGATCGCCTGCGCGGGGTGGCCCCCGACCCGCCGCGCATCGTTTCCGATGGCCAATCGCTCCTCCTCGATTCGCTGACCGCTGGCGACGAGCCTTACATGCTGGCCAATAACCTCAAGGACGTGGTCGTGCTGGTCGACAAAGACCGGGTGAAAAGCGGGCTTTACGCCATCCGGGAAATGAAGGCCGATACGCTGCTCCTCGACGACGGGCTGCAATACCTGCATCTCAAGCATCGGCTCGACATCGTTCTGATCGATCGCCAGGCGCCGTTCGGGAACGAGTTCCTGCTTCCGCGCGGGACCTTGCGCGAGCCGCCGCGCAACCTGCGCCGGGCCAGCTACATTTTCATTACCAAGAGCACGGGCGAGCCTAACGATGAATTAATTGCCCGCATCCGGCTCTACAATCGGACGGCCGAGATCATCGAGTGCGCGCACCAGCCGCTCTATCTGCAGGATGTCTACAGCGGCGAGCAACTGCCGCTCGAGCGACTGCAGTGGAACTTACATCGGCTCTTTTTGCGGGATCGCCGCGCCGGAAAGTTTTGAAGGCGGCCTGCAAAAGCTCGGCGCGCGGATCGAGCTGGCCAAACGCTTTACTGATCACCATCGCTACAGCGAGGCGGAATTGCAGAGCTTCATCAACCGTTGTCTCCGGCGCGACGTCGACATGATCGTGACGACGGAAAAAGACGCGGTCCGGTTTCCACGCCTAACGAACCCGGAGGTGCCGATCTATTTCCTGCGGGTCGAAATCCTGATCCTAAGCGGACACGAAACCTGGGAACATTGCGTCGGGCGCATCTGTCAGCCACAACCGATGCTCTCGCCGGAACGATTCTTTTCTTGAGGACCAATCTGGAAACCAGGAAGCCAGGAGAAAAAGAAGAATTTTGAATCAGGAAAGCAGGAAGGAAGCATGAGAAAGGCGAGGCTAATTCTTTTTCCTGCTTTCCTATTTTCCTGATTCATTTTGCCTCATGAGCAAGAAAGCCCAACTAGTGGTCGAAGATCGCACCCTGGCGGTCTCCAATCTTGACAAGGTGCTTTGGCCGAAAGCCGGGTTCACCAAGGGCGAGATGATTCATTACTACATCCGAGATCGCGCCTGTCCTGCTCCCGCATCTGAAGGACCGCCCTCTCACCATGAAGCGTTATCCTAACGGCGTGGAAAGCGAATTCTTCTACGAAAAAAATTGCCCCAGCCATCGCCCGAAATGGGTCAAGACGGCTGCGGTCTGGAGCGAAGGAAACCAGCGCGAAATGCATTACTGCCTCGCGCAGGATCTTCCCACGCTGGTCTGGGCCGCCAACCTGGCCGACATCGAGCTGCACACATCGCTCTCGCGCAAGAAGGATGTCGCACGCCCCACCATGATGGTCTTCGATCTCGATCCCGGCGCGCCCGCCGACATCGTGCAGTGTTGTCAGGTCGGCCTCTGGTTGCGCGATATTCTGGAGCGAATGAAGTTGAAGAGCTGGGCCAAGACTTCCGGCTCGAAAGGTCTGCAAATCTACGTTCCGCTCAACACCGCGGTCACTTACGACCAGACGAAAGCAATTGTCGCACGCGCTCGCCGAGCACCTCGAGCACGAGCATCCGGAGCTGGTTGTTTCGAAGATGGCGAAAGCTTTGCGAAAAGGGAAAGTCTTCGTCGATTGGAGCCAAAACGATGAGCACAAGACGACGATTTGCGTTTACTCATTGCGCGCGAAAGAAGAGCCGACCGCATCCACCCCGGTGACCTGGCAGGAGGTCGAGGAGACGCTGAAGAAGAAAAGCGCGAAACGGCTCGTCTTCCGCTGTGAGCAAACGCTCAAGCGGGTGGAAAAGATGGGCGACCTCTTCGCCGAGGTCGACACTCTGAAACAAAAGCTGCCGAAGAAATTGAAGCTCTAAAGACGTGCTCGCGGCCAAGGGCAGCCCGCCGCGCACGGCCTGTGATATGTTACGGCATGACGGGCGACGCTGATTCCTCCTTCCCGCTGATTATCGGAGCCGGACCAGTCGGCCTAACGATGGCGAACGAACTCGCCCGCCACGGTGTCCGCTGCCGCATCATCGACCAGGCGCCGGCGCCTTCCCAAACCTCGAAGGCGTTAGGCATCTTCCCTCGCACGCTCGAGGTTTTCGAGACGATGGGTTTGGCCGATTCTTTTCTCCGCGCGGGGCATCGTTTGCGGGGGCTCTCCATCCGCCATGGTGGCGAATCTCTGGCCGCGATCGATTTTGACACCGTCGCGAGTCCTTTTCCTTTTGCACTCAGTCTTCCGCAGGCAGAGACGGAGCGCCTCCTGCTCGAGCGGCTCGCCACCTTTGGAATCGAAGTCGAGCGCGATTTGAGCCTAACGAATCTGACCCAGGGCAGCGACTCAGTCAGAGCCACGCTGCGGCGGGCCGATGGCTACGAAGAGCTTGTCCAAACTCCCTGGCTGCTGGGTTGCGACGGCGCCCATAGCACGACCCGCCACGCGCTCGGGATGGAGTTCGAAGGCGCGCCCTACGACGAGAGCTTTATCCTGGCCGATGTCTGCCTCGAGACGCTGCTCGAGCGAGATCGGCTGCACTTATTTCTCGGTGCGGACGGGGTCCTCGGAATGTTTCCTTTCGGCGGAGATCGCTGGCGGATCGTGGCCAACATCCCGCCTGAATCCCGCGTGCAGGCTTTGCCCGAGGTGACCCTCGAGGAAGTGCAAACGCTGACCGATCGCCGCGCCTCGGCGGGAATCCGCTTGAGCGACCCGGTCTGGCTGGCGCGTTTTCATATTTCGCACCGCATTGTGCCGCAGTTTCGCAAGCTGCGAGTCTTCCTCCTGGGCGATGCCGCTCATATTCATAGCCCGGCCGGCGGTCAGGGGATGAATACGGGAATCCAGGATGCGTTTAACCTCGCCTGGAAACTGGCCCTGGTGGTGCGCGGACGGGCTTCGGCACAGTTGCTGGCCAGCTACCACGCAGAGCGCGAACCGGTCGCGCGAGACGTATTGAATTTGACCGATCGGATAACGCGTATGGCGACGGCGCGCAATTCTGTCGTGCAAAGCGTGCGCGATTTCCTGCTTCCGATGGTAAGCGGGATCGAACTGGTCGGCGGAAAAATCGCAGATCGTCTGGCGGAGCTGAACGTCAGCTATCGCCGTAGCGCGATGGTTGAGAACCACGGCGGCGGGCGGCTCCGCGCCGGCGATCGTGCGCCTGATGCCGAGCTGCGGGATCAAAATAATGGCGCGCGCCGGATCTTCGAACTCCTGCGCGAGCCCAGGCATGTGCTGCTGATCTTCCTCGGTGCGGCATTGGAGGTGGGCGGGAAAACCGAGGGCCTCGCCGCTGCGCTCATCGGTCTTCCCGAGGGAATGATCGATACCTATCGCATCGCTCGGGGATGGAGCGACGCCCCCTCCGAAATGCGCGACCTAAGCGGCCTCGCCCACGCCGCCTACGGTTTTCGGAAGGGCGGAATCGCGCTGGTGCGGCCCGATGGCTATCTCGGCTTTCGAAGCGACGATTTCTCGCCGGAGACCTTACGAAATTATCTTGGCCGCATTTACCCGCTGCCGACCGCGTGACCTGATTGGCCTAACGAACCATATAGCGGCCCGGAATCCAGACCCGTTGACCGTGGCGACGGCCCCAATGACCGCGGACCCAGACGTACCGGCGCCCGTGCTCGATGTAGTAAGGGCCGCGAGTGTAATAAGGCCGATCGCCAACTGCGACCACATAACCGGGACTCGCGTAACCCGCGCCATAACCCGGACTGTAGGCCACCGGTGCGCAGGCGCCGGCGCTGAGGGCGATCCCCATCAAGATAAACAGAGATTTTTTCATACGAGATGATTTGACGCGAAAGGGTTGCTTTCCCTTCAAAGGGAATTCGCAAGGGCTGCGGCGAAGAGATGGGTCGTTCGGGTCCTGGCGCCCACGATTTAGAGGGGCCCGGTTCCCGTTTTCCGGATTTCAGGTAGACTCGAGCCTCCACTTCTGGCACAAATTCTCCATGGAAAAACATCTCCATCTCAAAACGTATGCTGGCTTAATTCTTTTATTGTTTTCGGTGAGCGGCGCTTTCGCCCAATGGTCGCCTTCCGTTTCAGGAACGACGAGCAACTTGAACGGCAATTATCTTCTCGATTCTGGAGTTGGCTACGCGGTTGGCGACGCCGGCACCATCTTGAAAACGACCGATGCTGGCCTGTCTTGGACGACGCTTTCTTCTGGTACGACGCGCAGCCTTTTCGATGTCTATTTCTTCAATGATTCGGAAGGTGTCACAGTTGGCGACAGCGGTTTGATCCTGCGCACGACGGACGGCGGCGCGACCTGGCAGACCATCGCCAGCGGGGTGCGCGAAAGTCTGCGTTCCGTCTCCTTTAGCGGCGCGAACGGAATTTGCGGCGCAACTTCGCAGGACATTCTCTACTCGACCGACTCGGGCGCTTCCTGGCACGTCTCGCAGAAGAATTTTTTCGGAGGCGGCTTTTTTGGCGCGCAGATGTTGAGTCCGACGCTCGGTTTTGTCGCGGGTCAAAACTCGATCTTCCAAGCCCTGCTTGGGACAACGGTCGATGGCGGAGTGACCTGGAGCTTTCAGCCCTTCTACTTCGACTCCAACGAAGGCAGCGCTGACGACGTCTTCTTTTTCGACAGCGGCACTGGCCTAACGTCGGGCATTCTTCTTCGATGGCCGCGGCGCGATTTCGCGCACGACGGATGGGGGGAGCGCCTTCAACAGCACGCTCTTTGCAACCGCTCTCCATGGCCTCGATTTCCCGCTCCCCTCGAGTGGATTTGTGGTCGGGTTCCTCGGCACCATTCTGCATTCGGACGACATGGGGCAGACCTGGTCGGCGCAAACCAGCGGCACATCAGCGGAGTTGATCGACGTTCATCTGGCCAGTGACGGGCTGGCCGGAATCGCCGTCGGCGCGGGTGGCACCATCCTGCAGACGGCGAATGGCGGCGGGGCCGGCGGTGGAGACGACTTCGCCCTAACGAGTGCGGTTTCGCGCCAGGGAGAGTTCGATATTGAACTGCCGCTCGATGGTTCGCGCGGGATCGAATGCCGGAGCGGCGGACGGAAACATCAATACTTGATTGTCGGTACCTTCAATCATCTCGTCACCGCGGTGGAGAGCGCGACGACTTCCTGCGGTGAAGTGGTCGGGACCAGAATCAGCATGACGAATTCGCCACGAGTGGAGGTGAAGGTGAATCATGTGCGCTGCAACGCTGAGGTGGTGACGGTTACGCTACACGGGGTGCAGGACGACCAGGGCAACGTGATCGATTCGATTCCGGTCGAGATGGGGTTGCTGGTTGGCGATGCCAGCGGCGACGGCGTCGTCGACGGCGCGGACGTGCAGTTGGTCAAAGCAGAACGGGGCAGTTCACCAACAGCGCCAACCTGCGCGAGGACATCAACGCCAGCGGGCACATCGATGCGAGTGATGTGAATCTCACGCGCTCCAATCTGGGGACCATGTTACCGCCCTAGCGACCAGCAGAAGCCGCAAGATTTGAATCAGGGCCCGGACGCCGCTACATGATCGCCCAGTGCGCGCCGGCTCTTCTTCTCGCGATACCCGATCCATCTCGCTCCTGACTGCGACTTGCATCGTGGTCGCCAACATGGTCGGCACCGGCATTTTCACCAGCCTCGGTTTTCAGGTGGGCGATCTGCCGACGGGTTTCGCGATCATGGCGCTTTGGGCGATTGGCGGCCTCTGTGCGCTTTGCGGTGCGCTCGCCTACGCGGAGTTCGGCGCGGCGCTTCCGCGCTCCGGCGGAGAATATCATTTCCTGCGTGAAATTTATCACCCCGCGCTCGGGTTCGTGGCCGGCTGGATTTCGGCCACGGTCGGTTTTGCCGCGCCGGTTGCGATTGCTGCGATCCCGTTCGGCACTTATCTCGCCGGCGTTTTCCCGGGCCTGAATCCGCTTCTCTTATCGCTCGCGGTCGTCTGGGTCGCGACCCTGGCTTTGCTTTGGGATTTGCGGCTGGGGAGTGGATTTCAGAATGCTTCGACGCTGCTTGAAAGTGGCGCTGATCTTGGTCATCATCGTTGCCGGGTTTTATGTCGCCGGCACGCAGGCGGTTTCGTTTCTGCCAGGCGGCGCGATCGGCGCTGATCGTGAGCACTCCGTTTGCGATCAGTCTTTACTGGGTCATGTACGCCTACTCGGGCTGGAACGCCTCGACCTACATCGTCGGCGAAGTGCGCGACCCGGCGCGCACCATCCCTTTATCGTTAGGCTTGGGGACATTGCTCGTGACGGTGCTTTATCTTGGCATCAACGCGGTTTTTCTCCGCACCACGCCCGCAGCGGAAATGATCGGCAAACAAGAGGTCGGGCTGATCGCCGGAGTGCATATTTTTGGAGAGGCCGGAGGTAAAGTGATGGCAGTCTTCATCGCGCTCGGGCTGATCTCGGCGGTCAGCGCGATGATGTGGATCGGCCCCCGCGTCACCGTCGCGATGGGCGAAGACCTGCGGGCGTTATCCTGGCTGGCCCGCCGTAACGCGCGCGGTATTCCGATCCGCGCCACCCTCGTGCAATTTGCGATCGTCGAATTTCTTCATCCTGTTCACCAGCTTCCAAAAGGCGGTCAACTACGTGCAGTTCAGTCTGATGCTTTCTTCCAGCCTGACCGTTTTGGGCGTGATCGTGTTGCGCTGGCGGCGACCCGATTTGCCGCGGCCTTATCGGACCTGGGGTTACCCGTTTACGCCGCTGATATTTCTCGGAGTGAGCGGGTGGATGCTTTGGCATTTGCTGGAAGACGCGTCGACTCGCGAAGCGTCGCTCTGGGGCTTGGTAACAGCAGCCTCGGGTTTGGTGGTCTATTTCATGTCGCCCAAGAACGTGTCTGAAGCCTCCGGAAGCGGAACGTGATTTTGAAACTGGACGAGCGAAGCTCGTCCCACCGGAGGGACCTGCTTCCGCATGTCCAGCCCCAGGGCGCGCTCGGCTTCTCGTTCCTCTCGGAACGGCTCCTGCTTGAAGAAAACCCAGCGCCCGCTGGCGACGACCCATTGCCCAAATGAAATCGCCGCCTTTCCCATTTTTCACCTCCCGTTTCCTCAGCTTTTTCGGCTGTGTCCTGCTCTCGTTTGCGCCTCGCCTGGCACCGGGCGTCGACACACTCCAAGTCACGCCCGCTTATCATCATGATCTCTCGCCGTTTCTGCGCGAATTGACCGTCAGCGACCGCGCCCTTCGGCAACAGGAACGTGAGGCGGCGGAAAACCCGAAGATACCCAACTCACATGTCGATAGCCCCGATCCAGTGGTCGATCGAGGCTCGATCTTTCGTGCTCTTGCGCCGAGCATTCCCGAGCCGCTCATCACCTTCGATGGGATTGCTTTCCCGGGAGTCGGTTGCAACTGTGCTCCGCCCGATACGAACGGCGCCGTTGGACTTGACGCAATACGTCCAGATGGTTAACGAAGCTTTCCAGGTCTTCGACAAGGCGACCGGTGACTCTATTCTCGGACCGAACAGCATCGGCTCACTCTGGAGTGGTTTCGGCGGGGCTTGTCAAAATGGTGGCGCCGGCGATCCGGTGGTGCTTTACGATCAGTTGGCCGATCGCTGGGTCATTTCCCAATTTGCTTCGGCGACGGGAAGCGCTCCGATCACTGATGAATGCGTCGCCGTCTCCACCACGGGCGATGCCACGGGCACCTATAACCGTTATGGGTTTCACCTCGGGTCGAACTTCTATCGACTACCCGCATCTCGCCATCTGGCCCGATGCTTATTACATGAGTATGAACGTCTTCACACCGACGGGACGACCTATCTCGGCCCGCAACCATTCGCGCTCGATCGAACGGCGATGCTGGCGGGATTGGCCCGCCACTTTCATTAGCCCGGTTGGTCCGCTGGGCGGCTCGGTTTCTCCTTTCCTGCCGGCTGACCTGGATGGCTCGACGCTCCCGCCGGACGGCGCGCCCAACCCGTTTCTCGGCTTCCCGAGCGGCAACCAATACACGACCTACCATTTTCATGTCGACTTCGCTACGCCTTCAAATTCGACTTTCACCATCTTCGCCGCTCCGGCTGCCGCAGGCTTCACTGCGCTCTGTCCGAGCACGCGTTCCTGCATTCCGCAGGCCGGTGTTTCCACAGCGGACAAGCTGGATGGCATAGGCGATCGACTTATGTTCCGGCTCGCTTACCGGAATTTCGACGACCACGAATCGTTGGTCGGCAATTTTACGGTCAAGTCAGGTGGGGTCACCGGCATCCGCTGGTTTGAATTGCGCGCCGTGACGACCGGCCCGGTGACGGTTTTTCAGGAAAGCACCTATCAGCCGGATGACACTCCGCGCTGGCTGGGCAGTGCCGCGATGGATGGCCAGGGAAACCTCGCCCTCGGCTTTAGCGCTTCGAGCGCGGCGATTAGTCCACAGATTCGTTATGCCGGGCGGCTCGCCTCGGACTCGCTCAACACCCTGGGACAAGGTGAAGCTCATCTCTTCGACGGCACGGGGAGCCAGACCGGCAGTGGCAATCGCTGGGGCGATTACAGCGCACTGACCGTGGACCCAGTGGATGATGCCACTTTCTGGTTCACGACCGAATACTACTCAGCCACGAGCAGTTTCAATTGGCGCACCCGGATCGGGAGCTTCACGCTGGGTTCGGTGAGTCCGACTCCGACGCCCACCCCTAGCGCAACTCCTACACCGACCGCATCGCCCACGCCGACGTCCACTCCCACGCCTACACCAACGTCGACTCCCACTCCGACTCCCACTTTAACACCTACTCCCACCCCCATGCCTCCGACCGTCCTCGCCAATATCTCAACCCGCCTCGTCATCGGAAGCGGCGGTGACGTTGGCATCGGGGGTTTTATCATTGCTGGCACCGAACCGAAAAAGGTGATCGTGCGAGCGATCGGAACTTCGCTCGACGTGCCCGGCAAACTGGCCGATCCGAGCTTGGCCCTTTACGGTCCGGATGGTGGGTTGATTGCCTCCAACGACAATTGGCAGAGCGCTCAGCGAGCTGAGATTGTCGCCACCGGCGTGCCACCGGGGAATTACCTGGAGTCGGCGATCGTCGCCGTCTTGCCGGCGACACTCAATGGCCTTGCCTACACCGCTATCGTGAGCGGAATCAATAACACCACTGGCCTCGGGTTGGTCGAAATTTACGACCTCGATTCCAGCGCTGACGCCAGACTGGCCAACATCTCGACCCGCGGCCGGGTACAGGCAGGCGACGATGTGCTGATTGGCGGCCTTATCGTGCTCGGAACCGACGCGCAAAAGGTGATCGTGCGCGCGATTGGGCCGTCGCTAAGCGAGGTGGGCGTGGAGGACGCCCTGCAGGATCCGACCCTGGAATTGCGCGACAGGGACGGGACCTTGCTCGCTTCGAACGACGATTGGCGTGAGACCCAGGAACCGGAGATCAACGCCTCTGGTGTGCCGCCGGCGATGGACCTGGAATCGGCCATCGTCGCGACCCTGCCAGCCAGCCCCGGTGGCCTCGGCTACACCGCCATTGTACGAGGGGTGAACGGCAGCACAGGTGTCGCCCTGGTGGAATTTTTCGCTCTCGCCCTCTGACGCCGCGCTATTTCTCGAAGAGGAGGCGCAGCATTGCGCATCAGGGGAAGCGGCCGTCGCGGCCTTGCCTAACGAAGATAAGGCTAGGCGACGGATTATGCAGAGCCGGGGAACCATCTCTGCCAGCCTCTCCTTCAACACCCGTCCCAAAGTAACAATTTTTTGTCAAAAGATCTGGCCGGGACGCCCGCCTTTTTGCTTGCGCGATTCGCGGTGAGTCTCCAACATCGAACGGAACTGGTCTGGCGGGGACGCCAATCCTGGGGGCTTCTTCCCCTCTTTCAGCTCTGCCGTGGCAGGCTAACCACCCCAGGTGGAGGAGAACTACAAGTGCTAAATCCGACTCAGTTCACTCGTGCCATCAACCCAATCAGAACATTCGTCGCGCACGCATTTGCCCGTCTCCGACTAGTGGCCTCAGTTATTGTGCGACGGAGCGCATTCTCACTTCTCGTTGTCGCGGCCGCTCTGCTGCTCGCGCAGCCCAGCGCCGCCACGCCCGGTGAATGGGAACTCACCGGCAAGCTGACCGGCAACCGGACAGGACACACGGCCACTTTACTGAACGACGGCACGGTGCTCGTCGTCGGCGGCGCTACCAGCTTCGGTTTGACCGAGACCGCCGAGGTCTACGATCCAGCCAGCCATAGCTGGACGAAAACCGGCAGCCTTAATACTGCCCGCACGGGTCACACCGCGACCTTGCTGGCGAATGGCCTGGTACTGGTAGCGGGGGGATACAACGTTCCTGACCGCCTCACAAGCGCGGAACTCTATGATCCGGCGACCGGGATCTGGCGCGCCACCGGGAGCCTTCATGACAGACGTGGGTTTGGCACCGCGACATTGCTGTCGGACGGAAGAGTGTTGATCGCAGGCGGCCAGGGCGATCAAGTCCAACTCAAGAGCGCGGAGCTCTACGACCCGACGAGCGAGACCTGGCTTTTGACTGGCAGCCTCGCCACCGATCGGGTGGAACATACAGCGACCTTGCTCCCCGATGGCAAAGTGCTTCTCGTAGCCGGTCTTGCCGATCAATTCGAATATCTCGCGAGCGCGGAAGTCTATGATCCGGCTAAGGGGAGGTGGACGGCGACGGGAAGACTTGCGACAGGGCGCGAACAGCACACGGCGACGCTGCTGCCTAACGGCAAAGTATTGGTCGCGGGCGGGTATAACCCCTTGATCATCCTCGGCGCTCTCGACAGTGCCGAGATCTATGACCCCGCGCTCGGCACCTGGACGGCTACCGGGAACCTGAATACCGGACGGAAGTCACACACCGCGACGTTGCAATCCGATGGCCAGGTGCTCGTCGCATCGGGAGCTTTCCTGTCTGCGCTAACCAGTGCGGAGCTTTATGATTTTGCAACCGGCACTTGGACGTCGACCGGTAATCTCACCACTGCACGCATAAACCACAGTGCGACATTACTGCCTGATGGGACAACTCTCGTCGCCGCGGGCAACATCCCTCTCGGCCCCCAGCTCGACAGCGCGGAACTCTATGTCCCCGGAAAGGTAATGGTCACACACGTTAATGGCCACGGCTCCATCCATGGTCAGGGTGATCAAGCCATCTTCAACTTTCACCTGAGCCAGCAAGGAGACGGCCCTGTCCATGGCTCGTTCTCCTTTGGTGATCCCGCCGCCCGCGTCTCAATTACCAAAGCCAAAATTTGGACCGTCTCCATCGACGGCAGCAGTGCTGACTTCAGCGGCAGGGCCAAAATGGGCGAAGGGGGCTTCGTCAGGTTCAGTGTCTGTGTGACTGACAATGGCCACTCCGGGAGCTCGGACACCCTTTTCATCAGGCTGAGCAGCGGTTATTCCGCTGGTGGCACCCTTACTGGCGGCGACATCCGCATCCGTTAGCGATTGCAGCCGCACCACCGGATTCCTGGTCTCCAGCTTGACTCCTCGCAGCTTTACTTCCCGAGCAGGAGGCGCAGGAATTGCGCGTCGGAAAAGGGGCCGCCGGCTCCGTGCCTAACGACGATGAGATCAAGCGAGGGGATCACGTAGAGGCGCTGGTAGTCGGAGCCAATGCAGGCCACCAGGTCGGGTGGCGCGGCGCGGCAAAGGCAGGCCCCGCTCCAATCCTGGCGCGGCCATTTCGGTTTCAACATCGCCTCAAAATCGAATTCACGCCCGCCGGGCGCGGCGCGGTTGTTCCACCAGCCTAACGAGAAAGCGCGGTTCGCGGACGAGCCGCGCCAGGCTTGCGCCAGCGTCTCGGGCCTAACGATCGGCTTTCCTCGGTCGAGGACCAGTTGTCCCATCCGAGCCCACTGCCGCGCGGTCATGATGAAACCGGCCGCGAGCAGCGGATTGCCGGCCCGATCTTCGAGATACCGCTGCGGACCGAGATGGAGACGCTTCAGGACGCGGCGCTCCAGGTATTCGGTCGGCGTTTTTCCGGGCAGCTTTTCCTTTAACACCTGATGGAAAACCTGAAGCGCGCTTGGCTCGTAGATGAAGGCTTTGCCCGGCGCAGCGACCATCGGCAGGCGCAGCGCGGTTTTATCCCGGTTGCCGTATTCGTTGACTTGCATCCCGAAGCCCGGGGCCAATCCGCAGGAGAAATCGAGCAATTGGCGGATGGTCACCTGCGACTTGCGAGGATCCTCGCGCCAGGTTGCAATCGTGTCCGCCACCCGTTCGTCGAGGGCGAGGATGCCGTCGTCTGCCGCGGCGAGAGCAGCGAGGTTCCAGAAGGCTTTGGTTCCGCTGTAAATGCGGAGCGGAGTTTCGGCCGAGCCGCCTCCCGGATATTGTTCCAGCAGGGTCTTGCCGTTCTGGACCACGAGAAATGAGCGGCCCCGATGGTCGGCCGAATATTCCGCCGCCTTGCGAACATCCGCCGGGTCGAGGTCCGCGGCCGGAGCGTGCGACGCGATCGACAGAAGGAAACAAAGCGGTAGGGCAGATTTCAACCTGGCGAGAGACTGAGCCGAGCAGTTGCGCGCATGCAAATTTTTCTTCTCCGCCACATTCATTGCGACCTACGGTGGGAGCTTGACCGCATATTACCTCGATAATTTCAGCCCCTTCCTGATCAAGTTCGGTCCGAACTTCGGTATTCGCTGGTACGGCTTTTCTTACCTGCTCGCTTTCTACTGCGGTTTTCTCCTCCTGCGCTGGCTGACACAACGACGCTATTGCGCCCTCTCTCCGCCAAAGTCGGGGATTTTATTCTGGTGGCGTCGTTAGGCGTAGTGGTGGGCGGCCGCCTCGGCTTCGTCCTTTTTTATCGGCCCATGCAGTTCTGGGCGGATCCGCTTTTCGTCTTTCGCGTCTGGGATGGCGGAATGTCGAGTCACGGGGGAATGATCGGGCTCACCCTGGCCACCTTCCTCTTTGCGCGTATGCAGAAAATTTCCTGGCTAAGCCTGGCCGATAACATTGCGGTGGTCGCGCCCGTCGGCCTCTTCCTCGGGCGCTGCGCTAATTTCATCAATGGCGAGCTTTACGGTCGTGCCGCCAATCTGCCTTGGGCGATGCAGTTTCCCAAGGAAGCAATCGATCTTCCCGAGATCGGCGCGCGCACTCTCGCTGCCGCCCACGCCCTGCAACCCGCTATCGGCGGTCTCGACGAAGTCATCGCCCAGGCTCGAACTAATTTGAGTTTGCAATCCGCCTTGCATCAGACCCTGACCCCGCGCCACCCATCGCAGCTTTACGAGGCGCTCCTGGAGGGCGCATTTCTTTTCACCTGCCTCTGGTTCCTCCGTCTTCGCACCAGACAGCCACGGGGGATGCTGGCGGGGATTTTCCTGCTTCTCTATGCGCTCGTGAGGGTGATCGTCGAGAATTTTCGCGAGCCGGATGCGCCCCTCACTGGACCTTTTACGCGCGGGCAAACGCTCTCCGTGATCTTGATTGCGGGTGGCGTTTGCTTCGTCTTCTACGCCTGGCGAACAAAGCAATACGAAGCGGCCCAACGCGGTTAAAACGGGCGCAGGTTCGAAATCAAACGAACGTTTGCTTCTTCAAAACCAAAGCCGCGACCAAGCCGGCGCAAAGGAAACCAACCACCTGCGTCACGACGTAGGCGGCGGTGTAGGCTGGCGGAAAGCCATACCAGTTCCAATAAGAAATATTGGTCGCGATCGCCGCGAGCACGCCAGCGAGAAAAATGAATCCGACGCGCCCGCCGAATGTCGCCAGGCGAGTTTTGCTCAGGAGAAAGATGGCCAGCAAGACTTCAATGAATTCAGTCAGGAATTCGATCGACAGATAACGTCCCATCACGAGCGGGCGCGTCCCCGCCGGATGGTACATGAGAATACCGGAAGGATGATTAGCCAGGTTCTCTTCCATCTGTTTCATGGCTTCCGACTTCTGTTCGTGCGTCGCGTCGGGACCAAGACCGAAGCCGGGAAAAACATAAAGACTGGATTGTTGACCGATGTTTTTCTCCATGGCTGCAAGCACTTCAGATTCGTTAGGGATTTCCTTGATGCCGGCTTCACCGAGCGGCAACGCCATGTGCGCGAGGGATGTCCAAAGAAACATGGCGATCGCCCCAAGGAGAGCTGCGAGAAAGATTCGTGTCATAAGTTAGTCTCCCGAAGCGGATTGTGTTCGGGCTTAGGAAACTCTGTCGAGCAATTTAAAAGACTGGCTCGGTCTCCCGCGTACTCTTCACAAAAAGCTGCGCGAAAATGAAGAGAATCGCGAAGATGACTACCGAGAGTGCGGCCGCCCAACCGAAGCGATACATGCTGAAGGCCGCTTTATAAACGTAGGAGACGAGGATGTGCGTCGAGTCCGCCGGTTCACCCATGTTGGAGACGAGCCAGACGACGTTAATGTTATTGAAAGCCCAGATTGTGCCTAGCGTGATCGCGGGAATCATGACCGGCCGGAGCAGCGGTGCAGTGATGTGCCAAAACTGGAACCACTGCGAGGCGCCATCGACGTCGGCCGCCTCGTAAAGTTCGCCCGGAATCGATTGCAGACCGCCGAGTGCGATCACCATCATGAAGGGGAACCCGAGCCAGATATTGGTGATGATAATGGCGAGAAAGGCCTCGAATGGCGAAGTGAGCCACTGCACCGGGGAGAGGTGCAGATATTTGGTGATGAGCAGATTTACGGCGCCGTACTCATAGTTAAACATCCCGCGCCAGGTAAGCGCGCTGATATATTGCGGCAAGGCCCAGGGAAGAATGAGCGCGATCCGCCAAGCCGATTTACCGCGGATGAATTTCTGGTGCAGAACGACCGCGAGAAAAACTCCGATCCCGACGTGGAAGACGATGTTGACCAGCGTCCAGATGACGGTTTTGAAAAGGATCGACCAAAAGAGATACTGCTTAAAAACCGAGACGTATTGCGCCAGGCCGATCAGACGCCAATCGCGGATGTGATAGAGGTTCGCGTTCGAGAACGAAAGGATGACGTTGAAGATGAACGGGAAGAGAACGACCGCGAGAATGACGAGGAGCGCCGGCGCAAGAAGGAAGGTGATGAAAAGGCGAACTCTCAGGTTTCCGACACTCATTTTACGGGACACTTCTGAATCAAGTTCGCGCTCGCGCAACTCCTCAATTTATCATTCTTCGCTGGGCGAGCGCGCCATCGTGATTTCGAGCTGGTCAGAGATTGCTATCCGCAATGTTTTCTCCGCCTCACGCTGCATCCGGCGGGCCGCTTCTCTGGCCGTGATCGCGCCGCTCATGCCGAGCTGATACGGCTCGCGCATGCCCGGGAGAAGCGCGACGAGCGCGAACGCCAGCAGCGTCCAGACACGCGCAGAAAGTATCTTCATTCTTATTGGATACGAACTAACGGCGGCGCTCGGTGCGATGCGGGAGAAACGGCGCCCATCATAGCGAAAATCGGGCGCAAAGCGCAGTACAAATCGTTTACTCGTTAACTGAACGGACGGGTCACGCCGTTGCCACTGTCCGCACCGGAGAAATCATTTGACCGCGAGGGCGGAAGGCGCGTAGCAATGGGGCACCGCTTCCTATGACACCTTCCGATCCCTCTCCGCGCCAATCCCGGGGCGACTCGATGCTCGCCTTCAGCATCATGTTTTTTTCCGTTGCTCTTCTTCTCCTCATGCTCGGGTGGGCCGACGGCGTTCGGCACGACACCACTTTCCTCCATATCCCCCAAAGCCGGGGCTGGTTGATCGCGACTGCGGTCACTGCTGTCTTCGGCGTCGTCTTTTTCGTCTGGTCGCGAACTTTCCGGCGCCCGTAGCCACCTCCCCGGCTTCCGCCTTGCTCGACTGACTGACCGCGGCGCGCGCCTTAAGAACCCCCACGGGGAAGGAAACGCCTTGCGTTATATTGTTATATTGGTAACAGTATCGCAATGAAACAAGAGCGCGCTGGTCGGCAGGTTGAGCGCGTCCAGCTGGGCGCGCGGATGGAAAAAAGGCTGGTCAAGACCCTGAAGGCGCTGGCCGAGTATCTCGACCTTTCGTTAGGCGATCTGCTCGAGGGGATCACCTTGCACGCGCTGGAAGGGAAGTCTGCTTTCAGCCCCAAGACGCTCGACCAGATCAAGAAATTGCGCACGATTTACGGGCTGGATCTCAACGCCCGCGACAGCCATCGCCTGGTGGAGGAGGATCAGGTCGGTGCTTGACCAGCTCGACCTGCTGGAAGCTTTCGAGGCCGGTCGGGTCGATCCTGCGCGCTTTCCCCATCGTGCTCACGTCCAAGTGAGTTACGAACTGCTGGAGCGACATCCATTCCCTGAGGCGCTCCTGCATCTCGCGCGCGGTCTGCGCCGGCTGGCGGCCAACGCAGGACGGCCGGAGGTGTACCACGAGACGATCACGACGGCCTTTCTTGCTCTCATCGCGGAGCGACGATTGGGCCGCCCCTACGCAGGCTGGGATGATTTCGCGGCAGGGAACGTTGATCTCTTTCGGAAAGAATCACTCGAGGAATTCTACGAACCGGCGGCCCTGCAATCGGCGATTGCGCGTCAGACTTTCGTGCTGCCGCGACGTGCCACCGATGGAGGAAAAGACCCGTGAAAGCCCGCCTTTTCCACCTGACTCCGAATCGGGCTCTGGCCGCCTATGCGGTCCTTTTCTCTGGCATCATCATTTGGGCGAGTGTCCCGACGGCGCTGGGACAGGATTCCCATCACGGCGGCGCTATGCGGTGGCTTGGCCTTCTGGAAATCGCCGGGGCAGTTTTGTTCGTCGCGCCAAAGACCCGCTTCGCTGGCTTGGTCACGCTCCTGGCGGTCTTCGCCATTGCCTCGGCAATCGAATGGCACCTTGGGCTCACCCCGCTGCGCCTGATCTTCTACGCTGCCTCAGGGGTTTTGGTGCAATATCTCTCGCGCAGTTTGCCGCCGGACTAACGGAAGCGGCTTAGTCTATAAAAAGCTCCATGGTCGGGGGAATGGAATCGGCGATGGCGCGACAGGCTTCCCTTCTGCCGCGGCCAAGAGTTGGTCCGCCTAACGAACTCCTGGGTAAGTGAAAATCTCCGCACTGGCCAGGGTCGCTCCCCTCTGGCCGCTCCCGCCGGCGATGAGCACGCGGCCATTTTTCAGGAGGGTAGCGGTGTGATCCTGCCGCGGCTCGCTCAGCGGACTCGTGGGAGACCAGGATTCGCTGGAGGCCTTAAACTGATCCGCATCGGCGAATGGTTTGCCGAGGAGGTTGCTGCCGCCAACAGCTAAAATCCGCGCCCCCTTCAGGATGGTGACAGTTGCTCGCTCACGCTTGGAGGAGAGTTCGCCGGCGTCTTTCCACCCTCCGATCGAGGGATCATAAATTTCCGTACTTTGCAGGGCGCCTCTATTGCTCTGTCCGCCGACGACCAAAGCTCTCCCGTTGGGTAGCGCGATCCCGCTAAGCAACCAGCGTTCAGTGCCAAGCGAACCGGTCGCCATCCAGGTGCCTGTCGCCGGGACGTAGATTTCCGCGCTGGAAAGAATGGCCCGGTGCTCGCCCGCGCCGCCCGCGACGAGGACAGTGCCATCCGATAAGAGAGCGGCCGTGTGTGTCCAACGACCGGTGGAAAGGTCGCTGGTCACGCTCCAAATGCCTGAAGCAGGATCGTAGATCTCGGCCGACGCGAGGCCGTTGCTGGCATCCAAAGTGCCACCTGCCACCAGCACTCTGCCATCAGCTAAAAGCGTGGCCGAGTGGCTGTCGCGGGCCACGTGCAGGTCGCCGGTGGCGCTCCAAAGGCCGGTAGTCGGGTCGTAGAGTTCGGCGGAAGCGAGCTGATTATTGATTCCTGCCCCGCTGCCTCCTACGATTAGAACTTTCCCATTCTTAAGGAGAGTGGCGGTATGGCCGCTTCTAGCTGTGACCAAATTATTGGCCAGACTCCACGTTTCCGTCTGCGGGTCGTAAAGCTCGGCACTTTGGAGGGGGCCAGCAAAATTTCCGCCGGCGACCAGCACACGGCCGTCTCGCAGCAGAGTCGCACTGTGGAAGGCCCGGGCGAAATGAAGGCTTTCGGTGGGCGTGAAGGCCGGTGGCGCCGCGTTCCCTGGTCTCACCGAGGAGAGGGCGAGAAGGAAAAGCATGAACAAGTTCCTTGGTGATGCAGGCGTATTCATTTTCATGGTGCGTTTTTACGTTATCTGCGTTTCCAACTTCATTTCAAGCTTTTACTGGGGATCCTGAAAACCCGCGTTTCGAAGTTCGTTCTAATAATTCGGCGGGATGCGGGTTAGAACTGATGAAGATGGGCCTGGCCGAATCAGCTGCAGCCGCATTCTGGGCGATCGCGACCGCGCCTGCGATATCGTGCAGGCGACCTTTTATCGAGCTCTAGAAAGACCAACGCTGGCGGACGGATGCCGCGCCCGCCGAATGGCTCTTCACCGTCTGCCGCAATCGGGCCCTCAATATTTCCCAGGGAAAAGCGCATGACTTATCTCGACGAAGAGATTCTCGCAAAACAGGCCGGAGACGAGCCGGCCCCTAACGAACACATCGAAGGGGAGGAAGCGAGCTTTCTTCTCTGGATCGTCGCCACCTTGCCGCCCCGACGCTATAGTGGGAAAGATGCAATACCCTTCCAACCTCTCCGCCTCGAACCTGGCAGGTCCGGAGGCGGAACTTGGTGTGCTCCGGCGTGTCTTTCCCCGTCTGCTCGGCTCGCTTAGCGAAGCGGCGCTCGTTAGTCTGCGTCCGCATCTCACTTGGGAATTGGTCGAGCGCGACGGTGGCGAAGTGCTCTTCGAGGAAGGTTCGCCCAGCGATTCCCTCTACATCGTGATCAGCGGCCGGCTCCAGGCGAGTGTGGCCGACAGGGAAAGCCGGGCGCGAGTAGTGGGCGAAATCGGGCGGGGCGAAAGCGTCGGAGAAATGGGGGTGTTCACTCAGGAACCGCGCCAGGCGACGATCACGGCGTTGCGCGACACGCTGCTCGCGCGGATCGGAGTCGATGCCTTCCAAAAGATGCTGGAGGTTTGCCCGGAGCTCATGCTCAATTTCAATCGCCTGCTCATCGAGCGGCTCCAGCGTCAGAATCGTTCGGTAAAACCGGTTCGCAACGTCGTCAATCTCGCTGTCCTTCCGCTCGCGGAGGGGCTCGAAGCGAACGAACTCCTGCAGAGCCTGACGGCCGAGTTACGGACGCAGGGGAAGACGGTGTTGCACCTGACCAGCGCGCAGGTGGACGCCGCTGCCCAAAGGGTCGGCGCCGCGAACGCCACGGCCGACGAACCCGAGTTGCACCGCTGGTTGATCGGCTATCTCGAACAGTTGGAAGAGCCTTACTCGCTGATTTTTTATGAGGCGGATGCAGCGCTCACGCCTTGGACATTGCGCTGCCTCCGACAGTGCGACGAGGTGTTGTTGCTCGCTGATATCGCGGGGAAACCGGATCTGTCGGAGGTGGAGCGTCGCTGTCTTCACTGTGTGAACCCGGCCAGCGTGGCGCGCCAGACTTTGCTCCTGCGCCATCGCGACCCGGGTGCGTGGGCGACTGGAACACCGGCCTTTCTCGCCGCGCGCCCGCGGGTTTACCGGCACTTCCATTTGCGGAGCGGCCATCAGCGGGATGTCGCGCGACTGGCGCGATTTCTCCGCGGCAGCGCAGTGGGCCTGGTCCTGGCCGGGGGCGGCGCGCGAGGACTGGCTCACATCGGTGTCTATCGCGCGCTGGAGGAAGCGGGCGTGGAGATCGATGCTTTTGGCGGGACCAGTATCGGTTCCCTTCTCGGCGCTTCAATGGCCTGTGACTTGCGCTGGGCGGAGGTCTTCGAGGCAAATCGGGGCGAATCTCTCGGCAACCCGACCCGCGACGTGAGCTTCCTGCCGCTGATCTCGCTTTTGACTGGGCGCAGGCTCGATCGAATTCTCACCGCCCGGACGAAGGGCGCCTGCATCGAGGAATTGTGGCAGCCCTTCTTCTGTGTCAGCAGTAGCCTGACGCGGGCGTGCGAAGTCGAGCACAAACGCGGCGACCTCAAGCGCGCCCTGCTCGCGAGCATGGCTATCCCGGGCGTTTTCCCGCCGGTGGCGCACGGGAACGAGTTGCTCTTCGATGGCGGGCTTTTCAATAACCTGCCGATCGACGTCATGGCGCGCTCCGGGATACAGAACATCATCGCGGTCGATCTGCGGGCGAAAGGACGCGGAGTCGAGGAGATGAGTTTCGACGAGTTACCCAGCCGCTGGCAATTGCTGCGGGATCGTTTTCGACCCAGGCATCAGCGGCGTTATCGAATTCCCTCGCTGGTCACGTCCATGATTGCGTCGACGATGTTGAACAGTCAGCAAAGGACCGAGGGGTTAATCGGCGATGTCGATCTGCTCTTCACGCCCGACGTCGAAGACTTTGGCCTGCTCGAGTGGAAATCCTTCGATGCGATCGTCGAGCGCGGGTACAGACACGCGTGCAAAGTCCTGGAGCAGGGGCTGCCGTTCTGAGGCGCGCACCGCCGGCGTCGCCCTTCACCCCGGATCAATTCTCTTAAGAATTCGACGACTCGCGGGTTAGAACCGGTGAAGAGTTTATGCGCGTGGCCGAACCAGTCCCAGCCGATGATCACGACCTGACGGCGCTCCTGCGCCGCTTTGAATTGCCCCTCCTGCAGTACGCCACACGCATCCTCGGCGATCGCGACCGGGCTCGCGATGTGGTCCAGGAAACCTTTGTCGAACTGCAAAAGGATCAGCGCCGGCAGACCGATTCTGCGCCAGCCAAATGGCTCTTCACCGTTTGCCGCAATCGGGCCCTCAACACTTGCCGAAAGGAAAAGCGCATGACTTATCTCGACGAAGAGATTCTCGCAAAACAGCCCGGGCACGAGCCTGCCCCTAACGAACACATTGAAGGGGAGGAAGCCAGCCGCTTTCTCCTCCGGATCGTCGCCACATTGCCGTCCCGACAGCAGGAAGTGCTGCAGCTCAAATTTCAAAACGACCTCAGCTACCAGGAGATCAGTGAGATCACCAAGCTCTCGGTCAGCCACGTCGGTGTGCTCATCCATACCGCACTGAAAACATTGCGCGCCCGCCACGCCGAGGCGGCCCGCGATTTCATTCCATTCAACCCACGCCTTGCCTCATGAATATCCATCTCGATGATCCAAAACTGACTGCCTACGCGCTCGACGAACTGGCCGGCGCGGAAAAGGAGGAAATGGAAAACGCGGTCGCAGCCTCGCCTGCCGCGCAGGAATTCGTTAGGGAACTGCGCCTCCTTTCCGGCAATTTGCGGGCCGAGTATGCAGCCGAGCGCGAGGCGCATCCGGTGGTTCACACGAACATCGTCCCGCTTTCGCAGGAGGACGATCCGTGGAGCATGTCGCGCCGTCTGGCGCTGGCCGCGGCGATCGCGCTGCTCGCGGTCCTCGGCGTGGTCGCGATCGGGACGGTCAAGCGCGGGGGGTTGGCCGGTTGGGGAAATGAAGCGCGTTTCGCCGGAGGTCCTGCGGAAGGGCGGGAGAAGAAGGAGAGCGAGGCCGGCGTCGCC
Organism: uncultured Verrucomicrobiae bacterium; assembly: GCA_963749935.1. Lineage (GTDB taxonomy): Bacteria > Verrucomicrobiota > Verrucomicrobiia > Chthoniobacterales > UBA10450 > Palsa-1392. The sequence goes on from CAVVOH010000002.1 coordinate 730,580, forward strand.
CAGGCTTACATCTCAGAAGAATCGCCAGATGATAGGGCCCTCGCACTGAACGAACCGGCGCCGCCGCCCGCTGGTCCGGAAGCGTTCGGCGACCTGACGGCGTCCACGCCCGCGCAGCTCAGCAGCACGGTCCACGGGCGCTCGGCAAGCCTGCCCGCGGCTCCGGCAGATAAGAGCGCCGGTGACTATCGGGCCTCCGTGATTGTCGATGCGGCGCGCCAGGGTTCTCCGAGTCTGCAAAACTTCGCCGCCAAATCGAAACCGGGCGCATTGCTAGCGGGGGGCTCGGGTTTCCATCATCAAGAGTCGAGTTTTAACCGCGATCGCGAGGCGGACTTTAACACCGCGCGCTACGGCAAGATCGAGGAAAACCCGTTTCTTGCCGCGGTCGACAATCCGCTCTCGACTTTTTCGATCGACGTCGACACGGCGTCGTATTCGAACGTCCGGCGTTTTGTTGAAGGCAGGCTCGCTGCCGCCAAAGGACGCGGTCCGGATCGAAGAGATGATCAACTATTTCGGCTACGATTACCCGCAGCCTGCCGAGGGGACGCCGTTCTCGGTCAACCTCGATGCCGCCTCCTGTCCTTGGCTCCGGCGCATCGGCTCGTCCGGATCGGACTCCAGGGCCGGGAATTGCCTAACGAGAAACGGCCCGCGAGCAATCTCGTTTTCCTGCTCGATGTTTCCGGCTCGATGGAACCGTCCAACCGGCTCCCGCTGGTCAAGCAGGCGATGCGGCTGCTGCTCGAGAAACTGGGCAGAGAACGATCGGGTGGCGATCGTGGTTTATTCCGGCGCCTCCGGTTTGGTGCTGCCATCCACGACCGGGGATCGCAAGGAAGCAAATCCGGTCAGCGCTCGAAAATCTCCAGGCCGGCGGCTCGACCAACGGCGCCCAAGGCATTGAGCTCGCCTACCAAACCGCGGCGGAGCATTTCATCAAGGGCGGCGTCAACCGCGTCATCCTCGCGACCGACGGCGATTTCAATGTCGGGACGACGAGCGAAGGCGATCTCGTCAGGGTGATCGAGGAGAAGGCGAAGGGCGGCGTTTTCCTTAGCGTCCTCGGGGTGGGGGACGACAACCTGAAAGACTCGATGATGCAGAAGCTGGCCGACAAGGGGAACGGCAATTACGCCTATCTCGATTCGCTCGACGAAGCGCGCAAGGTGCTCGTGCAACAGATGAACGGCACCCTCGTCACGATCGCGAAGGACGTGAAGATTCAGGTCGAGTTCAACCCGGCGCGGGTCGCGTCCTATCGTCTGCATCGGCTACGAGAAGCGGATCTTGCGCAAGGAGGATTTCAACAACGACAAGATCGATGCCGGAGAAATCGGCGCCGGCCACACCGTGACTGCGCTTTACGAAGTCGTTCCAGTGCGTGCGCAGCCGGCTCCCGCGGCCAGCAGGCCATCGATTGAGGCTCTCAAATATCAGACTGCCACCAAACAAGCAGGCGAATCGCCGGAATTGCTGACGGTGAAATTGCGTTACAAAGAGCCGGAAGGTGAGACGAGCAAGATGCTCGAGCGTTCGTTCGTGGATGGCGGGACCGCTTTTGCACAGGCCGCTCCCGACCTAAAATTTGCGGCTGCCGTGGCCGAGTTCGGAATGCTCTTGCGCGATTCCGAATTCAAGGGAAACGGCACTCTTGGCGCCGTCGTTCAGTGGGGGGAAGAGGGCAAAGGTATGGATTCGAACAGTTACCGCAGAGGATTTTTGTCACTGGTCCGGAAAGCCCAGGAACTGAAAGCACGGATGTAAGATCCGTTCGCACCGCGAAGACTCCCGGGCGCACAAGATTCGGGAGCCTAGAAAAGTTAGTGTTGGCGTAGGTGTGCGTTTCCCCGGGTCTGAATCCGCGCTCAGATGCTCTCCGCGGTTGCGACTGCGACCTGCGGTTTCACCCGCGTGGCGAGGAAGGCGCCGAAGAGCAAAACTCCCGCACACCAAAACTGCGCGGCTGAAAAGCGCTCGTGGAAAATCCAGGCTGAGAGCGCGAGCGCGCCGAGCGGGCTGAGCAATTGCAGCGTCTGCGAAAGCGCCACTCCGAGTTCGCGAATCGCGACGTAATAAAGAACGTGCGCAAGGGTGATGCAGAAAACGGCCGAGACGACCAGGAGCCAGTTGACCGAGGCGTCGACCTGCCACGGGGTGGCGATGTTGCCAAAGGTAAACGTCAGCGGGAAGAGCATGATCGAGGTGAGAAAGCTGATCAGGCCAAAGCTGCGGATGGGGCCGAAACGAGCGGCCGGTTTTTTGACCAGAACGCCGTAGAGCGCCCAACAAAAACTGGCGGTGAAGGCGATGCCCAAACCGACTAAGGACACGTGGCCCGCCTGGAAACTGGGTTGAAACCAGAAGACGCCGACCGCGCCGACTAGGCCGAGCAGGGTCCCAAGTTGAAATTGCCATTGCCGAATGATCCAGCGTTCTTCCGGGAAAAGAACAAGCGCGAGAAGCGCGGTAATGATGACGGAGGAGCGAATGAAAACGGCGTAAACGCCCGGCCCCATGTAGTGCAGCGAAGCTACCTGGGTGACCTGATGGACGACGTTAGGCAGAGCCGGCAGCAGACAGAGGCCGAACACCTTCCAGTCGAGCCGCGGGCCGCTCCGGCGAAAGCGATAAAGCGCGAGCGGCAGGATGGCGAGGAAGGCGATCGAGTAACGATAGAAGTTTTGCGCGAATGGCTCGTAGTAACGAAGAAGATAGAATTGGAAGAGCGACGGCGTCGACCAGATGAGGACAGTAGCCAGAACAGCGGCATATCCCTGGGAGCGATTTTTCGATGAATCGATCATGCTTGGCTGGAAAAAAGGAGGACGCCAGCAATAGCGTGAAAACAAGCTCTTTTGCTGTAGGGGCCCCTCCGCCACGGCGACGCTTGCAATCGGAGCGACCCCCAGATACGAAGAAGATGAGGAAAGACCAAAACATGAACGAGATGAAAAGAATTTTACTGGTCGCCGCGGCGGCGGCGTTTTGCCTGGTGCCACTTGGATCCGATGCCGCGAAGGCTAAAAAAGAAACGAGCGGCGATACCGGCGGACATATCAAAAACGCGCTCGCCCTGGTCGACCAAAGGCAATTCGAGCCCGCCATCGCCGAGTTTACGCTCGCGCTGGAGGCGAACCCGGATAACGCCTTCGCCATCTATCAAAACCGCGGCGCGATGTATTTGGCGGTGGGCAAATATCCTGAAGCCTTCGCTGATTATACGAAAGCGAGCGAGATGAAACCGGACGATGAACGCAGCTTCCTGGGCAAAGGGCAGGCGGAAACTTATCTCGGTAAGTGGGACGATGCGATTGCTGATCTCACCAAAGCAATCGAGCTGAAGCCGGATGATGCGGATGCCTATGGTTTCCGCGGTTTCGCCTACTCCAAGATCAACAACTGGACTCTAGCGCTGCCCGATTACGACAAATTTCTAGCAGCCAAGCCAACCGACCAGGTCGCGCTCGAGCGGCGGGCCGAGGCCAATCGTAACCAGGAGAAACTGCCCGAAGCGCTGGCCGATTATAACAAGGCGATCGAGCAGAATGGAAGCAAATGGACCCTCTATAAAGGTCGCGCCTACACCTATCATTTGATGAAAGATTACCGGAAAGCGGCGGCCGATTATCGGAAAGCGCACGAGCTCAATGTAAAAGACAACGACGCCCTCAGTCGCGCCCTGGCCGAAGAAGCGCTTTTCGCCACGCCGACCCCGACGCCAGCGCCCACGCCCGAGCCGACTCCGGTGCCGAGCGGCATCATGACGCCGTTGAATATCGGAATCGGGATCGGTATTTTACTCCTCGTCGTCGTCGTCGTCGTAGTGATGAAGAAAAGGAAAGCCCCCGTCGAGTATTTGGAATAGCGCAGCCAATTTTCCGCCTCCGCCGGCCAAGAAATTTCTTTGACACGGCGGAGCGGGAGGTTAGCTTGGCGACGCTTTTTCGGAGACCGAGGAAAGTCCCATGGCCGTTCAATTTGTGGCAACGGCTCTGGGACTTTCGCTTCTAACGACGGCGAGCAACCGGTTTGCCCCGCCCCGGCGCGGCGAACCTGGAGAATGAACAGCGGCCCACATAGCTCAGTTGGTAGAGCACGTCCTTGGTAAGGACGAGGTCACCGGTTCAAGCCCGGTCATGGGCTCCAGATTGAGTTCGCGACCGGAAAATCAACCTAACGAAAAGACAGCATTAAAAAGATCAAGTAACCCAAGGAGAATTCCAGATGGCTAAGGACAAGTTCGAACGCACAAAGCCGCACGTGAACGTCGGCACGATCGGTCACGTTGACCACGGCAAGACCACCCTCACCGCCGCGATCACCAGCGTGCTGGCCAAGAAGGGCATGGCCCAGGCGCGCGCCTATGATTCGATCGACGCCGCTCCCGAAGAAAAAGAGCGCGGCATCACGATCTCGACCGCCCACGTCGAATACGAGAGCGACAAACGCCACTATGCGCACGTCGATTGCCCCGGCCACGCCGATTACGTCAAGAACATGATCACCGGCGCCGCGCAGATGGACGGCGCGATCCTCGTCGTCAGCGCCGCGGACGGCCCGATGCCGCAGACCCGTGAGCACATCCTGCTCGCGCGCCAGGTCGGTGTGCCCTGCGATCGTCGTTTTCCTGAACAAGGTCGACATGGTGGACGATCCCGAACTTCTCGACCTCGTCGAAATGGAAGTCCGCGATCTGCTCACCCAATACGAATTTCCGGGCGACAGCATCCCGATCGTCAAGGGCAGCGCGCTCAAGGCGCTCAACGGCGACGCGGAGCAGGAAGCCCAGATCATGGCGCTGGTTGCGGCGGTCGATGATTACATCCCGGTGCCAGAGCGCCCGGTCGATAAGCCCTTCCTCATGCCGGTGGAAGACGTGTTCAACATTGAAGGCCGCGGCACGGTCGCGACCGGTCGTGTCGAGCGCGGCATCCTCAAGAAGATGGAGGAAGTCGAGATCGTCGGCCTGAAGGATACGGCCAAGACGACCGCGACCGACATCGAAATGTTCCGCAAGCTGCTCGACGAAGCGCGCGCCGGCGACAACGTCGGTGTGCTCCTGCGCGGGGTGAAGAAGGAAGACGTCGAGCGCGGGCAGGTCATCGCCAAGCCGGGCTCGATCAAGCCGCACAAGAAGTTCAAGGCGGAGGTTTACGTCCTCTCGAAGGAAGAAGGCGGCCGTCATACGCCGTTCTTCACCAATTACCGTCCGCAATTTTACTTCCGCACCACTGACGTGACGGGCAGCGTGAAGCTGGCCGAAGGCGTCGAAATGGTCATGCCGGGCGACAACGTTTCGGTCGAAGTGGAGCTCGGTACGCCGATCGCCATGGAAAAGACGATCCGGTTCGCCATTCGCGAAGGCGGCAAGACCGTCGGCGCGGGTCGCGTGAGCGAAATTCTGGACTAAGTTAACGCGAAAGCGGCACCAAAATTAGGTCAGTAGCTCAATTGGTAGAGTAGCGGTCTCCAAAACCGTCGGTTGGGGGTTCGAGTCCCTCCTGGCCTGGTTTGGTAACTCGTTAGGCGCATGATTGCTAAAACAAAATCTTTTTTCTCTGAGGTCCGGCTGGAATTGCAAAAAGCTTCCTGGCCCTGGGACCCGAAAGAGAAGGGGATGAAACGCTACAAGGAGCTGACCGACTCTACCCTGGTTGTAATCATCGCCATGTTGCTGCTCGGGGGTTATGTCGCTCTCTTCGATTTCATTCTTGTCAACGTGATCCACTTCCTCACCCGCTTGTAGTCATGGCCTACGTCCTCGCCCCAAAAGATCAATGGTACGTCGTGCACGTGCTCTCCGGACAGGAGAACAAGGTGCGCGAAAACATTGAAAAACGGGTCAAGAAGGAGGAAATGAGCGACGTGGTTTTCGAGGTGCTGGTGCCGACGGAGCGCGTCTCGGAAATCAAGCGCGGCAAAAAGAGTGAGACGACGCGCAAATTTTTCCCCGGCTACCTGATCGTGAACATGCATCTGCTCGATGAGGAAAATCAGCTCATCGGCCGGACGTGGTATTTCATCCGCGAAACTCCGGGCGTGATTGGTTTTGCCGGAACAAAAGATCGCCCCATCCCGATGCGCCAATCGGAAGTCGACAACATGCTGGCGCAGATGCGCGAACGTGAGGAGAAGGTGAAGCCAAAGGTCAGCTTCGAAGTCGGCGAAACCGTCAAGGTAGCCGACGGCCCGTTCCAAAACCAGAGCGGCATCGTCGAAGAAATCGATCCCGAGCGCGGCAAGCTGCGCGTTTCCGTCACCATCTTCGGTCGCGCCACACCCGTGGAACTCGAATACTGGCAGGTCGAGCGCGGTTAGACGCCTCTCTCAACTATAGATTCTCAACTTTCCCAATGGCTAAAGAAATCATCGCTCACATCAAACTGCAGATCCCGGCCGGTCAGGCCAACCCCGCGCCGCCCGTTGGCACCGCGCTCGGACCTCGCGGCGTCAACATTATGGCGTTCTGCAAAGAATTTAACGCCGCCACCCAGAAGCAGGCGGGCGACATCCTGCCGGTCGTCATCACCGTTTACAAAGACAAGTCGTTTACTTTCATCACCAAGAGCCCACCCGCTGCGATTCTGCTCAAGAAGGCCGCCAACATCGCCGCCGGTTCGAAGGAGCCGAACAAGACGAAGGTCGGCAAAGTGACGCGCAAACAGATCATGGATATCGTGAAAACGAAGGCCAAGGATCTCAATTCGCGCAATGACGAGGCCGGTTTCAAGATCATCGCCGGCACCGCTCGCCAGATGGGCCTCGAAGTCGTTGATTAGCATTCGTTAGGCAGTTCTCCCAGCTCGGGCCTGGAGCGAAAATGAGTGGCAGGTACAGGGGGATAGATCCTACGATCGTCCCGATGAAAATAAGTTCTCTCCAGGCCATTCTACTTTTGCTCGCGGTCGTCGTGTCTCACTTCAAGCGCGGGACACAACGATCAGTGTCGGCAATCTCGCGGGCGCAGTAGCTGCGGCGAACCAGGCGAACGAACTGCTCAAGAAGGACGATCTCGAAGGAGCGATTCGCCTCTACCCGGCCGCGTTCCAAGTCGATCCCCGAATGTATCTCGCGATCTGCGAGCGCGGCAGGATATACATGCGCCAACACAAATGGGAGCAGGCCATTCCGATTTCAACCGCGCCCTTGTCATCAGCCCCAGTTCCTTCCTCGCGGCGACTTAACGGGCGGAGGTCAATCGACCGAGACATGGCCAAAGGTGACGATGTCGCGATCTTCGAAATAGCGCTCGACGAGCGAGTGATCGGTTAATTTTTGAGCGCCAAAGGCGGCCAGGACAGCGAAAGATCGAATAGCCGGCCGTCTTCGGAACCCAGAGGAAGATGGCATTCCGATTGCCGCGATTTCGATAGGCCTGGCGCCAGTCATGCAGGGCCGGACCGAGATTGAGGCTCGTCCGCGCGTGTGCTGAAACCTCGCGCACCCGTCGGGCGAGGATTCTCGCGTTAATAGTGTTTCGCTTTCCCTTCAATACTGTCGATCCGTTCTCTGGAAATACCAAATATCCGCCGCCAAGGGAACCGTATTCGTGAGGAACGGAAGGCAGGGCGTAGCCCCGAGGATGGGCCTCGGCCGACTTTGACGTTGTGGAGGCCGAGATTGGGCGGTAATTTTTCGATATGAGCACTGCCGTCGCCAATGACAAAACAACCGAGACGAGCCCAAGCCAGCTCGATCAGATCAAGAAATTCACCAAAGTAGTCGCCGACACCGGCGATTTTGAGACGATCAGGGACTACCAGCCCCAGGATGCGACCACCAATCCCAGCCTGATCTTCTCCGCCGCGCAAAAGGAGCAATATGCGCACTTGCTCGACGAAGCGATCGCGGACCGGAAGAACAGCGGCCTGAGCGGAGCTGCCCAGATCGAGGATATCATCGATAACCTTCTTGTCGGGTTCGGCAGTGACATCCTAGAGATCGTGCCCGGCCGAGTGTCGACCGAGACGGATGCGCGGCTTTCTTTTGATACCGAGGGATCGATCAAAAAAGGGCGGCAACTGATCGAGCTTTACGAGAAGCGGGGGATTGATCGCCAACGCGTGCTGATCAAAATCGCGTCAACCTGGGAGGGGATCAACGCGGCCGAGCAACTGCAAAAGGAAGGGATCAACTGCAATCTGACGTTGCTCTTTTCGCTGCCGCAGGCGGCTGCGCTGCGCGGAAGCAAAAGTGCAGTTGATTTCGCCGTTCGTCGGCCGGATTTACGATTGGTTCAAGGCGGCGAACAAGCGCGATTACGTGGGCGCGGAAGATCCGGGCGTGCAGTCGGTGAAGGAGATTTACACCTATTACAAGAAGTTCGATTACCCAACCGAAGTGATGGGAGCGAGCTTTCGCAATGTCGGCCAGATCATCGAACTGGCGGGTTGCGATCTTCTCACGATCAGCCCTGAACTGCTCGACAAGCTTTCGAAATCGAACGATCCGGTCGAGCGCAAACTGGGGCCGAACAGGTCGAAAAACGCAGACGTGAAAAGGCTCGAGCTCGATGAGAAAACCTTCCGTTACCTGCTCAACGACGACGCCATGGCGACCGAGAAAACCGCGGAGGGCATCCGCAAGTTCGCCGCCGATATTGTGAAGTTGGAGAAGTTGATCGCGGATAAGCTGAAATAGTTCTGGCGATCGTGGTCGATTGCTCGGTGCGGTCGGTCGATCCATCCTGGTGTTCAACGTCGTCCTGGTCGAACCGGAGATTCCTCCGAATACGGGTAACATCGGGCGGCTTTGCCTAGCCACGCGATCGGCCCTGCATCTTATTCGGCCGCTCGGGTTCTCGACCGACGATCGAACCTTGCGCAGGGCGGGGCTCGATTATTGGGCGGAAGTCGACCTTCATTATTGGGATTCGTTAATGGCGCTGCAGTCGGCTCAAAAGCCGGACACGCGCTACTTCTATCTGACTACGAAATCGCAGCGGCCCTATCACAACGAACGATTCCAAGCCGGCGATTTTCTCGTTTTTGGGAGGGAAACCAAAGGTCTTCCCGAAGCGCTGCTCGAGGCTAATTGCGACAGGCTGCTTACGATCCCGATGCATGGCACTCGCAGTCTTAACCTTGCGACCGCGGTGGCAATTGTGCTCTTCGAGGCTGTCCGGCAACAATCGTTGGGCATCCGCGCACCGGATGAGACGGTTTACTTTGAATAATCGCCGGTCGTTCCCTGTCGAATTAACACAAGGAACAATCATGAAAAAACTACTACTCCTCATGCTCGCTCTCTCGCTCTCGCTCGCGCAGATGGTGAGAGCGGATAACGACAACAAGAAAAAGCACAAGCGGCAGGCCGAAGCCACGCGCTCCAGTCAATCCGCCGGTCCATCGGGACAGGCGGTGCGGCAACCCGTTCAACGCCGGGTGGCGCCCGCCCAACGCAGCATCACGCGCACCCCGTTGCAGCGCCAGGCGCAACGCAATACCGCCGTCAGTCAGCGTAAAACTGAACGGGGCTCGCGTTCGGTCGCACCGGCTCGTACCCAAAGAGCTCAGAGTGAAGCGCAGTTGGAGGGCAGGAATCATGGGGGGACCACGGTGGCGAACCAGGGAAACAATCGTAATCGTAACGTGGACCGCAGTCGGAATGGCAACGCCTCAGTGCAACGCAATCGGGGCGATAGGCCGCGTCGCGACTTCAACCGCAACAGCTTCTCGGTCGCGCGTAGCCACGTGATCCGGACGCATCACAACCGGAACTGGTGGAGGAGTCATTACAACACCACCTTCGTATTGTTCGGCGGTGGCTACTACTACTGGTGGAACAATTACTGGTATCCAGCCTATGGCTATAGCCCTTACTACAACAACTACCTCTATTCCGAGCCCATCTATGGCTACAACGATCTCGATCCCGGTCAGGTGATCGAGAACGTGCAACTCGCGCTCCGGGATGAAGGCTACTATCCCGGTGCGATCGACGGGCTGGTCGGACCGCAGACCCGCGCTGCTCTTTCGGCTTATCAGCGGGATCATGGCCTGGTGATTACCTCGGCGGTGGACGAGCCGACGCTGGTCACGCTTGGCCTGGCCTAACGAGATCCAGCGAAGATGATTCGCCGCGCGGAGACTCCGGTCCCGCGCGGCTTTTCTTTTCGCGTCAGATTTTTCCGGTCGGGTCGCAACCTCTCAACGCCCATTTGCCAGCCAAGGCGAGTTGGCGAATGCTTGCACCCCGATGCCCGAAGCTCAACTCGTCGCGCGCGATCTCCGCCGCTCTTTCCAGATCGGCCCGCGCCGGATCGAAGTGTTGCGCGGAGTTTCGCTCGAGGTCCTGCACGGGGAATCGATTTTCCTCTGCGGCGCCTCTGGGGCGGGGAAGACGACGCTCCTTTACACCCTCGCCGGTCTGGAGCGGCCGGAATCAGGCGCGGTGGAATTTGAGGGCCGGGAACTTTATCGAGGCGGGGAATCGCGCCTCGCCCGGCTCCGGAATGAGAAGATGGGTTTCGTTTTCCAAGGCTATTTCCTGCTTCCGGAACTGACCGCGCTGGAAAACGTCATGCTCCCGGGAATGATCGGTCGTCACCTTACCCGTGAGGCTTGTGCGAAAAGCCTTGAGGCGGTCGGCCTCGGGGATCGTCTGAATCATCTCCCACCTGAGCTTTCCGGCGGCGAGCAGCAGCGGGTCGCGATCGCGCGCGCCCTAACGAACGATCCGGACATCATTTTTGCCGACGAACCGACCGGCAATCTTGATTCCAAAACCGGCGATACGATCATGGATCTGCTGTTGGGACTGGCGAAGGAGCGGCAGAAGACGCTCGTCGTGGTGACGCACGACAACAACCTCGCGCAGCGCGGCGATCGCACCTTGCGAATCGTCGATGGGCTTCTGGCCTAAGCCTCGTTAGGCAGGCGCGCGCTATTCGAGATCGTGCGGGCCCGGCTTTCGCGTCCCTTTCGCTACCCTTATTGCATGCCGGTGTCGCATTTCCACTCCACCTTCTTGATCTGACCCGCCACTAGATCCGTTTCGAAAGGGCCATAGAATCCCACTCTAACCTTCCAGTCTTTTTTTGAGATGCTGTAATGCCCTGGAGGCAAGGAAATCCGAAACCGACCCTGATCGTCCGTCGTGAAGGAGGCCACGATCAGATCGCCCTGCTGCACTTCAAAGGTCGTATTCGCAAGCGGTCTTGAATCGGGAACGCCCTCTCTCACCGGACCACCTGAGATATTATGCAGAGAAATCGATCCTTCGAGACGAGTTCCCGTTTCGGAGGGCGAGGGTGTGGGCGATGTCTCTGCCCGGGGGACGCAACAAAACAGAGCTAGCAGGAACAGAAGCAGTTTAAGCGAGTATTGGCTGTTCAACAGTCGATGCGATGAGCCGTGCATGAAGTCAACAGGCGCAATCTACCACACGATTGGAGCCGCCCAAAGAAGCTACGATGCCTTCCACTCAGTCGACGCCTTCGGCTCACGCCGAAAGCGAAGAACTCGCACCGGCCGCGTCGGTGCGGGCACTGAGGCGCGGACTTCAATCCGCTTCAAATGCAAAGGTCACTTTTCTGATTCCTTATCGTCGCCAAGCTGAGCATCCTATTTGCAGCGCGGTCGTCAGGAGCAGCACCGCGCCTACCGGGACGAGGAGGATGCCCACGCCTGGGTCGTCTTTGAAATGCCAAATACCGCCAAGGAGGAAGCCACCCGGCAACAGCACCACGGCGGCGCGTAATCCCAGCGACGTCATCCCCCCGAAACGAATCAAATCGAGCCGGGCGCAGATCGCGGCTGCGATTAACACCAGGTTCAGTAACGTTCCGTGAGCATGCGCCAGGCGAAACAGGTCGCGCCGAATCGAATCATCCAGCAAAACCGGCGAACGAAAACCGATCAGGCCTTCGATCAGGAGGCCAAAGACGATCCATGCGGCCAGCGAAATCCACCCCTGGCGAATCAACCCTGCTGTTTGCTGCGAAGGCGGGTGCATTTCCGAATAGAGTGGCTGAGATCGGCCGCTAGTTATTCGCCAACTTCGACGTCGACCTCGACGCGACCGGCACTCATCCGCTGTCGAGCCTCTCTTGCCGCCTCCAACGCTTCCGGCGTCCAGTGTGAGTACCAGCTTTGTAACGTTTCATCGCGGGTCTGTGCCGAAGCCAGGTAATCGGGCTTCGGCATTGCTGGATAGCCTGCTGTGAGCGCGTTGGCCGCGAAATATCGTACAATGGGGTATCGATCCTGCATCGCTTCCAACAGCAATGGCGCATTCGCGTCGGTCGCGGGGGTCATCGCCGCGGCAGTCAGCGCTCGCATCACTGCATCACCCCCGAAAAGCGCGCGTTCTCCCTCGGGTTCATCAAAATGCCGGTCACCGGTTTTGCTGGCGGCAAAGGCACTCGGCCAGAGACGTTGCGACTCGGCGATTGCACGATTTACCGACCAGTCCAAGTGGCACTGATTGCAGGCATTCGGTTTGTTGAAGCGGACCGTTTCGTCCGGCCGTGGGTTGGTAATGTCATGGGTTCGGTGCGTTGACATCACGCCATAGACGATCGACGGCATATGACAGTTGTAGCAGAGGCTTCCGCTCGATCCCGCGGAATGCTTAGTGTGCGCCATCAGTTGTATCGGGGTGGCAAACTGCTGATGGCATTGAGTGCAGGCAGCGTTGGTTTTCATTTTTTCCGTCAGCTGACCCCGCGGATCTCCGCCGTGCATTTCGTGGCATGAAATACAGGTGATGCGTTGGCCCGGCTTGCCAGCGCGAAAGCACGCCGAGCGCGTCATCCCTTGATACTCGTATGCGGTAAGTCGGGGAGAGCCGTCGGCCCAAAAGCGGGGCGCAAAACTGAAGTTTCCTATCTTGTCCTCGCGCTGCACTGGTCTGTAGAATTCGAGAAGGTTCTTCCCAGGGTCGTAGGGATCACCATCACTCATCATTGTCCGTATGCGCTCGCGTGGCTCCGGCAGACGCTGCCCATGGCAATGGCCGCACACCATCGCGGAGCGATCGGAATCAAGTTTTGCTGGGTTTATGACGGCGACTGGCGGAGCGCCCGGATCCTTCACGTGCCAGCGATATCGAGTAAGCGGAGAAAGAGCCCGCTGGGCGTGCTCGCCCGCCGGTCCATGGCAGGCGCCGCATGCAATGCCCAGTTCGGCGACCTCAGTATTCCGCGACTGGCTGGTCCAATCCAGATTGGGTTGAGCCTTAACGTTGTGGCAAAAGACGCAGTTCAAATTCCATTCTGCGACGTGTTGCTTGTAGTCGCTTCCGTCGGGATAAAAAAACGACCCGTTAAGGTGCATCCAGCGGCGCTGAACAAGATCGTAGGAGATCGGCAAACGAACCCATTGATCGCCGCTCTTGGTGAGATACTGCTGGATCCGGCGAGAACCAATGGTGCGCACGACTTCAAGTTGTTGCTCTTTGCCATCGGCACCGGTGAATTTCATCCAGTAGCGTCCATTTTCACGAATCATTTCGGTTCGGACGCCCTGATAGGTGATCGTGTTATCGTGCTCAAAATCGCCGAGCACACTTTCCTGATCTGCCTCTTGCGTCATCGTGCGGTGAAACGTGGCATGCCAGCTCGAGTAGTTTGCTTCGTGGCATTTCCGGCAATCGTTCGATTCGAGATAGCCAGCATCGGGGCGCCCGTTGCGAACGCCTGCATAATTAGGCGCCACCATGCGAATCGTGGCCGCTACGGCAGCGACAGCGAGCAAGGTGACGCCCCAGGCTGTGACGCTTAGTGAAAATCGGGACGGGATCATAGGATGCAGTCGTCCAATCGAGCGGGCTGTCAGTTTAGGGTTCCATAACTTTAGTCGGTTCCTAACCGCGCCACTCCATTTGTATTCGCCGCGCTCATCGTGCCGATTTTATTTCACCGGGGCCAAGATAATAATTTTGTTAAAGGCTTGACGTCGGCTCGACTCATTTAACAAAATCCGCGCAAAACAATTCTCGTCCCGCAGGGAGCAACCAAAAAACAGAAAGTTCCATATGAAAAAGAAAACCGACTCGCAATCTGCCTTCTTTAATCTTCGGGTTTTAGTTGGTGTCGTTATATTCCTGTCTGGCGTCTGTCTGGCGCTGGCAGGTTTCGGCACGTTCTCAAATGCGTGGCCCCCGTCGAAGCAGGCAATATCGCGTTCCGACGCTCCGGCCAAGGCTCCGGCCAAAGATGCTGTTCAATATTCGCCATCAGATAAAGAGGGCCGTTTCGTGTACCTGATTGAATTCGCCGAAAAAGGAGTGCTGCATCGACAAACGCTCGCTCGCGGTGAGCGCTTCAATCCAAACACGCCGCAAGCACAGACCCACCGCGGTCAGGTAATCAGCGAACAGGCCAGCCATCTGCAGGCCATGATCAAGGCGCTGGGCCGTGATTTGAAGGCGACCCATCACTTCCTGGTGACGCATAGTGGCCTCGCGGCGCATCTGACTCCAGAGGAAGCGCAGACGGTTCGCGGATTACCGGGCATCAAGTCGGTCGAGCGCGACCGTTTGTATCACACTACGACCTTTCGCAGCCCGGAGTTTATCGGCGCCGATAAAATTTGGGATGGCACCGCTGTGCCGCCCGGCAGCTCCGGCACCAAAGGCGAGGGCATGATCATCGCCATGCTCGACACCGGTCTTGATCCCAACCATCCCTCCTTTGCCAACGACGTGGCTTGCGGCCACGGCACGACCCAACCGAACAAACTGCTCAGTGTTCTGGATTGTTCCAGCACAGACGTAAATGGTTTGTGTAACGGCCCTGATCCAGTCGACCACGCCGCTCACGGCACGCATACGTCCAGCACAGCGGGCGGTGACACGGTGAGAGCCAATGCCGTTCCGCCGCCTGTCTTACCGATCTCTGGTGTAGCTCCTTGCGCCAGTATTCGGGCCTACAAGGTCTGCCCCGACCTTACCTGTCCCGGCGCGGACATTCAGGCCGGGATGGATAGCGTGCTACTGCACGGCGACGTTTCAGTAATGAATTTTTCGATCTCAGGCGGCACTGATCCCTGGCTCGATAATGACCGACGCAAGCTTGATTTGGTCGAGGCCGGTGTCTTGGTCGCCGCGTCAGCGGGGAATACAAGCACGAGCATCCCTGATCCCGTTGGTCAGGTGAACCATCGCGGTCCCTGGGTCTTCACTGTGGCCGCGTCCACCAAGGACCGGGTGCTTTTCGACGGTGTGCTCTCGGCGAGCGGGCCCGGCCAACCTCCGCCAGAGACCGAGAACATTGGCCTCTCCATCGGAAGCGCTTCGCCTGACGGCGCTCCGCTCACCGATTTTCCAATTCGGCATTTTACCGGTCAAAATATAGACTTCGAAGGTTGTAATTCCCAGCCGCCGTTCCCGCCAGGTTTCTTCAATGGTTCGGTGGCCCTGATCCGCCGCGGAAACTGCGCGTTCACCGAGAAAATCACAAACGCGTTCAACGCTGGGGCCGCGATGGTAGTAATTCGAAATAACGTAGCTGGGACACTTTTAATGGACACCACCGGGCAGCCTGCCGTCCCCGCTTACAGCTGCGATCAAGTACCAGGGGACGCTTTAGCGGCGTTTGTGGATGCAAATCCGACCAGTGCAACGGTCAATTTCACCCTCAATGGATCTGCTCCTGCTCAGGGCGACATTCTGGCTGATTTCAGCTTGCGCGGTCCCGACCCGTCACCATATCAGGACATCCAAAAGCCGGATATCACTGGACCAGGCGTCCTCATCTATGCCGGGTTCCCGCTCGACCTTGGAGCATACGGGACTCTCAGCGGCACTTCGATGTCCAGCCCACACACCGCGGGCTCGGCCACACTTGTGCGCAAGGTGCATCCGGATTGGACGGTTTCGGAAACGAAATCGGCGCTGATGATGACCTCATTTGATGGCGGCACCAAGGAGGACGGCGCAACGGCATGGGATGCGGACGACGTGGGCAGCGGACGGCTCGATCTGACCAAGGCCGCTCTCGCCGGCTTGGTGATGGATGAAACATTCGCCAACTATCTGGCCGCGAATCCTGCGACCGGCGGCGATCCCAAGACCTTGAACCTCCCGGCGGCGCGCGACATGGCTTGCACGCCAAACTGCACTTGGACGCGCACGGTTCGAAATAGCCGCACCGAGGCGACAAGCTGGACCGCTTCAGGCGCTGCGATTACGCCGGGATTCAATATCTCGGTTTCACCGAGCAGCTTTACCTTCGGTGGGGGCCTGGGAGAAACACGGAAGCTCACCATTACTGCGACGCCGACAACGAACCTCACTAATGTGGCATTCGGCGAAGTGGTGCTGCATGAGGCTGGCGGCGTTGCCCCAGATGGGCGGATCACCGTCGCAATCAAAGGGTCGGGTAATGGCGGCGGAGACATTGTGCTCGAAGCGGACGTACGCCGCCAACGAGGCGCCCGCATTGTGGATCTGACCTGGAGCCCAGCTGATGGCGGCAGCGTGAATATATTGATCAATGGTGTTGCTGCTCGGAAGACCGACGACGACGGACGTGCCCGGCACAAGCTCGGAAGCGATACGGGAACGTTTGTCTATCAGGTTTGTGAAACAGACACAGGCAAATGTTCGAACGAAGTCAGGGTTAAAGTCCGGCCGGCTGAGGCGTCGACGGCAGTTGGTCGGTGACTCGCCGACTGAGGAATTGGTCGCTACCTTGAATTCCGCAACTGTAGTTGGAGAGTCCGTCCGAACCGGACTCTCCACTCGGGTGGCGGGAAGAATAGGGTTCGAGGGCTATTCCGTGCCCAGCCTCGAATTCCCCATTTTCGGCGTTGTTGTGATGTTACAACGAGTCGCCGTGACGAGCGCTCGTTGTCCCGAGAATCAGGACACACCATCGCGCGACGGGTAGTTGCATGTCTAGGATATTGAGTGGCGTGCGGGCTGCTCGATATCCTTGGGAACGCTGATTGTTTTCTTCGCTTGAATTGGCTTTGGAAACACCGGAAGTTTTTTCATGCTCACCAAAGACGCTGAAGCCACTGCGGTTGCGACTTCCTCGATGAAAACTGAATCCGCCCAGCAGACTGCCGCGACCAAGACCTCGGCCGCGCAATCGCTCCAGATTTATATCGATGGCGAATACTTCGATCAGGCAGACGCAAAGGTTTCCGTTTTCGACCATGGCCTGCTCTACGGCGACGGTATTTTCGAAGGAATTCGGTTCTACAACGGTCGGGTTTTCCGGATGGAGGAGCACATGGATCGACTTTGGGAGTCGTCTCGCTCGATCTGCCTCGAGATTCCGATGTCGCGCCAGGAAATGGATGAAGCGCTGCTCGAGACCATCCGGCAAAACGGTCTGCGCGATGGCTATGTGCGCTTGATCGTGACGCGCGGGGTCGGCAACCTCGGCCTCAACCCAGCGCAGTGTAAGCAACCGAGTGTGATCATTATCGCGTCAACGATCGCCCTCTACCCGGAAGAAGTTTATCGCCGCGGTCTCACGGTGGTCACGGTCGCGACCCGCCGGATGGGACCGGCAACTTTGAATCCCGCCATCAAGTCGCTCAATTATCTCAACAACGTTCTCGCGCGGATCGAGGCGAACCTGGCCCATGCCGACGAGGCCCTGATGTTGAACGACGCGGGTAACATCGCCGAGTGCACCGCCGACAACGTATTTATCGTGAAACGTGGGCAGATTATGACCCCGCCGATTACGGCCGGAGCGCTTCGCGGTATCACGCGCTCGGTTGTTTTCGACATTGCCGCGGAACTCGGCCTCAGGATTTCCGAACCTGACCTGACCCGCCATGACCTCTACATTGCGGACGAGGCCTTCCTCACCGGCACCGCCGCGGAAGTGATCCCGATGATCAAGGTGGATGGACGCCCGATTGGCGACGGGAAGCCCGGCCCGATCACCAACCGCGCGATCGCGCGCTTCCGCGAATTGACCCGCGAAACGGGAACTCCAATCTTTGCGGAGTGACCAGGCGCAGGTGGGCGGGAAGCAAAAGAGTTTTATCCGCAGTGTGGGTTGAATCTTTTTGCCGCTTTGTGGTCTAATTGATCAGCCATGCTCTGCGACGTCTGTAAATGCAATGACGCCTCGGTTTTCCTGACGGAAATCGCGAACGGTAAAATGCAAAAGGTAAATCTCTGCGAGGCCTGCTCGAAGGAAAAGGGAGTGCAGGATCCAAAGGGGTTCGCGCTCGCCGATCTGTTGTTAGGCATCGGCGCCGCTGAGGAAATCGAGAAGGGCGCGCCCACCCAAAAATGCCCGGTTTGCGGCTTTACCCAGGTGGATTTCAAAAAGACGGGCCGGCTTGGTTGCAGCGCCTGTTACCAAACTTTCTCCGAGGGTCTAAACACCCTTCTCAAGGCGATGCACAAGGGCACGGAACACGTCGGGAAATTGCCCGAGCGTGCCGCACGGCAGGTCAAGCTGACCGATAAAATGCGCACGCTCACCGACCATCTCGAAAAAGCGGTCGCGGAAGAAAATTACGAAACGGCCGCCACCTTGCGCGACCAGATCAAACAACTCGAACACGAAATGGCGAGCTAACGATGAAATTTGCACAGGTCATGGCGAGTGGCGGCGAGTGGCTCCGGGGCGAAGGTCCGCATTCTCAGATCGTGGTGAGCAGTCGGGTGCGACTCGCGCGCAATCTGCGTGATCGGGCCTTTCCCGGGTGGGCAAAAAAAGTCGAGCGCACTCAGGTTCTCGAGCAGATCAAACCGCAGGTCGAAGATTTGTCCGAGATGCAGGACTCGTTTTCGGAGCTGCTCCAGGATCTCTCCGCGCTTGAAAAACAGGTGCTGGTCGAGCGCCACCTTATCAGCCGCGAGCACGCTGCCAAAGGCGTGGGCAGCGCGGTGATCATGAATCGCAAGCAAACGCTCAGCATCATGATTAACGAAGAGGATCATCTGCGCATGCAATCGATCCGTTCCGGGCTCCAGTTGAAGAGCGCCTTTAAGCTGGTCGACAAAGTCGACAGCACCCTCGAAGGCAAACTCGACATCGCCTACGATCAAAAGCTCGGCTACCTCACGGCCTGCCCGACCAATGTAGGGACTGGCATGCGCGCCTCGGCCATGCTTCATTTGCCGGGGTTAGTGCTGAGCGACTTGATCAACCAGGTCATCCAGGCGGTGAACAAGATCGGGCTCGCGGTGCGCGGCCTTTATGGCGAAGGCACCGAAGCGATGGGAAACCTGTTCCAGATTTCCAACCAGACGACCCTGGGCGAAAAGGAGGATGAGATCATTTCTCGCCTCACAAAAGTGATCGAAACGATCATCGAGAAGGAGCACGACGCCCGCCAGATGTTGATCCAGAAAAAGCCCGATACTCTCTGGGACCAGATTGGGCGGGCATACGGTGTGCTTACTTATGCCCATGCGATGACCTCGAAAGAGGCGCTCAATTTGCTTTCCGTAATGAAACTCGGCGTCGACCTCGGTGCGTTCCCAGAAGAACGGCGTTTACCGGTCGACGAGCTCTTCATCGAGACGCAGCCGGCCCATCTGCAGAAGACCTCACAGCAGAAGCTCAACGCCGAAGAACGCGACTTTCTGCGCGCCGAAATCATTCGTGGTCGTTTGAAACTCTTTCCTAAACCTGATATGGGTAAAGTGGCGCGGGAGCCGGGCGACAGCTCACCTTCCGAGTCTAATCACAATGAATAATTTCACTCCTCGGGCGCAGCAGGTTCTCGCGCTGGCGCGCAAAGAAGCAGATCGCTTCAACCATAACTACGTCGGCACCGAGCATCTCCTGCTCGGGCTGATCAAGCTCGGCCAGGGTGTCGCCGTCAATGTGCTCCAGAAGATGGGGCTCGATCTCGAAACCGTCCGCATGGAAGTCGAGAAGCAAGTCGGCTCCGGCCCGGAAACCAAAATGGTCGGCAATATTCCCTACACTCCGCGGGTGAAAAAAGTTCTCGCGCTGGCCGGCAAGGAAGCCAGGCCCTCAATCATTCCTACGTCGGAACCGAGCACATTCTGCTCGGCTTGCTCCGCGAAGGTGAGGGCGTCGCCGCCCGGGTTTTGAAGAGCCTCGAGGTCGATATCGAGCGGACCCGCAACGAGATTCTGAAGGAACTCGATCCCAATTTTACGCCGCCGGAAGAGCGATCCGGAGATGGGGTCACGCCGGTGAAAGCTCTGCCGAAAGAAGGACGTCAAGACACCGGCTCTCCAGGCTTTTGGGCGCGATCTGACCGAATCTGCGCGAAGAAGAGCGAACTCGATCCGGTCATCGGCCGCCATAACGAAATCGAGCGCGTCATCCAGATGCTCTGCCGCCGGACGAAAAACAATCCGGTATTGTTCGGCGAAGCCGGCGTCGGCAAGACCGCGATCGTCGAAGGCCTCGCCCAGGAAATCGCCGAGTGGCAATGTTCCCGAGCTTTTGCGCGAGAAGAAAGTCATCACGCTCGACCTCGCCCTGATGGTCGCGGGCACGAAATATCGCGGCCAATTCGAGGAGCGCATCAAAGCGGTCATGGACGAGATTCGGCGCTCCAAGAACGTCATCCTTTTCATCGACGAGCTGCACACCATCGTCGGCGCTGGTTCGGCCGAAGGCGCGATGGACGCCTCCAACATCATCAAGCCCGCGCTTAGCCGCGGCGAGTTGCAGTGCGTCGGCGCGACCACTCTCAACGAGTATCGCAAATACATCGAGAAAGATGCCGCCCTGGAACGTCGTTTCCAGACCGTTAAAGTGGAAGCGCCAACGGTTGAGGAAGCGATTCTGATTTTAAAAGGGCTGCGTCCCAAATACGAGGCGCACCACAAGGCCAAGCTGACCGACGAAGCGCTCGAGCAGGCAGTCAAGCTTTCCGAGCGTTACATCACCGGTCGATTCCTGCCCGACAAGGCGATCGACGTGATGGACGAAGCCGGCGCCCGTGCCCGGATCAACGCCATGACCCGTCCGCCGGAAGTGAAGGAGATCGAGAAAGAGATCGAAGAGATCCGGGTGGACAAGGAAGCCGCGATCAAGGCCCAGGATTTCGAAAAAGCCGCCGCGCTGCGCGACAAGGAAAAACAGGCCAAGGAAAAACTGGAACGCATCCTCGGCGAGTGGCGCGAACAGCGCGAAGAAAAAGAAGTGCTCGTGACCGCCGAAGACATGATGCACATCATTTCAAAGGTGACCGGCGTTCCGCTGCAAAAGATGGAGCAAAAGGAAACCGCCAAGCTTCTGGCAATGGAAGCTGACATTAGGCAGCGCGTCATCGGTCAGGACGAAGCGGTCGGTGCCATCAGCAAAGCTCTGCGCCGTTCCCGCGCCGATCTCAAGGATCCGAAGCGACCGATCGGCTCGTTCGTTTTTCTCGGCCCGACCGGCGTCGGCAAAACCTTCCTCGCTCGCACCCTGGCCGAGTTCATGTTCGGCGACTCCGACGCGCTCATCCAGATCGACATGTCAGAGTACATGGAAAAGTTCACCGCCTCACGGTTGATCGGCTCGCCTCCGGGCTATGTCGGTTACGAGGAAGGCGGCCAGCTTTCCGAAGCCGTCCGGCGCCGGCCCTATTCGGTCGTGCTCTTCGACGAAATTGAAAAAGCGCACCCGGACGTGATGCACCTGCTCCTCCAGATTCTGGAGGAAGGCAAAATCACCGATTCGTTAGGCCGAAAGATCGATTTCCGTAACACCATCATTATCATGACCTCGAACGTCGGGGCCGAATTGATCAAGCGCCAGACCACGATGGGCTTCGGCGCGCCGCGGGACGAGGCTAACTATGAAGTGATGCGCGAGAAGATTCTCGAGGAGACCAAACGCGTCTTTAAGCCGGAATTTCTCAATCGCCTCGATGAAATCATCGTCTTCCACACACTCGAGAAACCCGACCTGCTCAAGATCGTCGATCTCGAGGTGAACAAGGTGAAGCGTCGCTTGCAGCTGAAGGAAATCGAGATCGCACTCGATAACGCGGCGCACGAATTCGTGATCGAGAAGGGCTACGACCCGACTTACGGAGCGCGGCCGATGCGCCGTGCGGTCGAGCGTTACCTCGAGGATCCGCTCGCCGAAGAATTGCTCAAGGGCAACGTCAAAGCGGGCGACCTGGTCCAGGTCACGGTGGAAAACGCGAAGCTCGTCTTCAAAGTCGCCGAACCGCACGACAACGCCGCGGCCAGCGCCTAACGCAGGGAACGCTGCCAGGCAGTCGATGCCCGGTCGGGTTACGCTCTTGGGTGCGCCTCCGCGTAAGCCTTCTTCAGACGCTCGGTCGTTACGTGGGTGTAGATTTGCGTGGTTGAAAGACTGGCGTGGCCTAACAATTCCTGGACGCTGCGCAAATCCGCTCCGTTATCGAGCAGGTGGGTGGCGAAACTGTGCCGCAATTTATGCGGACTGAGCGCAATCGGGATCGAGGTATGGCGCAGGTAACGTTTCAGGATGAGCCAAATCGAGCGTGGTGAAATGCGCCGGCGTCCTTTGTTGAGAAAGAGAGGTCCACTATGAACGTTGGCCGCCGCCCGGTAACGAGAGACGGCTTGCAAGGCGGGCGCGCCGACCGGGCAGACGCGTTCCTTCCGTCCTTTGCCAAGCACCCGGACTGACTCCGTGTAGATATCGAGATCATTCACGTTCAACGCGGCGAGTTCAGCCAGGCGCAAGCCGCTACTGTAAAAAACCTCCATGATGGCGGCGTCGCGCTGCGGCATCCAGACCGGCGCGCTCTTCGGTTTTTTTACCTGCAAAGGAGCGGCCAGTAGTTCTCCAATCTGGGTCTGAGTTAGAACCAGCGGTAATTTTTTCTCCGCCTTAGGCAATTGCACCGCGCGCACCGGGTCTTTCGTTAGGCGGTTTCGCGCCACCAGAAAGCGATAAAAACTGCGCAGCGCGGAAAACTGCAGCCGGATGTAGGACCGCGCTTGTTTCCGCTTCATCAAATCAAAGAGATAATCGCGAAAATGTTGCGTCTCGCATTTCCGCCAATCAGGCGCGGCGGTCTGGGAGCGAAAATCGCGCAACGCGTTGCGATAGATGCGGAGGGTGCGGGGGGAGGCGTTTCGTTCCACTTCGAGGAAGCCGAAAAACTCCTCGGCCAGCTTGTCCTTTCCCGGACGAACCGGCGTCTGGCCCGCTGCGCTCCCGCTACTCGGGCTTTTCGATTTGATATCGTTTGTCACCCGAACCGCTGTATTGGCTTTTGAAAATGGGCGTCGGATTGGCCGAGACGAGTTCGTAGCGTTGGAGCACGAACTCCGGGTAGATGCCATTGCTCGCGGGTTCGTAGACCTTGTCGCCGCTGAAGAAGCCGAAAAGCTTGTATTCGTAGCCGTTGTCGAATCCGAAATTGATCTGTTCGCGGTCGGGCGCGAGCTTTTGATTTTCGTTCAGCATCACGAGTTCGGCGGTATTCCAGGGTTGGCCTGGCCGGCGAACGTAACCCCAGAATTTGTAATCGCGTTTGAAGTAGCGCCGGCCAACAAAGTAATTCCCGGGCGGTTCGGATTGGATTCGCTGCGACATCGCCATGCGCGCCTGCTGAATGCCTTCCGGCATCGTTTCGCATCCAGCCAGGAAAAAAAGACTGACGAGAAGCAGCTTGAGCGGTTGAAATTTCATTAGGCGCGAGCGGACGGCATCATCTATCGCAGCTTACCCTCTCTCGCAATCTGTCGTCGTCGCTTGCCGTTGCGATTTACAAAGGGGCCTCGATCTGTAGGCGGTTGACACTCTGACGCCCGAGTTGACTCGGAAAAATCGGGCCTGGCTGGGTCGAAAGCACTTCGTAGCCCTGCAGGATGAATTCCGGGAGGAAGCGATTGCTGACCAGCTCGTAAACTTTGTCGCCGCTGAAATGCCCGCGCAGTTTGTATTCAAAATTGTTGTCATTCCCGATCCGCAGTTGTTCCCGATCGGGCGCGAGCTGCTGGTTTTCGTTCAGGACCACGAGCTGGGCGGTGCTCCAAGGTTGCCCCGGTCGGCGGACATAGCCCCAGAAATGAAACTCCGGCTTGAAATAGCGGCGCCCGACAAAGTAATCGCCCGGCGGTTCGGCCTGGATCTTCTGTTCCAGCGCTAGACGGGTCTTTTCCAGGCCGTCGTTAGGCACAGTCGCACAACCGGCCAGGACCACGAGGAGGATGGCCAGCCAACCGGCTGTCCCCTGCGCGCGATTGGCCAGGCTTCTTTGTCTCAAAGTAATTGGGTTTTGCATGGTCGTTGCAGGGTGGGTAGACTGGCCGTCATCAAATGATCGAATTGGAAGTTTACGCGGCCGGCGTGCGCGATCTGAATAAGATTTTGGAACTCGATCATCAACTCGAAGCGGTACCGGGGTTGCGCTACAAGGTCGATAGCAACCACGATATCGTTTATCTCGAGCTCGACGAGCCGACGATCACCTTTCGCGAAATTCGCAGCATTTTTTCCAGGCTTGGATTGGAACCGCGTTTCGTCGGCGTGGTTCCGCCGGAGTTGCGGCCGCGCTCCAAAACGCAGCTGCTCAGTGCCTGATCCGGCCGGCGTCCCTCGCGACGCATTCTCGGATTGAATTCCATGGTTGCCCGATTCTTTAGCGGCATCGGCGCGATCGTCCTCGCCTTTTTCATCTACCTCGGCGAGCTGGTTGTCCTCGCCGCCGAAACGATGCGCTCGACCGTTACTCATCGGATGCGCTGGCGTTTGTTCATGCGTCAAATGGTCGATATTGGGTTGCTCTCGCAACTGGTGGTAGTCATTACCGGCGGATTTACCGGTGCGGTCTTCGCGGCTCAGACCTATTTTCAATTCAACAAACTCGGGGTCGCTTCCGGAGTCGGCGCGGTCGTTTCGGCCGCCCTTTTCCGCGAGCTGGGACCCGTCCTGACCGGCCTGATGGTGACCGGTCGGGTCGGTGCCGCGATGTCGGCCGAGATCGGCACCATGAAAGTCACGGAGCAAATTGATGCCCTGCGCGCGCTCGCGGTCCATCCGGTCGATTATCTGGTCGTGCCGCGGATGCTGGCGATGATGATTTCGATGCCGTTACTGGTGGCCGAGTGCATCTTCTTCGGCCTCATCGCGGCTTATTTCGTTTCCGTCAATCTGCTCGATATCAGCGGCCCCTATTACGTCGCCAACATGGTGCGCTGGACGTTGATCCGCGATATTGTCATGGGCCTAACGAAGGGCTTTTGTTTCGCCATCCTGATCGTGTTCATTAGTTGCCACAAAGGACTGAACAGCCGCGAGGGGGCGGTCGGCGTCGGTCGGGCGACGACGGAAGCAGTGGTTAATTCTTCGCTGGCGATCTTGATCTCGAATTTCTTCCTCACCATGTTCCTCAACGTCATTTTCCCGGCGGGATGGCAGTAGCGGAAAGTCGAGCGTCGCCAGTTGAAAGTTGAGAGAAAGAAATGAAAGCAGCGCTCGTCGAAGACTCGTCTGCCGCGGCCGATTCTTCCTCTCTCAACTCTTCCCCAATGATCGCGGTGCGCGGCCTGAAAAAGCGCATCGGCGCACAGGAAATCCTGCGCGGCGTCGAGATGAGCGTTGGCCGCGGCGAGACCCTCGTCATCATCGGCAGAAGCGGCGGCGGCAAGAGCGTACTGCTCAAGAATCTGATCGGCCTGATGCAGCCCGATGAAGGTGAAATCTGGATCGACGGACAGAGCATCATCGGACTGGGCGAACGGCAGTTGGCCGGGATCCGACGCAAGGTTGGGATTCTCTTTCAAGGAGGCGCTCTCTTTGATTCCATGACCGTTGAGGAAAACATCGCCTTCCCCCTGCGCGAAGCAGGGGAACGGGATCAGCAGGTCATCGCGCAGAAAATCGCCGAAATGCTGGAGGTGATCGAGCTCGAGGGGCAGCAGAAGAAAATGCCGGTTAACCTGAGTGGAGGGATGAAAAAGCGCGTCGGTTTGGCGCGCGCCATCATCAATCAACCCTCCTGCATCCTCTACGATGAGCCGACGGCCGGCCTTGATCCCGTTGTCTCCGATAGCATCAACCACTTGATTCGCCGCTTGCAGGCCCGCTACCAGGTCACCAGCGTGGTTGTGACCCACGATATGAAAAGCGCCTTTCATATCGGCGATCACATCGCCTATCTGCACGAAGGACGAATTTACTTTTACGGCACGCCAGCGGAAATTCAGGCCTCGCCGGATCCGCTTATCCAGGACTTCCTGGTCGGACGCGCGTCCCTCGCGAATTAACGAAAATGAACGAACAGGATCGTGGACTTGAACTGAAGGTGGGGATTTTCGTCGCGGTCGGCCTCGTCATCCTGGCTGCCTTGGTGGTACAGTTCGGACGTCTCGGCGAGGGCTTCAAAAAGTATTACGGCCTCACCATTCACTTCGCCGATGCGAGTGGCCTGCTCAAGAGCTCCGACGTGCTCATGGGCGGCGCGAAGGTCGGCCAGGTGGCAGGAGCGCCGCGCCTGGTCAAGGTGGGCCGCGGCGTCGAGGTGCCGCTGAAGATCTATGACTTCGTCAAGATCCCAACCGGCAGCTCGATCACGGTCGGCAGCTCGGGATTGTTAGGCGATCGTTTTGTCGCCATTTTCCCGCCCACGACGCAGCCCACCGGCTACATCGCGCCCGGGGCTCGGGTGGAAGGCGCGCGCGAGAAGGGTCTCGACGACATCACTAAGGAAGGCGGAGCCCTGATCAAGGACCTGCGCGGCACGGTCGCGAAAATCGATACTGCGGTCAGCCGCTTGAATGAGCAGGCGCTTTCCCAGGTAAACATGGATCATCTCAAGGAAACCTTCGATAACCTGAGCAAGACAAGTGCGGCCCTCGCCGAATCGTCGAAGAAGATCGATGGCGTGATTGAAAAAGCCGATGGGACGATGGGTTCCGCGAAAGAGGCGGCCGACAAAGTGCAGTTAGCCGTGGCCGACGCCCGCAAAACAATTCAGTCCGCCGGTCGGGTCATCGACGAAGCGACCTCGGGCGATGGTTTGGTCCCGATGTTGCTAACCAATGAGGAAGTGGCTAACAATCTGCGCGCTCTCATCAGCAATCTACGCCGGCACGGGGTTCTCTTTTATCGCGACAGCGCTGCCAAGATCTCCCCGCCACCCGAAAACACACCGCCGCCCCGCCGCCGTGGTCGTTAGGCTAAGATGACTCCGCAGCTCACGGTTAATCTTCTGCGGGTGCTCTTTGTCACCTTCTGCGGAGTGGTCGGCTCGCTTATCTCGGCCGAGGCACAGAGCAATGCCTGGCCGGGTTTGTTACTCGGCTTGGTCTTTGGACTCATTTTGGTGCTGGTGGATCGGCTGCTCAAAGGATTGTCACTCCGCGCCTTTTCCTCCGCCACGCTCGGTCTGCTCCTCGGTCTTTTTTTTGCCAACCTCCTCCTCGCTTCGCAGGTCTTGCGCTATCAGTCGGAGGAAACGCAATGGATCGCCCGCCTTATCGTTTACTGTGCCTTTGGCTACCTCGGCATGATGCTGGCGATGCGGAGTAATCGTGATGAATTTTCGCTCATCATTCCGTATGTCCGCTTTGCCCGCGAGACGACGCAGCACGAACCGCTGGTCATCGACACCAACATCATCATTGACGGGCGCATTGCCGATCTTTGCGCGACCGGTTTCCTTAGTCGTTCGCTCATCGTGCCGCGCTTCGTCCTGGGGGAACTGCAAACCCTGGCCGATTCGCGCGATGGCATCAAACGCGAGCGAGGCCGGCGCGGACTCGACATTCTCAATCAACTGCAGCGTGCCCGCAAGATCGACCTAACGATCCACGACAGCGGGCTGGATGAAAGCGAGCTGCCGGTGGATGCCCGCCTGGTCCGGGTGGCGCAGGTCCTTCAGGCGCGTCTGCTGACCAATGACCAGGCCCTGGGCCAGGTGGCGCGATTGCAACAAGTCCCAGTTCTGAACTTAAATGATCTCAGCCGGGCGCTCCGCCCGGTCGTGGTAGCGGGCGACGAGTTGGAGTTGAACCTCGTTAAGGAGGGACGCGATACGCACCAGGCGGTCGGCTATCTACCGGATGGAACCATGATTGTGGTCAACCAGGCGCGTCGCCACCTCGGACAAGTGGCGACGGTCGTGGTCTCGAGCGCGCTGCAGACTGGCGCTGGTCGCCTTATCTTTGCGGAGTTGAAGGAAAACTCTCGGGTACGAACCGCGCTTGAGGCTAAGGCGACGGCCGAGTGAGAAGCTGGACGAGCGCGAGCTCATCCCTCCGGTCATCCTTCCGCATCCCAAGACAAACGCCTACAGGCCGACCGCCGCACGCACTCGCTGCATCACGTTCCCGGCGATCGCGTTCGCACGCTCCGCTCCCTTCGCCAACACGTCGTCGATGTAATCTGGCTGAGCCAGAATCTGCTCCCTCTTTTGCCGCATCGGCGCAAAGAAATCCCAAAGCTGACCGAAAAGCTGCTTCTTGAAATCGCCGTAACCGGTACCTCCGCGCGCGAAAGACTCTCGCAGGGCGGCCGTCTCTTCCTCCGTTCCAACCAGCGAGAAAAGCCGTACGATCGCCGACCCTTCGGGATCCTTCGTCGCCTCGACCGGCGTCGAATCGGTCACGATGCTCATCACTCGTTTCCGCATTTCCTTTTCATCGGCGAAAATGTCGATCGTGTTGCCGTAGCTCTTGCTCATCTTTTGGCCGTCGAGCCCGGGCACGGTTTGGGTTTGCTCGTGAATTCGCGGCTCCGGCACCCTTAAGATGTCGCCGTAACTTTCGTTGATCTTGATCGCGAGATCGCGCGTGATCTCCACATGTTGTTTTTGATCGCGCCCCACAGGGACAATGTCGCTGTCGTAGATCAGAATATCCGCCGCCATCAGGACAGGATAGGCAAAGAGGCCAACCGAGGCGGGAAGCCCACGCGCGACCTTGTCCTTGTAGGAATGAGCCCGTTCCAACAATCCCATCGGCGCGACCGTGCTCAAGATCCAGGCTAGCTCGGTCACCTCTGGCACATCCGATTGGCGAAAGAGAGTGGCTCTTGTCGGGTCGAGTCCGCAGGCCAGGAAATCGAGAGCTACCCGGCGGGTATTTGCGCGCAAAGCGGCCGGATCGCGCAAACTGGTGAGGGCGTGATAATCGGCGATAAAATAGAGCGCTTCGCCCTCCGCCTGCAGGCCAATGGCGGGCCGCATCATCCCAAAATAGTTGCCGATATGGAGGACGCCGCTCGGTTGAATGCCGGAAAGAATGCGCATGGCGAATGAAGCGAAAGCTTCGCGTTAGGCGGGAAAGGTTCAACCGGCAATCACGCTTGGGTCTCCCGCGGCACGAAACGCCGCCGAAGGCATACAGCTTGCTAGAGAGAATTGATGCTCGTGGCAGGTTTGATTGTAGTTGGAGCCCTCGCCGTCCTGTCGCTGGCCAGACACTGGCGGCGGCAGCTGGAGGTCGGCGTCCCGATCATCTACCGGGTGGTGGAAGCTTCGAACCACCCCGGGCCGGAGGCCCGGGAGATTCAC
The DNA here is from genome assembly GCA_963749935.1 of uncultured Verrucomicrobiae bacterium. Lineage (GTDB taxonomy): Bacteria > Verrucomicrobiota > Verrucomicrobiia > Chthoniobacterales > UBA10450 > Palsa-1392. The sequence continues at coordinate 759,943 of CAVVOH010000002.1, forward strand.
CCATCCGCGCAGGGTGAACTCTACTATTACCTAACGATGAAGTACTGGCGAGTGGAGCAAATCCTGGAAGACGGCTGGATCGTGGCTCTCACTCCGCTGATGGAGCATCAATATCTGCGCCGCGACGATCCCAACCTGCGACGGGCCAGTCTGGTCGAGCGGCTGCGTTTCGCCGCCCGCTTTCCGGGCCCAGCGTAACGACAGCTCCGTTCTTTAGCGCCTACCTTTTCCCAGATTGGCGGCGAGAAATGCCATCGCTTGGGATTTGATCGGAGACCAGTTTTCGAAGGAATGACCGGAACCGGGAATACTCATCGCCTGAAAATTCCGCACTCCGCTGGCCTTGAGCTGCCCGACCATGTCGTCGAGTTGGGCGGATGGCATCAGGTCGCCGACCGAATCGACGAGATAGAGTGGCGCGATCGATCTATCCAAAATCCAGGCCGGCGAGGCGGAGCGCAGGGCCAGTGTATCGGTCTGCGGAACGCCCACGTAGTTGGTCACGGCGTCGATGAAGAGGGCGAGGTTCGCATCGGGCCGAAAGTCCGTAAAATCATAGGCGCCGGAGAGGCTGATTCCCGCCTCAATACGATCGCGTCCGCGGGAGCCGGTCGCGGCTGCCCAGGCGGTGTGCGTGCCACCAGCCGAGCCGCCGACTGAGCCGACTTTGCCGTTACAACGTGCATCGTCTCGCGCCGCCTGGACGGCCAGACGAACGTCCTCATACTGATCGGGGAATCGGCCTAACGAGCGCTGACCCGGTAAGGTACCGGGTGGAGCGAGGCGGTAATCAATCGCGAAGGCGACATAGCCCGCGGCGGCCAGGTCTTGCGCGCACCTGATAACCCCAGGGTCGCTCAAATCGCCCCCGTAAAAATTCCCGCCATGAATGACCAGCACAGCCGGCCAAGGGCCACTCCCAACCGGCGTGTAAACGGACCATTCGAGGCGCGTCCGATCGCTGGCTACGGCATAAACTTCGGTCTGCGGCGGCGGGGCGGCGCTGATTTCCCCCTGGTTGACGGTCGCGCTAAAGAGGGCGGCTAAGCTGAAAAAAAACTGTCTCATAATGCCATCTTCCTCCTTTTCCAACGCCGTCGGGGCGGTCGGTTATGTCCCTCTCGAACTTTTTGTCTCTACTCTCTATGGTTCGAACACCGCGTTGTTTCCGGATGCGCCGCGCTCGCCCCAGAGGAATTGAGATCTTGCCGTCGTTTTGTATGGGATGGCATCGAGGTTTACCTCCTGCACTGGCGGAATCGGTCTCCTCAGCTTAGAGATTCCGGGTGAAACAGCGGCCGCAGCATTTCCATTTTCTCGGAATCTGCGGGACGGCGATGGGCTCGGTCGCGGCCGCTTTGCGCGAGCGCGGCTGCACCGTGACTGGCTCGGACGAAAAGGTCTATCCGCCGATGTCAGATTTTCTTCGCGGTAAAGGTATCGCCCTGACCGAACCTTACCGGGCGGAAAATCTGCCTAACGAGACCGAGGTGGTGGTAGTCGGCAACGCGATCAAGCGCGGCAATCCTGAGGTGGAGGCGGTCTTGAACCGGAAGCTTTATTATCTCTCGCTGCCGGAAGTCCTGAAGGAATACTTTCTCCGCGGTCGGCACAATCTGGTCGTCACTGGCACCCACGGAAAAACGACCACGACTGCGCTTTTGACTTGGATGTTGACGGTCGCCGAATTGGAGCCCGGCTATGTCATCGGCGGCTTGCCGCGCAACCTCGGACAAGGCGCTCTCTTCAACGACTCGAAGCATTTCGTGATCGAGGGCGATGAATATGACTCGGCTTTTTTCGACAAGCGCTCCAAGTTCATCCACTACCTGCCGGAACTGCTCGTGATCAATAATGTCGAATTCGATCACGCGGATATCTTTGCCGATCTCGACGCGGTCAAACTGAGCTTTCGTCGGCTGGTCAACATCGTGCCGCAGAACGGAATGATCCTGCTCAACGGCGACGACGCGAATTGCGTAGAGGTCGCGCGCGATTGCCTCGCGCCGATGGTGGAGGTTGGTTTTTCCGAAAACTGCGCGGAACGAATCCGGGACGTCAGTTATTCGACGAGTGGGGCGCGCTTTTCGTTGGGCGAAACGACCTTTGATTCGCCCCTGATGGGCGAGTTCAATGTCCGCAATGCGGCGATGGCGGCGGTGGCGGCTCGCTTTTACGGGGTAAGCCCGGAAGTCATTCAAACCGCCCTGACCAGCTTCGAGGGCATCGCGCGCCGGCAGGAAGTGCGCGGAGTGGCGCGCGGAGTAACGGTGATCGACGACTTCGGGCATCATCCGACCGCGATCCGGGAGACTTTGAACGGCTTGCGAAAGCGCTACCCGGGGCAACGGCTCTGGGCGATTTTCGAACCACGCTCGAACACCACGCGGCGGGCCGTTTTCCAACGGGAATTGCCGGAAGCGTTGCAAGTGGCCGATGGCGTTTTCATCGCGGAGATCGCGGCCCTCGACCAGATTCCGGTGGAGGAAAGGCTGCACCCGGAAGCGGTGGTGGCGGCGATTGCGGACGCGGGCCGGCTGGCTTTTTACGAACGCGATGCGACTGCCATCGTGCAACGAATCGTTCCGCTCCTCCAGCCTAACGACGTTGTCACCATTTTCAGCAACGGCGGCTTCGACGGGATTCACGGCAAATTGCTCGGTCGCCTGCGGGAGGGTTAAACGCAGAGAGCGCCCAGCCACTTTTCTTGAGGCGAGGTGGCTTTTCCACGGCGTCGCAGCTCACCGGCCGCGGGACTCCTTATCTTTCCCCATCACGAAGTTTGATCCAGCACGATGCGCCAGCCTTCAGGCAGCTTGCGAAAGAGGAGGGTGAATTTGCCGTGCGGCTGATCTTCCTTGCGCTGCAAACTCCAGCTGCCCAAGACGATCGCGGCATCCTGGCCGATTGGCGTAATCGCTAGGCCGAAAAATGCCAGGGTGCCCATCTTCTCGCGGCTGTTGTATTTTTTAGCATAACGATCCCGCACCGTCTGCCATCCGTGGGTCACCTCGTCTCCGGAGACGAAGGTGGTCTCCGGCCCACGGGCGTAGCCGGCCATGTAGCCCTCGATATCGCCGCGGTTCCAGGCCGTCTCCTGGGCCTCCAGCACCGCGCGAATGGCTTCCGGCCTCGATTTCCAATGCCTCCGAGGGACGAGAACGAGGACGACTACGAGAACGATTCGAAACTAACCATTTCCGGGCGACCCCCGTCGAGCACCGCGATTGCTCCACGGTTGACCTTCTCTCGGCAAACAATTAGATAAGCGCGTGCTTCGCCGCCTCTTTTTCTGCGTTGTGCCGTCGCTGCTTACGGCCGCGGTGGTTTCCGCCCAGGTGCCTGCTCCGACGCCGTTCGTTCCGCGCGGGCTCGTAAAGGCGCCCGGGCAGGACGGCGCGGCCAATCGTCCGGTCGATATGGTGACGATGCAGTATCCCGAACAGCGACGTCCTCGACGTGCTGCGGCTCTACGAGAATCTGACCGGCAAGAAGCTGGTCATGGACAACAATGTCCAGGGGAAAGTGAACATCTTTATCGCCAAACCGCTCCCTCGTGAGGAGGCGATCAACATCATCGAGATGAACCTGGCCTTGAACGGCTTCTCGCTCGTGCCAGCCAGCGATGACATCGTCGAGGTCATCGGGGTAATAAGAATCCGCGCGCTGCCGCCGTGCCGATCATTTCCGATCCGGCCGATCTGCCGGCGGGTGCAATGGTGGTGAGCTATCTTTTCCGGCTCAGTTATGCCGATCCGCAGGAATTGCAGCAGGTCCTCTCCCAATATCTGGCCGGCATCGGCGGCCAGGCGCCGATCCTGGCCTTGCCGAAGTCCTCCAGCCTGCTCATTACCCAAAGCGCGGACGTCTTGCGCAAACTGGTCAAAATGGTCGAACAGATCGATGTCGCCCCGGCGGAGGTGACGAGTTTGTTCATCAAGCTGGAGCGGGCCGATGCCCAGAAAGTGGTCGACATGTTGAAGGAGATCCTGGACAAGGGCGACCAAACCAACCAGAACAGCCGCAGTCCGCCGGGTGCGCGGAGTCATTCCGCCCGTTCCGCAGCAGCAAAACAACGACGACGAAGGATCGGCCGTCCTCTCCGAGGATTCGCTCATTGTCGGCAAGATCAAACTCGAGGCTGATGTGCGGACTAACCGCATTCACGTCATTACGCGGCCGATAAACCTGCCCTTTATCGAAAAACTGATCGCGGAATTCGACGCCAACGTGGAATTTGGCGATCCCGTTGTCCGCCCCCTGAAGTATATCGCAGCGGCCGACGTCCTGCAGGTCCTGGTCAATGCGCTAACCGAACCCGGCGATCAGAATCAGCAGGGTGGCCAACAGGACGGGAATCCGAACCAGCGCAATCAGCAGCGAAACCAGAATCAACCTCAACAACACCAACACCAATGATAGCTCGAGCCTGGGCGGGACGGCGAGCGACAGCACGCTGCAGGTGAGCGAAGAGCTTTCGACCGAGCCGACCGATACCACGCCGCAGTCGGTCACGGTCGGCAACACCAAGCTGATCGCCGACGCGCGCGCCAACAACATCATCGTGCTTGGGACCCGCGAGGTGGTGAGCAAGGTGACCAAAATTCTCGACGAAATGGACGTGAAAGCGCCCCAGGTCGCGCTTAGCACGGTCATCGGCGAGTTACGGCTAAGCAATGACGAGGAATTTGGGGTCGACTATTTTCTGCAGTTCAAAAAGAACAATATCAACAGCGACCCGGATGTGGGGGCTGGCGGCGTGGTCAGGAATACCGGCGCGGTCGATCATCGATCCGGCCAGTCTGATCACCTTTCCTGCTTTTAGCAGAGCTTGGGAGCGGGACTAATGTTTATCTCGCGGCGGGTAACACTCTCTCGACGATCGTAAAGGCGCTCGACTCCACCGGGCGTTTCAAGACGATCTCGCGCCCAACCGTTTTCACGAGCAACAACAAGAAAGCGATCATCGCTTCCGGCACGGAAATTCCGGTGCCCGTCAACACGATCTCCTCTTCAACCGGAGGCGGCATCATCAACACCGGTCTGGCGCAGCAGACCAACATCGAGTTCAAGAAGGTGGCGCTGCAGCTTGAAGTAGTGCCGCTGATCAACTCGGACCAGGAGGTCTCGCTCGATATTCTGCAGAAAGTCGACAACGTGCAGGGCTTTACCACGATCGATAACAACCAAATCCCGAACATCGCGACCCGCTACATTCGGACCACGGTTGCGGCCCCAAACGGCTCGACGATTATCCTGGGCGGCTTGATCCAGAATCAGGAACGATCGTGGCCGCAGCGGCTTCCCCATTCTCAGCCGCCTGCCAGTGCTGGGCGCGCTTTTTAGCAATACGACCAAGAACAAGGAACGCACCGAACTGATCATCCTAATGCGTCCGGAGGTGACGCTGACCAAGCTGGATATGCATCGCATTCGTGAAAAGGTCGAGGGCCGCACCCATTTCGGGCCGGAGCTGGAACAGGATGATTGCCCGAATTGCCCGCCTGTGATTGACGGGAAGCAATTACCCCCACCCGACCTCCCCATGATAAAATAGAGTCCTCTGCGTATGAACCGCCTCTTCATTCTTCTCTTTGCCTGGCTTTGCCTGTGGCCGGCCCTTTCCAAGGCTGAATCTGATTCCCCCTTTTTCTTCTACGATCCCTACCAGGATCCATTGGCGGCGCGCGACGAGATTGGACTTCTCCACCAAATGCCTGCGCCCAATCGAACCGATTTTGCTCCCCGCGCCCGGTTTCGTTTTAGTTATTATTTCCAGTCGGGGACGGCGCTTCTTTCCGATCCGGCCTACGTTGGCGCTCTTCAGGACGCTTTGCGGCGCAATGGCTACTACTGCGGCCCAAGCGACGGGATCTTCTCCTACGCTGTCCGCGACGCCATCGCGCGCATGCAAAAAAACTACTCTTTGCGCGTGACCGGCACCCTCACGCTGGCCGTCCGGCGATCATTGAATCTACCTTAGGTCAGAATGAGTCCCGCCCTCAGTAAATCACTCATCGATATCCTCCTCGCCAGCGGCGTCCCTTCGCGTGAAGAAGCGGTCGAGCTGGCCGCCAACCTCAACGGCAACTCGTGGACTGCGGACGTGCTCAACTCCGGGTAAGGTCGACGAGCAGAAATTCCTGACCGCGATTGGCGAATTTTTCGGCGTGCCGGTCATCTCGATTGACGCCAAAAAGATCGAGCGCGGCACGCTCCAGGCGATGCCCAGCCGTTTTGTTTTCCAGCATCATATTCTGCCGATCGAGATCAAGGAAAACGCCATCGTCCTCGCGACCTACGATTTGTTTAACTCGACTGGACGCCAGCTCGCTTCCCAACTGCTCGACAAGCCCGCCGAATGGGTGCTCGTGCCGCGCGCGCAAATCCTGCGCGCGATGAAAACCCTCTACGGCGTCGGCGCGGAGACCTTCGACGAAATCCTCAAGGCCAATCGCTCCTTCGAAGAACTGCAGGACATCGAACTGAGCACCGACCTGAATGCGGATGATCCCGAGGCGTCGGTGGTGAAGTTCGTCAACCAGATCATCCGCGAAGCGATCCACGAACGCGCCACCGATATCCACGTCGAGCCGCTCGAGAACGACCTGCGCATTCGTTACCGCATCGACGGCATCCTGCACGAGGTCGCCGTTCCGCCGCAGCTCCGCCTCCTGCAGTCGGCCATCATCTCGCGCCTGAAAGTCATGGCGCACATGGACATCGCCGAGCGCCGCCTGCCGCAGGACGGCCGCATCCAACTGACCAGCGCCGAGCACAACATCGACGTCCGCGTCTCCACCATCCCGACGGTGAATGGCGAATCGATCAGCCTGCGTCTGCTCAGTCGCGATCAGCAGCAATTCTTCGGCTTCGAGCGGCTCGACCTCAGCCCCGAGCACACCCGGATCATGAAGTCGCTCCTCGCCCAGCCTAACGGAATCATCCTCGTCACCGGCCCGACCGGCTCGGGCAAATCCACTTCGCTTTATTGCTTCCTCAGCAGCATCAACTCCGTCCAGCGCCGCATCATCACGATCGAGGAACCGGTCGAATACCGGCTCCCCGGCGTCTCGCAGATCGATGTGAAACCGGAGATCGATCTCACCTTCGCCAAAGGCCTGCGCCACATCCTGCGCCAGGATCCGAACGTCGTGATGGTCGGAGAAATTCGCGACGTCGAGACGGCCGACATCGCCATTCGCGCGGCCATGACCGGTCACCTCGTCTTCAGCACCCTGCACACGAACGACGCCGTCGGCGGCATCACCCGCCTGATCGACATGGAAGTCGAGCCGTTCCTGCTCGCTTCGGTCGTGAAAGCCTTCCTCGCCCAGCGCCTCGTCCGCACCATTTGTCCCGACTGCAAGGAGCCGGTCGGTTACCCGATCGAATATCTAAACGAGATCGGCGCCACCATTCCGGCCAGACTTCAAATTCTATCGCGGCGCCGGCTGCGAAAACTGCCGCCAGACCGGCTACCAGGGCCGCCTCGCGATCTACGAAATCTGCCTCGTGACTGAGCCGTTGAAGCGGCTCATCATGCAAAAGCGCGACGGCGGCGAACTGAAACAAGCGGCCATTGCCAGTGGCATGCTGACCCTCCGGCAGGACGGGTGGCGTCGTGTCATGGAAGGCAAGACAACCATCGAAGAAGTCGTCCGCGTCACCCAGACCGACGAAGTGATGGCCGAGACCACCGCCTACGCTGAACCGGCGGTGTTGGGTTAAGGAAAATCACTTTTTCCTCGTCTTGCGGAGGCCGCGTGCTAGCCTCCGCGCCGACCTTCTTCGTAGAACTTATGACCCAGAACTTCCTTCAGTCTGCCTGCGCCCGCTGGTCCTTGGCCAGAATCTCTCGCACAATCGCCATCCTCTCCTGGATGTTGTTGCTGGCTGCTGGTCGGACATACTCGGCGGGGCCACTGGCGACCGCCACTTTCACGCCGGTTGGATTTCTTCCGGGCGATGATTTTTCGAGCATTCTGGCGGTAAATGATGCGGGTACGCTGGCCGCCTGCCTGAGTTACCATCGCGATCCCAATAATTCTATAAGGGTCTACACGGCCGCGGCACGCTGGACACCAACGGAGGGCATGCAGCCTTTGCCACTCCTTTCCGATACTCCCAACGCCCAAGACAAGTCTTTTCACCTCTCATCACGGCGGGCGGGACGTGAGCGAGCAACGGCGGCAAAATACTCTACACTTCTTACACTACGGTGAAGCGCAGGCGGTTGGAATTGCTGACGCCGACGGTTCGAATGTCCTTAATGTCACGGCGTTGCCTAACGGAGATAAGATAACCCGCGCAACACAATTGAGCGACGACGGTAATACGGCTTTTGGTTATCGTTTGGGCGGTGTATCTGGCTTTGCTCCGATCGGATCGGTTTGGACCGCTGCCGGTGGGGTGAGTGTGTTGGTTCCACCGCCGGGCTTTGCGGAGATTTTGCCGGCTCTCGGAGCTATCTCGGCCGATGGCTTGGTTAGTGCGGGAACCTTGTCGAACAGCAACGTCGATGGCATTCACCTCGACGAGCAGGCTTATCGCTGGACGGCTTCCGGAGGAGTTGAGGGGCTTGGGATACCTTCCTGGCGGCCGGCGGAGTCAAGCCGAAGCGCTCACGCCGGATGGTTCGACAGGATTCTGGGATTTAGTGCCACCAGCACAAGCTTCGAGGGCCTTGCCGACACATTATTTCTCTGGACTTCGGTCGGTGGCATGATCGAACTGAGTTCGCCGCAAGTCGCTTACGACAGTGACCTGACCGGCGGCGTGGGAATCAGCGCCGATGGCCAAATCGTGATGGTTTCCGGTTTCGTCCGGCGTCTGGATTATCCTTTCTATTTCGCCATCGACGAACTGCTGGTGCAAGCCGGGGCCGGCGACGCGATCGAGGGTTGGAGGAATTTTAGCATTAACGGCCTAGCCAATGACGGCAATACGGTGTGGGGGCAAGCGGTCAATCCGGACGGGGCAATTAGAAGGCTTTATCGCAAAGTTCCCGTCGGGTTATTTTCGGACTTTGGTGGCTCCATTGCCCGAGATAACCAGTGCGCTCGACGGGCGAAGCAACCTCGATGATTCTTATGTCTACGCGATCGCGGCCACCGGAATGCCCGAGAGCTTTGCTGCGGAAAATCTCCCGCCGGGCTTGAAGATTCAAACCGGTTTCTTTGATGGCCTGAAGGTAGGAATCATCAGCGGTACGCCGACCACGCCAGGCGTTTACACCATCCCCATTAGCGCCACGAATGTCGCTGGCACGGCCCACGCCACTCTTACGCTCACCGTTCGATATCCGTTGTATCTGCCCAGGTTGCTAAACATCTCTACGCGCGCCGACGTCCTCACTGGCGACAAGGTCCTGATCGCGGGCTTCATCATTCCTGAGGGCGCGGCCAAGAAAGTCATTCTTCGCGCGATCGGTCCGTCCTTGGCGACCGTCGGTGTGGACGGCGCAATCGCCGATCCCGTCCTGCAACTCTATAACCCCGACGGCACCACGGTCTTCAACGATAACTGGAAAGATTCGCAGGGAGCCGAAATCGAAGCGACCGGCATCCCGCCGTCGAACGCCAAAGAAGCCGCGATCGTCGCGACGCTGGAGCCGGGAGCCTACACCGCCGTGGTCAGCGGTAAGAATGGCGGGACCGGCGTTGGCTTGGTCGAGGCCTACGATCTCGATCAGGTCGCCACCGCGCGCGTGGCCAACATCTCCACGCGCGGCTCTGTCGAGACGGATGAAAACGTTCTCATCGGCGGCATCATCGTCGCAGGCGAAGTCGATGCGCAGATTGTGGTCCGGGCTCTGGGACCGTCGTTGCCTGGCGTCACCGATCCCCTTGCCGATCCCGTGCTGGAAGTTCACGGCGCTGACGGCTCGATCCTCTTTTCCAACGACAACTGGCGCGACTTGCAGGAAGCGGAGATCGAAGCCGGCGGTATCGCCCCGACCGACGACCGCGAATCGGCCATCGTCGCGATGCTGCCGGCCGGGAATTATACCGCCATCGTGCGCGGTAAGGATGCCGGCACCGGCGTCGGGCTGGTCGAGGTCTACAACATCTACTAGGCCCTAGCGACAGGAAGCACTCTTCGGCACCGCCGCCTTTGAAGCCCGTCGCGGTTCGGCGAAGGGAAGTGGTTCAGGCTGGCTTCTGCTTCCGGTCGTAGGGCACGATGTTGTCCCACTCCTCGGCCGAGGAGCGCGCGACGAAGGCCACCACCGGTGCGGTCTCGCTCATGTTGAAGACCTCGTGGGGTACGTCGGGTTTGATGTAGATGAAATCGCCCGCCTCGTTCTCCAGCACCTGTTTGAGCCCGTCCCCGAATTCGTGGCGCACTTTCCCTTCCAGAATGTAGAGGATGAGCTCGAAGCCGACGTGAATGTGGGCGTAAGCCACCCCGCCGGGCGGGATGGTTGCGATATTGGCCGAGAGTTTGGTCGTGCCGACGTTTTTGGCAGACATGCCCTGCTTATAATGGATGCCGTTCCAATCCCGCCGCGCGCCCCCGCCCCGAATGGTAAGGATGCCGCCGTGGTCTTCCACCGCGCTTGGATCAATTTTGTCCAACTCGTTTTTCATTAGTGACGAACTTATCCGGGTTTGCGTAATCCGAAAACGCCGTCCAATCCGCGTAGCGCACGCGCCTCCCGGGCTGGTTTTGGCGCTCCGCCAAACCGGGCTTTCAGTCCAGCACTTCTGTCCGGCCGTGCAGGGTCTGCTGCAGGACGATCCGTTTTTCCCCTAACAATCCTTCGGTCGCGCCGCGCACCGCTTCGAGCAGGTCGGTTGCTTCGTGCAGCCGCGCCAGGGAAACGTAATCGGCGCCAGCCGCGAGAAGCGCGTCGGCCTGGGCCAGCACTTCGGCGGTGGCGATGATTTGCGCCTTCGGATTCAAACCGCGCAGCATGCGGACGAGGCGTTCATTGGAGGTGCCTTTGAGAACCGAGTCGGGAACAGTGCAGATGAGCACTTCGGCGTGTTCGATGTTGGCATGCAGCAAAGTGTCGCGCTGGCTGATGTCGCCGTAGATGACCCGCACCTTGCGTTCCAGAAGCCCGGCGCGCGCCACCGGGCTGAAGTCGACCACCGCGGTGTCGCCGATCAGATCGGGCGCGTGCCGCTGCATTTCCTCGAGCAGCGAGCTGGCCGTGCGGAAGAAGCCGAGAAAGATGATGCGCGCTTTGCCGTGGCCGTGTCCGCCTTCCGCGTGCAGATCGTCGGTGGCGTGGTCGAGATCGCGCAGGCCACGCTTTTTCAGCCACGGAATCAGCCTTCTCGTTAGGCCGTCGGACTTCGACATGGCAAAGGTGGAAACCGCCGCCAGGAGGGTGAAGGCAAGCGCCACCATTCCGGTGGTGGACGGGTTGGCGAAGTGGTTCGCCTGTGCGCCGAGGGCCAGAATGACGAGCGAGAATTCGCTCACTTGCCCGAGGTTGATCGCCGGCACCAGGCTGGTCCGCAGGCCCTGCCGCATCAGGTAGAGCGGAGTGAAAGTGGCGATGAACCGGCTCAGCAGGACGAAGGCGGCAAAGACCACCGCCCAACCGATCAGGAGCGGCGTCGGCAGCGGGATTTGCATACCGAGTCCGACGAAGAAGAGGGTGACAAAAAAGTCGCGCAGGCTGGTCACTTTGGCGGTGACATCGAGCGCGTAGGGGAATGTGGAGAGCGCCACGCCGGCGATAAGCGCGCCCATTTCGCGCGAGAGATGCAGGCGTTCCCCCAACTCGCCGACCAGGAAGCACCAGGCCAGCGCGCCGACCTGGACCAGCTCCGGCGAGCGCGCGACACGGCGAAAGATCGCCGGCAGCACATAACGACTAACGATCAATGCCGCGGCCACCAGCAGGATCACGCGGACGAGCGACAAAATGAGAATGCCGGGGGCGAGTTTTTCGAGATTCGGTTGCACCGCCAGGAAGAGGATCGCGGCCAGATCCTGGAGGACGAGGACGCCCAGCGTGATTCGGCCGGTCAGCGTATCGAGCTCCTGTTTTTCGTAGAGCACCTTGACGATGATGACGGTACTGCTGAGTGCGCCACCAATGCCGAGGTAAAGTGCGTCCCATGCGCCACCCCCGAGGCCGAACCCGCAGAGCCGGAAGAATAAAACGCCCAGGATCACGCCGGCGCAGATCTGGACCAGGGCGGTCAGAGTGATGGAGCGCCCGGCGCTCATAATCTTTTTCAGATCGATTTCGAGGCCGATCATGAAGAGGAGAAAGATGAGACCGAGTTCGGCGATGGCGGAGATGCTTTCGGCGGAAGCGATCAGGCCTGACCCAGCCGGGCCGAGGGCAAAACCGGCAATAAGATAGGCGAGCAGGATCGGCTGGCGAAACTGTTGCGCGACGAGGCCCAGGAGCCAGGCCGCGGCGATGCTGAAAGTAATATCGCGAATCAGTTCGTGCATGATTTGAGAACGACGTCTGGCCTAACGACCCCGGAGCCCGCGCATCGCCGCCGCGTAGTCCGCAGTTTTGAAGACGGAAGTACCGGCGACCAGGACATTGGCACCGTTTTCGAGGCAAAGACGAGCGGTCTCGGCGTTGATCCCGCCGTCCACTTCAATGTCGTAATTCGCCCCTAACGAGTCGCACAGGTCCCGGGCGCGGCGCACTTTTTCCATCATCTCGGGTCGAAACGACTGGCCGCCAAAGCCGGGATGAACGGTCATGACGAGCAAAAGATCGACGTTAGGCAAGTGCGGTTCCACCGCCGAAAAAGGCGTTGCTGGATTCAAGGTGAGGCCGGCGCGTGCGCCGCCCTCGCGAATCGCGCGGAGCGTCCTGGTCACATCGTGGTTTGCCTCCGGTTCGACATGCACGGTGATCGAGTTCGCCCCCGCTTCGAGAAAGCGTGGCACATAGTGATCGGCCCGCTCGATCATCAAGTGCACGTCGAGCGGCAGGGTGGTCAGGCCGCGGACCAACTTTACGATGGCCGGTCCAAAAGAAATATTATCGACGAATTGGCCGTCCATGATGTCGAGATGCAGCCAGTCCGCGCCAGCCGCGATCACACGCTGGAGATCCTCGGCCAGGTGCCCGAAATCGGCCGCGAGGATGGATGGTGCAACGAGAACTTTGGACGCGGCCATGAAAGGAACGACTTTGAACCAAGCCTGATATGGTGGTCAACCCTCAGTCATTCAAGGGCCTCGCTGCTGTCAAATCCCTTGACGCGGGGGCGGGCCGTTCCAAGATACATGGTTTTTCGCCTGTCCGGACGTGCGGCACAGCTTTCGCTTCGGAGTCATCGGCCGGCGTTGATCTAATCCCAGGGATATTTTCATGTTAAACAGACTTTTCGGTTGGTTCTCCAGCGATATCGGGATCGATCTCGGTACCGCCAACACGCTCGTTTACGTCAAGGATCAGGGCATCGTGCTGCGCGAGCCGTCGGTCGTGGCGGTGCAGGCCGGCACTTCCAAGGTGCTCGCGGTCGGCGACGAAGCCAAACGCATGCTTGGCCGGACCCCGGCCAACATCGTCGCAGTTCGCCCGCTCAAGGACGGTGTCATCGCCGACTTTGAGGTGACGGAGGCGATGCTGCGACACTTCATCACCAAGGTGCACAACAGTCGGGTGCGGGCTCGGCCCCGGGTCGTGATCGCGGTCCCCTCCGGGATCACCGAGGTGGAGAAACGCGCGGTCCGCGAGTCGGCCACTCATGCCGGCGCGCGCGAGGTTTATTTGATCGAGGAGCCGATGGCCGCTGCCATTGGTGTCGGCTTGCCGGTGCAGGACCCAGCCGGCAACATGATCATTGACATTGGGGGTGGGACCACGGAGGTCGCGCTCATTTCGCTTTCCGGGATTGTTTTCAGTCGCAGTGTGCGCGTGGCGGGTGACGAACTCGACGAAGCGATCGTGCAGTATATGAAGCGCGCCTACAATCTGATGATCGGCGAACGCACCGCGGAGGAGATCAAGATCAAAATCGGTTCCGCCTACCCAAGCGAGAAGGAAACGAGCGTGGAGGTCAAAGGTCGCGACCTGGTGGCCGGGCTGCCCAAGACTCTCACGATCACTTCGCAGGAGGTGCGTGAGGCGCTGCTCGAACCGATCTCGACGATCGTTGATTCGGTGCGCATCACGCTGGAACGTTGCCCGCCGGAATTATCCGCCGACCTGGTCGATCGCGGGCTCGTCCTGGCGGGCGGCGGAGCGTTGTTGCGCGGCTTCGATCGGCTCTTAAGCGAAGAAACCGGTTTGCCCGTGCACGTCGCGGAGGATCCATTAAGCGCGGTCGCCGAGGGAACCGGCAAATGCCTCAACGAAATCAAGTTTCTCCGCCAGGTCGCGACGGCCGATCGCCAGTGGCGGCAGTGACGAAATTTCAAATCGCGGGTTGCAGATTGTCCGTGAGGAAATCTGAAATCGTAAATTGAATCCGGAAATGGCATGAGCCGCAGCAGCATTGTCGCGATTGTTCTTTTCGCCGCGGCTCTCCTTGCTCTGCTGAGCCTCGGTCCGCAGGCGACACGGAAGATTCAGGCGACGTTTTTCCAAAGCATCTCGCCGTTTCTGAAGACCGGCTCGGGATTGGAAAGGCAAATTACCTCGGTGCGCGCCGGCCTGAAATCGCTCGAGGAGTTGGAGCGCGACAATACCGCTTTAAGAGTCGAGAACCGCTCGCTCAAGGCGACGAACGAAGCGTTGCGTGACGTCGAGCATGAGGTCAATCGACTCCGCCACGCGCTTAACTATCGCGAGCGCTCGCTCTTTCGCCTCGTGCCGGCGGAAGTCGTATCGCGCGACTCCTCGACCTGGTGGCGGACGGTCACGATCAACCGCGGCTCGGAAGATGGTCTCGCCCCCGAGATGCCAGTGCTCACGGATGAAGGCCTGGTTGGACGAACGACAACGGTCAGCGAAAACATTTCCGTCGTCCTCTTAATTTCAGACGAAAATTGTCGCGTCGCCTCCAGCGTCGAGGGCACGCGCGAGCAGGGGATCGTGACTGGTGAACGCGTCGCCGGCAGCCTCTCTCCACTGCTCGACCTCAATTATCTCTCCAAACAAGCCGAGCTGAAGGAGGGACAGAAAGTCTACACCTCGGGCGTGGGCGGTGTTTTCCCTTCCGGACTTTTTGTCGGGACGGTGCGGAGTTTCCAAGTCCGCGCGCTCGATAGCCAGGCGAAGCTCGCTCCCGCCGTTGATCTGGCCAAGTTGGAGGACGTGTTTGTTGTGATCGGCCGAAAATAAGGTGCGCTCATGATCTTCTTCGTCATCCTCGTCGCGCTCGTCTTCCTGGCGCAGCTCGTCGAGATCTTCATTCCGCCGCTCGACTGGATGTTTAATGCTCATGTTTACATCGTGCCGGTGATTGTTTTCTACGGCGCAATGGCGCTGCCCTTCCCGCTCATGCTTTGCCTTGCCTTCGTGGCTGGTTTTCTCTGGGATGCGATGACGGTGCAGGTGCTCGGGGCGGATGTTGAAATCTCCTTCGGATGGTCGATACTTCTCTACGCGGTGCTCGCCGCCATCATGCACGGACTCAAGCCTTTGTTTAACCGGGGGCGCTGGGAGGTGCATTGTGTTCTCAGCGGCGTCTGCACGTCACTTATTCTCCTCTCCCAATATCTCATGATCTCGTTCCGGCGCGGCTCTTTGCTTTTTAACCGCGAAGTCTGGTGGCAAATTGGCGGGCCCGGTCTGCTCGCCATGTTAATGGCACCCCTGGTCTTCTGGTCGCTGCACTACGTCGCCCGCCTGACTAACAATCCCTATCTCGGAGAAGCGGAAAGATTCGATGAATTTGCGTCGCACTAAGCCCATCTTCCGCATCCAGTTTCTCGGCTTCTGCATGTTGCTTGGATTGAGCGCACTGCTTTTGCGTCTCTGGTGGGTGCAGGTGGCCCGGGGCAAGGAATGGACCGCGCGCGTGCAAAGCAGCTCTGAGGCGACGGTGCGCATTCCCTCCATCCGGGGCGAGATCCGTGACCGCAAAGGCGTTCCTCTGGTGCAAAACCGGGCCAGCTACGAAGTCGATTTTTATCTGCCGGAGATGGTGAAAGGCTATCGTCAACGCTACGGCCGCCCGCCGGAAACCCAGTACCGGGCCACGATCAGCGGGATGCCGAAAGACATGAAAGAACCGGACATCGTCCGGATCGTAAACGACGGCATCGTGCCACGGCTGGAGGATCTTGATCTGGCCCGCGATTACAACGCCAACCAGCTGCAAAAACATTATCGCAACAACACCGAGGTTCCCTATTCCTACATCAAGGACATCGATTTCCAGACGATGGCCAAGTTCTCCGAGCACGACGTCGGGCTGCCAGGGGTGGACATCGCGATTAAGCCGGTCCGTTCCTACGTTTACGGCGCGCTCGCTGCCCACTTGTTAGGCTACGTCGGCGCGCCGGACGATACCAACCTGGAGGAAGCGAGGAAATACACCTTTTACCAGAGCGACGTGGAGGGAAAATCGAACCTCGAAAAAACGATGGACGAGTACCTCCGGGGCCAACCGGGGATTCGCGTCATGCGGCGCAACGCCAAGGGCGCGATTGATGGCGTCGTTAGGGAAGAGCCGCCCAAACAGGGGGCAAATGTTTACCTAACGATCGACGCTCGCCTCCAGACGATTGCGGAGGAGGCTTTGCGCGCGGTCGGGCGGGGAGCGGCGGTGGTGGTTGATCCGAATAACGGCAACGTCCTCGCCATGGCCTCGGTCCCGTCCTTCGACCCGAACACTTTCATCCCCAGCATCAAGGCAAAGGATTGGAAGGAACTGCGCAACGACGAGGCGCATCCGCTCATCAATCGTGCGGTCAGTGCCTTTCCGCCCGGCTCCACTTTCAAGCTCGTGACCGCCCTTTCCGGCCTGCGCAAAGGCCTGGCCGATACCCGCTTTACCTGTACCGGTGGCGTCTCCTATGGCGACCACTATTTCCAGTGCTGGATCAACGCAAAGGGCGGAGCGCACGGAACGTTAGGGGTGAGCGATGCGATCAAGGTTTCCTGCAACGCCTTCTTTTATCAGTACGGCAATGCTGCCGGGATCGCCGCGATTGACGAAACCGGCGACGAGCTGGGCCTGGGTAAACCGACCGGGATCGAAATTACCGGGGAATCGCCCGGCGTCCTGCCCGGGCCAGACTGGATGCGTCTCCAGCACCCTAACGAAAAGTGGTCGTCCGCCTACACTGCCAATGTCTCGATCGGCCAGGGCTACGATCTGGCCACGCCCCTGCAAATGGCGATGGCCTACGCGACGGTTGCGAATGGCGGCATCTCCTACTATCCACGCCTGATCGACCGGGTCTTGAACCAGGATGGATCGCCCGTGCTCGATGCCGATGGCAAAATCGCGGTGCCGCAGACTCCGAAGTTGCAC
This sequence comes from uncultured Verrucomicrobiae bacterium, assembly GCA_963749935.1. Lineage (GTDB taxonomy): Bacteria > Verrucomicrobiota > Verrucomicrobiia > Chthoniobacterales > UBA10450 > Palsa-1392. The sequence goes on from CAVVOH010000002.1 coordinate 777,306, forward strand.
GCCGACTTCCGGAGTGACTTTACCCCGCAGCAGATCGAACTCGTTAGGCACGGGCTTTGGAAGGTGGTCAACGAATCTGGCGGCACGGGCAGCGTGGCGCGGCTGAAAGACGTCCAGGTGGCCGGCAAGACCGGCACCGCACAGGCGATGTTGAACGGCAAGAAAGACACCGTCGCCTGGTTTTGTTGCTTCGCGCCCTACGACAATCCGCGCTATGCCATCGCGGTCATGGTGCAGGGTGGCGAGCACGGGGGTTCTGTCGCCGGGCCGATCGCGACCCGCATCCTGGAGCGAGCGCTGGCCATGGACGATGGGAAATTTGAGCCCCAGCTTGCCTGGGTCGCACCCGCCCATAAGGCAAATCCGTTTGAGATGATCCCCGCAGTAAAATATAAAGATTCCTCCATTCCGGTCCCCGGCGGAGCCGACGAAGAAAACGCCAGCGCCAATGGAGCGCAGGCCACGGAAAATGCCGATATGGCAAATCCGGGTGACGCCCCCGACGTCGAACCCGAAGCCGATGCTCGCGGCCGCGTGCAAAACGCACCACGAGTGCGGCGCGCTTTGCGGGCTCAGCCGGTTGAAACCCCCGCCCCCCAACGTCCCCGCAGCTTCTTTGAGCGGATGTTTAATAAACGTCCGCAGCCAGCCGCTCCCACGCCGACTCCAACGAGACGCGCGCGGCGGGCCTTTTGATTAACCATGAAGTTCAAAACCGGATTCACCGCGATGACTTCAAGAAATTTGCAGCACTATGATCGAACACGTGAAAAGAATTTTGGGCCTCCGTCGCAAAACCGGCAACAAGCTGGTCATCAGCGTGGAGAAACTGGAGCGCCGCGTCGCTCTCCTCGAAGACGGCCAACTCGAGGAATATAGCGTCGAGCGGGACAGCTCCCGCAACATCGCGGGCAGTGTTTACAAAGGCAGGGTCAAGAACATCGAGCCCGGTCTGAAGGCGATGTTCGTGGACATCGGCCTGGAGAAAAATGCCTTCCTCCATTTCTGGGACGCGATCCCCGCCGCCCTCGACAGTGGAATCGAAGAGATCGAACGACCGGAACGGGCCGAGGGTAGGAAACGGCCGAAGAAGCAGCGCCTAACGGCCAAGGATATTCCGAGCATTTATCCGGTAGGCTCGGAAGTGATCGTGCAGGTCACCAAAGGACCAATCGGGACGAAGGGGCCGCGAGTCTCGACCAATCTCAGCTTTGCCGGTCGCTACCTGGTGCTGATGCCGTTTAGCGAACGCAGCGGGATTTCGCGCAAAATCGAAGATCCCAAGGAACGCGCGCGGCTGCGCAAGATCCTGCGCGAGCTCGAGATCCCGGATGGAATCGGAGTGATCATCCGCACCGTCGGAGAAGGGCAGCGCGCTCGCTATTTCGTACGCGACCTGCACTACCTGCTCGAGCAATGGGCCCGAGTCGAAGAGCAGATCGCGGAACTTCCCGCCCCGGCCCGCGTTTTTGAAGAACCCGACCTGGTGGAGCGCACCGTGCGCGATTTTCTGACCGATGAAATCGATGAAGTGGTCTGCGACGATCACGCCGCGGTCGATCGAATGGTGCAGATGGTGGGGGAGATTTCGCGGCGCGCGCGCAGCCGGATCAAATTTTATGACGGCGCGGCGCCGATTTTCGAGACCTTCGGGGTGCAGAAACAAATCGACGATGCCTTCCACCGCCAGGTTTGGTTGAAATGCGGCGGCTATATCGTGATCGATGAAACCGAGGCGCTGGTCGCGGTCGACGTCAACACCGGCCGCAACAAGGGCGGGCGCGATGTCGAGAAAACGATCCTGCAAACCAACCTCGAGGCGGCGGACGAGATCGCGCGTCAGCTCCGGCTCCGCAACATCGGCGGATTGATCATCGGCGACTTCATCGACATGAAGAATCGCAAGGATCAGCAGATGGTCTACGGCCGGATGCGTGAACGCCTGAAACGCGACAAGGCGAAGACCCATGTTCTCCCACTTTCTTCGTTAGGCTTGATGGAGATGACGCGGCAACGCGCCCAGGAAAGCCTGAGCGATTCAATCTACACCAACTGCCCGTACTGCGAAGGCCGAGGCGTGGTCAAGACGACCATGAGCACGAGCGTAGAAGTACACCGCGCCCTCAATACCGTAATGCGGAAATACCAGGACACCATCCACGACATCCGTGTCATCCTGAATCCGGAAGTGCTCAAGCGGCTAAAGGAAGAAGACGAAGAGCTGTTGGTCGAGTTGGAGCGGCGCTATGCCGGTCGTCTTATGTTCCGGGCCGATCCGGCCTTTCATCACGAGAAATTCGTGGTGACCGATGCCAACACCGGCGCCGAGTTGTCGGCCTAGAAATTTTCTACTGCTAATCCGTTCGGACTGAAGCGTCTGAGATAGTTTCTGTAACCAAGGGTTTGGCGGGACTGTCTTCCCATGCAAGGATGACGGCGACCGAATGGCTATTCGATTCCGTAAGGAGTTGGACGGCGCTCATGGAACTCCGGCGCCTCAGCCCAAAACTAGGAGAAACGGAAATGATGAAACTTATCGTGAGCGCGTTGCTTGCAGCGATCGTCGCGGTTCCCGCGTTCGCGGGACCGATCGAATCGAGCGACCAGAAAATAGAGCAAGAGGCCACCTATCAGTCTTCCCCGGAATGGTATCGAGCCCGCGAATGGAACTTCGATCTCTTTGGCTCCTACGCCTTCACCGCGCGTCCCTACCCGAGCGATCAGTATCTCGGAGTGGACCATGCCTGGGGCGGCGGCATCGACGCGAATTACATGTTCAGCCGCTACCTCGGAATTGGGGTGGAAGGTTACGCCCTGGCGGCTGATGACGCCGTTGGCCAGGCCTCGGGCAACTTAATCTTTCGTTACCCCATTCCAGGCACACGCTTCGCGCCCTACGGTTACGCGGGCGGCGGCGTGATTTTTAACGGCTCTCGGATCGAGGACCTGGTCGATCGTGGTCGCAGCCTTCGCAATATCCGACGCAACAGCGAGGTGGAAGGGATGGGTCAGTTCGGAGCCGGCTTCGAGTTTCGACTCACGCCGAACGTCGGCATCATCAACGATTTCAGCTGGAACGTGGTCAATGGCGACCAGAATGACTTCGGGATGGTCCGTTCGGGCGTGCGCTTCGGCTTCTAGCGAGACGCGCATGAATTTGGATGAGCTTCTGCAGATCCAGGGGAGCCGAATTAGATAAAGGAACTGATCTCGCCTAACGATTTCCGCTGAATATCCGGCACTCGCGCATCCTCCGCGGGATGACCGACGACCAAAAGCAGAAACGGTTTCTCGTGCGCCGGACGGTGGAGGAGCTTGTTCAGGAATCCCATCGGGCTGGGCGTGTGAGTGAGCGAAGCCAACCCGGCCTGATGGATGGCCGCGACCAGAAAGCCGGTCGCGATTCCGACTGATTCGGTCGCGTAATAGTGCTTGAGTTTCCGCCCATCCGGCAAAACGCGGTATGGCTGGGCGAAGATCGCGATCAACCAGGGCGCAGTTTCGAGGAACGGTTTGTTGGAATCGGTTCCGAGCGCCGCCAGGGCTTCCAACCATTCGTTAGGGGCGCGGTGCTCGTAGAACTCCTTTTCTTCCGCTTCGGCGGCGGTGCGAATTTCGTGCTTAAGAGCAGGATCGCCCACGGCCACGAAATGCCACGGCTGCAGGTTGGCGCCGTTTGGTGCGCTGCCCGCGGCGCGCAGACAATTCTCGATCACGGTGCGAGCTACTGGTCGATCGGAAAACTCGCGCACCGTCCGGCGTCGAGCCATCTCGGCCTGAAATGCTGCCGCCCGTTCGCTCAATTTCTCATTCGTGAGAAATTCGCGCGGGGGCAACGGAATGAAATTCGGTTTGCTCACGGCGGCATTCTAGCGCGCGGCCTGCGCAATTGCGATTCCGGAGCAAACCGCGAAATTACTCCGATGTCTTTTGTTACAATTCTCGATCAACTGCCAGCCGAGTCGCCTTTGGTCCGGCGGTTGGCGTCTCTCCTTGCGCCGGCGGATGACGCCCGCCTCGAGGAAATGGCGCAGGAAGCCCGCGAACTGACTCGGCAGAATTTTGGACGCACCATGCGGATGTTCGCTCCGCTTTATCTGAGCAATGAGTGCATCAACAACTGCCGCTACTGCGGCTTTTCGCGCGACAATCCAATCCTGCGGGTCACGCTGACCGTCGATGAGGTGGTGACGGAAGCGCGGCACCTGGCGGCGCAGGGGTTTCGGCAAGTGCTGCTCGTGGCTGGCGAGCACCCCAAGTTTGTCAGTGGAACGTATCTGGCGGATTGCGTCCGCGCTCTGCGGCCGCTTTTTTCCTCCATTTCACTCGAGCTCGGGCCGATGGAAACGGCTGAGTATCGACCGCTGGTTGAAGCCGGTGCGGAAGGGTTGGTTGTTTATCAGGAGACATACGACCGCCGCATATACGCCGAGATGCATACCTCGGGCCCGAAGCGGGATTTCAACTGGCGACTGGGCTGTCCCGAACGCGCTTACGCGGCCGGCTTCCGCCGCATCGGGGTCGGGGCTCTCTTTGGTCTCGCTCCATGGAAAGCGGAGGCGCTCGCACTCGCCGCCCATGCCGAATATTTGCTCAAACACTGCTGGCAATCCGACCTGACCGTCAGTTTGCCAAGGCTCCGGCCGGCAGCCGGGGAATTTGCTCCCCCATTCTCGTTAGGCGACCGGGAGCTGGCGCAGTTGATCTGCGCCTTCCGGATTTGTTTTCCGCGCGTCGGGATCGTCCTGAGCACGCGCGAGCCCGCTCCCTTGCGCGATGCGCTGGTCTCGTTAGGCGTGACCAGCATGAGTTCTGGCAGTCACACCGAGCCGGGCGGCTATACCGGGCAGGGTCGCGCTTCGGTGCACCAAACAGTGCGGGGCCGCATCCAACCGCCGGATGAAAACGCGAACGAAATCGCGACCGGGCAGTTCGAGATCAGCGACGAGCGCTCCCCGGCCGAAGTGGCCTCTGCCCTCCGCGGACACGGCTTCGATCCAGTCTGGAAAGATTGGGACCAGGAGTTGGTTGTGCCATGAAGATTTTCCTGAACGGCGACGCGACAAGTTGCGCAGACGAGACCACGGTGGAGGCGTTGATCACGCAGCGGGGGTTATCTCCCGAGACGACGCTGGTGGAGCACAACGGCGTGGCCCTGTCGCGCCGCGAATGGTCGGGAAGAATCTTGGCGGAAAGCGACCGGCTCGAAATCCTGCGCGTCGCCGCCGGCGGCTAGCCGGCCTTTTCTTCGGCTTCTTCGCCTTCCTTCACGATATCGCCCTCGGTGAAGAGGATTCCTTGCAGAATCTCCCGCCAGACCGGTTTGCGCCGGAGGAGGAACTCGAGGTCCATGCCGAAGTGTTTGAATTCTTCCTTCTGCGCATTTTTCATGATGGCTCTGGCTTCTTTATTCTTTTCCACTGCCATCCGCTGCTCGTACCAATCGATCGCCTGTGCTTCCTCGATGACGGAAAGGATCATGCGGGCGAAGGTCCGCGTCTCGTCCGGCAGTTCGTTAGGCGGTTCGTGATATTGATCGAATCCCATATCTCAGGATTCGCACCTGGCCGGCCCGTCGCGGCTATGGCGCGGCGGTGATGTTGTAGATTTCGATCAGTCCTACGCCGGTGAATCCGTTGACGTCTGAGAGGATTGCGGTGTAGCTCCCCGGCAGGAGCGGAGCAAGAATGGCGGATTCGAGGGCGTTGGTCGGCGCCAGACCGGCGCCGGATATTTCGGCGGCTTGAGTATCCTGCCAGTTGTTATTGCTCGCTACGACCTGTCCCAGGTTGTTGACGAGCGATAGCTGCGGGTCCGGTAACGCCCCGGCGATCGACCCCGCCAAGGAGGGGCCGAGGCCGCGAATCAATACCACCTGACCGGCAGTCCCACCGACGATGACACCGGCGATCATCATACCCTCGCCTGTATCGACAAAGCCCCGGGTGGAGATGTTGAGCAGTTCTGGCGGATTGACCGAGTCGAGGTCGTAGGCTTCGACGAGGGCGATGTTCTCTGTGCCATCGACCCCGGTGACGACTGCAGTGTAGGCGCCCGCAGCGAGCGAGGTGAGAATGGCCGATTCCCGCGGATCGATCGGCGCGAGGCCGCTGTCGATGATTTCCTGGAAGTTGTCATTCGTCATCCAGTCGCTATTGCTCGCGATTACCTGGCCGGACGAATCAAAAAGCTGCAGGCTCGGATCGAGGAGCGGGGTCAACACGCCGAGCCCGCCTAACGAGGGACCCAGTGCCCGTCCCACTACGGTCTTTGCGCTGCCACCGTTGCCGAGAATGAAACCACCGATGAGCACATTCTCCCCGGTCTCGGCTCGAGCACGGGTTGAAATGTCGAGGAGTGCTTCGCCCGAGGGGGTGGGTGAGGGAGAGGCGGAGGGATCGGGTGTCGGCGTGATACTCGGGATAGGGGTGGCGCTCGGGGTCGGGGTGGCGCTTGGGGTCGGGGTCACCGAAGGCGTTGGTATGATGCTAGGGGTGGGCGTGACGGATGGAGTCGGCGTGACGCTCGGGGTAGGGCTGATGGTTGCGCTCGGCGAAGGAGTGACCGTCGCGCTGGGCGTAGGGGTGATGGTTTGGGCCGAGGAAGACAAAGCCATCAGGGTCAGACCCAGGAGCAGGAAAAGCCGCCGCATGAAGTGAATCTTCACCGCGCGCTCAGTCAGGTAAAGGACCGGTCGAATCCCGGCGAAAAAATTGCTGCTCCCTTGGTTCCTCGCGCCACGGGGTCTACCGGTATGGATTTTGCGGGAAACCACGCTCATCGCCGCCACGGGATAGCTGTTGGTCCAATAGGTCGCCGAGGCTCCGATTTTTCGCACGATGAAGCCGGCGCCCTGTGGGATGAGGTCGCTCCCGTGATCAGATCCGGAGTTGTCCCCGCTCAGACGCCAGCGCCCGTCGGAAATGTAAATTGCGCTTGGCGCTTATTGAGACCGGTCTGCCAGTTATTGAAAAGGAGAAGCTGATCGCTCGGGTCAAAGGCGCCGCCCAGTCCGGTGGCATGTATGTGGGCGGCGATACGGTCGGCGTGAAGGAAGCGTTGGCATCACTGGCCCGGAAGATGGTCGCCGGCGTCCAATATGGAATAACGGTTACCTGGCTGTTCGCGGGAATCCCGGTGTCGTTTGTCATATCGACGGTGAGGCTGGCGACGGCGTTCGCGGTCATCGTGAAGATGCGACCTTCCTTGGGGTTGATCGTGCTCGCCCGGCCGATGAGGGCGTAGTAATGATTCGGTTGGGTGCCTTGGACATAGACGAATTGATTCAGGGTGCTGCCGGTCGCCGACGAGATGGTCCCGCAAAAGCCGGCGGTCGGGTGAAGGGAGTTCGTTCTCAGATCAGGGGCCCTCTCCGGCTCCAAGTCGCCGATTTTTCCGCTAGGCAGAATCCTTTTGCTCCCTCATCCTTCCCGCCGCCTAACGTATGAGTGAAATCGTGCACAAGTATCCACCCGGTTTTCGCCCCCGCCGCGGATTGAACTGGGGGCTCATCGGTCTGCTCTACGCCTCCTATTACATGTGCCGCTACAACTTCCGGTTCGCCACGCCGGGGATGGTCGCGGAGTTCGGGTTCACCACTTTTCAGATCACCGGGATGCTGAGCGCCTGGTCGATCGCCTATGGAACCGGACAGCTCGTCAACGGTCTGCTGACCGACCGGATCGGCGGCAAAACCGCGATGCTGATCGGCGCCGTCGGCACGATCATGATCAACCTTATATTCGGCTTCGCTTCCTTCGCCGGCACCTTCACCACCTTTGCCGCGATCTGGCTGATGAACGGCTACATGCAGTCGTTCGGCGCGCCCGGCATGATCAAGATGAACGCCGCCTGGTTCCGGCGGACGGAGCGCGGCACCTTCGCCGGCATTTTCGGCTTCATGATTCAGCTCGGGCAGTTCGCGATCAACAATCTGGCGCCGGTGATCCTCGCCGGCTTCACCGTCGGCATCTGGGTCGTGGCGAAAAACGACTGGCATTATCTCTTTCGCATCCCACCCTTCATCGTCGCGACGGCCGCGGTCTTGCTGGCGATTTTCGTCAAGAAACACCCGAGAAGCGGGCTATCACGGACTGATCGAAAGCGAGGGCGAGCGCCGACGCAGCGCCCGCAGCATTCGCGAATCGTTCACCACGATTTTCACGCATCCCTTGATCTGGTTTTACGCCATCGCCTATGCCTGCACCGGCGCGGTCCGGAACAGCTCCGATCAGCTCATGATTCTCTATTTCACGAGCAGTTAAAACTGAACATGGCCGACAAGCCTGCCGCCGTGATCTGGACGGTGAATCTGATGCCGCTGGTGGCGGTCCTCGGATCGTTCAGTGCGGGTTTCATCTCCGACAAATTTTTCAAGGGGCACCGCTCGCCGGTCGCGATGACTCTCTATTTCGTCGAATGCGCGGTGATCCTGACTGCTGCGGTCGTTATCTCGACCGGAATCGTCGGCCCAACGCCCGTCGGCATTTTCATCGGCTGCCTGTTTTTGTTCTGGTTGCGCTGACCGCGAATTCGACCCATGCCATCGTCGGCACGGCCGCGCCGATGGATATCGGCGGGCGCAAGATGGCCGGGTTCGCCTCGGGGGTGGTCGATTCCTTCCAATACTACGGCACCGCCATCGCGCTTCCCTTCACCGGCTGGATGATCGATCGCCATGGCTGGGGCGTTTGGTATCCGATCATGGCCAGCTTTGGCGCGATCGGCGGGATCTCGATGTGCTGGTCATGCGCAAGCAACGGCGGATGCACCTGGCCGGCGACGCTCGCGCGGTGTCCCGCTAAAGCAGCGACAAATGCTCGTTAGGCGGCGAAGCAAAGGTGCGGCCTATTTAATCGAGGTTGTAAACTTCGACCAAGGCGATGCCGATGGTTTGGTTCTGGCTACGCACAATGGCGGTGTAGGCCGCGGGCGCAAGGGTCTGCAGAATGGCGGATTCGGCGTCGTCAGTCGGCGGAATCGTGGTGGCGATCAAATCGGCTTCCTGGGTGTCACGCCAGTTGTCATTCGAGGCCAGGAGCATTCCGTTTTGGTCGAACAATTCCAAAGTCGGGTCCGCCAAATTCCCGCTCCCCGGTAACGAAGGACCAATCGCTCGCACCAGCACCTCTCGCGCGGAGGGTCCGCGAAGGATGAATCCTGCGATCATCACGTCGTCGTCCGTCTGGACCAAGCCGCGGGCCGAGATGTTGGCCAGCTCCGAAACCGCCGCACCGTCGAGATCATAAGCTTCGACCAACCCGATGCCGGTGGTATCATCCACCCCCCGCATGACTGTGGTGTAGGGACCGGGATCAAGGGTTGCAAGGATTGCGGACTCCAGATCGTTAGGCGGAGGGATGGTAGTGTCGATAATCTCCTGCTGGTTGGATGAATCCATCCAGTTGTCGTTGCTTGCGATTAATGTCCCGGTGCCGTCGCGCAATTCGAGGCTCGGGTCCGCCAGCGCGCCAGTCAACGAGAGCGACGGGCCAATGGCCCGCACGAGCACTCGCTTGGTCTGGGACCCGGTGATGATAAAGCCGGCGATGAGAACGTTATCGCCCGTTTCGACTCGCAATCGGGCGGAGATGTTTCCCAAATCGGTGGGCAGGGTAAAAACGTAGGCTGCGCCTGCATCGGTAGCTCTGTTATCGCTCTCATCGCCGTTAATCCCACTGGCGCTGCTATCCTCCAGATTTGCCCCAACGACCACCGTGTCGCCGGAGACTGCCACCGAAGTACCGAAAACGTCACCGACTCCGAAAATGTAAGCGCCGCCCTCGGTGTTGGAACCTTTCAAGTAAGCTTGCTGGGTCCAGGTGAGCCCGTTGCGCGCGAAAACATAGGCTGCGCCGGCACCGGCTGTGCTGTTATCGGTCTGGTCGCCGTTGATCCCGGTGGCGCTGCTGCTCTCGAAATCCGCCCCGACCACCACGATGTCGCCGGAGACCGCGACGGCCTGGCCGAAATGGTCATTAGGATCAGTGTTGGAAGCTTTGAGATAAGCTTGCTGGGTCCAGGCGGACCCATTGCGGACGAAAACATAGGCTGCCCCGGAAGCGGGGGCACTGTTATCGGACTGGTCGCCATTAACTCCAGTGGCGGCGCTCTCTTCCAGAAGTGCCCCGACGACCACGGTGTCGCCAGAGACCGCTACAGCCCAGCCAAAAAGGTCAGCGGAGAAGTATTCGTCACCACCCTCCGCGTTGGAGGCTTTGAGATAAGCTTGCTGAGTCCATGTGGCGCCGTTACGGACAAAAATGTAGGCTGCCCCGGCATCTGGTGCGCTGTTATTCATCTGGTCACCGTTTACCCTGACCGCGCTGCTGTCCTCTTGGAATGCTCCGACGACCACGGTGTCGTCAGAGATTGCCACTGAATTCCCGAAGTTGTCATAGTGGCCGGCGTTAGAAGCCTTCAAATAAGCTTGCTGCGTCCAAATGGCACCATCACGAACGAAAACATAGGCTGCTCCGGCATCAGGTGCGCCGTCATTGTCCTGGTCACCGTTAATCCCACTGCTGCTGCTGTCTTCGAAATAGGCTCCGACCACCACAGTGTCCCCGGAGGCTGCCACCGACAACCCGAAGCGGTCTTCGGCTCCGGGGTTGGAAGCCTTCAAATAAGCTTGCTGGGTCCAGTCGGCGCCATTGCGGACGAAAACATAGGCCGCTCCCGCATTGGAGGCGTTGTTGTCGGTCTGGTCGCCGTTAATCCCGGCGGCACTGCTGTCCTCGGCGTATGCTGCGACGAGCGCTGTATCGCCGGAGACCGCCACCGAATACCCGAATTTATCACCGGCATCGGTGTTGGACGCTTTCAAATAAGCTTGTTGAGTCCAGGTTCCGCCGTTGCGGACGAAAACATAGGCTGCTCCGGCATCTGGTGCGCTGTTGTTGCCTTGATCACCGTCAATTCCGGCCGCATTGCTGTCCTCTAGATATGCCCCGACGATCACAGTGTCGCCGGAAACTGCCACCGACGAGCCGAACTGGTCTTCGGCATCGGTGTTGGAAGCTTTCAAATAAGCTTGCTGCGCAAGCGGGTCCACTGTGATGGGGTAATTCGCGCCGTCCGCCTCCACCGACAGTCGCACGCCGTCAGGCTGTGCCACAAAGTAAGACCTCAGGTTTTTGCCCTCAGCATCCCACACTCGCAACTTTGAGTATGTGAGTGCCGTCACGCCTTGCGCGTCGACAAAGCGGAGCGTCACGCCGTCGGGAGAAATCTCGGGGCGCAAGTTGCCGCGCACGGCGAGATCAAACTCAAGACTTGCCTTTTGATTATTAGCCCGCCCCGGCTCTTGCTCGAGAGTGAAGCCATGTTCCAGTCCGGTTCGGTCGTTCACAAACCACTCGCGCAACGCAGCGTCCCGCTGGTAGGTAAGCCGATCTCCTTCGGCCTTCACGGGCGAACCAGCGCGGCACTCGAGCTTCTTTCCGGGGAAACCGTAGCTTTTTAATTCCAAGCCCCACTGCCAACCGCCCGCATCCGGCTGCGTGATAAAACCGCGTCCGTCGAATTCGGTCCGCCATTGTTGCTTCGGATTGCGCGCCCGATATCCACCAGCCACTGGCACCATCTGAAGGCGGTGCGCCTGGTAAGCCGCGCGGATGTTTGTCCAATCCGAGGCGGTCAGCCCTTCGGGGACAGCATCTACCGAAGCTGGAGGCTGGCTTTTGACCGGTTCGGCCGCGAACGCGCCTTGCGCCAGCAGCCCGAGGAAAAGTAGCGGCCCACTCCATCGCAGATTTTTCATCATCATCAAAAAATTACATCACATCTTTCGGCGAAACGGGTTGGGGGACAACAAATATTCGTAGATCTTGTGGCGGGGGCGAGGTCGGCGCAAGGTCTGCCTCGATCTTCGGCTCAAGGCTCGTGCCACTCGATTTCTCGGGGCCGCCACGGGATCGTTAGGCATTCGCTCTGGAACGAGTCGGAGGGCCTACTCCTGCACGCTCCTTTTTATCGCGGCGAGGTCGCAGAATGGACATGCAGAAGCATGTCCCCCCGGTAGGGCCCGCGCCTGAGCCCTTCAAGACGAGGCGTCAGCGGCAGGCCACCCCGGAGGGACCACTAATCGAACAGCTGCATTTGCTTGCTGGGTCTTCGAAAGGCAGTGGTCGAAAGCTTGGGCCGTTCGCCGATCCCGGCGCGCTTGCATCCGGCCGTGAAAAGGTCTCGAATCTGTTCCGCGAAAATTCCTTCGCCGCTGATTCGCGTTTTGAAACGCGGATCGTTCAATTTTTCGCCGCCGCGGAGGTGGCGGATGCGGCCGAGCACCTTCTCTTTCCGATCGGGGAAATGTTCCTCCAGCCAGCGCTCGAACAACGGCGCCACCGCATACGGCAGCCTAACGACCGTGTAGCCGGCAAACTGCGCCCCCGCTTCCGCTGCCGCGGCCAGGATGGCCGGCACTTCATGATCGGTCAGCCCGGGAATGATCGGCGCGGTCATGACCCCGACCGGAATTCCGGCGGCGCGGAGTTGGCGCACGGCTTCCAGTCGGGCGCGCGGCGCGGACGTGCGCGGCTCGAGCACGCGCTGCAATTTCGGGTCGAGCGAGGTGATGGAAATATTGACCGCCGCCGCCTCGTGCGCGGCCAGTTCGCCTAACAAGTCGATGTCGCGGGTGACGAGATGATTTTTGGTGATGATCGCGACCGGATTCCGGAAACGCGCCAGCACCTCGAGACAGCGGCGGGTGATCTGCAGGCGCCGCTCGACCGGCTGATACGGATCGGTCACGCCGCTCATCACGAGCGTCTGTGGTTTCCAGCGCGGCTTGGAGAGTTCGGCCGCGAGCAGCTCGGGCGCGTCTTCTTTGACCATGATCCGGCTCTCGAAATCGAGCCCGGCGGAGAAGCCGAGGAACTCGTGGGTCGGCCGCGCGTAACAGTAAATGCAACCGTGCTCACAGCCGCGGTAAGGGTTGACGCTCGATTCGAAGCCGACGTCGGGACTGTCGTTATGCGCGATAATCGTGCGGGTGAAATCGCGGTAATAGATCGTCTGGCGTTTCGGGCGGTCGGGATCGTTTTCATCCTCGGGATCCGGCTCGAGATGGAGCGCTTCGAAGCGGTTGGCCGGGTTATGCGAAGCTCCGCGACCGTGCATCGTCTAAGTTCTTATGAACATATGACATTGTCTACCGAAAAGCGGCGCTCCTCCGGTAGGGCGAGACTCCGTCGAGCGGGGAAAGCGCGCGGCTTCGAGAAAACGGTTTTCTCCCGCGGCTTGACGGAGTCTCGCCCTACCGGCGGCAGCCTAACGATCTTGCCGGAACCCGATTGCAGAGTAAAACTAACCCCTGGTCGCAAACCACGGAGGGGTGGTCGAGTGGTTGATGGCTCCAGTCTTGAAAACTGGCAGGGCGCAAGCCCTCGTGGGTTCGAATCCCACCCCCTCCGCTCCCCGCGGCGAGCTCAGATCGCCGGCGGTCGCCAGCGCGCGCAGAGCCAGGCGCAGAAAAGCCCGAGCACGATCGCGCTGACCACGTCGGAGAGGTAATGCGCCGCCACGTACATGCGCGAGAACGCAATCAGGAGCGGGAGCGGCGAGAGCGCGAGCGCAAGGCGGCGATTGGCAAACCAGAGGACCCCGAAAAAAGCCGTCGTGGCGGCGGTGTGTCCGCTGGGAAAAGAATTGTGTTTCGAGTTCAGGCTCGGTCCTTTCCAGGCAACCTCCTGTTTGACCGACGGGCGGGCGCGACCGGTCGCGATCTTCACCGCGCGCGCGGCCGCTCCCGCGAGGGCGCAGGCGATGATCATCGTCAGGCCGATTTGCAGCCAGCGTTTGTTTCCCCGAAACCAGGCGACCGCGATCAGAAGCAGGCCCGCCAGGACATGCCCGGGCCAGTCGCCATAGCGGCTGACGTTGCGCATGAAACGTTTCGCGGTCCGGTTGGAATGCTCCGTCATCCAGGCGCGGACGGCCTCGTCGAAATAAAACGCCGCCGCGATGGCAAGGAGCGCGAGGAGGACGATGAACAACCATTTCCGGGCCGGCGTGATTTTGCTCATCGAGAATTTGCCGGTTGTCTTTCGGCCTGCGCCATCTTTGAATCGCTCTCTTGCAACCTGCAACACGCAATTTTGCGGCGCTCTTTTTCGGCTGCCTGCTTTTTCATCTCGCCGGCACCTGGATGCTGCCTTTGGTCGACCGTGACGAGCCGCGTTTTGCCGAAGCATCGCGGGAGATGATGGAACGCGGCAATTATGTCGTGCCCTATTTCAACGACCGCTATCGCTTCGATAAACCGCCGCTGACCTACTGGGCGCAGGTCGCGAGCTACCGCGTTTTTGGGCAGAACCCATTTGCGGCCCGGTTCCCGAGCGCGCTGGCGGCCGCCCTGACCGCGGTCGCGGTTTTGGCCTGGGGCCGGCGGCTCGATCTGGCGCGGGCCGGTTTTTGGGCGGCGATCATTTTCACCCTTTGCCTGCAGACTTTCGTCCATGCCAAGGCCGCGGTGGCGGACATGTGGCTCGTCCTTTTCATGGCCGCGGCGCATTGGGCCGGCTACGAGCTGCTGCGCGATCGTTTCGGCGGCACCTGGCGCAGCGTGGTCGTTAGGCCAGGCGGACTGCGCGGCTGGTGGTGGATGTTTTATCTCTCGCTCGCGCTCGCTTTTCTGGCCAAGGGCCCGATCGGGTTGCTGCCGTTAGGCACGGTGATCGTCTTCCATCTGCTCCGGCCGGTGCCGCATCTTGGCGCGCGTTTTCTTTTCGTTAGGGGAATTCTTCTCGTCCTCGTGCTGGTCGCGCTCTGGGGCGTGCCCGGCGCTCCTCCAGACGCAGGGCGAATTTATGAAAGTCGGCCTCGGCCGGCACGTCGTCGGGCGTTCCTTTGGCACGATGCAGGGACACGGCGGCGCTTCCATCCTGACCGCGCTTGGCTCGCTTCCCTTTTATTTCGTCACCGTCTTCATCACCTTTGCGCCCTGGTCGTGGAAACTGCCCTGGCTGACCCGCCGGCTTTGGCGGAAACGCGATGCGCTCGATCTTTACCTGATCGCGGGTGGCGCGGTCATCGTCGTCATTTTCAGCATCGTGAAAACGAAACTGCCGCACTACATCCTGCCGGCGTTTCCGCTCCTCGCGCTTCTGCTGGCGCGGCATTGGCTCGCGGCCGGGACGGCGGAACGGGTGTTGCGCCGCTGGGCGCGGGCACGGCGGCGGTTTTTCTGGCCGTGGCGTTGATCGCGTTTCCCCTCATCACGCCTTTGTTTCCTTCTTCGGCCCTTTTCCAGAAGGCGGAGCCGTATCTCCAGCCGGAGATGGATTTCGCCGCCTACGATTTCGACGCGCCGAGCCTGGTCTGGAATTTTCGCGGCCGGGTGCGCGGATTTCTCCATTACAATCGCGAAGGCAAGCGCGACGTCGCCACTTTGCAGCCGGATCAGATCCCGCCGTTTCTTGCCAGCCCCGGGCCGCATTTTGTTGTTTTGCCGACGCACGCTGGCGGATCGACTTTACCCGGTGCTCCCGCGCGGTTATCGGAAGTTTTCCACCCGCGGCTTCGACATTGCGAAGGGCCGCTGGGTCGATCTCACCCTGATAATGAAGAACACATGATCACTTTTCTGCACGGCCGCCTAACGAGCGCGCTTCCAACCCAGGCGATCGTCGACGTCGGCGGCGTCGGCTACGAAGTTTTCATCCCGCTTTCGAGTTACGACAAGCTGCCCGCGCCGGGCGCAGCGGTGCAAATCTTGACCCATCTGCACGTCCGGGAAGATGCGCAGATCCTGTACGGATTCATGACCGCGGCGGAGCGCGATTTGTTTCGCCTCCTCGTCAACCACGTCAGCGGGATCGGCCCGAAACTCGCCCTCGCCGTCCTGAGCGGAATGAGTGTGAGCTATTTCAAAAGCGCGGTTGTGAATTCCGATGTCGCGTCGCTTTCCAAGATCAGCGGGCTCGGCAAAAAAACCGCGGAGCGAATCGTCCTCGAGCTAAAGGACAAACTGGGCGTGGCCGCGGCCTGGGAAGTGGCGAGCGGGGCGCAGGCTCCGACCCCGGAGCAGGAGCAGGCGAACGAAGCGGTCCTGGCCCTGATCGCGCTCGGCTACAAGCAGGTCGAGGCGCACAAGGCGGTGCGCGACATCCAGCAAAGCGGGAAGGAAGCGCCGACCGCCGAAGATCTCGTTAGGCTGACTTTGCAGCGGCTCGCTTCAGGCCGTTGAGCCGCTCGCGGCGGCGATCTGCCGGTAGGACTCGGGATCGGTCGCGCCTTCGGTCACGAGGATGATCGCGCGCGTCTCGGCGTGCAGCCCGAGAGCCCGCGATGTTCCGCGTTCCCGGGCCGCGGAGCAGCTCGATCAATCCCGCCAGCCCGGCTGCGCCGGTTTCGCCGGCGATGATGCCGGCCGCGGCCAAGGCCCGCATCGCTTCGCGCGCGCGCTCGTCCGGGATGGCGAGGAAGGCGTCGATCCGCGCGAGACGATCGGCCAGGCGACGAGCGAGGGCCGGCCACAGTTCAGGCCGGCCATGATGGAATCATGCGGCCCGGGAACGAGTGACGATTTCTCCGGCCTCGATCGAAGCCAGGGCGCAGGCGGCCTGGAGCGGTTCGACGCTGACAATTTTCGGAGTCGTTCGGCCGCGATAATGCCTAACGAGCGCGGCGGCGAGAGCGCCGACGCCGAATTGGATCGGGAAAAGATCCGGCATGGCGGCACCGCGCCGGGCCAATTCGTCGTCGATTTCGCTGAAGATCGTGGAATAACCTTCCACCACCCAGTCGCGGAATCCGCTCGTAACCGGGCCAGGAAGTGTCGGAGATGACGAGGCAACGGTCGTTCGCTTCAGCGGCCGCGCGTTCGACCGCATCGTCGTAAGTGCCATCGACCACCTCGACCCGGGCGCCTTCGCTTGTGATCCCATCGATGCGCGCCTGCGCAGTTCCGGCGGGGACGAAAATCCGCGCCGCCAGGCCAAAGAGCGCCGCGACGTGCGCGACGGCGCGCCCGTGATTGCCGTCGGTCGCGGTGACGAGAGTGAGCGGACGCAAGGGAGCGAGCTGCGCCTGGAGTTCTTCGAGGGTCCGCCACGGCGCGAGCGGATGGTCGAGCCGATCCTGGAGCGCGCGATACACGGCCCAGGACGCGCCCAGGATTTTGAAGGCAGGCAACCCGAGCCGGCTTGATTCGTTCTTCACCAGAAGCTGCCCGATCCCGAGGTCGCGCGCGAGCGCGGGGAGATCGAGCAGCGGCGTCAGAGCATACCCGGGGAGCCGGCGATGGAACTCGAGCGGCCGGCTCAGGGGCGGAACGGAGGGCGCGGATTCGCGGGCGATGTCCGGGTTCAAAAAAAGGCGGACCTGGTCTTCGTGGCTCATCGTTAGGCGAATAAAATCGCCGCCTCGTCTCAGGCGATGCGGCTGGCGAAGTCGAGCGAGCCGTCCCAGCGGTTGACCAGCCCTTTCCAGAATTTATCGCGCCGGCCGGCGACTCTGATCTCGTATTTTTCGCGCGCGATTCGCAGGGCGGCGAGGAGTTTCGCCGGATCCTTCTCGGCCTCCCGCAGCGCCTTGAGCGTTTCCGGTCCGACCCCGCCGTCCACGTGCACCCCGAGGGCGATCTGGAGAATCTTGGCCGCCCCGCCCGGGCCGCGATTGAAAGCGGCGTCGCGCAGGTAAGACTCGATCGCGGGCACGGTGGTCCATTTCGACACCACGTCAGTGTATTCGGCGATCACTTCGGTGGCGTAATCTTCCGCTCCCTCGAAATCCCCGGCATCGATCAATCTCCGCAGTTCGGCGGCTTCCTTGGGGTGATAGCGATCGTTGATTCCGGCGACCTCGTAACGTCCGCCACCGTCGCCCGCGGGCAGGATGTAAACCCGGAGATGCCCCTCCCGGTCCCGGCGTCCTTCAAATTGCACAATCGCCTGCGCCATTTTTTTTCGCAGCTCGGCATGATGCGCGGCATCGCCGGCCACCGGCGGAGCGGGTTCGGCGGGCGGTGGCGGCGCCGCGGCCAGGTCGGCATCGGTGGCGCGCTTGAGGGAGGCGTTTGCAACCCACCCGCGCAACACGCCGGAAGCTGTCGACGGGCGTTCCACTTCGACATACCACCAGTCCTGCGGCGCGATCTTGACCACGGTCCCTTTGCTCAGCGCGCCGCCGCTTAATTTCGCCGCCGCCAGATCGGGTGCGGCGCGGAGGACGACGTCGCCGGTGGTGACGTAGTCGAGCGGAATCGCCCGCCGCACTTCCGGCGGCGCGGTCGGCTTCTTTTTCCCGCGCGGTCGCCGGGCGGGTCGACGGGCAGGTCGCCGGGCTGTCTTCTTCGCCCGGGTCGCGGGCTTTGCTGTTTTTTTCCTACCGGCTGCGCTTTTTTGTTTTTTCATCTTTCCGTTTTCTCCGGATCACGGGCAGGGCGCGTTTATAGCCAAAGATCGTGTAGTCGAAAAACATGTTCCCCGTCATGTCGTGGACGTCGCGGCGTTCCCGGATGCCCTGCGGGTAATGTTCGGGGCGGATGAAGCTGACCGTGACTGCGCCCAGTTGGCGGTCGCCTTTTTTCATCAGCCGGCGCGCCCCGGCTTGCGCGGCAAATTTCGCCACCTCGATCCCGGCGGCGTAAGCCGGATTCGCGAGGGCCGAACCGGCTTTGATCATGCCGAGCAGGCTGGTCGAGAAGGAACTGAAACCGGGCTCCCGCAAAACATCGTTCACATCCCCGGCCGCCTCGCGCAGATTGCGGGCCGAGCGGACGGCGACAAATGTCCAGGAGAAGGCTTCCGGAATTTCCTCCGCTTCGTAAAGGATGAGACCGGTGTCGCCGAAACTGACCGGCACGTTGTCCTGCACCCGATCGACTTCGGTCAGGATGCGGGTGCTGAGAGTCTCGTCGACCAGCGCATGCAGCGCCAATTTTTTCGCAGCCGGGTCATTGCTCTGCATCCAGTCATCGAGATCCGGCGCGGTCTGGTCGGAGCGGGTGACGAAGCTGAGGAATTTTACCTGGGCAAAGTCGTGCCCGAAAACGCCGAGGACGGATTTGACGCCGCCATTGTCGAGAAAGCGAACTCGATCGATCCGGAAATAAAACATGGGAGTCTCCTATCGTTGCGGTCATTTTTAGCAGGCGACGTGACGGAGAAGAAGCCCCAAATTTCGCTCCGGAAAATCTTCGATTCTTGCGCCATCTCCATTCCGCGATCAACCTCGCCGAAGTGCTCACGATCAAAAATCTGTCCAAGCGCTACGGCGGGATCGTCGCGCTGCAGGATGTCTCGCTCGCGATGGAGCCGGGCGAATTCTTCGGCCTCCTCGGTCCCAACGGGGCGGGCAAGACGACCCTGATGTCGCTTGTCGCCGGCATTCGGCCGGCGGATGGCGGCGAGATTTTTCTGGCCGGCGAAAAATTTCGGCACGAACGGGTCGAGCAACGCCTGCAACTGGGTTTCGTCCCGCAGGCCCTCGCGCTCTACGACGAGCTGAGCGGCGAGGAAAATCTCCGCCTCTTTGGCCGGCTCTACGGATTGCGCGGCGCGCTCTTGCGCGAGCGGGTCGAGGAAGGTCTGCTCGCGGCGCAGTTGCAGGACCGGCGGCGCGACCCGGTGAAAAACTATTCCGGCGGGATGAAGCGGCGCCTCAATATCGTGGCCGCGATTTTGCATCGCCCCAAGCTCCTCCTTTGCGACGAGCCGACGGTGGGGGTCGATCCGCAGTCGCGCAACGCCATCTTCGAGTTCGTGCAGAAGTTGAACGACGACGGGATGACGATCGTTTATTCGACCCACTACATGGAGGAAGCGACCCGGCTCTGCTCACGCATCGGGATCATTGATCACGGAAAGTTGCTCGCGCTCGGCACGCTCGATGAGCTTCTTGTGCAGTTGCCTTTTGCGGAACAGATCCGGCTCGCGCGGCATGAGGCGGTGACCGCCCAGTTGGACGCGCTGCGCGAGTTTGGCGAGATCGTGGAGACGGAAGAGGCGTTTGTCCTGACCCCGCGCGGCGGGCTGCGCCTGTCGGATTTTTTCGCGGCGGTCGAGCGGCTGGGCTTGTCCTATCGCCATTTCGCGGTGACGCGGCCGACGTTGGAAAATGTTTTCCTCCATCTCACCGGGAAGACGTTGCGGGATGCGTGATTTTTCGAAAGGAGCAACGATATGCGGACAGTTCTAATTTTATTCGGCAACGAACTGCGCCGCTTCCTGCACGACAAGACGGCGCTCTCGCTCACGTTTCTCGTGCCGACGGTGCTGATTTACATTTTCGGCCACGTCTTTGGGGTCAACGACGGCGGGGGCGGGCCGACAGGAATTCCGATCGCGGTCGTTAGCGCAACCGACGCGCCGGTGGTGGCGGCAATCACGAGTGCGTTGCAGAAGGAGAAGGCCTTCAAAGTCCTGACCACGGAAACGCAAAATGAAAAGGAGGTGCCGCTGACTGAAGCGCGCGTGCGGGAAAAGATGCGGGCCGGGTCGCTCCGTTTCGCGCTCATCTTCCCGCCCGACACGCAGAGCGACGAAAGCTTCGGCTTGAAGCTGAAATTTCTGCACAATCCGCGGAACGAAATCGAGACTCAGACCGTGACCGGGCTGGTGCAAAAAACGATCTACACTTCCGCGCCGCAGGCGCTTCTGCTTTCCCTGCAAAAGAAAGGCGCAAACTTCATCGGGCAGGAAAACTTCGATCAATTCAATCACTCGATCGCCAACGCGATCGCCCAGGGGTTTGGCGGGAACGCGGACGAAATTTACGCCAACCTGAGCAAGGGCGACTTTGGCCTCGGCGCCGACACCCCCGGCGCGAGCTCATCGCTCTTTGAGAGCCTGATCAAGATCGACTCCGAGCAGGTCGGCGGCCGCCAGGTCAAGAGCAGCATGGCGACACGGAGCGTGGGCGGGTGGGCGATCATGTTTCTGCTTTTCTCCCTCTCCGGCGCGGCCACCTCGCTCTTCGATGAAAAGAAGGCCGGTCTTTTTCAGCGGTCTGCTGGCCGCGCCGGTGCGGCGGACGCACATTCTCTGGAGCAAATATCTCTTCGGAATGTTCATCGGGCATGGTGCAACTGTGCGCGCTTTTCCTCGCCGGCAGCCTTCTGTTCGGAATCGATATCACGACCAATTTCGGCAACCTCCTCCTCATTTGCCTGGGAGCTTCCATGGCCTGTGTTTCTTTCGGGATGCTGCTCGCCGCGGTCTCGCCCTCCTCGGCGGCGGCGAGCGGTTTGGGCACCTTCCTCATTCTCACCATGAGCGCGATCGGCGGGGCCTGGTTCCCGACCAGTTTCATGCCGGAGTTCATCCAGAAGCTGAGCAAGCTCACGATTGTTTATTGGTCGCTCGACGGTTTCATCAAAGTGCTGTGGGCCAACTGCACCACCCTCGAGTTGCTCCCGACTCTCGCGGTCCTGGCCGGGATCGCGCTGGTGGTGAATGTCTTCAGCATCTGGCGATTTAATCACGGCCAGATTTTTGAATAACGAGCGCCTTCGTCGTTAGGCGAAGGTCGCTTATTTTCCGCCGGTCACGGTGTAGCCTTCCGCCCGCAGATCCTGCGCGAGTTCCATTTCCATCTGCACGGCAGCGTCGAACGGCATCGGGTTGAGATGGGCGTAGAACTCCGGCAAAAGGCGGACGCCATATTTCTCAACCACCCAGGCGGATTTGTAGCCGTGCTTGTGATTCTCAAAGCGGTGTTCCACCGGCAGCCCGGTCATCCCGACGTACAGAGACGGCTTCGAGGGATCGCGTTTCGGATTTGCGCGCAGAACTGAAGGATGCTTTAGGACGGCAGCTTCCGAAAGGATCACGTAGACGTTGTGATGAAACTTTTTCGAACCCGGCACGTGGGAATATAGCGAAGGAAAATTCTGGATTTGAGTCAGTCGCTGGAACGTTTGCGCCATGACTCGCGTGATTTTTGAACTAAGTGGGCCCCGCGGGTGCCGGTCCGGTCCGGGCGACTGGAGTTTAGCCTGCGACAGTACCCGCGTTTTCACAGGAGGAGTTCATTCATAAACCGTGGAAAGGCACGCGGTGGTGCGCGATGCAGGGTTCGAACCTGCGACTTCTTGCGTGTGAAGCAAGCGCTCTACCACTGAGCTAATCGCGCGGAAACGAGCGACCGTAGATTTACAGCGCTCTCGAAGCCGGGCAACTCTTTTGATCGCACGACGCAGGGGCTCTGACGCCTACGCTTCCTCAGAGGCAACCGCGAGAGCCAGGGAAGCTTCTTCTTTCGTCGCCTCGGCGCTTACGCGGGCACGAAAGATCGGCGCTCGATGGAAAGAGCCTCGCGGAAGTAGATCGCGACGCCGATGAGCAATAACCAGGACGCGAGCGGTCGCATCCGTGCGAGGAAATCGATCGTCGTCAGCGTTCGGGCCGAGTTTCTTATCGATCAGGAGCACGTGTGTGATCATGGTGACGCTCATGGCGGAGAAAAGGAAATGGAGGACGCTTAAGCGAACACTGACGCCGAGCGCGACAGCGCTGAGGACCGCGCCCCAGAGGAGGTAGCGCTCGTGCATTTGCGCCAGAAGCGCGAACATGAGGAGCCAGGGCGTGGCGAGAGCGATGAGGAGTCGCGGGTCACGAGAGCGAGCGTGTCGGGCTGCGCCGAGAGCGCAGAGGGCAGGGCGCCAAGATAAACAGGCGCAGGGTCCATTGCAGGGTGAGCGCGAAATGGAAGCGATCCGAGTTGGGACGACCAAAAAGGGCTCCTTAAGCGACAGGTTCCAGTCGGAAAGAAGGGACGGGAGGTTGTAGCAGGAGCTGATGAACAGGTAAGGATAACGCTCGCTGCCGTAGAGGAAACCGATCTGCAACCAGGCGAAGCTGCCACTGCCGAAGCGCACCGACAGCAAAGGCCGCGACGCCCGCCAGGCCGGCCGCCCACGCCCAGGTGTTGCGCGATCGCGCGAAGCCAAAGAAGAGAACCAGCGATGACGATCGCGATCGCTGCGACTCGCCGCCCAGGCCAGCGCGTTTCGCAGGAGCCAGGGAGAAACGAGGAACGCCGACGTCACAGCAAAACCGGCGAGCACTCGTCCGGCGCGCGGCCCAGCGTTTCTGCCAGAGCGGCCAAAAAATAAAAAACGGCGCGACAAAGAGGAACTGGCCTTTGAGCATTCCCCCGACGGCGAGCAGGCAGCCGCACCAGAACCAGCGTCTCGTTAGGGCAGCGAGCGCGGCGAAAAAGATAAAATGGCAGAATCCAGACAATCCCATTGTGGCCAGGCGTGGGCGTCGAGGATGAGCGAGGGTTCGAGCCAGGCCACGCTGGCCGCGACCAAACCGCAGACCCAGCCGCTCTCGGCTGGCGGCAAGGCGATGCAAGAGACCCGAATCGGTCGCACCCGAAGAGCGTCGGACTCCCCGCCTAACGAGAAGGAAAATTCCAGCGGCGGTGACCAGTTCGAAGAGAAGATTGACGTTCAGGAGCGGCTCGACATATTCCGGCGTACCATCCTCGGCTCCGGGAAATTTCGCCCGCACTTGCCTGGCCCAGATCGACATGACGAGGAGCCGCAGAGGAGGGTAATCGAGATAATAATTGTTCTCGTAGGCATCGCGTTCGCACCCGATCGTAAAGCCCAAGGTAGCCCCGCGCAAAAGCCGCCAGGAGTCGCGGCTTTTCCCCGGGCGAAAGGCGACGCCCTTCGACCAGCGTCTGGTTGCCCCAATAAAATCCGTTTACGATGTCGCGCTGAAAGCGCAGGTGGGTCGTCTGCTCCCAGGCGTAACGACGGAGCGCGATTCCGCCCAGGAGAAGGCCAGCAGAATGACGCCGAGGAGAATTCGCCGGGCACGGAGCGACCGGAAGGTCCGCGTGAAAAAGCGGCGCCGCTCCATCAGGGGCGCACCATCCAGCGCAGGAGGCCGGGGCGGCAAATAAAGTTCGACGACCGCCGCCGCGTCTAGGCGCAGGCGAAGATTTCGTCAAACATGCAGAGGAATCGGCGAATCTCGAAAGGCTTGGTCAGGTAATTGCGGGCTCCGGCGCTGAGCATGCGCTCGATTTGGCTCGGGGTGGCGTCGGCGCTAATCACGATGACCGGAGTTTCGGCAGTAGAGGTTGCGCGTGCAATCCCTCAAGCACTTTGCTCCCGTGCATATCGGGCAAATCGAGGTCGAGCAGGACGAGTTGCGGCGCCTTTTCCTGCGCCAAATCGAGCGCCTGCTTGGCCATTCTCGGCCCAGTACAGATCGGTCCCCGGGCGGTCTTCCAGAATGCTTTCGACCAGGCGAAAATTTGGTTCGCTGTCCTCGACGCAGAGCACGCGCGTGGCGCTTTGCCGTGGCTGCTCGATCCGTTTGCGGGCGAGGGCTTCGACGATCGCATCGGGACGATGACGACCTCTGTCGGCGTCGGCGGGCGCGATTCGTGTCGGTCAATTCCTCCATTTGCGCGCGGGTTTTTTGCGCTTCTTCGGCTCGACTTTAGTAATTGCTCGCGCAGGACCTTGATTTCGAGCTGGGCGAGGCGGAGTTCCTGCAATAAATGATCGTGCTTTTTCGGTTTTCATTATCTTTTCTTAGAGGGTGGCCATCTTTAATCCGGACGGCTCTTCGTCGATCGGATAGCGCATCTTTTTCGCCATCTCGAGGTCGCGATGCATCTTGTTCTTGTGGGTGCAAAAGAGGAGGGCGGTCTCTTCGGAGATAAGGTCATCTTCAAAAGCCCGCATGAGCGATTGGTCGAAGCTGTGCCAGCCAAGCGTGCTGCCGGCCTCGATGATTTCCTGGAAGGTGCGATTTTCGCCTTCGCCGTAGAGCAGCGTCTCGCGGGTGCGCAGACTGCTGCCCATGATTTCGGTCACGAGGAGGCGGCCCCCGTCGAGTTTGTTGACCAGGCGCTGGCTCACGACATAGCGCAGGGTGTCGGCCAGCCGCTCGCGGATCTGTTTTTCTTCATCGTTGGTGAAGAGGCCGAGGATGCGGTTAATGCTCTGGCCGGCGTTGATCGTGTGCAGGGTGCTGAAGACGAGATGGCCGGTCTCGGAAGCCGAAAGCGCGATCTCCATCGTCTCGCGGTCGCGAATTTCGCCCAGCAGGATCACTTTCGGCGCCTGCCGCAGGGCGGCCCGCAGGCCGGTCGCAAAATCTGAAAAATCCTTGCCCAATTCGCGCTGGCTGAAGACCGCTTTACGGTGCGGATGCAGAAATTCGATCGGATCCTCCAGGGTCACAACGTGGACTTCCTGGGTCTGGTTAATCTCGTTCAGCAAGCGCGGCCAGCGTCGTCGTCTTGCCGCTGCCGGTGCTGCCGGTGAAAAAAATGATGCCGAATTTTTCCTGCACCATTTTGTTGGAAAATGGGCGGCAACCCGAGCGATTCGAGGCGAGGGCACGGTGGATTGCAATTTGCGCATCACAATTCCGTGCTGGCCATTTTGACGGTAGATATTAACCCGGAACCGGGCCATGTCGGCCAGGGAATAACTGGTGTCGCAGGAGCCGCTCTCTTGCAGGTCGGATCGCAGGCGTTCGCTTCCGGCCATGAGCAGTAGTGACGATCGAATCGATGTGGGCGGGTTGTAGGACCGCGCCCGGTTCTTCCATCGGCAATTCGTGCAGTTTGCCGTAACGCTCGACCAAAGGCGGCTTGCCATTGATAAAAAGGCAATCGGACACGCCTTCGCCGCTTTCCAGCATGGCGGTCAGGAGTGCTTGGAGGTCTTCGTTCGTCATTTGTTTAGGGCAGGCCCACTCACTTTCTAGTGCAAGATTTGTTCCACCGAGGGGGCGATTTGTCGCCCGCTTGCGAATTGCGGTGCGGCACATATCTAGAGGCATGTCCGAACACAAAATGACGCTCACCTGGAAGCGCGCCACGCAACGACTTCGAGTACAAAACCTACAACCGCGATCACACCTGGAGCTTCGACGGCGGCCACGAAATGGAGGCCACCGCCGCCCCGGCTTATCTGGGCAACCCCAAGCTGGTCGACCCCGAGGAAGCGTTTGTCGCTTCCCTCTCCAGTTGCCACATGCTCACCTTCCTGGCGGTGGCTTGTAAGAAGAAATTCATGCTCGACGAATACGTCGACGAAGCGGTCGGCCACATGGAGAAGAATGCCGAGGGCAAACTGGCCATTACCAAGGTGGAGTTACATCCGAAGCTTTCCTTCTCCGGCGACAATCAGCCGAGCGAAAAAGACATCGAAGAGATGCACCATTTCGCGCACGAGAATTGTTTCATCGCCAACTCGGTCAAGACCGAGGTGACGGTGGCGAAGTAGGCTGGGTATTACCACCAAGGCCACGGAGAGCACGAAGGGCGAAAATGAACTCCGCTTCGTGTTCTTCGTGACCTTCGTGGTTAAGCCATTCTGGCATGAGCCAAAACGAGACCCAGCGGATGGAGCGCATCGTCAGCCTGTGCAAACGGCGCGGCTTCATTTTTCAGTCGAGCGAAATTTACGGCGGGCTGAACGGCGTCTGGGATTACGGGCCGCTCGGCGTCGAACTGAAGCGCAACCTGAAGGATTACTGGTGGCGCGTGATGGTGCGGGAACGCGACGACGTGGTCGGCATGGATGGCGCAATTCTGACCCATCGCGCGGTCTGAAAGCCAGCGGCCACGAAGACACTTTCAGCGATCCGATGGTCGATTGCCGCACATGCAAGGCGCGTCTCCGCGCCGATCAACTGCCGGAGAAAAATGGGCCAGAAGCAATGTCCGAACTGCGGCGGCAAAGACATGACCGAGCCGCGCCCCTTTAATCTCATGTTCTCGACTCAGGTCGGGCGCGACTCGAAGCCGATCCAGATTCGATCGCCTATCTGCGGCCGGAGACGGCGCAGTCGATTTTCGTCCAGTTCAAGAACGTGCTCGATACCTCGCGGAAGAAACTTCCCTTCGGCATCGCGCAGATCGGCAAGGCCTTCCGGAACGAGATCAATCCGCGCAATTTCATCTTCCGTTCGCGCGAGTTCGAGCAGATGGAGCTGGAATATTTCTGCCGGCCGGAACAGGGCATGGAGTTGCTCGAGTACTGGCTGGAGGAGCGCCTCAAGTTTTACGAAAACATCGGCGATACCGCGCGACGAAGCTGCACGTGCTAACCGTTCCCGAGGCGGATCGCGCGTTTTATTCCAAGGGAACCTACGACATCGAGTACGAATTTCCCTTCGGCGTGCAGGAACTCGAAGGCGTCGCCTACCGGACCGATTACGACCTGACCCAGCACCAGACGGCGAGCGGCAAGCCGCTGGATTATTTCGACGAAGAAACGAAGGCGCGTTTCATCCCGCACGTCATCGAGCCGAGCGCGGGCGTCGATCGCACCGTGCTCGCGCTGATTTGCGAAGCTTACGACGAAGAGACCGTGACCGACGAGAAAGGGAAGAGCGAGACGCGGATTGTCCTGCGCTTTCATCCGCGCATGGCGCCGGTCAAGGCCGGCATTTTTCCGCTTTTGAAAAACAAGCCGGCGCTGGTCGAGAAAGCCCGGGAAGTGCAGGCGCTGCTCCGCCCGCAGATGAACGTTTTCTACGACGAAACCGGCGCGATCGGACGGCGTTACCGCCGCCAGGACGAAGCGGGCACGCCCTTTGGGATGACGATCGATTTCGAAACGTTGGGCGAGCGCGACCTTGAACTGCGCGACACCGTTACCCTGCGTCATCGCGACAGCATGGAGCAGGAGCGGGTAAAGATCGGGGAATTGCGCGAACGATTGCTGACCGCGATCTCCTGATGATCTTTCCTGTGGACCTGGAACAATTCCGCGAATATTGCCTAACGAAACCGAACGCGACCGAGGGCACGCCTTTCGGGCCGGATAACCTCGTCTTCAAAGTGAGCGGGAAGATGTTTGCCCTCGCCTCCCTCGATGAAGTGCCGCCGCGGGTAAACCTGAAGTGCGATCCGGAGCGCGCGCTCGATCTGCGCGATCTCTACGAGGAAGTGCAGCCCGGTTACCACATGAATAAGAAGCATTGGAACACGGTGGTGCTGAGCGGCGGGGTGCCAGATAATGAGGTACGCGCGATGATCGACCATTCCTACGAGCTGGTCGCCGCCGGTCTGCCGAAGGCAAAGTAGCTCGGACTATCTGGCGGGATGCAACACCGGACGCAGCACGACTTTTCCGACCTCCAGTTGCAAAGCATGGCGAGCCACGTCGAGAAAGGCATCGGGCGGATCGGTCAGCGCGACGGAGAGCCCGCCCGTCGCTTCCGTGCCCGCGCGCAACCCCTTTTCCTCCAATAACCGGGCGACCGCGGTCGCGCAGTTTTGCGCAGAATCCACCAAAGCGACCGAGTTGCCGAGAAAACGCCCGATTGCTTCTCGCAGGAGCGGATAATGGGTGCAGCCGAGCACCAGCGTATCTATCCCGTCATCAAGTAGTGGCGAGAGATATTGCCGGACGACGCGCTCTGTGATTTCTCCCTCCAGCCACCCCTCTTCAATTAACGGAACGAACAGAGGACACGCCTGCACCGAAAGCCGCACGTCTGGATTGAGCGCGTGGATGGCTCGCTCGTAAGCGCCGCTTCTGATCGTGGCCCGGGTGCCGATGACGCCGATGTGTCCGTTGTGCGTTGCGGCGACGGCCGCTTCCGCGCCCGGGCGGATCACGCCGGTGACGCTGACCGGAGTCGTCGCTTCCAGCTTTGGCAAAGCGAGGGCGGAAGCGGTGTTGCAGGCCACCACGACGGTCTTGCAATTCTCCTCCAGCAACATGGAGGTGATCTCGAGACTGTAGCGCTCGACCGTGGCCGCGCTTTTCCCGCCGTAGGGGACGCGGGCGGTGTCGCCGAGGTAATAGATATTCTCGTTAGGCAAAAGCGAGCGCAACGCGCTCACCACAGTCAAGCCGCCAATGCCGGAGTCAAAAACGCCGATCGGTCGTTCCGCTGTGGTCGCCGGTGCTTCCATCTATGGGGAGGTCTCGATGACGGCGGAAGGTTCCTGGGCCGCCCTGTCCGGTGGGGGCGCCGCCAAAGGATCGGTAATCGACCGGGTGTGCGCCGGAAGATTGCTCGCCGCCGCGACCAACGCCGGGCTCGTGGTCTGGAAATTGACCGCTTTGTTGTAGCTCATGACTGCCGCCGCGATGGCTTGACCAAGTTTTTGCCGATAGGAGGCCGTCGCGATGTGCGCGCCTTCCGCCCGATCATTGAGGAAACCGGCTTCCACTAATACCGCCGGGATTTTCACCTCGCGCAGGACATGAAAACGCGCGTGCCGCACGCCGCGATCGAAAACGGAAACTTTAGACAGAATCGAGCCGTGGACGGCGGCGGCGAGCGCGATGTTAGCCGGGTCCTGCTTGTTACCCTCGCACCACTTCGGATCGACCACGCCGGGGTGCTCCTCGGTCGAATTGTTCGAGGGCACGCCAGCCGGCGCGAGCGCGTAGCTCTCCACTCCGGAGCCGCTGTCGGCGGAATTGAAGTGGATGCTGATGAAGACTGCGTTGCCGAACCGATTCGCAAAGGCCACCCGATCCTCGAGTGAGACTTCGTCATCTTTCGATCGCGTCATCTCCACTTTGAAGCCGGCCCGCAGTAAATTCTCACGCGCGGTCAGGGCGACATCGAGCGCGTAAGTTTTCTCGTTGCCCCAACGGCCGGATGTTCCGCTGTCATCGCCGCCGTGGCCGGGGTCGAGCACGACCGTCTCGATCTCCCGGGCACCGCTAATCTTATTCGGGCGCAAGACGGGCTCGATGATCTTGGCCACATCGAGGGCCGAGATCAGGTTTTCGTCCTCCCGCGCGAGCAGCGGGAAGTTACTGAAAAAGCGCACGCCATTAATGGAAAATTCGCTTGTGCCACCCTGCGCCGTGAGGGCCCGGCGATCGCCGCGCAGGGAAACGTTGCGGCTGACGCGGGTAAATTTCGGGAAGCGATAGAACTGCGCGACGTTGGCAAAGCTGACGTAGTCCCGACCCTCGGCCTGGATGATCTTCCAATCCTCGGCCGCACTCGGGCGTGCCAGGGTGAAGACGAGTATGAGGAAGATGATGGGCCTGACGAATTGCACGCGTCGCAAGGTGAAGGCGCCTCCTACCGCCCGCAAGCGGTGGGAGGTTTCAAGGCAGAGAGCCCGGGTTGGCGGGGTAGAAGAAAAAGGCGTTTTTCTTCGCGCCCTCGGCGTCAAATTTTTACTCCGCCCGGCGCGGTAAACTCCGATTCTATCGCACTGCCGGTGTTTCGCGTCGCGGCGGGCTCGAAGAGGACGACCTCTGCCTCTTCATCGGCCGCGGTGCGATGCTCGACGCCGCGGGGCACGATAAGAAATTCCCCTGCGTTCAATTCCACGATTCGAGTGCGAAACTCGATCCGCATTTGTCCGCGCCAGACGAGGAAGAGTTCGTCCTCGCGCTCATGTTGATGCCACGGGAAAACGCCCTGGAATTTCACCACTTTCACTTCCTGGCCATTCAGTTCACCGACGATCTTCGGTCGCCAATGCTCGCTGAAGGCCGCGAACTTTTCTGCCAGCTGGACCTTTTCCATCGCCGGTAAAACTAGCACACCTGCGCCCCGCCTTTTCGTTTTGCAATCGCGCCCCGCTCTTCGATGATTGCTCCCCATGGCGGAACTTTCCAAGGCTTACGAACCGGCAGCGGTCGAGGCGAAATGGTATGCGCGCTGGCTGGCGGAGGGCTGTTTTACGGCTGATCCAACGTCAGCCAAACCCGCTTATTCCATCGTCATCCCGCCGCCCAACGTGACCGGCGTGCTGACGATGGGCCATGTCCTGAACAACACCATCCAGGATATCCTGGCGCGGCGCGCGCGCATGCTCGGCAAAGAAGTCCTCTGGCTGCCGGGAGTCGACCACGCCGGCATCGCGACCCAGACGGTGGTCGAGAAAAAGATCCGCAAGGAGGAGGGGAAAACCCGCCGCGATCTCGGGCGCGAAGGATTCCTGCGCCGCGTCTGGGAATGGAAGGAAAAACACGGCGGCATCATCATCGAGCAATTGAAGCGGCTCGGCTGCTCCTGCGACTGGTCGCGTGAGCGCTTCACGATGGACGCCGACTATTCGCGAGCGGTGGAGCGGACATTTGTCGACCTGCATCGCAAGGGTCTCATTTATCGCGGCAAACGGATGGTGAACTGGGATCCGGTCGCGCTGACTGCGCTCTCCGACGAGGAAGTAATTCCGACACCCCAGAAATCGACGCTCTATTACGTTCGCTACGAATTGGTCGACGAGCCCGGGAAATACATCGAGGTCGCGACCACCCGACCGGAAACGATCATGGCCGACGTCGCCCTGGCCGTTCATCCCAGCGACGAGCGCTATCGCACTTCGTTAGGTAAAAAAGTCTGGCGCCCGCTCGATCGGATGGAGATCCCGGTGATCGGCGAGGAAGAGATTGATCCGGAGTTTGGCACCGGTGTGCTGAAAGTGACGCCCGCGCATGACAAAGTCGATTTCGAGATCGGGCAGCGCCATGGCTTGCCGGTCATCGACGTCCTGCACCCTAACGGGACGATAAATTGCCGGCCGTGCCCGAGCTGGACGGGCTGGATCGCTTCGTCGCGCGGAAGAAAGCGGCCGAGAAGTTGGCGGAAGCTGGTCTGCTCGCGAAAGAGGAGCCCCACGAAAGCACGGTCGGTTTCAGCGAACGCGCCGGCGTTCCGATCGAGCCGCGCCTGAGCGAGCAATGGTTTTTGAAATATCCGCGGGTCGAGCAGGCCCGCACCGCGGTCGGTGCAGGGCGGCACGATTCGTTTTCGGCCCGAGCGCTGGGAAGCGGTCTACCAGCACTGGCTGGAGAACATCCAGGATTGGTGCATCAGCCGGCAACTCTGGTGGGGCCACCGCATTCCGGTTTGGTACCGCGAAGGATGACCCGATCAGGTTGCACGTCGAGGTCGAGCCGCCGGCCGACCCTGAGAACTGGGTGCAGGATCCCGATGTGCTCGACACCTGGTTCTCGAGTCTGGCTCTGGCCCTTCGAGACGATGGACGACGCGACTCGCGCCAAGTTTTATCCGACGACCGACCTCGTGACCGCGCCGGACATCATCTTCTTCTGGGTCGCGCGCATGATCATGGCCGGGCTCGAATACACTGGGCAGGCGCCTTTTCGCGATGTTTTTTTCACCGGCCTGATCCGCGACGGCCAGGGCCGGAAGATGAGCAAGTCGTTAGGCAATTCGCCCGATCCGCTCGACTTGATCGCCAAATACGGCGCCGACGGCCTCCGCTTCGGCCTGATGCGAATCGCGCCGCAGCGGTCAGGACATTCGCTTCGACGAGAAGCAGATCGAGGAAGGCCGAAACTTTGCCAACAAGCTCTGGAACGCGACCCGCTTCCGCCAAATGCAGGGCGGCGAGAGCGAAGGCGAGATCGACCCCGCGCTGCTCACGAGCGACGACAAATGGATCCTGCTCCGTCTCGACGTTGCAATCCGCGCGGTTACGGAGGCGCTCGAGGAATACAACTTCAGCGAGGCAGCGCAGGCGCTTTACCGCTTTTTCTGGAGCGAGTTTTGCGACTGGTATCTGGAGGCGAGCAAGGCCAGCCTCCGCGACTTCGCGCGAAAGCCAATGCGCTCGCGGTGATCGATTTCGTCCTCGGGCACACGCTGCGCTTGTTTCACCCGTTCATGCCCTTCATCACCGAAGAGCTCTGGCACGGGCTCGGCTTTAATATCGATTTGCCCGCAGATCAGGGAGCCAGGACGATCCAGTTCGCTCGTTGGCCGGTCCCGTTCGACGACGCCTTCCGGCAGCATTATCGGCTCACGCCTAACGACGAACAATTCGCCAACGCGAAATATGAAACCGTCACCGCGGGCCGGCGCCTGCGGCGCGAGTTCAATATCGCTTCCAACAAGCGGGTCAGGTTTGTCCTGGCCCCATCCAGCTCGCTGCCCGAGGAGGAAGCGACCGCCCTGAAGATTCTGCTCAATGCCGAGCGGCTTGAAATTTCACCCGATTACGAAGCGCCCAAAGGCACCCCGACCGCGCTGACTCCGCTCGGCCAGCTTTTCCTTCCGCTGGAAGGCTTGATCGATCTCGACGCGGAACGCCAACGCCTTGAAAAAGAGATTGCGAAAGTGGAGGCCGAGCTGGTCACGGTCCGGAAGAAGCTGGGCAACGAGAACTTTGTCGCCCACGCCCCGCCGAGCGTGGTGGACGAGCACCGGCAGCGCCAGAGCGATTTTGAGGAACGGCTCGGGCAGTTCCAGCGCATGCTGGGATCGTTAGGCTGAGTTCCGCTGTGTTGCCGCCGGAAGGCGTGGTGCATATAGTCGCCCGCGGATGGCACGGCTGCTCAAATTCCTCCTCTGGTTCGGCATTGCTGTTCTCGGCGCCGGTTCGGTCGCGGTCATGGCCTTGGCCCGCGGCGAACCGATCAACGCCCTTTGGATCGTGACCGCGGGCCTTTGCGCGACCGTGATCAGCTATCGCTTTTATAGCAAGTGGCTGGCGGCCAAAGTTCTCGTTCTGAATGACGAGCGTGCCACTCCCGCCCTCGTGGTCGACGACGGGAAGGACTTCGTGCCAACCAATCGCTGGATGGCTTTTGGCCATCACTTCGCGGCCATCGCCGGGCCGGGGCCACTGGTCGGTCCGGTCCTGGCGGCGCAGTTTGGCTATCTGCCGGGCGCACTCTGGATTTTGATCGGGGCAACGTTAGGCGGTGGAGTGCACGATATGATCATTCTCTTCGCTTCCGTGCGTCGGCGTGGGAAATCGCTGGGGCAGATGGTGAAGGAAGAGATTGGGAGCGCGGTCGGAGCGCTCGCTCTCGTCAGCGTGCTCGCCATCATGATCATCCTGCTCGCGGTGCTCGCGCTGGTCGTGGTGCAAGCGCTGGCCAAAAGCCCGTGGGGCGTTTTCACCATCGCGATGACGATTCCCATCGCAGTGCTGATGGGAATCGGCCTGCGCAGTGGCCGGGTCGGGGTCGGCTGGATCACCATCTTCGGATTGCTCGGCCTGGTTTTCTCCGTTTGGGGCGGCCAATTCCTCGCGCAATTTCCCGCGCTCGAAAGCTGGTTTCGCTTCGACCAGAAATCGCTTGCCTGGGCGCTAATGTTTTATGGCTTTGCCGCCTCCGCCCTGCCGGTCTGGCTGCTCCTCACGCCGCGCGATTATCTCAGCACCTTTCTCAAACTCGGCACAGTCGCCGCGCTCGCCCTCGCCGTCATCATCATCCATCCCACCCTGCAAATGCCGGCGCTGACCCGCTTCATCGACGGCACGGGACTTGTCTTCGCCGGACCGGTTTTCCCTTTCGTTTGCATCACGATCGCGTGCGGCGCGGTCTCCGGTTTTCATTCGCTCATCGCTTCCGGCACCACGCCGAAAATGATCGAGAGCGAAACGCGCATCCGGGATATCGGGTATGGCGCGATGGTCACGGAAATGATGGTTGCGCTAATGGCTCTGATCGCGGCCTGCGTCCTCCCGCCGGGACAATATTTCGCCATCAATGCCAAAGGAGCGCCGAGCGAAGTCGTGGCCACAGTTTCCGCCGCTGGCTTTCCCGTGACTGAACCGGAAATGAAGCAACTCGCGACCGAATCTGGGCGAAAGCACGATGTTCGGCCGCGCTGGCGGTGCGCCCACTTTCGCGGTCGGGATGGCGCATATGTTTTCGCGCATCACCACGAATCCGACCGCGCTCGCCCTCTGGTATCACTTCGCCATCATGTTCGAGGCGCTTTTTATTCTCGACCACGCTCGATGCCGGCACGCGGGTCGGGCGCTTTCTCCTCCAGGACTTGTTAGGCCAGGTCTGGCGACCGCTCGGCGACACCAAGTCGTGGGGTGCGAATATCCTCGCCAGTCTCCTCCTGGTCGCGGCCTGGGGCTGGTTTCTCTACCAGGGTGTGCTCGATCCGTTAGGCGGAATCAATAGCCTCTGGCCGCTCTTCGGTCTCGCCAATCAACTCCTCTCCGTCATCGCTCTCTGTCTCGGGACGACCATCCTGATCAAGATGGGCAAGGTCCGCTACCTTTGGACTACGCTCCTCCCGCTCTCCTTTATGATCGTGGTCACATTTTCCGCTGGCTATCTTAAGATCTGGTCGCCGGATCCGAGAATCGGTTTCCTGAGCGGTGCGGCGATGCTCGATACAAAAGTCGCAGCCGCTCCGGTCAACGTCGACTTCGCACGCCAGGCTCTCATCTGGCGGGTCGACGCCCTGGTTGCCTTGTCCTTTCTCGTTCTCGTCCTGCTCATCGTGACTGGCTGCGCTTGGCAATGGTGGCGACTCTTGCGAGGGACAAAACCGGTCGTCCTGCACGAAAGCGAATTCGTCCCCGTGGCTCGCTTGCAGAGTTAAATTCGTTAGGCAAAATGACCGAAAAGCAAATGTTGAAGGTGGTCGAGGCGCTGGCCAATCAGCCGACTGCACCTTTCCGCGAGGAGGCAGTCCGGGACGAGATCGAGCGGCAGTTGCGCCGATGTCCGCATGTGAAATTCGAGCGCGACGTCTTCGGTAACGTCATCGCGCATTATCGCCGGGGGAGGAGCGGTGCGTCGGGCTGGGCTTTCGCCGCGCACATGGATCACCCTGGCTGGGTTCGCAACGAGGATGGCGAAATACAATTCCTCGGTTCGGTCGCGGCAGAGTTCCGGCAGAATCCCAGGACGAAAACTTTCGGCGATTTCGCGATGTGGGATTTGCCTCCCTTCGAAATTCGCGAACGTAAAATCCATTCCCGCGCCTGCGATGACTTGTTAGGCTGCGCCGAAATCCTCTGCCTTTTTCGGGAGCTGGAAGAATTGGGCGCGAGCGCGCATTGCGCTGGTCTTTTCACTCGTGCGGAGGAGGTGGGTTTTGTCGGCGCGATCAAACTGGCGCAAACCAACATCCTTCCGAAAGGCCTAACGATCCTTTCCCTGGAAACGAGCACCCCGCGCGGAACGGCGGAGATCGGGAAAGGTCCGATCGTGCGGGTAGGGGACAAGGTTTCAAGTTTCGACGGGCCGGCGACGGCGCG
This sequence comes from uncultured Verrucomicrobiae bacterium, assembly GCA_963749935.1. Classification (GTDB taxonomy): domain Bacteria; phylum Verrucomicrobiota; class Verrucomicrobiia; order Chthoniobacterales; family UBA10450; genus Palsa-1392. The sequence continues at coordinate 813,207 of CAVVOH010000002.1, forward strand.
TCTTCTGAGCGCGGCGGCCGAGGAGCAAATCCCGGTGCAGCGTTGCCTGCTCGATGGCGGGACCTGCGAGGCTACGGCCTATCAGCTTTATGGTTACACCTGCGCGGCGGCCAGTCTCGCGCTCGGCAATTATCACAACGTAACCCCGCAAGGGACGATCGCGCCGGAGTTTGTGTCGATCGACGACTTCGTGGGGATGGTGCGACTCTGCCGGGCCTTGGTGATGAGCCGAGGCGAGGCAAAGAATCCAGCGCGGGTTCTGCGCAAGAAACTGGAAGCGAACGCCCGCACTTATCGGTCGTTTTTTTGAGGCAAAGATCGGGCTTAGAGCGCGTCGAGCCTGACTCCGCGTTTCTCCCGGATGAAGGCTGCGCCGATGACGACAGTGAGCGCCGCGAAAATGATCGGGTAGGCGAGGCCCATGAAATTATTTCCCGTCTGCGCGACGAGCGCGGAGGCAATTAGCGGGGTAAGTCCGCCCAGCACCCCGATCCCGAGATGATAGGGCAGCGACATCGCGGTATAGCGAATGCGGGTCGGGTAGAGCTCGACCAAAAACGCCGCCAGCGGCCCGTAAGTCATCGTGCCGAACAGCATTTGGAACGAGACCAGCGCGACGAGCACGGGAAAATTGAGCGGCGCGGCGAAATGGAGCAGTGCGTGGTAGACGGGCAGAAAGAAGATGGCCGCGAGCGCGCAGCCGGTGAGGATGACCGGCTTGCGGCCGATGCGATCGGAGAGAGCCCCGAAGACGACGTAGAATGGGGTAGTCAGAACGAGAGACCAGGCGAGAATTTGATTGGAAGTGGCGAAGTCAACCCGCGCGACCTTTTGCAGGAAAAAGAGAGCATAAAACTGCCCCGTGTACCAGACAACGCCATGTCCTGCGACCGCGCCGAAGAGTGCGAGCAAACCGAGACGAAGGTTGGTTCTGTTGAGGAAACTCTCGCGAAGCGGGTCGGCCGAAAGTTGACCGGCCGCCTTTGCCTGGGCAAAAAGGGGCGACTCTGCCATGCGCGCGCGGATGTAATAGGAGAGCGCCACGAGCAGGAGGGAGAGGAGGAAAGGAACCCGCCAGCCCCAGGCCGCGAACTCGACCGCGCCGAGTTGGCGCTGCGTGGCGAGGATAATGCCGAGCGACAGGAGCAAACCAAGGGTGGCGGTGGTTTGGATCCAACTGGTGTAGTACCCGCGCCGCGCATCGGGCGAGTGTTCGGCCACGTAGGTCGCGGCCCCGCCGTACTCTCCACCGACGGAAAGACCTTGCAGCAGTCGCAGTAAGACGAGGAGAGCCGGCGCGAGCAGCCCGATGGATCCGTAGGTTGGCAGCAGGCCAATGGCGAAGGTCGAACCGCCCATGATGAGAAGGGTGAGAAGAAAAGTGTATTTGCGCCCCACCACATCGCCGAGGCGGCCGAAGACGAGCGCACCGAAAGGACGCACGATGAAACCCGTGGCAAAGACCGCGAGAGTCGAGAGAAAAGCTGCCGTCGGATGACCGGGAGGAAAGAAGTGGCGGGAGATGACCGTGGCCAGACTACCGAAGAGATAGAAATCGTACCACTCGACCAGGGTCCCGGCCGAGGCCGCGGCGATAATTCTCCAGAGGGATTTGGTGGGCGCGGGACTAACGGAATCAGCCATCCCGCATTCTCAGCGAAATACCCCGCCTTGCTCAAGCCTGACTGCTTTGGTTTGCGCGACGGGCCGGCGCAATCGGTCGCCTAACGACTAACGGCGGCGCAGCGGCACCGTGATCTCGGTATCCTGGTAGGCCAGGATAACTCGGCCATCTTCGATCGCGCGCAGCGTGATCTGGTAGATCTGGTGGCCGAATTGCAGACCAAACTGCTGACCTTCCTGGATGATCTTACCGTTCAGAATCGCGAAGTGCGCCCCGGCGCCCATCGTGACGGAGGTGAGCGAGAAAGAATCGGGCGAAAGCTCGGGGCCTGCTCCGCTGGACTCGGTTTTCGGCCCCGGTTTTTTCCAGCCGATCGGCCAGAAGGGATCGCGCGCCTCCGGCGCGTCGAAACTGGATTTGTGCTTTAGCTCGACGGTGGGGACCGGTTCAGCGGCCGGTGCTGCGATCGGCATCAGGCTCGTTAGGCAAAAGGTTAGGAGAAGCTTCTTCATTTCTTCAAGAGGGCGGTCTGGACCGCGAGGCTGACTTGTTGGTACTGCGGTTCCTCCGGCACGGCGTGAATGACGAGGCGCTCGATGGCGAGGAGCGGCTCCCGGTTTTCCAGCTCGGCAATCGCTTTGCCGAGGTCGCCGTATTCGCTCTGCGGCAATTCGATCGCCCAGGCATCTTTGATCCAATCGGATAGCTCCGGTTGCTTGAAATCTCCGCTCGCCTCCAGGCGTGCGGTCACTTTATCGATTCCCTGCTCACTGAAAAAAGAGCGCATTTTGGGCGGGAACCAGGCGATCGGGGCGCCATCCGCGGTGGTGGCCTTGAGCGCTTCGTAGCGGCCGGTCGCTTCCTTGGCCTGCATCTCGAGGTTGGCCGTCTTCTTCATTTCGGTCTTGGAGGAGGCGGTCTGCGCGCGCACCTCGGCAATCCTGGCGGCCGCCGACTCGCGGCTCTTGTTGAGCGGCCCGAGGAAGAAACTGAAGTAACAATAGATCAATCCGACAAAGCCGAGGGCGCTCAGGACGATCTTTTGGATCTGGTCTTTGTTAAATTTCCTTGCCTTCATTTCGTGTTTGCGAGCGCTTTGGCGGGATCATCGGCCTTGGCGGCCTCGCCGACCTTTGGTTCAAAGGTAACACTGAGCACGAAACGCGCGCTCGGCGTAGGACTACCGGCCAGACTGATGAGCGTGTCGAGGTCTTCCAGATTACGGAAGTTCACCTTCACGTTGGTGTAGGCTTTCTCGAGTTGCTCGGAAAGGAGCTGGCGGAATTCTTCCGCCGCGGCGCGCGGTTCGCGCGCCGCCGCCAGCCCTTCGAGGGTGACGGAGACGGAGTGGTCAGTTTCAGCGACCAATCCATCGAGGCTGGTGACCTGAAGATTAGGTGCTACGCACTTGGAGACCTGGGCCAGGAATGGCGCCCAATAAAAGCGCTCTTCGATCAGGCCGTCGAGCACCTTGGTGCTGTCGATGATCTGGCGCAGCTCGGCGGCTCGTTTCTGGGCCGCGGTTACTTTCGGTTCGACCTTTTGCCATTCGGCTTCGGCGACGCCCAGTTCGCTCTTGATCTGGATCGTCTGGTAGGCGTTCCAACCGTAGTAGAGAAAGAGAATCGCCCCGAAGCTGCTCAGCGCGATGATGCCGAGCTTGAGCGGATCGCGCTTGCGCTGGCGCTTCTCGCTGATTTCCTCGTGCAGTAAATTAAGTTGCAGGGCCATCGTCAGGCGGCTTTCAGGCAGGAGATGGCGGCGCCGCAGGCGACGTTGAGGGAGACAAACTCGTTCGCGAGAGCCTGCCGCTTAGTTGCGGGCAGTGCGACCTCGCAGGTCTCGAGCGGATCCCACACTTCGCAAGGCAGGCCGAGCTCATCGCTCAGGGTTTGCAAAATCATTTCCGTTTTGGCCATGCCGCCGGAAACAAAAATTCGGTGAATGCTTTCCTCGCATTGACCTTCGAAAAATCCGATCGAGTTACGCACCTCGGTCGCGAGACCGAGGAGCGATTGGCGGCAGGTTTCCGCCATCCCGGCGTCGCCTTCCTGCATCAGGCGACGCGCGGTCTCAGTGTCGACCGCACCGTCCTCGGTCAGCGCTTCGCCGAAAAGTTTTCCGCCGTAATCGACACTGCGCACCAGCTTGAGCTCGGTTTTCTGGCCGATCAGCACGGTGCTTTGCTCGTGACCCATGTCGAGGAGGAGAAAAGCTTCGTTGGCAAAGATCTCCGGGTAGGCAAACTCAAAGGCATTGAAAGAACAAATCGGCGCCAGCTGCAGGATGTTGGCTGCCATCTTTGTTTTTTCGAGCGCCTCGCTGATGCGTTTCACCGCCGGGCGCAGCATTCCGCCGACGAGGTAACGCGTTTTGCCCGAGGTGGAGCTGGCCCCTTCAATCGCTTCTCCGTTAGGCGCAACCCCGGCCAGAGCGACCGCGGAGACGGGCGCGCAATCGAGAACGAAATCTTTGCATTCCTGATTAAGAACGGCGAGGCCGTTGAGACGGAGCGCACTCCGAAGCAGTTCGACCGGGGTGGTCGGCTGTTCGATAATGCGCAGGAGAGCTTCGGGGTCGGAGGCTGCAATCGCGCAGGCTTTGGCGCTGCCGCCCAGGTCTTTCAGGAGCAGCTTGACCTGTTGGGCAAGATCGTCCGACGTTTCAATCCCATCCGGCACGGCTCGCGAGGCGAAATTGGTCAGCACGTAACGGTGCTCACCCTTGCGCTGCAGCAGCACGCTTTTGAAAACGCACCTGCCGAGATCGATGCCGATGACTGAATTTGCGGGCTTGGCCATGGTCTTGCGCTTCATAAAGCGAAAACCGTGCCGAAGGCACAGTGCTTCTTGAAAAATCTCCGGCGCCGGAATTTAGGCCGCCACAGAGGAGCGATAACCGAAAAACCCGCGTGCCTTGATCATCTCTGAAACTTCCGGCGGCACCATTTTCTCCCAGGTCGGATCGCCCGCCCGCATTTTTGCCAGCACATCGGGCGGGAAAATTTCCAGATACTTGCGGTGGAAGTTGGTGATCTCCTGGATGAAATCGTTCTCGATCAAATACTGATAAAGATGATGCAGGTTGGGGGCGACCTTCAACTGCGTCGCGGTCAGCAGATCGCCGGTCCCGTCGTCCACCACCGGGTAAACGAAGAGTTTGAGACCGCTTTTGAACATCCGGCCGAGCGCTTCCAGAATGCCGCCTTCGAGATTGAGATAATATTTCTCGTCGAAAATCTCGTGCAGACTCGGCACGCCCATGGCCAGCGCCACCATCTTGTTGGTGTAGCGCGAAAGATAGCCGGCCAGCCGATAATATTCGCCGAATTTAGAGATCAAAACGGTCCGGCCTAACGAACCCAGAATGTCAACCCGGGCCAGAAAATCGACGTGATTCAGTTGCCCTTCCGAGAGAAGATTTTCCAAGCGTCATTTCCATGAGCACGACCAGGTCCTCTTCCTTCGCTCCCGGCTGTTTGAGGAAAATGTGCCGGGCTCCTTCCAGCATGTCATTGGTCGCGTAGGTGACCGGGCGGAAGCTGCCGCGCTCCACGATTATCGCTTTCTTATACAGAATTTCCGACGGTTGGACCGACTCGCCGTCAGCCGTGAACATGACCGCATTGGTCAGACCCTGGCTGACCAATTGCAGACTCATGAGTCGGTTATCGACGCCCGCATAAGCCGGCCCGGAGAATTTGATCATGTCGATCTGCATTCGCTGCGGTGCGAGATTTTCGTGCAGGGAGGCGATCAATTTCTCCGGCTGATGATAATAGAACGCGCCGTAAATCAGGTTGACCCCGATGATCCCGAGCGCTTCCTGCTGGTCGACATTCCCTTCGTCGAGCATCCGCACGTGGATAATGATCTCGCTCGGTTCGCCGCGCGTCTCCGACTGGAACCGCATCCCGAGCCAGCCGTGCGACTCGCTGTGCTGTTTGAAACTTCTCGCCGCCACCGTGTCGGCAAAGACGAAGAAGGTGCACTCGTCCCCCAGTTTTTGGTCGAGACGTTCGCGGAGCAGACAATATTCGTGGTCGAGCATCGTCTTGAGCCGGGCGCGACTGACGTAGCGATCGGTCGCGCCATAGATCGCGTCGCTGAACTGCATGTCGTACGCCGACATCGTTTTCGCGATCGTGCCGGAAGCGCCTCCCACTTGGAAAAAGCGACGCGCCACCTCCTGCCCGGCACCGATTTCGGCGAAAGTTCCGTAGCGCTTCGCGTCGAGATTGATCTGGAACGCTTTCTTGTTCGTTCCCAGATCCATTTCCGCATTCATCGGTCCAAGATGAGAAGCTTTCTCCCGAGATCAAACACCGGAGGCGAGGGACTGTGGCGCATAAGCGGGAGGGAACGAGCGAAGTGAGGGCGATGTTGGCGGCGTAAACGCGCGATCTGCGGTTACAGGCGCACCGGCTCGGCGCTCTGGGCCGGGATCCAGCCGCGGAGTTCGTTAGGCAAAATCGCGTAGGACCAGTCGCCCCGCGTACTCAGGATCTTGATTTCGCTGCCTGCCGGCAGGAGCAGCACCGTGCCGGAGCTTTCCGCGGTGGCCAGCCGAGCCTGGATATTCTTCATCGTGACGATCGCCAGATTGCTCCCAGTGCTACCGTTTTCGAGCTGATAAACCGCGCCGGCAGCAGCCGCGGAAATCGTCCCTAGAACGAGCAGAGCAAAAATCCAGACCACCGTTCGGCGCTTCGCAAAATAGAGCCCGCATAAAATGGCCGCCGCGCCCCAGAAGGCGACCGCAGCCAGCCAAGCATACTGATCACGGGTGAGAAAATTGAGGTGCGCCTCGATCCAGCCGGGCGCGAGTTCGAGTGCTCGAGACCGGTCTCGCACCAGATGAAGGTTTGCCCGCGCCTCCGCCTGGTTCGGATCGAGGGCGAGGGCGCGCTCGTAGTTGAGGATGGCGCGGCCGGAATCGCCGGCGCGAAAGAAGGCATTTCCGAGATTGTAGAACAACGTCGGATTCCATTGCCGGCTTGCGACCAGTGATTCGTAGCCCTTGATTGCGGCCGGGAAATGGCCGGCGGCATAATCCGCGTTGGCCCTTGCGAAGATTGCCTCGGCGTCGACCGGCGCGGCCAGGGCGGCGTTCGTTAGGCTGAGACATGCAGCCAGCATGACGAAAAGCTTTACCTTGCGGAGTGGGCCCCGCAGCGGTTGCCCTTTCAGATCGTCTATTTTCTTCCTAGTCACGGTTCTAGTTTAAACTCTCGATTAAGGTCAGAATTTCACGTCGCGTCTCTTCCGCTACCGTGCCGTTGCCATTTGGGCGGCCGCTGTAGCGCAGTTCGTCGCTCCGCCGGAAAAGCTCGCGCACCCGGTCGCGCTGCTCATCGGGCAGATCGAAGGCCGCCACGGCTGTTTCGGCGTCGACGGTGTTTGGTTCAATTCTGCGGGTGAGCGCGGTTTTAAGCTGCACCACGCGCAAGGCTTCGGCGAAATATTGATCTGGCGGATTACCAGCCTGGCGCAACTTACGCTGCAACTCGGCGGTTTCGTGTTCCCAGGCGGCGATGCGTTGCCCGGCGCGATTTTCGAGTCGCCGCCGGCGCATTTCCCAACCGAAAAAGCCGATCAAGCCAAGCAGCGGCACACCTTGCACCGCCCAAAAAATGGGCCGCTGAAAAATCGGCCTGAAGTCACGGCCCCAACCGCCGTGATCGGTCAGCTGATAAAGGATATCCTGGCCTGGCGGCGCAGCGGTCGGTTGAACCCTTGGCTGCGGAGACGGCGCGCCCGCGCTTGCCATCGCCGGCGTGGCGGTCGACGCGGTTCCGCCTTCCACCACCACCGGCAACTTGTCGCCTTTAAGCGTAATGTATTTCTCCTTGAGTGGATCGAAGAAGGAAAAGACGAGCGGCGGGACGGCGTCTTTGCGTTCGTTAGGGGTGAGCACCATCTCGAAGGTCTTGCTCCCATTGATCCCGATCTCGTCGTCGGCCTGGAACTTCGATCCCGGCGGGTAGGTGTGCCAGCCCTTGGCGTCCTGCAGTGTCGGCGCGGTAACTCGATCGAAATTGCCGCGGCCCGAGATGGTGGCGGTGACGGTGAGCGGGTCGCCGATCTGGGCGTTCTTCGGTTTCACATCGGTCGTTAGGGAAAAATTCCCGACCGCGCCGGAGAAGTTGGGAGGTGGATTGGGTGGGAGCGGTTTCACTTCGAGGGTGGTGGTTTCGCTCGAGAACTTTATCTCCTTCTGCTCGCCCACCCCGGCGAAGGGGTCGTTGAAAAACGGATCGTTGAACGGGTCGTCCATGCCGAAAATATCAAACGGCGAGCGCGCCCGGCTGCCGCCGCGGCGCGGCATCTGCACAATCGCTTTGGCATCCTTGGCCGAGATTTCCAGTTTGCCACTGCGCACCGGCGTGATCGCGGTCTGCAGAGTGACGATTTCATAGTTGCGCCCATTGATCGACTCGAGCTTCTGCTCCGGATTCGGCATGCGCTGCGAGGTGAAGCCCTGGCCGCTGAGGTTGGGCAGATCGATAAAGCGATGCGGCACCCGCGAGTTAATTCCGATGCGGATTTGGGCTGGGATGGTCTCGCCCACGTAGATGCTTGTCTTAGGAATGATCAACTCGGCGAAGGCGATCTTCTTTTCATCGATGGCGCTGTTTCCGCCGCCCGCGCCGCGCCGGGTGGTGGTAGTGCCGTCGTCGTTAGGCGAGACATTCAGGGTCAGGGCTGGCGTGCGCAGCATGCCGCTGGCGGTCCGGATGGCCTGGGCCGGGATGGTATAGGTGCCGGCCTTGAGCGGCAGGATGGTGTAGTTGTAAACGAAACTGTAGCTGAAGCGGAAGTTACGGCCTTCGACCAGGGTCGATTGCCCGCTGTAGCGAATGTCGAGGCCGTCGACCGCGATGTCGTTCGGCGGGATGGCATTCGCGTCGCCGGTGACTTTGATCTGCAACTGCACCGGCCGATCCACCTCCGTCTCGGAACTGGTCAGGACTGCGGTCACAGTCGGAGCATCGGCCCGCACCGATGCCGTCCCCGCCAGAGCGAGAAAAATCAGCAAAAAAATTCGGCGAAAAAACAACATTCCCTCAACAATTAACTCTCAATTATCAACCCTCCCAGGCTACCAATCGTTATAGACAGGACGCACCGGCTTGTGTTCATCAAGCTGGACTTTCTCTTCTTCGTCTTTCATCGCCTGGAGGAGAAGGGCAGCCTGCTTGGGGCTCATCTCGCCTTCCTTCTCCGGCGCCTCCTCGGCCTCGGCTGCCTCCGCCTGGTCCTTGGGTTTATCCTCGCCCGCTCCTTTGACCTCGCCGGTTAACGGTTTCTCCGGTGTGCCGGCCGGCGTCGGACTCGGCTGCTCGCCGTTATCATTTCCTTCCTGATCGCCGGAACCGGGAGTGGGCGAAGGAGTTCCTTCCTCACCCGGGGTGGGGGAGGCCCCTTTCTGTTCGTCCGCGGAAGGGGTCGAGCCAGGCGTGGGAGTAGGCGTTTCGCCCGCGCCCTGCTCCTCGCCCGGTGTCGGGCTCGGGCTGGCGGTTTCCCCCGGCGTGGGCGTGGGCGGCGGGCTCGGGGTTGGGGTTGGGGAAGGTGATTGCGGTTGCCCTCCGATTTTTCGCCCTGGCCGGAGCCCTGATCGCCTTGTGATTGTTGGTCCTTTTGTTGCTGGTCGTTCTTCTCCTGATCCTTGTCGTTCTTTTGCTGGTCTTTGTTCTTATCCTTCTGGGGTGAAGGAGATGGCGATGGCGATGGTGTGGGGGTCGGCGATGGCGACGGTTTCTGCTCCTGCTTTTTCTTCAGCTCCTCGATCTTTTTTTTGACGAATTCGTAGTTGTCCTTCGCGTTCTTGTTTTGCGGCTCAGCTTTGAGCGTTTCTTCGTAATGCGGGAGCGCGCCTTCCCAATTCTTTAGTTTGTTCGCATCGCTCTTCTCCGCTTCGCCTCGCTGATAAAGGGTGTTGCCAAGGTTGTAATGGCTTTCGCTCTGCAGATGCGGGTTTTTGGAGAGCAGCGCCTGGCTGAATGACTGCAGGGCCTTGTTGTAATCCTTCATTTTGTAGGCAGCCGCGCCGGCGTCGAACTCAATGCGATCGCTTTGCCGGGTGCCTGGGATTTTCCTGCAGGGTTTTTTGGAAATGCTCGTAGGCCTCGGGGAATTTTTGCTCTTCGTAGAGTTCCAATCCGGGCGAAGCCGCCTGACCTGTGGTCGCGGCGAGGAGCAGACCCAAAACTGCTGCGACTACGCTGGAGGGACGCCCGCCCTGGCGTCCGTGTTTCGGCTTCGGGGCCGAGACGGCGCCTGTCCCTCCAGCAGACGTGCCCTGGGAACGCTTCCGATCATTAATCAAAAGAGCGAGGGCGAAGAGGAAAATCGCGGCGGCCAGCGGCCACTCGTAACGCTCGATCGGTCGGCGTGAGAGACGCGCGTTGATATCGGCTACCTGCATCTTTCCCAGGCCCTCGCTGAAGAGTTGCTTCATCGTGCGCGGACCGTTCTCGAGATGGAGATAAAATCCGTCGGCTGCCTGAGCGATCTCGCGCAGACGCGCTTCGTCCAGTTTGGATTTCACCACCTGGCCCTTCGCGTCTTTCACAAAGGCCGTCCCGCCGCTTGCGCCACTGATCGGGATGAGCGAGCCGCCCGGCGTTCCGACGCCGACCGTAAAGATGCGCACGCCGGCTTCGGCCGCAGCTTTCGCTGCCTGCGCCGCGTCGCCTTTCAATTCCTCGCCATCGGTGAAAATGATCAGGGCGCGGTTACCAACCGCGGATTTGCCGAAGGTGCGGGTGGCGAGCGCGATCGCGTCGGAGATGTTTGTCCCGCCTTCCGGGATGATCTTGGTATCGAGCTCGTTAATCGAATCGACCGCGGCGTCGTAGTCGATCGTAAGCGGAGCCTGCAGGAAGGCTTTGCCCGCAAAAGCGATCAGGCCGACGCGGTCGCCTTGCAGTTCGTTGAGCAAATCCTGGGTCGCCAGCTTGACCCGCTCGAGCCGGTTCGGCTGGGTGTCGTTGGAGAGCATGCTGCGCGAAACATCGACCGCGAGCAGCAGGTCGAGGCCCTTGCGTTTCACCTCATCGTAGGCATATCCCACTCGCGGGCGGGCCAGACTAACGAGGACGAGGAGGAGGACGAGGAGGAGGAGGAGGTAACGAAAAATGCGACGCGCGCGGTTGACCGTGCCGGCCAACTCCGGGAGCAACCGGGCGGCGACGAAGAGTTTCAGCTTGTCCGTCCCGCGCTGCTCGGCGCGGGCAAAGAAAAACGCCAGGACCGGGAGCAGGAGTAAAGCCCAGAGCCAGTTGGGATGACCGAAACTCAACGCGCTCATGGCAGCTTTTTCCAAATGGTTTGCGAGAGAAGCAATTCCGCCAGGAGCAAGCCGGCGCCGGCCATCAAACAGACCGGGAACAAGTCGCGGTACTGCTGATATTTTTTCACCGAGACGGTCGACTTCTCCATCTTGTCGATGTCGCCATAGATTTGTTCGAGCGAGTCGGTATCGGTGGCGCGAAAAAATTGGCCGCCGGCGATTTTCGCCACTTCCTTGAGGGCCGCTTCGTCGAATTGCACCCGCTGATTCCGGTACATGACGTTGCCGGCGACATCGGTCACGGGTTTGCCGTTCGATGGGTCGAAGACCGGCACCGGCGCGATGCCGTTGATCCCAGCGCCGATCGCAAAAAGACGAATCCCGAGCGCCTTGATCGCTTCGGCAGCGGTGTTTGGTGGAATCTTGCCGGCGTTATTTTCGCCGTCGGTCAGCAGGACAATGGCGCGGCTTTTGGATTGCTTATCATTCAGGCGATTGGCGGCCGAGGCCATCGCGGAACCGATCGCGGTCCCATCCTCGACCAGGCCGATCCGCACTCGCTCGAGATTCTGCAGCAACCAATCGTGATCGAGAGTCAACGGACTAACGACATAGGGACGGCCGGCGAAAGCGATGATCCCGACACGGTCGTTAGGCCGGGCTTCGATGAATTTGCGAGTCACCTCGCGAATCGCGTCGATCCGGGTCGCGGAATCGCCGCCGACCGTGAAGTCCTTGGTCAGCATCGAGCCGGAAACGTCGAGCACGACCATGATGTCGATCCCACTCGCCTCGACTTCGGTCAGGCTCTTGCCGAGCTGCGGCCGGGCCAGCGCGAAAATGAAAATGGCGAGAGCGAAGTAAAGCAAACCCTGCATGAGACGGCCCGCGCGCGAAGTACTCCGCTTGCCGAGCGAACGCAAGCGTCGCGGTCGAGGAAAACACCAGTGCCGCGGCGGCGCCGCGCTGGCCACGCAGCCAGGCAAGGAGCGGAACCAGCAGAAGCAGCAAAAGGAGCCAGGGATGGGCGAAGGAAAATCCCCAGGGCGAATTGGGCGACCAGAAATCAGGCAGGCTCAAGCACGCCTCCTTTCACAAAACGTTCCGCTTCGTTCAGGAGCAGCCGGCTGTCTTCCCTGGTCGCATCGTAGCGCGCAAACTTTATCAGGTCGCAGCGATTCAGAAAATCGCCGAGGAGCGCTTGCTCGTCGCTTGAAAAGGGCGAGGTGGCGGCGAGCGCGTTGAGGAATTCGACGGAAGTCTGGCGGGTGACCGGCAACTGATATTGCTCGGTCACGTAGCGGCGCAGGATATCAGAGACGCGAATGCTGAATTGGTAGGGCGTCAGTTTATCGATCTCCGTTTCGATGCGAGCCAGCAGCTCGAGCGCGCGCTGGCGCGGCGTTTGCACCGCGACCGGGCGATTGCGCCAGCGTTTGATCAGCCAATAAGTAAGCCCGCCGAGGAGCAGGACGGCCGCCACCGCGCAAAAGATCATCCACGGCTTGAGGAGGAAATAATCCACCGGGCCGGTGATGTCGTGAAACTCCTGCGCGAAAAAGATCTGCATCGGGATGTTGCCTAACGACGCGCCATCCGGCGCTCGCGCTGTTTGAAGAAAGCTCGCAGGGCCGGCAAATAATCGTCGTTCGTGCGGAGCGAGATGGTGTCGATGTTATTGCGCCGCAGGACGTGGGTGACCTCGCGCCAGCTGCGCCCGCGCCGCTTCGGCGAAGCGGGTTCGGATGCGGCGGTCGGCGGTATTAATCTCGATTTGCTCGCCCGTCTCGGCGTCTTCCAGGGTGATCAGGCCGACGTCGGGCAACGATTCCTCGCGTTCGTCATCGATCCGGATGGCGACGAAATCATGCCGCCGGCTGGTGATCGTGAGGGCCTGCGAGAAATCCTCCGCCTGAAAGTCGGAAATAAAGAAAACGACTGAGCGCCGAGTCACGACGTGGTTCAAGTAATCGAGGGCCAGACTGGGCTGGGTGCCGCGGCCTTTCGGTTCGAAGAAGAGGATCTCCCGAATCAACCGCAAAGTGTGGGAGCGACCTTTCTTCGGCGGAATGAACAGCTCCACTTGATCGGAAAAAAGCACGAGCCCCACCTTGTCGTTGTTACGGATCGCACTGAAGGCAAGGAGGCAGGCGACTTCAGCCGCGAGCTCGCGTTTTGAGAGGGCGACGCTGCCGAAATTTCCCGAGGCGCTCACATCGACCACCAGCATGACGGTGAGTTCGCGTTCCTCGGTGAATTTTTTCACGAAGGCGGTCCCGAGCCGCGCGGTCACGTTCCAATCGATCGCGCGAATTTCGTCGCCCGGCTGATATTCGCGCACGTCCTCGAAGTTCATCCCGCGCCCTTTGAAGACGCTGTGGTAATCACCCGCAAAGGCGGATTGAACGAGACCCTTGGTCTTGATCTCGAGCGCGCGGATTTTCTTCAAAATCTCAGCTGGAGTTTGGTGAGGCTCGTTCATTCTAAGGCTGAGCAGGACTGCGTGGCTCGGAATGATAGGCCGTTGAGCGCCACGCTTTCCCGCATTGGGCGGCGCAGATCACGGCACCGGCAATCCAGCAAAGATTCGGTCGATTACCGTCTCGCTCGTGATGCTCTCCGCCTCGGCTTCGTAACTGACGATGACACGATGCCGCAACACATCCGGCCCGATGCTCTTGATATCCTGCGGCGTGACGTAGCCGCGGCCATTGAGGAAGGCGTAAGCGCGCGCTGCCAGCGCCAGATAAATGGTGGCCCGAGGTGAAGCGCCGTAGCGCACGAGACCATCGAGTTCGAGCCGATAGGAGGCCGGTTCCCGCGTCGCCCAGACGACGTCGACGATGTAATCCTTCACCCGGTCGTCGATATAGATTTCGTTCACCAGACCGCGCGCCGCGATGATCTGCTCTGGCGCGACGACGGCGTCAACGTGCAAATCGGGCGCCGAGGTCGCCATCAAGTCGAGAATGTTTCGCTCCTCCGCCTTGGCCGGGTAGCCGACGTTCAGCTTGAGCATGAACCGATCGAGCTGCGCTTCCGGGAGCTGGTAGGTGCCTTCCTGTTCGAGCGGATTTTCAGTGGCGAGGACGAGAAACGGATCGGCCAGCGGATACGTCTTGTCGCCGATCGTGACCTGTCGTTCCTGCATCGCCTCGAGCAGCGCGCTCTGCACCTTGGCCGGGGCGCGATTGATTTCATCGGCCAGGATCAGGTTGGAGAAAATCGGGCCGAGTTTGGTCGTGAACTCCCCGCTGCGCGGATTGTAGATCAGCGTGCCGATCAAATCGGCGGGCAAAAGATCGGGCGTAAATTGCAAACGCTGAAAGCCCGGTCTGGATGCAGGCCGCCATCGTCTTGACGGTGAGCGTCTTGGCGAGGCCCGGCACGCCTTCGAGCAGGATGTGGCCATTGGCGAGCAAGCCGAGTAAAAGCCGATCCACCAAATATTTCTGACCGATGACGACGTGGCCGACCTGTTCGCGCAACGGCTCGATCCATTGACCCAACTCCTGCACCTGCTGGGTAATTTCCTGGGTTGATCTCATAGGCATGGTGAGACAAACCCGCACGAAATGCGTTCGAAGAAAAGCACGAGGTAATGCCGGGCGAGAAAAAGCTGCCAAGCCTCTTCATTTATCCTCAGTTTCGTCACGCCGATAAAGCGAGTTCGACAGGTCCTGCCCCAGGGCTCGAGGGGAGCAGATGAAGGCGGCGAGTGGCAATCCGTCTCAGTCCTCCCTTCGCTCGCGAGCATATGCGACAGCCCGAGACTCCCGAGAACCTCGCCTCCCCGATCCCGTAGAGCATTGGTGAGATGATTGAGTCCTCACAGTCCGAATCCGGGGTGTCTTTCTCAAAGTGCATTTTGCTCTCCCCGCCTAGCGAGGGAGCGGGAAAGTCGGCCCTGTTTTCCGTCCAATGGCGGAAACTGCGGAGCGCAGTGCCCCCTCACCGCGCGACATTCTACGTAATCCTGCGTATATCAAGCCTCTGCGGCCGCTGCCAGACTCGGCACAAATGAGCCTCCGCCCCTCACTGGAAACGAAGGGTCACCCCACGTCTTCGGGTCCGGCCAGTCTTCAGCAAACGCAATCTCCATCGCTGACACCGCGCGAGTGCGAAGTGATGCTTTGGCTGAGTGAAGGCAAACGTGATCGCGAGATCGCCACCATCCTTGGCCTAAGCCCGAGAACGGTAGAGAAACATGTCTGCCATATCCTAGAAAAGCTTCAGGTGGAGACTCGGACGGCAGCGGTCAACGAGTGGCATCGCAGCCTCCACCCCGCCCCGCCCGCGCTCCATGAAACTGGCCGTTCCATTCTACCAGACGAAGAAGACGAGAAACATCCAACTCGCAACCGAAAGGCCAGCCTCCGATGAAAACTGGGTACCTCCCCAAATGTCTATTTATTTCCGTCCCCGGTGAGGCCGGAAACGCGGCGTCACTCCGAAAATCTGTCTGCGCACTTTGCCTGATGGCGTGCGTACTCCTCGGGCTCGACACGGCCCAAGCTAGTGGTAAAACAAATCTCCTCAGTATCTCGGCCGGGGGTTATTCACCGCAGATAACACTCAGGCTGGCTAGCAATTCCCAACAATTAAGCGAAAACCTGACGGACGCCCAGACCCGGGCCCAGATTCAAACAGAGATATACGCGGTCGCTGAAGATGGCACCCCGCTGCACTGGGATGTATCTACCCCCGACGGCGTTGGGCCGTGGCCCGTTGTGTTGGCCATTCATGGGGGTGGTTTTAGTGCGACGGAGCAAGGTCCCAACATGGTTGATGCGATCGAAGCGCTCCGAGTTACAGGCTACCTCGTGCTAAATATTGAATACCGGCTTGCACCACCCGGATTAATCAGCGGCCAGTCATCTGACGGACGTTTCCCGGATCAAACTAATGACTGTAGGTTAGCGGTTCTGGCCGCCCGGACAGATTCGCGTTGTAATGGACAGGTCGGTGCGGTGGGTGGCTCAGCCGGTGCGACCCACGCTGTCTATCTCGCCGCGGATGGGGCCACTGGTTTGGATAGGCCGGACGTAGTCGTGGGACTTTCCGGGGCCTACGACTTTTCAGATTCGACCAGCCTTGCTTCCTTCCCCTACAGAAGCAAGGTCGAGAACTATTGCTTTCCCGGCCCGGCCCCGGCGGAGCCGGAATACACTGCAACGCTTCGGGCAGATTCGGCGGTCGCGAAAGTAAAGAGCGACATTTGCCCACTTATGTTAGTGCAGAGCGACGACGAATCCATGCCGTATCCGCAAATGCCCGATCTGGTCGCAGCGCTGGATGCGAACGGTGTCACTAATTATGTGTCCATTCTGCTGCCCGGAACGCGGCATGCGTGGGGCAACTGGCCCACGGTAAAGGATCAGGCGCTCGCCTTTATAGCCGCGGCATTCGCCACGTCGCCTCCCCCTCCGACGCCAACGCCAACGGCGACGCCAACACCTACGGATACGCCAACGCCAACGGAGACGCCAACGCCAACGGTGACACCAACACCTACTGAGACCCCGACGCCAACAGAGACACCCACACCAACGGAGACACCAACGCCAACGGAGACGCCAACACCTACGGAGACGCCGACACCTACTCAAAGTCCGACCCCAACCGAAACGCCAACGCCAACTGAAACTCCTACTCCAAGTGCCAGCCCAACCCCAGCTCCTCCCACGATTACGAGTCAACCGACGAATAAGACTGTCAACCCGGGTTCAAAAATCAAGTTCAGCGTCACTGCGACGGGTAGTGTTCCTTTGACCTACCAATGGATGAAGAACGGCGCGGAGATTGCCGGCGCGACCTCCTCTTCCTACACCATTCCGCCTGCTACCGCGGGCGATGACGGAAGTCTATTTTCAGTAGGGGTGAGTAATTCGGGGGGCACCACAATGAGTAATAATGCCACCCTCACCGTCCGTATTCCCCCCTCCATTAGCACCCAACCCGTCGACAAAACGGTCAAGGCGGGCAAGACAGCCAGGTTTAGTGTCGTGGCCAGCGGTACTAAGACGCTGAAATATCAATGGAGGAAGAACGGTCTGGATATCGCGGGCGCGACAAAGGCGGCTTACACCACTCCCAGTGTGGTAGCGGCGGACAGTGGAAGCCTCTTTTCCGTTTTCATTACGAATTCCGCCGGCAGCGCCACGAGCAATAACGCGCTTCTCACTGTGAAATGACGACAACGGTGCCCTCTCCTGCTCGCTGACTCTCCTGGCGTACTGACCGATAGCCCAGCCGACTCATCACCGCCTCTGGGAATGCCACCGGTTGGCAAAAAGTGGGAAACTTTGGCGGGAGAATTCCGTAGAAGGTTGGTAGCGATGGACGATTTTCGTTACAGCACTCCCTCTCCAATGTTCCGAAAGGACCCTGGGCTGAAGAAGATGTCCGAAGCTACGCGGCGGGCGGCTACATCCCTCCCGGCTAAGGCGGCTCTCCCTTCAGAAACGCCCCGTCCACCCGCCGCGTCTACGGGGAGGGAGCTCGATGGCATCCAATCTCCTGTGCATTTCGTTGACTTGGCCAGGTCGCCTCCTGGAAAAATTGGCTTGATCGCCTCCTCGAATCTGAGGAGCCTCAGCCCCGATGTCCCCGGATGCAAAGATCGACGCTGCCAACGACGGAGGTCGTTTCAATACCACTCGCTGGAGTCTCATACTTTCCTCGCTCGAGGGCGAATGCGACGAAAGCAAAGCGCGGCAAGCTCTGTCGCAACTCTGCCGGATCTATTGGCGACCTATCTTTGCTTTCATCTGTCGCAAAGGTCACGCCGTGCCCGATGCGCAGGATCTCACCCAGGATTTCTTTGTCATGGTCTTGAAAGGTAATTTGCTCCAGCGGGCCGATCGGGAGCGTGGCCGGTTTCGCTCGCTCCTGCTCACGGCGCTGCAGAATTTTCTCCATGACGCCCACGGTAAGGCGACCGCCCTTAAGCGCGGCGGCGAAATGCAGATCATCTCCTGGGACGAATGGATGGCGGAAGCTCCCTCTCGCTTGACTCTTCCCTCGGCTGCCTTGGAGAGCTGGCCTGCGGAAAGAATTTTCGACGTCCGCTGGGCTGCCACGGTGGTGGAGCAGGCGCTACGGCGTTTGCAGGAGGAATGCGAGGTCCGCGGTCGACGCCGGCTTTTTGATGTCTTGAGCCGGTTCCTGATGGCGGATCGCGAAGACGTCTCCTACGAATCGCTCGCGCGCGAACTGGCGAGCGGGACCGAGGAAATCAAACGCGCTTTGCATCGCCTGCGTCAGCGTTACCGGCAATTGCTCCGGGAAGAGGTGGCCGAAACCGTCGAAAAGGATGCCGATGTCGACGAAGAGCTGCGCTATCTCGTTTCCGCGCTCGCGGCCAGCGATTCGATGATGACGTCACTATCCTCTGGCGACAATTCCAGCAAACCCGTCCCGTGAACCGCTGCGGCCTCACCGATCTTGCCGCGACTCTTAGCGTCACGGTTGACGAGTGTCCGCGCTGCCATCTGAACTCTCGAATCGCGCACGGGCTTTGCCTCGGCTGTCTTTTGCAGGCGGGGACTGAAAACGAAGAAAAGGTCGATGCCGCAGAATTTGACGCGGCCTTGGCAGCCGTCGCCATGCCCGACACAGATTGGCGGCTGGGTAATTACGAAATCCTCGAGGAGATCGGCCGCGGCGGAATGGGTGTCATTTATCGCGCGCGCCAGCGCCATTCGCGCCGCATCGTCGCGCTCAAGCGCGTCTTGAGTTACCACACCGATTCGCGCGATACCCTCGCGCGTTTCCGCCGTGAAGCGGAGGCCGCGGCCAGCCTCGATCACCCCAACATCCTTCCCATCTACGAAGTGGGGCAGAGCGACGACGGCGTTCCCTTCTTTAGCATGAAATACGCGTCGGGCGGGAGCTTGCAGGAGGTTGGCCCCGCGTTGCGCGGCGACCCACGCGAGATCGTCCGCCTCCTGGCGAAAGTCGCGCGCGCGGTACAACACGCCCACCGTCAGGGAATCCTGCATCGCGACCTTAAACCCGCTAACATCCTGCTCGATGGTCGTGGTGAACCGCTGGTGAGCGATTTCGGCCTCGCCAAGTGGCTCGACGCCTCGAGCGATCTGACCCGGACGCTAACCATCTTCGGCACCCCCGGCTACATCGCACCGGAACAAGCGGAAGGACCGGCCGCCAACCTCAAGCCGGCCGCCGACATCTATAGCTTGGGGGCGATTCTCTTCGACCTGCTGACTGGGCGTCCTCCATTTCTCGGTGAGCATGCGCTGGCTGTGATTCGGCAGGCAGCTGACAAGCCGGCGCCTAAACTGCGCTCGTTAGTCCGCGCTGCCGACAAAGACCTCGAAACCATCTGCACCCGCTGCCTGGAACGGGAACCCGACGGCCCGATATCGTTCTGCGGATGAACTCGCCGACGATCTCGGCGCTGGCTGGAGGGACGTTCGATTATCGCCCGCCCAACCCCGCCCCCTGTTCATGTCTGGCGGTGGGTCCGCAGAAATCCGACTCTCGCCGGATCAATCGCAATTGCGCTTGTTTTCGCCGGTATTGTCGTCTTTGTCCAGACGGAGCGTGGGCGTTTGACGCAAGCCGTCAACGCTGAATCTCTCTATCGGCGGTCGATCGCGGTGCTGCCTTTTTTGGATTTGGATACAGGGCTGGCTAATCCCGATTTAGCGCGATCTTTTTCCGAAACGCTGCAGGCCAGTGTCTCGCGGCTAGATCCGGCCAGGGTCATCTCAATCCCTGAAAAAAAGTCTTTGGGCCCGGGCTTCGGCACGCCAAGCGACCTTCGAACGCTCGGACGTAGTGTGGGCAGTCGGACGGTCCTATGCGGCACAGTTCGGCGGGTGAATCGAAGACTCAGTGTCTCCATTCGGTTGGTCGATGCTATTTCCGGTGACGCGCTCCTGCAGCGGCGCCTCCTGGTGAATGATTCGTTTCCCTTTGGGGGATCTTTGAGCGCAACGGCCGGAGAGATTTCTGGCGCCTTGAATAACGAACAGAGCGGGCAGCAAACTGCCGTCGACCCGGCTTTGAGCAACCAGACTGCAAGGGAATACCTCCAAGCGGGTCTGGAGTTTGAGAAAAGGCGTGGAACATCCGACTTGGATCATGCTCTTGAAAGCTTTCAAAAGGCCATCGATGCCGCCCCGTCCTCTGCCCTCGCGAGGTCCCGTTTTGCGATGGCGGCTGTTTTACGGTTCTATTATGCGCGGTCCTCGGCAGAATTGCTTGCGACCGCAGAACGCTTTGGTCGGGAGGCGACGCAGCTGAATCCCTTCCTGCCCGAGGGACACCGCGCCTTGAGCGGACTCTTATATGCCAAGGGCGATTTGCCCGGCAGCCGTGAGCAAGCCATCGAGGCCATAGAACTCGCGGGATTGGAAGAAGGTCCGGTCGTTTCTGTGGCTACGATCGCGAAGATTACCGGTCGCCCTGATCTCTCATTACGCTGGCATGAGATCGCGAAAAGGATTCAAGAGCACCCCGCCGATTACGAGTTTTCCATGGGTGATTGCTGGGCGGACCTTGGTGACGATCAAAAAGCGAATGAGGCCTTCAAGCGGGTATCGGCCCTCCATCCCGATTTGCCGGAAGGTTGGGTGGGTGCATGTCGACTCCGAATGTTGCAGGGCGATTTTGAATCCGCGCGCAGGATTTATCGCGAGAATCTGGGTCGCTTTGCCGAGTTTCCCTTCGCCACGCAGATGGCTGCGGAGGTGGAATTTTTCGGTCGAAACTGGCCCGATGCGGAAAAGCTTTACGGTGCTCTGGCCGCCAACGACGCAACCGGAGGGAGCGACTTCTACGGTCTCGTCACCTACGAGTCTGCCCTTGGTCGCTTATACCAGTTAGCAGGAAACGGAGAAGCAGCTGCTGTAATTCTGCAACGCTCTCTTAACGCTGCGCTGCAGGCATTTCAAAGTGCGCCCGGCAATCCGGACATCCTTTACCGATTAGCAGCCGTAGAAGCGTGCCTCGGCCGCCGGGAGCATGCCATCAAGCATTTGGGCGCCGCCTTCGAAGCTGGCCGCCTGGATTACCGCTCTTTGAAACTGGATCCAAGATTTGATGCGGTCCGTGACGACCCGCGATTTATGAAGATTTGCAAAGCGATGGCCACACGAGTGGCGTCACTGCGCGCGGCCGGAGTCAGCCGATGAAATGACTGATTAACAAAAGGAATACGATTATGAGTGCTGAAAAGCAGAATGATTACAATGCAGAGGAGCCGGAGGTTAGAAAAGATGCTCTGAGACAGCTTTGGGAAGCGTTTCAGGCGGACCCGGATATGTGGGCAAAATGTACCGACCCAAAACACCCGCAGCAAGCTCATCGGGTTGCCTGGGAGGCCCTCAAGGCGGCCGGCCAGTTCAAAGACGATGGCGACGGATTCGATGATGTGGAGGTTCGCTTTTACAAAGCTGAGGATCGCCCAAACCGGGATAAGTTGGTGACAATCGCCTTCCCAACCGACTTCAAGCCTGACTCATTTAAGCTCGAAGACGTTTGGCTCTGTTCCTGGAATCTCTGGAATACGAAAAGAAAGGAAAAGCCGAACGAAGAAGGCAAATAGACCTTCGAGCAGCTCCCTCGCCTGCCGAGAAGCAGGGGGGGGCCGCTGCTCGATAAAAGACCGGGATATCACCATCTTCCAAAGCTTCGATCTCCTTCGCCACGCAATGCCGCGGGACTCGACCGTCGCTGCAAAGCTGGTAAAGAACTCTGCTTCGCTCCATTCCGTCACGGAGAAGGGGCGGAGCGGTCGAGCGCCGCAGAATCTCCCCATACATGGAGGTAGGCCGGTAAAGGCATCGGACAAAAAGACTCTTTCCAAGCAGAAGCTTGGAGATTTTTTTGTGTGACTTAGCTGACTGGCGAAGGAGCCGATCCATTTCTAAGAAGCCCGCCTCCAGGTCCGCTCGAAAATCCCCCGGGTTAACGTAGGACGTTCCCATATTTAGCCGGTGGTCGCCGGGAAGCTGACGTCCCAATGCGCTGATATCGACAGAGGCCTTCCCGCCGGAGGTTAGTGGTAATAGCCCGGTTCGGAGTATTCCGGGCGTTCGGCCGCGGAAAGCCTCGGGAACACGAGTTCTCGGATGAAGGAAGGTTTCGCAATCGACCAGGATCGGCTGATCTCCGTGCGCGATTAGATTTCCAGCGTGAAGGTCGACCGCGCGCAGCACGTTTGCCAAACACAAGATCGCACCCGCGCGGTGATAAAACGAGGTGGCCTCACATCGGCTCGAAATAGGTTTTGCTTCCACACCCTCCATCCAGCAATGTCCCTTTCGGTTGATGACCCGGTACAATCTTGAAAGGTTTGCTAAACCCTTGGCCGTTCGCCCAGTTCAACACCCGGTACCAGCCTCGTTCCAGTTCGCCGTTTCGCGGTTTGTAGAACCAGCTTAGGTCGTCGTCCATATCAATCCGAACGACTGATCGATTGCCTTCATGTAAGTCCGACAAACCGGGATCAATCGCTCCGATGGCTTGCATATCGAAACTCGAACGCTTTAGATCACGCCAGAAGCTCCCCGTGAAACGCCACCAGTTAATCATCTGCAAACTTAGAAGTCTCAGCAGTACCGGATACGAGATGAGTATCCTCAGCGTGAATTCTCCCGCCGGGAGGGAAGATCCTCGCGGAGTGTCAACAAGGCAGTTGGCTGCCCTGTTGCCGCTGAGTTTGTTTCCTTCAGCCCTGGCTCCGGAAAGGAGAAGCGGATCAAAGTTGAACGCTATCCTGTCTTTGAACTCGTTTTCCCATTGCTCCGATGCGGCGAGTCCCACTCGTTTTCCTTCCGGCAAAGAAGCCCATAAGTGATCGGCGGCGAATCGCAAAAGTAGATCGAGCGGGTTTTTCGCAGCGGCTCGAGATCGCCCCGTTTTGGAAGCCTCGAGCAAGTATTCAACGAGCGTCCTGGCGACCAAAACCCAAGGGGGAAACCCGCGTCCTCCTTTTTCCTCCTTTTGATCGCAACGCGCGTCCCTCGAATTGTTGATGCCGCATTCCCAATCGCTTCGCTCTCGTGCGCACCATCCCTTCAAGAACAGTTCACCCATGCCGGTAGGAGGATAGGCGATAAACACTAGCTGTCTGATAGCCCGGTGACACGAGCGACCATCGGCAGGGAGTCGACTTTGAATTGCGTTCCGGAGAGGTCCCAGATAGGAACCACGCTGTCATCATGCGGTTGTGTAAGGGAACCCTCTAACGATAAGGATCCGAGTATTACTTCCCCCACAATTTGGCCACCCAAGGGACCGAGGCGATTATGGAAAACGTTCTCGATGTCAGTCTCTTCCAAGAATACTTCAGCTTCCAACAAGAGATAGTACCAGAGCGGAATAGAGTCAAGGAGATCAAGCTCAGCCAATTTTGCCCAAGGGTCACGGTCGGAGTTGGAGACGTCTGGCTTCAGCAACGCAATCCCCATGCCCTGGGCCATCTCCTGCGCTGTCGGTAACCGTGTGGCAGCTCCGCGCCACAGCGTCCTCACCGCTAGCTCCGATGGCAAAGGAATTGCCGGCGGAGAAGCAAGGGTGCAGTGCGGTGCCTGATCTGATGGTAGCGCGAACAATTCCGGAACAAGCCGGGTGTCAATTTTGTTAGACGGTCGGTTTGTTCGGTCCGCAAAAGTGCGCCAGTCAATTGCCATCTCAGGTTTAAGTGAACCGTCCTTCTGCGGATTACCGAAGATATCTGACACCGGGACGATGTGCTCCTTATTTACCTGATAGTCCTGCCTCACCATACTGTGACCGAAACGAAATGCCGCCTGCGCGAACTCTACCGGGACTGCAAAGCCCGCCGATTTCCAATCGATGCAGTGGTCCTTTCCTGCCACTACCCTGCGGAACACATCAGTGGTTAGAACATTCTTCAGAAAGTCGTGGCAAACGATGTAGTGGTATGTCTCTGTAGTCCTTTTCCTGGCCTCTTCATACGATGCTCCCTGGCTCACCGCCAAGTTGTGCAGCTTCATGAAGAGTCCGCAGATTTGACGAAGAATCATATTCTCCGTGTTTCGATCTTCCGCCGCGGCTGGACACCCGCAGTCATTGAGAGGAAGATCAAAGGTCTGGCTTTGGGCTGTTGCACCAGAAGCGGCGAAATCCAATCCTAGTCTAAAAGAAGCTTCATCTGACTCATATAAGCCGCCGTGGCGGGACGATCCGGGTCCGTCACCGTACAAGTGATGCAGATCTAGCCGTCCACCGGCAAGATTAGGAGTGGCGTACGGTTCCTTATCACCCGCGAGCGCAAGTGGGGTTTCGTCTCTGATCAAGTCATGGTCGATAAACTGTCCCAAGTAAGTATAAGCAGCGGCTGGCGGCTGCCGGAACGGTGGGAGCGATTTCTTCTCTTTGGGCGGATCGCTTCGCATGGACAAGGCAAGCTGTCGGAGACTCTCACAGTTAAAGCGAACCCCAGACGGGGGTAGCAGCCGGCAAAAGCTGTTGGGATCGGCGGGCTGGGTTGGGCTGATTGTGTGTCTGATGAGTTCGGACATGGTAGCTCTGCTCCTTTTCCTGGATGGGACAATGGATGACGGCTGGAGTTTGCTCAGAAGTGGAATTACGTGTCCATAAAAATTCCCAATTGCAGGTCGAGAAGAATCCTAAGCTTTCTCTGAAACTTCGCCTGTTCCTCTCCGTAGAAGGTTGGTGAAGATGAAATTTATCTCGCCTACTCTGGTTGCCCAATCCCGCCTTCCCGGTTGGCGAAACGGGCTCCCGTTTCTGGCAACGGGAGGCTCGGGCGCGAAAAGGGGAGGCCAAAGTGCCACTTGGGGCGTCCCAAACGTCACTTTCCCCGACGAAAGTCCGGCTTTCACCGGTGTGAGCGGCATTCGCACCGCCCCCGGCGCGGCTCTCGTCGCCCAAAGTCCCGCTCTCGCCGGCCAAAGCCTGACTTTTGTCGCCCCGGCCCTGGCTTTCGTCGGCAGAAGGGGCGCCGGCGTCGGCAGAGTTCCCTCTCCCCCGCCTTTTCCCCACTGAGACAGCCAAACAAACAACCACACTTGCCGCCACCACAAATTCGCGGCCTCTATAGCACATCAGTCCATGAAAAAAGACTTCGTTCCTGATTCCTTCATCAACCTGCGGGACTGGGCGGCCAACCTTTTCGACCAGATCGCAATCCAAGGTCCCGGCCTCGGCTGGACCGCCGCTCAAATCACCGCGTTCCAGACGGCCGTCGGCGCCATTCGCGACGCCGCGCAAGCCGTTCTCGACAAGCAGCAGGAGGAGGACGTGGCGGTTGGCGCGCTTCGCCAGGCCATGCAGACCGATATGCCCGGCATCCGACGCGACATCAACAACCTCAAGACCAGCCCGACCTATCACCTCGGCATCGGTCAGGACTTGGGAGTCGTCACACCCGCTGAACAACCGGTCGACCCCGCCACCTATCAACCCGACCTCAAGATCCAGGTCATCAACGGCATTCCGCGCCTAACGGGCAAAAAGCGCGGGGTCGACAGCTTCAACATCTACGTCCGCCGCGAGGGCGAAACGACCTGGAGGCTCCTCGTCGCCAAACGAGTCCGTTTCCCCTACGACGACGAGACACCCGTCGCCCAGCCCGACACCCCCGAAGAGCGCGAGTATCGCATTATCGGAGTCATCGCCGACAACGAGATAGGCCAACCGAGCAACATCGCCAGCGCCGTCGTGCCGGGGTGAGCGATGGCTCACCGCAACCTGTAGATCATTTTCGCCTTCAATTGATGACTGCAAGTGGAGCTGGACAAGCAAAAACGGGAAGTGGGCGCTTTAGCCAGCGGCGAAGCGCTGCGCAACCGAGCCTATCCAAATGTTAAATGTATAGACAAGATCCCATGCACGTTTATGACGCTGGTCCCGGACAGCTACACCGCGATTGTGCGCGGAAAAGACGGCACCACCGGTGTCGCCTTAGTAGAGGTTTACAGCATCAGTCCGTAAAGGCCGAGATCTTCTTGCCATTCGCGAAAAAACTCCTGCACTCATCCCTAACGAAAACGTCCCCGTGAAACCTTGCTCGGGCGCATAACAAAAGAAAAACCAACCATGAATAATCAAGCAACTGCCACCACGTCGAGCGCGCCTCCGCGATTAAGGAAATCAATCGTCGCAGCCGTCTTCCTATGTGGGGCGATTTGGCAACCCGGGATCCAATCTGTTCTAGCAGGCAGCGCGACATGGAAGACAACTCCCGGCTCCAGCGACTGGAACACGGCGAGTAACTGGACTCCCTCTACAGTGCCGAACTCTCCAGCGGAAACGGCAACGTTCGCCTCCTCCACCATAACAAATATTTCGCTGACCAGCGACGTCGAAGTTGCCGGAATAATTTTTGGCGCAGGCGCGAGCGAGTTCACAATCACCTCTGGTCCACCCGTCACGCTAACTCTTAGTGGCCTTGGGATCATCAACAATTCAGGAATCGCTCAGAATTTCACGATAGACCCGAACGGATTCGGGCCAGCCACGCTAGTGCTCGCTAACAGCGCCGCCGCTGGAACGTCCACCGTGTATACTCTTAAGGGGGCTACCGTTGTCGGAACGAATGGAGGTGTTATCATGTTTTCGGCTGATGCGACAGCCGACAGTGGAACATTCTTATGCGAGGGGGGCGAAGTGGGCAGCGCGGGTGCAGGCTTTATCATCTTCTCTGAAGGCTCGACCGCTTCTAACGGAACTTTCACGACCAACGCCGCCGAGGTTAGCCTGGGGGGCCCCGGAACAATACATTTCCTAGGCACTTCGACGGCTGCAAATGGTGCTTTTATTAACAACGCCAGCGGGGTAACCGGTGCAAATGGCGGCACCACGAATTTCTTTGAAGGCTCGACCGCGGGCATCGGGAGTTTCACTATCAACGGCGGTAGCGTCAAAGACGCTTTCGGTGCTTTCATGGGGTTCTTTGATACTTCGAACGCAGGCAATGCCACGCTCGTGATCAACGGTGGAACTAACGGAGGAGAAGGCGGTCGGGTGGTGTTTTTTGGGGATTCTACCGGAAGCGCGGCCCGCATTGAGCCTTTCGGCAATGGCAACTTGGAGTTAAGTCTGCACAACGCTCCGGGGGTTACGATTGGTTCACTCGAAGGCAGCGGCGTTGTATTCCTCGGGGCAAACCGTCTCACGATCGGCAGCAATAACCTGGACACGGAGTTTTCAGGCATTATGCAAGATGGCGGGGCGGGCGGAGGCGCCGATGGTTCCATGACCAAAATCGGGACGGGAACGCTGACGCTCTCTGGCGCGAGCTCTTACACGGGACCAACGATTATTGAGGCTGGTAAGTTGACTGTCACCGGCTCCATTTTTAGCGCGGTAACCGTTAATAGTGGTGCGACGTTGGGGGGCTCAGGGATGACTGGATCGGTGACGGTCAAACCCGGTGGTAAAGTCGTTCCCGGCGATCCACAAACATTGACGGTCGAGGGCGACTACGAGCAAGACGCCACGGCTACGCTTCACTTGGACATCGCTGGAACCGATTCCGGTGCCTTCGACCAGTTGGTCATTACTGGGAATGCCATGCTTTTGGCTGGCTCAGTGCTTGAGCTAAATTTTCTGAACGGCTTCGCACCCCAAGCGGGCGACACCTTTGATCTGCTAACGGCCGCGTCGGTTACGGGGGATTTCGGGACGGTCGATATTGAAGGTCTTGAACCAGGCTTTCAGTATACGCTTGCGATCGACGGAAATGGGCATCTGACGCTAACCGCCTTAAACGATGGCGTCTCGACGATGCCGGCCCCCTCTAACCTGCTCAACATTTCGACCCGGCTGCAGGTGTTGACCGAGGACAATGTCTTGGTAGGCGGCCTTATCATCACCGGCAACTCTCCAAAAAGGGTGATCCTTCGGGCGATCGGCCCGTCGCTCGTCGACTCTGGGCTGGCCAACACGTTGGCCGATCCGGTCCTGGAGTTGCATCTGCCGGACATGACGGTGGTGACGAACGACAATTGGAAGGATGATCAGCAAGCGGAGATCGAAGCGAGTACGATCCCGCCGACGAACGATCTCGAATCAGCGATCATCGCCACGCTGGCTCCGGGCGCCTACACCGCGATCGTGCGTGGGAAAGACGGCGGGACCGGCGTCGGGTTGATCGAAGCCTACGACCTGGACCTGGCGGCGGCTTCGACCTTGGGCAACATCTCGACGCGTGGGTTTGTCGATACCGGGGACGATGTCATGATCGGAGGCGTGATCCTTGGAGGGGCGACCGGCCAGGTTTTAGTGCGGGCGATTGGGCCGGAACTGGCTGATCAAGGTGTGACCGGGGCGCTGGAAGATACGGTTCTTGAGCTCTACGACAAGAACGGCGGCACCATTGCCACCAATGATGATTGGAAGGATGCGCAGCAAGCCGCCATCGAAGCGACCGGAGTTCCACCAACTGACGACCGCGAGTCCGCGATCCTTATGACGCTGGCGCCGGATAGCTACACCGCGATCGTGCGCGGAAAAGACGGTACCACCGGCGTCGCCTTAGTCGAGGTTTACAGTATCGCGCCGTGATTTCTACCTCCAAGTTAGCCAAATGAAAGGACAAATATGAAGAATGACTCCACCGAAAAGTTTCACCTCTCTCACTTGCGTAACGCTCTACTGACACTGCTCATCGCTTGCGCAGCGGCCCTCCCGAACTGGGCTTCCGCCAGCCAGCCTCGGGGGATTCTCGATGCCACGGCAAAGCCGGCCGCACCGGCCGTAATGGATTTATATTTTGGCTACTTCTATCTCCCGGTGACATGGAAGCAGACGTCTGCAACGCCACTTTTCGAAACATCTAATTCTGAGCCAATTCCTTTTCAGATGGCCGGGCGTCAGTTCGCCGGTTTCTCGAATATCACCATCAGCGACTTTCCCATAACTTATCCGAACCCTGCGGTTCCCGATGCATGGCAGGTTGATTTATCCTTTAACAATCTTGCTGAATTCCATGACCGCATCCCGTTGTCCGGCTTAATTCCGTTTTCGGTTGATACGCCGAATGGAACTCTATCGGATAGCGTTGTGATCGCTGATCCCAGGGTGGTGCCTCCTAGTATCCCGTATTTTATCAACTACAACGAGATTCAAGCGATCAATGCCGTGGCGGGGCCTTTTACTTTTCGCTGGACGGAGGCGACCGCGTCCCAGGATCCTAATGTCGAAACCTATTACACTTTTATGGTCATCGACCTCGGTAGTGGACAACAGGTCTATTTTAGACAGCTAACGATCGATGAGACATCGGCAGAGATTAATCTTTTTCCAAGCAAAAGCTATTCGGCCACCTTGCAGCTTCTTTACGGTCTGAATAACGAGGTGGGGCCGTTTTGGAACTTGGGACAGAACATCGGAGATTGGCATTCCGAGGTAGATTTCACTACGCTCGGGCCCTTCCAATTGGTCAGTGCAGCCTCCCGAAAAACACATGGAGGGACGGTCTTTTTTGACGTGCCTCTCCCGATCACGGGAAATCCGGGGATCGAACCCCGAGACGGCAACGGCAACCTGACGTTGATCTTTACTTTTCCCGATAAGATCGTGAGCGGAAATGCACTGATTTCTAGCGGATTGGGAACGATCATCGGTCCGCCTCAGTTTTCGCGCAAAACCATGACGGTCAACCTAACCGGCGTAGCAGATGTTCAAACCTTGGGCGTAACTCTGAGCGGAGTGACGAGCAAAGCCGGCTTGGTCGCCGCGGACGCGGTCGTATTGGTAAACATGCTGATCGGTGATACGACCGGGGATAATGTGGTCGATCAGGGAGACCTCAAGCGGACGGGACGGCAGGCCGGGCGTCCGGTAAGGCGGGGTAACTTCCGCAGCGACGTCGTTTCAGATGGTGTGATCGATGCCAGCGATCTTTCGGCAATTGACTCTCACTTGGGGAATCACCTCCCGTAGGCGTGCGTTTGTCTTGCGTCAGCGAATGTCTTCCGTCGGAAGGTGAAAGGGCGGAGTGCGAAAGCACTCCGCCCGCTCTCAGAACTTGCCCGTTGCGCTACTTCTGCGCCGCGGCGTCGCGTAGGTTGCGAATCTTGTCGTGTGCTGATTTTCACTTCGTCGGACTGGCGGTTGACGATTTCCTTGATCGGGGTCGGGAGGGCTTTTTCCATCGCGTCCTTGTAGGCCGCGACAGCGGAGTCTTTATCCTGACCGGCACGGGCAGGGTCGCGGTCGGCCATACTTATGACATTCGAGCCCGAAAGTTACATTGCCATTGTTCGCGGGAAAATTGGTGCGCGTCGGTCTTGTCGAAGTTTATAGCAGGGGCGAAAGACTGAAAAATATTGCTCCGCAGGATGGAAGCGGATACGTAGATCTACGTATATCCAGTTGCGGGTAAACCCGCCATCCTCGCCCAAATGAGCCTTAACCCCAGATCAAACCCAGCAACGGCGGTGAATTTTCCGGTGAGCAAAAACGGCTTGAGATCGGCGCCGCAATCGGCCAATGATCCAAAGCTTACTCCTCGTGAACAGGAGGTGATGCATTGGGTCGCTGAAGGCAAGCGCGACCGTGAAATAGCGATCATCCTCGGGCTCAGTCCCAGAACGGTGGAAAAACATGTCTGCCATATCCTGGAAAAGCTTCAGGTGGAAACTCGAACCGCTGCGGCAAACCAAGGCCGTGATCTCTAGTTTCCCTTCCTGAACATTCCGGCTCGCGATCGAGGTGCTTGAAGCGTAATTTGGACCGAGCCTTAAGTTCGTTGTGCCGAACGAACACTACGTGGTTGTACGTATAGACACCCACCTTGAGCTCTGGTGCAGTGCTGCTACGAAAGCGAACCCCAGCAATTCTTCAGTCAAGAGGTGTGATCCTGGCGTCCGGAGTCGGGCACCACAAGGAAATCCTCGTTTCTTGTCGACCGCGTCATTGACTGGAGTCGTCCCAGCCCAACAGCTCTCATCGTTCGACTCTCAATCCCGATCGGCGGCCCGAGCAATACCGCAACTTCAGTGTGAGAGTTTCGTAGAAGGTTAGAAGAATGAAAAACATATTGTTCCCTTACTTGAACCGGCCAGTTATTGTCTTATTGGCCTTCGGCTGGAACTCCATCTCGATGGGAGCGGTCCCATCCGAAGGGAAAAGAATTCTCCCCGCTGAGGGAAGACGATATGACTCTGCCAACTGCGAATCTGTCCAGGCAAGTCCGGCATTTCTTCGTCCAAGTGGAATCGCCGCCGCAAGTGAGAGCGGCGATATTTATGTGGCGGATACCGAGAACCACTCGGTGCGCAGAATAACCGGTGCCGGGTGTAGCGGAGTCGAAGCTGGGTCGCTCGGTCTCACCGGCTGCACGGACGGTCTCTCTGTAGCCGCGCGTTTTTCTTTCCCGAAGGCCCTGGCCACGGATTCGGAAGGCAACGTATATGTCGCTGACACCGTGAATCAGGTCATCCGACGAATCGACTCGCTTGGCAACGTGACTACCCTCGCAGGTCGGCTTGGAAGTATCGGGAGCGCCGATGGGGCGGGGGGGCTGTCGCAATTTTATTATCCGCACGGCGTGGCGGTGGATAGGGAGGGCAACATTCTGGTCGCAGATACATTTAATTCTACGATCCGGAAAGTGACGCCAGAAGGTGTGGTTACCACGTGGGCTGGTCGAGCTGGGAGTGTGGGGAGCGGCGATGGCTCTCGTGCTAGCGCGCGTTTCAACTATCCCGGAGGTTTATCGGTGGATGGCACTGGAGTCATCTACGTCGCCGATACGGGAAATAACGTCATTCGGAAGATCGATTTGGCGGGAATGGTGACCACAGTGGCCGGCATGGCGGGACTATCTGGCGCTCGAGATGGGGTCGGCTTGGCAGCAAGGTTCGATCACCCCACGGGGATCGCGGTCGATGGGGCACGCTGCATCTACGTCGCCGATACTTTTAACAATTCGATCCGCAAGATTACTCCGCTGGGGGTGGTTACGACGTTGATTGGTGAGAACAGTGGCATCGACAATAGACCGACGCTTCTGCGGCCTGAAGGGGTAACGGTCGACCGCACCGGGACTCTCTACGTGGCAGATACGGGCCATTCTGTTGTCCAGCGAGTCACCCCAGAGACCTTCGATCGTAGGTTGCCGGGCACTCAAGCCGATTCCACGACCGAAAGTGCAACTGAGACCTCTTCCCCGGCGAGAGACCAAGCTGCGACGGGAGTGGTGGAACAGTATGGGATAACCTCCACCGGGGTCGCGCTAAATTGGACCGCGTTTGTGCCGTCCGGGAGTGGAACGCATCCGGCGGTCCTCGTGCTTCACGTTGGAGGGTTCAAATCCGGGACCGTAGGCAACTTAAATGTCGCGCAAGATCTCGCCAACGCCGGATTTCTGGCCTTGGCCGCTGAGTATCGCTTAGCGCCGCCTCACCTTGCCATGAATTCGCCGGGTCATCCGGCGCCCGCCCAGAATACGGTCATTCCAGTCGATGACGGGCGTTACCCTGAGCAAACGACTGATATCCAAATGGCTGTGAGGGCGGCCCGCCACGATCCCCGTTGTAATGGCTTGGTTTATGCCGCAGGGGGATCGGCTGGCGGCTCTCATGCGCTTTATGTGGCGGCGACCGGGACACCGGGCGACGATCAATTCGATCTCGTCGCTCTTTTGAGCGGCGTTTACAATCTTGCCAATATTAATAACTTATCAGCGCCCTGTATTCCCAATGAAGGATGCTTCCCTGACTTGGTGACGAACTACTTAGGTGTCTCCGACTATATCAACCATTTGCCCGAACTAACTGCCGCGTCGCCTATCACTTATATAACGAACGCGGTTCCGCCCCTTTATGTGTTAGTCTCTTCCCACGACAGCACCGGCCTTGAGACATACCAATTCCCAGAATTGCTTGATAAGCTTACCTCCGTTGGTGTTACGGAGAGTACGGCCAGTGTTCCACAATTCGGTCATTTCAAAGAGTTCGTTGTCCCGGTCACGGGAAGCGCGCATGCTTTCGAATACTGGTCCCAAGCCAAGACCTCGGTAATCGCCTGGTTTCAGGGGGGCGTGCCAACGCCTACGCCCACCCCGAGCCCAACCGCCACCCCAAGCCCGACGGAGACGCCGACACCAACGGCGACCCCGAGTCCGACCGAAACGCCTACTCCGACGGAGACGCCGACTCCAAGTCCAACCGAGACGCCAACGGCGACCCCGAGTCCGACCGAAACGCCTGCTCCGACGGAGACGCCGACTCCAAGTCCAACCGAGACGCCAACGGCGACCCCGAGTCCGACCGAAACGCCTACTCCGACGGAGACGCCGACTCCAAGTCCAACCGAGACGCCAACGGCGACCCCGAGTCCGACCGAAACGCCTACTCCGACGGAGACGCCGACTCCAAGTCCAACCGAGACACCAACGGCGACGCCTAGTCCGACCGAAACACCAACTCCGACCCCGAGTCCCACCCAAACTCCAACGGCGACCCCAAGTACGACTCCAACGCCCTCGCCGGCCCCGCCTTCAATTACGACTCAACCAACCGCCAAGTCAGTCACGATGGGTGCGACAGCCAAGTTCACCGTCAAGGCGGCCGGGGAGGGCCCTTTGAGTTATCAATGGCGCAAAGGGGGCGTGAATATCCTGCAAGCCACAGCGAGTTCGTATACCACCCCCGCAACGATCGCGGCGGACAATGGCAGCCTCTTCTCGGTGGTGGTGACGAATGGCGGTGGAAGTGTGACCAGTATTGACGCCAAGCTAACGGTGAAGACTCCGCCGACGATCACCGTTCAACCTACGGACAAGAGCGTTAAAATTGGCAATACGCCTACCTTCAGTGTCACGGTTGCCGGAACGACTCCACTCAGCTATCAGTGGCGTAAGAACGGGCTCAACGTCGCAGGAGCAACCAAGGCTTCCTATAAGATCCCGCCAGCGACCATGGCTGACAACGGAAGTGCCTTTTCTGTCATAGCCACCAATAGTGTGGGAAGCGTGACGAGCAATAACGCGATCCTGACTTTGAAGTAGTGATTCGCTGAGGTGTTAGGCAACGTCTCGGAGGTGCCGTTGAGCCGAAAGCAGGTTCGGGAAAAGAAAGGCGGACCGCCGAAACGGTCCGCCTCCCAGGGGATTAAGTTCTTGCCGTTACTTCTGCGCTGTCGAATCGCGGAGTGCGCGGATCTTGTCGTGCGCCGTCTTTACCTCGGATGATTGGCGGGTAACGATTTCTTTGATCGGGGCCGGTAGATCCTTTTCCATCGCGTCCTTGTAGGCCGCGACGGCGGAATCTTCGCCGCGTTCGGCCTCGGCCAGGATGGCGTGGCGATCGCGGCTCGTGACCGCGCTCTTCACGTTGATCCAGGCGCGATGCATTGCGCCGGTGGCACTGCTCGAATCTTCCGGGTCCGGGTCGCCCAGTTTGACGACTTCGCTCTGCAGCTCGCCGGCAAACTTGGAGCGCTGCAGTGAAAGGGTGTCAAACACGGTCTTTAACTGCGGATCATCAACGCCCTCAGCGGATTGCTTGAATCCCTCTTGTCCATCTTTCAGCGTTTCGATCAGGTTGTTCAGGGTGGAGATTATTTCCTTTTGTTGGCTCATGCCAAGGAATCGGATGCGATGCCCTGTTTGCGTTCACCGAAAGCGGAAAAAGTGTGCGGGTTTGCCGGACTCAGGGCGCTCGCATATTGTCTGGCATGGAACAAAAAGTAGACGGAAAAGATCTTACGCAGGAAGCCCCGCGCAGCCCCAAAACGCAGGTGGGCGGTTATGTGATACTCGGGCGGACGCTCGATAAGTGCCGCGCGCTTCTCGCTGGCAACATCGGCGAATATCATTTCGATTGCCCGCTCGATAACATGCTCTTCGGCTGGAAGGGGATTAAGGGGGACGATTTCAAGGCTGAAGTCGCGAAAGGCGCGAGTGACGATGAAATGGTGAAGTGGGTCGATGCCACCGGCACACCGAAGACCGATGAAGAAAAACGGGCCTGGTGCGAAGAAAGGATGGCCTTTAATTTCAACGACGTGCCTGAGAAGCGCGAGTGGTACGCCGAGCAGTTGAAGCCGCTCGGCCTCGATCCGGCCACCACCCCGCTCTTCGATTGGCTGGAGAAGGACGACGAAGTGAGCTACCAGGCAGTGGCCTAACGAGGATACTGACTCCTTTGCGGATCGCGGCTTCTGGGGAGCGCGCCCTCGCGTGTGGGCAATGGCGCCTCGCGATATGCGGGCTTTTCCTTTGCATCAGCCGCTTCGAGTAATGCGGTTTCGGCGAGGCGCCGAAAGCGGCACGAGAGGCGGCGTGCGCTCGCCAGAGGGAGGACAAAACGGCCCCGGCGACGGGGCCGTTTTGCTTCCCAGTTACGTTTCAGACAATGCCGGATGCGGAATCCCGGCAAACACCACATGGGTATCTCTTTGAAACCACAGCACCTCAACCGTTATCGTCAGATCGCGTGGATCTTCATGAAATACGGTCGGTCCGATTTGGTGAAATCGACCGGGCTGAGCGAAGCCCTCGAAGCGGAGCAGCGGGTCGCCCCGGCTGAAGCGGCCAAGGCTAACGAATTGGCCGGCGATCTCGAAAAACTGGGTCCTACTTTCGTCAAACTCGGCCAATTACTTTCCACCCGAGTAGAACTGCTGCCGGCCGCATACCTCGAAGCGCTGGCCCGGTTGCAGGACAAGGTAGAGCCGTTCGGCTTCGCCGAGGTCGAGAAGATCGTCAGCTCCGAGCTCGGGGTGCGGATGTCGAAAGCCTTCGCCGAATTTGAAGACCAGCCGATGGCCGCGGCGTCGTTAGGGCAAGTCCATCGTGCCACTTTGCGCGACGGCCGGCCGGTCGCAGTCAAGGTCCAACGGCCGGCGATTCGCGAGCAAATGGTGGAGGACCTCGACGCGCTTGAAGAGATCGCAGACTTCCTCGATTCCCACACTGAGCTGGGGAAACGCTACGAGTTTGGCCAGATGCTGGAGCAGTTTCGCAAAAGCCTGCTGCAGGAGCTGGATTACCGGCAGGAGGCGGGCAACCTCACCACCATTCGCGCCGATCTGCGGAAGTTTGAGCACATCATTATCCCGGCGCCGATCGATCATTATTGCACCTCGCGCGTTCTCACGATGGAGTTCGTGCCCGGGAAAAAGATTACCGACCTCAGTCCGCTGGCCCGCATGGATTTCGATGGCGCGGCCCTCGCTGAGGAGCTTTTCCGCGCCTACCTCGAGCAGATCCTGGTCAGCGGATTCTTTCACGCCGATCCGCATCCTGGGAATGTCTTCATTACCGCCGATTACCGGGTCGCGCTCCTCGACCTCGGGATGGTCGGACGCATTATGCCGCGTTTGCAGGAGGATTTGCTCCAATTACTGATGGCCATCTCGGAAGGCCATGGCGAAGAGGCGGCCAATATCGCGATCAAGATTGGCGAGAAAAAGGACGACTTCGACAACAAGGTTTTTACTCGGCGCATCTCGGAAATCGTGGCCCTGCAAAAGACCGCCACGGTTGAGCAAATGCAGGTCGGTCGGTTAGTCCTGCAGGTCACGCAGACCTCGGCCGAGAGCGGCATCCGCGTTCCGCCCGAGCTGACCATGCTTGGCAAGACGCTCCTTAATCTCGATCAGGTTGGTCGCGCGATTGAGCCGGATTTCGATCCCAATGCCTCCATCCGGCGTAACGCCGCTGAGATCATGCAGCAGCGCCTCGTCAAGAGTCTCTCGCCCGGCAATCTCTTCAGCGGTGTGCTCGAGTTAAAGGATCTCATTCAGCGTCTCCCGGCGCGGCTGAACAAGATCATCGACGCCATTTCGAACAACGAGATGAAAATCAACGTTGACGCGATCGATGAGCAGACCCTGGTCGACGGTTTCCAAAAAGTGGCCAACCGCATCACCGTCGGCCTGATCCTGGCCGCGCTCATTATTGGCGCGGCGATGCTTATGCGAGTCGAGACCAGCTTCCGCATCTGGGGTTATCCCGGGCTGGCCATCATCTTGTTTCTTCTCGCCGCCGGCGGTGGGATCGCACTGCTCGTGAATATCCTGTTTTACGACAAGACAAAGTAGCTCAGTTCGGGCGCGCTTTCGGGATTGACGCCGCGCTCGCCGTCGGCTTTCTCGTTGCATGCTGAAGCGTGTTCTGAAGTGGTTCCTCGGGATCTTTCTCGTCCTGGTCGTCGCGGTTGCTGTTTTTTTGGTCAACCTGATTTGGTTCCGGCCCTGGAGCTTGAATCTCTTTTACGACAAGGTTTTCGCGCAGTTCCTCTTTGCCGAGCCTGAAGTCCTTTCATCGTTAGGGTTAGTCGAGCAATTCGGGATTACCGGCCACAATGGCAAGCTGAACGACGTCTCGCCCGCCCATGAACAGGAGATGGCGGCGCGTGTGCGCAATGACCTCTCGCAGCTGCATAAATATTCACTCGCTCGCCAGTCCGCTTCGCAACGTCTTTCCACACACGTCCTCGATTGGTATCTCCAGCGCGCGGTCGAGGGCCAGCGTTTCCAGTTCTACGATTACCCGGTCAACCAGCTCTTCGGGGTGCAGAGCGAGTTCCCGAGCTTTATGGCCAACATCCACCGGCTGCTCGCACCGCGCGATTGCGATTACTACCTGGAACGGCTCGACGCGTTACCGAAGAAGTTCGAGCAAACGCTCGAAGGGCTACGGTTGCGCGAGAAAATGGGGATCATCCCGCCGCGCTTCGTGGTCGAGGAAGTACTCAAAGAAATGCGGGACTTCGTGGCGCAACCGCCGGCGCAAAACATTCTCGCCGCCTCCTTCAAAACGCGCGTGGCCAAGGTCAAGGGACTGAGCGGCACGAAGCGGACGGATTACGAGCAGAAAGTGGAAGCGGCAGTCAGCTCCACGGTTTACCCGGCCTATCGCAAGCTGATCGACTATTTCCAAAACGTCCTGCCAAAAACAACAACCGATGACGGAGTCTGGAAACTACCGGACGGCGCCGCCTACTACGCCTACATGCTGCGGCAGAACACCACGACGACGATGCCGCCCGACGAAATTCACGAGCTCGGCTTGCGCGAAGTGGGGCGAATCGAGGGCGAGATGCGGACGTTGCTCGACGCACATGATTTTGCCGGTCAGCCAATCGGTGCGGCTATTGTCGCACTTGGCAAAGACCCGCGCTTTCTTTACCCTAACGATGATAAGGGCCGCGCCGCTGCGCTCACGCGCTACCAGGATCTGATTGATGAAGCGACGCGGCGTTGCGCGGAGCTTTTCCTGCACACCCCCAAGGCGCGCTGCGAGGTGCGCCGTGTTCCCGCCTTCAAGGAAACGACAGCGCCAGGCGCCTATTACGAAGCGGCTTCGCTGGATGGGACACGGCCCGGCGTCTTTTACGCCAACCTGCGCGAGATGGCCGAAGTCCAGCAGTGGGGCATGCCGACCCTGGCTTATCATGAGGGTGTCCCCGGCCATCATTGGCAAATCTCGACTGCGCAGGAGCTGACCGGCCTGCCGCAATTCCGCAAAGTCATTCCCTTTACCGCCTACAGCGAAGGCTGGGCGCTCTATGCGGAATGGCTGGCCAAGGACGCGGGCTGGTATGCGAAGGATCCTTTTGGCGATCTGGGCCGGCTGCAGGCAGAGCTCTTTCGGGCCGTGCGCCTCGTGGTCGACACCGGCATTCATGCGAAACGCTGGACACGCGAACAGGCCATCGCCTACATGCTCGAGAAGACCGGCATGGGCGAAAAGGAAGTGACTGCGGAGATAGAGCGCTACATCGTTTCTCCCGGCCAGGCATGTGCCTACAAGGTCGGGATGCTCAAGATTCGTGAATTGCGGACCCGCGCGGAGAAAGAACTCGGGGTCAAGTTCGACCTCAAGGAATTCCACGATCAGATCCTGAAAAGCGGCGCGCTTCCGCTCGAAATCCTGGAAGAACAGGTCGACCTTTACCTCCAGGTAAAAAAAACGTGATCGGAACGAGGCTGGCCTCGCGCGCTGCGCCGGTGTAATTGCTGTTTTCATGCACCGCGCTTTCTGGGTCTCTGTCATCTCGTTCCTCGCAATTCAGGTGTCGTTAGGCGGAGAAGCCAGACGTCTGCTCAAGCCGGAAGACTTTGCCGCCCTGCGCGACGTGGACGAACCGAATATCTCTCCCGACGGCAAGCGTGTCGCCTATGTCGTGGGGACGGTCGATCTAAAAAACGACAAACAGCCGCGCAATCTCTGGCTGGTGAACTTCGATGGCTCGGAGAACCACGCTCTAACCTTCGGCGATACTTCGCAGACGCATCCGCGCTGGAGCCCGGATGGCAGATGGATCGCGTTCCTCTCCGGCCGGCAGGATGAGCATGAGAACGATCAGGTTTGGCTCCTCCCGAGCAACGGAGGTGAGGCGGAGCAACTGACTCACGAAAAAGGGAGCGTCGACGATTTTGCCTGGGCGCCTGATTCAAAGCGAATCGTGCTGGTGGTGCACGACCCCGATCCACGTGAGCCGGAACAAAAGGAGAAGGAGAAAAAGACAGTGCCCCCGATCGTGATCGATCGTTTCCAGTTCAAGGACGACCCCGATGGTTATATCACCGATCGCTGGTCGCACCTGAAGCTGCTCGATTGCCCGACGCGCAAGACGGAAAGCTTGACCACCGGGAAGCACGACGACGTTTTGCCCGCCTGGTCGCCGGACGGAAAGGAGATCGCCTTTGTTAGTAAACGAGGCGAGGACGCGGACCGGACGGAGAATTGGGACCTCTACGTGATGGAAGCGAAGCCGGGTGGCAAAGAGCGCCAATTGACGACTTCGTCGGAGGCCGATGCGCATCCCGAATGGGAAAGCGCGCCGACTTGGAGCCTCGATGGAAAAACAATCGCCTACATCCACGGAGGCGATCCGAAGAAAATTACTTATGCAACGCACGCGCTCGCGATCATCCCGGCGGCGGGCGGGGAGCCGAAATATTTGACCGCGGCCAGGGACCGAAATGCCGTCCAGCCGCACTGGGATGGGCGCGGCCAGGGAATCTTCTACATCGACGAGAACGACCGCGCCGAGACTCTCCAGCAGGTGGTAAATCTCAATGGGACCTGGGGACCAAACAGCTCGCCCGCGCCGGTCTTCGGCGGCCAGCGCAAGGTGACGGCCTACGACGTGAGCAGTAACGGCCTCGTAATTGTGCGGGTGAGTACGCCGGATCGGCCCTTTGAGATTTATTCCTCGGCTAGCGACGGGATTCACTGCCTCACGAAGCAGAACGACGCGTTTCTGGCCGGCGTGGAATTGGGCAAAGTTAAGGAAACCAGTTTTAAAAGCGCGGACGGAACCGAGGTGCACGGATTCCTGGTGCATCCCCCTAACGAAAAAGAGGGGGGCAAGCTCCCCTCCATCCTGCGCCCGCACGGCGGCCCGCAATCGCAATACGCCTTTGAATTCGATTTCGAGAAGCAGCTCTTTGCCGCCAATGGGTATCTGGTCGTGCTGCCGAATCCGCGCGGTTCGACCGGGCGTGGCACGGACTACGCGATGGGAATCTACGCCGCCTGGGGCACCGTCGATGTGCAGGATGACCTGGCCGCGGTCGATGACGCGATCCAGCGCGGCCTGGCAGATCCAGATCGCCTCGGAGTGGGCGGTTGGAGTTACGGCGGGATGTCGACCAACTATCTTATTGCCACCACTACCCGGTTCAAAGCGGCAGTCAGTGGCGCGTCCATTTCCAATGTTCTGGCCGGCTACGGCACCGATCAATACATTCGCGATTACGAATACGAACTCGGTTCGCCCTGGGCGCATCCGGAGGTGTGGGAGAAACTTTCCTATCCCTTCCTGCACGCCGACAAGATCAAGACGCCGACCCTATTCCTCTGCGGCGAGAGTGATTTCAATGTCCCGCTGCTCAACAGCGAGCAGATGTACCAGGCCTTGCAAACGTTAGGCGTGCCGACCCGGCTGGTGATTTACCCGGGACAATTTCACGGGATCAAGAAGCCGAGTTATATCCTTGATCGTTATCGGCGCTTTCTCGATTGGTTTGGGAAATACATCCATGTGCGGCGCTGATTTCCCGGTAGGGCGATGCTTTGTTGAGCCGGGGAGTTGGTTCGTCTGGCCGCGAGCGTCCATTTCCTGGCTCGACAGAGTCTCGCCCTACCCGCCACGCGCATCCACCAGGCGATGAACGCGGAACGAGATCGCCTCGAACAAAACTACCAGCGGGCCGAGCGCTGGCACCTCTGGGGCCCATACTTGAGCGAGCGACAATGGGGGACGGTGCGGGAGGATTACAGCGCCAACGGAGACGCCTGGAATTATTTCCCGCACGAGCACGCCCGCTCCCGCGCTTATCGCTGGGGCGAGGATGGGATTGGCGGGATCAGCGATTACAAGCAGCGACTCTGTTTCGCTTTCGCTTTTTGGAATGGGCGCGACCCGTTCTTGAAGGAGCGACTCTTCGGCCTCGCCGGCCCGCAGGGAAATCACGGCGAGGACGTGAAGGAAGTCTTCTTCTTCGAGGATAACACCCCGACTCATTCCTACATGCGGATGACCTATCGCTATCCGCAGGCGCCATTTCCCTACGAGGAGCTCGTTAGGCGAAACGCGACGCGATCGAAAATGGAGTCGGAGTTCGAGCTTTGGGACACAGATGTCCTGCGCGAAGATCGCTTCTTCGACATCGGCCTCGAGTACGCCAAAGCAGATCCCGACGATCTCCTGATTCAGGCGACGGTCATCAACCGGGGCCCGGAAAAGGCTGTTCTGCACCTGCTCCCGACTCTCTGGTTCCGTAACACCTGGAGTTGGGGCGCGGATGAGCGGCGGCCGAATCTGCGGGTCGGCGTTGGCCATTCCGAGGAGCTGGCCGTGATTGAAGCCAGTCACCACGCGCTGGGCGAGTACCGTCTGGTGGCGGAGGCAGCCGGCCCGCTTCTTTTCACTGACAACGAAACAAACCTGCAACTGCTCTACGGCGTCCCGAATCAATTGCCGCATGTGAAAGACGCTTTTCACGAGGCGGTCGTTAGGGGGAAGGCGGGAGCGGTTAATCCGGAGCGAATGGGCACGAAGGCAGCCGCGCATTATGTGCTGGAAATCGGGTCGGGCGAGACGCGCAGCATTCGGCTGCGTTTGCAGCGGATTGAGCCGGGAAACGCACGCGCCTCGCGTGCCGTTTTCGGAGGAGAGGTCGCGAATGCGTTTAGTGATTTCGATCGCGTCCTGGGCCTGCGCCAA
The DNA here is from genome assembly GCA_963749935.1 of uncultured Verrucomicrobiae bacterium. GTDB lineage: Bacteria > Verrucomicrobiota > Verrucomicrobiia > Chthoniobacterales > UBA10450 > Palsa-1392. Next base: position 855,282 of record CAVVOH010000002.1, read on the forward strand.
GCCGAGGCGGACGAGTTTTACCAATCACTCGCCCCAAGTTGCCTCAGTCCGGAGCATTGCGCGATCCAACGGCAGGCACTCGCCGGTATGCTTTGGACCAAGCAATTTTATTACTATGTGGTCGAGGAATGGCTGGAGGGCGATCCGGCCCAGCCCTCCCCGCCTAACGAACGCAAGGCGGGCCGCAATGCCGAGTGGACGCACCTTTACAACGAGCGCGTCATGTCGATGCCTGATGCCTGGGAATATCCCTGGTATGCGGCCTGGGACCTCGCGTTCCATTGCATCCCGCTCGCTTTGGTCGATCCGCGGTTCGCCAAAAGCCAGCTCGATATCATCCTGCGCGAATGGTATCAGCATCCCAACGGTCAGATCCCGGCCTACGAATGGAACTTCGGCGATGTGAACCCGCCGGTCATCGGCTGGGCGGCCTGGCGCGTTTACAAGATCGAGCAGCGCGCCACCGGGAAAGGCGATCGCGCTTTCCTCGAAACCGTCTTTCACAAGTTGCTCATCAATTTTACCTGGTGGGTCAACCGGAAGGACTCGGGCGGCCGCAACATTTTCGAAGGGGGTTTCCTCGGGCTCGATAACATCGGCGTTTTCGATCGCAGCGCCCCGTTTCCCGACGGCAGCCGGCTCGAGCAAAGCGACGGAACCAGCTGGATGGGGATGTTCTGCCTAACGATGATGCGAACCGCGCTCGAGTTGGCCCGGGAGAATCCAGTTTACGAAAACATCGCGACCAAGTTCTTCGAACACTTCCTCGGCATCGCCGGCGCAATGAACAACCTCGGCGGGCAAGGGATCGGACTCTGGGACGAAACGGACGAATTTTTCTACGATGTTCTGCACACCCCGGGGAATCGCTATCTGCCCTTGCGCGTGCGTTCGTTAGTCGGTTTGATGCCGCTCCTGGCGGTCGAGACGATCGAGCCCGCGCTGCTCGACGCCATGCCCGGCTTCAAGGAGCGCCTCGAATGGTATCTGACCAACCGGCCGGATCTGGCCGAGCTCATTTCGCATTGGCAAATCCCCGGGATGGGCGAACGCCGGCTGATCGCCCTGACCCGCGGGCACCGGATGAAGTGTCTGCTCCGCCGGATGCTCGATCCGAACGAATTTCTAAGCGACTACGGGGTGCGTTCCCTGAGCAAATTTCACCAGGAAAATCCCTATGTGCTCGACATCCGGGGAGAGCGCCGGGTGGTGAACTACGAGCCGGCGGAATCGCAGACCGGGATCTTCGGTGGCAATTCGAACTGGCGCGGACCGGTCTGGTTCCCGATCAACTTTCTCCTTATCGAATCGCTCCAGAAGTTTCATCATTATTACGGCGATGATTTCAAGGTCGAGTGCCCGACCGGATCCGGGCAGTTCTCCACCCTCGACCAGGTTGCGAACGAGCTTTCCAATCGCCTGATCAAGCTTTGGCTGCGGAATGAAAAGGGGGAGAGACCCTTCACTCGCGCTTCCGGAGATTCGTTAGGCGAGGCGGATCGGGGGCGTTATCTTTTTCACGAGTTTTTCCATGCCGACAGCGGGGCCGGACTGGGAGCCAATCACCAGACCGGGTGGACCGGATTGATCGCGAAGCTGATCCAGCAGCAGGGAACGCGTGGCACGATCGCGACGCCAGAGCGCCTGGCCGATCTATGAATGGTTGCGGGTTGTGAGCGCGCACCACATTTCCTAGGATGCCGGAATGAGCGAACTAAATCCGGGCCGAACGATCGAGGAACTGAAGGAGCTGCGCAGGCTGACCGGGGACGAGAACGGTGCCCAGCGGGTTGCTTTTACCGAGCACTGGGCGACGGCGCGCAAATGGCTCGAGGAAAAGGCGCGCGCCGCCGGTGCGGAAGTGCGGCGCGATGCCGCGGGGAATCTTTGGATGACCTTGCGCGGGGAGTCGGAGAAGGCGCTGCTGATCGGCGGTCACATAGACTCCGTGCCTAACGGCGGCTGGCTGGACGGCTGTCTCAATACCCTGGCCGGGCTGGAGATTTTGCGGCGTGTCCAGGCCGAGTTCAACGGTCGCCCTCCGGTCACGTTGCGACTGGTCGATTGGGCTGACGAGGAAGGAGCGCGTTTCGGCAAGAGTCTCCTCGGTTCTTCGGCCTGCTCGGGCAATCTCGACATGGAGGAGGCGCGCATCCTCACGGACAAAGATGGGATCAAGCTACCCGCCGCTCTCCAGCAGGAGGGGATCGATTTCGAGCGAGTGAAAGAATGCGGCCGCGAGCTGGAGAACGCCGCCGCGTATCTCGAATTGCACGTCGAGCAGGGGCCGGTGTTACTCGATCTCGACCTCCCGTTAGGCGCGGTCCTTGGAACTTTTGGGGTGGAGCGGCATGCGATCACTTTTCACGGCCAGGCAGCCCATTCCGGGAGCACACCGATGAACCGGCGCCGGGACGCCTTCCTCGCCGCGGCCAAAATGAGCCCGGAGATTTATCGGATCACCGATCGCCACGGCGGAGTCTGCACGATCGGCTCCTGCCTAACGAAACCGGGGATCGTGACCAGCGTGGTGGAGGAATGTCGAATCACGCTCGATCAGCGTCATCTCGACGCTGGGGCGCTGGCGGAGATGCTGACGGAAGCGCGGGAGGCGAGCGAGAGTTTTGCGCAGGAAGGCAAGGTGACCGTGTCGTGGGAGCGGCTCTGGCAGATCGAGCCGCTGCCTTTTCACGATGAGCTGATTGATTTTTGCGATGCGGCTATCCGGGAAACCTACGGGAAGTCGCATCGCCTGCCTTCCGGGCCGTTACACGATGCCGCCGAGGTGGCGCGGGCCGGTATTCCGACGAGATGATGTTTGTGCAAAGCCTGCATGGGATCAGCCACAACAAGATCGAGGACACGAAAGAGGAGCATCTCGAGCTCGCGGTGCGCGCCTTCGATCGACTGGCCTCGAAGACGATGGAGTGGATTGCTTCTCGTTAGGCGCAGAAGCGACTCGAGTTCGCCAGGCTATGAAGTCAGCGTGCTCCGGCCGGCTCCGGAACTGGCACTTCGCCGTGATTTTTTGCCTCGGCTTCGTGGTGCGTATGGGCACTGCGCAGGAACGGCACTCGATCGAGCACGCTTTCCTGGAACCACTCCAGCGCCAGATAAATCACCGGGGTGATGTAAAGCGTGATCAGTTGCGAGAAAATCAATCCGCCCACGATGACCAGGCCCAACGGACGTCGCGAGGAGCCGTCCGCACCGAAACCGAAGGCGAGCGGAAGCGCGCCCATCAGGGCCGCCAGCGTCGTCATGAGGATCGGGCGAAAACGTTCCACGCTCGCTTCGTGGATCGCGGTGCGCCGATCGTAGCCTTCGTCCAGCCGGTGGAGGGCAAAATCGACAATCATGATGCCGTTTTTTTTCACGATGCCCATGAGGAGAAAGAGTCCGATGACCGAGTAAAGCGAGAGGGTGGAGCGGAAAATCCAGAGGGTCATCAGGCCGCCCACTACCGCCGGGAAAAGAGTCGAGAGCACGGTCACCGGATGGACGTAGCTCTCGTAGAGAATTCCGAGAATGACATACATGACGAAGAGCGCCGCGATGACCAGGAAAGGCAGCGCAGCGAAGAGTTGTTGCAGGACGAGACCTTCTCCCTGCAATTCACCTTTCACCGTCGGGGGCAAAGCTTCGGCCGCGGTTTTATTGATGAAATCGGTCACGTCGCCGAGCGCGACGCCCGGTTTGGTATCGAAACCGAAGGTGACGCTGGTGAACTGGTTGGTGTGATTGACTGATTGCAAACCAAGCGATTCGGTCGCTTTCGTCACTGCGCGAATCGGAATGAGTTTGTCGCCCCCCGTGGGCTTCACGTAGATCTCGCGGAAATCCTCCGCACCGGTTCGGGCCTTGTCGTCCGCTTCGACGATGACCTGGTATTGATCGTCCGCCTGCTTGATCAGATAGACGTAGTTCTGCGAATAAGCCGCCCGGAGCAGACTCTCCACCTGGGTCGTGGAAACGCCATAGAGACTGGCCTGTTGGCGGTCGATGTTGATATCCAGATTTGGAGTGTTGCGGAAGAGGTCGGAGCGCGGCGGGCTGGCGAAGCCGTCGAAATCGCGCAGTTTTTCGGTCAAGTTATCGGCCGCGGCATAGACTTCGTCGGGATTAATGCCGCTCAAGACATAGGTGTAGCGTCCAAAGGAACTGCCGGTCGCGCCGATATCGATGCGCAGGACGGGCTGGGGATTGAGCGTCGGGAGGACGCCCGGAATTTCGCTGCAAGCCTTGCGCAAATCCGCCGCCACGCTGTCGATATCGCCTCGTTGGTTTGCGTCTTTCAGGAAAAGGACGGTGAAGACACCGGCCCCCAAACCGGAGCGGCCCGCGACGGTGAAATATTTATCGACCGCCGGATTCGCCTGCAAAATGGGATCAAGTTTTTCCTGCAGCCGTCGTTGTTGATCGGGCGAGGCGCCTTCCTGGACGATGAAGAACCCACGGATCACGCCGCTGTCACCGGTCGGAAGAAGAGTGAAGGGAAGGTGATTGAAAAAGAACCAGACGCCAATTGCACAGGCGATGATGATGGGAGCGGCGAGCCAGCCGACGTCGAGGAACCGATCGAGCGAGCGGCCGTAAAAGTCGCGAATCGGATCGAAGTAACGGCTGACGAAGCGTTCCGTCCAGGTCTTGCGATGGCCAGGGCCACGCTCAACCAGGATGCGCGAACACATCAGCGGGGTCAGGGTTAATGAGACCAGTCCGGAGGCAAAAATGGCGACGATGATGGTGATGGCGAACTCGCGAAAAATCCGGCCTAACAATCCCGGCATGAACGCAAGCGGAATGAAAACTGCCGCCAGCGAAAGAGTCATGGAGAGGATGGTGAAGGAAATTTCTCCGGCGCTGTTCAAAGTGGCGCGATAGACCGACTCACCCGCTTCCGCTCGCCTGACGACGTTCTCGAGAAAGACAATCGCGTCATCGACCAGGAAGCCGATGGCCAGCGTCATGGCCATGAGGGTGAGATTGTTGACCGAATAACCGAGCGCCCACATCGCGATGAAGGTGATGAAGAACGACATCGGCAGCGCCACGATCGGGATGAGCGTGTCCGAGGCGCGCCCGAGGAAAACGAAGATCACGAAAATGACGAGGATGAAGGCAATCGCGAGCGTGAACTGCACGTCGTGGAGCGAATGCACGATCGATTGCGAGCGATCGAAGGTGGGGATGAGGCGAATCGAACCGGGTAACTCTTTCTGCAATTGGGGCAAAAGCTCGCGGACCGACTTGGCGACTGCGACCGCGTTCGCGCCCGCCTGGCGCGAGACGGCGAAGACAATGACCGAAGCGGGCGGCTTGAAGTCGCGCGCGAAAAAGTGCCGGGAGAGGCGCTCATTTTCCACTCCGTCGATGACCTTCGCGACGTCACGGAGATAAACCGGCGAACCATTCGTGCCCTGTTTGATGATGAGATTGCGATAACCTTCGGCGTCAGCCACCTGACCGTTGGGCCGCAGGGTGATCGACTTGTTTCGGCCATCGAACTGACCCGCACCCGAGTAGGACGTGTTGCTGCGGATGGCGGCCGCCAATTCCTCAAAGGTCAGGTTACGTGTGGCGAGCGCGCCGGGATCGACCTTGATCCGGATCGCTCCCTTCACGCCGTAGATATTGACCTCGGAGACGCCGGGCAAAATGTTGATCCGCTGTGACACCTCGGTCGTGCCATAGCGATAGAGCTCGCCGTCGGTCAGAGTGTCACTCGTTAGGGCAACATAAACGACCGGTTGATCGTTCGGGTTCGTTTTGTTAAAGGTGGGCGGGCTCGGAAGATCGTTAGGCAACTGGCCGGCTCGCGCTCTGGATGGCGGATTGCACATCAGTAGCGGCGGCATCGATCCCTTTGCTAGAGCGCAAATTGCAACGTGATCTGGGTGTTGCCTTGCGAGCTGGTGCTGGTGGACAACTCGAGACCGGGGATCTGGGTGAACTGTTTCTCGAGCGGCGTGGCGATTGTATTCGCCATCGTATCCGGGTTTGCGCCCGGATAATTGGCCTGGACCCGGATGACCGGATAATCAACCGCCGGGAGATCGTTTACCGCCAGTTGATTGTAGGTCAGGATGCCGAAGACGATGATGGAAGCGGTCAGCAGCATTGTCATAACCGGCCGCTGAATAAAAGGACGCGAGAGGCCGGACGAAAACTGGACGAGCTTTGTGCCGGTCGTTTTGTCGACCTTGGCCTGGGCGCGGTTGGCCGGCGTTCCCTTGCCGTTGGCGCCGTCGTGGCCGTTATGATCGTGACTGGGCATCGTTAGGGCGCGGCGCCAGCAGAGCCGCCTCCTCCAGTCTGGCGGAGCTTTGCTCATTTATTTGACGACCACTTTCGCGCCTGGCGCGAGCTGAAGCTGGCCGGCCACGACGACCGTTTCGCCCAGGTTTCACGCCTTCCTGGATCACGGTCAGATCTCCTGCGTTTGGCCCGGTTTGACCTGCCGGAGATCGAGCGTGGAATCGGATTTCACGACAAAAATATAGGGACCTTTCTGCCCGGTTTGGACCGCGCCGCTGGGCACGAGTTTCGCGTCTTTAATCGTGTCGAGAATAAGGCGGACGCGGACGAACTGCGACGGCCAGAGGGCACGATCGGGATTAGGAGTTTCGGCCCGCGCCTGCACCGTGCCGGTGCCTGGCTGCAGGGTGTTCGCGATGAAATAAAGCTTTCCCTCACGCGGCGGAACGCTGTCGTCCTCCGCGTCGGTCAGCACCTTCAGGTTTGCTCCGCCGAGATATCGCCTAACGAGTGGGAGATCAGGCTCGGCGACGGTGAAGTCAGTATAGATCGGATCAAGGTTATCGATGCTGACCAGGACCGCGCTGTTGCTCCCGGCGCTGACTGTGTTGCCGACATCGACCTGGCGAAGCCCGATTCGGCCGTTGATCGGCGATCGAATCGAGCAGTAATCGAGGTTCACCTGCGCGGCCGAGACTGCCGCCTGGGTCCGCATCGCGCTCGCTTTAGCCGTATCGAGGTCCTGCGTGGCCGTCACGCCTTGGGTGCGCAGTTCCTCCTGTCGCTTCAAATTTGCCTCGGCTAGGACGACATCGGCCTTCGCCGCGTCGAGCGCGGCTTGGTACGGCTTCGGGTCGATGGTGAAAAGGAGATCGCCTTGTTTCACGTCGGCGCCGTCTTCGAAATGGCGCGCTACGATCTGGCCGCTTACCTGCGCCTGGACTTGGACGCTTTCGTAGGCCGCACAGGTGCCGATCTCGTCCAAATAAAGCGGAACGTCCTGAGTCGTCACCTTGGCCACGGAAACCGGTCGCGGCGGCGGTCCCTCCTTTTCCTTCTTGCCGCAGCCGCCCAGGATGAGCAGGGCGGCGGCCAGAATCAGATAGCGGTGGCGCAGAGGCAGCATGGGAATTTGTCGAAGTGATCATCCCGCAACCGGTTCGAAGCACCTTTGACGCCTTGCTCGTTCCGTTGCGCTTTATGGTTGGACCGCCGGAACTGGAATTCGTCGAAACAATTTCAGCCTTTTCCCTAATGCGCGCGAGAACCGCCATGCAGATCTGCAGATCGCCCATCGGAATATCAGCGAGCAGCTCATGCCGGAGTTCGCGGGCGGTGGCATAAATTTGCTCGATGACAGGCTTCGCGCTGCGGCGCAGATGGACTGTCTTGCAGCGTCGATCCTTGGCCGATTCCTTGCGCTCGATCCAGCCGTCGCTTTGCAGTCGATGCAAGATGCCGGCAAGGGTCGGCTCTTCAATCCCGACCAGGGCGGCCAGCTCGCGTTGAGTGAGCGTGGTCTCGGTCGCGGCCAGGTGTACCAAAGTCATCCATTTACCCTGGCTCAAGCCGAGTGGGCGGAGGCGTTCGTCGAGGCGGTTGCGCCAGGTGCGGGCGGTGCCGGTCAGGCACATGCCGATTTTTTCGAGGTCGTATTCGATTGCGGGCATTGGTTAGCATGCTAACGAATCCGCCGGCGCCAGTTTGTCAATTCACGGCCAGACCGCTAGAGCGGGCGTGAATCTGTTTCGGCGACTTGCAGCAGGATCACCCGGTGCCCGCGGTAATCTTTCTCTCGCAGGATCGGCCGGGCGCGGCGTGGGGCCCACTGAGTGGAATTTTCGGCCTCCGCCTCCTTCTGGGGCTGGACGAGCACAAAGCGCGCGTCGTTTGGCAATTCGTGCACGTGATCGACGTAGATGATCGGACGCTGAAGGTAGAAGAGAAATGGCTGGTAATCGGGATCGACTGCGTAAAGCGTTTCGTTAGGCGGAATGGCGCCGGTAATGGCGTTCCCAATGGGCCGCACCTTGGCCCGGTTCTGGAGACGAGGAATGATGGCGAGCGAGTAGATCAGCATGGCGACTATGACCGCGGCGGTCGTCCAGGTAACGGCTCGACGGAGCTGAATCGGCCAGCGCAAAGCGTGTTCACGAATCAGCAGGGCGAGCAGCCAGATCGCCGGAGCGAGCAAAGGCATGGTGTAGCGCGGCAACGCACCCGGCAGCAGGTTGATAATGACAAACGGGATGGCCACTCCAACGGCCAGTGCGCGCGCAAATTTGCGCTCGGCTTCATCGGATAACTTGGTGAAGCGTGCGAAGGGAAAAAGCGCCACCCACGGGAGCAGATACCCGATCCCGCGCGGGATATTGAGCAGCCAGTCGAAGAACTTGAAATCTTCGCCGGAGACGCGCCCTGAAAATTGTCGCGACCAGATCTTTGGCGATGTCGGTCTTCCTGCACTGCGATGAGACAAGGGACAGCCCAGGCCGCAAAGATTCCCAGCATCATAACGAGGCCAACGCAAATGCGGCCAACTCCAGCAGCCGGCGCAACTCGCCTGCCTGCCACAGCACTGCAATGACGACCGCATAAAAGAAAAGCAGGTTGAGCGGACCTTTTGCGAGCAGGCCGAGGCCCAGAAAAATCGACGGTACTATCCAAGCCAGCCACTGGCGGCGCGGTTCGTTCCACCAACTCAGCCAATAGATGAAGGCCAGCGCGGTCAGCGAGACGTAGAGCGCTTCGATCTCGATCATGCGACCCTTTTCGAGAAGGCCGAAATTCGTCAGCCAGATCAACGCTGCGACGAGCGAACCATTCGGGCCCAGCGGGCGACGGGCGACGGCCAGGAAGGCAAGCGCGACGGCGAGCACGCAGAGGACGGACGGCAGTCGGGCGGCCCATTCGTTGCGCACTCCGAAGAGTTTGAACGAAGCCGCCACCAGCCAGTTGACCAGGGGCGGTTTCCGAAAATAGGGGTCGCTGCCGACTTGCGGGACGAGATAATTCCCGGACTCCAGCATCGTTACCGCGGGCAAAACGCGCCGCCCTTCTTCGCTTTTCAATTCTAGAGAGCCAAGCCGGGGCAGATAAATTGCCGCCCAGATCAACAGCACCAAAGGAAACGCACGCGCCCGCGACATGGGCGGATTGTAACCGCAGAGAACGCAGAGGGCGCGGAGAAAGATAATCCCGAACTCCAGCGTTCTCTGCGCCTTCCGCGAGCAAATGGTCAGTTGCGCCGATCCTTCGCCTCCCAAGCGCGGCTTGACGAGGGGCTTACCCAAAAGTATCGTCTGCGGCTAGTCCGTTGCTGGATTGGAGTGGGAGCTGGTGTCCCACTCTTTTTTGTCGGCGGAGCCAAATTTCCATGAACGCCGAATTTATTGCCATGCTCGATTACCTGGAGCGGGAGCGCGGAATCAAACGCGAAATCCTGATCGAGGCGGTCTCGAACGCCCTGCTTTCGGCCTCCAAGAAGAGCGTGGGCGCCTCGCGAGATCTGCATATCGAGATCGATCCCAAGACCGGCGAAATCCGCGCCCTGGCCAATCTGATCGTGGTCGAGAGCGTCGACCAATCCGCAGGACGAAATCGCGCTCGAGCAAAGCGCGGCGGATCAAGGCCGACGCCAAGATCGGCGACACGGTCGAAGTGGAAGTGACGCCAAGGAATTTCGGCCGCATCGCCGCGCAGACCGCGAAGCAGGCCATGATGCAGCGCATCCGCCAGGTCGAGAAGGAGATGATTTACGAGGAGTTCAAGGATCGCGCCGGCGAAATCGTTAGCGGCACGGTGCGGCGCTTCGATCGCTCCGACGTCATTCTCGATCTCGGGAAATTCGAAGCGATCATGCCGCAACGCGAACGCGTCGTGGTGGAGGATTACAATGTCGGGGACCGGCTGCGCGCCTATGTGGTGGCGGTGGAAAACGGCATTCGCGGACCGGAGATCATCGTCTCCCGCAGCCATCCGAATTTCGTTAGGCGCCTGTTCGAACTCGAAGTGAGCGAAATCGCCGACGGCACGGTGGAAATCCGCGGCATTGCCCGCGAAGCCGGTTATCGCACGAAGATCGCGGTCTGGAGCGCGAACGACGAAAGTGGATCCGGTCGGCGCCTGCGTCGGCATGCGCGGTTCGCGGGTGAAGAACATCGTGCGCGAGCTGAACAACGAGAAGGTGGACATCATTCGCTGGAGTTCCGATCCGAAAGGATTTCGTTCTGGAAGCGCTCAAGCCGGCCAAGGTGAAAAATCTCGTTTTCGATCCTCGAGAAGAAGAGCGTGCAGATCTCGGTGGACGAAGATCAGCTCTCGCTCGCGATCGGAAAGAAAGGCCAGAACGCGCGCCTGACGTCGCCGTCTGACCGGGTGGGAAATCAATATCGAAAAGGACACTCCGGCGACCACCGCGGTCGAACAAAAGGTGGCCCATGCCGCCCAGACCCTGGCCGACGTCGCTTGCCGATCACGCGAAGAGCAGGCGATGACCCTGGTCAAAACCGGCTTTACCAATTTGGAAGGACTTGCGCGACGCTGAGTTGCAGGATTTGGTGGATATCCTCGGCGTGGAAGAAGAGAAGGCGCAGGAAATTCACGAGGCGGTCCATCGAGAAGAAGTAGCTCCCTAACATGGCCAGGCTTAACCGCTCCCGGCCATGAGCAACATTTTAAGGAAACTGAATGCCAACGAAAACGACGACAGCAAAACCGCGGCGAGCAAACCGCCGGCCCGCAAAGACGGCCAAGCCGCCGCCCTGCTAAGTCGTCGTCACGTTCCGCACCGCGGCCAAGCGTCAAAAGCGGCCAGAGCCAAGGAAAACGCTCAGCTTCCGAGCCCACCGGCGCTTCGCAACCAAGCCCCAGCGCAGCCACTCCCGCGTCGACCGCCGCGCCACCAGCGAAAACTGCGGCCAGGCCTGCAACCATGCCCACCAAGTCTGCCTTTGCTCCTATCACGGCCAGGAAGCCAGCTCCCGCTCAGTCCGCTGCAACTGAGCCTGCTGCCAAGACGCGTCGTTGAGAGTGTTTCTCTGATCGATCCGCAGACCCGAAGCCGAAACGAACTCCGGCGGACGACGAGGCCGCTAAACGACACCGTTCTTCCCCCTATTTCCCGCATCCGCGCCACTCCCTCGCCTGCGCCCGACCCAGCTGCGCGACCGAGACACCGTCCGGTGGTCGAGTGCACCAGCCGACCCCAGGAGGCAGGGGAAGTGGAGACTCGAGACCGAGGACGGTCGCAAGATCATTCACATCAAGCCGCCGATCATCGTCAAGGATCTGGCGACCCAGCTTGGGGTGAAAAATTTCCAGCTCATCAAGGAGCTGATGGACGACTTCAAGGTTTTCGTGAACCAGAAGCAGACCGTCGAGCCTGACGTCGCGACGAAGATCTGCGAAGCGCACGGCTTCGTCTTCGAGATGGAGCGCCGCGAAAAAGGCGGGGGTGTCCACAAGGTCGAGAGTGGTGGTCGCACCGCCGCCTCCCGTCATCGAGAAGGAAGAAGAACTCAAGCTCCGCGCGCCCGATTATTACCTTCATGGGCCACGTCGACCACGGCAAAACGTCACTCATGGATGCGATCCGCAAGACTCGCGTCGCGGCGGGGGAAGCCGGCGGTATCACCCAGCACATCGGCGCCTACACGGTCGATTACAAAGGCACCCGCATCACTTTCCTCGATACTCCGGGCCACGCCGCCTTTACCGCGATGCGCGCGCGCGGTGCTAACGTGACCGATATCGTCGTCCTCGTGGTCGCGGCGGACGACGGACTTATGCCGCAAACGATCGAAGCGATCAATCACGCGAAGGCCGCCGCGCACGTCAAGATCATGGTCGCGATCAACAAGATCGATCTGCCCGGTGCGAACATTGATCGGGTGAAGCAACAGCTGCAGGAGCACGGCCTTACCCCGGAAGATTGGGGTGGCGAAACCATTGCGGTGCCGGTCTCCGCGACCAAGGGCACCGGCATCGATCAGCTGCTCGAAAATGATGGCGGTGCAGGCGGAAGTGATGGAACTGAAAGCTTCACCGACCGCGACCCCGCGCGGCACGGTCATCGAAGCGCAGGTCGAAGCCGGCCGCGGGCCGACCGCGACGGTCATCGTGCAGATGGGCACGCTTGAAAGTCGGCGAGCCGTTCATCTGCGGCGATTTCGGCGGCAAAGTGAAGTCGCTGATCGACGATCGCGGCAAGCCGATCAAGGCAGCCGGACCGTCCACGCCGGTAAAGGTTCTCGGTTTTACCGGCTTGCCTAACGCCGGCGACGAATTCCTGGTCATGGAATCGGAGAAATCGGCCAAGGTGCTGAGCGAAGAGCGGCTCGCTGCCCAAGCGCACCGAGAAGCTGAGCGTGCCGCAACGCGCCACCCTCGAAAGCCTGCTCGAAGCGGCCGATGGCAAAAAAGTGCTGCGGCTCGTCCTGAAGTGCGACGCCCAGGGTTCGCTCGAAGCGCTGGTCGGCGTCGTTAGGCCAGATCCAGAGCAAGAAGATCGATCTCGAAATGATTCACGCCGGGGTCGGGCCGATCTCGGAGTCCGATATCCTGCTGGCCAGCGCCTCCAACGCGGTCGTCGTCGGGTTCAATGTCAAGGTCGAAAGCAACGCCGTCGGCGCGGCCAAGCGCGAAGGCGTGCAGGTCAAGCTTTACAGCATCATCTACGAGTTGATCGACCAGATGAAGGAAGCGATGGCCGGACTGCTCGATCCGGAGCATCGCGAGACCGTTATCGGTCACGCCGAAGTGAAACAGGTCTTCCAACTGAGCCGCGGAATCGTCGCTGGCTGCCTGGTTACCGACGGCCGCATCAGCCGGACCGCGCGGGCCCGCGTCCTCCGCCGCCGCCAGCCGGTTTACGATGGAGGGCTCTCCACCCTGCGTCGTTTCCAGGACGACGTGAAAGAAGTGCGCGTCGGCCTCGAGTGCGGCATCAAGCTGGGCGACTTCAGCGAATATCAGGTCGGCGACATCATCGAGTGTTACCAGCTCGAGCAGGTCGCGCAGAAACTGTAGCGCAGGCTTCCAGCTTGCGAGTTTGATCCAGGCAGGCTGGAAGCTTGCGTCTACCACATGAAACATCGATTGCTTCGCGTTAACGAACTCCTCAAACGGGAGTTGAGCGCGCTTATCGTCCGGGAGCTGACTTTCGAGAATTCGCTCGTCACCGTGAATCAGGTCGACGTCACGCCCGATCTCAAGTCGGCTCATGTCTACGTCAGCGTCCTCGGCGGCAATGGCCGGAAAGACGTCTTGCCCAAGCTGGAAGCGAATCGGGCCGCCCTCCAGGCCGAAATGTCGAAGCATGTCGTTTTGAAATACACGCCTCATCTCGTCTTTCACCTCGATGATTCGATCGAACGCGGCTCCCGCGTCCTCGAGATCATGCAGGAAATTGAACCTCCGCCCAGCGACGACCAATCATGAATACCACCACGATCGAGCCACCAAAGAGCCTAACGAACGCAACTTTCGCGGAGATCGCGGCGGTCTTGCGCGAAAACGATTCCTTCGTCGTCCTCAGCCACGTTCGGCCAGACGGCGATGCTCTCGGCAGCCAGATCGCGATGGGCCTGGCCCTGCGGAAGTTGGGCAAAAAAGTCAAAGTCTGGAACGAAGAGGGACTGCTCGAGAAATTCTCTTTCCTCCCGGCGGCGAGCTGGTTTCCCTTCCGCCGGAGGAGCCGGAAGATTTTGACGTGGTTCTCGCATTGGACACCGCGACTCGGCCGCGACTTGGCGACAACTGCCTCGCCGCAGTCGGCCAAGCCAAGATTTGGATCAACATCGATCATCACCCGAGCAACCCGCGCTACGGCGATCTTGTCCACATCGACCCGATCGCGCCGGCCACCGGTCAGATTCTTTTCGAACTGCTGCAAAGCCAGAATCTCCCGCTCGACGAATCGATCGCGGAGAATTTGTTTGCCGCCATTTCCACCGATACCGGGTCTTTCCAATATCAGAACACGACCGCGCGCACCTTTGAGATCGCGGCGGACGTTTTGCGCTGCGGAATCAAAGTGGGCGAGCTCAGCCAGAAGCTTTACGAGAGTTATCCGCGCCGACGCATCGAGCTGCTTCGAGTGTTGCTCGACCGCATGCGTTTCGATGCCGACGGCAAAGTGGCGAGCTTCAGTCTGCCGCTCGCGACCGCCAATGAACTTGGCGTGATTCCGGAGGATAACGAAGGTCTGATCGATCACCTCCGTGCCATCCAGGGCGTCATCATCGCGATCTTTTTTGAGGAACTGGAGGGCGGCAAGGTCCGCGTCAGCATGCGCTCGAAAGACGAGCGGGCCGATGTCTGCGCCATCTGCGTCAGCTTCCATGGCGGTGGCCACAAGCTGGCGGCCGGCATCCGCATGCCAGGGCCACTTGACGAAGCGTCGGAAAAAGTCATCGCCGCCGCGGTTGCGACCGTCGCCTCGCTCAAGAGCTAGCCACGTGTCGCTTACCGCTACGCCTGACGGAGTCCTGCTGGTTGATAAAGCTGCCGGGATGACGTCGCATGACGTCGTCGCCCTCGTTAGGCGACAGCTCTCGATTAAGAAGGTCGGCCATTGCGGCACCCTCGACCCGATCGCCACCGGCCTGCTCATTCTCACCCTCGGCCGCGGGACCAAGATCCAGGATTTGCTCATGAGCGAGGACAAGGAATACGTCGGCACCTTGTCGTTAGGCAAAGCCACCGATACTCAGGATCGAGCCGGGCAGGTGACCGAGGAACGTCCGGTCCCGGAGTTAAACGAGGAAACAGTCAGGGCCGCCTTCGACAAGTTCCGCGGCGATTTTTACCAAATGCCGCCGATGGTCTCGGCGATCAAACAGGGTGGCGTGCCACTCTACAAGCTGGCGCGACAGGGGAAAACGGTCGAACGCGAGCCGCGGCTGGTGCACGTCTATCGCTACAGTATTGACCGGATTGCTGCGCCGGAGATCGACTTCACGGTCATGTGCAGTAAGGGCTTCTACGTGCGGACCTATGCGCACGACATCGGCGAAACATTGGGCTGTGGGGCCCACCTCCAGGAGCTGCGCCGCACGCGCTCGGGACGTTTCGATCTGGCGCGGGCCGTGACTGTGGATGCGATCAGGAATTCGCCGCCGGTCGATATTCTAGAGAAAATCCTCACCCTTCCGGAAGTCTCCCGGATGCGTGGCGCCTAACGACGATGAGGTGTGATGGTCTAGTGTCTTCAGTCGGCTGGGGAAGAGACGCTCGGGCCTGAGATATGCGCGTCCTGCGGTCAATTCCGGAGCTGGCCCAGATACCCGGTCCGGTTTTCCTCGCGATCGGCGTTTTCGATGGGGTCCATCTCGGGCATCAGGCGGTCATCTCCAACGCCGTTCGTCATGCCGAAGACGCAGGCGGGACAGCGGTGGTGGTGACCTTCGACCCACATCCCGCCAAGATTCTCCGCCCCCAGGAGAGTCCGCGTCTGCTCACCGCCACCCAGCACAAGATCGCCCTTATCCGCGCCCTCGGCGTCTCGCATTTGCTCGTCCTCACCTTTGATCGCGAATTCGCGGCGACCGCACCGGAAGAGTTCGTTAGGCGGCTGGTCGTTTCGGCCAAGCCTCTGCGTGAGATTTGCGTGGGGCAGGAGTGGTCCTTTGGAAAAAATCGGGGCGGGAATCTCGCCCTCCTGGAAAGACTGGGCGCCGAATCGGGTTTCAACGTTGTCGGAGTCGAACCGGTAACCTCGAACGGGACCATCGTGAGCAGCACCGCCATCCGCAAAGCGGTCGAGACGGGTGATTTCGCGGCGGCGGCGCGAATGCTGGGGCGCGACTACACCGTCCTCGGCACGGTCGAGGAGGGACAGCATGTTGGACGCAGACTCGGCTTCCCGACCGCCAACCTGAGCGCGCACAGCGAGCAATTTCCGCCTAACGGCGTTTATGTTGCGCAGGGAACGCTGCGCGGGGAGAGGGTTCGCGGAGTGGTCAATCTCGGTGTCCGGCCGACAGTTGCGGACGGTGCGCCACAACGCGTCCTGGAGTTCCATCTCTTTGATTTCGATCGTGATTTATACGGCGAAGACATTGAGCTGCGCTTCCTCCGTTACCTGCGTCCGGAGCGAAAGTTTGAGAGCCTGGCTGCCTTGCGTGCCCAGATTACGCGGGATGTAGACGAAGCGCGCGGCATCCTGGCCAGCCTGCCCTAACGCGGAGATTATCCTTCCAAATCCTGCGGCCGGATGGGCAGGCGTCGCAGCCTCTTTCCGGTCGCGGCAAAGATGGCGTTAACGATGGCGGGCGCGATCGGCGGCACCGGCGGTTCGCCCAGACCGAAGGGACGCTCCCCTTTGCTGGCCACGAGATGTGTCTCGATGACCGGCGCGTCCTGCATTCGGGCTACCTCGTAGTCGGCGTAGTTCTGCTGTTCGGCCGCACCCTGGCGAAAGGTGATTTCGCCCTTTAAGGTCGAGGAAAGGCCCCAAATGATGCCGCCTTCAATTTGCTGTTCGACGCCAATCGGATTGATCACCAGCCCGCAATCGACCGCAGCTACAACCCGCCTTACCCGGACTTGGCCGTTTTTCACCTCCACGTCGACCACGTAGGCGATGTGAGTGTTGGCATCGTAGATATTGCAGGCGATGCCGCGACCTTCGCCGGCTTTCGTTTTTTGATTCCAGTTCCAACCAGAGCGGTCCCGCACTGTTTCCAAAACCCGACGCAGGCGTCGACGGTCGATCGTTATGTCACCCGCTTGGAGGGGTTCGTCGCCTTGCAGCAGCTTGAGGCGAAAAGCGAGCGGGTCAGCCGACTGGGCGTGCGCCAGTTCGTCGATAAAAGATTCGCGCGCAAACACGCTGCCGGGGGCGAAGACGGCACGCCACGGTCCGTGCGCTACCGGCAGATCGACTGGGACGTAGGCCATCTCCAAATCCGGAACCGCGTAGGGCAGATCGTAAACGCCCCAGGCATATCCCTGGTAAAAGGGAGCGTCGTTAGGCGTGGGTGGCTTTTCGACTCCGCCCAGATTGTGCAACGACCCCGCCTTGGTGTGTCGCCACCGCACGAGCGCGCCGCCCTCATCGAATCCACCACTTAGCCGATGCACCGAAGCGGCTTGAAAGTGGCCGTGGCGAGTGTCGTCCGGTCGCGTCCAGAGAACTTGGACGGGCGCTTTGATCGCGCGCGAAACTTCGATCGCCTCAAGGGCGTAGTCAATCGCCAGGCGACGACCGAAACCGCCCCCAATTGAAGTGACGTGTACTTTCACCCGCTCGAGAGGCAGTTTGAGCAGGGCCGCTGCCTCTTGTTGCAATCCATTTGGAGCCTGAGTTGGAGCCCAGAGCTCGCACTCGTTAGGCTGGACGGCGGCCACGCAGTTCATCGTCTCGAGCGGAGCATGGGCGTAGAAGGGATAGAAGTAAGTCGCCTCAAGGGTGCGGGCGACAGGTACTGGGGCTGGACGGCTTTTCTGTTCGGAGGATGATGCCCGGCTTTCGCGCAGCGGTCTCAAGATTTTTCCGATGCTCCCGCGAATCAAACGGGATGGCTTTCGTTTCGTCCCAATTGACGGCGAGCCGGCTGCGCCCTTTCATCGTTGCCCAGGTCGAATCACCCACCACCGCGACGCCATTGGCGACGGGCACGACCGCGCGCACGCCCCGCACGTCGAGGGCCGCTTTTTCGTCCCATTTTTTCGGCCTGGCTCCAATCGACGGCGGACGTTCGATTGACGCGTAGAGCATTCCGGGGATGCGGGTGTCGATCCCATATTGCGTGGCGCCGCTGACGATATCGCGGCCATCGATACGGGAAGTGCGCTGGCCGATAAGGCGGAATTCCTTCGCCGATTTCAGGCTGGGGGCGGAGGGAACAGGCAGCTTGGTCGCCTCCGCGACAAGCTTTCCAAACTCGATCCGCCGGCCGCTGGCGGCATGAACGACTGTCCCCTTTTCCGCGCTGCAAGTGGCCGGATCGACCTGCCACTGTTTCGCCGCGGCCGAGGTCAGCATCTCGCGCGCGGCGGCCGCGGCTTCGCGTAACGGCTTCCAACTCCCCTGTACGCTGCCGCTGCCGCCGGTGCCGAGCCGTTTGAAATCCGGGCCCGGCATAGCCTGCACGATTTTCACCCGCGACCATTCGGCTCCCAACTCGTCGGCCAGGATCATCGGCAGGGCCGTTCGCACACCCTGACCCATTTCCGATTTCCCGAGGGTGAGTGTGACCGCACCTTGCTCGTCGATTCGGATCCATCCGTTAGGCTGAAACTTCGCAGCGGCGCCTTGTTCCGCGCCGAATAAGCGGCGTCCATCGAAACCAATGAGGAGCGCGGCGCCGCCCAGAGTGGCTGATTTCAGGAAGGTGCGACGCGACGTTCTCATTCCGCCTTTTGCCGCATAATGGCGGCGGCTCGGTGAATCGCCTTGCGCATTCGCGGATAGGTTCCGCAGCGGCAGACGGAATCGGACATGACCGTTTCGATTATCTCGTCGCTCGGGTCAGGATGCTCACGGAGGAGGGCGCAGGCGCTGAGAATCATGCCAGGTTGACAAAACCCGCACTGCGCGACGTCTTCCTCGATCCAGGCCCGCTGGCAGGGATGACTCGCGTCGCTCGAGAGCCCTTCGATGGTGGTGAAAGATCGGCCAGCCGCTTCTCGAGCCGGGAGCTGACAGGAGCGGAGGGCTTTACCATTTTCGAGGACGGTGCAGGAGCCGCAAACGCCGACCCCGCAGCCGAACTTCGTCCCGGTCAAGCCTAACGAATCGCGCAGAATCCAGAGAAGAGGCGTGTCTTCATCCACCTCGACCTCCCGCGTCTGGTCGTTGATGGTGAGGTGCAGCGCACTCATCGAGTGAATCTTAGACAGCCAAAGGTGGCTGTCCGTTCACTGGGCGTTTGCCTAACGTTGTGCGCGCACGTTCGACCAGGCGGCACTGGCCGCCACCGCGGTCATGACAAGGGTGCAGCCGATGGCGATCACGCTCACGAAAAGGAGGGGCATCGAAGCGAAACGATAAGCCTCCACGACGAGGAAGCGGCCGCCATCGGAGAGCGCATAAGCAATGCCGCTGGCCAGGAGCGTCACGCAAAGCAGGAGGGCGGCGCGAAAGGAATTCCGACGCTGGGGCGCCGGCAGATTGCGCACCACTTGCGCGGTAAAACCCGCATCATCGATGTAAGGCGTTTCCTCGCGCAAGCGCTGATCCAGCCAGTCTTCCTTTAATTCGTGATCCATCGTCAGGCTGTGCTCCAGGCGGCGAGCGTCTTCTTTAATTTCTCACGACCCCGTAAGACGTTGGTCTTAACGGTGCCGAGCGGAATCTCCAGCACGCGCGCAGCTTCATCATGCGATAAACCATTCTGGCAGCAAAGCAAAATGGCGGATCGCTCGTGCAACGGAAGAAGTTGGAGCGCGTGCATGAGATCGTGTCTTAGGGCGGGGTCGACAGTTTGTGGGTCCTGCTCGGCCTCCAGTAGAGTTTCATCGATCCCGACCAGTTCTTTGCGTTTACGGGCCTCCTCGCGGAAACAGTTGTAAGCGATCCGATAGAGCCAGGTGGAAAATTTCGCCTCGCCCCGAAAGCTCCGGATGTTCTTGTAAGCGCGTAGGAATGCCTCCTGGGCGAGGTCGTCGGCCAGCGCGAGGTCGCCACGGGTGAGTTGTCGCAGCAAACCCCGGATGGCGGACTGATGATTTCGCACCAGTTCGGCAAAGGCGTGGTGATCATCTTGAAGAAGAACCCGCGCGACAAGGTCGGCATCATTGAGCGGCACCCAAGTAGCTTACACCTTGGGGGAAGCCTCATCGCGGTGCACGTCCAGTCTCCAGACGAGGAGGTAACCCAGGCCGATCAGGAAGGGGATGATGCCGAGGCTCCAAGCGCCGCCTTCCCAGTCGTTACAGGCGCCGAAGAAGACCATCAAGCCCGCGCCGACCATAAGGAGAACAACGCCGCGCCGGAGGTCCGAGCGCTGCCGAATGACGGGCGGAGGATTTAAGAGCGCTTCGGGGACTGGCTGTCCCTTCTCGACCATCATCCGGACGGTTTTGTGCATGGCGCGGCTCTTCGAGAAGCTGAAATAAAGGATGATTCCGACCACCGCGACGGGGAGACCGAAGATGGTGAGGAAGACGATCAAAACGATCGGGATCGCAATCCAGGGCACGTCCTCGCCGCTATGACGGCCACCGTCGAAATCGACCGAAAAATGCTTCCGGATCTTCCTTTCAATCGCCTTATCGAAGTCCTCATCATTATCCGGGCTGGCCGCAGGGGCGGCGGTCGGCGCGATGGTGGCAACCGGCGCGATGCTGACGGCCGCGGCCGGCGTCGAAGGAGCAATCGCGACCGGGGGGGTGGCGTAAGTATCAGGTGTCGTCGAAGCCGCGGGCGCTGTTACGGCAGCAGCCGGATCGAGAGGCGGGGTCGGTGTTTGACCCAACGCCGTGAGAGCCAGGGCGACGGAGCAGAAAAAGCTGAAAAGAGTGGTTTTCATAATCATTGGTTTGCTAGTGAGATGCCGCCGCCGCCGGGTTTGGATTCAACTTTTTCAAGAAAGGAGCTCGGAACCAGGGGCGGAGAGGGCCGAAGAGAATGGCCCAGCAAACGGGGAAGGTGGAGCGGGTGACGAGACTCGAACTCGCGACGTCCTCCTTGGCAAGGAGGTGCTCTACCACTGAGCTACACCCGCAGCCCGCCGAATTTGGCGGACAGCAATAATGTCCACTGGTCCCGGGCACGCAAGGTCTATTTCCCCTGATCGGGTCCGTCTCAAACCAGCGTTTGCTGGTGCGAAATTCGAATCGCTGTATAGAATCGCCGCATGCTTACTCTCCACTCTTCGATCGGGGCCATTTTCACACTCCAAGTGCTCATCTCGGCTTTCTTCGCCATCCTTTTCCTCCAATCGGCAATCGATAAGGTGATCGACCGGAAGGGCAATCTCGAATGGCTGACCGGCCACTTCGCGAAGAGCCCGCTGGCCGGCGCAGTGCCCTTACTGTTGAGTGTGATCACGATCATGGAACTGGCGGCGGGCGCTCTGAGCGCGATTGGTTGCCTGATGGTGCTGCTGCGACACGACCCAACGATCGCCTTTTATGGTGTCGTGATGGCGGGCTTGGCTCTGCTGGCCCTCTTTTTCGGACAACGCATGGCCAAGGAATATCCCGGCGCGGCGGCTTTGGTACCATACTTTCTCGTTGTCATTGCCGGTCTGGTCTGGCTCGGGCAGGGTTAATTCTCGAAGCGAAACCGGGAGTTGGGGATTTTGCTAAATCGTCGGAGCGTCCGATGATCTCGGATGGTTCAGATTTCAATCGAGTATACCGGCAACCTCCATTGCGACGCGAAACATGGCCCTTCTGGCTCGGTGATCGCCACCGACGCGCCGGTCGACAATCAGGGGAAAGGGGAGGCTTTTTCGCCGACGGACCTTATCGCCACGGCGCTCGGCACCTGCATCGCGACCACGATGGCGATCGTGGCTGACCGGCACGCGGTCGAGTTGAAGGGGATGACGGTGCAGGTAAGCAAGGAAATGGCCGACGGACCGCGGCGGATCGGTCGCTTGATTACTGAAGTGCACGTTCCGCTGCCGGCCGACCATCCGGAACGGGAGCGCTTGGAAAAAGCGGCCTTGGGTTGCCCGGTTCACCGCAGCCTGGCGGCGGAGATGGGACGTCCGACCGAATTTTTCTGGGAAGGATAGGGGCATTCCTACTGCCCGAGCACCCAGGCGAAGATCAAGGGCGCGCAAATCGTGGCATCGCTTTCGACCAGGAACTTCGGAGTGGAAGCCGCGAGCTTGCCCCAGGTAATTTTCTCGTTCGGCACGGCGCCAGAGTAGCTGCCGTAGCTCGTCGTCGAATCGCTGATCTGGCAGAAATAACCCCAGAGCGGCACCCCGGTGCGCTCGAGATCCTGGTGCAGCATCGGGACGACACAGATCGGGAAATCGCCGGCAATACCGCCGCCGATCTGGAAAAAACCGATGGAGCCCTCCCGGTTACGCAGCCTTTTCGCATTCTTCGTGTAGTAGTTCGCGAGCCAGGTCATGTATTCGATCCCGGTGCGGACGGTGTGCACGTCCTTGACGTCGCCGCGAATGACGGCCGCGGCGTACATGTTGCCGAGGGTCGCATCCTCCCAGCCCGGCACGACGATCGGCAGATTTTTTTCACAGGCGGCCAGCAGCCAGGAATGCTTCGGATCGATTTGATAACTCTTCTTCAGCTTGCCGCTGCGAAGAATCTTATACATGAACTCGTGCGGAAAATAATGCTCTCCGGCGCGGTCGGCCGCGACCCACTCTTCCAGCACCACCTTTTCGATCCGCCGCATCGCTTCCATCTCCGGAATGCAGGTGTCGGTCACGCGATTCATGTGCCGGGAAAGCAAGCGCTCTTCGTCCTCCGGCGTCAGCTCCCGGTAGTGCGGGACCCGCTCGTAGTGGTCGTGCGCGACGAGATTGAAAATATCTTCCTCGAGGTTCGCGCCGGTGCAGACGATCAGGTGGACCTTGTCGCGCCGGATCATTTCGGCTAACGAAATGCCGAGCTCGGCGGTCGACATCGCGCCCGCGAGCGTGACCAGCATTTTGCCGCCGGCGGCAAGGTGCGTCTCGTAGCCTTTCGCGGCGTCGAGCAGGGAGGCGGCGTTAAAATGGCGATAATTTCGCGCGATAAATTTCGAGACCGGACCTTTCTTGGCGGCGAGGGCGGCGTTGATCTCTTCCGGGCTTTGGGAGCGTCGTTTGGCTTTCATTGGACTTGGGTCAGGCGGGATACAACCAGCGCATGTAATCGGCCACCCCTTTTTCGAGCGGGAACTTTGGTTCGTAGCCTAACGACTTTCGCACATTGGTGAGGTCGGCCTCGGTGTGCGGCTGGTAATGGGCGTGCGGGTTGTCGAAATATTCCGGCTCGAAACTTGTCCCTAACGAATTGTTGAGAATCTCGATCAGCTCGTTAAAAGAGCGGGCCTGACCCGAGCCGAGGTTGTAAATCCCGCTCTCCGTCGCCTCCAGCGCGCGGAGGGTTCCCTGGACGATGTCCTGCACGTAAACGAAGTCGCGCTTCTGCTCACCGTGTTTGAAAATGCGCGGGCGTTTGCCCTCCTTCATCTGGCGCGAGAGATGCAGAATCATGCTCGCCGGCACGCCCTTGTGCGCTTCGCGCGGGCCGTAAACGTTGAAGTAACGCAGTCCGACGATCTTCCATTCCGGGTCGTCCGCCATCGCGCGGCGGGCGAGATTATCCATGATCACCTTCGAGAACGCGTAAACGTTAGCCGGGGCGGCTTCGTGGCTCTCGAGATTCACGCCGCTGGCCGCGCCGTAGGTCGCGGCGGAGGAGGCGTAGACGACGCGGGTCCGGTGCGGTTGCGCGAAACGAAGGAGCCGGCGGAAACTCTCGACGTTATCGTGCACCTGCGGGAACTGGTCATGCACCGTGGTGTCGGTGATCGAGGCGAGATGAAAAATGCCGTCGAATTTTTCCGCGCCGAATTGTTTCTCCCAATCCAGAAGGGACAGATCAGCCGCGACAAAGTCGCCGCGGTAGCCGCGCAGATTCTTGAAATCACCCGAGCGAAAATCGTCGATCACGGTCAGGCGCGCCGCCGGATGTTTTTCCTGCAGAGCGAGGGTGAGATTGGAGCCGATGAAGCCGGCGCCGCCGGTGACGAGGAAATGAGGAGTTTTTGAGTTCACGGCGCGCAGTTTCGAGGAAGGTGACAGATAAATCTTGAGCGCGGAAGCGCAAGCCGCTACTTGTCGGCCAGTTCTTTGCGAGTTTGATCAGTGGAACGGCGCGAGAAATCCCGTGGAAACCGGGAGCAGTTGCGCTGCTGTAACTGGGGACGACTTCCCATGGCCAATCGTTGGTGAAGTTGAGAGAGATGAGAGTTGAGAGTTTGAGAGAAAAACGCGCGAAAGCGCGCTTCTCCGGTCTCTCAACCCTCAACCAAAAACTCTCAACTTCTGCAAAGCGGTGAAGGCGGGAAGAAGGCGGGGACGGTGGAGAGTGGTGAGTTGAGAGTTGAGAGAGGTCGCGAAGTCGCGCTTATCTCTGCCTCTCAACTCTCAACCAAAAACTCTCAACTGCCCCGGAACCAGGAGCCAGAATATTTGCCCGCTCCACCTCATTCGTGCCGCTGTAGCCGGGATCGGTGATCCCGGTGGCCGGAGTCACCGACTCCGGCTCCAGCAGAGATCGGCGCGACAAAACTTCTTCGCAGAAAAGAAGAGTGAGAGTTGTGGACCAGCCGCTGGCAAGTGACGCGTCCGCCTCTCGTTTTATGGAGGCAGGTGTAATGTTAAATCGTCCAAAGTGGCGGTGGCTGTTGGTGGTCGGGCTTGGCCTGTTGGCGAGGCCTTGGGTTGTCGTGGCGCAGGATGCGGTAACCATTCCTCCGCCCGCGCCGCAAACGCAGGAATTGGTCGTGAGCGCAACGCGCGTTCCGATCCCGGAAGAGGAAACGCCGGCAAGCGTGAGTGTCATCACCGCCGAGGATCTCGAACAAAAACAGATCAAGCGCGTCGCCGATGCGCTGCGCGAGATTCCCGGTTTATCCGTCGTGCAAAGCGGCGCGCCCGGCCAACTGACCTCGGTCTTCAACCGCGGGCTGAAAAGCGAGCACACGCAGGTTTTGCTCGATGGCATCCCGATCAATCAGGGGCTGGCCGGACTCTTCAATTTCGCCGACCTGACGACCGACAACATCGATCGCATCGAAGTGGTGCGCGGTCCGCAGAGCACGCTTTATGGCCCGCGCGGACTGGCCGGGGTGATCCAGATTTTCACGAAAGAAGGAAGCGGTCCGCCTTCCGGCTCGATCAGCGCGGAAGCCGGCTCCTACGGGACCTTTCGGGAATCGCTCCAAACTTCCGGGAGCTGGCAGCAGTTCGATTACTCGTTAGGGGCGAGCCGGCTCGATACCGACAACGCGCGGCCGAATAACCAGTATCGAAACACCAGTGCGATCGCCAATCTCGGCTGGTCACCTAACGACCAACTGCGCCTTAGCCTGCTCTCGACCTATTCGCTGAGCGACGCCGGTAATCCGAATACGATCTTCACCCCGAAACGATTCGATAATTTCCTGACCGAGCGCTGGCTGCTCGCGCCGCATCTCGATTACCGCCCGGTTCGAATGGTGGGAGCACAAGCTGATCGTGAGCTACGATCACGAACGGCAGGTAAACGATCCAAACGACGACGGCTTCGTCGGGCCGACCCGCGCGCTCTTCAAGCGGTTCACGATCGATTATCAAAACGATCTCAAACCCGCTTCCTGGCTCACCCTGACGAGCGGGTTCTTCTACAGTGAGGTGGACGCCGGGCAGGAGCGGCCTTTCGTGTCGCAGCTTTTCGGGCCGCAGCCGACTTTCATCAGCGACCAGACGAATGAGATCGCGGTTTTCCTGCAGGCAAGCCTGCAGCCGTTCGAGGGATTGAACCTCGTCGCGGGCGGGCGCTTCGATCATTTCAACCAGTTCGGCGATGTCTGGACTTATCGCTTTGCGGGCAGCTACAAGATCGCGTCGACTGGCACCGTTCTGCATTCCAGCTACGCCACCGGGTTCAGTCCGCCGACCAGCCAGGACAAGATTTTTGGGAACAACTTCGGCCTGACTCCGGAAAAAGTGCGCGGGTTCGACGCCGGCGTGACGCAGCCGCTTTGGGGAAACCGGCTCGTCCTCGGGGCGACCTATTTCCACAACGATCTCTCCAACGTGATCGGGTTTAACGGGCTCTTTGACACGTTGAACCTGGGCGCGGCGCGGACGCAGGGAATCGAAACGGAGCTGCGCGCAAGACCGATCGAAAACCTGACGCTCTCGGCCAGCTACACCTATCTCGAAGCGGAAAAGACGTCTGCGGCCGACATCTCGCAGTTGCCGGGCGCGCGTTTGCCGCGTCGGCCACGGAACGAGTTTTACATCTCCGCGTCTTATCTCTGGTTCAAGAAACTGCGCACGACGGCTGAAGGAAAATTTGTCAACGCGCGCGAAGAACTGAATTTCGGCGGACCGAATTTCGACATTGAAGATTATGCGTTTGCCAACTTCGCCGCCGAATATGCCTGGAACGAGCACCTCACAATTTTCGGCCGGGTCGATAACCTAACGAACGAGCAATACTCCGAGGTCTTTGGCTTTCCGGCACTCGGTCGCGCGGCCTATGGCGGGGTGAGGCTTTCGTTTTAACGGCGCTCCTCCCGCTTGTCATCCCGATCCGCCGGAGGACGGAGAGGGACCTCGCAGTTGCAATAGCGGCGTTCGGATGACGAGATAGCGTGGATTGCAGTTGGGAGGTCCTTCGCCGTCTGCGCGACTCAGGATGACAATAAAAGAAGCAGCGGCGGCGGCGGCTTGAAACCCGGGCACCGCACTGTTAATCGCTAGAGGTGGATCCATTACTCACCGCTCTCATTGGGCTCGTCGTTGGTGCGACGATTGTGGGCGCGATCCTTTTGCTCAGTCGGCGCCGGGAATTGCTCCAGCGTTTCGAGGCGCTCGACCGCGCGCAGGAACGCGAGGAACGCATGTTGCGCGAGGAAGCGGCCCGGAGCCGGGAGGAAGCGGCCAGCGCGGCCAAGGCGCAGCGGGAGGAATTGAACGAATCGCTCCGAACGTTAGGCGAAACGAATCTCAAGTCGATTTCCGAGATCGGAAACATTCTCAAGAGCCAGCTCGAAACGGTCGCGAGCCAGACTGGCAAATTGACGGAGTCGAATGCCGCGCGGCTCGAGAGCCTGCGCTCCGTCGTCGATGTGCGGTTGACAGCAATTGCAGGAGGATAACTCGCGCCAGATCGAAAAAATGCGCGCGACCGTCGATGAAAAGTTGCAGGGCACGCTGGAAAAGCGGCTCGGTGAATCGTTCCAAATGGTGAGCGAGCGGCTCGAGCGCGTCCACCAAGGCCTCGGCGCGATGCAGCAACTGGCGAGCGACGTCGGCGGCTTGCAGCGCGTCCTGACGAACGTGAAATCGCGCGGCGGCTGGGGCGAAGTGCAACTCGGCACGCTCCTCGAGCAGGTGCTGACCGCGGAGCAGTTCGCGCGCAACGTCAAAACGCGCGAGGGGAGCGGCGAGATGGTCGATTTCGCCGTCCGGCTCCCGGGCGACGAGAACGGGGCGCCGGTCTGGTTGCCGATCGATGCGAAATTTCCGATCGAAGATTATCAGCGCCTAACGATGGCGCAGGAAAGCTGCGGACCTCGTCGCCACGGAAGAGGCGATGAAGAGCCTCGAAATGGCACTGCGGAAAAGCGCGCAGGATATCTGTGCGAAATACATCAACCCGCCGCGGACGACCGATTTCGCGCTCATGTTTTTGCCGACGGAAGGGCTCTATGCCGAGGCCATCCGGCGCGTCGGTTTGGTCGAGCAGGTGCAGCGCGATTGCCGGGTCATTTTTGCCGGACCGACCACGCTGGCGGCGCTGCTCAACAGCCTGCAGATGGGGTTTCGCACCCTCGCGATCCAGAAGCGCTCGAGCGAGGTCTGGAGCCTGCTCGCGTCGGTCAAGACGGAGTTTGGCAAATTTGGCGGCGTCCTCGACGGGGTGAAGAAAAAATTGCAGGAAGCCTCGAACAAGATCGACGAAGTCGACCAGCGGTCGCGGGTCTTGAACAAAAGGCTGCGCGAGGTGGAGGAGTCGCCGAACAACCCCGAGCCGATGTTGCCGGAATTGATCGAGCCGGAAGCAGAGGAAAATTCGGAAGCCTAAATGCTCGTTTTGCCTTCCAGCCCGCTCCTGGACACTACAGAACGGCGTTCCACTTCGCCTGATCCTTGAGCAGGATCTCGCGCAGGAGGCGAATCGGTGGCGCGCCGTGGTTCAGCATCTCGTCGTGGAATTTCTCGAGCGAGAAACTTTTTCCTTCCTGCGCCTTGTAGTCGTCGCGCAATTTCAAGATCTGGAGTTTGCCTAACGTGTAATTCAAATAACCCGGATCGAAGGTGCCGCGCATCGCTTCCGACATGGAGGGCTTGTCTTCGTAATAGCAATTCTCATGAAAGAACTTTGCCGCCTCGGCGACCGACATTCCCTGGGTATGCATCTTGATCGAGACGCAGAGCCGGCAGAGGCGCAGCAGTGCTTCGTCGGCTTGCGCCATGCGGTATTTGGCCGCGCGAACTTTTTGCTCCGGGGTCGGGTTCGGCGTACTGCCAAAGCCTTCGTCGAGCATCATCTTCTCGGTGTAATGAGCCCAGCCTTCGACAAAGGCGTAGCTGCTAAAAATCTTCTCTACCTGGGTGGCGGGCGAGGCATTGAGGTGCAGAAATTGCACGTAATGCCCCGGATACGCCTCGTGAATCGAAACCACGTCGGTGGTGAAAAAATTAAACGAGGTCAGCCATTCGTTTTTCTGTTGGTCTGACCAGCCATCCTCCGTCGGCGTGACGTAATAGTAGGCCTGCGTCGCTTTTTTCTCGAACGGTCCAGGCGTATCCATCGAGGCAAAGGTGGTGGCCCGATCGAACTGTGGTGTTTCCGTGACGGTCGCGCGCACCTCCGACGGAATCCCGACGATGTGATGATCGAGGACCCATTGCCGGATCTGGTCGAGACCTTTCGCCACCTCGGAGATCAGCTCGCCTGGCTTCGGATGTTCGATCTGGATCGCCCTGAAAACCTCGATCGGTTTTTTCGTCGGATCGATGATCCTGGCGGCGTTGGCGAAGATGGCCTGCTCCTCTTTCAGACGCTGCAGCCCGATGGCGAGCACTTTATCCGCGGATAGATCGACCAGCTCGGTGTTGGCCAGCATCTTTTGATATTTCTCCGTTCCAACCGCAAAGGGGGCCAGCGCTTTGGGCAGCTTTTCTTTCGTCAGCCAGACCGCGTAATCGCGCAGGGCGACGACCGCCTTCTTGTCGGCATCCTGAAAAGCGGCCATCAACGGCTCGTCTTTCATCTCCTTGAGCGCGCGCGACCAGATCTTTCTCGAGAAAATCGGCCGAGCCGTTGGCAATTTGGATCGCCAGCTCCACATACGGCTTGGGCAAAACCGGCAAGAGATTGGTCTTGGCCGCCGTCATCACGTTGGCCGCCTGATCGAGAATGGTGACGATGTCCCGCACCCGGTCTTCGAGCGGCTTAAAATCGCGCTTGATGTAGATGTTGACGTTGAGCGCCCCGGCATAGGTCATCGGGTTTTTCTCGAAGATTCGCATGTCCTCGATCTGGAAAAGCTCGGCCGAGATGGCCGCCAAAAGGATGCGCCGATCGATCGCCGCTGTTTTGTCCAGCTTGCTCGCGTCGAGTTTATTCAGCTGATCTTGGAAACGCTTCAGCCGCTCTACCTCGGCGTCGATCGCCAAACGACTAAAGTCGCCGATTTTGCCGTCGTACTGATGAAATCCAAGCGCAACCCCCTGCAAGGGCCGGGCGGTGAGGTATCCAGCCACAAAATCCACCGCCATTTTGTCGAAATCGTCGTCCGGTTTGGAAGTCTCCTTGGCTGGCGCAGGATTTGCGGTCACCAGCCCTGATGCGAGCGCGAAAAGCAAAACCAGGCGACGGACCGATTTCATCGGCCCAGCTTAGAAGCGGAGACGGGGCTTGTCATGCTGCCCCCGTTGGCAAAACCAGCGGAATGAACGACAATCGGATGGTTTGCGTCCAAAGATGATCTTTATGAAGCGTTCCCGGCCTTTCACCACGTTCACTTCTTTTGTCTTCGTGGGCGTTTTTCTCGCGGGCGGCATGGTGCGCGCCGCCGACCCGGACCCAACCGCGCCGGTGACCAACGAAGACAACGGCTATGCTGAAATTGCGACGCTGGCCAAGGCAATTGAGCTCATCCGACAGGATTACGTCGATGGCCAGAAGGTCAGTTACCACGACCTCGTCTACGCCGCGCTCAAGGGCATGCTCTCGTCGCTCGATCCACACAGCCAGTTCATGGATCCCGACGACTTCAAGGATATGCAGGACGATACCCGGAGCCGCTTTAACGGCCTCGGCGTCGAAGTTGCGGTCAAGGATGGTCTGCTCACGGTTGTGACCCCGATGGAAGACACGCCCGCGGCCAAGGCGGGGATCCAGTCGGGTGACCAGATTTTGAAAATTAATGGTTCCTCAACCGAAAAGCTCGGCCTGCAGGAAGCGGTCGATGTCCTGCGCGGTGAGCCCGGGCAGAAAATTACCCTAACGATTCTCCGGCCTTCGAGCAAGGAGATCAAAGACTACCCGCTGGAGCGCAAGGAAATCAAAGTGGCGAGCGTGAAAGGTGGCAACCTGCTTGACCCGGAACTCACTGGACCCTTCAAAGTCGGTTATGTGCGGATCGTGCAATTCAACGAGCCGACCGCGGATGAGTTTGGCAAGACGCTCGACGTTCTGCAGAAGCAGGGCATGCAGGCGCTCGTCCTCGACCTGCGCAACAACCCCGGCGGATTGCTCAACAGCGCGGTCGATGTCCTTGGGCAGTTTCTGCCGCCGAACACCAAGGTTGTCTCAACCCAGGGCCGCGCGTCTTCGCAAAAGCACGACTATTCGACCCCCCTCGGGGTGAAGGAACGGCCCCGTTTTCCGCTCGTCGTTTTGGTGAACGAAGGGAGCGCGAGTGGTGCGGAGATCGTGGCCGGAGCCCTGAAGGATTTGCACCGCGCGATCGTGATCGGCGAGACGACGTTCGGCAAAGGCTCGGTCCAAAACGTGATGCAATTACCCGACGGATCGGCCCTCCGTTTCACGACTGCCAAATATTACACCCCGAGCAAAGTGGTCATTCAGGGAAATGGCGTCGTCCCGAACATCCTTGTTCCGCTCACCCCAGAGCAGGACCGTGCGGTGGCGGCCTTGCGTAACAACGACAAACTGCAGCCATCCGAGACGACCAGCATCATCAAGTCGAAGGACCTGCAACTATTGCGCGGGATCGACGCCCTCAAAGGCGTGATGATCTACGCGCAACAGACCGCGCCGAAGATCGATGCGGTCAAGAAGTAGCTTCACCACGAAAAGCGCGAAGGACACGAAGCGATGAAGAACCTGTTTTCCCTTCGCGTTCTTGGTGGTGAATGAATCGGCTGCTCCTCGCGATCGAAACTTCCTGTGACGAGACGGCTATTGCCGTGCTGCGCGGACGGGAATTGCTCAGCAGCGAAATCGCTTCCCAAGTCGCGGCCCATCAACCCTACGGCGGGGTCGTACCGGAGGTCGCTTCGCGGCATCATCTCCAGCACGCGCCGCCCTTGCTCGAGCAGGCCGTCGCGCATGCCGGGATATCGTTAGGCGAAATCGATGCCTTCGCCGCGACAAGCGGGCCGGGTTTGGCCAGTTCGCTCATGATCGGCGCTTCGCTGGCCAAGGGGCTGGCCCTCGGGTTCGGAAAGCCTTATCTCGCGATCAACCATCTGGAGGGTCATCTGCTCTCGCCCTTCTTCGCGCGAGAAGGCGAAAATGAAATCGCGCCTAACGTCTCCCTGATCGTGAGCGGCGGACATACTTTGCTGGTCGAGGTGAAAGGCCTTGGCGACTACCGGATTCTCGGGCGCACGCTCGACGACGCGGCCGGCGAGGCCTTCGATAAGGTGGCCAAGATGCTCGGCCTGGCTTATCCGGGCGGCCCCGAAATCGAGCGTGGCGCAAAGGGTGGCGATGCGGCGCGGTTCGATTTGCCGCGCAGCATGCTCCATTCGGGCGACGCCAACTTTAGCTTCAGCGGATTGAAAACCGCGGTCCGCTATTTGTTGCCGAAAACCACTGGCGAAGATCGAGCTGATCTTTGCGCGTCGTTTCAGCGCGCGGTCGTCGAGGTGCTGGTCGCGAAAACGATCGCGGCGACGCGCGCGGCCAGCGGCGCGCTTGTCACGGTCAGCGGCGGAGTCAGCTCTAACGGCGAATTGCGTCGGCAGATGTCGTTAGGCTGCGAGCGGGCAGGCTTGGAGCTGCGTTTCGCCGCGCCTGCCCTCTGTACCGATAACGCGGCCATGATCGGTTTTGCTGCGCAGCTGCACCTGGAGAGGGGCGAT
This sequence comes from uncultured Verrucomicrobiae bacterium, assembly GCA_963749935.1. Lineage (GTDB taxonomy): Bacteria > Verrucomicrobiota > Verrucomicrobiia > Chthoniobacterales > UBA10450 > Palsa-1392. The sequence continues at coordinate 887,513 of CAVVOH010000002.1, forward strand.
CGCACGCCGTTGACGGCCGAGATCGATCCCAATCTGGCTTTGGCGTAACTCTTCCTCTGGGTAGCTCAATACTCGCGTTCGAGCAGGTAATTCGCCAGCGCTCGCAGCGTCTCGGCCCGTTTGCCTAACGGTTTCAATGCGCTATGCGCCTGGCGAGTCAGCCGGGCCGCTTCGATGCGCGACTTCTCCAGGCCAATGACCGCCGGGTAGGTCGCCTTTTGCGCCGCGACGTCTTTGCCCGCGCTCTTCCCCAGTTTCTCGCTCGTCTGCGTAACGTCGAGGATGTCGTCAATCACCTGAAAGGCCAGCCCCAGCGCTCGGCCGAAGTGGCTAACCGCACTGAGCTGTTTGGGGGTGGCGTTAGCGCTCATCGCGCCAAGTCTCACCGAGGTGGCGAGCAGGGCCGCGGTTTTGTTCTCGTGAATGTAGCGAAGCTGTGCCGGGGAGTGCGGTCTACCTTCACCTTCGAGATCGGCGACCTGGCCAGCAATCAGCCTCCGGCTCCCGGCCGCGACCGCAATTTCGCGAAAGATTGCTCGCAGATCGTAGCGCGGCCATGCCTCCGCTTCGGTGGCGATTTCGAAGGCGATGGTGAGGAGCGCGTCGCCCGCCAGGATCGCAATGCCGTCGCCGAAGACCTTGTGACAGGTGGGACGGCCGCGCCGGAAATCGTCGTTGTCCATGCTCGGGAGATCGTCGTGGATGAGTGAATAGGTGTGAATACACTCCAGCGCGCAGGCGAGAGGCAGCGCTCTTTTCGTTAGGCCGCCGCAGGCTTCCGCGGCCGCCAGACAAAGGATCGGGCGGAGCCTCTTGCCGCCGGCAAAAAGCGAATAGCGCATCGCCTTATGGATGGTAGCGGGCTTGGTCGAGGCCTCGGGGGAGAAAGCCCTCGAGGGCGCGATCAACCTCTCTTTGACGGGCGATGAGATAACGCTTCAGCTCCACGGTCTGCCGAATCTGGGAAGTCACACGCTGCGGTGCAACGGAAAACTTCTAGCCGCCTACCGCCTGGTAATGCCCAAGCCCGCGTTTCCACATCAAGTTGGCCGCGGCCCACATCGCCAACATCCATCCGCATTGAATGGCCAGCGCGCTCCACATCTCAGCCCCGACTAGACGCCCTTGGAAAATGGCGATCGGGCAAAAGAGCTCGTAATAAAAGGGCAGCCATTTCATCACCGCCTGGACTGCCGGCGGCATGATATCGAGTGGGAACATCTGGCCGCCAAGGAAATATTCGAAGCTGTAGACGATGAAAACGATGGTCGAGATTTCCAAAATCCAGAAGGCCATCATGGAAAGCGCGTAGGTGAGGAAGAATTGGATAAAGGCCGACATGAGGAGCGAAACGAGCGCGGCCAGCCAGGTCACGGCGTCGTTAGGGAAAACGATAAAGCGGCGAAAATAAATAGAAGATGGCCGCGATCGGCAGGATGGTGACGGCGGTGTAGACCAGCCGCCCGCTTAGGAAAATGCTGAAGCGGTAGCCGAGATAACTCATCGGCTTGGTCAGGAAGGAATTGATCTGGCCCTCGCGAATGTCGGCCGCGATCTGCCACTCGTCCTCGGTCGGGGTGACGAGATTGCTGACCAGAATGGTGAGCAGATAGTAGTAGATCATCGAGCCGTAGTCGTAGCCACGCATCCCCCCGCCGCTCTCGCGAAAAATGGCCCGCCAAAGGAAGACGGTGCCGACCAGTGGGATGATGCCGAAGACAGCCCGCAGGAGATAATTCCAACGATACACAAAGGTGTTTTGGATCCCGAGATTGAAGACGGTGAGGTATTTTTGCGGCTGCATCGGGAGAGATTTGAACCACGGGTTAGACGGAGGCGTGGCTTAGGACGCTTTCGGCGCCCATTGGGTTGCGAGTCATATCCATTGTGCATCCGTACGATCGGTGTCTAATCAATCACCAGTGGCCCGGTAATTGACGCATCTGACGGTCTTGCCAACGGCTCATCAGGATCAGAGCGCAGATCGCGCCGATCAGGGCCATAAACATGTCTTTCTGGGTGTCCCAGATATCGCCCTGTGTTCCGAGGAAGGCGGTCGCTGCCTCGCCCGAGATCAGAGCGGTGACCCATTCCAGCAGCTCGTAGAGCGCACTGATTCCCATGCAAATGAGGATGACGATGAAAAAGCGCCAGCCGCTCGTGGTCACCACCCGCAGGCGGACAAAAAGCTCGCGCGCGATCAGTGCCGGCACAAAGCCCTGCATGAAGTGTCCGAGCCGATCGAAGTGGTTGCGATGCCAACCGAAAGTACGGCTGGATCCAGTCGAAGAAAGGAACCCGGGCATAAGTGTAATGGCCGCCGACACACAGCAGCATGATGTGGAGCGCGATCAGCGTGTAGCAGAGGGTGGTAAAGCGAAAACTGGAGTAGGTGAAAATGAGAATGGCGAGCCCCCAGAATCCCGGGCGCAACCTCCAGCCACCAGGTCAGTCCGATCGTAGGGGTACCAGGCGGACCAGGTAAAAACCGTCGCGGTGGCGAGAAGAAGCAGGAGATGAAGGGGCGAGATGCGGGAGTTCAACGCGGCGCCTTCTTTTCGACCAGTTCGACCGCCAACTGGATTGCCGCGATCATGCTGTCGGGCCGCGCGATACCCTGTCCCGCGATCGCGAATGCCGTCCCGTGATCGGGGCTGGTCCGCGGGAAACGGGAGTCCCAGGGTGACATTTACCCCTTGCGTCAAAGGCGTGCAGTTTGAGCGGGATCAATCCCTGATCGTGATACATGCAAAGGATGGCGTCGAATTCTCCAGTGACCGCGCGATGAAAAATTGTGTCGGGTGAGAAGGGACCGGAGAAGGAGAGTGATGAGTGCCGTAACGCAGCCTGCGTAACTGGCGAGGCCGGGCTTTCAAACACGAGTGATGAGTTGTTTAGCTCAGCCACCGCCGGCGCGATGATTTCGATTTCTTCGCGGCCGAGCGCGCCGTCTTCGCCGGCGTGAGGATTTAAGCCCGCGACCGCGATCCGCGCGCGTTCGGTTGCGAGAAAGATAATCGGCCAGCAGCAGGCCGACGCGCACGATCTCGGCGGTCTGGAGTTTTTCGGTCACTTCGCCTAGGGGAATGTGCGTGGTGACAAGCGCAACGGTTAGGCCCGCGCCGGTCAGGAGCATGGCGAAATTTTCGACGCCACAACGGTCGGCAAAAAATTCGGTCTGGCCGGGAAACTGGAAACCGATTTCGTACATGCGCGCCTTGTGGATCGGGCCGGTGACGACCGCATCGATCTCTCCACTGAGCGCAAGGCCCGCTGCATGCCTCGAGTGCAGCCTTGGCGGCACGGGCGCTCGCCGGGAGTGGGCTGGCCTAACGAGTGGCCCTCGGTTTGGCCAATCGTCTGGTAATCAGCCGACGGCAGTTTTCCCGACGCCAGAGCGGCGCGGATAATTTCCGGACCGATCCCGGACGGATCGCCGAGGGTGATGCCGATGCGCGCTCGCATGGTCTACTGTCAGCAAGGGTGTCGCCACTGACAAACTGGACCTGCGGCAGAGCATCCAAGTTCAGGCTGCGCCCTACGAAGAACGGATCACTGGAGGGGAGGGCGGCCTGAAACTCTAAAAGGTCTTGATGTAAGCCTTCGAGCGCAGACTGGCGAGCCAGTGTTCCTGCAGCTCCTGGGCCCGCTCCTGGCGCAAGCGTGCTTCGATCTCAGTCCGCACGTCCTTCAAAGGGCGAGCTTCGCCGCCTTGGCGGGCCTCCACTTTCAGGATGTAATGATTGCCGCTGAGGTCGACCACCTTGCTGATCTCGCCTGGATTTAAACTGAAGGCGACTTTCGATAGCTCCGGGGAGAGCGTCTTGTCATCGATCCAACCCCAGTCGCCCCCCAGATCCCGGGTACTGTCCTCGGAATACATCTGCGCCATCTTGTCGAAATCAGCACCGGTGATGAGCTTGGCCCGAATTTCTTCGGCCATTGAGGACTGCGCTTCGCCGCTCGCATCGGGACGACCCGGGATCATGATCATGCGCAATTTGACCTGCGCCTTGTTCGAGAACAGCTCCTTATGTTGGCGGTAGTACTCCTCGATCTTTCCCGGTGGAATAAGGAGATTGGAGGAAACGTTCTTGGCGCGCATCGCCTGGACGATAATTTTCTGCCGTTCCAGATCGCGGAACTTCGACATCGTGTACTTCTGCGACTCCATCGTCTTGATGAAGGCGTGGCGATCGCCACCGAAGTTCTCCTTGATCACTTCGTCGACCCGTTCGTCGATGAAATGGGGCGGGATCTGGAGATTATCCTTTTCAAAAGCCTGGATGATGAGCTGGCGATCGATCAGATCCTGCAGGGCCGCCTTGCGCAGCTCCGTGATCTTGTTAACCAGATCCTGGCCAGAAAACTGCGAGCGAAGCAGGCGCTCGCGCGGTTCCACCACCTCGCGCACCTCCGAATAAGTGATCACCTTGTCGTTCACGATCGCGGCGATGCCATTGACCGATTCGGCGCCGCGGGTGGGGGAAGCAGTAGCGGCTACGCCGAGGCAGGAAAAGGCCAGCAATGCAGCCATCGGGTAACGAAAATTCAAAGTTGCTTTAGCCATTGCAGTACTTCGGGGAGGTTGAGGTCAATTCTATCGGAAGTTAAACGAGGAAATTTGCCACCGACAAGGATAAAGTCGCCCCGCCGGCTGAGCATCAATTTGCCCTCCCGCACCTCGACCCGGCTGACCCGGGACCGGGCGGCGGAAAGCTTGATTTCGCTGAGCAGGAAGAGATTGTCAACCGCCGGCGGCCACTTTCCGAAGCGGTCGCGCCAGTCGCGCCGGAGACGATGGAGATGTTCGGTGGTGGTGATTTCGGCCAGCTGGCGGTAAGCCTGGATGCGCAAGGCGGCGTCGCTGATATAGGCGGTGGGGATGAAGGCGGGCACCAGTTGTTTAGGGCCAGCGGCCAGATATTCGCCTTCGTTGTTGGCGAGGAAATCGAGCCGCGTTTCGACTTCGAGCCGCGGTCGCAGCTTTTCACCTTTTAGTTGCGCGACGGCCTGCTTGAGGAGCTGGCAGTAAAGATCGAACCCGACCGCCACGATATGGCCGCTCTGCGCCGTGCCAAGGATGCTGCCGGCGCCACGAATCTCGAGGTCGCGCATGGCGATGCGAAAGCCCGCGCCTAACGAGCTGTATTGCTGGATGGCGTTGATCCGTTTGCGCGCCAGCGCCGCCGGTCATCATGTCGCGCGGCAGGAGCAGATAGGCGTAAGCCTTGTGCTCCGCCCGGCCGACCCGGCCGCGCAATTGATACAGATCCGCCAGCCCGAAGCGATCGGCGCGATCGATGATGATGGTATTGGCGTTCGGAATATCGAGGCCGCTCTCGATGATCGTGGTGCAAACCAGCACGTCGATTTTCCCCGCCACGAAACGCTCCATGACCGTCTCGAGCTCGTCGGCGCTCATCTGGCCGTGGCCAAATTCGATCCGCGCGCCCGGACAAAGTTCCGCGATGCGATCGCGCGTTTTCTGGATCGACATGACTCGGTTGTGCAGGAAGTAGACCTGGCCCTGGCGCTCCAGCTCGCGATTGATCGCGTCGCGGATAATGCGCTCGTCGTAGCCGCAGATGACTGTCTCGACCGGGAGCCGGTTGAGCGGCGGCGTCTCGATCGTCGACATGTCTTTGACCCCGACGAGCGACAGGTAAAGCGTCCGCGGGATGGGCGTAGCCGAGAGTGTCAGGACATCGACGAGCTTGAAGAGCTCCTTGAATTTCTCCTTGTGCAGGACGCCGAAACGCTGCTCCTCATCGATCACGACCAAGCCGAGGTCCTTGAAAATTACGTCGCCGGAAATGAGGCGATGCGTGCCGATGACAACGTCGACGCCGCCGTCGCGCAGTTGTTCGAGCACTTTGCGCTGCTCGGCGTGGGAACGGAAGCGGCTCAGCATTTCGATCCGGACCGGGTAGTCGAGCATCCGTTGCCGGAAAGTCTCGAAATGTTGCTGTGCCAGGACAGTGGTCGGGGTGAGGACAGCGACTTGTTTGCCTTCCATGACCGCTTTGAAGGCCGCCCGGATCGCCACCTCCGTCTTGCCGAAACCAACGTCGCCGCAGATCAGGCGATCCATCGAGCGCGGCTCTTCCATGTCTTGTTTCGTTTCGGTGATGGCCTTGAGCTGATCGGGTGTCTCGCGGAAAGGGAACGAGTGTTCGAACTCGAGTTGCCATTTCGTGTCGCTGCCAAAAGCGTAACCGAGCTGGGTTTCCCGCTCGGCCTGGAGGGCGAGCATTTTGCCGGCGTAATCAAAGATCGAGGCGGCCGCGTTCTTCTTCGCGCGCGCACCATTTCGCATCGGCCAGCGAACTGAGCGGCGGTGATTTTTTCCCAACCCCGACATAACGCGAGACCATGTAGGCCTGCTCGAGCGGAACGTAGAGTTTCGCCTCTTCGGCGAATTCGATCACCAGCACCTCGCTGCTTTCGCCTTCGCCGATTTTTTGCAGGCCCAGAAAGCGCCCGACGCCTTGCTCGAGGTGAACCACCAGCTCGCCTTCGTTCAGATCGCTGAAATCGATCTGCGCCGGAGCGTCGCCAAACTTCGCCGTCCGCTGCAGCCGCCGCCGTCCGTGAGTGGGGGCGCGCCCGAAAATCTCGGCCGCCGCCAGGATGACCAGATTGGCGGCCGGGAAACAAAAACCATGCGCGAGCGTCCCTTCGATCAGGTCGATCCCGCCTAACGAGACCTTGGCTTCCGCCATGATCTCGCGGAAACGTTCGATTTCGCCCTCGGTCTGGAAATAGATCGCGATCCGGGCGCCGTTTTCGCGCCAGGCGGTGAGGCGGGCGAAGAATTGCTGCCGTTTCGCTTCCGCGATGATGAACTCGCCGGTGTCGAATTCGCCGATCTCGCAATCAACAAATGCGCCGCTGAAATCTTCGATGGCGCTTGGATCGAGCCAGCCCTCGCCGATCCGGATGTCGTCCTGATCCTCTTCTTCCGCCTCGATCCCAATGCGAAAATCCTTTTCGCCTATGTAATCGCGAACCTTCCCGCCCTGATCCTCGGCCGCGCCTAACAAGAGCTCGACCTCGTTCAGGTTTCGGAGCGAGGTTTGGGTATCGAGGTCGAATTCCCGGAGCGATTCGATCTCGTCGCCGAAAAACTCGGCCCGAATGGGCGCGGCCGCCTGCCAGGAGTAAACGTCGAGGATTCCGCCCCGAACCGCGAATTGACCGCGGGTCGTTACTTGCGCGACTCTTTCATAACCGGCTTTGCCTAACGAGTCGGACGATCTCCTCCAAAGACTCAGTTGTGCTCTTGCGCGAACGCAGGGCCGCGGCCCGCAGGCTGCCCCGCCTCGGGGCAGGCTGGTCGAGGCTGGCGCGGGTCACCACGATGACCTGGCGCTGCCGGCTGCTCTCGACCAGGCTGAGCAGAGCGAGGCGTTCCGCCGCGATTTCCTGGTCGGGCAAAATGTTTTCCACCGCCAGGAACTCCGCTTCAGGCAGGAAAAGCGCGTCCGGCAACCAGTTGGTCAGGCTTTCGTGCAGCATCTCCTGGGTCCGGACGCTGGGGCAAATAATCCAGATCGTTTGCCGGAGTCACTCGCGCCAGCGCCGCGACCAGGAACGAGCGCGCGGCCGCGAGGACATGCGAGAAAATAACGGGGCGCACGCCTTCTTGCAGTGCGCGCAGTTGTTGCGCGATCGGCTCCGATTCGGCCACGATCCTGAGCAGCTCCGCGGCAGGCGATTTCTCCACGTCAAGCTCTCGCCGAAAGCCAGACCAAGTTCAATTTTTCGACGGCGCCCCTGTTTCCAGCGGAGACGGCTCGTTCGCGATGAATTGCGCCAGTTCGCGTTCGGCGAGCTCGGCGCGCGGATCGGAGAGCGCGCGATAGCAACCGCGTCGCACCCGCAGAAATTCGCGATCCCACGGCACGTTTGGTTCAAAGGCGGCGATCGCCTTGCGGGAGGATTCGCTGTACCCGTTCCGATCGATTTTGGCCGCGAGAAGGGCGAGCGCTTTGCCTCGGTCCGCCTCGGCGGCGTAGAGGGCAAACGGTTCCTCCAAGGCGCGGTAAAGCTGTGGGGCAAGACTCGGATTTTGCGCTGCGATGTGTTCGGCGGCAGCGATGCTGGTAGGCGAGCGCGGCCAGACCCGAGCCGAAAAGGAGCCGGGCAATGAAGAGCGGACGCGTTTGCATTCGACCGATCCAACCGCGAGATGCCCGATTAGAGTTCGCGCCCAACCGCTTCCGCGACTGCGCGGATTCGATTCACGAGATCAGTGAAAATCTCGGGCCGCAGCGCTTGTTCGCCGTCGCTCCGGGCGCGTTCGGGTTCGTCATGCACTTCGATCATGAGGGCGTCGGCTCCGGCCGCGACTGCGGCCAGCGCCATCTGCGGAATATATTCGCGCAAACCGATGCCGTGCGTCGGATCGACCACCACCGGCAGCCGCGTTTTCGCTTTCAGGATCGGGACGGCATTCAAATCGAGCGTGTTGCGGGTCATCGTCTCGAAGGTGCGAATGCCGCGCTCGCAGAGAAGGACGTTGGGATTGCCTTCGCTCAGGATATACTCGGCGCTCATCAGCAGGTCATTGATCGTGGCGCTGAAACCGCGCTTGAGCATGATCGGCAACTTGCTCCGGCCTACTTCCTTGAGCAGGGCGAAGTTCTGCATGTTGCGCGAGCCGATTTGGAGGCAGTCGGCATATTTCTCGAGCATGCGAGATCGCGCGTATCCATGATCTCGGTGATGATCGGGGAGACCGGTTTCAGCGCGCGCTTCGGCGAGAAACCGAAGGCCATTTTCGCCCAGACCTTGGAAGCTGTAGGGCGAAGTGCGCGGCTTGATAAGCGCCGCCGCGCAGACACACGCGCGCCGGCTTTTTTGACCAGGCTGGCGATGGAGAGGACCTGTTCTTTGCTCTCCACGGAGCAGGGGCCTGAAATCAAGGCAACGCGCTGTCCGCTGCCGATCTTCACCCCGCCAATCGCGACCGGTGGCGGCAGAGCGCCATTTTCCTGCGCGACGAGCTTATAAGGTTTCATTACCGGCACCACGGATTCGACTCCGGGAATGGCGGCGAGCGGCTTTTCCCGAATCAATTCATCCGAGCCGATGACGCCGATGACGACCCGCTTGTCGCCACGCATGATTTGTGAGCGAAACCCAAACTCCTCGATCCGCGCGACGATGTGGTCGATCTGCGCATCGGTGACGGAGGGTTGGGTAATGATAATCATGTCGCGAAGCGCAGGAGTGTAATCTCTGCGCGAGCCGGGGCAACCCTGCGCCTGGGGGCTGCGCCAAACAGGCGCTAGGGCGCAATCGTGACCGGATGTGCCGAGGTCGACGTTGTTGAAGAAATTCTCGGCCATGAATTCCGGCATCCGGATGCAGCCGTGAGAGGCTGGGTAACCGGGCAGGTAACCGGCATGCATGCCGACCCCGCCGACGATGCGCATGAAATAGGGCATGGGCGCGCCTTTGTATTTGGTTCCGGGCGGCTTTGGATCTTTCTCGTTGTCGATGTTGGGCACTACCACGTTGTCATTGGCATCCACGTAATCGCCATATCGGCTGGAGGCATGTTCCACATCCTTTTGCGTGATTTTGTATCTGCCCCATCGGCGTGCCGAGACCTTCCCGGCCGGTGGAGAGCTGGGAGATCCCGACCAATTGGCCGCCCTTGTAAAAGTAAGCGCGCTGTTCGCTCAAACTGATCTTGACCGCCGGCTTGCCGGGAACCCCTTCGCCATCCCAGTAGGAGACGCTGTCAGTCGGCGCGGTGGAAGCCACTGGCTGGTCACCGTAGATGCCGCCCAGATACTGAGTCTGTCCATACACGAGCCGCGGGTCGTCTTCGCCACAGCCGGCGAGAACGCTCAGGGCAAGCGCAGCGAGCCCCAGAAAAGGGCGTGGAAAGGAGCGGAAGGAAGGCATTTTTGCGAAGGGAAGCGCAAATAACGCGGGCGGTCTGGCAAAGTCAAGGCAGCCGGCAAGAGAGGTGCGGCTTGAATTCTGCTTAAATTTGCTGAGACTGGCGGCCATCTCGCACTAACAAGCTGAATCCATGCCCACCTACGAATATACGTGTCAAAAATGCGGGCAAAACTTCGATGCCTACCAATCGATGCGCGATGATCCTTTCCAAGTCTGTCCCAAGGAACTCTGTCGCCAGGCGCGGTGGGGCAAAGGCAAGGTCAAGCGATTGCTCGGCACCGGAGCGGGTCTGATTTTCAAGGGCTCCGGGTTCTACATCACCGATTACCGAAGCAATTCCTACAAAGAGGGCGCCAAGAAAGAGACCTCGCAGCGAAAAGGGCGGCGGGGGACAGCGCTCCGGCCAAGACCGAGGCTAAGCCCGCTCCCGCTGCACCCGCGAAGAAAGCGGAGACAAAACCGAAAAACGAGTCATGACCCAGCTTGTCTGTCCCGATTGCCAGCACCAGAACGAGGTGGAACGGATCTATTGCCACAATTGCGGCGCGCGCCTCGATCGCACCGGCGTGAACAAGGAGAAAATCGCTGAAGGTCAATCCGAAGAAGAGGCCCGCAAGCATCTAAAGAAAATGTTCAATCCCTCGCGCGGGAAGGGGAAACAGCTCGCCACCCAGACGGGAAAGATGCTTTTAGGAGCGCTCTGCGCCGCGCTCTTGATCGTGATGCTGTTATCGCCCGATTTGCCGCCAGCACCCAAGAACTATGACTTCGCGCCTTTGATTAACATGGATCTCGTCTCGGCGCTTTCCAGTCACCGGACGGCGCCGCTCATTTACAGCGAAGACCAGGTGAACAGCTATCTCGCCTCGATCGTGCGTCGCAAAGATAGCCCGGCCCAGCAAGGTTTTGCCCCGCTTAGGCGCATTTTTGTGCAATTCCGCGAAGGCGAGTGTGCCGTCCACAGTGAGCGCCGTCTTTTCGGACTCTCGATTTTCTGCGGCAGCACTTATCAGGTCTCGATCGAGCAGGAGAAAATCAAGGCCAATAATAGAGGGGGCTACATCGGTCGGCTGCCGATCCATCCCGCCTTGATGAAGTACGCCGACGTCACGCTCCAGAAAGCATGGGACTCACTGGCCCGCGAGCGCAATTCCGTTGCCCGCCTGGCCGGACTTGAATTCCATCCTCAGTCGGTCGCGCTCGTCGCCGCTCGTTAGGCCTAAATCCCTGCGATTCGGAACCGGGCTCTTAACCCAATCCCAGGGTGGCGAGTAATTGGTCGTCGATTCTGCCATCGACCGGCAGACCGTTCTCGCGCTCGTAATTGCGAATCGCCCGCCGGGTGCCGTCGCCCACGATGCCGTCAATGTCGCCGTGATAATAACCACCCTGGGCAAGCTGTCGCTGCACGCGTGCGGCCATGGAGACAGCGTCTTTACCCCCGCCATCGTTAGTCCGCTGACTCGAATTTACCACCCGGCCTTCGTAGATACCGCGCGGGTCGTAGGTGTAATAGGCGCCTACTGGATAACCGTAGCCGTACCCGTAACCACCGTACGGATAATAGCCGTAGTAGGGATAACCATAGTACGGGTAGCCGAAACCGCCGAAGTAGAAGTTGACCCGGCTGCCGCCGCGATAAAAGCGATGGTTGCCACCATGCCAATTGCCGCGGTTTCCGTCACCGCGATGCATGCTGCCCCCATTGGAGGTGCCGCCACCGCGATGACCGCGTGATTGCGCTTCGGCCGGCGCCGCTAATGCCAGGAGACCTGCCCCGGCGATGATCGTGATCAAGATGCGAGCAAATTTCATTGTGTTCCCTTGGTTAATTCTTCTTTCGAACATGAAAAAGATAGCACAGCGGACGGCATTTTTCCGTTCTTCCAGACAAAAAAGTATCGTAACGTCCTCTCCCTCCGATGGCCGCGTCACGAAAATTCTTTCGTTTTCCAGCCCTCGCGCTCTGTCTTGTAACCAGCGTCGCTTTTGCGGCTGGTAAACCGCGCAGCACGAGCGCGTCGCGGCAGTTTATCGTTTACGGCCCGGATGTCGCCGTCCGCGGCGCGCTCTGCGACCTGGCCGAGCGGACGAAATCCAATCTGCTTCGTCTGCTCGAGCAGCGCGATAATTGGAAGACTGTGCTGGTCATAAATCTCGACTTTCCGCGGGCGAATTTGCCCGACGCGCCACCGCCTCAGCTCGTCGTCAGCCAATTGGGCTACGGTCTGAAACTCCAACTCAACCTGTTGGCCACGCGGAAAATGCGGGAGGAGAGCGTGCAGCGGGAATTGCTCCGGGCGATTCTAATCGAGATCATGTATCGCGGCCGGGGCGACATTGCTTCCGGCACCCCCTACGTCACGCCGCCCGACTGGCTGCTGGATGGGATACTCGCTTTGCAGCCTGGGCGCGATGCCAAGGCGACCGCCGAACTCCTGCGTAGCGTCGTGGCCGCGCGCAAGATCGCTCCGCTCGAGAATGTCGTTAGGGAGAAACGCGCGCAGTTGGACGCACCTTCGCGGCTTTTGCACGACGCCTATTCGCGCGCGCTCCTTCAGATGCTCCTGGATGCTCCGGGCGGACATGCCAAGCTGGCCCGTCTAGTGGTTGATCTGCCGGTTGCGCCTAACGATGCCCTGGCCGATCTGCGCAGCCACTTTCCCGAAACCCTCGGCCAGAGGTCCGGCAAATGGTGGGTCCTCAGTGTCGCCCAGCTCTCTGCCACCGATCGGCACGAGCCGTTCACCGCGGCGGAAACCGCCGCGCAGCTCGATCGGATCCTGCATTTTTCGATCCCAGGCGCGGACGGATCATCCAAGGAGTATTCGTTAGGTGAATTCATGAAGTTCCGAAAGGTGCGGAGCGCGCGTCCGGTGCTCGCGCAGGTGGGACAGCGACTCTTTCTTCTCAGCGCGCGCGCGCACCCTTCCTATCGACCAATTGTGCGGGAACTTTACGAGCTGAGCGAGCTCCTCGCCCGGGGCAAGGCGCGTCGGATCGGGGAGCGTCTCGGGCGGGTCGCGAGCTACCGCGCGGTGATCGAAACGCAAAGCCGCGAGATCGATGACTACCTCAACTGGTACGAGGCCACCCAAAGCAAGGCGATGAGCGGTGCATTCTCACAATTGCTCGATCCTGCGAAAGAGGAGCAGCCGCTGCCGCGGCGGCGTGACCCCATATCGGTTTATCTCGATTCAGTCGAGATGGAAACCAACTAGCTCGAGCTCCCGTGGGGGTCTCGGCTAAGATCCTCTTACAGAGGTGGCGCCGAGAGCCGATCCGCCTGCGCCTGCAGTTTGCGCTTCAACCCGTCGTGGCGTGTGTCGACGATCTTGTCGAGAAAATCCCGCGCGCTGGCCACGTCGCCACGTTTCAGGCTAACCCGCGCCAGTTGCAAATAGATGAAGTCGCCTTGCGGTGAGAGCGAAAGGACGTGTTTCCAAGCCGCCTCGGCTTCCGACCAGTTGGGGTCCGGCACGCCGTAAAAAGTTTCGGCATAAGCCCGTGCATATTCGACATCGTTAGGCGAAAGCCGGCTCGCCTCGCGGTATTCGGTCAGGGCGAGGCGGAGCAAATCGGGCATCTCCATTTTCCAAGCCGCGGTCAGGTCCCGCCGCAGCATGTATTCGACGTTGGCGAGATTGAAATGATAAGCGGCATTGTCGCCTTCCAGCCCGATAGCGCGGGCGAACTGCGCTGCGGAGTCGGCTGCGCGACCCGTCCGCAGGTAAGCGCCGCCAAGGGCATTGGCGATGGCAGCATTGCCGGGCTCCAGCACCTGTGCGGTGCGCCAGTGGAGGATTGCGCTCCGCAGATTGCCCTGTTCGGAGAGAAACTCGGCGTAGGCCAGGTGCGCCGCGGCGGAGTCAGGATGATTCTGAAGATATTTTTCGTGCCGAGCCTGCTCTCGCTGCGCGCCTGCGCTGGCCAGCCGCTCGCCCGCCGGCGCAGCCGGGCCGAGGGCTAGGAAGAAGAGAAGGAGGAGAACCAGGCGCATGATCAAAACCTTACACTATTTGCTCAGGTTGCAGTTGCTGATTATCATAGCGCTCGCTCCTTCCCTGAGCAGCTCCCTTGCCATGCAAAAAATTGGATTTGCCGAAGCGCTCGATTCGATCGTCGCCAGCGATCAGCGTTACCACCGCGACGCCTACGTCTTTTTGCGGGACGCGCTCGATTACACGACCAAGCAACAGAAGAAATCAAAGGGTGCTGCGGTACGTCACGTGGCCGGTCCGGAGCTGCTCGAAGGTGTGCGTCTCTACGCCTTGAAGGAATTTGGACCCATGACCCTGACGGTCTTTTCCTATTGGGGAATCCAGCGTTGCGAGGACATCGGGGCGATGGTTTTCAATCTGATCGGAGCCGGAATTTTCGGGAAGACGGAGCAGGATTCGCTCGATGATTTCAAATCGGTCTATAGCTTCCACGACGCCTTTGTGAAGCCGTTCCTGCCCGAGAAAGCGAAGCCGGCCGGGTTGCCGCCTGCCTTGCCTGCGCCGAAGCTTTCATAATCACCAGGCACGCGCCGGTTGTTCGCTTTTCCTTTCATGTTGACCACAGCCCGACTCAAAACCGCGCCGCCCGCCGGCTCACCGGCAATTACGTTTCCACCGGTCACGGCGCAGAAGTGGACTTTGCTAAATGGCCTGAACATTATCGTGCAGATCGACCGGAGCGCTCCGGTGGCGAGCGTGCAGGCCTGGTGCGGGACGGGCAGCATCGACGAGGGGCGACACCTCGGGGCGGGGTTATCTCACATCCTCGAGCATATGCTCTTCAAGGGAACCAAAACCCGCTCGACCAATTCGATCGCGCAGAGCGTGCAGGATCAAGGCGGCTACATTAATGCCTACACCTCTTTCGATCGCACGGTTTACTGGATCGATGTGCCGCGGGAAGGAGTGGCGAGCGCGCTCGATATTCTTTCCGACGCGACGATGAATTCCACCCTGCCGGCGGACGAGTATCTCAAGGAGCAGGAGGTTATCCGGCGTGAGTTTGCGATGGGGTTCGACGATCCCGACCGGGTTGTCGGCCAGCTCATGTTTAAGACCGCCTACCAACGGCATCCCTATCGGCTGCCGGTGATTGGCGAACTGCAGATTTTCGACCAGCTGACGCAGCAGGACGTGAGCGAATATTATCGGACGCGTTACGTGCCTAACAATCTTACTTTCGTGGTGGTGGGCGATATCGATGCCGACCAGGTCTACGCGCAGCTCGCGAAATATTTCGCAGCTTACCCGGCGCGTTCCCTCTCGCCGGCCTACATCGCGCAGGAGCCGGCGCAACAGGGACGCCGGGAGGTGAATGAAGAGTTTGCCACCGAGTTGACGCGACTGGCCCTCGCCTGGCATGTGCCGGAAATTACCCATCCCGACGTGCCCGCGCTCGATCTGCTCTCCACTATTTTGGGTGATGGCCGCAGCTCCCGGCTCTATCGCAAGGTGCGCGAGGAGGCCGGGTTGGTTTTTGGGATTTCCGCTTTTTCCTACACGCCAGGCGATCCTGGTCTGCTCGGGATCGATGCAACCCTCGAGCCCGAGCACCGGGTCGAAGCGGAACGACTCATTCTTTCGATTATCGCCGAATTGCAGGAAACCGGCGTGACCCCAGAAGAACTGGCCAAGGCGAAAAAAATTTCGCTCGGCCATTCGTTAGGCTCGCTCACCACCATGCGCGGCCAAGCCTCTGATTTGGGCTCGAATTGGTTCATCACTCGCAACCTTAATTTCACCCGCGACTATCTCGAGGCCATGCAAAGGGTCTCGCTCGCCGACATCCAGCGAGTGGCCCGGTGTTATCTGGTGGAGGAGAACCTGAGCGTGGTTTCGTTGAACCCGCGTGGGACGCTCGCAGCGAAAACAACCGAGGCGGTCGCGATCGCCGCCGGTGAGGTCGAAAGATTCGAACTGAGCAATGGGCTTCGCTTGTTGGTGCGCGAAGATCCGCGTCTCCCCTTGGTTTCAATGGTGGCGGTCTTTCGCGGCGGTTTGCTCGCGGAAACGCCGGCCACGAATGGCATCACCCGGTTGATGTCCAAGGTGATGGTCAAGGGCACTAAGACCCGCAGCGCCGAGCAAATTGCCGATACCATCGAGGCTGTCGGTGGCAATCTCGGCAGCGACGCCGGTAACAACAGCTTCAGCATTTCGCTCGACGTGACCAAGCCCGATCTGGGCTTGGGCGCGGAGTTGCTCTGCGATATCCTGCTCCACGCGACCATGCCGGCGAAGGCCATGGCGCGAGAAAAGGAAGTGCAGCTCGCCGGGATGCGCGACGACGAAGAGCACCTCACCACGGTGGCGCGCAATATTTTGCGCGGGGCGCTCTTCGCCGGTCACCCGTATGCCTTGCGCGGCAAGGGAACGGCAGAGGCGGTTCGGCGGCTAACCCAGCAGGATTTGCTCTCCTTCCGCGATCGCTACGTGGTGGCGAAGAATGGCGTGATCTCGGTTTTCGGGAACGTGAAGGCGGCCGAGGTCCGGACGCTCTTCGAGGATTTGCTCGCCGAAATGAACCCGGGTGAACTGGCGCTCACCCAGGCCGCGCCCGCCCCGCCGCTCACCGCTACGCTGGCGGTCGAGGAGTTAAGAGAGAAAGCGCAGGGCGTCCTAATGGTCGGTTATCGCGGGGCGGATATGTTTAGCCCTGATCGTTATGCCCTGGAACTGATCGACGAGGCGAGCAGCGATCTCGGTTCGCGCTTCTTTGTCCGGATCCGCGAAGAAATGGGCCTGGCCTATTATGTCGGCGCCAGCCAAATGCAGGGTTTGGTGCCGGGCCTCTTCGCTTTTTATCTCGGCACGGATCCGGGCAAGCTTGAAGCGGTCAAAGCCGCTCTCCTCGATGAAATCGGGAAGCTGGCCAACATGGGCCTAACGAATGATGAGCTGGCCCGGGCGAAAAAGAAACTGATCGGTCAGCAGCGGATCGCCAACCAGAGCAACGACTCGTTTGGCTACATGGCGGCGCTCGACGAGCTTTATGGGCTCGGCTTCGACCATGACAAAAAGCTGGAAGAAGAGATCGAGCGAATCACGGCTGATGACATCAAACGCGTGGCCGCGGAGTATTTTCAGCAACCGTATGTCCTCGCAACGGTGCGCCCTGCCTCCTCCTCATCCGGATGAGATTGGTCCGGGAAAGTCACTTTTTTAAACCTCCAACCTCCGCTAAGATTTAAGCGCCGCCCGTCCAAATCAATCAACCAGCTCAAATTCTATGGCCGAAGTTCAAACCACCACGCAGTCCGGCGAATTAACCCAGCGATTCATCGAGTTCGTCATGATGCAGGCGCAGAACGCCGCGCTCTTTCTGGGACAAATTCCCAACCCACAGACCGGCCAAGCGGAGGTGAACCTGGAGGTCGCGAGGATGTTTATCGACCAACTGGCGATGATTCAGGAGAAGACTCGCGGCAACCTGACGAGCGACGAGTCCACCGTCTTGCGCAACGCGCTCTCCAGTCTGCAGATGGCATTTGTCGAGGCCTCGCAGGGGAGTGGTCGTCTCCAGCACCCGACCGGAAACCTCGGCGCAGGCTGATCCCGAAGATCAGCCCACAGATGCGACGGAAACTCCTCCGCCGACGGCCGAGCCGGAGACGGAATCGAAGAAGAAGTTTACCAAAAGCTACGGCGCCTGACGTCAGGTCCGTTAGTTCGTCTCGAGATTGTAGACTTCGACCAGGGCAACGCCGCCGGCCTGTCCTGCATCGCGCAACATCGCGGTATAACTACCCGGTTGGAGCGTAGCGACAATCGCGGATTCCCGCTCATCAGCGGGCGGCACTCCGGAGGCGTTGATCTGATTCTCCTGCGCGCTGCGCCAGTTGTCGTTCCCGAAGATCAGAGAGCCGTCCGCGTTGTAGAGTTCGAGCTGCGGGTCTGCTAATGAATCCTGCACGCCGCTGGCGGCGAGTGAAGGTCCAATCGCGCGGACGATCACTCTGGTGGGCTCCTCGCCGCCAATAATGAATCCGCCGATCATCACGTCGCTGCCCGATCCGACCTCACCGCGGGTGGAGATGTTAACGATCCGAGAGCTGGCCGGATCGAGATCGATAGAGCTCGAAAAGTCCAATCCCCGAGGAGCCGTCCGCTCCGCGCAGCACGGCCGTGTAACTTCCTTGCGGGAGGGTTGCGGAGATATAGGATTCGTGGCCGTCCGACGGTTTGAAACCGGCGGCAAAGCGATCCGGGGCGAGGGACGAGCAATTATCGTTTTGGGCCACTAGCGTTCCGGCGGAGTTATACAGTTCCAGCACCGGGTCGGTCAGCACATCAGTCACTCCCGCGTCGGCAAGGGAGGGTCCGATCGCTCGCAGGATCACTTTCTTGCCCTTGTCACCGCTGACGATGAATCCGCCAATCATCACGCCGTTGCCATTCTCGACATGCACCCGGGTGGAGACGTTGAGTAACATTTTTGACGGTGCCGGGGCCTTCGCCGGAGGCGGAGTGGGCGACGCACTCGGTTCGGGCGTCGGACCCGGAGGTGGAGGCGGAACCCCGGCGAAAGTAGCGGCAAGAAACGCGATCGACCGATCTTTGACCGACGGCCAATATGAGAAGGAGTGCGCGCTCCCGGGCAGGGTAATGGTTTGATAATTCGTCACGCCCAAGGCGTCGAGCGTCGTCGTCATGTCAGCGAGTTGACTGAAAGGCATCGGATCCTGTTCCGTGTTGATGAGCAGGAGGGGCGTGGTGCCGCCATCGATGAGGTAAACCGGGGAGGCGGCCTGCAAAGAGTCGATTTCGGAGCTACCGACATAATTGATCACGTTCTCCTCGAATTTTTCAATGCCCGGATCTGGGGTGAAATCGGAAAGATCGTAAGCGCCTGAGAGACTCACTCCGACGTCGATTCGGTCCTCTCCGATCTCCCCAGTGCCGGCCATGAAGGCAGTCTGATATCCCCCCGCTGAACCGCCGACGGAGCCGACCTGGCCGTTGCAGCGAGAATCGTGACGCGCTGCCAAAACAGCGAGTCTCACGTCGTCCGATTGATCAGGAAAGTGGCCGCTTGAGACCTGGCCCGGCAGCCCTCCATTCGGCGCGAGGCGATATTCGATGGAGAAAGCGATGAACCCGACCGCCGCCAGGTCACGCCCGCAGTTAACAGATTCGGGCGAGCTGGTTGGCGAGCCTCCCTTAAACGAACCACCATGAATGACCAGAACCGCCGGCCAAGGGCCCGGGCCTTCGGGCGTGTAAACGACCCAATGCAGCTGGGTACCATCATTTGCGGTCGCGAAAACCTCGGTGGGTTCGGGGTTATCTGCCTCCGCTCGAGGCGCGAAGGAATGGATTGAAAAGAGTGCGAGAGCGGCGAGACAAGCTCTGAAGAATCGGGGATGGAGTGGATGGTTCATGCTGATAATTATGGAAATTATAGCAATGCTTATGCCGCGTTCGCCCTAGGATGAGAAAAATCGGGGAAACTTTGCCGGGGCGATAGAGATGGCGGCGGAGCCAACCGCTCTGAACCGTTCGGGGCGTTAGCTGCAGCTCAACCTGTCACCACTAACCGAAGACGAGCGTTTCAGGTCCGTAGCCAGGCAGATGGACTTTCCGCTGAAAGCTCAGCCCCAGTTTTTCCAAGAGGTGAATGGAAATCATATTCTGCGGCGAGGTGATTCCGATAATCTGCTTCAGCCCAAGACGATCGCGTCCATATTTCATGGTCGCCGCAGCGGCCTCGAACGCGTAGCCGCAGCCGCCAAATCTGGCCAGAATCGAGAAACCGACGTCGGCATCCTCCAGCGTTTCCCGCTTTGCCAGTCCGCAGATTCCTATGGGCGTGGCTGATCCTTTCAGCTCCACTCGATAGAATCCGAAGCCGAATTTCGCGTAACTGGAAAGAATCTTCTCAGTCAGGTAGGCCGCGGCGTCTGCTGCCGTCCGGATTCCGCGGTCAGCAACGTAGGTGATGAACCCGGGCTCATTCATCAGCTCCAACATGAAGTCAGCGTCCGCGAGCGTCAGCTCTCGCAGGATCAATCTTTCGGTCTCAAGAATTTTGCCACTCAAAACAGGCAACCTCTACCCCTTTATCGCGCGTATTGCTTGCGTGCCCATCAGTGCCGTCAAAGTCCGCCGGGAAAAGAAGAAAATCGCTGCGCTTGAAATCGTGACTGATCCGAAAGAGGCGGCCGAGGAAGCAGGGCTGCGTTACGTGACCGATGAAAAGCCCGGCTACAAGCGCCAGCGGCGCGGCAAGAAGTTTGTCTATTTCGATACGGAGGGAAAAGAGATCCGGGACGAAACGCGGATTCTGCGTCTCAACCGGCTCGCCATTCCACCGGCCTATTCCGACGTTTGGATATGCCCTTCTCCCAACGGTCATCTCCAGGCGACCGGTCGCGACGAACGCGGTCGCAAACAGTACCGCTATCACGAACGCTGGCGGGAGGAACGGGACGAGAACAAGTACGAGAAGATGGTCATCTTTGCCGAGGCGCTGCCGAAAATCCGTCGCCGGATTAACAAAGATCTCAAACGGCGGGGACTCCCGCGCGCCAAGGTCCTCGCCACTGTGGTGCAACTGCTCGAGCGCACTTTCATTCGCATCGGGAACGAGGAATACGCGAAGGAAAACAAGTCTTTTGGCCTCACCACGATGCGGAATCGCCATGTTGAAGTCAAAGGTGCGAACGTTCGCTTTCGTTTCCGCGGCAAAAGCGGCAAGGAACACGATATCGACACCGACGACCGCAGGGTGGCGAAGGTCATTCGGAAATTGCAGGAGTTACCCGGACAGGAAGTTTTTCAATACCTGGACGAAGAAGGCGACCGACATGACGTCACCTCCGACGACGTCAATGAGTATTTGCAGGAGATCACCGGCGAAGAATTCACCGCCAAAGATTTTCGCACCTGGGCCGGGACGGTCATGACGGCGATGGCACTGAAAGCGCAGGTGGTGTTTGAGAACAAGTCGCAAGCCAAACAAAACGTAAAAGCGGCGATTGGTGCGGTCGCGAAGATGCTCGGCAATACGCCGGCGGTGTGCCGAAAATGCTATGTCCACCCGGCCGTGCTCGAAACGTATCTCGACGGAAACTTAATCGAGGGCCTGAAAAAACAGACGGAGCGGACACTCGCGGACTCGTTAGGTGACCTCCGTTCCGAGGAAGCGGCGGTGCTCTCCTTTCTGCGCGAGCGGTTGGCCGGGAAATAAGGAATCGGCGCTGCAGCCGGACCGGCCGGTCCGTAAAACGTGACAGTCGTTCGCTCTTCGCCCATCTTCGTGCCGTGACCACGCCTGCTACTTTCGCGATCCGAAGTGCCACCTCATCGGATGTCCCCATCATCCTTTCTCTGATCCGCGAGCTGGCCGAATACGAGCGTGCGCCTAACGACGTTGTGGCAACCGAGAAACAACTGCAGGAAAATCTCTTCGGCGCTCAGCCTGGCGCGGAGGTGCTGCTGGGCGAGGAAAATGGCGAGCCAGTCTGTTTTGCCCTCTTCTTCCACAACTTCTCTACCTGGATGGGACGGCGCGGGCTTTATCTGGAAGATCTTTTTGTCCGGCCGGAAAGACGCGGCCATGGTTATGGCCGTGCCCTCCTCGCGCGGCTGGCGCAGATCGCGCGCGAGCGGGAGTGCGGCCGGATGGAGTGGGCGGTCCTCGATTGGAATCAGCCGGCGATCGATTTTTATCATAAGCTCGGGGCCCGGCCTAACGAAGAGTGGACGATTTATCGTCTCACCCGCGAGGGGATCGCCAATCTCGCTGCGGAAGGCGCCTGATCGACCTTCGCCGATGAAAAAAAAGGCGCCGGCGGCGCAGGGCACCAAAATCGAGGACTACGGCTTCATCAGCGATACGCAGAGCTGCGCCCTGATCAGCCGGCATGGCTGCGTCGACTGGCTCTGCCTGCCCCGCTTCGATTCCGGCGCCTGTTTTGCAGCGTTGTTAGGCACGAAGGAAAATGGCACCTGGACCTTCTCCCCGGAGGGGAAAATCATCCGACACGAGCGCCGCTATCGGGGCGACACGCTCATCCTGGAAACCGACCTCCACACCAGCGGCGGCGCAGTTCGGTTTATCGATTTCATGCCGCCGCGCGGAACCAATCCGGACATCGTTCGGATCGTCGAAGGTCTCGAAGGCCAGGTCAAGATCCGGATGGAGCTGATCATTCGTTTCGACTACGGATCGGTCATTCCCTGGGTGCGGCGGTGCCACGGCGGCCTGGAAGCGATCGCGGGCCCCGACGCGCTCATCTTGCACACGCCGATTTCCACCCATGGCGAAGATCTCAAGACGGTCGCAGAATTTCGTGTCGAAAAGGGCGACCGCGTCCCGTTCGTCCTAACTTGGTTCGCCTCCCATGAAGACCCGCCCAGAGAGGTCCACGCCGAGCACGCCCTGCAGCAGACGGAAACTTTTTGGCATCGCTGGTCGAAGCGCTGTTCGCATCGAGGGCCTTACCGCGAAGCCGTCACCCGTTCGTTGATCACCCTGAAAGGCCTCACCTACGCGCCAACCGGCGGAATCGTCGCGGCCGCGACCACCTCGCTGCCAGAAGCAATTGGTGGAGTGCGCAATTGGGATTATCGCTATTGCTGGCTGCGCGATGCCACCTTCACCCTCTTCTCGCTCCTGAATGCCGGCTACCTCGAAGAAGCGTGCGCCTGGCGCGAATGGCTGCTCCGCGCCATTGCCGGCAGCGCCGCGCAACTGCAGATCATGTATGGCGTGCGCGGCGAACGGCGGCTCATCGAGCACGAGCTTCCCTGGCTTTGCGGCTACGAAAATTCCAAGCCCGTGCGCGAGGGCAACGCCGCCTCGCATCAATTTCAACTCGATGTGTATGGCGAAGTGATGGACGCCATGTATCAGGCGCACCGCTCTGGCATCGAGACGAGTGAAGCCGATTGGAGGATGCACGTCGCTTTGCTCGATTTTCTGGAATCGAAGTGGGACGAACCGGACGAAGGAATTTGGGAAGTGCGCGGCGCCCGCCAGCAGTTCACCCACTCCAAGGTGATGGCCTGGGTCGCCTTTGATCGCGCCGTCGATCTGATCGATAAAGCCGGTTTCTCCGCTCCGAATCACATCGCGGGATGGAGGAAACTGCGCGACAAAATCCATCGCGAGATCTGCGACCGCGGCTACAACAAAAAGAAGCAGGCGTTCACCCAGGCCTATGGCTCGGAGGCGATGGACGCCAGCATCCTGATGCTGCCCCTGGTCGGTTTTCTCCCGCCTCAGGATCCGCGCGTCCAAAGCACCATCGCGGCGGTCGAGCGCGACCTGCTGGAAGAGGGATTGGTCCTGCGCTATCGGCCTAACGAAAAGAAGGTCGATGGCTTACCGGGGGAGGAGGGCGTTTTTCTCCCTTGTTCGTTTTGGCTGGCCGATTGCCTCCATCTGGTCGGCCGCAAAGACGAAGCGCGCCAGCTCTTCGAGCGTCTTCTCGACCTCCGTAACGACCTCGGGCTTCTTTCCGAGGAATACGATCCGAAGGCAAAACGGCAGTTGGGTAATTTTCCGCAGGCCTTCACTCATATCGGTCTGGTCAACACCGCCTACGCTCTTGCCGAGAAGCCCGGTGCAGAGGTAAAGGAACGGTCGCGCTAGAAATTTATCGACATCCTTACCGTGCTGCAGCAGCGAAAGAAAGAAGGAGTGCCGCGATCGGGTTCTCCGATTCCTGATGCATAAAGTCGAGCGGAGCGAAGGCAATCTCGTCACCGTCCGGGCGAGCGGAAAACTCACAGAGGAGGACTACGACCAACTCATTCCAATCTGGAAACGCCTCATTGAAGAAGAGGGTTAAATGCGAATGCTCCTAGTCATGGAGGATTTCCATGATTGGGAGCCTGGGGCCGCCTGGGACGATCTGCGTTTTGGCCTCCGCCATGCGGGCAAGGTCGAACGCGTGGCGATGGTCGGCGAAAAGAGTTGGGAAGAGTGGCTCGTCAAAATCGGCTCGTTTTTTGCGGCGGTAAAGGTGCGCTATTTTGATTTGGCCGACTTGCCCGAAGCGGAACGCTGGGTCCGGGCCGGCTAGGGAGATCCCGCACTCTAGATGGCCCAAATCTTTTCGCGCAGCGCCAACGTTACCTCAAAGGTTTTGATCGTTGGATTCGTCCTCGCACTTTTTTTCGTTGGCTGGACCACCTACGCAGTCTTCTGGTCGCCTTACACCACCTACGTCGACGTTCCGCTGGAACAGCCGGTTCCATTTAGTCACAAACATCATGTCGGCGATGCCGGAATCGATTGCCGCTATTGCCACAGCGCGGTCGAGAAATCCGCCTTTGCCGGCCTGCCGAGCACGCAGGTCTGCATGACCTGTCATTCGCAACTGTGGAACGACGCCCCCGTTTTGGCTCCGGTGCGGCAGAGCCTGACCGGTGGCCAGCCGCTGCGCTGGAACCGGGTGAACGACGTACCCGACTTCGTCTACTTCAACCACAGCATCCACGTCGGGAAAGGAGTCGGCTGCTCCACCTGTCATGGCGCGATCGATAAAATGCCGCTGACCTGGCGCGCACAGACGCTCTACATGAAGTGGTGCCTGGAGTGTCATCGCGCGCCGCAAAATTTCGTCCGACCGGCGTCGGAAATTTACAACCTGCATTGGCAACCGCCGCCCGATCAGGAAGCGCTTGGCGCCCGGCTCGTTAGGCAGTACCAGATCGATACCAGTGGCCGCCTGACCGATTGCTCGGTCTGTCATCGATGAAGAATCGTTCCAAAATGTGGCGCAGCCTGGAGGAACTGGCGGCGACGCCGGAGTTCGAAGCGATGCTGCAGCGCGAATTTCCGCGCGGTGCCTCGGAATGGGGCGATGAAATTCAGCGGCGCGATTTTCTGCGTTTAATGGGGGCATCGGTAGCGCTCGCGGGCCTTGGCGCCTGCACGAAACAGCCGATCGAGAAGATCGTCCCCTACGTTGATCAACCGGAAGAGATCGTCCCTGGAAAGCCGCTTCATTTCGCGACCGCGACGAGCTTTGCCGGCTATGGCCAGGGCATCGTAGTAACGAGCCATGAAGGCCGGCCGACCAAGATCGAGGGCAACCGCGACCACCCGGCGAGCCTGGGCGCAACCTCGGTCTGGGCGCAAGCGGACGTGCTTGATCTTTACGATCCCGACCGGGCCAAGACGGTAACGAATGGCGCCTCGGTCTCGACCTGGGGGAACTTTCTCGAACGGCTGAACGATTCGTTAGGGGCGCAAACAGCCGACGGCGGGGCCGGCCTTCGTTTTCTCACCCAAACGACGACCTCGCCGACCCTTGGGGGCCAGTTGCAGGCCATCGGCCGGAAATTTCCCGGCGCCAAGTGGCACCAGTGGGAACCGTTGACGCGCGATGCTGTGCGTGAAGCGCGAGCGGGGGGCGTTTTCGGCGCCGAGACGCTCTACGATTTCTCGAAGGCAAAGGTAATCGTGGCGCTCGATTCGGATTTTCTTTATCTGCATGCGGCAGCTCTGCGCCACACCCGCGATTTTGCCGCTGGGCGGCGGGTTAAAGGCGCGAAGGACGCGGAAATGAGCCGCTTCTATGCGGCCGAGCCGACCCCGAGTGTGACCGGCTCGAATGCCGATCACCGGCTATCCGTGGCGGCCCGGGAAATCCCGGCGCTGGCCGCAGCCCTGGCGGCGTTGGCCGGGGCAGGGGGCAGCGGAGCGGATGTTCCACCTCACGCCACCGAATGGATTTGGGCGGCAGCGCAGGATCTGCGCGCGAATGCGGGAGCGGGCATCGTCATCGCGGGGGAGACACAACCGTCGGAGGTCCATGCTCTGGTGGCACAGATCAACACCTCGTTAGGCAATGTCGGTGCCACCATCCGCCATTGCGCCGCGGTCGAAGCGAATCCGATTAACCAACTGGAATCACTCAGGTCTCTGGTCGCAGAGATGCGTGCCGGAACGGTGGAGCTGCTCGTCATTCTCGGCGGCAACCCGGTTTACGATGCTCCGGTCGATCTCGATTTCGCAGCCGCCTTGCAAAAAGTGAAGCTGCGCGTTCATCACAGCCTGCAGGCCAACGAAACCTCGCGGCTTTGCCAGTGGCAGCTCCCGGCGACCCATTTCCTGGAGGGCTGGAGCGATCTGCGTGCCTTTGACGGGACGGTCACGATCGTCCAACCGCTCGTCGAACCGCTTTATGACGGCGTTTCCGCGCACTGCCTGCTCGACGCTTTTACCCAGCGGCCGCCGCGCAGCGATTACGAACTCGTTAGGGCCACCTGGTTGGCGGCAAACGAGAGCGCTGCTTTCGAAAAACAGTGGCGCCGGGTCTTGAGCGACGGTTTCACTCCGGGCGTGGGCGGCGAACTGCCGGGCGAGGCGGGTCCGGCGTTGCCCGCGGATCCAAATTTAGTTTCGCCGGCGGCGAAGGGCCTGGAAATTGTTTTCCGTCCCGACCCCAGTGTTCTCGATGGTCGGTATGCCAACAATGGTTGGCTCCAGGAGCTGCCCAAGCCGTTTTCCAAGCTCACCTGGGATAACGCCGCCATGATCAGCCCCGCGCTCGGCGCGCGGATGAAATTGAGCAATGGCGATTACATCGAGCTCAATTTTCGGGGACGAAAGCTGAGCGCGCCGACCTGGATTCTGCCCGGACAGGCAGAAAACAGCGTCACCCTCCAGCTCGGCTACGGCCGGTCGGAGGCCGGTCGGGTTGGAACCAACAAGGGTTATAGCGCGTATGCCTTGCGGACTTCCGATGCGCTCTGGTCCGGCTCCGGCCTAACGATCGAAAAGGCGGATCGGCGGGAGAAACTGGCCGCAACTCAGAACCACTTCACGATTGAAGGCCGCGAAATGTTTCGGGCCGGAACTCTCGCCGAATTCGTTAGGCGACCGAATTTCGCGAAAGAGATGGCGGAAGATCCCGACCGCGAAGAGACGCTCTATCACCCCGACGAATTCAAGAACATCGGCTACGCCTGGGGGATGGTGATTGATCTCAACACCTGCATCGGTTGCAATGCCTGCACTATCGCCTGCCAGGCGGAGAACAACATCCCGGTGGTGGGCAAGGCGCAGGTGGGGGCCGGTCGCGAGATGCACTGGATTCGGGTCGATACCTATCACGCGGGTTCGCCCGATGATCCCCAGTTCCATCATCAACCAGTCCCCTGCATGCATTGCGAGCTGGCGCCCTGCGAACTGGTCTGTCCGGTCGCGGCCACCCTGCACGACTCGGAGGGACTCAACCTGCAGGTCTACAATCGCTGTGTCGGCACCCGCTATTGTTCGAATAACTGTCCTTACAAGGTCCGGCGCTTCAATTTTCTCGAATACAACGGCGCGCTCGTGCCGAGCGAAAAGCTGGTCAAGAACCCGGATGTTACGGTGCGCTGTCGCGGCGTAATGGAGAAATGCACCTATTGCCTGCAGCGGATCAACGCTGCCCGAATCGCGGCACAGTTGGAGCAGCGCAAGATTCGTGACGGCGAGATCACTCCGGCCTGTGCGCAGGCGTGTCCGGCGGAGGCGATCACCTTTGGTGATATTCACGACCCGAAGAGCCGGATCTCCCGTTTGAAGAAGCAGCCGCTCGACTACGGCATGCTGGCGGAATTGAACACTCGTCCGCGAACCAGCTATGCCGCCCGGCTATACAACCCGAACCCGCAATTGAAGTCATGAGGCCCGTCTTCCGATGAACACGAATTTGCCTAACGACAGGCAGAAGACACGCCTGTCGCCGCTGGGTTATCCCTCCAATCTGCTCGCGCCGGGACAGAGCTACGAAACGGTCAACGAAAAAATCGGCTCGATCGTCCTGCGCAATCGCCAGCCGGCGCCCTGGTGGATCGGTTTTCTGGTCGCATTCGGGTTATTGATGCTTTTCTTCTTTGCTCTCGCCTGGCTTTTCATCCGTGGCGTCGGCATCTGGGGGGTTAACATTCCGGTCGCCTGGGGCTTTGCGATTGTGAACTTCGTTTGGTGGGTCGGCATTGGTCACGCTGGCACTTTCATCTCCGCCATTTTGTTGCTCATGTTTCAGCACTGGCGCACCGCGATCAATCGTTTCGCCGAGGCCATGACTCTCTTTGCCGTGGCCTGCGCGGGTTTGATGCCGCTGCTTCATCTCGGCCGGCCATGGCTTTTCTATTACCTCTTTCCGTATCCCGATACGATGGGGCTTTGGCCGCAATTCCGCAGTCCCTTGGTTTGGGATGTCTTTGCGGTGGGCACTTATTTGACCGTTTCGATCCTGTTTTTCTACCTCGGTCTGGTGCCGGATCTGGCCACCATCCGCGATCGCGCACAGAAGAGCTGGCAGCGGAAATTCTATGGTGTCCTCGCCCTCGGCTGGCGCAATTCTGCGGCTCATTGGCAACGGCACCAAATCGCCTACCTGCTCCTCGCCGGTTTGGCTACGCCGCTCGTTCTCTCCGTCCACAGCGTGGTCAGTCTCGACTTCGCAGTCGCGATCGTGCCGGGCTGGCATTCGACAATTTTCCCGCCCTATTTCGTGGCTGGCGCGATCTACTCCGGCTTCGCCATGGTGCTTAACATCATCATTCCGGTGCGCAAAATTTATCATCTCGAGACGCTCATCACCGAGCGTTACCTCAACAACATGGCCAACATTATGTTCGTGACCGGGCTAATGGTCGCCTATGGCTACGTCATCGAGGCCTTCATGTCGTGGTATAGCGGCGACATTTTCGAGGAATATATGATGCTGAATCGCGCCTTCGGCCCTTATGGCTGGATCTTTTGGGCGCTCATGCTTTGCAATGTGCTCGTGCCGCAGGCGCTCTGGTCGGCCCGCATCCGACGCAATCCGGTAACTCTTTTTATCGTCGCGCTTTTCATTAACGTCGGGATGTGGGTCGAGCGCTTTGTCATTGTTATCACCAGTCTGCATCGCGACTTTATGCCCTCTGCCTGGGGAATGTTTTTTCCGACGATCTGGGATTGGGCAACGCTCTTCGGGAGCGTCGGGCTTTTCCTCACTCTGCTTTTCCTGTTCGTCCGCTTCTTCCCCATGATCTCGATCTCGGAATCGCGCGAGCTGGTCGCTGAACCGCAGAAAGCGAACACGTTATGAGCGCCAGCCATATCTACGGCCTGGCTGCGGAGTTCGAAAGCGACGCGCAATTGATGCACGCGGCGGAGGAGGCCTATTCGCGGGGCTATCGCCAAATGGATGGCTTCACCCCGTTTCCGATCGAGGGCCTGGCGGAGGCGCTGGGTAAGAAGACCCGCATCCCGTTGCTCGTGCTCTGCGGGGGAATCCTAGGCGGATGCAGCGCCTATTTCATGGAGTGGTTCGCCAACGTAATCAGCTACCCGATCAACATTGGCGGCCGTCCGCTGCACAGTTGGCCGGCCTTCATCCCAATCACTTTCGAGCTGACGGTCTTGGGCGCGGCCCTGACCGCTTTCTTTTGCTCGTTAGGCTTGAATGGCCTGCCCAAGCTGTACCATCCGATGTTTAATTTGCCGGAGTTCGAGCGGGCCTCGCAGGATCGATTCTTTCTCTGCATCGAAGCGACCGACACTCTTTTCGACGCGCAGGCGACGCGAACTTTTCTGGAAAGTCTAAAGCCCCTGCTGGTGAAGGAGGTCGCGAAATGATTAGGAGCAAAGGGCAGGTTAGCCCAGTGCTTGCGCGCTGGCCTTTTCTGGCAATCTGCACACTGCTCTCGCTCTTTGCCGCCTGTCGCCAGGATATGTATAACCAGCCCAAGGCGAAGCCTTACTCGGCAAGCGAATTCTTTCGCGACGGAACAAGTGCGCGCCCGCTCCCGGAGCATACTGTGCAGTATCACGAGGAGCGGGGCAGCGACGAATTCTCTACCGGGCTAACGAATGGTTTCC
This sequence comes from uncultured Verrucomicrobiae bacterium, assembly GCA_963749935.1. GTDB lineage: Bacteria > Verrucomicrobiota > Verrucomicrobiia > Chthoniobacterales > UBA10450 > Palsa-1392. The sequence goes on from CAVVOH010000002.1 coordinate 917,252, forward strand.
TGGTCGCGCAGTTGCCGGTGGCCCTGACGCCGGAGCTGCTCGCGCGAGGGCGGGAACGCTACGGCATCTATTGCGCGGTTTGCCACGGCGCCGGCGGCGACGGACAAGGAGAAGTCGTGCGGCGAGGTTTCCCCGCTCCGCCCACTTTCCACAGTGACCGTATGCGGAACGCGCCGATCGGCCATTATTTCGACGTTATCACGCATGGCTATGGGGTGATGTATTCCTATGCCGCCCGTGTCGACCCGCACGATCGCTGGGCCATTGCCGCCTACATCCGCGCCCTACAGCTGAGTCAGGGCGCCTCGGTGGGCCTGCTCGCGCCTAACGAAAGAAGACGAATCGAGGAGGCGCGATGAATCAGACGATCCGGGTGGTGGTCGGCCGAAGAGGGCAGGCGGCACTCGTTGTCGGGGTTGTCGGGCTCGCTTTTTGCGCGCTTGGTTGGTTCGTTAGTCCGCGCTCCTTTTTCATCGGCTATCTCTTTGCCGAACTGGTTTTCCTGGGGATCGCCCTTGGCTGCATGGCTTTCCTCATGATTCACTTCCTGACCGGCGGAAAATGGGGCTGGCCGGTCCGGCGCTTTTTTGAGGCAGCGGCAGGGACTCTCCCGCTCATCGCGCTCCTTTTCGTTCCGTTGTGCTTCGGTCTTCACTACCTCTATCCGTGGGCGGTTCCCGCTCAGGTCGCGGCGGACCGGGTGCTCCAGCACAAGCAGGGCTATCTGAACCCGCCTTTTTTTATCGTGCGAGCCGCGATTGTTTTCGCGGTCTGGATCTGGCTCGCCCACCTGCTCAACAAGTGGTCGCGCGAACAGGATCTGACGCGGGATCTCAGGCCGCTTCTCCGCTTACGGAAACTTAGCGGGCCAGGCCTGGTTATCTATCCTCTGACGGTCACGGTGGCTTTTGTCGATTGGGTGATGTCGCTCGAGCCGGACTGGTATTCGACCATTTTTCCGATCCTGGTCTGCATCGGACAAATGTTAAGTGGGCTTGCCTTTGTCATCCTGCTCTTACGCTGGCTCGGCCCGCGGACGGCTCTCTCCCAGATCATCGGCAAGGAAAACTTTCATCACCTGGGCAGCCTTCTGCTCGCCTTCACCATGTTGTGGGCCTATATGGCCTTTTCGCAGTTGCTCATCATTTGGTCGGGCAACTTGCCGCATGAGATCTCGTGGTATCTGCACCGGATCGCCGGCGGCTGGCGCTGGGTGGTGGTCTTTCTGGTCCTCTTCCATTTCTTCGGACCGTTCTTTCTCCTTCTCTCCCGGCTGAACAAACGAAGCCGTTCGACCCTCTCCGCGATCGCAGCGGTCATGCTGATCGCGCACGTCGTCGATGTCTGGTGGATGATCGTGCCAACCTTTTATCCGCAGGGCCTGCATTTCCACTGGCTGGATTTGGCGGCTTTCCTCGGTATCGGCGGGGTCTGGTTTGCCTTCTTTCTGCGCCAACTGGAGCGGAAGCCGTTGCTGCCAGTGAACGATCCCCGTTTTGCAGTGACGAGCAGCCTATGATTCCGCAAGGGCATCAAAGCGGGGGCAGGCACGAGCAGAAAGATGTAGATGTGCTCGGTCTCGGCATGATCGCGGCGCTGCTTCTGGTCGCAATTGTCGTTTGTTTGTTAGTCTCGGGAGGCGTTCTGCACTTCTTCAACCGGACACGAGCGGCTGAGGAAAGCAGTCGCCCACCGGTCGCGGAAGGCGTGCGGAAATTTCCTCCGCCGGCTTTGATCAAGCAGCCGGGCAAAGAGTCGCGAGACGCGCAGGCCCGCGAGCAGGCTGAGCTGAATTCATATCGATGGGTGGACCGTCCGGCAGGAATGGTTCGAATTCCGGTGGAGCGGGCCATGCAAATCATCGTCGTGCAAGGCCTGCCGGAAGTGGGCGCTGGCCAGACTCGGCAGCAACTTCTGCAATCGCGGGGAGAGTTAAGTGACCAGTCCCCCATCGCACCAACGCCGGAGGTGATGCCATGAAAAGAAACTGTCTCCTGGCAGGTTTCATGAGTCTCATGCTGTTATCCCGCCCGGCATTCGCAGAATCGCTCAAAGCGGCGGATCTCGCTCGGATTGGTTTCGATCAGCATATAGGACAATCGCTCTCGCGTGGCTTGATCTTCCGAGAAACAGGCGGCGGCCAAGTCGCCCTTGGCGATTTGTGGAATAGCAAGCCGACACTGCTCGTCTTCGGCTACCACCATTGCCCGATGCTTTGCACCTTGATCAACGATGGCCTGATCGAAGCGCTGCAGGAACTGCGTTTTGATGTGGGTCGCAATTTCAATGTTATCAATGTCAGCATCGACCCGCAAGAGACACCGGCGGTGGCGGCGATAAAGAAGAAGGAATATTTAAAACGCTACGGCCGGCCAGGGGCGGCTGCGGCCTGGCACTTTCTGACCGGAGAATCGGCGGCGATTACTCAGCTAACGAATGAAGCAGGCTTTCGTTTCCAGTTGGATCCCGCTTCGAATGAGTTCGCCCACCCGAGCGGGTTTCTCGTTCTGACACCGGCAGGAAAGATTTCGCGTTACTTCTTCGGAGTGAATTTCGATCCAAAGGAACTGCGCAGCGCCCTTATTGCGGCGTCCGATGGACGGAGCGGGTCAATCATTCATGATCTGGTCTTGCTCTGCAGTCATTACAATCCGATTACCGGAAAGTACGGCCCGCTGGTTCTGGGCGTGCTGCGCGGGCTGGGCGTGTTGACCGTGCTAGGTCTTGCCTGGTGGATCGCTTCCATGTGCCGCGAACCGTCTCGCGGAGGGTCATCATCGGAGGTCAGGGGATGAATCAGTTTCGACTCTTCCCACCGCAGGCCTCGACCAGCGCCGGTCAGGTCGACTGGCTTTTCTTCGCTCTCACAGGAATGACCATCTTTTTCTGTGTCGTTGTCTTTTTACCGATTATCTATTTTTCAATCCGCTATCGACGCGGTGTGACGGTCGATCGGTCCCATCCTTGCTCGGGAAATAACCTGCTCGAGAGTGGATGGACTCTTTTTCCTTTGCTCATCTCGCTCGGCTTCTTCACCTGGGGAGCAGCCGTTTACTATCGGATCGAGCGACCGCCGCGCGATGCCTTACAGGTGCAGGTGGTGGGGAAGCAGTGGATGTGGAAGTTACAACACGCCGAGGGAAAAAAGGAGATCAACGAGCTGCACGTGCCGCTGGGGGAAAATGTTTGCCTAACGATGACATCCCAGGACGTGATCCACAGCTTTTTCATTCCCGCCTTCCGGGTAAAACAGGACGTGGTCCCCGGACGATACACGACCGAGTGGTTTCAGCCGACGCAGTTGGGTGAGTTTCATCTATTTTGTGCTGAATTTTGCGGAACCGACCATTCTCAGATGATCGGCCGAGTCGTGGTGATGGAGCCGGCGGCGTATCAGCTGTGGCTGACGACGGGCGATTCCAATGAGTCGATCGTGCTGGAGGGACGGCGACTCTTTCGTGAAAAGGGTTGCAGCGGCTGCCATGTAGGGAGGTCGGTCGTGAAAGCGCCACCGCTGGAAGGCGTCTTCGGGAAGCAAGTGCCGCTCAACTCCGGGGAAATCGTAACGGCCGATGATCAATACATCCGGGATTCTATTTGCTGCCCGGTAAACAAATCTCCGCTGGATATGACAACCTGATGCCCAGTTTTACCGGGCATATCAGCGAAGCCGAAATCATGCAGATCATCACTTATCTGAAATCGATGGCTGAGGAACAATCGGAGGCGAAGTGAAGCGGGAAAACGCGACCGCCACCCTGATCGAAACATCCGGCGAGATGGCTCCGCTGAACTACCTCAGCCGGGATCATAGCGTGCGCTCCTGGCTCCTGACGACAGATCATAAGCGCATCGGCCTGCTCTATCTCTGGACGATCATCGTCTTTTTTGTCATCGCGACGGTAGCCGCCGCCCTTATGCGAGTAGAGTTACTCACGCCTCAGGGTGATCTGGTCACTTCGGAGACTTACAACAAGCTCTTCACCATCCATGGGGTCTTGATGGTCTGGTTCTTTCTGATTCCATCGATCCCGGCGGTGCTCGGTAATTTTCTTATTCCGATGATGCTGGGCGCGCGCGATGTGGCCTTTCCCAGGCTCAATCTGATGAGCTGGTATATCTTTATTCTTGGTGGGTCCCTGGCTCTTTGGTCATTAATTCACGGGGGTGTGGATACCGGGTGGACCTTCTATACGCCTTATAGTACGACCTACGCCAATTCTCATGTCATCTCGATGGCGGCGGGCGTTTTCATCGCCGGCTTCTCTTCCATCCTGACCGGACTTAATTTCATCGTGACCATTCACAAGATGCGCGCGCCCGGGTTGACCTGGTTTCGATTGCCGCTCTTCATTTGGTCTCATTATGCCACCAGTCTCATTATGGTGCTGGCGACTCCCGTGCTGGCGATCACTCTGGCGCTGATGTCGGTGGAGCGCTTTTGGGGAGTCGGTATTTTCGATCCCAAGCTTGGGGGCGATCCAGTCCTCTTCCAGCACTTGTTCTGGTTCTACTCCCATCCGGCGGTTTACATCATGATTCTGCCGGGGATGGGGGTCATCAGCGAATTAATTACCTGCTTTTCGCGCAAGCAGATCTTTGGTTATCCCTGGATCGCCTCTGCGAGTATGGCGATCGCGATCCTGGGTTTCCTGGTTTGGGGACATCACATGTTTGTCAGTTCGCAATCGATTTACGCCGGGATGGTGTTTTCGATCCTGAGTTTTGTTGTTGCGGTGCCCTCGGGGATCAAGGTCTTCAATTGGACGGCGACTTTGCACAAGGGTTCGATCAGTTTTCAAACTCCCATGCTCTACGCGCTTGGTTTCATCGGTCTGTTCACGATTGGCGGCCTGACCGGGCTCTTCCTCGCCTCCTTGGGCGTGGACGTGCATGTGACGGATACCTATTTTGTGGTCGCGCATTTTCACTACATCATGGTAGGTGGGATGGTGATGGCTTTCATGGGAGGCTTGCATTACTGGTGGCCGAAAATTACTGGGCGGCTTTATCCGGAATTCCCCGGGAAGATGGCTGCCATTATCACCTTCATTGGCTTTAATCTGACTTTTTTCCCGCAATTTTTATTGGGTTATCTTGGAATGCCGCGGCGCTATCATGCTTACCCGCCGGAGTTTCAAGTGTTTCATGTCCTGTCCACTGCCGGGGCCACTATCCTCGGCATCGGCTATCTTCTGCCCTTCTTTTACTTTCTGTGGTCGCTGCGCTACGGCCGCGTGGCAGGTCCCAATCCGTGGCGGGCGACGGGCTTGGAGTGGCAGACGGCTTCCCCGCCGCCGAAACACAATTTTGAGCAAACACCAGTTGTGACGGGGCCACCCTATCAATATGACGCTGAGGAAGACGAAGACCTGCAGGTGGCGAACGCCTAGCACTATGGATTCGCGTGATTCGCGGGCCTGGAAATCGGCGTTATTAGTATGACCACTTCTATTCAAGTCATCCTAAACGCGCGTTCTGGCTCGCAGCGAGCCAAGGAGGCCTGTCAGATCCTGGAGAAGGTTTTCAAAAGGTCGGGTCGCTCTTTTCATATCTCCATCGTAACCGGAAAGGCGATTGAGCGAATAGCGCAAGAGAAGGCGAAGAGCGATTGCGAAGTCATCGTGGCGGCGGGGGGCGACGGAACCATTTGCGGGGTGGCCGCGGCCGCGCGCGACGCCGGCAAGACGTTGGGCGTGGTGCCTTTGGGAACCTTCAATTATTTCGCCAGGAATCTGAAGATTCCATTGGATCTGGAGCAGGCGGCACATGTCATCCTCGAAGGCGAAGTCGTCCGCGCTCCGGTGCTCGACTTGGATGGCCGGTTGATCTTGAACAACACGAGTATCGGACTTCATCCGGCGGTGCTAATGAGACGGCGTCAGCTTTATCGCCGCTGGGGCAGGAATCGACTCAATGCCTACCTCTCGGTTATGTTGATGGCCTTTCGCCGGGCGCCGCGGTTGCGGGTGCGCCTCGAGACTGATGAGGGCGAACTGGTGCGTGAATCGCCGCTCGTCCTGGTCTGCGCGAATGCTTTCCAGATGGAGACATTTGCCCTCGCGGGTAAGGAATGCATCGAGCAGGGCAAGTTTGCGCTTTATGTGGCGCGGCACTCCGGCCGTGCCACGATCGTCCGCCTGGGTCTGCGGACAATGCTGCGATGTTTGCGTGAGAAAATCGACTACGAGGTGATCTGCGCGTCGGATGTCACAATTGAAACGTTGCGCCGTCATCACCTGCGCGCGGCGGTCGATGGAGAATTGGAAAAGCTCGAAAGCCCCATGCGCTTCCGAGTCGCGGATCCGGTGTGTGTGCTCGTGCCGCAGGAGAAGCCGGCTGAGTGAGGACTTTGCTCCATCTCTCGGATCTGCATTTCGGGCGGGTGGATGATTCGTTAGTCGAGCCGCTGGTGGAGGCGGCGCGGAAGCTGGCTCCTGATCTGGTCGTAGTCTCGGGTGACTTCACTCAGCGCGCGCGGCGCCACGAATACCGGGCAGCACGGACTTTTCTTGGGCGTTTACCCGAACCCCAGCTGGTCGTGCCGGGCAATCACGACATCCCGCTTTGGGACGTTATTCGCCGATTCGTCAGTCCGCTCGGTCGTTACCGGCACTACATCTCAGGAGAACTGATGCCCTTTTTTGGCGACAACGAGATCGCAGTATTGGGTATAAACACGGCGCGTTCTTTAACCAGGAAATACGGACGCATCAACCAACGCCAGATCGCGGAAGCGCAGGAAGCGTTTGCAGGAGCGAAGCCCGGAGCAGTCAAAGTGGTGGTCACTCACCATCCGTTCGATCTCCCGCCCGGATCGCGCAGTCATCTGGTGGGCCGGGCGAAGATGGCGATGAAGGAGCTGGCTAAAATTGGAGTGGATGTTCTTCTGGCGGGCCATCTTCACCTGCAACATGCCGGTCTGACCGCAGAGCGCTATCAAATCGAGGGACATTCCGCGCTCTTCGTCCAGGCTGGTACCACGACGTCAACCCGTGGACGGGGTGAAGCCAATTCCTTCAATGTGATCAGAATCGACCAATCCGAGATCGTGATTGAGCATCAGTCATGGTCTCCGGAGAAGATGAATTTCGTGGCGGAGAGAGTGGAGCGTTTCGTCCACGGTTCGTCGATCTGGGAGCGAGCCCGATAAGCGCTCGCGCCGGAGGTCTGAAGCCTCGAGTCAGGGCGGGAAACGGTGTTTCCGTCACAGCAAAAATCTTCCCCCGGACTCGAGCCCGGGGGAAGATGTTGCGTTTGGAAGTTAGGCCTGGATTAGGGAGTCGGAGACGCCTCGGTGGTCGTGGTCGACTCCATGGTGCTGCCTTCGGTAGTTGCCGGGGTCATCGCTTCCATTGGAGTGGACTCCGCCGGGGTCGTAGTGACAGTGGTGTTGTTTTCGGTGGTCGTCTCGGTTGCCGGAGGATTCACGACAGTCGTGTTATTCTCGGTCGACTCCGCGGGCGAAGCCGCCGGTGCCACAGTTTCAGTTTTTTGTTCGCACGCCACGAGGAGCGCAGCGCTAGCCAGGATGCAGATGTATTTCTTCATAGGTTATGGATGAACGCCCATGTTGGGTTAACATTTGATTCGGAGCAAGCGATGTTTTCGGTCCTGCGGGATTTTTATTTTCGACGAAAAGCGACGAAAATGCCCGGCTACGAACGAAATGCGCCGCCCTTGATTTTTCAGAATGGCGCTTCGAACTCCATCCCGTGCGCCTCGGCCACGGCGCGATGAGTGAGCCGGCCGTCCATCGTGTTGATACCCCCGATCAGGGCTGGCTGACGCTCGCATGCTTCCTTCAAACCGAGATCCGCGAGCAGCTCGACGTAGCGATATGTGATATTCGTTAGCGCCTGGGTCGCGGTCCGGGCGTAGGCGGCCGGCATATTGGCGACGCAGTAGTGGATTACGTCTTCTTCCACATAAACGGGATCAAGATGAGTGGTGGGGCGGGAGGTTTCCACACAACCGCCCTGATCGATTGCGATATCGACAACCACGCTGCCCGGCCGCATCTGGCGCAGCATGTCGCGAGTGATGAGCTTGGGCGCCTTCGCTCCTGGCACGAGGACAGCGCCAATGAGCAGATCGACGGTCGGCATCAGTTCCGCCAGGTGCGCCTCGCTGGAGTAAAGGGTATGTGCGGAGTGCATCGTGATGTCGAGAAAGCGCATCCGCTCCAGATCGACCTCGAGAATGGTAACGTCAGCGCCGAGACCAGTCGCCATCCGGGCGGCATTAACGCCGGAGGTACCGCCGCCGAGCACGACCACTCGACCCGGCAGAACTCCCGGAACGCCGCCGAGCAGGACGCCGTTACCGCCGTTATGTTTAGCCAGGAAATAGGCGCCCATCACCACCGACATGCGTCCCGCGATTTCACTCATCGGCTCGAGCAATGGGAGGCGATTGCCGACCTGGATCGTCTCGTAGGCCACGCCAGTCACGCCGGATTTCAAGAGCGCCTCTGTCAGCGGGCGACTCGCCGCGAGATGAAGATAAGTGAAAAGGATCTGCCCTTTACGGAGAAGCTCATATTCCGCCGGGAGCGGCTCCTTGACCTTTACGATCATGTCCGCCTGCTGGAAAAGATCGCGCGCGCTCTCGATGATTTTCGCGCCCGCGGCGGTATAATCAGCATCGGGATAACCGGTGCCCACACCTGCGCTTTTTTCGACGAGGACGGTGTGGCCTCGTTTGGTCAATTGATAGGCTGCGGAAGGCAACAGGCTGACGCGATTTTCCTGCTGCTTAATCTCTTTCGGAATGCCGATGATCATGGTGGCATTGCTTTTCGCACCGAACCGCTCGCGAAGCTAGTTCAAAGACGGGTCGTCCGGCGCCGCGGAGAGCATCTTGAACCACGGCCCGAGATTGTGCATGATCTCGAACCAAAGCCTCGGCAGTCGCTCCGGGCTAAGGGCGGCGCGATTTGGCTTCTGCAGGACCCAGGCATTCTGGCGTAGTTCGCTTTCCAGTTGCCCGGCGGTCCAGCCCGCATAACCGACGTAAGCTCGAATGGCGGCGCGGTCCGGCCCGGCCAACAATTGCGCGTCTTCCAGGGCGACGTTCTGGTTCAAACTCAGCGCCTCGCTTCCTTCCCAATCAAAGGTCGCAAACATGAGCTGGTTCGTGCCGACCGGTCCACCGAGGAAGACGGGGACATCCGACAGCGTGTCGGGGGTAGGATCGGTCACCAACTCGGAGACCTGCTTGTCGAGTGGACGATTGATGATTACACCCAGCGCGCCCTCGGCCGCGTCGTGCGCGGAGATAAAGAGGACGCTGCGTCGAAAATTCGGGTCGAGCATACTGGGATGGGCCACGAGCAATTGCCCGGTAAAGTTCTGCGGTTCGCCCGGTGGGTGGCGCATGGACAAAATAGAAGGCGCAGACTGCGGGTCCGCAAGCGTGGAAGTGAGCGACACGATCAGTCAGGATGCGTGTCTCTTTTTCAATTCCGCGATCTCGAGCACCGGCCCGTCCCACTTCCCCTCCCGCCAGGCGAGCGAAGTGGCGGTCACGAATTTCTGCGAGTCGTTAGGCAGATGGGCCAGCAGCGCGTTCCGCCGCGCTTCGTCCAACTCGCCGAAAATGTCGTCGATCAGGAGCAGCGGTGGATCCTCCGCCTTTTCCGTCAAGACGTGCGCCTGGGCCAGTTTCAAGGCGAGGGCGATAGTGCGTTGCTGACCTTCGGAGGCGAACTGCGCCGCGGCCATCGCCTGCACCGTCAGGCGGAGATCGTCGCGATGCGGTCCGACTGGAGTGATCCGGAGCCGGGCTTCATCCGGGTGTCGCGCGTTCGAGGTGCGCGGCGAAATCCTCCTCGTTGCCGGGCAGGTATTCGAGCTCGAGGCTCTCATTTTCCAGGCTGATCGCGCGCTGGCTTGCCCCGGCCGAAGGGCTCAATCGCCGCACGATATCCGCTCGCATTTGGCGCAGGAGAGTGCCTGCTCGCAGGAGCGGCTCGGTGTAGGCCGCGAGTTCGCGCGGCCGAGGGCGGGGCGATTTGAGGAGCGCGTTCCGGGCCCGCAGGGCCCGCTCGTAGGCCCTCAGAGTGGGCCGATACCGCGGGTCGATCTGCGTCCCGACAAAGTCCAGATAGCGCCGTCGAATCTCGGCCGGCCCGCGCACCAATTCGAGATCGTGATTAGCAAACGACACCACTCGAACGAGGCGCAGATATTCCGCCTGATCACGTTGCTCGAGGCCGTCGAATGCGACCTTGCGCCGGAGGGGGCTGTAATAAAATTGCAGCAGGTGCCCGGCCGCATGCCCGGCCACGACAAAGGAGCGCTGACCGACGCGCAGGGCCGGGGCCAGACTGGCGGAGCGCTGCGATTGCAAACGCACCAGAACACAGGCCGCCTCCAGCAGCGACGTTTTGCCCTGGCCATTGGCGCCGACGATAAAGTTGAAGCCCGGCTCAAACTCGGCCGCGATCGTTTCGAAACAGCGGAAGTTGCGCAGTTGGAGGTCGCGAAGCATGATGCGCACCCCGCTCACAGACTAACGAGCTCGAGTCGACTCGTCATCTGCGGGGTATTCGCCTGCGGCGGGTAGAAGCTGCCATCGATCGGGGTAACATCTGCCGGGGTAATTCCCACCGCCGCGGTGATGAAATTGTGATTGGCGAAGATCCCATTGGTCGCGTCCATTCCGACCCAACCGGCTCCCGGCAGGTAAACCTCCGTCCAGGCATGGAGCGAGCCTTCCGCGCGGCGGGATTCCGCTTCCGCTTCGCGCAGGTAACCACTCGTTAGGCGCGCAGCCAGCCCGCATTGCCGAAGGATAGCGGCCAGGAGCAGCGCCACATCCCGGCAGGCGCCCCGCCCGCGCCGCAACGTCTCCGCCGGAGTATGCGCCGGGCCCTCTTCGCGCCGTTCATAGCCGATGCATTCGTGCAACCGCTCGTTTAATTCCACCAGGGTCGCGACGGTCGGCCGGGGCGCGCCCGGTTGCGGACGTGTCCAGCGTGGAATCTCCAGATCCTCCAGGTCGATTTCCTGGAAGGGGGCCAGAATGCGATCGAGCGAGGCTGGATAAGAGAAGGGGTAAGGAGAGCGCGTCCTCCGCAAGCAAAAAGTCGAACGGATTCTTTTTCTCCAGGGTGAGATCAAGCTCGAGCAGGAAGCGCAACTCGGTGGCGGGTTCGGGGTAGGAGCAGGCCGCGACGCAATTATCAAAAACATCGCGGGCGAATCGGACCTGGGCGTCGGGGTTCGTTTCGAACTTCATCCTCTGCACCTGGGTGAAGACATCAACCTTGGGAAAAAGACGAATTTCGTGCTTCGAGAACTGGACCGGCTCGCGGTAGCGATAGGAGGTTTCGTAGCGGACGCCGAGGTTCACGGAGAGACGTTAGGGCCGGGCTGAACTTTTTTTCAACCAATCGCAAAGAATTTTCTTGCACCCTGAGGTTAGGTCGATTATTCCCAACTCAGATTTGAAAGATGTTCTGGGGGGAACAGCCGCCCTTCATGCCCTTCGGGTGTGGGGGGCGGTACTTTTTTGCGCTGATGGAGTTGCCGCAGACCCAGCCCACGCGTGATCGACGCGGGACGCGGCTGAGTTGGCCGCTCGCTCTTCTTCTCTTAGTTCTGCTTCTCGCGCTCTTGGCTGGGTTCATTTTTTATCGGCTGGAGACGTGGCCCGGACGCACGGTGGATCGGAGCGTGACTCGGCTGGAGGAACTTGGTCGCAAGGCACGCGACACCTTCGTCGAACTGGCCCACCTGCAGCCGAAGGTCGATGGTGAATGATCGGGTTTATCTGGAGCAGACCACGACGGTCGCCGAATTGGCGGTCCTGGCGCGGCGGGTCGAGGTCGAACACGAGATGCAACATACCTGGGCTGGCAGCAGCAAACGGATCAAGTTGCACGGCACCTTCGTGGTCAAGGCTGGTTTCGATTTGCGCAAGAAGTTTACCGTCGATCTTCGCCCTCACGAGGTCGTGATCGAGCTGCCGCACGCCCAGATTCTATCCGTCGAGCAGGAGCAGGTGGAGGTTCTTACCCTCGAGAATGGGCTCTGGAACCGCGTTTCGCCCGACGATATTCAGACGCAATTGGCGATCCTGCCGGCCTTGGCGCGGGAAAAGGTGGCCGCTCTACCGGGCGAGGCGGAACAAGCTTTCACCCGGCAGTTGCTGGAAAAATTTCGCCCGGAGCAGCCGGTGCGTGCAATCTTTCCAGCGCCGAGGCCGAACGGTTAGCTTTCGTTAGGCGCGCGGCGTCCTACGCTGATGTCCTTTCGTAAACGCCTCGTCTTTCTTTTTTTCATCCTGCTCGTGGCGGTCGGCCTCGATGCGCTTTGCGCCCCCTTTGTCGTGGCCCATGGCGTTCGCCTCTGGTTGGAATGGGCGGCCCGCCGGCAGGGGATGGTGGCCCGGATTGCCCGAGTCGAGGCGCCCTTCCTGCGCGCGGTCACGATCCGCAATCTCTCCTGGCGGACCCCGGAAATGCACATCGGGAAGTGTCGCTCGAGATCGACACGTTGACCGTCGACCTCAATCTGCGCGGCGCGATCTTCGGCCGGTCGAGTCGTCTTTTGCGGTCGGTGCGGGCGAACCATGTCAACGGCCGGGTGCGCGTGCCGCAGAAAGCGAAGCCCGGCGCGAAATTGGATTGGCATCAACTCGACCGGTTGTTGCCAGAAAGTTTCGCGATCAACGATCTCAACCTCGACATCGCGACTCCGACCACCGCGGTCAATTTTCGCGGCGTGGTGCTGAGCGCGAGCGCGATCGAGTCGGGAAAATTTCTCGCCCAGACGGTCTTCGTGACTTCGCCGATTTTGCGCCGGACCTTTACCGATCTTCGTGGTGCGACTTCATGGGAAGGCAATCGCCTAACGATTGCCGGGATCCCGCTGGCGCGCGGCCTCGATTTGGAGGCGCTCTCGCTTGACCTCTCGCGCCTTTCCCGCCGTCGCCTCGGGATCGAACTGCGGCTCGATACCTACGGCGGGACATTGCGGGCCAGCTTGCAGGGGCGAGCCGGCGAAAAATTTGCGATCGATGCCGCCGGCTCGGCGGTCAACATCTCACTCGCGCAGTTTTCCAGTGCGATCGGCTTTCTCGAGCCGGTTACGGGGGCAGTCCGCGCCTCGAAATTCACCTTCCGGGGGAACCCTGGGGAATTTCTCGATGCCACTGCGACGATCTGGATGGAGGCGACGGATTTCGCCTGGCGCGCCCGGCGGGCGGATAACGTGATGCTAGGCGCGACTTATTACGACCGCCGGCTGGAAGTGGATCAACTCTATGTCAGGCAGCGCGAGAACGAGCTGAACGTGAACGGCGAGCTGCTTTGGCCGAAACAGCGCGGCAGCTGGGTGCAGTTGCCTTTCCGGGGTCAATTGAACGCGACCATTCCCGACCTGAACGGTTTCGCGCAGCTCCTCGGCGCGACGACCGGTGATTTTTCCGGCGCGCTCACCGCCGCGGGCGAAATCGACCTGGTCGCCCCGGCAGCCTCCGGGCGGCTCTTCTGCCAGGGGAAGGGGGTGAAGTTCCGCGGCGTCGCGCTCGATTCGCTGAGCGGGGCGATTCTGCTCCATGGTCGGGAAGCGACCCTCGAGAATTTCGAAGCGCGGCACGCGGAAGATTTCCTGCGCGGTGACGGCACCTGCGAGCTGGTCGCGGGACATCGATTTTCCGGACGTTTGACCGGAGCGATCAATGACCTGGGCGCTTATGCGCCGCTCCTGCCGGCGGCCTGGCGCGCCGGCAAAATCAGCGGTGGCGCGACCTTCGATTGGAGGGGCGACGGGACCTTTGCCGCGCACTCGGGCACGGTGCAGCTTTTTGCCCACGGGCTCCAATTACCGGTCGCGCCACTGCGTCTACCGCTGGATCTGACGCTGATCGGGAGCTATTCACCGCAGGACATTTTCTTTCGCACTTTTCAGTTGGCCAGCGAGCAGTTTTCGTTAGGCGGATTTCTCATGCTCGGGCCCAATTTCGCCGAGCTGCAATCATTCGAACTCACGCTCGAGGGAGCGCCCCGCGTGCGGGGGACGCTTTTTTTGCCTTTGTCTTTCACTCGCTGGCGTCTCTCGCACAGTTTGCTGGCCGCGCTCGACGACGAGCAGAAGTTCGATGTCGACCTTTCCATCGACCAGCTCGATCTGGCCAGGCTGACGGAAGATCTCGGGGAGAAAAGCGACATGAGCGGGGTATTAAATGGAAAGTTGGCTGCCTTCGGAACGCTGCCCTCTCTGCAAGTAACGACCAATCTGCAGGTGAAGAATCTCGGGCCGGCTTCGGTCGCGAACATGATCGATCTGTCTGGGCACCTGGCTGACGGCCGTTTGGAAGGAGAGGCCGAAGCTCGTTTTGGAATGTCCGACCCGGTGCAGGCGCGTGTTTCCCTGCCTCTCCGGCTCTCAAAAAAAGAGCTCCAGGCCGGGCGCTGGCTCGATGAAACGCAATCGTTTTCCGTCGCAGCGAGCTTTCCGGCGCTCTTTCTGGAAACCTTGCCTAACGAATGGCGGAGCGGTTTGGAACGGGGGCTATTAAGCGGCACTCTCGAAATGAACGGCCCGGTTTCACGTCCGGCGGTTGGCGGCGAGGCGCATCTTCTAGCGGTTGATTTTCGGCCGCCGCTGCCCTGGCCCGAAGTGACCGACCTCGCGGCTCACATTCGATTTGGGCAAAAAGAGGCGGTCATTGAACCGTGGCACGCCCAGATCGATTCGCGACCGATCGAAGGCCGCGCGCGCCTAACGATGAGTCTAACCGATTTCGGACTCATCCTGGTCCCGTCGCGTGCAGCGATTGAAATTGCCGATTGGCCTTCGCCGGGAGCTAGTCTCTCCAGCGTTCGGTTCCTCGGGGAAGGCGTGAGGGAAAAAGATCCGACGCTGGAAAACATCATGATCCGCGGAAAGATCGCGGCTCCGTCAGCCGCCAGCGTTACGGTTGCGGCCAGGGAATCCACGCTGGAAACGGCGCCGCTTTCCCAGACCACGTTTTTCCTCCAGCCAGGTGCCGGGGCGAGCGGCGCACTTCTTTTGCGCATCGTGCCAAGGCAAAATTCCACCGTCTTGGAATTAGAAAACTTTTCCGAAGAGGCGCCCTTGCCCCTGCGCTGAGAGAGCGCTCGCGCGAGACGCCGAGCAGGCGCCGGCCAGACTAACGAGCAACGAAACCGGTCGCCGTGACCAGTTGGCCGTCCCGGATTAAGGCGGTGTGCTTTTGCGGGCCGGTGTAGGCGCCAAAGATGTTGCGCGCGTTCAGGGTGAAATCGACCAAAAAGCCGGTGACTTTCTGGCCCTGGCCCACTGTCAGTTCGCCTGGCCGCGGCTCGCCCAACCATTTAATCTTCGCGCTCGTCGGATCGATCGAGTTGGAGTTTAGCCACGCCGTCACGATGTCCTGGTAATTGGTTGGATAAGCGCCGTAGACCGAATTTGGAGGCGGCGGCGCCTGCGCGAAGGCGACAGCTGGGAGCATCATTAGCACGAGAGCGAAGAAAATTTGCAGTGCCCGGTTCACCCAACAAAATAGCCGCTGCGCTGGAGAAGTCGAGGCCGTCGAAAGCGTGCTTTCATTTGCAGCGGAAATTGCCTAACGCTGCCGGATGAAGTGCACCGCGCTGTTGCTGACCGGCTATCTGCTCTTATCCGCATCTCCAGGGCCTGCGCAAACCCCAGTGGTGAGGCCGGTCCCGCCGGCGGCAACCGCCGCGCCGCTCGATCCGGCCACTGCCACCCGCGCGTGGCTGGAAACGATTCCGGCTGATAAGCGCGCAAAATCGAATGCGTATTTTGAGGGAGGTTACTGGCTGATTCTTTGGAACTTTTCGCTCAGCGCGGCGATCGCGATTTTTCTACTCAGCAGCCGTCTCTCGGCGCGGCTGCGCGCCTTAGCCGAAGGCGCAACCCGGGTGCGCTGGCTGCAACCGGCGCTCTACGCCGTCGGCTATGTCCTCGTGGTGGCGCTGCTCAGCTTTCCGCTCCTCATCTACTCCGAATATTTCCGCGAGCATGCCTACGGACTGGCGATGCAGACGTTCTGGCCCTGGTTCGGTGAGCAGCTGATTGGTCTTGGGTTGGCGCTGCTGGCAGCGGCGATTTTCCTGGTAATTCTTTACCCAATCCTCCGCCGCGCGCAGCGGAGCTGGTGGATTTGGGGCGCGGCGGTCGCGATCGTCCTGCAGAGGATTGTGTCGTTGATCGCGCCCGTCTTCATCGCGCCGCTCTTTAACGACTACAAAGCGATCGTGGATGTGAACGTTAGCGAGCCCATCCTGGCCATGGCGCGCGCCAACCAGATCCCGGTGCGGCAAATTTTTGAGGTCGATGCTTCGCGTCAATCCAACCGGGTGAGCGCAAACGTTTCCGGACTCTTCGGCACGGCTCGCATTGCCCTCAACGACAATTTGCTCAGGCAATGCACGCTACCCGAGATCCGAGCGGTCATGGCGCACGAAATGGGGCACTACGTTTTGAATCATTCGCTTAAGCTCATTCTCTATTTCGGACTGTTCATGGTGGGCGCCTTTGCTTTCGCGAAGCTTATCTTCGAGCGCGCCGTGCGGCGCTGGGGCGAGCGCTGGGGTGTGCGCGACATTTCCGATCCGGCCGGGTTTCCGCTCCTCGCCCTCGTCTTCATCATCTATTTCTTTCTCCTTACTCCGCTCAGTAACACAGCGGTGCGGGTGACGGAACGGGAGGCCGACGCTTTTGGCATCAATACCGCCCGGGAGGCCGACGGATTCGCCAAGGTCGCGCTGAAGCTCGGCCTCTACCGCAAACTCGATCCCGGTCCGCTCGAGGAGTTCATCTTTTTCGATCATCCGAGCGGGCGCGCCCGGATTCGGATGGCGATGGATTGGAAGGCGGCCAACCTGCCTGCGGGCGATGCTGGCGCGCTTGCGCCGTCTGCTCGTTAGGTAGAGGAAGAGGGCGGCTCGGCCGACGAGGCCGTCGGTGTCGGAGTTGTCTTCGGCGCCGGCGAGGGTTGGTCGACGGGTGCAAGCGCTTTCTCCAGCAAGTCAGCCAGGCGCCAACCAGCCTTGTGGATTTCGGCCAAAACCACGCGGGCTGACCATTTGCTGTAGGAAAGCCCATCCTTGGCCGGGACTTCCACCACCTCCCCGTCCGCGACCATTTTTTCGTGGTCGAGCTTGGGCGTCACATTCTGGTAGCGCAGCCGTGCGTGGACCTGGCGCGCAATGGGCAGAATCTCGTTCGCCCAGGCCTCCGGAAAATTCACCACCGCCACGTCCACTGGAAGGCGCCAGTCTTTCGGTTCCTCTTTCGCTAGGCGAACGATCATTTCCTGCTCCGCCGCGTCCATCCTGGCCTGGCGCTCCTCCTTCGGCATCGTATCGGGAAACTGCGGCAAATTCGCCAGGACAGCGTCGCCATCCCAGAAGCCATGCAATTTCGGATCCTTTTTGCGAGGGACAAAGTCTTTGCGTCTGCTTGAGACGGAGCGAATTGCCGCCTTCATCCGGGAAAGTCTGGCCGCCGCGACTTGGATTGACCGGATGTCCCGCGCCATCGAAATACTGCGCGCCGACGTGCAGCGGCTGGTGGATGTCGCCGACGAAATGAGCGAGCAGGATAACCGCGATTGGCTTCGTGATCCGGCGGGATTCCCTTCCGGTTCGCGTCCCTGCAGGACTGCGATGCAGTAGCGCATCATATGGACGATGTCCCACTGGTTCCGCCCCGCTTTTGCCGTCGCCATACTTTTCTGCATCGACCAGGGGGACGTCGGTGTAATGAAACCAATGATGCGAAGGGACGGCGGAATTTGCGTCGACGGTGGGCGGGTTTGCAATCCAAAACTCGCGCAGCTGCTCGGCGATTTTCGGGCGCGAAGAAAAATATTTTTGCACTTTCGGATCTTCGATCCCGGGCTTATCCCATTGCTTGATCGTGTCGGCGATGATCGAGACCTCTTGCAAAGTGTAGCCATCGAGGAGCTCGGCAATGCGCGCGCCTGCGGGAGTGTTGGCCAGCTTCTGATCGGCGATCCCCCCGATGATTTTGTGACCATCAGGACCGTAGGCGGCTGCCGGGTGAATCGCGGCGGCGGTGAGAAGAAGAAGACTAAGAAGACGGTGTCTCATCGGAATGCGGCGCAGACTATGACGTGCCTGGCCCGATCTGGCGAGCGGCGAATCGGACGAGCTGCTCCTCGTCCAGTTTCAAGCGGTCTCAGGCCTACCGGGTTACGGCTACCTTCTCGGTATCGGCTTCTTCCAATGCCAGCGGCCGCTGCTGCGTCGGCGTTTCCTCTCGGACCGCCGCCGGTTCCTCGGCGCGCCTGGCCTCGCTCAACCGCATCCCGACCAGCCGGCTGACGCCGCGTTCTTCCATCGTCACGCCGTAGAGAATATCGGCTTTGGCGATGGTGCGCTTGTTGTGCGTGATGATGATGAATTGGCTCTGGCTGATGAAACGGTCCAGCATCCTGGTGAAGCGATTAATGTTCGATTCATCGAGCGGCGCGTCCATTTCGTCGAGAATGCAGAACGGACTTGGCCGCACCATGTAGATGGCAAAGAGGAGCGCGACCGCCGTCATGGTGCGCTCGCCGCCGGAGAGGAGGGAGACGCTCTGCAGTTGCTTGCCCGGCGGTTTGGCGATGATGTCGATGCCGCAATTGAGCGCGTCATTTTCGTCCAGCAAGGCCAGGTCGGCCCGGCCGCCGCCGAAGAGTTCGCCGAACATCTCGCGGAAATTGATCCGCACCTGCGCGAATGTCTCGGCGAAAAGTTTTTCGGTGGTTTGATTGATGCGTGCAATCACGTCGAGCAGTTCGCGACGCGAGTTCGTTAGGTCGGTATTCTGTGTTTCGAGGAAAGTGTGGCGCTCTTCCAGCTCATCGTACTCGTGCACCGCGTCGAGGTTGACCGGTCCCATGGCATCGAGCTGGCGGGTGAGCTGCTCGATGATCTCGCGCAATTGCTCGTCCTCGATGGCGGCGGACTCCTCGGATGCAGAATCCGATTCGGCTTTGCCGCGTTGCTTAAGCTGAGCACGGAAAGTTTTAGTGAAAGCATAACGATCCGGCGCAAACTCGCGCAGATCGACCTGGTAGCGCCGCATGGCATGTTCCGCCACGTTTTCGATCTTCAACTGCATCTGCGTCTGGCGTACTTCCTCCTTGCCGCGCGAGTCATGCAGATCACTTAGCGTCTTTCGCTGCAGGCGCAGGTCGGCCTCCAGCGTGTTCACGGCGGCGAGGCGCTCGGTCCGTTGTGCGGCAATATCCGCGACCGCGGCCTCAGCGCGGCCGAGGTCGGCGCTGTTTTGCTCGATCGCTCGCTCGGCCGCGGCGGTTTCGTCGCTTTGTTGCGCACGACGCGCCTGGTAACTGGTAATGTCGGATCGGCGCGTCGCGATCAATTCGCGCAGCTCTTCCTGGCGCGCTGCCATCGGCTGGCGCTGGCTGCGCAATCCTTCGTGCCGTTGCCGCTCGGTCGCCACCGCCAGGCGCAGCTCATTGAGTTCTTCCGCCAGTTCGTTCATCGCGCCGGCGGGCATTTTCGGCCGCGGCTTGCACCGTATTGTGACGTTCGCGTTCTTCCTCGAGAAAAGCGCGTTGCTGAGCGGCTTCGCTTTCGAGGTTAGCGATCCGCTCCGCCGAGCTGGCCATCTGCTGATCGAGGGTGGCGCGTTCCCAATCGAGCGCATCCGCTTTGCGGCACGCTTCGTGCAGGTCGCGATCAATCGCGGTAATCTGCAAGGCGGTCGCCGAATGGACGTCGCGCGCGGCCTGATGCTCCGTCCGAAAGTGTTCCAGCTGCGCAACCGCGGTCTCCAGTTGGTCTTGAATTTCTTCGCGCTTCTTCCGCAAAATCTGCTGCTCGTCGAGCAGGGCTTTGTGTTCCAGAGTGAGCGACGCGATCTGCGCTTTGCGCGCGAAGAGCGAATGCCCTTCTTCATTCACCCGGCCGCCGTAGATGACGCCTGCGGTGGAAATCAGTTCGCCCCCGAGGGTGGCGAAAGCGAGGGCGGGGAAGTCTTGTTTCAACTTCTGCGCCTGCTCGAGATCGCTCACCAGTGCGACCTTGCCTAACAAACGCCTAACGACTGGCTCGAGCTCCGCGGGAGCGCGGACTTTGTCGGTCGCCCAAGCCAGGGCTCCAGCCGGCAGATCGTTTCGATCCTCCGCGTGTTTCGGTCCGAGGTTCGGGATAAGGAGCGCGGTTTGCCCCAGCTTGCTCTCGGTCAGTGTGGCGATGATCTCCCTCGACAGAGCGCCATCCGAGAGGACGATGGCGTGCAGGTTCCGCCCCAGCGCAGCCTCGAGCGCAGCAATAAATTCCTCGTCGACCTCGATCAGCGAAGCGAGCGCGCCGGTCAGCGCGGGCAAAATCCGGTCCGGATTGTCCAATCCGCGCAGGACTGCTTGCGAGCCTTCGGTCAGTCCTTCGCCTTCGGCATTGAGTTGCTGCAAAATCTCGAGACGCGACTGGCGCTCGGCGATGGCGCGGTCGCTCGTCCTGAACGCCGTTTCCGCTTCGCGCAACCGCTGCTGCTGGCGGCTGACCTCTTCCTCCCCTTTCGGGATCTGGCTGGCCAGGGATTGGAGCGTCTCGTGCTGTTGATCGCCGGTAAGACGCAGCGCGCTCAACTGCGCCGCAATCCGGTCGCGTGCCCCGCCCGCCTCGCCTAACGACGTCGCCAGTTCCGCCAGGCGCGGCTGGGTCGCGGCGCGGCGGGCGGACGTTTCGGAAATTTCCGTTTCAAGGTCGGCCAGGCGGTTCTCGGCCTTGGAAATGGCCAGCTCGATCGCCTGCAATTCTTGTTCGTTTTCCTCTCGCTCCCTCCGCCCTTCAGCTGCGCGCGTGGTCAACTCGCCGAGTTCGGTTTGTTTGGCGGCGAGCAAACGTTCGGTTTCGGTAAGGAGCAGGTCGGTGTCATGAATTTCCGTTTCCTGCTGCGCGAGCTTGTCCTCGGCCGTCTGGATGTCGCCCTCGTAACGTCCGATCAGGGTCGTCAACTCCTCGGCCCGCTCGCGGTTAAATTCGATCCGGTTGCGATGCGAGGCGATCTGATTTTGCAGCCCTTGGACTGCGCTGCGGGCCGCGTTCATCTGCCCATCGACTTCCTCCAGCAGCCCGCGCTGGGCGGCGACTTCGTTTTCGCGCTCTTCGATTTCGCGCTCGTTCCGGCGTTGCTCTTCGTCGAAACGGCCGGTCGCCGTGCGGGAACGCTCCAGTTCGCCTTCCAAAAAATCGAGCTGAGTGCGCGAATGATGGGTATCGAGGATCTGCAGGTCGCCGAGCAGGGCCTGGTAGCGCCGCGCTTTGCCGGCCTGACGCTGGAGCGAGCCGATCTGGCGTTTCACTTCTTTGACGATGTCGCCGAGGCGCAGCAGATTCGCTTCGGTCGCTTCCAGCTTGCGCAGGGCCTCGCGTCTTTTGCCCTTTATATTTGGTAATCCCGGCCGCTTCTTCGAAAACCGCGCGCCGATCTTCCGGACGCGAACTGAGGATCTGGTCGATCCTTCCCTGTTCCATCATCGAATAGGCAGCCCGGCCAATGCCGGTATCGGCGAAAAGCGCCTGGATATCCTTCAACCGGCAGACGGTCTTGTTAAGCAAATATTCCGAGATGCCGTCGCGATAAACGCGGCGGGTTACGCGTACCTCGTGCCAGTCGACGCCGAGTTCCGTCGCACAATCGGCGAAGGTGAGGGAGACCTCCGCGTAACCGACCGGCTTGCGGTTGTCGGTGCCATTGAAAATGACGTCGGCCATTTCGCCGCCGCGCAAGGCCTTGGCCGATTGCTCGCCGAGGACCCAGCGCACGGCGTCGAGCACGTTGGATTTTCCACAGCCGTTCGGCCCGACGATAGCGGTGACGCCCTCGTGGAAATTAAAGACCGTCTTGTCGGCGAAGGATTTAAACCCGAAGAGCTCGAGGGATTGAAGATGCATGCAGTTGGAAGCTAACAAGCTGCATACAACCCGCTCTCGACGGTGACAAGAAAAATAAACGCTATTTGGGGTGGAGGAGGAAATCCCCGGCACAAGATGTGGTATCCGGGTCGTTAGGTCTGGTTCGACTCCCGTAGTACGCCTTGGAGGAAGAACAGCGCCGACGCCAGCCGCCAGAACCACCGCGGTGATGCCGAGTTCCCGTCGGGTGGCTTGGGCCAGGATCCAAAGGCTGATGCCGATCCCCATCACCGGAAAAATCCACGCTCCAGCGAAGTGGAAGGGCCGCCCGGTTCCGGGCGCATCGCCGCGTAATAGCTTGATCGCCGCGCCGCAGGAGAGAAAATAGAGGACCAGCACAGCCACATTGGAGAGAATGGCGAGCTGCTGAAAGGTCGAGCTAAGGGAAAGGACCGCCGCGATTGCGCAGTAGACCAGGATCGCAACATCCGGCGAGCGAAAGCGCGGATGAACGTGCGAAAAAATTCTGGGCAAAAATCGATCGCGCCCGAACGCGAAAAGAACGCGAGGCGAGCTAAGAACGTCACTCGCCAGAAAGCCGAAGGCTGAAATGCTGGCGCCGGCGAGGAGCAGGCTGCGGCCGGGTTCACCGAAAAAGCGCGAGGCGGCCTGGGCCAGCGGGGCGGTGGAATATTTCCCGAGCGTGTCGCCCAGGATGCCTTGCGCGACCAGTTGAATGAGAAGGTAGAGCACCGTTGTCACGGCGAGGGCCAGGTAGATAGCGCGCGGGACGGTGCGGGCGGAGTCCTTCACCTCGCCGCTTGGCATGAGGGCGACTTCAATCCCGACGAAGGCAAAGATAAGTAGAAGAACTCCGCGCCCGAGAGAGGATGCGCCCGGCCAGGCGATGGTGAGGGCATCTGCTCCGCCTAACGAAAAAGATTCCGACCCCGACGAAAAGGATGAGCGGTGCCAACTTGGCGATGGTAATGATCCAGACTGCACGCGCCCCGGATTGCACGCCTCGAATATTGATCCAGGCCAGCGTCCCGAAGACGAGCAGGACGACCAGAAAATGCATCAGACCGTGGGAAAAGATTGGCGCCATCGCGCCGATCGTATCGGCGAAGAGGGCGACGATTCCGGAGGAAGCGAGAATTGCGGTGAGGAAATAAAGCACGCCCGCGATGAAACCGAAGTAACGCCCGAAAGCCGCTTCGACGTAGGCGTAGAGACCGCCGGTGAGCGAGACGCGGCTGCCGGCGATGGCAAAAGAGGTCACGAAAACCGCCATGGCGAGCGCGCAAAAAATAAACGCGAGCGGCGCGCCGCGCCCGAGCTGCGCCGCGACTAGGGCGGGCAGGGCGAAAATGCCGGCACCTACCGTAGAGTTCACGATGTTTGCGGTCAGGCTCGGGACGCCGAGTGCGCGGATCAGCTGGTTTTCCTCAGCGGTTTGGACGGGTGCACTCATTTCGGTTGGGGCAGGCTGAGGGAAGCGAGCCGGGGCGGCAAGTCGTTAGTTGTCGTCGGGCGAAGCTGTTCTAATCTTCGAGATGCGCGATTCTTATCTCGAAGAGTTCTTCACCTTCCTCCGTTTCCCCAGCATCTCGACCGACGACGCCTATTCCGAAAAGCTCGGCGAATGTGCGCATTGGCTGGTGGAAAAACTGAACAAGATCGGACTCGAGACGCAGCTCATCTCCACCCCCGGCCATCCGATTGTCTGGGCCAAAAACAAACATCAGCCCGGCCGCAAAACGGTCATGCTTTACGGACACTACGACGTGCAGCCGCCCGATCCGCTCGAGTTGTGGGATTCGCCGCCGTTCGATCCGGTTTTGAAGAACGGCTACGTCTATGCGCGCGGTGCGACGGATAACAAAGGGCAAATCTTCGCCCACATTCTCGGCATCCAGGAGACGCTGGAAGAGCACGGCGATCTCCCGGTCAATCTCCATCTCATCATCGAGGGAGAAGAAGAAGTTGGAAGCGATAACCTGCCCAATTTTCTGAAGGAACATCGCGACAGCCTGAAGTGCGACGTCGCCGTCGTCTCGGATACCGGCATGATCGCGAAGGGAGTGCCGACATTGAGCTACGGCCTGCGCGGCGTGACGGCGTGCGAGATCAAGATCACCGGCTCGAAAATGGATCTGCACTCCGGCGTTTTCGGCGGGGCGGTCGCGAACTCGGTCAGCGCGCTCGTCCGGTTACTCGCGACTCTGCATGACGAGAACGGTCATATCGCGGTCGAAGGTTTCTACGACGACGTCAAGCCGCTCGAGGAGTGGGAGCGCGAAGCCTGGCGCAACCTGCCGATCGATGGCGACAAGGAGATCCTCGAGGAGACCGGCTCGCCTGCGCTCTTCGGTGAAAAAGGATTCAGCACGCTCGAACGCCTCTGGGCGCGGCCGACCGCGGAAATCAACGGTATCGGCGGCGGTTACCAGGGGAAGGGAACCAAGACTGTGATCGCGAGTCACGCCATGGCGAAACTACTTTCCGCCTCGTGCCTGACCAGGACGGCGCTAAAATTCTGCAACAGGTCCGGAAACATCTGCGAAAAACATCTGCCGCCCGGAGTGACGATGGAGATCATCGACGGGCATAGCGGCCCCTGGTATTTGACTGATCCGCACGCTCCTTTCGGCAAAGCGGCGCAGCGTGCGCTGAAGGTTGCGTTCAAGGAAGACGTCGCTCTGATCCGCGAGGGCGGCAGCATCCCGATCGTCTCGCAATTCCGCGACATCCTGGGAGTCGAGACGCTCCTCCTCGGCCTCGCCCTGGCCGATTGCCGGGCGCATTCGCCTAACGAAAATTTTCCGCTCGAGAACCTGGAAGTCGGGATCAGGATGAACCAGGCGATCCTGCAGGAAATCGGGAAAGCCGCGCCCTAGCCGCTTCCGACGCACCGTAAAAAATGCCGTCGCCTCGCCTAACGAGATGGCTATTGACCGGCCTGGTCGTGCTCCTGCTGGCTCCGGCCTCGCCGGCTCGGGCCGCGGAACCGTCGTTAGGCGAGCGGATCAAAAAGATCTTCTCGACCCCGACGCCGACACCCAACCCGCGGCGGCACAAGCGCGTCCGGGAAAAAGCAGCCCGACGCCGACGCCGAGCCCGAGTCCGAAAGCGAAGCGCAAAGCCAAGGCGTCGCCCACGCCTGAGGAAGGAGAGACGCCCAGACCCAAAAAAAAGAAAACACCATCGCCGACTCCATCACCCAGTCCGTCGCCCAGTCCTTTGCCGAGTCCGACGGAAACTCCCTCGCCGACGCCAGAGGAGTCACCCAGTCCTTCGCCAACGCCAAGTCCAACGCCGCGGGTCGCCACCGTGGCGCCGGATGAAATCGAAGATTTCGACGAAAATCCCGAGCCTGTTCGCAAGTTGCTTAGCACTGCGCTCGACCTGACGAAACGCAGTCTCGAGTACCAAATACGGCTCGGCCGACCCAACGGAAGGCGGGATGGATTGTTCCGGCTTTATCTATTTCGTCCTGCGCGAAAACGGGGTGCAAGAGGGTACCGCGCGACGCCAGTGGCCAGTATGTCTGGGTGCGAAAGGCCGGAAATTTCCGCGCCGTCCTGAGTCGTGAGCTCGATTCCTTCGAACTCGATGAACTCAAACCGGGCGATCTGCTTTTCTGGACCGGTACCTACCGGGTGGAGCGTGATCCGCCCGTGACGCACACCATGATTTATCTCGGCAAGCAAAAAGACTCGGGCAAGCCGATCATGGTCGGCGCGAGTGACGGTCGGACTTACGAAGGCGAACGACAACACGGGGTGAGTGTTTTCGATTTCAAGACAGTGCGCGCGAAACAGGCGAGCAGCACGGGAACGCATCCCAATTTCGTCGGCTATGCCCGGATTCCGGGTCTGTAACGCTCTACCGGGAACCTTTCGCGGGAGGGGGCGACTGCTCCGTTGTTTCGTTAGGCGCGGGCGCCGGTTCGGAACGCCGATGTCGGTAATGCTGGGTCAGCAAACCGAGAATCACAGCGAGGACGACGAATGCAATTGTGCGCTGTTCCTGGCGGGTGAGGAGAAACATCCCGAGTCGTTCGCGCAGGCTCATGTCTGGTAGGAAATCGGATCAGCCAGTCCGGCCTCGCGAAAGCCTTTCAAGCGCAGCTGGCACGAGTCGCAAAGGCCGCAGGCCCGGCCTTCAGGGGCCGGATCATAGCAACTGTGGGTGAGCGAGTAATCCACGCCTAACGACAATCCGTGCGCAATGATTTGCGCCTTGCTCAACGCCAGGAGCGGGGCGTGCACCCTAAAGCGCGCACCCTCGAGGCCGGCCCGTGTTGCCAGGTTGGCCAGCGCTTCAAAGGCGTGAATGAATTCCGGCCGGCAATCAGGATATCCGCTGTAATCGATCGCATTTGCGCCGATAAAAATATCCGTCGCGCCGAGCACCTCGGCCCAGGCCAAAGCGTAGGAAAGGAAGATTGTGTTCCGCGCCGGAACGTAGGTGACGGGAATCCCACTCGCCATCTCAGTCGCGGAACGCGCTTGCGGCACCTCGATGTCATCGGTCAGGGCGGACCCGCCAAAGCTGCGCAAGTCGATTTCCACGCAGCGATGTTCGACCGCGCCTAACGAATTGGCGACGGCGCCGGCTGCGCTCAGCTCGCGCTCGTGGCGCTGGCCATAGCGGAAGGAGAGCGCGTAGGCCGCGTAACCCTCCGCACGGCAGATGGCGAGCACGGTAGCCGAATCCAGCCCGCCGCTGAGCAGGACGATGGCCTTTTTCATTCCGCACCGGCGTCGGCGTCGTCCGGGTGGATGGCGGTCACCGTTAGGCTGATCCCCCCGCGGGCCGCAAACTCGGCCCGCACAATCATCCGCCGCGGAGCGCAGGCGCGGACCAAGTCGTCGAGAATGCGGTTGGTAACCGCTTCGTTGAAAGCCCGTTCGTTGCGATAGGAGGCGAGATAAAATTTGAGCGACTTCGTTTCGAGACAGCGTTTCGACGGCTGGTAATCGATCCGCAGAATCGCGAAATCTGCCTGGCCTGTGATCGGGCAAAGGGAAGTGAAGTCCGCCGTTTCGAAGCGGATCCAGAAAGGCCGGGGCGCGGGATTCTCGAAGGTCTCGAGGATGTCGGCGGATGGCGTGGCGGGCAGGCGCGACTCGCTGCGGCCGAGCAGGGCGAGACTTTTAGATTTCGGGCGTTTTGCCATGCGCTACTAGATCGGGTTAATCTCGCGCGGCTCAAGTCTCGACCATTGCGCGCTCAATCCGGATGCTCGAGGCGCCGATCCTGCAGCGCGCGCTTGCGGTCGCCGAGCGCATGGTAATTCCAATAATCGACTTTCAGGCTCCGTTTCATGTTGAGGCGGCTGCCGTCGGCCGTTTCCCAGGTGCGAAGCAGGTAAGGAAAATCGCGATCGAGCACGAACTTATCGCCCCCGCCGAGGTGCTGCATCGGTCACGTAAATAGCCCGTTCGGTGGATTCGAAATGAACTTGAGCCGGTTTCCAGACTGAGCTCGTCTTTTTTCGAGTTGATGATGGAGGGTGCGAGCTGGATTTCGAAATCGCCGCTCGGTTTGGAGAAATCGATCGTGCGCACCCGCAGCGGCAGTTCATCGTAAAAAAAGCCGTTAGGCGGGAGGGTGACCTTTTGCATCCCGGCCGCCATCCCGTCCCAGTAAGTGTGCCATTGGTAGGCAAAAATCTCGGCCCCGCGGCGCGCTTCCTTGTAGGTGTTGCCGCAGCTGTCGTTGCTCGTCAGGGAAAACTTGGCCAGGCGCGCGTTGTCGGCCCGCCAGAAGTTGGAATGCATCTGCTGATAGACATAGAGGCCGGTCGGGATGTGCAGGATCTGGTTCATCTTCAGCACCTGGATGGTGCTGCGGCCGCTGCCAGTCGTCGGGTTTCACGAATTGTTTCAGGTCGAACGGTTCGCGCACGAGGATGTGGAGGATCTCGGTCTGGCGCGGCTGCCCGTAGCGCATGATTTGCGCGTCGTAGATGTTGAACTCGGCCTTGCCGTCATTCCAGTAGCTGGCGTTCTGGAGGAAGCCGGGCGTGAACTGCCCAAACGCGTTCAGCGCACTGGCGAAGGAGAGCGCGAGGCAGGCCGAGAATGCGTTCCTCATGGCGCCGATCAGCTTTAGGCCCGCGTTGCGCGATGACCAATCTTTCCGTAGGATCGCCCTCCTGATGGCTGACGAAACTGAGAGCAAAGCGCGACCAGCCGGCGTGGAGCAGGCCGGCGTGATCGACTTTTTCGCCCACGACACGAAGGCGGAAGAATTGCTGCTGGTGATGTTCGAGACCCGGCCGTGGGACGATTCCGACCTGCAGCTTTTCCAGCTCCAGGAGAAATTCAACGCCTACGTTTCCTTCCTCCTCGATGGCGAACTGGCCGAAGCGCATCCCGAATTGGCCGGGAAAAATGCGCGCATCGAACTGCGTTGCGCGGAGATGCCGAAGGGTCGCGCGCTCGATCTGCTCAATGCGATTCACGATCAGCTCGCGCTCCAGGAGATCCGCGTCGAGGTGATCGTGGAGGATCGCAACGGCGGCTGCGGCGAAGGCTGCAACTGCGGAACGTAGCGGGCGGGAACTAGAATTTCAGAAACGTCGCCACCGGCGTCGGCGCGAGCTTTTCGCGGCCGTGCAAAAACTCGAGCTCGATCAGAAACTGCGCTTCGAGCAACTCACCGCCGACTTTCTGAATCAAGGCGGCCGCGGCTGCGGAAGTGCCGCCCGTGGCGAGAAGGTCATCGATCAGCACAATCTTTTCGCCGGGCTCGATGCTATCGACGTGCATTTCCATTTCCGCATCGCCGTATTCAAGCGAATAAGCGGCGCTCGCGGTTTTGAAGGGCAGCTTCCCTTTCTTGCGGATGGGAACAAAGCCGACTCCGAGCGCGTAGGCGACCGCGGATCCAAACAGAAACCCACGCGCGTCGATCCCGACCACCTTGTCGATTGGCAACGTCCGGCAACGCTCGAGGAAAACTTCGATCGATTCCCGGAAAAGCTGGGCGTCGACCAGAATCGGAGTGATATCCTTGAAGACGATTCCGTGCTTGGGAAAGTTGGGCACGTCGCGAATTCCCGCGTGCAGACGAGCGAGCGAATCTTGAGCCATGGCCGGGAGGCTAGCGGTTAGAGACGAATCGTCAACGCAAGTGGCCGCTCCTATCGCCCCCGGCACGCAGACTGAATTCGCACTTAGAGCGCGGGTTGCGGTCGGACGGTGCCGCGAATGCGGACAGTGACGCAGGCATCACTTGGATCGTTCGCTGGGCGGCGGCGCTGCCACTCGGCTAAAGCGCGTTCGCGCATCTGGGCGTAACTGCGGTCGAGCGCCCGGCGAAGGCCCTGAACTTCACTGGAATAGTCTTTTCCGTGACCGACCAACGTTTTCATCCAGATCGGAAATAGCAGGAACCGCGCCCATCTCGCCGGACCGGAACCGCGATTGCCAACGACCATGCCGCCTTTTACCTTCCGGTCCGATGGATCGTCGCCTCCTGATTGCCGCCGCTTTATGTTTTTTCGTCGCGATGGTCCGCACCGTGATTGCGGTCAAAGCCCGCAGTTATCGCGCGGTCGGGTTTAACTTTCTGGCCATTGCGCTGGGATTTGTTTTTCAGACCGGCTTTCTCACCCTCCGCGGCCAGGCCCTTGGCCGCTGCCCATTGACTAATCTTTTCGAGGTCATTTCATTTCTCGCCTGGTCGGTCTCGCTCATTTATTTGCTGATCGGCCCAGCCTATCGCCTCTCCTTGATGGGGGCGTTCACCGCGCCTTTTGTCTTCACGCTGCAGACGTTTGCCCTGCTCGCGCCGATCGATCAACCGCATCCGCTGGTTGACTCGCCCTCGCCCTGGCTGGAGACGCATGCTTCGGTCTCGCTTGTTGCCTACGGGGCCTTTGCTCTGGCCTGCGTCGCCGGTTTAATGTACCTTGTGCAGGAGCGTCAGCTGAAATTGCGGCGACTGAACTCCATGTTTTATCACTTTCCCCCGCTGACCGAGCTTTTCGCGGCAATCACGCGCTTGCTCTGGCTCGGTTTTGTTTTGCTGACGATTGGGATCGCCGCTGGTTTTCTCACCGGACAGCCGTTGCCCTACGTGAAAATCGCATGGTCTTTGGGCGTTTGGATCTTCTACGCGGCCATCCTTCTGGCCCGGCATCTCGGGACGACCGCCCCGCGTCGAATCGCGACTCTTTGCGTCCTGGCCTTCAGCGCGGCCCTGACCTTGCTCTGGGGTATCACCTTTTTCTCTCAGACCAGCTCGCTTTAATGAATCTTTTTTGCGTTGGCATCAGCCATCACACCGCGAATGTCGAGACGCGCGAGCGCTTCGTTGGGCATGCCGCGCTCGACCGGATTCTGCGCGAGCAGTTTGGTTGTAGCGAAGCGCTGCTGCTCACCACCTGTAATCGCGTTGAAGTATATGCCGCAGCGCCGGAATCGATTCCGACCGCAAAGATTGCGCATTGCCTGCTCGCCAATGGAGTGGCGCCGCTGGAAGACGAAATGGAGGCCTTTTATCGGCACGAAGCGCTGCAATGCGTGCAGCATCTCTTCCGGGTCGCTTCCGGGCTCGACTCGATGGTGATCGGCGAGACGGAGATTCTTGGCCAGGCGAAGAAGGCCTACGCCGCGGCGCGCGAATCCGGTGCGGCCGGCCCTTTTCTCCATCGGCTCTTTCAACGGGCTTTTCGGGTGGCCAAGCAGGTTCGCACCCTGACCGGCATTACGCGGGGCGCGGTCTCGGTCGGCTCGGTCGCGGTGGATTTATCCGAACAAATCTTTGGCCACTTTGAGACCCGCAAAGTCCTCCTGCTCGGGGCAGGCGAAGCGAGCGAACGGACAGCGCGCGCCCTGGTCAAGCGCGGGGTGCGGGATATTCGGGTGGCGAATCGTTCCGCCAAGCGCGCGGAGGTGTTGGCGGTGCTGATTGGCGGTCGGGCCGTGCCAATGGAAGAGTGGCGGGAGCACTGCCGCGAAGTCGATATCCTGATCTCTTCGACCGCCGCCGAGTCCCCTATAGTCACGCGTGAGAATCTGGCGCCGCTCCTGCGCGATCGACTGGATCGGCCGCTCTTCATTATCGACATCGCGGTCCCGCGCGATGTCGCTCCGGAGGTGAACGAAATGGAAGGGGTTTTTCTTTACGACATGGATTCGCTGCAATCGATCGCGCAGCAGTCGCTGGCGCTGCGGCGGGAGCAGATTTCCGCAGGCGAAGAAATCATCGCCGGGCATCTCAACGATTTCGGCGGCTGGTTCGCTTCGGCGCGGGAACGAGAGATCGATCCGCCGGTCCTGCGCGAATCTGCCCTGCGCGTTTCGGAAAGCTGAGTGGGCGCTCCGGGCAAGATCATTCTCGGGTCGCGCGGCAGCGACCTGGCGTTGACGCAGGCGCGTTTGGTCGAGCAGTCGCTGCAAACAGCCTGGCCGGAGCTGGAGGTGGCAATTAAGATCATCCGCACAAGCGGCGACGAAGGCGCGCGAGCAGAAGCGGTGCAGGATCGCAAAGCCGGGCGGAAAGGCATGTTCACCCGTGAGATCGAAAAACAGCTCCGTGCCGGGCAGATTGATCTCGCAGTTCATAGCGCCAAGGACCTGCCCAGTATGAGACTGGATGAGCTGGAGATTTGCGCTGCCTTGCCGCGCGGCCGCACCGGTGATGTCCTGATCACCCGAGATGGCCTTCGCCTAACCAATCTGCCGAAAGAGGCGACGATCGCGACCGGAAGCGTGCGGCGGCAGTATCAGCTGCGCTGGCAGCGACCTGATATTGCGGTCGTCGATCTGCGCGGCAATGTGCCGACCCGGCTGCGTAAGTTGGGCGAAAATGAAAACTGGAGCGGGATCATTCTGGCGCGGGCTGGGCTGGAGCGACTCGGGATCGAGGCGGAGATGGAAGACTTATCGCAGGACGATTTTGTCCCGGCGGGAGGGCAGGGGATAATTGCGCTGCAAATCCGACGCGGTGATGAACGATTTCAGCGTCTGGCCACGGCGATCAACGATTCGCCCACCCTGCTCAGTTTGCGGGCGGAACGCGAGTTCCTGCGACTGCTGAATGGAGACTGCGATTCCCCAGTTGGAGTGCGGGGAACGATCGTGGATGGCAGGTTGAGGCTGCAGGCGCAGGTTTTTGCGGAAGAATTTTCCGCTCCGCGCACGGGCACGGTGACCGGCGATATCGCAGATCCGGAAACAATCGCCGCCGCATTGATGGAGAAACTTTATGGCAACTAAGAAAGAGCCCGGCCGTTGTTATCTGGTCGGTGCTGGACCGGGCGATCTGGGGCTGGTGACTTTGCGCGCCAGGGAACTGATCGAACGAGCCGAAGTGCTGGTTTACGATTATCTCTGCAACCCGGAGATGCTGCAATGGGCGCCGGACGAAGCGGAGATCATCTACGCGGGTAAAAAGGCCGGCGCCCATACCCTGGCGCAGGATGAGATTAATCAATTGCTGGTCGAGAAGACGGGCGCCGGGAAGCAGGTCGTTAGGCTGAAAGGCGGCGATCCTTTTCTTTTCGGCCGCGGCGGCGAGGAAGCGCTGGCCCTGGCCAAGGCCGGGCTTTATTTTGAAGTGGTCCCGGGCGTGACCTCGGCGATCGCCGCGCCCGCTTATGCCGGCATTCCCGTAACCCACCGCGGGGTGACCTCGCATGTCACTTTCTTCACCGGCCACGAGAATCCGGAGAAATCGGAAAGCGCAATCGACTTCGAGGCGCTCGCTCGCCTGGGTGGGACGCAGGTCATGCTAATGGGCGTGGAGCGAATTGAAGCGATCGCGCAGCAAATGAAAAATCACGGAGTGCGAGCTGATCTGCCGGTGGCATTGGTCCGCTGGGGAACGACCGGGCGGCAGGAGGTTCTCCGTGGCCGGTTGCAGAATATCGCGGAGCTGGTGGCAGAGAAAAACTTCGCCCCGCCGGCGGTGGCCGTTTTCGGCGAGGTAGTTTCGTTAGGCAAAGAGCTGGATTGGTATGGCGGGCGGCCGCTCGCCGGTAAACGCATCGTGGTTACCCGTACTCGTCGGCAAGCCGGCGCCTTGAGCGAGCAGCTCCGCCAGCGCGGTGCCGAAGTGATGGAGTTGCCGACCATCCGGATCGATCCTCCGAGCGATCTGCGCGCCTTCGCCGAGCTGGTGCAGGACGCGCACAGCTACGATTGGATCGTTTTCACGAGCCCGAACGGCGTGAGCGCGTTTTTCGAGATGTTTTACAAGCTCTACGACGACGCGCGCGATATTGGCGGGACGCGAATTGCCGCCATCGGTCCGGCCACCGCGCAGCGTTTGCGGGAGTTTCATCTCAAGGTCGATCTGCAACCGAGCGAGTTCGTCGCTGAGGCGCTGGTGCGGGAATTCAAGCAGGCGGGCGACGTCGAGAATCTCCGGATTCTGATCGCGCGGGCGGAAGAGGCGCGAGACCTGCTACCAAAGGAGCTCGGAGCCCTGGGGGCCATCGTCGATGTTGCTTGTGCCTACCGAACGGTCGCGGAAACGAACGATCGGACAGAAGCGAAATCACGCCTGGTCGCGGAGGGCGCGGATATGATCACCTTTACCAGTTCATCGACGGTCGAAAATTTCCTCGCCCTCGGCCTGCCCTGGCCGGCGGGAATGGAGGTGGCGAGCATCGGCCCGATTACTTCGCAAACGGCGCGGGAGCGCGGCCTAACGATTGGGGTGGAAGCAGCGCAGCACGATATTCCCGGGCTGGTCAGGGCCATCTGTCGCCATTATGGCAGGCGCTGAGTGACGATGAGCCAGGCGATCGAACTCGAAACAGATTTCGCGGCCGCGATGCACGAACTGAGCGCGCAGGCCGCCAACCCGCCGGCCAAGCAATCCGAGCCGGAAGCGGCCGCGATGACGGCTTTGATCAGCGCCGTGCATTCGTTGGGCCAGCGGGTCGAGTCGCTGGAGGAATCAGTCCTGCGCAAATTCGAGACGATCCATTTCCAAAAAATCGAGGAGCAGCTCGCGGTCATCCGCGACAGCGAGACGGTGAACCAGAAATTGTTCGATTCGCTGCACCAGGAATTGATCAGCTATCGCGATAACTTTGTGCGCGACGCGCTGCAGAAGCCGTTCATTCGCGATTTGCTCGTTCTTTTCGACGACCTGAGCGCGATTGCCGGACAAGTGGGCGCGGCGGCGGCCGGCGAAGCGAGCGGGACAGTCAATGCGCGCTCGCACGACAATCTCAACAATATCCTCCATTTCCTCCTCGAAATTCTCCATCGGCTGGAGGTGAACGAGATCGAGGAGCTGGATCGCGTAGATCGCAATCTGCATCGAGTCATCAGCTTCGAGCCGACTGAGAGCGAGGAGGAAGACGGGCGGATCGTGAAGCGATTGAAGCGCGGTTTCATCTGGCACGAGCGGGTGCTGCGCGCGGAAGAAGTGATCGCGAAGCGCTATCAGTAAGGCCGCCTATCGCGGCGTCTTTTTCGGGCGGGAAAAAGATTCCCGATGAATTTGAAATGTCTGGGGCACGAAAACTGCATTAGTGGACGCGCAGAACAGACCACGGAATTCAAGGAGCCTTAACACAACCAAATGAGCAATCGCAAAGCAGTCGGAATCGATCTCGGCACTACTTTCTCGGCCGTCGCCCACATCGACGCTTACGGCAAACCGCAGATTATCCCTAACGCGGAAAGTGAGCGCATCACGCCTTCCGTCGTTCTCTTCGATGGCAGCAACGCCATCGTCGGCACGATCGCGAAGAACAACACTGTCGCCGAGCCGGAGAAGATCGTCGACTTCATCAAACGCGAGATGGGCAAATCGAAGGAGCAATTCCATCGCGAGTTTGGCGGCGTGAATTATTCGGCGGAAGAACTTTCCGCGCTCATCCTGAAGAAGCTGAAGTCCGATGCGGAGAAATATCTCAAGGAGCCGGTGACGGATGCGGTCATCACGGTGCCGGCTTATTTCAACGACTCCGAGCGCACCGCGACCATCACCGCCGGTCGTTTGGCTGGTCTCAACGTTCTGCAAATCATCAACGAGCCGACGGCCGCGGCGCTCGCCTACGGCCTCGATAAACTGGATGACGATCAGACCGTTTTCGTGTTCGACCTTGGCGGCGGCACCTTCGACGTGACCCTCATGCGGATCGAGGGCCATCGCCTCGAGATGGTGGCCACCAACGGCGACCATCGCCTCGGCGGCAAGGACTGGGATGACATCATCGTCAATCACGTCGCGGAGGAATTCGATCGCGCGCACGGGGAGAATCCGTTGCTCGATCTGCAAAGCTATCAGGATCTGCAAAGCCGGGCCCTGGCGGCGAAGATCCAGCTCTCCAGCCGTGATCGGACCACCATCGTCCACAGCCATAACGGCAAGAGCGTGAAGATCGAATTGACCCGCGACGAATTCGAGAAAATGACCAAGCATCTGGTCGAGAAGTGCAAGGCGATCTGCGAGATCGTGATGCGCGAGGCCAAGATGGAGTGGTCGGAGGTAAATAAAATTCTGCTTGTCGGTGGTATGACTCGGATGCCGATGGTGCGCGAGATGATCGGCCAGCTCACCTCTGTGCCGCTGGCCGAAGATGTGAATCCCGACGAAGCCGTCGCGGTCGGCGCGGCCATCCAGGCGGTCCTGTCTGCTTTTGAACGAGGAAGAAACGACCGGCGAAAAGATGCTGCCGGCAGAGACTCGCCAGCAATTTTCTTCGCGGGAAGGCGGCCTTATCCAAGTGCGCAACATCACTTCGCACACCCTGGGCGTTGTCCTCTGGGACGAGGCGCATCTCGAGGAATACGTCTTCCCGATGATCAAGAAAATGACCTCGATGCCGGCGGTGGCGAAGAACTCCTTCGGCACTGCGACGGCCAATATGCAGCGCGCCATCGTGCGCATCGTTGAAGGCGAAAGCACCCTGCCCCAGGAGTGCACGCCGTTAGGCATCTGCGACGTGGAACTGCCACCGTTCCTGCCCAAGGGCTCGCCGGTGGAATTGACCTACGAATACAATGCCAACCAGGTCTTAGAGGTGGCAGTCGAGGCCTGCGGAAACACGGCTTCGGTTTCAATCGAGAGAAAAACCGGCCTCACCGAGGCGGAGCTGGATCGCGCGACGGCAGCGTTGGGACAATTGAGCGTCGTCTGAGATGCTCGCCCCGGTCAGCTTCCCGATTCCATTGCCGGACGACCCGCGCAAGTGGGACGGCTGGAGCCGCTATAATTCGCCCGATCCGTACGAGCGGCTTTGTCTCGATCCGCAGACTAATCCGAGCAACGAACTGATCGAAGAGCGCTTTCGCGAGCTGCTCTTGTGGTGGCAAAAAAAACTGCCGCTGAAAAACCAGCCGAGCAATCCGCTCGCGCAGCTATTCCGTTCCGGGCTGGATGAGTCATCGCGCTACCTGACGGAGGCGCGGGTCGAGTTACTCGATCCCGAACGCCGCCGCCAGCTCGATGAGGGGCTGGCCGCACAGGCTGAGGAACGGGCGATCGCCGAGTTCAGCAAATATCTTTCCTTCGCCCTCAACGACAAAACTCTCTCCCCCCAGGAGGAAGAAACGCTCCGTGCCATGGGCCGCCAGCACGGCCTGGGAGATGAGCGGATGGCGGAACTGATCGATGCGGAGCTGGAAAAGTGCGGTGGCATCCGCGTCACCCCGCCGACGCCAGAGGAAATCGCCGCGGCAGCCGCCGCGGCGACGGAAAAAGGCGCTGCGCCGCTCGATCCGGGGGAAGATTTCATGCGGATGTTGCGACTGAGCGGACTGGATGCCGATGACATGACGGACGACCAGCGGGACGCCTTCGTGAACATGGCGGAAAACCTTGGGCATCGAAGCGAGCGACGCCGAGGACATGGTGGATCTTTATCTGGAGGAGATTGAGGAGAAGGCTGCCCCACCACCGCCCAAACCGGCTGCGGTCGTTCCCAATAGCCCAACGGCCTCGACCAATGGCTCTGCCCAACCGGCCGCAGCAAAGGTGGCGACGCCGATCGATACAGCGAAAGAACGGGCGCAGTTCGGGAATTTCACCAGTGGCATTGGCGCCGAAATGCTGTTCGTCCCCTCCGGGAGTTTTCAGATGGGAAGCAACGCGGCCGATGCCGCGCCTAACGAACAGCCGATCACGCCGATTACCTTGACCCGTTATTACCTTTCCCGGCATCCCATCACCAACGCCCAGTATGAAATGTTCGATCCCAGCCACGCCCGCAAACGCGCTCCCGGGGCGGGTGATCGGCACCCGGTCGTTTATGTGAGCAGCACCGAGGCCTCGAAGTTTTGCCAGTGGCTCAGCGGACGTGAACGGCGCCGTTACCGTCTCCCGACCGAGGCCGAGTGGGAATTTGCGGCGCGCGGTGCGGATGGACGTAAATATCCTTGGGGGAACCAGGAAGGACGGGGCGATCTGGCTAATTTCGCCGATCGCAACACCGTCTTCGCCTGGAGTGATCGTGAAATCGACGATGGTTTCCCCGAGAGCTCACCGGTGGGGTCTTTCCCGAGAGGCGCCAGCCCTTTCGGGATGGAAGACATGGCAGGGAACGTCTGGGAATGGTGCCTCGATTTCATGGCGGAATATCGAGGAGCGCCCAAAACTAACCCGCGCGGGCCAATCTCGGGTTTGAAGCGGGTCTACCGCGGGGGAAGCTGGAAGTCGCGCTTTAACAGCCTGCGGGCGACGACACGCGGGGCAAACGTCCCGAATTACACCTGCAACGATCTCGGTTTCCGCATCGTCTGCGAGTGTGAGTAGCTTGCACTACTCCAATCGGGTGCCTGTTTCTCGTAGCGGGCGGCTTACGACGGATTGAAGCGGAACTTGGCGCGGCCTCGCTTGGCGTTGGCTTTCGCCTTGCGACGGGTCTTCTGTGAAGGTGTCTCGAAGGCCCGTAGGCGGCGCACTTCTTCCAAAATCCCTTCCGCATCCAGCTTGTTCTTCAGCCGTTTCAAGGCCCGGTCCACCGGCTCACCTTTACGAACGATCACTTCTGGCATGAATTATTTCTCCTGGTCCTATTGAATTGATAAAGCTTTTCCAGCCGAACTGGCGAGCGATCCTACGGCCCGCTTCCCCTAGCGTCAACTGCGCGTTTAGGAAGCGGATGACGGGGTCGTGACCGCCGTTTTTTGAGTCACTTCCCGGCGCAAACTGCTCGCGCTGCCCCCACGCATCCTGGTCCACCAGAGGACGATCGGCGCCGCAATGAAAATAGATGAATAGGTCCCGACAATCACGCCGATGATAATGGCGAGTGCAAAATCCTTGAGGACGGAGCCGCCGAAGAGGAAGAGGCAAATGATCGGAATCAAAGTAGTTGTGCTGGTCAAGATGGTGCGACTCAATGTCTGGTTGACGCTTTCATTCATGATCTGCTCGATAGAGCCCTTGCGTCCGCTGGCCAAACCTTCGCGAATGCGATCGTAGACCACGATTGTGTCGTTGATCGAATAACCGGCGATGGTGAGCACGGCCCCTACCATCGTGAGGGTAAGCTCTCGCCCGAGGAGAGCGAACATGCCGACAGTGATGAGCACATCGTGCAGGACGGCAACAATCGCTCCCACCGCGAAGGAAAACTCGAAACGGAAGGTGACGTAAATCAGGATGCCCAGGATGCCGAGCCCCAGCGCGATGAGGGAGCTGCGCGCCAACTCACCACCGACCAAGGCGCCGACCCGCTCCGAACCCTCAATCTTGAAGCCGGCTTTTGGCATCGTCTCGGTAATCTGCTTCTCGACCTTGTCGCTCGTATTGAGTGGGCTGCGAATCGTGATGTAGCTGCGGTCTCCCTGCTGCGATTGCTGGATCGCGGTATCCGCGAGGCCGATCGGCTTCAGTGCGGCGCGCACTTGTCCTACGTCCACATTTTGCGGCGCGCTTAGAGTGGCGATATCGCCGCCCCGAAAATCCACCCCGAAATTATTCTCACCGCGTGCGTAGAAGGCAGCGGCGCCGCCGAGGATCAGCGCGAGGGAGCACATGCCGGCGATGAAACCCTTGCCGAGAAAGTTCCGGTTCTTCGGCGAAATGAGATGGAGCATCGAAATGGTCTTGAGACGGCCAGTTTCCACAAGCCAGCCCAACGCATTCCGCCCCACGATCAGGGCCGTGAACATGGAGGCGAGGATGCCAAGGACCAGCACGATCGCGAAGCCTTTGACGGGGCCGCTGGCGTAGAAGAAGAGGATTGCCGCCGTGATGAGGGTGGTCACGTTGGCGTCGAAGATGGAGCTGAACGCCTTGTCGTAGGCGGCCGGCAGGGCGACTTTGAGAGACTTTCCACTGCCGAGTTCTTCGCGCAGTCGTTCGTAGATGAGAACGCTGGCGTCCACCGCCATGCCGATGGTGAGAATAATGCCCGCGATACCGGGCAAGGTCAGAACCACGCCGCCGGGGATCAATTGAAACTCACCCAGCAACAGGACGAGGTTCACGATTAAGGCAAGGTTCACGACCAGACCCGCAAATTTGTAGTAGACCGCGACGCAGAGCAGGGTGATGGCGAGGCCGATCAAACCGGCCCGAATGCTGGCCCGGATCGAATCCATCCCGAGGGTCGGCGAGACGCTGCGTTCTTCTTCGATGCTGACTGGAACCTGCAACGGATTCTCGAGCCCACTGGCCAGGCCGCGCGCTTCCTGTTCCTGAAAGCTGCCCGTGATAATGGCGTCACCGCCGTAGATCGCGGTGCGAATGTTGGGCGCCGACAGGATAACGTTATCGAGCACGATGGCAAAGCGATGTCCCACGTTCGCCTCGGTGATCTGGCCGAATTTCTTCGCGCCTTCGCTGTCGAACTTGAGCTGAACCGTCCAGCCTTCGTTGCCGTAGTAAGCGGCCGATTCGGTCACGCGATCACCGCCCAGGTCGGCCTTTTTCTTGACCAGCAATCGCTCTTCCTCTGGCTTATCGCCGGGACTCCGCGGCGGCATGTTGTATCTCTCAATCCGGTATTCGGGTGGAATCACCTCCGTGCCGGAATCGATCGCGCGCAAACGTTCGCCGTTATCCGGATAAACCAGACGAAACTCGAGTTTGGCGACCCGCGACAGCTGATCGCGCGCTTCCTGGATCTTGGCCGCGTCGAGCCCGGGGATTTGGACCAGAATGCGATCGGTTCCGACCGGGCTGATGACCGGCTCGCCGCTCCCGAAGTAATCGACCCGTTTGCGGATGACTTCGACCGCCTGGTCGAGCATTCCTTTGCTCAGGGTTTTGTCTTCGCTCTTGAGCCGAATGAGAAACGAGGTCCCGCCTTTGATGTCGAGACCGAGCCGCACCTTTTCCTTGAGCGGGAAGATACTCCAAAGGCTAAAGACGATCAGGAGAACGACCAGCGTCGCGGCCAGCAGATGTTTCCGCAGCCCGCGGTCGGTGGCAAAATACCATCCGAAAAGAACGAGCAGAGCAAGGCCGATGAAAAATTCGAGCACGGAAGTCATTGCTTAAACTTTCGCCCCTTCCGCCTTGAGAACAGTGCTGACGGCCGACTTCTCCATCTCAATTTTCACGTTGTCGGCCACCTTCACCGTCACGGTGGTGTCTTTGACGTTGGTGATCATGCCGTGAATGCCCGCTGCGGTCACGACGCGGTCGCCGGTCTTAAGGGCCGAGACCAGCTTCTGCTGTTCCTTTTGCCGGCGCATCTGTGGCCGGAAGAGGACGAAATACATGATGATAAAGATGAGGATGATGGGGATGAACGAAGAGAGCGGATTGGGACCGGCGCCGGCGGGAGCGGCGGGCTGAGCCTGAGCGAGAAGTATGAAAAGCATGATAAGTAGGTGTGCGTCGCAGCGGGTGCGCCTCGGGCGCGACCGGCCAGCCGAAGCGGCATTCCACTGAGCACAGTTGCGCGCCAATTGCAAGAGGCGGGCACCGGTTCCGACCGGGAAAAGAGCTCCGATCGGAAATAGATCGCGCCAACCTGGACGAGCAGTAGCTCGCCCCTCCGGAGGGTCATGTTTCCGCGTGACCAGTTTCTCAGCCCGGACTCCGCCGCCCGAAATTTTACATGCCGGACCGGGATGTTAAGTTCTGCCCTTGAACCAAAATCCGCCATTTCCCACACCTGAAGAACTGCAGAGCAAGCTTTCCGAGTTCATGAAATCGAACTTCGGGGACAAAGTGTCCTTCGCTAGTTTCGCTCAGCCCGAGCGCGCCGAGGCCGGCGATGAAGAGAAACCGGCCAAACCCGCGGGCGAACAATTCGTTTTTGATTTTCTGCCGCGCGATATCAAGGCGCATCTCGACCGCTTCGTCATTAAGCAGGACGAAGCGAAGAAGGTCCTCTCCATCGCGGTTTGCGATCACTACAACCACGTCAACTACGTGCGCCAGCTGGAGAGTGAAGACGCGGTTCGCGCGGAGGAAACCGAATACGCCAAGCAAAACGTCATCCTGGTTGGACCGACCGGCGTCGGAAAAACCTACCTCATCAAGCACATCGCCGAGTTGATCAAGGTGCCCTTCGTCAAGGCGGACGCGACCAAGTTCAGCGAAACCGGTTACGTCGGAGGCGACGTCGAAGATCTCGTTAGGGAACTCGTCCAGAAGGCCGACGGCGACGTGGCCCTGGCCCAGTTCGGCATCATCTACATCGACGAAGTCGACAAACTCGCCGCCGCCTCCAATATGGCCGGCCGCGACGTCAGTGGCCGCGGCGTTCAGACCACACTCCTCAAGTTGATGGAAGAAACGGAGGTTCCGCTGCGCAGCGCCAACGATCTGCAGGGGCAACTGCAGGCGGCTTTTGAATTCCAGAAACGCGGCAAGACAAAGCGCGAAACGATCAGCACCCGCCATATTTTGTTCGTCGTCAGTGGCGCTTTCGAGAAACTGAAAACCCAGGTCTCGAAACGACTTGCTCAGGGTCAGATCGGATTCAATGCCGATGCCGTTACCGTGCTTGATAACGAGATTTTCCAGCAGGTCGGGACGCAGGATTTCATCGAATACGGCTTCGAGCCCGAGTTCATCGGGCGGCTCCCGGTCCGGGTCGTCTGCGAGGAGCTGACCGCGGATGATCTCTATAAGATCATGAAGTTCTCGGAGGGCAGCATCCTGCGCCAATATGAGCGCGCTTTCCGCGCTTACGGGATTGAGATCAGCTTCGAAGATGAAGCTTTGCTCCTCATCGCCAGTGCCGCCGCGCTCGAGAAAACCGGCGCCCGCGGTTTGCTCACCGTCTGGGAGAAATTATTTCGCGATTACAAATATCACCTCGCCGGTTCCGGCCTGACCCAACTGCGCGTGACCGAGGAATTGGTGCGCGAACCGCAGCGCGTGCTCGAGCGTTTGATGGCCGAAGGAGAGCAGCACGAAAAGGAGACGCTGCGGCAGGAAGGACAGCGGTTTGCCGACCGTTTTTCGCGCGAGCACGGGGTGGAGATGGCCTTCGACGACTCCGCGCTGGAACGGCTGGTCGAGCGCACCGTCGCCGAACGGATGAAGATGGCCGACCTCTGCGCTCATCTCTTCAAGGATTTCCAATTTGGTCTCAGCTTGATCAAAAAAAACACGGGCAAAAACAAGTTTGTGCTCGACGCAGCGGCGATCGATGCGCCGGATAAGTTCTTGAGCGAACTGGTTCTCCAATCCTATGGCCCGGGCGGCGCTCGCCCGGTGGAATGAAGCGCGCACTCCTTGGCACTTTTTGGATCGGCGCCTGCGCGGCGGCCGTCGGTCTCGCCTTGCAAATAAGCGGACTGCTGGCGCGTCCCGCGGCAGCACTGGCCAGGGCCACCGGTTATCCGCTTAATGGCTCCTTCGATTTCGAGAACCAGATCTTTATTATCGCTCTCAGTTTCGCGGTTGCCTGGGTCATGCTGCAGGTGACCGGCCTGCTCCGTCCGGCCGCTCTTTTCCTCGTCATTGTCCTGGAACTACTCGGCGCGGCCTGGGTCCTGCCGGCGATCGGAATTTCCTTTGAGCCGCTGCCTGCGATTGGCGCGGCCGTCGTCGCCAGCGCGCTCGCCTGGGCCCTGCACGCGACCGAGCTGGGCCGGCGACGCCGGGCGGCGGCGAAAGCCTTCGCCGGCCGTCTCGGCCAGGCCGGGCTTGATCGCCTAACGGAAAGCGAGCCGCCCGATTTGTCGCAGCCCGTCGCGCAGGAAGCCACCTTTGTCTTTTGCGAGATCGCGAACGAAGCCGATTTG
Organism: uncultured Verrucomicrobiae bacterium; assembly: GCA_963749935.1. Lineage (GTDB taxonomy): Bacteria > Verrucomicrobiota > Verrucomicrobiia > Chthoniobacterales > UBA10450 > Palsa-1392. Next base: position 960,269 of record CAVVOH010000002.1, read on the forward strand.
ATCGACGAACTCTCCGCCGCCAATTGCGCGCAGTTGACTCGCGAGTTCATCGAGAACGCTTCCGCCTTCTTCCTCAAGTCCGGCGGTTACCTGCAGGCGGCCGATGGCGAAGGAGTCCGCATCCTCTTTGGTTTCCCCAACGCAACCCCGCAGCATGCCGCCGCCGCCGCCCGGGCCGCACTCCAATTTCGGGACGACTTTCGGACCCTGGCGGCGGCCAAACCGGATTCGTTAGGCAAAATCGACCTGCGTCTTGGGGTCAGTTCCGGGATCATCGTGGCCTCGAAACGGGATGATTCTCCGCGCGACGACATCGTCATCGCGGGCGAGCCGCTCGAGATCGCGCGCCGCCTGGCGCGGGCCAACCAGGTTTACGGTTCCCAGATTCTACTCGATCCGCGCTCTTTCAATGCCGCCAACACCGAGATCGTGGGGCGCCCGATCGATTTCCTGCGCAGTGCCGTCCCGCACGACCGGCTGGAGGTTTACGAGCTACTCGGCCTGCGGGAAAAGGCGACGCCCGACCAGATCGCACGCCGCGACTGCTTCTGGACCGCGATTGTTTATTTTCGCGAGCGGCGCTGGAACGAAGCTTTTGCTGAATTCAATCGCGCTCGCCCCGACGACGGCGAGCTCGATCAACCGCTGCAATGGTACCTGCGCCGGCTCGAACCGCTCTGCCTGCGGATGGCGACTGAGCCGGCCGCGGCGGGCGATCCGCTCGTTTCACTTTGAAGCGGACCGAATATCCCAGTGCGCTGCGGGAATTGATCACCCAGTTGCGCCAGCTGCCGGGGGTCGGGCCGCGTTCCGCCGAGCGCATTGCGCTCTGGATTGTGCAGGCGCGCGAGCAACAGCCGGAAAATATTGCCCAGGCGATCGCGACCACTCGCGCCACCATCCATCCCTGTGCGAAATGCGGTTTCTTTGCCACCGCCGAGCTCTGCGACATCTGCGCCGATGAAGGGCGCGCCACGGAGCTACTCTGCGTGGTCGAGCAGCCGACCGATATTCTGCCGCTGGAAAAAACGAGTGCATTTCGAGGACGCTACCACTCGTTAGGCGGGCGGATTTCGCCGCTCGATCGGGTCGCCCCGGAAGATCTGCGCATCGCCTCGCTTCTCGAGCGGGTGGAAAAAGAAGCACCCAAAGAAATCATCTTTGCGCTCGCGGCCGACGTGGAAGGGGAAGCGACCACCAATTATCTGGTCGATCTCCTGAAAAAATATCTCGATTACCCTGACCCGCATCGCGCACGGCCTGCCCGCCGGTGGCGGCCTCGAGTCGGCCGACGAATTGACCCTCTCGCGCGCCCTCTCCGGCCGGACGAAACTGTAGCTTCGGCCGCCGTGCGCGACCCTCGCCCTTTTTGTCATTCTGAACCGGCGCAGCGCGGTGAAGGACCTCTCAGTTGCAATCGACGCTTTCTTCAGTTGAGAGAATGAGGATTGCAACTGGGAGGTCCCTCGTCGTCTGCGCGACTCGGGATGACAAGGGGGGAACGAAAATCAGCGCCGCGTTACTCCAGCAGAAACTCCGCGCCTTCGCGCGCCGCGCTCACGATCATCGCGGGACGCCAGAAACCATTTTACGGCGGTCGTCGAACTCAAATGTCAAAATGTTATAGACACAATCCTATCTGAAACCCCCGACCAAATCTGAGACCGCGCGAGCGAAATTCTGAAGCTGACCCGCATCGCGAACAATCTTACCGGAGCGAGTTTTTCACTTTTTGTTGTTGACCGCTGCGAGTCGGCGCGGGCATGATCGCGGGCGTCATGAAAAACATACTCGCCAGCACACACACACACACACACACTGCTCGCGGTGTGCGTTTCGTCGTGCGCGCTGCTTCTTAGCAGCGCGTTTTCTTCAGCCCAAACCCAATGCGGGTCTAATGTAGAGGCAACCAACCCGGTCCATGAGACATTGCTCCCGCAGTTTCAGCCCAGCCACTACGATCCGCAGGACCAGACCCAGTTGATGCGGGTTCGCTATCGGCCGGCCGGGAGCGGGCCTTGGCCGACGGTGATCAGCATACCGCCGGTTATCTTTAAGACGGAGGTTGGCGAACATGGCACCCACGCACAGCGCGTTGCCGCCAAAGACCTGACCACTGCAGGTTTTTTGGTCTTCCAGATTGAACATCGACTTGCGCCTCCCGGGCGAGCGACAGGTCAGTTTCCCCATCACTCCATGCAAGATCCGGCGAGAGCAGCTGCCTCGGGCCGCCCCCAGCAGCAGACCGATGACGTCAAGCAGCAAATCCTGGCGGCTCTAAACGATTCGGAGTGCAATCAGCACATCTATCTGCTGGGCGGTTCATCCGGCGGCTACCATGCCCTTTTTGGCACCTTGGATTCGTCGCACGAGAACGTCACGGACTGGGATGACGATGACCGGGCCAAGATCAAAGCAGTGGTTGGCTTTTCAGGTATCTACGCGCTGCAATCGCGAGACTTCGGCAACGTCGGCCCGGACTTTGACGCGGATGCCTATGTAGGCGCACTCCGCAATTACACCAACACCACGGATAGCTTCGTGGGTTTGGAATATCAGCTCAGCGTTTCGCCGCAGACTCTGATTCCCGGGGCGACCAACATCCCGCCCATCCGCTTATATGCGTCGGTGGATGACACGGTTCCTCCCAATCAGTCCGAGAACATGCGACAAGCCTTGCAAAGTGCAGGAGCAGACGTCGCCGAGTATACGATTGATGGCGATGCTCATTGTTTTAATCAGTGGAACGTAACCAATAACAATACGGGCAACTGCGTCGGTGCAGAAGTAATCGATTTCCTAGAGGCACATCCATGAGCCTAGCGCGAAAAAAGTTGATCTTGGGTGTTGGCGTTGCACTGCTAACTCTGGCCGCGCGGCGGCACGCTCTGGCTGGTAGCGGCACCTGGGCTGCGAACCCCGCCAGCGCCGATTGGCATGCTTCTGCCAACTGGACTCCCGCAATGGTTCCTAATGGGCCATTAGACGTTGCTAGTTTTGGCCCCTCCAATGTAACTGAGGTGACGATCTCGCCGACGGTCGAAGTTAGTAGCGTTAACTTCAATCTGGGTGCGCCCGACTTCACCATTGGCGTGAAAGGGATCGGCATTAATTTATTCGTTTCCGGCCCCGGAATTATTAATCAGTCAGGCCGGCTCCAATCCTTCACGGCCGACGGTGGACAGAGCGCTATTTTCTTCGAAAACTCTGCCACTGCAGGCGACCTGACATCGTTCGGTGGAGATGCGCCTCTGATTTTTTTCGATGATTTCGCATCGGCAGGTTCGGCAACATTTGATATTAGTGGCAACGGAACTTTCCAAGCTTTCGTCGGCTTCAACGACGCCACGACGGCGGCCGAGGCGACCATCAATGTGAGTAATTTTGCCGAGGTGGGCATCTACGGCACGGCGTCGGGAGGCGATGCGATCCTTAACCTTAGCACGGGCGCCTTCGTCATCTTTGGGGAGGGGGCGACCGCCGATCATGCAACAGTCACCTGTACCGGCGGGAACGGAATCTATGAGAGCAGCATCAATTTCCAACAGGCTGCCACGGCGGCGGAAGGCAGCTTCACCGCGCTCGGGGGAACCACCAGCGGCGAAGCGGGCGGCGTAATTGCCTTCAGTAGCACTGCGACGGCGGCTAATGGGACGTTCCTCATTAACGGGGGCGTGGCGGCGGGCCTGACTGGGGCGCTCATGAGCTTCGACGATACCACCACCGCTGGTAACGCCAACATCACTGCGAACGGTGGCGTGGGTGGGTCCGAGGGAGGGCTGATTTCGTTTCAGGATACATCCAAAGGCGGGACGGCCAGCATCACGCTCAACGGCAATAGCCAATTGGATCTCGGCGATCACCGTGGTGGAGTGACCATTGGCTCGCTGAATGGCAAGGGTTTCGTTTTCCTTGGCGCCAACACGCTGACAATCGGAAGCAACAACCAAAGCACGAGCTTTGCTGGCGTCATCGAGGACAGCGGCGGAGTAATCAAGACCGGAACCGGCACCCTCATCCTGAGCGGCTCCAACACCTACACCGGCACAACCAGTGTAACCGGCGGCGTTCTCAATGCCGGGAACAAGCGAGGCTCGGCCACCGGCACTGGCGCGGTCAAGGTCAATGCGGGCACCTTGAGTGGGCGCGGCATGATCAGCGGAGCAGCCACGATCGGAACCGGTAGCGGCGCGGGCGCCTTCCTGGCCCCGGCCGTGGGAAGCACTAAGCAGACCACCCTGACCCTGCAAAGCACCCTGACCATGAACGCCGACGCGACCTACACCTACAGCTTCAAAGCCAGGAGGAACAAATCGCGCACAGACCTTGTGATCGCCAACGGAGTCACGATCAACGGCGCGACGATCAACCTGGTTGGGCAGACTCAAGGCAGCGTGAAACGAGGATTAACCCTAACATTGCTCAGCAACACGAGCGCCAACCCGATCAGCGGCACCTTTAGCAACCTGCCGAACGGCGGGATCGTGAACGTGAACGGCAACAACTTCCAGGCCAGCTACACCGGCGGCGACGGGAACGATCTTACCCTTACTGTGGTGCCGTAGGAATGGCGTTGTAGCGGCGGCGGCGAAATACTCACTCCAGCACGCATTCCGCGCCTTCGCGCGCGGCGCTCACGATCATGGCGGAACCGGCCGCGGCCACCCGCGCTTCCGCTTCCGTGATCATCGCGACCATCTTTTCATCTTGGTGATCGGGATCGTGATGGAACAAAAAGAGATGTTTCACTTCCGCTCGCATCGCGAGCTCGACCGCGTCGTCGGCGCAGGTATGCCCCCAGCCGAGGCGGCTCGGATATTCGGTGGTGTCGTATTGCGTGTCGCCGATCACCACCTCGGCGCCGCGAATGAACTCGATCACTTTCTCATCCTGCAGGCGCGCGTAATCGAGGCCGGGACGCGAGTTTTCCCCGGCCAGTTTTTGCCGCTCAATCTCATGCCGCTCGTAGGCTTCGTGGTCGGGCATGTAAACGATGTCGCCCTTCGGCGTATTCAGCCGGTAGCCGAGACAGATGCCGGGATGATTGGCGAAAATCGTGCGTACCTTGACCGCCCCCAGCTCAAACTCCATCTCGCTCAACTCCTCAAAGGTGACGTGACTCGCCATTTGGTTGAGCCCGACGGGAAAAAAAGCGCTCTGCATTTGCTCGAAAAGCGCGCCGCGCAAACCGTGGACCGCGCCCTCGTAGCCGACGATGCGCACATTCACCTTCGGGTTGTAAGCCGGGATGAAAAAGGGGAAGCCCTGGATGTGATCCCAATGGGTGTGCGTCACCAGCATGGTGATGTCGAGCGGCTTGTCTCGAAACTCGCGCATCAGCGCCTGACCGAGCGCGCGAATCCCGGAGCCGGCATCGAGGATGATGACCTGCTCGCCGACCCGCACTTCCACGCAGGACGTGTTGCCCCCGAACATTGCGGTCTGAATCCCGGGGGTGGGAATCGAACCGCGCACGCCCCAGAATCGAACCAGCGTCGGGCCAGCAAATACCGCAACGGGGGCGTCGTTAGGCGAGCTTTCGTCCTGGCAATGATCGAGCGCCGAGAGCAGTTCCGCCGGGACGATCGGCTTGATCAGATATTCGTCCGCGCCCGAGGCCAGCGCGGTCTCGCGATCGTTTGCGAACCGGCTCACCCCTGTGAGCAAGACGCGGGTCGTTTTCAACGCGTGCCTGGTCGCGAATCAACCGGCAAACTTTGAAGCCGTTTCGCTTCGGGGTGCGCAAATCGCAGATGACCGCGGCGGGCCGATTGTGCTCGATCAGATCCAGGCCCGTCTCACCGTCCTCGGCTTCCAGCACGCGCCAGCCTTGCCCGGTCAGGCATTGCGAGAGAAGCGCGCGGGAGAGCGAGTCATTGTCGATCAGGACCAGCGTCTTCATGCCGCCTCGCTTTTCGTTAGGCGAATCCAGAAGCGGTTTCCTCCCTCCGCCAGCGGCTGGCAGCCGATCTCGCCCCCGCAGTTCTGGGCCACGATGCGGCAGAAGTGCAAACGCATGGCAATAGCCGGGGCTGAGTCGTGGACCGGGTCCCATTGCACGAACAAATTCGCGCAGGCATCCGGGTCGATCACCGGACCGCTGTCTTCCACCTGCCAAAGGAGCGACTCCGGTTCCTCTTTTGCCGTGATTACAACCCTCCCGCCAGCCGGAGTGCGTTCGAGGGCGTTCTCGAGCAGGTTGGTCATTACTCGCTCGAGATGGGCTGCCGGCAGCGAAATTTGGACGGCACCACTGGCCGCGTTGGGGCCGTCCAGGCGGACGCCCTTTTCCGCGAAGAGCGGTCCGGCCTGCTCGAACGCCCGCCGGAGAGCGGCCTGGCCGTCGGCTCCACCGTTCGTTAGGCCGACACGCAGTTCGTGCTCGAAAACGGCGAGAATTCGGTGGATCAACCTTTGTTGTTCCTCGGTCGCGCGGGTGGCGAGGCCGAGGAGGAGCTTGGTCCGCGGGCCGTTGTCCTCCATTTCGATCAGCCGGAGCGAGGTGATGATGTTGGCCAGCGCCGCGGTCATTTCCTCCGCCACGCAATGAAGCAGGATCTCTTTTTTCTGGATCTCGGAATTGAGCCGCTGCTGCGCGATGACGTTTTCTCGCGCGCGCTGCAGAACCGATTTCCTGGCCTCAAACGCTTCCCCGAGACGCTCGAGCAGGAGAAGCGATTGTCCCTCAACAGTCAGCGCGGTCGCTTCCAGCTTGCACTTCCCCGCCCGCCACCGGCTGCTCCACCCAGGGACCGGATTTGACCCGCTCGGCGCCGCCTTTCCTCCAGCATTCTTCGGCATCGATGAGGAAATTTTCCAGGAAGGGCGACGCATCCGCGACCGGCAGATGGCCGTCGGCTTGGGCGAGCGCGGGCCAGAGTTGCGCCAGCCAGGCGGGCGCGGGGTCGAGCAATTTCAACGCACCGCTCTCCTCGCGGGCAAACAAAACATAACCGAGCTCAGCCAGCACGGCGGAAGCGGGCGAAACGGCGTCCGGCATCTCGTTAGGCAGGCTGAATCATGCGGCGCGCGAGATCGGCAAACGCTTCTTCGACTCCCGTTCCTTCCTTCGCGCTGGTCTTCAGCAACGTGAACCCTTCGTTGGCCAGCGCCGCCATGCTCGCCTCGTCCACTTCCCATTGCGGCGCGAGATCGGCCTTGTTCAGGGCCAGGATAAAGGGCGCGGCTCCGAGCGTTTCCGCGACCCGCTTCTGCAACTCGAGGACCTGCTCGAGCGTAACCCTCCGGGTGCCGTCGGCTACCATCAGGTAACCGCTCGTCCCGCGCAGATAGGAAGTTTGCAGGCGCTGAAAATCATCGTCACCCGCCAGGTCCCAGATCACCAGCGTGACCTCCTGGCCATCGACCGCCACGATCTTCTTGTCGATCTTCACCCCGACCGTGGTGAGGTACTTATCCGAGAACATGCTATGCACGAACTGCGCGACCAGGCTCGTCTTGCCCACGCCGGAGGTGCCGAGGAGGCAGATCTTTTTCTGGATCATGTTTTCGGCACCACCTTGAGCGCGACCCGGCGCTCCGATTGTTCCGGCGTGACCATTTCGGACTTGGGCGGCGGTTCGCCCTTCCCGAGCGCCTTGAGCAGCGACGGCTCAAAACCGCACTTGACCAGAAAGGTCCGAACCGCTTCCGCGCGCCGCTGACTGAGATCGAAATTCTTCGCGTTATCGCCGACCGAATCAGCGTAACCGAGCACCTGGATTTCGACCTCGAGCCCCTGACGACCGGCGGCGCCCACGCAGCGGCGGATCTCTTCCGGCAGCCGCGAGAGGGCCGCGAAGCCTTCGGTCGCGAAATTGTCTTTGTTAGGCAGGAAATAGACAAACGCGCTTTCGATCACGGATTTGGATTGCTGGTAGGTGCGCTGGTCGAGATCGACCAGGTTGCGCTCGTCGATCTTATCGATCCCGGGCACGGTCGGCGCCCCGCGACGCACCCGCATCAGCCAGGCATGGGGCGCCTCGCCGGCCAGGAGGAGCACGCCTTTTTCGACACGTGCGTTGACGGAGTCGGGAAGATTGAAGCTCTCGGTGAAGCGTTGCAGAACGAGCGCGGCGTCGTAAGCCACCGTCAGCTTTTCTTCCGAAAGCTGACGAATGCCGGGGAACTTCGTTGCCTCCTGTCGCACCGGTGCGAGCCATTCGTAGGGTGCGGTGCCGGCCAGTTGGAGCGTCCCGTTTGCATAGCCGAGGGCAACCCCTGCGGGCGGCGGAAATTTCTGGCGAAAACGAGCCAGCGTCAGGCCGGGATCGTAGGTCAAAGTGAGGTCGCGTTCGCTGACCGAGGTCACGCCCGGCGATTGCAGCCCTTCGCTTTCCACCTTGGTGAACCATTCGAAGGGCACCTGCCCGCTGATCGCGAGCACGCCATTCGTTAGGCTGAGATTCGTTCCGGCCGGCTTGCCGAAGCGTTTGATGAAGCGCCGCAGCACACTCTCGTCATCGAGTGCGAGGTAATCCTTCCATTCAAAACGGACCCGCTTCAGGTTGATGCCCGCGGCCCGGGCCATCGAAACAGGATCGGCCACCACCGGATCGCGCAGGCCGGCGATACGCGAGGGACGAATCCAGTTCTTCTGCGCCTGCGTCACCGCGATGCCGGGCGAGGAGTTCAGTCGCCTCACGAAATCCTGCCAGTGCCTTTCGCTCCGCGCCCCCACGATCAGGGCGGCGACGATCAACCCCGCGCCCGCCGCCAGGGCGACGAGGGCGCGTTTGTTTGTGCCCGGGGTTTTCTTCGGCTGGTATTGGGCCCGCAGGCAGGTTTCCAATTCCGGCTGCAGCGAAGCGAACCCTGCCGCATCGCCTTCAAACTTCGCCAGGGCCGAGCCGCGCAGGATATGGATTCTGTCGATCGTGTCCTCCAGGCAGGCGCGCAGCTCGCGCGGCGGATTGCCGCGAATGACCGCCGCCAGGTAGGCGTGTGCGCCGGGCGCAATCCAGACCTGCAATTCGCCGATCCGAAATTCCTCCAACGCTTCGTCGCTCCCCGTCTTGAAAGAGTCGCGCGCGAAATCCTGAATCGCGCTCAACATTCCCGCGACCATGTCGCCATCCTGCGTCGCGGCGGAGTCCGCGCTGACGTGCAGGAGCGACAGGCTCGTCTCGCGATGGATGAGAAAAATCTGCTCCACCCGGTAGACGAGACTGCGCAGCATCACGACCTCGGCAAAACTGCGCCCGGTGCGCAGAGCCTCGAAACGCCACTTCAATCCCTGCCAGGAAAAGCTCTGCTCGAGCGATTGATTGAGCGACTGGAGAAGCGCGCGCATGCTCTCCGCGATCGATCGCCTGACGACCGAGCCGATGATCGGATGGAGCGCGTCGATGAAAACGCGCGGGCGTTTCTCGATCGAATCGCGGACCGAACCTTCCACCGCCGGCTGTAGCGCACGGCTCAACGCCGCGCTCCGCTCGCTGCTCAGGGTGAGCGCTTCCGGCAGAACGGCCGCGATCTCGTGCGCCCGCTGTTCCTTGTCATCGAGCCGGTCGTGCAGCTCCTGCAGCTCTTCCTGTTCTGGGCGGACGAGCAATCGCCGGAGTTCGTCCAGATCATCGAGGGGCTCTCGCGGAGAAGGACGCATCGGATCAATGCGGAATGCGGAACGCGGAATGCGGAATGGAAAGAAAATCGATCATCGCTACCGGCTACCATTCCGCTTTCCGAGTTCCGAATTCCGCATTTGGCTTACCGGCTACGATTCCGCATTCCCAAATCCGCATTCCGCATTGGCCTACTGCGCGCCCGGAACGCGAAACTCGTTCTTCAAGCGCAGCGCGACTTCGCTCAGCATCTCGGCCAGCGCTTCGCGGCCGGTCATGGCATTGCGAATCTGTCCGGCTTCGTGCTCGAGGCGGCCGTTCATTTGGTCGTGCTTGTCCTTCATCTCCGCGCTCAGCGCCTTCGATTGCTCGAGCAACTGCTCGCGCAGGTCGCGAATGTCTTTCGCCGCATGGCTGTCGAGATTGCTGATCTTGAGTTCGATCCCGCGCACCGTCTCGCCCATTTCGCGGGCCAATTGTTGGATGGCCTGCGCGCGCTCGGCCTGCTCGGCCTTCACCCGGTTGGTCATCGATTCGACCTCGCCCTTCATGAAATTCTCCAGCGCCTGGAGCTGTCGTTGCAGATCCCCGCGCAGCTCGCCCGCTTCCCGCGCGAGTCGCTCCTCCAGCTTCTGGAAACGGCCGTCGTAATCGCGCATCTGCGACCCGAAAAGGATGTTACGAATGCGATCGACGTTCCCAGTCTCGTCGATGGCGCCGTTTTCTTGGTTTTGGTTGGAGTGATTATCGTGTGAGTCCATTGGTATGAAGGCTGAGTGTTAAGAGAAATTTCGGGGGACTAAAATGGCTGGAGGCATCCTAGGCAAAAATGCGCGCGAAAGGCAATCATTTGTCGTGCGGCCGGTGGCAGTTTTAAGTTTTAAGCTTAAGTGTTAAGTGGATTTGCGCTCGCCCCGCTTAAAACGTAAAACTTAATCCTTAAAACTCCCGAAAATGTCCTGCGCCAAAATCGATCCCGCACTTCACCAGGCGCAGAAGCCGCCCTGGATCAAAGTGCGGCTGCCCTCGAATCCCGTCTTCTTTTCGACCAAGGCCCTCATCTCCGATCTACGGCTGCACACCGTTTGCGAGAGCGCGCAATGCCCGAATCGCTGGGAATGCTGGAGCCAGGGCACCGCGACCATGATGATCGCCGGCGAACGCTGCACCCGGGCCTGCGGCTTTTGTGCGGTCAGCACCGCGAAACCATTCGCGCTCGAGGAAGATGAGCCCCAGCGCGTGGCCGAAGCCGTCAAGCGGCTCAAGCTCAAGCACGTCGTCATCACCGCGGTGGCGCGTGATGACTTGAAGGACGGCGGCGCGGAACATTTCGCGCGCACTATTCGGGCCGTCCGCGAGATGGATCCCTCCATCATCATCGAAGTGCTCGTCCCGGATTTTCACGCTCAGGATTGGTGCATCCAGCTCGTGCTCGATGCCGCGCCCGAGATTTTCAATCACAACATGGAGACAGTCGAACGTCTCACTCCGTCGGTGCGGTCCCGCGCCAAATACCGCACCTCGCTTCAGGTCTTGCAGCGAGCCAAGGAATTGTCGCCCAAAGTGGTCACCAAGAGCGGCGTCATGCTCGGGCTGGGCGAAACCGAACCGGAGCTATTCCAGACGATGGACGACCTGCGCGAAGTCGGCTGCCAGGTCTTGACCCTGGGCCAGTATCTCCGCCCGACCCCGAAACATCTCCCGGTGGTCAGCTACATCACCCCGGAGCAGTTTGATCTCTACGGCGACATCGCCCGGGGCAAACGCTTCGAGCATGTCGCCTCCGGCCCGCTCGTGCGCAGCTCCTATCACGCCGCGGATTTTCATCCGGTCGTGCGCTAACGATGGAGAGCGCGGCCCCGCAACCCGGCCGGCCGCTCGATCGCAGCAACGTCGCCGCCGTCATTCCCGCTTATCACGAGGAAGCGCACGTCCGCGCCGTGGCCGATCGGGCCCGGGCTCAACTCGATTGCGTCCTGGTGATCGACGATGGCTCGACCGACCAGACCGCGGCCCGCGCGCGGGAAGCCGGCGCCGAGGTCATCGTGCATCCGCAGAACTGCGGGAAAGGGGAGGCGATCAAAACCGGCCTGCGGCATTGGCTGGCCCGGCCGGAGATTGAATTCATCGTCCTGCTCGACGCCGACGGTCAGCATTTGCCCGACGAAATCGCCCGCTTCCTCGCCGCCGCCGCCGCGACTGAGGCCGGCCTCTTTGTCGGCACCCGGATGGACGACGTGCGCGACATGCCGTTCGTTAGGCGGACGGTCAATCGCTACATGAGTGGCCGGATCAGCCGTCTCTGCGGCCAGGACGTGCCCGATACCCAGTGCGGTTATCGCATGGTCAGCCGCGCCCTCGCCCCCTTCATCCTCGATGGCACCAGCCGGTTCGATTACGAAACAGAGATGCTCATCCTGGCCAGCCGCCAGGGCTTTCGCATCGCCTCCGTCCCGATCAGCACCATCTACTCCGATGAAGTGAGCAGCATCCATCCCGTCCGCGACACCATCCGCTTTCTCAAGCTGATGCGCCGCTACGAGAAGGAAAGCCAGTCGCGGGATGGACAAGACTGAGCTAGCAGCCGGTAGGAAGACTGGTCTACGTATGTCCTTGCAATCTGACTCCCTTTGGCTCTGGACCTTCCCCTTTGTGCAAACCAGAATTTCCGAACAAGCGCCGAAAACAACAAAACCGACAAGCCCCATGACCAAGCTATTATCATTTAATGCCTGCCTTATCGCCGCGCTCACCAGCGTGGCAGCGGCCGGTGTTCACGGCTTCTATTGGGATAGCGATACAGGGATGATCGATCTCGGCTCCCTGGGTGGCGACAGTATCGCTAATGGCATCAACGATAGTGGCCAGATCGTTGGCTATTCCTACCTCGCCGACCAATCGACCATCCACATGGTCATGTGGACCGTAACGGGAGGCATAGTCGATCTCGGGTCAATCGATAATAGTGGTAATTCGTTAGGCAAGGCGATCAACTCCGCGGGCGATATCGTCGGCCAGGGTTATGATGCAAATGGAAAGCAGGTTGCCTTCTTCTGGTCGTTCTCGACCGGCTACGTCAGTCTCGGGGAAGTCCCGAGAAACGGATTTGCCAGGGGCGAGGGCATTAACGATAGCAAGACCATCACCGGGACCGCTTTTGGGCTGTCGCAGGGTTTCGTTTGGCGCCCCTCAGATCCTCGTCCGCGTTATATCGGGACGTTACTGGGTGGTGCGGCGAGCGAGGCTCTTGGCATTAACAACCACAACCACGTCACTGGCATCGCCTTCATCCCCAGCGGATCGGCGGACGCCTTTATCTGGACGAAGAGCGGCGGCATGCGCGACATCGGCACGGTGCAGGAGGGAATCATGACCTACGGCTTTGCCATTAATGATAAGGACGAGGTCGTAGGCTTCAATGCGCTGGGCCGGCCTTTCTACTGGAGCGATGCCACTGGGTTACGGCTCCTGCGCACGCTCGGAGGCCCGTATACCGAGGCCTATGCGATTAATAATAGCGGAGCGATCGCTGGCAGCAGCCAGATCCCCGCCAACCTCTTTCATGCCGCCCTCTGGTCGAATCACAGCGTCACCCCACAAGACTTGGGTTACCCTGCCCGGCGGAAATACCAGCGTCGCCAAAGGCATCAACTCTTCCGGCCAGATCGTAGGTTGGGCCGACTTCCCCTAGCCATCCGTTGCGCGACACCATCCGCTTTTGTCAAGTGGATGCGGCGCTACGAAAAGGACGGGCAATCCGACAGAGGTCGGAGGGCAGAGGTCGGCCAAGGGTTCGACAGAACAGCGAAAGCCCAATGAACTATCGTGGCAGGCTGAAAGACTTTTGCGAAGGCAAAAAACTTTATTAAAACGCCAAGGGCGTTTCTCCCCCTCGTTCCCGAGTTACACTTCGGAGCGTCCGCTTACGCGAAGTTTCACCTGAGGCTAGCGACCCGCCTTCGGGGCAAGATCGGTGATGGCGGCAGTGAGCGAATCCTAGCCCCTCGTCGTGAAATTCACCGGGACATAGGCCAACACATAGACACCGGGTCGACTACGCCATTTTTTCTCGAGGGCCGCCAGGCGTTCCTCAAGCAATTTGCGACCAGTAAATTTTACAGCGACCCAGTTTGTCCCAGTAATTGGCTGGCAGGCAACCTTGACCTCGATCTTTTCGCGGCCATGATCAAAAACTCACAGACCGCCTTCACCTATGCCGAAAAATCAGGCGATTAAGGAATTCACCAACATCCGCGTGACCAACGACGGATTTCAGGTCGTCATCACCCGCGCGAAGCGGGAACTTACCGCCTACTTCGCCGGCCACACCGACAAGAGCCTGCGCGCCGCTCAGCGCCACCGCGACCGGATGCTGCGCAAACTCCCCAACAAGCGCCTTAACCTCGTGCCCCGGCGCGTCCTGCAGGCGCTTGGCCTGTCCGAGCCCGTCGTCGGCATCTTCCGGCCGCGCGGGCGCAGGCATTACTCCGTCACCTTCCCCGGCCCTACCGGCCGCAAATGCACCCGAGCCTTCTCCTGGAGAGAGCCGGAGGACGAGATCGAAGCCTACGCCCAAGCCATCGCCCTGCGAAACAAAATCCTGCGCCGTCGCGCCTAGGCCGGGTGCGGGCGCTTTGTTGCGACCGCGGGGGGACGAGATCGGTGACGGCGGCAAGGCGCGAACGCTAGCCCCGCATCGTGAAATTCACCGGGATATAAGCGGACACATAAACGCCGGTCGGCAGCGCCATTTCCCGAGGGTCCGCACGCATTCATCATCCAGCACCGGATTGCCCGTCGGACGCAGCGGCACCACTTTCTCGACGTTGCCGTCCTCGCGGAAGCGCATGACAAACAAACCAGCGCCCTCCCAGCGATTCCGCCGCGCCGAAAGAGTCCGAACCGATCGGAATGGAGCCGATGTTTCTCCGCAAGGACGCGATAGCCGCCGCACGATATTTCTGGATGAGCAGCCCGACGGCTTCCGTTTACGTGCGTTTCGGCCGATTTAAGGCGAAGCGTTTTCCGCGGATGGCGCGGTGGGAGTTTGCTCGTCGTCTTCGGTCGCCGCATCCGTGCTAGGAGAACCGGAGGCATTATCCAGCTTGCGCTGTCTTTTCGCTTCCTTCTTCTTCTGTTTCTCCAGCTCTTTGCGGCGTTTTTCGCCGGAGTAATTTGGTCTGGCCAAAGCTTATCTCTTCGGTTTCTGGGTCGACCTGGCGGCCCCGGCGTTGGCCTGCTTCTTTTGCGAGGAGGCTGCGGCCTTCCCCTTCTGCTGCGCTTTTTGCTTCTGATTCGCCTTCGGAGATTTATCGCCCATGATGCACCAACGTCGGTCGCGCACCGTCGCTGTCAAAGGCCGCTCGCGGGCTGGCTGGAAATGCGGCCGCGCTGTCCAGCGTGCGGCGGCAGACGGTACGCTAAAAGTAAGAAGTAGGAAGGCAGAAGGAAGAAGTGGAAAATCGGAAGCGCCGCCACGACTCGCGATGCAGCCGGCGCGCTTTTTGTTCCCCTTCGTTGCGGCGCTGCTTCATGGCGTGTTTAGCGAATCGGTCACAGTGAGGCGACCGACGATCAGCTCGCCGATTTCGAGTCGGCCAATTTTGGCGCGGCCGACGACGAGGCAGCCAATCGCGACCGCCCCGAGGGCAAATGCGCCGACTGCGATCGCGCCAGTTGCCAATGCTCCCATCGACTGGGCGCCGATTGCAACGGCGCGGGCCCTAACGACTCCCTTTTCCTGAATGATTTTCCCTACGTTGGTCATGTTTGCATCCTCGCTCGTTCTGGCGTCCTGCGCATCCATTCAAGGGTGTTTGCGCCAGCCCGGCCGCGCCTTGGCTGCGCAGCGGCTGGATTCGAGATGATCCTGCCCAGAGGCGTCTCGTGTGCGTTATTTGACCGGATGCTGCTAACCCGTAACGGGGTAGCTCTCTGAGTAGTGCCGTGCTGCGGGCGGTGAGCACGTAAGCCCTCCCGACACGATTATTCTAACTCAGCGCGCTCCTCAGAATCATCTGGAGCTAATAACAGACGGTAACTGTTATAATTGTCCCCTCCACGGTCTTTGTTGCCCCGGCAGGCATCGTCGGCGCGGTGCTTACCCTGTGTTCAACAGTCTCCTAGAGCGAGTCGAGGAATGAGATGAGCTGGCTTTGCTCGCTGACCGTGAGGGAATTGTAGGCGTCAGTCACGCTGGTGGCCTGGCCGGCGTGGCGTTGGATGGCTTCCTGCCGGGTGAAGGTCAATCCGTCGTGCATCAGGCGGTTCCTGGTGCGCAAGCCCCAGAGGGGCGCGGTCCGGATTTGAGGAGCGGTGGAGGCGTACTCGGGCTGGGGGAGAATCGGGATGCCGTCGCCCGTGCCGATATCGTGTAACAGGAAGTCGCTGTAGGGATGGATGATCTTGCTGCCGAGGGCAGGCGGGACGACAAAGGAATTGCCGTTGATCGGAGTTCCCGCGACGGCGGTCTGGATAGTCGGCACGTGGCAAACAGCGCAGCCGACCTGGTTGTAGAGTTGTTCGCCGGCTAGGACTTCGGGAGTGATTTCGCCGCGGCTCGGCGCCTTGGTTGCGCGCATGAAGTTGGCAAACGCCAGCACGTCTTCCCCGTCGTCTTCCGGTTCCGGCACCGGGTCGTACTCGGTGCCGTAACCGACGAACTTGTCGCCCGAGGTATTCTCTTCTGGAAAGAGCTCGCTGGTGATGCCCATTTCGTTGAGGTAAGCGTCGGCCGCGAAGGATTGGAGGCTGGCATGCTGATTTTTCCAGCCAAACCGGCCGAGCCGTGGAGTGCCGTCGCCTTCCAGCACTGGCACCCGCGGAGCGCTGCCGCGCATCTCCTTCGGCTGGCTGCGCCCGATGGCGAGGAGGGTGCTGTTGGCGATGCACTCAACGAAGCCGTCGCCCAGGGTGCTGGTCGACATCCGGAAAGTGCGGACCTCGTCCTCCGGCGAAACCCGCTCGACGATATCATCATAGGTGGCGCGTGATTGGATGAGGGAGCCGCCTAACGACTCAAAGAACTGGCCGTCCACTACTTTGCCGGTGCGATGTTCGGCGATCTGGCTGCCGCCGCCTGTGGCGACGTTCTGGTGGCAGGCGCTGCAGCTCTGCGCGTTGTAGGTCGGCCCGAGCCCGTCAAACATGGTCTCGGTTTCTTCAAAAACAAAACGCCCGTCGTTGAAGGAGCGCAGCGGCTC
This sequence comes from uncultured Verrucomicrobiae bacterium, assembly GCA_963749935.1. GTDB lineage: Bacteria > Verrucomicrobiota > Verrucomicrobiia > Chthoniobacterales > UBA10450 > Palsa-1392. The sequence goes on from CAVVOH010000002.1 coordinate 977,034, forward strand.
GACGTTGTCTTCGTCCAATTCCTCGAAAGGCGGCCCTTGTTTGAGGAAGCCATTCGTCCGGTTGTCGAATCCGGTTGGCGCTTCCTGGCCGGCAGGACGGCCGATGCCATGGAAGCCGGCTGGTCCTTCGCCGCCGATCTCTCCGCTCTGCCGGAAGCGCTCTGCCCGTTTCTTTACCGCCGCTCGCCGATCCTGTGAGAAGGCCGCGGCGGCCAGGATAAAGATGAGGCCGAGGCAGGTCAGCATTGCGGGTTTCATGTTGAATTATTCAGAACCGTATTGCCCCTTGGTCGCGCGACTGGCCTTGGTTTATCCGTCGGCCGGATGGCGGTCGCTGGAGGGCTGTTGTTGCACCGACGGATTCTAGCCGGCGACGTTAGTTGATACTGCAGAACAATAAACTTGGTGGACGATGTCAAGGAATCTCTCGGCGCGCAGCGGCTCGGGTTCGCCCCAGGATCGGGGCTCGATGAGACCTGAAACCCGCTGCTCGGAGTCAGCTGCTGCGACCAGGTGCGACCTGCTCGTTGGCAATCTTTCGGTTCAGCTTTTCGTAATCCGGCGAATGATTAGCGTAGGCCGGATAGGCCCGCGTGGCGCCGCGTGGGCGGTAACGGAAAAGTTTGTATGGCCAAAGCCAGCGTTGTGGGTCGGCGCGCAGGATCGGCTCGAAGGCGTCCCAGCAACGTTGCGCGATCTCTTGAGGTGTCGCGGCGGCGGGAAACTCGACCGGCGGGTGGGCGATGACCCGGCAGGTCCCGTCGGGCAATGGCACTGACTCAATCGGGATGAGGAGCGTGCCGGCACGATGAGCGAGGATGGCATGGAGAAAGGTGACACACATCCTAAGGCTGAAGCCTTCGATGATCGTCGCCGCCTGGCCCGGGCTCAGGCTCAGGTCGATGAGCAGACCGGTCGCGCTCCCGCGCCGGACGTTCTTAAGGAGGCGGAGGAGTGACCTTTCCTGCGGGATGATGGTATTTCCGCTGACCCCGCGCAGGCGATTGAATATGCCGGAGAGAGACGCGTTTTTGAAATCTTCCGCGACAATGGTGGAGGGAATCCCGGCGAAACCAAGCGCTAGCCCGGCCCATTCCCAGTTGCCGTGGTGGATGCTGAGCGCGATCGAGCCCCCGGGGCTGCACGCGTGGCGTTCGCGGTATTCCTCAAAACCTTCCAGCCGCAGGTATTGGCGGTAGTTGGCTGTCGTGAGATTTTTCGCCCAGAAAAGGTCGAGCATGGTGCGGGCGAAATTCCGGTAGGAACCGCGCACGATTTCGCGGCGTTGTTCCGGGGAATAGCGATCCCCGAGGGCGCATTGGAGATTTGCCAGCGCTACCGCGCGTCCGCGGCGGTCGCAGCGGAAAGCGATCTCGCCGCAGAGCGAACTCAGCCCCACGCAGATGCGCCGCGAAAGGAGCGGGATGCTCCAGGCCAGGAACTCGAGACCGCCGCGCTCGAGGCGATAGCGGACGTTTTTCCACCCAGACATCGGCTCCTCAATAGAACGAGCTTACATCAAACCGCGGCGCCGCAGATCGCCAAGGTTGCCGCCGCTCGAGCGCTCGATCAGGTCGATCGTGAACTTGAGCAGGCAAACCTCCCAGGCGTCGTCGACGCCTTGAATGACCGCGCTGAGGGGATCGTCGGCGCGTTCCACCCGGGCCTTGGTCTGCTCGATCACCGACGCCATCGAGGCGCGCACCGTTTTTTCCACCACGTCTGTCTTTCGAAACTGGAAGCCGTAACGCAGGACGGCGGACTTTTGCGCCCGTTCTCGCAGAGCCTCCGCATAATGCTGTGCCTGTTCGCCAAAACCCTCCAGCAGGAGCCGCGCATAATGATCCGGAGTCATGATTTGCGGGCGCTCGGCGTGGATGTGCCCATCGCGCACCCGCACTTCGTTGACCTGGTCCATCAGCTCGCTGATCAGGTAAAAGCGAAAGCTGGTGTGGCCGAAGGTCGCGATCTTGCCCTCGGGCGCGAGGATCACCTCGGTGTTCTCGATCGCATATTGAAAATCGTCTTCGCTCCACATCCCGGGGCAAGGTAGCGCAAACCTCTGCTCAGGCGAAGCGCGAGGCTACCGGGCGAGGCGCACGCCGAGTGTCTTGGTCGAACGCCAGCGGGTGACGGCGTCGGCCGTGAAGATGGCGAGCGCGATCCAGATGAGGGCGAAAGTCAGCATCTGCTCGCGGCGGAATGGTTCGTGGTAAGCGAAAATGCCGAGGAAAAAGGTACAGCTCGGCGCAAGGTATTGGAGGAAACCAAGAGTCGTAAGGCGAAGATGCCGGGCGGCGTGGGCGAACCAGAGCAGCGGCAGGCCGGTGACGATGCCGGTGCTGACGAGAAGCGCGGAAAGTCCAGGCGCGGTAGCGCCGAAGTGCAAGCCGTGCCCGAGCGCGAGATAAACCAGCCAACCGAGCGCGAACGGCACGATCAGGGTCGTCTCGAGAAAAAGGCCGGTGACCGGGGACGCGCCCGAGACCTTGCGCAGGAATCCATAGAATCCGAACGAAAAACAAAGCGTCAGCGCGACCCACGGCAGCCGGCCAAAACCAAAAGTGAGGTACAAAACCGCGCTGGTGGCGAGCACGACCGAGATGATTTGGGCGCGGCTGAGGCGCTCGCGGAGAAGGAGCGCGCCAAAGAGCACATTGACCAGCGGGGTCATGAAATAGCCGAGACTCGTCTCCAGTACGTGCCCGGCGTTCACGGCCCAAATGAAGACGAACCAATTGACCGCGATGGCGACGCCGCTCCCGGCGCAGAAGAGCGCCGTCCGGCGGTTGCTCAGGTTGCTGAGCACTTCCGGCCAGCGTTTTTGCCAGCTCAAAAGCAGGACCATGAAGACGCATGTCCAGACAAAGCGATGGGCGAGGATTTCCCCGGCCGGGAGAAAGCGAAGCAGCTTCCAATAAACCGGCACCAGCCCCCAGGTGACGAAGGCGGCGACGCCCGCGACCAGCCCGGAGGTGTCGTTAGGCGGACGGTTCGGTTGCATCGCGCGCCTCCTATTTCACGGAAAGGCGAGGTCGGCAACCAAGTGAGGCTCTTTAGTGCCCTTCGTTCCCTACTGCAGGTTATAGACCTCCATCAGGGCGACCCCGGTAGTGTTATTCTGACCGCGCACGATCGCGGTGTAACTGCCGGGCACGAGCACCGCCAGGATGGCCGATTCCCGGTCGTCCGTCGGGGCGATGTCCGCCGCTTCGATCTCGGCCTGCTGTGAGTCTTTCCAGTCATCGTCAAACGCCAACTGCACCCCGTCTTGATTGTAGAGTTCGAGGGTTGGATCCAGCAAAGGGTTGCTGACGTTTTGACCCGTCAGCGAAGGCCCGATCGCCCGCAGGACGACTGTGGTGGTGACCCCGTCGCCGACGACGAAGCCTCCGATCATGACGTTGTCGCCCGTATCCACGAAACCCCGGGTGCTGATGTTTCCCAATTGCGAATCGGCGGCGTGGTCCAAGTCGTAAACTTCGATCAGACCAATCCCGGTGCTATCGTTCTGGCCCCGCACCACTGCGGTGTAGGCGCCCGGGGCAAGGGTGGCGACGATGGCGGATTCGAGGTTGTTGCCGGGCGGGATGGTGGTGTCGATGATTTCCGGTTCCTGGGTGTCCCGCCAGTTGTCGTTAGGCACAATCGTATTGTCGGCTTTGTGCAATTCGAGCACCGGGTCAGCCAGCGTTCCGGGGAAAGCCAGCGACGGTCCGATGGCGCGCAGGATGACCTTCTTCGGATCATTCCCGATGACGATGAAGCCGCCAATCAGCGCGTTTTCGCCGGCGCCGACGTTGAGGCGGGTCGAGATGTTAAGGAGCGGGATGCTGGGCATCGTTTCTCCCAGGCCGGTGAAAATGTAAGCGGCCCCGGCGCTTGAGGCACCGTTATCAACCTGATTGCCGCCGATTCCGATAGCCGTGCTGTCCTCTTGAGAGGCACCGATCACCGCAGTGTTGTCTGAGATCGCCACCCCGAAGCCGAAAAAGTCAGTCGCTTCGGGGTTCGAAGCCTTCAGGTAAGTCTGCTGAGTCCACTTGGCTACCTTGCGCACAAACACGTAAGCGGCGCCCGCTTGAGAGGCGCTGTTATCGGCCTGGTTCCCGTCCACGCCGGAAGCGCTGCTTGATTCCCCAAATGCGCCTACGACCAGGATATCGCCGGAAATCGCGACCGCGTGGCCGAAATCGTCACCGGCATTGGTGTTAGATGCTTTCAAATAGGCTTGTTGACTCCACAATGTGCCATTGCGCAGAAAAACGTAGGCAGCTCCGGCCTCAGAAGCGCTGTTGTCGGACTGCTCGCCATCTATTCCGGAGGCGCTGCTGTCCTCACCATATGCTCCGACGATAACCGTATCGCCAGAGACGGCAATGAAGTTGCCGAAAAAGTCACCCGCCTCGGTGTTGGAGGCTTTGATATAGGCCTGCTGGGACCAAGTGTGACCATCGCGCACGAAGACATACGCGGCTCCGGACTGGAGGGCGCTGTCATCGGCTTCGTTGCCATTAATGCCGACCGCGTCGCTCCTTTCTCCACTTGCCCCAATGATTAACGTATCGCCCGAGATCGCAGCCGCAGCACCAAAACTATCGGAAATACCTGTATTGGAAGCTTTTATATACGCCTGCTGAGTCCAGGTGCTGCCTGTACGCGTGAAGACATAGGCGGCCCCGGAATCAGAAACGCTGTTATCACTTTGGTTGCCATTAATTCCCGTGGCATTGCTGTCCTCATTCCAAGCTGAGACAACCACGGTATCGCCGTCAATCGCCAGCGCGTGGCCAAATTCGTCATCGCCGCTTGAGTTGGAAGCTTTCAAGTAGGCCTGTTGACTCCAAGTCTCTCCGTCGCGAACGAAAATGTAGGCGGCACCGGCATCGGGCATGGAATTGTCCATTTGGTCCCCGTTAATTCCTGTCGAATTACTTGCCTCAAAGTCCGCGCCAACTACGACGGTGTCGCCGGAAATGGCGACAGAAATTCCGAACCGGTCGACAAAATCTGGATTTGAAGCTTTCAGATAAGCCTGTTGCCTCCAGGTATCGCCTTCCCGCACGAAGACATAGACGGCCCCGGCTAGCGGCACGCTGTTGTCGTCCTGGTCGCCGTTGACTCCGGCGTTGCTCGCCTCACCGACGGCGCTTACGACGACGGTGTTTCCCGAAATCGCGACCGCATTGCCAAAGAAGTCGAAGGTATCGGTGTTGGAAGCTTTCACGTAGGCTTGCTGGGCAACGGACTCTGCCGCGAGGGAGTGGGGCATCATGGAATTGTCCGTCACCTGACTCGCCCTACCCTGCGCCAGTCGATGCGCTACGCGGATACCCGCCCATTCGGCGCTCGTGATTCCTTTTAGAACGGGCTGAGTCGCGGCAAATGTTGATTGGGAACCTGAGGCGAGCAGCAATCCAAAAGCGAGGACTGCCAGAAGTGGCTTGGAGCCTCGGGTTGCGGGGTTCTTCATAGAGCTTGTTTTCTGGTTTTGAGCCTTTGTCGGCGCGGCTTGTGATGGACGCGGCGGAAGCAAGCAGAACGAAAGGGAAAGGCAAACTCAATCCTCGAAGCGAGGTCCATTGCTTCGTCCACTCGCTACAGGCAAGCTTCTCTGTGGATTCCGTCACGATTCCGATCACCGAGAAATTCCTTTCCGGCGCCGGCGGCTGGCAGGCAATGAAGGCGGGGCGCGAGCTGCTCAAGGCTGGCCGTGTCTCGGGGGCGAGCTACGAGCCGCCTCTTCTCGCCGGAGAGGTGCGCGAGGGGCAGAAGACCTACCGCTCCGGGTTGCGCCTGCGCAATGCGCTTGATATCGAGAACATCTGCACCTGCCGCGAGTCGCGCGAGTGGGGGAAAGTCTGCGCTCATTCACTGGCCGTCGGGCTGGCCTGGCTCGCGCCTGCTCCCTCGGCGCCCACACCGTCTTCGCCTAACGACGCGGGACCGGCGGTGGACGATCGCTTCGTTCCCGTGAGTGAGGCCGGGGCGCGTCCGATCACGCTTTATTTCATTCTTCCGCCTAACTTTCGCGATACATGGGCGAAGCAACGGGTGATGGTTTGCATCGAAGCGGACTTGGACGGTCGCCGTCTGATGCTCGACGCGATCCCACCAACGGAACGGTTCGGCGTTGCTGAATCCGACCTGGCTGCGCTCGCCTCGTTAGGTGCGAAGGCCAGCAGCGTCACGATGTTGTCGGCCGCAGACTTCCTGTACTGGTTGCCATCGTTACGCGGTCATGAGCGAGTGAGCTTCGGGAAATCAACTCCGGTCCGGGTGTCGGCGGAGGCTTATCGCCCGAAGTTTATTCTACGCGGCGCAGGCGACGGTTTCGAGCTCGTAGCCGGCCGGGTGGAAGATGAAATTCCTCTTCTCGCCGGATCCGATGCATGGCTCCTCCGAGGTCACGAATTCCTGGAGATCGGACACGACCTCCCGTCTCGCCTAACGAACACCCTGTGCGAGCCGATCCGCTTGCGCCGCGAGCAGATGGACGAATTCCTCGCCCTGGAACTTCCGCTCTGGCGCGAAGTGGCGGAGGTCGCGCTTCCCGCAGAAATATCGCTTCCGGCGGTCGAGGACGCGCGGCCTTCGTTTCGTCTCCAGTTGGAAGGCTCGCTGCAGCATCTGCGCGCCGTCCTTCGTTGCCAGTATGGCGATCGCCCGGCGTTTTCTCCTCTCTCGGAACCGCAGAAGCGTTTCGCGTTTCGAGAAGGCGAGCGCCTGTTTGTCCGGAATTTGGCGCTCGAAAAAGAGGCGGTCGCGCGAATGGAGCGAGTCGGATTCACTGAAGCGCGCGACGATTTTGAGATGCGCGATTCCGGCCGCATCGTGCGTTTCTTCGCTTTCGATTTCCCGGCCTTGCCGGCGGAGTGGAACGTTTCCATTTCGCCGCGACTCGAGAAAGCAAGCGGCGAGCTGGAGCCGGTTGCACCCACCATCGAAATCGTGCGCTCAGGTGAAGATTGGTTCGAGCTTAAATACTCGGTCGCGAGCGAGACCGGCCGGGGAATTCCGCTGGCTAAGGTGCAGCGGCTTTTCCGTTCCGGCCAGAGCCAGGCTCGCCTCAAAAACGGCAAGATTGCCGTTCTTAATCCCGATGCGCTGGATGATTTCGAACAGGTCCTGCGCGACGCCGATCCGCGCCAAAGTCAGCCCGGCGTTTATCGGCTGCAAAACATCCAGGCCGCTTACCTGACGAATACGGCCGAGGAAATCGGCGCCCGTTTGCTCGGCGCCTCGCAACTGTTTCACAAAGAGCCCCCGATCGCCGCGCTCGGTCCGCTTGCGGAGCAATTGCGCGATTATCAACGAACCGGCGTGCAGTGGTTGGCGGCGCTCGCCGCGCAGAATCTCGGCGGCATCCTGGCGGATGAGATGGGCCTCGGGAAAACGGTCCAGACTCTCGGCTTTCTTCAACTCCAATGCGGGCAGGGCCCCGGCCTGATCGTTTGTCCGACCTCGCTCCTCTCCAACTGGGAGCGCGAGGCGGCGCGTTTCACCCCCGGGCTGAAGGTGCTGCGGATTGACGGCCCCAGTCGCCCGGAAAAGATCGCGCGACTTTCGGAGTACAATCTTGGCCTAACGAGTTACGGATTGCTCCGGCGCGACGCCGACCTGTATGCCGGCTTTGGCCTGGGCACGGTGGTGCTCGACGAGGCGCAGCACATCAAGAATCCCGACACCCAGAATGCGCAGGCTGCTTTCAGTCTCCGAGCGAAGAATCGTTTCGTGCTTACCGGGACCCCGGTCGAGAATTCGGTGCGCGACCTTTGGTCGCTGATGAACTTTGTCGCGCCCGGTTACCTGGGGAGCGCGGGCCGATTTCCGCGAGCGCTACGAAAAGCCGCTCGCCGGCCAACCGGAGCCGGCGCTGCAACGTCGTCTCGCCCGGAGACTGCGGCCGTTTCTTCTCCGCCGGCTCAAGGCCGACGTTGCGCGCGAGCTGCCGGAAAAGATCGAGCAGGTGGTGCCTTGCGAGCTCGGTCCGAAACAGCGCGCGATTTATAACGGACTCCTGCGCGAAATCCAGCAGGGCATTGGCGCGGGCGGCGCAGTGGACGGCGTCGCCCGAATGAAGATGCTGACCGGTCTCCTGCGCCTGCGTCAGACCTGCTGCGATCTGCGTTTGCTCAGTCTTCCGCCTAACGACGAACCGGAACCGTCCGCCAAGCTCGACCTGCTCGACGAGCTGCTCGAGGAAATCATCGATGGTGGACATCGAGTCCTCATCTTTAGCCAGTTTGTGCGAATGCTCGATCTGGTGAAGGAGCGGCTGGCCGCGAAGGAGACCCGATATTGTTATCTCGCCGGCCTAACGAAGAATCGGCAGGCGCAGGTGGACCAATTCCAGCAGGACGAGACGATCCCGGTTTTTCTGATCAGCCTGAAAGCGGGCGGGGTGGGCCTGAATCTCTCCGCCGCGGACACCGTCATCCATTTCGATCCGTGGTGGAACGCGGCGGTCGAGGCGCAAGCGACCGATCGCGCACATCGCATTGGCCAGACGCGGGTGGTCACCTCCTACAAGCTGATCGCGCGGGACACGGTCGAGGAAAAGATTCTCAAACTGCAAATGCGCAAACGCGAAATGGCGAGCGCAATGCTGGAGACGGAAGAACCGCTCATGACCGGCCTAACGACCGAAGACCTGGCCGAATTGCTGACGCTTTAGTGGCAGGGCGAGCGAGCTTCCCAACCGCGTCTCTCCCCCAGCCCTCGGTTGCACCCGTTTCCCTCCAGTCCTTGCTGCTCGCCCATTCTCGCGCCATAGCATCGGGTGGCCCTGCCGCGGAGCGATCAACACGCCTCTTCCCGAGGAGCGGCGCTGAGGCAGTTCTTCGTCGAACTGAAACGGCGCAAGGTCTATCGAGTGGCGGTCGGTTACATCGTGGTCGCCTGGGTTCTGGTGCAGGTCGCGACCCAGGTTTTCCCGTTTTTCGAAGTGCCGAATTGGACGGTGCGGCTGGTCATTCTTGCTCTTTGCCTCGGCTTCCCGATCGCGATCGTTCTGGCCTGGGCCTATGACATCACGCCGTCGGGCATCAAGCGGACCGAGGACTTGGAACCGGGGTCTTCGATCCCCGAAAAGAGCATCGCGGTTTTACCCTTTGAAAACCTGAGCGACGATCGGGAAAACACCTTTTTCGCCGAGGGCGTGCACGATGACATTCTCTCCAGCCTGGCGCGGATCGCCGACCTGAAAGTCATCAGCCGCACCTCGGTGCAGCAATACCGTACCGGCATGCGCCAACTGCGCGAGATTGGCGTCGCGCTCGGCGTTGCCCATGTCCTGGAAGGGACGGTGCGCCGTTCCGGTAACCGGGTGCGGGTCAATGCGCAGCTCATCAACGCCCGGACGGACGCACACGTCTGGGCCGAAACATTCGATCGCGAACTGACGGATCTCTTCGCCATCCAGTCCGAGCTGGCCGAACGGATCGTGAGGGCGTTGCAGGCCAATCTTTCGCCGCAGGAAATGGCCGGCCTGCAGGTGCCGCCGACCAGGGACCTCGCGGCTTACGATCTTTACATCCAGGCGCGCGACCTTTTCCGCTGGACCGGTCTGGGCGACCCGCACGAGAACGGCGAGAAAGCGCTTCCCCTCCTGGAGCAGGCGCTAGCCCGCGATCCACAGTTTGCGCTCGCGCATTACCTGGCCTCGCGTATCCACGGCGAGCTCTTCTGGTTTGGCTACGACAAGAGCTGGGCGCGGCTTGCGAAATCGAAAGAGGCGGCGGAAACCGCTTTGCGGCTACGACCCGATTTGGGTGAGGGACATCTCGCGCTGGCCTTCTATCAATACTATTCCAAGCGTGATTATGAGGCGGCAATTCGTGAGCTGACCCTCGCGCAACGGACTCTGCCTAACGAAGCCGATGTGGCCAGCGCGCTCGGGGTGATCGAGCGCCGCCGCGGGCGCTGGGAGGACTCCATCCTCCACCTGGAACGTGCCCGCCAGCTCGACCCGCGCAATATCTCTGCCCTCTGGAATCTTTCCGAGACGCTGACCTATCTGCGGCGTTATCGGGAAGCGGAACAGGTGCTGGCGGATCAAGCCGCGATCGCGCCCGGGGCGCACATGATTCCCATCGCGCGCGCCGAGCTTCGGTTGCGCGAACTCGGCGAGACGGCTCCCCTGCGCCGGGCCTTGCAGGGCACTCCGTCGACGTTCAACCCGGGTGGTGCGGTCACCACGATCGCGGTCCGGCTTGCCTTAATGGAGCGCGATTACGAGGCGGCCGCGCGCAGCCTGGGGAACTGCGCCGAATGCAAGTATAACGATGTCGGTCTTTGCGGATTCGTGGGCGCGCTCGACGACTACACCGTGCCGCGCGACTGGTATGTCGGCCTGATTGCGCGCGGGCGTGGAAATGCGGCGGAAGCGGAGCGCGCTTTCCGCGCGGCGAAGGAAGCAGTCCTGCTCGAAGCGGTCGGATCGCCTAACGACCCCAAGATCCTGATCATGCAGGGGTTGATCGAAGCCATGCTCGGTCGAGGCGAGGAAGCGATCGCAGTCGGAGAACGAGCGGTTGAGCTGCTTCCTATTTCGGCCGATGCCCTCGATGGTCCACTGCTCGCGACCAACCTGGCCGCGATTTACGCCCAGCTCGGCGAGGGCGAGCGAGCTCTCGCCATCCTCGAGCCGCTCGTTAGGCGGATCGGCGGCCCGACTCCCGGCATGTTGCGGGTCGAGCCGGAGTGGGATGGGTTACGGGAAGACCCGCGTTTTAGAAGTTTGCTGGCGCCGTAGCTGGGGTCGCCCGGCTACAGTGCTTCGGGATGGTATTTGCGCCAATAACGGGTCGAGGCCGTCACGGCCATGAAGCTCGGGTCGGCCCGCTCGTAATCCTGCACCCGTTCTGGCGCCGCGCCGGCCGCGATGATGTCATCCGCTTCGTAGCGGGCAAAAGTCGAAACCAGCTCGGCTTCGCTCTGTCCCTGGCGAATCGCTTCACGGAACCAATCGGCCCAGCGCCGCACCCGCTCGGCCAGGGCATCGAAGTGAGCTGCCAGGTCGCCTTCGACCAAACCGTAATGCGGCAGATAAAGGCGCTTCGCGCCTAACGAGCGCAGACGCGCGATCGACTCCAGCCACTCCTCGATCTGCAGTTCGGGCGGAACAAAGGGTGGAACGGGCGGCCCGTCATCCAGCCGCACGCCGGCCACGTCGCCGCCAAAAACCGCTTCGTCCCACTGGTAAGCATGGTGGTGCGACGCGTGACCCGGGGTGGCGAGCGCGCGCACTTCAAACTGGCCGGCCCGAATCGTTTCGCCATCTTCGGTCACCCGCACATTTTCCGGCGCGATCGGCCGCATTTCTCCCCACAACCGCTCCATTTCGTCGCCGAAAATGCGGCGAGCGGATTCCATCAACCGGGATGGATCGATCAGATGACGCGCTCCGCGAGGATGAACATGGATCGTGGCGCCTGTCTCGGCGAACCGCCAGGCCGCGCCCGCATGATCGAGATGAATGTGACTAAGAAAGACATGGCGAACGTCGTTAGGCGCAAAGCCGGCGCCACGCATCGAGCTGGCAATGGTTTCGAAAGCGGAATCCGCCCCGGTATCGAACAGGGCAATTCCGTCGTCGGTTTCAAGCGCGGTCGCCGCGATGATTCCAGGCCGACCGAGATGCAGGGTATCGAGAACGTGAACCACTTTTTAAAGGCGGAATGCGGAATGCGGAGTGCGGAATGAAGAAGGGAGCGAACGGAGTCTGGGGACGACGCTCGCTGCATTCCGCCTTCCAAAATCCGCAGTCCGCATTGGCATCACTCCCACTCGATCGTGCTGGGTGGCTTGGTCGAGATGTCGTAGCAGACGCGGTTCACGCCCTTCACCTCGTTCACGATCCGGCTCGAGATGCGGGCCAGGATTTCGTAGGGCAGCCGGACCCAATCGGCCGTCATGCCATCCTGACTTTCCACGATGCGCAGCGCGATGGTGTTTTCGTAGGTGCGCTGGTCGCCCATCACCCCGACCGAGCGGACGGGCAGGAGGACGGCGAAAGATTGCCAGACCCGGTAATACCAGTCTGAGGATTTCATTTCACTGACCACGATGGTGTCGGCGTCGCGCAGGATGCGGAGCCGCTCAGGCGTCACTTCGCCGAGGATGCGGACAGCCAGCCCCGGACCCGGGAAAGGCTGGCGATGCACGATCTCGTTAGGCAAACCGAGCTGCAATCCGGCCTGGCGGACTTCGTCTTTGAAAAGCTGCCGGAGCGGCTCGACCAGCTCGAAATTCATTTTCTCGGGCAACCCGCCGACGTTGTGATGGCTCTTGATCAGGGAGGCGGGATTGCCGCCGATCGCGACACTCTCGATCACGTCCGGGTAGAGCGTTCCCTGGGCGAGAAAATGATAACCGGCGTGTGATTTTTGATCAGCGCGATCCTGTGCGAGCAATTCCTCGGTGGCCTGCTCGAATACCCTAACGAATTCGCCGCCGATCACCTTGCGTTTTGTCTCGGGATCGGTCACGCCCTCGAGCAAACGGAGGAAGCTTTCCGAGGCGTCGACGTATTTGAGTTTGATCTGGAAATTTTCGCCAAAGACACGCTGCACAACTTCGGCTTCGTTTTCGCGCAGGAGTCCGTTGTTGACGAAGATGCAGGTGAGCTGGTCGCCGATCGCCTTGTGCAGGAGAGCCGCCGCGACCGAGGAATCGACGCCGCCGCTCAGGCCGAGGACGACTTTCTGGTCGCCGACCTGCTGGCGGACGCGATCACAGGCTTCATCGATGAAAGAGCCCATCGTCCAATCCATCGCGCAATGGCAGATGCGGAAGAGAAAGTTCTCGATGATCTCCTTCCCGCGCGGGGTGTGCGAGACTTCCGGGATGAAATTGGAGCGCATAAAGTTTTCGCTCTGTCTCTTCGATGGCGGCAAAGGCGGAGTTCTCGGTCTGCGCGATGGCGCGAAAACCGTCGGGGAGCGCAGTCAACTTGTCGCCGTGGCTGTTCCAGATGTCCATCTGCTCGCCGAGGCCGTCGAGGAGCGGAGTCTGTTCCTTGATCTGGAGAAGGCCGGCGCCGTACTCGCGGCGGCCGCTGAATTCGACTTCGCCGCCGAGGTGGCGGGCCATCAACTGCATCCCGTAGCAAATGCCGAGGACGGGAATGCCTAACGAGAAGACCTGGAGATCGATTTGAGGCGCTTTTTTGTCGTAAACGCTGGCGGGGCCACCCGAAAGAATGATGCCTTTCGGGGCCAGCCGCTCGATTTCACCGGCGGTAATATCGTGCCTAACGATCTCGGAATAGACCTGACATTCGCGTACCCGGCGGGCGATGACCTGGGTGTACTGGGAACCGAAATCGAGGATCAGAATGCGCGAGTGAGCCGGCGTTTTCACGGCGTCGGGGCGGATTGGGTGACTGGCGGATTGAGATTTGGCTCGCTCTCATGGTCGAGCGGAACGACTTGTCCTTCCCCCGAAACGCCGCGCTCGAAATGCTCCCGCACGACCTCGGCGGGGGGCTGATCCTGGGCGCAGTTGATGGCCAGAAAGGCCAGCGGAATGAGCAAGAGGGGCTTCATCGAGAGATGTTAGTGAGCGGCGTTCGCTTTGCAAGAGCGGAGCCGCGCGCCAGGCGCTCGACTCCCGAATTCTTAGCGAAGCCAAGCGAAAATGATCGACCCCGACCTCTTAATCGAAGCTTATCGGCTGGGCGTTTTCCCGATGGCGATGGAGAACGGGGAGATCCGCTGGTTCTCGCCCGATCCGCGCACTGTTTTGCCGCTGGATGGATTTCATGTGCCCCATGGTTTGAAGCGCGAACGCCGGGCGAGGGAGATGGAGATTAGAATCGATACCAGTTTCGTGGCGGTGACGCGGGCGTGCGCAGCGCGCAAGGATACCTGGATCAACGAAGAGATCATCGAGAGCTACGGCAATCTGCATTCGCTCGGCTGGGCCCATTCGGTGGAGGCCTGGTCGGCTAACGAACTGGTGGGTGGTCTTTATGGAGTGGCGATCGGCGGTGCATTTTTTGGCGAGTCGATGTTTCACCACGTCACGGGGGCGTCGAAGATCGCGCTCTGGGCGCTGGTCGAGCGTTTACGCGAGCGCGGGTTCACCCTGCTCGATACGCAGTGGCTGACCCCGCACCTGCAACAATTTGGGGCGAAGGAAATCACGCGGCCCCTTTACCTGCACCTCCTGAATGCCGCAGTCGATTTGCCCCGCTGCATTTGTCTAGACCCCACGGAGGAACCTTCTTGCCCGCGAAAAAGAATCCGGCATAGTGACCACCCGATGGCGGGCGATTCCGTCCGCGGTCGGAGCGAGGGCTGGGTAGCTCAGTTGGTAGAGCAGAGGACTGAAAATCCTCGTGTCGGGGGTTCAATTCCCTCCCCAGCCACCTTCGCTCAGGGCTCGGCGGCAAGTGCGAGCTGGAGCTTTCGCCTGAGATAGCGGCGATGCAACGGGACCAGGAAGGCGAGGGAGAAATAAACCCACCCGCTCCATTCGAGGTAGCGCAGCGGCAGGAGGAGCGCGAAGACGAGCGAGAGCAGTCCGATACAGGTCGGCACGCTCCAGCCATGCAGTTGTCCGCGAGTGAGGAGGCGTTCGCGTTCGTTGAGACGGAGCGGCTCGCGCAATTGCCAGGCGCGCAGATTGAGGAGCCAGATCTCTAACGCGATCGCGACAAAGCCGATCGCAAACACCGCAAAGAGAGTACGCGCCTGGTATTCCGAGGTAATCTGCAGGGAGCGTCCCAGGCGTCCTTCGCTCAGGTAAAACCACATCGCGCCAAAGACGGCCTTGAGGGGATAAATGTAGATCAGGATCGTAACCAGCATGGACCAACTGATGAGAATGGAAGGCCCGTCCTCCAGTCCGTAGCGCCGGCTCCAAAGCCAGTGGCCGCGCCAGAAAATGCTGATCACGGCAATGCTGAAAATGAAAGTGGGCACGTTGCGAAAGGCCGCCAACAGGGTGGGGATATCATCGGGGATTTGCTGGGCCGCGATGACTAACATTGTGATCGCGAAGGCAAAAGAGGCGTCGATAAATGTTTCGAGCCGGGTCATCTGCAGTCCGCGGAGACGAAAGCCATCCAGTCGGGGAAGGGAATCGAGATCGGCGGGCAAGGCCGAGGTGATTTCTTCGTGGCGCGGGTGCACGAACCCTTGATGCCAAGCGCCAGTCTGGTTGGCAATCATGTTCGCTTGTGCGCCCGACCATTTCAGAGGCCGCGCCGCCGCACGGCCTGCTTCCATCCTGGGACGCAGCAGCCCGCCGCTGTGTCGGGTCAACATTCTCTGGCCCGAAGGCCGTTGCCCGCGTCGTCTTCCGCTTCCATGTTCTGCTTTCAGTTAAAAGGTATGAGGCTTCAAATCACGCAATTTGGTTTGCTCGCCATCGCGCTCTGTTTCCTGGGTGCTTGCAGCACAGTGACCGAAATGGTCGAGGCGCACATTCCCATTCGCGAGACCGGTCGCCCCTCCATCGTTATCAGTTTACGCGCGCAGGAAGCGTATCTTTATCGCGGCAAAGTCCTCGTCGCCTCTTCTCGAATCTCGAGTGGCCGGGAAGGACATCGCACGCCGATCGGCCGATTTCGCGTCACGCGCAAAGACATCGATCACACCTCGAGCCTTTACGGCGATTATGTTTCGGAGTCGGGGCAGGTGGTGGTAGCGAACGTCGATACCCGGAAGGTGCGCAAGCCGCGCGGCACCCGTTACGCGGGAGCGCCAATGCCCTTCTTTTTGGAATTTTCGCCGGGCTATGGTTTGCACCAGGGCTACCTCCCGGGCGAGCCCGCGTCACATGGTTGTATCCGGATGCCCTACTGGAAGGCGCGCCAGTTTTACCAGATCGCGCGAGTCGGCACGCCCGTCCTGGTGAAACCGTAACGGCGTTGGCCAAACCGGGCGACCCGGCAGCTCGTTCTACCGGGCCGCGAGCGCCCGTTGATAAACCAGGTTTGCCGCGACGATGTCTTCTACTGCGACCCCGACCGATTTGTAGAGCGTGATCTCACTTTCGTTTTCGCGCGCGGTCTTGCTCCCGGCAATGACTTCGCCGAGCTCCGCGTAAATTTTGCCGGCCGCGATGATATCGCCGGACTCTTTCGTCGCCGCTTCGCGCGATTCGACGTAGATACGCGCTTTGCCTAACGTCTCGTCGTCCAGCTCACGCCAGTTCGGCCGGGTGGCGCCGACCGCATTGATGTGCAGGCCGGGCGATAACCAGGCGCCCTGCAAAACTGGCGTCGTCGCGGAAGTCGCGACCACGACGACATCCGCGCCGCGCACCGCTTCCTCAGCCGTGGCCGTCGCCGCCACGCCGTGTTCCTGAGCGAATTTGCCGGCCTGACGCGGGCTCCAAACTCGCACCTCGTCAAACTGCCTAACGAACCGCAGCGCTACCAAGTGACTCCGCGCCTGCACACCAGAGCCGAGAATAGCCAGCACCTTCACCGCGCGGCGAGCGAGCAGATCCGTCGCGAGGGCCGAGACCGCCGCCGTCCGCATTTCGGTAATTAAGCGACCGTCCATCGTCGCCAGCGGCTCGCCGGTTTCGGGGCGAAAGAGCAGAATCATGGCGTGATGGGTCGGGATACCCTCATTGTTAGGATAAAAGGTCACCAGTTTGGCGCCGAGCGCACTCCCATAGGCGGGCATGACCCCGAAGAAACCGGCGTGTTCCGCGACGGGCAGAACCTGTCGCAGCGGCTGCACCACTTTGCCTGCCGAAAGTTCTCGCATCGCCCCGGCCATCGCCGGAATCAGATCTTCCATGCGCAAAAGCGAACGGACCTTTTCTTCGTCGAGATACATGGCTGCTTCTACAAATCGATCAGCTCGGCGAACTTCTTCAGGTCAACATTCCCGCCGGAGACGATGCAGACGATCGGTCCCGGGCCAGCCTTTCCGCTCAGCGCCGCCGCCAGCGGCATCGCTCCCGCTCCTTCGGAAATGACGCGCGCCTTCTCCGCCATCAGCCGCATTGCCCGGCGGGTCTCGTCCAGGCTCACGACTAATGAATCGTCGATCAACGGTTTCATCCGTTCCCACATCCGCGGGAAAACGCTTTGACCGCCGGCGCCGTCGACGAAGGAAGGCGTCCAATCCTTGAAAGCCTGCGGACTTCCCGCGGCCAGGGAGAGTGACATTGGCGCAGCGGTCTCCGGTTCGACCCCGATGATTTTAATCTCCGGTCGCAGCGCCTTCAGCGCGCTCCCGAGGCCGCTGATAAGCCCGCCGCCGCCGATGCTGGCGATGATCGTTTTTGTTTCCGGCGCGTCTTCCAGAATCTCCAGCCCCATCGTCGCGTGACCGGCGATGAAATCGTCATCATCGAACGGATGGATAAAAGCCCCGTCGGCGCCCGGGAAGGCGCGATCATCCAGCGCCTTCCAGGCGACGTGATAGGGGACCCTGATCAACTTCGCCCCGAGGGCGCTCATCCGCTCGAGCTTCGAGTCCGGCGCGGTCTCGATTACCACCACCGTACAAGGCACCCCGGCCTTGCGCGCGGCGTAGGCCACACCTTGCCCGGCGTTCCCGGCGCTGATCGTCCAGACCCCGCGCGCGCGCTCCGCCTCCGGCAGGAGCGCGACCGCGTTGGCCGCTCCGCGTAGTTTGTAGGCGTTGATCGGCTGAAGATTTTCTAGCTTTAGTCGAATCTCCGGGTAGTCCGGAGCGAGCTCCAGCCTAACGAGCGGTGTCCTCACAATCGTAGCAGCGATCCGCGCGCGCGCGGCCTGAATTTCCGACAACTCAATTGGGCGGACCGGTGGCAGCGCTGTTTTCATTGGTCATTTTGAGAATGGGGAAGCGACCCCGGCACGTCAACGCCGTTGCCAGAGAAGGCAGCGCGCCCACGTTTTGTGCGATCCAGCGTCTGGTTGCCTACAGTCGCGGTGACATCGGCATTGCTGGGGCACATCGTGATTTTTTGGAACCGCGCAGGTTCCAAGGGAAGGGTACGCTTCTGAGAAACGGGTACCTTTCCTGAGGGCAAGAGCGCCCAGATTGAGGAAAAGAATCGACTCCCGCGGAGAGGCGACGCCTCATTGCCGGCTGAACCTGCCAATATTCACGCTCTGACCTGTTTCCTCGCCTGACCCTGTTTCCCTCGCGGTCGCAGTCGTCTCGAGCGACGGAATGCGCGTCGTGGTGAAGGAGATCGCGGCCTGAGTTTGCCCGCGCCACCTCCCCAGATGACGCGGGCTCTTCCCAATAACTAAAGACGGATGCTCTTGATCTCGGCAAACTGCGCGCTCGAGACGCCGTATTGCCCCCGCGTTGCCTTCTTGATCGCCTTCATCTTTGCCCGCAGCGAACCCTTCTCCGCATCGTAGAGCGGCTTGCGCGTCCGCTCCGCCTTGGTCGTCGCGGCGCCCTTCGTCGCCACATTCTTGTTCGCTGCGCGAAAATCGGTCTTGAGCGTGTCCAGGGTGGCCAACTGAATCTCGGTCGCCGCCGGAGTATAGCCGGGCACCAGCTTCAGAGCCTCCAGCACCTTCTCGAAAAGCCCGTCGATGTCGCCGTAGCTCTGCTGGCCGGTCATTCGTTTCTTATCCGCGGGAGTGCCGTCGGGCGGCGGCGTCCCCGCCTTTTTTTTCGAGCGATAATTGCGCACCTTGTCCGCCGCCATTTTGACCGCCGGGAGATACTCATCCCAGGCCGAGTTACTCCCGACATAATTCACCAGCCGCGTCGTGCGATCCTTGATCTGCAACATGAGATTCTTGCGCGCCGTGGTCGCGTTATTCTCCGCCGACACCGCCGAGGCCACGGCCGTGTTGGCCGCCTCCACGTCGTCGATGAAGAGGTTAAATGCAGGCGGGAGCAGAGAAGCATCCGCCGGTGCAAAAGCGGGCGCGAAACCGGCGGTCTTGCTCTGCATCGTGCGCCCGCGCTGCAGGCGATCGGCAAAAGTTTGTTCAGTGTTAGCCATATGGTTTTATTTCCTCCAGTATGACTCTTTATCTGAGCAGGGAGCGTGCCACCTTGCGGGTGCACGATCGTTGCCTTCGGCAGAAACGCCCGCCGTTCGCGCCAAAAAATCCGCCGCTCTCCTCGCAAAGCCGCTTTACCCGCAGGAAAGGCCAGTGTGCGCGATCACATTGCCGCTCAACGCCTTCTCAGGACTGTCCAAGTGACCCATCCAGCCATTCAAAATGACGGAAGAGCAACTCTCACCGCCCGCCAAGCCATCCAATATGCCCACAAAGCAACTCCATCCGGTCATACAGCGATTCAAAACGCCCGCACTACCACTTCAAACGCTCATCAGGCCACTCAAAACGCTCGAAGTGCGACTTCACAGGCAGGATGGTGCTTTAATGCCGGTGGAATCTATCTACTTTCAGCTCTGACCCTGGTTCCTAATCGCAGTGCTGCGCGCAGAAGACGGCTGGCCAGCTTCGTCATCGGTATGCCGCGCGCTTTGGCTTCGTGATATAGTACCGTAATCAGGTCCCGATCCAGACGTGGTGAGTAGTAGCGTTTCATAGGGGCGATTTTGGCTGAACCATGCAGCTTCGTAAATACGGTCATAGCCGTAGATCATCTGGGGCGTGCGCACCCTCTTGTTTGCTCTACGCTGAAGCGCGCCCGAGATGTATCCGGTGGTGACTCAGCGCCCCAGTAGGGCTGGGAGTGGGTTCGGTGGAGTGCCCAATTTCTGTTCGTATTTCGTCGCCAGCACATCGTTGTGGAGGTGGCGGAAATAAATCGAAGCGAGCGAAATTATGGAGCTGACCCTGACCATCCCCTACGAGCTTTCTCTGTATCCGACGCCAACCACCTAACCATTTGGAGCGAACAGCGGACCGCTGTACGTTCCACTTTTGAGATGACTTCCACACTTCTACTCCGAGCGACGCGCGGTCTCGTCCGCCGTCGCTCATCTTGTGTTCGTTAGGCCTCATCCATGGACGCGCACACGAACGCAGCGGGCTCAGCCGAGCCAGTTTCTCTCGTTCCCAAACTCGGTTTGGGAACGTGCTTGTCTTAGAAACTCCGTTTCTCGATGCTGGCGCGCAGAGTGCGCAGCCGATACCAAATCCATGAGCGCGACGCGGCGCATTTTATCACCTCGACGGTAGTGGCGTGGCTGCCGGTGTTCACTTCGAGCGCGTGCTGCGATGTGCTGGTGCGCTCGTTTGCATACTGCCGGGAGCACAAAGGTCTGAAGATCTACGGCTGGGTGGTGCTGGACAATCATTTCCACGCCATCGTGGCGGCTCCGGAGCTGGCCCAGACAATCGCGGACCTGAAGAAGTTCACCGCGCGCGAGATTGTGGCGCAGTTGCAGCGGGAGGGCCGGGAATGGTTGCTCAATCAACTGCAATACTTTCGCGCGGCGCATAAGCGGGCGAGCACGCATCAGGTCTGGCAGGAGGGGAGTCATCCGCAGGCGATCACGAGCGATGCGATGATGGAACAGAAGCTGGAGTATTTGCACAACAACCCGGTGCAACGGCGCCTGGTCGCCTCGCCGGAACATTGGCGCTACTCCTCGGCGCACGAATGGCTCAAGGGAGCGCAAGCGATTTTACGCTGCGATGATTGGCGGCAGCCGGGGTAGGAAACAGAGTTTCAGGGACAAGTGCGTTCCCAAACCGAGTTTGGGAACGAGGGGGGAAATCGCGTCAATCCAAGTCTCTTACTCTATCCCGCTGCCGGTTGCATCCCGCGCGGGGCAAGCCCAATGTCCCGCGATGTCACGCCGCTCGCCCATTCTGGAAAAAGAATCGCGGCCCTCTTTTTCGCGCACAACGCGGATGGCGTTGAGCTACGCCGCGCTCTTTTTCTTCACTCTCTTCGCGCTTTACCCGATCAGCCGCATCGTCACGATCGCGCTGCGGCCGGGCGACCAACTGCTCTCTTCCTCGCTCGCGCTCATCCCGCACGGGGCGACCCTGGCGAATTTTCGCACCCTTATTTTCGACACGCCCTTCCTGCGCTGGCTCGGCAATTCCACCCTCATCGCCCTCGTGGTCATGATTACCGGCGTGGCGCTCGCTTCCACTGCCGGCTACGCCTTGTCGCGCTTTCGTTTCCTCGGGCGCAGCTCGACACTCAACGGTCTCCTCGTCACCCAGATGTTCCCCGCGACGATGTTGCTCCTGCCGCTCTATCTCATCCTGATCAAGCTCAGCCTGATCAATTCCTATCTCGGCGTTATCATCATCTACAGCGCGACCGCCCTGCCGTTCTGCATCTGGCAATTAAAGGGCTACTACGACACCATCCCGGTCTCGCTCGAGGAGGCCGCCGGGATCGACGGCTGCAACCGCTGGCAATCCTTTTATCTCATCGTTCTGCCGCTCTCCGCGCCGGCCATGGTCATCACCGCGCTTTTCTCCTTCATGACCGCGTGGAACGAGTACGTGGTCGCCGCGATTGTCCTGCAGGATGTGGAAATCTTTACCCTTCCGGTGGGCCTGAAGATGTTTCAGTCCAACATGAGCACGCAATGGGGCCTCTACGCTGCCGGCGCGCTTCTCGTTTCCATTCCGGTCGTCCTCCTTTTCCTTGTCCTGAGCCGCTACCTCATTTCCGGCTTGGGTTCCGGCGCGGTAAAGGGTTGAACTGACGCCCCAAATTATGAAGAAACTCGCGCTCGCACTCTGCTGCACTCTCGTTATCGGACTCGTCAGGGCGGAACAAACCAACATCGCGGAAGACGACGCCAGCCAGGAGGCTTACAACGGTGGCTTCGATAGCGGTAGGAACGGCGGGAGCGGTTTTGGGGAATGGAAATGACCAGCGACGGCAACGAGGAAAAACGCCACTTCGGTTTCTACGTCGCGACCGGCGAGAACAACCCGGATCTGAGCGGCATCGCGCACAACAATAAAGCCTGGGGGCTTTTCGCCAACGGCACCGGCTTCGAGCAAGCCATCGATTCTTCTCCGCCCCGCTTGCGGTCGGCACTTCATTCTGCGACCAATAACGCGACCGATTCGCCCTCGGCTTACAACAAAGATGCCGTCTTTGAATTTGGCGCCTACGAAGGCAAGCCGAACTACCAGATCTACAACGGCGCCGGCGAAGACAAAACCGACTCCGGAGTTGCCCTTAACGACAGCGGCGTCTAGGGCGGCGAGCGGATTCATCCCTCATCCTTCCGCCTTCATCCTTTCAGAAGAGTGCACCCGGCGCGGCTCGAACGCGCAACCTACGGCTTCGGAGGCCGTCACTCTATCCAGTTGAGCTACGGGTGCGGCGGTCGGCAGTATAGCGACCGCGCCTGAAAGCACAACCTGCCGGCTGGCGCCCTGGAGGGAAGCGCGCCGTCGCTTCCGCGGGATGGGACAAGTTTTTGCCCAATGGCCAAGCAAAGAAAATGGGACGAGGTAAATAATGCTCGACAAGATTTGGTGGAATTGGGTAGGCCTCTTTTCATGATCCAAATTCCTCTCAGAAAGACGGCTGCGGCCATCGCATTTTGTGGGTTCACGACCTTGACTACTCTCAGCTTGGCGCAGGATCGCCCCACCCCAAGCGCGACACCTACGATCACCCCAACGCCAACCCCTGCGGTCACCGCAACTCCGGCGAAGAGCAATCAATCCTCTGGAACACCAGTCAGTTTTACTGCCCAGCCATACCACCCACCACAAGGCTCGCCAGCTCCGGTGGCGATTCGTCAAGAGTACCAGCCTCCGCAGGGTGATCCACAATATGGAACGACTGTGGAGTGGGTCACCTACACTCCTACTACGAACGGTCCTGACGGCACGGATCGTTGGCCGGTCATAGTGGTTTTGCATATTGGGGGGTTCAAGAGTGGAAACTTCTACCAGAGCCTGGGACACGCCCCGCAGGACTTGGCGGCTGCGGGATTCTACGTTGTGGTGGCCGATTACCCGCTCGCGCCGCCTAATAATATTCTGGGTCAATACGCCATCCAGCAAGCCGACCCGACCCATTCCGGACGGTACCCGCAGCAGACCAGGGCGATCGAAGCGGTCATCGATGCAGCCAAGAGCGATATTCACTGTTACCATGGGATAGTTGGTGTGCTGGGGGGGTCCGCTGGCGCCTCTCACGCGGCGTATGTCGCCTTGGATGTCACCTTCACAAATAACCTTTGGCCTTTTTGGAGCGCCACCGCCCGACCCAAATGTATCGTGGGTCTGTCGGGACAATACGACTTCTCGGACCGGGATCAGGACGTGCTCGACGAAGGGAATTTCGTTCCAAACATTGAAAACTACACTTACACAACCGTTCCTCTAAAGCAGTGGCAGGATTCACCGATAGGACTTGTGGGAGGTGTAGGCTCTAATGGGTTTATACCGATGTATTGCTTACGCGCGAGCGACGACCCCGGTTCTCCTAAATCAAACTCAGATTACTTCTGGTATACGATGAAGCAGGCGGGGGCTACTTCCCCGGTTTTTCTCATGTGGGAGGTGCCGGATACAAATGAAGAGCACGCTTTCGCTCTTTGGAATGACTTTACGGAGGATAATCCGGCCTATAACTTCAAAGTGTCGGACAGAGTAATCGCGTTTTTCAAACAATACTTGCACGATTGAGTTCCAAATCTGGGAGGGTTCGCACTAGATGAAATAGGGAGGAAACAAAATGAAGTTAGGAAATAATTATATATACTTGAGAGGTAATATCGGTCGTAAATTTTTATGCGTTTCAGTGGCGGCTGTATTCTTTGCCATCGCGCTGTTCGAGACGGCCTTGGCAGTCGACCCGCCGCCGGGAGGTGGCTATCCACTTAACAACACCGCGCTCGGGGACGGTGCCCTTTCTACAGATAACCCCGCACCTGATAACACGGCTCTAGGGTTTGAAGCCCTTATGAATGATACTATTGGCGGATCCTCTAATACTGCCGTCGGAAGCATGGCGTTGCATAACACTACGACTGGCTTCGCTAATGTCGCGGTCGGCTTTGCCCCTCTCTTTGGTAATACGACAGGGACTTTTAATGTGGGCATTGGGGAGAACGCGTTGATTGCCAATACGACGGGGAGTTTAAATGTGGCGGTGGGCAAAGAGGCATTGCAGGCGCATAAGACGCCTTTCGACAACGTGGCCATTGGTTCCGGGGCGATGTCGTTGGGCACCAAGGGCGAGTATAACGTGGCGGTGGGCGACACGGCGATGGCTTTTGCCAACGGGAACGACAACGTGGCCCTGGGGGCCGGAGCGATGAACCAGGCCCAGGGTAGCTTCAACGTCGCGATCGGTTCCTTTGCCGGGTTGAACTTTGGGGGCACGGGCAACGTCGCGCTTGGCTATCAGGCGGGGCAAAACGTGCTCGGCAAAGGGGCGAACAACATCGAGATCGGCAACCAGGGGCAGGCTGGGGATGCGGGGGTGATGCGGCTGGGGACGGAGGGGAGCCAGCAAAAGACCTTCGTCGCCGGCATTCGCACTTCGCCCCTGGCGGCGGGAGTGGCAGTGGGAATCGGCCCGGATGGACAGCTGGGGGTGCGCGCTTCCTCGGCCCGCTACAAGGAAGCGATCGCGCCGATGGAAGGGGCGAGTGAGGTGTTACTGGCGCTCAAGCCGGTCACTTTCCGCTACAAAAAGGAGTACCGATTCCAAAGCGATCCCCCAGTTTGGCCTGGTGGCGGAAGAGGTGGCCAAAGTGGATCCCGACCTGGTGTCGCGCGATGCCAGTGGCAAGCCGTTCACCGTCCGCTACGAGGAAGTGAACGCGATGTTGCTGAATGAATTCCTGAAAGAGCACCGCAAGGTGGAAGCGCAGGGGAACGAGATCGCCGAGCTGAAAGCGATGCTGCAGGCGCAGGCCGCGCAGTTGCAGAAGGTAAACGAACGGCTGGAGGCGATCCCGCCCTCGCCGCGACTGGTGCTGGGCGAATAGCGCATCCGGATCGGCCCGGCCTTTACAACCCGCCTCAGTCGCGCTACGTATTCGACCCCTTTCCCGGGGCAGAAAGCGACTTTTATGAACATCATCGATACCCTCGCCAAGGAGCAACAGAAGACCGACGTGACCAAATTCAAGGTGGGCGACGGAGTGCGCGTGCACACTCGGGTGCGGGAAGGCGATAAGGAGCGGATCCAGATTTTCTCCGGCATCTGCATCGGTCGCAAAGGCACGGGGATCAACCAGACCTTTACCGTGCGCCGCATCTCCTACGGTGAAGGCGTCGAGCGCGTTTTCCCGATTCATTCTCCGCGCGTGGCGAAGGTGGAAGTGGAAAAGCAGGGCAAAGCCCGCCGCGCCAAGCTGAATTACCTGCGCAATCGCAAGGGTAAGGAAGCAACCGCGGTCCGCGAATAGCTTTCGCTCGTCATCCCCGCCCACGAAGGAGGAGCGCTGGCTCCGGGGAGCGCACGCGCCCTCGCGTGCTGGCGATGGCGCCTCGCCATCGCGAACTTTTCCCAAGAGCATGGCGGCGAGGCGCCGCCATGGACACGCGAGGCGCGTGTGCTCCCCAGAGCCCCCTGCATCGCGTCCCGGAAAAATCTGCGCGCAATCTGCAAAATCTGCGGATAGGATTCGCGCCAGGATGCGCTGCGGATTTCGACACGAGAAGAAACTTCGGACATCGTTAGGCGTCATTCGAATTGCCGGCATCGATGAAGCCGGCCGCGGCGCCCTGGCCGGGCCGGTGGTGGCGGCGGCGGCGATTTTGCCGGAGCGTTTCCGCCACAAAAAACTAAAGGATTCCAAGCAGCTCTCCGCGGATCTGCGCGAGAAGATCTTTCGCTACCTGACGAATCACTCCGAGATCGTCTGGGCGGTCGGGGTTGTCGATAATCTCGAGATCGATCGAATCAACATCCTGCGCGCTTCCCACCAGGCGATGCGGATCGCGGTCGCGGGCCTGACCATTTCGCCCGACCACGTCCTGATCGACGGGCTGCCGGTCTTTCCTTTCCCGCTCCCGCAAACTGCGATCGTGGATGGCGATTGCCTCAGCCTGAGTATCGCGGCGGCGAGCGTGATCGCGAAGGTGACGCGCGATACTTTGATGCGCGAGTTCTGCGCGCGTTTTCCCGAATATTGTTTCAGCCGGCACAAAGGCTATGGCACTGAGCTGCATCTCCAGAAACTCCATGAACACGGCCCTTGCTCGATTCACCGCCGCTCGTTTGAGCCGGTGGCGCAGCCGCTTTTTGCCTTCTAGCGCGAGCCATCTGCGGCTCGGCGCGCGCGGGGAGAAAATGGCGGCCCGCCAGTTGCGACGGGAAGGCTGCAAGGTGCTCTATCGTCATTTCCGCGGGCGCCAGGGCGGTGAGATCGATCTCGTCTGCCGCGATCGCGATGTGCTCGTCTTCGTGGAGGTGAAGACGCGCACACGAGAGGATTTTGGCCGGCCGCTGGAGGCGATCACGGCCGCCCAGCAGCGAAGGATCTCGTTAGGGGCACTGGCCTGGCTGCGTTTGTTAGGCAATCCCGATATCCTTTTTCGTTTCGACGTGGTGGAGGTGACGCTGGCGGAAGGCAAGCCGCCGCGAATCGAGCGCATCCGCGACGCGTTTTCGCTCTCGGAGCCTTATCTTTATTAACGGTCGAAAGAAGCCCGGATCGTTACTTTATTTTTCTGTTCACGGTCGGGCCTTTTTGCTAAGCCCGCGTTCATGAAGATCTCGAATCGGTTGATGCTGGGCACTTTTGCCCTGGCGGCGGTTTGTCTCTGCGGAGCGGCGAGCGAAGCAGCAAGCACGGAGGTCATCTACTCCCTGACCGGAGAAGATGGCGGCGAATATACGGACACGGACGTGGAGATTGATGCGGCCGGGAATCTCTACGGGACGTCGGTGCTGGGCGGCGAATTCGGCGGCGGGACCGTCTGGCAACTGTCGCCGGTGGCCGGTGGGTGGGTGCATACGGTTCTCTACAACTTCACCGGCGGTGCGGATGGCGGTGAGCCCTACAAGGGCGTGACGCTCGACAAACGCGGCAATCTTTACGGGACCGCGGTGACCGGAGGCTCGGGCAGCTGCGAGGGTGGTTGCGGCGTGGCCTACAAGCTGACGAAATCTGGCAACACCTGGACGCAGAGTGTGATTCACGCGTTTACCGGCGGAGCCGATGGCTCCGGGCCCGGCGCGAGAGTCACCGTGGATCGGCAGGGCAACGTCTTCGGCATGACTCCGACTGGTGGCGCGAACGGATTGGGAACGATTTACTGGCTGCGCCCGAAGGACGAACGGAAGCTGGGCGCTGCGGGTGATCCACACCTTCACTGGCGGTAACGATGGATCGTCCGGCTCGGCCGGGCGGATGGTGGCGCGCAGCGGGCATCTTTATGGCGCGGCGAC
Source organism: uncultured Verrucomicrobiae bacterium (assembly GCA_963749935.1). Taxonomy (GTDB): domain Bacteria; phylum Verrucomicrobiota; class Verrucomicrobiia; order Chthoniobacterales; family UBA10450; genus Palsa-1392. The sequence continues at coordinate 1,004,279 of CAVVOH010000002.1, forward strand.
GACCGGCGGAGCCAATGGTGCCGGCACGATCTTCGAACTGACGCCGACCCAGGTGGGGGAATGGATTTTCAAGACGCTCTACTCGTTCCAAGGCGCACCGGACGGTGTCTTTCCTTACGGCGCGCTGTTGTTTGATGCAGCTGGGAATATTTACGGCACCACTTATTATGGCGGCACCAGTGGCCTCGGCGCGGTCTATCGTTTGTCGCGCGCCGGGGGCGGGCAATGGAACGAGACGGTTCTCTATAGTTTCAATTCTGGGTCCGATGGGAACAGTTCGATCAGCAATCTTGTCGCCGATTCACTGGGGAATCTCTATGGAACCACGAGTGAAGGCGGCCTCGGCAGCGGCACGATCTTTAAACTCGCGCCGGGGCAGGGCGGGACGTGGACCGAAAGCATTCCGCACCGCTTCCAAGGGTCACCGGACGGCGCCTTTCCTTATGCGGGAATGGTGAGCGACGGCGCGGGAAGCTTCTACGGCGCGACTGTGCACGGGGGCGATGACGGCGACGGCGCGATCTACAAGTTTACGCCGTAATCGTTAGGCGACTGGCTCCGTCGGTTTGGGCGGGGAGAAGGTTTTCTCGTCGACGAACCAGCGCGCGAGCAGCACGTCAGTCGAGGAGTGAGCGATGATCGAGCCGGCGATGACGAGCGCGATCAGGCGAAAGAGGCGCTCGGCGTTAGGCACGTCGCGCTGAAAAAGGAGCAGTCCGTAGACGACCGAGGCGAAACCTTTGGGACCGAACCAGCCGGCGGTGAGCCGCTCGCGCCAGTCCAGCTGGCTTTTCCAGAGTGCGATGAGCATGGCGGCGGGACGCGCGAGGAGCAGGGCGAGGAGGGCGAAGAGATAATCGGCGGCGTGCAGATGCCCGAAAAGCTGGGGCGACATCAGGGCGCCGAAAACCAGCAGGGTAGCGAGTTTGAGCAACTCGGTGATCAGTTCGCCAAAGCGATGAAATTCCTCGCGCAACGCAGGGCGAGTGCTGGCGATCGTGACGCCCGCCGCGAAGGCGGCGAGATAAATATTGGCGTGGGTGAGGGAGGCGATGGCGAGGACGAGCAAACCGATCGCCACCGCAAAGAGCGGCTCGTAGGATTTCGCCACCCCGAAGAAGCGCGCGGTGCGCAACCAGCAGGCCAGCCACGGCACCACCACGCCGATTGCGACGCCGAGAAGCAGCTCGGTGGCAAGCCCGGCATAGCCCGCTTCGTAATGCCCGATCACGCTCAGGCAAACGAGGACCAGCGGGAGCGCGAGGCCATCGTTGACTCCGCTCTCGACATTCAAAAGATGTTTGAGGCGGCCGGGAATTTCCTTCCGCCCGATGATCGCGGCGGCGAAGACAGGATCCGTCGGGCTGAGAATGGCTCCGATAAGGAGTGCCTCGATCCATGACAAGTCGGCCAGGAAATAAGCCAGCAGTGCGGTGGCGAGCAGTGTCAGCGGCATGCCGAGAAGGAGAGCGCGGCCGGGCAGATCCCAGGCATTGACGAGATCGCGAATCCCAGCCCGCATCCCATCGGTAAACAGAACGCTGAAAAGCGCCAGTTCGGCCAGGTACCTGACGATCGGATCGTCGTGCGTGAGGTGGAGGAAATTGAATACTCCGGGGCCGACGAAGAAGCCGGCCGCGAGAAAGAGGACCGCGGTCGAGAGCACGCTGCGGTCGGCCAGGTCCGACACGAGCAGCGCGAGAAAAAGGACGACAGCAAAAATGAGGAGCGCAGTCATAGCCGAGCCTTTCGCCGAATCGGTGCCGAAGTCGCTTGAGCGGGGGCGAGGGGCGCGCTCCTATGGAGGATGGCGCGCGCAAAACAAACCCGCTGGTCGTTCACCTGGCTGGACCTCCTCCTGGTGGCGGTCCCCGTCGCGATCGCGCTTCGGTATGTGGGGGCTTGGCGCAATGACACGCTCCTCTTCATCGTCGCGGCGATCTCGATCGTGCCCCTGGCTGGTTGGATGGGACGCGCCACCGAGCATCTCGCGGCGCGTTCCGGTTCCGGGATCGGCGCTTTTCTCAATGCAACCTTTGGCAATGCGGCGGAGTTGATCATCGCGTTGGTCGCACTAAGCAAGGGATTGACCGGAGTGGTCAAGGCTTCAATTACCGGTTCGATCATCGGTAATCTCCTGCTCGTGCTCGGCGCCTCGATCCTGGTCGGTGGGATTCGTCATCCAAAACAGACTTTCAACCAAACCGCAGCGCGCATTGCCGCGACGTCGTTAGGCTTGGGTGCGATCGCGTTGCTTGTCCCTACGATTTTCCATTTCGCCGCAGCCTCCCGGCCCGGCGGGTGGACGGTTGAGGCCGAGCAACAGCTGTCGCTGGCCATCGTGCTGGTCTTGTTCATGACTTACTGTTTTTCCCTCTTCTTCCATCTTTTTACCCATCGCCAACTTTTCGCTGGACCGGTTGAGAAAGGGGGCAGAAGCGAAGGGCAGTGGCCTCTTTGGCAGGCCATTACCGCGCTCGCCCTCGCCACCACACTCATCGCCTGGATCAGCGAATTTCTGGTCGGTTCGATCGAATCGGCACGTCAGTCGCTCGGCCTGACCGAGACCTTTGTCGGGGTAGTGGTGGTGGCGCTGGTCGGGAATGCCGCCGAGCACTCGACCGCCGTCTACATGGCGTGGAAGAACAAGATGGACCTCAGCCTGAGCATCGCGACCGGCTCCAGTTTGCAAATGGCGCTTTTCGTTACCCCGGTGCTGGTCTTCAGCTCGTATGCCTTTGGCGACCCGATGACGCTTGAATTTTCTCTACCGGAAATCGCGTCCATCGTCCTCTCGATCTGGATTGTAGGTCAAATAAGTGGCGACGGGGAAAGCAATTGGTTGGAAGGCGTGCAGCTCCTTTCGCTCTACGTGATTATTGGAGTGCTTTTCTATTTTCTGCCGGCACTGCCGCCGCAGTGATGGCGACCAACACCTGGTCGGCGCACGTTCCTTACATATGGAAGAATCGGATCGACCAGAAGAAGAAGATAAGCACGTGACCAAAGCAGTCACGGACGAGCCGCAGGAGGAATTCATCGAGCCTAAGGCGCGTCCTTCCCAACCTGAAGAAGCGACGCCGGAGAACCCGGGCTGAGTTGGATGGCGCTTGTTTCCCTCCGAATAAAATCATCTGTAGCAGCAGATGAAATACACGGGGCGCGGGGGCGCTCCCGCCGCCGTCCGACTGATGTCGCTTAGTAGCGGTAATGCTCGGACTTATAAGGTCCTTCCACCGCCACGCCGAGATATTCGGCCTGCTTCTCAGTTAGCGTCGTTAGTTTCACGCCAATCTTTTGCAGGTGCAGGCGGGCGACTTCTTCGTCGAGTTGCTTGCTCAGGACGTAAACGCCAACTTTGTAAACGTCCTTGTTCTTCCAGAGATCAAGCTGGGCGAGCACTTGGTTGGAAAAGGAATTCGACATGACGAAACTCGGATGACCGGTGGCGCAGCCGAGGTTGACGAGGCGGCCTTCCGCGAGCATGAAGATTTCGTTCCCGCCGGGGAAAGTGTAATTGTCGACCTGCGGCTTAATGTTGGTTCGCTTGATGTCCTTGCGCTCGTTCAGCGGATCGACCTGAATTTCGTTGTCGAAATGACCGATGTTGCAGACCACTGCCTGGTCTTTCATCCGCTCCATGTGCGCGAGCGTTACGACGTCGACGTTGCCGGTCGTGGTCACATAGATGTCGCCCCAGCCTAACGTGTCTTCGAGGGTGGTGACCTGATAGCCTTCCATCGCCGCCTGGAGCGCATTAATCGGATCGATCTCCGTGATCACGACGCGCGCGCCCTGGCCGCGGAGCGATTGCGCGCAGCCTTTGCCAACGTCGCCATAGCCGCAAACGACCGCGACTTTGCCCGCAATCATGACGTCGAGCGCGCGGTTGAGTCCGTCGACCAGCGAGTGCCGGCAGCCATAAAGATTATCGAATTTCGACTTCGTGACCGAGTCGTTGACGTTGATGGCGGGAACGAGCAGCTGATTTTGCTGCTGCATTTTGTAGAGGCGATGAACGCCGGTGGTGGTCTCTTCCGAGACGCCGCGCCATTCCTTGACCGCTTCATGCCAGCGGAATGGATTCTCGCGATTCACTTCGACGAGTAGATCCTTGATGCACTGCTCTTCCTTGCTCGCGCCAGGCGATTTCGCCCAGTCGTTGCCTTCCTCAAGCTGAAAGCCTTTGTGAATCAACAGCGTCACGTCGCCGCCGTCATCGACTACGAGTTGCGGGCCTTTGCCGTCCGGAAAAGAAAGCGCCTGGTTGGTGCACCACCAGTATTCCTCGAGGCTTTCACCCTTCCATGCGAAGACCGGGACCCCGGCTTCGGCGATCGCGGCGGCCGCGTGGTCCTGCGTCGAAAAAATATTGCAGCTCGCCCAACGAACGTCGGCGCCGAGGTCGACCAGCGTCTCGATCAAGACAGCGGTCTGGATCGTCATGTGCAACGAACCGGTCACGCGCACGCCCTGCAGTGGCTTCGAGCTGGCGTGTTTCTCGCGAATCGCCATCAGCCCCGGCATTTCCTTCTCGGCGATCGAAATCTCTTTGCGGCCCCAATCAGCCAGGCTGATGTCGGCGATTTTGTAGTCGTTAGTCTGTGTTTTGGTGGCGGTTTTGGTGCTCATGTTTTTGAAAAAGGAAGTTACTTGGTGAGTTTTTTGAGTTCGGCAGCCTTGTCGGTTTTTTCCCAGGTGATATCGGGATCGTCCTTGCCGAAGTGACCGTAATTGGTCGTCTTGCCGTAGATCGGGCGCAGCAAATCGAGCTGCTGGATGATGTCGGCTGGCTTGAAAGAGAAGATTTTATTCACCGCGTTCTCGATCGCTTCTTCCGGGACCGCGTTGGTGTCGAAGGTGTTAATGTTCATGCTCACCGGATTGGGGTAGCCGATGGCGTAGGCGAATTGGATTTCGCAGCGCTTGGCGAGACCGGACGCGACCACGTTCTTCGCCACCCAGCGCGCCATGTAGGCCGCACTCCGATCAACTTTGCTCGGATCTTTGCCGGAGAAAGCGCCGCCGCCATGACGTCCCCAGCCCCCGTAACTATCGACGATGATTTTCCGCCCCGTCAGGCCGGTGTCGCCTTCGGGCCCGCCAGTCACGAAACTGCCGGTCGGGTTGATCAGAAATTGCGTCTCGTCGTTCAGCATCTCTTTCGGCAAGATTTTCCGGATCACTTCCTCGATAATGAAGCTGCGGATCTCGGTTTGCTTTACGTCTTTCGCGTGCTGGGTGGAAACGACGACGTTCGAAATTCCGACCGGGACGCCGCCTTCGTAAATCACCGAAACCTGCGACTTCGCGTCGGGGCGCAGCCAGCGCGCCTTGCCGCTCTTGCGGATGCGGGTCAATTCCCGACCGAGGCGGTGCGCAAACATGATCGGCGCCGGCATTAATTCCGGCGTCTCGTCGCAGGCAAAGCCGAACATCAAACCCTGGTCCCCTGCGCCTTGCTCGGCGTGGCCCTTGCCCTCGGCATCGCTCGCGTTTACGCCCTGGGCGATGTCTGGGCTTTGGCGAGTAATGATATTTTGGATGTCGATCTTGTCCGCGTGGAAAACATCGTCGTCGTTTATGTAGCCGATCTCACGCACGGCATTGCGCACAATGGAGTCGATGGGAACAACGGATTCGAGCGATTTATTTTCCGGCAGATTCGGGATCGTGATCTCGCCCCCGACGATGACGGTGTGGCTTTTGGCAAAAGTCTCGCAGGCCACCCGGCTGTTTGGGTCCTGATTGCAGACAGGCATCAAGGACGGCGTCGGAAATGGTGTCGCAGACTTTATCCGGGTGACCTTCACCGACGGATTCGGAGGCAAAAATGAAACGACGAAGCATGAGAAAAGAGGAGCTAGCGGATTTGAAGGCTGATCGCGCCCGATTGATCATATTGACCAATCATGATGCGTCGATATATCATGTACGCATCCGATGTCGTCAACCATAAATTTCCTCCGTCTCTTGGCCGATCCGACGCGGTTGCGCCTGATCTTGCTCCTGGAGCAGGAGGAACTTTCTGTCGCCGAATTACAGGACATCCTCGGAATGGGCCAGTCGCGCATTTCCAGCCATCTCGCCCAGCTGAAGCGCGCCGGCGTGGTAGAGGATCGGCGGGCGGGTAAGAACGTCTACTACGGCCTGACGAACGGTCAAAAGCTCGATCCGCAACGGGCCAAGGTGAACGAGCTGATACGTGTTCTCGCTCGCGAAATGCCGGAGACAGAGCGCGATCGCACGGCGCTGCAGGTGGCCTTGCGCAAGCGCCAGGACAAGGCGCGTGAATATTTTGATCAGCTCGCGGGCCGCTTTGGCCGCAGTTATTGCCCGGGGCGTTCCTGGCAGGCGCTGGCCCACACCATGATTGCGCTGCTCCCGCCGCTCGCGGTCGCCGATCTCGGGGCAGGGGAGGGAACACTCTCACAGCTTCTGGCCAAAAAGGCCCGCCAGGTAATCGCGGTCGATAACGCGCCCAAGATGGTCGAATTCGGCTCGCAGCTGGCCAAAAAGCATGGTTTCAAGAATCTCGAATATCGCCTCGGCGACATCGAAGCTCCGCCGATCGACAAGAATTCGATCGATCTTGCCATTTTCAGTCAGGCCTTGCATCACGCCATACATCCGGAACGTGCGATCGCGGGAGCGTATCGCATCTTGAAAAAAGGCGGCCGGGTGGTCGTGCTCGACTTACTCAGCCATCGTTTTGAGAAAGCGCGTGAGCTCTATGCCGATCACTGGCTCGGGTTTAGCGAAGTGCAGTTGCACCAGTGGCTGGAGGATGCGGGTTTTACCGATGTCGAAGTGACCGTTGTTTCCCGCGAGAAAGAGACTCCGCACTTTCAAACGGTCTTTGCATCTGGTATCAAGTGACCCGCGGAAAATAGCGCGTCCACTTGCCAAATTCCTTCCACTCCTCACGGCTTTACGGATTCTTGTGTGAGTTGCGGCGACGCAAAGTCTATCGCGTCGCGGCTGGCTATGCGGTGGCGGGTTGGTTGATCATACAGGTCGCGGTCACGGTTTTTCCTATTCTCGATCTGCCCGGTTGGGCGACGCGTTTCATTGTCCTCTCCATCCTGGGCGGATTTCCCATCGCGCTCGTGCTGGGATGGGCCTTCGATCTTGGGCCAGGCGGAATTCACATCACGCCCGAGCCCGTCACCGATCAGAGTTGTCCGCCGGCTTTTCCGGCCCGACGCGTCAACCTCTTCGCCCTTGCCCTTTTGGGCCTAACGATTTCGATTCCGATTGGCTATTTCCTGCTCGCGCATGCTGGCGCAGAAGCGCTCGACAAATCGATCGCCGTTCTTCCCTTCGCCAATTTCAGCGACGATCCGCAGAACGCCTATTTCGCCGATGGCATTCAGGACGATGTCCTGACCAACCTGGCGAAGATCAGCAACCTCAAGGTCATTTCGCGCACCTCGGTGGTTTCCTACCGGGGCCAGGCGCATAATGTGCGTGAGATCGGCAAGACGCTCAATGTCGCGACGATTCTGGAAGGCAGTGTCCGGCGCGAAGGCAAGCGCGTGCGGGTCAACGTGCAGTTGATCGACACTTCGAACGACAAACATCTCTGGGCGCAGATTTACGACCGGGAGTTGACCGATGTCTTCGCCATCCAGTCCGACCTCGCGCAGGAAATCACCTCCGCGCTGAAGGTGACCCTTTCCTCTGGTGAACAGCAGCGGATTGAAAGGAAACCGACGCGAAATTCAGACGCATACCTCCTTTATTTCAGGCTCATGAGATTTTCACCCGGCCCGATCGCCGGCACGATGATCTGATGCGAGCGGAAACGCTCTACGAGAAAGCGATCAAGCTCGATCCGACGTTTGCGCTCGCTCACGCCCGTCTTTCCCAACTGGAGAGCTGGAGCTATTACGCGGTCGAGCCGGTCGCCGGCGCGGCGGGAAAAGGCGCGCTCTGCGGCGGAGGAAGCGCTTCGGCTCCAGCCCGATTTAGCCGAGGCGCATCTCGCCCTGGGGCTGGTCTATTACTACATCGAGCGCGATTACCCCCGGGCCTTGGGCGAACTGGATATCGCGCGGCAGGATTTGCCTAACGACGCCGTCGTTTTCCGTCTGATCGCCGCAATCAAGCGGCGGCAGGGGAATTGGAAGGAATCGACGGCCAGCTACGAGAAAGCGCTCTCGCTCGATCCGCGGGACCCGATCCTGCTCGAGAACATGGGCTGGAATTTCATTGCCACACGCGATTATGGCAAAGCGGCCAAAGTGCTGGACCAAGCGGTCGAAATTGTGCCCGACACCTTTACCATTCGCGAGCTGCGGGCACGGGTGGAGTTCTATGCGAAGGACAATCTGCGGCCGACACAGGAACTCCTCGCCAGCTGGCCGGAGAACGTCGACCCGAATGGAACGATCACGCTCGCCCGCTACAACTACCATCTCTTCCAGCGCAATTTCGCTGAGTTGCTTGGCATTCTGGAGCGCAGCCCTGCGCGCAAATCCCGCGGCGAAACGAGCGCGCCGATCTCGAAGTCTTATCTGATGGCGACGGTCTACGCACTCTTGAAAGATGCGGCCAACGCGAAAACGAAATTTGAAGAAGCGCGCCTGGAAACGGAAGCGGCGGTGCGGGAAAGTCCGGAGGACGGCCCCCGACACGCCTTGCTCGGCCTGATCTATGCCGGGCTCGGCCGCTGCGCGGAAGCGATCGCCGAAGGCCAGCGTGCGGTGGAGTTATTGCCCGAGACGCAGGATGCTTTCGACGGACCGATCCTGGCCGTGAGTCGCGCCCGCATCCATGTGCTTTGCGGCGATCGAAAAACGGCGCTCGCACTTTTAGAACGCTCGCTGCAGCAGCCCGCCGGCATCACGCGCAACGAGTTGCGGCACGATCCGACCTGGGATCCCTTGCGCGCCGATCCAGGATTTCAAAACCTGCTTACCCAGCCAGCCGACAGTCGATAAATTTTCCCGACTGGGCTTGCGTCCGAGTCCTCGTGGGACTGAGAGTAGCCGGCGATGAGTTCCTTCTTCGGGGAATTAAAGCGGCGAAAAGTCTATCGAGTGGCAGTGGCCTACGTCATTGCTGCCGGGGGCGTTATCCAGCTCGCCTCGGCCGTTTTTCCGGCTTGGGAATTGCCTAACTGGGCGTTACGCCTGGTCGTCGTCCTCCTTCTGGCGGCTTTCCCAATCGCCTTGATCCTGGCCTGGGCTTTCGATGTCACGCCGCAGGGCATCCGGGCTACGCCGCCGTTACATGCACCGACTGCGGGAAGCCGCTACCGCCGTCGCAACATCTTTCTCCTCCTGGCGCTCGGACTGCTTATCTCCGGCGCCGCCGGATTTTTTCTCCTGCCGCGCGCGGATGCGACCAAGATGGAAAAATCGATCGCCGTTCTGCCCTTCGAGAACTTCAGCGACAAACCCGAGAACGCCTATTTCGCGGATGGAATCCAGGACGATATTCTGACGAACCTCTCGAAGATCGGCGATCTGAAGGTGATCTCCCGCACCTCCGTGATGGGGTATCGCGGCAAGCAGAAAAATGTGCGCCAGATCGGCAAAGAACTGGATGTTTCCGCGATTCTGGAAGGGAGCGTGCGGCGTGAAGGGAATCGGGTTCGGGTCAACGTGCAGTTGATCAACGCCACTAACGACCAACACATCTGGGCGAAGGATTATGACCGCGATCTGACCGATGTCTTTGCCATCCAGACCGACCTCGCGCAAGAGATCGCGAAGGAGTTGCGAGCCCAGCTTTCGCCGGGCGAAGCGAGCGGATGACCCGCAAACCGACTGAAAACAGCGAGGCCTATTTCGCTTTCATCGAGGCCCACAACCTAAACGCAGTCGCTGGAGAGATCGGGCGAAGTTGAAAAAGGCGCAGCAGCTTTACGAGCGCGCCATCGAGCTCGACCCAAAGTTTGTCCTCGCCCTCGCGAATCTCTCCATTTTGCACAGCTGGATCTATCACACCTTCGAGCCGACTGAGGCGGAACGGGATCTGGCGAAGCAGAATGCCGATCGGGCGCTGGCACTGGCGCCCGATTCGCCCGAGGCGCATCTCGCGCTCGGCTATTCCCTTTATTATGGCGCGCGGGATTTCGACGGCGCCTTGCGTGAGTTCGGTATCGCGCAGCGCGGTTTACCTAATAACTCGCAGATTTATCTCGTGATCGGCGCGATCCAACGCCGGCAGGGGAAATGGAAGGAATCGACCGCCAACCTCGAAAAGGCCGTCGAGCCTGAACCCGAACGATTCCTGGCCGCTGCAGAATCTTTATTTCAATTACCAGATGCAGCGCGATTTCGAGCGAGCCGAGCGGGTGATCGATCGCGCTCTGGCGATCGAGCCAAGATCGACCAGTCTCTGGCAACTCAAGTCGCAGATTAGCGATCGCGGCCCGGGGCGATCTGAGCGTGGCGGAGGAAGGACTGGCGGAGTTCGACCAGGCGAGGCCAGCGGTGCCTTGGCGGACATGACTCCAGCGGCCCTCGCAGAGGTGTACCCTGGCGAAAGCCAACATCCTAGCCTGGCGCAGAAAATATCCCGAAGCGCTCGCCGTCCTCCGCCAGATCCCGGCGGGAGGCGCGGACCGGCGAGTCGCACAAATTGAAGGAAATCGATCTCCTCGAAGGCATGATCTATGAGAAACTCGGGCAACCGACGGAAGGCGCGGGCCGCCTTCCTGCGAGCGAAAGAAGGGGGCGGAGGCGGACTTGCGCGCGGCGCCTAACGATCCCAAACGTCATGCCGCCCTCGGCCGGATGTCTGGCCCGCCTGGGGGAAAAAGAGGCGGCCATCGCCGAAGGCGAAACGCGCCGTCGAGTTGGTCGCCGATTCGGTTGATGCTTTCTCCGGGCCGCCGATTAAAAATGGCGCTCGCCGAAGTTTACGCGCTGACCGGCGAGAATGCGCAGAGCGATCAAGTTGCTCGAAGAACTGCTCAGCCAGCCGAGCGACGTAACGGTCGCAGGCCTCTTAAAATCGGACCCGCGATGGATCGCCTGCGCGACGGATCCCGCTTTCCAGAAGCTGATCGCGAAACACGAGCGCGAAAGCTGATCCCGATCCCGAGCTTCCCCTAGCCATTCGCCAGTCCCGCGGCTGCCTATATTGGCTGCAGAATGAAATACGATTTGATTGTCATCGGTGGCGGACCCGCCGGATATGTGGGCGCGATTCGCGCGGCGCAACTCGGGAAAAAGGTCGCCTGTGTCGAGAAGGAACGAGCCGGCGGCACCTGTCTCAATTGGGGCTGCATCCCAACCAAGTCGCTCCTCCGCAACGCCGAGCTTTATCACCTGATGAAGCACCGCGCGGACGACTTCGGTTTCAAGATCGAAGGGCTTTCCTATGATTGGAGCAAGGTGATCAAGCGCTCGCGCGACGTCTCGGACAAGAATGCGGCCGGGATCGAGTTTCTCTTCAAGAAAAACAAAATCGATTACATCCGGGGCGAAGCGACTCTGGAAAAGGCCGGTGAGGTAAAAGTGAAGCTCGGCGATGGCAAAACAGAAACGCATACCTCGGAAAAGATACTGATCGCGACGGGCGTGGTTTCGCGTCCGCTCCCGGGGCTGCCCTTTAATGGCAAGACGGTGATCGGCAGCCGCGAAGCGATGATTCTCGAACCGCAGCCGCAGAGCATGGTCATCATCGGGGCCGGCGCGATCGGGGTGGAGTTCGCGTATTTTTACAACGCATTTGGGACGAAGGTCACCCTGATTGAGATGTTGCCTAACGTTCTGCCGGTTGAGGATACGGAAGTATCGCAAACGCTGCGAGAAGGCGCTGACCAAGCAGGGGATCAAGATCCTGACGAAGACAAGGACGACCAAGACCGAAGCGACGGCCAAGGGCGTTCGCGTGTCGGTGGAGGGCAAATCTTCCGAATCGATCGAGGCCGATGTTTGCCTGGTCGCGATCGGAGTGCTGCCGCTTTTGCCTGAAGGGAAGCTAAAACTGGATCTGACCGATCGCGGTTATATCCAAACCGATGGCCGTTACGAAACGAACGCCAAGGGTGTCTTCGCCGCCGGCGACATTATCGGACCGCCCTGGCTGGCGCATGTCGCGAGCTGGGAAGCGATCCAGGCGGTCGAGGGAATGTTTGACGAGCTCGAGCCGCGAAAGATCGAAACCTTTCCCGGTTGCACCTACTGCCAGCCGCAGGTCGCGAGTATTGGCCTGACGGAACGCGCGGCTAAGGAATCGGGAAAGGAATTCCGGGTCGGCAAATTTCCCTTTAGCGCCAGCGGCAAAGCGCGCGCAATCGGTGAAACCGATGGTTTCGTTAAATTGATCATCGGGGAACCGCACGGCGAGATTCTCGGCGCCCACATTATCGGGCCGGAGGCGACCGAAATGATCGCCGAGCTCGGTCTCGCCATGACGCTGGAGGCGACCTACGAGGAGATCGAGGCGACCATCCACGCGCATCCGACCCTGAGTGAATCAGTTCACGAAGCGGCAGGCCAAGCCTTCGGCCACGCCATTCACCTCTGAGTGGAGCGCGCGGATCAAGCCGCGCCGGGTCTACTTCCGACTGCCTACAATCACCAGCACAATCCCGCCGGCGATGGCGAGGCCGCCCAGGATCGGCGGGAACGGAACCGAGTGCTCTTCGGTGTGACCGATTTGCACCGGACCGATGTCGACGTCCTTCTTATGCTCTTTAAAACTAAATCCGCCGTAGGCCAGGGCAATGATGCCAACGACGATGAGAATGATGCCGATAATGCCAGCCGGTTTCATTATTTAAAAGCCGACTATATGCCGCGTCGACCGGAGACCAGGTTGATGATCAGGACCACGATCGCAAGGACGAGCAGAATATGAATGAAGCCGCCCAACGTGTACGAACTGACCAAGCCGAGCAGCCACAGCACCAACAGAATAACGAATATTGTCCACAACATAACTTTTCCTCCAGTTTAGGTTTCCCTTCCTTCGTGTCGCGCGGCGCAGGCGCGCTTGTTTTTGGCGAAAGTTTTTTTCCGGACTACCGATAATTTTCGAAGTTTCGGCCTGTCCGGCGTGAAAACTGCATTGGTGGGAATTCATCATGCGTTTGAAACGATATCTCCCGTTGCTCATCCTCGCTCTGGTCTCTTCCAGCCTGGCCCAGGCTGCGCCTTTCGGCAGCTGGGCCGCCCGCGGTGTGGTCGTGAACAAGACCTTTCGATCCACGCCGCTCCCGCAGTCGCTCGGGCTGGATGGCATCTACCGATTAGAACTGCGGGACGGTGAGAATCGCGTTCGCCGCCAAATGGTGACGCGCGCTGTTTTCCTCGCCTACGAGATCGGCGACGATTTCAACGAGCTGGTGCCGCCGCCCGCTCCGCGGGCCCGGGAAATCGCGAAAGTAGAAGAAGCCGTCAAAGAGCCATTGCGCGAAGTGACGCTGCCAGAAAGCACGAATCGGATTGCCAGCCTCAATTTTCCTCAGGAGATGCTGCCGGAAACCGAAGGCTTTTAGGGGAGCGAATCATCCCAGTCGGCCGTTGCTTCGCATTCATACGGCCGCCGGTGATTGCCGTTTGCGTGGTCGTTTGTATGATCGCTCATGGCAGAATCGAAAGTCGCCGCGGCGGATCGCATCGCCGCTTTGCGGAGCGAGATCGAGGAACATAATCGCCGCTATTACGAAGAAGCTGCCCCCACCATTTCGGATCGCGATTACGATCGACTTTACCGCGAGTTAAGCGAGCTGGAGGAGAAGTTTCCGCAGCTGGTGACCCCTGGCTCGCCGACGCAGCGGGTCGGAAACGGCCCGCTCAAGGCCTTCTCCCAGATCGCACATCGCGCCCCGATGCTCAGTCTCGATAACACTTATTCGGAGGAAGAGGTTGGCGCTTTTTACCGACGAATCGAAAAGCTTTTGCCTAACGAACAAATCCCCGTCGTAGTCGAGCCCAAAGTTGACGGAGTCGCGGTGTCGCTGCTCTACGAAAACGGTTGCCTGCAGTATGCCGCCACACGCGGCGATGGCACGAACGGTGACGACATCACGCAAAACATCCGCACTATCCGCTCCGTCCCCAAACAACTGAAAGGCGCTGCTCCGCGCCTCTTCGAGGTGCGCGGTGAAGTCTTCATGTCCAAGAAAGGATTCGCCAAGTTGAATGCCGAGCGGGCCGAAGCCGGACTGCCAGTTTTTGCGAATCCGAGAAACTCCGCCGCCGGTTCGCTGAAGCAGCTGGACCCGGCCATCACCGCGCAGCGTCCGTTAGGCGTAATTTTTTACGGAACTGGAGTGGTCGAAGGCATTGAGTTAACGCAGCACTCTAAATTATTCCCCCTGCTCAAAAAACTCGGCCTGCCCAGCAGCGAGCGCTGGTGGTCGGCCGATTCGATCGAGGAGATTCTGCGAGCCATTAGCGAGCTGGAGAAAGTCCGACACGAGTTTATTTATGAAACTGACGGAGCAGTGGTGAAGGTCGATTCTTTCGCCCAGCGCGATTCGTTAGGCATGACCGCCAAGTCGCCCCGCTGGGCGATGGCCTTCAAGTACGAGGCCGAACAAGTCGAGACGAAGCTGCTCGATATCCTCATCCAGGTCGGCCGTACCGGTGTGCTCACGCCGGTCGCCGTGCTCGAGCCTATCTTCGTGAGCGGCAGCACGGTGGCGCGCGCGACATTGCACAACGAAGACGAAATCCTACGGAAGGATATCCGGATCGGCGATACGGTGGTGATCGAAAAAGCGGGTGACGTCATCCCGGCGGTGGTGAGTGTGCGGACCGACCTGCGCGCGGGCTCGGAGGTGCTGTTTCGCATGCCGGTTAAATGCCCGGTCTGCGGAAGCAAGGTGGTGAAAGATGAGGGCCAGGTAGCGGTTCGCTGCGTCAACTCGCAATGCCCGGCGCAGTTGAAGCGGCGGATTGAACATTTCGCCTCGCGCGGAGCGCTGGATATCGAGGGATTAGGGGAGGCGATGGTGGAGCAACTCGTGAGTCGCAAGCTCGTCGCGCAGGTCGGCGATATTTATCAACTTAGCCACGAACAACTGAGCAGCCTGGAGAGGATGGCCGAGAAGAGCATTACGAATCTCCTTGGCGCGATCGAGAGCAGCAAGCAGCAGCCGCTTTGGCGGCTCCTCTTTGGCCTCGGCATCCTGCACGTCGGAGTGAGCGCGGCTCGTTCATTGGCCGAGCATTTTCCTCATCTCGACGCGTTGATGGATGCGACGCCGGAGGAGCTGCAGCGCATCCCTGATATCGGTGGAGTGGTGGGAGCCAGTATTTCTCAGTTCTTCCGCGAACCGCACAACCGGGAGATGATCGAGCGATTGCGCGCGGCCGGTCTTCGCCTAACGAGCGAGCCAAAGCCCACTTTGGCCGCCGGTTCGAAAATCAAGGGAACGACCTGGGTCATCACGGGTACGCTAAACCAGCCGCGAGAAGAAATCGCCGAGCTGATCGTGCAGCGGGGTGGAAAAGTCAGCGGGAGCGTGAGCAAGAAGACGAGTTTCGTTCTGGCCGGGGAAGAGGCCGGCAGCAAGCTGCAGAAAGCGCAGCAGCTGGGAATTTCCATTCTGAGCGAGGAAGATTTCCGTAAAATGCTGTAGGCGATAAAAGGGCCCGGAGGCGGCTTCGTATCGGGCGCGCCACCGGTCACCAAGTCGCTATTGCGGCGGTGTGTCGAGGCGCAGCGGAACGGCGGATTTTCTGCTCGGACCGAGCACCATCGCTTCCGTCTTGGTCGAAGCGGCCTGCACGTTGACCGTCAGCTTTTGCTCGCCTCGCTGCACAGTGATCGGTACGGAATCGCCGGCACTGATGTAAAACGAAGCGTCAATCACGTCTTCCGGCTGATGCACTGGCACGTTGCCGACCTGTAAAAGGATGTCGCCGGGTTGCAGACCCGAGCCGTCCGCCGGGGTGTTCTCGCGAATTTGTGTCATCTCAGCGCGAGAGCCATCGACCGTCTTTTCGGCTTCACGCACGTCGATGCCGATCCAGCCATGGCGCGCATCACCGAAACGCACGTAGTCGCGCCGGATCTTTTCCGCAGCATCGATCGGCAGCGCGTAACAGGCTGAACCGCTGTCGACGCTGCTGATGAGAATGCCGACAACTTCTCCCTTGAAATTCAAGAGGGGAGCACCGGCTTCACCCCGCTGGGTCGGAAGGTTGACCCGCAGATGAGTCGTCGAAAAATAGCGGCCGAGATACTTGCGATCAAATCCGGCAATCATCCCGAAGCTGGGCGATTGCGGTAAATCGAGCGGATAACCAATCGCGACCACCGGAGTGGCGAGGGCAAGTTCGGCTGATTTGCCGATCGGCAGGAAGGGGGTGGCGGCATCCACCTTGAGGAGCGCGACGCCACTGCGCAGATCGGCCATCAGCTGGGTGGCGTGGTATTTTTTACCTTCGAATTGGACGGTGAAATCGTTCGCTTCTCCACCGACCGAGTAGGAAGTGTAAATTGTGCCGGTGGGGTCGACAAAAAAGCCGGTCCCGGAAAGCTCGCTGTGCTCATCGACCGCGTGGATCTTGACCACAGCGTTGCCGCAACGCTCAAAGATCGCCTTGACCTCGCGGCTGATCGCGCCCGCGGTGTCCTCCTGCGCAGGAAGCAGCGGCAGGCTAACAAGAGCGAAGAGAGCCGTGAAGCCGAGCGTGCGCCAGCGCAAAGAAAGGGAGGGGCGCGCGACGCTAAAAATTGAAGGACGGCTCATAACTCACGGGCAACCGATCGAGCACATAACGCGGCGGCGTCGAGGCTCGGTGAGTGTAGGCGCTGTCATTCATCTGCCGGGAAAGCTCAGGCCCGAGGCTGCGGGTGGAGAGCGGGGAGCTGAGGGTGAAATTATCCGCCACCCGCTCGGTGGCTCCCATCTGATCGATCACACTCTCATAAGAGGAAGCGGGATTCGTGTTTACCATCGCGATCCCGGATGACTGCGGCGCCTGGTAAACCTTTAGCGAAACCACTGCCGCGCAAACCAGCACGGCGGCGACCGCGGCCGGGTAGGAAGTCAACGAGGGGATATTGAAGCGGAAGAGCGAATCGGAAAGCCGCTGCCAGAGGACGCTCCAGATCGGTTGGCGGAGAAGCTCGTCTCGTTGCCGACGATGAAATTCGTGGAGGAAATTCTCAAAGTAACCGGGAGGCGGTTGCTCAAACTTTTTTAAGCGAAGCAATTTGCCGATTTCGTTTTCGTCGAAGTGTTCCATGCGTGCTGCGAGTTCTAACCAACGGGGTTTTTGCGGAATTCGTCCAGATAATTTTGCAGTTGGCGATTCGCGTAGAAGAGCCTCGATCGCACAGTTCCTTCGGAAACACCAAGAATTTTACTGATTTCTGCGTGTGGCATTCCCTGGATATGAAACATGGTGACGACCGCCCTGTGTTCATCAGACAGCTTCATCATCGCCTCGTTCAATCTTCGCTGCAGCTCGGCCAGGTCCGCTTCCCGCACCGGGCTGGTCGTGGAAGTGAGCTCGATAAATTCCTTGTCGTTCTGAATGCTGGCGTCGACGTCGTCCAGGCTGAGGTGGTAACGGCGGCCGCGCTTCTTCAGAAAGTTGAGCGTCATGTTGACCGCGATGGTGTGGATCCAGGTGTAAAACGAAGATTTGCCCCGGAAACCCTTGATCGCGCGGTAGGCCTTGGCGAAGACATCCTGGAGCATGTCGTTCGTGTCCTCGTGGTTCGAGGTCATGTTGTAGATCAGGCCGTAGAGACGTGGCGAATACTTCACGACCAAATCGTCGAAAGCGGCCGCTTCACCCGCCTGAGCGCGCGCGACGAGCGGCTGGTCTTCGTCGATTCGCGGTTGATCCATCGGCTCCCGGCTACGTTTAGCACGCACCGGGGCCCCCGACGATAATAAATCGGTTAGGCGGCGGGGAGCGGGTAACGCAACAGCAGGCGTCATCGTTTAACGGCGGTCACGCACCGAAAGGAGCCAGAGGAGGTTTCCGAGCGTGGCGATGAACGCCGCCACATAAGTCCAGGCGGCGGCGTTGAGCACCTTGTTCACGCCGAGTGCTTCCTCGCCCGGTTGGATGATGCCCATTTGCCCGAGGATGATTTTGGCCCGTCGCGAGGCGTCAAACTCCACCGGCAGAGTGATGAGCTGGAAAACGAGCAGCGCCAGATAGCAGTAAATGCCGATCGTGATCAGCCCGGTGATGTGGAAGATAAGTCCGCCAAAGATCGCGAAGGGCAGGATGCGCGAGGCGATGGAGGTGACCGGCACGATCGTCATCCGCGCTTTCAAGGGCGCATAAGCCTTGGCGTGCTGGATGGCGTGACCGGTCTCGTGGGCTGCGATACCAAGGGCAGCCACCGACGGTGTGTTGTAGACGTTACTGGAAAGACAGAGCCGTTTCTGGGTCGGATCGTAGTGGTCGCCGAGGTAATCGTTGATCTCCAGCACCTCGACGTCGCGGATATCAGCCGCCTGCAAAATCTCGCGGGCAGCCTCCGCGCCAGTGATATTGGAGGTTGCGCGGACCGCGCCCCATTTCTTGAATGCGCCGCTTACACGGAACTGCGCCCACATCGCAATGAGGAGCGGAATACCGACGAGAATCAAATAATTGGACGAGAAAAACATCCCGCCACCATAACCGGAAGGTGCGTACATGTAGATGGGTAAAGTGAGTCCTTGGTTTAGACGCTTGAGGGCGCGCTTCGTTCATTTCCCGGCGATGCCTCGCACTTACTCATGCTCATCGTCCAAAGGATCGAGCAGGCCACGATTACGAGCCGGTGCAGGCGCGCCATGCCCCAAAGGTGACGACTACAACTCCAGCTTGTTCTCGCAGCGCGAGAGCATCCGAATTCCGCTTTTCGTAATGGCGACCACATCCTCGGTCCGCACTCCGCCGAGGCCGGGATAATACAATCCGGGCTCCACCGTGAGGACTTGGCCGGATTTGAAAACCGTTTTTTGAAAGCGCGGATATTCGTGGATCTCCAGACCGAGTCCGTGCCCGGTGCCGTGGAAAAATCCGGTCTGCCGTCCGTCGCGCAACTCCGTCGGATAGCCGCGATCGGTGAAAAATTGTTTCACCTCCTTGTGCAACTTGAGGCCGTCGACGCCCGGTTTCATTTTCTTCAAAGCGAGGGCCTGTCCCTCGTTGACCGTGTCCCAAAGCCGGCGCTGCTCGTCACTCGCCCGACCGCGGATGACCGTTCTCGTGAGGTCGCCGTAGTAGCCGCTGGCCGCCGCGCGCGGAAAGATATCGATGATGATCAGGCTGTTCGCCTTCAGCGGGCCGTGCCCGCGCTCGTGCGGATCGCAGGCCTGATCGCCTCCGGCCACGATAGTGTTGGCTGGTAATCCGCCGGCGTGCAAAACCGCGCTGTCGATCTCAGCGCGCAATCGCTCCGAAGTCAGGACGCTGCCCGACCACTCGAGCTTCTGGCCCTTGCCCGGTTTGGATTTCTTGAGCACCTCGATCCCGCGCGCCATCCCGGCCTCGGTGATTTCCATTGCCTTGCGCATCAATCGCAATTCGGGTTCGGTTTTCGCCTCGCGGTCCGGCCAGAAGAGCCCGTTGGTCGGCTGCAGCCGGATCTTGTTCGACTCGAGCTGGCGCGCGTAGCCGAGCGGGAAATTCGCCGGTACGACCGCGGAACGCACCTTCCTTTTCGTGAGGAAATGGGCCAATACCTTCTCATAGGCAGGCGCCTTCACGCTGCTGCCCTGCACCTCTTTTTCCAGTGCGCTATAGGGCACGAATTCGTCGGCCTGCGCTTGTTTGCGTCCGCGATCGATCTCTAGGTCGCTCAAGACCAGAGTGCGTTTGCCATCCTGCTCGAGAAAGATGAAGGCATCCGGCGCAAAGAAATGCGTCGCGTACAGCATATCGGCATCGTTTTCGCTCGCGGCCACGATCAATCTTGTTTTCTGGGATGAAGTTTTTTTGTTCGTTTTCATATCGACTTTTCTAAGTTCTGCGCACTTCCAATTGACGCCGTAAGATCCAGAGGAGAAACAAGAGAAGGCCGAAACTCGAACCGAGCAAGACCGAGGTATTGAAGGTAAAAACGCTCACCGTCAGGAAGGCATTGTCGGGCGTATTTGGTTTTGCGGCGTCGAAATAGCGTTTCCTGGCGCCGAAGAAAACGTTCGGCTTGCCCCCGCGGCGGTAATCGTTTTGCTCCATCTCTGCATTCGCGATCAGGTCCGAGACCTTCTGATTTACGAAAAGCTGCTCGCCCGTGACCTGGCCGTTCGCGTTCTTAAAAGCGTCGCGATGAAACGACATTTTGCCGCTCAAAACCCGGTCGATCACGGCCAGGTATTGCCTGATCTCGCGAGCCGATCCCGCTTCCAGGCCGGAAAGCACGGCAAGTGTTTCTTTGAGATCGTCGAGCCTTTTCGAATCGCCGGGTTTGGATTCGTGGCGGGCGACGATGGCATCGATCTGCCGCTGCGCTTCTTCCTGCCGCTTCGTGAGGGGATTGAGCTTGGCCTGGGCCACCACCAGCTCTTCGTAGGACCAGCGCATGGCGACGAATTCGCAGATGAAAGGCACCTGCAGGCGGCTGTCCATCTTCTTGGATTCGTCGCTGTTCGGATGCTCCTGAAACCAGCGCGAGAAAGTATAAACGAGGCCCAGATTGCGGTTCATGTCCTCGAACTTGATCATGGCGCCGCCCATGATGATCTGCGGGATGAGGACAAACGGCACGATGTTGGCCGCCGTCTTTGGGTCGCCAACCAACGAGGAAATAACCAGGCCTAACGAAACCCCGCTCATCGCCGTCATGAAGACGACCGCCAGGTAGGGCCAGAACATCCCTCGAATTTCGAGAATGTAATTCCCAATCAGAACAAAGAGGACGCATTGGACGAGGGCGAACACGCCTAACGACGCCGTCTTGGCGAAAACGTAATAGCTCAGCCGGACATTCAGATTGCGCTCGCGCTGCAAGACGGCGCGGTCGCGGATGATGTCATCCGCGCTGTTCGTCAGGCCGAGGAACATGGCCACGATCAGGGTGAGAAAAAGGAAGGTGGGGATGTGATAGGCGGAGGCGAAATCGTACTGGCCGCTGTCGGAGTAGCGCAGGATGGTCGCGATCAGCAGCGCGAGAACGGGCGCAAAACCAATCGTCACGACGAGGTTGGCGCGGTTGCGCAACTTGCTCACGAAGGCGCGGCGCATCAGCGTCCGCATTTGCGTCCACTCGTCCTGCCAGCGGATCGGTTCGCGCAGTTTCTTGATCGGGATCGGCGGCGAAATCGGCGGCGGATCGCGCCGCAGCGGCACCTGCTTGACGTCCTGGATGAGACGGAAGGCCTCGTATTTGTCGCGCCAGAATTCCGGCGAGTAACGCCGCGCCGGCATCAACTGGCCGCGGTTGTTTTCCTCGTAGATGATGTCGCCACTCAGGTCGCGCAACGGCGTCTCGAGCACGTCGAAGATGAATTCCGGACGGGTCGTGCCGCAGGCCTCGCAGGTTCCGAGGTCGGCCCCGAATTGATGCTGGTGCTCGGCCTCCGCGAAGTAGCGCAACATGTCGGTCGGGGTACCGAAAAAGACGAGCCGGCCGCTCTTGTCGAGCAGGATGGCCTTGTGAAACATTTGGAAAATCTTCGAGCTCGGCTGGTGAATGGTAACCACGATGATCTTGTTGTGCGCCATCCCGCGGATGATCTCGATGACGTGCTCGGAGTCTTTGGAGGACAAACCGGAGGTCGGTTCGTCGAAGAGGTAAACGTCGGCCGATCCGATCATATCCAGGCCGATGTTGAGTCTTTTGCGCTCCCCTCCGCTGAGTGTCTTCTTCACCGGGCTGCCGACGATGCTGTCGCGCCGTTCGCTTAGGCCGAGCTCGATCAGCTTACCCTCGAGCCGCCGCGTCCGATCGCGCCGGGAGAGGTGAGGGGAGCGGATGGCAGCGGCGAACCAAAGGTTTTCGCCGATCGTCAGGTGTTCGTCGAAGGCGTCGTCTTGCGGGACGTAACTGACGTAGCGCTTGAGAGTGTCGAGGTTTTCGTAAAGTGGCTGGCCGTTCAGGAGGATATCGCCTCGGCTCGGTTGCAACTGGCCGCCCAGCACTTTCATGAGTGTGCTTTTGCCCGAGCCGCTCGCGCCCATCACGCAAACCATCTCGCCGCGAGTCAGGGCAAAGCTGATGCCTTCCAGCGCCACGTCGCTGTTGCTGAAGCGATGGTTTACATCCACCACCTCGAGGCTGCGGATGATGTTGCGTTCCTCCTCGATGATTCGCTCGGAGAAATCGCAACGCAGAAACTGTCCCACGTCGATTCGGATCGTGTCGCCATCGGTCAGCGGCGCGGTCGTGCGGACCGCAATGTCGCCGACCATGATCGGCCGATCGGCTTCCAGCACTTCGAGAACCCCGACGCGTTTGTCGTAGTCGCAGGAAATCTTCAGGAGCACGTCGCCGGCGGTGCCGGGCGACAGCAGGATGTCGTCTTCCTCGAGCAAGCTCGGATTATTCGAGACCAGGTATTCCGACTTGGAAGCCTTGAGCTGAAACCGTCCGCCCAGGGCGCGGGCCCGGCGTCGCAGATCGAAGAGATCCAGTTCGGTGTCGTTATGAAAAATGATCCGGTCGTCGAGCGACGCCTCGACCAGCGTATTGGCCGCGAGCCTGACGCCGTTGAGCGTCGCCCGCACATCGCGCAAGGCCTTCACCTGCACCTTGAGCCCGAAGGTCACTTCGAGCGAACTGTCCCGCGAACGGGAGCGTTCCAGTTCGACCTCGTCAGAGTCGCGGTTAACCCGCACAAAGATCTGCGGGAGCGAGACGTTCTTCTTGGCGTTGAAATAAGTCGCCAGATCCTGGAACGAAAGCACGTAGTCGCCGACCAGGATGCGCTGCCCCGGATAAATCCGGCAAAAGCCGCCGCGAATCAGCGGGCGACCGCGTACCGAGACGGCCTGCGAGCAGTAGTTCTTGAGCAGGATAAGGTCGTGATAACGAAAGGCGAGCAACCGATCGCTTCCGGAAAGACTCTTCAGGACGATATCGGCGTTGCCATTGGCCCCGAATGAGATCGCCTCCAGCGGGGAAGCGCCGCGCTGGTAAACCTGCTGATCGGATTCCTCCGAGGCGTTCAGTTGGTAAACGATATCAATCGCCTGCGCCGCCATCCCGAGCTGGGACATGAAGGAATAGAACGCGACTACCTGGTCCTGTTTCAGGCCGGCCTGCGAAATCAGATCGTAGAGTTGCACCCCGAGCATGATCTTGCGATCCGCACTGAGCGAGGCGGCCAGCTTCTGTGCCATCTCGGAGAGATCCTGTTGCTCATAAAGCGCCTGGCGGAAGAGCATCCGCAATTCCGAGTAGACCGCCTCGGGATAGTCGTAGCGCAGGAAACCAAGGCTGGAGTCGATCTCCTCCTCGAGCAGGACGCCATCCGCCTTGGAAAAGCTGGCCAACACTTGGATGAGCAGCGGGAGGAGATTTGGACCTTCCGAGACGCTGCGCGGTTTTCGCATCGCTCGCCGCATCCAGCGCCGGCCCCGTCGCCGCCAACGATAAGCTAATGGCGTTACTCGCTGGACCGCGCGGTCGATTTTATCGGCGAAACTCGGGACGGGTTCGGACATGCGGGTCAGCGGGCAAGGTAAGGGTGAGCGGCGAATGGTGCAACGCAGCGGCCCGGGTCCTGCTTTTGCAATGCTGGAGGCTTCATGATAATTTTCGCGCTCACGCCTCTCCTAGCGTAGCATTTTCTATGGCCCAGCCCGATCGCAATTCCCAAAAAGACAACAAACGCGGTGGCGACCCGAACTTTAACTGGCGGGGCGTTATTCTGTTTGCGATCGCTTTTGCCCTGATTGGATTGGCGGTGCTCTTCCGCGGCGGCGCCGGTTACGGAACAGAAGAGGACGTCCCCTACAACCGCTTCCTCGAGCTGCTCGAGCATAAGCAGGTCGTGAACGATCCGAAATTCCCGCTCCGCCTCGTAGTCGAGGAAGGTCGCCCGACTCAGACCATCCGGGGCGCTTATTCCCGCCCCGGCGTGGGCAACGCGCCTGCCCAGCAGGTTCCGTTTCGCACCACGATCTACCTGAATTTCACTACCGACCTGCAGGAGAAGCTGGACAAGGCCGGGATGCCGATCGCCATCCGGACCGAGTCGAACGTCCTCGCCCAGGCCGTCATCGGCTTTGTGCCGATCGCGCTCTTTCTTCTCATTCTGTATTTCCTCTTCCGGCAACAAATCCGGATGGCGGGCAAAGGCGCGCTCAATTTCGGCAAATCGAAAGCCCGCATGCTGGCCCGGGATAAGAACAAGATCACTTTCAAGGACGTCGCCGGCGTCGAGGAAGCGAAGGACGAAGTGCAGGAGCTGGTCGAGTTCCTGCGTGACCCGAAGAAGTTTCAAAAACTCGGCGGCCGCATCCCGAAAGGCGTCCTGCTCGTCGGACCCCCGGGAACGGGCAAAACGCTCCTCGCCCGCGCCATTGCCGGGGAAGCGGACGTGCCCTTCTTTTCCATCAGCGGCTCGGACTTCGTCGAAATGTTTGTCGGCGTCGGCGCCAGCCGGGTGCGCGACATGTTTGAGCAGGGCAAGAAATCGCGCCCTGCATCATTTTCATCGACGAAATCGACGCGGTCGGCCGCCATCGTGGCCACGGCGTCGGCGGCGGGCACGACGAACGCGAGCAGACCCTCAACGCGCTCCTCGTCGAGATGGACGGCTTCGACACCCAGGAGGGCGTCATCATCATCGCTGCGACCAACCGTCCCGACGTGCTGGATCCCGCGCTTCTGCGTCCGGGCCGTTTCGATCGTCAGATCACGGTCAATTTGCCCGACGTGAAGGGCCGCGAGGAAATCCTGCGCGTTCATTCCAAGAAAGTGAAGCTGGCCGAAGGCGTCGATCTGGCGGTGGTCGCTCGCGGCACACCCGGCTATTCCGGCGCGGAGCTGGCCAACGTGATCAACGAAGCCGCCCTCCTCGCCGCTCGCCGCGGTCTCAAGGGCATCACCCTTTCCGAGTTGGAAGAAGCGCGCGACAAAGTGCGCTGGGGCAAGGAACGCCGCAGCCTCGCCTTGAGCGAAAAGGAAAAGACCAACACCGCCTACCACGAGGCCGGTCACGCCCTGCTTCTCGAGATGCTGGAGTTCACCGAGCCGCTGCACAAAGTCACCATCATCCCGCGCGGACCCTCGTTAGGCTCGACCATGTGGCTGCCCTTGGAAGACAAGTACACTCAGCGCCGCAACGAACTGCTCGACGATCTCGTCGTCAGCATGGGCGGCCGGGTCGCGGAAGAGATCGTCTTTGGCGACGTCACCAGCGGCGCCCGGGGCGACATCCAGATGGCCACCCGACTCGCCCGCAAGATGGTTTGCGAATGGGGTATGAGCGAAAAGATGGGGATGGTCGAGTATGGCGAGCACGAAGACTACGTCTTCCTTGGCCGCGACATCTCCCGCGCCCGCGACTATAGCGAAGCGACCGCCGAGCAGATCGACCAGGAAGTGCGCAAGCTGGTCGACGACGCCTACACCCGGGCCACCGAAATTCTGACCACACACCGGGACAAACTCGAAGTCATCGCCAAAGCCTTGCTCGAGTTCGAGACCCTCGACGGCGTTCAGATCCGCGAAGTCATCCAGCACGGCCGCATGCTCAATCCGCCGCCCGGCCCTCCGCCGCAGACGGGGACCAAGCTCGCGGCCGAAAAACCGCCCAAGCAGATCGTTGTCGCCCCCGACGTCGCGCCGCCCTTAGGCGGAGGTCTCAGCGGCGCTCCAGCCTAACGATCACGCAACTTCGAGCTGGGGCCGAAATCGCGGCCGCTTACTCGTGCCGCTGCTTTTCGACCAGGGTCTTGAGCTGGCGCTCCATCGCCTTGAAGGCGTCACCGATTACCTTGCTCAGCGGTTCATGCATCTCGTGCGTAGCCGGCTTCTCGTCCGCGACCAGCTCGTGGCCGGGCGGGACAGTGACGTCGATCCGCACCCGGAAAGGATTGCCGGAATGCTGGGAATGATTCGGGTGTTCGACGACCACGTCGCAGCGGCTGATGTGATCGCAGAAGCGATCGAGACGCGCGGCTTTGTTGCGGATGAGTTCTTCGAGCTGATCGGATTTCTCGACGCCCCGATACGAAATGCCTACCGGTAATTGCATTCCGCACTATAGCGCCAAAGGAGCTCGTCCGGAAAGGATGCGCTTCGTTTCGAAAGATCTGCGATTACAAATCGGAGCTACGTAGCGCCGATTTGTAATCGGCGAATTCCCGCTCCGATCTTTGGCGAATCAGAGCGGCTGAAGTGAACGAAAATGGCTGGCCAGCTTGGCGGGCTCGATCTTGACCAGGTCGGAGCGCACGTGTTCGACGACGCGACTGCGCAACGCTGCTGGCAGTAGTTCGCTGACGGTTGCATGGATCGAGGCG
This sequence comes from uncultured Verrucomicrobiae bacterium, assembly GCA_963749935.1. Classification (GTDB taxonomy): domain Bacteria; phylum Verrucomicrobiota; class Verrucomicrobiia; order Chthoniobacterales; family UBA10450; genus Palsa-1392. The sequence goes on from CAVVOH010000002.1 coordinate 1,030,627, forward strand.
GGCGCGGCGAAGGACCAGCCGTGGGCGGCTTCGCGTTTCACGACCTCGGCGATGTGCTCGGCCAGTTGCTTGCAGATGCGGCGGTCGGTCTCGGCTTCGAGGGCGGTGCGCTCGGCGATAGAGTTGGCATGGCGGCCATTGCCGTCGGCGACCGGGAAGCGGCCGGCCTGGTCAGTCAGCTTGTCATCGTAACGCCCGTGAGCATCGATGATGTCAAAAGCCTGGACCAGTTGCAGGCTGGCTCCGCGGGTCGGGGTATCGTTGACTTTGTATGCTTTTACGCCGCCGCGATCGGCGACCACGATCAGTGAAGTTGGCGTCATCATAATTGAGCATTATGACATCGTGCGGCGGCGCATGTTTGCGTTTGCTTTTTGTCTCGCCTTTATGGGCTGAATTTGGACGCGGCGGAGAGGACTCGTCGCAGGCCCAACCGCGCCGTAGGAGCGCGCTCCAACTTATTCGCTACTGGAGGCAGCGGCGGAGTCTGGAGGAGCTTTCTTCGTTTTTGATTCGCCGTTTTTCGGGGCGGAGAAATCGCGCTTTTTCCAGGATTCGTGGCGCGCTTGTGCGGTCGAGCCGGTGGTGAGCTTGAGCAGCATGGTGGCGCGGTTTTTGATCTCTACTTCGTCGCCGGCCACGTGGTCCTGTGGATCCGCGCAGAAGCCGGCTTCGCTGGCGGTATCGAGGATGAGCTGCCACTTCACCTGTTCCTGGCCGGGCAGGACGAATTGCAGCGGCTCGTGATGGGCATTGATCAGGAGCAGGAAACTGTCGCCACGGATCGGTTCGCCTTGGAAGGTCTGGACGTCGATCGTGTCGCCGCTCAGGAGCATGCCGAGGCAGCGGACAAAGGGCGAATTCCATTCCTCGTCGCTCATCTCGTTGCCGCCGGGGTTGAACCACATCACGTCGCGGATCTCGGAGCCGCGGATGCGGCGGCCTTGGAAGAATTTCGGGCGCCGGAACACGGGATTGTCGTGGCGCAGCCTGATCAGGCGTTTGGTGAAATCGAGCAGCGCCTTTTGGTCTTCGTCGTGATTCCAATCGAGCCAGCTGATTTCATTATCCTGGCAATAGGCGTTGTTGTTCCCCTGCTGGGTGCGGGCCCATTCGTCGCCGGCCGTCAGCATCGGGACACCCTGGGAAAGGATGAGGGTGGTGAGGAAATTGCGGCGTTGTTGGAGACGGAGCTGCTTGATCTCGGGGTCGTCGGTCGGGCCCTCGGCACCGTGGTTCCAGGAATGGTTGTTGTTGTCGCCGTCGTTGTTATTCTCGCCGTTGGCTTCGTTGTGCTTCTCGTTATAGCTGACCAAGTCGTTCAGGGTAAAACCGTCGTGCGCGGTGATGAAATTGATGCTGGCATAGGGGCGCCGGCCGCTGTGCTGGTAAAGATCGGGGCTTCCCGTTAGGCGATAAGCCAGCTCGCCGATTTTGCCTTCGTCGCCTTTCCAGAAACTGCGGACGGCGTCGCGGTATTTGCCATTCCACTCCGCCCAGAGGACGGGGAAATTGCCGACCTGGTAACCGCCCTCGCCCACGTCCCACGGCTCGGCGATCAGTTTCACCTGAGAGATAACCGGGTCCTGGTGGATGATTTCGAAGAAGGCGTGCAGCTTGTTCACACCGTTAGCGTCGCGGGCCAGGGTGGAGGCGAGATCGAACCGGAACCCGTCCACGTGCATATCGAGCACCCAATAGCGCAGACTATCCATCACCAGTTGGAGGGTGCGCGGATGGAGCAGGTTGAAAGTGTTGCCTGTGCCGGTGAAATCGAGATAGAAGCGCGGATCTTCCGGCATGAGGCGGTAATAAGCCTGGTTATCGATCCCGCGGAAGCTGAGGGTCGGGCCGAGATGATTGCCTTCGGCGGTATGGTTATAGACGACGTCGAGGATCACCTCGAGACCGGCCGCATGGAGGTTGCGCACCATCTGGCGGAATTCCGTGACCTGGCCGCCGGTCACCCCGCTGGAGGAATATTTCGCAATCCGGAGCGAAAAACCCGATTGAGTTGTAGCCCCAATAGTTCGTTAGGCCACGATCGATCAGGACCTTGTCGTTGACGTAGGCATGGACGGGCAGGAGCTCAACCGCCGTCACGCCGAGCTCTTTCAGGTAGGCGATGGAAGCTTCGCTGCCCATCCCGGCATAGGAGCCGCGCAGCTCCTCCGGCACTTTCTCATTTAGCTTGCTGAAGCCCTTGACGTGCGCCTCGTAGATGACCGAGCGATGCAAGGGGGTGCGGGGCGCTTTGTCGTCGCCCCAGTCGAAGCTGTTGTCGACCACGACCGCCTTCGGCATGCCCCAGGCATCATCCCGGAAATCGCGCGCCAGATCTTCCGACGATCCACCCACCACGTAACCCTGCATCTCGTCCGCCCAATTGATCCGACCGGAGATCGCCTTGGCGTAGGGGTCGATGAGGAGCTTCGAACTGTTGAAGCGCAGACCGCGTTCCGGATCGTAGGGGCCGAAAACGCGGAAACCGTAGAGCTGCCCGGGCCGCACGTCGGGCAGGAATACATGCCAGACCTGGTCGGTGTGTTCCGTCATCGGGATGCGGATATTTTCCTGGCGGGCGTCGATCGAATCGAAGAGGCAAAGGTCGACCGAGGCCGCCATCTCGGAGAAGAGCGCAAAGTTCACGCCGTTTCCGAGCCAGGTGGCGCCGAGAGGATAGGGATAACCGAGCCAAACTTTAACAGGAGTCATAGATTGCGGAACGTGTCTTATCCCATCGCGCGCAGAGCCGCGCAAGGCTGGCGAACGTTCTGCTGTGATCTCGAGCGACGGTCGATCGCCGCTACGCCGGGCCGCCAGGCAGGCCTACTTCTTCCCTTTGATCTCGAGCTTGCGGTAGAGCGTGGCCATGCTGATCCCGAGCAGCCCCGCCGCTTTTTCGCGTGAGCCTTTGAATTTGGAGAGAGTCGCTTCGATGTATTCACGCTCCTGTTCCTGGATGTACTCATCGAGTGACTTGCCGACCACCACGGTGGGATGGCTGCCGCCATGTTCGATGATCTGGGGCGGGAGATCGGTCGGCCTGATCAGGTTGTCTTCGCACAAGGCGCAGGCTCGCTCGATTGCGTTTTCCAGCTCGCGAACGTTGCCTGGGTAGTCATAGCGCGAGAGCACCTCGACCGCTTCGGGATCGATCTTCTTCAGGTCGCTGCCTGTCTGGGTCGCCTGCTTCTGCAGGAAATGGTTCACCAGCAGGGGCACGTCCTCGAGACGTTCGCGGAGCGGTGGGATTTCCACCGGGATCACCGCCAGCCGGTAATAAAGGTCTTCGCGGAAAGAACCGTCGCGGATCTTTGGCTGGAGCTCCTCATTGGTCGCGCCGACGACGCGGACGTTGACCGGCACGCTTTTGTTGTCTCCCACGCGGCGCACTTCGCGCTCTTGCAGGACGCGGAGGAGTTTGGTCTGAAGCGAGGTCGCCATCGAGTTCACTTCGTCGAGGAAAATGGTGCCGAGGTTTGCTTCCTCGAAAAGCCCGCGCTTGTCGGTGACCGCGCCGGTGAAAGCGCCTTTCTTGTGTCCGAATAATTCGGACTCGAGCAAGTTCTCGGGTAGTGCGCTGCAATTGATCGCGACGAAGGGATGCTGCTGCCGGTTGCTGTTGAAATGCAAGCCGCGCGCAACCAGCTCCTTGCCGGTGCCGCTCTCGCCCTGGATCAGGACGGTGCTGTCGGTGTCGGCCACCTTGTTAATCAGGTTATAAACGATCTGCATCTTGCGGCTCGAGCCGATGATGTTTTCGAACTTGTATTTGTTCTTGAGCTCCTTGCGCAGGTAGGTGTTTTCCTGCCGCGCACTCTGGAATTCGAGCGCGCGCTGCACCGTCATTTGCAGCTCGTCGATCTTGAAGGGCTTCGGCACGTAGCCGTGCGCCCCCATCTTCATCGCCTCGATCGCGGTGTCGACCGAGGCGTAGGCGGTGATCAAAATGACGAGCGTTTGCTTGTGATTTTCCTTCACGTGGCGCAGCACATCGAAGCCGCTCATCGACTCCATCTTGACGTCGGTGATGACGATCTGGGGCTCGATCGCTTCCATCTGCTCCACGGCCTTCGCTGCCGAGCTAAACGGGAAAACCTGGTGACCTTTTTCGCGGCAGAGGGTCACGATGACCTCCACCATTGCCGGCTCGTCGTCTATGATGATTATCTTGGCCATATTCTCAGGGCGGAGACTATTTCACGGATGAGAAAAGAAAAGGCAAATATGAGAATTTGCGCCATTCAACCGAGGGGGGCGGGGAACCGGCGACCAGCATCCAGGACACCGAATCCTGCCAGGCGACGATCGATTCGAAAATGTCGGCCGCCGGTTTCTCAATTGCGAGAGCAATCAGATCGGCCTGATAACCGGCACGTATTTTTCCCAGATTCATCTCCTGCCGAAGCGCGCGCGCTCCATTTACGGTCACCATTTCCAGGATTTCTTTCGGGCTCAATCCACGGATGCGAATGGCGCACCGTTTGCATTTCTGCGAAAAGATCGAGCGAGTCGTTGCTCGCGAGACTGTCTGTCCCAAGGCAGACGTTGAACCCGAGGTCGATCAGCCGGCGCATCGCAAAAGGCGAATGCTGAAAATAGCGGCTGCTCCGCGGGCAATGGGCGATGTGGAAGCGCGGCGCTCGCTCGAGGAGCGCGAAATCTCCCTCCGCGAGCTCGTTCAAGTGCACTAGGATCCAATTTTCGTCGATCACTTGCCGCTCCAGCATGTAGGCGAGCGGCGTCTTTCCATCGCCGCAGTCGGCCATCGGGCGGCCGAGACTTCGCAGGAGATCGAAAAGCCGGCCGTCACCGTCGCGAAACATCTGCATTTCCTCCGCCGACTCAGCCAGGTGCATGGTGAGCAAAAGATCGTGGCGCGCCGCTGCCTCCCTGGCGATTTGGGACAGCTCAGGCGAGACGGTATAGGGCGCGTGCGGGCTCAACCCGAAGCCACCCAGCCAATTTTCCTTTCCCTGAAAATACGAAAGCGCGTCCTCAATCATTTGGGGTGGGGAAAGGCGCGGGCGGACGTCGATCAGTTCTGCCAACCACCAGGTCCGGAGCGGCGGCGGCGGCAGACGGTTTAGGAGGGCGGGCATCGACTCGATATTGGCGACGGTGGTTGTTCCCCAACGACGCGCCTCGGCAAAGCCGCGCGCAATCGAGGCGAGGAAATCATCGCCCGACAACTCGTGACGCAGCGCGTTGATCTGCAAAATCCAATCTGCAAACGAACGCTGGGGCGCAATCGCGCCGCGCAACGCGGTGAAGTCGAGATGGCAGTGCGCGTTGATCAGGCCGGGGAGCAACACGACCTCGCCGAGGTCAGTGGTCGGCCCGCTCTGCCGCGTCCAGAGTTCGTCGTATCGTCCGACATCGACAACCCGATCGCCCTCGACTGCCACCGCCCCGTCATCGACGGGCGGGCCGTCCATGGTGACAACGGTCTTCGCGCGGTAGATCTGCTTCACGCCGCCGGGGCTGACGAACTCTTCACGACCTCGCGCGCGGCCGCCACGAGCAGGTTGCAGGCTTCCTGGCAGAGCAGCGGCATCACGTTTTCACCACGTCCGGTTTGATCGAGTGGGGCAATGAATTTGTCGAGCGGAAGTCGCAAGGAGGGACGCGCCTTGCTCTCGTCGCGGCTCCAGAGGATGGTGCGCAGGCAGCCCGGCTCGCCCCCTTGTGACCGGCAAAACCGACCGACCAGCGCGTCCGCTTCGTCATCGGAAATCCTGGCCGCCGCCCGATACATACCGGTCTGGCGATTGAGCGTGCCGCGCAGCGGAGTAGTGGCAAGCCGGTTCGCCTCCCAAGCGGCGAGGGAAGCCAGGCGCCCCGGATAAAATCCCTCCAGCGCTGACCGCAAATCTGCCAGACCGCCAATTTCCAGCCGCCAGCCGTGCCGAAGATTGGGGGCTGTCTTGAGCGGGCGATATTGCCCGGCATCGTCGAGCCGCGCGATCTCGGCGGCGTCGTTAGGCGACTGGAACACCTCGGCATCCCTGGCCGCCTCATCCTCCCGGTGACAAAGAACGAAACGGTCACCCTCTTGAAGGATCGAGACTTGCCCGAGACCGCGGGCGCCGGATGCCAGCCATTGGCCGAGCACCCGCTCAATCCGCGACGGCATCTTTCTTTTTCTTCGCGGTGCAGAGCTTTCCCGCCATCACGACTGCGACGTGTTCGAGGAAATCGCGATCGTCGTCGGAAAAGGCATCCAGCTTGTCGCTCTCTACGTCGATCATGCCGACGACCCGGTCATTTGTCTCGCAGAGAATCGGAACCACGATCTCCGATCGGGTCGTTCCGAAAGCCGGCAACCAGCGTGCATCATTCCGCACATCGCCTACGATCAGCGTCTCACGCGATTCGGCCACTACTCCGCAAAGACCCTGCGTGATAGGGAAGCGAGCGTAGGTCGGCGGATCGTCGCCCGTCCCGGCCACAATCACGAAATCCCCCCGCTCAATTTTGTAAACCCCGATCCATCGATATTGGCGCTCGGATCGGACCATCTCGGCCGCGCGCTTAACCGTTTCGGGGATCTTCGGCGCAGCCAGGAGGTAGGCTGCCAGATCCTGCAAAAGCTTGGTGGAATCTGTTTTCAAAGTGCCGGTAAGAAGAACAGTTTACACAATCGGGCTGAGATCAAGGGCGGCCGCGTCGAATGCCGCCGCCTGTTCCAGAATAATTTCGGCAAACTGCGGCTCGGTTCCGATTGCGCTCGCGTAGAACAAATTGCGGCCGTGAAGCTGGTGTGGGTTGCGACGGAAGATGGAGCGCTGACTGGCTGCCGCAGTCGGCTCCGGCTCGATCCCGAGCAGCACGGGGATGTCCTGGTAGCTGTGTAATCCATCGGAGATGAAGAAAGGCACGACCACGACGTTCGGCGTCGTCGTTAGGCTGACCCAACCGGCAATCAGCGGTGCTTCCTCCATGTAGGCGTTTTGCACCGAAGCATAGCAGCCCAGCGCCGCGATCTTCTCCACTTCCCGCTTGGCCGCAATCGCGCTGTTGTCATTCAGGGCGGTCCCGTGCCCGACGATGAGCAGGGTCGTCTCCCTCTCTGGGACGCCGGGGGCGATCTCCCGCGCACGGCGCAGGAGTAGGTCCGTCATCGCAGGGTGATTTCCCACCGGCTCACAATATTTCCAGATCTGTCCGCTGGTCCGTGTCGTTAGGCGACCATCCAATTCCAGTTCGCGCGGAATGACCGTCTGGGTGAAATAGCCTTCGCTAATGAAGTTCGGGACCACATAAACCTCGCGAATATCAGGTTCGTCGAAGAAAAGGAGTGCGTCTCGCAGGCTCGGCTCTTCTTTCCAAAAGCAGCTGGCTACCTCTTGAAATACGCCCTTTTCCCTGATCGCCGTCGCCTGCACGAGGCTCGGCTCGCTGGAGTCGGGATTCACGGTCGAGCCGTGGCCTACAATGAGGAGAGCGCTGGAGGCAGGTGCGACGGTCATGTGACTCCAATTAACTCCAAGGCCGCGACTTTGTCATGAGCGGTGGAGATGATCCGGAACTGGCTTGCGCTGAGGGAATGGCGCGCAAGTCTTTGCGCAAATCTTCGCGTGCATTCGAGCGGTTCGCGGTAAGTTTTAGCGATGAAATTTCGCACCTACAAAAATACCGATCTGACCGTGAGCGAGGTTGGCTTCGGGCTTTGGACGATCTCGACCGGTTGGTGGGGCAGCTTCACCGAAAGTGAAGCGATCGCTCTTATGCATAAGGCGCTCGATCTCGGGATTACGCTTTTCGACGCCGCCGATACCTACGGCAACGGCCTGAGTGAGGAGCTGATCGCGAAGGCTTTCCCGAAAAACCGCGACGAGATCACAATCGCAACCAAGATCGGCTACGACTTTGTCACCCATGGTGAAAACCGCGGTCGCGGCCAGCGCGAAATCCCGCAGGATTTCTCACCTGATGCTCTCGTGAGGGCGACGGATGCGGCGCTCCAGCGTCTGAAAACCGACCGGATCGATCTTCTCCAGCTGCATAACGTGCGGATGGAACAGGTATACGACGATGCCGTCTGGAAAACCCTCGAACAGCTCAAGGCGCAGGGAAAAATTCGTTACTACGGAATCGCGCTCGGCCCGGCGGTGGGCTGGCTCTATGAGGGCGTCAATTGCATTCGCGAACGCGAAATCACGAGCGTGCAGCACATCTATAACATGCTCGAGCAACATCCCGGGAAGGCGATGCAGGACGCGGCCACCGAGGCGGCCAGGGACACCATGTTCCTCATCCGCGTGACTCACTCGTCGGGCATGCTGGAAGGTCGTTACACCGCCGAGACGGTTTTCCCGCCTAACGACCATCGCAATCATCGCCCCCGCAGCTGGCTGCTCAACGGGGTGAAGAAAATCGATCGCCTTCGTTTCCTGGAAAGCGCCGAGCGATCTCTCGGTCAGGCCGCCTTGCAATGGCTGCTGGCCGATGAGCGTGTCGCCTCGACCCTGCCAAATATTTACAACCAGGAGCAGCTGATCGAATTCGCGAAAGCCCCGGAGACGCCCGTCCTGACGAGCGATGAAATGGAGAAGATTGCGGAGCTTTATGCAGATAACTTTGGTGTCGAGCGCGAGGAGCCAAAGTTCAAGGGCACGATGGACCCGGTCGAGCGCCCAGCCGGTGCTACCGCCTAACCAAAGTCTTGTATCCCGAGCGGCTCGGGAGGACAGCCTTGGAGCCGTGATCAATCAGACTCATCGTCGTCCGAACTCTTTTTTTCCCCGCGCTCGCCGTAGACCTGGCGCAGGATTCGGCCGATCATCGGCGCCGCGGCGGATCCACCGTGAGCGTTGCTCCCCACGTCGCCCTCGTAAAGGGCGGCAAACGCATATTGCGGATGCTCGGCTGGGACAAAGCCCGCAAACCAGGCGGCGGTTCGCTCCCGTTCCTTCGGTCCCCATTGCGCGGTGCCTGTTTTCCCGCCACTGACACCTTGTCCAGGCTCGCCTGGTGCGCCGTCCCGGCCGGTGCATTGACCGCATCCACCATCGCAGTGTGGATCTGCTCCATCACCATCGGGTGGCATCGATCGTTTTCTTCGCTCGCACAGAATAGGCCGCCACGATCTCATTGCTGACCGTCTGCACCTGCTGGACCAGGCGGGTCTGATAAAAGGTCCCGCCATTAGCCACGATCGCCATCGACTGTGCCATCTGCAGCGGGGTGGTGAGGACGTCGCCCTGGCCGATCGAGAGATTGGCGATGTCGCCATTGAGGATCCGCCGGCCGTGGGTTGCCTTCATGTAGTCGTCGTTAGGCAAGCGCCCGTCCGCCTCGCCTTTCAAGGGAATGCCGCACTTGGCGCCGTAACCCAGCTTGGCGGCCCAATCGAGGATCGGGGCCGCGCCGGTCTTGAATGCCGACCTGGTAAAACCAGGTGTCGCAAGATTCGGTCAAGGCCTGGACGAAGTTGAGCGAGCCGCGGTCAGGTTTTCTTCCAGTTGTGGAAAGTGACGTTGCCACATCCATCGCCGGGCACGCATTCGTATTGATCGTGCGGTGTTATGGTGTTGCTCTCAAACGCCGCCAGCCCGACCGCGACCTTGAAAGTGGAGCCGGGCGGATAGGCCGAGCGATAAGCACGGGGAAGGAGCGGAATGTTGGGATCGTCCTGCAACTGCCTTGAATTTGGCCGTGGAGATGGAAGGAATGAATTCGTTGGGGTCAAAGGTCGGCCAGGAAGCCAATGCCAGGATATCGCCGGTGTTCGGATCAAGATGCACGATCGCGCCCCGTTTCGCTTTCGCCGCCAAGCGCCTTTTCCGCCATCTCCTGCAGCTTCAGATCGAGCGTGGTTACCACGTTGTAGCCGGGCACCGGCGGCTCCACGATGCGCTCGGAGGTTTTCCGGCCGTCGCGGTCGAAGGTCACCTTATATTTTCCGTGCCGCCCGGTCAGCATGCTGTTGAAGGTCAACTCCAGGCCTTCGCGGCCCTCGGTTTCGGGCCAGAGCACCTGGCCGTTTTGAATGATGCCGTCGGCGTTCCGGCTCGTCCGCCCGGTATAGCCGATGACTTGTCCGGCCACGCTTTTGTTTGGATAAACGCGCAGGTAAATCGGCTTCAGGGAGAGCCCCGGCGGGAGCCGACTCTGCAAAGAGTTGAGCTCAGCTCGCGCTCAGGTTCTGCGCGATCTCGAAGGGAAGAAAGCCGCGATTGTGATAATGCCGAAGGATCGCGTCGTCGCTGACCTGCAGAGGGTGATCGAGCGATTTTTCGGCGGCTCGGATCCTTTGCCGCGCGTAGGTCAACGCCTGGGCGTCGGAAAAATCGAGCGGGGTGGGGAAGTCGACCGTGAGGTTGTAGCTCAGTTTGTTCTGCGCCAGCGGGGCGCCGTGGCGGTCGGTAATCTGGCCGCGCGGAGCGGGAATATCGAGCACGTAGGTTCGCGCCTGTTTCTGTGTTTCCCAGGTCGGCTTGATCGTTTCCTCAAACGGGGTCGCTGCAGTTTCGGGCGTGGGCGCAGAAACTTCCTCCTGCGCTCCAGCGATCGATGCGCCCAAAAGGAGAACGATCGGCAGATGCCGGCAGGCGATCGGCAGAGAGAAAGGCTGGAGCAATTTCAAGTGGCGTGAGTCTGCGGACGTTTAGTGCGAAGCGAGGAAGCGATGGACTTCCTCCGCCAACTTCTGGCCTATCCCTTCGGTCGATGCAATTTGTTCGACGCTCGCTTTGCGCAGCCGTTGCACGGAACCGAACTTTCGCAGGAGGAGATTTTTGCGGTTCTGGCTCACTCCCGGACAATCATCGAGGACGCTCTCGCCGATCCTTTTTTTCATCAGGAGCTGATGATAGGTATTGGCAAAACGGTGCGCCTCGTCGCGGATGCGCTGGAGCAGGCGCAAGCGCGCCGGAATCCGCCGGGAGTTGCAGCGGCAGGGCGCGGCCGGGGCGATAGATTTCTTCGAATTCCTTTGCCAACCCAATAATCGGGAGATCGTGCAGACCGAGCCGCTGCAATTCCCGGCAGGCGGATGAGAGTTGGCCCTTGCCTCCATCGACGATGATCAAATCCGGCAAGCGAACGAACGGCGGCGCGTTCTCTCTATTGTCATCCCGAACCGGCGCAGCGCGGAGAGGGACCTCCCTGGCTTCGCTCGCTGTCGCTTCCGCGGAGGACGCGGCACGCCCCTGGTGAGGTCCCTCACCGTCCTGCGGCGGTTCGGGACGACAAACGTTTGTGAGCCGCGCCATCGCCTCTGCCGGGCCCTCTTGCGAATACTCGGCCGCATCCGGATTCGCCTCGCGCGCCTGCAACAGCACACGCGCATAACGTCGCCTCACGACCTCTGCCATGCTGGCAAAGTCATCCTGGCCTTCCACCGTCCGGATCCGGTAACGCCGATAGTTATTCTTATCCGGCACCCCGTCGCGGAAAGAAACCATCGAGGCGACGACGTGCGTGGTGGAGATGTTTGAGATATCAAAGCACTCCATCACTTTGGGCAGGCTCGCGAGCTGCAGCGCGTCAGCCAGCGCCTTGACATCGGCCACCGGATCGATCGTGCTCGGCAGGCTGTGACGGGTGAAGCGCCGCATTGGTTTGGTCGTGCGGCGCAAATCCTCCAGCATGTTGCGCAGCTCGGCCGCCTTCTCGAAATCGAGTTTGGCGGCCGCTTTCTGCATCTCTTCCTCGACCGCGTTCATCATTTCGCGTGAATGGCCTTCCAAAAATTCCGCCGCCTGCGCGACCCGTTGCCGATAGGTTTCCGCATCGATCTCACCTAACCGCATCGGGACCTGGTAAGTCGATGACTTCAGCTCGCGCTCCGTCGGCGAGCCGCGCCCAAAAGTCAGGACGCCGAATTTTTTCCGCATGAAATTGAGTGTCTGCCGCAGTGCGCCAGCATGGGCATAGGGTCCGAAGTAGCGCGCACCATCGTCCTTCTTGAAACGCGCCAGCCGGAAACGTGGCCATTCCTCTGTTGGATCTACCTTCACCACCAGGAAGCGCTTGTCGTCGCGAAACGAGATATTGTAGCGCGGTCGATATTCCTTGATCAGCTTGCCTTCGAGGAGGAGCGATTCCGGTTCGCTCGCCACCGTGTGCGTTTCAAAGTCCCAGACCGCCTCGAGCAGCGCGCGCGTCTTCAAGTCAGCCACCGCCATCTTCGACGGCATGAAATAGGAGCCGACCCGTTTGCGCAGGTCGCGCGCTTTGCCCACGTAGATGACGCGGCCGAAGCGGTCGCGCATCAGATAGACGCCTGGCTTGTGCGGCACCTCGTGCACTTTCTTGTTCAGATCTGGCTTTTCCTTCGACAGCGGCACGGAGCTGAGAGAGGTACTCGAAAATGTGGGATGTCGCCATCGTGGGAAGCGGTCCGGCCGGGGCAAGTTGCGCCGCATCTTGCGCGGTGGCCGGATTGCGCACGCTCGTCCTGGAGCGCGCGCATTTTCCGCGAGAAAAGGTATGCGGTGATTGCCTCAACCCGACTTGCTGGCCAGTCCTGGAGCGTCTCGGCGTGGCGGCGGCAGTGCGGGCCGCGCCCTATGGCAAATTGGCGACGGTCGATTTCATCGGGGTGGGCGGACGCAAGGTGAGCGCGCCTTTGCCCGCCGGGGAAAATGCGGAGATCGCTATCCGGCGCAGCGTCCTCGATCAGATCTTGCTCCGCCGCGCGCGATTGTTAGGTGCGGAAGTGCGGGAAGGCGAAACGCTCCTCTCCGTCGATCGGGGTGGAAATTGGAAAGTCCGGACGGAACATTTCGAGGAGAGCGCGCGCGTTCTGGTCGCGGCGGACGGTCGCAACTCCACCGTGGCGCGGCTTTGCCACCTGATGCCGCGCAAGGGGCGCGATCGGGTCGCGCTGCAAACGCATATTCCGCTGCCGGCCAACTTCGGCGATCGCATTGTTCTGCAACTGCTGCGCGAAGGTTATTCCGGGCAGGCGCCGGTCGGTGATGGTCTGCTCAATCTTTGCCTGGTCAGCCGGCCTGACGATCTCCCAGCGATCCGTCGCTGGGCCGAGGAGGAATTCGCGATCGCCACCGATCACAGTTGGCGCACGATCGCGCCGCTCGCCCGCGCCGCCCTTCCACCGGGTCGGCCCGGGTTGTTTCTGGTCGGCGACGCGGCCCGGGTGGTCGAGCCCTTCACCGGCGAGGGAATCTACTACGCGCTTCGTTCCGGCGAGCTGGCCGCCGCCGCCATCCAGGCTGGCGATTATCGCCAATATGCGTCTGCGCACCGCCAGCTTTATGCCGGTCGGCTCTGGATCAACGCTCTCGCCCGCCGCGCCGTCGAGCATCCGCGCCTCACCACCGCTCTGCTCCGCTTCTTGCCTAACGAGAAACGGGTGTTGACGTTCTTGACTTCGAAAGTCGTGCCGCCTTGACCGTGTTCGACATCAGCATCGCGATCGTCATCGGGCCCACTCCGCCCGGCACCGGCGTGATGGCGGCGGTTTTCGGCGCCACTTCCTCGAAATTTACGTCGCCGACCAACCGGTAACCGCGTTTCGCCGTCGGGTCCTCGACCCGGTTAATGCCGACGTCGATCACGACCGCGCCCTCCCGAACCTGTTCGCCCCTAACGAATCCGGCCCGGCCGATGGCCGCGACCAGAATGTCGGCCGAGCGGGTAATCTCAGGGAGGTTGCGGGTGCGGGAATGCACCACCGTGACCGTTGCATCGACTCCTTTCTGCATGAGAAGCAACGCGAGCGGTTTGCCCACGATCATGCTGCGACCGAGGACGACGACGTGCGCGCCGCTGATTTCGACTTCGCTTTCGCGCAACAAGCGCAAACACCCGAGCGGGGTGCAGGGCACGAAACCGGTCTCATCGCCGAGCGCGAGTTTGGCGATATTGATCGGATGAAAACCATCGACATCCTTGACCGGATCGAGCGCGCGAATAATGGCGGCTTCGTCGATCTGCGGCGGGGGCGGTGATTGCACGAGGATGCCGTGGATCGCCGGGTCGTGATTCAGTTCCTCTACCCGCGCCAGTAGATCGGCCTGGGTGGTGTCATCTGGCAACTCGAGCTTTACCGAATGGAGGCCCAGCTCGCGGCACATCTTGTCCTTCGAGCGAACGTAGGCGCGTGAGGCGGGATCGTCGCCCACCAGCACGACCGCCAGCCCCGGCGTGGTTCCTTCCGCTTTTAGCCTTTCGATTTCATCGCGTAACTCGGCATAGACTTTCTCGGCCGTGATGCGGCCATCGATCAACTTCATCGCATCTCCACTAGCTGGATCATCGCCGTCTGCAAACGCTGGCGTTCCCGCTCGAATTCCTCCTCCGTCCTGGTCGCGCCAACGCGGTGCGGCGGACCAAAGATAACGCGAACGCTGGAAAATGGTTTCGGCAAGATGAAGCGATCCCAGCTCTTGAGGCGCCAGCAGCTCGAATACTCCATATTGACCGGCACGACTTGCGCGCCCGATTGCTGAGCGAGAAAGACGATGCCCTGACCGAGTTCGTAGGCGGGGCCGCGCGGACCATCGGGAGTAATGACGACGTCTCGACCGCTCGCGATTACTTCGGCCAGCCGGCGGATGGCGCTCGCTCCTTTTTTCGAACTGGATCCCCTAACGACTTCAAAACCAAAGCGCTCGACCAAATCGGCCAGGATGGCGCCGTCGCGACTGGTGCTGATCAGCGCCGCCCCCTGGCGGGCGGGGAGATAGCGCTTGAGGACGAAAGGGAAGAAGGAGGAGCCGGTTATGCCAGAGCGCGCCAATGTAGCGCTCGTTAGGCGGGGCTCCCACCACGTTGGCCTGGTCATCGATCTGGAAGCGCAGAGTGCGCGCCCAGATTTGCAACAAGCGATGACCGAAAGCGACCAGGCACCGCGCGCGCCAGCCTTCGATTTTCAAGGCTTAGTGGTCGGCGCGCCCTCGTCTTTCCAGCGGTAAGCGCGCGGATTCGGTAGTCCGATCTGATCGAGAATACGCCAGATAACCGTGTCGACCACCTCACTGACCGACTGCGGCCGGCTGTAGAACGAAGGGATCGCCGGGAGGACGATCGCGCCGGCTTCGAGCAGGGTGACGATGTTACGCGCGTGAATCAGACTCCAGGGCGTCTCGCGCGGGACGAGGATCAACTTGCGACGCTCTTTCAGGAAAACGTCGGCCGCGCGCAGCAACCCGCTATCGCTCGTGCCGGAAGCGATTCGGCCTAACGTCGCCATTGAGCAGGGAACAACGACCATCGCATCAAAGCGGGCCGAACCGCTAACGAATGGAACGTTCAAGTCATTCTCTGCATGTTGCGCGACGCCGGCCGGCACCTTGAGCTGATCCACTTCCTGGGCGGCGACTTGCTTGGCGTGCCCGCTGAGAACGAGGTGCACCTCGTTGGCCGCCGCGTCGATTTGATCGAGCAAACGCTGCAGGTAGATCGTGCCGCTGGCGCCGGTCGCGGCGATGACGAGTTTCATTTCGCGCTACAGAACCACAGGAAGTGCCCGCACTCTATACCGGATGTGGGCGCTACTGGCCTTTGAGATCTCACGCCCAGCTGGAATGGGGGAATTCGTCCTCCTCACAGATAACCGCCGGTCTTTAGCTTTTTCGTCAGGTCACCTGGCGGAGGAGCAGTTCACGATAGATCGCTCGCCTTTCTTTGTTGGGCTCGACCCGCGTCTTTTTTTTCACCATCACCAAATCATCGACCAGCTTTTCCAGTTTGAGCGGTTTGCCTTTGACCTGGCAATAGGTCCACGCTGCCTGGATCGCAGCGCCAAGCGCCGCCCCTTCCGTCACCTTCAAGGCAACGGTCGGAAAACCGAGAACATCTGCGGCGATCTGCCGCCAGACGGCGCTCTTGCTCCCTCCGCCGGTGAGGCGCACTTCTTCCGGCACGATCCCGAGATCCTTGAAACGGCGCAGACCGTAGGCGAGCCCGAGCGTCACGCCTTCGACCACCGCGCGGGCCATGAAATCCGGCTTCATGTTTTCGGTCGTTAGGCCATGAAAGACCCCCACGCCTTTAGGGAGGTTGGGAGTCCGCTCGCCTTGCAGATAGGGCAGGAACATGATCCCGCCCGCTCCTGCCGGAACGGACGGCGACCCGCTCCTCCATCAGGGGGATTTCCCAGCCAAATAAGGTTCGCACCTGCTCCGTCGCGACCGCCGCATTCATCGTGCAAACCAGCGGCAGCCAATGATCGGTGCCATCGCAGAAGGCCGCGACCTCGCCCTTGGGATCGATGATCGGCTCCCTCGCGAAGGCGCAAATGGTCCCCGAGGTGCCGAGGCTGACCGTGACCACGCCGGGACGGATGTTGCCGGTGCCGATCGCGCTCATCATGTTGTCGCCGCTGCCGGCGCTGACCAAGGCGTCCGCCGCCAATCCCCACTCATCGCGCAACGAGCTGCGCAACAAGCCCGCCGGGCGTTGTGACGATCGCAATGGGGGTAGCTTCGACTCCAATTTTGGGTCGATGAATTTCAAGATCGGCTTAAACCACTGGCGAGTGCGGACATCCATCAAACCGGTTCCGGAAGCATCGCCGTACTCCATCTGGCGTTCGCCGGTCAGCCAAAGATTAAGATAGTCGTGCGGGAGCAGAATGCTCGTTAGGCGGCGGAAATTGGCCGGCTCGTTTTCCTTCAACCAAAGCAGTTTGGGCGCGGTGTAACCGGGCAGCATCGGATTGCCGATGCGCTCGATCAGGCCTTCGGGGCCATCGAATTCCTGATTGAATTTCTCGCACTGCTCCTCGGTCGAAACGTCACACCAGAGTTTCGCCGGGCGCAGTGGCTCGTTGGCTTCGTCGAGCGCGACCAGCCCATGTTGCTGGCCACTGACGCCGATCGCGCTGATCTCCGCGCGGCGTTCGCCCACTTTCTCGAGACACTCGGCGATGGTCTCCTCGGCCGCCTCAATCCAGAGGCGCGGCTCCTGTTCCACATGACCGGGGGGCAGGCCTTCGATCGTGCCATAGCTGCGCTGGGCGAGCGCGAGTACCTCGCCCGATTCGATGTCGAGAACGAGGGCCTTGGTGCTCCTGGTGCCGCTATCGATTCCGAGACAAAGCATGATTTTGAGAGCCGTTTGAGTGCGCCGAATTTGAAATTAAGCCTCGTTGGGCGCAATAAGATAGCGATGATCAAAAAGCTTTTGCACACGCGTTATCGGGTCAGCGATTTGGAAAAGACGGTTTCCTTTTATCGGGATGTGCTCGGATTGGAGGAAGTGCGCCGGCATACTTCCGGTCGCGGTTCGCAATTGGTTTTCTTCAAGGCCCCGGGCAGCGAGGAGGAAATCGAGCTCTGCAAATTCGATGAAAGTGGACCGATCGTGGTCGGACCTGATCTGACCCATCTCGCTTTCGAAGTCGACGATATCGAAGAGTTTGCGAAGCAGACGGCGGCCAAGGGTTATCCGCTCTCCGACGGCCCGCATCCGAATGGCAAGGGTGGCGCAATCGCTTTTATCGATGCGCCAGAGGGCTACGAAATCGAGCTGATTCAGCGCGGCGCTGATCGTTAGGCTTGCTTCGGCCTGCCATTTGCTTCTAATATCAGCGCTATGATTCGCCGGGCCATTCCCCTGCTTTGCCTCGCCCTGGCGGTGACGCTTGCGCTCCCCTGCGGCGCGGCGGCGAAATCTAAGAGCCGCCAGGTCCGCCGCGCGACCGCGGTAGCGGACGAACCTGAATGGGCGGTCGCCTATCGAAGTGGAGAATTCGGTTCTGACCTGAGCGCCCCGAAGACGCGGGCCGCCTCCGTCATTGTCGAGGACGCGCGGACCGGCGAGGTCCTCTACGAAAAAAATGCGGATGCAACCCGGGCCGCGGCCAGCACCCAGAAGTTGCTGACCGCGTTGATCGTGGCCGAGGAAGGTTATCTCGACCGTCGGGTAAGGGTGCAGCCGATCGACACTCAGGCGGAACCGGTTCGATTGAACATCAAGCCGGGCGACACCTATCAGCGCATCGACCTGCTGCGCGCCTTGCTGGTGAAAAGCCCTAACGATGTCGCCCGTTGCCTGGCCCGCGACAATGCCGGCAGCATCGAGCTTTTCGCCGAGAAGATGAATGCGAAGGCCCGTTCGCTCGGCGCCATTCACTCCAATTTTGTCAACCCAAACGGGCTTCCGATTCCCGACCAATATTCGACCGCGCGCGACCTGGCCCGATCATTGCCCGGGCTGCCTATGCGAACCCGACCATTCGCTCGATCGTTTGTCTGCCGCAGCTTGTTTTTCGTTACGCCAATGGGCGCACCCGCGAGTTGGAGAACACGAACAAGGTGCTCAAGCGCCTGCCGTATTGTAACGGGATGAAAACCGGCTACACCGAAGCGGCCGGGCATTGCCTCATCGCCAGCGGCACGATTCCGGGGCGTGATGTCATCGTCGTGGTCCTCGGCGACAGCAAGGCGCGCGTCTGGGAAGACGCTTCGGCCTTGCTTTCGTGGGGTCTGAGGAAGATGTAACTCACGCGACCGAGGGGGCGCGCGCGATGACGCGAACTTTTTCAAGAGCAACTGCAAGCGCTGCGGACGCGTTCGCTCCATCGCAAATTGCGCGAGATCGGCAGCGCCCAGGGTCCCGAGGTCCAGATCGTCGGCCGCCAACTGATTAATTTTTCCTCAAACGATTATCTCGGGCTGGCAGCGGATCCGATTTTGCGTCAGGCCGCCATCGCGGCGATCGAGGAGTTTGGGGTTGGGGCGGGCGCCTCCCGTTTGATCAGCGGAACGCAAACGCCGCATGTGGCGCTCGAGATGGCGCTGGCCAAATGGAAACGCGCGCCGGCCGCAATCGCCTTTAGCAGCGGATACGCGGCCGCCGTCGGCGCACTGCCTGCGCTGGCTTCGAAGCAGGACGTCGTAGTATTGGATAAGCTTTGCCATGCTTCATTGGTCGACGGTGCCCGGCTGAGTGGCGCCACCCTGCGCGTTTTCCCGCATAACCATCTCGGTAAACTGGAGAGTCACCTGGAATGGGCCAAGCGGGAGCACCCCGATGCGCGCGTGGTGGTCGTGACTGAGTCGGTCTTCAGCATGGATGGGGACCGCGTGCCGCTGCGCGAGTTGGTTGAGCTGAAGGAACGCTTTGGCGCCCAGCTTCTGCTCGACGAGGCGCATGCGGTCGGCGTGCTGGGGCCGAACGGCCGCGGGTTGGCCGCCGAGCTGGGTTTGGAGGAGAAAGTCGACGTCCAGATGGGAACCTTGAGTAAAGCGCTCGGAGTGAGTGGCGCTTACGTTTGCGGGTCGCGCAGCCTCATCGATTGGCTGATCAACCGCGCCCGATCCTTCATTTTCTCGACCGCTCCTCCACCAGCTCTGGCGGCGGCCTCCACTGCGGCGATTCGTTTTCTGCTGTCGGACGAGGGCGAAACGCGCCGCAAGCTGCTGTGGAAACGGATCGTCCAATTCCGGAAACTGCTCCCCTCCGCAGGCGCGAACTTTGGCAAACCGGGAGGTGCGATCATCCCCTGGATTGTGGGGGACGAAGAGCAGGCGCTCGACCTGGCCAAAGCCCTCCGCCAGGAAGGGTTTTTCATCCCGGCGATTCGCTACCCGACCGTCGCTAAAGGGTCGGCGCGCCTTCGGGTCACGATCAGTGCGGCCCATTCCGCTCTCCAGATCGCGTCGTTAGGCGAGGCGATCGGGCGCCTCGGCCGGTAGCGCGAGGTTCCGACTGCGAACCGGTCGGCGGCGGTCGCCGCAATCCGCTTCCTACGGACTGGCCGCGGCCGAGGTGCGCAGGAGCGGGGTTGGGATGTAGGCAGGGTTGGCGGTCACACTCGCCGGACCTTCCGACGGGATATCCGCTTCCGGGCCTTCCGCCGGTGGTGCCGGCTCTGTCCCGACCGCGCTATTGGCGTAGCGTGCGCTCTTGTAGTCGCTGCTGCTCGTGGTGCTGGTGGTTGTCGTGCAGGCCGGCAACACGGCCAGGGCGAGGAGCAAACTGAGGGCAATTTTGGTTTTCATTTTTTACCTCCGATTCGAGCTCAACACACGGTTTTGCTCGATCCCGTTATAATTACTATATTTTGAATAGAGGCTGCAAGTACTCATTTGAAACGCGCGTCAAGTTTGAAGCCGCGTGCCTTTTTGCGCCGTCCTCTTAGGCGCAGAATCCTCGTCAATCGAAGCGTGCCAGGATCGCCTTTAGCTTTTCGCACGTGGCCATCGGCCAGAGCTTGCGATCGGTGACCAATGCCGAATCGAGGGCGCGATGCTCCGGCCAGTTCGGCTCTGTCGGGATCCGTGGAATAATGGCCGCGAGAACGCTTCTGGCGGTCTCTGCGTTGGCCAGCAAATGCTCGATCACGGTCTGCGCCGAGACCGGTTCTTCCTCCAGCTTCCAGCAATCGTAATCCGTGATCATAGCCATGGTGGCGAGAGCAATCTCTGCTTCGCGCGCCAACTTCGCTTCCGGCAGGTTGGTCATGCCGATGACATCGAAGCCATGCCGCCGATTTAGTTCCGATTCCGCGCGAGTGGAAAAAGCAGGTCCATCCATGTTGACGTAGGTGCCGCCGTTATGACAGGCCACGCCTAACGATTCTACGGCCTCCGCGAGCAGGTCGCGCAGAGGCGTGCAGATCGGCTCGGCGAAGGTGATATGGGCTGCGATCCCGGCGCCGAAGAAGGTGTGGTCTGCCCGCTGACTGGTTCGATCGTAAAATTGATCGGGTAGCAGCACATCGCGCGGTGCATATTTTTCCTGCAGGCTCCCGACCGCGGTTACGCAAATGATCCAGCGCACTCCTAACGAGCGGAGCGCGTAGATATTGGCGCGGTGATTCAGTTCATGCGGCAGGATCCGGTGACCGCGCCCATGCCGCGGAAGGAAGTAGACCCGTCGGCCGGCGACTTCGCCGCCCACGATCACGTCGGAAGGTGCGCCAAACGGCGTCTCCACCGTATGCTCCTGCGGGTTGGAAAAACCCTCGATTTGATAAAGTCCGCTCCCGCCGATGATCCCGATGGCCGCTGCTGTGTTGTGATCCATGTTTGTAGCGCAAGCTTCCAGCCTGCTCTCTGTTATTTGCAAGCTGGAAGCTCGCGTTACCCTCGAATGATGAAAGTGGGCCGCCTTTTCCTCTCCCTTCTTTTTGGCTTGTCGATCGCTTCATGTCACGTCAACCTTTCAAACAACGGTTGACGGACTTAACGTGATTATGGCCGCTCCGCATCAGTCCAGAAGCGCGCGGCTACGTCATCGATCCTCATAGATCCCTGATAGTGGAAGGTTTTCGGCAGAGCACCAAGGCGGTGGCAGCGTTCCAGTTCAGCCCGGTGCGGGAATCGTACGCGCAGGAAAAGTATCGGAACACCCGTAACGTCGGCGTCATCGGCTGCGCGATCTTCAACGAGCGGGAACCTTCCCCTGGACCGAGCAGGAGAGGAAAAACCGGCTCCGAGCGGACCCGTTCCCAAATCGGTTTGCGACTCCTCCCTAACGACCGCTCCGGCCACCTGACGTGGCCAGGAGGACACATTTGTGTATCGTTGCCGCGCTTCGATGCCCAAATTTTTCATCAAGACCTACGGCTGCCAGATGAACGAACGCGATTCCGAACAGGTCGCGCGTTCGCTCCTGGATCGTGGCTATGTGGCCGCGGCTAATGAAACCGAAGCCGATGTCGTTCTCCTCAACACCTGCAGCGTGCGCGACATGGCGGAGCAAAAGGCGCTCGGCAAAATGGGGATGCTCGGCCGAATGGCCAGGGAGCGTCCGGAGGCAGTTTTCGGTTTCCTCGGGTGTATGGCCCAGGCGCGCGGGGCTGAGCTGCTCCAGTTGGTACCGCACCTGGACCTCGTCGTTGGGACACAAAAATTTCATCACGTCGCGGATTACGTTGCGGAGTTGGTGGAGCGAAAACGGGCGCGACGAATGGACGACCCGCGTTGGTCCATCGTCGATGTTGAAGAGGAAGCGGGATCGCAGGAAACGATTCGGGAACATACCCTGCGCGCGCGACAGGCGACAGCGTTCGTGTCCATCATGCAGGGATGCAACATGCATTGCACCTTTTGCATCGTCCCGCGGACCCGCGGCGCGGAGCGGAGCCGAACCATTGCGGAGATCGTCAGGGAAGTGCGAGAATTGGTCGCGCGCGGCCTGAAGGAGGTGACCCTCCTCGGCCAGATCGTGAACCTTTACGGGAGGCACGAATTCCCCAAAGTCGGCGGCAAGAGCCCCTTTGTGCAATTGCTCGAAGCAGTCCACGAGGTTGATGGCTTGGAACGGCTCCGCTTCACTTCGCCGCACCCGATCGGCTTTCGTGCCGATCTGATCGCAGCGCTGCGGGACCTGCCAAAACTTTGCGAACACGTTCATCTTCCCCTGCAATCCGGTTCTGATCGCATCCTCAAGGCGATGCATCGCACCTATACCGCCGAGAAGTATTTGCGCTTGGTTGACCAGATCCGAACAATCCGCAGCGATATCGCTTTGACGACCGACGTCATCGTCGGCTTTCCGGGCGAAACCGAGGAGGATTACAAAAAGACGCGCGCTCTGGTGGAGCATATCCGGTTCGATAACGCCTTCGTCTTTCGCTATTCGAAACGCAGCGAAACGCCCGCTGCCGTGATGGGCTTGCAGCTGGATGAGCTGGTCAAAGAGGCCCGGAACAAGGATTTGCTCACGGTAGTCGATGCCGCCGCCAAGCAAACTGGCGCGCGATTCGTCGGCCGCGAGGTGGAGATACTATGCGAAGGGCCGAGCAGGACCAATCCTTCTCGCCTAACGGGTCGGACGCGGGGCAACAAGATCGTCGTCTTCGAAGGGTCTGAAACTGACATCGGTGCATTGCTGAACCTGCAAATCACGCACTCCACCGGGTTCAGCCTCTCTGGCACCAAAACGGAGGTGGCCGGGAGTTGTCATTTTGCTCCGATGGCAGAAGCTCCCGTCCCCGCGTTTCCATGATTTATCACCTTTCTTTGCAGGCAGCCGGATTGATCGCCGGGACAATCCTAGCGGTCCTTAGCTTGCTCGCGATCCTGTTGCCGGCGCATAATTTCATGCCGCGGTTTCCTCGCTCGAGAACGGCGGGCGCACTTTTATTGACCATCGATCTGGTTTGGAGTTTCTGGCTTTTGGCGACGATGGAGATGGGCGAATTCTCAAGTTTTCGCCGGCCGCTGCTGATTATTCTGCCCATTGGCTTTTTCCTGGTCCTGCGCTTCGTCGATGAATTTCTGGCAGTACGTGCCCTCGGCATTCTTTGCCTGCTTGCGGCCGAACCGTTGCTCGATGCGGCCTTCCTGCGCCCGGAAATGAGCCGTTTATTGGTGACCGTGCTGGCTTACGTCATGATCGTGAAGGGACTGATCTGGGTGACCATGCCTTATCTGTTGCGCGATCAGATCGCCTGGGGCGTTAAGAAGCATCGGACGCATGGAGAATCCTTTCCGGGCTCGCCTTCGTTTTCGGCGCGGCGATTTTGGTCTGTGCCTTGGTCGTTTATTAAACGGCGCGTTCCTCAGCTTTGTCAGCCTGGGCCGCGCAGACGGCGAAGGACCTCCCAGTTTCCTGATGGTGAGTTCGCCGGGATTGCAATTGCGAGGCCCTCGCCGCGCCCCAACGATTGCTGAACCAGTGAGCCGCATCCTGGTCATCCGCGGCGGCGCGATTGGCGATTTCATCCTCACCTTGCCGGCGATCAAATTGTTGCGGGACGCTTTCCCGAGCGCCCACCTTGAGATTCTCGGTTATCAACACATCGTCGTCGCTTGCCCGGATGAGCGGCTATGCGGACGCTACGCGTTCGATCGAGTATGCCGCGCTGGCCAGTTTCTTTAGTCGAGAGGGCGAATTCGCTTCCGATTTGGTTGAATACTTTGGCAGCTTTCAGCAGGTCGTCAGTTACCTCTTCGATCCTGATGAGATTTTCGGCCGCAACTTGCGCCGCGCCGGCGTGCGTAATTTGATCGTCGGCTCACCCAAGATCAGCGGCCTGGAACATGCCGCCCGGGAGCTGGCCCGACCGCTCGAAAGCCTGGCGCTTTACCTGGACGATGCGGCGGCCGACCTTCAGCCTAACGAACCGCGAGTTATCGATTGCGCGCTGGTTGCGATTCATCCCGGCAGTGGCAGCGAAACGAAGAATTGGCCGATCAACCGATGGATCGCGCTCGCGCGGGATTTGCTGGAGGCGAGGGAAGATCGGCGCCTGTTGCTGGTGGGAGGCGAAGCGGACCAAGAACGCCTCCGGCAATTAGTTGAGGCTTTGCCGGACGGAAGAATCAGGTTGGCTAATAATCTGGATCTGACCGAACTCGCCGCTCGATTGCAGGCTTGCGCGGCTTTCGTCGGTCACGACAGCGGCATTTCGCATCTGGCCGCCGCCGTTGGAACATCCTGCCTGCTTCTTTTCGGGCCGACCGATCCGGCCATCTGGGCTCCGGCCAATCCGCAAGTGCGCGTTTTGCATTCCGCTACCGGAAAGATGGCAGGCCTCGGAGTCGCCGAAGTGTTGGCGGCCTGTGCCGAACTTACGAGCTGATCCGCATCGGCATTAGAACGTAGAGAAACGGGCTCTGGATCTTGATCACGCCCGGGCTCATCTCGTCGATCAGATCGAGGAATATTTCGTCCTCAGCCAGATTGCGGAGCGGCGCCATCAGGAATTCGGGATTGAAGGCAATCGAAAACTCGCGGCCCTTGTATGCTACCGGGAGCGATTCCTTGGCTTCGCCGACTTCCGGCGTGTTGGCCGTAATGTCGATGTTGTTCTTCGCGAAATTGAGTTTGATCGAGTTCGACTTGTCGCTCGCGAGAAGGGAAACGCGCTTGAGCGAGTTGAGGAATGTCTCGCGCTCGAGCGTGACGCGCTCCTTCGTTTCGGCCGGAATGACCTGGCTGATAGTTCGGATAATTTCCCTCGATCAATTTCGAAACGAGGAGCGTATTATTGAGGTCGAAGGCAATCTGGCCGCTCGTTAGGCTGACTCGCACATCGCCATCTTCGGTCAGCAGGCGCTGCAGTTCCGTGACCGCCTTGGTCGGGACGATGATATCGGCCTCGTGGCTGCGCGGAAACTCGAGATCGATATCGAGCATCGCCAGCCGGCGCCCGTCGGTCGCGACCAGGGTGAGCTTGTTATCCTTGAAACTGAAGAGCACGCCGTTGAGCACGTAGCGCGTCTCGTCGGTCGAGATGGCGTAGGAGGTCTTGCGCAGGCCGTCGCGCAAATCCTTTTGCCGAATGGTCACGACCTTGGAATCGTCAAACTTCGGCAGCGGCGGAAATTCTTCCTCGGGCAGGCCGAGAATCTTGAAAAAGCTCTGTCCGCTCCGGATGGAGGCGGCGTTTTTGCCGTCGATATCGAACTGGATTTCGCTCGAGGGGAGCTCACGAATGATGGTGAAAAGGCGCCGCGCCGGCAAAGTGGTGGCCCCTTCCTTTTCGATCGTCGCCTCGAAGCTCCCGCGCACGCCCACGTCGAGATCGGTCGTCGTTAGGCGAACTTCGCTCCCGTTCGTTTGCAGCAGGACGTTGGAAAGAATCGGCAGAGTTGTCCGGGTGCTGACAACGTTCTGAACCTGTTGCAGACACTCGAGCAGCTTTTCTTTCGTAACGCTAAATTTCATGAAGACGGATAGGAGTCGCTAAGATGTAAGGCTTCCGTTTTTATCCGGCAACCGCAATCTCGCAGCGATAGTGCTCAACGGTTCAGGGCGCTGTCGATGAACGAAATCGTTTGCCGGATTTTATCCTGCTCTTTCATTCGCCTCTTCACCAGCTTGCAGGCATGGAGGACAGTGCCGTGATCGCGGCCGCCGAACGCTTCGCCGATTTCGTTCAGCGAAGCTTTGGTTAACTCGCGGGCCAGATACATCGCGATCTGCCGCGGAAAAGCGA
The DNA here is from genome assembly GCA_963749935.1 of uncultured Verrucomicrobiae bacterium. GTDB lineage: Bacteria > Verrucomicrobiota > Verrucomicrobiia > Chthoniobacterales > UBA10450 > Palsa-1392. The sequence goes on from CAVVOH010000002.1 coordinate 1,056,443, forward strand.
TGTTGGCCGGGCGCCGTTTGCTCGTCATGTCGGCCAGGCGCACATCGAAGTGTTCGGCCACCCGGCGCTGGATTTGGTCGATCGTGACCGCGCGGCGCGCTTCCTCCTGCAGAATGTCCTTGAGCAAATGCTCGACCACTTCATGGGTGAGTTCCTTGCCACTGAGCGAGGCGAAGGATGCCACACGCATGAGCGCACCTTCCAGCCGGCGGACATTGGTCTTGATCCGGGTGGCGAGGAAATCAAAAATCTCATCGCGCAGCTTGATTTTCAGGGTGCGCGCTTTCTTGCGCAAAATCGCCATGCGCGTCTCGACATCGGGCGGCTGCAGCTCGGCGGTGAGGCCCCACTCGAAGCGCGAAACGAGGCGGTGTTCGAGATTTGCGATCTCCGAAGCGGGCCGGTCGCTCGAGAGGACGATCTGTTTATGACCGTCGAAGAGGGTGTTGAAAGTGTGGAAGAATTCTTCCTGGGAGCGCTCTTTGCCGCCGAGAAAATGGATATCGTCGATCAGGAGGAGATCGGCCTGGCGATAGCGTTTGCGGAACTTGACCAGGTTGTTGTGCTGGATTGCATCGATGAATTCATTGATGAACAACTCGCTCGACAGATACATCACGCGGGTCTTCTTCCCGCGCGCGCCGATATATTGACCGATCGCCTGCATCAGATGCGTCTTGCCCAGCCCGACGCCGCCATAAATGAAAAGCGGGTTGTAGGTTTTGGCCGGCGATTGCGCCACGGCGAGACTGGCGGCGTGCGCAATCTCATTGTTAGGCCCGACGACAAACGATTCGAAAGTGTTGCGCGGGTTCAGCCCCGGCGTCTTGTTCGCCCGACCTGCCGCGGCCTGCGCCCGCGGCGAAATGCGTGGCTCCGGCTCAGCGGCGTCGGCCCCGGCGGAAGTGTCGACCGCGCAGACGAACTTGACCGCGCGCGGGCCGCCCAGCACTTCGCTGATCGACTCCTGCAAGGCGGTCATGTGATTACTCTCGATCCAAAATTGATAAATGTTGTTGGGAACGAGAAGAGTGATCTCATCCGGGGTCGCGCTGGTCAGTTTTACAGCGGAAAACCAACGCTTAAAAGTATCCGCGCTGACCTGGGGTTTTAACGCGGCAGAAAGCTTCGTCCACAACTGGGCACACTTCTCGTCCATGGTGACTTGTTAACAGCGTTAAATAACGCCGGCAGCGATCTGAGAAGGACGATTTTGGAAGGCGAGCCGCGGCCGCGAGATTACAAAAGCGGGCGCGATTCGTTCGTTAGCCCGAGGGAAAATCTGCTGTAAAAATGTAATACACGAGGGGAAAAGCATTTTTTTTCCGTTCCGGGAGGCTGGCCGGAGCGCGCGAAGGAGCACGGGTAGGCCGGGCTCCAGGTGGGTTGGTGTTTTCTTCATATTTTGGCTTTGCTGTTTAGGCGCTAACCTTGTTCACATCTTGTTCACACCCGGTATCTATCGCTCCCGGCCTGCGGCTTCAGATTAGAAATCGGGCGAACTCCTCACAAGAAAAAATCGGAACTTTATTTTGCCCGATATGACAAAAAAATCTTGACGCAAAATGATCTTCGGCGTGGTCAATTTCTCCCCTCAGGCCACATTCCTCGCGCGCAAAAATATTCGTTAGGCCCGGTTTAGGTGGAGTGATTGGTGACCGCATTTTGAAATCTGAGGTAGGGCAGTTGGTCCGCAAAAACGTTCGCGCCACGGCCGATTTGCCCGAAATTCGAAACGAAACGCAAATGAGAAGACCACTTAACACGAACAGGCTCGGGGCGCTCAGTCTTCTCACAGTTATGTTTCTCGCCGGTTGCGTGAGTCCCCGCCGCCCTCGCCTGCGATTACCCATGTGGTGCTAATGTGGCTCAAGCACCCGGAACGATCGACTGAGCGGGCGCAGTTGGTTCGAGCGGCTCGTTCAATGCAGATGATTCCGGGAGTGCAGCGAGTCGTCGTGGGCGGGGCGCTGCCGACTCTGCCGCCGGGCGTTGATCGCAGTTTTGATCTGGCGGCGGTGATTACTTTTCGCGACCGGGTGGCGCTGCAGCGCTCCAAGAAGGACCCGCGGCATCTCGCGGCCATGCGCCGCTATTTGCGGCCTCTCGTGCGTCGCTACGAAGTTTACAACCTGAGCGGTCGTTAGGCGCAATGCGACTTTGGCCGGCGACGTTGGTCGCGCTTTTTCTTCCCTTGGCGTTCCTCCGGGCGGACGAGATCCCGCCGCCGTTCGGCTTTCGCTGGAACGATTCGGAGACCCGGGTCGAGAAGGTGCTGAAGGGCGCGAAAGCCAAAGTCGTCAACCGGGAGAAGGCGAGCGGAGAGGAAATCTGGACGGTGGAGGGCCTGATTCATCCTGGGTTGAAGCGGACTTTGTTTTCTTTCAAAGGCGGTTCCCTGACTCAGATCGAATTGCAGTACGAATATCCCGATTGGACGCTGGAACATTACAACAATCGGATGGGCGAAATCCGCCGCTACTTTGACGGAAAATACGGGACCGGACGATTGATCTCGCGTTCGCGCGACAACGATACCGACGTCATCCAGACACTGGTTGGCTACCAGTGGGTGGTGGGCAAATCCGCGCTCGAGCTCTTCTATTTCTCTGCGCAAAAAGAGCCGAACGTTTACCGCAATATCACGGTGACGTACAAAGAGATCTGAGGTGCAACTGCCGATGGGGCGATCGGTAAAGCGAGGCTCTGTCGAGCTTGGGAGTGCGCTTGGCTGCAAATGAGGGTTACCCCGCTCGCCAGACTCTTGCTCCATCGGGGGGGAGATCCGCCGCGAACAACTCGACTGCTCAGCGTTCGGCCGTGCTGTTTTCTTTTTGCATCCGCTTTAATCGACTCCGCAGCGCCACCTTGGTCGCGGCACTCATTCGGTCGATAAAGAGAATACCGTTGAGATGATCGACTTCGTGTTGTAAAGCGCGCGCCAATAAGCCGCTCGCCTCGAGCTGCACAGGCTCGCCCTCGAGCGACTGCGCCTGGACGGTGACGGAGATCGAGCGGCGGATGTCACCGGTGATTTCCGGAAAACTCAGGCAGCCTTCCAGCGCCAGACCGGTCTCCTCGCCGAGGGTGAGCATCGGATTGAGCAGCACCAGCGGCATCGACGATTTCGGATCCACCTCGGTGCCGTTGAGCTTCATGGTGCTCTCCTGATCCTCGGCTCCGGCCACGTCGATCACCGTTAATTGTAACGCCTCGCCGACCTGCTGGGCGGCCAGGCCGACGCCGTTGGCTTCGTGCATCGTCTCGATCATGTTCGCGGCCAGCTCGCGCACGCTTTCCTCAACCGCTTCGATCCGTTTGCCTTTGGCGCGCAGGATGGGGTCGCCGTAACGAACGATCGGCAACTTCATTTCCCCGCGCCCTGGGTAAATGCGGGCAGGTTCTTTACCCCGGCAAGTTTGAGCGCGTCCATCACCTTGATGATGATGCCGAAGGAAGCTTTCTCGTCCGCTTTCAAGACAAGCGAGCTCTTGCGCGCCGGCGGCAGGTTCTCGATCGCCGTTTGCAATTCTTCGACCGCGATGGTTTTGCCATCGAGCTGGAGGGCATCGTCGGCATCCACACTGACGATGGCGTGCTCGATCTCGGCCGGTTTCGAGCTCGAGGTTTTCGATTCGGGCAGGTTGATCTGCACTTCCGGTTGATCTTTTTTGAAAGTGGTCGAGACGACAAAAAAGATGAGCAGGATGGTCAGGATATCGACCAGCGAAACGATGATGATCGAGGGAGCGCGACGCTTCCGAACGGCAAACTTCATCTCGGCGAACTGTCGTTAGGTCAAGGGCGTCGGCGCATGCGTCATGGCCGGGGTCGGCACTCCGGGCGAGACCCGGTGGGTCGTCCCTTCCGGGATGCGGCCGTAGTAGCATTTGCTGATCAATTCTACGACCAGCGTTTCCATTTCGACCGACATGACCTCGACCTTTTTCGAGAAATAACTGAAGGCGATCAGGGTCGGGACCGCGATGGAGAGGCCGAAGACGGTGGCGTTGAGCGCTTCCGAAATGCCGCGCGCGATCGCCGCCGTGTCCGAGGAGCCTGCGCTTAGTCCGAGATGAGAAAAGACGTGGACCAGACCAGAGACCGCGCCGATCAAGCCTAACAATGGCGCGATGCCGGTGATGATCTCGAGCACGATAAGGCCCTTTTCCAGGATGACCATCTCGTGCCGCGCCCGGGTTTCGACTGCCTCGACATTCTCCGAGCGGGGCGAGCGGAGATGCTGCAGCGCGACCTTTGCGACCCGGGCCAGGGACGAAGGGTCCTCCCGCACGATGCGCGAAAGCCGGTCCGGACTCCCCCCCGGCGAGAGCCGTTCGATTTCGCTCTCGATCACGAGTGGAAGCACATTTTTCCGTCGCAAGGCGAGGGTGCGCAGAATGATAACGGTCAAGGCCACGATCGAGCATATGAGCAGCGGCCACATGAAGAGACCGCCGCGGACCAGGAAGTCGACGACAGATTGCAGGGGATTGGTGGCTTCGGCGAGGAAGAGTGCGGTCATCGGTTGGCGAAAATCGTGAAGGATTCTTCCATTGTAAAGCGGCCTTCGGGCAGGGTAGCGAGAAGATCCTCCGGAATGGGCGGGAATGTCGTCTCCTGAATCGAGCGCAAGGCGATGCTGGCCGAGGCTTCGTTGGCGGTGTTCTCGGTCATGCGCAGATTGCGCACGCTGCCGTCGGCCAGGATCTCAAATGTTACCGAGGTCGTGCCGATGCTGATCAGGTCGATCTTGGACGCGGTATAATGGTACCAGCGCGAGCCGATCGCATCTTCGAGCAGTTTTTTGTAACGCCCCTGCGGAGTGCCGACAGCATTGACGGCGGAGCGGCCGCGGTTGTTGATTCCGCCGCGGATGATCGTTTTCTGCTGCAGGTCCTGATAACTGGAAGCGGGCGAAGGCGGAGTCTCGATCGGTTCTGGCGTCGGAGTGGGAGTTTCGGTAGGGGTGGGAATATCAGCCTTCTCTTCGGTCTCCGGCGGAGAGGGGATGGGCGTCGGGGTTTGGGTGAGAAGGGCGAGTTGATCCGGAGCTGGCGTGGGAGCGGCCGGAGTGGCGGTTTCTCGGGGCGTCGCTTGTTTTTCCGGGGGCGCAGTGGGAGACGGTTTTGGCTGCGGAGTCGAGCCGGCACTGGCGAAGGAATTGGCGTGCTCCTCCAGGTTCATGAACGGCCGGTCCTTTCCGTCCTGCCCCGGTAGTTGGTTGTCCGCGGTCGCGGCCTTTTCCGCGGCGGCGATCGAGTCTTCGTTGGCCTCGAAAGTTTGCTCTTTCGGCTTGACCGCCGATTTGCGCGCGGGATCTACCGTGACTATCGGTGCGTGCTTTGGGACCAACGGCGGCGGAGTTGGCTCAGACAAGTCCATGATGGTCAGTTGCGGCACCTGGGGTTCTTCGAGGGGGAGCGGTTGTTGGCTGCCGCCAAAGGCCGCCAGCGAAAGGCCGATGAGCAGATGGAGGGCGACGGAGGCTAGCACCGCCCACCACACTTTACGCCGATCTCGATTTGGTTCCGTCATTGCCAATCCCGCTCCAAGAGGTTACGCCGGCTAACGAAAGCGCGAGACGGGGCGGTGCGCGAGTTTCTCAGGTGGTAAATTTATCTCACCTCCGGCGGGGTGACAACCGGCGCGGGGTCGTCTTGCGGGCGTGGTGAAAGAGGTATTGCTGGGCGTAGCCGCCGTGCTCGCCGAAATGTTTCGCGGCGAAGTCACGCAATTGCCCCGCTCTCAGCTTGCGCCGGTGCGGAAAATATTTCTGCATCAGGACGCGCTCGACCCAGACGTCGATTGGGAACGCGCGCAGCCGTTCATAGGCGAAGAGCATGACGCAGTTGGCCACCTTGGCCCCGACGCCAGGCAGTTGGCAAAGCTGGGCTCGCAATTGGTCGTCTGGCAAAGTGGCCCAGGTTTCGAGATCAGCTTCTCCGCGTACGACGTGTCGGGCGGTCGCGAGCAAATTCTTCGCCCGATAACCGAGGCCGCAATCGCGCAATTGGTCTTCCGTCGCTTTAGCCAAGCCGTCGGCGTCGGGAAACGCATATGCGTGAGTGCCGTAGATGCTGAGCCTGACGCCGAAGCGTTTCCGGAGCGCGAATGACATCTGCCGGATGTGCGCCACCTGTTTCATCGAGGAGGTGATAAAGGTGGCAAGACATTCCCAGCGTGGCTGTCGCATGATGCGCAACCCGCGGCAATAATTGCTGGCCGCTTGCATCGCCGGATCGTTCGGCAGCGACGCGCAGATCTCCGCGAGCGGATGATCGAGCGCGAAATAGTTGGCGCAGAGTTTCCCGCAGCCTCGACTCACGCTGAGTTGATCGCCGCGTTGCTCGACGTGGATGGGCCGGTTGCCGATCGCGCCGATGAATCCGGCACCGACCTTTTCCCAATGAAACGTCTGACCGGAATCAAGAGTGAGCGCGAGATCGAAGTCGGGCGCCGGAATCATCATCGGGCAGACGATACTTCATCCCCGGTCGAGTCGAGGCGACACAAAAACATTTTGCGACGAGCGCGAATTCTGGCAGCTAACAACGCGTGGATACCCGGTTGGCCATCGATACGATCGTTCTCCTCATCTATTTTTTCGGGATCGTCGCCCTCGGTCTTTGGGCCGGGCGTCGCAATAAGAATCTCCAGGATTTTTCGTTAGGCTCGCGCTCCATTCCCTGGTGGGCCGTGCTCGCCTCGATCGTCGCGGCCGAGACCAGCGCGGCCACTTTTCTGGGAACGCCCGCGGAGGGTTTCAAGACGCGCGGCTATTTTTACGGGCAGCTCGTCATCGGCACCATTCTCGCCCGCATCATCATCGCCTTCACCTTCATCAAGCCGTACTACGACTACCGGGTGCAGAGCGTTTACGAATTTCTCACCGTCCGCTTCGGCACGAAGACGAAAAACATGGCCAGCGGTATTTTCCTTTTCACCCGCGTGCTCGGCATCGGCGTTCGGCTTTACCTGGGGGGCGCGATCATGGTGGTGATCTGGCGTTATCTTTTCCCGGCGCTGCCGATCACCCTCAATACCTACATCTGGGGTATCATTTTCGTGACCGTCATCACTACGGTTTATACCGCGGTCGGCGGGATCAAGGCGGTCGTCTGGACCGATCTCATCCAAGCGGTGCTGATGTTTAGTTCGGTCATTTTCGCGATTTTCCTTCTCCTCTACAACATCCCGGGCGGATTTGAGACGGTGAAACAGAATCTCGGCGGGCTCGGCAACGTGAAGCTGTTCCAAACCGGCTGGGATACGAACCTGCCGTTCGGCGCGGCGCTGAAAGCGATGATGGAGGAACCGTACACGCTCTTCGCCGCCTTTATCGGCTCGACCATGCTGACGATGGCGACTCACGGGACCGATCAGGACATGGTGCAGCGGATGTTGACCGCGCCCGATTACCGCAAATCGCAGCTCTCACTCATTCTCAGCGGCCTGATGGATATCCCAATCGCGGCTGCCTTCCTGACCGTTGGGATTTTGCTTTCGGTCTATTACGCGGTCGTACCCGACCCGGGCATGCCGGCGGCAGATAACGAAATCTTCGGCTACTACATTGTGCACCAGATGCCGGTAGGGTTTCGCGGCCTGATTATCGCGGGGGTTTTTGCGACCATGATGGGCTCGACCTCGGCCGCGCTAAATGCGCTCGCCACCAGTTTCACGAAGGATTTTTACCTGCCGTATTTCAATCGCAATGCGACCGATCGTCAGTCGATTCGCGCTGCACGGATCGCGACGGCGGTCTTTGGCGTTCTAATGATCATTGTCGCGGCGATGGCGGCCAACGCAGTTTTGCATGACGCAAAACTTACCATCATCCCGATCGCGATCGGCATTCTCGGCTACACCTATGGTGCCCTGCTCGCGGTGTTTCTGCTCGGTATGCTCACGCGCGGTCGCGGTCGCGACGGCGTGAATGTGATCGCGATGACGGTTGGCATCATGTCGGTGTTGGTGTTGTGCAAAGTGCAGTTGCCGGCGTTTGATCTCGGCGCTCTTTTCCACGGCGCCTTCAGACATGCGCAGTGGGATTTCGGTTGGTTCATGCCCGAATGGTGGCCGGCGATTTCCTGGCCCTGGTTCGTCTTTGTCGGCTGCGTCGTGACCCTCGCGATCACGGTGCTTTTCCCCACTCCGCAAGATCAAATCGCCGTTGCCGCAGCGCATGTTCGGGCTCAGGGTCAGTAAGCTGCGGCGGGCGACCTTGTGCGATGTGTTAGTCTTGGCTGAGAGAAAAAAGGAGAAAATATCTTATGAACCTGGTTTCGTTTCGACTGCCTCGGTGCTTGCGCTTATTCAGCATCTTTGTCCTGACCGGCCTGAGTGCGGCGCTTTTCGCGAGGTCCGCTGCCGCCGCTCTCACCCTCTCGGATCAACCGACGACAAATGTGACCTGTGTTGGCGGCGTTTGCACCGCCACCGCCGCCACGGCCGTGCTGAACTTCAACGATCTGCGCAGCCTTCTTCGGCGCTCATCTGTCCGGGTCGACGCCGGCACGGCGCAGGATATCGTGCTGGCTGTCTCGTTCCGCCTCGCGAGCGCCAATAGTCTGACTCTGGCCGCTGCGCATTCCATCGAGATCGATCAACCGTTTCTGGTCACCGGGTCCGGCGGACTGAATCTTTTCCCCGCCGACAGTAAAACAGAGGGCATTCTCTTTTTCACCAAGAAGGGCAGGATCGCATTTCGAAACACCTCCAATTCCCTTACCATCGCCGGCCAAACCTATCTCCTCTCTAACAGCATCGCCCAACTGGTGGCCAACGTGACCGCCTTCCCGGCCGGTTTCCATGCCTTGGCTAACAACTATGACGCTTCGGCTGACGGCAGCTATTCACGCGTGCCGATCCGCACAGATTTTAGCGGCACCTTTGAGGGGCTGGGCAACGCTATTTCCAATTTCGCGTACTTCGGCACGGTGGATAACAACGTGGCTCTTTTTGCTTCGCTCGCGCCCACCGGAGTGCTTCGGAACGTCCGGCTGCTCAATGCGAATCTGCTGAGCGAGAATACCTTTGTGCAGTTTCTCGCGCCGCTGGTCGCCTACAACGCGGGCCGTGTGCTGCAATGTCAGGCGACTGGGTCGGTCCGGAGCGATTTCCTAGTCACCGCCGGCGGCCTGGTTTCCTTAAACTACGGCCAGATAGAAAAGTGTTTTGCCAATGTCGCCGTCGCCGGGGCCCAAGGCGCAACGGTAGGCGGGTTGGTCGGCAACGCGCATGCCTTGGTGACTGATTCGTATGCCACCGGCCAGGTCAGCGCCGGATCTGGGTCTGACATTGGCGGCCTGATTGGTTATTTCATCGGCGACAGCGTGACGCGGACCTATGCCACCGGGCTGGTCTTCGGCGGGCAGACCCCTTACATCGGCGGGCTGATGGGCGAAAACCGCGACGACGCGAGCGGTGGCAGCGTGACCCAGTCTTATTGGGACATTACGACGAGCGGTGCGAGCAAAGGCGCGGGCTTCGGAGATGAGTCCGGCATCACGGGGCTCACCACCGCACAGTTACAATCCGGCTTACCCGCTGGCTTCGATCCGGCGGCCTGGACCCAGAATCCAAGGGTGAATGGCGGGCTGCCTTATCTGATCGTCAATCCGCCGCGCTGATTGGGGACGCGGACGCTCGCGCCCGCGGACTGGGCGCGCTGACTATCCTTTTTCGCTGGAGATCGTGATCCCCAGCTCGCGCAGCTGCTTGGGATCAACATCGCTGGGGGATTGAGACATCAGGTCCTGGCCACGGTTGGTTTTGGGGAAGGCGATGACGTCGCGGATGGAATCGGTGCCGCAGACGAGCATGACGAGGCGATCGAGGCCGAGGGCGATGCCGCCGTGCGGCGGGGCCCCGAGGCGAAAAGCGCGCAGGAGATGGCCAAATTGCTTCTCCGTTTCGGCGGTCGTTAGGCCGAGGACGCCGAACATTTTCGCCTGCAAATCGCGTTCGTGAATGCGGATGCTGCCGCCGCCGATTTCAACGCCGTTCAGGACCACATCGTAGGCCTCGGCGCGCACTTCGCCGTAGCGGCCCTCTTCGAGGAGCGGCACGTCCTCGGCTTTCGGGCGGGTGAAGGGATGATGGACTGCGCTCCATTTGCCGCTCTCCGGGTCGAGCTGAAGGAGAGGGAAGTCGGTCACCCAAAGGAAGTCGAGTTGTTCGTTATTCGTTAGGCCCTGTAGTCTCGGCGATGCGCAGGCGGAGCCGGCCGAGGACCTCGCAGGCGACCTCCCAGCCGTCGGCGGCGAAAAGAATGAGGTCGCCTTCCTCGATCGCGAGCTGCTCGTTGCAACGCTTCCTTTTCAGCCGGCGAAAGATATTTCGCGATGGCCGATTTCCATTCGCCCTGCTCGACCTTGATCGAGGCGAGGCCTTTGGCCCCAAACTTTTTCGCGAGCGCTTCCAGTTCGTTCATCTGACCGGTGGTGAGGCCGGCAAAGCCCTTTGCGTTGATCGCCTTGATCACGCCGCCGCGCTCGAAGCGCGCCGCGGAAGACCTTGAAGGCGCTCTCGCGGAAGAGATCGCTCAATTCGACGAGATGGAGACCGAAACGGCGGTCGGGTTTGTCGCTTCCGAAGGTGTCCAACGGCCTCGTGGTAGCTCAGGTGCGGGAAAGGCGCGGGATGTCGATGCCGTGGGTCGCTTTGAAAATGGCGGCGAGCATGCCCTCGGTCAGCGCGTAGATGTCCTCCGGCCTAACGAACGATGCCTCGATGTCGATCTGGGTGAACTCGAGCTGGCGATCGGCCCGCAGATCTTCGTCGCGAAAGCATTTCGCGATCTGAAAATATTTTTCGATCCCGCCGACCATGAGGAGCTGTTTGTATTGCTGCGGCGCCTGGGGCAGGGCGTAGAATTTGCCCGGCCAGATGCGGCTCGGGACGAGGAAGTCGCGCGCGCCTTCCGGGCGTGCTCTTGGAGAGGATCGGGGTCTCGATTTCGAGGAAACCCTGGCTGTCGAGATAATCGCGCGTCGCCTTCGTGACTCGATGACGCAAACGCAGATTGCGAGTGAGCTGGGGACGGCGCAGATCGAAATAGCGGTAGCTGAGTTGCAAATCCTCGTCCTTCACCTCGCCGTCGACCGGGAAGGGCGGGACTTCGGAACGATTCAGGATTTCCAATCGATCCACCACGATCTCTATCTCGCCCGTCGCCAGATCGGCATTGGCCTGACCCGTTAGGCGGGGGGCGACTTTGCCCGCGACCTGAATGACGTCTTCATGACGAAGGGTGTGCGCGCGCTCGGCAACTTCGGCGTTTTCTTCCGGGCGAAAAACGATTTGGGTCAGTCCCTCGCGATCGCGCAAATCGATGAAGATGACTCCGCCAAGATCGCGCCGGGAATGGACCCAGCCTGCGAGTTTTACCTCCTCCCCGATGTTGGCCGGGCGAAGGGCGTTACAATGATGAGTGCGATACATGGTGACAGCGGAAGGGTGTCATTCTGGGCAGGGAACGTAATCGCGCAAGTTACTCCGCCAGAGTTTGCCTGACTCGCTCCACGATTTCCTCCTGCGGGACGAGCACTTCTTCGCGGGTCGCGAGCGTTTTCATTTTCACCTGCGGCCATTCGTCGCCGTAGAGGAGGCTGACTTTAGCACTCATCGCCTCGGCGGTTTGAAATTGCTTGCCGACCTTGGCCGCGGCCAGCGGATAATCGACCCGCCAGCCGGCGTCGCGCAGTTGTTGCAACTGACGGAGCGCATCCGGGCGGCGCTCTTCCTTGGCGATGATGAGGTAAAGATCGAGCGCGCTCTGCCGGCTGACGTCACCGGCCAGCCTCGAGCAGGCGTCTGGCGTTTCCTTGATCAACTCGCCGAGGACGACGTCGCCCATGGCGAAGCCGACGGCCGGGAGGGAGACGGCGCCGTCGCTCAGTTGTGCGATGAGATTGTCATAGCGACCACCGCCCGCGATGGCGCGGAATTTCCCGGAGCGGTCGAAGACTTCAAAGACAATGCCGGTGTAGTAAGCGAGCCCGCGAACGATCGAGAGGTCGATCTTGACGTATTCCGCCAAGCCGCGGTCCCGGAGTTGCCCGACGAGTCGCTCGAGTTTCTCGCTTCGTCCGCCGCCCTCGAGGATTGCGAAAACCGGATCGGCGAGGGGGCCGAGTCGTGCGGCGGTTTTTTCGCGGGGATCGCGTTCGCTTTTGTCTATCCCCTGCAGGATTTCGCTCCCACTGTTCGTTCAGGCACGTTTTGGGACTGGAGCAAATCGGTCCAAAATTCCCGGTCGCTCAGGCGGACGACGAAATCATCGGAGGAAAAGCCGAAGCCGCGCAAAAGGTCGATCGCGAGCGCGATCACTTCGACGTCCGCGCCTAACGACGCATCGCCAATCAGGTCGCAGTTGAGCTGGTAATGTTCGCGCAGGCGACCGCGCTGCTGCTTCTCGTAGCGAAAACATTGCGGGATGGAAAACCATTTGAGCGGTTTGCGAAAAGCCCGCTCGTGGGCCGCCACCACGCGCGCCAGTGAAGGCGTGAGCTCTGGACGCATCGCTACTTCGCGTTCGCCTTTGTCGGTGAAGTTAAAAAGCTGACCCACAATTTCGGGTCCGCTCTTTTTTGTGTAGAGCTCGGTCGGCTCCAATAGCGGCGCGTCCCATTCCATGAACCCGTAGTTTCTGCATGTCTCGCGCCAATGGGAAAAGATCGCATTTCGAGAAGCACAATCGTCAGGCAAGAAATCTCTGAAGCCGGGAAGTGGTTGCATTAGTGGAAGATAGAAAGGGGCATCAACGCACCATGCAACCGTCTCGTGTTCTTTCCCCGAAGTGAGGGTGAATAAACGACGACTGGGACAAGTCGGATTGAAACACGACGGAGACCATCCGTTCAACCAAACCAAAGGACAAACATGAAACAAAACACATTCACAAAATTGTTGGCAGTCGGAGCCGCTTGCGCATTCACGCTCGGTACGGCTTTCGCGCAAGAGACGAGCACCACCACCAGCGTAACCGCAGGCAGCACGGGCGCGTCCACCACCACGAGCACGAGCACGATGGACGGAACCGGGACGATCACGACCTACTCCCCGGACGCGGACTACATCATGTTCCGCAGCGCAGCGAGCGCGGAACCGGTCAGGTATTACTACAGCAAGAGCACCACGGTTGTGGACTCGGAGGGTAACGCCGTCGAGATGTCGATGCTCAAGCCCGACATGCCGGTCCGCTACACTTACACCAAGGATGGCGACAAGATGATGATCACCAAGGTGACGCTCGAAAAACCGATCTCTTATTACAAGAAGGAGACCACCACCACGACGACGACCACCACTCCCTAACGAGTCGGTCGATTAGTGATTTAAGAAGCGCCCGCGGACCGTGTGTCCGCGGGCGTTTTCTTTTCGCCGAGAGTTAATCGCCGTAGCCGTCAGGGAATTTCATGTGCCATTGCCAGGCGCTCTCGATTATGGCGCGCAGGTTTTCAAACTTCGGCTCCCAGCCCAGTTCGCGTTTGATCTTGGCAGAAGCGGCGATTAAGCGCGGAGGATCGCCGGGGCGGCGTGGCTTTTCGACTACGGGAATGTCTTTCCCAGTTACGTCGCGACAGATGTCGATCACTTCGCGCACACTTGCCCCGCCGCCGGTGCCGAGATTGTAAAAAGCGCTCTCCTTTGCGCCCAGCGCGAGGATATGCGCGCGGGAAAGATCGAGGATGTGGATGTAATCGCGAATGCAGGTGCCATCCGGTGTCTCGTAATCGGTCCCGTAAATTTCCACCTGCGGCTTCTGGCCGAGCGCGACCTTCAGGACGTTTGGGATGAGATGTGTCTCGATGCGATGATCTTCGCCAAACTTCTCGGTCGCCCCGGCGGCGTTGAAGTAGCGGAGGGCAACAAACTTCAATCCGTGGATCTCGTCGTACCAGCTGCAGGATCTTCTCGAACATGAGCTTCGATTCGCCGTAGGGATTGATCGGTCGCTGCGGGAGCGTCTCGTCGATCGGCACCCGCTCGGGCGGACCGAAGGTCGCGCAAGTGGACGAGAAAACGAAACGGTTCACGCGCGCCTCGAGCATGGCGTCGAGCAGGTTGATGCCGGAAGCGACGTTGTTGCGGAAATATTTCGAGGGATTCTGCATCGACTCCCCGACGAGCGCGTTGGCGGCGAAATGCATGACCGCTTCCGGTTTCGTCTCCAGAAGCGCCTTCTTGATTTCCTCCCGGCGCGCGAGATCGCCGCCGATGAAGGCCGCCCGTTCGTCGACCGCAAGCCGATGGCCTTCGGTCAAATTGTCGAAGACGGTAACCTCATGGCCTTCATCGAGGAGCAGCTCCACGCAGATGCTTCCGATGTATCCAGCCCCGCCGACGACAAAGATTTTCATCCGCGGAAGGTGCGGCGGGCCTCGGCCCTGTCAAAAGAAAGTCCACGCCCGAGGGAACCGCATACCCGCGCCGCGGTTGCCGGGTAAGCAACCGATCGCTAAAAATTAGCAACCTATCGGCAGCAGCGTCTCATTGAGCCGTTATTCTGGCGGCGATGATCCGACCGACATATCGCCGTAGGATGCGGCACTGGCTTGCGCTGTTGTTGCTTTTTCTGCCCTTCACCTCGTCGGCGGTGGCCGATGAATATCTTTGGCTTTACACCCGCAGTGCCGAGACCCTCCCGGCCAACAGCTGGGAGATAAGCCTTGGTGACATCTCGCGAATCGACAAGAATTCCGGTGACTACGTCTTCAACGAGCTGGAGGCAGAACTGGAGTACGGAATCACAGACCGCCTTACCGCGCGGGCCGCGCTGCTTGTTTTCGACCACCATTACCGCAACGTGGAGTGGGCTCCGATGGTGGATACCCAGGGCGGACCGGGCGGGAGCTATGATAACACGCAGCTGGGCGGGATCGACGCCGAGCTGAAATATAACGTTTGGAGTCCGTATAAAGATTGGCTTGGCGTCTCTTTCGGGTTCGCCTACGAGCATCGCCAGGCCTATCGGCTCGATGGAGCGCGCATCAACCAGGACTCCATGATCCCAAAGCTCTACCTTCAGAAAAACTTCAGGGATGACACACTTATCGCCGCCTTCCGCGGAGCGATGGAGTTGGAGCGGCGGGAATCGCCTGGGGTTTTGGAAGAAGAGATCGCCTTCGACCTGGCGGGTGGAGTTTCCTACCGCTTCGCACCCAACTGGTACGTCGGGATCGAGTCCCGCTGGCAATCGGATTTCCTCTCGCCAGAGGTGGATGGCAATCCGCCGGAAGGGAGACCGTCGAGCTGGGATTTTGGCAATTTCCAGTTGGGCGACCAGTTTCAACAAGCCGTCTACGTCGGTCCATCAATCCACTACGCGCAAAAGAACTGGTGGGTCACGGTGGGCGCACTCTACCAGGTCTGGGGCTGGAGCGCAGATGGGCCGGCGGCCTCGAATGAAGGAAAAAACTGGGACGAACACGAGCGCGTCCATCTCGGTGTGATCTTCGGTTTCGAATTCGGCGGCCGAGCGCCGCGCCAGGAAGAATACGGCAGCTTTAAGAGGTGACCCTGTGGGGTCGAAGAAATTCTGTGGCTAGAAGGGGCGGGTGACTTGGGTATTCTTGGAAAGGGCGAGGATCATCCTGCGCACGCGCCGGTTGCCTTTGCGCGGAGCGAGCACCTCCAGGCTTTTGCTCGCCGAGCCCCATTCCAGGACGTCGATGTCTACCGAACGGACGCCCCATTTTCGCATCGCGAGTCGGTTCGTCTTGTAAAGGTCGATCGTGCCCGTGCCGATAAGGGCGCTGCCATAGTCGTCGATCTGGAAAATCTCATCTGTTTGGACGATGCGGAATTTCGTCCCGAGCGGCCAGCGCGACCAATCGGCTGCTGCGCTCATCACATTTTTGCCCGACAGCTGCTTGCCAATGGCGTTGCGGCTTCCGCCCGCCTCGGTGTGGGTATAAGCCGTGGTGCGCACCTTGCTGATGCGTTGACCGCGGGCGCTGCTGGTGGTGATTTTCGGTTGGTCGGAGCGCGCAACTGGCGCTGAGCAGAGCCAGGGCACCCACGAGCGTAAGTCTCAGTGGCGTTGTCATTTGGCGGGAGTGGCCTGCTTACCGGTTGAAGCCGGCGATGGCAAGAGATAATTTCCCCGCCCGCCTCATGCCCATTACCGCCGCCGGCCGCGTCGCCATTGCCCCAAACGTCCTTTTGGACGGGCGCCTGGCCCTTTTTCATGAAACTGAAAGCTGGCTGGCGGTGGCCGATCTGCACTTCGGCTATGAGCTTGCGCAACGGGCGGCTGGCCGGCTCATGCCGCTCTGGGGAATGACCTCGATCGAGGAGCGGCTGGTCGAGTTGCTCGAGGAATACCAGCCGCGGCAACTCATCATCGTGGGCGATCTGGTCCACGATCGCGCCTCGACCGTGCTGGCTGGCGAACTTCTCGCCAGGCTGCGCAAGCGCTGCGAAGTCGTCGCCCTGGCCGGCAATCACGATCGGCACTCCGCCCATGCGATCGAGTTCATCCCGCGCTGGGAAACGCCCGGAGTTCGTCTTCCAGCATGGCCATTGCGAGCCGCGGAGAGCAACGGGCCGCATCCTGCATCATCGGGCATCATCACCCGGCAGCTAGCATCACCGACGGGGCGGGTTTGCGTTTGAAATTTCCGGCTTTTATTCAGCAGGAGCGGATCGCTGGATTTTGCCTGCCTTTTCGCCTTGGGCGGGCGGGGTGACCTGGCCGGAGGACGAGGAGAGCCGGATCTGGCTCTGCTCGCCCCGCCGGGTCCTGCGGATTGACGGCAACCGTGCCGCGGCCTAGGCGCCGGCAGCTCGCTCGTGCAATGCGGGCAGCGGGTCGCTTTGATCGGGATGGTCATGGTGCAGGCCGGGCAATCCTTCGACGTCGGCGGTGCGTCCGGCGCGGGCTGTTTCATCTTGTTCATCGCCCGGACGACGAGAAAGATGCAGAAGGCCACGATCAGGAAGTTGATGATCAGGGTGACGAAATTCCCGTAGTTCCAGGTGATCGCCCCGGCCGCGGCGCGCCTGCGCCGGAGTGGCGAAATTGGTCGCGCCGTCCGCGCCGGCCTTCAGCACCACGAACTTGTTGGAGAAATCCAGGCCGCCCGTTAGCAGGCTGATCGGCGGCATGAGGATATCCTTGACCAGCGAAGTCACGATTCCGCCAAAGGCCGCTCCGATGATGACGCCGACCGCGAGATCGACCGCGTTGCCCTTGATCGCAAACTCTTTGAATTCCTTAAACATGATGCCTCCGGTTTACTTAGTTGGCGACGACGTTGACAAGCTTTTTCGGGATTACCACCACTTTGCGAACGGTTTGCCCGCGGTGAACTCCCGCACCCGCGGGTTGGCCAGGGCGATCGCCTCCAGCTCCGCGCTCGTCGCGGTGATCGGCACCGTCACGCGGTCGCGCACCTTGCCGTTCACCTGGAGAACCAATTCCACTTCGCTCCTCGACCAGGAACTCCGCTCGGTAGTCCGGCCACGGCTGTTCTGTGATCTCGTCGGGCTCGATCGGGAAACGGCTGCCGAGCGTCTCCCACAGTTCCGAGGTCAGATGCGGGGCGAAAGGATTGAGCAGGAGAGCAGCGTGCGCAAGGCCGAGACCGGTAACGCCTCGGCGGTGGTGAAGGCGTTCACGAAAATCATCATCTGAGCGATGGCGGTGTTGAACGAGAGCGCCTCGATATCTTCGCCGACTTTCTTGATCGTGGCGTGGATCACCTTCCGCTGCGCGCGGGTCGGCTCGACCTCCTGCACGGTGTCGCGAGAGGACCCATTCGCCCGCCTGGTTTTCCTCCATCGACCAGCCGCCAGACGCGGGCGAGGAAGCGCGAGACGCCTTCCACGCCGGTCATGCTCCAGGGCTTCATCTGTTCGAGCGGGCCCATGAACATTTCGTAGCAGCGGAACGCATCGGCGCCGTACTCGGCGATGACATCGAGCGGGATCGATCACGTTGCCCCAGCGCTTCGACATTTTGCGGCCGTCCTCGCCGAGGATGATTCCCTGGTTCACCAGCCGCTGGAATGGTTCGTTCGTCGAGAGATGGCCGAGATCGAAGAGCACCTTGTGCCAAAACCGGGCGTAAAGCAGATGGAGGACGGCGTGCTCGGTCCCGCCGACGTACAGAGTCGACGTTCATCCAGTAGCGCTCAGCCTCTTTCCCGACAAAACGCCCGCCATTCCCCGGATCGCAAAAGCGGAGGTAGTACCAACAGGAGCCGGCCCATTGCGGCATCGTGTTCAATTCGCGCGTGGCGGCATCGGAATAGCGGACCCAATCCTTCGCCCGGGCGAGCGGCGGCTCGCCGGTGCCGGTGGGCTTGAAATCATCCAGCGGCGGCGGCACAAGCGGCAACTCCGACTCCGGGATGGCCTCATGTTTGCCCTCTCGCCAGACGATCGGGAACGGCTCGCCCCAATAGCGCTGCCGCGAGAAAAGCCAGTCGCGCAGTTTGTAATTCATCGTCCGCCTGCCCGAGCCCTCGTGCCTCCAGCCAGGCGGTGATGCGGGCTTTCGCCTCCGGGAGTCGCGAGCCCATCGATCAGCGGGGAATTGATCGCCACGCCGTCGCCCGTGAACGCGGCCCGCTCTTTCCCCTTCCGGGGAGCGCGGGCGCCTCGCCCGCTGTTGCCGGCGCCCCGCCGGGAACGTTCCCCACTGCCCCGGGGAACTGTCGCAGGCGAGGCGGGCGAGGCGCCCGCGCTCCCCGGAGGGAACCGCTCCGCTGGCGACCACTTCCGAATCGCCAACCCGAATTTCTGAGCAAACTCGAAGTCGCGCTCGTCGTGCGCCGGGACCGCCATGATCGCGCCGGTGCCGTACCCCATCAGGACGTAATCCGCGATCCAGATAGGGATGCGTTCGCCGCTGGCGGGATTGATCGCGGACGCGCCGGTGAAGACGCCGCTCTTGTCCTTCGCCAGGTCGGTCCGCTCGAGATCGCTCTTGGCCGAGACTTCGGCTTTGTAAGCGGCAACCGCCTGCTGCTGTTCGTTAGTCGTTAGTCTGGTCAACCAGCGGGTTCTCCGGCGCCAGGACCATGTAGGTGGCGCCGTAGAGCGTGTCGGGCCGGGTGGTGAAAACGGTGATGCTCCCGTCGCGCTCCGAAAGCGCGAACTGCACCTCCGCGCCTTCGCTTTTCCCGATCCAGTTTCGTTGCAGGAGCTTGATCCCATCGGGCCAGTCGAGCGGCTCCAGCTCGTCGATCAATCGCTCGGCGAACGCGGTGATGCGCAGCATCCATTGGCGCATCGGCCGCCTAACGACGGGGAAGCCGCCAACTTCGCTCTTGCCGTCGATCACTTCCTCGTTCGCCAGGACCGTGCCGAGCTCGGGGCACCAATTGACCGGCACCTCCGCGACGTAGGCGAGCCGTACGCTATCGGGATCCTCGCCGCGATAGGTAGCGATCGGTTCGGCGCGCTTCGTCTCGGGGTTGAACCAACTGTGGTAAATCTGGAGGAAGATCCATTGCGTCCAGCGGAAGAAATCTGGATCGGCGGTGCTGACCTCGCGCTCCCAATCGTAGGAAAACCCGATGCGTTTCAGCTGCTTCTTGAAGTGCGCGATGTTCTCTCTGGTCGTGATCTCGGGGTGCTGGCCGGTGCGGATGGCGTATTGCTCGGCGGGCAACCCGAAGGCGTCCCAGCCCATCGGATGGAGGACGTTGAAGCCGCGGAGGCGCTTGTAGCGGGCGACGATGTCGGTCGCAGTGTAGCCCTCGGGATGACCGACGTGCAGCCCGCTCCCGCTGGGGTAGGGGAACATGTCCAGCACGTAGTATTTCGGCCGGGCCGGATCGAAGCCGGGCTCGCCTGGGTTGGGTGCGTGGAAGGGCCGGCGTTCTTCCCAAAGCGCCTGCCATTTGGGCTCGAGGATGTCGAAGGGATACGGTTTGCGGCGTTCGCTCATGCTTGGAAGAACGGGCAACATAGCGAAACCGGCAGTGCGGGAAAGGTTGCTCTCGGGCGGAAATCGTTGCTAGGGTTTCTCCATGCGTCTGGAGCCAAAGAATATCGAGCAGATCGGCAACGAGCTGGCGATCGAGTGGAACGACGGGAGCGAGACCTTTCTCCCGGTGCGTTTCCTCCGCACCGCCTGCCCCTGTGCCGCCTGCGGCGGGGAACCGGATGTCATGGGCGATATCGTTAGGCCGGAGGTAACTTATACCGATCGAAGCTTTGAGCTAAATGGCTGGCAACTGGTCGGCGGCTACGCCCTCCAGCCGACCTGGGGCGACGGTCACAACACCGGCATTTACTCTTACCAATATCTGCGCCGGATCGATCCGGCCCGCGCTTCCTGATTCGATGAGTTGGCGAGTCAAAGTCTTCTTTCTCCTTTTCTTCTTCGCGCTCTGCGCGGCGGCGGTGGTCGGCACCCATCTCGCCCGCGAACACAGGCCCGCCCCGGCCGCGCGCGAGCTTTATTCGATCGTGAACCAACAGCTCTCCGCCTTGCGGGCCGATGATTTCGACGGCGCTTATCGGCAGGCCGCGTCCGGGGTGCAGCAAAAGTTTTCTCGCTCGCAATTCGAACTCATGATTCGGCGTGACTTTGCCTTCATGCAAAAGGCGGACCGGGTGGAGTTTGGCGCCGTGCAACTCGCTGGTGCGACCGCACTGGTGCAGGTCTATCTCACTTCGCCGGATGGCGTCGTGCGCGGCTATCTCTACAGTTTCACCGCCGAGTCGGAGGGTTGGAAGATTGACGGGGTGCAGCCCCTCGGCCCGCAACCGGTCCGGCGTCGTCCCGGTCTCCCGATCTAAGGCCTAACGAGACGGATGGGTGACGCGCAGGAGCGTCGCGCTTTCCCCGGCGGGCCGGAACTCGACGGCCGCGTTGGCCGGGACGAGGAAAAAATCGCCCGCTCGTGTTTTCATTTCGCCGCACTTCACCGCCCCCTCCACGCAGACGAAGATGGCGAAGGCCGATTGCGCCGAAGCCGCGCGCGGCTTGCTCAGTTTCCAGCACTCAACCACGAAGAAGGAGGACGCCAGCAACCGTTCCCCATTCGGACTGAGAAGCTCCGGCCGAGTATCCTGGAAATCGATTGCGCGCATCGACTCCACGCGATGCAGGGCGCGCGGCTGGCCCTGCGCATCGGTTCGCCCCCAGTCGAAGACTCGGTAGGTGGTGTCGCTGTTCTGTTGGATTTCGACGATGAGATTGCCGGCTCCGATGGCGTGGAGCCGCCCGCTCGGGACGAAGAAGCTGTCGCCCGTCGCCACCGCCAGGCGGTGAACCAGCGAGGCAGCGCTGCCGTCATCAATCGCTTTCTCAAACTGCTCCGGTGCCATGTTCTCGCGTAGGCCGGCGAAAATTTCCGCGCCTTCATCCACGGCCGCGAAATACCAGAGCTCGCTCTTCGGTTCCCCGCCTAACGACGATGCCAGCGCGGCGTTCGGATGCACCTGGAGCGAGAGCGTTTCGCGGGCATCGAGCAGTTTGGCCAGGATCGGAAAGCGCGGGCTAACCGGCAGGTTGGTCCCGAAGATCTCCGCGCGATGTTTCGTCCAAAGTTCGTGCAATGTTTTCCCCTGCCACGGCCCGTCCCGCACCACGCTCTGCGCTTCCGGGCGATCGACGATCTCCCACGATTCTCCGATTGGTTGGCCGGGTGGGAGCTTCTTGCCGAAGAGACTTTCCAAACGTCGCCCGCCCCAAGGCCTTTCCATGAACAACGGCTCAAAGACGAGCGGTGAGACAGACGGTCGATTCATTTTTCGGCGGCGAGATTAGCGCGGGATTGGGAGTTTGTCAGACAACCGCGCCAGATTACACTGCGAACTTGCATTTTCGGTCCCTCCTCAAAGCCTGGCTCCCGGTTGTCCTCTGGATGACGTTAATGTTCCTCGGCTCCACCGACCTGATGTCGGCTGAACACACCTCGCGCTTTCTGACTCCGTTTCTGCGTTGGCTTAATCCCGATATTTCGATCGAGGCGATCGCTCACGCACATTTCTTCGTTCGCAAAGCGGCGCACGTGACGGAATATGCAGTTCTCGCGGCTTTGCTTTTCCGCGGCTGGCTCAGTTGCTTATCCGAAGCCCGGAGGGCAGCGGTGGCCGCGCTTTTCACGGCGAGCCTCTTCGCCGTGGGGGATGAATTTCACCAGACGTTTGTCTCCTCTCGCACCGGCGCGATCGGTGACGTTCTTATCGATGCCAGCGGTGCCCTGCTGAGCGTGCTGCTTTGCTGGTTGATCGGATCTCGGCGGCGCGGTGAAGAGGGGCAAAAATTGCCTCAGCCTTGACCAACCTGCGATCTCCTAGCACTGTTGCGTTCCCCGGCGCCAGAGGCGTGTTTTCGGGCCTGTAGCTCAGTTGGTTAGAGCATGCGCTTGATAAGCGCAGGGTCAAAGGTTCAAATCCTTTCAGGCCCACCCTTTCCGCAGGTTTTCTTCCGTGCGCGATTCGGCGTTCGTCTCAACGGATCGCCGTGTATGGTGTCCAACCCATGGTGAAATTCTCTCTTGCGGCGCTTTTGGCGGCTTCCGTTTCCATCCTCCAGGCGGCTCCGCCTGAGGTGGCCGGCCCGCAGGTCTCGGTCCCGCCGCTTCAATTCCAACACGAGACTTTGCCTAACGGACTCGAGATCTATTCAGTCGGAGATCATTCCAGCCCGACCGTCTCGGTGCAGGTCTGGTATCACGTCGGATCCAAGGACGATCCGCCGGGACGAAGCGGCTTCGCGCATCTCTTCGAGCACATGATGTTCAAGGGGAACGATCGCCTGACCGCGGACGCCTTTGACGATCTGACCGAGAATATTGGCGGTGAGAACAACGCCTACACCGCCGGGGATGTGACCGTCTATCATGAGGTCGTCCCTTCAAATTACCTCAACCCGATTCTCTGGGCGGAGGCGGAACGGATGTCATCGCTTGCCTTGAATGAGGCCAATTTCAAATCGGAGCGTGACGTGGTGAAGGAAGAATATCGCCAGCGAATTCTGGCCAATCCCTACGGGCAATTCTTCCTCGACTCGATCATCAATTCCTACGCAACTCATCCTTATAAACGGCCCGGGATCGGAAACATCGCCGAGCTCGACGCTTCGAAATTATCGGAAGTGAAGGCGTTTCACTCCACCTTCTACCGGCCCGATAACGCGACCCTCGTGGTGGTGGGCGATTTCAAGCCTGACGAGCTGCGGGACTGGGCCCGAAAATATTTCGGGGCAGTCAAGAGGCCGGCGGCAAAGATCCCGCGAGTGACGGCCAAAGAAGCGACGCGGAAAGAGGACAAGCGAGTGGTCGAGTACAGCGCAAAGGTGCCGCTGCCGGCGATTGCGATCACTTATCTTGCGCCCTCGGTTCGGAGCGAGGACGCGCCGGCCTTGCAGTTGGCCGGTGAAATTTTGTCCGGCGGCGAATCGTCGCGTCTTTACAAATCGCTGGTCTACGAGCAGCAGATCGTGCAGCAGGCCTCTTTCGGCGCCGATCTGAATGAAGATCTTGGGCTGCTCACTTTGCGGATGATTTTAGCCAGCGGTAAATCGCCGGCCGAGGCGGAGAAGGCGCTCAACCTTGAGATCGACAAGGTTCTGCAAGATGGCGTGGCACCCGAAGAGCTGGCAAAAGCGAAGAATCGCTTCCTGACCGGCAAGTTACTTGAACGCGAGACGAACAACGGCAAGGCGAGTGCGCTGGGCGAAGCGGCGGTGGTTTACGGCGATCCGAATCGGGTTAACACCGACCTGGCTAAGCTCCAGGCCGTGACCGCTGCGCAAATCAAGGAGGTCTTGAACCGCTACCTGACCGAGAAGAAGAAAGTCGTGATTGAGTACCTGCCCGAGTCGATGAAAGCCGGGGCGCAAAAAAAGGAAGAAAAGAAGTCGTGAGCAAATTCCATTTACTGACGGTCGCACTCACTCTCGCTGCGCTTCAATCCGTGCTCGCCATCGCTGGAGTCGACGCGCCACCACCGCCCTCCGCGAGGCATGAGACGAAATTTGCCAAGCCTAAGGAAGCCCGCTTGAAGAATGGCTTGCGCGTGATCGTGGCGGAACGTCCCGATCTGCCCCTGCTCGCCGCGCAGATGGTAGTGCGAAACGGCGCCGAAATCGACGGCCCAAAACTTGCCGGGACGGCTAGCCTCGCAGGGGACCTCCTGACCAAAGGAACCGAATCGCGGTCGGCGCCGGAAATTGCGGAAACCATCGAGTCGTTAGGCGGAGCGATCGAGGCGGGCGCGGGCTGGGATGCCTCGGGCGTGAGTGTGGTGGTGATGTCGGACAAGGCGGACGAGGCGCTCGAGATCCTGGCCGATGTGGTGCGCCATCCTGCCTTTAAGCAGGAAGAAATCGATCGCCTGAAAAGCCAGCGGCTCGATGGCTTGCGCGTCGCCTTACAGCAGCCGGGTTCGCTCGCCCGATTCGTCACCTCGCGGGTAGTTTACGGTGCGGGCGACTATGGGCACGCCGCCGGGGGGACGATGGAGAGCGTGCAGGCCATCGGGCGCGACGAGATCGTCAAGCTCTACCAGAAATACTACCAGCCCCGCAATGCCGCCTTCGTCCTCGCCGGCGCCGTTACCCTCGAACAGGGGAAGGCTCTGGCCGAGAAATTTTTTGGTGATTGGAAGAACGACGAATCTGGGCCTAACGAAAAGACGACTTCCGGCGCGGCTGACTGGAAACCGGAAAGCCTGGTCATCGACATGCCCGATGCGGGGCAGGCGGCTGTGGTCGTGGCGCGGCCGACGATCAAGCGCGCTTCGCCCGATTACTACGCTGCCCTGGTCGCCAACGCCGCCCTTGGGGATGGCTTTGTCTCGCGTCTTAATCGCGAAATTCGAATTAAACGCGGGCTGAGTTACGGCGCTGGAAGCTCACTCGATCCGCGGCGCGAGGAGGGTCCGTTTAGCGCCTTGGCGCAAACGAAAAACGAATCCGCGGCCGAGGTCGCGGGTCTTATGCAATCAGAGCTGAAACGATTGGTGAGCGAGCCCGTGAAGAACGGGGAATTGAAGTCGAGACAGGCGGTGCTGACCGGTGGTTACGCGCGAAGTCTGGAAACGAACCGCGGGTTTGTCGGCCAGATGGCCGACCTTGCGACCTACGATCTGCCGCTCGATACACTCGATAAATTTATTCCAGCGATCGACGCGGTCACGAGCGAGGCGGTGACCGCTTTCGCCCAGGGATACCTCGCGCAGCCAACCAGCCTGGTGATTGTCGGTAAAGCCGCGGATTTCATCGAACCGCTCAAGAAATCTTTTCCCTCGGTGAAGGTGATTGAGCAAAAGGATCTCGACCTCAATCAAGCCGACCTGACGAAGGTTAAGTGAGCGGGAAGCGCCCCCGCACGAAGGCCGGCCCTACCCGGAGAGACGCTCGGCGTAGAGTTCGCTCCAGCGCGCTTGGTTCATTGAACACATCGGGACAGCCTCCCACTGGCCTGTGCCGCGGTTTTTGACCGCGCCTTTGAAGACACAGGCGTCGAGACGCGCCTGGGTCAGCGGGTCGTTAGGCGCTTGCGCGACTTGGGCCGCGTCCATGAAATTATGGGTGCCGATGTTGATCGTGTGGGCGCGACCGCCCCCGAGAGCCCAGAGAAATGGCCAAGGGATTTTACCCGACGCCACCAACGCCGACACCCGCATGATGCTTCGCAGTGCCAGGCGCGGATGGCGTGCAAAAGCCCCGGCCACGCGATAAGGCACAAGGGAGGAACCGGTGTTGCCGTCCGTCGTCATGGTCGAAACCGCGCCGATCGCGGCCAGAATTTCGGCGAAGAGTTTTTTCGTCTTTTCATCGTTAGGCAGGAGAGGCAGATATCGTCCTCGCCGTTGCTCGACCAGTAAGGCGGCACCCTGATTACAATCAGGATGCCCTCCAATAAACGCGCTCCCATCGAGCGCGAGTCCCATTCCGGCACAGAGCCGCTGCCAGACCAGTGCGGGCGTGACCGGGTTTTGGGAAAAGATGGTGCGTCCGGTGTTCGCTTCGGGTTGAAAACTGAGGATGCGCCAAATGCGCGAACGCGCCGGGTCGGCCAGAAACCAGCGGACCACTTCTGCGACAGAGGAAATGTTTCTCTCAGTGACGGTGCAGTTGTGGGCGAGTTCGAGCGGCAGCCCGGTTCGCTGCCGGACGTCCTGCGCGATTCTTGTAAAGTCTTCCCGGATCGGGTGCAGATCCGCCTCACTCCTGATCCGACCGATCGGATATCCGTGGCGGCCCGCTTGCGTCATATCGATGTGGACCGCGATTTGGCGAAGGCCGCCATCGATCACCAGAGCATCGAGAAATTCGGGATGCTCGAGCAGGGTCTGGCCGTGCGTCATGAGCATCGGGACCAGGCCGACGCCGACCGCATGGCGAACGATCTCGACCAACTCCTCCTGCCGGCCGGCGCGCCAATAGGCATCCGCGACGTCGCCACCGGTGATCTGTAATCCACCGCCCGGGCCTTGTAGCTTCCGGTTGGCTTCGATCTGCTCTTTCATCTGCGCGAGCGACGGGATCGGGATTTCGTTTGCGTTCCGCGGCAGGTAGCAATGGGTACAGTGGAAGGAGCAGTAACTCGCCCCGGTCGTAAATCCGCAATGCGTCAGGTGGCGGCCCGCCAGTTGGTTCGGCGTGCGGAGTTCGTTAGGCAACGAGTTCCATCGCTCGCGCAAGAGCGCCTGTTTCTCGGCATTGATCGGAAAACGGAAAGCGTTCCAACGCGCCCGCCAAAATGATCGCCGCGCGCGACGAGGAATGGGAGCGGACGATGTAGTCACCAGAGGATGGAGTCAGACCACGGCGATCTATTCCAACAAAAACGGGGCTAATCGCCCTGGCGGGCGGCTTCCGCGAATGCGACATCGCCTTTCTGCAAATCCAGTTCGATTTCCTCAGGCGTTCCGAAAAGTTTCGCGCGCCCATCGTCGAACTCTCCTTCCCAGCGGGCCACCACCACGGTGGCGAGGCAGTTGCCGACCAGGTTCACGCAGGTGCGGCCCATATCCATCAGCTCGTCGACCCCGAAGATGACTGCGACGCCGATCGGTCCGAGGCCGGCAGGGAGAAAGCTGTTTAAGGTCGCGAGCAGAATGACCAGGGAAGCCCGCGGGACCGCTGCCACCCCTTTTGAGGTAATCATGAGCGCAAGCATGATCGTGATCTGCTGGCCAAGACCGACGTGATGGCCAGTGGTCGTCTCCGCCGCCTGCGCGACGAAGACCGAAGCCATCGCCAGATAGAGGGTTGAGCCGTCGAGGTTGAAGGAATAGCCGGTCGGCATCACAAGCCCGACGATGTGCGGCGGAACGCCGAAGCGCTCCATCGATTCCATTGCTTTGGGCAGGGCGGATTCGCTGCTGGTGGTGGCGAAAGCGAGCGTGGCCGGTTCGCGCACCGCCCGCACAAACTGTCGAAGCGGAATGCGGAGGAGGAGAATGACGCTGCCAAAAATCAGGACGACAAAAATACCCAGGGCAAGATAGAGCGAGAGGATGAGGTTGCCGAGGTTGAGCAAGACCCCGAGGCCCTGGGTGGCGATGGTGTGCGCCATGGCCGCCGCCACCCCGATGGGAGCGAACATCATGACGTAGTTGGTGAATTTGAACATCACCTGCATGAGGCTTTGCATCGCGACCACGATCGGTTTTCCCTTTTCTCCAACGGCCGAGACGGCCAGCGCGAAGAGGACAGAGAAGGCGACGATCTGAAGCACGTCGCCCCGCGCCATGGCGTCGATCACGCTAGCCGGGAAAATATGGACGATCGTCTCGAGCAGTGTCTTGGGATGGGTATGCGCGACCGTGTTGACGACGTCGTTAGTCCCGGCCACCAGGGCGACGCCGACCCCAGGTTTGGTGAAATTGACTACCGCAAGGCCGATGAAAAGCGCGGCCGTGGTCGCGATCTCGAAGTAGACAATCGCTTTCAGGCCCATCCGGCCCACCTTCTTCAGGCTGCCGGCCCCGGCGATGCCCGCGACAATGGTGGAAAAAACGAGCGGCGCGATGATCGCCTTAATCAGGTTAAGGAAAATATCGCGCAGGAAATAAACCTTGTTTCCCCAATAAGGGCTGAGCCAGCCGAGTACGCCGCCCAGGATTAGCCCGATGAAAATCTGGACGGTGAGGGAAGGTCGATACCATGGGCGCGGCGGGGAAGGGGATTGCAAATCGCGCGCGGGCATCATCTGAGGTCTTGGACTAGCACAATCGGGCGCGATGAGAAGCTTTTCCCGTCTCGGGCCGCTCTTTTCAAGGCGGACGGGATGCGCTCAATTGGCGAAATGTTTGTTACCAATCTCAGCTGCACCGCCTGTGGCTTGCAGCATGCCGCGACCGAATTACAGAATCTCTGCACGGCCTGTCAGAAGCCGCTTTTCGCCCATTGCGATCTGGCCAAGGCGGGCCGCACGCTGACCCGCGACGCGCTCGTTAGGCGCGAAAAATCGCTCTGGCGTTATCGCGAAGTGCTGCCGCTTCCGCTCGAGGTGGAGCCGGTGTCAATGGGCGAAGGAGGCACGCCACTACTTAAAGCGGAACGCTTTGGATCAGGGCTCGGCCTAACGAACCTCTGGATCAAGGACGAAGCGCAGAATCCGACGCAGAGCTTCAAGGCGCGCGGGATGACAGTGGCGGTCTCGATGGCGAAACATCTCGGGGCCACCAAATTGGCCGTCCCGACGGCCGGCAACGCGGGTGGAGCGTTGGCGGCCTACGCCGCGCGAGCGGGGTTGGAAGCGCATATTTTCATGCCGTCCGATACGCCGCGCGCCAATGTCGTGGAATGCCGTGAAGTCGGCGCGCATGTCACCCTGATTGATGGATTGATCACTGACTGCGGGGCCGAGATTGCGCGGCGCAAGGACGCGGAGGGCTGGTTCGACATGTCGACGCTGAAGGAGCCGTATCGCGTCGAAGGAAAGAAGACGCTCGGTTATGAAATTGCCGAGCAATCCGGCTGGGAACTGCCGGATGTCATCCTGTATCCCACTGGCGGCGGGACGGGGTTGATCGGGATGTGGAAGGCGTTCGATGAGATGGAGGCCATGGGGTGGATCGGACCGAAACGACCGCGCATGTTTTCGATTCAGGCCGGCGGGTGCGCGCCGATTGTGCGCGCGTTCGAGACAGGTGCAGAAAAGGCCGCCGAGTTTCCGAATGCGCATACTCGCGCCTCCGGGCTGCGAGTGCCGAAAGCGGTCGGGGATTTCCTGATGCTCAAAGTGCTGCGCGAATCGAAGGGCGGGGCGCTCGCGGTCGATGACGAGACCATGATCAGCACAACGCGTGAGGTGGGAGCTGCCGAAGGCGTTTTTGTAGCGCCAGAAGGGGCGGCCTGTTTTGCCGCGCTGCGCATCTTGGTCGGGAACGGAGACATCCGGAAAGACGAACGAATAATCGTCTTCAACACCGGGTCGGGGATCAAATACCTCGAGTGTTTCGAGAAATAGCGTAGCGCAAACCATGGGACCGGATGCGCCGGCTCCGGCGAACATTCTCTTTGCGAAAATGGAGGCAAGGGGATTCGAACCCCTGACATCCAGCTTGCAAAGCTGGCGCTCTACCAACTGAGCTATGCCCCCGAAGGATTGAGAGGGTAAAGCGAAGATCGCGAAATGCAATCCGCGAGCGCCGGAGTAGCTCGTTCGCGAGGGAAAAGAAGAACGAACTTGCCACCTCCGAAGCCGCAGTTTAACAAAACCGATGCAAAAACTGAACCTGAACGGAAAAGCACTGCGGCATTTGATCGCGTTGAGCTGTGCCCTCGTTTGCCTTGTAGGATTTTCACCGATTGCGAAGGCCGCGACCGCTACATTTCACTTCGCCCAAGTAGGTAGCTCTTTCTCGGCTGCGCTCCTGGGTGATGACCCGTTGATCGGCAAAGAGGTTATCTCGGCACGGATCTACCTCGACGTTGAGTCGTTTCCAGGTTCTGACGCGGCTAATTTTTTCACCGATATTTCGTTTCCAATCGAACCTTTCCCGGGCAATACCAACGCGCTCGTCTTGCTGGGTGTGGATCTGGGATGGTCTGGCTCGGGGACGTTTCATTACTTTGAGGAAACGACCCGCTTCAATGGCGTTTTCGGAGCTTTCCGCTATGGGGGCGAAACTCCGGGGGAGAATTTCGACGGGGTGATTCTCGATACCTCCCGGATTGAATTTGATTATCTGGACGACGGCGGGGGCGAGCTGGCCTTGGAGAGCGCGGTCTCCCGCAAGACGCACGAACGCAAGGGGCCCTTCGATGTGAACCTCCCGCTCACCGGCGAAGTGGGGGTAGAAAGCCGTTCCGGCCCGGGAGAAATTGTCTTCACCTTTAGCAACACTGTCAGCTTGATCGGAGGCGCGACCTCGTCCTGCGGCAAGGTCGGGAAGACAAGGATTGACTCTGGTGATGCGCACATGGTTACGGTCGACCTGCGTGAAATTCCCTGTAATCGCGATGAGGTCACGGTGACTTTGACAGGCGTGACGGACGAAGTTGGAAATATCCTGGATAATGCCAGCGTCACTTTCGGCGTTCTGTTCGGCGATGTGAACGGGAATGGGACGGTGGACGCCGTTGACAGCGCGGCCGCGCGCGAGTTCCAAGGGAAGCAGGTGAACAGCGTGAACTTCCGGGCCGATCTAAACCTCGATGGCCGGATTAACAATCGGGATTTCGATCTGGTAAAGCGTTTCCAGGGAGACCGGCTGCCCTAGATTTCCTAGCTAGAGTGGGGGAGTGCGGACGGCGCCCCCCAAGTTTGACCAACAAGAAAAATGCCGGACAGCGTGAGCCGTCCGGCATTTCTTTTAAGGTTGTCAGCAATCAAACAAAAACTGAATTGTGCGTTACCGTTTCGATTCTCTCTGAGCCTCGGTTTCTTTCGATTCCGCGGGCTTAACGGCATCTCCAAAACCCCGAAGGATTTTGGGCTTAGCCGTCGACCTATTCAAACCGATCCAGTTCAAGCAAGCTCGAGCTGGTCGATTGAATTTCTCCTTAGAAAGGAGGTGATCCAGCCGCAGGTTCCCCTACGGCTACCTTGTTACGACTTCATCCCAGTTACCGCTCATAGCGTAGGGCGCTGCCTCCATTGCTGGTTAGCGCGCGCACTTCGGCTACAAGTGACTTCCATGATGTGACGGGCGGTGTGTACAAGGCCCGGGAACGTATTCACGCCGTCGTAGCTGATACGGCATTACTAGCGATTCCGGCTTCATGGAGGCGAGTTGCAGCCTCCAATCCGAACTGGGCCCAGTTTTACTAGATTTCCTCCACCTCGCGGTCTCGGATCGTTCTGTACCGGGCATTGTAGTACGTGTGCAGCCCTGGCCGTAAGGGCCATACTGACTTGACGTCGTCCCCACCTTCCTCCCCGTTTCACAGGGCAGTCTGAACAGAGTGCTTCCTAATAAAGGGAGTGGCAACAGTTCACAGGGGTTGCGCTCGTTGCGGGACTTAACCCAACATCTCACGACACGAGCTGACGACAGCCATGCAGCACCTGTGTAAATTGTGTCTTTCGACACTCGACACGCTTTCACGTGCTTAGAGATACATGTCAAGGCCAGGTAAGGTTCTTCGCGTTGCATCGAATTAAGCCACATACTCCACCGCTTGTGCGGGCCCCCGTCAATTTCTTTGAGTTTTAATCTTGCGACCGTACTCCCCAGGCGGCACGTTTAACGCGTTAGCTCCGGCGCGGAAGGGGTCGAATCCTCCCACACCAAACGTGCACCGTTTACTGCTAGGACTACCGGGGTATCTAATCCCGTTTGCTCCCCTAGCCTTCGTGCCTCAGTGTCAGGAACTGTCCAGAGACCCGCCTTCGCCACTGGTCTTCCTTACGATCTCTACGCATTTCACTGCTACACCGTAAATTCCAGTCTCCTCTCCAGTCCTCAAGCACGGCAGTATCGAATGCAGTTTCGAAGTTAAGCTCCGAAATTTCACACCCGACTTACCACGCCACCTACGCACCCTTTACGCCCAATGAATCCGAACAACGCTTGGGACCTCTGTATTACCGCGGCTGCTGGCACAGAGTTAGCCGTCCCTTCCTCTTCTGATACTATCAAGTAGCCAGTAGTTACTTGGCTACACTTGTTCTCAAATGACAGGAGTTTACAACCCGAAAGCCTTCATCCTCCACGCGGCGTCGCTCCTTCAGGGTTGCCCCCATTGAGAAAAATTCTCGACTGCTGCCACCCGTAGGTGTCTGGACCGTGTCTCAGTTCCAGTGTGACTGGTCGTCCTCTCAGACCAGCTACCCGTCATAGCCTTGGTGGGCCGTTACCTCACCAACTAGCTGATAGGCCGCGGGGTCATCAAGAAGCGCCAGGTTGCCCCGGCTTTGATGTTGGAAAGATGTCTTCCCTGATCATATGCGGTATTAATTCGCCTTTCGACGAGCTATCCCCCACTTCTCGGCAGATTCCCCACGTGTTACGCACCCGTTCGCCACTAAACTTTCCCAGGTATTGCTACTCGGAAAAGTCCCGTTCGACTTGCATGTCTTATCCACGCCGCCAGCGTTCGTTCTGAGCCAGAATCAAACTCTCCGTAAAAATTTGGAGCCGGCATCATTGCTGATCCCGGACAAAGTTTGCGCCCCTCTTCGCTAACGAAGAGGGAGCTGAAATCTGACCATTCTAAACCGGCCACCGCTCGTAAGCGGAAGCCGGTGTTCGTCCGATCTTATTCAAATTAAGATTCCCTCGCGGTTCCGAAGAACCGTTTCAGGAAAATTTTTAATCAAAGAAACTCGACGTATAACGCACAATTCAATTTTCGCTGACTTCTACCTTCTGGATTTCAAAAAAACTAAATCGTCGTGATGACGAAATCCAGAATTACACTATCAAAGATCGACCGTTCCGCCCTGCCTCGCCGCGCCATCCGGCCGTTCGATTGAATCAACGGTCGGCTCGCGTTGAGCCAGAGAAGAACACCCCACGGTGTGAGGCCGCTTGGAGGCGGACGTGTAGAGTAAACGACATTCTGCGCTCGTCAAAAATATTTTCGCCCGAAAACGCGAAAATCTTTCTATTTTTTCCGCGCCGAAGCCGCGTTCGTGGTTTTCTCCTCCGGGCGGCGCGGGCGGACACGGACGAATTTATACTGGCCGCGAATCTTTTCGTTGATGAAATGACCCTTGGAGGAAGCCTCGAGCAGCTCGTGATAAAGCCGCGGCGGAACCTCGGTGAAACGGTAAACCGCGCCCCTCACGAACTCGATCTCGAGAGCGCGGAGGTGACGGCTATAGCCGACACTGGCGACGTTGCTCGACTGCACGGGGACTCTCTTAATGCGCGAGCGAACGCCTTCCTCATCCTGGGCTAGGACGACTGTTCCGAGCAGGATCAACCCGCTGAGGATCGCCGCGACGGGGGGCGTTTTCATTTGCGCTATTTTATAAGCGCGTCGGCCAATCTTCGTCGAGCGGAAATTTCCGCTCCTAAACCGTTGTGCTGAAAGAGGGGTCGAAGAAAAGCCGGAGCCTGAATCTGCCGCCGCGGTCACTCCAATCCAGCGATAGGATTCGTTTCCCTAGAGCAACCAACCGCCGGTGGCCTGCACGGGCGCCAGCTGGTTGCCGGCCGTCACCCAGATTGCGATCGCCGGGCGCACTCTCGGCTCGCCTTTTTCCTCAAACGTTAGGCGGGCATGGGCCGCCCCACCTTCCGTTTTCATGTCGGCCTCCCGTAGCTCGAGCACAACAAAATCATGCTGGAGATTGCGCCCGCCGTTTTCGCCGCCGCCGATCTTGGAAGAAATGCCGGAGCCGAGCAGGGCGGCATGAACCTGCCAACTGGAAGCCGAGCCCCCGTCCGGCTGGAACTCGACCGTAAAGCTTTTGCCGTCGCTTGTGCGAGCGCTCAGCCGGCCCGTTTTCGTTTCGTTAGGCCGACTCGGATTGCTGCTCGACCAGTTGCGGACTTCGCGGCCGTTAACCACCACCGCCGGGGTGTAGACCGACTCGCTCCGCCAGAGCGCGGCGTAGCGGCTCTGCCGTTCTGTCCATTTCTTCGAGGAAAAGCGGTCGCGCCAGCCGAGCCGGTCCCAGTAGTCGACATGAAAGGCGAGCGGGACGAATTGTTTCCAAAGCCCGGGATTCTCCTTCTGCCGACTGAGCCAGGCTTCCGCCGGCGGGCAACTGCTGCAGCCCTCAGAAGTGTAAAGCTCGACCAGCGCGGTTTGCGTCGGCCCGCTCTCGAAGCGGGTCTCAGCCGCTGGTGTCATGGCAATTGAGAACGCGAAGGCAGCGGAGCCGAAGAATAGAATTTTCATTACTCGGTAGGAGTGGCGGCGGCGGATGTATTCCCGCTCGTTAGGCATGTTTAAGGATGGTGCTTGACCCGCGGATCGGGATCACGCCCCATTCGGGTCGACAAGATTAACTCGAAGCCGATTGGTAAACCAGTCTGCGATGCAGCTAGGTTTCAGGTACGCGGAATCAGCCTTTCGGTTCTTACAAGCGCGCTCGCCGGCGTTCAATCCAGCTTCCATATGCCGCATGCGCCGGACCGAGGAGCATGAAGGACATCGGCCCGAGGAAAGCGTAACGCCGCGGGATGAGTAACGAGATGCACAGCACGGCCACGCCGCCGCCGGCATTGACCAGGTGCCGGACGAACGCTGCCCAGGCCTCGAATGTTTCCGCGGGGGAAAGCCCCAGCCGCCCGCGTTGTCGCCAGGCGCGGAAATAGAGCAGGGCGAACATGGTGAAGAGAAGGGCGAAACCGCCTCCGTAGAGGGCAGAAGTGTAGGCCAGTTGCGTGAGTGTCATCGGCACCATCTCTCGACTCGCGCTGCCGAAACGCGCGAACCAGGATTCGAAAATGAACTTGAGCGGATAGACGTAAAACATGACCACGAAAAGCAGCGCGCAATTGATCGCCACGGTCAGCGTATCATGCAGCGGATAACGCTGAAAAAAGCGGCGATGCTCGAACCAGATCCAGGCCAGGACGGAAAAAGAACAGGCGAAGGGAAGAAAGCCTTTCAGCAATCGCACCAGGTCTTGGTAGCTGCGCGGAACTTCCAGTGAAACCACCAGCAGGGTCAGGGCGAAGGCGAAAACGGCGTCGCTAAACGCTTCCAGACGCGAGTCACCGCGATGTGGTTCGTCCGGCATCGTTAGGCAAGATTAAGCAGGTGCTTGATCCCCCGCACTGGAATCAAGACCCAGTCGGGCCGATGATTCAGCTCGTAGCCGATTTCGTAGACCGCCTTGTCGAGCAGATAAGCCTCGAGCAGAAGTGAAAGGTCGCTCTCTTGCTTCGGCAAAAACGACGCTCCGGCGGCCGTCGTTAGGTAGCTTTCCAGGAAGATCGCGCTCGTCTGCCGATACCAAAGATCGGCCCACTTCTCCAGAAACGGCACATCTTCCGTTCGCATCGACGGTTCCCAAAGCGCGGAATAAGCCGCGTATTGGAAGGAGCGCATCATGCCCGCGACATCGCGCAGGGCGGAGCGCTTCAGTTTGCGTTCGCTCAAGGGCCGGGCCGGTTCGCCTTCGAAATCGAGAATGACGAAATCCTTCCCGGTAGAGAGCGCCTGGCCGAGGTGATAATCGCCGTGAATCCGGATCTTCATCGCAGACGCATGCCGATCGAGCGTCTGCTGCTCGGCCGCGAGAATCTGCTGCTCCGCGGCCAGGACCTGCGCGGCCTCGGCGCGAAACGCCTCCGGTAATTCCGGCAGCTTCTTTTGCAAAAGCGCAAAGGCGCGGCGGAGCGAGGCCCGCATCGATTGATAAACCGAGCGCTGCGCCATGGCGTTGAACGGTTCCGGCGCGAAGCGCTTGTCGTTCGTCTCCGCGGCGAGGGCGAGGTGCATCTCGCCCGTGCGCTGGCCGATGAGCTTTGCTTTCTCGGGATAAACGCCGCCGAGCAATTCCTCCAGCAGCGGCCCGGGCGTGGCCTCGGCCGTTTGCAGATCGCCTTTCTTCTCCAGCACCCGCTCGTAATAGCGGCCGACGGCGTCGAGCGTCAGCTCCCAGGCGTCGCCCTCGTTAGGCGCGGCCGCCTGCAGGAGCGCGACCACCGTCGGCTCGGAGCGCGCGCGGCGGTACTCGATCGCGCCGACAAACGCCGGGACGTGCGCGAAATGCTGCTTCTCGGTCAGGAACCGGGTCAGCTCGACGTCGGGATTCATCCCGTCCTCCAGCTTGCGGTAGAGCTTGAGGAAAAAGCGGTCCTCGAAAAGGATCGAGGAGTTGCTCTGCTCGGCGTTGAGCACCCGGGAGGCGGGGGCGGTGTCGTGAGGCTCCTCTTCCAGGAGGCTGCTCCCGACACCGACGAGATGGCCGTTGCGGCCCTTGAGATCGGTCCCAGTCGCCATCAGTTGGAAGATCCTGTCGCGAAATTCCTGGTCCCAAAGCGCGTCGTAGAGAACGCCTTTCCCGCCGACACGCGCGATCACGGCCTGCGGCGTGGAGCGCGCCAGAGCCTCGGCCGCGGGGCCGGTTTCCAGCTGCACCGGGAGTGAGTAAACGTCCGGCGCGCCATCGGTGTACTCGACCTGGACGAGCCAGAATTGCCCGGCATCATCGGCCACCGGGATCTGCTCGATGATCCGCATCTCGCGAATGCTCCGCGCCTTCGCCCCAAACCAGCGGCAGGTGCGCAAATAGGCAGGCAAAATCTCCCGCTCGAGCCGGGCGCGCTCGTTGTTCACCAGCAACGCCGCCAGCTTCGGCTCGGCGTCGATCGCCGGCACGTGCCGCTTTTTCGTCGTCCGCTTTTCCTTCTGCGATTGAAAGGCAAACCAGTAATGCCCGTGCGGTCCGATGGTCAGGACATACGGCGCTTTCTTGATCGGCGGGAAAAGATTGCGGCTGAAGACCTCCATCGGCACGCAGCCGCTGAAGCGCGAGAGATCGATCTCGACCGGTTGCGAGAAACGCGAAAGATTCGCCACCACCAGGATCGTCTCGTCTTCGTGCTCGGCGCAGGAACGCCAGCACCTTCGGGTTATCCGGGTGCAGAAACTCGATCGAGCCGCGCGAGAAGGCGCGGAAATTTTTCCGCATCGCGATCACGCGCCGCATCCACCAGAGAAGCGAGGAGAGGTTCTTCTGCTGATTCTCGACGTTGATCGCCTCGTAGTGATATTCCGGATCGATGGTCACCGGCAGGTAGAGCTGCTGCGGATTGGCCTTGGAAAAACCGGCGTTGCGATCGCTGCTCCATTGCATCGGCGTGCGGCACGCCGTTGCGGTCGCCGAGGTAAAAATTGTCGCCCATGCCGATCTCGTCGCCGTAGTAGATGACCGGCGTGCCCGGCATCGAGAAGAGCAGGATATTGAGCAGCTCGATCTTGCGCCGGTTGTTCGCCAGCAGCGGGGCGAGCCGGCGGCGGATGCCGAGATTGATCCGCGCCGTCGGATCGTTCGCGTAAACGCGCTACATGTAGTCGCGCTCCTCGTCCGTCACCATCTCGAGGGTCAGCTCATCGTGGTTGCGCAGGAACATCGCCCACTGGCAGTTCTCCGGAATCGCCGGCGTCTGCTCGAGGATGTCGATGATCGGAAAGCGATCCTCCATTTGCAGCGACATGAACATCCGCGGCATGAGCGGGAAATGGAAATTCATGTGCGACTCGTCGCCGTCGCCGAAATATTTGACCGCGTCCTCCGGCCATTGATTCGCCTCCGCCAGCAGCATGCGGCCGGGGAATTTCGCGTCCATGTGCGCGCGCAATTTCTTCAGGAATGCGTGCGTCTCCGGCAGATTTTCGCAGTTCGTCCCCTCGCGTTCGTAAAGGTAGGGAACCGCATCGAGCCGCAGGCCGTCGACGCCCATCTCCAGCCAGAAATCGAGCACCTTCTGCACGATCTCGTGCACCGCCGGATTATCGAAATTCAGGTCCGGCTGATGGGAATAAAAGCGGTGCCAGTAGTAGGCCTTGGCCACCGGATCCCACGTCCAGTTCGAGGTCTCGAAATCCTTGAAGATGATCCGCGCGTCCTTGTATTTCTCCGGCGAGTCGCTCCACACATAGAGTTCGCGCTCGGGCGAACCCGGCGCGGCGCGGCGCGAAGCCTGGAACCACGGGTTCTGATCCGAGCGTGTGATTGATGACCAGCTCGGTGATCACGCGCAGCCCGCGCTCGTGCGCGGCGGCGAGGAACGCCTTGAAATCGTCCAGCGTGCCGTAGTTCGGATTGACGTCGAAATAATCGGCGATGTCGTAGCCGTCGTCGCGCAACGGCGAGGGATAAAACGGCAGGAGCCAGATCGCGGTCACGCCCAGTTCCTGGAGGTAATCGAGCTTCTCGATCAGCCCGCGGAAATCGCCGATCCCATCGCCATCGCTGTCGTGAAACGTCTTGACATGCAGCTCGTAGATGACCGCGTCTTTGTACCAAAGCGGATCGGGAGCGAGGGCGTCATCGGGCATGCGCTACCTTTACGCAGAACCCGGGCGGTGCAATTTCGTAGCTCCGATTTTCAATCGGAGATCGGTGGCACGCCGATTACAAATCGGCGCTACGCAGAGAACCCGGGCGGTGCAATTTCGTAGCTCCGATTTTCAATCGGAGATCGGTGGCACGCCGATTACAAATCGGCGCTACGCAGCAAAAACTCCCCGTTTCTCAGCCGCGCCTTCTCCGGATTAAGGCGAATATACTGCCGGCAGCGCAGCAATTCCGTCTCATCCCGGACGATATGATCGTAGAAACCCCTCTGCCAAAGAGAGGCCCCCTTCCGTCCCAGAGCCGCATTGATCTCCCGGGCACAGTACCGCTTCAGCGATTGCATCACGCGCTCCAGCTCCCACTCTGCCCGCGGCGCGATCAACAGGTGCACGTGATTTGGCATAATCACAAAATCGCCCAGATCGTAGCGTTGATTCTCAAAAAACAACAAGGCATCGCAAACCAGCGACGCGAAGCGCGGCTGGCGCAGGAGACAGGCGCCAAAAGATTGATCCAGGCAACGAAATAGTTTCCGGGCATTCTCGCGCTCAAATGCGCGCTGGTCGGGCTCCGGGAGTTTGCCAAACAGGATGCGCCAGTCCCCGGCGCGATCCATCTCGATTCCACGCGCTTGCAGCCAGATGCGCCGGTCGTGCTCCCACTCGCTGAGCACATTCCGCGGAATCGAATCGGCCAGGCGAAAGGTGACGAAGTAGGTTGCACCGGGCTGCCGCCAGTGCGGAAGTGTCGTGCGATAAATGCGCACCGCCTCATGGGGATCGAACGGTTTGAACACGTCGCTTCGATTTGTAATCGAAGAAGAACGCCGATTGCAAATCGGCGCTACGAAAAGAGCGGGCGCGACTTCCGGGGTCGTAGCTCCGATTTTCAATCGGAGATCAGGGCCAGTGTTTCCCGCGGCTACGGCACCGTCCCGTTGGCCGACGCGCTCGGGCCGCTCTCGCCCCCGGTGGCATTGCGCGCCGTCACCGCCACCTTGATCGGCCCGGCCGGCAGCCCGGCAAAACTATGCTCGCTCTCCTCAACGATCTGCGAGACGAGCTGGTTGGCGGGGTTGG
Source organism: uncultured Verrucomicrobiae bacterium (assembly GCA_963749935.1). GTDB lineage: Bacteria > Verrucomicrobiota > Verrucomicrobiia > Chthoniobacterales > UBA10450 > Palsa-1392. The sequence goes on from CAVVOH010000002.1 coordinate 1,095,888, forward strand.
CCGTGTCGGTGATCGTCACCCGATAGCTTTCCGCCCGGCGGGCGTCGTCCCAATCGACGAAGACCATCCCGGACGCGCCCCCAGTGATAGTAATGTTCTCGGGCACTTCGGGCGTCTCCGGATCGCTCGGCTTATCGAAACCAAAGGCATACCAGAGGTCGTTATCGTCCTCGATCAGTTGATCGAGCTCCTCGCGCAGACCGCTCAACCGGGAGCGCCCGCGCGTAATGCCATCCTCCAGATTCCCTTTTGCCTGCCCGGCGTCCGCGTTGCTTTGGTTGCTCGCGCTGGCGGCATCACTGATTGCCTGAACTGCGGCTTCGCAGGCGGTGGCGGTGGCCGGGAAGGGAGTGAGCGCGGGCACTTCCTTGGCCGGGTTGGCGGCAAAGTAGGAGCGCAATTGCTGCAAGAGCGCGTGCGGGTTATCGGGCACAGCGAGGGAATGATTGGTAAAGCCGGCATTTTGCCAGGCATTGCTCCATTTATCTCCCAGCGTCGGCTTGAGCACGCCCATACAGGCCCGGGCCAGCGCGCGCCCGTTGCTCTTGGCGATGCGGAACGCGCTCGTCCCGCTCACCTTCGCCGCCTTGGCGATGTTCCATTTATCTTTCAGGCCGGGGACCGCGGGTGGGACATTGCCGGGACCAGCCGGCGTACCGACCAGTTCGGCGAGGATGGCGCGGAGGGCGGCCTCGTCATTTTGTTTCAGGTTGATCGCCGCGCCGTGGGTTTGGGCGCCATCGGCGGCGTCTTCCAGCATTTCGACGATCAGGTCGAAGCGTTCAGGGATTTTATTACTAGCCATAGGGTTTTTTAACTGGGTTGGCTACGGGGCACCATGCCTCGCGGCACTGGGGGGTATTTGGGGTTTTCGTTTTTGCGCTGGCAAGAAAAAAATGGATGTCCGGGCCACTTTTTTTCGCCCTTTGCCAGGGCGGGGGCGGCATTGGAGAGGGAAAAAAAGTTATCCGCCGTGGTCGAACGACTTCTCGGGGACCAAAAAGGCTTGCCCGACGCAGCCGGGCGACTTCTCGGGAAGCAAAAAATCTTGTCCGACGCGGTCGGGCGACCCTGCGGGGAGCAAAAAATGTGATCCGACGTAGTCGGGCGGCATCTCGCGGAGCAAAAAGTGTGACCCGACGCGGTCGGACGAGTTCTCGGGCAGCCAGAAATCTTACCCGACATGATCGGGCGACATTTCGGGAAGCGGAAAGTGTTATCCGACGTGGTCGGACGGCTTTTTCGGGAGCAAGAAATGTTGTCCGAACAGGTGGGAGGACTTTTTGGGGACCTAGAAGTGCCGCCCGGAAACGCCGGACGGGTGGATGAGCGACGGTGAGGGGCAGTGCAACTGCCAAGGGAGAGTGCGTTCCCAGATCAGATTGGGAACGAGGGGGGACGATGTCATCCCGCGGACCCGCTGTCCGTAGTCAGAGATCCGCGCAAAATTTTCTCGCCCGTTAGGGAATTTCGGTCTACTTGCCTTCTGACTATTGCAATCAGCGATTTCGCCCAACGAATGAACCGTCAACTCCGCCTGAAGCACCTGAAGGAGCTCGAAGACATCCGCCAGTCACGTATCGTTAGCTATATCACCGTTGCCAGACAGCCGCTCGGGTATTCACATTGCCGAGGATGCAGTCGCTCTTCTTCACAAACATCTCCCGCAAGATGGCGGGAATCGATGAGAAGCTGGAGCGCTTGGATCTTTTCTTATAGCCCGCGGGGGCGATGTAAGCGTGCCGTGGAGGGTCGTTAATATGGCGCGTGAATTGCACGAGAGTTCAACGTCTTGGTGCCATACCACTGCCACAGCGCCGCCACAATGATTTGCTTGGGTGCGGATGAGATCGTATGGGCAGAGAAAGGGGAACTCAGCCCCATTGACCCGAGCCTAAACCGGGTGGTGGGGGGACCGGCGCGCCCTCTCGGTGAGTGTTGAAGACGTAATCTCCTATGTGGCATTCATGCGCGAGAAGGTCGGGCTCACAGAGCAGGCAGCGCTTGCGCAAGTTATTGGACAATTGGCAACACAGCTTACGCCGCTGACGCTGGGCACAGTCAACCGGCAGTTCTCGCACATTCGGCTCGTTGCGCGAAAATTGCTGAGTCTCCGCTCGGCTTCAATGGATGGGGATAAGGTCGACGCGGTAATAGATGCCTTGATCGAGAAGATGTATTCGCATGGCCACGCGATAGGGCGTTTGGAGGCGGCTGAACTCGGGCTTCCTGTCAAAAGCGCGAGCACCTCTGAGGAAGAGGCGATGTGAAATCTTTACCAAGATTTCGAAACTTGGTTGCAGCCGGCAGAGGCACTTGACGCGGAGGTTAAGCTGGAACAGCGAATCAGGATCAGATGACGGAAAATGATATGCCTCTCGCTGCGATTGAATGCCATGAGCGGCAAGATGTCTTTGAAATGAACGTGGTTTATCGCCGGAAACGGCAGGTGCTCCAAAATCCACAAATCAATGTCAATCTGAATCTGGCTCTCCCACCAAATCTTAGCGCCTGCAACTCTTCCACCTCAAATGCAACAGATTCTTCAGGGCATGATCAATCAGGTGTCGCAGGTAGTGCCAAGTCTTTGTCCAACAGGAGATTGCACGACAATCTCCAATCGTCGGTTTCGAAATTCATACTTTTGGGGGAAGATGGGTAAGATCATGACAGAGACGCAAAACGACAGTAACAACGAATGACGATAAAAATTGCCGTAAACTTGATCTCGGCAGAGCAGTTCGGGCTCCACCCGGAAATTCCGCCGGAAGACGACCCGCAGCAGGACTTGATCGCTGTCCCTGCCACAACCATGTCGCAGTCCGTTATCATGCCGGCGAACGGCGGTTTCGAAGCAATTGTGACCGACGATTCGCCGCCTTTGAGCTACATTGTTCCGCGTTCCACCGGAGCATGGCGGGGTTAAAACAGCGAGCGCGTTAGCTGAAACGGAGTCCTCGTTACCCTCGTTCCCAAGTTGCACTTGGGAACGCCCGTCTTCGGCAGTTGCACTGCCTTCTCTTCGCCAGGGCAAGACCGGGAGCAGACTTCCGCATCTGGCAGGAGAGCCCGCGGCGCTTGGTCCCGGTCGCGATGCCGCAGCCGCGGATAGATGAGTGACGCCAGAAGGGCAGTGCAACTGCCGGGAGAGGAGGGTGCGTTCCCAAGTGCAACTTGGGAACGAGGGGATTGGGAACGAGGGGAGAGGAGGATGTCGCGGAATCGAGTCGGCCAGGCGAAAGGTGACGAAATAAGTCGCACCCGCCTGTCGCCAATGCGGAAGTGTCGTGTCATAGATGCGCATCGCCTCATGGGGATCGAACGGAAATGCACGTAGCTTCGATTTTTAATCGAAGAAGAACGCCGATTGCAAATCGGCGCTACGCCCTGCTCGCCCTGGCCAGCTCTCCTCGCTCTCGCACCGCTTCAGGCGCAGGAGGCCGCGAGCCCGAGCGCGACCGTTTCGCCACGCCGCCGCCCGACGGCGCGCACCGCCGCCGCGACGCCGATCCCGCTGGCCGATGTGATCACCCAGGCGGATGCGGCGGAGGCGAGCCTGCAGGAGGCGCTCCCGGCCGAGCAGGTCGGCACGCCCGCCCTTTGGCGCGACCTGCCGGCGGTGACCCGGGAAATCAACGCCCAACTGGCGGAGATGACGCAGATGCTCAGGCCGGGCGTTCTCCTCGAGACGCTGCGCGAGATCGAGACGCGCTGGGAAAAGCTGGGCGAGCAATTGAGCCTCTGGGCCCGCGACCTGACCGCCCGGGCGAACGTCCTCGACCGGCAGATCGCGCTCCTCCCGGAGCTGCAGGCGACCTGGCAAAAAACGGCCGAAGCCGCGCAGGACGCGGAGACGCCGCCCGAGATCCGGCAACGGATCGATGGCGTCCTCGCCGCCATTGCCCAAACCGAAGCGGCCCTGGAGAAACGGCGGGCCGCGCTCCTGACCGATCAAAGCCGGGTCGCGGCGCAAGGCAAAAGGGTGACGGGCGCGCTGGCCTCGGTGCGCGCGGCGCAGGAGGCGGCGGTGAGCGAGTTGTTCGTGCGCGACAGCGCGCCGATCTGGAGCACGGAGGTGCGCCAGGCCACCGCGCACGAAATGGTGGAGGGGAGCCAGAATTCTTTCGGCGCGCAATTTATCCAGCTCCGCTCCTACGTGGCGCGGGACTGGCCGCAGTTTCTTTACTTCGCGCTCATCTTCGGCGGGCTGGCGGCGGCGCTTTTCTGGGTGAAACGCCAGGCCGCGAAATGGACCGACGAAGATCCGCTCCTGGCCCGCGCCAACCGCGTCTTGCAACTGCCGGTCGCGACTGCGGCGGTGCTGACACTGCTGGTTTGCCGGCCGCTTTTTGCGGACGCGCCGCGCCTGTTCTGGGCCATCCTCGCCACGCTCACCCTGCCGCCGATCGTAATCATCCTGCGGCAGTTGATCGACCGGCATCTCTATCCGGTGGTGAACGCGCTGGTGGTTTTCTACGTCATCGGGCAGGTCCGCCGGGTGGTGGCGTCGCTGCCGGGGCTGTCGCGTTTCATCCTCCTCCTGGAAATGGTCGGCGGGGTGATTTTTCTCCTCTGGTTCATCCGCTCGACCCGGCTGCCCGCGCTGGCCACGGGCACGACTTCGCACAAGACGACGCGAGCCGCGGCGCGCGCCGGGCTGGGGCTGTTCGCGGCGGTCTTCCTGGCCAACGCACTCGGCTTTTTCCGGCTGGCGAATTATCTCGCCATTGGGTCGCTCGTGACGGCCTACCTGGCGGTCTTCCTTTACGCCGCCGCCGGCGTGGTCGCGGGGCTGATCTTTTTTGCCCTCCACGTCCGGCCGCTCTCGAATCTCGGCGTCGTTAGGCGGCATCGCCCCTTGCTCCAGCGGCGGCTGACGCGTGCGGTGTTTTTTCTCGCCCTCGTGACCTGGCTCCTGGTCAGCCTCGATGCCTTTTCCCTGCGCCTGCCGCTGCTCGAGCGGCTGCGCGGGATCGTGAATGCAGAGATGAGCTATCGCTCGCTCCACATTTCGTTAGGCGCGATTCTCGCCTTTCTCCTGACGATGTGGGTCGCGCTCCAGCTCTCGCGTTTCATTCGCTTCCTCCTCGAGGAGGATATCTACGATCGCTTTCATTTTAACCGTGGCTCGTCCTATGCCATCTCGACCCTGCTGCATTATGTCGTCCTCCTGGCGGGCTTTTTCGTCGCCCTCGCCGCGCTCGGGGCGGACATGACGAAATTCACCGTCCTGGCCGGCGCGCTCGGGGTCGGGATCGGATTCGGTTTGCAGAACATTGTGAACAATTTCGTCTCCGGGCTGATTCTGCTCTTCGAGCGTCCGGTCAATGTGGGCGATGTCGTGCAGGTGCAGAACGATGTCGGGGTCATTCGCCGGATCGGATTTCGGGCCAGCATCATCCGGCTCTTCGACAGCTCGGAGCTGATTGTGCCTAACGGGCAGTTGATTTCCGACAAGGTGACGAACTACACCCTCTCCAATCGCCAGCGCCGGATCGAGATTAACGTCGGGGTCGCCTACGGGACCGATCCGAAACGCGTCATCGCGCTCCTCACCGAAGTGGCGGGGGACCATCCGCTCGCGGCCGAGAACCCGCCACCGCAAACGCTCATGACCGAATTTGGGAACGATTCGCTCAATTTCAGTGTCCGGCTCTGGACCGACGAATACGATCAATGGCTCCAGATTAAGAGTGACGTCGCGGTCGCGATCACCGAGGCCCTGGCGGCAGCGAAAATCTCCATCCCGTTCCCGCAGCGCGATCTGCACCTGCAAAGCATCAATCCCGCGGTCGCGGAGTCATTGCGGAGACGGAACGCCGATTCGTGATCGGAGATTTGACCGACGGAGACTACAAATCACCGCCAGATCGCGCGTTATTAGCTCTCACCGTCCTGTGTCCGTCGCGCCCGGAAAGTTTCCTTAACGGCTAACGCCTAACGGTTCTTGACCAGCCGCAGCGCGGGCGCTCCGGCCTGCACTTGCGCTTTGACCTGCTGGATTTGCGCGGCCTGCTCCCGCAGCATCGCCTTTAACTCCGCGACCTCGCTTCCCAGCGCTTCCACTTTGCGATGCTCCTTGAGGAACTCGTTGAGCAACATCGCGTTGACCGCTTCGTAGCGCACGGTGTAGGGCTGGCCCTCTGCGTCGCGCGCGACCAGGTCGGGATCCACCTTCGCGACCTGCTCGGCGATGAGACCAAATTGCGGGATCGCATTCGGATCCAGCTCCTTTTTGTAGCGGAACGTCACCGGCTCGAGCGCGAGGAGCGCTGCGCTCGCCTCCTGCATTGGTTTCACCTGTTCCTTGTAGCGCGCCGAGGAAGTGACCGTGCCGAGCTGCCCGTCGGTATCGATCACTACCCCCACGCCACCCGCCACCGTGACGCCACTGATGCCGGCGACGTAAGTGGAGGTGTGCGTCCCGGCCGTGCCGATGCGAATGCGGTTGCCATCGCGCTTTTCACCCACGTTCCCGATCGCGATGTTATCGCTGCCCTTGAAGATGATGGAGCCGGCAGAGTTCCCGAGCGCGATGTTGCGTGCCCCTTTGCAACTGGCAAGCGCGCCTCCCCCAACGGCCACGTTGTTGTCGCCCGTTTTAGTGACCACCAGCGCGTTGACTCCGACCGCGACGTTGTTGCTCCCGTTATTGAACTCAAGCGCGCCATTTCCGACCGCGACGTTGTTGGAGCCGGTCGCGTTAAACTCGAGCGCCGTCGCACCGAGCGCGACGTTGAATCCGCCGGTCACGTTACTGTTCAGCGCCAGAAAACCCAGCGCTGCATTGAAGTCTCCCATGGTATTCCGGCTGAGAGCACCGTCGCCGAGGCCGGTATTCTTCTCCCCATTGGTGTTGGCCGCCAGCGCCCCGCTCCCGACCGCAGTATTGAAACTGCCGGTCGTATTTGCCTGCAGGGTCAGGTCGCCGACCGCGACGTTCAATTGCGCGGTGGTGGTGTTATACATCGATCGGTAACCGAGCGCGGTATTGTTAGAACCGGAGGTGAGGCTAAAGAGTGCGTCCTCGCCCTCGGCGGTGTTGTTATTCGGATACCCGCCATCCGGTGGCGGCGAAACGGCGAAGGCGGCGACGGGCAGCGCGAGGGAAAGCAGGAGAGCGAGTGTTTTCATGGGCGCGATCGTCTCAAATCCCAGCCCTTTTGGATAGCCGAAAGCCGGGGCCCAACGCAAAAGCGCGTAAAATGCAGATTGTCTGCGACGTCGCCGCTGAATCCGCAAGACAACACCGGCGAAGTGGACCTATCGCGACATGTTCTACAAGGGCGACGAATGGAGCGACCCGGTCAGCATTAACGTCGGCGCGAAACTCTGCATCGCCACGGGAATTGGAGCGGGCGCACTCGGGTCGCCTCTCCTGGGGACGCTCGCGCATGCTTTTGCCATTGGCGGTGTCCTCTGCAGGCTTGACGTTTTCCCGCGAGGCTGGGTAAAAATGTCGCCATGAAATATCCAACCAGAACGCTGTCGGGCGCGGCGATGTGCCTCGCGCTTTTCATTCTCGACCAGCCTAACGTCCGTGCCGGAAGTGCGACCTGGAGTCTGAACCCAGCCAGCGGTGACTGGAATACGGCGACGAACTGGATGCCGGCCACCGTGCCTAACGGCGCGCTTGATGTGGCGACCTTCGGAACTTCGAGTGTGACCGATCTCTCGCTTTCCGCCTCGGTCGAAGTCGCGGAGATAGTCTTCAACCCTGGCGCTTCTGCCTTCACCCTCACGACCCAGCCGTCGGTCACACTCACAATAAGCGGCGCCGGGGTGACGAATAACTCTGGGGTAACCCAGAACTTCTCACCACTGACCGGCGGAAGTGGTGGGACCATGTTTTTCTTGAACAACGCTAAAGCAGGGAGCGATGTCGTTTACACGCTGCATTCGACAACAACCCAGCCTGGTGTTCTGACCTTTGCCGGCACGGCAAGTGCGGACAATGCGACCATCATTGACCACGGGGGCACTACCGTTCAGGGCGGCATTTTATTTCAGAATTCGGCAACCGCCGGCAATGCGACTTTCATTCTCGACGGGGGTCCGGACGGGTTGGAGATAGGAGGAAACGTCTCCTTCGAGTTCCTCGCCACAGGCTGGCACTGCGAAGATGACGGCGGCCGGAACCGTCGGCGGTTTTCAGACTACGACTGGTTCCAACGTGGTATTTCACATGTTTTCAAATGCGGAGAACGCGTCCATCACAGCGGGCGGAGCTTTGAGCCCTGAGATCGGCGCGCAAGGGATAATTAGTTTCGCCGATGAAGCAAGCGCCGGGAATGCCGCCCTCACTGCTAATGGTGGCGTTAACGGAGGGGACGGCGGGTTGATTGCCTTCTCCCAGCGCTCCACCGGCGGGACGGCGCAGGTTCGTCTTTATGGCAACGGACGACTGTATCTGGGCGGTAAGGCCAATCCCGTTCTTACCATCGGCTCCCTCGAGGGCGAAGGAGTGGTCGAGCTCGCGCGCACCAACCTGAGTATCGGCAGTAACTCTCTGAGCACGCTCTACTCCGGAGTCATCCAGGATGGGACGGCAGCGAGCGGCGGCGCGTTGACTAAAATAGGAACCGGCGTCCTGACTCTAACCGGAGCCAATTCTTATACTGGCGGGACGACAGTTACCGAAGGCACTCTGGTGTTAAGGAACACGAGTGGCTCAGCTACTGGAAGCGGCCCCGTCACGGTGCGAGCCGGCACCCTCGCAGGTAACGGAGCGGTCGCGGGTGCGGTCACGGTTGGCGCCGGCAACGGCACGGGCGCATTCCTCGCTCCTTCCAACGGTGCTAGGAAACCCGCTACCCTAACTGTAGTCGGTGGGCTCACTTTCAAAGCTGACGCAACTTACAACTATCTCTTACAGACCAAGGGCAGGAGATCGCGGACAGACCTGGTCGTTGCCAACGGCGTGACGATTGCGAATGGGGCGACCTTCAATCTGACCGCGCAAATCAATGGGACGGTTCAGGTCGGGAGCAGTTACACCGTTTTGAGCAACACCTCGGCGACGCCGATCTCCGGTCGCTTCAGCAATCTGCCGGATCGCTCGATCCTGAGGTGGGAAGCGTTTTCCTCGAAGCGCATTACGACGGCGGTGACGGCAACGATCTCACGCTGGTCGTGGTCCCGCCTCCGCCGCGTTCGTAGGCGAGAGGCTGGCGCGAGACAATGCCGGCAGCGGGCGGATTTTTCTCGCCAGCCGATGCGATTCCGGTGAAAACTACAGCGGATATGAAAAAATCGCTCGCTTTATTAGTTCTACTTTTCTCGGTCTCCGCCGCTTCGCTTTTTGCGCAGTGGAGCTCGGATCCGATGTTGAACCTCGGGGTGGCGGTGAAGGCCGGCGACCAGGTGCAGCCAAAGATCAGGCCCACGCCGGATGGTGGCTGTTACATCAGTTGGTTCGATAACGATCCATCCGGTCATCCGCCATTTGGTTACGATGTCGCGCTGCAACGGCTCGATGCTGCCGGGGTCGCGCAATTTGCTGCGGGCGGTATTCGCCTGGCCGACCTTGGGATGAGTTCAACCCAGGATTACGGGCTCGATGTCGATGCCGAGGGCAACGCGCTGCTTGCTTTCCTCGATGATCGCCGGGGCGGTCATATCATCGTGACTGTCATGCAGGTGGACGCGGTAGGAAATCAGCTCTTCGGTAAGCACGGCCGCGAAGTGAGTCGTAGCCTCGATTTTACCGGTAACCCAAAGGTCGCCGCGACCTCCGATGGATCTGTCGTCGCCGGTTGGATCGAAGGAAACAATCTCAAGTTTCAAAAACTAAGCGGTAAGCGCGGGTTCAAACTGTGGGGGCCGAATGGGATCACCATCCCGGCGCCGGCCGGGCTGACTTATTCGCTGGCCGATTTGCACGGCAGTGACGATGGCTCGGTGATCGCCTCCTGGGTCTCGGCGGCGGGCTTTACCGGACCAAAGCATCTCCTGGCTAATAAGATTGGGCCGGATGGCGCGCTTCTCTGGGGCGCTGGTCATGTGGCGGTCTTTGACGGCGGTTCGCTCCAATTTGGAAATTTCCCGCCGTTCGTGAGCGATGGCGGCGGTGGAGCGGTCTTTGGCTGGTATGAGACCGGCCCGCTCCAATCCCGTGCCCAGCATCTCCTGGCTGACGGCACCGAAGCGTTTCCTCACAATGGTTCGCTCGGGTCCACTGATACCCGCTTCGACCACGTAAACCCGAGCGTGAATTACGACCCGGCGACAGGAGAGACCTATCTCTTTTGGAATGAAATCCTGGAAGGTCCCCTAACAAATGAAGGAATTTCGGGGCAGAAGTTCAATCCTGTCGGTGACCGGCAATGGGGCGAGGCCGGCCTCGTGGTGCAACCCTTTTCTTCCTCTGCCGTCCTTAACGTCACCACCGTCCTGACCGCGGGCGGGCCGCTCGTTGTGTGGTCATCGGAGGCGGCCTTCGCGCAAGATATGATTAGCGGGGCGAAGCTGAACTCAGCCGGGTCGATCATCTGCCCGCCGTTCGCGGTCTCCTCCATCCTCTCCTCGAAGTCGCGACTGGACCTTACTCTCTCGACTGGCGGCGTCGCCTTTGCAGCCTGGAGCGACGGTCGGGCCGATGGCGGCGACATTTACGCGCAGGATATCAAGCCGGACTGCAGCTTGGGCCAATAGGTTGCCGGCGCGGCCGAGGCCTGCTGATTCTTCTTTACCTCGGCGGTTTGGTTCCGGTAATGCTGGAGCATGAAATCGCGCTTCTGGCAGCGCTGGGTTCGCCAGGGCGCGGCTCCGCTCGCCCTACTCGTCGCTTTACCCACGTTGCGCGCCGGGAGCGCAACCTGGAATCTCAATCCCACCACGAGCGGCTGGAATACAGCGGCCAATTGGACCCCGGCCACAATTCCCAACGGTCAAGACGACACGGCAACCTTTGGCCTTTCCAATGTCACCGATATCACCATCGGGAGTATCACTCTGGTCCGCGGCGTGGTCTTCGCGACGGGTGCGAGCGCTTATACGATTACGCTTCCAAACCCGAATCAATTCTACATTGGTGGGGGCGGAGTCATGAATGACTCTGGGATTGTCCAAAACATCGCGACTGGTCTCGCGACGCGGGAGAGCAACCCCTTCATCACGTTCGTAGGTCGTGCCACGGCAGGGATCAACGTTGTCTATACCAATCAGGGCAGCAGTGGCCGGTCGATCGGCGGTTCGCAGATCAGCTTCTTTAATCGAAGCAGGGGCGGCCACGCGACTTTATCAACAAGGGCGAAACCTTCGAAGACAATGTTGGCGGTGGCTATCTGCTCTTGGCGGGGGATTCGACTGCCGAGCGGGCGGTTATCGTCAATGAGGGAGGCGCGGCCCCGGGCAGCGGGGGTGGGAAGACTACTTTCGCCGAAAACTCAACCGCGGATCGGGCTGAGATTACCGCCCAGGGCGGGTCGGCCGCAAATTCCTACGGCGGCTCGGTGAATTTCTTGGACGCAGCCCGCGCCGGTCGGTCGATCGTCACCCTCAATGGCGCCCAGGCAGCGTCGGCCCAGAACTACGGGGGCACACTTAATTTTTTTGAGTCGTCCTCAGGCGAAGAAGGAACCTTCACTGTCAATGGAGGTCTTGGTCCGTTCGCCAACGGCGGTTATATTTTCCTCCGGGAGAATGCGACCGGCGGCGAGGGAAATTTCATCGTTAACAGTGGGACAAATGGCGGCACTGGCGGCAGGCTAGATATCAGTAACCATTTTGCTCCCGGGGTTTCAGTTGGTTCGATTGCGGGGGATGGACTCGTTTATCTCGGGGGGCTGATGCTGACGGTGGGAGCGAACGAACGCAGCACAACCTTTTCCGGCGTGATTCAGGACGGGGGAAGCTATGGGGGGACGGGCGGTTCTCTCAACAAGATCGGGGCCGGCGTTCTCACCTTGAGCGGTGCTAACACTTACTCGGGAACAACTACCGTCAGCGCTGGAGGACTGAAGGTAGCGAATGACACAGGTTCCGCGACGGGCACGGGGAAAATAAGTGTCAGCGTGGGTACCTTCGGCGGAGAGGGCATCGTTGCGGGGGCCGTTCAGGTTGGCAATGGGAGTGGGCCTGGCGCGAACCTGACGCCGAGCGTGGCGTCGAGCGAGCCGGCGATTGTGACCGTTCAAAGTAAGGTGACTTTCAAAGCCGACGGAAGGTTCACCTGGAGACTAAACAGCAAGAAGGTCAAAGCGGACCAAGTGAAGGCCGCTGGCCTGGCACTCGAGAGCGGAGCACAGTTCCAAATGGATGTAGTCGCCAATCAACGAGTGCCGATCGGCCAGAGTTTCGTCGCGATCAACAACACCTCGGGCACAGCGATTACCGGCACTTTCGCTAACCTGCCCGAGGGAACCGTTGTAACTGTCGGCGAGAACAGCTTTCAGGTGAGTTACTCGGGCGGGGATGGGAACGATCTCACGCTCACAGTGGTGCCTTGATAAGACCGTCGGTGCCGATCTTCCTGGGCAGAAAGGCTGCCACCGGGGCAATAATCCCCGGCGACAGCCTCTGGTAAAGATGAAGTCAGAGCCTTGGCAACAAGAGTCTATTTTCCCTGCGGCGGGACGTTGTTCTCCAGGTCGGTGCCGCGCTTCGCCAGCACGCTCTGGTTCTTTGAACTGTCAGCGTCGCTTTGATAGACTTCCACGTAATTTGCGCCCAAGCCGACTCCTTGGCCGAGCGCCTGATCGAGCGTGCCTTTCAGGCGGACGGGATCAAGAATTGACGAGCATAGCATTTGGAATCCGACCGGCTGAGTGTCTTGGTAAGTCGAGATGGCCAGGTTTGGGTAGTAGCCGGTCGACGAGGTTGCGCTTAAGGTCGCGTTCATGATCCCGAATCGACCGGGATAGGTGGCGACCGCCCAATCGATCACCTGTTGCAGGGTGCTCATGGAATCGGGTGAGAAGAAGGGCTTACCTGCGGTGATAAAGAAAGGCGTGGTCGGAAAGGCATCCGCATAAGCTGCTATGATCTGCTGCGCACCTGCTACCCAGGCGGCCTGGCCCCCAAGGGCCTCAAGGGCGGCGTCATCGGCCGCCGTCTTGGAGAGATAAGTCTCGATGTGCTGGCCCAGCCCGGAAATCACGATGTAACGCAAGTTCGGATTGCTGTCATAGCGAGCTCCCATCGCCTGGATGAGCGGAATCCAGCTTTCGAGAAAACCCGTATCCCAGGGAATGGACATGGAGAGTTTGGAGCCATCCTTGAGCTTATACTTGATCGCGCCGTCGTCGTAGACCCACTTTGGGCAATTCACTCCGGCCGAGACCGACAACCCGATGGATTTTCCATGTTGCGCGGCCAGATTAAGAATCACATCGACCGCGGTCCAATCGTACGTCCCGCGGATCGGCTGAATGTCGGACCAGTACGGCCGCAACCGCATGCCATCGACGTTGGCGTTGTTCCAAGAGGGGCTATTGCCCGGATTGGAGACATTAGTACTAAAGAGGCGGATGATGCCGGCCGGGAACGGCTTGGCGGCCAGCGAACTGGCAGCGACGGTGAAGGTGAGGGCAGCGGTGAGAAGGAGTTTGGATGGTGTTGTTTTAAGCATGTGTGTTTTGGAGTTGTGAGGCTTCCCCGAACAGCAATTTTGATGCCTGCCATAATTACTATACTCTGATGTTTGCGCTGTACCGTGGCGACCCCAAAGAGACATACCTGCATATTCCCGGAGCGCGAATCGGTTGTTTTGGCGAGCGGCGTTTTGCGAGATTCCAGGACTTTGCCTTCGTCCTGGTGATAGGATTTCACCTGCTGGGGGTTCGAAATCGATCGGAGCCGCCGGTGTCGCCCCGGAATCACCGGTATTAGGGAGGTAATCCCGAAAATGATCTTGACACCGGTGAACGCACGGGACCGTAATCAAGGACGTCAAATAGATCTGGATCTGGCGCGGACGTCATTTCCCGGGGGCTCCACCCACTTTCAGACCTTCAATCGCAGGAAACGCCGGGTGAAGGGAAATCGATATGCATCGTTCAATGCGTTTCATGCGGATCAGTCCGTTCCGGAACTCACCTAATATCTTCTCGAGCCGGCCGCGTTGTGTATTGTGCTCGCTGGCACTGTTGGTGCTTCTGCTGGGAGCCTCGTCCAATCTCCTCGCCGGCAGCGCGACCTGGAGCCTTAACCCGGCCACCGGTGATTGGAACACGGCGGCAAATTGGACCCCGAACACCATTCCCAATGGCTCGTCGGACGTAGCTAGCTTCGGGGTTTCCAATAAAACTGCCGTTTCGCTTTCGGCCAGTGCAACGGTGAACGGTCTGATCTTCGAAGCCGGCGCGAGCGGATTTACTCTGACCGCCAACCCGACCCGCCTTTTGACGTTCAGTGGCGTGGGGATCATGAATAACTCAGGTGTTCCGCAAAATTTTTCTGCTCTCTCTAACACAAACGGGCAATTCGGGATGTTCGTCTTTTCCGGAAGTGCCAGTGCGGGCGACTTGAACGTCTTCACAAATCATGGGAGCAAGAAACTGAATATTAGTTCCGACGGAGTGCTTTTCACTGAGAGTTCCACGGCTGGAACCAGCACCTTTATCAATAAGGCCGATGAAGTGGGGCCCGGTGCCGGGGTGGACTTCTGGGACTCGTCTTCGGCGGACCACGGCACGTTTATCAACGAGAGCGGAACCGTGTCTGGGCAGATTGGAGGTGTGACGGGATTTATCCACAATACCACGGCTGGTAATGGAACGTTTGTCTTGAAGGGCACGCCAATCTCTGGCGCGAGAGGCGGTTCGGTCTTCTTTTTTTACACGGCGAGTGCGGGCAACGGCACCTTTTCCTGTGAGGGCGGTGCGACCATCACGTTCGGCACCACTTCTACCGCCGCCGATGGCATCTTCACGGTTGAAGGCGGCACGGCAGACGGAGCAGTTGGTGGCTTTGTCGACTTTGGAGGGACAGCGGCCGGCGGCAATGCCATCTTCACCTTAAATGGAGGCACCGTCGCGGGCGCGGGCGGCGGCACGATTGCCTTCCGGCAAGTTAGCTTTGGAAATCATCCGTCAGCAGGGAACTCGACGCTGATCGCCAATGGGGGCCTAAATGGGGGCGCAGGAGGCGGGATCTCATTCGGCGGTGGTAGCGGTTTGCTTCCCGACGGCGGAAAGGCGCGCGTGGCGCTTTTCGGCAATGGTCATCTGGAGCTTAGCGAACGAGGGCAGGCACTGACCATCGGTTCTCTGGAAGGCGACGGCATCGTCTTTCTCGGGAGCATCCGGCTGGGAATCGGGAACAGGAATCTCGACACGGTCTTCTCCGGACTTCTTCAGGATGGTGGCGCCTTCGGCGGCAGCGGTGGCTCCTTGAGCAAGGTTGGAACCGGCAAGCTGACCCTGAGCGGAGCCAGCAACTTTACTGGCGGGACAACTGTAAACTCGGGTGCACTCAGCGTGAATAATAGAACTGGGTCTGCCACCGGCGCAGGAACCGTGGAGGTAAGGTCCGGGACCCTGGGGGGCCACGGAAGGATCGCGGGCATGGTAACAATTGGAACCAGTGGCATATCCTTCCTTGCGCCAGCCGATGGAAGCGCCAAACCAGCCACTCTTACGATTGGAGGCGGCTTAATCTTGGAAGGTGCGAGCACCTACACCTGCACCTTTCGGGCAAAGGGTAACAAGAGGCAAAACGATCAAGTGGTTGCCAACGGGGTAACTATTAACAGCGCCACGTTTTCAATCCAGGGAATTGTCCAAGGAACGCTGCAAAGCGGGACCGTTTTCACGGTGATCAAAAACACCTCGGCAAACCCAATTATTGGCAGGTTCAGTAATCTGGCCGATGGCGCGATCGTGAATGTGAACGGCAACAATCTCCAGGCCAGCTACAGCGGCGGCAACGGCAACGATCTCACCCTCACGGTCGTTCCCTAACTTTAGTTCCACCAACATGGCAGCGGGACTCTTGTGCCTGGAACGGTTTCATCATCAT
The DNA here is from genome assembly GCA_963749935.1 of uncultured Verrucomicrobiae bacterium. Lineage (GTDB taxonomy): Bacteria > Verrucomicrobiota > Verrucomicrobiia > Chthoniobacterales > UBA10450 > Palsa-1392. The sequence continues at coordinate 1,111,848 of CAVVOH010000002.1, forward strand.
TATCGATAACGGTGCCGTCACGCCGATAGTCGGCACCTTCGGCAACCTGACCGACTTGTCGGAACCCGACGGACCAAAACTTCGCCTCGCCGGCGCCTTCCGTCTTCCCAGCAAATCTCGCCCCACCAACTACGAATAGAGGTACTCGTCGTGATACTCGCGCTGGGGCGCGAACTGCACATTTTCGTTCCCGGTTTCAGGATACTCGAAGATTTTTCCCTCGTAGTTGCGAATGACGATTTTCTCGTTGTCGTGATAGAGCACGTAGCCGGGATTGATCGGCACCTTGCCACCGCCGCCGGGGGCGTCGATGACGAACTGCGGGACGCCGTATCCGGTAGTGTGACCGCGCAGGCCCTCGATGATCTCCATGCCCTTCGCAACTGAAGCGCGAAGATGCGCCGAGCCCGTGATGAGGTCGCACTGATAGAGATAGTAGGGGCGGACCCGGCAGATGAGGAGTTTGTGCACCAGGTTTTTCATCGTCTCAAGGTCGTCATTTACCCCCTTGAGCAATACGCTCTGGTTGCCTAACGGCACCCCATGATTGGCCAGCATCTCTAGCCCGGCGCGCACTTCGGTGGTCAGTTCGCGCGGGTGATTGACGTGGATGCTCATCCAAAGCGGATGATATTTCTGCAGCATCTGGCAAAGCTCAGGAGTGATGCGTTGCGGAAGGAAGATCGGGACCCGGGTGCCAATGCGAAGGAATTCGATATGCTTGATCGCGCGCAGGCGGCTGAGGATTTTCTGCAGCTTCCCGTCACTGAAAAGGAGCGCGTCACCACCGGAGAGGAGGACATCGCGCACCTCGGTGTGTTCTTCGAGATACTGAAAGGCGGACTCGAATTCGGTGTGCAGTTCCTGTTCGCCCACGCCGCTGACCACCCGACTGCGAGTACAATAGCGGCAGTAGCTGGCGCAGCGGTCGGTGACCAGAAAGAGCACGCGATCGGGGTAGCGATGGACGAGGCCTGGCACCGGCATATGCGAATCCTCCCCGCACGGATCGGCCATATCGTAGGGTGATTCCCAAGTTTCCTCGACGCGCGGAATGACCTGGCGCCGGATCGGGCAGTTGGGGTTGTCCTTTTCGATCAGGTTAAAAAAATGTGGCGTGACGGCGAGCGCGAGCTTGTCGCCGGAAAGAAGCACACCGGCCCGTTCCTCGTCAGAGAGGGTCGAGATGCTGCTCGAGCTGCGCCAGGGTGGTGACGCGATTCTTGAGCTGCCATTTCCAATCATTCCAGAGTTCCGGCGCGACATCCGGGAAGTAGCCGGGCGCCATCGAGGTAAACTCTTTTCCGTCCTTTTTGCCATCGGCAAGAGTAAGCATTTTGGTTTGTGGGAAAAGGTTAAGGGCGTTAAATAATGTGTCAATGTGGGCACTTTTTGGTGCGCCGCGTTCATGGGGGTTCCCTCCGCTTGGTGCCAGGTAGAGGCGGCTGTGTCAGCCGCTGAGGACGACCTGGGGGGTAATACGCCCTCACGAGGACGAGATTGGAGGTCGTCTTGCCGCTCGCACGCTTCCCGCTACTGTTTTGAACAGCGCACCGCGCGCTCTGTCGAAAATGCCACTTATGCGCCCTCTTTTCTTTCACTTTCTCCTCGCCTTCGCGGGTGGGTCTTCGGTCCTGCTTGCCCAGTCGGTCCCCACGCCGGGAGCCCCGCAGCCGACGCCAACCATTCCAGTGGAGGCCGCCGCTCCGGGCAAGGACGTCGTCCACCAGCTTAATAATGCTTTCGCCAAAGTTTTTGAAACTGTCGCACCGAGCGTCGTCATCATCGAGGTGACAAAAAAGGCGGACGGCAACGACCCGTCGCTGGACGACCTTTTTTTCCAGGCGCCGAACGACAGCGATCCTCATCACGGACGACGCTCGCCCGATCCGGTCCAGAGCGAGGGTTCCGGTTTCATCGTTAGGCCAGACGGATTTATCTACACCAATTTCCACGTGGTGGAGGGGGCGGACAAAGTGGAGGTGAAGTTGCAGGACGGCCGGGAACTGTCCGGCAAGGTCGTCGGGACCGATGAAAAAACCGACATCGCCGTGGTCAAGGTCGACGCGACCAACCTGCCGGTGGTCCAATTGGCCGACAGCGATGCAGTTCGGGTCGGGCAGTTCGCTTTCGCAATCGGTGCGCCGTTTAAGCTCGATTACACTTTTACCTACGGGGTGATCAGCGGGAAAGGGCGGAGCAAGCTTTTCGCGACCAGCGGCTATAACATCGCGGATTATCTGCAGACCGACACCTCGATCAATCCCGGTAACAGTGGCGGTCCGCTCTGTGACATCGATGGCAAAGTTGTTGGCATGAACACGCTCATCAACGGTCTCAACCGTGGCCTCGGTTTTGCCATCCCGAGCAACTTGATCAACGAAATCGGCACGCAGTTGATCGCCGGGAACAAGATCGTGAGGCCGTGGCTTGGCATCCGGATCGAGACACTGGGCGACGATTCGTCGATCCGGGATTTGTTCAAGGGCATGGACAAAGGCGTCGTCGTGCGCACGATCGAGGCCGATGCGCCGGCTTATAAGAGCGATTTGCGCCCCTTCGATCTCATCACCCAAATCGACGGCGCGCCCGTCGTGACCGACAGCCAGTTGCAGCACGAGATTCTAAAAAAGAAGGTGGGCCAGAACGTCGAGCTCGGCGTCTGGCGCAAGGGCCAGACGATGAAGATCGCGATCAAGACGGGCGAACTGCCTAACGAGATCGACCGGGCCTCCGCGCCGCCGGCGCCGCGTCTCGAACCGAAAGAAGAGGACATTAACCGGTTTGGCCTCCAGGTGCAGGAGCTGAGCAAGGAAGTGGCCACCCGTCTAAAATTAAACGTGCAGGAAGGTGTGATCGTGACCGACGTGGCCGACAACAGCATCGCGGCGGAGCAGGATATTCAGCGCGAAGACGTGATCACGGAAGTGGACGGCAAACCGGTCACGAACGTGGCCAGCTTTCGCGACGCCCTGAGCAAAGCGGACGTGCGGCGCGGGATCCTGATTTACCTCGACCGCAAGGGCAACCGCACTTTCGCGGTCCTGCGCGCGGGGGGCTAGCGCCGTCCAGTGGCAAATTTCATCTTTCCCCGGTGTTTCGCCCTTGCGGCGCTGTTCCTTATTCTCGATCCGCCGCAGGCTCTCCGGGCGGAATGGAAAATTATCGCCACGCAAAAGGAGGCCTCCCCTAACGAATCGGTCTGGCATTGGAAAACGAAGCTCGTCAACGAAGAGACCGGTCAAGGAGCCACGATTCATTCCGCGGTCTTCGCCACTCGCTCGGCCACGCTTCGCGTGATCGATCAACCGGATTCTTCCCATCAGAATCTGGCGGAAACAATCTCCAAGACCGGCGCCCTGGCAGGCGTCAACGGCGGCTATTTCGATCCAGAAGACGCGCCGATTGGGTTGCTGGTCAGCGACGGGCGGGTGCTTTCAGCGCAGCGCAAAGCCAAACTTCTGACTGGCCTCCTGTTCTCGGACAAAACCCGCGTCGAAATCGTCAGGGCAGCGCGTTTTGCCATGAGCAGCAAAATTAAGGCGGCGCGGCAAAGCGGGCCCCTTTTAGTGGAGCGAGCGGAGCCGGTGGCGGGCTTGAACGATACCCGCCCGGCCCGGCGCACCTTTGCCGCGGTTGATGGAAAGGGGCGCTCCGCGCTCGGCGTCTGCTCGGCGGTTACCCTCGCGCAACTCGGGCAGATTCTTGCCCTAACGAATGCGGTGGGGGAAATCAAAGTGGCCCGCGCGCTCAATCTTGACGGCGGCTCTTCGAGCGCGTTTTGGTTCGCGGGAACGGACGGCGTTTTCTCCCAGCGCGAACTCAAACCGGTGCGCGATTTCATCGCCATCGTGCCCCGCGGCTGAGACTGGGCGCTTTACTTCCCCCGCTTGACGAGTCGGCGCGCCACGCGAAAACTCCGAAGCTCATGCGCACATTCGGTCGGTTCATTTTTCGTGATGCGGCGGTTTATGGCGAGGTGCGGGGTGACCAGGTCCAGTTTCTCGCCCAACCTTTCTGGCTAGGGGTCGAGCCGAGCGGCGAGAAGTGTTCGTTAGGCGAACTGACCATCGATGTGCCGGTGGCACCGAGCAAGGTGATCGCGGTCGGCTTGAACTATCGCGATCACATCAAGGAAATGCAGCGCACCGAAATTGGCTCTCCGCTTATCTGGTTCAAGGCGCCGAGTTCGCTCCTCGCGCACGAGGGCGTGATCCGGATCGCCTTCCCCGAGCACAAGACCGATTTCGAAACAGAGCTCGCGGTCGTGATCGGCCGAGCGGCCAAGAATGTCTCCCCGGCAGGCGCGCTCGATTACGTCTTCGGGTACACGATTGCGGAAGACATCAGCGATCGCGATTTGCAAAAATCCGAAAAGCAATTTTCGCGCTGCAAATCCTTCGACACCTACACTCCGGTGGGGCCTTTTGTTTACACCGAAGTCGAAACCGCCGACCGGGAAATTTCGCTTTTCCAGAACGGCGAAGAAAAGCAACGCGCCCGGACCAGCCAGATGATTTATTCCGTGGCCCAGATTGTCTCTTTCGCCAGCCAATCGCTCACCCTTTTACCGGGCGATTTGATCCTGACCGGAACGCCAGCGGGGGTGGGGCCGATCAAGGCCGGGGACGAGCTGGTGGCCCGCTTCGGGGATTGGCCACCGCTCCGCAATCGGGTCGAAAATGCCGCCTCCTAGGCAAAAAAATCTTGCGCAGGTGCAATTTACCGGGCTTCCTCTACATCCCACAGCAAAGGGGAATCCGAATCGTAGATGATGAGCACGAACGGCAAACGGGAACAAAGATTGTGAAAATTTTTTGCTCGACGCGCTCTTATCTGCTTTGTGATAACAACCGCAGCAACATCGCCGGAACCATCTGTCCATCACCAACCTGCTAATATGAAAAAAACGCTAATCGTTAGTCTCTGCTCAGTCACATTTGCCCTAACCGCCTTCGCGCAAGACCCGGCCGCCTCTCCGGCGACCTCGCCGGCCGAAGCGACTACGCCTACGGATTTGAATGCGGCCCCGGCCATTCCGCCGGCCGTCGATCCCAACGCTCCTGGTGCGGTGACCGCTCCTGATGCTACGGCGGCCCCGGCCATCTCGCCCGCGGTAGCGGAAACTCCGGCGGTTCCACCGGCGGCGGCAACTTCTCCGGCCGCTCCGGCAGACGCCAATGCAGTGCAACCTGCCACGGCCGCTCCGGAGGATAAATCTTCCAAGAATTTCCTGATCGCGAACTTCCACGCCGGCGGCCCGATCATGTGGCCGATCCTGATTGTTTCGATCATTGCCTTGATGGTTGTCATCGAACGCTGCTTCTGGTGGGGCGCACGCTTTTTCCGGCGCGATCCGAAACGGGTCGAGAAGGTCTTTACCGCGATCGAGACGGGCGATGTTAACGAGGCCTCCAAGCTCGCCCGCGGTTCTCGGGATCCTGTCCTTCGCATGCTCTGGAATGGCTTGAACCATCAGCACGCGTCACTGCAGGGGGCCTTGCAGGTTGCCGCGGGAATCGAGATCAAGCGGGCCGGGCGGTTCCTGGTGGTAATGGACACGCTGGTGACCCTGGCGCCCCTTCTCGGTTTGCTCGGAACTATCACCGGTTTGATGAAGTCGTTCGGTTCCCTTGGAAACGAAGAATTAGCCGTGCAAGCGGTCACCGGCGGTATTTCGGAGGCGCTGATCGCGACCGCCTGCGGTCTCGGTATCGCTATTTTTGCTTTGATTCCCTTTAACTTTTTCACTTCCCGCGTGTCTAACTTGGAGTTCGAGCTACAGACCGCAGCGACCAATCTCGAAGTTATGTTAGAAGCCAACGCCAAGGCGAAGCGAGAAGCCGAAATGACCTCGACCACGCCGCGCCCGTAACCGAAGCATTTAGGCCAACCATGGAATTCACCTCGCCCATCCCGCACAAGAAAGCGCGGATCGAGATCATCCCGTTGATCGACATCATGTTCTTTCTCCTCGCCAGCTTCATGATGGTGAGCATCAGCCAGGTGCACATGAAGGGTATGAAGGTCGACCTCCCCACCGGCGTCAGCGGACAAACGCAAACCAAGCGTGAGTACGTCAGTCTCTCGGTCGATACGGATGGGCAAATCTATTTCGACAAAGCGAAAATGGAGCCGGACGAGGTCTATAAAGCGCTGACCGAAATTCACCGTACCAGCCCAGGAGCCAAGATCTTCATTCGCGGTGATCAGAATACCTATCACGGCGACATTATCCGGCTGATCGAGCAGGTGCGTTCCTCAGGTTTTTACAAGATTGCTTTTGAGATTAAGAGCCCCTCTATCTCGAGCAGCATCGCAAATCAATCAGGCCGATAACTCATGGCTAAACCGCAATACTATACAGGCATGCCGAAATGGCAGGTCTTCGCTTCCCTGGCCGGAGCGCTCGCGATCGAATGTGCCGCCGTTGCCTTGGCGGGTCTGCACAAGGAAGAGGAGATCCCGGTTGACCCCGGCTTCGTTTCGCAGCAGCCGATCGACGCCGTCATTACCGAGCTGCCGCCGGAGCCGACCCCGCCGCCCGAAGAAGAACCGCCACCTCCTCCGCCTCCACCAGACGAGCCGACCGAATTTACGATTGAGGAACCGACTCCGCCGCCGCGTCCCAAGGACGCTCCGCCACCGAAGCCGAAGCCGCGTATTGCCGCCTCCCGGCCGACCGGTCCAGTGACCTCCGGTCCGGTTAGCTTCGTTTCGGCAAAAGCCAACCTCACCAGCGCCCCGCGCCCCACCTATCCTTACGAGGCTCGTCGTGCTCGCCAAACTGGCAGCGGAAAATTTCTGCTTCACTTCGACTCGGGTGGGAGCGTCACTGACGTCGATGTTGTGCAGAGCACTGGAAGCGCAATTCTCGACCAAACGTCCTCGCAAACCTTTCGGCGCTGGCGTTGCAAACCCGGCGTCTACACCAAGGTTTACGTGCCCATCACCTACACCATGGAGGGTGCTCAGCTTTAGCGTTAGAAATTTACCATGAAAGTCGCCTCGCCACTGCCACGTAAACACGCTCGCATCGAGATCATTCCGTTGATCGACATCATGTTCTTTCTCCTCGCCAGCTTCATGATGGTGAGCCTGAGCCAGACCCATATGAAGGGCATTCGCGTGAACCTCCCGTCATCGGTGGCCGTCCCGCAGGCGACTCCGCAGAAGAAGGATTTTACCACCTTGCGCGTTGACGCGGATGGGTTGGTGCATATCGACCAGGAAGTGGTCGCCGATGGAGATGTGATGCCGCGCTTGATGCAGCTGCAGAAAAGCAATCCTGACGTGAAGGTCTTTATTAGTGGCGACAAGGAATCCCTCCATGGCGACGTCATCAAATTGCTCGATCGGGTTCGCTCGGCTCATATCGAAAAAGTCGGATACGAGATCAGGGTCAAAGCCGGAGCCGCCGGCGGTGCACCTGCTGGTGGAGCACCGCCGCCGCCTCCTCCTCCGCCCGCCCCCTGATCTGGACAAACGGAGCCGCTCTCTTCCTAGTCGGTTGGCGGGGCCTTTTCGAGAAACGATCGCAATTGCGCAACCGCTTCCGCGCGGTGACTGATGGCGTTCTTCTCTTCGCGGCTTAATTCGGCAAAGGTCCGATCGGATCCGCGGGGCACGAAGAGCGGATCGTAGCCAAAGCCTTTATCCCCTCGTTCTATTTCAGTGATTTCTCCCTCAACTGTCCCCTCCACGGCCGCAAGCAGCCGCCCCTTCCGGGCCACCGCCAGGGCGCACCGGAATCGCGCCGTTGGGCGCGTATCCGGAGCAAGCCCGGTCAGAGCGCTCTGTAATTTGCGTCGATTCTGCTCGTCGGTCACTTTTTCCCCGGCATAGCGCGCCGAGTAAACCCCGGGCTCTCCGTCTAACGAATCTACTTCCAGCCCCGAATCATCCGCCAGCACCATGCCCGAAATCTGCCGCGAGACTTCCACGGCTTTCAAGCGTGCGTTCTCCGCAAATGTGACACCATCTTCCACCACTTCCCGAATTTCGGGGTAGGCGCGCAGATCCTGCAGGGCGAAATCCGTTCCCAGAAGCTGGGAGAATTCTGCGGTCTTATGCGCGTTGCGGGTCGCGATCAGGAGAGAGATCATCAGGCCAATCTCAATCTTGTTTGGTTCGCGACCGGTCGCCAAAGATAGCTGTGCCGACACGAACCAGCGTGGCCCCTTCCTCAATCGCGACCGGGTAATCGCCGCTCATTCCCATCGAGAGCTGCGGCAGCTTCAGGTTGAATTCCGATTCCACCTCGTCACGCAGCTCGCGCAGCGCCACGAAATAGCGCCGCGATGCCTCCGCCTCCGGCGACAGCGGCGGGATCGTCATTAAACCTTCGATGGTCAATCGGCCTAACGATAGGACTGCTTCCAGATCGCGCCGCAACGCCTCCGGCGAAAAACCATGCTTGCTCGCCTCACCGGCGACATTGACCTCGAGCAGGACGCGCGGTTGTATGCCGGCTTCATCCGCGATCCGCTGCATATCCTCCGCGAGTGCGAGCGAGTCGATACCATGGAATAATTCAAAAAGAGGCAGGGCGTGCCGGATCTTGTTCTTTTGCAGGTGTCCAATGAAATGCCAGCGCAAGCGTGAGGGAAGGAGCGGGAATCTTGCTCCGCGCTTCCTGCACCCGGCTTTCGCCGAAAAGAATTTGTCCCGCCTCGGCGGCCGCCTGCACTTTCTCGGCCGCGTGAGTTTTGGAGACCGCGAGCAGCGCAATTTCTTCGGCGGACCTGCCCGCGCGAGTCGCGGCGACCGCGATGCGTTCCTCGACCCGCGACAGGTTCTCAGCGATCAATTCCATTCCTTGCCAATTGCTCGATCATCTGCGTGGCCAGCTTTGGCCCCATCCCGCTCTCTTCGTGTTTGAAATAGACGAAGGTCTCCTGCCAGTTTTGTCTTTCCCTAACGACTGCTGTCCAGCGTGCGACGTCCTCGCTGCTGTAGTGCTCGCGCCGCAGGCGGAGATAACCGTAATCCGCCGTATCCACAATTGGCGTGCTCAGCTTTTCGGTATCCGCGATACAAAGCGCAGTATTGCTTTCCCGGAGCAGAGCGAAAATCTCCTCATCCAGCCAGGATTCATGCCGGAATTCGAAAGCCGCCCGCATCGTCGGCAGCTCGCGCAAGAACGCAGCCAGGACGTCCGCATCCTTTTTGAAATTCGGCGGCAACTGGAACAAGACCGGCCCAAGGCGCGTCTCGAGCTGCGCGATTACCCGGCAGAAAAACGCGAGCGTGTCCTGACAATCGCGCAGCCGCGCGAAATGGGTGATCTTTTGGGGTGCCTTCAGCGCGAAGCGAAAATGCTCCGGCGTCAGGGTCTTCCAATTGCCGATCGTTTTCTCGGATGGAATGCGGTGAAAAGTGTAGTTGATCTCGGTTGTGGAGAGGCGCTCGGCGAAATAGGGCAACATTTTGCTCGCCGCCAAATCCTCCGGATAAAAGGTCCCTTTCCACTCGGCGTATTGAAATCCCGAGGTGCCGATCCAGGTTCTCATTTGGTAAGGCTCGATCATGCGCCGGGCAAGGCACTCTGACAAATCCGTTTGGTCGTAAGGAACATTTCTGGTGGTGGCGGAAAAAAGCGGGAGCAGTCAGCCGCGGAATTTCGATAAGGATTGATGGCTGGCCAAAGTAAAAGAGGCGAAGCGTGGGCGCTGCTTCGCAACACCGGCCTCGAGTGGTGGCAGGACAACACTTTTCGGCTGGCCGCCTCGCTCGCCTTTTACACCATTTTTTCGGTGGCTCCTATCCTTCTGATCGCGGTTGGTGCGGCCAGCTTTTTCTTTGCGCGCGACACGGCGGTCAACCGCGTTGTCGGCGAAATGCAGCGCTTGGTCGGTGACCAGGGCGCGAGCGCACTCCGGCAAGTGCTGGAGTCGTCCGCCGGATTCGGCAAAGGTGTATGGGCCATCACGGTGGGCGTGGGCGCGTTGATCCTCGGTGCTTCGGTGGTGTTTGCGGAGTTGCAGTCCGCGCTCAATCAAATCTGGGGCGTGCAGACAACCGTCCGGCGCAACCTGGTGGTCGACCTCGTTCTCGATCGGCTGCGCTCTTTCTCTATTGCGCTCGGCGTCGGTTTTCTGCTTCTCGTCTCACTCGTCCTCAGTGCTGCGCTCAGTGCCTTGCAGGACTACTTCACCGAGCGGATGCCCACTCTGCCCTGGCTCTGGCAGGTCGGGAATATCGGCATCTCCTTCCTCGTCGTGGCCCTTCTCTTCGCCATGATCTACAAATATTTGCCCGACGTCGCCATCGAGTGGCGCGACGTTTGGATCGGTGCGGCGGTCACGTCCTTCCTCTTCAACGGCGGGAAATATCTGATCAGCATCTATCTTGGGCATGCCGCGATCGGGAGCGCCTTTGGAGCCGCTGGGTCTTTTGCTGTCCTCCTCGTCTGGATTTATTACTCGGCGCTGATTTGCTTTTTCGGCGCGGAATTTACCCAGGTTTATGCGCGCCGGCAGGGGCGCAAGATCGAACCGCTGGCCCATGCCCGGGCGGCCGGGCACAAAGCCGACGCGGGTAGCACTCGTTAGGCCACTTCGCCCGCCGCGTGGCCGCTCGCCCAGGCCCATTGGAAATTGTAGCCGCCCAGCCAGCCGGTCACGTCCACCACTTCGCCGATGAAATAGAGGCCCGGCACTCGCTCGCGCTTCCATCGTCTTGGAGGACAACTCGCGCGGTGTCGACGCCGCCGACCGTGACTTCGGCTTTGCGGATAGCCTTCGGTGCCCGTCCGGTTGGATCGGCCAGTGATGGAGCAGCCGGCGCGAATTGCTCCAATTCGAGCGCGAGCGGTTTGCTGCAGCGATTTTGGCGCGGCGCAAGCGTTCGCACCAGGCGGCGGCGAACCGTGCCGGCCATTCGCGCGCCAGAAGATCAACGCGCGGTCGTCTTGGTATCGCGCTGGGCCAGCAGCCAATCCGTTCGCCCGGCCGTCTGCGGCAGGAGGTCGAGCGTCGACTTTCGCCTTCCCGCCAGAAAGAGGAAATCTGCAGAATCGCCGGTCCGCTCAGAGCCGCGATGGGTGATCAGCATCGCTTCGGCAAAGGACGCGCCGTCGGCACGCGCGATGACCGGCAGCGAGACGCCGCTCAACTGCCGCGAAAGCTCTTCTCCGGCGCAAGGGTGAGGGGAACCAGGCCGGGGCGCGGGTCGCAGTCACCCGAGTCCGAATTGCTCCGCGATGCGGTAGCCGAAGTCGGAAGCGCCCAGCGTGGCAAACGACAGGCCGCCGGTGGCGACCACCAGCGAATCGCACTCCAGCTCACCGCGATTCGTGCTTAACGAAAAGCGCTCTCGCTTCTCCACCGACTCGACCCGGCAGGCGCAGCGGACGTCCACTCCGCGATGGCGCATTCCGCCAGCAACATCTCGATGATCTGGCGGGAGCTGAAATCGCAAAACAACTGGCCCAGCTTTTTTTCGTGATAGGGATGCGGTGTTTCTCGACCAGCGCGATGAAATCTCTGGGCGTGTAGCGGCGCGAGGGCCGAGGCGCAAAAGCGCGGATTGCCCGAAAGATAATTTTCCGGCGCGGCGAAGAGGTTGGTGAAATTGCAGCGTCCGCCGCCCGAGATCGCGATCTTGAGGCCGACCCGCGCATTGTGTTCGAGGAGCGCGACACGACGCCCGCGCCGGCCGGCGGTGAACGCGCACATCAACCCGGCGGCGCCGCCGCCGATCACGATCACATCGTAGCTCTGCAATTATTCCGCCGACTTCGCCGCTCTCGTGCGCCCACGCACCGTGTCCGCCTCCGGCTTTCGGCTCCTCCAGTTCCCACAGCAGCCAGTCGTCGTTAGGCACATATTTTTTCAGACGGTTGTCCCAGCGCTGCGGAAGTTCGATGGGTGAGGCGTTCCAGAAAGGGCAGCAGCGGGTTGTGCCGGCGGTTGCAGCTTCTCCCGCTCGTCCATCGGGATTTCGCGCCCAATCAAATTGTTCCCGGTAAGCGGCGAAGCCAAAGCCATCGAAAAAGTTTCCGCTCCCGACCAGTGGCATGTACCAGAGGCTCGGGATGGCGCGCGGATTGGGCTTGATCGGCACATCCGAGACGAGCTGATCGAGCAGTTGCAGCGCCTGTGCGTCCTTCTTCGCTCGAGGTGTTGCCGCGGAGCAGATCGAGCGCCGGAAAAGTGACCGGCGGACTAACGAAAAGCACCGGCTTCCACTGCAGGCGCGAGAGAACGATCTCGTGCACCGTCCCGACGCTGTAAATGTTGGTCGGGACAAAGGCGATCGTGAAATCGCTCGTGTCGACCATGCGCAGATCGATGTGGAGTGTTTCCCAGAATTTATCGGCGCAGACCGACCGTTGTTTCGTCCCCGGCCTGGCTCGGTCGAAGGTCCACTCTCGCGCACGTCGATCGTGTGGATGTCCTCGAGCCCGTACTGTTGCGCGCCGCGGACGGCGGGTTTGAACCAGGGATCGAACACAATCGCGCCCTGCGCGCGCAGGAAATCGCCGACCCGATTGCGCCAGCCGAGCTTCTTCTCGTCGGCGCGCGAGGCGACAAAGTCCATCGGTCCGGAGAGGTAAACGCGGGCTCCGCGCAGAAAGTGCTGCTGCTTCATCTCGCGATCATAGGGTGGCCCGGGAGGGAATTGAAGTCGTGAATTCGCCCGCCCTCCACTTTCTGGGATTGACCAGCCGAAGCGGTCCGATTATTGCCTGCCTCCATGCAAAAATCATCCCTTCTTCCCAGATTGGTGCTGGCAGCTTCGTTGGTGTCTGCGTCACTTGCCGGGGGCGCAGTCGCGCTTAGCCCCCTCGATGCCTACGTCGTCTCGCACGGCTATGCCGGAGCTCAATTCGTCGCGCATCAAAACACCTATCGCCTGCCGATCATCGCCAATGGCAAAGCGGGCGACCTGACGATTGATACCGGCGCGCCGACCACCGTCATCTTCAAGGCCACGCTGAAAAAATTCAGCCTCGAGGCGAAGGAAACAGAACACCAGGTCCACGGGGCTTTCGGGAAGGGAAAGGAAAAGATTGGCGTCGCTTCGATCCAAAAGCTTGCCATGGGCAACTGCACCCTGATGAACGTGAAAACGGCGGTCCTCTCCGATGCCGGGAGTGGGCTCTATCGCACATATGGAACCTCCGACGGATTATTCGGTTTGCGCGAAATGCTCAGGTATGGAGCCGTCCTGGACCTGGCTAATCACCTCTTGCTCGTTCATCCCGGCGGCGGCCAAAAAGGAATTTCTGCCGGAGTCAACGCCATCCTGACCAAACAAGGATACACCCCGGTCGACCTCGAGTTCATCGAGGGCCATCTGCGGGTGAACGCGGTTGTCAACGGAACGGCCTGCCAGCTCATCGTGGATACAGGCGCTTTTCTGACCACACTCGACGGCGATTTTGCGCGGAAGGCACATCTCGGTGGCTACAGCACCGGCCAATATGCGCGCGGGCTCGGCACCAAGGCGCGGCCGATCCGTGTCAGTCAATTCCCGGAATTCAAAGTGGGCGGTTTCACGATCAAGAACGCCAGCGTCACCGTCACGGAGCTCGATCCCGGGCTGTTGAGCGGCGGCGGGAAGGCATCGGCCGTCGGCCTCCTTGGTGCGGAGTATCTCGGCCGGCACGGCGCCATTTTTGACTTCAATAGCGGCACGCTCTATCTGCGGCCGAAGAGCAAGCCATGATCGGGAATCTCGCTTTCCGTTGGGTAAGCCTCGATTGCGCCTAACGAATTCCGTTTCGTCTTCTGCTAACCCGATCGGAATCGAATCCGACCGCCTTAGTTTCGCCGGAATATTACCTTCCCGGCCTCGATATCTCAAACCAGGTGAATCCGTTCTCGGCGCACAGCCGGAAAAGGTGTGGATGCAATCCTTGCCTAAATCACCTCCAGCTTCCTTCCACGGTGCCACCCGTGAAGTTGTGATTGTCGGTGCCGGCCCTGGCGGCCTCGCGACCTCGATCCTGCTTGCCGCCGCGGGAGCACGAGTCCGTATCCTGGAGCGGCTGCCCATCGTCGGCGGTCGCACCTCCACCATCGAGGCGGAAGGCTTCAAGTTCGATCTGGGCCCGACCTTCTTTCTCTACCCCCGCGTGCTCGACGAGATTCTGCGTACTGCCGGAACCTCGCTCGCGGCTGAGGTGGAAATGATCCGGCTCGATCCGCAATACCGACTCATTTTTGGGCAGGGAGGGCAGCTCGACTGCACTCCCGAACGCGCGGAAATGGAGCGGCAGATCGGTGCGCTCGCCCCTAACGACGCCGCCGGTTTCAGCCGGTTCCTGGCTGATAACCGGCGCAAGCTCGCACTCATGCAGCCCTGCCTCGAGAATGAATTTCGGCAGCTGGGGGGATGTCCTGACCGGCGCGCATCCTCAAGTTGCTTCCAATGCTGCGCCCGCACCAGTCGGTCGACGGTTACCTGAAAAAGTTCTTTGCTGACGAACGCATTCGGCTCGCCTTCTCTTTCCAGTCGAAATACCTCGGCATGTCGCCCTTTCGTTGCCCGAGCCTTTTCTCGATCCTCTCCTTTCTCGAATACGAATACGGCGTCTTCCATCCGGTCGGTGGCTGCGGGGCGATGACCGCCGCCCTCGCCCGGGTGGCGCGAAGAATGGGCGTGGAGATCCAACTCGATGAGCCGGTCGAGGAAGTCATTCTCGAGGGGCGGCGGGCGACCGGCGTGCGAACGGCGCGGGGGATCTATGCAGCGGACGCGATTGTGCTTAACGCCGATTTCGCGCGCGCCATGGAGCGTCTCTTCCCGGATGAAAAGCTGCGGCGCTGGAACCGTCGCCGGATGGCGAAGAAGAAATTTTCCTGTTCGACCTTCATGCTCTATCTCGGGATTGAGGGGCGCTACGATCTGCCTCATCACAACATTTATGTTTCCGCCGACTACACGCGAAACCTCGATGAGATCGAAAATCGGCACACCCTTTCAGACGACCCCTCTTTTTACATTCAAAACGCCTGCGTCAGCGATTCATCGCTCGCTCCCACTGGAATGAGCACGATTTACTGCCTCGCGCCGGTCACTCATCAGCATCCGAACGTGGATTGGTCGCGCGAAAAGGAACGTTTCCGCGCCCTCCTCCTGCGACAGGCGGCCAAGGCCGGTTTCAGCGATCTCGAGTCGAGAATTCGCTTTGAGCGAGTGCTCACCCCTAACGACTGGGACGAGCAATACGAGATCCATCGCGGTGCGACTTTTAACCTGGCCCACAACCTCCGGCAGCTTCTGCACCTGCGACCGCATAACCGCTTCGAAGACGTCGACGGGGTCTACCTCGTCGGCGGCGGGACCCATCCCGGAAGCGGGCTGCCGGTGATATTCGAGTCGGCCCGCATCAGTTCGCGCCTTCTTTTGCAGGATCTTGGGTTTTCTGCGAACGCCCTGCCGAGGGAATTGCCGTTGGAGGAAGCGGCCGCGTGAAAGAAACGATCGCAGCTGCGCGAGTCGCGCAACGACGCTGGGCCGGGACGACGTTGCGGCAACGCCTCGCGGTCATAAGGCAACTTCGATTTGCCGTGGCTGACCAGGCTTCGCTTCTGGCGGGGCTGGCGGCCGCACCTAACGACCGCTCCATGGCCGAGAAGTTAACCTCAGAAGTGGTGCCGCTGCTCGATGCCTGCCGCTTCCTGGAACGAAACGCGCGCCGCCTCTTGCGTGCAAGGAAACATGGGGCGCGCGGCCGGCCGCTTTGGCTGCAGGGTAGCTCGCTTGTGGTGGAACGGCGCCCCTTCGGCGTTGTTCTGGTGGTTGGGCCGGGAAATTACCCACTTTTTTTGCCGGCCGTTCAGTGCCTGCAGGCGATCGTGGCCGGGAATGCCGTCCTCCTCAAGCCGGCCGAAAATTGCACGGCGCCGTTGGACTGGCTGGTGAAGAAGTTTCTCGCCGCCCGTCTGATGGAGCGCGGCCTGATTCAAATTCTGCCCGAAGCACCGGCTAGCGCTCGCGAGGCGGTCGAGGCCGGGGTCGACAAGGTGATCTTCACCGGCTCCTCGGAAAACGGGCGCGATTTTCTGGCTCTGTCTCGCCGAACAAAACACCCCCGGCGTTTTCGAACTCTCCGGCGCCGATCTGGTTATCGTTAGGCAGGATGCCGACCTGGAACGCGCGGCCAAGGCGATTGCCTTTGGCCGGCGGCTCAATGGCGGCGCCACCTGCACCGCTCCGCAAATGATTTTTGCGCATCAGAATGTCGCTATCGGCCTAACGAGTCGGCTGCGCGACCTCGGATTGGAGGAGCTGGAAGTGCGCGTGTTTTCCGATGACCACAGTGTGCTGCTCTTCGCGCAGTCCAATCAATATGGACTGGGAGCATCCATTTTCTCTGCCGACGAAACGGCGGCGCGCGCGTTGGCGCGGCAGTTGCCGACTGGTTTCGTTACGATCAACGATCTCATCGTCCCGACGGCCGATCCGCGCTTTCCCTTCGGCGGCGTGCGCAAGAGCGGCTTCGGTGTCACTCGCGGCGCGGAAGGATTACTCGAGATGACCCATCCGCATGTGATCTCGGTCCGGCGCAGCCGCTGGCTACCGCATCTCGACGAGGTCAGGGTGGGGGACGAGCAGCTTTTCACCGCCTACATCAGGGTGGCCTACGGTCGAGGCCTCGGTCGCCTAAATTCGCTCCGTGCTTTCCTTCGCTCTGCGCGCCAGCGCGGTGGAGCGGCGGGCGTGTCGCCCGCAAAAACCCACGCATCGCACGAGACAAACGCACCGTCAGCGGCCGACACGGCCGCCTCTAGATTCGGACGATGAAGCGCGTTGGAATCATCGGCGGTGGCCTGGGCGGGCTGGCCGCGGCCTGTACCCTGGCCGCGCGCGGTCATGCCGTCGTTCTTTACGAGCGCAACGAGTGGCTCGGAGGCAAGGCGGCCGTGCTCGAACAGGACGGATTTCGCTTCGACATGGGACCGACCATCCTTACTCTTCCCTCCGTCCTGCGCAGAATTTTTGCCGAAGCCGGGCGAGATCTGGATGATTCGCTGGATCTCGTTAGGCTGGACCCGCAATGGCGCTCTTTCTTTGATGATGGCAGCACGCTCGATCTCCATTCCGACAGGTCGAGGATGGAAAAGGAACTGACGAATTTTTCGCCCGCGACGAAATCGGCCGGGGGCTACAACCGCTTTCTCGGGCTTTCCGAGCGACTCCACCGCATTTCGCGCAATTGGTTTTTCTATCGTCCAGTGGGCGGTCTGCGCGACATGTTCAACGCCGGCAATATGGTTCAGGCCGGCACCCTCAGCGATGTCCTGGCGATGCGGATGGGCCGCAGCGTTGGCGGAACGGTGCGGAGTTTTATCCCCGACAAGCGGGTCGCGCAGATGGTCGATCATTTCACCCAGTATGTCGGTTCCGCCCCGGATTCCTCGCCCGCGGTCCTATGCGGCATCGCTCATATGCAGACGAGCGAAGGGATCTGGTATCCTCGCGGTGGCACTGGCGAGATCCCGCGCGCCCTCGAGCAGTTGGCGCGGGAACTTGGGGTCGAGATCCAGACCGGGCGCGGCGTCCGCAAGATCCGAACGAGCGGCGACTCCGTCAGCGGCCTCGAGCTGGAAGATGGTGAAATCGTTAGGCTGGATGCGGTTGTTTCCAATGCCGATACGGTTCGGACGCATCGCGAGCTGCTCGGCGGGGTGAAGAAGTTCGAACGGCGTCGCCGTTACGAGCCGGCCTGTTCCGGGGTGGTCCTGTATCTCGGGCTTAAGCGGCAGCCAAAGCAGTTGCTCCACCACAATTTCATTTTCTCACGCGATCCAGATGAAGAATTCGACTTCATCTATCGCCAGGGTGAGCCTGCGCCCGATCCTACCTGTTACGTTTGTGCACCGGCCCGGAGCGATCCCAGCGTCGCGCCCGAAGGCGGAGAAGCGCTTTACGTTTTGGTGCACACGCCGTACCTGAGAAAGCATCACGATTGGAAAAAAATGCTGCCCAATTATCGCCGCGTGATTCTGGAAAAATTGCGACGCACTGCCGGTCTCGAGATCGACGAACAGATCGCGACGGAGAGCGCGCTGACGCCGCAGGATATTCATGATCGTTATGGCGTCCTGAATGGCGCCATCTACGGCATCGCCAGTCACGGTCGGTTGTTCGGCGCCTTCAAGCCCAGCAATCGCAGCCCGGATCTGCGTGGTCTTTACCTCGCCGGTGGCGCGGCTCATCCCGGGCCGGGTATGCCGATGGTCCTGATGTCGGGCTGGATTGCCGCCGATGCGATCGATCGCGATGGGGGCGGTCTGTCGAAAAATGCGCCGGTCGGGGCGATTGGAAAAGGGCATACCGCCAGGTCCGCGTGAGAACGGCGGGCGAACTACCGAAGATCTCACGACCGCTGCTCGCTCTATTTTCCAGCTACGCGAGATCTTATCTGGGGAAACATTTTCATCGCGTCCGCCTGCTCGGATCGTGTCCGCCTAACGACCCATCTGGACCGCTGGTCGTTTTTCTCAATCATGCGGCCTGGTGGGACCCGCTTGTCTGCCTCGTCCTGCGGAGGGAATTTTTCGGTGGACGCTCCGCCTACGCCCCGATCGATGCCGCCGCCTTGGGACGCTACCGATTCCTGCGCAAACTTGGATTCTTCCCCGTCGAGCGGGAGACGATTCGGGGGGCCGCCCAGTTTCTCCAGACTTCTCGCGCGGTTTTGCAGGACTCGCAGAACGCACTCTTCCTTACGGCGCAGGGGAGATTTACCGACGTGCGGGCGCCGTTGGTTTTCGCGCCGGGCCTCGCGCATCTGAGCGCGCGGCTGCCGGAAGTCTCCTTTCTTCCTTTGGCGATTGAATACTCTTTCTGGGAAGAACGGAAACCGGAAATCCTGATCGCGTTCGGCGAATCGGCACTGGCGAAAGATGATTCGAATGTGGTGACCGGGTTGGCGCAAGTCCAGTCGAGACTGGCCGCTGCCGTGATGCGACGTCAGCTGGAGGAATGGACGATCCTGTTGCGCGGTCGAGGCGGTGTGAGCCGCCCCTATGATTTGTGGCGTTGGTTGCGGGCCCGTTTGCGCGGGGAAGCATTCCGCGCCGATCATGGTCAGCTATGATCTGGCTTGCGGGCTTGTCCCTCCTTTGCGCGGGCGTGCCCGCCTTGCTTTTTCTTTTTAATCTCGGCCTCTACCGCCCGGCGCCGCGCGCCGGGGAGGCAGCGAATGGCACCGCGGTCTTGATTCCGGCCCGCGACGAGGAAGCGAAGATTGAGCAGGCGGTCCGAGCCGCGCTCGCGAGCGGTGCGAACGAAGTGCTCGTCCTGGACGACAATTCGAGCGATCGAACAGCCGAGATCGTTAGGCAAATTGCGCAGACCGAGCCACGGTTGCGCCTGCTCCGCGGCCAGCCGCTTCCGTTAGGCTGGGGCGGAAAAAATTTCGGCTGTGCGCAGCTCGCCGCCGCCACGTCAGCCTCGATTTTGATTTTCGTCGATGCCGATGTGCAACTGGCGGCCGGTTCCGCCTCGCGCCTTGTCGCTTTCCTCCGGAAATCAGGTGCGCAACTGGCCAGCGGGGTGCCGCGTCAGATCGCGGTCACCTTCTCGGAGCGACTCTTGATTCCCCTTATTCATTTTCTTCTGCTCGGTTTCCTGCCGCTCTGGCGTATGCGGCGGACGCGTCATCCGGCTTACGGCGCCGGTTGCGGGCAGCTTTTCGTGGCTGAGGCCGCCGCTTATCGGGCTTGCGGCGGGCATAGGGCGATTCGTGCTCGGATTCACGATGGGCTTGCGCTGCCGAAAAAGTTTCGGGAACACGGTTTTGCCACCGACATGTTTGACGCGACCGATCTGGCGACCTGCCGGATGTATCAGCGCGATGCCGAAGTCTGGCGCGGTCTGGCCAAGAATACGCATGAGGGACTGGGCGCGCCGGCTGTGATTCTGCCGGTGACCCTGCTTCTGCTCGGCGGACAGGTGCTTCCATTCGTTCTCCTCGGGGTCGGTGGCTCGGGGATGGCGCGCTTGATAGCTGCTGGTGCCTGCGCGCTCGTTTTTCTCCCGCGTCTGGTCGCGGCACACCGCTTCGGGCAACCATTGCTCGGGGTGATTTTGCATTCCGGCGCGATCGTCGCGCTGCTGGGCATTCAATGGTTCGGGCTAATCCGTTTTTCACTCGGTCGCCCCCCCCACTGGAAGGGCCGGGCTTATCCTGCAGTGGAAGGTTGAGGATCGTTAGGCGAATTAATTCGGACTCGGACTAACGAGAATCAGCGAACGGAGCACCGTGCGTGGGCCGGCGCCGCTGTTCCATCCCTCTCGGACGATAGACAAACCGCGATTCATCCACCTGATGCATCCGGGCCTCGGTTGGGGTCGTAGTAGTTAAAAACCCACAACCGAAAGGCTACATTCATGCAAAGACAGATTACCAATACACGCCGGCGTTTATTCCCGGCCTTCCTCACCGGAATTATTCTAACGACTGTGGCCTGCCTGGGGTTCGCCTCATCGGTAATTGCTTCCAGTCATAGCGACGCGCCGCTCATTAAGCTCGATCCGCAGGCTAACCTGACCGACGTTTACGCCTTTATTATCCAAGGCACCTCCGGTCAGCGATTTCTCGTTACTGAAGTCAGTGTTCGTCCCTTCTCGGAGCCCGGCGATGGGGTCCAGTATGAGGCATTTTCCCCGGATGCCGTTTATGCGGTTCATCTGGCCAACCCGGTTACGGGCGCGGAGGTAAAGCGATATGAGTTCCGCTTTTCGGCTGTCGATGCAGCCAGTGGAAATTACAAGAACACCAATACGATCTTGCGCTACGGCCTGGGCACGGAGGTTGGACCTATTCAAACAGTGGGAGACGCTCGCCAGAACTTTGTTCAGACTTATTCCGTGACCGAGGTGGAAGGGAATGATTCGACCGTGTTGA
This sequence comes from uncultured Verrucomicrobiae bacterium, assembly GCA_963749935.1. Lineage (GTDB taxonomy): Bacteria > Verrucomicrobiota > Verrucomicrobiia > Chthoniobacterales > UBA10450 > Palsa-1392. Next base: position 1,132,717 of record CAVVOH010000002.1, read on the forward strand.
ATTCCAGTCCGCTGCTGGTGCCGCCGCCGAATGTGGGCATGAATACGACGCCCTTCTATAATGGACCGGACGGACGGGCCATCTCGGGCGCGACCAAGCGTCGCAACCTGGACCCCTACACCGCGCAGACTCTCTATGATTTGCCCGGTAATCTAACCGTCTTCGCCGGTCCGCGTGAAGATGGCTTCTACGCTGATACGCCCGGCATCTTCGATCTCCTCGATGGTCGCATCCTCGATAATGACGGCGATCCTAACGACGGCCTCGGCCAGGATGGGAATGGCGTGGACGGCTTCAAGGGATACAATGTGCTTCACTATGCCATGGTCATCCCCATCAGTAGCTTCCCGAGCTTTACTTACACGGGCGCTCTCCAACCCGAGAGCAAGGGTATCGGAGTTTATGCCTCGGTCAGTCGGCCGCGTGTCACGCTGCGTTCCAGCACCGGGGCAGATACGAGCAGAGGTCGGGATGTCCAGGTCAATCGTCTGGCTAACCCGCTCTTCAATGAAGTCCTGGTCGCAGTAGCCGATAAGGATAACTACAATCGGTCCAAGCCGACGGAGGACGCTGCTCGCTTTGCGACCTATGCGCTCAATCCCGAGATAGCGGTCCTGATCAATACCGTCTTTGGCACAGATTTCCAGACGACCGATCGTGCCGATCTGCAAGCGGTCTACATCCCCGATGTCATTCGGGTGAACACCACGACTGGCCCGGTGCCGGTGGCGGGCGAAGCTGCTTTCAATCGACTGAGCTTCATCGGTGGGGACACCGTGGCTAACAGTGACGGCGCGCAAATCCCATCCGGATGGCCGAATGGCCGCCGTTTCGGTGACGACGTTGTCGATATCGCCCTGACTGCGGTGGCGAGCGGCCCGAGCTTTGACCCGATCACGGTGTTGGGAGATAACGCCGCCGCCAACGATCAGGTTTACAATCGCACCTTTCCCTATGCGGGCACTCCCAATGCCGGACCGCGCAACCGCAAGGATTCCGGCCCTAACGATACTGCTTCGGCAGGGGCGAGATTGCGCTAAGGCGGCTGTCCTTCGAACGAAATAGGTAGGGCGCCGGCGCATTCACCACATGCGTCGGCGCTTTCTTTTCAGGATGAACGCTTCAACTTCGCTCGCTCCACGCCGATTGCCTGCTCTCGCCTGGCGGATCGGCGTCGTTGTTCTTTGCCTGGTCGGCGCTTTGACGACAGCTCTCGTCTGGAAACGGGCCCAGCCTGTTCCCGAGTCTCGGCACCGGCGCCGAAAGCCGCTGTCTTAACCCCCGAAGAGCTGCTGGCCAAGATCCCTCCGCCTACCGGAGCTTCGCTCACCAACCAAGCCGTCGTCGCCGCGCTCGCCAAAGTCCGGGAAAAGCCGGGGACCGCCGTCGCCTGGGTCAACCTTGGTGATTCGCTGGCCCAAGTCCTTCGCGATACCGCGAACGCGAAATACTACGATCTCGCCGAGCTTGCTTACCAGCGCGCTCTGCAACTCGATCCGAAGAGCATCGACGCGATGAGCGGTATGGCCTGGGTTACTGGCGGTCGGCATCTTTTCGATCAAAGCATCGCCTGGGCGAGGCGCGCCCTAACGATTGATCCCGGTCACGCTCCTTCGCACGGAATCAAGGGCGATGCCGCCTTGGAACTGGGCGATTACGAAAATGCCTTCGACGAATATCAAAAGATGATGGATCTGCGGCCCGATCTTTCTTCCTGGAGCCGCGGCTCGTATTTGCTCTGGCTGACCGGCAATCGCAGCAAGGCGAATTGGCTGATGGAGAAAGCGATCAAAGCGGGCGCGCCTTACGCTGAAAACACGGCCTGGTGTCGCGCCAAGCTGGCCGTGATGCTGTATCAGGACGGTGCCTACGGGCCCGCGGCAAAGGTCCTCGAACCTGTTTTGACCGGCGGAACTCATAACACGCACGTGTTGCTGGCGGCGGCCCAGCTTGCCACGGCGCGTGGTGACTTCACCGGAGCGACGGGATTTTATCGAAGAATCCTGGCGGACGGACCAAACCACGAAGCCCTGGCCGGGTTGGGCGATCTGTATGCCGCGCAAGGAGAGAAAGAAAAAGCGGAGGAATTTTACCAGAAAGTGGAAGCGCTCCACGCCGCTCATCTTGCCACCGGAGTGCATGATCACATGCTGATGGCGAAGTTTTATGCTGATCACGATCGCAACTTAGTTGAAGCGCTCCGCCTCGCCGAACAACGCAAACTGACGCGCAATGTGCTGGAGGCGGATGTGCTGGCGTGGGTTTATTTCAAGAACGGAGATCTGACCCATGCGCAGGAAGCAATGGCTCGCGCCCTAAGAGAGCATACTCCGGATGCGGAGATGCATTACCACGCCGGCATGATCGCGACGGCCGCGGGCGATCGCGGGAAGGCTCAGAAAGAACTCGGACAAGCGCTCAGCCTCAATCCAAAATTCAGCCTGCTGCAGTCGCCGATCGCGGCCAAAAAGATGGATGAGGTTGGAGGCCAGGCGACAGCGGCTAAGAGTCTCTCGCCGGCACAGATCGCGACCGGTCGATGAATGGCCGGGCCGGCAGGTCTCTCTTCGCCGTAATCTGCGCGAGCGCTCTCCTTCTCGCCTCCGCCCGGGCGCACGACGCGCCCACCAGTTTCATCGATCTCCGGCTGACCCCGAGTGGAATCGAAGCCAGCGTCACCGCGTCGGATACCGACCTCGCGCATGAACTGCCGTCGATTGAGCCTGCGATGTTATCGGACCTGAAGGTGATTGACGCCCAACGCGACGCCCTCACGAAATTGATCCTGTCGCGGCTGCAAATCGCCGCCGACGGCAAACCGCTGTCCGCCCAATTGCGCGAGATCGTTCCGGTTCCGGAGAAACGCGATCTGCGTCTTGTTTTTCGATATCCCTGGGTCACGCTGCCCGCCCGCCTTACCGTCAGCTCGCACCTCTTTCCCTACGATCCGCGGCATCGCACCTTCCTGAACATCTATCAAGGCGGTCAGCTCGATCGGCAGGAAATTTTTGAAGGGAACCGTGCCTCGATCGAATATCGAGTTGGATCCCGCCAAAGCGTCGGTGCTGTCGTTAGGCAATTCCTTTTTGAGGGGATTCACCACATTTTCATCGGGCCCGATCATATCCTGTTTGTGGTTGGCCTCCTCCTGCTCGGAGGCGGGCTTGGTCGCCTGCTCAAGATCGTGACTGCCTTTACCATCGCTCACAGCATCACCCTGGGGCTGGCGACTTTCCGAATCGTTAGTCCGCCTGCCTCGCTGATCGAGCCAGCCATCGCGCTCAGTATCGTTTTTGTCGGGGTGAGCGCATTTCTCGGCAATGGCCATCGTGATCCGCGGCTGCTTTTTGCCTTTTGTTTCGGGCTTATTCACGGCTTCGGTTTCGCCAACGCCCTGCAGGAAATGATGCTGCCGCGGCACGCGCTCGGTTGGTCTCTTTTTGCCTTTAATGGCGGGGTGGAGATCGGTCAGGCTTGCATCGTCCTGACCGTGGCGCCTTTGCTGGCGCTCCTGCGCAGCCGCAATCCGACCTTCGCAGATCGGGTGGTGATGGCCGGCGCGCTCTGTGTCACAACCGCAGGGGCGTTTTGGTTTTTTCAGCGGGTGATGGCTTGAAGAAACTGAACGAGAAAGTTCCCTAATCCAAATTTTTTTCCGCCACCGATATCCCCGTTATTTCTTCTTAGTGGCTCCGCTCTTCTTCAGGGCTTTCTTGGCCAGCCGACTTACGAACACCGTTACGCCGATGGTGGCGAGAAGGCCGACTCCAAGGAAAGTCCACTCCAACGGACTATGGCCCTTTTTTCCACCTGATAACCCGGCCTGACCGATCGCGCCGAGGTAGACGTAAAGCAGCGTGCCCGGCAACATGCCGACGCAGGAGGCGAGGAGATATGGCCAGAAACCGATCGAGGTCAGGCCGTAGAAGTAGTTGCTGACGTTGAATGGAATAAGCGGGCTGAGCCGGAGCAGGCCGACAATCTTCCAACCCTGTTTGCCGACCGCAGCGTCGATCGCGCCAAAGCGCTTGTTTTTCTTCGCGAATTTCTCGATCCGCGAACGGAGGAGGTAGCGAGCGACGAGGAAAGCGAGACCTGCGCCTAAGGTGGCCCCGGCTAGCGCGACAGCCGTTCCGCCGGCGATGCCGTAAACCAACCCGGCCGCGATAGTAAAGATCGCGCCCGGCAGGAAAAGGATGGCCGCCACGGCATAGACGCCAATGAAGATGAACGCGCCCGCCATCCCGAGGTGACGAATCCAGCCCGTGAAAGCCTTGACCCATTCGGCGACGGGCAGAAAAGAGATGGCGACGGAGAGAACGATCAGCCCCAGTCCTATCGCGATCCATTTCCAATATTTCCTGAGCCACGTCATGATCTTTTTCTCCGATAGAGCCAGCCAGTGATGGCGCGGGCTCGCGGGGTGAGCCGCTTTTTGTTTAGTTTCTCCGCCGACTTCAGGATGAGGCTGGCGAAGGTCGGATAGGCGTAGATGGTCGAGGCGATTTTCTTCATCCCAATGCCGTTCTTCATCGCGAGCACAAATTGCTGGATCAACTCCCCGGCATGTTCGCCGACGATGGTGGCCCCCAGGACTTCGTCGCTCCCTCGCCTAACGAGGACCCGGACAAAACCGGCTTCCGCTCGTTCCACCACTGCCCGATCGACCGTTTTCATTTCCTGCTCGATCAGGTCGTACTCGACGCCCTGCATTTTCGCCACCGTTTCGGTGAGGCCGACGGTGGCCACCTCGGGATCGAGATAGGTACACCAGGGGACGATCGAATGATCCGCTTTTTGGCGAAGGAAGGAGAAGGGAACAAGCGTGTTCCGAATCGCGATCCGCGCGTGGTAATCGGCGACGTGCGTAAATTGTAATTGCCCGAGGATGTCCCCGATCGCGTAGATCCCGGGCTGGGTAGTAGAAAGATAATCGTCGACCTTCACGCCCCGGGCGGTAAAGGCGACATTAGCTCGGCTGAGATTGAGGTTCTCGACGTTCGGCTGGCGACCCGCCGCGACGAGAAGAACCTGCCCGGAAACTGTTTGATCCGCCGCCCGCAAAGCGGCGCCCTCTGCCGTTTTTTTCACTTCCTCGATTTTGAACCCAGTCAGGGCGCGGATTCCTTCCGCCTCGAGCCTGGCCTGAACGAACTCGCTGACGGCCGGATCCTCCTTGCCTAACAAGCGCGCCCCACGCTGGACAATCGTCACCTTCACTCCGAGCCGGCCAAACATTTGTCCCAGTTCGCATCCGATTGGGCCGCCGCCGATGATAAGCATGCTTTCCGGCTTATCCGCGAGCTGATCAAAGATCGTTTCGTTGGTGTAATAAGGTACCTGGCTGGCACCGATTGCTTCCGGAACGGAGGCGCGTGAACCAGTCGCGATGACGAAGTTGCGAGCCCGCAATTTCTGCTCGCCGACCACTATTTCCTGGGGCGAAAGGAAGCTCGCTTCGCCTCGAAAGACATCCACGCCTAACGACTCGAAACGTTCCTGCGAATCGAGCGGCGCCAGCTCGGCCCGCGCCGCCCGCATCCCGGCAAAGACCGCTTTGAAATCGAAATCCGGTTCGAGCCTTTTGAGTCCCCAGCGATCGGCGTTCCGCATCCGATGGAGCAGCCGAGCGGAGGAGATGAGCGCCTTGCTCGGGACACAACCGAAATTGAGGCAATCACCGCCCATCTTATTGCGTTCCACCAGCGCAACGCGAGCGCCAAGCGCAACGGAACCGGCGGCCGTGACCAGGCCAGCCGTGCCGGCGCCGATCACCACGAGATTGTAAATGCCTTCCCGTTTCTTCACCGTGGGTGGGAGAAGAATGAGCGGCCTCTATTCCCCCGCCTTACCTAGCAAGCAATCGCGTGGCGGCGGCAGACACCGGAGAGCAATTCCCACAGGGCATCCAACACCCGGCCGGTGGCCGCGGTGACGTCGGCGGAATTTTCCGGCCGGATATTTTCCGCGAGCAACGCGCGCTCGGCCGCGGAGTGTTCGCGGTCGGCTTCAATATGAACGTCGAAATAGCGATAGGCCTCCGGATCCCGGAAGCCGTAGTGCTTTTTCAATCCGTCGATCTTGGATTCAGAAACCGCCGGGATTTGACTCTCGTAGGCGTAGAGGGCAGCCAGTCCTTGGGCAAGGTCGCCATGGCTGCAGAATTCGCGGAAAGTCGCAATCAGCGCGGAAGTCTCAGGCCACGGCTGCGCAGTCGCGAGGTCGTTAGGCGAAACTCCCAGAGCGGCCGCGAAGTTTTTCCAGAGCTGCGGATGATTCGGTTCGCCTGCTTCTTCGTCGATCAGATTGGCGAGCAGTTGGCGGCGGGTCGGTTGATCGTCGCAGCGGGCGTGGACGGCCGAGAGGTAGGTCGGGAAGGCCGCGACGTGCTGATAGTACTGACTGGCGTAATCGGCCAGCGTTTCCTGGCGCAATTCCCCGCGCGTCCAGGCGAGGTAAAATGGATGGGTCAAAAGGTGACGGGATGCGATCTGTGCGTCGAGACGGTCAAGATATGCGTTCATAAGATTGCAGAGGTTTTAGGCGATCCGGGGCTGGAACGCAAAGCTGATTCGGATCCTGGCCCAACAAATATCGGCGGGTCAAAAGCAAATCGTGCCAGGTCGTGCGCAGCGGACCGCACCGAGCGAAGCGCCGCGATGACGAATGCACCGGCGGGCTGAGAGTGACCGTCTTGCCGAGCGCGCGAAGCCGGCGTGAAAAATCGAGATCCTCAAAAATAGCGATGTCGCGATAGCCGCCGAGGCGCGCAAAAATATCGCGCCGGACGAAAATCGCCTGGTCGCCGAGATGCCAGCCAAAGAGCCGATTACGCGCGGTAGCCAGGCGGGAGGTGAGCGCGAGAAAGGGGGAGCGCGAACGATACCGCCGGCTGAAGGCGCCGCCGAGCGCGCCGCGCCGGTCGATTGCGTCGATGATTTTCTCGAGCGCGCCCACCGGCAGCAGGGTGTCGGCGTGCAGAAAAAGGAGGATGCGGCCGTGCGCCTCGGCCGCCCCGGAATTCATCTGCCGGGCACGGTGGCGCTCTCCGTGGGTAAAAACCCGGCAGCCGGCGTGCAGAGCCACCGCGGGAGTGAGATCATCGCTCTCCGCATCGACCACGATGATTTCGTTAGGCGCGTCTTTTATTCGGGCGAGACATTGGGGAAGAGCGGCGGCTTCGTTGGCCACCGGAATGATGATGGAAACATCCGGAGTCTTCATTGCAGAGTGAATTGCCGATGGCACCGCGCCAGGAACTTCGGTCGCACGCGCAAGAAAGAGATCCCGAGTCTCAATCGAGCTTCTTCCGGAGTTGACCAAATGCTGCCACCGCTTCCGGCAGGGCCAAGGGTAAAGCAGCGAAGGTGGCTCCCGCGGCCAGCAGGCACCAGAAGCAGAACGCCTTGTGCTTCGTCCACTGGTCGACGGTTAGTTTCGCGGCTTGCGCGGCGTCGGCGGTGGTCTTGGCGAGGAGCGCGAGCGGAATCCAGGGCTGCGTCTTAGCGCGATCTGCCGGACCCATCGCGGCCAGGCCCATCGTGACCGCATAACTGCCGAGGCCGATGAAGGCGTCGGGCGTTTGCAGAAAGGAGTAGGCTTCCTCCGAGGCATCGACTTTGTCAGCATCAAATCCGGGAATGGCCGGCTCCGGCAAATGTTTGATAATTCCGATCTGGTAAAGCGTGATCAGTCCCATCGCGCCCGCTGCCGCCAGGCCGCAGGCGATGATCCCACGCCGCTTCGTCAGGTAGGGATAATCGTCTTCTCGGAGTTGGCGGCTTAATTGTTTTGGTGTCATGACGATAAGGTTTCGCCCGCGATTGCCTGGCGGGCTTTGTTTTTTAGAGCGATGAGCCGTGAATAAATTCCCGTCCTCGACCTCCTACCCGTTCGAACACCACGAGCCGTTTTGAAAAAATTTCGCATCCAGGACTACGGCTTGATTGGAAATTGCGAGACGGCAGCGCTGATCAATCACGATGGAGGAATCGACTGGCTTTGCCTGCCGGCTTTCGATGGCGGTTCTCTCTTCGGCGCGTTGCTCGATCGGGAAAAAGGGGGTGAGTTTTCCATCCGGCCGGTTGAACCCTACGAGGTTTCGCGCCGCTACCTGGATGATTCGGCACTCCTGGAGACGCGTTTCCAGACCGCTCGCGGGACGGTTGTGCTGACGGATTTTTTTGTCCTCGCACGCAGCCCCGGGGCGCGCTTCTACGACTTCACTTCACTTCATCCCACTCGCAAACTGGTGCGCACGATTCGGGTCGAAGGGGAGGCGCAGATCGACTTGCGCATTTCGCTCCGGGCGCGGCCGGATTACGCCCGGCGCGGACCGGTCTGGAGCGCGCGGCAGGGTGGTTGGGAGATGCTCGAGACGGCCATTTTCGCGAGTTTTGCCCTAACGAATAGTGAAAATGATCTGGAGGCCGAGGTGCTGCTCGAACCAGGGACGGAGCATTTCGCGGTGCTGGATTACAGCGAGCAAAGAAATGCGCCGGAGGCCGGCGAGATCGCGCGCTGGCGGGCGATAACAGAAGCTTTTTGGCGGGAGTGGAATTTGTTTAATTACTATCGCGGACCGCATGACGATGTCGTTAGGCGAAGCGCGGTCACGCTCAAGCTCCTGACCTACGCGCCGAGCGGTGCCTTTGTGGCTGCGCCGACCACCTCGCTTCCGGAGGTGCCGGGCGGCGCGGCCAACTGGGATTATCGATACACCTGGCTGCGCGACACCGGTCTGCTCATCGACACTCTTTTTCGGATCGGTTATTCCGGCGAAGCCAAGGCTTTTCTCAACTTCGTCGTGCGACAAGCCGATCAGGGCACGGGTGAGCAGGGAGATCCGCTGGGCGTTCTCTACGCGATTCGCGGCGGGGAAGTGCCCGCGGAAAACGAACTCAAGCTGAGCGGCTACGGCGGAGCGCAGCCGGTGCGATCCGGTAACCGCGCGCGGGATCAGTTGCAGCTCGACACTTTCGCACATGTCCTGGAGGCGTTTTTCTATTTTCGACAAACCGGCGGGAAGCTGGATAGGAAAATGAAGAAACTGATCGGCGCGGCGACCGACGCGCTGCTCCGGCGTTGGCGCGAGCCGGACAATGGCGTTTGGGAAACTGAAGAGCGCTACCCCTACACTTACGGAAAAGTGATGGCTTGGGCCGGGCTCGCGGCTGCCGGCCGACTGACCAATGGCCGCCGCGCGGAATTGGAGCAGGCTTGCGCTGATATTCGCGAGCACGTCTTCTCGTTAGGCGTAAAAGACGAGGGCGGCCGCCGTTTTCTCGCTGCCACTGAGGAGGAGACGGAAGTCGACGCTTCGGCTTTACTCGCCTTTACGAGCGACTTTCTCCCCCGCGATCTCGCGCGTGCGACGAGGCTGCGGATTGAAGAGAAGCTCGGGGAGGGCGCCCTGCTTTATCGGAACGAGAAGATGCGGGCGGCGGGCGAAGGCGGGTTCCTGCTCTGCACCTTCTGGTTAATCAATCACCTCCTGAAAGAGGGTGAGATGCAACGGGCGCAATCTCTCCTGCAGGAGGTGATGGCACGGCTCAGTCCGCTCGGGCTTTTCTCGGAGGAGATCGAGGTGGCAAGTGGAGATTTTCTGGGGAACTTTCCGCAGGCCTTTTCGCACCTTGGATTGATCGGCACCATCCTAAACCTCGATCTGGCGAAGAATCATCCGGACTGGGCCACGTTATCGGATCATGAAAAATTCGAGCGAACTGTCGGCCCCACCGTTGGCTGGCGCGGCGTGATCGCCGGCTCCTTTCGCGTCCCCAAGACTTTGCTCCTGCTTTTCGCCAGCCGCTCGCGTTGGCGGGAGTAAAGGATGCGCCGGGCACTTCGTGCGAGGCTAAAGTTAGCGGCGGCCATGCGCTCGCCGCACCTTCCCGCCTAACGACCGAGCGGGGTGGTTACATTCGTCCCCGCCGGCGGGGTGAACGCGAAGGTCGAAGGCTCGATCGGAGCGCGCGATTCATTTGTGTAGACGGTGACGATGTGGTCGCCGTTAGGCTGGACCATCTCGGTGCGCTGCACCTGAAGCTCGGCGTTCATCTGGATGTTGAAGGTCTTGAGCAGGCGTTTGAGCGAGGGATTGCGCGGGGCAAGTTGCAGCTCGAAATCGTTGCCCTGTTTGCTCGCTGTGATGTGGTAGTTGTTCTCGACGTTCTCGAGGTTGAGCGCCGCGGTCAGGGCGGCGAGTCCCGGAATCGAGCGGCGAACGTTTGCCTAACGAATAATGCTCGGCCGACTGGAATTTCGGGTAGTAGATCCAAATTGCTGGCCGTCGCTGACCGTGATGCTGGGCGAGTTGCCCTTCACCTCGCGCCGGAATTTGTTTGGCTTTTGGAACCAGACTTGGCCGACGCTGCTGATCGGCTTATTCATCAGGTGCACGACCTTTTCCTCCTGGAAATCGGCCTGCACCTGCGGTGCGTCGGCCCGTTTCGCGCGGATGCGTTCAAGGAGAGCCTTAACCTCGGGCGGAGCGAGCGGTTCCGCTGGTAGAACGGAGGTCGCGACGAGGAGTAAGGAGAGGAAAATCGAGAGTTTGGAGATCATGTGCCGGCCAGGAGTTTGCGTGCTTCAGTAGACATCGGTTCTGCCAGCGCCGCTGCGGGCAGGGTAAAAAAGATGGTGGCGAACAGGCTCCAGGCCAGCCCGATGGCACAAGCGACGCCCAGACCGCTCAGCGTCGGATTATTGGCGAAGCCTAACGATCCGAATCCAGCGATGGCGGTCAGCCCGGCCAAGAGCACAGGCTTGAGCACGCCGGCCACATCGTGCTCGATTTCCCGCGCCCGCTGCCAGACGAGCAGGACATAAATTCCGTAATCCACGCCGATGGCCAGGACGAGCCGGAAGGCGAGAACGTTGAGCAGATTGAGCGGGATATGAGCCAATTTCATCGTCGCGATCATCGCGCCGATGGCGAAGGCGAGGGTAGCGATCTGGATCAGCCACAAGCGCAGTCGCGGTAGAGTAAGGCAAGCAGGAACGCATCGAAGAACGCCATCAGAGTGCTGATCAGGATCAACTGGCGATGCGACCACGGGATCAGATCCGTCAGGGTAAAACTCCAACCGGAGAGCGTCATCGGCACCCCGCCAACCGGCAGTTCACGCGTCAGCATTTCCTTTTGGTCGTTCGTTTCGACCGGCTTATTCGTGGTCACGAAGCCGACGGTCAGGAGCGGGTCGGCCGCAAAATAGCGATCGACCAGGAACCACCAGCTCGAGGTCTTGGGCAACCCTTCGCGCCAATTAGGGATTGCCAGCCCCGTGCGCGACTGCCTTCCAGTTGATCGAGCAACTGAAACCCGGGACGAAGGTATCGCGACTGAAACCCTCGCGAACGATCGCCTGCTCGAGCGCCTGGCGGATAGCGGCGAAATCAACCGCGCCGAGTCGTTTGCCGGTTTTGTTGCATCCGGCGCGGCGAAAGGGCGAGCGCGGCTGGCGTGGAAAAGCTTTTGATCGCGCCGCTCTTCTCCAAGCTCGCGCCAGTGTGCCTCGATCTTCTGCCAGTCGGTCGTGCAATTGCTCCTCGTTAGGCGCACGCACGATCCCGAGGACCGGTTCCCAGCGAGTCGGCATTTTGGCCATGATCGTCTGTGAGCGCGAAGCCGGCGTCGCTCGATTTCGGTTCCATCGAACGGGTGCTGGCGTCGAAAATCAGCGGCACCTGAGGGAGGAGCGCGAGGGCGAAGAGGATAAGGAGGATGGGAAGGGCGATGAGCAGGATCAGGCCCGGCGACTGCGCAGGGTGCGGCGGACGTAGAGCCTGACGATCGCGAGAATCCAGTCGCTCCGCGGCGCGAGCGAACGTTCGCGGGTGAAGAGAAAGAAGACGCTCGTCATGAAAAGCGCGGCGACCAGGATGCCGATCGCGATCAGGACGCCGAGCTGGGTAAAGCCGCCGGAGTTGGCCAGGAGCAGGGCGAGGAAACCGACTGCGGTGGTGAGCGCGCCGAAGAAGATGGCGCGACCAAGCTTGGCGATGGCCTGCTCGATGGCGGGCGCGTGTTCGATGCCCTCATTCCGCGCCTGCCGGTAGCGGCCGAAGATGAGAATGGCAAAATCGACCCCGAGCCCGATCAGGATCGCGCACATCCCGATCGTGACCATGTTGAGCTCACCGAAGATGAGGAGACCGGCGGCGAGCGCGACCAGGCAGCAGAGGAGGAGCGAAAATCCCATGCCGACGAGTGGCAGCCAGCGCCGAAAGCCGATGTAAAAGACTCCGCCGACCAGCCCGATCGAACCGAGCAGAGTAACGATGATGTCATGCCGCATGCTGAGCGAAATCTCGGCGACGTAGGCCGCTCGCCCGGTCACCAGCACCTGCAGTGGGCCGGTGCCTTCCCATCCTTCGCCGGCTTTGGCGCGGAACACGTTCACCTTCTCCATCAAGCGCCTGGCAATCGAACGCGCTCAACGAAGGTTGATTCGTGACCGCGAGAAAAACCCGCATGGTTCGATCGGGCGAGGTCAGCGGCTGTCCTTCCTCGAAGGGCGGCGTTGCCCGCGAAAGGCCTGAGCGCGGGCGCGACCACGCCTAACGGATCGAGCGTCAACTCAAACTCGGGCCGAGGCGAGCCGGCTTCGATTTCCTGGTGCAACCGCGCCAGCCGTGTTTGCAGGTTGTTTGGTTGGAGAAGAGCGAGCGTCTCGACAAAAGCCTTCGGTTCGAGGTTGAGCAGGAGCGGCGCGGCCAGGCCTTGGAGGTCGTGAATTCCTGCCGGCGTTTCGATCGGCGAGCCGGCCAGCACCCGGGTGTTCCAAGGCTGGGCGCGCAGCCGTTCGGCAAAGGTCGGGGCAAATTCCTCCAGTTGATCGACGTCGTTAGGCTGACAGGCCAACGCGAAGGTCAGTTCGCGTGTCTGAGCGAAATCGTTGTTGTAGATCTTGAGCCCTGCGACCGACTCGAACTTCGCCGGGAGCAGGTTCAGCACCTCGGTATCGAGTGTCAGCCGCGTAACGAAGACCCAGATACTGAGCGCCGCGACTAGGAGAACCCCGAACCAGACGAGGCCGCGACGCTGCGGTCACGAGGCGGGCGATGAACTTCGAGTACGACATCAGCGACCGGGCGCGGTCAGAAAGCGAAAGTGAAGCGATCGGCGCCGACGGTCTGGCGAATAAGTGGCTGGTCCTTGGAACGAAGGAGCAACTGGCGGAGCGAAACCCAGCCGCGGAGACGCGCTGGAGTCTCGTTAGGCGGACCCGACCATGAACCGCGGGCGAGGGGACCGCTGACCCGCACAAACTTGTCGTCCTGGCGCACGGTGAGGAGAATCACGCCCGGTCCCTTGCTGAAGGTCAGCTCGAAATCGCCAGCCGTGGAATAACGCACCAACACTTCGCCGATGAGCGAAGTCTTCGGGCTGCGGTATTGCAATTGTCCGATCTGCGATTGCCAATCGGGCTCCGGCGAAGCGAATTGATGCCGCAGCGTTGCGCAGCTCGTTAGGCCAAGAATAAGCGCGGCCGAAGCGGCCAGGTAAAATCGTTTCATCGGGAACGTCAGGCGGCCGAGCGGAGGCGGGCGGTGGCGGGAAGCGCGCTCTTCGGCGGCACGAGGGTGCGACGCGGGCAGAGCGGCAGGTAACGTTGCAACCAGACGATGAAATAGAAGGCCGCCATGCGCCAGCGAATGGCGAAGCTCCCGCTGATGTTGCCGCCGAGGACGGCGTTGACGGCCGGCGGAATCTTCAGCACGTCCTGCGGGTAGAGAAAAACTTCGATGAACTCCTTCGAGTACCAGGCATCGACGAAGCGCAGATAACCTTTCATCACCCGCCGAAGCAGTTTTTCGTATCGGGCGAACAGGCGTGGCGCCTTTTGCGGCTGGTCGAGCACCAGATCGAGAATGTCGGCCGCCTGTTCGCCCGCGAGGAGCGCGAGGAAGACGCCGCTGCTGAAAACGGGATCGATAAAACCGGCGGCATCGCCCGCCAGCATCCAGCGCGCGCCCGTTAGGCGGCGTTGCCGATAGGAGAAATCGGCGCTCGCGTAGGTCTGGGGTCACGCGACGGGCATGGGTCATGCGTTTGGCGAGAAACGGCTGCTCGGCGAGCGACTCCTCAAGGAAGGTCTCGGGCGATTTCTTCGTCTGCTTGAAGAGAGCGGTATCGAGCACCACGCCGACGCTGGCGCGCCCGTTAGGCAAAGGCACATACCAGAACCAGCGATCGGTCGCACGAAGCTGGCGGGTGAGCGTGCCGTCGCGGCCTGCATCAGCCTCGACTCCGTCGTAGTGGGCGAAGATCGAGATCTTCTGGAGGTGCGGATAGGTTTCCTTGAGCTTGAAATGGTTGCCCAGAACCGAGTGGCGTCCGCTCGCATCGATCACATAGCGGGCCGTGATCTTTTCAAAGTCGCCGTTCTTCGGCTGCAAATTCAGCTCCACTCGATCTTCGAAAAACTCGATGCCCTTGATCGAGGTTTCCTCGCGCACCTCGGCCCCGTTTTCGGCGGCGTGATCGAGCAGCAACTTGTCGAACTCCGCCCGCGGCACCTGATACGAGGAATCGGTCTGCGAGCGGAAGCCATCCTTGAAATAGAATTTCACCCCTTTCTCCGAACAGGCGCCCGCCATCTCGCCGCCGTATTTCCGGAGGAAACCGGCCTGCTCGAATTTCTCGTGCAAACCGAGCCGGGTAAACGTCTTCATGCTGATCGGGAGAAGCGATTCGCCGATGTGAAAACGCGGGAATTTTCCCGCTCGCAAACCAGCACCTTGCGACCAGCCCGGGCGAGCAGGGTGGCGGCCGTACTCCCGGCCGGGCCGCCGCCGATGACCGCTACGTCGTAGTTTGCGTCGAGCATGCGGCGATCAAGTTAGCAAGCTGACGCCGGAAGCAAACTCCGAGCGGGCAGCTGACAGCGCCGGTTGGCTGGTTCGCCTACTGGTTGGAGATGGTGGCAGTGCTGCCGTCGATCTTCTGGATGTTGATGGCGAACTTCTCGGGATAGGTGAGGGCGCGATCCTGGAGCATGCTAATGGCGACTGCTTCGCCTAATTGGATGGACGAGCTGGTGTCGGTGCGCCAATGGATGCCGGCGTGGATGCCGTGACCGAAGGAGACGTTGTTGGCGAGCTTGTTGAGTTCGCCGTTGACGGTGATCTGACCCGCGTCGCCCCCGGTGTAGGGGACGAGGTCCTGGCCGTTATCGGTTGGCATCATCGGGTTTGGAATCACGTAGTCGCCATCGAAGAAGAACTTCAGCACGGTGATGCAGGCTCCGGCGACCGCGCCGTGACCCGTCGGGTAAGCAGGGTGAGCAGGAGATCCCTCGGGGAAAGATTGGGAGAGGAAATAATCGCCATACTTGCTTGCGCTGGCTTGGACGGCCCCTGAGTTAAGGACATTGTCATGGACGTGGCCCTGCAGGGTGCCCCCGGCGCCAGTGAGGATTTGGCGAACGATTGCGCCGCCCGATTCGGGACGATGGCGCAGGTGGAGCCACCATTTCTGGAACCAGACGCTGTTCAAGCCGAGCCGCGCGGCATTGCAAAGGGTGGCGGCGACGTCGGGACCACCGAAGGTGCCGAAGCCGTTCTGTTTGGTCGAGCCATTGTAGGGATTGCCGGGATTAGCCGGCGCGTGGATGGTGCTCAAGACGAGGAAGGCGGTGAAGTAGGCTTGGAAGAGCACGTCCTGCCGGGTGAAGGTGGCAAGATCGCGGCCGGTGGTGATGTAGCGCGGGACGACGTCGGTCTGGATGACTTCGCCGCTGTCGATGCCATTCTGCACCGCGAGGAAGGTGGTGGCGTTATACATGAAGTCCTGCCCGGGAAGGTAGGAATTGAGCTGCTGGCTGATCGCCTGCGACCCGAGGAAGGTGGGCAGGATCTGCAATTGCGAGCTGTAAGGTCCGACAGTGTCGCCGGGATAGATGCCGCGGAAGAGCAGGTTCGGCGTGACGTGGCCGAGACTATTCCGCGGGCCGAGATACTCCGGCATGGAACTGAGCTCGAAGGCGGCACGTTTGGCGATCGGATCGATGGGGTAATCGCTGAAGGCGACGTCGCGCAGAAGCGAGGCCCAGTAGAGTTCCACCAACTCGGTCCCGTAAGCAGCGCTGGCCAGGGCGGGGGCCGGCGGGACGACGACCTGGTTGATTTGGTTCGCCGGGAAGGAGCGCTGCCGAATTGCGCGTCGTCCGTTCCTTCCAAGGCAAAGGCGCGACCGCCTAACGGGCCGTTCATCGTGCGGGTACCGCCCGTAATCACGTTCTCGAAGTCGGAGAACCGGCCAGTGTTGATGGCGTGCCGAAAAGTCTGGAACGCAGCCGGATTCACCAGGCCGATCCGGTCCTGCAGAATGCCTTTCGTATAGGTGCCGGACTTGTCGGGATAACGTTGCTCGTCGCCGTTGGTAGCGTGGGGCGGGACATCAATGGCGGCTTGTCTTGTCGCCGCCTTGACTCGGATGGTGAAGGATTTGAGAACGCGGTTGTCAGTTACGCCGGCCGGCGGTGCGATGCCGTCGCCGAAAGCAGGGTTGTAATTCTGCGCGGAGGCGACGCCGGCCCGGCCCAGGACGGTACCACCGGCGAGGGCGGCGCCTATTGTTCCCAGGAATTTACGGCGGCTGGGAGCGGGCTTGGTCCCGTTACTACTTTTCAGGAGGCTCTCTCTGGGGCGCAAGGGTTACTGTTAGTATTACTTTTAGAGTCCATATGGTTCGTATTGAGCTAGCCACTGGTCTATTTTGCTCCTCCCTTCATTGTCAATCCGAAACTTGGGAATTTGTTAACGGAATCTTCCTCTTAGCGGTTTTCACTCCAAAAAGGGCGTCGACCTAGGTCTTAAAGAAGTCCAGTTCGACGCCTCGCCGCCACTGTGTGGCGCCGGCTGCTCCTGCGGCACGCCGATAATCCTTTGACAACCGCAGAAGCGAGCGGGATGGAACGCCGGACTGCCAATGAAATTAATCGATCGCTTCGTCGGCCGTGAGCTGGTCGTCAACGTCCTCTTCGCGATCGCGGTCTTGAGCCTTGTGCTGGTGGTGGGCAACATCTTTCGCAAGCTCCTGCCGCTCCTCGTCAATCACGATTTCCCGCTGGAGTTCCTTCTCACCTTCATTGCCTACGTCCTGCCGTTTTCGCTCATCTTTACCATCCCCTGGGGATTGTTAACCGCGATCCTGCTCGTTTTTGGGCGGCTCTCGGCGGACAACGAATTAATCGCGCTCCGGGCCAATGGCGTAAGCGTGACACGAGCGTGCGTGCCGCTCGCCTTTCTCGCGATTATCTGCACCGCAATTTGCCTCTGGCTAAATGTAAGCGTCGCGCCGGCCGCGCAGGAGAAGTTGCGCAGCAGCATTTTTGACCTCGCCACGCAAAACCCGATCGCGCTTTTCGGCGGTGACCAAGTGATCGACCAGTTTCCCGGGCCGGAAAATCTACGTGGGGAAAAAGGAGGGCAACCAGCTGGAGAACATTCTCGTTTTCCAAATGGACGAGCACGATCTCCCGGTCCGGGTGACCCACGCCCGCACCGGGCATGCTGGAGACGGATTTGCCTAACAGACGTCTCCTGCTTCACCTCTACGACGCGCGCTACCAGGAGCGCGATGCGAAGGATCCCTACGACCTCCGCAAAATCAAAGACGGGATCAGCCTGGCGGAAGGGACGCTGCCGATCAGCCTGGAGGAACTGTACGAGCGGGAGAAGAAACGACCGAGCCGGTCGGCGCTCTCACTCTCGCAATTGATGGAGCAGCTCAGGTCCGGCGCGCGGCGCGATCGGAGCGCGACCCGGACCGAGATCAACAAGCGCTTTTCGTTTCCCTTTTCCTGCATCGCCTTCGCGCTGATCGGGGTGCCGTTAGGCATCACCACCCATCGGCGCGAGACTTCGGTCGGTTTCGCCACCGGGTTGATCGTGGCGATCTTTTATTTCCTTTTCATCATCATCGCCGACACCATGCGAGCGAACGCGAAGATCCATCCCGAGCTGCTGGTCTGGTTCCCTAACGTTCTCTTCATAGTGATCGGGGCGATTCTGTTTCGACGGTTGAGCAAGCAGTAATCGTGGAGCCGGGCGCTCAGTCTGGCCGGTTCTGAAATCCGGGCAACCGGCGCGGTTGCCCTACAATGCAGTGGTTGCCGGCGCGATCTCGTCGCTGATGACGAGGAACTTCTTTAGCGTCGCGCTACCGAAGTTGGTCGTTAGGGCCACATCGGCCGCGTCCCGGCCGACCGCCATTACGATTCGGCCGATGCGAGGGACGTTGTGCCGCGCGTCGAACGTGTACCAGCGATCGCCCAGGTAAACCTCGAACCAGCCGCTGAAATCCATCGGCAAAACCACCGGGACCCCGATGTCGCCCATGTAACCGGTGACGTAACGCGCCGGAATGTTCATGCAGCGACAGAAGGTAAGCGCGAGGTGACTGAAATCGCGGCAGACGCCCTGGCCGCTCTGGTAGACGTCGAAAGCCGATTTCGAGGGATCGGCGAAGTGGTAGCCAAACGTGATGTGGTGATGGACCCAGTCACAGATTGCCTTCACCCGCGCCCAACCGGGCGGCGTCTGGCCGAAGAGTTTCCAGGCGACATCGGTCAGCTTGTCGACTTCGCAATAACGGCTCGGCATGAGGAAGGCGAGTGTCTCGTCGGGCAGGTTCTCGATGTTATGCTGGATAGCCTCGGGCGCTTGCCGATCGGGGTCGCCGCTGTCTTCGATCAGCGTCTCCAGTCTGAGCTGAATATGGCCGCCGGGAGCGAGGAGACGGGCGCAGCGGTTGCCAAAGAGATCGGTGTAGTAGGTGACAGGCAGGTCCGGAATTACTTCCAACTCCTCGGCCGCCTTCAGGTCGCCCTGGCGCGAAGGATGGACGAAAAGCATCAGGACCATGGGAGTCGGCCCGCGCAATTCAAATTCTATGTCGAATCCGATCTTGATCAGCATGTGGTTAGGGGCATTCGCATCTCACCTTCATTTTGCTCGCCACAGCGTTCACTTGATTGGGCGTGGCTGCACCTGTTTTTCGGAGAACGCCTAGCCGAAGCGCTGGAAGTTTCGCCAAAATTCCGGCCACGATTTCTTGAAACCGCGACAGAGGAAGATGTCGGGATGATCTTTCGTCTCCTCATTGCGCACGCCGTACGGATTCGTGACCTGCCCGGCCAGCTCGACCCGCTGCGCGAGCCGCTCGGCATTCGCGCGCGAGAACCCGACGAGGATGACCACCTCCGGCGGCTCCGCGCCGTAACCGCGCCACCAATAGGTGTTGGTGCCGCAGATCACTTCCGGCAATCCGAGCGGGCGGCCGTAAAGATTGATCCCACCTGCTTCGCCATAGTTTCCGGCCAGGATCGCGGTGTGCTGCCTCTCCGCCTCCGGCAGCGCGTGGTAGATGTGCGCGACGGTCGCAGCCAATTCCGGCCAGCCGATTTGTTCGGTGAAATTGTCGTGGATCTCGCTCGTTAGGCGCCAGCCGGCCGAATTGATCGGTGCGATCGGCATCATCGTGATGGCGCTGAAAGCCGCTCCGACGCCGAGTGCCGCCCAGGTCGCGCCGCGCCCGATTGCTGCGGGAGTCTTGCTGCGCCGGCGCGAGCCAGTCTTGCCAGACCACCGATCCAGCCGCGAACAACATCGGGTAAGCCGGCGCCATGTAGTAGAATCGGCCGCGCGCGACAAAAAAGAGAACGAGCGGGATCAGAAACATCCAGCCGAGCGCGCGATAGCGCCAGGCGTGGGGCGAGCCTCAGTCGAGCCTGGAAGTGCGCTCGGTTGGGCGGAGGAAATCTCTCCCCCTCGCTCGACCGAGTCTCTCCCCGCCAGGTAAAACCAGAGCCCGGCCAGCCAGAGCGGGAGGGTGAGAAGATTTGCGTTCACGAAAAGCTGCTGAACGAAATAGCCATCCGTTCGTCCGATCTCCACATCACGGGTGTGGATGTGATCCAGGAAGGCGAGGGAGACGAAATCGTGTCGCATCTGCCAGATAAGGTTGGGCAGGAAGATCACGATCGAGAGCGCCGCTCCCGCCCAAAGCCACGGGCTTTTCAGATAATGCCGCGCCGGCGTGAGCACGACGCCGGCGACAATCCCCGCGATGAAAAAGATCATCGTGTATTTCGTCATCATCCCGAGGCCGAGCGCCGCGCCGATCAGGAGCCACCAACGGGGATTCTCCGTCCGCAGGAGCCGGATCACGCCATACGCCGCCAGCACCCACCAGAGATAATCAAGCGCGATGTATTGCAGCATCGTGCCCATGCAGACCGACATTGGGGAAATGGCCGCGGCCAGCGCCGCGACGACCTGCGCCCAGCGACGGCCGCCCAGCTCGCGTGCCATCAGGCCGGTCACGACCATTGCGATGCTTTGCGCGAGGGCAGCGAAGAAGCGAAAGCCGACCAGTGACGACCCGAACAAAATCAGCGCGATTCGGGCGATGAAGGGCGTAAACGGCGGGTACGAGACATAACCCCAGTCGAGAAAACGCGCGTCGTCGAGCAAACCGAGTTCGTCGCGATGGAAACCGTAATGCCAATTGGTTGCGCAATGCAGCGCGAGCCGGATGAGCGCCATCGTGACGAGGAGCTGGAGCGCGACCGGTGGGCGCGGGGGCGGCGATCTTCGATCCGTCTCCATTTCGGCTTAATCCTAACGACGAAATCGAGCTGATCGACTGGAAAACGATACTCCCGGCCGCTCCTTATCGAACGACACGCGGAGTCCTGTCGTCGACTACGCGGCGGCTTGTCCGAAATCGGCCGTCACTCGAAGCTCCGTTCCAACCTTGATGCGCACATCGCGCAACTTCACCTCACCCAAAGGCAGCGCCAGGAGCGAAAAATCGCGGCCCTCGAGCCGTTGCAAATGCGGCCCAAGAAAACCACAGGCCATTGTGCCCAGCGTTCCTTCCCCGGCGCAATCCAATCCTGCGAGGTGTGCGTTTAGCTGTTCATCGATCTCGAGACTGCCTTTCATCTGCACTGCCGCGGTCAGGAAGAGTTTGCGGGCCCGCACCTGCACTTCCACGTCCAGCGCGCGATCAGTCCGTGAGCTTAGACGCACCTGGACATCCTCCAGGATCACACCCTGCTTTTTAGCCGCTTCCGTTGCCGCCTTGCGCACGAGCTGTTCAAGGTCAGCCATTGGAATCGAGACCTCGACATGCCCGTCGACCGCGTTGCGCAGGAGCAGAACAATCTTGCCCTCCGCGTCGCGTCCCTGGCCGATCTCCACTTCGCGAGCCCGACAGGTCAGATCGATCGCGGCGCCTTGGACTCGCACCGGTTTACCGCTGATTTGGAAATGTTCCACCCGCAAGGCCGGTTCGATCGTGCCACTCGGCGGCGCGACCCGCGGTGGCGGCCGATCACCGGCGATAGCGTTATCCAGGGTGACGTGAATAGCGTTGAGTTCGGGATAATCCCGATCCTCCACCTTGACCATTTCACCGGTGGCCGGTCGCAGGACCCGGCTGAGGCTTTGCTCGAGGGCTTCGCGCAGAGCGTGAGGATTGGCGGGCAGCGACTCGGTCTGGAGCGGAAACATACGCGGTAAGCGCTTATATCAAAGATTTGCGCCCTTTTTCAAGGATTACCGTTGATTGTGGTCTCGCGGCGCGATCGGCTCTACCCGAAAGCGAAGAGAGCCGGCGGTGTCCGGATCGATGAGCATGCGTTCATCAATGCAGAGCGGAGTAGACAGAGCGAAGAAAGCGACCAGCAGGACCAGCGTCGCGTTTCGTAAAGCTTTTTATTTACAACGAAAAACTTTTAAGCGCATTATCGCACGTGATGAAAACCCATTCGTCAGTTCCACCACACACACACACACTGTTCTCAGTGTGCGTTTCGTCGCTCGCGCTGATTCTTTCCAGCGCGGTTTGTCATGCTCAATGCCCGCCGAACATCAAGGCACCCCTGCCCCCTAACGAAGAGACACCTGATTATGCGTACCAACCGCCCCCGCCCAATGACTTCAACATTCTGCACCGCTACCGCTTCGTGCCGCCGCCTCCCTTTGCTCCGCCCTATCCCACGGTTTTGATGCTCCCCCCTGACGTTTTCAATTTGGAATACGGCGACCGTGGCGTCCCGAGCGAGCAATGGGCCACCTATGATCTGCAACATGCTGGCTTCCTCGTCTTTCAGGTGGACCACCGCCTGGCGCCGCCAAACACGCTGATCGGTCAGGCCACGGACGGTGGCCCGCCCTTTCAAACCGACGACCTCAAGCGCCATATTCTGGCCGCGCTCGCCGACACCACCAACTGTAACGGCAGCATCTATCTCGTGGGAGCCTCCGCCGGGGGCACTCTCGCCCTTTGGTGCGCACTGGATCCTGCGACCGGTAGCGTCACCGGGTGGAGCGAAACAACGAGATCCAGTATCAAAGCGGTGGTCAGTCTTTCGGGGCCCGCGGATTTCTGCGATTTGGACAGCAATCCCGGCGGCATCCCCCCGACCGCGGTCGCAAAGTTCAAAAACAGCATCGATAATTACGTTCGCCTGCCGGATGGGACCGACTGCGCCCACGATCCGAATGGTAACTTGATGCACGCCTCCCCGAAGTGGTTGGTAACCAATGGCGCGACAAACAGCCCGCCGCCGATGAGGTTGTATGCCACGGACGGCGACACTGTGCCTAACTCGCAGGCGACAGATATGTATATCGCGCTGAAGACCCGATTTGGCCAATCCTTTGATGTTGTTGAGTACATAATGCACAAACATTATTCAGATCCAGACCGCCATGCTTATACGTACTGGCACTCGAGCAACGATGCCGACAACAGTGACCAACGGTGCGTAAGCCAACAAGTGATTGATTTCCTGGTGGCTCACCCATGACTACGTCATTCCAGCAGACTCCGGTTTTTCGTTGTTGCTGCGCTGCTATTACTGGCCGCACAGCGGCCTTCTCTTGCCGGAAGTTCCACTTGGAGCCCCAATCCGCCGAGCGGTGACTGGAACACAGCGGCTAATTGGATGCCTAATACGGTGCCAAACGCTACCTCAGACGTAGCGACATTTGGGACCTCGAGTATTACTGCTGTCACCAATGCAGACGTGATTATCAGTCTGGACAGCCTGGTCTTTGAGCCGGGCGCGTCCCAGTATAACATCGCCGCTCTGGAGAATATCATTCTGTATGGTCCTGGCATCATTAATAACTCTGGAAAGATGCAGTCCCTGGTTGCCGGTGCGTTCTTTTTTTTCAACAACTCCACCGCAGGCGCCATGGCAAGCTATAGCTGTGTAGGTGGATTAATTGATTTCGAAGACTTTGCCTCCGCCGGTTCGGCGACGTTTGATCTGACGTCCGACTCTCTGCAGGCCCATATGTTTTTCTTTGACTCGAGCACGGCCGGAGATGCGACCGTCAATGCCGGCGCCGGGTGCGACATCACGTTTCTCGACAGCTCGACCGGCGGCAACGCCACTGTAAACCTCAGCGGCGCGGCCTTGGTGGATGTTCCAGGCAGCTTCAACGCAGAGCACATTACGATTAACTGCATCGGGGGAAACCAGAGTCTGGGCTCGGCTATTTTTCTGGAGGGATTTGCCACGGCTGGAGAAGGCACTTTCACGAGCGTGGGCGGAAGCACGTTGGGTGAACAGGGCGGCTATATTGAGTTGGATAACACGGCGACGGCCGCGGATGCGACCTTCGTTATTGGCGGCGGGCTGGGCGCAGGGCTCAATTCCGGCGTCCTGGTTTTCCTCGGCAAGACCACGGCCGCCAATGCCAACATCACGGCCAACGGCGGAGTGGGGGGTTCCGAGGGTGGCTTGGTCATCTTTGCCGAAAAATCCAAAGGCGGGGCAGCGAGCCTCACGCTGAACGGCAACGCGGAACTGGATCTCAGCGCGCGCAATGCGCCGGGTATAACCATCGGCTCCCTGGGTGGCACCGGCTCGGTCTTCCTCGGCGCGAATACCCTTACCATTGGCAGCAACAACCAAAGCACGACCTTTTCCGGAGTGATCGAGGAGAGCGGTGGAGTGACCAAAACTGGCACCGGGACGCTCACCCTGAGCGGAGCGAACAGCTACACCGGACTAACGACGGTGAGCGGCGGGGTCTTGAACGCAGGGAACAAGAACGGCTCAGCCACAGGCTTGGGCGCGGTGAACGTGAACAGCGGAACCTTAGGCGGGCGCGGGATCATCTCCGGCCCAGCCACGATTGGCAGTGGAGCGTTCCTCGCGCCGGCCGTGGGGAGCGACAAACAAACGACACTCACCCTGCAAAGTGCGCTGACCTTAAACACGAGCGCGACCTACACCTGCAGCTTCAGGGCGAAGAAGAACAAAGCGCGGACCGATCTGGTCAAAGCTAACGGCGTCACGATCAATGGCGCGAGCATCAACCTGGTGGGCCAAACCCAGGGCAGCCTGAGGCGCGGCTTGACCTTCACTCTCATCAGCAACACGAGCGCGACGCCGATCAGCGGCAGCTTCAGCAACCTGCCTAACGGCGGGATTGTGAATGTGGACGGCAACAACTTGCAAGCCCGCTACACGGGCGGCGACGGCAACGATCTGACCCTGACGGTGGTGCCATAGGGCACGGGGCTAGGTGCAGGGCCGCTGTCTTCACCCGGATTGCCGGTGCGATTCGGAGGGAGGAAAATTCGGTTGCGCCGGAGGCTTTTCCCGCTAACTTCCGCGTTCCTTATGGCGAAGACTTCCTGGCTCAATCGCAACGAACGCAAGCGCAAGACGGTGGCGAAATACGCCGACCTGCGGGCGGAACTCAAGGCGAAAAAGGATTATATCGGCCTCTCCCAGCTGCCTCGCGACGCCAGCCCTACACGCGTGGTCAACCGCTGCCAGGTGTCCGGTCGCCGCCGCGCTTTCATCCGCCGGTTCAAGGTTTCCCGCCTGACCTTTCGCGAGCTCGCCTCCGCCGGTCTCATTCCCGGTGTGACGAAGTCGAGCTGGTAGCCCGCCCCGGCGGCTCTCGGGTGCTTTCTCGGCATCCGCTCCATGAATTTTTCACTTCCATTTTTGGCCCTCGCGACACTCGCCGAGGGCGTCGCGCAGCATTGGGATTCGCCCGAGCTTCTCCTCGGGAAGCTGGCTGCGATTGGCGCGCTGGTTTTCCTGAACGGATTTTTTGTGGCGGCGGAGTTTGCACTGGTCAAGATCCGGATGAGCCAGCTCGAAGCGCTGGCTGACGGAGGAAACGTGCGCGCTGCCAAAGCGCAGACGGTGGCGGGCGATCTCGACGCTTACCTGTCCGCTTGCCAGCTTGGGATCACGCTGGCCAGCCTGGGTCTCGGCTGGGTGGGGGAACCGTTCCTCGCGCAGATGCTGCAGCCGGCTTTCGCCTTGGCCGGGATCAGCTCGCCGACGGTCATCACGACAGTCTCGTTTCTGCTCGCCTTCTCGGTCATCACATTTCTCCACATCGTGCTGGGGGAACAGGCGCCGAAGATTCTCGCCATTCGCAAACCGCTTCCCGCGACGCTGATTGTGAGCGGGCCGTTGCGGCTCTTCTACATCATCTTCAAGCCAGCCATCTGGTTCCTCAACGCCTCCTCCAACTGGGTGCTCAAGCACGTCCTCCGCACCGAGCCGGTGAAGGAAGGCGAACTGGCCCACAGCGAGGAAGAGCTGCGCCTGATCCTCGATGAGAGCGAGAAATCCGACGAGGTTTCCTCGATCGGTCGCGACATTCTGGTCAACGCGCTCGACATGCGGCGCCGGGTGGTGCGCGATATCATGACCCCGCGCGGCGAGGTGGTTTATCTCGATACCGAGCAAACCTTCGACGAGAACGTGCAGAAGGCGCTCGAATCGCGTCACACCCGCTTCCCGCTCTGCCGCGGCCATCTCGATAACACGATCGGTCTCATTCATATCAAGGAGCTGGTCCCGATGATGCGTGACCCGGCTCCGGACCTGATGAAGATCAAGCGCGAACTGATTCCGGTGCCGGAGATGATGTCGCTCGAGAAACTGCTCAATCTGTTTCCTCGTTAAGCACGCCCATCTCGCGATCGTGGTCGACGAGTACGGCGGAACGGTCGGGATGGTCACGATGGAGAACATCCTCGAGGAATTGGTCGGCGACATTCAGGATGAGTTCGACACCGAGAAGGCGGAGTTCCGCAAGATCAGCGAAGACGAATTCGTGGTCGACGGTGGGCTCGGGCTCTACGAGTTGCGCGATCTGGCCGATATCGAGCTGGAGAACTCCGACGTGAGCACGGTCGGCGGCTACGTCACCCACTTGTTAGGCCATCTGCCCGAAGCAGGGCGAGCAGGTGCCGATCGAAGATTACATCGTGACCGTGGCGCAGACCGATGGCCGCCGCGTCGGCCAGCTGCACTTCAAGAAAATGGCCGATGACGATGGGCAGTCGGAGTAGGGCAGGCGCGGACCGCGCTACAATCGTCCGAAGTCTGCGACGACATTGATACCGCCGGCGGCTTTGGTGCCGTTTTCGTAGGCGGGGGTGAACTGCGCGCCGGTGACCGCACCATCGAGGAGATCACCGAGGCCGCTGCCTTTGGGATTTTCCGAGACGTTGGAGGTACCGGTGACTTTGCCTGTCGCATCGACATTCACGACAGCCTCCGCCCGGCCCGCGATCAGGATGCCCTGGGTGAGGGAGCTGATCGCTTTCTCCATGGTGTGCCGTAGACCTCCGACCAACTGCGGCTGGATGTAGTTGGCCAGCTTGCCGACCCGATCGCGATCGTGAGTGGCGAGAGAGACGACGATGACCGGTTCATTGTTCTGGTGGAGGAAGAGAACGGTGCCGCCAAGATAAACTCGCACCGGCTTGCCATTGACGGTCGCCGGCGTGAAGCGCCCCCAGTCGAGTGCTTTCTGCACCGCACCTTTAAAGATGTCGTGGTTTGCGACCAACGCGTGAATGCTCTCGACCGAGCCGTTCTCGAGCAGATCGCAATAGAATTGCACGGCCCCATCCATCTTCGCGGCCGCGGCGTCCTTTGGGTAATGCAGGTAGTGCGTAATCGAATCGCCATCCTGGCTGACCACTGCGGGAGTGACCGGTCCAGTGATGGCTGGCGCGATGGAAGGGGCGGCGGTGGCCCGGGTGGTTGGCGCCGGAGTGGGCGAAGCGGCCGCCACAGTTTCTGTTTTCTTTTGGCAGGCAGCTGAGAGGCAGAACGAAAAGGCCAGCGCGAGCAGCGCCAGCCGGCGGACGGAGAAATTTTCCATGGTGAAACTCGCTGGAAGTAACCTCTACCCTGCGCTTGCGCAAGTGAGCGCGCGCGAGATCAGGGTGAGAACTGGTATTGCGTGAGGGCGGGTTGGCGGTGCAGAATGCAAGCGATGTTCGCATCTATCCTGCCCTTCTGGGGATCTAGGGCCGCGGCTGTTCTCGGGATGTTCAACGCCCTCACCGGATCGCTCCTGGCAATGGAACCTACCGTCACGCCCACGCCGCCTTCTGCGCTCGTAAATGCGTGGGGTTTTCTGCTGCAGAATCAACCGCGGCCGGTCTCCGCCGGCAGAGATGACGGGACGCGGCGCAGCGGTCTCCTTTCCGCTTTGGGCGTTCTGCGTCAGGAGAACGCGACAAACCCCTCGCCGGCCAGCGGGCGGATCGAGGCGCAGTTGCAAAGATGGATCGAGCATGAAACGACGCCGCTGCCCGGACAGAATGATCTCAGCGGGCTCGACTCGCTCTCCAAACTCTACGACCCGCAGCTTATCGCAGAGGCTCACGCTCTGGCGACGCAGTACCGCTGCCCGATGCATCCCGAAGTCGTGGGGCGGGAAGCTGCGCTCTGCTCAAAGTGCGGGATGCCGCTCAGTAGCCTCGTTAGGCTAAGCCCCGATTCCCTCAACACGAGGATGACGCGCTACACCATCAAGTCCCGGGTGGAAAGCGATGCGCCCCTGCGCGTCGGGGTCGAGCTAAAGGCGCACCTCATCCTGACCAGCTTGGAAAACGGCGAGCCGATCACGCTCGATCAATTGCGCGAAGTCCACACCCGCAAGATCCATCTCCTGATCAACGATGGGAGCCTGATCGATTACCATCACGTCCACCCCACTCCTACCGGCCTTCCGGGGCGCTACGACTTCACCTTTACGCCCGCCAGACCTGGCCCTTACCGGGTCTGGGCCGATCTGCAGCCGATTGCTACTGACATCCAGGAATACGCTCTCGCTCTCATCCGGGCCGATACTCACGCCGAGCCCCTCGCGAAAGAACCGGATCGCCTAACGACCACCCTTAATGGATTGCATTATTCGCTCTCTTTCGATCGCCCGCTCAAATCCGGGGAACCAGCCGAAGCGACCCTGCACATCACGCAGGATGACGGTAGCGGCTTCACGCAGCTCGAACCGGTCATGGGCACTTTCGCGCACATCGTTGGGTTTCGCGACGACCGCACCACTGCGCTCCATATTCATCCCGAAATCGCCGGCCCACTGAAAGGGGGCGAGCGTGGAGGCCCGGATTTGCATTTCCGGTTCTACGCTGCCAAGCCCGGATTCTATCGTCTTTTCGCGCAGATTCAGCGCCAAGGCGAGCAGGAGTTTCCTTCCTTTTCGATCAATGTGGCGCAGGGGTCGTTGCCGCCCGATTGGCAAAAAAATAGCTGTTCATCGGGTCCAAGCCGCCCGAAAGTTTTCCCCTATGGCATACGAATTACCCAAATTACCCTACCCGAATGACGCCCTCGAACCGCATATCGATGCGAAGACGATGGAAATTCACCATGACAAGCATCATCAGGCTTACATCACCAATCTGAACAAGGCGCTGGAAGGCAAATCCGACCTCGAAGGCAAGTCGATCGAGGACCTGATCAGTAATCTCAGCGCGGTGCCCGAAGACATTCGCACCGCTGTCCGGAACAACGGCGGCGGCCACGCCAACCATTCGTTTTTCTGGCAGATCATGGGCCCTAACGGCGGCGGCGAGCCGACCGGTAAGCTGGCCGACGACATCAAGTCGACCTTTGGCAGCCTCGACGCCTTTAAGGAAAAGCTGGCCGACGCCGGGGTGAAACGTTTTGGCAGCGGCTGGGCGTGGTTGATCAAAAATAAGAGCGGCAAGCTCGAGGTCGTCTCGACCGCAAATCAGGATAGCCCGCTGATGGACGGCAATACGCCGGTCCTCGGGGTCGATGTCTGGGAGCACGCGTATTACCTCAACTACCAGAATCGTCGGCCCGATTATCTCAAGGCTTGGTGGAACACAGTGAATTGGGCTGAGGTGTCGAAGCGTTACGAGAAGTAACGGGAGTTAATCAACGCTGGAAATCGCAAGAGGCGCGTCGCAAGTTCGACGCGCCTCTTTTGCTTCTTACCGGTTGCGCTGGCCGGCGCTGCCAAGCCTGCATATCTTGCGCTTGATGCCGCGTCCCTTCCTGCCCGCCATCTTCCTTCTCGTCCTTGGGCTGGCCTTCGTCCCACGCGTTCTCGCGCAGGATTTCATCGGCGATGATAGGCACGATTCCTTCACCGGAATCGACCCGCGTTTCCCGGAGTTTGCGCACCCGCAGAAAGACTTCGCCGATGCGATGCAAAAGCGCGACTTCCGCTTTATCGCGCTCGACCGGGCGTTGCGGGATATTCCCGGCCTCGAAGGCCATACCGTCCTGAGGCGAAGCTATGGAGTGAAAATTATCCGCCAGCATCTGCGCCTCTTTCTCAGCCCCTCCGAGAAATTCAGCCTCAATCTGCGGGCGCGCGCCTACGCCTACGATTACAACCAGGCGCTGCTCAAATACCTGCTCAAAGAAAAGCCGAAAAGGTGAACGTTAGGCTGCTGCCGCACACACCGGATCATCTGCGCGCGTTGCATAGAGGTCCGGGTGTTTACGAATCGGAATTCGGCCTTGCCGTCGCCGCGGGCGTGGCCGAATTCCTCGGTGGCCCTGAAGTATCGGAGCATTTCCAGGCGCGGGTCGAGACCGCGTCCGCTGCCGATCCCTGGCGAGACGGCTTTGGCGTACTTCATCTGGCGGAAAACCTTCTGGTTGGTCTGGCCAGCTTCAATGGTCCGCCGGATGCCGACGGGGCGGTGGAAATCTCGTATGGAATTGCGCCGGGATACGCGGGACGAGGGTATGCGACGGCAGCGGTGCAATTGTTGATCGCCTATGCCGCCGACGGCGGTGAAGTGCGAAGGGTCCGCGCGCGCACCATGCCGCAGGAGAACGCCTCCACGCGCGTCCTGCGGAAATGCGGTTTTAACCTGCAGGGCGAAGTGCTCGACCCCGAAGATGGTCTTATCTGGCAATGGGAGCGGCCGCTCGATCTATGAACGACTTCCGCATTGAACCGCTGACCTTGGAACAGATCATCGCGGTGGCGGCGCTGTTCGAAATGCAAATGGCCGAGCATCACGTGGAACGTTCGCACGCCGAACTGGTCGCGGGATTGAAAACAGTGCTGACGCACACCTCGCAGGGTTTTGTCCTGATCGCCCTCTCCGGAAGTAAACCGATCGGCGTCGCGTACGGCGCCTGCATTTTGAGTCTCGAACACGGCGGCTGGAGCGGTTGGCTGGATGAACTCTACGTCCTGCCGGAATGGCGCGGCCGCGGCGTCGGCTCCGCCTTGCTCGCGGCCGTGGTAGCGGAAGCAAAAGGACGCGCGTGGGCCGCGCTCGATTTGGAGGTGGATTTGGATCACCAGCGCGTAGTGCCGCTCTACCAACGCAACCGGTTTGAGCCGGTAGAGCGAAATCGATTTGTTCGCCGGTTGCGCGGCGAGAGAGGTTCCGACGCGTGAGATTTCTGCTCGCGTCTTCCCGCCGCAACTGATCTTGTTTCCTTCATTCCATGCGCACGCTCAATCACCTCTTCGATAAGAATAAAGCCTGGTCCGAACGGATTCGACGGCAGGAACCGGATTTCTTCGTCGAGCTTTCCCGCCAGCAGTCGCCGCAATACCTCTGGATTGGCTGTGCCGACAGCCGCGTGCCGGCCAACGAGATCGTCGACCTGCTCCCGGGCGAGATCTTCGTCCATCGCAACATCGCCAACCTGGTCGTGCATACCGACCTGAATTGTCTTTCTGTCATCCAATTCGCGGTCGAAATCCTAAAGGTGAAACACGTGATCGTGTGCGGACACTACGGCTGCGGTGGAGTGCAGGCGGCGCTCCAGGGCCAGCGCCTTGGCCTGGCCGATAACTGGCTGCGCCACGTGCAGGATGTGCGGCAGAAGCACGAAGCCCGCCTCGCGCAGGCCAGCGACGATACGGAAGCCGCGAACCGGCTCTGCGAGCTTAACGTGATCGAGCAAGTGGCCAATGTCTGCCAGACAACCATCGCGCTCGACGCTTGGGAGCGCGGCCAGGAATTGGCCGTTCACGGTTGGATTTACGGGCTCCAGGATGGCCTCTTGCGCGACTTGAACGTCACCGTCGCCGGGGTCGAAGAGATCCTCTCCGCTCACCAAAGCGCGATCCACGCGTTGGCGCAGTAGCAGAAGATTACCAATCTGAGTTGCGCAGATCACGCGCGCCCCGCTCCGTTGACCATCCCTCCGCACGCCCGCATAGTGGCGCTCCATGTCGATCGAGCTGACGCGCAATTTCTGCATCATCGCGCACATCGATCACGGCAAGACGACTTTGTCGGATCGGTTGCTCGAGCGCACGGGCACGATCCAGCAGCGCGAAAAGCAGGATCAGCTGCTCGATTCGATGGATCTGGAACGCGAACGCGGGATCACGATCAAGGCGCATCCGGTGGCGATGCGCTACACCGCGAAGGATGGGAAAGAGTACGCGCTCAATCTTTCCGACACGCCCGGACACGTAGATTTCGCCTATGAAGTCTCGCGCTCGCTGGCGGCTTGCGAAGGCGCGCTCTTGATCGTCGACGCCGCGCAGGGCGTCGAGGCGCAAACGGTGGCCAATGTGCATCTCGCGCATAAACAGGGCCTGACCATCGTGCCGGTGATCAACAAGATCGATCTGCCGAATGCCGATCTTCCCAGCGTGCATCGCCAGCTCGAAGAAATCCTGGCCATTCCGGCCGAGGAAGCGATCGATTGCAGCGCCAAGATGGGGATTGGAATCGAGGAAATTCTCGAGGCGGTCGTGCATCGCATCCCGCCGCCGCCGCAGCCGAAGGACGACATCCTGCGCGCGCTGGTCTTTGATTCGGTGTTCGATATTTACCGCGGCGTGGTCGCTTACGTGCGCGTCTTGTCCGGCAAGGTGGAGGCCGATCAGCAGATCAAGGTGATGAGCAACGACACGCGCTACGAGATCAAGGAGGTCGGCGTCTTCACCCCGAAGATGTACCCGCAGCCGACGCTCAATGCGGGCGACGTCGGCTATTTCATCGCCAACATCAAGACCACGTCGGAGATCAAGATCGGCGACACGATCACCGACCTGCGGCATCCGGCGAAGGAGCCGCTGCCCGGTTTCCAGGAAATCCATCCGATGGTTTTCAGCGGGATTTATCCGATCAACACCGCGGATTTCGAGCATCTGAAAACGGCCATCGGCAAGCTGCGGCTGAACGATTCCGCCTTCGTCTACCAGCCGGAAAGCTCGGTCGCGCTCGGCTTCGGTTTTCGCTGCGGCTTTCTCGGTTTGCTCCACATGGAGATCATCCAGGAACGGCTCCGGCGCGAGTACGACATGGATATCATCGCCACTTCTCCGAGCGTGATTTACGAGGTGCTGACCACGCGCGGCGAGGTGGTGCCGGTCGACAACCCGGCCCATCTGCCCGACCCAAGCATGATCGAGGAAATCCGCGAGCCGATCGTGCAGGCCTATGTGCTTTGCCCTAACGAATCATCGGCGACATCCTCCAGCTGATCATGGAGAAGCGCGGCACGATGGATCACACCGAGACGCTCGATACCCGGCGCGTCATGCTCCATTGCGAGCTGCCGCTGAACGAAATCCTGGTCGATTTCAACGACAAGATTAAGAGCATCACCCGCGGTTACGCTTCGATGGATTACGAGCACGCCGGCTATCGCGCCGCCAAACTGGTCAAGCTGGATCTGCTGGTAAACGGCGAACCGGTCGACGCTTTCTCCACCATCGTGCATCGCGATCGAGCCGAAGTCGCGCGGCCGCCAGCTCGCCTCGAAATTAAAAGAAGTGATCCCGAGCCAGCTTTACCAAGTGGCGATTCAGGCCGCCATCGGCGGCAAGATCATGGCGCGCGAAACCATCTCCGCGCTGCGCAAAAACGTGACCGCCAAATGCTACGGCGGCGATATTTCGCGGAAACGCAAACTGCTCGAGAAGCAGAAAGAAGGTAAAAAGCGGATGAAAAGCATCGGCAAGATCAACATCCCGCAGGAAGCCTTCATCCAGGTGCTGAAGTCTTCGCAGTAGGCCGGTCGGATTTCTCGGGCCCGGGATTAGCACGGATGAAACACGGATTTTTGTATTTACTCTCCCACCCGCCTTTCGTCCGTTGCTAAAACAGAAGCAGTTTTGCAATCCTCATTCCTCGGCTAGCGTTGCGCCCAATGTTTGAGCCGCGCTATATCAAGCACAGCCACCTGCTCGTCCGGCATGCGGAGAAGCTGATCCGCTACCGGCGCGATCGGTTGAGCGAACCCGCTCTGGCCGAGTTGCGGGCGCAGATCGAGAAGGTGCAGGCGGCGATGAAAGCCCGCGATCAGCGCACCACCCACGAGGAGTCGGAACGGCTCGATGCCCTCCTCAATACGCACACCCCGCCGCAACGCGATTCCGTCTGGCGCGAGAATGTCGAGGTCATCCTGGTCGCGATCGTGGTCGCGATCGGCATTCGTTCTTATTTCATCCAGCCTTTCAAAATCCCGACCGGCTCGATGCAACCAACCCTGAACGGCATCATCGGCCGTCCTTCGACCGCGCCGGCGCCGAACGTTCTCAAGCAAATCGTCGATTTCGTCGTGCTCGGGCGAAATTACATCAATGTCGTTTCGGACCGGGACAATACTGTGGTTGACGTCGTGCCGCGGAAGTTCCTTTTCTTTTTCACCCTCTCGCGCATCGATTGCGATCACGGCTCCTTCACGGTTTACGCGCCGCCGGAGATTTTGCGCCAGGATTTCCAGGTCTTCCCCGGAAACCATTACGCGCGGGGCGACGTCATCGCGCGGGGGGCGATCGACACCGGCGATCAGGTCTTTGTCGATAAGTTCAGTTACAACTTTGTCCATCCGAGCCGGGGTGACGTTTTCGTTTTCCGGACCAATCACATCCTTGGTATTCGCGAGGACCCGGAAGCGGGCGCACCTTTTTATATCAAGCGACTGACGGGCACGCCGGGCGATGAGTTGCGGATTGATTCGCCCAAGCTCTACGTCAACGGCCAGCCGGCCAAACGCTTCGGGATTCGGCGTGTCATGGCGGCCCAGGAACCCTACAAGGGCTATGGGCCGGGCCAGGCCTACCTGGCTACCCCGGAGCGTACCTTTGTCATCCCGCCGCGGAGCTATTTCGCGATGGGCGACAACAGCTATAACAGCTACGACAGCCGCTATTGGGGGCCGGTCCCGGAGGAAAATCTGGTTGGGCGTGGGCTCTTTGTTTACTGGCCTTTCAACCGCCACTGGGGTTTGATTCGTTAGGCAAGGTTTTGTTCTTCATGCTCGCCGAAGCGCCGCGTGTTTATCCGCTGCTCGGTATGCTGGTCGGTTATTGCCTGCTCATGCTGAGCAGTCCGGTGCGGGTCGCGCTCCGTGATGGCATTCGCGCCAGCATGCGCTTCAAGCGTCTCTGGCTACTCTTTGCGCTTTTTGCCTTCGCCTACTCAGCCTTTCAGTTCGTCGTCTTTACGCCGCTGCAATCGATCGCTGATCTGCGCTTCGAGCAATTTACCTTCTGGAAATCCTGGCACTGGCCGCTCTTCTCCCAGGTCTGGCGCGAGAGTCTGCTCCACACGATCGAATCGGTCGCCGGAATCTTCGACGCCGCAGCCACCACCTTCCCACTCTCGGTCCTGGCCGCGTTGCTCCTCCTGCTCAACTGGCGCGGCCTGCATCGCAGCCTGGTCAGCGCCCTGCGCAGGCAATTTGGCTTGGCCGGCTGGCTCATCTATCTCGGCGTCCTGGTCAGCGCGCTGGCGTCGATCGTCAAACCGCTCATTTATTGGCAAATGACCGGGCGTATCCTGGTTCTCTCACCCGCCCATTTGCTGCAAACCTCCGCGGCCGTCGATACGGCCGCATTTGTCTTCGAATATCTCTGTGCCGTTTATCTGCAGGTTTACCTCATCACGGTCAGCCTCGCCTGGATCAAGGGGCTGAACTTCCGCGAAGGCGCGCTGCTTCGCTTTGCCATGCGCCGTTTCAGCTTCGTGCTGAGATGGCTTGGAATCGTCCTGCTCGCCAGCACGGTGCTGCTGCGCCTTCCGCTGCTGGTCGCTTATTTCCGCGATGTCCCGGGGGTGCTTGATTATTTACCGGCCGGGCGTTGCGCGGTGGCAGTGCTTATCCTCTCTTTTGCCAGCATGCAGATTTCTCTGGTCCTGCATAACGAAAGCCTGCGCGAAGCCTTCGTTGCGCATTGGCAATTCGTTAGGCGACATGCTTATCGTCTCAGTTGGTTTCTTCTCATCTGCGCAATGCACTTCTGGCTGCTTGCTTTTGCCGATTCCGTCATCCGGGCCGCGGCGACGGAACGGCCCCTGGCCCTTTTGTTTTGGAAATTCGCCTATGTCCTCGCGCGCGCCTTCGTTACCGGCTGGCTGCTGGCCAGTTGGGTTTCGCTCTTTCGCCAATGCGAGATTGGTCGGGTCAATCGCGAAACCTGGATTCGCTATTAACGCCATGCCCGGGCAATCAGCCAGTGCAGAAGAGATCACGCGGGCGAGCAAATCAAATCTCGCGCTCGCATTCGTGTCGTTAGGCAAAGAGCGCCGCCGCGATATTACTGTCTTCTACGCTTTCTGCCGGTTGGTGGACGATATTGCCGATTCGACCGAGCTCGATCGCGCAGAAAAAGCCCGCCAGTTAACGCGCTGGCGGCAGGCGCTGGACTCTCCTGTGGCGGAGGAATCGCCGGTTGCGTCGTCCGTGCGCGAGCTTGATCCGCAAGTATCCGATCACGCCCGCCATGCTGGGCGAAATCATCGATGGCGTGGAAATGGATCTGACCATTTCGCGCTACGATACCTTCGCGACGTTGTGCACTTATTGTTACCGCGTGGCCAGCGCGGTTGGCCTCGTCAGCATCGAGATTTTCGGTTATAAAAACGCGCGCTGCCGCGAGTATGCGGTCCAGCTTGGCCTGGCTTTGCAGGTGACCAATATCCTGCGCGACGTGGCCAGCGATCTCGGCAACGGCCGCATTTACCTCCCGGCCGAAGACATGGCGCGCTTCGGTTATTCCGTGGCCGACCTGGAAGCGCGGACCTACAACGAACGCTTCGTTAGGCTGATGCAATCCGAAGCCGACCGGGCGCACGCTTATTTCGAGAGGGCGGCCGCCGTCCTGCCGCGGGAGGATCGACGCTCGATGGTCAGCGCGCAGATCATGGCCTCGATTTACCGCTCCCTTTTGCGGCAGATGGAAAGGGATCGTTTTCGTGTTTTCGAACGCGACTACGGGCTGAGCAAACCGGCAAAATTCTTGCACGTCGCCCGGCAACTGCTGAAGCTTGGTTGAATAGGCGGCGTAAGCATCCGTCTCACCTCAACACTTCGATTCTAAAGCATTATGAAAAAGTATTTCATCCCAGCGGTCTCGGCCGCCATTCTTCTGCCCATGGTGCTCACCTCGTGTGAGACGCCGGTCGGACAAGGCGCCGGATTTGGCGCGGCCACCGGTGCGATCATCGGTGGTGCTGCCACTGGTCGCGTGCGTGGAGCCGCGATTGGCGCGGGCGCGGGCGCGCTGGCGGGAGCTCTTATCGGGGCGGCGGTCGAGGAAGATCAGCGCGCGCTATTACCATGCACCTCCGGGAGGCTATCCTTACGGCCGGCCTACCGGCACCCCGGTTACGTCTACAGTCCCTACGGTTCGCACAATGTCATCGACGTGCGCGGCGTGCCTCCCGGCGCCTGGGTGCGCGACCCTTCGACGGGCGGTATTTTCATCCGGCCCTGACGATTTTCGGCTGACGATTTTTTTCAGACGGGTTGATCTCGCAGGTGCGGGATCAACCCGTTTTCTTTTGCAGCGCGTCGACGATCTTCTGCGTCTCTTCGTCCATTCGCACCAGCTCCGGCCAGCCGCGAGTATAACCTTCGCCCGCCAGTTTCCGGGTCGCATCGAGCCCCATGTGCGATCCGACGTTCTGCACGCTCGGCGCGTGATCGAGCGAGTCGCTCGGATTCGTGATGATGGTGCTGTCGCGTTTCGGATCGGTATTGGCGCACATCCGGAAAAGCACTTCGCTCGTGTTGTGCACGTCGCAATCTTCATCCACCACGATGATGTATTTGCTGAACATCATCTGCCCCATCCCCCAGAGCCCGTGCATCACCTTGAAGGCCTGATAGGCGTATTGTTTGCGGATGCTGACGAAGACGAGGTTGTGAAAAACGCCTTCCGCCGGCAGCGCCATGTCCACAATTTCCGGGAAATTCATTTTGAAGACCGGCAGGAAAATCCGCACGCTGGCCGTGCCGAGATAGAAATCCTCCATCGGCGGAATGCCGACGATGGTGGTCGGGTAAACCGCCTCGCGCCGATGGGTGATGGCCGTCAGATGAAAGACGGGATAATCCTCGACCGCGGTATAAAAGCCGGTGTGATCGCCAAACGGCCCTTCCGGCCGCGATCTCGCCCGGCTGCACATAGCCTTCGAGCACGAAATCGACATCCGCCGGCACTTCGAGATCGTTCGTTAGGCACTTGACCAGCTCGACCGATTTCTTGCGCACGAAGCCGGCGAACAGAATCTCATCCAGCCCATCGGGCAGCGGAGCGGTCGCGGCGAAAGTGTAAGCCGGATCGCCCCCGATCGTGACCGCCACCGGCATGCGTTCTTTGCGTTCGTAATAGAGCTTCCCGTGCCGCGCCCCGACCTTGTGCACCTGCCAGTGCATCCCGGTGGTCCGACTGTCGTAAACCTGCATCCGGTACATCCCGAGATTGCGCGCGCCGGTTTCCGGGATCGCGCGTGTGCACGTTAGGCAAAGTGACGAAGCGCCCGCCATCGTTAGGCCAGCATTTCAAGATCGGCAGATCGTCGAGGGAGAGTTGAGCGTTGAGAGTTGAGTGTTGAGAGCCCTCAAAGCGATGCACCACTTCCTGGCAGGCGGCGTTTTTCACGTGCTTCGGCCGGGCGTGCAGCAGGTTAATTCCCTGTTTGAGCAGGCTCCAGCCCTCGCGCAGATCAGTCGGCGGTTTCGCTTTGAGGATGAGCGAGATTTCCTGCGCGAGGTCGTCCACGCTCGCGATCTGCAGCGCCAGCGCCATTCGCTTCTCCGAGCCCATGGTGTTGATCGCGACCGGAAATTTCGATGTCGTTGCCATCGATCAGCGGCTGCTCGAAAAGCAGTGCCTTGCCGCCCCCGGGCGATTTCATTTCACGATCCGCCCATTCCGCGATCGCGAGATCGGTCTCGACCGGAATCGCGATTCGTTTCAACTCGCCGGCCTTGTCCAAGGCGGCGAGAAATTGGGAAAAAGAAGCGTATGCCATCGTCTTATGCCTAACGTCTCTTTACCTCGATTTCCTCCGGCCCGCCACTGTCCGTGGCGCGCGGAGATTCGGCTTGCAAAAGAAACGACGATTTGAATACGATCGCCTTGCCCAAGGAGAAAGCGGTTCCGGCCTTCGCTGTTGGATTCGCCCTTCTTGCGTAAAAAATAAACCAATCATTTTCTCTCAAGCCCATCGTCTGGCGCTGGTGTCGAGCCAGCGCAGGATTGGTTGGGCGCACGGAGAAGGAGACTCAACATGAAATCTCGTTATCCAGCCATTCTGTTCGTCGCTTTCGGCTTCGCTGCCAGTGGATTTGCGCCCGCCGCCTTGGCGGCCCGGCCCAGCCTCGTCTACGTCAACGCCGATATCACCGCCACGGGTGGGAACTCCGTCATCGCGCTCGCCAATGATGGCCGCGGCAACCTGAGCCAAATTCTGGGCTCGCCCTTCGCCACCGGCGGCACGGGCGTGGCCGGCACCGGTGATCCTCTGGCCGATGCCCAATGGGATTCTGACGGAGAAGTTATTACCAATCCCGCCGGCACCCTGCTCTATGCAGTCAACGGACACTCCAACAATTTCTCCGGCTTTAACATCAACCCCGACGGCACCCTCTCGCTCATCGCCGGTTCTCCATTTCCCTCGGGCGGGCCGCAGCCCTCGAGTCTGGGTTTCCTCGATAACGCCCTTGGCAACGGCGTTTCTACCCTGGTCGTCGCGAACAAGGACTCCGATCCTTTTCAAACCCCATCCGCGCCTACCTACGCCACTTTCCGCGTCGGCACGACCGGCGTGCCAACCCTGAATCCCGGTTCTATCGTTACCCAGCCAGTGGGGAGCTCGCCGTCGCACCTCATTGTCCCGGCCAAGAGCAAGCGCAATATTTTTGGCATTCTCTACTTCGGGAAACAAGTCGCCAGCTACCAGCTGTCCAAGCAGGGTATTATAACTACGCTGAGTCCGCTCCACATTGTGGGCGATCCGGTCGGCGGCGTTCTCCATCCCAAGGCCCGCTTCATCTACACCACCATCGCGAACAAAGACCGGCTCGTCGTTCTATCCTACGATGCCGCCTTCAACCTCTCGCTCACCCAGACCCAGGATAGCCCTGGTAATGCGCCTTGTTGGGCGGCAATCAATAAACGTGGTACCCGCCTTTACACGGGCGAGACTCTGTCCGGATCTGTCACCGTCTACGACCTTTCCGACCCGGCCAGTCCCACCCAGATCCAGCATCTCGTCTTGAGCGGGGCCACACCCTTTGCTACCCATACCCGGCTCGATCCGACTGAGAAATTTCTCTACGTTCTCGACCGCGTCGGAACCCTGCACGTCCTCGATGTCGCGGCCGACGGCACTCTCACCGAGGGCCACACGCCTTTCGACCTGAGCCTGCCGATCGGTACCGTCCCGCTCGGATTGGCCGTGCTGGCAAAATAAACTACTTCTTCATCTCCAGCGTCACGTGGCGAAATGGTCGGAGCGACCAGGAAGCCACCATCTCCCGCATGGGCTGCTTTTTGCCCCGGAAATGAAGCCGCCAGTATACCGAGACAAGGTGTTGCCGATCGCCCCGGAAGCGGCTGAAGGAGGCCGTCGCAGGTGCGAGTTTCCGGTAGGCTACGTCGGCCCGTTCCGTCGCATCATGATGAGAAAGCGCGACCATCCCGCCGAGCGCGAGCAGGCAGAGGAGGGAAAGAGTGAGGATGAATTTCATAGGTGGGGAAACGCTAGGCCGAAAAGCCCGGCGCGCTACGAGCGAGTTTCTTGCGATGCGGCCACGTCCTGCGGCGCCACCACCATTCGCTGCACCTTCTCCCGGCTAACGAGTCCGAATACGATCGCCGCGGCCGCGCCGCCGGCGAAATCTGCCAACAGATGAATCCAGACATTGCCGACCGCGTTCAAGCCCATCGCCGTGATCCCGAGCGCCACTGCCGGATTGAAGGCCCCACCCGAGTAGCCGCCAAAGGCAAAGGCGCAGGCGACCACTGTGAAACCGATCGCCAATCCGTAGAAAGAATTGTTCGAGTTCGCTTTGGCCGTTGCGACATTCAGCACCACGAAAGCCAGCGCGAAGGTCCCGAGAAACTCCGCCAATAACGGTACCACCGGGCTGGCGAAGACCATCGGCGTGACCACTGGATGCCCTTTCATGAAAAGGGCGAGATACGCCGCCGCCAATCCCCCGGCGACCTGCGCGATCCAATAACCCGGCACGTCCGCCGCCGAGATCTTGCCCCGCATCCAGATCGCGAGCGTGACGGCAGGGTTGAGGTGAGCGCCCGAGATATGGCCGGTGGCAAAGATCATGGCCATGAGCATCGAGCCGATGGCGAGTGGCGCGATCACCCCAGCTGCTCCGCCGATCACGGTGCTGCCGATGGTGAGCACGAGGAAGAATGTGCCGATGAATTCGCAGATGTATTTATTCATAATGACGAGGTTGCGCTTGGTTGAATTCCTGGCTCCATAAATCAAATCCAGCCGTCCTTAGGCGAGCGAAAAATGCGGTCAGAGAAAGAATTCCCCGACTCAACAGCACTCTCGTCAGAATTATTTGGGTAACATCGGCTGCCCGACTTCCATAATTCACACTTTCGCGCAGAACCCGGGGCCGCAATGACAAGCCTTCTTTTCGCCCGCGTCTTTTCCTGATTCAATCAGCCGCCGTGAAAACCAAAGCCGAGATCGTCACCAATTGGTTGCCGCGTTACACGGGCACGCCCGCCAAAGACGTTTCCAAGTACATGTTGTTGGTGAACTTCAGCAACTACGTGAGCTGGTTCGCCGACGCCTACGGCGTGCCGGTGCGTGGCCAGGACCGCCCGATGCCAAACGCGACCGCCAACGGCATCACCATCCTGAATTTTGGGATGGGCAGCGCGAGTGCCGCCACGGTGATGGACCTGCTCGGTGCGATTAAGCCCAAGGCCGTCCTCGTCCTCGGGAAATGCGGGGGCCTAAAGCGCAAGAACAAGCTGGGCGACCTCATCCTCCCCATCGCGGCCAGCCGGGGCGAAGGGACTTCCACCGATTACCTGCCGCCGGAGGTGCCAGCCCTGCCCGCGTTCTCTCCAGAAGGCGATCTCTACTACCATCCGCAATTACAAAAAGATTACTGGACGGGGACGGTTTACACGACCAACCGGCGGGTCTGGGCCATACCGTGAGCACCTCCGCTTCTGATGACTTTATCAGCTCGGGAAGCAGTAATGGATAAACCGAGAAGCGGGCGATGCCCCAGCGCGAAGGTCTTCCCAGCGCCGGTTAGGCGAGCTAAATTAATCGGACGCAGCGGCTTTCCCTCGGGTGGGGCTGTGCGTCACGCGAAAGGAAACCGCACCATGAAAGTCAATCGATACGCACTGCTGACCGCCGTTGGCCTCATCAGCCTCATTCTTCCTGGCCTTAGCCCGGTGCACGGGCAGAAGGCCGGCACACATGCCGCTACCTTGCGTACTCTGCGCCAGGTAGACGCCGAATGGGCCGCCGCCGTCCAAGCGAGGGACTTCGATAAAGTCACTCTCTTATTATTCCGTGACCGCGATCGAACTGCCGCCTAACGCCCCGGCCCGCAAAACGAAGGAAGCGATTCGCAAAGGCTGGCAGGACTTCTCCCGGCCCCCTGGTGCGACCCTCACCTGGCATCCGACCACAGTCGAAGTCTCCCAATCCCGCGACTTGGGCTATATCGCCGGCACCTACGTCTACACCCAGAAAGACGCCGCCGGCCGGCCCATTGTCGACCGCGGGAAGTACCCTCGAAGTGATGCGCAAGATAGACGACGGCACCTGGAAGTGCGTCGCTGTCAGTTGGAACTCAGACCTGCCCGGGCCGGTCCCGCCACCGGCGAATAAGTCACCTTCCCCGGTCCCCAACTAATCAATAACAATTAACCGGTCACGCGGGGCGCGAACTGCCACAGAATCCTCCGGAGAAATCGTGCAAAATCGATCGGCGTCGCGGTCTCAGATCGTGCCGCCGCCAATAGGTGCCACCTATCGCAGCCACAGTTATTAAGTATTTCAAAGCACGCCCCACAGGCTCGTTAGTGTGGCATGCAAACAACAACCTTAGTCAGCAGCGGTCGATATGGTCAGGTGCTGGATAAGAAGACCTCCATGCGCCTGCGCGCCCTTCGCTACTTGAGCGAGCGCTACGCGCAGCGCGAGCGGCCCAGCGTGGTCGCCGAGTTTACTCTTTTCGCCCTGATCGTTCTCATCTCATCGTGGCCGATGTTCACCCTCGCCCACGTCATGAGTCTGCACCGGTAATCCCGGTCGCTCTATCGCCTGGCGCGGTGCTTTATCGGCGCATGCCGGTCACCCGTCAGGTCGGGAAGGCTGCCTCGGCTTCCACGCGGAATGCCGCGGCAGCCTTGCTCTCGAAGCGCAGCGGATTGCGCAGCAGGGTCAGCTCGCGGGTCGGTGCCGGGCGAGCAAACGGGACCGCCACACATCCCTTCATGAATTCCGTTTCGGCCATCATCGCCGGAATCACCGTCACCCCAAGACCAGCGGCCACCATGCTTGCGATCGTCACCAGTTGGGCGCCCTGAAGGACCACCTCCGGGCTCAGGTTATTCTCCGCCAGGAGCTGACGCACCGTCTTTGCAAGCGAATGCACCGGGTGCAGCAGGAGAAACTTCTCCTGCGCCAGATCGCTCCACTTGATCGATTTCTTGCTTGCCAGCCGATGCTTCTCCGGCACCAGTAAGAGGAGCGCCTCTTTCCCCAACGAATGCCGCTCCAGCGAGGGCGGCTCGTCGCCCGACGACGCCAGCACCACATCCAGCGAACCATCCTCCAGCCGCTGCGCCAGCTTGTCCGTCGTATCCTCGAAAAGCTCGAAGGTGACCTTTGGGTAACGCTGCTGGAACTGCCGGATCAGTCGCGGCAAGACATAAAGCGCGATCGACGGCACCGCCCCGACCGATAACCGCCCCGCCACCTCCTGCTCGAGCGTCGCCACACAGCGGCGGGCGTCCGCGATCCCGGCCAGAATTTGTCGGGCATAGCCGAGCAGACACCGTCCAGCCTCCGTCAATACCACCGAGCGCGGCAAGCGATCGAAGAGCTGCTGCCCAAGCTCCGCCTCCAGCTTTTGAATTTGCTGGCTGAGGGACGGCTGGGCGACATGCTCGCGCTGCGCCGCATGCGAAAAGCTGCCCTCTTCCGCCACCGCTACCACGTAGCGGAGCTGGTGAATCTCCATACCGGGAGTCTCCGCCGCGAACCGCCGTTTGTCGAAACGCCGGGCGCCGGCGGCGCGACGTCACGCGGTGTTAGATAGCCGGCAATTCTATCTCGCTCCCCGCGCACAACGGTGCGATCTCCGACTCGCTCGCATCCCGCACCGTGGTAGCGCGCATGGATTCAACTCGGTCGCCGGCGAACTTTCCAGTGACGAACAATCCGGTCGGGTGCGTGCCGACCGACTCCAGGTGAAAGAAGTCGGCTC
The DNA here is from genome assembly GCA_963749935.1 of uncultured Verrucomicrobiae bacterium. Lineage (GTDB taxonomy): Bacteria > Verrucomicrobiota > Verrucomicrobiia > Chthoniobacterales > UBA10450 > Palsa-1392. The sequence goes on from CAVVOH010000002.1 coordinate 1,176,735, forward strand.
CTACGGGCTGCCGATCAGTCGCCGGCAGGACGACCATCAGTTTGCCGGCATGGGCGCGGGTATAGATTTGGGCCGGGGTAAGGGTTCTGGTAGCGTTCGAGTGGGTAATCGTCATGGCGAACGATACGGCCCGCGGGGCAACATGATACCCGTTTCCTCCGATTGTTTTCAGCGAGCCGCTTAGGGTCGGCCCAGCGATTCGGCAGCTGGGATTTAGACTCCTTACCTAACGAAAAACATATACCCCAGGACGCCGATCATCACCAGCGCCACGATCAACCAGGGGAGGTTTTTTGGATCGAAGAATGGCAGGGACGAATCCGGGAGCAAGGTAGGAGCGCAGTGCCGGCACCGGTGATCGGCGATTGAGAGGGCGTAACCGCAAGTTGGGCAATCTTCCAGTGGCACAGCCCACCCATCGCAGGCTTTGGCCCGATAGCGAGGGCTGACGTGCGAATGTTGAGACGCACGCCTGGAGAATCCGGGCCGCCTTTTGCGACTTGATGGCCCGGCAGCGCGAATGGATTTTCAGAAACTGCCTGGGATCGGCCGCCCTCCCTTGCGGTTACGATCGATTGCAGAGCGGGCATTAAAACGGCGCGCTTAGGCGAACTGGAGGAGCATTTGGACAACAGCCTCCAATGGTCAACGTGTTCTTGCAAAGATCTGCGCGCTGACCCCTATTCTGTCCATTGTTTTCGTTAGGCGTATGCAGCCCACCAAATAATATTCTTCGCATCCTGCGGATCGCTGCCATCGCCAGCGTAACTGTCGCACCGGCGTGGGCCGATGACCTTCCGGTGGCGACCAAGGCGAACGCCTGGAGAATTGGTCAGCCGATCCCAGCCGGATTACTTGCCTTCCACGAGCAGGAAGGCTGCATGTCTGACGGGACGGATAGCCAGGCTATTTTCAGCGCCGTTACCAACTACGACTTGCTCCGGGCGATCATTTCGCATCCGTGCGATGCACGGGTGTGCGACTGCGCCGTGAAGCGCGCCCTTCTGCTGGTTGGACCCAGGCGCTTCTTTCACGACTTAAAGGAGACCTATGCGATAACGCCTGAGTTGCTGTCGCAACCGCACCATCGAACACTGCAAGAGAGGGCTGGCCTGCCGCATGTGCTGGTCGAAGGCATTTTCATCGATGACGAGGACATGTCTCGCGGCGAAGCCGAGGGGGTGTTTGCGAACGTCGCGGCAGATTTGCGCGCCGGGGGCACGTTTGAGGCCGTGCGGAAGAAGTATCAGGATGCCTATGAGTATCCTTATACCGAAACATTAAGGGAGGGTGAGATGGTGATTTTGCACCGCACGCGGGTGGGGAATTACGGCGACTTCGTTGTGTCTGAAACAGAGCATACGGCGCGTCCGTTACGAGATGCCGATCTTTCCGATGGGCATGTACGCCCTCTACTCGCGGGCCGCATCAGCGAGATTATCATTCTGCGCGACGAAGCCGGGCGCCGTAGCATTTTCTATCGCGTTCGCGATGCCTATCCCCTGGGGAAAGGGCGCAATAGGAGTTTGCAGACGTGTGAATTGCCTTCGCATTAGGGCGCGGAGATGCTTTCATTTGGTCAGATGAAAAAGGCGAAAACGGAGCCGAGCGCTGAAACGCAACGCTCCTACAAGAAACCGGTCCTGCGCAGCGAAGCGTTTGCCCGGGCACTCCGCGAAGCGAAATTGCGAGTCGCCGGTGTCGGGGGCCTGCGTTCATTGTTTGAAAAGGCGGCGAAGGAGTGCGCGTCGCTTCCTCGGCAGCGGTTCAAGGATGACTGGCCGTATATTCAGACAATGCTGCGGCTCGTCCGCGCTCGGGAGCGCGGAGACTACGAGCAGGTCTCAAAGAAGGATCTGCTCTGGGTTGTCACTGCTCTTAACTATCTTGTCGATCCTTTCGATTTGATTCCGGACCGGACACCGTTTCTCGGTTTCGTCGATGACGCGATCGTGGTCCAATTCGTTGTGGATAGAACTCGGCAGACGCTGGATGAATTCATGATCTGGGAGACGAGCGGCGTCGGTTGAGCGAGGCAAAGTGTAGCGGCAGGCATGTCGCCCGCACAGGCAAAGGCGTCCTTTCAATGCCCGGATGAAATCTCCCCCTTGCGGGCGACACGAGCGCCCCTACACCGGAACGCGCTACCCATCGGCGCCGCAAAGTTCATGACACGCTCTAGCCGTAGGGTGAAGCGACCCAATCAACGGCGGAGAAGGTGATAAGTAAGCTTCCGCGGGGATAACGCGTTGCCCGGAGTGCGTTTCCGCAGAGGTGCAGTCGCTCGGGAAGCGCAATTCATTCTACCCCTTCGTGCTCTTCGTGGTGCTTCCGCTATTCCTCGTGGTGGGGCACCAGACTTTCTCACCAATCGAATATCGTTGTCTGTTTTGCGGCCTGCGCTTTGCGCGCCGGACCGCGCTCGGGCGAATCGCGTTATTCTTGCTGGCGTCGCTTTTGGGATGAGTTGCGCTGCTGGTGTTTACTTTTGGGTGCGCTCGCTGGGCTAACGCGAATGCCTAACGAAGGGGGTGTCCCTGCGCGGGCGGAATTCGATTCGATCCAGATCTTCCATGGAGGCGACCAAGTGCTTCTCTCCAGAGAGGTAACAACCGCGTAACTTTTTGGGGATTCCAAGTGGGGCGCTGGGGAAGGATAACGCCGCTAAGCAACGCGGCTTGTCCGCATAACAAAGGAAAAACCAACTAATGAAAAACAAGCGAATGAAGTTAATCGGGGCGGCTATCGCCAGCCTCGTCTTGCTAGCGGTGGCAGCGCCCAATGCTCTCACCAAGACGACCGCAACCCTCAGTGCCATGGTGGTAAATCAACAATGTCTGGGAGGCGATGGGGTTAACGTGACCTTGACGGCCACGCTCCAGCCAAACAGACCCGGGGTGAGGTATCAGTGGGATCTGAACAACGATGGCGTGTTCGACACCGCACCGAGCACCAACCCGACCGTGAGTAACGTCTACGGTGACGAACTCAATGTGACGGCTCGGGTGCGGGCCACCAAAGGGGCCCGCAGTGCGGAAAGCACGGTGACGTTCCGGACGATCCGCTGTCCTTAGCTGGTTCGACTGCGAAGACCCTAAAGGAGAGTGCGAGCGTTCCTCGCTTGCACTCTCCAAGGGGCCGCGCGGGCATTGGCGCGTGGATTGGTTGCATCGGACTTGAGTGTATAGCAGATAGCCAAGTCCAACCTTCGAGCGAGGTGCGAAAGAGATGGCTACCTTGCTATGTCCCAGCAGAAATCGGATCGAGATGAGAAGGTCTCGCCAAGCGCTAAGAGCTCGTCCATTCCTGAAGGCGTGGATTGTCTCGACTTGGAACAACTGGTGGAGGATTACTATGTGCTGCTCTACCGCTTCGGCCTCGCGCTGACTCGCAAGGAGTGCGAAGCGGCCGACCTGACTCAGCACACCTTTTATACTTGGGCGGCGAAGGGCCATCAGCTGCGCGATCGCAGCAAGGCGAAGACGTGGCTCTTCACTGTGCTCCACCGGGAGTTCCTCGCCCAGCGAAGGCAGCAGGCGCGCTTTGTCGAGATGGCGGAGGTCCCGGAGCCGGCCGCAGGGGAGACAGCGACCGCGGCGGCGGCGGTCAATCAGCTCGATGGAGTGGTTGCACACCAGGCCTTGCTGGACTTGGAGGAAACCTACCGCGCGCCGCTCGTGCTCTTTTATTTGCAGCAGCATTCCTATCAGGAAATCGCGCAGATCCTCGAGATACCGATCGGGACGGTGATGTCGCGGCTCTGGCGCGGCAAACTGAAGTTGCGCAAGGTTTTGATAAGGGACGCCAGGAAGTTTAAGGGACCATCGCAATCATGAACCGAGACGAGATCCGCGAAATCCTCGCCTCCTCCCGATTTGATGGTCAGGACGAGTCTGATCCACGAGTAGCGAGTGCCTTGAAAAGCCTGGAGACCGATCGCGAGCTGACGGAGTGGTTTGCCGAAGAACAAGCCTTCGATCGCAAGTTTGCGCTGGCGATGTCTCACACGCCCGTTCCTGCGGGACTAAAGACGCGCATCATGGCCTCGACGACGAGCCGGCCGGCCGCGCCTTCGCCGTGGTCGCGGAGAGTTGGCTTGATCGCAGCAGCGATCGTGGCGCTGCTGGTGTTATTCAGCTCGTGGCAGGGTCCTTTCCAACCCGGGGTGTCGCTGGCCGATTATCGTGGGGAGATGGTGAGCTTCATCAGGCTTGCGCCGGCAATGGATTTGGAAAGCCACAACCTTGATCGCATCCAAGCGTGGCTGCACGACTCGATGGCGCCAGCGAATGTCGATGTCCCACCGGGATTGGCCGCCCTCAATCCGATGGGCTGTCGGGTCTTTTCCTTCCGCCGGCACCAGGTGTCGCTAATTTGTTTTAGCCGGGGTGCGCGGAAGCTGGCACACCTCTTTGTCGTCGACGAGGAAGCCGTACCGGGAGGGAGGCGCGATGGAAATACGGAGTACGCCAAGGAAGGCGAGTGGATGACGGCTACCTGGCGTGAGCACGGACGGATTTATCTGCTGGCCGCGCAGGGCGATCGGGAGCTTCTCGAGCATTACTTCGCGAGTGGGGACGTGCGGCGAAGATTTTCCCCGGCGGAAGCAGTGCCGATCGATTTGGTTGCAACCGCTGCGCATCGCTAAGACACGAGGAATTTTCTGCGATGAGGCGGCGATCTCGGCTGATTTTCGAGGGAAAAACCGCCTCTCTCTCGCAGGCCGGGAAAAGTAACAGCGACGTAACTTTTCGGCAGTTGCCGGAGAAAGTGGGCTCAGTTATGAAATGCGCCAACCAACACCAAAACTATGATCTCGTTCTTCACTTCCACTCTTTTTTGTAACCAAACCGTTAAGCTCAAGGCGCGATTCAATCGCTGGAAAATTCTGGCTGCAACCCTGCTGCTGGCGCTCGCATTTTCCGCCTCGGCCTCCGCGCAGACGGCGCAGTGGGTAAAGCAAATGGGACTCGGCGGGATCAGCAACGGTGTCAGCACCGATGCGGCTGGTAATGCCTATGCGACCGGTTTTATCAGTAACCCGGGGCTTTTCGATAACCTCGTCATCCCCTGCAACGCCTCGGACGTCTTCCTGGCGAAATATGATACGGGCGGCAACATCCAATGGGCCAATGTTGGCGGCGGCGCGTTGCTTGACCAGGGCAATGAGGTGGCGACCGATGCCAGCGGCAATTCCTATGTGGTCGGCGCGATCCAGACTAACAGCCTTCATCCCACGGCGAAGTTCGACAATATCATCCTGACCGGGAACGGCGATTACGACTGGCTGATCGTGAAATACAACACGAACGGGCAGGTCGTCTGGGCGAAGAACTATGGCAGCACGTCGGGTGACTTCGCAGATGGCGTGGCGCTCGATGCGGCCGGCAATGTTTACGTGACCGGTTTCTTCAATAGCACCATGACTGTGCAAGGTGTGACAGTGACGAGCCGGGGACTGTTCGATGTCTTCCTGGCCAAGATGGATGCGAATGGAACCTTGCTCTGGTTGAAAACAGCCGGCGGCAGCGGCGCGGACGAGGCGCACGGTGTGGTGGTGGACGGGCAGGGAAATGTCGGAATCACGGGCGAGTTTCAGAGCACGGCGAAGTTCGATACAAATACGATCAAGGCGGCCGGGCTGGGCGATGCCTTTATTGCCAAGTACGATTCCGCGGGTAACAACCTGTGGGTGCACGGCGGCGGCAGCACGACTTCGTTTGCCGGTGACCCGGCCAAAGCGATCACGGTCGATGGCGCGAATAACTTCTTCATTACCGGGGATTACACCGGGACCGCCACCTTTGACGGTTTGTCCGTGCCGAATACTGGAACCAACGGCAGCGATATCTTCCTGGCCAAGTATAACTCGGCCGGCGCCATTCAATGGCTGCATCACGCAGGCGGACCAGATGCCGATAAAGGCTATAGCATTGGCGTTGACTTGGCCGGCAATAGCTGGGTGACCGGGTTCGCCGACAGCGGCCCGGGAGTGGTCTTCGACACCATCGAGCTTCCACCGCTCGGGAACGAGTATATTTTCCTGGCTAAGTATGATCCGGCTGGTGTGGTCCAATACGTCAAGCAGTATGCGGCCGGCACGGGCCAGGATATTCACGTTCTTAACAATGGCGTCCTGTATCTCAACGGCGGCGCTTCGAAAGGCAATGGGAACGAGTTCGACGATATCAGCCTGGTCTACAATGATCGCGGCGGCTTCATCTGCCAGTTCAGCGAGGCGATGAATCCGGGTTGCGAGGCCCCCGCCGGAGTGACGGCGGATAATATCACGTCCAACTCCGCGGTGATTCACTGGAACGCGGTGCCTGGAGCGGAGGGTTATCTGTTGCAGTTGCGCAAACTTGGGACAACGAGATGGAAGACGAAGCAAGCCCGGCGTCCCTCGCTGCGGCTGAACAATCTGGCTCCTTCCACCTCGTATGAGTATCAGGTAGCTACACTCTGCACGACGGAGACGAGCCCTTACTCGCCGGTTCAGGTCTTTACTACCAACCCATAAAGGAAAGGTCCTGAATCACGTAACAGCGTTGAACCTTTCAATGCTGGCGAGACGACGAATTGCTTCTCAAGATTGCCTGGTCGGTATGAAAAGGATATTAGGATCATTGTTCGTCGCGCGAAGGGCTTCTTGTTTCCCTAACGATCCCGACTTTCAACATCTTCTCGAAGCCCAGGCTCACATCTTGGCGACCGAGCTTCCGGAAGCGGCCGTTTTTACCAATATCGGCGGCAGACCGATACTTCGTCGCCCGTGCAGTGGCAGGTCCGTGGCGGAGCGAGCCCGGTCAAGCAACTGGACAGCTCAAACTTGGCGTTCCTTGGCTTTCCACTCTCCCTGGCCACGATCCAGAAAACATCAAAAACAATCATTATGAAAACCGTCCTTAATTCTCTTCTTTGCCTGACTGCTTGCAGCTGTTTCGCCGTCAGTAGCCAGGGTCAGGTAGCGACATCGACGCCTTCCAGATTTCTCCCCGGCGATAAGGCAATTCGCCTCGCCAGTGGCGAGCAGGCCGCTCCTGAGATCGCGGCCGGTGCGGGTAGCACGTTGGCTGTCTGGCAAGACAAACGCGCGCTTGGCGCTCCGCTGGCGGTTCCATCTTTTGAATGGGAAACCTCCAGCGATATCTATGGTGCGCGGATCGCGGCCGACGGCCGGATGATTGACCGGATTCCGATTCCGATCGCGCAGGGCAAGGCTATGCAACTCAACCCGCAAGTCGTCTGGAACGGGTCCAGTTGGCTGGTTATCTTCGAAAGCGTCGACGTTAACGGAACCGGTTTCTATTATCAGGACTCGCTCGAAGCGGTGCGCGTCTCGGCTGCGGGCGTGGTGCTCGATCCGCTACCGATCAAGATCCGCAACATCGTGCCGGCCGGCAATTCCTGGACGGCAGCCAGTGATGGCACGGATTGGTTTGTGGCTTTTCAGGAAAGTGACATGAGCAGCGCGCTCGACCTGCTCCGGATCACGCCGGCCGGCGTTGTTTTGCAGGGGCCGAAAGTAGCGGTTCCTTCGACTTATTTTCTCCGCTCCAATCTCCGCCTGGCCTACGCCAACGGTGTCTTTTTATTTACCTGGGCCGATTTTTCGGATACCAAGGCGTTGCGTTTCGATCCGGCACTTAATCTAATCGATCCGATCCCCTTCACGCTCGTGGCCGGCAACGTAGTGACCGACCTCACTTCGGATGGGACTCAGTTTTATGCCGTCTGGTTCAAGTCGGTTAATTTTGTGAGTCAGGTCGCCGGCTCGCGCATTTCGACCACCGGCGCCGTGCTCGATCCGGGCGGCGACGTGATCTCTAATAACGCGAGCGCACCGGACGGATTCACCGGCGCTTTTGTCTCCTGGGATGGGATAAACTTCCGTGCTGAGCTGGTCTCACTCGAGCAATCTATACACATCGCGAGTGAGCCCGACGGGAACGGTCCTCGACCCAGGCGGCATCCCCATCCCCGGCTTCGCCTCCGGGCCGACGGCCTCGACCGGCGCCGGTTCGCTGCAGGTTGTCTGGAGCATTTTGCAGAATGGGGAATTCGACACCCTCTCCGGCAACGTCACCGCAAGTAATACTGCCGGTCGTAATATCAAGCTCGGCGCAGGCGCTCCTAGCCAGAATCGCGGTGACGTCGCGCTCGGTGCGGAGGGAGCAATGTTCGTCTTCCGCAGTGACATAGCCGGTAGTAACAGGATCATGGCCCAGCCGATCGCGCTCAATGGCCGGGCGATCACGCGCGACCCAATCCAGCTCGATATCGGTACCAACTCCAGTATTCCCAGCGCGCCCTCCGTGGGTTGGAATGGCAGCGTCTTTCTCGCCACCTGGGGTAACGCCAACGGCATTGTCGGACAACGCATTAATCAGGATGGCACTCTGGTCGATCCCGCTCCTTTTCTCGTTATGCCCGGTTTCGGACCGACCGATGTTTCCGCTTCGGGCGATCTTTTCCTGGTCATGGCGCGCCAGCTTCTCTCCAACAATCCGGAGCTGATCGCGCCCTTCGTCTCGCGCGTGAATGGCCTTACCGGCGCGGTGCTCGATCCGGCCGGGATCCAGGTCGGCAATTCGTTCTGCATTTCGATCGCGCTCACGACGGTAAACAATCGCTGGTTACCGGTCTGGCGTTCGAACTCGACCCACGATAACCCGACCGGCTCCACCTACGGGGCCTTCGTCAATCTTGACGGCACAAAAACCAATAGCTTCCTCATTTACGGGCCGAGCGGCAGTCTCGGCAACGGGGTACGGGAGGTCGGAGTCGCTTCCGACGGAGTGCGCGCGCTTGCCCTCCAGTCCGCCACTGTCTCCAGTTCCTCGGAGTCGGACCTGATCGGAGTGATCGTAAATGCCGATGGCAGCCACGGCGCGGGAATCAACCTCACTCCGTGGGCAGGAAATCAATACAGCCCGGAGGCTACCTGGAACGGCACCCATTACGTCATCCATTACAATGACCAGGTTAATCGTTTCGCGCTCTTTACCCTCGACCCGCTGGATGCCCGGAGTGATCTCTTCGGCATGCGCGTCACCGCCGACGGCGTGAAGGTCGACCCGATGGGCTTTGTCTTCTCAAATTCGCCTACCGCCGAGAGTTGGCCGAGCGTCACCGGCGGTAATGGGCTGACCTTGCTCGCCGGTTCTGTCCTGCGGAATGAGCGCTTCGATAACTATAGGATCGGCTACGAAATTCGCGGCGCTAACGGCAATCAATGGCCGGTCGCGGTCGCCTCCGGTACTCCGAGCTCTGGGGCCGTGCCTCTGAACGTGAACTTCAGCTCGGCTGGCAGCACCGATCTCGATGGCACGATCGTTTCCTTCGAATGGCGATTTGGCGACGGGACAACTTCCACCAGCCCAAGCCCGCTCCATACCTACACCGTCCCGGGTGAATATGTAGCTACCCTCACGGTGACCGACAATCTCGGAGCGACCACCACCAACACGGTGCGAATCGACGCTCCGGCGCCGAACCAGCCGCCGGTGGCCACCTTCACTGTCAACCCGCCTACGGGATCGGCCCCGCTCAACGTCACGCTGGTCTCCGATGGATCCTACGATCCGGATGGTGCCATCGGAAATCGCGAGTGGACGTTTAGCGATGGCGGGTCCTATTTCGGCCACACCGCTTTCCATTCTTACAGCCGTCCGGGGACCTACACGGTCCAGTTAAAAGTGTTCGATAACAACGGCGCCACCGGCACAACCACCAGGACAGTGGTGGTCCAGTAATTTATCCGAACCCGAATTGCATTTGGTCCAGACGGCCTCCTCTGGCGCAGTGGACCAATCTGGCATCGGAAGTGGACTTACAGACTCGACTGATCTTCGGTTCCAGTTTCTAAAACGTTGTAGATGCGTGCCGCGCGCTTCCTGGTCCTGGGTGCAGTTTGCGTCCTCTCCTATGGCAGCTGTAACACCAATCCCAACGCGGTTTTTCCGACTGCTCGCGCGGTCGCTTCCCACCCGGGTGCCGGACACGACCTCGATCTGGCGACCCTTGCTCGCGGCCGGAAAATCTACACCACCAGTTGCACGGAATGCCACGTGGCCCGGCCGATCGCGCATTACTCGGTCGCGCAGTGGCACCATTATGTGGAGATCATGGCGCCGCGCGCCGGGCTTCAGCGCGCCGATCGCGCGGCGCTCGAAGCCTATGTGGTCGCGGCGCGCGAGTCGATCATACTTCGTTAGGTGGGACGTTAGCCGGGACTGAGAGGAGTTACTAACTCGCGAGCTTTGACTTGCCGCGGCAAGTCCAGTTTCCAACTCAGCGTCAGTACGACTTCGCCCAGAGCACACGTCTCGGGCTGGGTTCGCCCGTGATCACGCATCGGCCGGGCTCGGGCGGACTGGCCGGATCGTCGAACGGAATGCAGCGGATGGTGACTTTGAGGTCGTCTTTGATCTGTTCTTCGACCGCGGTGCTGCCGTTCCAGTGGGCGAGGGCGAAGCCGCCGTGGATCTCCGGTTTGGCCGGATTCTTCGGGGTGAAGAACGCATAGAACTCTTCCTTCGTGTCGATCTTACGGTATAAGCATCGCGAAAAGCCCGGGCGCGCTCGAGAAGATTTTGCTGAATGGCGGCGAGCAAATCAGCCGCCTGACTAACGAACTCGGCGCGCGGCAGAAACGATTTTGATTTCACATCCTGATCGCGCCGCGTCACGGCGACGCTGCCTTTCTCCAGATCGCGCGGGCCGATCTCGACGCGGAGGGGCACGCCTTTCTTGATCCACTCCCAGTTCTTCACGCCGCCGCCGAGATCGCGCTGGTCGACGTGCACTCGAACGGCTCGCCGTGCGCAGGTCTGCGCGCGGAGTTGCGCCGCGAGATCGCTCGGCCGCGGCCAGCACGGCGTCGCGCGTCTCGGGCTTCGGCGTGACGGGATGATGACGATCTGCGTCGGGGCGACGCGCGGCGGCAGGACGAGGCCGTCGTCGTCGGCGTGCGCCATGATGACCGTGCCGATGAGGCGCGTGCTCACGCCCCAGCTCGTCGTCCAGGCGAATTCCTGTTTGCCCTTCGCGCGTCTGAAATTGGATGCCGCTGGCATGCGCGAAAATTCTGCCCGAGGAAATGCGAGGTGCCGGCCTGGATGGCTTTGCGGTCCTGCACCATGGCCTCGATGCAAAGCGTCTGCACCGCGCCGGGAAAACGTTCGCTTTCGCTTTCTCGCCGGTGAAAACCGGCAGCGCCAGATGGTCGCGCGCGAAGGTTTCGTACACGTCGAGCATCTGCTTCGTCTCGGCGCGCGCTTCGGCTTCGCGTCTCGTGCGCGGTGTGGCCTTCCTGCCAGAGAAATTCCGCGGTGCGCAGGAAAAGGCGCGGGCGCATTTCCCAGCGCACGACGTTGGCCCATTGATTGATCAGGATCGGCAGGTCGCGGTAGGACTGCACCCACTTCGCGTAGCTCGCGCCGATGATCGTCTCGGACGTGGGCCGGACGACGAGCGGCTCGGTCAGCGGACTGGCCGGGACCATTTTGCCTTCGGCATTCGACTTCCAGCCGGTGATGCGTGACGACCGCGCATTCCTTGGCGAAGCCCTCGACGTGCTCCGCCTCCTTCTGCGAGATAGCTGAGCGGGATGAAGAGCGGGAAGTAGGCGTTCTTGTGCCCGGTCGCCTTGAACATCCCGTCGAGCGCGCGCTGCATGTTTTCCCAGATGCCGTAGCCCCACGGCTTGATCACCATGCAGCCGCGCACGTCGTCGATTTCCGCCAGGTCGGCCGCCTTGATGACCTGCTGATACCACTCGGGAAAATCTTCCGCGCGGCGGGGGCTGATGGCGGATTTTGGTTGGTCGGGCTTGGGCATGGCGGAGCGGGTTATTTAAACCCCGCTTCTCGAGTTGACCAGCCGAGTGTTTTTAGTTGCGCGCCAGGAGGAGACCGAGTCTCCTCGCGCTCGGCGTAGCCGCCGGCAAAATCGATACTACAGACGGTGCGATAGCGCGCGTGGGGACCGACGGCGGCGCCGGCATAGTTGAAAGCGGCGTTGAAGATGTTCTTGCGATGCTTCCGGCTGCGCAGACCGTCGTCGATGATGAGGGCGATGACCACGTCACGCGCGGTCGATTTGCCGTAGGAAATGTTTTCGCCCCAGGACCCGCTCCACGCCCCGAAGCGATTCATCTCTCAAGGATGGATTGCTCCGATCCGAGCCAGCGTGACCGAAAGTGCCGCCTGCCTGGTCGGCCACATGTTCGGCAGCTGCCAGCGAAATTCCGGGCGATAATGTTAGCGACCCGATCGGCCGGGCGTGGCGCAGGAAATGGATCGCTTCGTCGACCGCCCTCACGCCCTCGCGCGTCCGTATCATGGTTTTCCCGGGCAGAAGAAGCGTCTGACCGCGGAAATGACTGCGCAATTCCTCGAGGTAGCCGGCGTAAATCTCCGGATGTTTACGGGCAAGATTCATTTCGCGAACCACCTCCGCTCCACCGACGGCATGCGGCGGCGTTTTTGCGTCCATCTGCGAAAGGAACACCGTCGAGACGGCCGTCAGGAGGGCGAGGGAGAATACGCGTCGCATTCGTAGTATAGAGCAGCCGCAATGCCATTCGTCCATTGCAGCCAGGCCACATTTGACACCTGTGGTCCGCGCCGCTAATTTCCCCGCCCTTCCCAAGCCTTCTGATGAAAACGTTTTCTGCCAAAGCCAATGAGGTCGACCGCAAGTGGTGGATCATCGACGCGCGCGACCAGGTTCTCGGACGGGTCGCGGTCAAAGCCGCCAATCTGCTCCGTGGCAAGGAAAAGGCGATCGTGACGCCGCACGTCGATACCGGCGATTTCGTCGTCGTGATCAACGCCGACAAGGTGCGCCTGACCGGCAAGAAGGAAGAGCAGAAGACCTTCATGAGTTTTTCCGGCTTCGTCGGCGGCCACAAGAGCGAGAGCGTGCGGTCCCGCCGGGCGCGTCATCCCGAGCTGCTGGTGGAGCACGCAGTCCGCGGAATGATTCCGCACAACAAACTGGGTCGGCAGGTTTACCGGAAACTCAAAGTTTACAGTGGCGAAGAGCATCCGCACGCCGCGCAGCAGCCGCAAACCATCGCGCTTGGATTAACGAAATACTTTCATGGCTGAGACACAGGAATTCATCGCCACCGGTCGCCGCAAGACCGCGGTCGCGCGCATTCGCATGACGGCGGGCAACGGCAAAATCGACGTTAACGGCAAGAGCTTCGAGGATTATTTCCCGACCGTGCCGCTGCAGAACACGGTGCTGCAGCCACTGCAGGCGGTGAAATTGGCTAACGCCTACGACATTTCGGTCAATACGACAGGCGGCGGCGCCACCGGGCAGGCTGGGGCGGCCCGGCTTGCCATTTCCCGCGCGCTTCTGCAAGTCGATGCGAATCTGCGCGGCACTGCTCAAAGCCGAAGGGCTGCTTCGCCGCGATCCGCGGATGAAGGAACGGAAGAAGTCCGGCCAGCCGGGCGCGCGCAAGCGCTTCCAGTTCTCGAAGCGGTAGGCCATTGCGGAGCGCAAGCTGACAGCTTGCGTATCGGTCAGCCGACAAGCTGGAAGCTTGCGCTACCTCAAGGGGTTGCTGCCGGAGCGGCGGCGGGATCCTGCGCGACCGGTTCCGGCGGACGAGCCATCGGAATCGGTGCCGCAGTCGGTGCTGGTTTTGGCATGGCGGCGGCTGCCGGTTTGGGGAGCGAAATCATTTCCCGCATCGCCTCATTGGCCACCACGCTGTCGCGGTACTGCGAGATGATCGTCTCGCAAACCCGGCGCGCTTCCTCATTGCGATTCTTCGCTTTCAGGAGAGGCACTTCCGCCAGGAGGGCGAGCGGCGCGTTAAAGCTCTGCGGATATTCCGTGACCAGACGCTGATAGGTGCTGAGCGCCTCATCGGCTTTACCTAACGAAGCCAAATTCGCCGCCACTCCCATCCACGCGGTGGTGATGAGCTGGTGCTTGGGATATTGGTCGATGAATTTGTGCAGGGTCACATTCGCTTCGGTAAAATTCTTCTTCGTCCGCTGTTGCGCGGCCAGGAGTAGAGAGGCGCTCGCGGCCGGTCCACTGGCGGGGTAGCGGTCGATGACCTGCTGATATTCCTGTGGGCTATGGGCCGCCGCCAGAAGGGAAGTTGCGTCCGCCGCCCGCCGCGCCGCGTAGAGCTGGTAGCCGGCGAAACCAAGCACGGCGAGGATGATCACCGCCACGACCGCAATGATGGCGGCCTTGTATTGATCCCAAAAGAGATGGGTTTCGAGCGCGGGATCGGCGGTGATTTGAGATACGGTGGCCATGGAAATCGGGAGTTGTGTCTATGCCACGCGAAGCATTTCCGCGCAAGCCCGTTAACGTCGCTCGCCCCCAATCGGGACGCTCGACTCACTAGGGGTTGGCCACCATCCCTCGCGGCACCTTTACTTCCACCTGACCGTCGCGCAACCGGACCTGAAAACAGGGCTGCGCGTAGGTCGCCGGCCCGACCAGGATGCGGCCATCCTCAATCGCGAATTTCGACTGATGCCAGGGGCAGGTGATCGTTTCACCATCGAATTCTCCTTCGGCGAGTGGGCCGCCGAGGTGCGAACATTTTTCCGCCATGACGAAAATACGGCCGCCGTGTTTCACCACCAGCACGGGATTCCATCGGCCTCCGCCTTCTGCAGCTTGTTTTCCTTCAGCTCGGATTCCTTGAGCACCGGCACGAATTTGTCGGGCAATTCTTCGGGTGCGTGGTTCACTCCTATCCGTTCGTTGTAAACCAGGTGGCCTCCCAAATAGGCGCCGACCATGGAGAGACCGAAGCCGACAAAGCCAGTCGTTAGGCCAGCGCGCCGAGCGCCGCTTCGACCGGTTTAAGCCATTTTTGCCGGCTAATGAAATCTCCGAGTCGGTCCATCCCCCTGAATCGCAGACCGGCGGATGGCTGGCTCCGCTTTGCGCAAGTCCGGCCGGTGGCGTCGCTGCGATTCTCTCTTGATGAAAGCCGATGACGTTCCGCCAGGAGAAGTGCCGCCTGCTGCGCTCAATCCCGAAAAAGATCCGGATCAGTGGACGACCGGAGGCGAGGCCATGACCGGCCCGCAACGCTCCTACCTGCAAACTCTTTGCCGCGAAGCGGGGGAAGAATTCGACGCGAGCCTAACGAAAGCCGAAGCGTCGAAAAAAATCGACGAACTACGCCAGAAAACCGGTCGCGGCGAGAGCACACCACCGCAGAGTTAGGTCCCGTTTAAATCAGCGACCATTGCTCCCAGTTCTGCGGTGGACGTTCACCCCGGAACGTTGAACGTTCTCCCCCGTGATCCCGCACGACAAACTTTTCACTCCTGGACCGGTCGAGGTGTCGCAAAAAACGCTCGACGCGTTTTCCCGTCCGATGATCGGCCACCGCGGAGAAGCTTTTAAAACTCTCTACCGCGAAATTCATCCCGGTCTGCAGGAATTGTTTGGCACCAAACAGCCTGTTTTCCTTTCCACTTCATCGGCTTGGGGCGTGATGGAAGGGGCCATCCGCAATCTCGTCAGGCAACGCGTGCTCTGCTGCATGTGCGGCGCCTTCTCCGACAAATGGCTCGATGTGGCGCGTCGTTGCGGGAAGGAAGCCGAGCCGCTGCAGGTGGAGTGGGGGCAGGCAATCGATCCCAAGGTGCTCGATGCCAGGCTTGCGACCGGAAATTTCGATACCGTCACCCTCATTCACAATGAAACGTCGACCGGCGTCATGAATCCTTTGCCGGAGATCTGCTGCACGATGGCGAAATACCCGGACGTCGTCGCTCGATCGTCGACTCCGTCTCCTCGTTCTCCGCCGTGCCTATCCCTATGGACAATTTGCTGATCGACGTGCTCCTGACCGGCTCGCAAAAGGCCCTCGCCCTGCCGCCCGGCTTTGCTCTCTTCAGCGTTTCCGAAAAAGCTTTCGCGCGCGCCGAAGAGGTCTCCGGTCGCGGCTACTATTTCGATTTTCTCGAATTCAAAAAACAGCAGGCTGGCGACATGACTCCGACCACGCCGAGCATCGGTCACGTCTACGCCTTGCAGTCGAAGCTGGAGGAAATTTTCAGCGAAGGCCTAACGAATCGCTACGAACGTCACGCACGCACGAACGCCTTGGTCCACCAATGGGTGCGGGCGCGCGGCTTCGAATTTTTCGCCGCCGAGGGGTATCGCGCGCTTACCCTGACCTGCGTAAAGAATAACCGCGAGATCGACGTCGCCAGGCTGGCGCGCGACCTGCGCGAGAAACATCATCTCTTGATCGACGGTGGTTACGGGAAACTCAAAGGGAGAACCTTCCGCCTTTCCAATATGGGCGACGAAAACGAAGAGACGGTTTCGCATTTGTTGCGTTGTTTGGACGATTGTCTTGCCTGAGTAGCACGGCCCAACAGGATTAGCCCCGGCCTGGTGTCGAACCGACCAATACCCGTTTCGGTTCCTCCAGCCGCCGAAAAATCAGCCAGACTCCAACCAGCACCAAAGCCGCACCCAGGAGCGACCAAACCGAAAGCCTTTCGCCTCCAAAGGCCCAGCCGATTGCAATCGCGCCCGGCGGGGTGATGAGCGAGATGGTTTGCAGGTTCGTCACCGACATGCGCGGCATCAGCCAATAGAGTAGCAGGAAGGTGAAGGACGAACCGATCACCGCGAGATAAAGCAGGCATAGAATGGCCCGGCCGGTCCAGTGAAAGCGAAGCGGACTTCCATCGACCGCGAAGCTGAGGAGCAGGAGAGGAATGATGCCGAAGATCATTTGCCAACCGGCCAGCATCGAAGGTGGAAGCTGAATCTTCTTAGCCTTTAGAACCACGTTGGAATAGGCGGCACTGGCCGCGCCGATCGTGATCCCGAGCCCGCCGAGAAAGGCGAGCCAGCCGTTGAAGCTGAGCAACCGGGCACAGATCACGGCCACTCCGGCCATGGCGACAAGCGCGCCGCCAAGGCGTTGCCAGCGCAAGGGCTCCTCGGGCAACATCCAATGTGCGAAGACCATGCCAAAGATCGGAATCGAAGCCTGGATGACCGCGGCCAGGCCGGAGGAGACGTGCAACTCCGCCCAGAAGAGCAGCCCGTAATTGAGCGCAAACATGAGCAGCCCCGTCCCCGCGAGAATGAAATAATCCACCCGCCGAGGCGGGAGCATGCGACCGCGGCCGAGCGAAATCGCAACCAGGACAATTGCGGCCACCACGAATCGAATAGCGACAAACGAAACCGGTGGCAGATCCTCCAAGCCAATCTTGATTACCAGCCAGGTCGAACTCCAGACGATGCAAAGCGTGAGCCAGGCGGCCGGGATGCGCCAGTCGCGAACACGATGCAGGGAAGAGCTCATGGCTTGGACAGAATCAACTGGATGAATCGGATTTGTTGAAGGGTCTCGGAACACGACTCTTCTAATCCAGAAAATCCGGTAAATCCTGTCCATTTCCGCCGCCGAAAAAGTGGAAGGGCGCCCTCGTTTCCGAGAACGCCCTTCATTTCGATGGCGATAAGCCGAATTCTGTATCCGGCCTTCCGAGGCGGGACGATGATCATTTATCTCATCCCGCTCGCGCGAGACGCCCGCGGAACGTTCCGGCGGTTAAAAACCGCCGCTACGAAGCCGCGTGATGCGACGATACCCGAGGGTTTAACGGACCGGCTGCCCTTCCTCTGTTTTGTCTTGCACCGCATGGGGTTTTTCCTGCCTCGCGCCTTGCGGCGTGAGCGGTGAGCTCTTACCTCGCCTTTTCACCTTTGCCACGAACGCTTGCGCACTCGTTAGGCCGTATATTTTCTGTGACACTCTCCGTCGCCGTTCCCTTTCGAGAACAGGCGCCCGCGCCTTCTGCGCGGCATGCTGCCGTCTGGTGTTCGGACTTTCCTCTGGCGAAGCCTTGCGGCCGCGCCAGCGATCATCTGCCATCGTTAGGACAATATCATAGCCGGGAAGGCGGGAAAGCAGGATTCTGGGGAGCGCACGCGCCTCGCGTGCTGGCGATGGCGCCTCGCCATCGCGAACTTTTTCTTCCACCGTACGCCCCGCCAAGCCTGTTTCGGCGAGGGCGCCGAAACCAGCACGCGAGGCGCGTGCGCTCCCCAGAAAGTGGCCGCTCGCGCCATTTCATATTCAGCTTGGAGAAGAAATCTCCGGTGCTGTCGCAAGATTCGTTAGGCCAACGGCGGAGTGCGTCAAGAAACCCGATGCATTCTTTCCGCGCTTCGGCGAAAAATTCCGCGCGCCTTGTTCCAATCGCGCCTAGCGCCACGCGATGGTCGACCCACGCCACCAGCAGAGCGGCGCTGAAGAGCAGTTGAAATTGCAGCGACCAGGCCGCCCGTTCCGCCGGCAGAAGCGCCGCGTGGATGTCGCGCAGCCGGTCGAGATGAAAAGCGACGTGCTGCGCTTCATCCGCCAGGATGCGCTCGCAGACCTGATCGAGAATCGGGTCGCGGGCGCGCCGGTGCAGCATGCGGTAATAAGCGGTCCCGACCAGTTCGGCGATGAGCAGCACCTGGATCTCGAAGTTCAACCCCAGCGCGCGCCGCGCGGTGCGAAAAAGGAGGTGGGTCCAGTGGCGCTTGATCAGGCGACCTCCGAAGCGGATGACCAATCCCTGAAGCAAGCGCGCATGTTCGGCCTCTTCCGCCACGAAGAGTTTGAGCGCGGCGCGATAAGCCTCTTCCTGTTCTCCGGCCTTGCCGAAAAGATGCTGACCGCCGCCGCTTTCACCGAGTTGGAAATGCGAAAGCGATCTGGCCAACAGGCTCCGCAGCTCGGTCGTTAGGGGGATGGGGGCCGGCCAGTCCGGCTCGATGAAATTGTGACGGTTCGCTGTGAAATAGCGCAGCCAGGCGGCGGAGTGCATACGGCTATTTCCCTTTCGATTTTCCGCCTAACGATTCGAACCAGTGGGCGAGAAAGAACTGCTTTTCCGCCGGGAAGAAGCGGTCCGAGCGGCCGACGATCGGGCGCAGCGTGGTCGTCATTTGCAGGCAAACGACGACGAAAATCACCGTCCAGGTTTTCAAATGCCCGCCGTCGCTTCCCCCAAGCAGGCGCACGATGCCGTCGATCAGGCGCAAGCCAAAAAGCAGCCCGATCATCCAAAAGAGAAGATGGAGCGTGCCCATGAAGGCGGCCGAGTCGGTCGATTGCGAAAAGATCCAGGCAACCGGGGCGAAGCCGATCAGGAGCAGTGCGCTCAGGCCGACGGCGCCGAAGAGGACCCCGGCCACGGTCCGGAGGCGGGCATCGATTCCGCCCAGGCAGGTGAAAATGTAGAGACTCGGCAGGCAGATGAGAATGGAGAGCAGAGTCCCGAGAACCAGTTTCGCCGGCGCGATCAGCATTTGCGTTCCGCCGGCAAACGTCCCGACCACGACGCCGTAAATCGCCATCCCGAGAAGCGCGAAAGCGAGCAGCCAAAACGCGATCGCCGGCTTTTCCGCCCTCTGCAATTCGTAGAGGACGCGGCCCGGATGCTTGAGGAGTGTTTCGAGCAGGGCGAGTGGCGCCGTGTTCGGCATCGGCTCGAAGATGAAGCGTGCGGGCCGGGTCGGCAGCGGTGGTGGAGTGGATTTGGTTTCAGGTATGGTCATGTCTGGTCTGGTTGCATTGTTGGTTTCAGAAAAGGAGATGTTTCGCGGCGCGCCCGACCGCTTCGTAGAAATTTCCGCGGAGCGGATCCGGGCGCAGAAACTCGACCGCCAGCCCGGGGCTGCCGATGAACGGGCGCAGAATCCAGGCGAGCTGACTGCCGAGAAGGAAATTCCCGCCTAACCAACTCAGCAGGGTGGTGCGTGCGGTCCGCTGGTCGCCGCCCGCCCTCACGAGCAGGCGAAAGAGCCGGCGATTGGCGATGATCCCCGCGCAGGCGATGAGAAAGACATGGCTGAGCAGGCTCAGGCTGTGGCCCAGCAGCGCGGTGTTCGAATGCAGGGGCGGCGTGTTGTAGAGCACGAAAAAGCTGACCGGAGAGAGCGCGCCGAGCACGGTCGCGGTGATGGCGAAGCTGGTCAGGATGGCGAGAAACGTTTGGCGAAAGGAAAGCCTGGAGCCGTGTAACTGCGCCAGCATCCCGTTGAGCAGAGCGTTGCCGGCGCCGGTGAGAAAGATCAGAAGAGGAAACTTGATCGCAGTGTAAAACGACTGCAGCGGAGCGCGCCAGAGGCCGATCGTGCAGCCATAGATATCCGGTTCCAAGCAGGATCACGAGGCAGCAAAACGCCGCATAACGAACGCCCGGCTCGGAAAGGAAGAGGAGCATCTCGTCTTCGTCGCCGCGGAGCAGGGTTTTCAGTCGCCGCATCATTTCGTTAGGCTGCGAGAGAATTTTTCCAGACGATGGTGCACGGCCTGCACCGTCTCGGGCAGGGTCGATGTGCCCGCCGTTAGGCCGACGACGGCGATGTTCCTGAAATCCGCGGCCACCAGTTCCTCCGCGCGCTCGATGTGGATCGTCCGCCGTCCGGCGGCGCGACAGGTCTCGACCAGTTGGCGGGTGTTGTTGCTGGCGCGGCCCCCGACGACCACGATCATCTCGGCCTCCGCGACCAGGCGTTGCAGCGCGATCTGGCGATCCTTGGTCGGTTTGCAAACCGTGTCGGCGAAACGCACTTCGGCGCGCGGGTGGGCCCGGCGAATCGCGTCCACCAGATTTCGCACCCGGTCGATCGGCTGGGTCGTCTGCGAGACGACGCCGTAACGCGTCTGCCTGGGCAACTGCGCAATGTCCGCCGCCTCGCCGATCACCATCGCTTCCGCGAAATCTTCCGTCAGCCCGCGCACCTCGACATGACCGCGCTGACCAATCACGACCGGGAAATAGCCGGCGCTGACCAGGTCGGCGAGCTGAACGTGCACGTGCCTAACGAGCGGACAGGTGCCGTCCGCCAAGGTGTAACCGGCGGCTTGCCATTCCTTCTTCCGGAGATCCGACGCGCCATGGGCGGTGATCATGACCTGCACTGGGAGCGGCGGTTTCTTAACCGCCGTGGGCGCTGGCAAAGCGCCCCTCTCGGCAAGCGGCGCCATCGGATCATCGAGCGAGCCTTCCGTCACCCCTTGTTCGCGAAGCCGCTCGCGCACGATCGGATTGTGGACCAGCTCGCCGAGAATGGTCAGCGGCCTTGTCGCGGCGAGCGTTTCTGCCTGCGCGATGGCGTCGCGCACGCCGAAACACATCCCGAAATGTTCTGCGAGCAGGATTTTCATAGCATTAGCTTCAAAGCTTTGTGTGACAAAGCAGTAGCGCAAAAAAACTCACTCTTTCCCGGCCTTCACGATCTGCTCCAGCACCTCCAGGTAGTCGCTGAAAGCGGCGCGCCCCTTCGTCGTTAGGGCGTAACTCGTTTGCGGCCGGTCGCGCATTTCCTTCGTGACCGCGACGAAGCCGAGCTTGTGCAGGGTGCGCAGATGCGTGACGAGGTTGCCGTCGCTCATTTTCAGCTCCGCCTTCAGGTCCTGAAACGGCCAGCTCACCCGGCTGGCGAGCAAGGTCATGATCGCGAGCCGGCCCTTTTCGTGGATCGCTTTGTCGAGTTTGTCGAAATCCGGCATCGCTCATTCGGGTGCAAGAATTTCCCGCGCATCCGGCCGCCGGCTCGACCAGACAAAGGCCGCGTAAACGAGGTGGTAGAGCCCGAAGGTGGCGCCCATCGCGAGGTTGGGGTAGAGCCCGCGCGGATCGTCGCCAAACGACTTCGGCCAGAAGATGAGGAGGAGGCCGGAGAGGAGAAAAGCCCAGCCCAGGACGACGAGCGAGCGCGGGGCGAAGAGCGCGGTCGCGAGCAGGCAAAGCCCGTAAAACGCAATCCAGACCGCGACCAGGATTTCCTGGTCGATCGGCTCCGCGTTTTTGAAATACCAGATCGTGGTCGCGGCCGGGAGGACGAGGCAGGGCGCGATCGCGCGCAGGGCGAGGCGTGCGCCGGAGGAGAGCAGGACGCGTCCATCGCGGAGCGCTTCCTGCCTCACGAAAAAGGTATTGGCTGCGAGAACAACGGCAAGAATGGCGAGCCAGATCTCGGCGAAGAGGCGGTTATCGAGGCCGGTTGCGCCGGGCGCGAGGGCATGATCGAACCACCAGATGACGAAACTGGTGGCGACGGCGAGGAGCCCGCCGATGAGGGCGGTCGGCGCGGAAATGGCGCGATAAATGGTGGCCCGTTCCATAAGGGAACGAATGACGCGCAAGTGCTCTTCGGCCCGGGATCGCTCGCTCATGGGTTTACTTTGTAACGCAAAGCTCATCTCGCTGCAATGTCTTTTTTCCCTTTTGTAATTTGAGGAGGGCTCGTCACGTTTCCGGTCCTCCTTGAAACTTCTCTGCGGAATGCGCAGCTTCGGAGGGAATGCCCGAGGCTCCGCGCGCACTTTTTCTGATCTGGTCGCTCCTCGGCGCGGGGGTCCTGGCAATTGCAGTCGCGGTCGCGTGGAGCGATTCGCGCGAAGGCGCGAAGATCGCGAGCAACCGGCCCATCGTCGCCGAAACGGGGGATTACGTTACCTCGAATTCCTGCCGGGCCTGTCACCCGGGGAATTATGCGAGCTGGCACACTTCGTTTCATCGCACCATGACGCAGGTGGCGACGCCGGCCACGCTCATTCCCGACGCGCACGACGTCGAGCTGAGCTTCGCCGGCCGGGAATACAAACTGACGCGGCAGGACGACAAAATCTTCGTTGCCAACCGCTCGTTAGGCGAAAAGGAGTACGGCCCGCCGCGCGAGATCGTCCTCCTGACCGGCTCGCATACGCTGCAGATTTTGTGGAACGAAACCGGGCAGGGGCGCACCCTCGAGCAGTTTCCTTTCGCCTACATCATCGCGGAAAAAATGTGGGCGCCGGTGACGCAGACTTTTCTCATGCCGCCGGAAACGAAAGAGGCCTACTCGATCGGGGCCTGGAACGGCGCCTGCATGGATTGCCATGTCACGCAGGGGATCTCGAATTTCGTCGAGGGGAACAAGTGGGACACGAAAGTGACCGAGTTCGGGATCGCCTGCGAAGCCTGCCACAGCGAAGGCGCCGACCACATTGCGGCCAATCGCAATCCCTTCCGGCGCTGGAAACTCCACCTCACGAAAGGAGACCGATCCCACGATCGCGAACGCGAAAAAAATGAAGGGACCGGAGTCGGCCCTGGCCTGCGGACAATGCCACAGTGTCTGGGCCTTTGAAGGGATGAACGAGAAGATCGATTTCAACCGGCAGGGCGGGAAGTTTCGCCCCGGGAACGAGGATCTGGGGCAGCGTTTCGTGGTCCAGCCTAACGAGCCCGACCACGCCACCCAGAAGGAGTTCATCCGCCAGACCGAGCCGGATTTTTTTCGGAATCGTTTCTGGGGCGACGGGATGATCCGGGTGACCGGACGGGAAATGAACGGGGTGCAGGCGTCGCCCTGCTTCAAAGGCGGCGAATTTTCCTGCCTGAGCTGTCACGAGATGCACCCGGCTACGCCGACCACGCGCACCGCGCTCAAGACGTGGGCCTCGAACGACCAGCTTGCGCCGAAAATGGAATCGGACCAGGCCTGCCTGCAGTGTCACAAGGAGATGGGAACGCACCTAACGAGCCATACCCATCATGAGGCCGATTCCTCCGGCAGCCGCTGTTACAACTGCCACATGCCGCACACCACCTTTGGCCTCCTCCACGCCATGCGGAGCCACCAGATTACCTCGCCTAACGTCCGCGAGAGCCTCGAGCACGGCCGGCCAAATGCCTGCAATCTTTGTCATCTCGACCAGACGCTGAGTTGGACCGCGACCAGGTTGAACGAATGGTATCGGCACCCGGTGCCGGAAATGCCCACCGACGACAAGACGATCTCTGCCGCAGTGCAATGGCTGGTCAAAGGCGACGCCGGCCAGCGCGCTTTGCTCGCCTGGGGAATGGGCTGGGAGCCGGCGCAAAAGATCTCGGGGCGCGACTGGCTCTATCCGTTTTTGAGTTACAGCCTGCTCGATCCGTACGCGGCGGTGCGCTTCGACGCTTGGAAGTCTTTACAGACCCTGCCCGGTTTTGCGGACTTCCAGTTTACTTATACCGCGGAGGCCGACGTGCTCGACGAAGCGGTCAAGCAAAGCTACCAGAAATGGTGGAACGAACTGCGTCCGGCGAATCCGAGTTTCGATCCAAAAACGGTCCTCGATCCCGAAGGCCGCTTCCAGGCGGACGTCTTCAGCCGGCTCCGGCGCGCACGCGACGAAACACCGATCGTGCTCGCGGAATGAATCCGATTTGTCATCCTGAGCAGAGCGAATCTGGATGAAGCGCCGGCTTAAAATATGAATTACTCGAACCGACATCTCCGCTTCGGCTGGTGGGCGCTGGCAGTCTACGTCTGTCTCGGGATCGGGCTCGAGACGATGCATGGCTTCAAGATCGGCTGGTATCTCGACGTCGGAAATGAAGTCCGCCGGCTCATGTTCACGCTTGGACATTTCCACGGGACGATGCTTTCGCTGGTCAACATCGCGGCCGGCCTAACGATCCGGAGCATGGAAGGTTTGCAGGTCAAACGGTCAGTTTCCTTCGCCCTCATTTGGGCGGCGATTCTCTTGCCCGTCGGCTTTTTGTTAGGCGGATTCTGGACCAACGATGGCGACCCCGGAAATGGTGTCTGGCTCGTCCCACTGGGTGCACTCCTCATGCTCTACGGCGTGGGCGGGGCGGCTTTTGCCCTGACCCGTGCGCCTAACGAAGAAACCGGCCGCCGTAAAAAGCGCTGACCATTTCTTACCGGCAGACGGCCGCGATGCAGTCGCGCAACCAACTGTGGGCGCGGTCGAATTGCAGGCGTTCGTGCCAGGCCATGACCACGCTAACATCGGGCAGGGCGAGAGGCGGCTCGAAGATTTTCAGGCGCAGTCTGCGTTCCTCCCGCCGAGCCAGCCACTCCGGCACTACCCCGAGCAGATCGCTTTTCGCGACCACCGCCGGAATCGCCAGGTAATGCGGCACGGTAACCGCGATGCGGCGCGACAAGCCGCGGCTGCGCAGGATCGGATCGATGCTCCCGATCCGTTCGTTCTGAGGATACATGACGCGCACATGCGGAGTGTCGGCAAAGGTTCGCAGGGTGAATTTGCGCTGCGCGCGGGGATGGGCCGCGCGCAGAATGCAGACCAATCTGCCACCGGCGAGAGATTGGCTGAGCAGCCCGGATTGCGGCTGCGGTGGGCCGCCGAAAAAGCCGAGCGCCAGATCCAGTTCTCCTGTTTGCAGGCGTTCGAGCGGCGGAACGAAAAGGTAATCTGTCCGCACGGTGCGAAGGGCGAGGGAAGGCGCGTCACGCTGCAAGCGCTGCACGAGCGGCGCGAGCAGGAGTGTTTCGACGTAGTCGTTCGTCGCGATCACAAATTCCCGCTCCGAATCTTCCGGCCGAAAGGCTGTCTGCGTCTCGAGAGTCTCGCGCAGTTTGGCGATCGCCTCGCTCAAGGGAACGAGTAACTGTCGCGCGCGCGGTGTGGGCTGCATCTGTCCTCCCGTTCGTTCAAAAAGCGGATCGTCAAACAAGCCGCGTAACCGGGCCAGCGCATTGCTTAAGGCTGGTTGACTGAGCCCGACCTTGGCCGCGGCCTGGGTCACGCTGCGCTCAGTTGCGAGGGCGTCGAAAACAACCAGAAGATTGAGATCGATCGCTTCCAGTTTCATTGATGCAATGAATACCGATCATACGAGAAATCCATTGGGCGAATAAGAGAATCGAGCTCAGGCTGTTGCCATGCACCGAGTCATCGCTCTTCTTTTCCTGCTCATGGCCTCCGTTGCCCGCGCTGAATTGCCCGCCCTCGTCCCGCGGGAAGTTTTCTTCGGAAATTCGGAGCGGTCCGACCCGCAAATCTCGCCGGACGGTGCCCAGCTTTCGTGGCTCGCGCCGGATAAGAATGGCGTGGTCAACGTCTGGGCGAGCGCAACCGACGGCGCCAAGCCGCACCGGATTACAAACGAATCTCACCAGCCGGTGCGCTGGTATTTCTGGGCGCCGGACTGGAAGGCATATGCTCTACCTGCACGACAATAATGGCGACGAAATCGACCACCTCTTCTCGGTCGACCTAACGACCGATGTCGTGCGCGACCTCACTCCATTTCGGGGCGTTCGGGCGCAGAATGTTCTGACCGATGCGCAACACCCGCAGTCGCTTCTGGTCGCGCTCAACCTGCGCGACCGCTCTGCCTTCGATATGTATCGGGTCAATCTCGAGACCGGCGCGATCACACTCGAGACGACCAATCCGGGCGACGTCCTTACCTGGACGACCGACAACGATTTCGTGATTCGTGGGGCTACCGTTTACGACGACAAAACCGGCCGCACCGTCATTCGGGTGCGCGATGCGGTGGACCGGCCGTGGCGCGACCTGATCGTGATGCCGTTCGAGCGCGCTCTCATTGCCGGGCAAGCGGTGAATTGTTCGCTCATCGCCGGTTTCGCGCCGGATGGCAAAAGTCTCTACGTCGACTCGGCGTTGAATTCCGACAAAGGTCGACTGGTCACGGGTCGATCTGAAGGATGGACACGAGTTCGAAGTCGCGGCGGAAGATCCGCAAGCGGATGTCGCCTATTCCTCCGCCAGCCGTCTCGGGCTTTCACCGAGTGCACTTTTCGATCCGGTCAACGGCGCGTTGCAGGCGGTTGGGTTCGATTACCTGACGCCCCGTTGGGTGTTTCTCGATCCCAAATTGAAAGCGGATTTCGAGGGAATCAGTCGCGAGGCGAAGGGATTTGTCGATCTCGTTAGCCGCGACCACGCCGACAAGAACTGGATCGTTGCGCTGCGTCGAAGTGACGCGCCCCCGACTTATTACCGTTTCGATCGCGCGACGAAAAAGCTGAGCGAACTATTCTCCGAAAATCCGGCTCTCGCGAAGTTCCAGCTCGCGGCCAAAAAGCCGATCGTGATCAAAACGCGCAATGGGCTCGAGATGGTGAGTTACCTAACGACTCCGCCGGAGGTGGAAGCAAAGCAGCTTCCGCTGGTCCTCCTGATCCACGGCGGCCCGTGGGATCGCGATACCGACAGTTACGAGACGGAAGTGCAATTCCTGGCTAATCGCGGATATGCCGTTTTGCAGGCTAACTACCGGGGCTCGACCGGCTTTGGAATCGATTACCTGAACGCCGGAACCAGGCAGGTGGGTCTCGGAACCCAAGAGGACCTTTTTGACGCTGTGCAATGGGCGATCGATCAGGGGGTCGCTGATCCGAAACGGATCGCCGCCATGGGCGGGTCGATGGGCGGTTACGCCACCCTGCGCGCCTTGGAAATGAGGTCCGAGCTTTTCGCCTGTGGAGTCGATATCTGCGGACCGGGCGATATGGCCACGAACTTTCGCTCCTTTCCCAAATACTGGTCGAACATTACCGACCGCTGGCGTCGCCGCGCCGGCGATGCCGATCACGATGAGAAATGGAACCGCACCATTTCGCCGCTCTACCATGTGGACAAAATCCGGGCGCCGCTTCTCATCGGTCAGGGGGCGAACGATCCGCGGGTGACGATCGCGAACACGGAGAAAATGGTCGACGCACTGCGCGCGGCGAAACGCGATGTGCTCTACGTAGTTTATCCGGACGAAGGGCACGGCTTCGCGCGGCCTGAAAATCAACGCGACTTTTACGGCCGGACCGAAGAGTTCCTTGCAAAACATCTCGGCGGCCGGGCGGAGCCGTGGCAGAAGGTCGAAGGCGCGACGGCCGAAGTTCGATGAGATAGGTTCGATCCATGAGGAGCTTTCAAATCCTACTCGTCCTGCTCGCGATCGGTTCTGCCTCGGCGGAGTTGCCGCCGCTAATTCCGCGCGAAACTCTTTTCGGGAATCCGACCCGATCTCATCCGCTGCTCTCACCGGACGGCGGGAAGCTGGCCTGGCTCGCGCCGGATAAGAGCGGTGTGGTTAACGTCTGGATCGGTTCCGTCGGTGATTCGACCGGCAAGGCAGTGACCAACGAGAGCAGTCGACCGATCGGCTGGTATGCCTGGGGTGGCGACGGTCAGCACATTCTTTTTCTGCAGGACAACGAGGGTGATGAAGTGCAGCATCTCTTTTCTGCCGACCTAACGAGTGGTGTGGTACGCGATCTCACGCCCTTTCGCGGCATCCGCGCGCAGAATGTTCTGACCGATGCGAAGCATCCGCAGTCGCTTCTGGTCGCGCTCAACCTGCGCGACCGGCAGGCCTTTGATATGTATCGAGTCAATCTCGAAACGGGCGGGATCGCCCTCGAAGCGCAAAATCCGGGCGATGTCCTCACCTGGGCGACCGATAACGATTTCGTGATTCGTGGTGCTACGGCTTTCGTGGGCAAGACCGGGGAATCGATCGTGCGCGTCCGCGACGGGGCGGACAAACCGTGGCGTGACCTTGTCGTGATGCCCTTCCAACAGGCGCTCTTTGCCGGCCAGGTCGTGGGCGGTTCGCTCATCGCTGCTTTCGATCCGGATGGGAAAAGCCTCATTATCCAATCCGCGCTCCGTTCCGATAAGGGCCGACTCGTTAGGGTGGATCTGCGCGATGGGAAAGAGCTGGGTATGGTTGCCGAAGATGCGCAATCCGATGTTTTAAATAGCGGACTCGGAGACGGACCGGCCGTGCTGACCGACCCGAAGACGAACGCCCTCCAAGCGGTCGAGTTCGGCTATCTCTCTCCGCACTGGACATTTCTCGATCCGGCGATGCAGTCCGATTTCGTGCTGATCGGTAGCACCGCGAAAGGATTTATCGATCTGATTAGCCGGGACCGCGAGGACCGGAAATGGATCGTCGCCGCACGGCGCAGCGATGCTCCCGCGGTCTATTACGCCTTCGAACGAGAGACGAAGAAACTGCGCAAGCTCTATGAGGAACAGCCCGCTATTGCAGGGGCTTCGCTCGCTCCGAAGCAGGGTCTCGAGATCAAAGCGCGCGATGGCTTGGTTCTCCCTTCCTACCTAACGACTCCGGTCAGCATCCCACCTAAAAATCTTCCGCTGGTCCTTCTGATTCACGGCGGTCCCTGGTTTCGTGACAGCGACTTCTACGATCCGGAGGTGCAATTGCTGGCAAATCGCGGCTATGCCGTACTGCAGGTGAACTACCGCGGTTCAACCGGGTTCGGTCTGAAGTTCCTCAATGCCGGGACCAACGAATGGGGACGCGGCACGCAGGAAGATCTCTATGACGCGGTGAATTGGGCGGTTAGCCAAGGCATCGCCGATCCGAAGCGAGTGGCCGCAATGGGTTGGTCCGGCGGCGGCTTCGCAACGCTGCTCGCGCTTGAACAACGTCCCGAAATGTTCGCCTGCGGAGTCGACGGCGTGGGACCGGCCGATCTGGCCACGCTCTTCCGCTCCTTTCCGAGTTACTGGTCAAACATCATGGCGCGCTGGCGGCGACGCGGCGGAGATTTTGATCACAACGAAAAACTAAACCGCGCCGTCTCGCCGCTCTATCACGTCGACAAAATTCGCGACCCGTTGCTGATCGGCCAGGGGCAGAACGATCCGCGGGTCACGATCGCGAATGTGGATGGAATCGTGGCGGCCTTGCGCAAGGCGAAACACGAAGTGATTTACGTGGTTTATCCCGACGAAGGGCACGGCTTCGCGCGGCCCGAGAACAACTTCGACTTCTACGGGCGGGTGGAGGAATTTCTCGCCAAACACCTCGGCGGCCGGGCCCAGCCGTGGAAAAAAATCGAGGGAGCGACGGCCGAATTGCGCTAGGGAAAGGGACGTCAGGTATGATCGAATGGGATTGGGCCAATAGCGCGAGGCAGCTCGGACAATTGTTTGCTGCTTTTGTGGTCACTCTGCCGATCGCCTGGAATCGCGAACGCGCCGATCGCGTCATGGGATTGCGCACCTTTCCGCTGGTGGCGATGGCGAGCTGCGGCTTCATGCTCGTCGCCGAAAACGCCTTTGCCGGTTCGCTCGACGCGCAGGCGCGGGTTTTGCAGGGCATCATTACCGGGATCGGATTTGTCGGCGCGGGGGCGATCCTGAAACAGAACGGCAACGTCAAAGGAAGCGCGACCGCCGCCAGCATTTGGAACGTCGGCGCGATCGGGGCGGCGATCGCGCTCGATCGCTATGAAATCGCGGTCCTGCTCGGGCTGGCCGATTACCTCATCCTTCGCTACCTCGCCAAGCTGAAAGATGATGAATAAGAGCGGGCTCCTCTTTTGCGTTGCTTTGCTCCTTTGCGGAAACGCGGGGGCGGCGGTGGCCGGCGAGTCGGCGAAGTGGCGGGCGGCGCAGGAGCGGGAAATTCTGCGGGAGTTTTGCGATCTCCTCGCCGTCCCGAACCTGGCGAGCGACAAAGCCAACATCGAGCGCAACGCCGCCCTGATCGAGGCGATGCTGCAAAAACGCGGCCTAACGATTCAACTCCTCACGCTCGAGGGCGCGCCGCCGATCGTGGTCGGCGATTTTTTGGCGGCCGGTGCGCAGCGCACGATTGCGTTCTACGCCCACTACGATGGCCAGCCGGTCGATCCCGCGAAATGGAAGAGCGAGCCGTGGAAACCGGTCATGCGCGATCTCGCCGGCAAGGAGATCGATTGGCAGAAAGCGAAAGCGATCGATCCGGAATGGCGCCTCTACGCGCGCTCGGCGGGCGATGACAAGGCGCCCATCGTCGCCATGCTCGCGGCGCTCGATGCCCTGCAGGCCAGCGGGGTGAAACCGGCGGTCAACCTGCGTTTCGTTTTCGAAGGCGAAGAAGAGGCGGGCTCGCCTCATCTCGCACAGTATCTCGAGAAATATCCGAAGTTGTTGCGGCCCGACGCCTGGGTTTTGTGCGACGGGCCGGTCCATCAGAGCCGGAAAGCCGAGCTCTTCTTCGGCGCCCGCGGGGTGATCGACCTGGAGCTGACGGTTTACGGCCCGATCAAGGGCCTGCACGACGGGCATTACGGCAACTGGGTCCCAAACCCGATCGTCAGGCTGACGCACCTGATCGATTCGATGCGGGATGAAACCGGCCGGATCCTGATCAAGGGATTTTACGACGAGGTGAAACCGGCGGGCGAGGCGGAGCGTGCCGCGCTCGCGAAAATCCCGGACGTGGAAGCGGACCTGCGGCGCGAGTTCCAAATCGGGCAAACCGAAGGGGAGGGGAAACCGTTGAACGAGCTGCTCCTCCTCCCGGCCTTGAATGTGCGCGGCATCGAGGCCGGTCGTGTCGGCGACAAAGCCTCAAACACGATCCAGCCGGAAGCGCGCGCCTCGATCGACTTCCGGCTCGTGCCTAACGAGACCCCGGACTCGATCAAGCCGCTGGTCGAGCGGCACCTCGAGGCGCAGGGCTACAAGATTGTGCGCGAGCCACCGGACGCGGCGACGCGGGAGAAAAATCCCAGGATCGTCCGGGTCGAGTGGGGCACCGGTTACCCGCCGGCGCGGACTTCGCTTGAGCTGCCGCTCTCGCGCGAGATCGCCAATCTCATGACCGCGGCAGGACACGAGCCGGTCCGCCTGCCAACGGTCGGCGGCAGCATTCCGATGTATCTCTTTCAGCAGCCTAACGATACACCGGTGATCGGCCTGCCGATTGCCAATCATGACGACAACCAGCACGCCGCTGATGAGAACCTGCGCCTGCAAAATCTCTGGGACGGAATCGAGATTTACGCCGCACTCTTCGCCAGCCTGACGGATCGCTAGCCAAGTGTGCGTCTAGGGTAAAGGCAGCAGGTAGATCCCGCGGCCAAAGGTGGCGGCGTAGAGTGAATTCGAAGCCGCTCGATATTCCAGGTCGGTGACCGGCACGTTAGGCAGCCGACCGCCGGCCGCGCGCCATCTCCGGCCGCCGTTCGAAGAGCTGAAGACGCCGACGTCGGTGCCGACGTAAAGCGTCGTTCCCACGACGACGAGGTCATTCACCGGAGCTTGTGGGAGATTACCGACGATGCTCGACCAGGTGATCCCACCATCTTGAGTTTTCAGGACATAGGGCAGGGGAGAGCCGGAGCGGAATCCCGAAAAGGTTGCGTAGGCTACGAGCGCGTTGGCCGGGTCGACCGTGACCCGGGTCACCCAAGTGCCGGGGACATCGGGATCGCTCACCTGCGTCCAGTTGCCTCCCAGGTTAGTCGTGAACCAAAGGCGTCCGTCATCCGTTCCGGCGAGCACGCGGTTCGGATCCGTTTTCGCGCCCGCCACCGTTGTGATGGTGCCGAAGGGATAGCTCGGATCGCGACCGGGACCGCCGGTCAGGTCCGGGCTGATCACTGTCCAATGCACTGCGCGATCGACCGAGCGATTGATCTGGTTACCGGCATAATAAAGGACGGCCGAGTTCGACGGATCGAACTGGACCGGCGAGAGCCAGTTGCGGCGGGAAGAGACCGTCGCGCCGGTAAAATCAGAGCTGGAATCACCGCCATTCGTTGACCGGCTGCAAACGCCGTATTGGCTGCAGCCGTAGACGTTATTTTGGTTCGCCGGATCGATCAGCGCCTCGAGCCCATCGCCCCCCACGTAGGTGTTCCAGCCGATGCCCGGATAGGAACGATTAACGCCGTTATCCTGTGCGCCCCCGACCAGGCGAGTGCTGTCCTGTTCGCTTACGTCCACGCTGTAAAACTGAGTAAAAGGCTGGCTTATCGCCGCCGTCCATTGGTCGTTAGCGCCGCTTACATCCGAGCGATAAGTACCGCCGTCATTTCCCAGATAGACACGACCCGGAACCTTCGGGTCCCAAATCATCGCATGATGATCAGGGTGAGGACTGAACTGAGCGCTGAAGGTCGAACCACTGTTTTTCGATTCGCAAAGATAAACGCCACCGGCAAAGACATGAGCCTGGTCGACCGGATCAACCCAGACGCGGCCAAACCACCAACCATAGCTCGATTGTGCGCCCGAAAGAGTTGAGTTATTCGGGAGTTTCGTCCACGAATCGCCGCCGTTATCCGACTGATAAAAGCCCTGAAAGAAGCCATTCGTCTGGATCACAATCGCGTAGAGACGCTGCGGATTAGAGGGCGCCAGCGCGATCCCGATGCGACCGACTGTGGGGCCAATCGCCGGCAATCCATTCGTTAGGTGCTGCCAGGTGGCGCCGCCGTCGAGAGAGCGAAAAACGCCCGACCCAGCTCCGCCGTAGGTGCGAAGGTCCGGTTCGCGCAGATGATCCCACATTGCGGCGTAGACGCGGTTGGGGTTGCTTGGATCGATCGCCAGGTCGATCGCGCCGGTGGTGTCGTTGCCGCCCGCTAGCGCCAGCGCCCAGCTCGAGCCGCCGTCGTTCGATTCATAAACACCGCGCTCGCCGCCGCGGTTGTAGAGTTGGCCGGCGACCGCCGCGAAAACGTGCTGCGGATTGGCCGGATCGACCACCAGCCGACCGATCGCGCCGGAATTTGTTAGGCCGACCAACTGCCAGCTGCGGCCCTTGTCGGTTGAACGATAAATTCCCGAGCCTCCGTAGGTGATACTGCCGCCGCCAGGATTAGCTTCGCCGGTGCCGGCCAGCAAGGTCCCGTTAGGCGTGATGACCAGGGCGCCGATCGACTGCGGATTGCTGGCTGGCCAAAGCGCGGTGAAGTTTGCTCCCTTATCACCGCTTCTCCAAACACCACCGGTCGCGGCCGCGATGTAGATCGTATCCGCGGCGACTGGATCGACCGCGATATCGACTACGCGTCCTCCGATGTTGGTTGGTCCGACAAATTGCCATTTCGGACCGGCCAGCGGCCCACTGGCTCGCTCTGTCGCCTGCATCAGTGCGGCTGCCCTGCGCGCCGGCTCTTTCCAAAGCGCCCGGTGGAATCCCGCCATGAACAACACGCTGAGTCACAAACCAATCTTCCGGCGGGCTTTCCCGATCACTCTCCTCCGCTTCCGGCTGCTGCTCGTTAGGCGAATTTCTGGGCTGATCTCGCTGGCCGGAGCTGAAGTGCGACAGCATCGAAAATGTGGCGGCGCCCAGCAGCAACGAGAAAGCCAGCAGCGTCACTGTCCGAGGCAGGGGAGGCTTCATCTCTCGACTCTCCTTGCCCGCGCCTCAGTCTGATTTCGAAAAGGCGGTGGCGCATCCATAGACGCCCCATTGTTGGCAGGATGCTGGGGCGGCGTCAAGATGCGCGCCAGGTTCCGCGGGACCTGGCGCGCCTTGTCTCAGCGCTCACCGCGGGGGAGCGTTCGGGAACGCAGTTAGCGTCGGGGCATCTTGGGGCCGGCAACCATCGTGTAGCCACACGTCTGGTTCCAAGTCGCCTGCTCGCTGGGAGCGAAGGGGGCGAAGTCAGTCTGGGCGTTTGCACCGGTCTTGAGATCGGTTTGAGCATTCGCGCCACTTTTCCAGCGCTCGTTGTAGGAGGGAGCTGCGGCGATGATCGGGGCGGGCGCTGCTGCGCTGGAGGCCGCGGCATGGCTTGCATGGGAAGCGGGGGCGAGGCCATTCTGGGTCGTGGAGGTCGGGGTGGCGCGATTCTGGAAATAGAAGATCGTGGCCACCGCGAGAAGGGCGAGAAGTAATGGTTGTTTCATATGATGAAGGAGTTGATTCGTGAGAAAATCCATAATGGCTATAAACGCGATTTTGCGTCAACCATTGTTTTTCCGACGAACCCCGATTTAGCCGGAACAAACGAGCACGAATCTTGAGTCTTGGTCGGGGCATTCGTTAGGCCGCTTTGGGAACCGTGGCCTTGACTGGCGCGATGATCTCCTGGGCGGCACGATTACCCGACTGCACGGCTCCGTTCATGAAGCCTGAGAAATCCGGGCTGGTGTGCTCACCGGCGAAAATTAAGCGGCCGTCGAGTTCAGGTATTCCGGCGGTCTCCAGCAACGTCGTGAACTGACCGACGAGTGGACAGGTATAACTGCCGCGGACGAATTGGTAGGCGGGCCAATTCATTATCGCGCGTTTGCCATCAAACTTGTCCCTGATGCCGGGAAAGATGCGATCGAGATCTTCCTTGGGTTTCTCAACACTGGCGGGGCCGAAGTTCTTTCCGGCGGCACCGCCCATGAAATTAGTCAGGATACCTCGGGAGCCTTTTTGTCCCCGGCTCGTCTCCCAGGTGGCTTGCAACGGAAGATCAGTAAAGATGCCACCGTTGCTCATGCCGGCCAGACCCGCCTTCGGGTTGCGCCACCAGCGTTCGGTGAAGCCGAGCATGAGCTTGACGTTGTAACCGTAACCCAGCTCCGCGATCGATCGTTTCTTCGCCGGACTGAGCGCTAAGCGGTCGACGCCTTCCACCATGCGCAGCATGGTAAACGGCAGGGTGCAGATCGCGCGGCCACACTTAATCGTCTTGCTGCCCCCGTCGGTCGCAAAAGTCAGTGCTATCACTCCGTCGCCGCTGCCGATCTTGACCAGGCGGCAGCCGCGATGAATGGACACCTTCCCGTCGATCGCGTTGGCGAGGGCATCAGGCAAGGTGCCGCTTCCACCCTTGATCCGCTTCGACTCGTCGCTCGAGCCGTAAAGCTTGAATCCATTTTTTGTCTCGGGGTCGAGATAAGTGATGAGATTCAAGGCCGATTGCTCGTCAGCTTCCCGACCATATTCAATCACGTAAGCAACTCGCAACATGTCGATCACCCAGGAATCGACGCCTTTGCCGAGTCGTACCAGATATTCCGCCAGGCTCAGGCGATCCAAGGGTGCGGCTTTATCCGCGAGCAAGGTGTCGCCCTCGTAAATGCCCTGCTGATCGGTCGCCAGTTTCGTCGCCAGTGGTTGGAAGGCGGGAATCAAATCCTCGTCGCGATAATGTTTGCCACCGAAGAAATAAAGATCGACGCCCTTGTCATCAGCCTTCAGTTCCTGGATCTCGAGGCCTAGCTCCGCGGCCAGTTGCATCAGGTCGGCGTGATCGCTATCAACCAGTTCGCCACCAAGCTCGCAGAACATCCCGTCAGGATTGAAATTGCGCTTGGTCAGCACCCGACCTCCCGTCCGCTCGCTCGCCTCGAAAATTTCGCAGGGCAGGCCGGCCTTGTGCAATCGGTAGGCCGCCGTAAGTCCTGCAATTCCGCCCCCGAGGATGATCACTGGGCTTTCGGGCTTACTACCGTCAGTCGCAATTTTTCCGAAAGCTCGAGGCGCTAATCCGTTCGCTGCGGTAGCCAGCCCGGCCGCACTCAGCAGCCTAACGAAGTCGCGCCGCGAAACACCATGGGCGGTGCGAATCTCAGCCGAGAGTTGGCGCTGGTCCGGATTGGTGTTGAGCCAATGTGCCCGCTGGACGCTCTGCATCAATTTCCGAAAGAGCGGAGTTCGTCCAGTAGCCATAGATGGCTCGAATTCTGGAAGATCCGGCGGGATGCAGGCAAACCAATTCTGGGGGACCGCTCCGGCAAACGCTAGCCGGAGGGCGGCGGCTCTTCGGTATGCGCCTTCGGTTCCCCCGACTGACCGAGCCCGCGCCGTTTCAGGAGCGGCTCAATCCAAGGATCGCGGCCGGTGAAGTTATGAAAAAGTTTCATCGCATCCTGGCTGCCACCACGGGAGAGGAGGGTGTCGCGGAAATGATCGCCATTTTCGCGCTTCAGTCCGCCGTGCTCCTTGAACCACTCGACGCTGTCGGCATCGAGTTCCTCGCTCCAGATGTAGCTGTAATAGCCGGCACTGTAACCACCAGCGAAGGCGTGCGAGAAATAGGCGGTCCGATAGCGCGGCGGAATGGGATCGAACTCGACTCCGGCCTTCTTCAGCGCGCTCGTTTCGAAGGCCAACGCGTCGGTCGGGATTTCGTTAGGCTTGAGCTGATACCAGGCCTGGTCGAGCAAAGTGGCCTCCAGATATTCCGTGATCTTAAAGCCCTGATCGAATTTTTCCTCCGCCTCGATCACCTTGTCGAGCAGCTCCTTCGGCATTGGTTCGCCGGTCTTGTAATGCTTCGCGTAGTTCGCCAGCACTTCCGGCCAGGTGGCCCACATCTCGTTCACCTGCGAGGGGTACTCGACAAAGTCGCGCGGCACGCTCGTCCCGCTGAAGCGGGGATATTTCACCCGCGAAAACATTCCGTGCAGCGCGTGGCCAAATTCATGAAAAGCCGTTCGCACTTCATCGTAGGTAAGCAGAGTCGGCTGACCGGCTTCCGGTTTCGGGATGTTGAGATGATTTGCCACCACCGGCTTCGTGCCTAACAACTCACTCTGGTTGACGTATTCGTTCATCCAGGCGCCGCCGCGTTTCGAGGGGCGCGCGTAGTAATCGACCAGGAAAATGGCGAGCGGTTTTCCGTCCTTGTCGGTGACATCAAAAACGCGCACATCCGGCTGGTAAACCGGCAGGTCATGGCGCTCCTTGAACGTGATGCCATAAAGTTTCGTCGCGGCATAGAAGACTCCATCGAGCAGCACGTGGTTGAGTTCGAAGTACGGTTTGATCTGTGACTCGTCGAAGTTGTAGCGCGACTGGCGCAGTTTGTCGGAATAGAACGCCCAATCCCAGGAAGCGAGCTGGAAGCCTCCCTTTTCCTGGTCAATCACCTTCTGCAAATCGGCCGCTTCCTTTTTCGCATTCGCGATTGCCGGCGGCGCGAGCTGGGCGAGCAGCTTGTTGACTGTCCCGACGTTCTTGGCCGTCTGATCCTCGAGCTGATAAGCGGCGTGGGTCTCGTAGCCGAGCAGGGCTGCCCGCTCCGCGCGCAGTTTCGCCATCTTGATCACCACCTCGCGGTTGTCGAATTCTCCGCCGTGGCTGTTCCGCGCCAGCGACACCTTCATGATCCGCTCCCGCAGCGCGCGGTTCTTCAGGTTGGTCAGCGGTGGTTGCTGGCTCGTGTTTTGAAGTGGGAGGAGAAACTTGCCCTCTTTCTTCTCCTCCTTAGCCGCCGCGCTCGCGGCCTTGATTTCGTTAGGCGAAAGCCCGTCCAACTCTTCTTTCTTCTCCACCAGGACCGCGTCGGCGTTCTTTTCTTTAAGGACATTTTGCGAAAATTTCGTCTGCAACTCTGCAATCTCGGAGTTCATCTTCTTGAGCTTTTCCTTCTCCGCTTCGGAAAGTTTGGCCCCGGCCCGCACGAAATCCTTGTAATAACGTTCGATCAGCCACTGCGACTCTTCGTCCAGCCCGAGCTTGGCGCGCTGCTGGTAAAGTGTCTCGATTCGCTGGAAGAGCGGCCCGTTGAGAAAAATCGCATCCTGGTGGGCCGAGAGCTTCGGTGCCATCTCCGACTCGATTTTCTGCAGCGCGTCATTGGTGTTGGCGCTGGAGAGATTGGAGAAGATGCGATCCACCCGGCCGAGCAGGTCGCCCGTTTTTTCCAGGGGCACGATCGTGTTGGCAAAAGTCGGTGCTTCCGCATTCGAAGCGATCGGTCCGATCTCCTTCATCTGCTCCGCCATGCCCTGTTCGTAGGCTGGCGCGAAATGCTCGTTCTTGATCTTGTCGAAGGGCGGGTAATGAAAATCGAGCGAGCTTTCCTGCAGGAGCGGGTTTCCAGTCATGGCTGTGGCGCTGGGCGAAGAGGACTCATCCGCGGCCGCGGCGGCGCTGACAAGAAGCGGCACGAAGAAAATCGCGGCGAGAGCAAGCGGAAGAAGGCGCGGGTCTTTCAGAGCAGGAGTATGCATGAGTTCGTTATGCTGAAGTTGCGGTGACGCCGTCGGGGCGACCGGAGCGCTGTTATTTACATCGACTTTCCCGACGCGAAAACTTTTCTTTCCGCGAAACCCATCCGTCCTCTGGCCCAACTTTCCCTCGACTGGCAGACCCAGGCTGGGCGAAGTGCGCTCGGAGCATGCGGCGACCGTGGGTTGGTTAGATCGATAAAGTGGAAGTGGTCGTTAGGGCGGCGGGGCTTTCGGCGTGAGCGAGGCGACGATCTCCTCGAAGCGCGGATCGCCGCGGAGCGGATCCCAATCGGGATCGAGTCGCAGCTCGCCGAAGGTGAAGATAGTCGGGGCTTTCGCGACCTCGACGGCTTGCCTGATGGCCAGCTCTTTTTCGCCTGCCCAGGCATAAATTTTCGCCAGGTCGCGCTGATAACGGCGGCCGAGAGGGGCATCCTGCGCGACCGGCAGGAGTTCGCAGGCGCGGCGGCCTTCGCGGATCGCTTCCTCCTTATGTCCCAAGGCAGCATCGACGCGGCCGAGGAGGCTCCAGGCGGCCGCGTACTCGGGTTGCTCTCGCAGCTGCTTGGCCAGAATCGCACGTGCCGCGGTAAAGGCCGTGCGAGCGCCCTCGGCATCGCCAAAGGTGCGCGCGGCGAGTCCGACAAACCATTCGCGCGGGCAAACAAAATTGTCGCTCCCGAGTGAGGTGCCGGCCGGAAGAATGGCCGCCAGAGCGCGCTCGATCGCGTTCCCTGATGGCGC
The DNA here is from genome assembly GCA_963749935.1 of uncultured Verrucomicrobiae bacterium. GTDB lineage: Bacteria > Verrucomicrobiota > Verrucomicrobiia > Chthoniobacterales > UBA10450 > Palsa-1392. Next base: position 1,215,997 of record CAVVOH010000002.1, read on the forward strand.
AGGAAAATAGCTGGTCGGCGACATCCGGGGCGGCCTCCGGGTTGGCCGCGAGGATAGCGTCGAGCTCGCGCCGGAAGGGGCGGAGATCGGCGCGCTCAGCCATCACCTGGTCGGCCCGGATAAGCCGGGTCAAGCGATCATCGGGAAGGCTTGCGAGCGCGTGGGCCGACATTTTCTCTGCCTGCGGATAACGATGAAGAGCCGCATAAGTGGCGGAGGTGTCGAGGAGGAAAGGGACGTTGCGCGGATCGAGCTCGACGGCGCGCTCGAAGTTTCTGATCGCCTCGCTCCAGCGCCCCTGGCGGCGATCGATGATCGCACTTTCGTAGTAAACATTAGAGTCGTTAGGCAAAGCGCGCCGGGCCAGCTCGAGTTCGGCGCGAGCGCGATCGTAATCGCGAAAGCCCTGATACCAATAGCGCGCTCCGGCGAGGTGGACTTCGCCCGCGTCCGGCTGAATTTTTGCCGCCAGCTCGAGGGCGCGATGCGCCGCCTCCCGCCGCGCGGGCGTGGGATCGTAGCCGCCGAAATAAAGGACCAAATTCATCCGACTCATCACGCAATAGGCCTGGAAAAATTGCGGATCGTGGGCCACCGCCTTTTCCAGGAGCGCGATGCCTTCGCGCAAAGCGCGCTCTTGCTCGGGATTGTTTTCCACCGCGAGGGCCTGCCGGTAGAAAGCGGCGGCCGCGAGATCGGTCGTGCGGGATTGGGAGATCGCGGCTCTTTCCCGGGCGGAAATCTGCGCGTGCAACTGGTCGGCGATGGTTTGGGCGATCTCACTTTGGAGGGCGAAAAGATCGGCCGTCTCGCGATCGTAGGTCTGCGCCCAAAGATGCGAATCGATCCGCGCGTCGATGAGTTGGGCGTGAATGCGCAAGCGATCGCCGGCCCCGCTGCATACTCCCTTCGAGAAGATGGGCGACGCCCAGCTGCCGGCCGATCTCGCGGGAATTGCGCGGCTGGCCCGCTTCGTAGAAGCGGGTTGAGTTACGGCTGGTTACTTTGAGATCGGCGACCCGGGAGAGATCGGTCAGGATCTCTTCCTCCACTCCGGCGGCGAAGTAAGCGCTTTGCTGGTCGGCGCTCAGGTTCTCGAAAGGTAGGACGGCGATACTTTTTTCCGGGGCCACCGCAGCAATCGTCGTTAGGCTCGTCTTCGGCTCGGGGCCGGCGAGGATTTTTTGGAAGCGCGGACTGCTCCGGAGCGAGTCCCACTCCCAGCGCAGACGCAGGTCGGCTAGTGTGATGTTAGACGGATAAGCCGGCCATTGGATCGGGCCGGGAGTGGAAAGGAGGCGTTCGATCAGCGTGATCGCCTGGTCCTGTTCGCCCACGAGTGCGTAGACCAGCGCGAGATTACTCGCCCAACGAGGACCATGAAATGCGTTCTGGCTTTCGGGATCGAGTTCGAGGGCTCGACGACTTTCTCGAATGGCATCCTCCTTTCTGTGCATGTAGGCATAGAGCAGTCCGAGTTCAGCGTGGTGCTCGGGATCGGTGGGATCGTCGCGCACCCGCTTTTCGATACCTAGCCTGGCCGCGGCAAAATAGCGCTGGGCCGATTCGATGTCGCCGCGAGCGAGGGCGGTGCGGCCCTGGTAATATGTTTTTGGGTCGTATCCGGCCCAAGGAGAATCTTCCAACGGAGAATCATTCACAATCTTTTCCGCGGTGGCGTAATCCCGCTCCAGCATGGCGAGGTCCCACCGTGCCACAGTCACCCTGCCACCGGGATCAACGCCAGGAGGAATGTTTTGCAAAACTTTTCTGCCGGCAACGGGATTGCCGTTCCGAAACACTTCGAGGTAAGCAAGAGCGATCCTGGCATCAGGATCGGGGGCAGTTTTCAGCACGCGATTGAAACCTGCGATCGCGCGGGGCCAATCACGCACAGAAAGGTCATTGTTGGCGGCCCGAAAAGCGATGCGGGCGTTGCGAGGATCGAGGGAGAGAGCGCGCTCAAAGCTGGCCAGCGCATCGTGCCAGCGTCCCTGGCGCCGATAGATGCCCCCGATGTAAGTGTAGATCCAGGCATTATTGGGCAGAGTCGCGGCGGCGATCTCGAATTCCCGAAGCGCTAAGTCGTACCTCTTCTCTGCCACATAGAAGCAAAGACCTAAAGCCATATGGGCTTCGCCCGAGGTGGGTGCTAAGCGCAGGGCTTCCTCCGCCTGAGCGCGCGCTTTCGCCTTCCGCTCTGGATGAGGCTGAGCAAGATTCCAACTGTTCAGAACGGAAGCTCGCGCGTAAGCGAGGGCGAAATTCGGATCGATCGCCGTGGCCTGCACATAAAGATGCTCTGCCGCAATCTCATCTTCCTCTTCTTTCCCGAGTGCTGTCAGGTAAAGCACGTAGGCCTCCGCGTTAGTGGTCGGTTCGATCCGGAGGCGGGTTTTTTCTTCGGGCTCGAGAGTCGCTTTCAAAGCCACCGCGATTTGGGTGGCCAGTTCACCTTGCAGGCCGATCGCATCGGCGACGGTGCGGTCGTAGCGCTCGGCCCAGAGGTGCCGATCATTGCGGGCATCGATCAACTGGACGTTGACGAGGACGCGGTCGCCCGCGCGGCGGACGGTTCCTTCCAGAACATTCGCCACACCAAGCGCCTGGCCGATCTCACGGATATTGCGTCCGTCCAATTTTTGATAAGCCATTACGCTGGTGCGGCTGATGACTTTCAAATCGTGAATCTGCGCGAGGCTAGTGAGGAGATCGTCCTGGATCCCGGCGCCGAAGGAGGCATGCTCGTTGTTCTCGCTCAGGTTTTCGAAGGGGAGCACGGCGATGCTTTTCTCGCGCGCCGGGACCGTTTGATTTCGCTGCCAGTAAAATGGAAACGCCAGGACCAGGAAGGCTGCCAAGATTGCCAGCACGGCCGCGGCGGGTGAGCGGATCCAGTGTTTCCAAAACGGAGTTGTGGACAGCTTTTCCGACTCAGCGCTCAAGTCCATGCGCCGGTGGACGCCCTTGAGCGCTTCGAGCAGTTCGCGAGCGCTCTGATATCTTTCGTCGGCTCCTTTGCAGAGCGTTCTCCTGAGGATTGGCTCGACCTGATTGGCTAGAGGCGGCGGCTCCGTCTCGAGGATTGAAGTCATCACTTCTTCCGCGCTCGCGCCGCTAAAGGGGGCATGTCCTGCGACCAGCTCGTAAAGCACGGCGCCGAGGCTCCAGATATCGCTTCGCTGATCGACCCCTTCGCCGCGCACCTGTTCCGGTGACATGTAACGAGCGGTCCCAAAGATTGCCCCGAAATGAGTCTCAGCCAGAGGCACCTCTTCTTTTTCCGAGGTCGCTGACGGCATCTCCGGCGCGGCCAGCTTGGCAATCCCGAAGTCGAGCACTTTTACGTAGCCGTCGGGCCGGAGCATGATGTTCTCCGGCTTGATATCGCGGTGGACAATTCCCGCTTCGTGCGCCGCGACGAGAGCGCTCGCCACCTGGCTGGCGACGTCGAGAGCTTCCTCCGCTTTCATCGGCCCGCGCTCCAGGCGCAGGCGCAGAGTTTCGCCGTCGATCAGCTCGCTCGCGATGTAGTGAATCGAGCGATCTTCGCCGATTTCGTAGATGGTCAGGATATTCGGATGATTCAGCGCGACGACCGCGTGGGCTTCTCGCACGAATCGATCGAGGCGTTGTCTATCGCCGGTAAAGCGCGCGGGCAGAAGTTTGAGAGCGGCCTTCCGGCCCGCGGTCACATCTGCGGCCAGATAAACTTCGCCCATTCCACCGGCGCCGATTCGCCGCGACAACTCGTAGTGGCCGATTCGCCGGCCGATCAGCAGTTCCGGCTGACCTTCCTCGAGAATCTTCGCGGCGAGGTCGAGCGCGGGAGTCTCGATGAAGTGACCCGCTTCCTCGCGGGCAGCGAGCAACGTCTCCAGTTCGGCGCGCAGGGACGTATCGCCCTGGCAAGTCGCGTCCAGGAAGGAGCCGATTTCTTCCGTTGGCCGGTCCAACGCGGCATGAAAGATCTCCTCGATCGTTTGCAGCCGCGCCGGCGTCATATTCGCCCTGTTATCGAGGGCACTTTGAAGTCTAGCGGGTTCAGCCCACGCTGTGCAATTCCTTGTAAAGCCAGGCGCGCGCAAATTCCCAATCGCGCCGCACCGTGATCGCGGAGATTTTCACTACCTCCGCGATTTCTTCGTAGTTGAGCCCGCCGAAATATTTCAGCTCGACCACTTCCGCCTTGCGCGGATCGAGCGCAGCCAGCCGTTCCAAGGCTTCGTGCAATTCCACGATCTCCTTGGATTGACTCGGAGACACGAGCGCGGCCTCATCGAGCTCGACCTTTTGCGCGCCGCCCCCGCGTTTTTGCGCGCGGTAGCCGAGGGCGTAGTTGACGAGGATCTGGCGCATCGCGCGAGCGGCGACGGCGACGAAGTGTGCGCGGTCCTGCCAGTTGTGGTGGGTCTGGTCGGCCAGACGCAGATACGCCTCGTTGACCAGCGCAGTCGTTTGCAGGGTGTGGTTCGGGCGCTGACCGCTCATGTAATGATGAGCGAGCCGGCGCAGATCTTCGTAAACCAGCGGCGTGAGCTTAGCGAGGGCTGCGTCGTTCCCCTCGCGCCAATCCGACAACCACTGGGTGATTTGTTCAGGAGAAGCTGAGGGTATGTCCACGACGCTTCTTATCCTACCGCCATCCAAAATCCCTGCCTACGCAAATAAATTTCCGAATCGGATGATCACTTTGAGCGGCGCTTCTTGTTTTGTGGTGGTGAAAGGCAAATTATGAACCGAACAAAAATCCACAAAAGGATACCTCACCTCATCCATTCCCTCACTTCTGCGCTGGTGCTCGCCGCCATCGCATTTTTTAGCGCGGCCCGCGCGCAGGCCCAATGCACCGAGATCCTCTCCGATCTTCGGGAACCGATCGGCAGCGGTTTGACCGATCGCGGCAATCTCTTGATCGCGGAGAGCGGCACCGGCGAAGCGCATACCGGCCGCGTTTCCCTCGTCGATCCGGACGGTAACCGCCGTACTCTGCTCGACGGTTTGCCTTCGGCGCCAGCCGATGTCGGCGATCCTTCTGGCCCGACCGGTTTCATCATGCGTGGCCGCACCTTGTTTCTCCTCATTGGAGTGGGCGACGTGGGAATCATTGGTCCGCGCCCGGGCACGACGCTGGAAAATCCCAACGGCCCATCCTCCCCTATCTTCAGTTCAATTCTGAAGATCCACATCAGTCCTTTCGTGGAGAGAAACACCGCTGGATTTACACTCTCCGCCGAGGCTGAAGAGGCGCTGGCCAACGGGCAGGTCGTCACCCTCTCGAACGGCGGTCGGGATAAGATCACCATCCAGCTCGTCGTCGATTTCCCGAACTTCATCCCGTTTCCGTTGCCGGATGTTCCCGACAACATTCAGGTCTCCAACCCTTACGCCCTCGCTGCCCTGGGACATATGCTTTATGCGACGGACGGAGGCCGGAACCATCTCTGGCAGGTCGATCTCACGAGCGGTGCCTTTTCCCCGCTTGTCGCCTTCCCCGATATTCCCAACCCGCTTTTCCCGACCATCGGTGGACCTTTTCTCCAGGCGGTGCCGACCGGCATTGCGATCAACAACGGCCAATTGTTCGTCACTCTTCTCCGCGGCGCTCCCTTTCCCACTGGCACATCGACCGTAGAGCAGATCGATCCAAGGACCGGGAATGACACCGAGTTCATCTCTAACCTAACGACTGCAATTGATATCCGGCCATTTGAAGGTGGTTTCGCCTCCAAGTATCTCGTGCTGGAGGCTTCTTCCGAGGGGCCCTTGTTTGCCGGTCCGGGAACGGTTTTGCGTTTCGATGATCCGGCCGGTCCGCCCGTTGTCCTGGCTGACTGCCTGACTCCTGTGCCCAGCTCCATGACTTACAACAAGGGGAACAAGACCCTCTACGTGACGGAAGTGGATGGCAGGTTGATCGCCATTCCGCTGCAGTAATCTCCGCCGCGCTGGAGCGCGAGGAAAAGCAAAGTCGCCGGTCGCGTCCGCAGAAGATGCGATCGGCCTTTGCGCTTTGTAGCCGCGAAGCACGCGTCGCAACTACGCCCTGTTGCACTGAATGGTTTAGTTAGGCTGGCGCAAAAACCAAGCGGCCGTTCGAACTGTAGAGCGGTCAGAAACCATTCCCAAGAGGGCGAGCCGTTGCTCGCGCCAGCTGGCCGGGGTCCGGTTTCAAAAAATTTTCTTGGAATCGGAAGTGCGAATGTCTGCTTCCAAGTCTTCTGTTCGTCGCCTGAATAACAACACGGAATTTTTAAAGATATGCCAACCAAAATCACACCCTGTCTCTGGTTCGACACTCAAGCGGAGGAAGCCGCCAATTTTTATGTCGGCGTTTTTAAGAACTCGAAGGTCACGGAAGTGGCCCGCTACCCGGCGGCGGCCGGGGAAATCGGCCGGGCCGAGGGCGATGTCATGATCGTCGGCTTCGAGCTCGACGGTCAGCCCTTCACCGCTCTTAACGGCGGTCCGCAATTCACGTTCAGCGAAGCCATTTCGCTCCAGATCGATTGTGCCGACCAGAAAGAGATCGACTTCTACTGGGATCGCCTCAGCGAGGGAGGTGAGACTTCGCATTGCGGCTGGCTCAAGGACAAATTCGGCCTTTCCTGGCAGGTCGTGCCGGCCAATACTTCCGCTCTCATGAGCCACCCCGAGAAAGCCAAACGCGAAGCGGCTTTCAAAGCCATCATGCAAATGAAAAAACCTGACATGGCCGCCCTGCAAAAGGCAGCCGACCAAGCCTAGATCAACCTAACGAAAGGAACAGATACCATGGGAACAAATACCATCCGACTTCATCGCGTTCTCCGCGCGACACCGGAGCGAATCTACCGGGCCTTCCTCGACGCCGACGCGATGGCGAAATGGCTGCCGCCAAACGGATTCACCGGCAAGGTGCATCAGATGGACGCCAGGGTTGGGGGCGGTTACAAAATGTCGTTTACCAACTTCAGTACCGGCCACAGTCACTCTTTCGGCGGTAAATTCGTTGAGCTCGTCCCGAATGAACGCATTCGTCGCACCGACGCCTTCGATGATCCGAATCTGCCAGGCGAAATGCAGGTCAGCATCAACTTGAAGGAGGTCTCCTGCGGGACGGAGATGAAGATCGAGCAGGCCGGTGTGCCCGACGTGATCCCGGCCGAAGCCTGTTACCTCGGCTGGCAGGAATCACTCATTCTTCTGGGAAAACTCGTCGAAGCCGAGATTCCAGATTAGCAGTTGGCGAAAAGCGGGGCCGCGCGGGCAGAGGACGAACCGAGAGCGCCGGGTGATCTCGCGGTAGGAATCGACCAGTTCCTGCCGGTCGTCTTTCCCACCAGTATAACGCATCAGTCCGGGCTGAGACATCGAGCATCACGCCTTCGTTGCGGGGCCATTGCATGATACTTTCGCGGATGGGATGAGTCCGTGACGATCCGACAAACGAGAAAAGAAGGTCCTTTTGCCCGGTCTCCTCTTTAGTAAACGCGAACTGATGGATATGGGCCGAGACATAGTGCGCCGGCAACGCCCAGCCGTTGCCCATCCAGCGGTGCGAGACGGAAGGATACAATCCGCGCACTGCCGGGAATTGATCGACTCGGGCGAGTAAACGGCCAGTTTGTCGGCATACTGGGGATAAGTCTGGCTGCGCCGAAGGTCTTCAAAACAATGGCCATAATCGTCGCCCACGAATCGGAGCGATGATGACATCGGCGGCCGCTGGAGCGATCGTTAGGCAGTGCTCCGTTCGAGTCTGCAAGCCAAAGCCGGCTCGTACTTGCGTCAAGAATCCGACGCCCCGGGGAAAAAGGTTTACCACCTCCTCGGGCGCGAGCAGGTGGACACAGACAGCAGCAGCGGTTGATTTGAGCAGGGCGGCCGGCTGGCCCCCTAACAAGGTGAACATAAGGTGATTGGCGGTGCCTTCGCGGGAGACGCGAGCCGCCGCTGCACAGATCCTTTAAAGAACTATTCGCGCTTCGGAGGGAAGGAGAAAAGTGAATCCCGGGCACCGGCCCGCACTCCCAGCTGAAAAACAAAACCGGCGTGCCCACTCTTGGGACACGCCGGGCGATGGAGATGCTGGAAGTGTGCCGCTAGGGCAGTGCGTGTCCTTTCGCGGCTTTAACCTGCCTCACGTCGGCTGAAGTAATCGCGCCGCTGATCCTGACGTCTTCGCGGAAGTTGGCCCCCGTCACGGCCATCCCCACCTGCCCTCTGGTCAGGTTCAAGTCGGCGGTGTTGACCGTCTTGTCGGCGTTGACATCGCCGATTAACATCTTGGCGCTGATCGAAGTCGCCGGTAGCACTTGCGAAGATACGTCCTTCACTCCATTCAGGGTTACGGTAAGAGTCTGCACGTCAGTCACGCCTGAGAGGGGCACTGTCATGGTGCTACCGGAAAACGTTGGTGTGCCCGCCGTGCCTGTCCCGGAGGACACGATTGCGCTGCCACTTACCACACTGGCCGTGAAGTTAAAGACAAAACTATAGTTACCGCCGCCTTCCCGGCATTCTACCCCGGCCTCACCGGAAAGGGGGAGGCTAACGTCAAAGTCCCCTGCGTTTCGGTGCGTCTTGCGCGAGACTGCCGAAACGAGCTGCAGGGTGGAGGCCGAACCTGCCTTGTGCAGGATGGTGCCGTCGTAACCCGAGGTCCAGATATTCCCGGACGGCGCAGCAAAGACATTATTGAGAAAATCAGCCGGCAGGAAACTGCGAGTCCACGTCGTGCCGCCATTGGCAGTATGATACAGGCTGGCCGACTCGCTGGTCGGTTGTTGGTGGACGCCCACGGCGTAGGCTTCTGTCTCACTAAGCACGCTAAGTCCCAGCAAAATTTCTTCTGGCACCGAAATGTTTTGCAGCGTCCAGGTCGCGCCGCCGTTGCTCGTCTTAGCCGCATAGCCGAACCAGCCGACCACCCAGCCGACCTTCTGGCTGATGAAATCCATGTGACTGATGATCGGACTGGAGTTACCGCTAGGGAATGTCATTGGCGTCCAATGTGCGCCACCATCTGTTGTCCGGAAGCCCGTTCCGCCGATCGTCGCGAGCCAGCCACGATTCGGGTCAACGAAATCGACGAAGTGCGAGGGCAACGAATTGAGTGGTGTCCAGCTCGCGCCGCCATTGGTCGTGCGGTAGGCGAGGATCGCCACCTGCGGTCGAGTGCCGGCCACGTAACCCACGTTGCGATCGACGAACTTTACATCGGTAATGTAGTAGTCATCCGGCAAAATCGGATACCCGATCGATTGCCAGGTCGCGCCACGGTCAAAAGTCTTATAGACCACGCCGTTGTTACCCGCTGCGACCGCGAAGTCATGATCGACGATGTTCACTGCCTGCAATGTTTCGTTGCGGAAGAGAGTGATCCCCGTGACTTGCAATCGGTCGACTGACCAAAAGTTCCCGCCATCGGTCGTGCGAACGTAATACCCATTGTCACCCACGGCCAGCCCGGTCGAGTCATCAAACATCTCCAGGTCATGGAACTCGACCCCGCCAATGCCGCTGTTCAGTTGCGTCCAGGTCAGGCCACCGTCCGTTGTCTTGAAGATATAACCACCCTGCCCTACGATCGCGCCGACCTGGTCGTTGAAAAAAGAGACATTCCAATTCGCTGGCAGCGATCCGACGCCTTCCAGGGTTAGCGTCCAGTTAAATCCGCCATCCGTGCTCCGCCAGGCATCGCCCGCCAACGACACACCCACGATGACGCCGTTAGGCAACTGCACCATCTCGTCCAGACCGGTGAAGATCGCGCCCGAGATCTCGGTCCAAGTGTCGCCGGCGTTGGTCGAGCGATAGATCGAAATTCCCACCGTCGCGATTGCCGTTGTGTTATCCAGCCAGAGAACGTCATTGGCCGATTGCGAGAACTTTCGCACCCACGTCTTGCCCGCGTCGGTCGTCTTGAAAATGCCGGGGCCGCCATCAGTCGTCGAGACCCGGTCGCCGCCGCACAGGCCGACCAGCGAGTCGCGAAAATCCATTCCGTACATCACCGGGCAGCTCGGGTAACCAGATTGTGCCTGCCAGGTCGCGCCGCCGTCCTGCGTTCGCGCCGTCGCGCCATTCGATCCCATGAAGCCGATCGTCGGCGAGACGAAGTCGATGTGATACCAGGATCCGCCCAGGGGAAATGCGGTTACTCGTTGCCAGGTCGCTCCCGCGTTACTCGTCCGATAAATGTCCGGGCCGGTCGTGGCCGAGTTACCGATCGCGACACAGGTAGTGGCATTGGCGCAGGAGACATTGTAAAGCGGATCGGTCGAGGCGCCGGGAAGATCCACATCGCGCCAGGTCGCGCCCCCATCGAGAGTCTCCACTAGGGTGAGACCGGTTCCGGAAGCAAAAGCATGAGTTGCCGTCGTCCAGGCTAAGCCGGTCAGATTGCTCCCAGTCGGAACGGGACTTTGCCGCACCCATTCATCCAGCGCCAGCGCCGCGATCCCGCGATCGTTTCGTGTTACGGCACCCTCATCTCGCCGCAAAGGGGTAACCTGTCCTCGTGCCTCCGTCACAAACAAACAGGCAAGCGCAGTGAGAAGAGAGAAGCGATATCGTGTCATAGCTAAGGAGTTCTCACCCAAGGATGGCCTTGCGGGCGCATCATTCAATTCCAAAAAGGTAACAACGCTGTAACCTTTGGGAGATCGCCGCCCCGCGTACTCGCAGCGCCTTCCGCTATCGCACTCCATGAAGTTTACCTAACCGAGCAACCTCCTCGCAGGAGATCTTAATGTCGTTAGGGTGGGAGACCGGCTTCCTGGTTATTTGGAAATCGCTCCCTCATTTTTCCGGGCAGGATCGTTTTAGATGTCCTCCTATAAGCGCGCTATTGAGGCGTGGAATTTTCCATGAATCTGGGCGTTCTTGTTTCTTCGCCCGCCACATTGTTGATTGGAATAATGAACATCGCTTCGATCAATCCAACGACAGGAGAGACTATGCGCGAATTCGAGGCGCTGACTGAAGCGGAGATCGACTCGAAGATTGCGTTGGCATTGCAGGCGTTTGCGCAATATCGCAAGACCACTTTCGGCGAACGGGCGTCCGTCTTATTAGAGGCCGCGGCCCTGCTCGAGGCCGAGGTGGAGACTCTCGCGCGCAGCATGACGCTCGAGATGGGGAAACCGATCGAGGCGGCACGTGCAGAGGTTCACAAATGCGCCTCGGGCTGCCGATATTATGCCGAGAATGGGGAGCGTTTCCTCGCCGAGGAGGCGATCAAGACCAAGGCGGCGAGCAGCTCAGTGCGCTGGCAGCCGCTCGGCGCGGTTCTCGCGATCATGCCCTGGAATTTCCCTCTTTGGCAGGTGTTTCGCTTTGCTGCCCCGGCGTTGCTGGCCGGGAATGTGGCTCTGCTCAAGCACGCCGCCAATGTGCCGCAGTGCGCGCTCGCGATCGAGGATTTGTGGCTCCGCGCCGGGTTGCCGAAAGGTGTTTTCCAGACGCTGCTGATCGAGTCGAAACAGGTGGCGAAGATTATCGCGGACGAGCGGGTGCAGGCAGTGACGCTGACCGGGAGCGATCGAGCCGGGAGCGAGGTGGCGGCCGCGGCCGGGCGCGCGATAAAGAAATGCGTGCTCGAGCTCGGCGGGAGTGATCCGTTCATCGTGATGCCAAGCGCCGATCTCGACGCGGCGGTTTCGACAGCGGTGACGGCGCGGACCCAGAACAACGGGCAATCGTGCATCGCGGCCAAGCGCTTTCTGGTCGCAGAGAATGTTTATGAGGAATTCGTTAGGCGGTTTGTCGGGAAAATGGAAGCGCTCAAGGTGGGCGATCCACTGGAAGAGTCGACGGAGCTCGGGCCGCTCGCGACCCGGGCCATCCGCGACGAGGTGCACGAGCAGGTGCGGAAATCCATCGACGCCGGAGCGAAGCTGCTGACTGGCGGCAAGCCGATCGCAGGGAAGGGGAACTTTTATCCGCCGACTGTGCTGGCCGAGATCCCGGGGTCAGCGCCCGCCTACCGCGAGGAAGTTTTCGGGCCGGTGGCGTTGATTTTTCGTATCACGGCCGCGCCGGAAGCGATCGCGCTGGCGAACGACAGCCCCTTCGGGCTCGGGGCGAGCGCCTGGACTAACGACAAAGAGGAACAGGAGCTTTTCGTGAATGAGTTGGCGGCGGGGATGGTCTTCATCAACGCGATGGTGGCCTCCGATCCGCGGCTGCCCTTCGGGGGAATCAAGCGTTCGGGTTATGGGCGGGAGTTAAGCGCGTTAGGCATTCGCGAATTCATGAATGCCAAGACGGTGGTGGTGGGAAAGTGAGTTGGCGGCACGCTTCGCTTTGTATTGGTCACCTATCACTGGTCGTGAACTGGTCTTCCTTGTTTTTGAAGAGAACGTTGAATGTGGTAAGCGAGCCGTAGCACCGGGTGATGTACTGCTGCAGATCGAACTTATCGGCGTCGCTGAGTTTCCCGCTCGCGTTCACCTTTTGCTCGAGCACGCGGAGGTTGTTCCGAATCATGACGATCTTGTGAAAGAAGGTCTCGAGCGGTACATCCTTCGGTTGGAGGGATTCATCGGCTGACTTTATCATCAGCGTGCCTCGTTGCCAGCGGGTGGCGAGCCCTTCGACGACCTGATCTTCCTTTTCCAAACCGAGCGCGGAGACCATCGCCTGCGCGGTCTCGCGAATGAGGGCGGAAAGCGGCACTTCCATCTCCGCTAGGCGAGCGGTCGGCTCGGCGGTGGCCAGGTCGCTTGCGGCTGGATCGACCGTGCGCGGCGCGTCGTCGAAGCTAATGTCGGCGGTATGTTCGGTCAGCGACTTGATCGTTCCCACGCCGTAGCGCGGATGACGCACCTGCATTCCGATATGGAGACTTTGGATTGGAATTCCCATGGCGCCTCCAAATTCCGGCGCACAGTCCGGTGCGCAACCGGAAAGGTAGCGCAAGCTGCCAGCTTGCGGATCGAGTCGCGCCCGCCGGAAACTGAGGCTCCGGAAGGGGCGTCGCCACGAGAGATGTAATAAAAAAGAGACTGCGGCAACTGATATTGGCAGGAAAGAATGCGAACGCGGAATCAAGACAGCGCCTTCCCGGGCCCAAGCGCGAACGAATCGCGCTCCAGCGGGTCGGCCATCTTCGTTGAATGGATGCAGGAATACGGCGGTATCCCGGTCAAGATCGCGCGCTCCTTTGCCGCGAACCTGGAAGATCAAAGCGATCTCCGCCAGCAGATGCATCTGCAAATCTGGCGGTCGAGGGAAAGCTTCTCCAGCCAGGCAAAAGTCTCGACCTGGATCTATCGCGTCTGTCTTAATACAGCTCTGACCTGGCAGCGTGCAGAGAAGCGGCGCCAGCGCTTCTTTGAATCGGACAACGTGGCGGAACTTTGGCGCAACGATACTGCGGCCGCCGATCCGCGGCTCGCGGCCCTTTACGCAGTGATCCGCCAACTTCCTCCGGCCGATCGCGCGCTGCTCCTCCTGTATCTCGATGACCGGAAATACCGCGAGATCGCGGAGATCACTGGTCTCTCTGAAAGCAATGTGGGCGTCCGATTACTCCGGCTGAAACGGGAGTTGGTCGAACGTCTGAAGGAAGAAATAGGTCATGACTAACGAAGAAATAATGAATCTCTGGGGGCAGCAGGCGGAAGACGTCGCGGTTTCGCCGGAAGAAATCTGGCAGTTGGCGCAAGCGAGCGAGCGCTTCGAGCGCACGATTTTCTGGCGCGATATTCGCGAGTGGGCAGCGACGGTGGTAGTGGCCGGCTGCTTTCTGTATTTCGCTTTTTCCGAAGGGACGACTCGCTGGCTGATCCTCGCTGCGGCCGTGGTTTGCTGCGGTCCGATGGCATACCTGACGCTTCGGCGCCCGAAACGCCTGCGACCGGAGACGGCTGGCAGTGTGCTCGAGCATTTGCGCGCCGCTGTCGCCAGCTTGCAGCACCAGATCGGTCTCTTGCGCTCTGTCCACTGGTGGTATCTGATGCCGATTGCGCTCGCTATTTCCTTCGTCTTTATCGATCGCAGGCAGTGGGAGCGCGGGTTTGTTGCCACCCTCCTCGTTAGCGGGTTCGGCATCGGGCTCTTCCTGGGAATCTGGATGCTTAACCAACGCTGCGTTCGTCAGGATCTCGAGCCGCGATTGCGCGAGTTGGAGCGGACGCTCAGCCAGCTGGAGGTCTAAGCGCGAGGTCGCTCTTCGCCCTGCGCCTGATCGGATGAAACCCATAAAGGGCATTTCAAGCCGCAAACAATTCTGAATCCAAAGCCGCTGCCAGCCGCATCTCACTTGGCGATGATACAGGACTTTCGGTTCGCTCTCCGGCAGCTGATCAAAACGCCGGGCTTTACTTCCATTGCGGTTTTTACTCTCGCGGTCGCCATCGGGGTGAACTCCGCGATTTTCGCCCTCGTCAATGGAGTGATCCTGCGCCCGGTCGTGCCGGTGCGGCCGCACGAGGTGGTGAATGTGTTCACTGCCCGGAAGGGTGCGGCCCACGACTACCGGCCGTTCTCATACAACGAACTCAGCGCCCTCCGGGAAAGTAACGATGTCTTTGCCGATGTCGCGGCCGATGCGTTTGCGCTCGCCGGTATCGGTCGGGGCGAGGCCATGCGGCGGAGTTTCATTTTCCTGACCTCGGAGAATTTTTTCTCCCTGATGGGCGTCAAGCCGGCGCTCGGCCGCTTCTACGACGCGGCGGAATGCCGCCCCAACGCCAACGTTCCGGTGGTCGTGGCAAGCTACCCTTATTGGAAGAAGCTCGGCGGTCGGGCCGATCTGATCGGGAAACCGCTGACCGTAAACGGGCAGAATTATACCCTGATCGGAGTGACCCCGGATGGCTTTGCCGGCACCAACGCGCTCCTCGCGCCGGACCTTTGGCTGCCGCTTGGCGTCTACTCGCAGCTCGGTTCGGCCTTTAGTGACACGAGCGGCAAAATGGAACTGGCCGCGCCGAAGAATTTTACCCTCAACCTGGTCGGGCGGATGAATTCTGGCCTAACGATCGAGTCGACGAAGGCGCGGCTGCCGGCCCTCGCGAAACGATTGACCGCCATCCAGCCGGCGGAAGCGAACGGCGCGCGGGAGTTGCAGATCCAGGAACCGTCGCGCTTCAGCATCAGCACGACGCCATCGGATGACGGACCGGTCGGACTGATCGGCACGCTTCTGCTCGCAATGGCCAGCGCGGTCTTGCTTATCGCCTGCCTCAACCTCGCCAATATGTTGCTGGCGCGCGGCGCCAATCGCTCCAAGGAGATCGCTCTGCGGCTGGCCCTCGGGGCGAGCCGCTGGCGGATCATCCGGCAACTGCTTTGCGAAGGGCTATTGCTCGCGATCACGGGCGGAGCACTCGGGCTTTTCATCAGTCTCTGGAGCAATGATCTGCTCCTGGGTTCGTTAGGCACTCTTTTTGGTTCGATGAATTTTTCCATCGTGGTGCATCTGCGTCCGGATGTGACGGTCCTCTCGGTCACTTTCCTGATCTGTCTGGTCGCTACGCTCCTCTTTAGCCTCGGGCCGGCGTTAAAGGCTTCGCGGGCGGATTTGGTGAACGAACTGAAGCAGCAGGTCGGCGAGCCGGCCCATGTCGGACGGCTCAATCGTTTCTTCGCGCCGCGTCACCTGCTGGTGATGGCGCAAATCGCGCTCTCGCTCACCCTGCTTTTTAGCGCCGGTTTGTTCGTTCGCGGCGCGCTCAAGGCGGGCGGGTTGAATCCGGGTTTCGATCGCAAGGGCGGAATCTCGGCCGAAATGGATTTCACCCTCGGCCGGGAAGACGAAGAAGCCGCGCGGCGAACGATGTTCGCGGCGGCGCACCGAGTGCGCACCCTGCCCGGAGTAAAGGCGGCAGCCCTCACCACAATGCTACCCTACGGGAACCTCACCAACGCGCGGCGGGTCATGCGATTGGACGAAGCCGCGGTCAGCAAGACCGATCCGAATGCGCCGGAGGCAGGCGCAAGCGGCCTCTTCACCGCGATCACGCCGGGCTGGTTCAACACCATGGGTATCCGCCTCTTGCGCGGCCGCGATTTTACCGATACCGAAACCGAGAACAAGGAGTCGCCCAAGGTCCTGATCATCGATGAGACGATGGCGAAGAAGCTTTTTCCGAAAGGCGACGCCCTCGGGCAGCATCTGCGCTATAGCCTGCCGCCAAGCGATGGTTCGTCGAACGACTTTACGATCGTCGGGATCGTGAGCGAACATCGGCACGAGGTGCTGGGCAGCGACGTGCCGCGCCGCGTCTTTGCTCCGCTCGCGCAGGCTTACAGCGGCGGCGTTATTTTGCAGGTCCGCCTGGCGCGGGACGAGCGGGCTTCCGTAAACGCGATGCTGCCGACGATCCGTCAGACCCTGCGCGAGGTTGACCCCACGATGCCCGTTCTGCGGATCGAGCCGTTCGAGAACATCGTGGAAAAGAATGTCGGCCTGTGGGCGATTCGTTTCGGTGCGATTCTTTTCGGGATTTTCGGCGGAATCGCTCTGCTCCTGGCGGTGGTCGGGGTCTACGGCGTGAAAGCCTACTCGGTCGCGCGCCGAACCCGCGAGATCGGCATCCGGATGGCGCTCGGGGCAGATCGCGGGGATGTCTTCGCACTCATCATGCGACAAGGCGCGCTCCAGACCGGATTCGCGCTCGGGATTGGACTTCTCCTGGCGCTGGGACTCGGTCGGGTGCTCGCGCAAATGCTTTATCAGGTAAGTCCCAGCGATCCGGTGGCGTTGATTGCGTCGAGCGTCATGCTGGGCAGCGCCGCCCTGCTGGCTTGCTTTCTGCCAGCGCGCCGTGCAATGAGGGTGACGCCGATGACGGCGTTGCGGACAGAGTAGTTTTGTTAGGCGATTTTGGGAAAGAGATTTTTCCCGGCTTTGCGGCGCGAGCACTTGAGTGAGCAGTTCCGATTCCCAGGAGATGCAGAAGGTTCGCGAAAAGAATGTCTCCGCTTTGCTCGGAGCCCTTCTTACGCTTGGCACCTTTGCTCTGCTGGTCGTGTTGGAGAATCGCCGTCCCCTGCGGCGACGGGCGGTGGAGTCGAAATTGCGGCGCAATGTGCGCAATCTTGCCCTTGCCATGGGCGGTGCGGTCAGCGTGCAGCTGGCCGAGCAGCCGATCGTTAGGCCGCTCGCCCAATGGGTAGAAAAGCGGCGGATTGGTTTGCTGAAACAGCTTTCCCTTCCCGCCTGGCTCGAGATCGCCCTCGCGATCGCTTTGCTCGATTACACTCTCTACCTCTGGCATGTGCTCACCCATCGGGTGCCGTTTCTCTGGCGCTTCCATCAAGCTCATCACGTCGACCTCGACATGGATGCCTCGACCGCGCTTCGTTTTCACTTTGGCGAGCTGATGCTCTCGGTGCCGTGGCGGGCGCTGCAGATTGTGCTCATCGGCGTTTGTCCGTACGCGCTTTCGCTTTGGCAGACCGGGCTCCTGCTCGAGATCATGTTTCACCATTCCAACGTCGAACTTTCTCCGGAGCTGGAGCGGAGGCTGAGACGCTTTATCGTCACTCCGCGCCTGCACGGGATTCATCACTCAATCGTAGAAGACGAGGTGAACGCCAATTGGTCGAGCGGCCTCACGATCTGGGACTGGCTGCATCGCACCTTGCGCGTCGATGTGCAGCAGGACGAAATCATTCTGGGGGTGCCGGCCTACCTTGATCCGGAAGATGTACAGCTCAGAGAAGTGGTCGAAATGCCTTTCGTTAGGCAGCGCGATCCGAAATTCCTGCCACCGCGCGGGCGCTAATCCAGGCGCTCTTCAGCAGCGCACCTGCCCGTCGCCGCGGATGACGTATTTATAGGTCGTGAGTTCCTCCAGGCCCATTGGGCCGCGCGCGTGCAGCTTGTCAGTGCTGATTCCGATCTCGGCGCCGAAACCGAATTCGCTGCCGTCGGTGAAACGGGTGGAGGCGTTCCAATAAACGGTTGCGGAATCGACTTCGCGCAAGAAACGCTCGGCCAGTTCCGCGTCGCGCGTGACGATGCAGTCACTGTGGTGCGAGCCGAAGCGATCGATGTGCGCCATGGCCTCGTCAGGCGAAGCGACCGTGCCGACGGCGAGGATGAGGTCAAGAAATTCCGTTTTCCAGTCGTCCTCCGACGCTTTGCCTAACGGCTCGTAGCCGAGTGAGGAGAGCTCCGCGAAAGCCTTTTCATCGGCCCGCAGTTCGACCTTTTTTTGGGCCAGGCGGGGCGCGAGTTTGCCCAGGAAGTCCGATGCGACCGCGTTGTGCACCAGGACCGTTTCGATGGCATTGCAGACACCGGGCCGCTGGGTCTTGGCGTTCACCACAATCTCTGCGGCCATGGTGAGATCCGCGTTTTCATCGACGTAGACAGTACAAATTCCGTCCGAATGTTTGATTACCGGCATGCGCGCGGCGCTCACGACCGCTTCGATCAGGGCTTTGCCCCCGCGCGGCACGATGAGGTCAATGTAGCGGTCCATTTCCGCCATGTGGCGCACCCCGGCGCGATCCGTGTGCGGGATGAGCAGAACACTGTCGGCCGGCAAACCGGCGCGGGCGCCGCCCTCTCGCAGAGCGGCGGCGATCGCGATGTTGGAGTGAATCGACTCCGAGCCGCCGCGCAGGATAGTGGCGTTACCAGTCTTAGTACAGAGGACGGCAGCATCGCTGGTGACGTTAGGTCGCGATTCGTAAATGATCCCAACCACGCCAATCGGGACCCGCACTTTGGAAATTTTGATTCCGTTAGGCTGAGTCCAGGCGCGGATTATTTCGCCCACTGGATCTGGCAGGTCGGCCACCTGGCGAATGCCATGGGCCATTTTCTCGATCCGGGCGGGATCGAGGATGAGGCGATCGATCATGGCACCGGCAAGATTCTGGCGGCGGGCCTGCCCCAGATCTTTCTCGTTAGCGGCCAGGAGCGAAGCCGACTGGGCAACGACTTCATCGGCCATCGCGCGCAAGGCGTCGTTCTTCTGCCCGCTACTGAGTTGGGCAAGAACGCGTGACGCCTGGCGGGCGCGCTGACCGAAATCGAGAATTTGAGATTTAAGATCCACTTGAAAGTAATTTCGCTCTTGCCGCAGATGATCGCGAGTCCAATCCTGGCCAGCGCGATTATTCGTCAGGTGCCGAGCGTGCGCCGGGCGACAAAACGCGTTCCGATGATTTCGCCCGCCAGAACCGCGGCGATGCGGTCGGGTCGCCGGCCGTTGATGATGACGGTAGTGATTCCGGAATCGACCGCCATCTTGACCGCCTCCAATTTGGAAACCATCCCCCCGACCGAGAAGCGACCCTTGCTTCCGTTGGCCAGCTTTTTAACCCGGTCGATATCGCGGACCACGGGAATCACTTTTCCGTTCTCATCCAGCAAACCGTCGACCTGGGTCAGGATGATGAGAAGGTCTGCGTTCGCCAGGGTGGCGACTTCGGCAGAGAGCCGGTCGTTGTCGCCGAATCGGAGCTCCTCGACGGCGACGGAATCGTTTTCGTTGATAATCGGAACGACGTTGCGCAGGGAGAGGAGGCGCTCCAGCGTGTTGCGCGCATTGGCGCGGCGAATGCAACTGTCGAGGTCACTGTGGGTGAGGAGCAGCTGCGCGACGTTCAATTTGTAACGGCCATAGGCATTCTCGTAGGCGCGCATCAATTTCGATTGGCCGACCGCCGCACTCGCCTGGGCGGTGGCGAGATCGGTTGGACGTTCGGTCAAGGCAAGGGCGCCAATGCCGGCTGCTACCGCGCCGCTCGTGACCGTGACACATTCGTGCCCTTGCTGAATGAGCGCCGCGACTTCCGCGCTGAGGCGGGCGAATTGTTTCAGGTCGAGGCCGTAGGCGTTTGGCCGGGTGAGAGTGCCCGAACCGAATTTCAGGATAATGCGGCGGCGTTTGGAGCGCGGTTGCTTGCGAAGAGACATGATAAGGAGCCCGGTTCTATCCAGTGCGGAGAATATAATTCCAGTGGAAAAGAACTGACCTGTCCCCGCTGAAATGATTCTCGACTGGTTAATTCGTCGGGCAGGTCATCGTCCAGCAGGCGTTGTGCCGATTAATTCCATCTTGGTGCCTGGCTTGCTTTCTGGGTTGGTTATTGAGCAGTGTTCGTGCTTTCATTGCCCCAGCATACGGGCCTATAGCTCAGCGGTTAGAGCAGGGGACTCATAATCCCTTGGTCCCAGGTTCGAATCCTGGTGGGCCCAGGGAATTTTTCGATTTGCGATCTTCGAATGGCGATCTGCGGGGCCGCGCACTGCGCGGATGCTGGACGGTCGTGCAGATCGTGCTCCTCTCGGTGCTCGTCCTCGCCCCGCGCTGCGCGAATTATGCCGACGTTTTCATCGACGGGAAAATCTACTTTCTCGATGCCGATTGTTATTCCCGGATGACGCGGGCGCGAATGGTCTTGGAAAATCCCGGCACGATCGTCAGGCGGCATGATTTCGAGAATTATCCGGTCGGGATCAGTCCGCACACGACCGCGCCGCTCGATTATCTAATCGTTTTGCTGGCCGCGCTGCTGCGCCCCTTTACCGCCCAGCCGCTCGACCTGGCGGGCGCGATCGTCGCGCCCTTGCTGGCCTTGGGCGGGGGATGGTTTCTCTGGTGGTGGTCGCGCTACCTGCCCGCCGTCGGTCGATTTATTCCGCTGCTGGTTTACGCGCTGAGCGCAATCCTGGCGCACGGCACTGCGCTAGGGCGACCGGATCAGCAGGCGCTTCTGATCGTGACGCTCCAGGTGGCGCTGGCCGCGGAATGGCGGCTGCAGGAGGAGCCTTCGCGCCGCTGGAGTTTGGTCAGCGGGCTGAGTTGGGGCCTGGCCCTCTGGGTTTCGCTCTTTGAGCCGCTCCTTCTGCTCGGCGCCCTGGTTTTCTTTTGGCTCATTTTCAAGCGCACCCGCCTAACGACGCCCTTGGTTCGACCCGGCTGGTGGATTCTTCTTGGGATGGTTTTGCTGGCCGCATCGGTCGAGCGCCGCATGCCGGAATGGCCTGGCGCGGAGCCTTTCTTCGACACCTGGTCTGCCACCATTGGGGAACTGCGGGGAGTTGGCCTAACGAATCCTGTTTGGTTCGCCTGGCTGGGCGGGTTGCTTATCGTTAGTCCGATTCTGCTTGTGCTTGCCCTGCGGCGAGGTCAGCTCGGTCTTCCTTTCCTCGGTCTCCTGCTCCTTTCCCTTGGTCTCACCTGCTGGCAGGCGCGCTGGGGATATTTCTGTGCGCTTATTTTTCTCCTTACTTTGCCGGCCCAACTTAATGTCGTTAGGTCGCGATGGGCGACGGGATGCGCCCTGCTCCTGACCCTCTGGCCGTTGTTGCAATTTTGGGAGGGGCAGCTTTGGCCTAACGAGGAAGCGTTCGCCCGCCGGCTGACAGATCGGCGGGAGAAGTTGGAATGGCGGATGGCGGCTACTTCGCTGGCCGGAGCCGAGCGCGCCGCAATCATGGCGCCCTGGTGGTTGGCCCCCGCGACCGCCTATTGGTCCGGACAGCCAGTAGTGGCAGGAAGCTCGCACGAAAGCCTCCCCGGAATCGTGGCGACCGCGCAATTCTTCCTCGCCCGTTCCCCGGATGAGGCGGAGGCAATTCTCAGTCGATTACGAGTGAAATGGGTGCTGGCCGCGGATGGCGAACGCGTGACAGCGAATTCGGCCGCTATTCTCGGGCAAACTGCCCCCCTGCAGGCGTTTGCTTTGACCCTCGACCGCAGCCCGTCACAAGTTCCTGATTTTCTAGTTCTTGTCGGTCAAAACGATGCTTGTAAAGTCTATCAAACGCGGGGTTTGCGTTAAAAATCTGTCGCTTTGAGGTGCCAAAGCGTTGACAGGAGAGGCTCTGGCTCATAATAATGCTGCGTGTTAAAAAAATTCATCCCGCAAAGGCCCGCGCCCTCGAGCGAACCTACTTCGCCCGGCCCGAGTCCTGCTGAGGAGAAACCGGTTTCTTCTTACCGAGAGGAAACACCTAAACAATCAATAATGACCGAGCAAAAATATATGGCCGAACATACTGGCAAAGACGTCCTCTCGAAAGATGTCGAAATCAAAGGCAGCATCAAATTTCAGAAGGAGTTGATGATTGACGGTAAAGTCGAGGGCGAAATCAATTCCGACGGAGTCCTCACGATCGGAGAAAACGCCGACATTCGCGGCGAGATCAAAACCAAGTCGATTACCGTGTATGGAAAAGTGCAGGGCAACATCACGGTGGGCGAACGCTGCGAGCTGAAGTCGCGCTGCACTCTGCAGGGCGACCTGAAAGCGGCCCGCCTCGTGATCGAGGAAGGTGCGACCTTCATCGGCAAATCGGAAGTGACCAGCGGAAAGACCACCACTGCCGCCCCCAATAGCAGCGCAACTCGCCCCGAGATTGTGCGTAACGACGAGTCACCGGCCCCCGCCAAGACGGCCTTTGCCGGTCGTTCCTAAACGTTAGACGGCGGCGCATCTGTGGCCAAGTCGCCTCCCAAGGTTGGTGTGGAGTGTCCACACTGCGGCTTCAAACAGATGGAGTATGCCGCGGCCAAGAGCACTCTTTGCCGCCAGTGCGGCAAACATTTCGTTGTCGCGGCCAGCGCACCGGTTGAGACCTCGAAGAAGGCAGTTCTCGAACTGGGCGGCGGGCTTCTGGCCGCACAATCGTTATTGCAGCGAGTCGAGGGGATGTGGAATCGCCCTCGCATTACTTCGGTGGCGTGTTTCGATTGCGGCACGGTGCAGGAACTGAATTCCGCGGCCAGTTCCACGATTTGTCCCTCCTGCAGCGTCCACATGGACCTGCGCGATTATAAGATTACCACCGCTTTCAGCCGGGCCATTCGCACCCATGGCCAGGTGCACGTCACCTCCTCCGGTGATTTGAGCAGCAGCAGTGTCGTTTGCCGTTCGGCCATCATCGACGGCAAGCTCCGCGGCAGCCTCCAGTGCATCGAAAAAGTAGAGTTTCGTGCCCCCGCCAAAGTGCAGGGAAAGCTTTCCGCGCCGGAAGTGTTGATCGGCAAAAAGGCCGACGTGCAATTTTTCCGGCAGCTCCAGGTCGGCTCGATCGAAATTCGCGGAAAGATGAGCGGCGAGATCGTCGCCGAGACGGTGGTAACGATTCGCAGCCACGGCTCGCTCGATGGCAACGTCGTCGCGCGCTCGATCAACGTCGAAAAAGGCGGCACCTTTTCCGGCCAGCTCATTATCGGTCGCAAGAAATGGGAGCAGGCGGAACTCATCCCGGAAGTGGAAGAAACGACCAAGCCGCGTCGCGTGGGCAAAGTCCGTCCACCACCGCACCCTTTCGGTTTGCCAGCCACCTCCTAGTGTGAGGTTGATGCAAAAACTGCTTCCGCGCAGTCCGTACGACCGGCTCGGCGGCTACGTTCACTTGCCGCGCTTGATCGACAAGGCACGGCTCCATCGCAAGGGCCTGCTCGATGGTTACAATTATAAGACGGTCGGATTCGACAAACATCTGTTCGCCTTCCTCAAGCTCGATCCCGATGCCTTCGAGAAAGCGGCGAACGACCTCGAGGATGACGTTGCCGTGCTCAGCTGGGTCGAGAAAAATGCCGCCCGGCACGCCCCCGAAGAGGTTGAACGCTGGAATCAGGCGATGATCTCGCGCCATCCCGACACCGCGGAAAAGAAAGCGCGTTTCGTTCATTTTCTCAAAGAGGCGGGAGGGGCGGGGCGCAAGGATATCCGCACCTATTTCGACCTGATCGAATTCGACGAAGGCCGTCTCACCTAACGGACCCGGAAGAACAACCCGTTTCCGTTCCTACACGAACTGAGCGAAAATCTTGTTCGCCTCTTCCAGTGTTTCTTTGCTCCCGATGTCGTACCAGGTCCCTCGGATTTGGTAGGTCTTGATCGGACGGCGGGTGTAGAGCCATTGAATGAAGCGTCCGGGCTGGTCCGGATTATTCCCGGCCGCGATGTAGGTCGTGAAAAGCTCGAGCGTTTCGGGCGCAAAATAGTAGAGGGCAATTCCGGTCAGTGTGCTGTCGGGTTTCTCCGGCTTCTCTTCGAAATGGGTGATGATCCCGTCGGCATCGGTCTTGATGCTGGAATATTTTTTCATCGCCTCCAGATCGCCGACGTCGTAGGTCGCGAGGGTGGCCGCCGAACCTTTGGCCTGGCTCGCGAAATCCGCCAACGGCTCGCTGAAAAGGTTGTCACCCGCGACCACGATGAGCGGTTCGCCGCTTAAATCCTCGCGCGTGATGACGAGGCGAATATCGCCGATCGCGCCCAGTTTGTCGTCGTCGGTCCGCGAGCCGTCATTGATGATCTTGAAGGTAATCTTCGGCTGCGACGCCTTATATTGGTCGGCCCAAGCCTGGAAATCGGCCGCAAACTTATCGTTTGTCACCACGTAGACGGTCTTGAGGTCGGGGATTGGGGCGAGATTATCGAGCACCCACTGGATCATCGGTTTGCCCGCCACTTCCAGCAAAGGCTTGGCCTTGTTTAGGGTTAGCGGATGGAGGCGGGTGGCGTAGCCGGCGGCAAGAATGAGAACGTTCATAGGCGGCGGAAGGTATACGCGTCCGCCCTTTCGGCCAAACGCTTGTTGCTTCCGGCCTCGTTAGGCACGCGGCCGCACCGCCGCCTGCGTCAGTTCGGATTGCAACTGATCGATCCGCTTCGCATCGGTGATTTTCCCCCGGCTGATGGCATCGGTCACATAAAAGGTGTCGATCGCCGCGCCCTTCTCGGTGTTGATCCGAGCGAGCGCGATGTAGGCGTTGTTGCGGGCGAGGCTGGCTACGAAATCGTAAAGCAGCCCGAGGCGATCGGGCGTTTCCACCTGGATCAGAGTGGAGGTGGGATGACTCTTGTTTTCGATCGTGACCTTGGTCGGGAAATCGATTTCCGCTGGGCGCTTCGCACTTTTGCGGCGGACATTGGTCAGGAGCGGGCCGACATCGAATTGCTCACCTTCCAGGGCGATGCGCAGAACTGACTCGACCGTCCCGATCTCGTGTGGGTCGGTGACCGGCCCCAGCTTTTTGTTGCGGACACGAAACACATCCAGCACGAGGTTGTCGCCGCGCACAAAAATATCCGCACTCAGGATGTTGACCGAAGCAACCGCGAAAGCGCCGGCAATGTTGGCCAGCAGTTGCAGGCGGTCCCAGGTGCAGATCGACACGACGCTATGCCCTTGCTCGGGTAGCGCTTCCCAGCGAAGGGCGGGCGCGTAAGCCGGTTGGTCTCCCACGTAAATGTCATGCCAGAAGGTGCGGAAGAGATCGAGATGTGCCGCGATTTCATCGACCCCAAAGGCGCGAAAATAATTATCCGGCATGTAATCGAAGTGAGCTTCGATTTCGTCCCCGAAATCCTTTGTCAGCCTGGCGGCAACGGCCTCGCGTAACCGGTCGCGCTCGATTTTGACCTGCGTGATGAATCCCTCCTGATCCTGCAAATAACGCGCGGTCGCGTGGTAAAGTTGCCAGACGAGCAACTCCTTCCAATCCGACCAGGCAGCAGTTGTGCCCTGGCCATCAGCCAGGGTGAGCAACATCAAGGCGTCCAGGTTCGCCTGTGATTTTACGATGTTGGCAAACTCGATCACGGTCGCGGGATCGTCGACGTTCCGCTGCTGGGCCATGCTGGAAAGAGTGACGTGATGGTCGACCAACAGAACGAGCTCTCGACGCTGCTCGGAAGAAAGGTGGAGGCGGGTGGCCACGCCTTGGGCGAAAAGCGCGCTCGCTTCCGAATGCGGCCGCGCCCCCACGCCTTTCCCGGTGTCGTGTAGGAGCAGGGCGAGGTAGAGAACGTAGGGATCCGGCAGGGCCTCGAAGAGCTTTTGGTAGGACTTCAGTTTCGGATCGTCGGTGCTGCAGAGCGCGTCGAGTTTTTCGAGACAGACGAGGGTGTGTTCGTCGGCCGTATAACGATGAAAATATTCGTGCTGCACCAGGCAGGTGAGATGTCCGAACTCCGGCAAATAGCGACCGAGGAAATCGACCTCGTGCATCATGCGAAGGATGCGCGCCACCTCTCCCTTGCGACGCAGGATGCGGGCAAAAATCTCGCGCGGCGCCCTGGCATAGCGAAAGTCACGCGTGACCAGGCGGAGCCGGCGGCTGAGCAGGTCGTTTAATTCTGCGCTCAGCAGCGAGCTTGCGTTCCTGCGCGTGCTCGAAGGCTTGCATGATCTGTTCCGGCTCGCGGTTGAAGAGATCGCGGTCTTTCACGTGGAGTTGTCCGGCGCGGCTGAAGAAATTCTCGAAATGCGTCTCCGGCAGCTTGCGCCGAGTAAGGAGGGGAAAGAACAGTCGCCGGGTCGTCGTGGCGGTGCCGGTGGCGAAACGCTCCGTTAGGCGTTCGGTGATGCGAAAGATATTTCGAGTGTGCTCGTAGTAATCTTTCATGAACGCCTCGCTCCGACCGACGGGCGTCTTCTGGCCATAGCCAAGGCGGCGGGCGACCTCTGGCTGCAAGGTCAGGTGCAGGACGTCGGTCGCGCGCTCATTAGTGTAATGGAGCTGGGTTCTGACCCGGAGAAGGAAATCATAGGCGGCATCGATCCGGCGCCGATCGCTCAGGCTGAGCCAATCTTCGGCCTTCCAGGTGGGTAGTCGTTAGGGCGCCTTCCTTGAAGAAGGTGATCCAGAGCAGATTCTGGTAGTCACGCAGCCCCCCGCAGCCGCGTTTCACGTTCGGTTCCTGCAGGTAAACATTGTTGGCAAATTTCTCGTGCCGGCGGGCCTGATCCTCCATGCGCGCGGCGATGTAGTCTTTTTCGTGGCCGTGCACGCACTGCTTGCGGAATTGCGCGCGGAAGCGCTGGAAAAGCTCTACCTCGCCGGCCAGGTGTCTCGCCTCCAGCATCGAGGTCTTGGTCACCATGTCGCCGCTGGCCTGGGCCAGGGATTCGGGCACGGTGCGGGTGGAATGCCCGACTTTGAATCCGATATCCCAGAGCAAGTAAAGGACCTGCTCGATCGTTTGCTGGAGCCAGGGCGGCAGCTCCTTACCGCCCTCCTTGTGCAGAAACATTACATCAACATCGCTGCCAGGATTGAGCTCGCCGCGGCCGTACCCGCCGAACGCAATCAGGCCCACCGGCACGATCTTCGATCCATTCTTTCCCGTCGCCGCCGCGGTGGCCGCGCCAAAGATATGGCGCAGGAGCACGTCGATGAGCGCGGCGCGACTGGCGCAGACTTCGCGGCCGCCGCCGCCCGCCTGGTGCCGTAAGCGGAGGCGGTGATTTTCGATCTTGAGAAAGCGTTGGTAAAGCGGGAGGAGGTGCGGCATGTCCGCACCCGACGAAGCCGCGAGCTCACGCTCCGCATGCTCCAGCACTTTATCCTGATGACGAGACACCGAGAGGATTGTAGGCCGACCGCTCCGGTTGGCCAGTCGCGTAGATCCACCGCCCCTTCGATCGAGTCTGGGCAGGCGGAGCGCCCGCCCTACAACTGGATTTCGTAGCGCTTCATCTTGTTGTAGAGCGTCGGTCGCTGGATGCCGAGCAGCTCCGCCGCCTTCTTCTTGTTACCGTGGCATTGCGCGAGAGCATCGAGAATTGCACTGCGTTCCATGTCATCCAGGCTGCGCACCGGGCCGTTCGCCTGGGCGGAGGCGCGCTCAGTTTTTTGCAGCGCGACCGGCAGTCGCACCTCGGCCGGCAGTTCTTTGACCGTGATCTGATCCTGACGCGCGAGCACGACCGCATACTCGATCGCGTTTTGCAGTTCTCTCACATTTCCGGGCCATCCATATTCCATCAATTTCTGGAAAGCCTCCGGCGTGATGGTCGGCTCCGATTTGCCCAATTGTTGGGCGAAAGTGTTCACAAAAGTTGAAACCAGGGGCGGAATGTCGGCGCGGCGTTCGCGCAGAGGCGGCAGTTCGATTTGGAAAGTATTCAGCCGGTAGTAAAGGTCGGAACGAAGGCGGTTTTCGGCCAGCGCTTGTTGCACCGGGCGATTGGTCGCGGCCACCACCCGAAAGTCTGCCCGCATCGTCTTGGTGCTGCCTAACGGGCGGAATTCCCGCTCCTGCAGGACACGCAAAAAACGCGTCTGCAGTTCGGCCGGCATTTCCGAGATCTCATCGAGGAAAAGCGTGCTGCCTTGGGCTTCCGCGATCATGCCGGGAAAATCGTTCATCGCGCCGGTGAAAGCGCCCTTCACGTAGCCGAACAATTCTCCTTCGATCATGGCCTGCGGGAAGGAGGCGCAGTTCAATTTTACCATCGGCTCGTTCTGCTCTTCGGCTGCGGCTGTGGATCACATTCGCGATCACTTCCTTGCCGACGCCGCTCTCCCCGGTGAGGAGCACATTGGCCTCGGAAGGTGCCATCGCGGTGATCAGATCGTCGATCTGCTGCATGACCTTGCTTTTGAAAACCGGTGCCAGCCGCGTTTCCGCCTGGGCCAGGCGTTTCTTTAATTGCTGGGTGGTCTCGCGCAGCTCGAGCGTCTCGCGGAGGAGCGATTGCTTTTCCAACGCCTTCTCGATCAGGCTGAGCAGCTCTTCCGGCGCGTACGGTTTGCTGATGAAATGATAGGCGCCGCGCTTGATCGATTCGATCGCGTTGTTGAGCGAATCGTGCGCGGTCAGGATGATGACCTGTATCCCGGGATGATCGGCTTTGATTTGCTCGAGCATGTGCAGACCGTCGGCATCGGGCAGTTGGAGATCGAGCAGGACGACGGCGGGCGTTTTGGTCTGGAGTAAACGCATCCCGGTGGCGGCGTTGGCTGCCACATCCGCGTGATAACCGTGCCGGCCGAGCAACGCCTCCAGAGTCATCAGGATCGGACGCTCGTCGTCGATAATAAGAATACGTCGGTTATCGGAAGTCATCGGAAGGGGCCCGCGCCAGGAAGTCGGCCGCGTTCAGGGGAGGAGGGGAAGTGAGACGGTCGTGACGAGCGTCGCTGCGGCGGCATCAAATTGGGCGCGGAGTTGGCCATGGTGCGCTTCAAAAATACCGCGCGCCCGGAAGAGGCCAAGACCATAATGACCGTGCCCCATCCTGACGAGTGGCCGTCCGCCCCAATTTTCCGTCTTGTCGTCGAAGTTTTTCTTCGGTTCCCGCAAGGTGAACTCGAGCGAGTTTCCTTCCTTGCGCGCGGCAAAAACGAGAACGCCGTCGTCGCTCCCATGACGGATTGCGTTGGCAAAGAGCTCGAGGAAAGCCTGCTGCAAAAGTTGGGGATCGATCTCGAAAGCCTCGTCGCCTAACGAAACCTGCCATTCCACCTTCGCTCCCGACTGCTCGACAGCCAGGCGGGCCTGCAGGTCCTCGACGAATTCCCGGGCCAGGTAACGCATCGGAGTGGGCTGGATGCGAGCCAGCGAGGTCGAGAGTCGTTGCAAATGCGCTCCCAGTTCCCCGGTCATTTCGCGCAGCCGCTTGATCTCCGACTTGGCCTCGGCGCCCTCCACGATCTCGTTCAGGAACGCCGCCTGCAGTTCGACCGCGTTCAGGTGATTGCGCAGGTCGTGATTCAACTGGCCGACGAATTGCGTCAGCTCAGTCCATGAAATATTCGGCTCGGGTTGCACTACGGGAGAGCCGCGCGCGTCGGGTCGCGCGGGGCGGAGCGAATCTAGGCGCTGGGCCGATCTGCGCTACCTCATCCGTGAAAATTTTTCGCTGCCCGGCTCGTCGCCGCTTACCTCGATCGAGGAGTCGTTGGCCGCGAGATGCCGCAAGACGTGATAAACATCCTCCGGATCGGCGTCGATCTGGTGCGCGATCGCTTCCGCCGTCAGCCCCGCGCTGGCGAGCTGCCCGAGGACTTTGGGCTGCAGTTGCAGAATCCGGGTGGCCGCTTTTTTCCCGGCCTCGACGCCGGGCTGGTGATAGGCGTTGACGTTGACCAGCGAGCCGTAGAACCCGACCGCGCGCTCGTAGAGGGCGATCAAGCGCGCCGACTTGAAAGGCGATCTACCTCGGGAATGCTGAGCGTGATCGAGTCGCGTTCGCTTTCGTAAAGCGCCGCGCGCGTGCCGCGCAGGAAGCCCTGCAAATAATCGCCGCTGGTGACGCCTTCCTCGACCTCAAACCGATCGGTCGCGCGGTCTTTGCTGCACTTCGATGAAGGTGGCGAAGAAGTTCGTGACGCCGTCGCGCAGTTGCTGCACGTAGGCATGCTGATCGGTCGAGCCTTTGTTGCCGTAGACCGCGATGCCCTGGTGCACGACCTTGCCGTCGAGATCTTTTTCTTTGCCTAACGATTCCATGACGAGCTGCTGCAGGTATTTGCTGAAAAGGGCAAGGCGATCCTTGTAGGGCAGGATGACCATGTCCTTTTTGCCCTCTCCGTCGCCGGCGTAGAACCACATCAGGGCCAGGAGCATGGCCGCATTCTGGTCGCGCCGCGGCTGACGCGGTGTGTGCGTCCATCGCGGCCGCGCCGGCCAGGAGTTGCTCCGTGTCGATCCCTTGCAGCGCCGCCGGCAACAGGCCGACCGCGCTCATCACCGAAGTGCGCCCGCCGACCCAGTCGAACATCGGGAAACGCGCCAGCCAGCCGTGGTGTTCCGCATATTGATCTAGTTCGCTGCCTGCCCCGGTGACGGCGACTGCGTGTTTGCCGAAGTCCAGACCCGCCCTGGCGAAGCGCGCCTCGGCTTCCAGCATGCCGTTGCGGGTTTCCTTGGTGCCGCCGGATTTCGAAATCACCACGACCAGGGTGTGATCGAGATCCTCGCCGATTTCCCCGAAGACCCGGTCGAAGCCGTCGGGATCGGTGTTGTCGAAGAAATAAATCGCCATCAGATCGCTCGCCGACCCGAGCGCATCCGCGACGAACTGCGGCCCGAGCGCGGAGCCGCCGATCCCGATCAGGAGAACGCGCTCGAATGGCTTGCCGCTCGGCGCCGGGATGCGGCCCACGTGAATGTCGGAGGCGAACTTTTGTATTCGCTCCCTCGTGTCGGTGACCTCGCGGCGCAGCTCGTCGTTAGGCGCGAGCTGCGCATCGCGCAGCCAGTAATGGCCGACCATGCGCTTTTCGTCGGGGTTGGCGATGGCGCCGGACTCCAGCTCGCGCATGGCGGCGAAAGCTCTCTCGACCTGCGGCTGCATCTTTTCGAAAAAGCCATCCGGAAACCGCATCCGGCTGATGTCGATCGAAAAGCCGAGGTCGTCGTAGCGCAGGTAATATTGCTGAAAACGCTGCCAGAGAGATTGCGAAGCCATGAGGTCAAGCTAATCGACAATCAATTTGCAGGGCAAGCCGCCGCTGGCGGCCGTCTGGAGTTCCGATTTCCCTAAAATCAGAAAATTGGATGGCCGGGCGTCGTCCTACAACCGCGCTCTAGTGTCGGTAGGCGCGAAGTCTTCATCCGGGGAGCGCACGCGCCTCGCGTGCAGTTTGCGGTGCCTCGCCGCTAACACTTCCGCGCGAAGATTTCCGATAAGCACGGCAGCTTTCCGTCCGCTCCGGCAATTCGGCGAGGCGCCGAATTGACACGCGAGGCGCGTGCGCTCCCCGGAGTTGTCGCCACGCTTCAGGAAAATCGCCGACTCAACCACAGACGGGACAGCGCCCGTCCCTCCATCATGCCTAACCGTTCTCCTCGCTCCCGGAGTGCTCGCGGCGTTCACGCTCCTCGCGCTCTTTCTCCTCGTGACTCTCGATCTCCGCGTCTTCTTCCCAACCAATCTTGCGACCTTTATTTTGCTCCTCCAGCCAGGCCATCAGCGGCTGGAAATATTCGACCATCGCGCGAGTCGAAAGCTCTTCACCGGTCGCTTCCTTCAGCACCTTGCGCCAATCTTCCGTCCCGCCTTTCTCCAGAATGTTCTCCAGCCAGGCGCCGACTTCTTTGTTGCCCGCGTAGTTACACGATTGCGGCGGCTGATGCAGAATCTTGCGCGCGATGTAGTCGTGCAGCTGGAACTTCAGCACGGTCGCAACCGCGTAGTTGTAATAATAAGCCGGCGTGTCGTTGATGTGCGTCTTGGAAGAGTAATCGGCCCACTTTTCGTCGCGCTTCTCCGGCGGCTCGACGCCTTGGTATTTGCTCACGTACTGCCACCAGCGACCGTTCCAATCGTCCTGCGGGAGCTGATGCGCGTAGATGTCCGCTTCCCAATGGGTCATCGTGCCGGAGGCGAAAAAAATGAAGGGCACCGAACGGGCCAGCGCGTCATCGAGCAGGAAAGCCGTCTTGTCCGCCTTGAAGTCAGCCGGCAAAATGCCTTTCGCCTGCAAATACGGCACCTGACTGGAAGCGAGCGCGATCAATTCGCCGATGCCTTCATGGAAGCCGGGCGCAGCCCCGATGCGCAGGAGCGGCGGCACTTCCGGCCGGGTGTAGGCCTCGAAATAATGTCCGTGCCCCAGCTCATGATGGGCAGTGTAAAACCACTCCGAGTTGGGCTCGATGCTTTGCAGCGAACGGATGTCGTTCTCGAGATCGATGTGCCAGCAGGAGGCGTGCGTATTCTTTTTGCGTTTGTCGCCTTTCGGCACCGGATACAAATCTGATTTCACCCAGAAGCTCGCCGGCAGCGGCTTGAAGCCGAGCCCGGTATAAAATTCTTCGGCCGTTTTCGCGATCCACTCGGCCGTTTTGCCCTTGAAATATGGATCGATATCCGCCGCCTCGACCAGCCCGGTCCAGTTCTGGGCCCAACGATTATTGAGCCAATGAGCCGGAATCTTGTCCGGCACCGGTTGATGATATTTCTCGGCCAGCTTGTATTTCGTCCAGGTGTGCAGTTGCAGGTAGAGCGGCCGCAGATCGTCCATGAACTTCTCGTTCATCTTCTCCATCTCCTCGGTCGACATGCCGTAAGCGGCGACCTCGAGCGAAAAGTAGTCGGGATAATTCATCTCGCCCGCCACTCCATTGCGCAGGTCGCGCAGGATCATGAGATTCGTGCTCAAGGTCGGGCCGATCTCCTTCGATGCTTCCCAGACGGCTTTGCGTTCGGCCAGGTCGCTGCTCGAGTTGAGCAGGTTATCGATCTCGTTCACCGTGATCGGTTTCCCTTTCAGTTTGAACTGAAAGCTGTTCAGGAACGAAGCCTGTCTGGTTTCACTCGTGATCCGGCGCGTGACGAGCAGCGGATTGGTCATCGGACCTTCGGCTGCATTTAGCAGCACCTGGTTGAGCTGGCGCACGGTTAGCGGCTCGAGGTCCGCTTTGCGCTTGAGCAGATCGCGCGCTTCCTGGATGACCGCCGGGTTGCCGTTAAAGGCGGCATACGCTTTCCCGGCCGCCTCGGAAGCGGCGTCATGTTCCGGTTTCACGTCGGTGACCGCTTTCCACTGGGCTTCGCTATTCACTCGGTAGAGCGCCTGGTAGCTGGCGTTGACCAGTGAGAGAAACTGATCCGCGCGTTCCTGCGCCGAAGTCGCTCCGGAGTTCGCGGATGCCGGCGGCGCTGGTGAAGGCGAAGCCGCGCCCAAAAGCGAAAGCGGCAGGATCGTTAGGGCGAGGGCAGCGGCGAGCGGTCGAAAGCGATGCATGGTTCGAGAGTTAACCCGGCGACGCTGGCTGGGCAAGGCCCGGCCGTCTGAGGTAGTAGGGCGGGCGCTCCGCCTGCCCAGTTTCTCAATCCAAGGCCCGCGGCAGGCGGAGCGCCCGCGCCTACAATTCGAAACCGATGCGGCACGGCCAATCTCGCCAATTCTTCACGTAGCCGGCACGGACTGGATTCACGCGGATGTATTCCCATTTCTCTTGAGCCGACTCACTCGAGCGCAGTAGCCGATCAAAGCTTCCCGGTTGCCACTCCCACTCCGCTGCCAATTCGATCCGCATCCAGCGCTTGAGCGCGCCGGCTGCATTCCCGATCGCGGCCTCGCGATCGTTGGGTGCGATCAGAAAGTGAGAAAGTGAGCATGATCCGGCATAAGGATCGCGGCGATCACGTTCCAATTCGTTAGGCGTGCAATCGCGGATTTGAATGCAGCCCAGGCCTCGTCGTTGGCCAGCACTCTTTCGCGGCGCGCAACGCAGAAGGTTGAGAAGTAGACGACCTCCTGGTCTGCTCCTAGCCAGACTGGAATTCGCGGGGGATGCGCCATCGCTTGAAATGTTATTCCGCATGCATTTAGCAGGGCAAGCTTTCGCTTGGCGGTCCGGAAACTGGGCAGGCGGAGCGCCCGCCCTACAATTTCTCGCCCCCCTACATGTGCTCGATCACGTTATCGCCAAAGTCGGAGCACTTGATTTCGGTCGCGCCTTCCATCAGCCGCGCGAAATCGTAGGTCACCCGTTTGCTCGCGATCGCGCCATTCAAACCCTTCACGATCAAATCGGCCGCTTCCGTCCAGCCCATGTAGCGGAACATCATCTCCCCCGACAGAATGACCGAGCCCGGATTCACCTTGTCCTGGTTCGCGTATTTCGGCGCGGTGCCATGGGTCGCTTCGAAAACCGCGTGGCCAGTGATGTAATTGATGTTTCCGCCAGGCGCGATGCCGATGCCGCCGACCTGCGCGGCGAGCGCGTCGCTCAGGTAATCGCCATTCAAATTCAGCGTCGCGATGACGTCGAAATCGTCCGGCCGCGTCAGCACCTGCTGCAAGGTGATGTCGGCGATCGCGTCCTTGATCACAATCCCGGCGCCCGGCTTGCCCATCCGGGATCTTGCACCATGGACCGCCATCGATTTCCTCCGCGCCGAAGAACGACTTCGCCATCTCATAGCCCCAATCGCGGAACGCGCCTTCGGTGAACTTCATGATGTTGCCCTTGTGCACCAGGGTCACACTCTTGCGCTTGTTCTTGATCGCGTAGCTGATCGCGCTGTGGATCAGGCGCACGCTGCCGGAGTGGCTGACCGGCTTGATGCCGACGCCGACGCGCACATCGCTCGGGAAATCTCTGCGCGCCCGACCGCCTTCCAAAATTCCTTCGCCTTTTCTTCCGTGCCGAAACGAATCTTGCCGAATTGCCTTCGGGAATTCCTTCTCGAGGAAACCAAGCACCTTCTTCGCTTCCGGCGTGCCGCGCGGCCCATTCGATGCCGGCATAAATGTCTTCGGTGTTCTCGCGGAAGATCACCATGTCCACTTTCTCCGGGCGCTTCACGGGCGAGGGGACGCCTTTGAACTATTGCACCGGCCGCAGACAAACGAAGAGATCGAGCATCTGACGCAGCGCGACGTTGAGCGAGCTGATCCCGCCGCCGACCGGCGTGGTCAGCGGTCCCTTGATCCCGACCAGATATTCGCGAAACGCCTCGACCGTGTCATCCGGCAGCCAGTTATCGAATTTATCCTTGGCCGCCTGGCCGGCGAAGACCTCAAACCAGGAGATCTTTTTCTTGCCGCCGTAGGCCTTCTCGACCGCCGCATCCAACACCCGCTCGCTCGCCGCCCAGATGTCGGGGCCGGTGCCATCGCCGCGAATAAAGGGGATGACCGGGTTATCCGGCACGGTCAGTTTGTCGGTGCGATGGTAATCTTTTCGCCGGCGGGCGGGGTAATGTCTTTGTAAGGCATGGCGGAATGTAAGGAGAAAGTGAAAAGTGGAAAGTAGAAGGTAGAAAGCTGATCCCTTGTAGGCCGGGCGCTTCGCCTGGCCAGGATCTAAGGAGAAGGGCGGAATCAGGATTGAATCAGGAAAGCAGGAGAGCAGGAATATTTCGGGCGCTCCCCGCCTGGAGGCACGACTGCCGTGTCGTCGGCCTTTCTAAAAAAGATCCAGGGGGAGAACAAACACGGACGGAACGGCGCCCGTCTCTCCAGCGGCAGCCCTACGCCAAGCCGGTAAACGATGCGCGCCTTGTCGACGTCGTAGGGGGACATTTGCAGGCGGACCCGGTCGCCCGTGGTCAGCCGGATAAAGCGCTTCCGCATCTTGCCCGAGATATGGGCGAGCACGACGTGCTCATTCGCCAATTGCACCCGAAACATGGTGCCGGCCAGCACGGCCATTACCTTGCCTTCGATCTCGATCGCTTTTCTTGGGTCTACAGCCATGAGTATTTTGATCCCGATCTGCAAAGCCGGCGCCCCATTGCGGGGGCGCCGGCCTGCGAAATCAGAAGCGGTGGATTACCGACGTCCGCCGGCGAACTGGCCGCCGGAGCGTTCTTCGCGCGCACGCGCTTCGTTGACCGTGAGGGCGCGGCCTTGCACTTCCTTGCCATTCAGGGCGGTGACGGCAGCGTTGGCGCCGTCCGCATCGCATGAAGGTGACGAAGCCGAAGCCGCGCGAGCGGCCGGTTTCGCGGTCGCTGATAATGGCGACATCGGTCACGTTGCCGTGATCGCGCGAAGAGGTCGCGCAGATCGTTTTCAGTGGTCTCAAAAGAGAGATTTCCTACGTATAGTTTCATTGTATTTGTGATTTTGGAGCAATAACTGGCGAGCTACAGAGCCGTTCCCGGGAATCGGGTTTCAGAATCACCAATGAGGAATCTCACCTGACGATCTACCGCACTACGAACAGAACAGAACTTATCCAAGAGCGCGCCACAGTCGTTGGCTATTTGAGAATAAGCAAGTGGAGGGGCTGACCCCGGTTGATGGTCGGAATTGTAGGGCGGGCGCCCCGCCTGCCCAGTTTCCCCAAGAACAGCGCCCCCTCGGCCATCCCGCCGCCTGGAGGGACGGGCGCCATCCCGTCCGCGTTTCTCAAATCTGGCAGCCCTTTCCCAAGGCGCTCCAAAAGCCGCTCAATCTCCGCTGCGGCCCCATCCAAACAACCAATAACCATTAACAGCGACCGTCCGGCCGTCTCCGGCGGATGGGGACCTATTAGTGGCTGTTCGTCCGCGGGGAAGGCATCGGCGCAGCCACGGCTGGCGGAGCCGGTGCTTTCCGAGTCTCGGCCTCCACCACGCGAGCGCCGACCGTCTTCTTGAAGAAATTCTTCACCAACGAGAAAGGCGCGTCGGGCTTCCGGCCGGACTCGTCATGCCTGGGAGGGACGAGCGAGAGTCCGGCCGCGATCAAAACCACCGCCAGCAGCCACGCGAGCACGTCGAGCGGATAGGGACGATGAGACCGCTCTGAATCAACTTGCGACGCCATGGCTTTGAAAATCCCGGCGGGACAGCCATCAGATCAAAACTCACGGAAGACGTCAACTGGATCTGTTGGTTAATTTTGCATTCGAAGATGCAACTCGATTTCTTAATGAAAAACCTCCTGAGTTCGCACAGCTAGCGCAGGTTACAGGCGGGCCGGAAAATTACGCCGCTATTGCGTTCTCCGCTGAATTCGCAGTCAGACTGTGGGGAAGACGCCGGTCTGCAGCCTATCCCCGATAACCAGAACGAAGATCAAAGGAACGGCGATCTCAACGGCACCGCCTGGACGAACGATCCGCTTTGTGATCGGACTTGGCGTGAGTCCGCGCAAAAAGCTCTCTTGCGCAGAGTGCGTGTCGCTCGCCCCGAAAAAAGAAATCGACTCCGAGCGCAGAAAGTGTGTCAAAAGTGAGGACTGACCCCGACCGCGACCCCCGACCGCGACCTGACCCCGACCGCGCCCCCACGAGCACGTCGAGCGGATAGGGACGATGAGACCGTTCTGAATCAACTTGCGACGCCATGGCTTTGAAAATCCCGGCGGGACAGCCATCAAATCAAAACTCCCGGAAGGCGTCAAATGGATCCGTTGGCTAATTTTGCATCGGAAGATCCGAACTCGATTTATTCATGAAACCTCTTGAGTCCGCACAGCTAGCGCAGGTTGCAGGCGCCCGGAAAATTCCGCCGCGATTGCGTTCCCAGGCTGAATTCGCGGTCAAACTGTGGGGCAGACGCCCCACCTGCAGCCTTTCCGCGATAACCAGGAACGAAGATCAAA
This sequence comes from uncultured Verrucomicrobiae bacterium, assembly GCA_963749935.1. Taxonomy (GTDB): domain Bacteria; phylum Verrucomicrobiota; class Verrucomicrobiia; order Chthoniobacterales; family UBA10450; genus Palsa-1392. Next base: position 1,253,694 of record CAVVOH010000002.1, read on the forward strand.
GGAACGGCGACCTTTTGACCGCACCGCCTGGACGAACGATCCGCTTGGTGATCGGACTTGGCGTGAGCATCCGCGGATAAAGCTCTCTTGGGCAGAGCATGTCCCTCGCCCCGAAGCAAGAAATCGACGCCGGACGCAGAAACTGTGTCAAAAGTGAGGACTGACCCCGAGTCGTGCGGACCCCGAGTCGTGCGCTCGAGGTTTCTTGGCCGGGACTGACCTCGACGCGATGCGCAAGGTGCAGCGCGCGATGAGTGGAAGTTAAGCCCCTTGCCCAACTGGTCCGCGCAGCCGCCGCCTGCCGTGCGAAAATTTACTGCGTTGGGAATAGGCGAGCACCACGACCGAAAGGAGTCCAACGGCCCAGGTTGAGGGTTCGGGAACGGGAGCGAGAGTGAGAGTGTTCGTTCCGTAAATTAATTGGTAGCCCGCCGGAGTGTTGGTAAAATCAAATGTTCCCGTGATCGACGAATACGTTGCAAGCACGTAACTGCTTGTTCCATCCGCCGTTCCATTGAACTGAATTTGATCGAAAATGTTTGAGAGATTTAGCGCTCCCCCAATCGTTAGGCGATCGCTATTGTTCGCGCCAGCCGCGAGGTCGACGAAGTAGGTCGCCAAGTTAATGGAATTCGTTCCGGTGAAGGTAACGCTATTTTGCAGAGTGAGCGCCCCAATAGAGCCCGCGGTTGCCCCGGTTATCTTGGCGTTTGCATTCACCGTGACTGGGCCGCTGATCGTGCCACTGCCGCCGAGCGTACTGCCGCTATTGTTGACGGTCACCGCACCGCTGCCAGTACCCTGAGCCTGACGTGTTGTTAATGAGAAGAGTGCCTCCCTGAACTGTCGTCCCACCGCTATATGTATTTGTGCCCGAAAGCGTCACCGTTCCAGTTCCTGTTTTGGTGATTCCGCCCGTGTGAGTCGCGTCGAAGTCATTAATAGCGGTCGAAAAGGCCATTGAAGCGCCCGAAGCTACGCTAATTGTGCCACCTGCATAAAGGGATAAGGAAAGATTCCCTGTGCTAGTTGTTGGTATAAAATTGACACTCCCTGAGGAAGCGTTATCAGCAATATTCCAAGGCGTCGCGGCTCCGCCAGCGCTACCCGATCCTGCACCGAGCGTCAAAATGCTATTGGTACTACCGCCGTCCGAAAAGCTCGTTGTGTTGGTGGTGTTGAAATTGTTCTGGAAGATGATGCTCGTCGCATAAAAGTTATTAGACGTCAGAGTCATAGCTGTGGGTGCAACTGTGCTGTTAGTGCCGGTCCCCTGGAACAGAAAATTGTAGGTCTTATTGCGATTAGCCGTGGTGTTGAGCGAGTTGAAAGCGCCGGTTTGAACATCCCACCAAGCCGTGGCGTTGATCCAAGATGAAGCACTTGTGGAGTCCCACAGTAGAGTATCTCCATTACTTTGAGCATATCCGGTGCCGACGAATAAAAACGCGCCGATAACCGCTCTAATGACCCCGTTTAGCGACCAGTGGAGAAGAATGGACGGCACCGCGAATAACGGCATCGGTCTGGGAGAAAGTGGGGCTGTGCCTAAACATTTGACACTTCGGGCCAGATTGTGAGGATTCATTGGACTTATTCCCGGTGAACTCATCGCGTGGCGATTTCAGTGGAGAGGGGGATTGCCCTGCTTTGAGTACCGTTCGAACTGGATTGGGCGTGGGGCGCGGTCCAGACGGCGAAGAGAATCGCCAGGAGCGCGAGGAGGATCAGAATAAAGTCAGCGGCGCGGGCGCTGCGGGTGGCGTAGGGATCGGTTTTCGGAGGCATGATTTCCAGGGTTGAGGATTGCATTTTGGAGAGGAGGATTAGGAGTCTTTAAATCGCCTACTTCCCTCGTGGTTGGGCTGTTTCGGCGCCGAAAATGAGGCTTTCAAATTTTTTGGCAAGACTTTTTTCATCTTTTTCGTGAAGATTTTGTTACCGGGGGTGCCCGGCTCTCAGAAACGCCCCGAAGTGGCGAGAAGCTTTCGGAGTGCGGTGCGTCCTCGCATCGTTTTTCTGCTTTCCGGCCCGCCGCGGTGAATTTGCGCGAAAACGGCGCAAAGGCCGCTCCCACGTTTTCGTTTCCGCTTTTACCTTTCAGTTGTCAGCTTTTTCGAGGGTCGTCAGGCTTTCGATTAACGCTCGCTCCTCGGGGAGGAGACTGTTTCGCGGGACCTGCGATGCTTCTTTTTCCGCGTCGGCGAGATTGCCGTTCGCGGCCAGAACGGCGGCGTGCACCGCCAACGCGGACGGAGTGAGGGCATTTGCCGGGACATGCAGGTCCTGGTAAACCCCGAGCGCTGTGGCAGGGCGATTTTGCTTGAGGTAAACCAGGGCGAGCAGGGTGCGATGGGGGAGGGAGGAGGGCTCCAGTCGCACAAGTTGCTCTGCAATTTGTGCGACCGTTATGAGTTCTCGGTTGTCGGTTATTGGGGAAGCCGACGGCACGGCAGGCTTCTCTCCATCCGATCTTTCGACTTCCGACTTTCTACTTTTTACTTCATCTCCGCCTGCCAGGAGCAGGCGGAGATACGCTTCATCATTCTGGAGCGCGCTGTCTTTTGGCCAAATTTGCAGCATCGCCGCGAGCACCTGGTGGATCGCCTTTGTCTCGCGAGTGGACTGAACAACGTTTAGTTTTCCCTGCCAGGCGCTGCGCAGGCTGGGCGCCGCCGCGATCGCTGCGTCGTAGGCTCGGCCGGCAATGGCGGTGGCGCCGTTTTTTTGCGCATAATCGGCCAGGGCCATGAGCTTGGGCACATCGCCCACCGCCGCTTCCAGGGCGCGCTGCCAGTTGTTTTCTGCAGCGATGTTTTCGCCCAGTTGGGCGCTGCATCGGGCCAGATACATCTTTCCGGTCACGGCATCGAGGGGGTGAGTTTCGCTCTGGAGCGCTTCCTTGATTTTATCCCAGCGGCCAAGCCCGCCGAAGGCGTCGAGCCGTTGCAGGAAAAGATCTTTCTGCTGCACCGCGCGACTCTGCGGGATGGTCTCGAGCTCGCGCTCGAATTCGCCTTTGCCGTTCAGCCAGGTGCCCAAAGCGATGAGGGACTCGGTCTCCGTGTTTCGGTGACGATCGGTGGCGGATTGGATGAGGGCCGCTTTTCGGTCCGAGTCGGCATGGATTTGCAGGTCGAGCGCGAGAAGTTGCTGGGGTGTTTTGGCGAGAGGATGGTGGGCGAGCGCCTCGGACAGGGCGCTCGCGGTTATTTGTGGTTGGTTATTGGTTAATGGTGGGATGGGAGCGGACCCGTCCGTGTTTGGAGCTGGATTCCCGGATTGAGGAGACTCGGACGACACGGCGGTCGTCCCTCCAGAGAGCTCGCGCTGCGCGAGTAGGACCAGGGCGTCGAGCCCTGCGGCGTCTTTGCCTGCGGCCAACTTCTCCAGTCGCTTCCAGGCTTGCGCCTGGCGGGGCTGGCCGGGTTCGGCCTTGGTGGCGGCAAGTCCCAGTTCCAGCACGGTGGCCTGAAATTGCTCGCGCGTGCTTGCTTTGGGATCGGTCGCCACGCGCTCCAGAGCGGCGAGCGCCTCGGCTGGCCGGTTTCGTTGGCCGGCCAGTTGGGCGGCAAGGATCCAGTCACCTGGAGTGGCGTCGCGGCCCTCGTGGGCGAGGAGGGAGCCGACCGCGCCCGAAGCCCGGCCGGTTTCTCCCAGCGCAAGGGCGACGGAAGCTTCGTCGCGCAGGTCTTCCCGGGTGAGAGGCTGCTGCTGGGCGAGCAGCGCCCAAAACTCCAGCGCCTGCGGCTGGCGCACCCGGGAGAGGAAGCGGGCCACCGCCCGAATCGCCTCTGGCTCGCGCGGCGAAAGTTGATACGCGGCAGTGGCCTCCTTTTGTGCTTCGTTCCACTTTTCCGCGTCGATCAACCCGCGGGCCTTTTCGGCGTGGCGGCGCCCCTGCCAACTCTTGACCGCATGCCGCGCCGGCCGGCCAAAGGCGAGGAGGAGCGCAAGCCCGACGATGACGGAAAGACCGGCGATGAGCAGGCGACGGCGCTTTTGTCGGCGAAGGCGCAGCTCTTCAGGGGTGAGAAGGAAATCGGAAGACAAGAGAAGTCAGAAGGTTGAACGAAGAAGGTCAGAGGCCTTCGGAAAGCCGGAAAAGAATGAAGTATAAAGGCAGAGGGATGAAGTCAGGATTCTTTCGAGCGCTTATGATCGTGACGAATATCGAAATTAGTTCATCGGCTTTCTGCGCGAAGCGATCCGACCTGGCTGCGGGGACGAGCTTCGCAGCAAAGATTAATCCCAGCCAATAGGCCGTTTCTTCAGCTTCCCGCAGGCTGTCACCGCACTTTGCAACGAACTCATTTTTGCTTCGAACGCGATGCGCCCCACGGTAGCTGGCTCCAATGGAAGTTCTCGAACGCAGCACTTGTTTAGCCAACGCTGGGGCGAGCGTCGTTTTCGGCAACGCCACGAACATTCGAATAGCTCGCAGCGCCAAGGTGGCCGTCCGTTGCCGCAGATCTTTTTTCTCAGACACTTCTTCCTTCATCCTTCTGACTTCTTCCTTTCCACCACCACCTCCCGCGCGAGTTTCGCGAAGACGCCTTCCACCTTGTCGTTTTCCATCTTGTTAGGCATGAGAATGACCATTTCCAGGACCTGCTGGCCCTGGTTGCGCAGGCCGTGCGCGACGACCCGCACCCGATCGTTCCGCATCCAGGTGCCGGTCTGACCCCCGGTGGTGTCGAAGCGGTCGGGGCCAGGCGGCGGGACGCGATCTTCGCGCTGACAAAAAAACGCCTCGGCGAAGACGCGTCGGCCTTCGCCCAGCTCGCGCAGGAAACGGAAATGGCGAAAAGGCAGCTCCAAACCCTGAGCCACGGGATAATTTCGTACTCCGGCGTCGCTCGTTAGGCGCCAACCGCTGCTGGGCAGGCAGATATCCGGCCGATGCGCCCGGGCGCGCAAGATGCTGGCCGAGCCCGGTTCCCAGCGGAAAAAGAACATCGTGCAACTGACCGGCGTCGATTGCTCGTTAGGCGCGAGATCCACTCGCCACATCGCTTCCCGTCCACTGTCGTAACGCAGGGTGCTGCGGATGTTCTCCGCCATCGGCAATTCGCGGAATCCGGGCGCGTCTTCCGGCCAATGCACCGTCCACGCTTTGGTCGGGACGAAGTTGCGCTCATGCCAGAGGTACCAGATCGAGACGGCCGCCTCGATCGAAAGTAGAAAGGCGAAAGTAGAAAGTAGAAAGAATGTCGGCGGAAGACGGAAGTTGGAGATCGGAGACCGGACGTCAACGACCGGTAGCCGCCTAGCGGCGCTGGAACCTCTTTCTCCTTTGGCGATCACTTCCGCGATCGCCAGGGTGCCGAGGAAGACGGCGCCGACGATGGCGTAACCGGCGATGTCGTGCCAGCGCTCGACCGCGGCCAAGTTTTGGGTGGCGGCAATCCAGACGAGAAAGAGGGCACGCCCAAAATTGGCCAGGAGCGCAATCGCCAGAGCGGCCGCGACCAGCGCCACCCGCCGAACAATCGTTAGGCGTTTTAGTTCGCCGAAGAGGAGCCCGATCATCAGGGATGTCTGCAGGGAACGCACCCCGCTGCACGCTTCGCTCACCCCGACCACGCCGTTGTTCACGCGGATGAGGTTGCCTTCGAGCTGCGCGGGAATGCCCAGAAGGGTGAGGGTTTCGGTCGCGACCGCGGCGACCAGGCGCATCAGCCACTGCACGAGGGGCGCTTCGATCGGGGTCAACCACGGGACCGCGACGAGGATGAAACAAACTGGAAAAGCAAAATGCCTAACGGCCTTCCCGCCGCCCCAATAGCCGATAACCAATAACGTTAGGCCGACGACAGAGAGTGCATGCAGCCAGCTGAGCGGTCGCCAATCCGGATTGGCATATTCGAAGAGACGGATGGGCAGCAGGGCTGCCAAAAGTAGAAAGTAGAAAGTAGAAAGTAGAAAGATTGAGGGAGGCGAATCGGCGGCAACTGCTTCTACTTTAGCCTTTAGCCTTTCTCCTTTGTCTTCGAACCTCAGCCAGAAGAGGAAGGCGGCGAAGAAGGGGACGAACCAACCGTAACTGTATTGCTCGTTGGAGGACCACTCCAGGCTGAGGTCGCGGCAAAGAATGAACCAAAGCAGAGCGAGAGTGGCGAAGAAAAGGAGACGCGGGAGAAGGGAAGGAGCGGCGGTGGCGCCGGGCCCGGCCTGGGCCGGCGTTGGAGCGAGAGCGGGATGCAAAACGGGGCGGAGGATAGCAGGAACAACCAAAGGTGACACGCGGAAACGCAGGCCGGTTGCGTGAAGAAAAATCGCAAAACCGCGGCTGGCCATGTTTGCCACCGTTCGATTAGGATTGTCGTCGCATGGTGAAGCAAACAGATCTGCGAGCGCTGGAGGAAGCGCGATTAGAGGCGCTCTACGAGACGGGGTTGCTCGATTCGCCGCCGGAGCATCTCTTCGACCTGATCACCGCGCTCGCGGCCAAGGCGCTGGACGTCCCGGTCGTCCTGATCTCGCTGGTCGATGCGGAACGTCAGTTTTTCAAGAGCCAATGCGGCCTGCCTAACGAGTTGGCGGAAGCGCGCGAGACACCGCTCTCTCATTCCTTTTGTCAGTATGTCGCCGCCGTCGGGGAGCCCTTCGTGGTCGAAGACGCGCGGGTCCACCCCTTGGTCTGCGATAACAGGGCGGTGGTCGACATCGGCGTGGTGGCCTACGCCGGCATGCCGCTGGTGACGGATGAAGGCCACACCCTCGGCTCCTTCTGCGCGATCGATTCCGAGCCGCGGAGCTGGAGTTCGCGGGAACTGGAGATCCTGCGTGATTTTGCGCGCCAAACGATGATGGAAATCAAGCTCCGGATGCGGTTAAAGAACCTGGACGAGGATCTCGGGGCGCTGCGCGCCTCGACCCGGGATCGCCAGGAGCAGACCCGCCATCTGGTGCACGACCTGCGCACCCCCCTGAATGCGGTTTATCTCGGCATCGATGGTCTCGCCATGATGGGCGAACTGACGTCCGACCAGCAATCCTGTGTCGAGTTGGTCCGGAAAAATGCGGACGCGCTGCGCGAGATGATGCAACGCCTGATGGAGGCGGGCCAGCGCGAGGGCAGGGTGCATCCAGTCTCCGCACAATGTTTGCCGCACGAGATGGTCGACCACGCTCTCGATCAAGTGGGGTCGCTGGCCGAGAAAGCGGGTGTGGATTTGGATAGTAGCGCCGTTTTCCCTTCGCCCGCGGTCGTGGGCGACTGCACCGATCTGGTCCGGGTGCTGGTCAACCTGATCGCCAACGGAGTGAAATTTACCCCACGCGGCGGCGAGGTATCGGTCGCTCTGGAACGGGCGGAGGAGGAAGGAAACGCCGCCATCCGCTTCATCGTGCGCGACACCGGGATCGGGATCGCATTGGCGGATCAGAGGCGGATTTTTCGCGAGGGCGTGCGCCTGGACAAGGCCGCCGACCCGCAGCAATCGAGCGGGATCGGGCTCGCCTTCTGCCACCGCGTGGTGGAGGAACACGGGGGCGAGTTGCGGGTGGAAAGCGAGCCGGGCAAAGGCAGTGCTTTTTCCTTCGCGTTGCCGGTCGCGTCCCCGGCCTAACGAACGCGTCAGGCGGTGCGAAATAGTCTGCCTAACGAGCGCGGGAGACGCGAACTTCCGGCCGGTAAGCGATCCGGACGAGCAGGTCGCCACGGCCGCCGCGCGGCTTGGGCATGCCTTCGCCCGGCACCCGAATGATTTCGCCGCGTTTGACCTTTGCGGGTATCGTTAGGCGAAGCATGCCGCCGCTCGGGCGCTCGATCATTTCGCTGCCGCCCTGCTCGGCGCGCTGCGGACTGATGCGCAAATCGGTGCGGAGGTCCGAGCCGCGCACTTTGAAGCGGAAGCCGGGGAGCGGTCTGAGGCGCAATTGCACCACGCCTTTCGCGGCCGTTCCGGAGCGGGGGAGCCGAAGGCGGGTCCCGGGCGCGGTGAGGGGCGGGATTTCGACCCGATAGCTTTCGGCAGCGCCGGGATTTGCCGGGTCTTTCACCTGAACGTCGAGCGCAGTGCCGCGCAGGAAATCATCGATGCGCAGGTAAACCTCCTGCGAAATGTTGTGCTCGATTTTTTCACCGCGACCAGGCGCGACCGCCTGGCTGGCATGATCGAGTTCCCGATCGTAGGCGCGGCGCCGGGCCGGATCGCGCAGGATTTCGTAGGCGGCATTGAGCTCCTGGGTGCGGAGGCGGGCCTGCGTGTCCTGACGATTTAGATCGGGGTGGTAGCGCTTGGCGAGCAGGCGGTAGGCATCACGAACCTGCGTTTGCGTGCACTCGCGGCTCAGGCCGAGGAGCGCATAATGATTCGAAGAGTCCGGGCGCACGAATCTAGAGCTGCTCAATTTTGTAACCGCGTTTTTCGAGCAGGGCGATCACGCTGTCGGGGCCGGAAAAGTGGCCGGCGCCGGCCACAATGGCAGTTGGTTTGCCGGTTTTCATTTCGGCCTCGATGCGCGAGATCCATTTTGCATTGCGCCGATCGAGCAAACGCAAAGCGAGGCCGGCGTTGGCGCGATGAAGGCGCGCGTTGGTCGCGGAGAGAGCGGCCACATCCCCGCTTTTCCAGGCGGCGCGCGTTTTGGCAAAGAGCTCGCTCACTTTGCGCCCGCGCACCAGAGTGTAGAGAAGGAGATTCTCGCCGTCGCGCTCGAGCATTTCGCGCCAAAAGGCCACGTGCTCATCGATTGTTTCCAGGCCGCCGATTTCCTGGCCGGATCGCCGGGCCTGACTAACGAGATAACTTTCCATGCTGAGAGGATTGCTCGGTCCGATTGGGCCTTGTTCGGCGAGGAGGCGGAGCGCGATCGCCCACGGCCGGTAGGGCCGCACCTGATCGAAAGTGAATCCGAATTTCCAGAGATTCTTGCGCAAAAGGGCGAGGCTGGCCGGGCGCAGATCGCTCCGGACGTCGCGCCCGGAAGGGTAGGAGGCGACCTCGCGAAACTTCCGCGTCAGCGCATCGTTCTGGCGGGGATTGTATTCAAAAATAAGCCGGTCGGTCTCGCTCAGTGCCTGAAGATAAGCAGGCGGCAGCGGATAATCCTCCTTCGTTAGGCTATGGAGCGAGCCGACCAGGTAGAAGGGCGTTGATCGTCCGGTGACGCGCCAAACGAAATGCTTTTCCGCCAGCGCCGGCATGGGCAGGGCCAGGGCGCTGAGAGCCAACGTCGTTAGGGCAAGAAACGGTCCGCCCCATTTGATCCGCCATCGCGTCGGACCGGTCATGATGCTGAGGACGTCTCCCGCCCCCATCCTGTCAATCAGCGCCGAGGTGGAAAAACTCGGGAGATGCATCTGCGTCAATCCGGAGCGCCCTTTCTTTTGTCCGCGAGTTTGCACGCCGTCTTGACGAGCTGGCGTTTTTTTCTTGGCAGGATACGCGCAGGGCCGTTTAGGATCGGTCCTTCACCCGCGACTGCTTCGCGGGCTCCTTTCTTTCGATGAATCCAAACACGCCTCGACTGGTCGCAATCTTCACCTCGCTCTTCCTCCTCTCACTCCTGCCTTCCTGTAACCGCAGCACCTTTCGTCCGCCGGAGCGGGAAGGTCCGCCGGCCTTGGTGCAGGAGGCCAACCAACCGCGCCTTTGGTTGATGTTGAAACAGGAGGAACAAAAAAGCCGCCATCTCGGCGGGAGCCGCTCCGTGGGTAAATGGGTGACCGAAATTTACTATCATTTCGACGTGCAGGCGCACGATCCGGCGACCGCCGATCGCCTCTGGAAAAAGCGCATGCTCACCGTGAAAGACGACTCGGGCGGGCGCGTCGCGCAGTCGCGTATACTCGGGCAGGAGGGCGAGGTCGTCTGGTTGTTTCTGAACGACGGGCCGGTCGCCGTCTCGAGCAAGGATGCGAGCACGCTGGCCGATCGGAAGACGATCGAAGAGCGCAACCCGACCCTGCACGATTTGATTCCAAAGGATCTCGAATTTTACGCCTACGATGGTGGGCTGGTCATCATCGCGGCCGATGCGCGGCGCTTCCGGATTCGCGCCAAGGATTTCGTGGCCGAGCCCTACACCGCGCCTAACGACGATTATTTTAGGCAGGCGCAGTTCATGGCCACGCGCTGGAATGGCGGCTATCACACCCGGGACTTCCTCGTTAGGCAGATGATACTAAAGAGCCGCTGGATCGGCTTCTTTAGCCAAAAAGAAGCGGAAGACGCGGGCGACGACGGCTTCGGCGACAAGATTGCCACCGGGGAACCCGGATCAAACCCCGATCGGGTGCACTATGAAACGTCCCAGGCCCGTCGCACCTTTTGGTCGGCGCGGATTGGCAAGACGAAGGAGTTTTCCGAGGGAACGCACGACCGTCTCTTTGACGTGACGCGCATCCCGGGAGCACCCGAGTATCTCGAGGCGGGCCTGCTCAAACGCGCCGGCGCACAGCTGCCGTTACGCCTGCAAGATCCGGACGGTTTCCTCGTCGTGCATCGCACGCGACTGGGCGAGGAAGGCCGCCTCGCCATCACGCGCCTCGACGATAATTTCAAAACGCAATGGACCGCCACGCTCCCCTACCACGATCTGCGCAATCGTTTCGAAAGCCCGGGGCACCTCCTTCTCTTCGGGATCGTGCAGGAAACCGAGAAGGGTGTTACCGGCACCACCGAACATCTCGTGGCTCTCAACCTGGCCGACGGCAAGGTGAAATCGTGGAACGTGCCCGCCGAGAAACTCGCCGAATAAACAGGCGCGCGAACAGCCTGGCGGCCGTCGAGGAGCGGAGGACTAGATTTCCTCGAAGCGCGCTTCCTCGTCGAAGACCGCCTGGGCTTTGTCGAAAAGCGCCCGCGCATCCTCCGGCGAAGCGCCGACCGCAATTAATCCGAGCCGTCCCGCGCTTCCGAAGTGACGTAGATCATTCGCGTCCGGGGCTGGACGAGGAGCAGAAGGAGGAAGAGAAACGTTCTTCGTAGGCTTGGATTCCGAGACCCGTGATGTCCATATCGATCGACATCGAGGGCACGACCACGATCGTTTGCTCGTCCTGGTTGAAGGACTCAATGGAACGCCAGAGCGGCACGAGTTTTTCTGCAGCGAATCAAATTGTGCCGCGGCATCCGCGGCGGAACGCCCGCCGGCAAACCAACAAGTGCGGGATTTTTATCCATCATCCCGAGGAGCTTACCGCATTTGGCAATCCCGTTGGTCCGAGGCTGACGATCGACCGGCCTGACGAGATAAAATTATCAATTAAGATTCGGTTGCGCAAAGGGCGGGACCGGACAATCGAGCGCATCGGCGATGGCGCGGAGCAATTCCGCTTCGCGTTCCTGGATGACGCCATCAGCCGCGACCGTCTGGGCGCAGGCGTTGAGGACGTTCTTTTTGATCTGCGGCACGGCCAGGCTGAGACGCTCGAGGGCGCGGTCGAGACTGGAGTAGTCGCAGTGGTCCGGGGGTAACCACGGGATTTCACTGCGGGCAATGCGGCCTAAGCAAACTGGCGCCCTGGGCAAAGGCGGCCTGAGCCTCCGTGGCGTCGGCATGACCGGCGTAGGCCGTGGCCGAGAGCAACACGCCGCAGTCTTCGACGAGAGGACTCAAAGCGTAGAACTGCGTGACGGATCGGCCCGCGGGAAAGAAGTGCGTTTCGAGATGACGCGTCACGATCTTTTGCAACATGTATTCGAACAGGTCGGTTTCGTTGTCGCTCGCCATGAGGGCTTGTTGTGCACGGCGGAATTGCTCGAACTGCGGCAGGGAGAGCCGGCGCAAGGCGGGCAATGCGAGGTCGATCAGCGGGATACGGGCGTGGGCGGGGATGCCTTTCGCCTCTGGCCAAATGCGGATGGTTTCCTCACGCATGCTCTCGGGCGCGACGCGACCCAATTCCGCGATTTGTGTTTCCCGAGCGACCGGATCCGGATCGAGCAGGAACGCGCAGACCAGGGCGCAGGCGCCGAGGGGGTCACGCGTGGCCGCTTGCAGGGACGAGGGAATCGCCTCTTGAAACTCGATCGCATAATGGAGGTGCTGCGTTGTCGGCGCGCCAATCTCCCCGACGATCTCTCCTTGCGGGACAACGGCAGGCGCGAGCATGGCCATTGGTCGTTGCGGAAATGGAAAGCCCGGCAACGGAGGAGGTGCCGCTGGCGATCTACTCGGGGCGGCGTCTTCCACTGTTTCCGGGATGACCACGCTCGGGAACTTCCCGTCGAAACTCGGATCCAGTTCGCGGATACGCTCGACTAATGGCGGGTGCGTGTTGAAACCAAAAAGGGAATTCCGCATGCCGTTGGCAAAGAAAAGGTGGCTCGCCTCCTCGGCGTGCGGTGATTTGAGACGCGAGCCCTCGCGCGAGCCCGCCGATCTTCTTGAGCGCACCGGCCAAGCCACCCGGGATTGCGGGTAAATTGCACGGAAGAGGCGTCGGCCAGGACTTCGCGTTGCCGGCTGACCGCGGCCTGGATGAGGCGCCCGAACAAGACCCCGCCCCAGCCGATCACGATCAAGGCGATGCCGAGCAAGGGGAGGGGATTCTTCTTCCCGCGGGTCCGAATCAGGACGCGGCCGATGATCGTCAGGCAAAGAATGCCGAAGATGAGCCCGATCAGGCGCAGGTTCAGCTTCATATCCCCATTGAGGATGTGACTGAACTCGTGCCCGATGACTCCCTGCAGCTCGTCACGCGAGAGCAGGGTAATGCAGCCGCGCGTGACGCTGATAGCGGCGTCGCCGGACGAATGGCCGGCGGCAAACGCATTAATGCCCGGCTCGCCATCCATGACATAGACCTGCGGGACCGGGACGCCGGAAGCGATCGCCATTTCCTCGACGATGTTGAGCAGCTTGCGCTCGTTCGACGTCGCTCGCGCTGGAGTTGATCAGGCGGCCGTCGAGCAGCTCGGCGACGGCGCTGCCGCCGCGCGCGAGCTGCAAAGTCTTGAAGATGCTGCCGAGCGAAATGACCGCCAGATTTCCGATCGTGGTGGCGAGGAACAGCTCGGGCTGCCACCAACCGGAGGTCGCCGCACCTTCCGAATGATCAATACCGGTGAGAGATGAGCGCGGCGGCCGCGTAGACCGCCAGAGTCAGAAAAAGAACGGCGAGCGCGAAATAGAATACCAGCAGCTTGGTATTTCGCCGGGCTTTGTCCTGGCGCGCGAAGAAGTCCACCCGATTCGGCAGGATTCGACTAGAAGGCGACTTTTGGCGCTTCCTTTTCCTCCGGCTTATCGACGACGAAGAGTTCGGCCGGCGCAAAATTGAACATGCCCGCGATGATGTTGGTCGGGAAAACTTCCCGCCGCGTGTTGTAAGCCATGACCGCATCGTTGTAAGCCTGGCGCGCGAAGGAGACCTTGTTTTCGGTCGAGGACAGCTCTTCCATCAAGGTCATCATGGTGGTGTTCGCCTTCAGGTCGGGATAAGCCTCGGAGAGGGCAAACAAGCGGCTCATCACGCCGCCCAAGGCGCTTTCCGCCGAGGAGAGATCTTTCATTGCGGAAGCGTCCCCCGGGATTTTCCGCCGCCCGCGTGTTTGCGGTCACGGCGGTATTGCGGGCCGCAATGACGGCTTCGAGTGTGCCCCGTTCATGTTGCAGATAACCCTTCGCCGTCTCGACCAGGTTCGGAATCAGATCGTAGCGCCGCTTTAGTTGCACATCGATCTGCGAGAAGGCGTTCTTATAGCGATTGCGCAGCGTGACCAGCGCGTTGTAACCGCCGACCACGAAGATCAGCACGAAAAAGCCGAGCAGCGCGACGATGACCAGGAAGATTAAGCCAGTGCCCATAGAGTTTCCTTTCTTGCTGGCTCATGGTTAGGCCAAACCGGCCGGCAAGCAAATTACAAATCATCGCCCCATATCGGAGCGCGCTATTTGTAGTTCACCTCGGGCGCGAAACTTTCCTTCGGCTGCCGATATAGCTCGAGGAAACATTCCGCGATCTTCTCGGGGGCGAAATGCGTGCCCTCCTTCACCAACCCGTGGATGGTCACCGTGCCGACATGGATCCCGAGGGGCCCGAGCTCCTTCGCCAGCGAAAAAGCCAGGTTGCGTAAAGCCGCCTTCCCGACCGAGACGGAAGCGAAACGCGGCATCGGATCGAGGGCAAAGGCGCCGCCGGAGAAGATGATGGTGCCGCTTTGCGCCGCTTTCATCGCCGGCAGCACCTCCTGCACGGCGATCAGCGCCCCCGCGACATTTGTTTCGAAATCAGCGACCAGGTCGACCGGTTTCGTCATCGAGGGCGAAGCCATCCGCGCGGCGAAGGCGTTGTAAATCAAAACCGTGGGATCACCGCACTCGCGGCGGATCTTAACAAAAGCGCTGGCCAGCGACTCCGCGTCGGCCGCGTTCGCTTCGAAAAATTGCGCTGCCGCACCGGCCGCTTCGAGTTCGGCCAGTGCCTTCTCGTGCTTGGCCCGAGAGCGCGCCACCAGCGCAAGGGTATGACCTTCCCGCGCAAAAGCCTTCGCGATCGCGAGCCCATTCCCAGCGCCGAATCCAACTACCACGCAAAGTCGTTTCATTGTCTGGCAATACGGCTCGGGCTCAGCTTTGGATTCAGGGGCTGCGCCAATCGTTGGAAGCGAGGCTCCAGTGAACGGCTCGCAATTAGGTAGAGTCCCCGGCTCTGCGAGTCCTACTCGGGCAATTCAGTACCTTGACTGGCGGTGGGCGCTTCGGAAACCTCCCCGAATGTCCTCACTTTCCCGTAAATGGCGTCGCCTCAAACAAGCTGCCCGGAAGCCGATCCTTCTGCGTTGCGCGGCAATCCTCCTTTTCCAGGCCTTAACGCTAGGTCTGGCCTGCAGCCAGGTCTTGACTCATGGCCCGGTCACCGGCGGCGTTACTTCCTCTACCGCAAATGTTTTCGTTCGCACCGATCAGGACGCGAGCGTCACGCTCCGTTACGGGACCGACCCGAACCTCGCGACCTACCAGGAATCCGCGGCTTTCACGACCAGCTCCGAGAGTGACTTTACCAAGACGGTCCCCCTTTCGGGGCTTACCGCGGAGATGACCTACTATCTGCTGCCGACGGTCAACGGCGTAGCCCAGCTGACAGCGCCGCCTTATCCTTTCTTCAAGACCTTTCCGGAGAGCGGAACCTCGCGCGACTTCAAGTTCGTCGTCCTGACGGACTTTAAATCGACCAAGAGCCTGGGTGATCCGACCACGACCTTTGCCAGCGCCTCGGCGGAAAATCCCGACTTCGTTTTCCTGGGAGGCGATTTCGATCATCAGAACCCGAAGGAGCTCATCGAAAAGCGGGAGATGTTTAAAACTTTATACAATCGCAATACACCCTATATGAGTGGCTTTGTGCCTCTCATCCTGGAGCGAAGCGCCATCGCCCACCAATGGGACGACCATGATACTGGCGTGAACAATATTGATCGGACTTATCCCGGTTGGCCTCTTACCCAGCAGGTTTACGAAGAATACGTGCCGACTTATCCGTTGCCGACTATTAAGCCAGCGATCTGGCAAAAGTTCAGTTATGCCCAGGCGGAGTGTTTTGTGCTCGATTGCCGCAGCCAGCGCGATCCGGAACGGGACCCGGACAACGCCAGTAAGAGCATGCTCGATGGAAATAACCTGGGCGCGACCGGGGAACTAACCTGGCTCAAGGATGGCCTTCTCGCCTCCACCGCCCGCTGGAAAATTATCTTTACCTCCGTCGTCACCAATCCAAGCACCAAAGTTCCAGATGGTTGGGGTGGCTATCTTACCGAATGGAATGCGCTGAAAGAATTCATCAACCTCAATCACATTGAAGGAGTGGTTTTCATCGCGGGGGATCTTCACCTCGGAGCGATCGACGATGGAACGGCCTCGGGGTTTCCCGAAATGTGCGTGGCGTCCCCAAATTCGGAAAAGGTCGGGTCGCGCTGCTCAACGGCCAAGGAAGGCACCTGGAGCGAGGGCTATTTCGATGACCCCTGCAGCGGCTACGGTGTCGTCTCGGTCCTGCAAAACCCCGATCGGTTGATCCTCGAAGCAGTGGATACCTCCGGCAATGTCCGCATTTCCTACACCGTCACCGGCCCGGACGAGAACATCCCGCCCATGATTACGGCTCAGCCGTCCGATGCAACCGTCGTCGCAGGAACACCAGCGACCTTCTCTGTCTCGGCGACTGGCACCGCGCCCTTGAGTTACCAATGGCAAAGGAGTGGCGTTAACATCCCCGGAGCGACCGGCTCCACTTACACCTCGCCACCCACCACAAAGAAGTACAATGGAGCTATTTTCGGCGTCATCGTGAGTAACGTGGCCGGCAGTGTTACGAGCAACAATGCAACCCTGACTGTGCAAAGACCCTGAGAGCTACCCCCTCCGAGTCCCGACGCCACGCGGGAAAGCGACCTGACTAACGAATAGCCGTCACTTCCCTTGCACCGCCCGATGGCGCGGACAGGTGACAAGGTGATCGTTCACCATTCCGGTGGCCTGCATCAGCGCATAGCAAATGGTGGAGCCGACAAACTTGAAACCGCGTTCCAGGAGGGCGCGACTCATTGCGTCGGATTGCGCCGTCCGGGCCGGCACTTGGGTGACGCTGCGCCAGCGATTCTGCCTGGGCTGGTCGCCGACAAAGCTCCACAGATAGCGATCGAGGCTGGTCTCCTTTTGCGGGGCAAGAAGCGCTTTCGCATTCTGGATCGTGGCCGCGATCTTGAGCCGGTTGCGCACGATCCCCGGGTCGGCCATTAGTCGATCCACCTCCCGCGTCCCGTAGTGGGCGATCTTTTCGGCTTGAAAGCCGGCGAACGCCTTCCGGTAATTGTCCCGTTTCTTCAGAATCGTGATCCAGCTCAGCCCGGCCTGCGCACCTTCCAGGATGAGAAACTCGAAGAGCAAACGGTCGTCGTGCACCGGCACACCCCATTCTTTATCGTGATAGGCGATCGAAGGCTCCACCGTGGCCCAGGGACAGCGCGGCATTTGCTGAATATGCGCAAAGCGAAGCATCGCGAAAAGGCGAATTTATCGGGGCCCGGCTCTCGCCTAACGAATGAAGAGTAGCGGGCGCGCTCGATTCATCGAGGGGGCTGCAAAAGCAGCAGCACCACTAGCGCCGCTTCGCCATCCAATGCAGCGCGAGCGCCGGGACGAGGAAGAAAAACAGCACCACGATGCGCACGTTGGTAAAGAAGATCAATATGATGCGCCCGAGCGACTTCTCATCGACGTGAAAAAGATACATCATCCAGCCGGCGGCCACATTCCAGAGAGCCAGCGTCGCACCGAGAAGCAGCAGCGCCATCACCAGCCCGACGACAAACATCCGCAGGAAGAGGTCGCGAAAGAAAATGATCTTTTCCTGTTCCACCGGCCGAGAGTCGTCCTATTGGGCCGGGAATGCAACGCTGCCGTCAACAGCCAGCTCCATAATCCTTCGCATTCCAGGGCGCGGGATCTGGCCTGTGCCTCTCCAGCATGGGCCGCCAACACAAGATGGCGCGCCGTCGCTGCGTTCGGGTTAGCCTAACTAATGTAGGTACCTAATCTTTCAAGGGAGCCCTTAGCGCGGCCGAGCCACTCCACGGCCCAGGCTCACCGTTGCTCAGACCGCGCACGCGAAAGGCCTGCTTCGTGCCGCTGCGCCGGCTGGAGGCAAAAACACAGCGCCATTCCCGGGCGGTGTTGTTCCTTGCCAGCGCCTCGGGTTAGAAGACCGTTCCGATGGCTGCGAGGAGGCGCGGAGGGGCACGCCGCCATTACTGCGGTCGCACCCGAGAGGGTACGACCGCAGTCATAGATAATTGATTAAGGAGTCGGAGCCGGGCTTTGGTCGCGGACGGCGTCCGCGCTGTCTTCAATCGCATCGGCTTTCTGTTCCGAAGCATCGCGGGTGGCGTCGGCCTTGTTTTCCAAGGCAGCGTTGGTCGAATGATCGTTCGACATCGACTTTTTCTCTTCGATGGCGTCGGCTTTCTTTTCCCCGCTATCGCGGACGGCGTCAGCCTTATTTTCCATCTGATCGGCTTTCTGCTCGGCGGCGTTATCGTTCTTGTCGCACGAACTGAGGGCGAGGGCGGAGGTCGCTGCCGCCAGGCAAAGGGTGATTTGTTTGATTGAGGTGGATATCTTTTTCATTGCCCTTAGTTCGCGTTTGGACCGTGATGCGGACGTTTGCATCTCATTCTGGCACTCTTCCTTGGGCCTGTTCCGAGACTAACGGAATGAGCGCAGGCTGGCGAAAGTGGTTTGGCAGCGCGCGCGCGATCCCGCCGAGGGGAAACAGAGCAACCGCCAAATTGTCGAGGCGAAAGCAGAAGGGGACGTGCACGGGGATTCGCCTCCTCTCGGGAATGTATTTCAACCGCACTCGGCCGTTGATCTTGTTTGTTCTACCTGAAGGATTACCGCCTGCTCGACGGGCCCGCGGGGTGGGGCAGTTCTCATGCTTGGGATTGCCGGCCTGGCCCTGATGATTCCTGAGTATGATCATGTGCCCCAGGCGGTCGGTGAGATTGGCGGGGCCGGTTCCCCGGCAAGGGTGCCGTTTGCCATCATGCGAACCCTCTTTGTGGCTTGGTTCGGCTGGGGCCTGTGGTTGGTTTGCTCCTGTGGCAATGAATTGGCGGGAGCCGACCATGTCCGAGTAACCTCTGTGACCAACCTAGCTCGAGTCGCGGATGCCTCGCTTCAGCTCCCAGACCCGGATGGCTGCATGGATCAGGCTCTTCGTCCGGGCCAGGGTGCCAGCGGCCGGGGGCGTCGCGGGTTTGGAGTCAGCGCGGGCTGGGACGCGGCGATTTCGGGACTTTGGTTCTTTGGGCGCACTACCGGCACGAGGCTGGCGCTGTGACTGCTGTTTGCGGTGGCAGTTGGCTGAGCCAGCCTGCAACGCTTCCCCTCGGTCGAGGAAGTTGGAATCGGGGACGTGCTCAAAGGGGCGTGCAGGACAGTCTTGGTGTGCCATGCGTTTCCAGACGAAGACGAACCCGCGTCTATTCGAAGGAAAAAGCGATCGGACTTTAGCAGATCCGTCGCCTCGCGAATCAAGCTTGTGCCGCCGAGTTATCTGGCCGGTGAGATCAAATAAATAACGTGGACGGATTGGCTGATCGTGATGGGAGAAAGGCGATATTCGCTGCCGCCGGCTTTACGAGCTGCCTCCGCAGGAGCGGCGCCATAGGCTTGGTAGACCTGATTGGAGCCAAAGATGCGCTGACTGATCTCGGGAAAGCTGACCGGTGAGACGGCAAACACGGAGTCGATCTGCATCCCGAGTGGTTTAAGGGTCTTCTCGGCTCGGGCGCGCGCGTCGGTGAGTGCTTTGGCCCAGATGTCTTCCTGTAACTCTTTTTCCTTCGCCAGCCCGGGTTCGATCCCGGAAATCTCGACGCTGCCCAGGGCGATCAGGTCGTCGACCAGCTTCGGAAAGACGGTGACGTCGCGAATTTTCGCAGCAAAGGGGCGAATCACGGTGTAGCCGATCAGCTTGCTTTCGTCGCTGGATCGGCCGGGTTCCTGTTGAAACTGCGGCTCGGACCGAAGATCGCCGGCGACGACGTCGTTCTGGGCGACTTTGCGTTCGTCGAGCATGGTGAAGATCTTCGAGGCTTTGGTTTGGACTTCCTGGTTGGCCCGGGCCTGATCGGCGTTTCGTGCGACGAGATTAAAGCGGAGGGTGACCATGTCGGCCGGCTTCTCCAGCTCACCTTTCCCCTCGAGGTAGAGATAGGGCTGCGTGGGCAGACCACCCTGAGCGAGGAGCATGCCGGGCAGACTGAAAAGAGCAAGGAGCAGAAGCTTCATGGAAACACCTTGGCTCAGTCGCGACAGGGAGCAAATCCCCAAGCGCGCGAAGAGGGAGTGGCAAG
Organism: uncultured Verrucomicrobiae bacterium; assembly: GCA_963749935.1. Taxonomy (GTDB): domain Bacteria; phylum Verrucomicrobiota; class Verrucomicrobiia; order Chthoniobacterales; family UBA10450; genus Palsa-1392. Next base: position 1,273,508 of record CAVVOH010000002.1, read on the forward strand.
GGAGCCCGGCGCAAGAGCAGTTCGTCCGATAATAACCGGGGAGTGCTATTGGAGAATGTTATCTCTTAGCGGCGACCGGAGTTGTTCAGCAGGACGGTGATCGAGTTTGAGAAGTTAGTGACGATCGCTTCGGGTAAGCCATCTCCATTCAAATCGCGCAAAGTGGGAGCACTGACCAATTGACTCCCGGGCGCAAAGGAGACTCCTGGCCGAAAGGTGCCATCGCCTCTGCCTCGCAGGACGACGAGGTCAGCAAAGTCCGCCGAAGTGACTACATCGAGTTTCCCATCGCCATCCACGTCGCCGACCGCCACCGGGCCCGAGGTGGGATAGATAGTTTGTTCGGGCTGGAAAGTGCCATTCCCATTGCCGGCGAGCAATTTGAGTGATGGGCCCGCGAGGATCAAGTCAGGGTTGCCGTCGTTATTGAAATCGGCCGCAGCGGAGTAGAGCGGGTTCGGGGTCGCGATGGTGAGGCCGCTTTGGAAGGTGCCATCTCCGTTGCCGAGAAAAAGGCTGATCGATCCGCCGAAGCTATTGGAAACGACGACATCGAGATTGCCATCGTTATTGAAATCGCTCGCGACGGGCTCCTGCGGGCCGCGGCCCGTGGGGTAATTGGTCGCGGGTTGGAAAGTGCCATCTCCCTTGCCCAAGAGAATCACGAGCTGGTTGCTGGAAAATGACCCGACTGCCACGTCGGGTCGGCCATCATGATTGAAGTCGGCCACCTCAGCCGAGAGAAAGGAACCAGTAACCGGAATAAATTTGCTCGCCTGGAAAGTCCCGTTGCCATTCCCCAGGAAAACGAAAAAGCCGCCGCCACCAAAGGGCAAAGCGAGGAGATCAGCTTTCCCGTCCTGATTGAAGTCGCCTGTCTCGAGAGACGGAGCGGTGAAGCCACCAAAAAAAGATCCGTAGGTAAATCCACCGTTGCCGTCGCCGAGAAGAAGTTGCAGTTGGCTAGCGTTCTCGCCCAATCTCCCGAAAGCGACGTCGGGATTTCCATCGCCGTTGAAGTCGGCGGAGACAGTTCCGTCGACGCGGTCACCGACCGGATAGGAGATCGGCGCGCGCAGGGAACCGTCGCGGTTCCCGAAGGCGACGCCGATGGCCGAGAAACCGCCACCGGCGACCACGTCGAGCGCTCGGTCGCGATTGAAATAGCCCACCTCGGCAAAGCGGTTGCCGACGGCGTAAGCAACGGCGGAGCCAAAGGCGCCGGTGTTATTGCCGCGCAAAACAGCGGCGTAAGCGCCGCCGACGAGCAGATCGAGCGCCCCATCGCTATCCAGATCCGCCGCCACGACTGTCGAGGCGGTGCCGCCGACCGAGTACTCGACCGCAGCTTGGAAAGTACCGTTGCCGTTGCCAAGAACGACTCGGACGACCTCGGAAAATTGCCCGGCGAGGGCAAGGTCGATCTTGCCGTCACGATTGAAGTCACCCGCCGCCACATCGGTCGCCGCGCCGGGGACTGAAGTGGTCACGGCCTGGAAGGTGCCATCGCCGTTGCCGATGAGAATGGCGAGACTATCCTGGTCGCTGGAGAAATGCTCGACCGCGACCGCGAGATCGAGTTTACCGTCGCCATTCAGGTCCCGGGCGATGAGCCGATTCGCATTGTGGGTGAGCTTGTAAAACACGGGCGCGGAAAAGCTGCCGCCGCCAGTGCCGAGCAGGATGGCGACTTCGCCTTGGGAATTGTTAGGCGGGCCAAAGTTAGAGACGGCCAAATCGAGTTTGCCGTCGCCGTTCAGGTCCGCGATTTCCACACCGAGAGTCGGGGTGTGCAGGGTGTAGGCAGTGGCCGCGCCGAAAGTCCCATCGCCGTGACCGAGCACGACGGAGACGGACTTAATCCCATCGGTGACCGCGAGATCGGCATTGCCATCGCCGTCGAGGTCGGCGCTGGCCAGCTCGACCGCGCCCGCGCCGACCTCGAAAGTGTTGGCCGGGCCAAAGGTTCCGTCGGGCAAGCCGAGAAACACGCTCACGTTACGGCCGTTGGAATTGGCGCTGACAATGTCGGATATCTGATCGTGGTTAAAATCCATCACCACGGCGGCGCTCGGAAATTCGCCGCTTGGATAGCTGCGGGCGGTCAGAAATCCCTTGGCCTTAGCGGAATGATTGATTGAGGTGGCGGCGAGAAGACCTAGCAATAGAAGAGAAGTTCTAGGTGACATAAATGAGTGCTTTGAAATTGGCCCGACTTATACACCGCGGAAAATTTGCAGCGTTAAGACGTAAAACAGACAATTCCAGACGTGGGTTTGGATTGATTGAACTAGTAAGCGGCTATGCGGCGAGTTGAGCGTTTGAGATGAGGAAAGTCAATCTCAAGCAGCGGCGAAATTCTGGCCAGGTGCCGGCCAGCATAGCAGACGCTGGCGATGTTTTCGTCACGCGGTCTCGGCTTCCCGAGGACGTCGCGTACGGTAGGCGGACCCGCTTGGAACCACTCAGGCGGACTTAAAAATGACGTTCCGGAGTTTATCCAACTTCGGCGACACGATGGGCACGCTGAGCATGGTGCTGGCGATGGCCATCAAAAGGGTGGCGGTAAAGGTCTCGCCCGTGACGATGCCCTTATCGAGCATGATGTTGACGAAGATGATCATGATAAGTGCTTTAGTTTGCAGGAGCCAGGCAATGATCGACGCTTCGCCCTTCTCCCACTTCAGGATCCTGCCGGCGAGGTGAACTCCGGCCAGCTTGCCGCCGACGGAGGCGACAAGCAGAAGTGCCGCGGCGCCGAAGACGAGCCCGCCGCCCACCTGCCAGGTGGTGCGTAAACCGGTGGAGAGAAAAAAGACGGGCATGACCGCGAGCAGCACGTGGCCACGGAATTGGTCCATCTGTTCCTGGTCGAACATGTCGGAATCGAGCACCGCGCCGGAGAGGAAAGCACCGACCATGAAGTGCAGGCCCGACCAATCGGCCGCGAAGCCCGAGAGGGCCAGCCAGATGAGTCCGAGATACCAACGGTCGCGCTCGGGAATGCGGCGCATCAGCTTGCGCACGAAATAGGCGGCAAGTGCGAAGGCGAGAAGGAAACTGAGCTGGCGGCCGACCCGGTTCCAATCGAGCAGGATGATCGCGAGCACACCCCAGATAGCGATGTCATCGAGGCTGGCGTAGCGCAGGATGCGTTGCCCGATCGGCTGACGCAGAACCTCAAGTTTCTCCATAAAGAGGACGAGGATGGGCAGGGCGGTGACCGCGCAGGCCATGCCGAGGCCGAGAATGAGCTGCCAGGTGTGTCCCTTCGGGCCGATCCAGCCATCACTAACGAACAACATCCCCACCGCCGCCGCGCAGCCGAAGAGCAACGGCGCGCCGAGCGCCAACCCACTGGTAATGGTGGTCTCGCGGCGATGTCGCCACGCTTGCTGGATATCGAGCTCGATGCCCGCGACCCAGACAAAGATCATCACGGCCCATTGCGCGATGCCGTTGAGCTGCCCGATGACCTGCGGATTGAAAACAAACTGATAGTAATCGGGGAAGACCGCACCGAGCACGCCGGGTCCGAGGAGGATGCCGCCGATAATCTGGACTACCACAAGGGGCGCGTAGTATTCCGTCCGGCAGAGCCGCCAGACCAGATACGGCACCGTGTAGATGATGACCATCGCGATCAGGAAAATTTCAGAAGTGCTCATGCTGATAAATCGGCTGATTTCCTGAGGTGTCGCCGAGGGTGACCGAACTCCGAATCCGGCGAGATTTCGTGGAGTTTCAGCCTCGCGTCAAATCGTGCGAAGCAGCCCCGAAAATGCGGCTGCAGCGGGGAGAACAGAGCACGCCAGCGCGTTTCGGCCGTTTCCAGCGGCTCCGGAGTCGCAAGGCTTGTTCGCCGTGGATCGAGGCGCCGCCGCTTATCTCTCTTATGCGGTCAACGATTGGCTCTCACCTGGCCTGCGCGAAGAGATCTTCCGCGAGCCGCTCTGGAAACCCGGCGGTAGCCTAACGATTAGGTCGGAGCTGCGCTACGACGCGGCCCTTTCCTCCGGCACGGAGCCGTATTCGAATCGGGATTCGCGCGATCAATTCCCCGCCAGCGTCAACGCGACATTTGCCTTTTAGCTACCCGCTGTTTTTCCCAGATGACGAGGGCGATTCCGCCCAGGATGGTGATCGAGGCGAGGACGAATCGCGCGGTGATCGGTTCCCCGAGCAGAAGAATTCCGCCGGTGGCAGCCAGGACGGGAACGCTAAGTTGCACCGTCGCGGCGCTGGTCGCCTTGAGCGCGGGAAGCGCGGCATACCAGATAACATAACCGAGGCCGGAAGAGATCGCGCCGGAGAGCATCGCGTAGCCAACGCCGGCGCGATCGAGCTGCAGCCACGGAAAAAATAGGGCGCTCAGGAGCACGGCGAAGGGAACCGCGCGCAGAAAATTACCGGCGGTCGTGCCAGTTGGGTCGGCCGCGCCTTTTCCGCGCAGCGAATAGATTCCCCAGGCGGTCCCAGCGACGAGCATCAGGATCGAATCGCGTAACGGTGGCGCGGTCAGGCCCGGAAGCAGGAGCGCTACCAACCCGCCAGCCGCCAGCGCGAGACCGAAGAGTTGCCTCGCGCGTAACGACTCACCGCTTTGCAAGCCCCATAAAATCATGGTGGCCTGGACCGCCCCGAAGAGGAGTAGCGCGCCGGTCGCGGCGGAGAGGCTAAGGTAGGCGAAGGAGAAGGCCCCCGCGTAAACGAAGAGGGCAGCGGCGGAAGGCCAGTTGCCCTGGAGGCGCGTCGGGCCCCGACGCAGTCTGACGATAACGACCAATGCGAGCGCGCCCGAGAAAAGGCGAAGCAGGGTAAAACTGGCCGCGTCAATCGCAGTATGCCTGAGCGCCGCGCGACAGAGCAGGGAATTGCCGGCAAAGGCGATCATCGCGACCGCAGTGAGAGAAAAAAGACGGGCTGGCTTCATACCCTGCCACGCGGCAACTCCGGCGACACCGAATACAACTTCCAGATTCCCATCCCAGCGCGATGATATGGCATGAGCCGGGACTTTGAAGAGCTGGATTTCCAGGAGACGCCGATGGGCGAGCTCTTCCTCCGGCGCCGGCGCATGCTGTCGTTAGGCGGGATCGACGTCTATGAGGTGAAGCTAGGCGATGCCTTCCTCATGTCGAGCTTGTTCCATGAGGTGGAGGAGGCGCTGGCGCACCTGGGCCTGGGCGAACTGGAAGGCGCGCCTTGCGATGTGGTGGTCGGCGGGCTCGGGCTCGGCTATACCGCGGTGGCGGCGCTCGAACATCCGGAGGTGGTGTCGCTCCTGGTGATCGATGCGCTCCAGCCGGTAATCGGCTGGCATCAGCGCGGTCTCGTGCCGCTCGGGCCGCGTCTCACGGCTGATCCGCGCTGCCGATTGCTCCTGGCTGATTTCTTCGCGCGGGCGCAATCGGTGGAGGGGTTCGACCCGGAGCAGCCGGGCCGGAAGTTTCACGCGGTGTTGCTCGATATCGATCATTCGCCACGTGACTTTTTGCATGAGCGGCACGGGACTTTCTACAAACCCGATGGCTTGCAGGCGCTCGCGCGGCATCTGCTCCCGGAAGGTGTCTTTGCGCTCTGGTCGGATGATCCGCCGGACGATGAATTTCTCGATCTGCTGGGCGGGGTCTTCGCGACGACCCGGGCTCATGTGGTGACGTTCTCCAATCCGCTGCTCGAAGAGGGGGAGGACTCGGCGAGCACGGTTTACGTGGCGCGCACCGCGGAATAGCGCTCGCAGCGCAACCGGCGCACGAATCATCTGCGTGACGGTTCTTCGCTTGGTCGCAATTTTTGGCGTGCTGGTTTTGAGCAGTTGCGCGGCGGTGAAGGTTTCGGAGTTTGAAAGCGGACGGCCGATGCTCGATCCCGCACAGTTTTTCACCGGGCACACCAGCTCCTCGGGAGTGATGGAAAATCGCGGCGGTGCGCCGATGAAGCGAGTGACGACGCAAACGTCGGGTCATTGGGAAGGGGAGACACTGCATCTCGAGCAGGAGCTGCAGATCGGCGGCGAGGCTCAACATCGCTCGTGGCAGATCCGGAAGCTGGACGCGCATCGCTATGAGGCGACCGCGAACGATATGGTGGGAACTGCGCAGGGCGAAGCCTACGGCAATGTCTTTCACTGGGAATTCACGCTCGCGCCTTCGCCTGGGAATCCGCTGGCGAACGTGCGGATGAGCCAGTGGATGTATCTGCAGCCCGATGGCCGGACGCTGATCAATCACTCGACGATCCGGAAGTTTGGCCTGGTGGTCGCGCAGGTGACCGAGCAGTTCCGGCGTGAGACGAAGGCGCGGTAGCTGTTATCGTTAGGCGGGCGGGGCATGCTGTCCACCCCCGCCCAGGCCAGACGACGATGAGTCTTTACCCGCTGACCGGTGGCCATCCATTACGCCGGCGCAGTTTGAGGAAATCGTGGCGCTCATGGTCGGCGTGCACGTGCTCGCGATTGCCGGCATCCCGTTTGCTTTCCTTGGGGGGGTGCCCTAACGAGACGGCTGGATTCGCCGGCGCGGGTGGCCTTGCTCGGATTGGTAATCTACGGGCTGGGCCTGGTCGCGTTGATGATCGCGCCGGCATTGAGCGGCCTCACGGGCGCGCGCTCGCAATCGCGCTCGGAATCTACGGGCTGATCCTGGGACTCGCTCTGATCATCCTGATGGCCAGCGGTGGACTGAGCCTTGATGCGCACGGTTTCGGGCCCATCATTTTCAGCCAGGCGGTCTGGTTCGGTCGCTGGCATTCTTCTCTGGCGTGTCGAGCCCGTGGCGCCCGCCTGCCGAAGTCGCCGGGAATCTCCGGGCGTAGAATCATTTCCGCATTCCGCGGGCGAACCGGAGCGGGCGGTGCTATCTATGGAGATGTCCGATCCACGCAACGTCGCACACGACAAGAAGGTCAAGCAGGAGAAAGAACACGAGAAGCCGGAGGCAGATGCTCAGCCTAACGAAAAGAAATCGGCCCCACCCGCGGCTGCGGCGGAGCCCGACCAGGCGACGGTCGATCACGAGAAATCGGTCGCCGTTCTCTCCAAGCTGAAAGAGATGGAATTCCATTCCCGCGCCAACATCGAAACGCTGGCGGGATTGACGCTCACGATCGACGACGAGCTCAAGCAAAAGGAATTCTCCGACCCGATCGGCGCTCTTTACGGCGCCCAGGATCAGTTCCAGACCAAAGTGTCCGAGTTGATCGAGAAGTACGAGGCGCACGTCGACACGTTGAAGCCCTCGGCCTAACGGGCTCGGTCTTCGATTTGGGCTGGTCATCGCGGCTTGAAACTGGTTCTGATCAAGCATGAAAACATTGCTGCTCACATTTCTCATCATGGCCGCCCTCGTTGGACCCAGCGGATGGGCGCAAAGCAAAATCGACCTCCATCCGGGGGATAGCGTTCGTTCCGTGCTTGAACAACAGGTCGGCAAACCGGTGGAGTTGCGGATGAAGTCAGGCGAAAAAATCTCCGGCAAGCTGCAGAAGGTAACGGAGAAGCTGGCACATCTCTCCGAGTTGACCGATGCGGATTTTTACGACGCGGCGGTCGAGATCGATAGCATCGCGGCCGTGGTCGTGCGGGCGCGATCGAACTAGATTGTCTCGATCGGCGCTATGAATGCGACGCCATCCACGCCGCCGCCCCCGCCACTGCCGGCGCGGGACAAGGATGATCACTGGAAGTTTCTGCGCGACGTCGCGGTCTTCCAGCTCAAGATGTTGCTCGATAACGTGCGCGATTTTGCCCTCATGCCGGTGTCGTTAGTCGCGGCCCTGATTGATTTGATTTTTAAGGGCGAACGCCAGGGATCGCTCTTCTATCAGGTGCTGAAATGGGGCGCGCATAGCGAGCGAGTCATCGACGTCTATAGCGCGGTCGAAGCACACGAAAAGCCAAACGTGAATCCGGACTACACGATCGACGCGGTGATTTCCCGCCTCGAAGGCGTCCTGGCGCGCGAATGTGCGAAAGGCGGCACGGCCGCAAGCGTGAAATCGGCGATGGACCGGACGCTCGCGCAGATCCAAATCGAGACGACCGGTCCGCGCGACCGGGCGCGAGAAGTGGTCGCGCGCGCCGCGGACAAGCTGCGTCTCAAGGTCGACCCGCTTCCGCCTATCGATAACCAGAGCGAGGCGGGCAAGTCTTCTGGGTTGGACGAAACCTCGCCCAAGTAGGACGACTGGCGCCCCGCTTTTCGCCCACCGTTATCGACGTGTCCGCCTACATAGATTTCGCCATTGGGGCCAAGGTAGAGGTGACGCCGGCGACGGAGACGGTTTGAAGCCTTTCCATTTGCGAATGGAAATGATTCGTTAGGCGAGGAGCGAGACCGAATCGCCGCGGTGGATCGTTCCCTCGACCAGGACGACCGCGTAAACTCCGGCAAATCCATCGTGCTTTTGCGCCACGGCCTTCAGGACCGCGGGCGTTTTCTCCCCCGTTTCCGGATCGAGAGTGATGATCATGCAGCGTGAATCGCGGTGCATGATGGCGAGCGTCGCCTTTGCACCAATACGCAGGGAGCGCCCCACGTAGCGATCTTCGGAGAAGCCTTCCCCGCTCGTTAGGTCGAGATAGATGTTGGCGCGGAAGCGTCGTTTGTCGATCGTCAGGCCGCACTCGTCGCCCAGTTGCTTGATTGATGGCAGGCCGATCAGTGAAACGGGACGGCAATCCGTTAGGGCGCGTTCCGATCGCATGAGGCTGAGCTGGTGTGCGTCGTCGATCCCGTCGCGCAACATTTCGATCAGGGCCGGGTCGTCGATCGCGAGAGTCCGGCCGTCGGGTGTTTCGACATCCAGGGCCAGGTCCGCCCGGTCGGAGTAAATCGGAGTCGCTCCGGCTCCCAGGCCTTCCGCGTCTGACAAATTGGGAGGCGACGCAACTCTTTCTGGATACCGAAAACGCGGGCGAAAAGCGAGCATCCGGCGTTGCTCGCGCGCGGTGAGATAAGGAAGTCCTTTCCGGCTGGCCGAGCTATGGAAAGCAAAGACGCGATCGCAATAGACACCGGCGAATCCAGTGTAGAGCTGCGACAATTCTTCGCCGCGCATGCTCTTTACCGGGTAGCGCCAGAGGCTTTCGACAGTCCCGATCGTCTCCATCCTTCGATCGCGAGTATCCATGGGGTCGTGCCGGAGAGCAATGCGGAGATGGCTTGGCCTAACGAACTGGCCTGGACAGGGCCTGAAGCAGATATTCGCGCAATTCCTGCGCGGCGCGGGAGAGCTGGCGCTTCTTCCGCCAAAGCAAGGCGATGTCGCGGGTCGGTTTGGCCTGGCCTAACGATCGATAGACGACCCGTTTTGCGCCACCACGCTGGCGCGCCATGGCCGGGACTATCGAGATGCCGACGCCGGCCGCGACCAGTGCCTGGACCGTTTCAATCTGTGCGCTGCGACAAGTAATCCGGGGCGAGAATCCCTGGGCGTAGCAGAACTGCAGGGTCTGCGCTCCAAGGCAATGGGTCTCGGACATGAAGATGAAATTTTCCGGTTGCAGGTCGGCCGCGCCGATGGCGCGTATTCGAGCGAGAGCGTGCCCGCGTGGCAGGACGAGGACAAGCTCTTCGCGAAAGAGCGAGCGCACCTCCATCCGGCCATCCGTGACGGGCAGACTAACGAGGGCCAAATCCAGCTCCCGTTGAGCGAGCGCGCGGAGGGCGCGCTCGGTCGTTTCTTCGTGCACGATCAATTGCACCGCGGGGCAATGCCGTCCGAAGTCACGCAGGATTTTCGGCAACAGATAGGGCGCGATGGTGGGAAGGACCGCCAGGTTCACTTCCCCCCGGGTGTCGCCCCCATGCGCGTCGCGCACCTCGCGCTTCGCTTCCTGAATCTCGCGCAACACGTTCTCGGCGCGCTGGCGAAAAAGCTCCCCAGCGCCGGTGAGGGTGGCCTGGCGGCGACTGCGCTCGAAGAGCCTTTCGCTCAGCTCCGCCTCGAGCTTGAGAATCTGCTGGCTGAGGGAGGGCTGCGCCACGTGGCAGCTCTCGGCCGCGCGGCTAAAGCTGCCCGTTTTGACGACCGCGAGAAAGTAGCGCAGTTGATGAAGTTCCATAGGCCAAGGCTATCGATAAAATAGGCAGATCGTCTTTTCTAGCTATCGCAGAGATCGCTACTCTGCCAGCAGGCACGCCGCTGGCAGTGCTCAAGTTTGGAATCGAAAGGAAATCTCATGCCGAAAATCAAGCGACCGAAAAACGACGCCGCCAACAAAAAGATCGAGGATTTGGCTCCCAATATTTCCGAGGCGAAGGGGACGACCCTGACCTCGAATCAGGGGGTCTCGATCAACGACACCCACAATACCCTGAAGGCCGGGGAGCGGGGACCGTCGCTCCTGGAAGATTTCCTGATGCGGGAAAAAATCACGCATTTCGATCACGAACGCATTCCGGAGCGTGCCGTGCATGCGCGTGGCGTCGCGGCGCACGGCTACTTCCAGGCCTACAAGTCGCACGCCGACCTAACGAAAGCTGGTTTCCTCAATGATCCGACCCGCATGACACCGGTCTTCCTTCGTTTTTCGACCGTGGCCGGCTCACGCGGCTCGGCCGACCTGGCCCGCGACGTGCGCGGATTCGCGATCAAATTTTACACCGAAGAAGGCATCTTCGACATGGTCGGGAACAACATCCCGGTCTTTTTTATCCAGGACGCGATCAAGTTCCCCGACCTGATTCACGCCGTAAAACCGGAGCCGCATAATGAGATCCCACAGGCGGCCTCGGCCCACGATACCTTTTACGACTTCATCTCGCTCACGCCAGAGACGTTCCACATGCTGATGTGGGTGATGTCGGATCGCGCCATCCCGCGCAGCCTGCGAATGATGGAAGGCTTTGGCATTCACACCTTCCGGTTCATCGACGAGAAGGGACGATCGCGCTTCGTGAAGTTCCATTTCAAACCGAAACTCGGCATGCACTCGGTCCTCTGGGATGAGGCGCTCAAGATTAACGGCAAGGATCCCGATTTCCATCGGCGCGACCTTTGGGACGCAATCGAGGCCGGCGCTTTTCCGGAGTGGGAATTCGGCGTCCAGGTGGTGGAGGAAAAGGACGAGCACAAGTTCGATTTTGATCTGCTCGACCCGACCAAGATTATCCCGGAGGAAATCGTGCCAGTGACGCCGTTAGGCAAGCTGGTCCTGAATCGAAACCCCGATAATTACTTCGCGGAAACAGAACAGGTGGCGTTTCATCCCGGGCATCTCGTGCCGGGGATCGACTTCAGTAACGACCCGCTCCTGCAGGGAAGACTCTTCAGTTACACCGACACGCAGTTGACCCGTCTTGGCGGTCCGAACTTTGCCCAGATCCCGATTAATCGGCCGACCTGCCCGATGCACAACAACCAGCGCGATGGCCATATGCAGCAGATCGTCAATCGCGGCGAGACCAGCTATGCGCCCAACACGATCAGTAGTGGCTGCCCAATGCAGGCTAAAGAAGACATGGGCGGATTCGTTAGTCATATCGAGAAGATGCAGGGCGCGAAAGTGCGCGCTAAGACGGACAAATTCTTTGATCACTTCAGCCAGGCAGCTCTCTTCTTCCAGAGCCAGGCGCCGCATGAGCAGCAGCACATCATTAACGCACTCACTTTTGAACTCGGGATGGTGACGCGCCCGGCGATCGTCGAGCGCATGCTCGGGATGCTGAACAAGGTCGACAAAACTCTTGCCTGGGGCATCGCTGAAGGGCTCGGCATGAGAGTGCCGAACTCGGTGGAGGGGCGGGTAAACCAGGCGGTCGGCGCCGATGCCGGCCGCAACACCGAATCGAAGCCGACCAAGAATACCTATGGCAAATCGCCGGCCCTCAGTATGGCGAACACGGTCAAGAACACCATCGCGACGCGCAAGGTCGCCCTCCTCGTCGCAGCCGGAGTTGATGACAATGATCTTTCCGCGATGAAGAATGCGTTAACGAAAGAAGGCGCAACGGTGAAGGTCATCGGACCGCGTGGTGGCACTCTAAAGTCTGCCAACGGCGCGGAGATCAAAGTGGACATGAGTCTGGTCAACGCGGCCTCGGTTCTTTTCGACGCAGCCTACCTGCCGGGTGGCAAGGAAAGCGCGGCCACTCTCGCGGCTGACGATCGCGCGATTCTCTTCGTCAACGAAACCTTCAAGCATTGCAAAGCACTCGCGGCGACCGGCGACGGAATGGCGGTCATCCGTGCCTCCGCCATCGACCTCGACGCGGTCCGGAACGATCCCGCGCTGCTGATCGATGAAAAAGGCGACGCCAGAAAGGTGTCGGCAAAGTTTATCAAGGCGATTGCGCAACATCGCAACTGGGATCGGGAAACGAGCGCGAACATTCCGGCCTAACGAAGATTATCCAGCCAGAGCCTAGATCAAAGCTGATTACTCCGACGCTGGAACTCAGCGTGCACGCCGGCAAGAAGCAAGTTGGATCGCTTTCGATGCAACGCTCAGGTCGGACGTGACCTGCCCGCGACAAATAAACGGGCATGGCCTGGAGCCCTGAGATGCGGGGCAAGGCGCCGCAGGGATGAAAGCGTTAGACAAAATTCCCTGCCAGTGGCGTCCATGAGGGTGAAGTGATCACTCGGGCCTTCCGCGTCTCTTTTGTTTCTTTTGCCGTCGTCCTCGCCCTTTCCGGCTGTCGTGCTCCAATCACGCTCGATGAAATCATCAATCGCAACACCGAAGCGATGGGCGGCCGCCCGGCGCTTGAAGGCATCCAGTCAGTGGCCGTGGCGCTGAATATCGTCGATCCGGGCTTTGCGGTAGAGGCGAATTATCGGGCGGTTCGACCGGGAAGAATGCGCATCGATGTGGTGGCCGATGGCCGACACGTCTACACCGAAGCCTTCGACGGTCAACGCGCGTGGCAGTGGAAAGGTGAGGGGACCGAAATCGTCGCGGAGTCCCCCAAAGCGACCGCGGCGCTGCGCCATGGCGTCGAGCTGCCTGGCCACCTCTACGCGCTGCACGAGATGCAATCGCGCGGCCATCGCCTCGAATTGATCGGGCGGGAACAGATAGATGGCATCGCCTACTTTGCGCTTCGGATCACCCTCAATGATTCATATGTCACCACCGTTTATATCGACCCGGCGTCATGGGTGATCACCCGCCGCCGGGATGTGCGCCCGCTGCATGTCGATCTCGATCCGACCCCGACGACCATCGAACAACACATGACAGACTTTCGCCGTGTCGCCGGTGTCCTCTTTTCTTACCGAAACACCGAAACCGATCTTAAGACGGGCAAGGTCCTGGAGACCACCACGGTGCGATCAGTCACGGTCAATCCGGTGATTGATACGGAAATTTTTACCACGCTATAGCTGCTTGCGGTTAGGCCCGGAACTGGAGAGCAACGATGTCGCGCCAGAAAGCGAGCGAGAGAATACTGCCGCCCCAAACCGAACGGCCGCGGCGGGCAGACACCCGCCGCGGCCGCGCATCCTATTGTTGGATGTCGTAAACTTCGATCAGCCCGACACCGGTCGTGCCGGATTGCCCCGCGACCACGGCCGTGTAGGAGCCAGGGCCCAATGTCATCACGATCGCCGATTCATCCGCGAGGGTGGGAGCGATGTTCAGCGTTTGGAGCTGGGCAGCCTGGCTGGCGTCATCCTCCCAGTTATCGTTGAAGGCGATACTCACACCATCACTGTTAAATAACTCCAGGGTAGGATTGCCTAACGGATTATCGATGCCGGCGGCCAGCGATGGTCCGAGCGCACGGACCACTACTTGTGACGGTTGGATATTGCTGCCTCCGAGGATAAAACCACCGATCATGACGTTATCCTGTGTCTGCACCGAGCCCCGCGTGCTGATGTTCGCCAATTGAGAAGAGAGCGATGCGTTCAAGTCATAGATCTCGAGCAATCCTACGCCGGTGGCTCCATCCTTGCCACTCACAATGGCCGTATACGAGCCTGGGTTGAGAGTCGCGATGATAGCCGGCTCGCGTTCATCCGCCGGTGCGATCATGGTCGCCTCGATCTCGCCTTCCTGTAGGTCTCTCCAATCGTCGTTGAATGCGATCTGGCCGCTGACGCCGAAGAGTTGGAGAGTTGGATCTTCCAGTCGGTCGTCCAAGCCAGAGTCGTCCAGCGAGGGGCCGATACCCCGAATGATCACGCGTTTGGGAATATTGCCAGTAATGATGAAGCCACCGATCAGGACGCCTTCGCCATCCTCGACCCGTAGGCGGGTGGAGATGTTAACGGCCTGCGAGCTAGGACTTGGCGATGGACTTGGTGATGCACTCGGACTAGGTGAAGCACTTGGGCTGGGAGATGCACTCGGACTCGGTGAAGCGCTTGGGCTCGGTGAAGCGCTCGGGCTGGGTGACGGGCTTGGCGAAGGGCTCGCGCTCGGCGACGGGCTGGGGGAGGGGCTTGGGCTAGGGGTCGCCGCTGGCGCGTTCGATTGTTGGGCCATTGAGGTCGGGGAGGCGACTGCCAAAAGCAAACACCCGCTGAGGGCAAGCGCGATCGCAAGGCGATAATAGGAATAGAAAGGGGGGTGGGTCGAGCCCGGTCGGCTGAACTTCAAGTTGTTTTGGTTGTGGTAAGTCATTTTCATATCGATGTCTTCTCGGTGGTTAAGTTTCGGTCTGGGGCGACACTACGCGGGCTAACCTCGGCTCGGCGAACGCCCAATGGTAACGTCGCTGTAACCTTTGCTTTGCGGCGAAAGGGGGCCGGCGGAAGCGCAAAACCGACGGGCCGCTCTGGGAGAGGTGGCTCCTGAGAGATCGTTAGGCGCCGATTTTCCTGCGGAGTCGCGGGCGGGGTAGACGAGCTTCCAGATAACTTGGCGCTAGACGAAGGAGGATTCCTTCGCTACTACCGAGCCAAGATGGGAAACGCCAGGATTACGACCGCACCGCCGGATGAAGAGCATTCCCACCGTGCCTGGGCAAAGCGCGTGCCTGAGCTGGACTGGACGACGATTGCACTTGTCCTCGGGATAAAGGTGCTCGTCCTCACTTTCGGCGTGCAGGCCGTCGCCAGCATGACCATGAATCATGGCGGTTGGTTGGAGATATGGAATCGCTGGGACGCGATGCACTATCTGCGTTTGGCGGAGACAGGCTACGCCGCGACGGGCGAAGCACGGGTCTCATTAGTTTTCTTCCCGCTCTATCCGTGGTTGGTCCGAATCTGCGCCTGGGCGGTGCGTGATTACCAGGTGGCAGCTTTCGTTGTCTCCGGTTTTGCTTCCCTGGCGGCGGCCCTGCTCTTGCGGCGCCTGGCGCGTTGTGACGAAACCGAAGAGGTCGCGGGTCAGTCAGTCTGGTTTCTCTTCATCTTTCCGACCAGCTTCTTTCTTCACATTGGTTATACGGAGAGTCTTTTCCTTACTCTCGTGCTGGGCTGTTTTCTCGCGGCGAGAAATGAGCGTTGGGCTCTGGCCGGTCTGCTGGGTGCGGCCGCCTGTCTTACTCGAGTCAACGGTCTCATCTTGCTCCCCGCGCTCGCCACTGAGGTGATCATGGAGTTCTGGCGCAGGCGCCGGATCAATCTGCGCTGGCTCTGGCTCGGCCTCGTTCCCGTCGGTTTCCTGGGGTATCTCTGGCTAAACCACGAAGTGACCGGTGACTATTTCGCCTTTACCAAAATTATGCACGAGCATTGGTATAAGAAGTTCGCTTCACCCTGGACCGGCATTCACGATGTTTACCTCCGCGCGCTGGGGATGAATATCAATGAAGGTCTCAACGAGCTGCTCGGCGTCATTCTCGTCTCTGTCTGCCTGGCCATATCGTGGTTTCGCCTGCGACCATCCTATTCGGTCTGGATTACCTTTAACTGGCTCCTGATGACCAGTACGGCCTACGTCCTGAGCGTCCCGCGTTACACCATTACGCTCTTCCCCGTCTTTATCCTCCTCGCGCGTGCTTGCACTGGTCGTCCGTTTTGGTTTGCCATGGTCACTGTCTGGTCGCTTCTCTATCTCGCTCTGTACGCCGGTCGATTTGCCCAAGGCATCTGGGCCTTTTAGAGAGGGGCTACAGTAGGCCGGCTGGGAAGAGCGAGTCGATCGGAGACCGGCCAATCCGACGGACTTGTTCGCCAAGTTACCTTGCTGGTTCCACTGGAAAGCTGATACTGGCTTATGACTAGCTTAGGCGGTCTGGTTTCTGGATTAACGTTTATGGCGGCGCTCGGCGGTGGATTGATGGCGGGTCTCTTTTTCACTTTTTCGAACTTCATGATGAAGGCGCTCGGAACTCTTCCGCCGGAGAAGGGGATGGCGGCCATGCGGTCCATCAATCTGGCCATCCTGAATCCGCTATTCTTAGTCGTGTTTCTAGGCACGGCCATTGTGTGTCTGCCCCTGGCTATCTACGCGCTCCTGCATTGGGCGGAGCCGGGTTCCCGCTGGATGCTGGCGGGGGCTCTTCTTGACCTCGTCGGCAGCCTGGCCGTGACCGTGGTTTGCAATATCCCGCGGAACGACGCGCTCGCGGCGGTCGACCCGACCAGTGCTGAGGGAACTCGTCTGTGGCGGGATTTTCTTGGTAGTTGGACGGCCTGGAACCATGTCCGCACCATTATGACGATCGCGGCTACGGCCTCGTTCGTAATCGCGTTCCGCCAGCTGCGGCAACCTCTTTCCTGAAGAGTAAGAAGTCGAGACCGGCAGTATCCCAGGCTCGGAACGAACTGGCGAAGGGGTCGAAGGATGGATGGTTTGCGATACTGATGTGATGATGAGTCGTCCCGACCCGCCGCTCTGGCCCAAGCTCCTCGGAACGGCCGCGGCGAGCAGCCTGGCGACACTCTTCATCGCGCGCAATTTCTTCCCGGCGGAGAAGAAGGTCCGTCACGCGATCCGGGCAGACTACGCGATCGGTGACGATGTTTTTGTACGAACGATGGGCCACCTGCTCGGGCCGCCGTTGGTGGAGGGAAACAAGATCACGCCGCTCGAGAACGGCGATCAAATCTTCCCGGCGATGCTGGCGGCGATCCGCGGGGCGGAACGGACGATCACGTTCGAGAATTTCCTCTGGAAGAAGGGCGAAGTTGCCGCGGCTTTTGCCGAAGCGTTGAGTGCCAGGGCGCGCGCGGGGGTGAAGGTGCACTTCCTGCAGGATGCGATGGGCTGCGACGACGTACACGGCGATGCCATCGCCGGGATGAAGCGCGCTGGAGTGGCGGTCGAGATTTTTCGCTTCGTCCATTTCTCACGCATCAATTACCGAACGCATCGCAAGATCCTGGTAGCGGACGGTAACCTCGGGTTTATCGGCGGAGTCGGGATTGCCGATCAATGGAAGGGAGACGGACGAACCCACGGGCTGTGGCGTGACTCGCATTACAAGGTGGAGGGACCGGTGGTGGCTCAGTTGCAGCAGGCGTTCATGGATAACTGGATGGAGACGCGGGCGGAGTTGCTCCATGGCGACCCCTATTTTCCAAAACAGGAGGCGGCCGGAGAGGAAATCTGTCAGATTTTTAAAAGCTCAGCCGGTGAAGGCTCGGATAGCGCGCGCCTGATGCTGTTAGTCTCGATCGCAGCCGCGCGGGAACGGATTCGGATTGCCAACGCTTATTTCATCCCGGGTAACCTAACGATGCAAACTCTGATCGAGGCGCTGCGGCGCGGCGTGAAGGTGGATATTATCACGCCCGGTCCTGACATTGACGCGCATATCGTGCGAGCGGTCGGGCAGACGCGATGGCAGCCATTACTCGAGGCGGGAGCGCGCTTCTACGAATATATGCCTGCGCGTTTCCATTGTAAGTATCTACTGGTTGATGACTGCTGGGCCTCGGTCGGATCGGCTAATCTGGATAACCGCTCCCTCTCGCTCAATGAAGAGGCGAACCTAAACGTGCTGGACAAGAAGTTCGTCGCGGCCCACGCCCGTGTCTTTGAGGAAGACAAGAGCCAGTCGCGCGAAGTTACGTTGAGCGATTGGCACAACCGACCGTGGAAGGTGAAGTTGAAGGGGCGGGCGATGTCGATCTTTCGCTCGCAGATGTAAGCTGGCGATGAGTGAACCGTCCGGCCGAAGACTGCGCGTCGCCACTTATAACGTGCATGGCTGTGTCGGCAGAGACCGGCAACGCTCCGAAACCCGGATCGCGGAGGTGATTGCTGACTTTTCGGTCGATATCGTGGGCTTGCAGGAGCTCGATCTGAGCCGCCTTCGCTCCGCGGGTGTTGACCAAGCCGGCGTCATTGCGGAGCAACTCGGCTGGCATCGGCATTTCCAGGCGGCGATGCGTTGGGGCGAGGAACATTATGGCCATGCCATCCTGAGCCGGCATCCGATGACTTTACAGCGCACGGCGTGTCTCCCGGGAAAAGCTCCGTTTTTCTGCCGTGAGGAAAGAGCCGCGCTCGCGATGGAGGTCTCGACGGATTTCGGCCCCGTGCAGGTAATCAATACGCATCTCGGTTTGGGACGGCGGGAGCGGTCATTGCAAGCCGAGTTGCTGAGCAGTGCGGAATGGCTGGGCAAATCACGCGATGCGCCCCTCATTCTGCTCGGCGATTTCAACAGCCTGCCCGGGTCGCGTCCGCACAAGACCTTTGGCCGACATTTGCGAGACGTGCGCGAGCTAGTCGCTCCGCCCGGCCGCCGCTTCGCCACTTTTCCGACCGTTTTCCCCCTCCTGGCGGTGGACCACATTTTCGTGAATCGGGCGCTGACCCTGGTCAGCCTGCGGGTGCACCGCACGGCACTTTCGCGAGTTTCATCCGACCATTTTCCGCTGGTGGCCGAATTGGAACTGAGATGATCTCCATCCGAACCCCGGTCAGCGCTTTGCCCTTGCGCGCCCAAGGCCTTCTCCCATGGTATCACCGCGGATGAACGGGCCTCGGGGACAACTTTTGCGCAATCCACGATGAATAGGCGGTCAGTTGGAAATAGTGCGCGGGCAGGCTTCGCTCTCGCGATCGTGGCTTTGTTGCTGAGCGGCGGGCTGTCCTTTTTCAACATCCGTCGGATCGATCGGAACGCCGGGCTGGTCGTCCACACTCACGAGGTTCTGGATGAGTTGCGCGACACGCTCGGCTCCTTGGCGGAGGCGGAGTCGAGCCAGCGCAGTTACCTCATCACCGGCGAAAAAAGTTACCTGGAGCCTCAGCGCGAGGCAGTCGCCGAAGCCTTGGCGCACATGAAGCGGCTGAAGAGCCTGACAGTGGACAATGAGCTCCAACAACAGCGCCTGGTCGATTTGGAGCCGAGAATCGAGCTGCGGCTCGATTCCTTACAGCATGGGATTACCATTCGGGACGCTGAGGGGGTCGACGGCGCCAGGCGCTACGTCCTGGCGGGAAAAGGGAAACGTGAGATGGCGACGATCCGTGATTTGATCGGTGACATCAACAAGACTGAGATGAGTCTGCTCGCGGCGCGGGAGACCGAGTCGAAGCTTAGTTACCATACCGCAGTGGTGACACAGTGGGTCACGACCATTCTGGGCCTCGGATTGGTGGTGGCGGCGTATCTCCTCGCGGCCCGCGAGCTGGAGACCCGGCGCAACAGTACGGAGGCGCTCGCGCGGGCTAACGATGAACTGGAGGATCGGGTAGAAGGCGAACTGCCGACTTGGCTTCGGTGAACGACTCGCTCCGGCGCAGCAATCGAGAGCTGGAGCAATTCGCCTCGGTGGCTTCCCACGACTTGCAGGAGCCGCTGCGCAAGATTCAGGCCTTCGGCGATCGCCTCCAGACGCGCTTCGCACCCGAGCTTGGCGACCAGGGACGAGATTACCTAACGAGGATGCTGGCTTCCGCTGCCCGGATGCGCAGTCTGATCGATGCGCTGCTGACTTTCTCGCGCGTCACCACCAAGGCGCAGCCTTTCGTGTGGTGGATCTTGCCGCTACGGCCGAGGATGTTTTGGCCGATCTGGAAGATCAGATCCAGCGGATGGGCGGACGGGTCGAGGTCGGTTCGTTGCCTTCGCTGGAAGCCGATCCGTTGCAGATGCGCCAATTGATTCAGAATCTCATTGGCAATGGTCTGAAATTCTCCCGACCGGAAGCCTCCCCGATCGTAAAGGTGGAGAGCCGGCTCCTCAATAATGGCTCTGAGAACGGAGAGATCCCGTTCTGCGAAATCAGCGTGCGCGACAACGGGATCGGGTTCGAGGAAGTTTATCTCGATCGAATTTTCGAATTGTTTCAGCGTCTGCATGGCCGCCAGGACTACGAAGGGACGGGAATGGGCCTGGCTATTTGTCGAAAGATCGTGGAGAGGCATGGCGGAACTATCACCGCCAGAAGCGCTCCTGACCGAGGGGCTACTTTTTTGGTAACTTTGCCGCTCCGGCAAGAATGAAAGGAAAAGAGAGAATGGAAATTGAAGGCAAGCCAATCACAATCCTCATGGCGGACGATGATGCGGACGATCGTTTGATGACCAAGGAAGCGTTTGAAGAAAGCCGGCTGGTCAACGATCTGCGTTTCGTCGAAGACGGCGTGGAACTGCTCGATTATCTGAAGCGTCGCGGGAAATATGAGGACCCCGCCAGTTCGCCGCGTCCCGGCCTGATCCTGCTCGACTTGAACATGCCGAAGAAGGATGGTCGCGAAGCGCTCAAGGAGATTAAGGCGGATCCAAAGCTCAAGAGCATCCGCATCGTCATCCTCACCACTTCCAAGGCGGAGGAGGATATCTACCGCACCTACGATTTATCGGCCGCCTCCTACATCACCAAGCCGGTGACTTTTTCTGCGATGGCCGAGGTGGTGAAAGTGCTGGGCAAATACTGGCTCGAGATTGTCGCGCTACCGAGCGAGGACAATGGCGGGAGCGGTTTAGGGAGGCGCGGATGGAAAGAGGCAAAGGTCCGTTTCGCGTCCTCCTGGTCGAGGATGACCCGGACGACTATTTGCTGACGAGGGAACTGCTGAAGGAAATCCCCGGCGTCAAGATCGCCGTGGATTGGGTCAAAGATTTCGATATGGCCCTGGTCGAGATCGCGCGGTGCGAGCATGACGCCATCTTGCTCGATTACCGGCTCGGCAAGGGGGATGGGCTCGATCTGCTGCGCGAGGCTTTGCGGAACGCATGCAAGGCGCCGGTAATTGTTCTCACCGGCCAGGGCGACCGGGACCTGGCGCTACAAGCGCTCGATTCGGGCGCGGCGGATTATTTGGTTAAGGGGGAAATCGACGCGGTCGATCTCGAGCGCTCGATCCGTTTCGCGCTGCAACAAAAGCGGCATGCGATCGAATTGGAGGAGAAAGTCGCGGAGCGCACCGCGGAGTTGGAGAGAGCCAACGCAGCCTTGCAGGAGAGTGAAAAACAAATCCGAGCGCTTTTTGAAAGTGCGGAAGCCGCGCGCGTCAGTGCGGAGGCGGCCAAGGGCCGCGCCGAAGCCGCCACCCACGCGAAGGATGATTTTCTCGCCGCGCTATCCCATGAGTTGCGCACGCCACTAAATCCGGCCTTGCTTCTCGCCACTTCGCTGGCGGAAGATCGCACCCTGCCGGAGCCGGTTCGCGCCGACATCGACGTCATCGCCAAAGGCATCGCGCTGCAGGCCCAGCTGGTCGACGACTTGCTCGATATCACCCGCATCACCGGCGGCAAATTGCGCCTCGATCTGCGTCCGATCGATGCCCACGCCGCCTTGCGTCACGCCCACGATATTTTGCGTGCCGATATTCAAAGCCGGGAAATCAACGTCACTCTCGATCTCTCGGCTAAGCGGCACACGATCAAGGCCGATGCAGTCCGGTTGCAGCAGATTTTTTGGAATGTGCTCAAGAACGCCGTCAAGTTCACTCCGCGGGGCGGCGCAGTGACCGTCTGCACCCGCAATCCGGAGCACAAACCCGGCACGCTCGAGGTTGAAATCACCGATACCGGCATCGGCATTGAACCGGAGATGATCGGGAAAGTGTTCGACGCTTTCATTCAAGAGGACAGCGATCGCGGTCACCGCTTTGGTGGCATCGGGTTGGGGCTGGCCATCACGCAGCGGCTGGTGGAATTGCAGAACGGCAAAATCCGGGCCGAAAGCGAGGGCAGGGGGCGGGGCGCCACTTTTCGGATCGCTATGCCTCTGGAAGCAGGAGCGGCGCTGGTCGACGGGGCGCCCGACCCGGGCACAATCGCTGGCTCTCCCGCGGTCAGCCGGCGGATTTTGTTGATTGAGGATCATGACCAGACCCGCGTGACTCTGGCGCAGTTATTGCAGCGGCGCGGCCACATCGTCTCCGGCGCGGCCACCATCGTCGACGCGCGCGAAGCGGTTGCGGCCGGTGGATTTAATCTCATCATTTCCGATCTCGGCCTGCCCGACGGCGACGGTCATAAGTTAATGGCCGAGATGCACGATAGCTATGGTCTTCCTGGGATCGCGCTGAGCGGTTATGGGATGGACCATGATATCGCGCGCAGCAGGGAGAGCGGCTTCTTCGCGCATCTAACCAAGCCGGTCGACATCCACGCGCTCGAATCCGCCATCGCCGCCGCGCCGCATCCCACCCTCGCCAAGGCCGAATAGGCGAGCGTTTGCGGGTGGTCGTTAGCCTCCGTAGGCTGACGGCAAATTCCATTTATAAACCATCAACCAGGAGACAGAATCATGACGACAGAAGAAGTAGCGAAGAAATTGGTCGAGTATTGCGAAAAGGGCGACTTCGAAGGCGCACTGCAAAATCTCTATGGCAAGGACATTGTCAGTGTCGAGCCGCGCGCGATGGGCGACATGCCGGCCGAGGCTAACGGCTTCGATGCAGTCGCCGCCAAGAGCAAGTGGTGGGTGGAGAATCACGAGGTGCATTCCTTCAAGGTTGGCGGTCCGGCCGCGGCCCGGGACACATTTGTGGTGCGTTTTGACATCGATGTGACCGATAAGCAGTCGGGTCAGCGCTTCCAGGGTTCGGAAGTCGGGATTTACAAAGTGAAAGACGGCAAAGTCGTTCGCGAAGAATTCCTGCCGATGATTTGATCGGCCCGCGAATTTTAGGGAATGATTGTTGCGTGCTCTTCCCCCGGCTGCACTGCTTTCCTGCCGATAAAGCCCCTTCGTTTGGAAATTCTCCGACCGTAAACCGCTCGCCCTCCGAATTTACCAGCATGAGGCGCTCGCACATCAAATGGTTGCCGATTCTGGTCGCGGCCATTTTTTTTACCTACCAGTACCTGTAGCTCGGAGAAATTCGTGAACCCGGAAACCGGCCGCAAGAGTCACGTCGGCCTCTCGACCGAACAGGAATCGGCGCTCGGTTTGCAAAGCTACCGCCAGGTTCTTTCCGAAGCGCAAACCGTCGATTCCGGCCCTGAGGCGGAAATGGTCCGCCGCGTCGCCACCCGGCTCGCTGGCGCCACCGGGAGTGCAGGCAACGGATTCGATTGGCAGGAATCGCTCATTCGCGACGAGCAGGTCAACGCCTTTTGTCTGCCCGGCGGAAAGATCGTCGTCTACGCCGGCATCCTGCCGGTGGCCGGGAATGACGCCGGCCTTGCCACCGTCCTCGGTCACGAGATGGCGCACGCCACCTCCCGCCACGGCGCGCAACGCGTCTTCCAACAAAACCTCGCCCAGACGGCCATGACCGGTATTGCGGTTTCCCTTTCCGACATGGATTACGACAAGCAGCGCGCCGTCATGGGCGCCCTCGGCGCCGGTGCGCAGTTCGGCATCCTCATGCCGTTCGGGCGCGAGCACGAATCCGAGGCCGACCACATCGGGCTCATCTACATGGCGCGCGCCGGTTACGATCCACAGGAGAGCATCAGGTTCTGGGAAAGGATGGAGCGCAGCGGCGGCGGTGGGCAACCGCCTGAGTTCCTCTCCACTCATCCGTCGCACGGGCGCCGGATTCAGCAACTCCAGCAGTGGATGCCGCAGGCGCTCGAGGAATACCGCAAAGCGACCGCCCGCTGAGTCGTCAGATCGTCGTTAGGCGGGCAAAGGCCCGCACCGGAAAGGTGCCCATCCCTTTCACCTTGACCGGCACCGCGTAAAAGCGCGCTCCGCGATCTGGCGCCTGCTCCAGACCGCACAGGTGTTCCACGATTGGGATCTCCGCGCCGAGCAGCGTCGTGTGCACTGGCCGTTCACCGTCATCGGTGCAATCGATGTTAAACGAATCGATGCCGACCAACGCCACGCCCGCCGCCACCAGCTCCTCCGCCAGCCGGCCGGTGAGATAAGGATGGTCCTCGAAATATTGATCCGTTCGCCAATGCCGGTCCCAGCCGGTGTGAAACAGAACCGCCTTGCCGCGCAACTCCGCTGACGCCTCCATCGCATCGATCGCCCGCCCGGCACGATCCGTTGCCCTAACGACCACACAATCGAGATTGGCCAGGCTGGCCAGCTCCAGCTCGGAGAGATCTTTCCCCTCCGCATAACGATGGGAAGGGCTGTCGAGATACGTGCCAGTGTTCGCCACCATCTCGATCTTGCCAATGTGAAATTCGGTCCCCGGCGCGTACCGCAACCGCGACGCTTCCCGGCTCAGATAATCGCAAATGATCGGCGCGGGCAGGCCTTTGTAAGTGATCATTCCGTCTTCCACGCAATGGCTAAGATCGATCAGCTGGTCCGAGTCCGAGGTCATTCCACATCTCTAGCGGGGACGCGGACCTGCCTCAAGCGAATCTTGTTTGAGGCATGCCAATCCGTTGCAACCCTGGCAATCGGGCACCGACAAAGAGCCGCGACCAACCCTTGCGCGGGTTCCAGGATCGAGCGGCCTCTCTTGCTCCGCACTGACGGCAGGTCCGGTCTATCCAAGACCCAGGCCCGGGGACGTTCTTAACGATCATAAGGGAGCTTGAAGCGGAAGCTGTGATCAGTTGTGATGCCAGAATGAATCGAATTTTGGCCGGGCTGATTATCCTCGCGACTCTGGCCGGATGCGAACGCCACCACAGCGAAGCCGTCGTGCTCGAAAAGGAACACATCGCGGTCCAAGCGCCGACTCCCAGTCCGGCGCCCTCTAGCAACCAACCGGTCACAGAAGAGAACACGCCGCCCGAGACCGCGACACCTGAGGACGAGGCCGAGCCGGAACCGCGGGAGATGGCGCGGGACGAAATCGCGGTTGATGGCGTGGTGATGAAGGCGGCACTGCGTGGGACCGAGCACGATCCGCGCGCGTCTGCCGATGAGCAATGGCTGGTCAAAGTCCGCACGACCGATAGCGGGCGGATCTTCAACGTGCACGCCGACCGCGCCGGCTATGAGAAGGTTCATGTCGGGGATCGTGTCAAAGTCTCCTATCGCGTTGGCAAATATACCGGCACGGTCTGGGCCGCGGATTTGGAGTGAAGACGGCGAAAATCGTTGCCCGCTGGACGACCGCCTGATCAGATGAGCGATGGCTTTCAAACCCGTTCGTTTTTTCGTGCTTATGGCGCTGCTCGCCTTTCTGGTCTGAAATGGCGCAGAAAGCCTTCGACCAAGAAGGAGGCAAAGGCGAACCGATGACTTGGAAGTCAGGCTACAGCCACGGTTACGAAGACGCGTTCAAGAAAACTCATCCAGGGACTTAGAATCGAGCGTGTCATAACTTCCGCGGGCTTCGTAGCGGTAGGGCCTGTCGTCCGTGGAAACTTAGTGCTAAGATCTAACTGCACTCCGCAGCTCGGACAGGGTTACCTTAGTCCGTTCTGCCGGCGCATCTCTGGAAGCTTGTCTTTCATCGCCGAGAGCTGGTCGCGCATCGCGACCAGCCCGGAACGGATCTGTTGGTAACTCTCCGGTGCTTTGCTCTTCGGCGTGAATGTATTCTCGTGCGTGGCATCCCACTCCAGAGCGTGATTGATCTGGGCGATCCAGAGATCCGGCTTCCCACCCGCGAATTCATTGATTGGGCGGCCGACCACTTCTGAGAGCGAAGCAAATACCGCCGGGTCGCCATCCGGCTTCAGATCGGGATTCGCGGCGAGATAATAGCGATACCGCAGCTGGCCTACGTAAAACCAAAAGACCGCTTCCTTTTTTGTAGAGGGATCCTGAAAGAGTTTGGCGGCGAGCTTGCAGTAATCCGCCGGGTGCCGCCCTTCGATTCCTTGCTTCAATTGCGCGGGAGTCTCGTCTTGCCTATCGGCCGCCGGAGCGTCGCTTGCCACCCAGGCGAAGACGATAAGAGAGGTCAGCACTTTCTGCATGAGCCCATAAAAATCGGAAAGATTCAACGAAACAGCCTGGCGAAAGGTAAATGGCTGTGTAAAGGCGATTCCCGCCTCAAGCCTGAGCAGCGGCGCCGCAGTTAGCCGGAATTGGAGGCAGGTTTCGGATGCAGCCCGGCCTCTTGTCAGCGTTTGCGAACGAAATGCAAACCGTCGGCGATCGGGAGGAGGACAGACTCGACTCGCGGGTCGTGGGCCAGCTTTTGGTTCAGGCGATCAATGGCAATGCCGTCGGGATCGATCAGCGGTTGCTCTACGACGCGACCACCCCAGACCATGTTGTCGAAGATGAAGAGACCGTTTGGTTTCATCCTTGGTAGGAGGAGTTCGAAGTAGGTGTCGTAGCCGGGTTTGTCGGCGTCGATGAAGGCGAGGTCGAGCGGTGTGGTGGGTTGCCAGGTGGTGAGTTCCTTTTGCGCGTCGCCGAGGTGGAGTTGGATGCGGTCGGCGACGCCTTCCTTTTCCCAATAACGCCGGGCGATCGCGGTCCATTCAGCGTTGATATCGAAGCAGGCGAGCCGGCCGTCTTCGGCCAGGCCGCGGGCCAGGCAGATGGAGCTATAGCCGGTGAAGGTGCCGACCTCGATCGCGGAGCGAACGTTAAGGAGCCGCGCGATGAGGGTGAGGAGGTCGCCTTGCTCGCGGCTGATCAACATGCGGGCGGCCTCGCCTAACAATTCCGTTTCGCGGCGGAGATCGTCGAGGAGGGGATCGACAACGCGAGTGCGATGCGCGGTGATGTATTCGTAGAGGCGGTCGGTCATCGCCACGTACTTGGCCGGTGCGTGGGGCGAAGGCTCGGGTGCTTTCAAGGCCGGAAGGTCTCGGCGATGGCGCGGGCGACCTCCGCAATGGCGGCGAGCCGATCCCTGGTGGGCGCTTTCGATCCGGCCGAGTAGATGGCGAGCAGGATGGGAGGTTTCCCGGGTGGCCGCAGGATCGCGATATCGTTGACCTCGTTATTACCGCCCCGCCCGGTCTTGTCTCCGACCTTCCATTCGCCAGGCACGCCAGCCCGGATCAGTTCGTCACCAGTCTTGTTTGCCTGAATCCACCTTTCCAATCGCTCGCGCGAGTCGGTGGACAAGGCGTCGCCGATCAGCAGCGCACGCAGGTTGCCTAACATCGCGTCGGGAGTGGTGGTGTCGCGCTCGTCGCCCGAGGCCGCGTTGTTCAACTCCGGTTCCTCGCGATCGAGCCTGGTCTTGGAATCGCCGAGCGATCGAGCATAACGAGTCAAGCCCGCCGGGCCGCCGAACGTGCGGAGGAGAAGGTTGCCGGCGGTGTTATCGCTTAGGGTCAGAGCGGCGGCGCAAAGATCGGAGAGGGGCAGTCCACCTTCTTTGACGTGTTCCCTGGTGACGGGAGCGTATTCGAGCAGGTCCGCCTCGGTGTACGCGATGAAGCGGTCGAGTTTCTCCTTTTTCTCATCGACCCGATGCAGAACCGCGGCGGCGGCGAGGAACTTAAATGTGCTACAGAGGAGAAAGCGCTCGCCCGCGCGATGCTCGATCCGGCGACCGCTGCCTGTCTCGAGCGCGGCGACCCCAAGGCGCCCGCCGAGACGGGTTTCAATCGCGGCGATGCGCTGCTCTGGCGACGGACCCTCGGGAAGCGCGCATTGCGCCAACGGCCTGGTGCCGAGGATTAAGAGGGTCGCGAGAAGAGCAATGGCTCGCATCAGGTCGTCAAGCTGGGAGCATGTCGGGCAGGCCGATGAACATTTCTTCTTCCGCTGTCTCCTCGACCGTCGTGAGCGGCGCGAAACGATCGGCGCGGAAACCGCGCTCGATGTCGTGAGCGTTGAGCGGCCCCTTGATCTCACAAAGATAAACCGCGATCTCGCCTTCGTCCCCGGTCAGGCCGACCCCGGGGACGATGTCGCGAATCGTGTAAGTCGAGCCTTCCCTGGGCAATTCGTCGTACAGTTTCTCGATGCCGAGCGGGAAGCGCCCGTTGACGCAGACCACCTTCTGATTCGGTAGAAACATCGGGCTACTCTACCACAAGACCGGGCCTCAACCACCCTTCGCCGGATTGCGATTCGGGTAAGGCGGGATCGGCGGCAGGTCGAAGTTCTTGCCCTTCATCTCAGCCTGGATCTCCTGGATTCCGCGATCGAGTTGCTGGTCTTCACCTTTGAATTCCCTGGCCGGATCATTGTCGACCACGATGTCGGGATCCACCCCGTGGCTTTCAATCACCCACTCCTTCCCATCCTTCGCGTAGGGCGCGAACTCGGGACGGAAGAACTGGCCGCCATCGGTCAGCGGAAGGGGATTGCGAATGCCAATGACACCGCCCCAAGTGCGTTTACCGATCAGTTTGCCCAGGCCGAGGCTCTTGAATCGGAAGGGGAAGATGTCCCCGTCCGAAGCGGAGAACTCATTGATCAGGGTGACCATCGGCCCGAGGAAGGTATTCGGCGGATTAGTTTGAGGAACGCCGTTGCGCGACATCTCGACCATGATGAGCGCCTTGCGCAGCCGGTCGATAACCAGGGGCGAAACAAAGCCGCCGCCATTCCCGCGCACGTCAACAATCAGACCATGCTTTTTGATCTGCGGGTAGTAACGCTTGGTGAACTCATTCAAGCCTTCCTGGCCCATATCAGGGATGTGGACGTAACCGACCTCGCCGCCGGTTTTCTTGCTCACATAATCGATGTTCTTCTGCACCCAGGCCAGATAATAGAGCGGCGACTCATCCGCGGTCGGTACGACAGTGACATCACGCGCTCCTTGCTCGTTAGGCTTGGAGTTGACGGTTAGGATTACCTGCTTACCGGCGGTGCCGATGAGGGCGTCATAGATGTTTGACAGGCCAGCCACCGGGGTGCCATTGACTGCGAGGATGTAGTCGCCCTCCTTGACGTTCACGCCAATGGTGGTGAGCGGAGAGCGGGTCGCGTCCTCCCAGTTCTCGCCGGGAAGAATGCGATCAATGCGATAGGCCTTGGAGGCTGCATCGCGCGATAGCTCTGCCCCGAGCAAGCCGAGCTTGATGCGCGGGTTGTCCGGACGTTCGCCGCCAGCGACATAGGCATGGCCGTTGTTCAACTCGCCGATGAGTTCGCCGATCAGATAAGTGAGATCGTTGCGGTGATTCACAAAGGGCAGGAGCGCGGCATACTTGTCGTGCATCGCCTTCCAATCGACTCCATTCATGGTCGGCGAATAGAAGAAGTCGCGCATCTGGCGCCAGGCTTCGTTGTAAATCTGATTCCACTCCGCGTGGCGATCGAGCTGCATGTCGAGTCCTTCGACCTTCATCTCGTGGTCCTTGGTCTCGAACTTCTCCTTCGGCAGGTCGATGATGGCGTAATCCTTTTTGATCTTAACCAGCATCTTCTTCCCATCGGCACTGATCTCGTAGGCGTTCACGTCGCCTAGCACTGTCTCTTTGCGGTCTTCGAGGCTGTAGACGCCGAGGTGCGCTTTCTGGTCGCCGTCTCCGCCGCCTTCATCGTCGTCGTTCCTGTCGTCGGCGATCGTGCGCCGGAGATAGAAGAGGCGGTCGTCGACCATCCGGAGATTGCCGTAGTCGCCAGGCGTAACTTCGAAGGCGTCGATTCGATTTTGGATTCCGTCAAGGTCGACTTTCACCGTGACCGGCTTCTTGTCTTTTTTGTCGTCCTTCTTCTTATCGGAGTCCTCGTCCTTCTTTTTGTCGTCGCCCTTCTTGTCATCCTTGCCGACCTCGTCACTGCGTGGCGCGAGAGGGGATTTTGTATCCTTGGCCAAGGTGACCAGGTAGACGCGCTGCAGG
This sequence comes from uncultured Verrucomicrobiae bacterium, assembly GCA_963749935.1. Lineage (GTDB taxonomy): Bacteria > Verrucomicrobiota > Verrucomicrobiia > Chthoniobacterales > UBA10450 > Palsa-1392. The sequence continues at coordinate 1,303,401 of CAVVOH010000002.1, forward strand.
TCGCGGTAGACATTGGCGAAATCTTCCTGACCGAAGGTCGGCTTGAAGTCGCGGCTCGATGAGAAGAGGAGATACTTCCCATCATCGCTGAAAATTGGGCTATCGGCGGAATACCAATCGTCGGTAATGGCGGTGGTCTGTTTGCTCGCGACGGAATAGAGATTGACCTTGGTGCCGTTGGTCTCTTCCGGGCGCGCCCAGGTAATCCATTGGCTGTCGGGCGACCAATTGTAGCCTCCGATTTCGCCATACTTATCGGCGTCGACCTGGGTAACGGCTTTGCTCGCCACATCGAGGTAGCGCAGCCGTTGCAGGCGATCGCTCCAGAGCAGCTTCTTACTGTCTGGTGACCAGACGACGTGATAATAATAGGTGTCGGCGTTACTCGTAAGCTGTTGGGGCTGGCCCTTGCCGTCCTGTGCCCGGACGTAAAGCTCATTCTCGCCCGTGGCATCGGAGTTATAGGCGATCCATTTGCCATCCGGCGACCAGACCGCGTCGCGCTCGTGAGCGTTCGAGGACCTGGTCAGATTGCGGGGAGTGCCATCCTTGGCCGGGACGGAATAGAGATCGCCCCGGGCGACCACGATGGCGCGCTGGCCATCCGGTGAGAGGCTGATCGACTCGACGTGTTTCGCCGCGTCGACCATTCCGGAGCGTCCCGAGGCGAGATCCTCCTTGATCTCGATCGGCACAGGGGCCGTCCTGCCACCGGCGAGATCATAACGCCAAATGTAACCGGCCTGCTCGAAGACGATCGAGTCCTTCCCGAGGGAGGGGAACTTGATATCGAAATCCTTGAAGGTGGTAAGCTGTTTGGTTTCCTTGCTCGCGAGATCGATCGAAAAAAGATTCATCCGGCCGTCGCGGTCGGAGATGAAGTAGATGTGGTTATCGGGACCCCACATCGGGCAAATGTCCTGTCCGGCGTCGTTCGTTAGGTTCTCGGTTGTCCCGGATTTAAAGTCGTAGATCCAAACGTCGTCGGCCATGCCACCGCGATAGTGTTTCCAGGTGCGAAATTCGCGAAAGACGCGGTTGAAGGCCATCTTCGAGTCGTCCGGCGAGAAGGAGGCGAATCCGCCCCGAGGCAGGGGCAGTTGCTGCGGCAATTCGGCATCAAGACCCACGGTGTAGAGCTCGCCGATAAAGGAGTTGAACGAATTCTTGCGCGAGCGGAAAACGACCAGCGGCTTGGTGTTCTCCCAGGTCATGACCAGGTTATTCGGCCCCATGCGGTCGGAAACGTCGTCACGACCGAGAGTGGCGGTGGTGGTGAGGCGTTTCGGCACGCCGCCCTCGCCGGGCATCACGTAAACCTCGGTATTGCCGTCGTATTGCGAAGTAAAGGCGAGTTGTTTGCCGTCGGCGGAAAAGCGCGGGAATGAAGAATAGCCGGGCCCGCTCGTTAGGCGACGCGCCACACCGCCATCCTTCGGCACGGTGTAGAGTTCCCCCGCATAACAGAAGACGATCTGCTCGCCATTAGTGGTGGGAAAGCGCAGCAGGCGCGTGGTATTCGGCAGATTTTGCGCGCCGCTGAATTGCGTTGGCGTGAGGAAGCAGAACAAGAGGCAGAGCGAGACGAGAATTCGGGATTTAAGAGGCATAGTGATGATCATGAATGAGTTGCCAAGCTGAGGTCTGAACAAATCAGACGCAACCGGATTTGTGGCGAGCCCGCTTCACGGGCTCGAGTTGAGTTTTAATTGTGAATCGCCCTTCCGTGGCCCGGGGACAACGGACCAGCCGGGTTTGAGTTCCAGGGTCCAGCCATTGCCGGCCAGCGATTCGGGGCTCACTTTTGTCGGCTGCGCAACCACCGCCAGGGTGAAGTCGCTGTTGAGGAGCGCGCCTGCGCTCGTCACTTCGAGAATCCCCCAGTCGTCCACTATCCGGATATGTGGATAAATTGTGCCTAACGATTCCAGCGGCACGAGGTTACCAGGATCGAATTCCATCCGCATGTTGCGGAGCGGAAGCTGAAGAATGGGGCCGTCGACCAGCCGCGTCTGGTAATCCTTGACCACTCTCTGCCGGGCCTGTTCGCGGTCGTCTTCCTTGGCTGCGAGATTGGCGCCATCATACTTTTTGGCACGTTCCTCTGCGGTTACGGAAATGTCGGCTGGCAATTTCAACCCCGATGCCTTCAAGAGAAGGGCGGCAAGATCAGTCGTGGGACGCAACCCTTTGCGCCAATCGGCGTCGGTCGCGTCGAGCAAAAGCCCGTAGGCAGGTCCGGTGGCGTAGGCGAACGACCGCACGAACGTCTCTTTCTCGGGCGCGTTCTTGAGATCTCCGTCGATGACGAACTGGGCCAAGTCCGGGGCGCCGCACATTTTGACGCCGGTGTATTCCGCTAGGCCTTCGTGCATTTCCATCGCGTCTTCTTCTATGCCCGACCCGGGGAAAAGAGCGCGGCGTTGCGCGCGAAAAAGTGCTGCGTCGGTCACTGCTTCCGCCCTCTTCCCACCGTCAGCGGCCAGCGCGGCGGCCAGCCCGCGCCATTCAAGCTGCAACCAATAGCGTCCCTCGCGGCTGTCCAAATGCTGATTCTGGGCTGCGCTGCTAGGCAACCCAACTCGATCCTGTACGCCGTGCCAGAGCTCATGCACGATCAACGCCGTCCGGGCAAAACGATCTTTTGGCAAAGGGAGCAGGATCATCGACCACTTCGCGCCCGCCCATTCGAGGGCGGTGTTGGCGAGATTCACATCCGTTGGGATTTTGGCGCCCAGAACCTGATCGATCCGCGCCAGCCGGCCTTGTGGATCGGGCTGGTTGGCGTAGGCAATCCGAGTTTCCGGGTCGACCAGCAGCAGGCCCCCGCTCAAAGAAACGCCCCAAAGTCGGCCGTTGTCCGCGCGACAGGCCGCGTCCGCTTCCTGGAAATACTCGAGTGCCTGGCCTGGGGAAATCCGACCGTTCTTGGCCAGCAATTCGCCGCCGCTGGCGCCAAGGAGGAGCGTGATGGAGAGGAGAATTCGAGAGATTTTCTTCATCAAGGCGTCCTCAAGACGACGCCACAGGTTGACGCATTTGTCTAATGACCGGCGGAAATCATGATTCTTCGTCATCCACTCGTTACGTTGACAACGAAATTTTCGAATGATAATTTCGCGCCAATTCGAGCGGGCATGCGATTGTTAGGCCACCGAACTTTCCTCTGTATACGCAACTCAACAATCAGGTTCTAGTGCTCAATCGCCTCTGGCAGGCGGTCAACATCTGCTCGGCGCGTCGTGCCTTTGCCCTTCTTTACCAGGGGCACGCTCAGGTTGTTTCGGCCGATCAGCAGAACAATTTTGCGACCCACGATTTTGACGGTTGGCGGGATTTCTCAGTCGCGACGCCCGAGGCCGAGCATGAAATGGTCACGACCATCTCGTGGAAGATCCGGGTCCCGCGGGTCATCGTCCTCCTGCTCTTTGATCGGCTGCCGAAAAAGGAAGTGAAATTCACCCGCCACAATGTCTTCGAGCGGGACAACAATACCTGTCAGTACTGCGGGAAGGTTTTCGAGCGTCAGGAGCTGAATCTCGACCACGTCCTGCCACGGGATAAAGGCGGCCTAACGACCTGGGAAAACGTGGTCTGCTCTTGCATTCCGTGCAACACACGGAAGGGCAACCGGTTGCCACACCAGGTCAATATGGCATTGATTCGCAAACCAAAGCGGCCCAAGTGGCGCCCCTTTGTGCACGTCACCTTCTCCAGCCAACAGCACGAGAGTTGGCGACACTTCGTCGACCTCGCTTACTGGAACGTCGAGCTGAGCGATTAGGGGCCGGTCTCGCGCAGAGCGCGATAACGTTTCACCCATTCCTCGGTCAACGCGTCGGCCTGACGCACGGTCCGCGGCGGACCCAGATCGAAATCGCGCGGCGGGCGCACGCGCAGGAAATCAAAGACCCGCGCCACTGTTCCGGGATAATCGGCGCATAGTTCTTCATAGGTTATCGAAAGTGGATCGATCTGGTTGCGGGCGAAGAACTCCGACCACAACTTCTCCGCCCGCGCGGAGTTGGCGAGGCAAAGGTCGATCAGTTGCGGATCGAAAGCCGCTTCCCCGGTCGCACCATCCTCTTTCCCCACTACCCAGAGGTTGGTTTGCTTTGCCCGAGCTCTCGAGATCGCCTGACGTAGTTTGTCCGCCCGGGTCAACTGAATGCAGCGCAGGCGCGGAAAGGCGGCCTGCAGAAGGTCTCGTTCAGCAGTTTCGCGGGTCCCGAATTCTCCCGACTCGCGCAGGCGGCAAACCAGTTTTTCCACATCCCAGGAAGTGATGCGAAAACCGAAAACGCCATTCGCGGTCGTCGCCGCCTTGAGCAGACCACGCACATAGAGGGCAAAGTCCTGCGTCGCGTCGAGGCCGTGGCGGGCAGCGTATCTTTGGGCGAGGTGCTCGTGGAAATATTGCAGAGGCCGGCCCGCGAGATGACTGGCCTGGAGTGCGCCGGTGAGCAGGTGGGCTCCGGAGCGTGCTACCGCGCAAAGGGCGTAACAGTGGGTCGGGTGAAAGAGATGCTGTAGCAGACCGAACACTTCGGAATTCCCCGGATGAATGTCTTTTAACGGGACATGGAAAGAGGGGCGCGCACGGCTGGTGGATTGAGCGCATTAAGGACCGGCTGGGGATACACCCCCAGCACGAAGATGGCCGCGATCAATGCCGTCATCGTTAGGCGAGAGAGCGGGCTGACCGTGATTGGCGCTGGATTCGCCGGCGGCTCGAGCCAATACATCGCGCGCACGACTTTCAGGTAATAGTAAAAGCCGCAACCGACCGTGATTACGCCAATCACGGCGAGGAGAATCTGGTCTTGGCGAATGGCGGCATCGAAGATGAAGAATTTCCCGAGGAAACCGGCGGTGAAAGGCACGCCCGCGAGCGAGACCATGCCGATCAACATGGCGAAAGCCAGAAAGGGCGATCGCCGGGCGAGACCGGCATAATCTTCGATCTGATCGCCGGTGCTGTTCCCCACCACGATCAGGACGGCGAAACAGAGCAGCGTCATGACGAGGTAGGCGACCAGGTAGTAGGCGACCGCCGCGCCAGCGAACGTGACCACTCCGATGAGCAGATAGCCGGCGTGTGCGATGCTCGAATAGGCGAGGAGCCGTTTCAGGTTCGACTGGGGAAGCGCGGCGAAGTTGCCGTAAATCAGGGTGAGCGCAGCCATCACCACGAGCAGGCGGCCGACCTCTGGCAAAACCGAAAAGGGCGCGAGAACGCGGAGAAGAACAACGAAGCCGGCTGCCTTTGATCCGACGGAAAGAAAAGCCGTTACCGGCGTGGGCGCGCCTTGATAGACGTCGGGCACCCAAATCTGGAAAGGCACGGCGGCGATCTTGAAACCAAGCGCGACCAGGACGAGTGCGATGCCGAAGAGGAGCGGCATTCGATCGAATTCCTGCGTCGCCAGCATCGCGCTGATGCGGGCGAGGCTGGTCTCGCCAGTGACGCCGAAAATCCAGGTGATGCCATAGACCAGGAAGCCAGTCGAGAGTGCACTTAGGATCAGATATTTCACCCCGGCTTCGAGCGTGGCGGGATTTCGTCGGGTGAAACTGACGAGGACGTAAAACGACATCGTGACCAGCTCGAGCGAGACGAAGATCATCACGAAATCGATCGCCGAAGCCATCCACATCAGGCCGGCACAAGCAAAAATCGGTAGGGTAAAAAATTCGCCCAGGCCCGCCTGCGGGTTCGCGCCCGGCACGCCCATGCGCACGGATGGCGCGTAATCGATTGCCATCACCAGAACCAGAATGGTTGTGACGAGGGCAAAGCGTTTGAAGAAAATCGCGAGCGGATCAACGGTGTAGAAACTCCAAAAACCGGTCGTTGCCGCCGGGGGCGCCGGTGCGAGAAAGAAACTCGCGATCAACACACAGACGAGCCCGGCAATTCCCGCAATGGCAAAACTGCGGCGATCTGTCTTACCGACAAAAGCTTCGACCAGGAGAAGCAACAACCCCCAGACCAGCACCGCGATTTCGAGAGCGGGCGCGGCTATCATCGGGTGGCAGCGACGGGCGGCGGGAAGGTCGGCCGCAGAAAATGGAGCAGGCTGTTCGGAAAAAATCCTACCACCATGGTGGCGGCGATCAGCAAAGCGACGGGAAGCCGGAGGCCGCGCGAAAGATCAGGCTGCGAATGGAGGCGTTCGTTCGGCGCGCCCATAAAAATCGTGCGGTAGGCGCGCAGCATATAAACCGCCGAGATAACGACGCCCCACAGCGCGAGCACGGTCGCGACTTGAAAGAGGTGGAAGCCCTGCCAATCCGCCCCGACTCGAAAAGCGCCGAAAAAGACCATGACTTCGGCCGCAAAATTGGCAAACCCCGGGAGACCAATTGAAGCGAAAGTCGCGATCCCGAAGGCCAACCCGGCGAACGGCATTACTTTGCCTAGCCCGCCGAGATCGGTAAAGACGAGCGTGCCGGTGCGACGACGAATCTCACCAGCGAGAGCGAAGAGCAACGCAATCGAGACGCCGTGCGCAAACATCGAGGAGAGCCGCGCCATTGAGCCCGATAATGTTCGCGCTGGCGATCCCGAGAAAGATGTAGCCCATGTGCATCACGCTGGAGTAACCGAGCATCCAATCGAGTCGCTTCTGCGCGATCGTAACCAGCCCGACGTAGATGATGTTACCCAGCAAGAGCACGATGAGGAGCGTGTTCCAATGGTGGGCACCTTCCGGCAGAAGCGGCAGCGCGACCCGGAGCAGGCCGTAGAGGCCGAATTTTTTCAGCACCCCGGCATGCAACATCGCGGCCGGTGCCGGGGCTGACGCGTAGGCTTCGGGCGCCCAAGTATGGAAAGGGAAGAGCGAGATAAGGACTCCGAATCCGAGCAGAAGCAGCAGGAAAATCTGATTTTGGGCGGAGGCGGCGATGCCGCCGTTGGCCGCGACCGCCTGCAGCGCGCGCAGATCAAAGCTGCGCAAGGCAGGCGGCACACTTCGATAAAGGAGGATCAAACCGAGGAGCAAAACGAAGCTCCCGATGCCGAGGTAGATCGTCACTTTCCAGGCCGCGGCGAAGCGATTGCCCGATCCCCAAATGCCGATGAGCAGAAAAGTGGGAATAAGCGCGAGTTCATGAAAGGCGTAGAAGAAAAACAGATCAAGCGAAGCAAAGGCGCCAATCGCACCGCCCGCGACAAAAAGTAGACAGGCGTAGAAGAGCCGCTCGGATTTCTCGATTGAAGGAGTGAACCAAACCGCGCAGAGCAAAACCAATGCAGCCAGAAAAAGCATAACGAGGCTGAGTCCATCCGCGCCGAGCAGGAATTGAAGACGCCAGCTCTGACTGATGGGGAAGGAGGAGACGAACTGATATCCGCCCGTCGCAGGCTGGTAAAGATACAGAGCTGCGACCGTCGCCAGCGCAGTCGCGGTCGAGCCGGCTAACGCAGTGATGCGCGTGGGGCTGCCGAGCAAAATTAAGAGCGCCGTAAGCAAAGGCGCAAAAACGATGAAAAGCAGCATCACTGGAAAACCGTGAAGTAAATGAGTCCGATGATGCCGAGCCCGAAAAGAAATCCGTAGGCCTGGAGATTCCCCACCTGAAGCAGGCGAAGCAGAAAACCGCTGCCCCAGGTGCCGCCACTCAATCCGCGCACGATCAGACCATCGAGGATCCAGCGGTCGACAAAGGCCGTTAGGGACGCCAATGACCCCTGTGTCCATCGAATCAGCCAGCGGTAAAATTCGTCGAGGTAAAAGCGATTCCGAAAAAGTGCGATCTCGAGCGGCTCGCTCGTTTGCCTTTTGTAGAGCAGGATCGCGCTCAGGACGCCGACCAGCAAAGCGCCGAGCGCGATCGCCGGCACGGCGAGGAGATGTTCCTTGTCGTTAGGCAAAGCGAGAAACCGCCTTGCGAAAAAACCGAAGCCACCGAAAGCGGCCGGAATAGCAAGGAGGATGAGCGGGATCGTCATGAGTGCTGGCGATTCCGCGCCATGCGCCGCGCTTTCACTGCGGGGCGATCCGAAAAAGGTCACAACCATGAGACGCGTCATGTAGAACGCGGTCAGGAACGCCGTGAAAGCGGCAAGCGCAAAAATGGGCAGGCTCTTTTCGAACGCGAGGGCGAGGATTACGTCCTTGCTGAAGAAACCGCTGAATCCCGGGAAACCAATCAAGGCGAGCGTGCCGACGAGAAAAGTCAGGAAGGTGATCGGGAGCCGCTTGGCCAGGCCGCCCATTCGCCAGATGTTTTGTTCGTGATGCAGCATGTAAATGATCGAACCGGAGCCAAGGAAAAGGAGCGCCTTGAAGGCCGCGTGGGTGAAGAGATGGAACATGGCCGCTTGTCCGGAAGCGAGCCCGACTGCCATTACCATGTAGCCAAGCTGAGAGAGGGTGGAGTAGGCGAGGATGCGCTTGATGTCGTTCTGCTGCGTCGCCATCAAGGCGGCGAGGACGGCAGTGATGGTCCCGATCCAGGCGATGACGTGGAGCGCGCCTAACGAAGCGTCGATCAGGAACCCGACCCGGACCAGCATGTAAACACCGGCCGCTACCATGGTCGCGGCGTGGATCAGCGCGGACACCGGGGTCGGACCTTCCATCGCGTCCGGCAACCAGACGTGAAGCGGAAATTGAGCCGATTTACCGACCGCGCCGCAGAAGACGAGCAGCGCAGCGGCAGTGAGGAAGCCGGGATGCCCGGTGAATTTCGCCATTCCATTTGCGATCTCGGTGAAGACGAAAGATCCGGTCGCGCTCCAGACCATCAGGATGCCGAGCATGAATCCGAAGTCGCCGAGCCGATTGGTGATAAAAGCCTTCTTCGCCGCGTCGGCCGCGGAGGGGCGCTCAAACCAATGCCCGATCAGCAAATAGGAACTGATCCCGACCAGTTCCCAAAAAATGAACATCATGACGAAGTTGTTCGCCAAAACGATGCCGAGCATCGAGAACATGAAAAGCGAGAGAGAAGCGAAGTAGCGCGATTTGCCCTCGTCGTCCTTCATATAGCCTAACGAGTAGATATGAATGAGCGAGCCCACGCCGGTCACCATGAATAGCATCGAGCGGCTGAGCGGATCGAGGGTTAGGCCGAGTGGAATGGAGAACGCCGGGCCAAGATCGATCCACGAAATCGAAGGCGCGCCGGAGGTTCCCTGGAAAAAAATGAAACAGGCGCAAAGAAAACTCGCGAGGACGGCGCCGACCGAGATGAATGCGCTCAAGGTCCGCAGCGGCCGCGTCGCGCTCATGATGACGAGCGCGGAAACGAGCGGGAGAAGGAGTGCGATCCAAGGCAGTATCGAAGTCATCGTGACAGCGGAGTCTCCCGGATTGGGTAGCGGACGCGTCGCGCGTGCTGGTTGCGGTGTCTCAGCGCGACGAACGTCCCGGCGGTTGCGCTGATAGCAAAGAAAGTCCGCAACGCCGGGATGCCGTTGCCAGCACGCGAGACGCGTGCGCTACCCGGAACTTTGCTGCAATCGGTCAAAGTGATCTTCAAAACTTCAGGCTGTTAATGTCCTCGACATGCGTCGTGCGCCGGGCGCGGTAGAGCGCGACGATCACGGCCAGGCCAACCGCCACCTCCGCAGCCGCGACCGTGATGATAAAGAAAACAAAGACCTGTCCGTGATAATTGGGCAGGCCTAACGAGTCAACCCGGGAACGGGAAAAAGCGACGAGCGAGAGGTTGGCCGCGTTCAGCATCAGCTCGAGCGACATGAAGATGATGATGATATTGCGGCGCAGGAGGACGCCGGCGAAGCCGATCGTAAAGAGCAGGCCGCTCACAAAAAGGTAGTCGCCCAGCGTGACCATGAATCAGCGCAGCTCCCGTTTGCTCAGCACGATCACGCCGATGGTCGCGACCAGGATGAGCACGCCGATGATTTGAAACGGCAGGTTGTAGTTCCCGAAGAGCAGCAGCCCAACGCTGTGCACATCGTCGTGCGGTGCGATTGGGAGTGCCGCGAAGGGCAACTTCGCTCGGCGCAGATGCCCAATGACCATATAAAGCTGGCCGAAAAAGATGACCGCCACAGCCACGCCGCCGGCGAAGGCAACCAGGTTGATCCGGCGCCGTTCTTCAGCCCGCAGATCGAGCAGCATGATGATGAAAAGAAAAAGCACCATGACTGCCCCGGCGTAGACGAGCACCTGGATGATGCCGATGAAAAAGGCATCGAGAGACATGAAGAGCGCAGCCAGCCCGAGGAAGGAAACAACCAGGCTGAGGGCGCTCGCCACCGGGTTGCGATTGATGATGACCGCGGCGCCGAAGATCAACATCAGCGCGGAGGCGGTCCAGAAGAAGAAGGGCGACATCAGGGCAATGCGGAATGCGGAATGCGGAATGCGGAATCGAAAAGAAACGCCGAATCTTCTGGCATTCTGCACTCCGCGTTCCGCATTCCGCATTTCTTGTTCATTTTCTCTCGTTCCATTTCAGGACCAAGCCGTGCATGACCCCGCCGATCTCGATCAGCTTTTCCTTGTTGTGCACCATCTCGCTCGCGGGTGTAGCCGGTGATGGCGTAGTCCTTGCGCAGAAAAATCGCCTGTTCCGGGCAAACTTCTTCGCACATGCCGCAGTAGATGCAGCGGATCATGTCGATATCGAATTCCTCCGGATATTTCTCGACTTTGGCGAAACGATTGCCTAACGGAATTTCGCCCGGCACGATCTTGATGGCGCGCGGCGGGCAGATGAATTCGCAGAGCTGGCAGGCGACGCAGCGGACACGATCCTTCTCGTCCTTCACCAGCGCGGGCGCGCCGCGGTAGTGATCCGGCATGTGGTTGTCCCACTTTTCCTCCGGGTACTGCATCGTCACCTTGGTGCGGCCGAGTGAGCATGTTCTTGAGATGACGAAAGGTGATCGCCATGCCGCTCATGATCGCCGGAAGGTAGACCTTCTCCGACCAGTTCAGATTTTGGGCATGGACTTAACGGATCGGAACAGGCCAATGAATCCTGTATCCGTCGTGTTCGGCATGAAGGCGATGATCGCCGCGGCGATGAAAATGTTGACGAGCGCGATCTCGAAAAAGAAGACCCAGCCGAGCCGCATCAACTGGTCGTAACGAAAACGCGGCAAGGTCCAGCGGACCCAGATGAAGACGAGCAAGAGCACGGAGACCTTGCCGAAGAAGACGAAAATGTTGAAGAGACCGCCGAGCACGCCACGCCAGCCGCCTAACGATCCGTCGATCAGCAGCCAGTGGAAGCCGTGGGCCTGATCCCACCACGGCACCGGGAGATGCCAGCCGCCGAGGAAGAGCGTCACGATGATGGCCGAGCCGGTGATCATGGCGGCGTATTCGCCCAGGAAAAAGAGGGCGAATTTCATCGAGCCGTATTCGGTGTGATAACCACCGACCAGTTCCGTTTCGGCTTCCGGCAGATCGAAAGGGAGGCGATTCGTCTCGGCAAAAATCGCGATCGTGAAGACGACAAAGGAGATGAACATCGGGATGGCGAGAAGCCATTTCCAGATGTCAGTCCAATGCCCGATGAAGGGAGCGATCATCCAGCCATTCTCGATCTGATATTGGACGATGCTGGTCAGGCGGAGCTGCCCGACGAGGAGGAAAATCGGGATGACGGCCAGCCCTAACGAGAGCTCGTAGGAGATCATCTGCGAGGTGGAGCGAACCCCGCCGAGAAAGGGATATTTCGAATTCGATGACCAGCCGGCGATCACGATCCCGTAAACGCCTAACGACGCGATGGCGAAGACGTAAAGGACGCCGACGTTGATATCCGCGATCACCATCGGCACGCCGAACAAGCGTGCTGCCGAAGGGCACCACCGCGATCGTCATGATCGCCGGCACCATCGCGAGGCAGGGGGCGAGCCAGTAGTAGAATTTGTTCACGTTGCGCCGGGGTGAAATCCTCTTTCAGGATAAACTTCATCGCGTCGGCGATCGGCTGGAAAAGACCGGCTGGTCCGACCCGGTTCGGACCGAGCCGGTCCTGGATGAGCGCGCTGACGCGACGCTCGGCGTAGACGCTGTAGGAAACCATCGGGAGGATGACCACGAAAGACGATCCCGAGGATTTTCACCAGCGAAGTGAGAACGAGGAACGAGCGCTCGGGTTCATCGCCTGACGGACTGCTCGGCTGCTCTGCCTCGCGCTTGCGCACTTTCTCCCGCGACGGTTCGCCCGGAGGTTCGGCGATCTGTCCGATTTCAGCACCTGCACTCCCAGGTCGCTGATCTTGCTCAGGTGTCAGGCCGGCGAAGTGCGGGAACCGTTTCGCTCATCTGCCGGAAGACATCCTCGATCGTGTAGATGCCGTTGCCGCCGGTACATCGCCTGCATGAGATCGCGCAAGATTTCCCAGTCGTCGCGCGCCTGGCCCGGGGCGCGGACGGCGCGATTGAGCCGTTGCAGCCGGCCTTTGCCGTTGATCATGGAGCCGCGCTTCTCGGCGAAGCCGAACGACGGCAGGACAGCGCTGGCGAGGCCGGTGGCTTCGTTCGAGAGCATGTCCATCACGACATAGACCGGCAGGTTGCCAGATGCTCTGCCGTGATTCCGAGGCGGAGCGGATTTTCGCCTAACGAAATGAGCGCCTTGATCTGGCCGGAGGCGATCGCTTCCTTGATCTGTGGTCAAACATGCACCGGAATCGGAAGCGACGCCGAGGAGCCGGGCGCCGTTGGTGTTGGGATTGCGATCTTCGCTGAGCAGGATGTCGTCGCCCGGGACCGGTCCGCGGGACAATATCGATGCAGCGTCGCGCCTAACGACTTGCGCGAGCCGGCAGGTGAGCCAGAGTTCTTCATTCGTCATCCGGCCGGAGGCGAGGATGGCGATCTGCCAGCCGACGAATGGCTTCAACTGCGCGGCGGCATGCTCGATCGCGTCATTCCAGGTCGCCGGACTGCAGCTTGTTTGCGCTCGCGGATGAGCGGCTCGAGCAAGCGGCGTTCGCTTTGCAGGTAATCGAAATTGAGCCGGCCGTAGTCGCACATCCAGCACGAGTTCACCGCGTCGTTCTCGCGCGGGGTCTGGCGATGGATGACGCCTTCGCGCGCTGCCGATGAGGGTGTTGCAACCGGTCGCGCAACTCGTGCAAAAGCTTTTCGTTTCCTTCAAAAACCAGACCCGCATCTTGAAGCGGAAATCCGACGAGGTGAGCGCGCCGACCGGGCAGATGTCGACGGTGTTGAGCGAATAATTGTTCTCAAGCCGCTTGCCCGGATGCGCGGTGAGGACGGTGTGAGCTGCCGCGATCGATGAACCCGAGGACGTCGTCCTTCGCGATCTCCTTCGAGAAACGGATGCAGCGCGAGCAAAGGATGCAGCGCTCGTCGTCGAGCGTGACGCGCGGCCCGAGCTCGACGTTCTTCGGCTTCTTCACTTTGTTCTCGAGGAAGCGCGAATCCTGCGGCCGTACTCGACGCTGAATTCCTGGAGCCGGCATTCGCCCGCCTGATCGCAGATCGGGCAATCGAGCGGATGATTGATGAGCAGAAATTCCATCACGCCCGCGCGGCATTCCTCGACCAGCGGCGAATTGCGTGCGCACGCCGCAGCCCTTCGCGAGACATCGGTCGCGCAGCAGATCTGCGGACGCGGCATCCAGTTGATCTTCGGCTTGCCGTCGCCGTCCGAGCACCGGCTTGCGGTCGGGGCCCATTTTCGGCATGCCCATTTCGATCAGGCACATCCGGCAATTGCCGGGCGAGCGAGAGCTTCTTGTGATAGCAATAGTGCGGCACGTCCACTGCCGGCCTGTTCGCACGCCTCGATCAGGCGCGTGCCCTTCGGGAACTGGTGCCAGACGCCATTGACCTGGACGTTGACCATGGGTGGCGGGTCGAGGATGGTGGATGAATCCGGCATGATGAATCAGGAACCGATGAGCCGCTGACGTGACGCCGCGGCTCACTCAAAGTCCTTTCCTGCTTTCCTGCTTTCCTGATTCATACTGTTCCGGCGGCACCGGCTTTTTCCAGCCGGGATCGCGGGCGAGCGGAACGACCGGGATGGTCGGCTCGCTGATCAATTCTTCCGGCGTGTATTCCGGCGGCAGCGGCGGCGGTACTGGCTTTTGCGCGCGGCTGGCGAATTCGTCGCGGAATTCGTCGAGGAAACTTTGCGTCGGCCAGGCGCAGGCTTCGCCGAAGGCGCAGATGGTGCGGCCGGCGATGTTGTCGGCGACGTTCTTGAGCGTCGCGGGATCCTGGGTGACGCCGCCGCCGTGCGAGCATGCGGTCGGTGATTTTCTTCATCCAGAGCGAGCCTTCGCGGCAGGGCGTGCACTGGCCGCAGCTCTCGTGCGCGTAGAATTCGTTGATGTTGTTCAGCGTCCAGACCATGTCGCGCGAGTCGTCCATCACGATGACGCCGCCGGAGCCGGCCATCGTGCCGGCCGCGGCCAAGCGAGTCGAAATCCATCGGGATGTTCGTCGAGCGACAACTTCGCGGTCCTTGAGTTTGAAAGTGATCGCCCGCGCGCAAAACCTTGGCCGAGGAGCCGCCGGGGATGACGGCTTTGAGCTTGCGGCCCGGCTTCGGTCCGCCGCAGCCATCTCGTTGATGAGCTGGCCCATGGTGATCGTGCCGACTTCGATTTCGAAATAGCCCGGCTCTAGCACGTCGCCGCTGACGCAGACGATGCGGGTGCCGGTGTTGTTGGGCGTGCCGATCTTGGCGTATTCGCGCGCCGCCCATCGCGATGATGTGCTTCACGTGGCAGAGCGTCTCGACGTTGTTCACGATCGTCGGGCACATGTAGAGGCCGAGCACGGCGGGGAAATACGGCGGCTTGATGCGCGGATAGGCGCGCTTGCCTTCGAGCGATTCGATCAGGCCGGTTTCTTCGCCGCAGATGTAGGCGCCGGCGCCGCGGTGGACGTAGATCTCGCACGTCGAATCCGGTGCCGAGCATGTTCTTGCCGAGGAAATTTTTCGCCGCGCGCTTCCTCGATCGCCCGCTCGAGGATCTTCGCGCCTTCGGGAAATTCGCCGCGGATGTAGATGTAGGCGGTGTGCACGTTGATCGCGAAGCAGGAGATCATCATGCCCTCGATCAGCTGATGCGGATCCTGATGGATGATGTAGCGATCCTTGAACGTGCCGGGCTCGGATTCGTCCGCGTTGCAGATGAGGTAGACGGGCTTTTGCTCGTCGGGCTTGATGAAGCTCCACTTCACGCCGCAGGGGAATCCCGCGCCGCCGCGGCCGCGCAGGCCGGAGTTCTTCACCTCGTTCGACGATCTCGCTCCGGCGTCATTTTGATCGCGGCCTTGAGCTGCTCGTAGCCGCCGTTCTCGCAGGTAGCAGTCGATGTCGGTGGTGTAGCCGTCGCGGCCGATGTTCTTGAAAATGAGCCGGCGCTCGAGGGGGTGGGAGCCGGATGACGGAATGCGGGATGCGGAGTGCGGACATGGATTGGGGATCGCGCACGATTTCTGGCTCCACATTTTCGTGCAGATGTGTCGTCGACCATGCAGACCGGCGCGGTCCCGCAGCTGGCGAGGCATTCCACGAACTCGATGCTGTATTCGCCATCTGCGCTGACCGAGACCGGATTGTGCATCCCGGTGCCCTGATGGTCGACGATCGATTTTCGTTAGGCCGGCCAGCTTCTCCATCAGCGGATAAGCGCCGGCCATGGCGCAACTCAGGGTGCGGCAGACCCGGATGTGTTTCCGCCCGGCCGGCGCCTGCCGGAACATCGGATAGAAGGTGACCAGCTCGAGAATGTTGATCGGCTCGAGCTCGAGCTTGGCCGCGATCCAGTTGATCGCCTCGTCACTGATGTAGCCGAAATGTTCCTGCCAAAGATGCAGGAGCGGAAGCGACGCGCTGCGCTTGTGCTCGGCCGGGTAATGGCCGATCGCTTTTTCCATCAGCCGTTCCAGTTCGGCCGGAACGCTGCGTCGTCATCGTCGCCTCCACGGATGACGGCTAGTCGTGCAGGTTGCTTTCCTTCGACGAAACCTCGTCGTTGAAGAAGACGATGGTGACCGATTCGTCGCCCTGCTCGATAAAGTAAGTCACCTTTTTCGTGACCAGCAGATTGGTGCTGTCGACCGAAGTGGGCGGGCCCAGAATCGACTCCACCTGTTTGCGGCTCATCCCGTTCGGAAACTTCGTCCACGTTCGCTCTCGTCAGGCGTTTCGCTATGGCAGGCGCCGAGGAAAAGCGCCAGCGAAAAGGAGGCTTAGCCAGCGCCAGGATTTCGCGTGCTTCTTCATCAAAGTGAAATCGCGAGCGGCCTACGGTTCGCGTCCCAGGTTGGTGTCCTTGCTGTCGACTTCGTCATTCTTGAAAGTGATCATGGCGAACTTCGCGCCGTCCTCGTAGCGGTAGGTCGTCTTCTTAAAGATGACCATGTCCTTGGTCTCCGCAGTGGTCGGCGAACCGAGGATGGTTTCGACCTGCGCCTTCGACATCCCGAGGGTGATTTGGTCGTAGTTGGCGCTGGTCAGCTTGGAGCCGGAAAGAGCGCTGCGGTTACACGCGCCTAACGAAAGCAGCGCGAATGCGGCGCAGAGGAGGCCGAGGAGGTGGGTTTTGTTTTTCATAGGGTTTTTCATCTGTCGCATTCTCCCATCACGAAGTCCAGACTGCCGAGGATCGCGACCACGTCGCTCATCATGCTGCCGGGCAGGAGTTCGGGCAAAATGCTCAGGTTGACGAAGGACGGGGCGCGGATTTTCAGCCGATGCGGGACGCCGCCGCCCTTGCTGTTGATGTAAAAGCCAAGTTCGCCTTTCGGATTTTCGGCCGCCGAAATAGATTTCGCCCGGGGGCGCGTCGAGGCCCTCGGTCACGACGATGAAATGGTGGATCAGCTCCTCCATTTTCGTCATCACGCGCGCCTTCGGCGGGAGCATGTTTTTCCAATCGACCACGTTGATCGGGCCGCTCGGCAGTTTGTCGATCACCTGTCGCAGGATGCGAACGCTTTGCCGCATTTCTTCGATCCGCACGAGGTAACGATCGTAGCAATCACCCGCGCTCCCGACCGCGACTTCGAAATCGTACTGCTCGTAATCGAGATAAGGATGGGCGCGCCGCAGATCGTGCTCCACTCCGCTGCCGCGCAGGTTCGGACCGGAAAGCGCGTAGGCGATGGCGCGATCTTTCGTGATCACGCCGACGTCGCGGGTCCGATCGACAAAGATGCGGTTGCGGGTCAGGAGGTTATCGATTTCATCGAGTTGCGGGATGAAATCGTCCATGAAGCGCTCCAGTTGCGGAATGAACGTCTCCGGCAAATCGCGAATCTGTCCGCCGACCCGGGTGTAGGAAGTGGTGAAGCGCGCGCCGGTCAGAAGCTCGAACAAATTATAGAGCTTCTCGCGCTCGGTGAACGTGTAGAGGAAAACCGTCATCGCCCCGAGATCGAGCGCCATCGCACCGAGGCCTAGCAAATGCGCGGAGATGCGCGCCGTTTCGCAGCAGATCACGCGGATCGCTTTCCCGCGCGGTGGCAATTCCCAGCCCATCAGCTTCTCGACCGCGAGCGCGTAGGCGACGTTGTTCGCCAGCGGCGCGAGATAATCGAGCCGATCCGTGTAGGGCACGAACTGGTTGTATTGCATGTTCTCCGCGATCTTTTCGTCGCCCCGATGCAGGTAGCCGACATCGGGCGTCGCTTTGGTGACCAGTTCGCCATCGAGTTCCAGGACCAGCCGCAGAACACCGTGGGTCGCGGGATGCGACGGGCCCATGTTGAGCACCATCTTTTCGCCGATCTGGTCGCCGTCCGGCGCGGCCTCGGCCTGCGCCTGCAGAGTGCGGGCGAGGGGATCGGGCGCTTCGATTTCGCGGGTGTGTGGGCATGAGCGCGGTTAATGCTCGCAACGCCGCATGCATCGCGCAAGTGAGAATTGCCAAGCTCGGCACGGCATTGCTACGATTGTGCTTGAATGTGGACGCGGACCGAGCATGATCGGGAGCGATGAGAAAAATCGCACTCCTTTTCTCGGGGCAAGGCGCGCAGGCCGTCGGCATGGGCCAGGATCTGGCCAAGGAATTTCCCGAGGCGGCCGATCTGTTCCGAGCGCGCGGACGCAGTGCTCGGGCGCAATTTGAGCGAGATCGCGTGGCAAGGGCCGATCGAGGATCTGACCCGTACGTCGAACTGCCAGCCCGCGCTCTACGTTCACGGCCTCGCCTGTCTCAGCGTTCTGCGCGAGATCGCGGGCGAATTGCCGATCACGGCCGCGGCCGGGTTGTCGCTAGGCGAATGGACCGCGCACGCCGCTGCCGGAACGTTTTCGTTTGAGGAGGGGCTGCGTCTGGTCGAACAGCGCGGGCGCTTCATGGAAGACGGCCTGCGAGGCGACCTCCGGGGCGATGGCAGCGATGATCGGCGGCGACGAAGCGGCCGTCCGGGCTTGGCCGCGGCGGCCGATGTCGATGTGGCAAATTTAAATTCGCCTGGGCAAATCGTGGTCTCGGGCGAGCGGGCGAAAGTCGAAGCCGCGGTCGGTATGGCCAAGGAGCACGGCATCCGGCGGGCCACGCTCCTGAACGTCGCCGGCGCCTATCATTCCAGGCTAATGGAATAGCGCTTACATTCAGTGTCGGAGAAGCGCTTCAGGATGTTATTCTGCAAAAACCGTGCTTTCCCAGTGATCAGCAATGTGACCGGCGCGCAGGTGGAATCAGCTGATGAAATTCGCCGCACGCTCCAGGCGCAAGTGACCGGGACCGTGCGCTGGACCGATTGCATGGAGCGCATGCTGGAAATGGGTTGCGACCTGTTCCTCGAGCTTGGTCCGGGCGGTGTCCTGGCTGGCTTCTTCAGCGAACGCGCAAGGGCACCGAAGTCCTGAGCGTGAGCGACGTCGCTTCGCTCCAGAAGTGCGTCGAGAAACTGCGTGAGCTCGATATTTGCAAGCAGGGACTTGGTTTAACCCTTGCCGCATCCGCAATTGGCATCCTTGCCGAAACGACGTCCCGACCGGCTTGCAGCTGACGATTAGTTCTGCTAAGACCGGGATTCCCAAAATGAACTTGCCGCTTCTGACTTCGCGTTCCCGCGTGATGCTCTTTGCTCCACATCCGGACGACGAATCTCTCGCCGCCGGCGTTTTCCTGCAGCGCGCCATCGCGGCCGGGGCGGCGGTCCGGGTCGTCTATGCAACCGATGGCGAGCGCAACTGCTGGCCGCAGCGGGTGCTGGAAGGCAAGGTGCGCATCCGCGAAAAGGATCGCCGCCGCTGGGGCGTGCGGCGGCAGGCGGAGGCGCTCGCCGCCTTCGGGCTCTTGGGATCGAAGGCGACGACGTCGAATTTCTTTCCCTGCCCGACCAGGGCGTGACCGATCTGCTGCTCGCGGGCTGTCACGAACCGTTCAGCGGCTCGCCAATACGATCGGCCCCTGGCAGCCGACCCATCTGCTCATGCCCTCCGCCGCCGATACCCATCCCGATCACAGCGGGCTCGCCGTTCTTCTTGGGATCGCGCTCGACGATTATCTGCCGCCGCAACCAGGATGACGCGGCTGCATTACCTGGTCCACGGCGCGAGCGAATCTTTCGCCCGCGAAGCGCACGAGCTTCCTCAGCAGCCCGTGGAAGAAAAGATCAAACGGCGCGCCATTGTCTGTCACGTTACCCAGGTCGCGCTCTCCCGCCGGCGTTTCCTTTCCTACGCGAGACGCCCGGAGCGTTTCGTCGTCGGCGAATGCAAGATCGATCCGCGCCTGCGACGGGCCGATCCGTTCCTTCCTGCGCGATCGCAGCGAATTGCGTTTGCACGTCGCCTTTACCCTCAAGCCGCTGCGCGCGGAAGGCACCGCGCTTTATCTGCTCGGTCACGACACGAATGGCGGACTGCGCCGGCTGCGCACCACGCTTCCCGGCCGCAGCACGCAGGATCGACCTGATCGATTGCGCGACGGGCGAGATCGCCTGTGTCGGCCGTTACCAGGGCGACGCCTTTAGCGCGGAGATCTCTGCTCCCGATGCATGGCTTTGCGCCGCACCGCCCGGTTTTTGTCAAGCTCGATCGGCGGGTCTGGTTCTTCGACGAGGCCGGCTGGATCGAAATCGCCCCGCTCCAGTCGCGGCGCCGCCCGTTGTCCGCTCGCCCAGATCGCGCCGCGCGAATTGGCCGTGGCCTAACCATTTGACATGAGCCTCGCCCAACAAATCGACTCCGACCTGAAAGACGCCATGCGCGCCAAGGATGCTGCTCGACTCGGCGTCCTGCGAATGTTGAAATCCGCGCTCAAGTACGCCGCGATCGAAAAATCCGGCGCGGATGGCGAGCTGGATGAAGCGGAGGCGACTGCAGGTCATTCGCAAGCAGGTAAAGCAGCGCCAGGATTCGATCGAAAGTTTCGAGAAAGGCGGCCGCGCCGAGCTGGCCGAGAAAGAAAAAGCCGAACTTGCCATTCTGAACACCTACTTGCCCGCCGCGATGATCCGGCGAGATTGCCCGGCTCGTGCAGGAAACGATCGCCGAAGTCGGCGCCACCTCGCGCGCGCAGATGGGCGCGGTCATGAAAGCGCTCGGCCCGAAAGTCGCCGGTCGCGATCTTAACGGCGTGAACCAAATCATTCCGGTCACCGTGAACGTGATCGCCGCTGGACAGGGCGAAGGCGAAGCGGGAGGGGAAGGCGAAGCACCATTCGAAGACGCAGGCTACGAAGTCGTCGCGGACCTGGCGTTACAAGACATCGATTCCTGGCTCTCGGAACCGGAAGCGAAATCGATTGAAAGCCGATCGAAACGGATTTTCCAAAACGCTCACGGGCCGAAGTGCCTCAGCACGGGCGCACTCGGTCCGCGTCAAACTTGGAACACACCGGTCCGGAACGGCTCTTCGGAGGCGAACCGAGTGACCATTTGGAGCGATTCGATGAGCACGTTTCGAGTGGCCGCCGGGTCGATGATCGCATCGACCCAACCGCGGGCCGCTCCGTAACGGACATCGGTTTGCGTGTTGTACTCTTTGTTTCACTTTTTCTCCAGCGCCCGCAGTTCTTCCGCATCTACGGCGTGTCCGTCTCGCTCCATTGCGCGGATCGTCACGTCCAGCAGTGTCGAAGTCGCTTGGTCGTTCCCCCCGATCACGGCGCATTGGGCGTTCGGCCAAGCGAAAATTAGTCGAGGGTCGAATGCTTTGCCGCAAAGAGCATAATTGCCTTCGCCGAACGATCCGCCGAGGATTACCGTTATCTTGGGAACTCGACTGTTGCTTACCGCATTCACCAGTTTGGCTCCGGCCTTGATAATTCCGTCGCGTTCGCTCTCACGCCCTACCATGAATCCGTTTACATCCTGTAAAAAAATCAGTGGTAGCCAATTCTGATTGCAGTCCATCACGAAACGGGCGGCCTTTTCCCTGGCAACATAGATCACGCCTCCGAATTGATACTGGGCCATTCGCCGACTTAATGCGGTGATGCTGATT
This sequence comes from uncultured Verrucomicrobiae bacterium, assembly GCA_963749935.1. Taxonomy (GTDB): domain Bacteria; phylum Verrucomicrobiota; class Verrucomicrobiia; order Chthoniobacterales; family UBA10450; genus Palsa-1392. The sequence continues at coordinate 1,324,792 of CAVVOH010000002.1, forward strand.
GGCGACGATTCCGACCGGAAAGCCACCGATTCGAGCGGTTGTGCATGACGACGGTTTGACCGAATTCCGCCTTGTACTCATCGACGGTACCGGCATCCACGACGCATTCCAAGACCTGTCGAATGTCATATTCGTGTCGCCGGATCGGGATCGACGAGTGAGTAGAGATCGCTCGAAGGCCTCGCGGTGTCGGCCCGTCGGGGAACGGTTGAACGGCGCGCGGAATTTCCATCGGCGCGGTGATTGGCGACGAGACGGCGCAGCCGATCTAAGCAGGCCTCGTCATTTTCTTCTAGATAGTCGATCGTTCCGCTGATGGCAGCATGCATTTGACGCGACCGAGTTCCTCACTGCTGACCGTTTGTCCGATGGCGCTCTTCACCAGTGCTGGACCTGCCAAATACAAACCCGACCCTTTCGTCATCAACAGCTTGTCACATAACACGGGCAAGTACCCGCCGCCCGCCACGCAGTTCCCCATGATTGCCGCGAGTTGGGGAATTCCGGCGGCTGAAATGACGGCGTTATTGCGAAAGATGCGTCCGAAATCGTCTTCGTCGGGAAAGACATCCTCTTGCAACGGCAAGAAAATTCCCGCCGAGTCGACGAGATAAATCAGGGGCAAGCGATTGGCGAAGGCAATTCGCTGAGCGCGTAATACTTTTTTGGCGGTGGCGGGAAAAAACGCGCCTGCCTTTACCGTCGCGTCGTTCGCCACGATCATGTGCCGTTGTCCGCCGACCTGACCGACGCCGGTCACGACACCGGCGGCCGCCGCCCCACCCCACTCACGGTACATTTCGAACGCCGCCCACAAGCCTAGTTCGAAAAATGCAGTTGCTGGATCGACTAGACGATCAATCCTCGTGGTCGTGCACGTTTCGGCATGCTCGTCTCGCCATCGTCTGTTTCCGCCCCCGCCAGCGTGTTCTCTAATCCTTGAAAGCCACGCGTGAGATCCTCGAGTGGACTTGGGGCCGAATCCGGCGCCGCCGTTCCGCCATTCGTCATGAGTCAATCCTTAGCAATGACCAAATTACCGGCAGGATCGCCAAGTTCGGCTAACACGGCATAACTCGCAGCATCCCATTATTTCGGTGATCAATCACCGTCGGATGAATTTACCCAATTCGTCGCCTATGTTGGACGGACTTTCGCGGTGACGCAAGCTTTGCCGGTCGAAGAATGTTATAACGTCGCCGCCATTTCTTCGGATGCCGTACCAAATCATGATCGAGATCATTTTCGGACTCGGTTTCGTCTTCGCCATTATCACGGTGGTCGGTCACGCCAGCTGGAAATTTTTTTCCTGGCTACTTGGGTTGCTCACGTCCAACCCGAATGCCGAAAAATTGCGGACCCGTCTGGTCGTTCAACGGCAACTTCACGAGCTGCTGTTAACTCGTAAGCTTCCTCTAGAAATCTTCGAACAGCTTTCGCGAGTGATAAACGGAGGCACCGCGAGAAATCCGATCGGCAACGAGCGTTGGAATTGCTTTCCAAACGACGCGGCAATGCCGATTCCGTTGGGAAACCGTTCACTGACGTCGTGCGAACATCTTCGACCGACACGACCATCGTACCCGAGAACGCTCCGACCACGGTTCCACCGCTCGACATCTCAGAGATAGCCTTCGCTGAGGACTCGCCGGTAATCGCTCAGATCGTGGACTTGGAATCGATTCCTCGTCCGCTGCCGCCGATTGCGCATTCCAGCGTCCATCCTCTGGATCGGCTGGACGATCCCGCCACAACGGAACGCCTTCGTCAACCGCGTACCACTCCCTGGAAGCAGATATTGCACGCTTTCATGGAAGAGCGAAACATTCGCTGGGGCGAAATTATCAGCGGACTTCTAATCGTCGTCTGCGCAGTCGGTTTGGTCGCCAGCTTATGGTCGACGCTTCGCGATTCGATCCCCTATCTGCCGGCACTTGTTTTTATGTTGGGAACCGCGGCGTTCCATGCGGCCGGCCTTTATACGTTGCGTAAATGGCAACTGCGCTCGGTTAGTCGAGCGGTGCTGGTCATCGGCTTGCTATTAGTCCCGCTCAACTTTCTCGCCGCGTCCGCACTTTCCGCCAACGAAGACGCAACGGTCTCAGTCGCAAACCCAATCTATTGGATTGCGATCACGATCGGCGTCCTCGCCTATGGGGCAATGACGTATTTCGGTAGTCGAGCACTGGTGGCGATGATTGGCCGAAACTTGCATGCGTCGTTATGGTTCCCAGCATCGGTCAACTATTGATTAATCGGATTGCATCTCCCGATCAGGGCACGTGGCGGACGACGTGGTTGGGAACCTTACCAGCGATTGGGTTAGTCGGTGGGATCATTTGGCAAAATCTTGAAATTCGCCGCCGCCGAAATCTGACTTCGCGAGCTGTGTTTGTAACTCTGCTGTTGCTTGGCGTGGCGATATTTTCCTTTGTCGCCGCACTCGCGCTGATGGTGCTGAAGACGCAGGCCATCTATGCGACACTTGCTGAACTCAGTCCGCTTCTAAGTTTGGCGGCGGGAGCGACCGTCGTAACGGGATTGACGCTGCGAGAGCGGCGACATACGGCGGCGGTGGTACGCACAACCGGCGATGCACTCGCGCTGTTCGGCGCCTTCCTCTTGTTGCTTTGCGTCTATTTAGCGTGGCCGCAGCCTTCATTGCTGATCGCAGTCGGAGCGATTAACGCCGCATTGCTAGGTTCCCTAGCTATTTCCTCGTCGCTGCCGTTGCTCCTCGCCCCCGCAACTCTGTGCGGAACGCTCGCCACACTAATCGGAATCCGAGTGTGGCGAGGCGAATTGAGCTTCCTGCAAACGAGTTCCACGCGAGACTTGATCAACTCGCTTGTCGCCGGGATGACAGGCGTTGACTTAACGGTAATCGCCGGGCTGGTCGCGTTAGTCGGACTACTTTTCTACCGTCGGGCTCGAATTCAGGACGCGTATGCCTTGTGGGGAAGTTGCGGAGCGATCGCCGTCGCCTGCCTGTTCATCACGTTCAAGGTCGGATTCTTCGGTGGACCAGGTCGCGAGCTTTCCGCGCCTGTGCTTGCCTTTTATGCGGTCATAACCTTAGTCGCCGCGACTCGATTGACTCACCCGGCGGCAAGCATTTTCGGATCGGGATTGCTCCTCACCGCCATTGCGCAGGCGTTGATCTTCAATCCGTATGTGAGAGTTTGGCTCGTCAGTCACGACTATGTGATTCACCGACCCTATGCGTTGACGTTGTTATTGCACGCCAATATCGTCGCCATTTTCGCGGTTGTTGTGGGACGCGCTGCCGCCTGGACCAATGATGAAAGGCCGCGAACGGGAGCATGGCGAGCCTTCGTCATCCCGATTGGAATTTCCGCCTTGATAACAACAGCCTGTGCGCTTCCGGACGTGGTTTGGGTACGAGAAATGCCTTTCGGCTTCACATGTGGTACGCGATTTCGGCCGCCGCCGTTTGGCTTGCGATTGGACTGCTATTCGCATCGCGAATCATCTTTTCGATCTTCGAAGTTTGGGCCGCTCTTTCCGCTAGTCTGGCTGCAACCTATTTCTGTCAACGCTACGGAATCTGGCGAGGTAATTGGTTCGATTGGCAACATGCGATTGCCCAGATGGCGGCAATTTCAACTACTTGCTTGAACTGGACCTCGATCCGGCAAGCGTTTCGGAATACCAAAGTTGCCCGCCGGCTTTTCCAACGACCTTGGCCGTTTGCGGATCAAGTTTTGATGTGGATTGTCGTCTTGGGCTTGTTCGTTTACGGAGTTGAAGTCTGTGCCTATGGAGTGCTTCACGAACTAGGAGCGTCAACCACTGGAATCGCAAGAGTCGCCGCGACGAAACTCGGTTGGTGGACGCTCCTGGTCGCGTTGGCTGCCATGCTCCTATCGGCCTGGGAACGAGCGAACGAATTCCGTTTCGCGGGAATCCTTTTGCTCGGCACAGTGACGGCGCAGTTGATCGCTTCCCTCGCGGGAGCAGAAGTCGCTGTTGCCTCGATGCTTCGCTGGGAGCTGGCCGTTTACGGATTTTTCATCGTCGTGATCATCTCCGCTCGCGATCAGTTGCTGCCGCTACGGCACCGGCATCGCTGGCGCGGCATCACAGAAATATCGGACGCGGAACTCCGTTCGGTCCGCATCATCGGTTGGCTCTGTTCCGCCATTCCTGTCATCGTTTTGACAGGCGCCACAGCCGTCATGGCGTCGCGCGGCTTGCATCCAAACGGACCATTATCCGCAACTTGGTTCGCGCGCATCGGAACGCTCGCATCCTTCGCCACGCCATTAGTTCTGGTCGCGATCTCCTTGCTCATGTCGCAATTCGCGAACGACAAGCTTGGTACATGCTCGGTGGAGCCGCCGTTTTTCAATACATCGCCACGTTAGGATGCATCGTGCCGATTCTCGAAGCGGGGCAAAGGGTTTCAACATTCGAGGCGATTGAATGTTGGCATATTAATGGTCTGGGGATGGGAATTTTTGCCGCCGGTTGGCTATTCGCGCGACGCCGACTGGAAAGCGATCTGGCTACGGAATCCCGAGTCCACAGCAATCGGCGCTATTCGGAGTCCACCTGGCACTCATGTCCATCGTGGCATTGGCACTACCTTTCTGGTGCGCGATGGCCCATTTGAGCAACCCGATAATCTCGAACACTTTTGTAACTTCGATCGGAATTCCAACCGCGTACATTTCCCTGATCCTATCGGCCGGAGTGCTTTGCGTCGCGACTCGCCAACACCGGCTGGCTGAATCGCTTCATGGAAGTTCTTGGTACTTTACAATCGCCCTGATAACACTCTGTGGACTCGGCTGGCTGGCCGCCGCATCAGTCGCCCGGTGGAACTCAGCTTCCGCTTGGCATTCTTATCACACGCTGCTGGTGGGCGGACTGCTCGTCATGCTCGCGGCAACAGGCACGAATTTTGGCGTTGAGCGATGGGCGCGCGACTGCGAGACGCCGCGTTAAATGACTCGACGCCTCCGCCGTTGACCGCCATCTGGTCCGGGTGGCATGAGACAGGAAAGTTGTCGCGAGATTGGGCGCTGCTGTCGGGAATTGTTGTCTTGATCTATGCGGCGCGGTGTAAACAGAGATCCGCTCAGCCCCTGGTGGCAATTCGGACCGAGTTTGATTGTGTCCGGCGCGATCGCGTTGGTTGCTTATTCCAGCCGAATTCAGTTTTATGCCTTTGCGAGCCTGGGCGGTTCATTGGCGACGGCAACGTTGCTCTATACCGGTTGGTTTCACCGCCTGCTGACACGGCACGAGTTCACGTGGAATTTGATCGCCGCGGTCCTTTGTGGAGGTATGTGGCTGGTCGCCGATCTTCGCTCACAACAACGTGGCGGGAAAGCTCTTTTCGAACCGGCGCGGCGACTATCCGTTCAACGATTCGTCGCCATCCTGGGAACTTGCGGCCTCTTTTCACTCTTGTTTATCGGCACAGTACTCGGTTTCGTTTTCAAGTCCGGACAAGGGCAGGCCTCTGGCATCGACTCGATCGTCACCGTCGCGCTTTTTGGCTCGTTGTTACTCGGACTCCTTTGGGATCGGAATGCACGATGGCCGATCGTCGGAATTTATGTTTGGGGATATACCGTCGGACTGGTCGCACTCGATGCGTTCCGCTTCAACGTGGTCCATGGCGTCCTAGGAATCGCCTACCTGATGGCGATCCATTTGGCAGTCACTGGAGCGCTCTGGCGACGCAGTCCACGACTTGCCGCTCGAGGTGCCGCCTGGGGAATCGCGGACCCACTCGGAGGGGCTCGAACGAACCAGCAAGTGGCTACCGATCGCTAACAATTTGATCTCACTGGCTCCTGCGGCGTTTGCTGCCGGGTATGCAACATTTGCGTCCGACCGATCTTTGAGGGTGATCGCGGGATTCATTCCGATGTTGATCGGGTATAGCGCAGCCTCACTTGCCCAACGGCCACGAAGGGAATGGCAACAACGACTTTGCCTAATCTGGATCGCCCTGTCCGCAATCCTGATCGGCTGGGCCGACATCTCTCCTGAGGCGGGAAGTCTCGAATTGCTCGGTGCGCGGAATTCGACTTCTGATGGTTCTGTCTGCCGTCGCATTCGTCTATCAGATCGTCATTCCCCGCTGGTTATCGCCCTCCAACGACTGGCAGACGCCATTACGCCGCGCCGCCATGATCGCAGCCGCTTTCGGGATCGCCACATTGCTGGCCGTAATGGGACTTGAAGCCAACGTGTTTCTCTCCAGTTCAGATCGCATCGTTCCCATCAACGACGCTCAGCTGGTTGCCGTCTCCATCGTGCTCGTGGGACTCATTGTCGCCTTGCTTGCTTCGGCCCTATCGACCGCCCGCGATCCGTTTTCACTGAGTGAACGTGGACGCATGGTCTATGTCTACGGCGCCCAAGCTGCCGCCGCTCTTCTGTTCGCGCACCTATATCTCTGTCGACCGATTTGGTTCTCGGGCTGGATTGGCACCTACTGGCCCTACGTCATTCTCGTGATTGCGTTTGGAGGTGTGGGGGCCAGTGAACTATTTCGGCAAAGAGGCCAGAGCGTCCTTGCCGAACCGATGCTTCGAACGGCTTTTTCTCCCGTTGCTTCCGGCGATCGGCATGTGGATGATCGCCTCGGAAAGCGATTATTCGACGTTATTGTTTCTAGCCGGTGTTCTATATCTCGTTCTAAGCTTTACCAGAACCGTTCTGGGCCGCAACGCAAGTCAGGTATGAACACCGTCCCTTGTTGAGCGGCCTACACCAGATCGCCTACGTCACAAACGATCTAGAAGCCGGGACGCCACAGCTCGCGACGATCCACGGCATCGACGGCTTCCGCGTCATGCACGATGTCCCGTGTCGGGGTCTACGCGGGGCGTGGCGATTGACGTTCGTTTGCAGACCGGGAATTGTTTAAATTCCTTTGTAGAACGAGAATGCGGCGGGCTCCCTGTTCGGCATCATCCAGTTGCACCGAGCAGGGGCGGCAAGGTCTGTCCATCGCCGGTGACGTTGAATCCGTGCGAGGCGTAGAACGCGCGAAGGCGATCAGTGTCCAGGTCCCTAGTCGCATGGCCGAGCCAGACTCGACTACCGCGCAATTGACGCTCTCGTTCAAGGTATTTCAACATCGCGGAACCGACGCCTCGGTTCCTGGCACTAGGAACGACGCCGATGAGATCGAGTTCGCTGTGCTTGTTAAGAACTGAGGTGTAGTTGCACGCGTAGTCCCCGCCGTTGCGCCACAAGCGCACTCACCGCGATCTGACTGCGGCACGTCAGCGCAGCGCCGAGGATCGTGTCGGTGGCGTCGTCCCGAATGCGATCACAAGACGGTTGTAGTGGTCGTCATAGCGCGCCATCGGAACGGCCTGTGCCTCAATATCGTTGAAGATGGCTAAGAAATGGTCGAACACTTCTTGGCGCACATGGTCTGTCGTCGCTTCCGTGATCACCGTCGTGGTAATCGCCGCCAGCGCTGACACGATTGTTGAGTTCGGTGATCGCCTCGAGAATCTGCTGTTGGGTATCGCCGGACAGCGCGAGCAGACCCGCTCCGCAACGCAGCCAGCCGGGGTACTCCAACTCGGTTATCCGATCGATGAGATCGAGCACCGCCGGCACAGCGTTGAATGACGGCTTCACCGATGGCTCATCGGGGCCAGCGAACTGCTCGCGGTCATCCACGCTTCTCTGCACTAGTCAAGCGTCCCCGGTCCCGTCCGTGTGAGACGCCCCTGTTCGTGAGCCAACGACATTTCTGGAGGTCAAAGCCGACCGAACAATTGCGGTCAATGAAGTAGTCGATTACGCGCGTCTGCGTGGACGAACGGTGAAATACTTCTCCAGTCGGGAGGGGTTTCGCCATGGTCGAGACGGTCGAGGTCGCGGCACTGCCGCTGGCACCGAGGAATCCACTTCCCTTTTTGCAACAGGTGAAGGCGGCCAGGTCTTTTCACACCGGTTGTGAAACGCTGCGTGATGCGGGTGGACCGGTGACGCGATGCAGTCTGGCCCCCGCGTGGATCCTGCCGCCCTTGGTGGTGACAACGTCACCCAAGGGTGCCCGGGATGTTCTCAGCCGTAGCTACCCATTTGTCGATAGGGCGCAGCCTGTCTTCAACGAGCACCGGCGGCTGCCGGCGGCTCGTTGTTCAATTTCAAACACGAAGCGTGGCTGCCCCGGCGACGGGCATTGCAACCAGTGTTCACCAAGCAGCACGTGACGCAGTTCGCCAGGCATATGGCCGAGGGCGCCGACAAGCTTTCGCGTGCGTGGGGTGACGGCGCGGAAGTTGACCTGGATCAGGAGTGCCGCCGATTGACGCTGCGGGTGTTGGCTCGATCGGTGCTGGGCCTGGACCTCGATGCGCGGGCGGATCCGCTAGGGGAGCCGCTTCGCACCGCCGCGGATGTACGTCACCGATCGCGCCGTACGGCCGGTTCGCGCCCCGTGGTGGTTGCCGACCCCCGCCCGGCGGCGCGCACGCGCCGCCTGTGCCACCTTTCATGGACTCGCCGACGACATTCTCCAAGGCTGCCGGGCCGACCCGACTCGCGACGCACCACTTGTTCGCGCGCTGATCGACGTCGCTAACCCGGAGACGGGACAGCCGCTGTCCGATGAGGATATTCGCCACGAACTGGTGGTGTTCCTGGGCGCCGGATATGACACGACGGCGACCACCCTGACGTACGCGTTGTGGGCGCTGGGCCGCCATCCCGAGTTGCAGAACCGGGTCGCCGCCGAGGTCACTGCGGTAGGCGACCGGCCATTGACCTCCGACGACGTCCCCCGGCTCGGTTACACCGTTCAGGTGCTGCAACGAGGCGCTGCGCTTGTGCCCACCGGCGCCCGCAGTATCGAGGATGGTGATGAAGGATTTCGACGTCGATGGCTACCGGGTCGAAGCGGGCACCTTGGTGGTGGTGGGGATCTATGCCATGCATCGCGATCCCGTCTTGTGGGACCATCCGCTGGTGTTCGACCCCGACCGATTCAGCCCGGCAAATTCCAAAGACCGAGATCGCTGGCAATTCCTGCCGTTTGGTGGCGGACCGCGGTCCTGCATCGGCGATCACTTTGCCATGCTCGAAGCGACTCTCGGTCTGGCGACCATCATCCGGCAGACCGAAATTCTATCGCTCGACGACGACTTCCCCCTCGCCGTGCCGTTCACTATGGTCGCCGCCGCCCCGATCCGGGCCCGCGTCCGGCCGCGGAACTGACCTACGTGAGACGACGTTGAGCCCGGCCGCGTCGGTTACCGCCGCCAAAGCGGGGGTCATACGACGTGCATCTCATCAAAGGGGACGGACACTTACGCCCTGATGGCGCAGGGGTTGCGGCGGGGCGCGAGTCGCGAATGAAATTGGTGTTGACGACGCAAGCTTCTCTGAACTTGGCGGGGGCACTTGGCGATCCGCTCATCGTAGCCACGAATTTGTTGGTAGGGCGGGGGTTCCGAGGTCGACCGCGCGGCGGGTGCTGGTGTCGATCTGGGTAAGTTTGTCGTTGCCGCCGGCAAGGCTGACTTGGAGTCCTTCGACTTCGCCCAGGCAGCCATGAAGGTGTTTCCTGCACCAGGTTGTCTTACCGGCCGCGCTCGGCCCTTCGACAGCCACGAGCACCGGACCATCATTGGACGACCGAACGTCGAACTCAAACAACACCGCCGGTATTGCTCCCGCCCCGCTGTCTCGTTCCCGTGCGCGTCAACGTTCAGACAGACCCTGAATCGTTTTACGCCGGGGTACCTTTCACTTGGTCGTGTGACGACAAAGCCGAGGGCCCCGAGGGCGGCCGTCGTTTGATTGATCGAGCGCCGGGGTTGGCATTGACCCGACCAAGAAGCTCGTCCGGTGTGAGCGCCTGCCAGTAGCCCACGTTCGAGCATCCAGCGCCAGCAATCGAGTACCCGGCGACCGCAATGTCTGCCGCCTCGCCGGGTTCCGCCTCAGGCGGAACGGCGCGAGAGGCAGTGATCATTGTCGTTTCTCGATTGTCGTTTCTCGACTGCGCACTGCACGCTTCTAGATCAGCGTCAGTACGGGACAATTGGCCGATGTCGAAGTCTTTCGTTCCTCCTGAGCAGTACTATCCGCAACTCGCTCGGGTCAGGCAGGGCGCCGGGGCGTTGATCACGTCGTCCGATGGGCGGGTGGTCATGTACGACGTGTCCTACCGCGACTATCTGGAGTTGCCGGGCGGCGCGGTGGAAGCGAACGAATCGCCGCCAGCGGCGTGCATGCGGGAGTGCCGTGAAGAGTTGGGGGTCGACATCGAAGTTGGGCGCCTGCTTGTCCTGGATCATCAGACCGACGGCGGAGATCGGGGCAACTCGGTCATGTTCGTCTACGACGGTGGCGCGGTCGAGGAGCCTGCACTCATGGCCCAGCCCACCGAAGAGGGCGGAGGTGTGGTGCTCGTACATCCGTCGCAACTGGACGACGTGACGATTCCGCGGCTGGCCAACAGAGTTCGTCACGCGCTGGTAGCCCGCGGGACCGGTGGCGTCATCGAAGCGGTGTTGGGGCAAGCCCGATGAGGCCTTCGGTTTGGCTCGACCCTAATCGATAGGCACACCTAGGGATGGTCGAGCCGTTCTCCAAGTCGCGGCCGCAATGTCCGGCGCCTAGCGCCCGGCTCCGCTTCAGATGGAACTCGGGGACTGGCGCCCTGAAGACTGTTTCGTGTCTCCGGACTTGAGACGGTAGCGTCGCCCAAAAGCCGTTGCATTCGGGCTAGCCGGTGACGTTGAATGCCTGGACATGGTTGCCAGTGATTGGTCGTCGCTTGCTGATGAGTTGGCGGTGGCCACCAGCCTCTTTGGCTGCGACGGTAGTGCGATGGTGGCGTCGTGGTTGGATGTCGAGACCGCGCGAGTAAGCGACGATGACTTCGCCGCGCAGTTCTACAAGCATCTGTCTCTGCCGGGGGTTTTGCCCAGCGACTACTTGCACCGCGTCATCCGCACCTCCCACGGCAGTTTGTTGGGCGGTATTCGTTTCCGCGGGCGAGACGTCAACCGCCCCTTCGTGGAGATCATCGCGCACGGATTTGACGACCTCCATCGACTGCGCGCGTGCGTCCGTGACGAGTGGTCGATGTTCAGACCAGAATATTTGCGCCTATGCGTACGCCCTGGGCGCATTTCAGAACAAAATGCGTTGCTAGACATGAGCATCTACGTCTCGCGGTACCGGGACATGCTCGCATCAGAGCCTTCGGTGCGATTGTTCCCGTTTCCGGATGCAGAACATGCGACCGAGATGGTGCGGCGCCGCTACGAACGCATGGCCACCGATGATCAACCTGTTGCGCGGAACGTCTTTCCTGCGGCCCCTGAGGACCTCCGGCGATGGCACCAGTCAGGCCAGCTGCAGGCAGTCACGGTCGACGGGGTGTCGGTCGGAGCGCTCGCAATCGCACCGGGCGCTATTCGCTGATTGAGGGTGACGAGATCCAGGAAGAGGTGATCGACGCCGAGTGCAGTGGACACGGCTACGCAGCGCTCGCCCAAGCAGCCTGGGCCAGGAGCATCGCGGTTGATCCGGACCAGCTTCTGATCGGCACCATCGACGGTCTCAATATCGCATCGCGCAGGACGGCCACCCGCGCCCGTCGCCGCCGAGTCCTCGACAGGGTATTCGTCCCGGTGTGACCATTAGTGCTCGCCCGGCTCGGTCGTCTAGGCGAGACAGGATTTGATCGACCTCGTTTCTCTGTGCAGTCGGGCGGCGCCGCCGAAGCAGTGGACACGAAAGTGAGATTTCGAGGTGTGGACATCATCTGAGATCGCCGCCGTCTTCGCAGCTGAAGGGATTGTGAGTGGGCATGGAAGTTGAGGAGCTACACGTGTTGTGGCTTCTCAAGTTTGATGTCCATTTCTCCACCCCAAATGTCCACTCGCGGTCAATTGGACGTTCGACTGAGACGAGATGGCGGCCCAGCCCCGTCAGGTTGTGGCCGACGGTGACCGTGCGACGGGCAGGGTGGGGTCCGTCGGGTTCTGCGCCGACCTCACCCTGGCCACCCACCTGCGGAGTCCGGGTGGTGCTGTGAACCTGCTCTTCGCAGCACCACTCGACCAGAGATGCGTCGCGGGATTCGGCAACCGCTGGGCCAATGAGGTGTGCTTTCCTCCCAGGACGCAGCCCCTGCACACCGGTCAGACGGGTACGGCCGTGCTGCGTCGGCGCAAATCACGACCGACAGCGGTGGGCAACGCGCCGTACCAGGGTGAGGATGTCTCGTACGTACCGATCGTGACCCGACAAAGGACATCTTTCGTGCGCCGACTATCCGTTCTCACCCTGATCATTGCCGTCGCTCTCACGGTGCAGGGGTCCGGAGTCCTGTTCCGTCGAGACGGTTCTCGCTGGACGGTTCTCGACGTGGGGTCGGCGATTCAGTGCGCCCAGTACGGCGTCACCGTTGACGACGCACTAGAGGGCTGCGTCGTCTGATGACTGCGGGGTTTCTTCAGTGACGTGATTCAAACCGACGCCTATCGCGGCACTACGCCCGGCGCTCGCTAGGGCTGCCGACCCGTACCTAATCGAGGATCATCGCCATGATGGCGACAGTGATGAGACGCCGCGACCTGGTTCTACGCGGCAGGGATTGCGGCATGGCGGTTTCTCCCTTCTCTAGGCCTGCGATGACGCTGAGAATCAAGTCCCTCCGTCCGACCTATGCGATTGTCGGATTCGGCATCGCCGTTGCGGCTCGACTCGACTGGATCGGCCTTGGCAGCCTCGTTGATGTGCGTTGGTGGTTGCTGACCGCGGGAGCCGGTCTGTTGCGAGCGCGTATGGCTTGATCGTCTCGACTAGCGTGACTGGCTGTGGTGGGTGCATCCGCGGAATCTGAACCACAAAGTTGTGGGCTGCTCGACGTCGGCGACGGCAACCGGATGTATTGGGAGGTCAGAGGCCAACCCGCCGGGCGCCCGGTTCTGATCGTGCATGGCGGGCCAGGCAGCGGACGGCCGCGCAATGCTCACGAGTTGTTCGACCACGACGTGTTTCGGGTCGTATTGTCGACCAGCGCGGATGTGGTGACAGCGTACCCAGCGCCGCTGATCCCTCCACCGACATGGCGCACAACACCACCGAGCACCTTCTGGCAGACATCGAGGCACTACGCGAGCACCTGGGTGTGCCACGGTGGTTGCTTTACGGCGGGTCGTGGGCGTCGACCCTGATCTTGACCTACGCCGAACGTCACCCAGACCGGGTGAGTGGGATCATTCTGGTCGGGGTGACGATGACGCGGCCCCACGAAATCGACTGGCTCTATCGCGGTTTGCGTCTGTTTCTGCCGATCGAGTGGGAGCGCTTCCGCGCCGGTGTGCCCGCGCAGGAACGCGATGGCAACCTCGTCGAAGCTTATCGACGGCTGATGGAGCACCCAGCGCTCGCGGTGCGCGAGCGAGCCGCGCGAGACTGGTGCGTCTGGGAGGATGCCGTGATCGCCCATGAGGCGCTCGGTAACCCCGGCCAGTACAGCGCCAAGCCCGACCGGGCGAAGCAGGCGTTCGTTCGCATCTGCACGCACTACTTCGCCCACAATGCGTGGTTGGACGACGAGCAACTACTGCGGAATGCCCTGCAGCTCAGAGGGATCCCGGGCGTCCTCATCCACGGACGCCTCGATTTGTCCGGACCGTTGCTGACCGCCTGGGAACTCTCCCAAGCTTGGCCCGACGCCCAGTTGAAGGTCATCGAGGACTCCGGTCACACCGGCAGCCCGGCAATGGGCGTCGCCATCCGGGATGCCATCGAACGTTTGGCCCATGAGGGCCCGGTTCCGCGCTCCGCCGAGGAAAACGAGTTCTAGGTATGGGTGTTCCACGACGTTGGCTATACGTTCGGGGTTCGCGGCGGGTGGCTGGCACCATGTGTGCAGTGGCAGTGGGACCTAATCAAACCCGACATCCGCACCTGCATGAGTTGGGTGCTTTCCGCGACCGACTGCGCTCCGACAACCGACGACGCCTGCGCCTACGCAGAACTCAAACAGGTTCTCGCACAGGCATATCGACATGACCATGACGCTTCGGGCGGCCCGATGGATCGTTCCGCTGCTCGGTGTACGAAACGGCGCAGGCCCCAGGTCGGCCTGGTCTTTACCCGATGCGCCAGCTTCGTTTCCTGCAGCGGTGAAGTCTCCTGAAGGATGTGCGCGCTGCGAGCCGAAGTCGCAGACTAGCGAACTCACGGTTCCACTTTAGGTTGACGGGATTTTCGGTGCGCGCGATGCGCGGGCCATGCTGGCGGAGTCAGTCGAACACGCCGCTGCCGAATCTGCATGCTATTTGCTTGGGGCCGCCGGTAGAGTCACCCGCGTCGCGGAGTGGAAATGGGATGCGTTCTGGCATTGCTTGTATTTACGGTGTGCAGGATGACGGTGGCGAGACATGACCTCTGATTCGCTGGTGCAAGCGCGGTCATCGGTGCGGTCGGCGGCCACCGTGGTTGATCTGGACCGCACTGTCGACTGGCGGCGTTTGGTGTGGGCGGGCCACGGCGTGGCTCTCCTTGCTCTGTGCGCCATGGTGTTCGGCGCGATTCTGCAGGCGGTGAGCACCGTGGTCATCGGTCGACTCGCCGCCAACCCGTCGTGGTCGACCGTCGCGGTTCTGGCGGGATGTCTGATCGGCAGCGCGCTGGTCGACACCGTGGGGCGCACCGTCTGGGCGGCGATGGCCGACCGTGCCGAAGGCCGGCTGCGGGGCGATCTGCTGACCGCCGCATTGACTCAGCCGCTGGCACGGCTGTCCGAGCAGGCCGTCGGTGAGGTCCTCGACCGTGTCGACGACGATCTGCGGCCGTCGGCGGGCTCGCGCGCCATCAGCTGTGGGATGCGATGCGCACCGTGACCTCCGCAGTGCCGATGTGGATCGTCGCCGGACTGACCTGGTGGCCGGCGTGGATCGTCTTTCCCGTGGTGGCGCCGCTCCGGTGATGATCGTCCGCCCGCTACTGCGGGAGCTGAAGGACCGCAAGGTCGTCGAGGAGATGGCCTGGACCGATCACGCCGCCATGCTCGAGGAGGGCATCGCCGCTCGGGATGATCTGCGTACCAGCCTCGGTCAGGCCTACGTCCTGCGGCGAGCGCCGAACTGTCGGGCGTCATCCAACGGCGGTTCGGCGCCGCGGTTGCGGTGGAGTCACGGATCACCATCCGGGCCGGCGGTCTGCTGCATGCGCTGTCGGCTGGTGTCCTGCTTGCCGGTGTCGCGCTGGTCATCGACGGACGGTCTCGGCGTCGCCGATCTGGTCACCCTGTTCCTGGTCAGCGCGATACTGGTCGGCGAGATCGCCCAGCTCGCCCGACAGCTGCCCGAACTGCAGGCCGGCATGGGTGCCGTGATCCGACTGCGGCAGTTCTCGGCCGCCGCGTCCGAACCCATCGGCGGGCGGCCGTTCCGGAGGGCCCGTCGACATCCTGTTCGACGACCTGCATTTCGCCTATGCCGAGGGCACCTTCGCCCTTGCGGACATCCGGCTGCACGTCGAGGCCGGCACCACGTGCGGCTCGTCGGGCGCACCGGGTCGGGCAAGTCGACACTCGCGTCGCTGGTGTCGCGCGCGGTCGATCCGGAACGCGGCTCGCTGTACCTCGGCGGGGTCGACGTCCTCGACCTCGACCTGCACGGCTGCGGTCGTCGGTCGGGGTGGTCACCCAGCGCACCGAGATCCTCGCCGGCACGCTGGCCGAGAACATCGCGCTGTTCGCCGACCTGCCCCGTGCACGGGTGCAAGCGGCGGTCGCCGAGCTGGATCTGACCGAGTGGGTCGACGGCCTGCCCGACGGTCTGGACACGCTGCTGGGGCCGGGCGGAACGACGCTGTCTGCGGGTGAGGAGCAGCTCGTCGCCTTCGCCCGGCTGCTGGTGCGCGACGTCGGTGTGGTCATCCTCGACGAGGCGACCGCGCGGATGGATCCGCTCACCGAGACACGCATGATCCGCGCCGCGGAGCGCTTGCTGTCGCGGC
>CAVVOH010000003.1:0-654687 GCA_963749935.1 uncultured Verrucomicrobiae bacterium
CTCGCATCTGAACCGGACGGCGAAGGCCGCGTAAGGGCGTTCGGCGAGGCGCCGAACGCGGCACGCGAGGGCGCGTGCGCTCCCCGGAGTGGGCAGAAACGGATCTGCGTTTGACGCGCCCCCAGTTTGGACGAACCGATTTGTATGACCACCAGCCAAGTCGCCCGGAAGATCGTAGAGCTAGTTCATCAACGCGCCTGGCGCGAGGCGATCGATACGCTTTATGCGGATGACGTGGTGAGCGTGGAAGCGCGCGGGCGGGATGGCCAGTCGGCCGAGAAACGCGGGATCGAGGCGGTCCGCGCGAAGACGGATTGGTGGGTCGAGAACGTGGAGGTCCATCGCTTCGAGGCGACGGAGCTGTTTGTGGCGCACGACCATTTTGTCGTGATTTACGAGATGGATTTCGTCGACAAGACGCCGCCGGGTCGCCACATCCAGATGTCGGAGGCAGGCATCTATACGGTCAAAGAGGGGAAGATCGTGCGGGAGGAGTTTTTGCTGCCGGTGGAGGTAGAGGGTGGAAAGGCCGTAACGCAGCCGGAGGCGAGGCCGGGCTTTCAAAGCTGACAACTTAACGGAGCGACTGGGGTGAGCGACATAGACGGTCGTAACGCGGCGAAGCCGAGGCCGGGTTCAAGCCGCGAGGGTAGCGGTGAGCGAGCGGGATGCGAGGGAATCAGTGGAGCCACTGGGGTGAGCGACATCTGACGACGGCAGTTGGGCGAAAGTCCCAGCCCTAGTCGCCCTCGCTGACCGGTCCGTTCTTGGCGGCTCCCCGGAAATTGGTGAGGGCGAGGATCACCTGCAGGGTGATGAGCGCGTAGGCGTGGTCGTGCCAGCCCCAAATGATCCAGAGGAGGTTGCTGGTGAGAAAAAGCCAGAAGCCCCACTTCCGCCGCCGCTTGTTCTGTGAGCCGACGAACCACGCCGAGAGGGCGGTGACGATCATCGCGGGCCATTGGACGAGGTCGAGTGCTGTCATGAAGCCCATCTATCGGACACGCGGCCGTTACCGGTTCTCTGTTATTGGTTATCTGGGGTGGCGTCCGAGGGACGCGGTTCTCTGTCGTTCGTTATTGGTCAATGGGAGGAGAGACGGTTACCCGCCACAGGAGCAGATCTTTCTCTGGAACCCAGGGTCGCTCAGCAGGCGGATCATGGCGCGGTCCAGGGCGTGGTTGAGCGTTTCCTGATAGTTATCGTTCCTGCCGGAGTAACCGTAGTTCTCGGATGTCCCTTCGAACTGATCCTGCCAGCAGATGCCGCCGCCTTTGCGCAGGAGCTCGGCCGCGATCTGGATGCGCCCTTCGAAGCCAGAGCGGCGCGCGACATTTTCGCTCACCACGATCTGGCGAACGGTGATCCGCAGGATGGGGCCGCTGGTCTTCTGCGGAATCCCGCTTTTCTGCGCCGCTTCCGCCGCACCTGCCCTGGCCCAGCCGGCGACCTCGGACGAGGTGGTAAGTGGCGCGGTAATGGAGGGGTTCGTCTCGACGAATCTTTTGCCGATGTTTCTGTCCAGTCGGGCGTCAGTGACCTGGATGGCGGAGAAACCGGCGCACGCCGGCACGCTCGGGAATTCACCGGCGCTGGCGATGGTTTGATAATAGAGCGGGACGGATATCGGCTCGAGCGAAGTGGGGATGGCGGTGCATCCCGCGATGAGGAGCGAAACAGCAAGGTAACAACACAGGTTGATTACGATCTTGAAGCGGAGTCCAGGTGGAAGATTCATAGTGGAAGCGAGTTCTAGCGGTCGAGAGGGGCGAGGGAAAGGCGAAAGTAGAACGGAGCCGTGGGGACGTAGCGACGTAGACGGTACAGCCGCGACGTAGCGGGGGCGACGCTACTTTTTCTTGCGGGGGAGCTTCTTTAGCAGCTGGCGCAGGCGTCTCGTGTTCTGGTCGCGGTCGAACTGGCTCGCCGCGAGATCGAGGACGAGTTGTTCCCATTTCTCGCTGTCCGGTGCGGGTTCGATGCCGTTCAGGCGCAGGAAGACGATGGCAGACATCATCGCGGTGCGCTTGTTCCCATCGAGGAATGGATGGTTTCCGCTGAGGTAGAATAAGTAGGCGCCTGCGATCGGGCGGCGTCGAAGATGATGCCTTGGGAGTTGCCGACTTTCGAGATTGTCTTGGTCATGGCGGTAATACTACGTTTTACAGAGCTGAAGAAAAGAAAGGAGATCAGTCCTCGCCGAGGCTGCGAGGAAAGTAAGAAGGCAGAAGGCAGAAGGCGAGGGAACAAAAGCTGAAAGCTGCCGTAACGCAGCCGGAGGCGAGGCCGGGCTTTCAAAACTGAAAACTGACGACTGCCGTAACACAGCCGGAGGCGAGGCCGGGCTTTCAAAGCTGAATGGAAGTAGCCGTCGAGCTTGATCCATCGGTTTTTTTAGAACTCGCTGATTGCCAATCGGATGGTATGCTTGCGCACTTCGGTAGAGGAGCCCTGGAACTTCGAAAGGCTGACTCTGATGCGATATCAACCATCCAACCAATCGGTGGAACGACCGGCCGTCCGCCATCGGTATCCTTCGGAAGCGGTTCTCAAGGGCAAAATGCCATGATGCATCCCGTCCATGGCCGGAATCAAGGCGCCCTCGGGGGGGAAGCCGCAAAGCCGGGAGATGGGCGAAGGTTGGACGACAAGGAGTCGATCAGGCCGATGGATGCGGTGGTAGCTCTCTACTCGGAAGGGGATCACGGATTGTCGGAAGCCATTATCGCGAGTCTGAGTGGCGCCGTCTTTGGGGAAAGTTATGGAGGACCGGCAGGCGCCGCGCAGAGGGCCCTGGCAAGGGTCAGCTACCGAGTCCTGAAATGGACCACGACGCGTCGCAAAGCCGATGGCGAAGACTACGAGGGCGGGGCTTTTCACAATCCGATTCTGGAGCGGAGCAGGCATCCCTACGGTCGGGCTTTACTCGACTCCTCGAGCAGAGAACACGAGTCATTGGTAGACGGTGGGGATCCGATGAATGGCCCCTACATGATGATCTGTCCCGAGATCCTGAAGGTGAGCGACGTATGGGATCGAATTTTTCTGCACTCGGTGCAGAGCCGGGACGTGCAGTTGCGATTCATCTGGGAGACGCGGGCGACGTATGACGCAGCCCGATCTCATTTGAAGTCAGGCGGTGTCGTCCGAATGAAAGCGGTCGCGGCTGGCACTGGCCTGAGCATGATCCTGGTTTATGACCGCCTGATCAAGGAGGGCCATGACCCCGCCCGGATCACAGTTAGAATTACTGACCGGGATAAGGTCAGCATTGCCAAGGCAACACGGTTGCTGGCCAAATTGGCTTCCACCCAGGGGAGGGCGATCGGTGAGGAAACCGAGGGCGGCATCTCGGCCGCGACCGAAGACCTCTTTGAAGGGGAACCGCGACCGGGCACGGCCGGGGAAGCAAGGTATCATGTGGTTACAGCCGTCGGGATTCTCGATTACCTGCAAGGTTTTACCTGCGACACGACCGAGCGCTGCCTCCGTCTGGAGCACCCGGAGGAGGCGGTAAACGCGGAGCATGTGGCCGCCAGGCTCGGCAAGATGGCAACGGACGCGGGCGACCTGGTAGTCAACACCTACCGACCCCACGCCAGCACTCGAATTCTCGAGCTCTTTGGCAGGAAGTTTGACTACCGAAACAGGGAAAACCTGACGGCGTTGCTGGCGACGGCGGACTTTGGCACTCCACGCCTGGTCGGGTCCGGTAACATGTATGATGTGTTGGTCTATGGAAAACGTCCCGCGTAGAAGAACGACGGGTTAAGGATACGGCTTGGGCAGGGGCGGCCTGCGAATGGAATGGGATGCAATCACGCTCAACCGGTCGCGCCCCGGATAATCTCGGCGCGAACTCTTCTCTCTAAATTCTTATGTTTCGCTGGATCTTTCGCCTGGTTGTCATTTCCCTCGCCGGGAAGCTCTTGAATCGCTATCTCGGCTCGCGTTCGCCCTCGACGCCTCCTCCGCGACGCTAGCGAGGTCACTCATCAGATTGCATGTTCGCGTTTTTCTCCTCCCGTAGCGGGTGCATTGGTTCGATCATCATTTCCATTGTCGGCACGATCCTGCTGACGTTGCTCTTGCGGGGATGCCATGGGTAGGAAGCCGGAAGTATGAAGGCAGAAGGACGAGGGCTCTTAAAGTGTCGCTCAGGGCACGGCGTTATTTGTCTTTAGTCGGCGGAACTTCAGCGAGAGGGCATGGGAAGTTCTGAAGAGCCAGCGCGAGAGTTCGTTGAAGGCTTGATACGGATAGGTGGTGAGGTAGCGCCGGGTGCGAGAGAGCCTGGGATAGATGCCCGGCTGCACTGAGGAAAGAAAATCACTCTCGGTCTGCGAAACGGGGAAGGGTAGGACGCAGAGGGCGCGCAGCCCCCAGCGCCATTCCCGGTCGAGGGCATGATCGTAGGGCAGTCGCATCGGCAGGAGATGGTCGCGCAGGGCGGCGGCCGCGCGTCGATCGACAAGGTACGCTCCCGAGCCTTTGAATCGGCCCAGGTTAACGCAAAGCGAGTAATCGCCAGCGGAGCGAAGCGACCTTGACCGGATGACCGGAGCCCAAGGCAGTGAGGCGAAGGATATTCCAATGGTGTGAGTAGCGAAGGGCGGCTGCGAGGACCTGGTCGAAATCGGGGCGCAGAACGATGTCGTCCTCGGCGATAATCGCGTGGCGTTCCTCGGTCGCGAGGAAGGTCTCGAGGGCTTTGAGATGGCTCAGGTAGCAGGCCAGCTCGCGAGGATTGGGCTTTCGCCCGTGATAGCGCCGATACCGATGCTCCGAGTAGTCGGGGTGCGGAAAGGTGAGAAGCTTGGAGTCAATCGCCGCTACCCGGCAAACGAGGAGCTGAGTGTGAGCGAATGAATTCGCGACGAACTCCCAGCGGTCGGTGGCCGAGTCGAGGTTAATCACGAAGGCGTGCATCGGAAAGAGGCGACCATGGACGGTCGCGCCTCGCGAGGCGAGCGGCTAATGGTTACGGGGAAGGTGAAAAACCTGGCCGGCTGACCTGTGACGCCTGAATGGTTGTGCTCACGCCCGCTCGCTTCCACTACCGCGTGGCTCTCGGTTACCGGAAAATAGAGGCGTGTAAACGCCGGGCCGTATCCGATTGCCTAGGCATGAAGCGATTTCTTTTCTGCTGGCTGGCCCTCGGGCTTTGGCTCGGGTCGGTGCGCGCGGATGAGACGGTGCGGCAACTCCAGGCCCAACTGAAGCAGGCCGGTTTTCTCCAGAGTCAACCGAGCGGGGTTTACGATACGGAGACGGCCACCGCGGTCTCGCGCTACCAGATCCGGAACGGGCTGGCCATCACCGGGAAGATGGATGCGGCGACTCTCAGTGCGCTCCATGTGACGGCGCCGAAAAGCAGCTCGACGCCGGAGCCGGTGGAGGAAGCGGGCACCTGGCGGCAGTTGCGGAATGGAGACATGCAGTTCCTCAAGAAGCTGAATGCGGGCGAGATCGCGCCTCCGAAGCCGCCACCCGACGCTTCGCCCAGGAAGACGGTTGTCGCTCCTCCGGTGGCGTCGAAGTCAACCCCTCCGGCGGTGATGGATGCGCAAGCTCCGCCACCTTCTTCGCCGGAGGCCGGCAAGGAACGGCTGCGGGATTATGTCGGGGCGTTTGTGCTGGCGGGGCTGGATTCGCAGGTGGGGGCGGAGCTGGAATTCTTTGCTGAGCGGGTGAATTATTTCGGCGAGGCCAACACTTCCCGCGAGAAGATTCGGAGGGATCTGGTGCGCTACAATCAGCGCTGGCCGCAGCGGCGCTTTTGGCTGGCTGGCGACCTGGCGGTGGCGCAGGAGCCGGAAGGAGTGTTGCGAGTGACGTTTCCGTTAGGCTACGAGCTGCGGAACGGGAAGAAATCGGCCTCGGGTAAAGTGCGGAAGACGCTTCTGCTGCGTCAGTCGGGGGCGGGCGATTTCGAGATCGTGGGAGTGAGGGAACGGGGAAAGTAGCCGTAACGCAGTTGAAGACGCGGCCGGGCTTTTTCTCGTGGGAAACGAGGACTTGGACCGAAGCCTTCGCTGCTGGTGAGTGACGGGCGGGCGGTCTCATTCCGCTCCCTTATTTCCGTTTCGTTTTTGGCACGAAATACGCGGCTAAATACGGGTCCATGGGAAATTCTGCTCTCGACTCTCTTATTAGCGCGCTCTACTCGAATGTCGTGCCGGCCTTGGTGGTGACCGCGATCGGTGGGGCACTGGCTGGCTTGTTCTTGCAATGGTTGGAACGCCGGTTGGCGCGGAGGCTCCGGGCTCGACGCGAAGCGGCCACTCGCTCGGGCGGGTCGGTGGCCCCAACGGCGGGACTAATCCTGGAGGATGGGCCGTCCTGTCCCTCGTGCCACAGCCAGATGGTGATTCGGGTGGCCCGACGGGGTCCGAAGGCCGGGAACCGGTTCTGGGGTTGCTCGAATTTTCCTACCTGCCGGAAAACACAGGCGCTGGCTTAGGCGCCGGTCCCCAGGGAGTGAGGTCGGGCCTGACTTTTGGGGAGGGATTATGTTGCCGAAGGACCGGGAAGACGGTTACTGAGGATTTGCATGTCGCTCTCTCTTAAGCTCGGCCTTGTTTATCTCTGCTCCGAGTTGCTCCTGACGGTGACGCGTCGATCCCGCAGCCACACCGGGACGAGACAGGATCGAAGCACCCTGCTGGTGCTCTGGCTCGTCATCGGGGTGAGTATCACGGTGGGGGTCAATGTGGCCGCGCGCTGGCCAGCCGCGACGCTTGGCCTCGGAGAGGGCGGGGCGGCCGCCGCGCTGGTGCTTTTCGGGACGGGATTGTGTCTGCGCTGGTGGGCCATTATCACGCTGGGCCGCTTCTTTACGGTCGATGTAACAATCGAGAAGGATCACGAGTTGGTCGAGCGCGGTCCCTTCCGGGTGATTCGTCATCCCTCCTACACCGGGGTGCTGCTTGCTTTCGTAGGGTTTTCCTTGTCGCTGGATAACTGGGCGGGATTGCTGGTCGTGATCCTGCCGATTCTGGCCGCCTTCATGCACCGCATGAATGTGGAAGAGGAGGCGTTGTCGGCCGCGCTGGGAGCGCGCTATCTCGATTACATGAATCGAACGAAGCGGCTGGTGCCGCTTGTCTATTAAGTGGGGCGGAAGGAGGAGCCCGAGCGTTGGCCTAACTCATTCGCCTGCCGAGGGCCGCTGGCACTTCTTGATGAGCGATAAGGGGAGGCGCGGGCAAGGAAGCGCACCCGGCAAGCCGGGCGCGCTTCCTAAGAGGTCGCCGAAAGAATTTCGCTGCGCGCTGGCGCAGGACTTCCTATCTTACTCTCACGTTGGCTGAGGCGGTGCCGCCGAGGTCGCTCGTGACGGTGACGTTTACCGGATTGGCGATCCGCTTGAACTTGGCGCTGTAGTTACCGCTGCCATCGGTCATCATCGGGCCGAGGACCATCCCGGAGCTAGTGACGGAAACTGTGAGGGTGGCGGTAGGATTGTTATCGGTCGCGAGCACCGTGAGTTGACTAGTGCTGGTGACGTATTGCGCCTTGCTGATCTGGACGGTATCGACCGGAGCCGAGACGGTGACCGTGCCGATCATGCCACAGCAGGTGCCGTGGGGTGAGCAGTAGTAATTGAAGGTGCCGCCTCCGGTAAAGGTGCGGCTAAAGATAAATCCTTTGTTCTTAACTCCGGAATCCCACATCCCATCGGGATTGCCCGGAGTGCCGGAAGTGGTGCTATGGCCGTTCTTAGCCCAGACCCATTCGATGGTGTCACCGACTTGGATGGTGACGTTTTGCGGGCTGAATTTGAGACCGCCGGCTCCGACCTGCACCTGGACGGTGGCGGCCTTCGAACTGAGCATGGAGAGAAGCGCGGTACAGACAACGAGCAATGCGATTTTTATTTTCATAAGTGGTTCCTGCGAGAATGCATGTTCGTCGCTCAAAGGGAAGGCAATTCGAAGGAAACAGCTAATTGAACTTAAAATAATGGGGGAAGGGTCGTCGCAGGCGAACGCGACAAAGTGTTTTGCGCCGGGTGGCTGCGGCGCAGTATGACTGGCAAATTGAGGAAGAATGGAAGGCGAATCGAGAATGGCCGGCAAGGTAGGTGATCCGCACGATCTAAAGCGGTTTGTTGACGCTCAGGAGGAGTCCTATGAGGTGGCTCTGGCGGAACTGAAGAGTGGCCGGAGGAGGTCGCATTGGATGTGGTTCATCTTTCCTCAAATCGCGGGACTAGGGTCGAGCGTGCTGTCGCAGCGGTATGCGATCTCGGGTGAAATGGAGGCGCGGGCCTATCTTGCGCACCCGGTGCTGGGGGCACGGCTGCGGGAGTGTTGCGAGGTGTTGTTAGGGCTGGAGGGACGGTCGGCGAGGGAAATTTTCGGACCGACGGATGAGTTGAAGATGCGTTCCTGCGCGACGCTCTTTGCCTCGGTATCTCCGGCCGGGTCAATCTTTCACGGCCTGCTGCAGGAGTTTTTCGACGGCGAGATTGATCGCCAAACTGTCGGCAAGCTTTCTGAAAGCGGCGACTGAGAGCAGTTATCTAACGAGGGGCCGTATCTGGCCGGTGATTTCGATCACGACTGGATAGCCTTCCACCGACTTGGGAAGGAGACGCTCGGTGGCGGGGTTGGGGCGCTCCAGCAGGATCTTGAGGCATTGAGTTTTGCCATCAGGGAGAAGACCAACCGCAACGCCAACCACCGCGGGAAGGCGGAGCCATTCCCGGTCGTGCGCACGCAGGACTTCGCTAATGTCGGGGCGAGGGTGACGGTCGTTAGGCATGGTCTTGGGACATCCGGCGGCCAGGAGAAGGAAGGCGAGAAGCAGCCATGGACGCATGTCCACAGGATAAGCCGCATTCCAGCGGGGAAAAGACCCCCGCCCACAAAAGTAGGCGGGGGCCTCACACAGAAATGTGTTATCTCCCGACCAGGGTGGCGCCGAGGAAGGCGAGCACCTCGTCGATCGGCTGGGCGATCGCAAGGGTAGTGCTGCTGGCATAGAGCAGGCCGATCGCATGAGGTCCCTTTGCCTTGTTCTCCACCATCAGCGAACCAGAGTCTCCACCGGAGATGAACGGATTACTGGTTGAGCTGGTGACGAGGATCTGGCCGGTGAACGTCTTGGTGAAGGCAGTGCCGCCCGCACACTCGTTCTCGTAGGTGACCGAGATCGTCGCATTGAGGCCGGCAACCTTGCTCGCGGTCAGGCCAGTGGTGCGTCCGCTCTTCTTAACCTTTTGGTTGATGGCGGCCGGCACGGTGGTTTTCGAGATGACTCCGACTTCGAGAATCCGGCCCTTGTTGTCGACCATGCCGGGCACCACTTGCCCGACCGAGCAATCGACGTTGCTACCAGGGAGTGAGCTCTTCTTGACCAGCGTCGCGACCGTTTGGGCGCCGGCCACATTGCAGCCGACGTCGATCAAACCGGGCTGAATCACGGGGTCTCCCGTCATCGCCACGATGCCGTTTCCACCCGGGACGATATCAGCCTCGAAGACATGGTAATTGCTCAGGACATGCTGCACGCCGCCGATGGAGACGAGCGCGCCCATCGTGCCGCCGCAGCAAAATCCGTTTGCCAAATCCTTGCCCCAGCCGCCCGAAGTGCCGAGTTGAATAGGCGGCGTCTGCTTGGCGGTATGTGGAGTGCCTTCGATCGAATCAGTCACCGGCTCGTGCCCGATCGCGGCTCGGAATTTATCCGTCACCTGGACCTGCACCGAGATGGCGCCGATCTGCTTCGGCAAGCTACCCACGACGTCGGCCACGTTCTTCGTCTCACGATCGACAAAGACCATGACGTTGCCCGTGCCATCGTCGTTCAAACCGACGGCGGTGCCGAGGATTCCGGGTTTCTGCATGAGACCGGCCGTCACACTATTTTGTGCGGCGATGGCGGTCTGAAGCTGGGGACTGGACATGGACACCTCGGTTTCCGAAGAAGCGAAGGCGGCGAATGGAATGAGCAGGGTGCAAGCCCCGGTCAGCAGTTTGGACATGATAGTCATAAGCGTTCGTAGAATATTGCTAATCTTGGTTTTGGAGCAGGGCGTCATTGCCCGGCGTGGTAAAGTTATAGCAGCGTGAAAGATTACTGAAAAGTAATATTTCACGCCGTGATGTTTTTGACGGCGGCGAGCGCGATTCGCAGCTCTTCCCTGAGGCCGCTATTTCTTTCTGAAAATTTTGGGGAGGGGGGCGCTTTTCTTGCACTGATAACCGACGGATTCGCCCCGGATAGTGCGAGGATCGACGCGGGTGAGGTTCCTGATTTGCGCCGGAGTGAGGAGTGGGGTGTGCGGGATGTCGCACAAGTGGTTAGGGACGACCCAAATATTTTCGTCGGTGGTCATCCATTCATAGGGGTCGAATTGAGCGAGGTTTACCGGCCGCGAGTAGCGGCGCAGGGTGCGTTCGCCGCGCAGGTTGAAGTAGATATGGAAGTAGCTCAGGGCCAACTCGCGCAGGGTTCGGTAGACGGGCTCACGGTAGCGGCATCCAGTGAAGTTCGACTTGGCGATCGCGCCCCAGCAGCCGCGTTCCTTGAAAACAGCGATGACGTGGTCGGTGTCCTGGTCGGCTTCGAGATCAAGCACAAGCGGCGGGTAACCAATCGCGCGCAGGGCGGCCGCGGCGAAGGTCGCGCCTTCCAGGCAATGAGCGGTGCGTTCGCGCAGGACAAGGCGCGGAGACCAGGCTGTAGGTGCGAGGTGATACGGGATTTCGTCGAGAAAGCGCTGGATGCCGAAGGGGGTTTTGAGAGCGCGGAGTTCTCGAAGCATCGAAGAGCCTTGAGACTTAAAAAGGATGAGTCAGCAAAGGTGATGGCGCCACGAAGGCAGACCTTCTTTCTTCTGCATTCTTCCTTCTTACTTATTGATGTCCTGCTTGGCGCTGAGTTTGTCGAGCAGACCCTCGATGGCTTTTTTCTGGCCGCCGTCGGGAGTAACGGCGAGGGCTGCCTTGATTTCGGTAGCGGCACCTTCGTAGTCGCCGGCGTGGGATTTGATCCGGGCCTGGGCCATGTGACCGAAGAGTCCATCCGGGCTGCGCTCCGCGACGTTCTTAAAAATCGCCATCGCATCGTCGTCGCGCTTCTGGCTCTGAAGTTGCCGACCGTAGGTGTAGAGCTGGTCCGGCTTGGCAATCTCCTGGGCGTGATCCCAAACCTTCTTCGCTTCTTCGGCCTTACCCATCGCCTTGAGGATGTCGGCCTTGGTCCCGAGATTCTCGAAGCGTTCCTCGGCCTGAATGGAAAGGTCGGCCCACTTGAGCGCCTCGGGCAGGGCAATATTTTTCGTTAGGCAATATTGGGCGGCTTCGTTCGTCGGCCCCCAGAAGTATTGCTGGAAGCCGCGCATTTTGCGCCGGATGTAGGGCAGGACGGCGTCCTTGTCAGTTACGGAGACGCGAAAGGGAACGGTGAGTTTTTCCCAGCTCATCGCGACCACGACGGAATCGGCCTGGAGATCCTCGAAAGAATAGAGGAGCGCTTCCTGCATCTCGCTCGTGCGTGGTTTAACGGTAACGCGGAGAGCGTCCTCGGCTTTGTCGTAGGTGTAGCTACCCCATGAGTCGGCCGCCTTTGAGAAGATGATCGTCCAGGAGTCAGTCGTCGGAATCATATGCAGGCCATAGGTTCCCGCGGGCAGCGGTTTGCCTTCGACCAAAACGGGATCGTTGACTTCGACGGTGGTGTTGAGGTTCGCGCCGGCGCGCCAGACTTCGCCGTAGGGAACGAGGCCGCCCCAGATTTTGCGATCGTTCACCAGCGGGCGGTGATAGCGGATCGTGATGTCGGTCACCCCGACGCGCTGCTGCACCATCGCAGCCTGGCTGCGGTCCGGCAGGCCGAGTTCGGTTTGAGCTTGGAGGCCAAGGGCGGAGCCGAGGAAGAAGAAAGCGAGCGCGAGGTTTTTCATAGAATTAAGCAGTCGAAGACGATCAAGAAGTATGAATGAAGAATGAAGAAAAGAAATTATGAAAAGACGACGCCGAAACCAATCCATTGGAAGGCCGCCCGGGTTTGGCGGGACGATGGACAAGATCTTCCAGCCCAACAGGGAATAGTTTCTGCTTGGTTGGGAGGATGCCTCGACAACGGCAGCATCCACCATTGATCCCGCAGACGTACCGACGTTCTGACTGGGGATTCTTGCGGCCGATCGCGGCGGGCGAGGTTGGAATGGCGGCGGGGAGGGGATTCTTCGAAACATTATGAAGAGCCCAAAGCAATCCAGCCGGCTCTTCTGGATGGTGCGACTGCTGGCTGGCGTTGGCTTGCTGGCGATCGTCACCGTCATCGGACTGGTCGGCTACGAAATGAGCTCGACTCAGTCTCAGCGGAAAGAACTGCAGGCGGCGCAGGCAAGACATTATCAGGCCTCGGAGGAGATCCTGCGGCGCTCGAGTGCGGCGCGCGGCGAGATCGTTGGTGTCCTCAACGATCCGGTCTGGAAAGGTCCGACTGGCGCGGTGGAGAATCTGGCCACAATCCTCCATCACCTGCGCCGGCCGACAAAAGGCCTTTTCGCTCCGGATGCGCAGAAGCAATTCGGGGATCTGGAAGATGCGCTGATCGAGCTCAAACGACAGTCGCTCGCCTGGCGGGCGAGTTACAAACTTCTTTCCGAGAACGTCCGGGATCAGCAGTCCGTAGCGCGAGTCAGGCAAAAGCTTGCTGCGCTGCAGTCAGACCCGGGAATCGCAAAGCTCGACCAGAAGACGGGCACTTTGAAACAAGACTTAGCCGAGTTGGCAGGACTGATCGAGCGATTGAATGGAGAAGATCAGCCCGACCGTTTGGAGCAACTTGCGACTAACGAAGTTAAGCCAGCTTTGCGTGGATTTGAGCGGGACTTCTTGAAACTTGCGCGAACCGATGCAGTTAGTTCTAAGCAAAAGCCACCAGAGCTCGAAGGGCTGGTCGAGCGTCTGTTTGGAACCGACGGGGCAGGCGGTTTGTACGGGGCGCGCCAGAATTTTCTCTTCCTGCAGAGCGAGCGCGAGAAACTCAATGCCCAGAGATTTGCGCTGGGCCGGGAGATAGATTCCGCGGTGGCAGCATACTTGCAGGCGGTCAACGGGCAGTCTCAGGAACTGGCGGGAAAAGTCGAAAGGCGACTCGATGCCAGCTGGCGGCGGATGGTTGGGGCGGGCCTCTGTTTCGCAGCGGCCTTCGTCTGGCTGGGATGGCTCATCTCGCGCGCAATTCGAGCACAGGTTGGTCTCATCGAGAAGGGTCAGCACGATTTGGAGAAGTTGCAGCGGGATCATGAGTGTGTCCTGACGGCGGTTGGGGAAGGGATCCATTGGATCAACTGTGATGGAGAGATCATCTTCGAAAACCCGGTCGCGCGGCGATTGTTAGGCTGGGAACACTCAGAGCTGCAGGGGAAGAGCGCCCATGGCTTGATCCAACATACCCGGGCAGATGGATCCCCTTACCCCGAAAGCGAAAGCCCAATCCAGCAAACCCTCCAACACGGCCTTTCACAAAGGGTTGAGGACGAAGTTTTCTGGCGAAAGGATGGGACAAGCTTCCCCGTGCGCTACACCGCGACGCCCACGCACGACGAAGACGGTCAAATGATTGGTGCGGTCGTCGTCTTTGCCGACAGAACGGAGCAGATGCGAGCCGAGGCGGAGCGGCAGATCATCTCCGATATTCTGCAGGGCGTGACCACGACTAATAATCTAAAGGAGTTGCTCGAGCTCGCCTGGCGTTCGATCAGCCGCCTTATCTCTGCCGAGAACTTCTTTGTCGCTCTGCACGACCCAGCAACCGATCTATTACACTTCGGCTTTTGGGTGGACCAGGTGGACCCGATTCCGGCCCCGCAGCCGGTCGGCAACGGTTTGAGTGGCAGCAGCTATGTCCTTCGCACGGGTAAACCACTGCTTCTTACAGAAGAAACTAAGCAGCGGCTTTATGATAGCGGTGAACTCGAACTCATAGGGTCGGATTCTCCTTCCTGGCTGGGAGTGCCTTTGCGGACACCGACCCGCTCGATCGGCGTGTTGGTGGTGCAGCACTACAAGAAGGCAGAGGTTTATAGCCTGAGAGATCAGGAAGTCTTGCTCTCCGTAGCCAATCAGATCGCGGTCGCAATCGAGCGCAAGCAAGCGGAAGAAAAATTAAGGGAAAGCGAAGCCCGTCTCGCGGAAGCGCAGGAAGTTGCGCGGGTGGGGAGCTGGGAATGGGACGTGTCGGATGCGAAACTCAGTTGGTCGGACGAGCAATTCCGCCTCTTCGGCTTTTCCCCTGGCGAATTCGAACCGGGGCGCGAGCACTATCTTGCCTGCGCTCATTACGACCGTGACCGCGCGGCGAAGAACACTGATCCCAGCCTGGGAATCGGCGATGCCGATGGCAGTGACAGCCGTATCTCCTGGCCGGACGGTCAGGTGCGCATTCTGCACAATCGGGAAAACATTTTGCGTGACCAGAATGGCAGGGTGATCCGAGTGTTTGGAACTTCGCAGGACGTCACTGAGCTGCGCCAAAAGGAGAGCGAGTTACTTCAGGCCAAGATCGCGGCGGAAGCTGCTACTCAGGCCAAGAGCGAATTCCTGGCCAACATGAGCCATGAAATTCGCACGCCAATGAATGGGGTCATCGGTATGACTGGCCTACTGCTAGAGACAGAGCTAAACGCGGAGCAATGCAGCTTCGCCACCACCATCCAAACCAGCGCAGATTCCCTCCTCACCATCATCGATGACATTCTCGACTTCTCGAAAATCGAAGCCGGCAAGCTAACTTTCGAAGAGGTCGATTTCGACTTGCACGAGGCTGTCCATGGCAGCCTGGAAATGCTGGCCCAGCGAGCGGAGAGCAAGGGGCTGGAATTAGCCTGTCTCCTCGAATCAGACGTCCCGGTCTATCTTCGCGGCGATCCCGGAAGGGTGCGCCAAGTCTTGATCAATTTTGTCGGGAACGCGATTAAATTTACCGAGCGAGGCGAGGTGGTGGTTAGAGTTACGCTGGCCAGCGAAACCGAGGAGGAAGCACTGCTCCGCTTTGAGGTCCAGGACACCGGTATTGGCATCTCCGCAGAGACGCAACGGCGTCTCTTTCAACCCTTCAGCCAGGCAGACGGGTCGACCACCCGAAAGTATGGCGGCACGGGCCTTGGACTGGTTATTTCCAAGCAATTGATCGAGCGCATGTCTGGCCTGGTCGGGGTCGAAAGCGTCGAGGGTGAAGGCTCCACGTTCTGGTTTACGGCGCGCCTGGCCAAACAACCTCCCGGCAATCACCAGCTCCTCCAGATCGCGGAGGAACTGGCAAATCTCCACGTCCTTATCGTCGACGACAACGAGACTAATCGCGAAATCCTGAGGCACCAAACCAAGGCTTGGAAGATGCGCAGCGGTGCCGCACAGGACGCCGACAGCGCCTTGGCTGAGTTACGGAGTGCGAAGGCCGCTGGTGACCCATATCAGCTCATCCTGCTCGATATGCAGATGCCGGGAACCGACGGAGTCACGCTGGCCCGGGCGATTAAATCCGACAGCGCCCTGGCAGACGTGCGGATGGTGTTGCTCTCATCGATTGGGGCGCGGCTCGACCTTGACAAACTAAAGAGTACGGGAATCGACGATTGCCTGATAAAACCAATCAAGCAGTCGCTGCTCTTTGATTCCATCGCCAAAGTGGTAAGCGAGAAGATAGCTGGCTCAAGCGATAGGGTGAGGAATATACCAGAAGTGCCGGGTGTCCCCCCTTCTAAGAGGCGAAAGCTTCGCATTCTCCTCGCAGAAGATAATGTGGTCAATCAGCGGGTGGCTTTGGGTCTTCTCCGAAAGCTGGGTTACGACGCGGAAGTCGTCGCTGATGGCACGGAAGCCATCGAGGCTCTGGCGCGGAATGCATTCGATGTCGTTTTCATGGACTGCCAGATGCCGAAGATGGATGGCTACGAAGCGACCCGGCGCATTCGGGAGTTGGAAGGGCAAAAGGTTGGTTCTCTGACTGCGAACGCCCCCGCTCGGATCATCGCGATGACGGCCAACGCGATGGACGGCGACAAGGAAAAGTGTCTCGCGGCAGGGATGGACGATTATCTGAGTAAGCCAGTGCGACGAAAGGAACTTCAGGCTGCCCTGGAGCGATGCGATATTTGTGAGCTGCAGGATCATAACTCTCTACCCAAGTCGGAGGAGTCGCCGGCGGCTGAAGAATGCATCGTCGATCTGGAGCGGCTGCGCGAGGTAGGGGATGATGACCCCGAGCAGATTCGCTACTTTGTCGAACTCTATATCGCGCAGACAATTCTCATGCTCGATGGACTCAAGGAGGCCGTCCTAACAAGTAATGGCGAGGCGGTCGCGAGTTTCGCGCATAAGTTGGTTGGATCCAGCCTTTCCTGTGGCGTAGAAGCTTTTACCCGATCGCTTCGCGAGCTAGAAAGAATTGGCCAGGCCGGCGATTTGTCTGGGGCCAGTGTCCTGCTCGAGGAAGTTCGCGATCGCTTTCCCCAAGTTCAGAACACGCTCACCCAGTTCGTGCAAAGTCTGGAACCCGTCAAAGTATAATCTTATGAAAAGAGTCTACACGCCAACAAAGAAGAAAACCGTCTTAATCATTGATAGCGACGAGATCGTTATCCAGCTCTATAAAGAGAAGCTTGGTCAGCAAGGCCTCAAAGTCGAGGTTGCAGACAGCCGCGCGCGGGCGCTTGGTATCTTGGAACAGATGCCGATTGAGCTAGTCCTGCAGGATCTCTTGCTGCCGGCGACGGATGGGCTCGAATTACTGAGAAAAATACGATCTCACTCCGATAAGCTTCCG
Source organism: uncultured Verrucomicrobiae bacterium (assembly GCA_963749935.1). GTDB lineage: Bacteria > Verrucomicrobiota > Verrucomicrobiia > Chthoniobacterales > UBA10450 > Palsa-1392. The sequence continues at coordinate 16,789 of CAVVOH010000003.1, forward strand.
ATCATCGCTTTTGCGAACCCTTATCTTGGGAAGATCGCGCGGGAGGCGGCGGCGACGGGCGCGACTAAGTGTCTTTCGAAGGCGGAGAACAGACCGGCCGAGGTGGTTGGGCTTGCCAGGGAGCTAATTGGGATGTCGGGGGCCGTCATTGACGAGGGTGGCTCGGAGGGGAACCTGGTGCCGGCGCTCCTGGCAAATGCTCCCTCCATGCTGGCGAAGCTAAGGGCCGGGTATCTCGTATTCGCCCGGGACGGGGAACGGGACCTACATTCTTCTGATCTCCAACTGATGTATGCAGGGTTGCATGCGTTCGCGAGTTCTGCGGGTCAACTGGGCTTCGCCCGGATCGCGCAACTGGCCAGCGCCCTGGAGGCTTTGCTGATGGAGCTACGAGCCAAACCCAATAAGATCACCCCAACCGTCGGTCGAACTCTCGGGCAGGCCATAGATACTTTGGCCGGGCTCATCGAAATGATCCACACTCGCCGCCGGATCGCTCGGAGCCGCCAAAAATTCTGGTGGTAGATGATGAAACCATCTCGCGCGAGACGATCTGTTCCGCGCTTGGGAAGGCGAACCTCGCCGCCACCAGCGTGGATGACTCTTTATCGGCTGAGCGAATGCTAAATGAGGAGCGCTTCGACCTGATTTTTCTGGACGTGGAGATGCCAGGACGAACTGGCCTAGAGCTTTGTGCCAGGATCCGGGAGAAGACAGCCAATAAAACGACCCCGACGGTATTTGTAACGGCGCATTCCGATTTCGGGACGCAGGCGCAGTCGGTCTTGAGCGGCGGAAACGACTTCATTGTGAAGCCATTCCTGTTGGTTGAACTCGCGGTCAAAGCACTGACCTGGCTTTACCGCAAACAGCCACCTCCTACCGCAGGAGAAAGCGTCGCGGTAAGCCCGGAAGTTAACAAACTGCGGCTTTCAAGCGAACACGCGCTATTGAATTCGTAGGAAGAATAGCTGCCCTCTCGGGGGGGCTGGTTCGAAATTTGGGGCAGGGCGGGATGCGCTCTTGATGGCCGAGGGCCGGGGAAGTTAGTGACGGCTACTTGATCTCGGGCTTGCCCTTGATGTGGAGTTGTGGTCTGCCGCTGTTGGCATTCACGCTCAACATCTCGCGCTGGTGTGGGTGCTCGTCGCCGGCTTCCGGCCGCGCACCCATGACCGCACCGAAGAGGCAACCCAGAGCCACTCCGAGGCCAAACCCGATCATCGCTGTTTTCCGCATCGGAACAGTAAAAGGCGGTATCGAGCAGGCACAACCAGGGAAAAACGACAACATACCGTGACACACCGAGAGCGAATAGAGGGCGAAAACCTCAAATCGGCGCCTGGGGTCGGCATACGACCTGCTCATTAAAGAGGGAGAAACGAGACTACTGCCATGACTGCCACCTTCGCCGACTCATTCCCCATCAATCAATCTTCGACCGCCCTTGCGACGCTGAAGACGGTCGTCGTCGAACCCGCCTTGATCGCCGCGGCCGCTGTCTTCTGGGTTGCGGCCCTGCCATTTATCGCCTTCTCCCTCATGGGCGTGAAGATTTTTGATACCGTGAAAGGTATCGCCTCGGGCAACTCTGGCCGGCCGAACCCGCTCATTCTTCGCCGTGGCCTGGCCAAGAGCACACTGACCGCACGCCACTCCCCGCAGACCGCTTAGTTCGAAGCTGACGAGCGAAGCGGCGCGCCCATAGCCGGTTGCTAACGGGACTTCCTTCCGTTTTGCACCGACAACTCCCAGCGGTATCCGTCGGGATCGTGTAGCCATATTCCTAAATGGGGTGAACCGGGCGCTTCCGGACCGATTTCATCGCCGGGATCTTCGATATCGGCGTCGAGGCTCTGGAGATGTTTCAACGCTTTGCGGAGAGCGGTCATGTTGGGCAGGTGAAACGACATGTGCCCGATGGTTTTTGGGGACGGTTTTCCTTTCGTGAGAGCGATCGTGACCTGATCGTTGCCAACCGCGACCCCCTCGTCGAATTCGAACTGCACTTCCAAGCCAAAAGCCTTCTCAAACCACCGCGCGCTCTTCTTTGGGCTGCGCACGGCGAGACCGAAATGACCAACCGATCCAAGCTTGAACGGGACGCGCATGATATAAACCAATCGTCGAAAAGGGATGACTTGGTCGCGCGCGGTTTCCGACCCGCCGAGACGGGAGGGGTATCGTTAGGCGCTACTTCTTCTCCGGCCCCTCGACGAGCGGGAGATATTGGCCATAGCCTTCCTCCGCCATCTTCTCTTTCGGGATGAAACGGAGCGCCGCTGAGTTCATGCAGTAGCGCATGCCGGTCGGGGCTGGACCATCGTCGAAGACATGCCCGAGATGGGCGTCGCCCTCCTTGGAGCGAATCTCCGTCCGCGATGCGAAGAGCGTTTTGTCAGTTTTCTCCACGATATGAGAGGGATCGATCGGCTTGGTAAAACTGGGCCAGCCAGTGCCGCTCTCGAATTTGTCGCTCGAGGCGAAGAGCGCTTCACCGCTGATCAGGTCAACGTAAATGCCGGGCTGGTGGTTATCCCAATATTCGTTGCGGAAGGGGGGCTCGGTCCCGTTTTCGCGGGTTACACGATACTGTTCAGGTGTGAGTTTGTTGCGGAGATCGGTGTCGGACATAGTCTTGTTATCGGTTGTGGTTTCGGAATTGTTCGCCGCTCTCACGGCGGCAGTCGGGCTTGGAGTCGGCGTTTCCTTTTCGCCGGCACGCCCCACATAAAGAGACGTTGCGGCGATCACTACCAGGATCGCACCCGCGACCCAGAGGGTGGGACGGTTCGGTGTGTTCATCGTCTGCCGGTATAGCGAATCAGGGTTTTCGTTCATCGGAGGTAAGAAGAATCTAGGCCTCTCTTTATTCCACGCAACGCCGCGGCGTCCTCACCATTCTGCTGCAATAGCTTATTCTTCGCGGCCGGCCTCGGGCACTCGAATATAGCGTCGAAAGACGAGCAATCCGACCGGCGCGACGGTGGCCGCGAGCGCGAAGATGAGCCACATCATGGCCGGTCGGCGCGGACCTTCCGCAGGACAGAAAGCCGCCAGGATCCAACCAGCCGTCCCGACCAGGAGCTTGCCGATGAGAAATGGAAGATAAGCCAGCGCGCCATAGGAGGCCTCCTGTCCTGGCGGCGCGATGGCGGCCGCGTACTCATAGACGCGCGGCGAATAAAAGGCTTCGCCAATGGAGAACACCGCCAGGTAAAGCGCCGCCATGACGTAGTAGGGATGGACGTCCCCGCGTAGCCCCAGATAACTGTGCCCGAGCCATTGTCCGAACGGACCATCTGCCAGAGGCGCGAACCACGCGGTCGGCAACGCCATGATGAAAACTCCCGCCGCGCAAATGGCGCCCCCGATCACGACCATGCGGTAAGCGGCGAACTTTTGCGTGAGCGCTCCGATCGTAGGCACGAGCAGGATAATGAGAATCGCGTTGATGTTGGCCAGCTTGCCGACCGGCGCGTGCGGACCGAGCACGCGATCCCCAAACTTCGGAAAGACGTAATCCATCTGCAGGAAAATGGCCTTCAGAAATCCAATGAGGAGAAAGAAAGCGAGGATGCGGGCGAAAGCGGATTGGCCCACCAGTTGTCCGAAGAGCTTGATCGTATCGGCTGCGCTTTGCCGCACCGTGCCGGCGATACCTCGCCAGAAGCCGGCCGCCGCCGCCACCGCGCGTTCGTCGCGCGCTTTCTCTTCTTCGCCGCGCCGGAGAAAGTAAATTGCCGGGAAAATCAGCACCTCGATCGTTAGGCTGACGAGGAAGAGTTGCTCGTGGGTGGTCGGTTGGAACCCGAAGAAGCTGAAGCGCAGATCCAGTTCGCGGATGTAATCGAAGATCCATCCGGCCGCGACGTAGCCGATGTTCATCACCATGTAGATGATCGAGAAAGAGATCGAGCGCTGCTGCGTGGTGGAGTAACGCCGCGTCGCCGCGAGCAAGACCGGCGTGCCGAGTGCTTCGCCGATCGCCAGCGGCAGCACGCCGCAGATCAGCGCGAGCGCCGGGATCGTCGTCACCACCATGACGCTGCGGGCGAAGGTGCAAATGATGACCCCGAGGAAAAACGTTCGGCGCAGACCGATCGCATCGGTCAGCGAACCGGCCAGCAAAGTGAAGACCGTCATGGCTGGCGCCCAGACCCAGCCCACCAGCGCTCCCGCGGCCTGATCACTGAACCCGAGGTCGCGCGAGAGCCAGAGCACCATCGTTTTGTTCGTGACGGAATAGGCGGTGTAGATGAGGAACTTGATCAGGAAGGTGAGCCAAAGCTCTCGCTGAGCGTTCTTCAGCACCCCGAACTTGGCGAAAAATCCGGCCAGCCCCGTCTTGACCGGCGGTGGATTCTCCGCCGCGACGTCGGCGGGTCGGATCGATCGTTCTTTCACCGGGTGAAGAATCGACAGAATTTGCGCGAAGGGAAGGGGATTAATCGGTGCGGCGGCTTCGCGCCTGCGGCGCCTACCCTCTTTTCGCGGCCGACTGCTGCTTCACCTTGAACCGCGCGATCTTTTCGATCAGGGGATATGGGATCGGCTGGTCGAGCGGAAATTTCAGGTTGCCCTTCTCGCCTGCATAAGGCGCGACCGCACGCATGAGCGCGGCGTCGCCGCGTACCGGCGGGTAGATCCCGATGTGCCTCTTGAAGGCCGCGAAGTAAATCGGTATCCGCCCGTTAAGTGCAAAGACCGGCATGCGATAACTGATCGTCTCCGATGCTTTCAGCGCAGCCTTCCGGACCGTCGCCCTGATTTTCTCCAAGATCTCCCGCACCTCCGGCGGGAACGCCGCGATGCTCGCGCGGTATGACGCGTGCCGCCGATTTGTTTCACCAGCTTTTCCATCGAGCGGAATTTACCCGGATGAGCCGGCAACGGTCGTGGATGCTGATGGTCTCGCCTTTCAGTTCACCGCGCGCCCGGTTTGCCGATCTCTCCCTCGAACTTGTCGACCGGGAGAATCGGGGTCGGTCTGTGCGTGTTGCCATCTTTAATCGCCGAATAATTCCAGCATGATAAGTGACCTCTAGGAGGCAAAGAACGCCAATCAGCACAGACTAACGCCGATTCCCAACGCCGCCTTCGCTCATCAATCGAGTGAATCCGGAAAAATCATCGTTCCGTCTTTATCGAATCCGAAAGTCACTTTAGATGACCCCCCCTGTCCTCCGTATTCGATCGGGTGGGTCAGACTACGGCCGCTCAAGATGGCCCACATCGCCTTCCACCGGTCATCCGCCGTCCGCATAGAAACGGTGAAGGACGTAATATCGGTCTTCGGACGCGTGGTCGAGTCACGGAAAAACTCGAATCGGATCGGCCCGCCTAATCGCCCGCTTCCCTTAGAAACAAACGAGCGTGCCATCGCCCCAGCAGCGATGACCGCGGACAGCAATAACATGACAGCGAGGACGCGCATTAGCATATAACGCCGCCGCCGACTTGGCCCGCTATGCGTCATCGTACGCTCTTTCCAGTGCCGCCACGTCGAGCTTGACCATCTTCATCATCGCTCCCATCACAGCCTCTACCTTCGCTGGGTTCTGGTCGCTGATGAGCTCCATGAAACGCCTCGGGACGATCTGCCAGGTGATGCCGAACTGATCGGTGAGCCAACCACACTGCGAGGGCGTTGCGCCGGCGCTGGTGAACTTGTTCCAGTACTCATCAACTTCTTCCTGGTCTTTGCAGTCGACAAAGAGCGAGAAACCTTCGGAGAATTTGAAGTAGGAACCGCCATTGTAGCCCATGAAGAACTGGCCACCGATGACGAATTCGGCCGAAGTGATTGGCCCGTCCTTGCCCGTGCGAGCGGCGTTCTTGATCTCAGAATCCGGGAATGTGGTGGTGTAGAACGCGATCGCAGCTTCGAGCTGGTCGTTGAACATCAGGAATGGTGTCACTTTGGTCATTGGTCTGTCTACTTTGTTTTCGGTTTCCGCCTTACGAAACATAAGATGGAGGGCGCATGTCGGAGAGCGTGTATTGGGGGGCAGCGCTAGAATCTCGCTCAATTGATTCCTTTGAAACGGAGTCTACTGGGAGAGCCGAACTGGCGGCAAGCGCGAAATTCTAGAGCTGACCCCGAGTCTCTCTCCGCAACTTTCCTGTGAGAAACTCTCTTGCAAGATTCACGAGCTGACCCCGTATTCCCTTCCCCATCAATGCTTCCTTCAGACCTAGCAAATGTTGCACTTCAAAGTTGAGCCTAGGCCTGTTCGGCGCCGCAGCGGGTTGTGTAGTCGTCTCAAAATGAAATGTCACGCCATCTCGCATGGTAGTAGGTGGAAGCTTGCTGGTGCGTAGTAGCTCCGGAGGCACGACGACGCGAACCTCTGTCGGACTGGTCCACGTGACGTCGAGCGAGCCACGACCCTCAAATGTGGCGACGCTCCCGCGGATGCTCGGACTCGATCCCGGCTTTCGCAACGAGACGTGCTGCCACCATGGCGTCGGATCGTTGGCCGCTTGCAACTCGGTGACCACCTGAACGACGAGCCGCCCATTAGGCGACGGGAATGACTGAACGCCTTCAATGCTCGAATCGCAACCGCTCAACATTATGGCAGCAATGACAAGTACAGGACCGTTTCACGAGTGACGCTCCCAATACGCCTAACGAGAACAAGATGAGCGACGGCGGACGAGGGCGCGCGTCGCTCGGAGTGGAAGTGTGGACGCCATCTCAAGAGTTGAGCGTACGGCGGTCCGCCGTTCGCTCCATCGCATGGTTAGGCCTTGGGTGATTTGCCATAGTGGATCAATGCGGCAGCGGTCGCTGACTGGTACGAACGGACGTGAGGATTCGGCGATAAATGCTCTAAGTGCTGTTCGAGACGCGTAGAGATCGACGAAATACGCTGCTCCGGCTGAAACGACCAGACCTGCCAGCATACAGAGCGGGAGGCCGACCGCTGGTGAGTCCGCAAAGAGCACCATGCCCACAATGACGCCGACGATCTGACCGGCAAAAATGCAGTATGCCATGCGACGAGATCGGTGGCGGGAGGAATCGCTGAGGCTGAAATTTACGAGGACGGTCCGACGCTCCACAGGCGAGAGCTGCGCGAGCTCTGGAAGTTGATGGCGACTGAGATAGATCACGAACGAGTAGGGCCTAACGAGACGGAGCTCAGCCGCGGCGAGCGGGAGCGTGCGTGGCTGCGGGTTGAAGGGTTTTAATCATGTGAAAACTGGGTGGTACGACGGCTCGCCGTCGGCTGCAGCGATTGGTTAGGTCTTTTCATACCTCTCGGCGTGTGCTTCTAGTTGCCTCACCCGCTCTCGTAGGCGCAAAACCTCGCGACAAAGGAAGTGAATAACGGGAATGTAAATGAGGCACAGCACACCCCCTATACCCAGAAATGCCGCCTCGCGCGCGCCCGTCAGTGCGGACAAGACAATTGGGATTGCAAGGACGGCAATCGCCGTAATCCAAACGCCCGCGTTTGAGCGTCCTCCCAGCGTTTCGATCATGTCTTCAGAGGAGTTTTTCATAAGCGAAGTGCTCGAAGACCTAACGAGAACAAGATGAGCTGCTGCGAGCGAGAGCGTGCTCGGCAGCGGATGCGAGCGAAGTAGTCACGGAAAACAAGGTCGTACGCCGGCTCGCAGTCAGCTTATGTGCTTGGTGGAATGCAATCATCATGGTGGGGGAGTGGATTGAGGGGGCGGCTGTGGTTTAGTGGTTTTCGGGTTCGTCCGAGTCTTCGCTCGTCAGCCATGCCCCTGTGGGGAGCATTGGACGGAGAAGAGACCGGGCGAGCCCGCTCTTTGAAACCGGCCGCGCTGAGCTTTGATCGCCTGAAACGCACCCCGCTAAAGGAAACGTTCACCTGGCTATAAGCTAAAGCCATCGCGGCCATTTCATTAAAAACTCAACAACCACCCACCTCAATGAAAATAGATTACTACCTCGGTCTGGATACCGCAAAACAGAAAGTGCGTGTCGCCCTGCGCGGCAGCGCGACGGAGCGATTCCTCCTGGAAAAGGACCTGCCGGTGAGCGGGGCCGGCCGGCGCGAACTCCTCGTCCTGCTCGCGGGCCACCTCCCGCCGGAGGCCGGTCTGCTCGTGCTCATCGAAGCGACCGGCGTGCTTCACCTCCACTGGGCGGCGGCCCTGAGCAAAGCCGGCCATGCCGTCGCGGTCATTAACCCGCTCATGGCGCGCCGGCTTTACCGGGTCAAGAATGCCTTGCGCGAGAACAAGACCGACCCGATCGATGCGCGCCAGTTATGCGCCCTGGCTGTGCGCGAGGGGGCCGAGCTCCTGGCCAAGTATCGCTTCGTGCTCGCCCCGGAGCGTTGCGCGCTGCAGCGCCTCGAGAGTGTGCGCCAAAGCTGTCGCCACGCCCTGACTAACCTGAAAAAGACCTACGGCAGCCTGCTTGATCTCATCTTCCCCGAGTTAGGAGAACTCCTGGAGAAGGACGGGGTCGGGATCCGCGCCCTCCTGCAAAAGGCGCCCACCCCTCAAGCCATCGCCCGGCTCCGTCTCGCTACCCTGGAGAAGGACTGGAAGCTGCGCCCCAAAGCGCGAGCGCTCAAAGCCCTCGCGGCCGACTCCATCGCCGACCCCGACTTGGCTGCGGCCAGCGCCCCGGCCTTGGTTGCCCTCCTCCAGAGCATGGCTGAGTTAGAGACCCGTCTGCGCGCTCTCGACCGGCAGATCGAGCAGCTAGCCCTCCAAGCGGCCGATCCCGCCCGCCACCAGCTCCTCCAGACCCTGCCCGGCTTCGGCCCCATCACCGCCGCCAAACTCATCGCCTACCTGCCCGAAGAAGTCTTACAAGCCGGCAGCAACCGCACCGCCGCCACTCGCCTCCAGGCCTTCATGGGCAATGATCCCCGGCTCAAGGAAAGCGGCCAGTTCAAAGGCAAAGTCAAAATGACCAAACGTGGCGTCGAACCCCTGCGCACCGCCTTCTTCCAGGCCGCCTTTAGCGCCAGTCAGCACGATCCGGAGTTAAAGGCTTACTACCAACGTAAACGCGTCCAGGGCAAGGCGCACAAAGTCGCCTTAAGCCATCTCATGCGCATCCTCACCCGACGCCTCGTCGCCGTCCTCCGCTCCCAGCAACCTTATCGTTCAATGGAACTGATCCTACTCAAAAATGCCGCCTGAAACCCTTGACACCAGTCATAGCCTGTCTCCATCGCCTTGGTTAGATGTAGGGGTTCATGTACCTGCGACGCTCGCGAGCATTCTCTTCGGGGTCGATGGGGCGCGGATGCTCTAAATCCTCTTTGAGATTGCGGTCCTGCACGCGCTCCTTTAATGCGCCGAGGAATCCAAGGACCGTTACCTCGATACCGAGGAATAGAACAATGCCGCCCCAATCGGAGCCAAATAGCCGAGCAGCGAAGCTGCTGAGGAACAAACTGATGCCGGTGAGAAGGAGCAAGCCGGGCATAAAATCCAGAATGATGATGCCTGTGGATAGCCGGCCGTGGTGCAGCTCGCGAACGGTGATGCAAAGCTCGCCCACCACAAAGAAGAGTGCCGCGATGACGAATGCAGGCCGAGAAGCTCCAGGCGAGAACCAAGCGACGAGGCGTGAGATGCCAGCCGCGAGGTAGACGCCAGCGATCGCGCCAACAAGGTGGCCGCCGATAATACGGAACTTGGCGAGCGTTGGCATTAGGATGGCGCGACTACATCTAACGAGAACAAGATGAGCGACGGCGGACGAGGGCGCGCGTCGCGCGGAGTGGAAATGTGGAAGTCATCTCAAAAGTGGATCGTACAGCGGTCCGCCGTTCGCTCCATCGCATGGTTAGATCGTTGGCGTGAGTATCAGAACCAGTGTTCCTTCATCCGTCTCAGAAGAGTCGAAGGGTAATCGGGTAGCCCGAACTCGAACCGACAACCGAATCGATACCGCACCGTGGACAAAGCGCAGTCTCTACTACCGCAGAAGTACCCTCACCCGTCGGAGACTCATCGACCCAGTCTTCGATCTCAACTGGCGCGAATGTAGCCAAGCAATAAAAGCAGCCACATACGTCGCTCTGAAGAACTTCGTTGCGATGCCGACTGGAATGTTGTGCGCGGCAATGATGTCTGGCTCGCGACGAAATAGCGCTGGAAGCTTCACGATCTAACGAGAACAAGATGAGCGACCGCGGGCGAGGGCGCGCGTCGCTCGGAGTGGAAGGGTGAAAGTCATTGGAAAGTGGAGCGTAGGCGGCCCGCCGTTCGCTCCATCGCATAGATGACATGATGAGAGTTGCCGGGTGCGGGAATAGGACCTACACCCGACAAATATGCGTAAACATACTAATACAGAGTCGGCCTCACGCGAGGCAACCCAGGGCCAGTTTAATGGCCGTCCGGGCGCGATCAAGCTCGGAATCGATGTCCACCAGAGGTTTTACGTGGTGGTGGTGCAGGAGGGAGGAGGCAACCCCAAACCGGCGCAACGAATGGCGAAGGAAGTGTTCCTTGGTTGGGCTTCCAAACTGCGGCGGCAGCATCCGCAGGCAGCCATCCACGCCGTCTACGAAGCGTGCGGTTTTGGCTTTGGACTCCAGCGGCAACTCACGGCCCTTGGGATCGCGTGTCAGGTGGTCTGTCCGCAGAAGTTGGATGAACGCAATCAAAGAGTGAAGACCGACGGGCGCGATGCCAAGGCGTTGTGCCTGAAGCTGGACCGCTTCGTCGAAGGCAACCAGGAAGCGCTGGCCCGGGTGCGGGTGCCGAGGGAGAAGGAAGAGCAGTTACGTGCGGTCCATCGCCAGCGCGAGCAACTGGTGCGCACCCGCAAACAGCTCGAAGCCCAGGGGCGCAGTTTAATGGTCAACCACGGGATCGAACCGGTGCAGAAATGGTGGAGAGCGCGCACCTTTGCCGGGCTGGAAGTGCCCTCTTGGTTAAAGAGACTCTTAAGCCACACCCAGCCGCTCCTGCTCGCCTTGGAAGAGCAGATCCGGGCCCTCGCCTGCGAGCTGGAAAAGAGCGCCGCGCCCGGCCAGCCGCGCGGCTTGGGCGCCTTGACCAGTGTGGTCATCGACCGCGAAGTGGGCGACTGGCACCGTTTTAAGAACCGGCGCCAAACCGGCAGTTATACCGGGCTATGCCCGGGCGAATACTCCAGCGGGCAGACCCGGGCCCAAGGCTGCGTGACAAAGCACGGCAACCCGCGGCTGCGGGCCGCGCTGGTCGAGACCGCCTGGCGCCTGGTCCGCTTCCAGCCTCAATACCGCGCGGTCGTGAAATGGCGCCACTTGTTAGGCAAAGGCGCTTTGGCCACCGGCCCGGCGAGAAAGAAAGCGATCGTGGCGGTGGCCCGCCAGCTCGCGGTCGACCTCTGGCGCATCCGCACCGGCCGGGTCAGCCCAGAGGTTCTCGGACTGATTTAAAGCCAGCAACAAGACACTCATTCGAGGGGAACAGAAAGGAAGCAACCAGACTGAGCCGACTTTAAGAACTAAGACCAAACCCTTTGGAACGTGCGGCGCGCCCGTGGTCTAACCTGACCAGGGTTAACGTCCTCGTTCGACGCCCTAGATTGGGCCGCCGCTCGTTCCTCTTCCACCTGATCGAATAGATCAAATTGCTGCTGTCGCCTGAAAGGCACATGCACGGATAGGAGTAAGAGCCGTGGAAACCAAACCACGCGTCACCGGAAGAGGAAGCGTTCCCGAGACTTAAGACCAACCCAATCGACTAACTTACCCAATGAATTAAAACCAATCCAATCCCGCATCGCCACGCTTGACTCCCTTCATAGGGGTTAGATGGTTCGCGTCGAGTCATCGAATGCTTGGACAACAAGGGTTCGCTGCGAAGCCAGAGGGTTCGTTCTTGTCGGGTTCAAACCAAATCTGCCAATAGTCCGATCCGCCGTCGCTAAACCACGTTTCTTGCTCACGCCAACCGGAGTGAATCTCTGGAATGCTCATCGTAAAGAAATTGCACCAGATCGCCTTTCGGCCCTTCGGAAATCGGCCGATAAACTGAACGTAGTAGGTGGACGCATGCGATAGAATCTCGCGAATATCTCGCATGGATTTGGGGTCGGTGCGATAGCCTTTGGGAGGGTGCCTCAAGTAGGCTTCTATCTGCCTGAGCGCCTCTGCGGTCTGTTGCCGGGTTGGCTTCCATTCATCTTTGAGAATGACTTGATGCTCGATTGGAATGTCCGTCAGGCGGCCTGCGCCAAATGCCAGTGCCGGAGCGATGAAGATCACAAGAAGGCTGGACCGGAGCATCATCATCTAACTAGTAATATATCCAATGTTGTGTACACGCATGTATATTAGATCGTACACGTTGTTTTTTGTTTTCTGTCTGGCGTTCTGCGAGTTGGGTCGATAGAAGGGAACGTGCCGCGCCCTAAACCGCATTATCGATTGGTCGTTACCAACCTGGAAACAAAAGAGCAGCTTCGGATCGAGTTGCTCGATTTGCCTTTCGCTTCGGGGCGCTCTTTTCGGTTGCGGGTCAATGGCGCCTGGGCCCGGAAGGTGCCGGTGGGGAGCAAGACGACGGTGCTGCGACAACTGCGCTCCTGGTGGGTGGCTCATTAAGGCGTTCTTGGGTTAGCCGGTGGGGCGCTGGTTGTCGAGCGGGAAATTTGTCGGTTCTTTCCCCGGCGGAGGTGTCCGGTAGGCCGCTTTCGTCGGGCCGACTCGATGGGTCTTCCCTCGGTTGCAAAAAAGGCGGGCCGCGAACGGCCCGCCTTTTGCCTTTCTTTGGTTCGTTGCGCTTTCGTTAGTTCGTCGTTAGGGGTTGGGCGGCGTTGGCTCTTCGTGCTGCACGCCGGGGAGGTCGTCGATGTTGCCGGTGTTTAGGAAGCCCTGGACGAAGAGGTCCCCCGCCGGTGTGCCGCCGAATTGCGTGACCAGTTTTTCCATCGAGCGGAACTTGCCCTGGATGATCCGGCAACGGTCGGGGATGCTCATGGTTTCACCTTTGCGTTCGCCGCGGCGCGCGCCCGGTTTGCCGATCTCGGCCTCGAAGGCATCGACCAGGTCCGAGTAGGTGGCGACGCGGGCGGCGGTGATGCCGTAGGGCTCGCCCGGCGCCGGGGCGCCGACGGTGAGGGGTGTGAGCTTGCTGCGCAGGAGCTTGGCCTGGTCGAGCAGGCGTTGCTCGCGCGCGCGCGTCCAACCCGTATCGGGGATATCCCATTGCTGGGAGTCGGCGATCATGTCCTGGTCCTTGTAGTACTCGGAAATGGCCGCGCTCAGGATGATGGCGTCGGCTTCGAGGTCTTCTTCAGCGCTGTTTTGCTGCGCGGCGATGGGCGATGGCCCCACGCTTTGGTCGGCGCCGAGGGCGCCGAGGTCGTCGATGAGTGGATAGACTTCGGCCGCGAGCGCGGTGAAGCGCGCGGGGCTGTTGCCGTTCCAGATGGGTTTGTTGTCAGGGTCTTCGAGGAACGTCTTGCGTTTCCGGAAAGCCCCCAAGCGATTGAGGTATTTCTTTTCCATGGGCCGAGGCTAGCGGGAAAAAAAAAGAGAGGAGAAGGGAAAAGTTGCGGCTTTGGGATAAGAAGTCGCGCGTCCGGCCGTGAACGGACGAAAAAACCGGTCCGACGGGGCGCAGGACAGGCCCATCCGAGGCGAATCCAAATCCGACGGGCCGGCTGACCGCCGCGCCGGGGCCAAATACGGAGGCGTGGGAGAGGAATACCGGGACGTTGGCGACGAATGCAGAGTCGGCGGAGGCGAATACCGGGAGGTCGGAGGCGAATACAGGGGCGTGGGCGACGAATACAGGAGCGTTGGGGGCCATTCCCGGAGCGGGGGAGTGAAATACAGGCTTGGCGGAGGGGCATCCAGACCAGTCGGAGCGCGCTCCCGAGGCGTCGGAGTGCTCTGCATCGAGGGAAAATGCCTCGCGAGGAGGGGCGCAGGGGAGCTATTCGACGGCGAAATTGACGGTGGAACGCCAGCCGGGGGCTTTGGCTTCTTTTTGGCCGGGTAGCTTCGGTCCCCACCATTCGATCGATTGCATGGGCAGGTCGGTGAGGCCGGTGAGTTCCTCGAGGTATTGGCGGGCCAGGGGCACGGGGTCGTCGCCGCAACGGGGGAGGTTGACGGAGGCTTTGTGGATTCGGATGCGGGTCACGACGCGGAGGTTTGGCTCGGTGGTGGGACGAGCGGCCAGCTCGGCGGCGGTCTCGGGTGTTTGGCGGTAGTAATCGCGCTTTGGCAGGAGCCAGCCATCCAGTTCGCAGGGGAAAATGTAGCCGTCGCGCTGGCCGAGGCGCAGGATGAAATCATGGCCGGTCCAGACGCCGTCGTCTTCGGCTGAATGCGACGCAAGATAGTCGCCGCGAGCCTCGATCTGCGGGACGTAGAGGCTGCCGTACTCACCGAAATGCTCGTTTTCTTCCTGCCAGGCTGGGGTTCCCCGAAGCTCGAAGCCGGAGAGGTGGCGCCAGTCGCCCGCGAAGCCGAGGTCGGCGAGCTCGACGCTGAACCAGCGGCGGGGCGGATCGCGGTCGGTATGGAAGAGGGGGTCGTTGTGGAAGAGGTGCCAGCTCCAGGTGAAGCGTTTGCAGCCCATGTCGGGGGCCCGCAGGTGGACGTTGAGCTCGGCTTCGTCCTGGGTGGTTTCCCATTGTTCGCCCTGCCAGTGCAACCAGCTCATTCTTATATCTCGTAGTAGCCGTGGTAGTGAAGGTTGACGAAGAGGTCCCCGTCGATCCGCGCCTGGGGCGGCAGCTTATCGTCCACTTTGCCGCTGTAGTCGCTCACCACGATCTGCTCCGGCTCGCCGACCCCGAGGAGCGATTGTGCGCGGCCGAGCGCGTGTGCGATCGGGTCGCGGGAGTTGCGCGAGACGCGGACGGTGACGAGGCCGAAGGGAACTTCCTCGACGAGGTAGAGCTCGGCTTTGCCTTTCCAATACCCGGGGTCGGGCGCGGCGGAGTCGGCAGCGAGCGCGCCGTCGGGCAGGACGGCGGGCATGGCCCCAAGCAGATCGTTAAAGCCGTCGGCGCGTCCGGCTAACTCGACGGTAAAACGGGCGCCGTCGCAGGCGGCGACTCGCCAGATGGTGTCGAGCTTGATGCTGCGCTCGACCGCGGCGGCCTTGGGTCGATCGGTGAATTCGATATCGAGCCAGCCGCCGGGCCCACAGAATTCGTCGTCATCTTCCTGGTCTGGATTCCAGAAATTCATCCGCCCGAGATCGCGCCAGGTGCGGAAATCGGGCGGACGAAAGCAGGGAAGATAAAGAATGATCGATGGCCGGTGCCAGAACTGGACCCGGCGCCAGGGCGCGCCGCCGGCGACGTAGTAGAGGCGGAGGTCCCAGTGAATATCGGCGGCGGTTTTTGTCTTCGGAGTGAGCCACGCGGTAAAGTGCGAGGCGTTCTGCATGAGCCGCCAGTCGTGTTCCCGGAAGTAGAGCATCGCCAAACGAGAATTTGGCCGGGGGCGGAGAACTGTCGAGCGTCAGAGCATCTGCTCGATGAAGTCGCGGCTGTCGAATTCGTCGAGGTCCTCGAGCTTTTCGCCGGTGCCGACGAAGCGGGTCGGGATGCCGAGCTCGTGCTGAATGGCGATGACGACGCCGCCTTTGCCGCTGCCGTCGAGCTTGGTGACGATGAGGCCGGTGAGGTCGACGGCGGCGTGGAATTCGCGCGCCTGGGCGAGGGCGTTGCTGCCGGTGGTGGCGTCGACGACGAGCAGGCGCTCGTGCGGCGCGGCCGGGTCGTGCTTGGCGAGCGAGCGTTTAATTTTTTCCAGTTCGCCCATGAGGTTGCTCTTGGTGTGCAGCCGGCCGGCGGTGTCGCAGAGGAGGAACTCGATGTCGCGCCGGTCGGCGGATTGGTAGGCGTCGTAGCAGAGCGGCGGCGGGGTCGGCGTTGTATTGGCCGCTGATCATCTCGATTTTCAGAGCGCTCGGCCCAGACGGCGAGCTGCTCGATGGCGGCGGCGCGGAAGGTGTCGGCCGCGGCGAGCAGGACGCTGTGGCGTTTGCGCTGGAAATAATGGGCCAGCTTGGCGGTGGAGGTGGTCTTGCCGGTGCCGTTGACGCCGACGATGAGGATGGCCTTGGGCTTGGCGGGGAGGGGACGGATCGGGCGCGGGTTGAATGGGCAGGACGCGCAGGATTTCTTCGCGCGCGACTTCGGCGACGTCGTTGGCGGTGATCTTTTGGGTGGCGCCGCGCTCTTGCAGTTCGGTGACGATGCGCAGGCTCATCGGGACGCCGAGATCGCTCCGGATGAGCATCTCTTCGAGCTCATCCCAATCGACCGGTTTGCCGGCGAATTTCTGGACCAGTGATTTAAAGAACTTCATTGCCTAGGATTGAAGTGCGAGCGGGGCGAGGGGAGCCGGCGGAAGCTAAAGCGGGATGGCCACGGTGGAAAATCTTTCCTCACGCGCCGGGCGTCGCGTCACCAAAAAAAATGCGGCGCCTCACCTGAGGCGCCGCAAAGGGCAGATTGACTGACTCGCGTTATTTCATTTTCGCGATCGCTTCGTCCACCATCTGCAGGTGTTCCTTCAGCGTCGGGAGCGTTTCCTTCGCGAATTTCACGACATCGGAGTCTTCCTTCGCGCCGCTGTCGTTGGCTTCCTTCTCGAACATCGCGATGTCCTTCTCGTGGTCCTTCTTCAGCTCGGCGAGGTACTCCTTATCGAAGTTTTCGTCCGAGATGCTCGGCATCTTTTTGGCTTCGACTTTGGAGAGATCGAGATTTTCTTCTTTCGCGATTTCCATCAGCTTGTCATTCGCCTTGCCGTGATCGGTGATCATGCGGTCCGCGATCTCCTTGGTCGCGTCGCTCTTGGCTTTTTCCTTGGCGACCTTTGCTTCGGCGACTTCGCTCAGGCCGCCTTTGTAGGCTTTCTTCACGAACTTTTTGTCATTAGCGCTGAGCTTCGTCTCGGTCTTGCTCTCCATTTTGTTCTCGGCCGCGTTCGCCGTGACGGCGAGGCAGAGACCGGTGGAGAGGATGGCCGCGAGCGTCGCCCGCGAGGTGTAAGATAGATATTTCTTCATCATAATTGGTTAGCTTGGTTGTTTGTCCGCCGGTATCCCGGCTACTTATGTTTCGTTGCAACGGTCCCAGCCGGACGCTGGCGCGCTGCTAACGTTTTCGTCAGGAGAAGATTCTGCCGACGGTAAGGGGTCTTCAGGTGTCTTCGCCAGGCCGATTGTGGTAGGAGCTTTCCACTCGCTGCGCGACATCTCGATAGCCGTAGTCGGCCTCATAGATCTTCTTCATTTGGTCGATGTATTTGCCGACATCGCCCATCTGCTCGTAAACCAGTCCCAGATTGTAAACGATCTCCTTTTTCACCGCGTCCATCACCACCATCTCGCGAGCGGCGTCGTCGAGTTGCTTGGCCGCAAGATCGAGCATGCCCAGCTCGCGATAGCAGCGGCCGAGGAGATTCATCGCCTTCAGTCGAGCGTTGGGATTTTGCCGGGCGCGCTGCAGTTCCGGGAGGGCGTCGCGGTACTCGCCCGCGTTGGTGAGGTGCTCGCCCAAGTCGTAGCGCAGCTGGAGATCGGTCGGGTTGCGATCGATCCGCTTGCGCGCATCGTCGATCAGGATGGTGGCCCGCTGCTTCTTCGCGGCTTCGAGTTCCGCGGTCTTCTCCGCGAACTGCTCGTCGCCCGCTCCGTGCTCGGCCAGATACTGCTCATCGATCCGGATTTGCCGATCGAGCTGTCGCATTTTCAGATCGGTCACTTTCCGCACCAAGCCCGGGATCGCTCCGATTCGTTAGGTCGACCGCGTACTGATACCAGGCAATCGCGCCCTCGAGGTCGTCTTTCTGGTCGTGCAAGACACCGAGCCGTTTGGCCAGGTCGACATTTTGCGGTTCAGCTTCGTGGCGTTCGTAGGTCTCGTTGATCTGCTGTTCAAGCGAGTCATCGCTCAATTGCATGCGGTTCTGCTGTTCGAGGGAGACGGCGACCTCCTTGTCCTTGATCAGGTCGCGGTAACTCTCGGCTTCAGTCCAGCCGCCCTTCTGCATGGAAGCGCGAGCGGAAGCGTCCTTGCCCAAACGGGCCGCCTCGAGATCGAGGGGAGCGATCTCACTGATCTGGTTGTAGACCTCGACTGCCTTGTCGCTCCGATCATACTTATGATAGAGGCGGCCAAGCTCGTGCAGCACTTTAACGTCGCGCGGGTCATGCTCGAGCAGCGTCTCCATGGCGAAGATGGCGATCTCCGGATAATTGGCGGAAACGGCAGCATCTTTCAGCAGCAGGTTGGCCTGCGCATTGTAGGGGCCTGTTTCCAACACCTTCTCAACCAATTCAATCGTCTTACGCGGATCCTTTTTCAGCTCCCGCTGCGCCTTCATAACTGCCAGTGGGGCGGTCGAGATGTTGAAGAAGCCTTTCTTCTCGGTCTTGGCCCGGGTCACCTCCGCGCGGCGCAACATCTGGCGACCGGTCAGGAACTCCGGTTCCTGCTTGAGCAGGTTTTGCAAAAGATCGATCGCATAGCCGAAATTGCGCAGCTCAATCGCCGCCACTGCCTTGAGCCAGTAGCCGCGTTGTTGATCGCTGAGATCCTTTTCATTCTTTACCGCCATGTTTTGATCGTTAGTAATTACCTGGCGTCACGGGACGAGTCAGTGAAAAAATGCCGAAGAGTTTACACGAACTCGTTTAAAGCAGGTCTAACTGCGGTTTTTCGCTGGTGGGCATCGGTTTTCGCTTTCGTTTCCGGACCGGCGCCTCTGGTTTGGCGGAAGTGCCGTTCGGGTTTTCGAGGTGGGACAAAATATCCTTGGCCCGATTCAAAATCTCGCGCGGCAAACCTGCCAATCGCGCCACCTGTATCCCGTAGCTTTTGTCCGCCCCGCCAGGAATGATCTTGCGCAGAAAGATGATCTGCTCGTTCCATTCGCGGACCGCAACGTTGAAATTACAGACTCCGTTGCGCTCATCAGCGAGCTTGGTCAGCTCATGATAATGGGTCGCGAAAAGGGTGCGGGCCTTGATCTTATCGTGCAGGAATTCCGCTACGCTCCAGGCGATCGAGAGCCCGTCGAAAGTGGAAGTGCCGCGGCCAATCTCATCCAGGATGATGAGGCTGCGCTCCGTCGCGTTGTTCACGATGTTGGCCGTCTCGTTCATCTCGACCATGAAGGTGGACTGACCGCGGGAGAGATCGTCGTTCGCGCCGACCCGGGTAAAGATGCGATCGACGAGGCCAATCTCAGCGCTGGCCGCCGGCACGAAGCTACCCATCTGCGCCATCAGAACGACCAACGCTACCTGCCGAATGTAGGTGGACTTCCCCGCCATGTTGGGCCCGGTGATGATGGCCAGGCGGACCTTTTCGCCGTCGACCTCGGTGTCGTTAGGCACGAATTTTTCTTCGGCGAGGTTTTGGTCGAGAACAGGATGACGCGCGTCCTTCAGGCTGAGCCGGAGCGAATTATCAAGCCTGGGCCGGCAATAATGAAAGAGCCGCGCTGTTTCCGCCAGTGAGCCGATGACGTCGAGGGTGGCGATGGCATTGGCAGTCTGCTGGATGGGAGCCAGTTCGCCTAACGTTTCCTCGCGCAGGGTCTGGAAAAGTTGGTATTCGAGATGCCGGGCGCGCTCATCGGCACCGAGAATCTTCGCTTCGGTTTCCTTCAATTCAGGGGTGATAAAACGCTCGCCCCCGACAGTGGTTTGCTTGCGCGTGTAATGGCTCGGCACGCTCTCGAGGTTTGCTTTTGTAACCTCGATGAAATAGCCGAAGACGGAATTGAAGCGGACTTTGAGCGATTTGATTCCGGTCCTGGCGATTTCCCGTTCCTGCAGCGCAGTAATCCAATTTTTTCCGTCCCGTGAGGCTTGTCGCAGTTCGTCGAGTTGTGAATTGAAGCCCTCGCGGAACATACCGCCATCCTTGAGCGCGAGGGGAGGATCATCGAGGAGAGCATCCCCGAGCTTGGCGGTCAGAGCCGGCATTTCGCAAAGTTCGTTATGCACGCGCTCCGCGAGCAGGTCGGCAGTGATTTTTCCGGGGGGCTGATTCGCGCCAAAGGCCAATCGATCGAGGAGTTTTTGCAGCTCGTTTTTGAGCGCAGGGATCTGCTGAAGAGAGGTCTTAAGCGAGACCAAATCGCGCGCGTTGCCTGATGCCTGACTGAGTCGACCGGAAGCTCGCTCCAAGTCGCGGATTTTCTTGAGCGAATCGCGCAACGAAGCCAACAGGTCGGATTCCTGGATGAGATCAGCGATAAACTGTTGCCGGCAACCGAGCTCCGCCAGATCACGAATGGGCTGCAGGATCCAGTTGCGCAGGCGCCGCCCACCCATCGGGGTTACGGTGCGATCAAGAGCGGCGAGCAGACTGGTATCGCGCAAGCCGCGGGAGGAGGCGACCAGCTCGAGATTCGCCTGCGTCGCGGCATCGAGCAGGACATAATCGGTCGGGGCGTCACAACGCAATGAGGCGAGGTGATCGATCTTTCTGCGCAATTGGTGCTTCAGATAATGAACGATCGCTCCGGCCGCCGCGATACCTTGCGTCAGGTCCGAGCAACCGAATCCGTCGAGAGACTTAACCTTGAAATGTTCACAAAGAGTAAAGCGGGCGTTTTCCGCGAGGAAAGCGTAGTGATCGTAGGGGAGGGCGCGTTCAAACTGGCCGAACCGTTCCGTCTGCGCATCGCTGATCAGCAATTCCGAGGGTGCCACGCGTGAGAGCGCGTCCAAAAGATTGCGGTCGTCGTTCAACTGCATGAGGCGAAATTCGCCCGTGCTAAGGTCGGCGTAGGCGAATCCGAAAGTGCGCTCGTCCGCGAAGACAGCGCCCAGGTAGTTGGCTCGCTTCGATTCGAGGAGGTCAAGGTCACTGACCGTGCCGGCGCTGATGATCTGGGTAATGTCTCGGGTTACAAGTTTGCCCTGTTGCGGTTCGCTGGTTTGGTCGCAAATGGCGACCCGCCGATCGGCCCTGATCAGCTTGGCGATGTAACCCGGCGCGGCATGATAAGGCATTCCGCACATTGGAACGTCGTTGCGCTTGGTCAGGGCAAGGTTGAGTAGCGCGGAGGCTATCTTGGCGTCTTCGAAAAAAAGCTCATAGAAATCCCCGAGGCGAAAGAGGAGCAGGGTGTCTGCGGGCACGCTGGCGCGGAGCCGCTGGTATTGCTGCATCATTGGGGTGAGGGCGTGAGCCATGGCCAAAGCATTCAATTGGTCGCGGGAAAAGGCGAGCCTCTAATTCCGAGGGAAAGAAAAAGCCCGGCACCTTGTTTCCAAGATACCGGGCGTAAGTTCTGGCAACGTCCTACTCTCGCACAACCTATAGATGCACTACCATCGGGGCTGCAGCGTTTCACTTCCGTGTTCGGAATGGGAACGGGTGGGGCCACTGCGCTATGATCACCAGAAAGCTGGGCCGGTTTCCACCGAACCAGGTCTCTGGCCGCGACCGCTTGGTCGCTGCAACTCAAATGATTCAAAGAACACCGATTCTCTGAAATCTACATACAGGAAGTTATTTCCAACAGTTTAGGCTTCGTTTTGTTAATTTGTCATTCCTCTCTATTGGCCGCCACGCCGGTTTTGAGGCCGACGGGGCGGGTTAATAGAAAAGTAAATGACCAAGCCGAACGAGTTATTAGTATCACTTAGCTGAATACATTACTGCACTTACACCAGTGACCTATCAACGTGGTGGTCTACCACGACTCTTCAGGGAGAACTCATCTTGGGATAGGCTTGGCGCTTAGATGCTTTCAGCGCTTATCCTTTCCGAACATAGCTACCCGGCACTGCCGTTGACACGACAACCGGAACACCAGCGGTTCGTCAGACCCGGTCCTCTCGTACTAAGGTCTGAACCCCTCAATTCTCCTGCGCCCACAGTGGATAAGGACCGAACTGTCTCGCGACGTTCTGAACCCAGCTCGCGTACCACTTTAACCGGCGAACAGCCGGACCCTTGGGACCTTCTCCAGCCCCAGGATGTGATGAGCCGACATCGAGGTGCCAAACCGCTGCCGTCGATATGAGCTCTTGGGCGCGATCAGCCTGTTATCCCTAGCGTACCTTTTGTCCGTTGAGCGATGGCAATTCCACATTCAACCACCGGATCACTTGGACCTGCTTTCGCACCTGCTCGACTTGTAGGTCTCACAGTTAAGCTGGCTTATATCCATATACTCGTCACCTGATTGCCAACCAGGTTGAGCCAACCTTCGTACTCCTCCGTTACTCTTTGGGAGGATACCGCCCCAGTAAAACTGACCGGCTGCCAGTGTCCCTCTGCCAGATAATGGCAAGAGGTTAGATTTTCCAAGTTTCGAAGGGTGGTGTTTCATTGGCGACTCATGCAACCCCCGAAAGGGCTGAATCAAAGTCTCCCACTTACGCTAAGCATCAAAATCGAAACAACAGTAACAGCGTACAGTAAAGGTGCATAGGGTCTTTCCGTCCTACTGCGGGTAGGCGGCATCTTCACCGCCACTACAACTTCGCTGAGCTCCTCGTTGAGACAGCGGTCAACTCGTTACACGATTCGTGCAGGTCGGAACTTACCCGACAAGGAATTTCGCTACCTTAGGACCGTTATAGTTACGGCCGACATTCACGGGGACTTGGGTTCAAAGCTTCGCCTTGCGGCTAACCTCTTACCGTAATCTTTCCGCATTGGTCACGTGTCACACCCTATACGTCGTCTTACGACTTGGCAGAGTGCTGTGTTTTTGTTAAACAGTCGGTTGACCCATTTCACTGCGACCACCTTGCGAGTGGCACCCCTTCTTCCGAAGTTACGGGGCTAGATTGCCGAGTTCCTTAACGAGGTTTCACTCACGCGCCTGGGTATACTCTACCCACCCACCTGTGTCGGTTTACGGTACGGGCAACCGTGGGAACATTGAAGCTTTTCTTGGCACAATCGTCAACAGATCCACCTTGGCCAGAGGCCTCAGCGTCCCCTTGCGGGACCGTCACTTTCAATCGACGGACTGTCTCTATTCATGCGTACAATTCAACTTAACCACAGCCGGTGCAGGAATATTAAACCTGCTGTCCATCGTCTACGCCCTTCGGCCTCGACTTAGGTCCCGACTAACCCTGGGAGGACGAACCTTCCCCAGGAAACCTTGGGTTTACGGCGGCCAGGAATCTAACCTGGCTTATCGCTACTCATGTCTGCATTCTCACTTCTAGAAACTCCACCGTTGCTTCCGCTTCGGCTTCAATGTCGCTAGAACGCTCCCCTACCAATCCGCCTGGTCGAAACCAGACGTCTTCCAGAGCTTCGGTATACCGCTTATCGCCAATCATTTTCGGCGCGAGATCGCTCGATGAGTCAGCTATTACGCACTGTTTAAATGATGGCTGCCTCTAAGCCAACATCCTCACTGTCTAAGCAACCTCACATCCTTTCCACTGAACGGTATTTGGGCACCTTAGCTGCTGGTCTGGCATGTTTGCCTCTCGCGCGTGAAGCTTATCCCTCACGCACTGACTCCCGTGTTACACCCTGCGGCATTCGGAGTTTGATTGAATTCGATACCCTGGTATGGGCTCTAGTTCATCCAGTGCTCTACCTCCGCAGGTCAGCACACGAGGCTAGCCCTCAAGCTATTTCGGGGAGAACCAGCTATCACCGGGTTTGATTAGTCTTTCGCTCCTACCCACAAGTCATCCCAGAAGTTTTCAACCTTCACGGGTTCGGTCCTTCAATTGCGGTTAAGCAATCTTCAACCTGCTCATGGGTAGATCACCTCGGCTTCGGGTCTAGTGCCAGCGACTAAATTCGCCCATTTCGGACTCGCTTTCGCTTCGCCTCCAGCGCAGAACGCTTTAAGCTCGCCACTGACACTAACTCGCAGACTCATTAAGCAAAAGGCACGCCATCACCCTTGCGGGCTTTGACACCTTGTAAGCACATAATTTCAGGTACTATTTCACTCCGCTCACAGCGGTTCTTTTCACCTTTCCCTCGCGGTACTTGTTCACTATCGGTCGCCAATTAGTATTTAGACTTACGCCGTGGTCGGCGTGGATTCATACGAAGTTTCACGTGCATCGTATTACTCAGGAAATCCCTAGGCGTGCGCGGATTTTCGATTACGGGCCTGTCACCCTCTTTGGAGCGATTTTCCATTCGCTTCATCTAATCGTTGCACTACCACATCGGGCTCCTACAACCCCACCAGCAAGCTGGTGGTTTGGTCTCTTCCGCTTTCGCTCGCCACTACTGACGGAATCGCTTTCGCTTTCTTTTCCTCCGGTTACTGAGATGTTTCACTTCACCGGGTGTCGCGATGCTCATGCTATAGATTCACATGAGCTCGAGCAGGTATTATCCCACTCAGGTTATCCCATTCGGAAATCCCCGGGTCAAAGCGTGTTTACCGCTCTCCGAGGCTTATCGCAGTTAGCCACGTCCTTCATCGCCTATTGGCACCAAGGCATCCATTATGTGCTCTTTGTAGCTTGATCAATCTGTTCCGGTCTTTCGACCAGAGATCTTTGATAACTGAAACTCTCCGCCCCGATCCGAAGACCGGAGCTTTATTAAGATTCAGACTCAGCTCTAAAAAGTTGTATTTACTACCCTGTATGTAGATTTCAAAGAACCAGCGGATCCGCGCAACTTCCGGGCGTCAAAAAACTCAACTTCGGCGCCGACGATGATTTCTCCGGTGTGAACGGAATCTATCATGCCGGGACAAAATTGAGTTCCAATTTGCAGTCCCAAAATTTACGAGAACCGGCTTCCTCGGTCTTTCGACTGGTGAAGCCCCGCTTCCGGCGGGATTACGAAAATAGGCGACGCCTGTCGATCGTCAACCGCGAAAAGCGAATTTTTTGAAAAATCTTTCTCCTCCGGTCTCCAAATCGCCATTTACGTTAGCGCTCCCCCCGACTTCGTCTAGTTTGGGCCGCATGAATCGACTTAACGGGCGCGCGGCGGATCAGTTGCGTCCGGTGCATTTCGAGCTCGGCATCGCGCCCCACGCCAGTGGCTCCGTACTGGTCGCGATGGGCAGTACCCGCGTGCTCTGCGGTGTCATGGTGGAGGAATCCGTCCCCCGATGGATGAAGGAGCAACGCGTCACCGGTGGCTGGCTGACGGCGGAGTATTCGATGTTGCCCTACTCCACCTTGACCCGGAAGCCGCGCGATATTTCCAAGGGCCGCCTTGATGGACGAAGCAGTGAGATTCAGCGCCTGATCGGTCGCTCGATGCGCGCGGTCATCGATCTTGAGAAATTGGGTCCGCGCACGATTTGGGTCGACTGTGATGTGTTACAAGCCGACGGGGGCACCCGAACCGCGGCGATCACGGGCGCGAGCCTGGCCGTTTCTCTCGCCTGCCGGCGATTACTGGTCGGAGGGAAAGGTGGCTGAACTCCCAATCAAGAAGCTGGTTGCGGCCGTCAGTGTCGGAGTGCACAACGGGATCGCGCTGCTGGATCTGGATTACGAGGAAGACAAATCGGTTACGGTCGATCTCAACTTGGTTGCGACCGAGGATGGTGCTTTGGTTGAGGTGCAGGGTGCCGGGGAGGAGGCAACATTTTCGCAGGATGAATTGCTCAACATGCTCTCGCTAGGCCAGAGAGGCATCGCGAATCTGATTGCGGTCCAACGTTCTGTCCTGGCGAAACTGGACGCCGCGACCGGCTAAAAGGTTTGCCGCGGCGCGCCGGATGCTCTAGAGCGGGACTGCGCGATGAAAAAAGCACTAATTACCGGGATTACCGGGCAGGACGGTAGCTACCTGGCAGACCTGCTCCTGGAAAAGGGCTACGAAGTGCACGGGATCATTCGGCGCGCCAGTACTTTCAACACCGCCCGCATTGATCATCTCTACGCCGATCCGCACATCAACGGAGTGCGGATGTTCCTCCACTACGGAGACCTGAGCGATTCGGTCAACTTGGTGAAGTTGATCTACGAGCTGAAGCCAGACGAGATCTATCATCTGGCGGCGCAAAGCCACGTACGGGTCAGTTTTGACATTCCGGAATACACCTCGGACGTGACCGGCCTCGGCACGATCCGCATACTGGAAGCGATCCGCGAGACTGGAATTCGCTCCCGATTTTATCAGGCCTCGAGCAGCGAGATGTTCGGGAAAGTGCAGGAGGTGCCGCAGACCGAGACAACGCCTTTCTGGCCGCGCAGTCCGTATGGTGTGGCGAAGGTTTTCGCCTATTGGGCGACGATAAATTATCGAGAAAGCTATGGGCTCTGCGCGAGCAACGGCATCCTTTTCAACCACGAGAGCCCGCGTCGCGGTGAGACTTTCGTGACGCGCAAAATCACCCGGGCGGTGGCCGCGATTAAGCAGGGTCTGCAAAAGGAACTTTTCCTCGGCAACCTCGACGCGAAGCGCGACTGGGGTTATGCCCCGGAATACGTAGAGGGCATGTGGCGAATCTTGCAGCATGACGAAGGCGACGATTTCGTCCTTGCGACGAACGAGACGCACACCATCCGCGAATTTCTCGAGATTGCGTTCGGCCGGGTGGATCTCGACTGGAAGCAGTATGTGAAGCACGACGAGCGCTACGAGCGTCCGGCGGAAGTGGACCTCCTCATCGGCGACCCGGCAAAGGCGAAGAAGCTGCTCGATTGGGAACCGAAAGTCCGTTTTCGCGAACTCGTCGAGATCATGGTCGACGCCGACATGGAATTGCTGGCCAAGCCGACGGTGCAGAAGCACCTCGGGCAGCTTCCCTGATAAAAGATCAGGCGTTAGGCCCTAACGAATTTTCGACGGGGCGAAGTTGTGCGTCGAGGCGAAACGGTCGGTGACCGGTGTCAGTCCCGGGACGAGCGTCTCGAGCGCTTGGTTCGCGATCGTTACCTCCGCTCCCGTCCCGACGATGTCGAACAGCTCGATCACGTCGCGTGAGCGCATCCGGACGCATCCATAACTCGTCGGCAGCCCGATGTTTCGCTCTTCCGGGGTGCCGTGGATGTAGATGTAACGAGCGTAAGAGCGAGCATTCTGCGATTCTTGTCCGCGCAGCCAGAGGATACGGGTCACAATGATGTCGCGCCCCGGCGCGTCGGGGGGCACGATCTCGCCGGTCGGCCGACGGTCTTTAAAGGCAGTCCCGCTCGGGGAACCGCCCCCGATTTTCTTCGCGATCTCGAGTTTGCCCAGCGGTGTCCAGCTCGTGCCTGGTCGATCGCCGAGACCGAATTTCGAAGTCGAAACCGGGTAGGTGGCGAGGGGGGCGCCATCTTTCAGGAGCGCCATCCGCTGTTCCGGAATGCTGATAATTACCTGATGGCGCCGATCGACGCTGGCGCACCCGCCCACCGAAAAGAGGAGTGCGGCGGAGAGGAAGCGCGCGAATCTTCGCCAGCTCATGCGCGGTCGAGCCGAAAGAAATCATGCGCCGTTTCGGTGGTGGCCCGGGCCAATTCCTCAAGCGGAATGCCACGGGCCTGCGCGATGCTCTCCGCCACCAAACGGGTGTAAGCCGGTTCGCAGCGTTTCCCGCGATGCGGCTCCGGCGCCAGATAGGGGCAATCGGTTTCGACCATGAACTCGCCTAACGACAAGCCAGCAGCGACGTCCCGCACCGCGGCGCCGTTCTTGAAGGTAACGATACCGGTGAAGGAAACGAGATGGCCCAGCGCGATTACTTCCTCGGCTTGGGCGCGCGTCCCTCCGAAACAATGGAAAACGCCGCTGACGGTACGGCCGTACTCGCGCAGGATCGCGAGCGTATCGGCCCAGGCGTCGCGCTGGTGAATTACGACATTGAGTTTCAGCTCCACCGCGAGATCGAGCTGTTGCTGAAAAAGACTGGCTTGTTTGCTTTTCAGCGCTCCATCATGGATGCCGCTTTCGATTTCATCTTCGGTGTCGGCCTGCAAAGCATCGATGACCTGCGTCTTTCTCTCTGCGCAATCTTTGCGCCTGGCAGGTCGTGATAATCCAGTCCGGTCTCGCCGATGGCGGCGACGCGTGCATGCTTCGCCAGTTCGCGCAACGGCGTCATGACGTCGTCCTCGGCCTCCTCCGCATAACTCGGATGGACCCCTACGACTGCATACACATTCGGATATTTCTCGGCCAGCTCGATCGCTCGCCGGCTGCTCGCGAGCGAGGTCCCGATGGTGATGATCCGCGTCACTCCGGCTTCCGCTGCCCGGGTGAGGACATCATCGAAATCGGCAACGAAATCCGGGTAATCCAAGTGAGCGTGGGTTTCGATCAGAGAAATTTGAGAGTCCATCAGCTCCTTCTCTCAACTCGCAACTGCCAACTCTCAACTTCTTCCGCTACCACTCGATGACCGAGCCTGCCCAGGTTAGCCCGCCGCCGAAGACGACCATCAGGACATAATCGCCGGCCTTGATCCGGCCAGTTCGATTCGCCTCATCGAGCGCAATGGCGACGGCCGCAGCGGAAGTGTTCCCGTAGCGGTCGAGATTGACGAAGAATTTGTCGACCGGGATTTTCAAACGGTCGGCGATCGCTTCGATGATCCGGACGTTGGCCTGATGTGGGATAACACAGGCAATATCATCGATCGTTAGGCCAGCTTTATCGAGGGCCTTGCGAGCGGCGTCAACCATCGCGGTGACGGCCTGTTTGTAAACTTCCTTGCCCGACATCTTGATCGTTTGCAGGTTGTCGCCCGCATTCTCAACGGTGATCGGATGGCGCGAGCCGCCGCCGGGCATCCAGAGAATATCGGCGAATTTCCCATCGCTTGCGATATGCGTGCTGATCACGCCGTGGCTGCCGCCATCGCGATGGCGGAGAATAGCGGCGCCGGCTCCGTCACCAAACAGAACGCAGGTGTTGCGGTCTCCCCAATCGGTGATGGTGGTCAATTTTTCAGCCCCGATCACCAGCACAGTGTCGTAGGTGTGGCAGGTGATAAATTGCTGTGCGATCTCGACCGCAAAAAGAAATCCCGCGCAAGCAGCCGAGATATCGAGACAGGCGGCTTTCGTGGCACCGATTTTGGTTTGAATGAAGCAGGCGGTGGCCGGGAAAATCATGTCGGGTGTCGCCGTCGCGACCAGGATCAGATCGATCTCCTCGCTCTTGATTCCAGCCTGCTCCATCGCGGCGAGCGCGGCCTTGGCGCCCATGTCGCTGGTGTATTCGTCGGCGGCCGCGACCCGTCGTTCCTTTATTCCGGTGCGGGTGGTGATCCACTCGTCGTCGGTTGCGACCATCTTGGAGAGGTCTGCGTTCGTTAGGCGGCGTTGCGGCACGTAGCTGCCGGTGCCAACGATCGAGACGCTGCGTTGTGGTTTAGCGGACCGCGGACTCGAGCGGGGCTTGCGTTTCATTATAGCGACTGACTTCTTCGATGATATGTGGATTGACCTGTTGTTCAATCGACTCGGCCGCCACCCGCAGAGCATTTTTGACGGCGAGCGGTGTGCTCGCGCCGTGCGCGATGATGCAGATGCCGTTGACGCCGAGCAGAGGCGAACCGCCGTACTCTTCGTAATTCACTTTTTTCTTAATCGCTTTAAAGGCTTCCTGGGCCAGGAAGGCACCGGCCATGCGCAACTTATTTTTGGTCAACTCGTGCTTGAGCCATTTGAAAATCGCGTCTCCGACCGATTCGCAGGTTTTGAGGATCACATTGCCGACAAATCCATCGCAGACCACAACCTCCACCGGGTGGGCAAAAAGATCGTGGCCTTCAACGTTGCCACGAAAGTTAAGCGAGCTGCGCTTCAGCATTTTGAAGACCTCTTTCGTCAGATCGGTTCCTTTCACGTCTTCGCCGCCGATCGACATCAGGCCGATGCTGGGATTTTTGTAACCCAGGACATGGCGCGAATAGACCGAGCCCATGATGCCGTACTGCACCAAATGTTCTGGACGCGCATCGACTGTTCGCGCCGGCATCGATCAGGACAAAAATATTTGTCTCGGAAGGGATAATGGCGGCGATGCCAGGCCGGTCGATTCCAGGCAGGGTGCGCAACTTGATCGTGGTCGCGGCGACCGCGGCGCCGGTGTGTCCTGCACTGACGATAGCGGCGGCCTCGCCTTTCTTTACCAGGTCGACCGCGCGGCTGACGGATGAATCTTTTTTTCGCCTAACGGAATCGACGGCGCCATCGCTCATCTCGACCACCTGGGTCGAGTGCACGATCTCGATCCGGCGATCATTGCAGTTCTGCTTCTTCAGTTCGGCTCGATCTGCGGCGTGTCACCCACAAGGAAAAGCTTGTCGATTTGCGCGTACTCGCGCAGAGCTGCGACGGCGCCGCCCACGAGATTAGGCGGGCCGAAATCGCCGCCCATGGCGTCCAGAGCGATTTTCATCGAGCCGCCAATCTGCGATTCTCAGAGGTCGAATGCAAAACCTAAATAGCGGGAGGCGGGCAGCGGCCCCGCAGCGAGGACGAAGGTCGCGCGGTGATCAGCCGGCGTCGACGGTCAAAACCTGACGGCCCTTGTAATAGCCGCAGGAGGGACAGGCGGTGTGCGACTGCAACGGTGCTGCCGCACTGCGGGCACTTGTTGAGCTGCGGCGCCTGCCAGCGATGCGAGGCCTTGCGCGTACGCAGCCGCATCTTTGAAGTTTTGCGTTTTGGGACTCCCATAAGAGCGGATGAACGAAAGCAGGGAATTAGGAAAAAACAAGGGTGCCGTTCGTTCTGGTCATCGTCCTCCTCCCCGTCGTCGACTTCTGAGAAGATTGGGATCGAGGACGATGGCGATAAGGAGGTCGAATTAGAGCTCGAGTTTATCCAGCGCACTCCAATCTGGCGGTGGCTCGGCCAAGACATCGTTTTGGTTCGATGGCTTGATCACCTCCGGGACCGGACAGATCCGGCCGCCTTCGCGATCGCAATGCGGATAGGCCGGTAGATTGAGCAGAATATCTTCGCGCATGAAGGGCGTCAGATCGACGATTTCAGGCCCGGTCAGCTCGGTGTGCAGCGGTGAAATCCTGGACCATGATCATCGAAAGGGAAGGCTTCGAGGCAGCGCACACAACGCAACTCGACCGGTTGCGTCAGTTGGCCGTTGGCCCAAAGCGCGCCCTCCGAGATGCCGGCATCGAGCAGATAGCGTAGCGGGCCGGCGCAGCGCACCTCGGCCGGGTCCACCTGCGGGATAGGACATTCCTCCTCGCCCTCGAGATGCAAGCCCTCGGCCGGGATCTGACGCAGATGGATTTTCACTCGCGCGCCCTTTCGAAGTTCATCGCTGCAATTTCCTGCGCAAAACTTTCCACCACGCAGGCGGGCACAAACGCGCGCTACGTCGCCGCCGAGTCGCGCAATCTCCTTCACGATCCGCGAGCTCAAATAGGTGTATTCTTCCTTCGGCATGAGAAAGATCGTTTCCACGGTCGCTTCCAGTTTGCGATTCATCAGCGCCATCTGAAATTCAAATTCGAAATCGGAGACCGCCCGCAGCCCGCGCACGACTGCAGTTGCCTTTTGTTGCACTGCGAATTCCACCAGCAAACCATCGAGCGGCGCGACCTTCACACCGTCCAGCGAGCGAGGTCATTTGGCGGAGGAACTCAAGCCGTTCCTCGAGGGTGAAGAAGGGTTGTTTCTGGTCGTTGTGCGCGACCGCGACCACCACTTCATCGAAAAGCTTCCGCGCCCGTTCGATCACGTCGAGGTGACCATTGGTCACAGGATCGAAGCTGCCGGGATAAATTGCGCGTCGCATGCCGCGGAAATTCGCAGAGGAATGCCGAAATTCAACGAGTTGCGCCGGAGAGCTGGTTTGCCCTTGGCCGACGACGCTCCACAGTTAGCGGGAAATTGATGAAGGAAACGTCTTATCGATCGATCGCGGTGGCGGCCACTTTCTCGCCGCGCTTTCATCAGGTTTTGGCCGAAGCCAACCGGATGCGCGATCGTTTCGCGGCCGCCTTGAGCATGATCTACGTCGGGAAACGGGACGCTACGACGATCGCAAAATTCTCGGAGGCGATCTCGAAATTGAAGCTCCCGACCGATTCGATCGTGGACTACGAGGAGGGTGACCCGGCCGCCGCCATCCTGGCGGCCGCGCGAAAGTTGAAAGTCGACCTGCTCATTGCCGGCGCGTTGGAAAAAGAGGCGGTGCATCGTCAATTTCTCGGCAATGTCGCCCGGCGTCTGGTGCGCGAGGCGGCCTGCTCGGTCATGCTTTTTACCAAACCCGAGGTGGAGCCTAAACCCCTTCGCCACATCGTCTTCATGGCGGAATATTCCGATCATGCGCAACACGCCTTGCGGCGCACCTTGCGTCTGGCCGAAGCTGGAAAATTGCGATCGCCTCTACGTGATTCGCAATTACACCAGTTTTGACAAGGCGCGGGCAGCGCGCCGGAGCAAAGCCAGTCGCGCTACCGCGCGTACGCTCGAGGAAGAAGAGATCGCGCTGCAGGAATTCATCCTGGCCGCCGGCGAGACCAAGGTGCCGATCGAAGCGCGTTGTATTCGAGGCAACACTGGGTTTGCGGCCTCGAATTTTATTCAAGCGGTGGATGCGGATCTGCTCGTCGTGCCGCTGGAATCGAAGCCGGAACCGAAACCGAAACTGCCGAGCCGAATCGCCTGGGTGATCGAGGTCATCCCGTGCAATATCTGGATCGTTAGGTAAGAGAGGATTCCGCTCTACAGTTCCAGAGTTTCGCACTGCCAGGGAGGATAGCGGAACGGCGCGCGTGCTCCCCTAACGAAAGAAATTGCGCTGCTTTTCGCTGATCGGTCGGCCCAACCGATCGAGGACGAGCAGCATGTCCTCCCATACTTTACGCTTCTCGGCGTTGTTCTGATTTCGGAGCAGATAAGAGGGATGAAAGGTGATCATGAGCGGTGTCTCGCGGTAGGAATGCCAGCGCCCGCGCAGCTTACCCATCGGTTCACGAATTGCAAGCAAGCCTTCGACAGCGGTGGCCCCGAGCGCCACCATCACCTTCGGCTCGATAACCTCGATTTGCTCCGTCAAATAGGGCAGACAGGTGGCCATTTCTGCCGGAGTCGGCTTGCGATTTCCCGGTTCGCCCGCCGGCATATCGGGCCGGCATTTTAGCACGTTGGCGATGAAAACATCGTCGCGGTTGAAGCCCATTGCCGTGATGATTTTGGTCAGTAGTTGTCCGGCGCGGCCGACAAACGGTTCTCCCTGCCGGTCTTCATCCGCGCCCGGCGCTTCGCCCACGAACATCAATTCCGCATCAGGGTTTCCCACTCCAAAAACCGTCTGGGTGCGCGCCGCGGCGAGATGGGGGCATTGCAGGCAGGTCGCGACACGGGCGCGCAACGGCGCGAGGCGCTCGGCTTTGCTTTGCCTAACGAACGGTGGGAGTTCGCAGAGCCGGTCGAGCGCGGCGCGGTTGGCGCGGGGCGGGCGGTCGCTTTCGAGTCGGAGCCGGCCGAGGGTAGCCAGCGCGCTTTCGAGGGCTTGGGAAAATTCGTCCATGGTGCGCACCACTCTTGAAGGTTTTGCGCGCCGCGGCAATCCCTTTGATGGTGGCGCGATGAGCGCGCGGGTAGACGATTACGATTTTGAGTTGCCCGATGAACTCATCGCCCAGCGTCCGGCGCCGCGCCGGCAGGATGCACGCATGTTGGTGCTCGATCGCGCCCAGGAAACGATTGCGCACCGCCACTTTGCTAATTTGCCCGAGTTCGTTAGGCCGGGCGACCTGCTGGTGCTCAACAACACCCGCGTGCTTCGGGCGCGGCGTTTCTCCGACGACGGCGCGATTGAATTTTTGTTTCTCGAGCAGCTGGATGTGCTCGCCTGGAAATGCCTTGTGAAACCAGGCCGCAAGATGCGTCTAGGCGCGGCCGTCCTGGTCGACGGCGTGTCCGGGCGGGTAGAAAAAATTTTTCCGGAAGGCGAACGTTTGGTGCGTTTCGAACGTGCGCTCGACCCTTATCGGGCGGGGCAGATTCCCTTGCCGCCCTACCTCAATCGCCCGGCCGACGCCGAAGACACAACGCGCTACCAGACGGTTTTCGCACAGCGAGCCGGGAGCGGTCGCGGCGCCGACGGCGGGCCTCCATTTCACTTCGGAAATTCTCGCTTCGCTGCCGCACACATTCATCACGTTGCATGTCGGCCCAGGCACTTTCCGGCCGGTGCAAAGCGAACACGTTGCTGAGCATCAAATGCCCGCGGAGCGGTTCACGATCACGGAGGCAGCGGCCGGCGCGATCAGTGCCGCGAAGCGCGTGCTCGCGGTCGGCACGACCTCAGTGCGAGTGCTGGAGGCGGCCGTTCGGCGGGAAGGCCGCCTGGTCGCGCAGGAAGGAGCGACCGATATTTTCATCCATCCACCCTACCAATTTCGCGGGGTTGACCGGTTGTTGACCAATTTCCATCTGCCGCGCTCGACCCTCCTGATGCTGGTTTCCGCATTCGCTGATCGCGAGTTCGTCCTCCGGGCCTACGCCGAGGCGGTCCGCGAGCGCTATCGCTTCTACAGTTACGGAGATTGCATGCTCATTCTGTAGCAGGCCGTCGGTTGTGTTAACCTCGCGCATGGCTCCACCTCAAACGTCTTCGAAACCAAAGGGCGAACTCGTCACTCGCACGGTGGCGATGCCAAAGGACACCAATCCGAACGGCGACATCTTTGGCGGTTGGCTGATGGCACAGATGGATCTGGGGAGCGGCATTTTGGCCTCGAAAACCGCGCGCACTCGGGTGGTCACGGTGGCGCTCGATGGGATGTCTTTCCTCCGACCAGTGAGGGTGGGGGATACGGTCGCCTGCTATGCCTGGGTGGAATCGATCGGCCGCAGCTCGATGAAAATACCGGTGGAAGTGTGGGTGCAACGCTACATGCAGACTGAGCAGACGCTGGTAACCCAGGCCGTTTTCATCTACGTCGCGGTCGACCAGAAAGGCCGCCCCATCCCGGTTCGCCGGGACTGAGGACTCGTTAGTCCGGCCGGCGCTATTGCTGGCCGCCCTCGCCGAACGATTCCGGCCCCACGCTTTCGGTAGTCATCATCGGCTCCGTAGGCATCATCGGTTCATCCGGATATGTGATCGGCATGTTCTGCCCTCGTTTTGCGAAAAGCTTTTGCTGTTTCAGCCGTCCGTGACTGGATTTCTGGACGTAACGTTCGTAAGCCCGCTCACGCCGGCCTTGCGCAGTGAGCATCGAGCATCCGGATAAGAGCATCGACCCGATTAAAAGCAGCGCGCTGGCGCGATAAATTTTGTTCATTTCTCGGCCAGTTCGAGCTGGTTCTGTTCCGCGACCAGGCTGAAGAGACCGGTCCGAACCATTTCGTCCACGGTGCGGTAAATTTTCCAATCGCAGAATTCGCTACGCCGATGCAGCTGGCCCAAGGTCAGTTCGTCGTTGTAGGCCAGTTGCCAGATTTCCTCGGCCACGGAACGCAACTCCTGCAGATCGGGATTCTGCCACTCCAGGTTCAGTTTCTGCCGCTTCAGGCGCTCCGGGCTTTCGTGGATACGTTTGCGCAGATGATCGAACTGATCGCGCATCCGGATGGCATTGATCAAAATCTGGTCGGCCTGACCGGTCAGCTCGCAGCCTTCGCCCCAGTCGGCCCGGACCTGCGTTTGATTCGAGAAGGCAAAAGTGCCGGAGCGATGCTCGTGTAGGAAGAGCTGCCAGAATGCCTCCTCGCCACTGAGATGCTCGAATCGACCCCAGCGCGGACTTCCCTTTTCAAAATAAAAGGTTGAAATGGTCTCGCCATCCTCGTCGGCGATCGTGAGCAGGCCGGTTTGCATCGACTGGAGAATGGTCTGGTAAATCGTCACGATGTCGAAATTGGCCAGGCTGCCGGTGAGTTCGAGCGAGCTGGTCGGGGAATGAGTCAGCTCGCGGGCCTGGAAAAGCCGGTTGGCCAACTTCTCCGAAAGAAAAAGAAAGAACGACGGTACCCGTTGCAGGAGCTCGGGGAAATCGCCCCGGCGAAAGCACTGCACGCTCAACTCAGAACAGGCCCGGGCTGCGTGGTCACGCGGGACTTCCATCAAAGCGCCAGTTTCACCAAAAATTTCCCCCCGGGAGAGCACCGTCGTCGCCCCCCCTCCCTGCCGGGCATTTGGAGGGATCAATTCCGCTGCGCCTCGCGTGACGATATAGAGCTCCTGTCCCTCGTCCCCAGCGGAGTAGACGACGTCATTTTCCGCAAAATGCTTGACCGTCGAGAGCATCCCGACGGCTTTCAATTCAACGAGACGGAGTGACTTGCAAAAGGCAAAGAAGTCGCGTTGGACCATCCTTAAGGAAAAGCAAGAGTCGTGCGGGACGAGCGCGCGCCGCGAAGAATTTTCCGGGCGGAGCGCCCTTTTCATTGCCCGGAATCGCCGGTAATCCTTTGCCATGAGTGGGCTGGCCTATCTTTTCGAGCGGTTCCCCGCTTTCACTCAAACCTTTTGCTACCGCGAGATCAGCGAGCTGCGACGGCAAAGGGTTGAGCCGGTGATCTTTTCCATTCGTAATCCATCAAGTGAACCTGCCCACGATTGGGATCCGGCCATTCTGCGCGAGGTCGAATACCTTCCGAAGGACGAGCAGTTGGTGCGGGAGGTGAACCGGGCACTGCGAAAAGGTTCGCTGCCGGACGCGGCGAAACAAGAAATACGAGGCTGGGGGCGCAACACCGATTTTCTTCGTCTTTACCAGGCAGCCTATCTTGGCCCGCGCCTGCAAGCCCGCGGGGTCCGGCACGTCCATGCGCACTTTGCCGGCATGGCCGCGCGGACAGCCTATTGGGTTAACGGGTTTTTCGGGATCGGGTTCAGTTTCACCGGGCATGCGAACGATATTTTCTCGCCGAAACCATTCGAGATTTCACTCAGCCATCTCATAGACGCCGCCCGCGCGGTGGTGACGGTGAGCGAATTCGGCGGGCATTTCCTCCGGCAAAATCATCCGCAGCAGGCGGCGAAAATCCACCGCATCTACAACAGCATCGAATTGGCCCGCTTCGCTCCGGCCGAACTTTCGGACTCGCCGCCGAAGCTCATTTCGATCGGCCGCCTGATCGAAAAAAAAGGTTTTGGTGACCTGATCGAAGCTTGCCGCCTGATGCGGGAGCGCAGGGATCGACTTTTGCTGCGAGATCATCGGCGAAGGTCCGCTCGAGAACACGCTTCGCGAACAGATTGCTGCCGCTGGCCTAACGAATGTCGTTAGGCTACTTGGTCCACTGCCGCAGGTGGAAGTGATAAAAAATCTCGCCAGCAGTCATCTTTTTGTCCTGCCGTGTGTCACCGAAGCGAGCGGGGGAATGGACAATTTGCCGACCGTTGTGATGGAGGCGATGGCGGCGGGCCTGCCAGTGGTTTCGACCGACCTGGCGGGAGTCCCCGAGATGGTCGTGAACAATACGACCGGCCTGCTCGTGCCAGAGCGTCAGCCGGCCAAACTTGCCGACTGCATCGCTCGAATTCTCGGCGATCGAAAACTTGCCTGCTCGTTCGGGGCGGCTGGCCGGCGACGGGCCGAAGATTTGTTCGCGATCGAGAAAAGCGCTCGCGCTTTGATCGCACTCTTCGGCCGATTCGGTTACGAGTAGGGGGCGTTTCCACCTTGCCGCCGGCCAACCGGGGGGGCAAATTCCGGCATGCATCCTCTTTCACTCCGTCGAATCGGTTTTATCGCCCTCCTGCTTGCATCCGCTTCCGTTTGCCGGGCGGAGCATTCCCGGAAGTGGATCGAAACCTACAACGGCCTCCTCGGCAAATACGTCACGAGCGACGGTGTGAAGTATGCCGCCTGGAAAAATAACGCCGCCGATATGCAGGCCCTGCAACAAGTCGTCGACGGTATCGCCGGGGAAAAAATTTCCGACGCGAGCAAGAAGGAACAACTCGCGTTTTACATCAATGCCTATAACGCCTGGATTCTGCACGAAGCGCTCGGCGAAATATCCGACCAAAAGCGTGAAGGACCTGCTCTTCACTTTTTTTACCGGGCAACGGATCAAGGTGGCGGGCGAAGAGATGAGCTTCAACCACCTCGAGAAAGACATCATCCGGCCCAAGTTCAACGAGCCGCGCGTCCATTTCGCGCTCAATTGCGCGAGCCAAAGTTGTCCGCCGCTCGATCCGGAGCCGTTCCGCGCCGACAAGCTCGACGCTCAGCTCGAAAAGCTGGCCATCGCCTTCGTAAATTCACCGAAAGGTGTTGACTACTCTGCCGAGGCAATAAGACCGCCGCGCTCTCTGCCATTTTTAATTGGTACAAGGATGACTTTAAAGCGGCCGGCGGGCCGGTCGCCTTCATCAACCAAGCGGCGGAAGCAGCCCTTGCCTAACGACACCAAAATCTCCTATCAGGATTACGACTGGTCACTGAATGAGGCGAAGTAAATGAGCGAAAACAACGGCAGCGCGTCCTCGATCGTCCGTTAGGCGCCGCGGAGCGCTGGCGCGCGCGCTGGCAGGCATTTCGCAGCCCGATTCACGAGGAGAAAGCGCGCGTTCTGCAAGGAGCGTTGGGATTCGCTGCCGCCCGAGCTGCAGACGGACAACCAGATCGCCGGTCGTCATCTCACGCATTGCGGCTTTACCCTGGGCGCGAGCTATTGCTCGTTCCATTGCACCCATTGTTATCTGCCGAAGAACGCGAACTCGGTGCCCGATCCCTTCGCTCGCGCAGGTCAAGGAACAGATCGACGCCAATCGCCGCTTTCAAGGCCCGGGCGGCGGATTGCAAATCACCGGCGGCGACGTGGCCGATGCCTATTGGCGTGCCGGCCGGCCTGACGAATTGATCGAGATCGTTCGTTACGCCATCTCGGTCGGCTCGATCCCGATGCTCATGACGCATGGCCAGACGCTGATCGAGCAGCCGGAATTTCTCGAGCGGCTCGTGGTCGAAGGCGGCCTGCGCCAGATCTCAGTCCACGTCGATATGACGCAGGCCGGCCGGCACGGTTATCCCGATCGGCCGGATCAAATGCGAAGCGGATCTGCATCCCGGTGCGCCAGGCGTTCACCGATCTCGCCTTGCGCAGTGCGCGCCAAAACCGGGCTTGCCGCTGGAGTACGCGCTCAGTTTCACCGTCACCCGCCGGAACATCGACGACGTGCCGGAAGTGATGCGCTGGTATCTGGCCGACCCGGAGCGCACTCACATCTGGCGCATGCTCAGCTTTCAACCGGAAGCCGACACGGGCCGGACGATTTTCTCGCGAGCGCCCGATCACGCCCGCCGACGTCTGGGAGAAAATCTGCGAGGGGGTCGGTCTGCCGCTGCGCCGCGACGTTTCGATTTTCGGCCATCCGGATTGCAATAGCTGGGCTTCGCTGCTGGTGGCGCGGCCTTCCGGGAAAATCTTTCCGCTCCTGCCGGACGATCCGAAATTCGATCGCACTGCTCGGCGAAGTGCTGCGCAAGATCGGCGGCCTATCGCTGGTCAACGACGATGCCGGGACGCCGGCCTTTCGCTTGCTCGGCGTCCTTTTCAGCATCCGCTGCTGGCCGCCAAAGCGCTTTGCGCAATTGGTGCGTTATATGACTTCGCGCAATGCTCCGCCGGAGATTCTGCCTTCGCTCCTGCGCGGCCAGGTGCACACCGTCGGGGTGGGAATGCACAACTTCATGGATGCAGCTCAGGTCGCAAATGCGCCTAACGATCCTGTGATGCAGGCGCGCCTTGATTCGTGTGTTTTTAAGGGCGCGGTAAAACGAACGGCGAATGGGTGGCCGTGCCGATGTGTTCGATGAACCAGCAGACCTGGTCGGAAGTTTACGAGGCGCGCTTGAAAGATCCGGAGCTCGTTAGGCAGACTCAGCCGGCCTAGAGCAGGTGCGCGCACTTTCTCGACCGCCCGGAGGTAGACGCGGTGCGGGCCGCCGCGCATCAACTCCTCCTGCATCAACTCGACGAGATCGTTTTTTCCCGCGGGCAGGACCTGCTGCATCTTGCGGCCTTCGATGCGGCCGAAGAAAACGTCGAGTAAATCCGCGCCCGGCTTGTGCTCGATCCGAAACTCCGCCGAATCAGTCGTGATCTGGCAACCGTTGATCGCTTCGCCCTCCTTTTCTTGCAGAGCGATCGCGAATCCGCCCTTCGCCCTCGTCACTCTTACGAACGAAGCCTAACGAATCGCTGCGGCGTTCCCAGCGCAACTGCCCGGCCAGCCAGCCGACGAGGAGGAGAGCGGTCGAGCGGAACCCGGGCGCGTGATCGATCGTCGATGCCTTGATTTCGGCGAGATGGTGGTGCGTGACCGGGTGATCGAAAAACTGCGCCAGGGCGAGGCGGAAATGCACCAGCCGCACCCAGTTAAGATCGCACAGGACGATGCGTTGCCGGGCTTCCGCCTGCGCGGACTCGACCAGTTGCATCTGCTCGTCGAAATCGGTCCAGGCCTGGCTGTCGTAAATGATGCGGTCGACCCAGGCCCAAAGCTGCGGATCGATCGGAGGGCGCAGTTCCTCCTGCCACCAGAGATAGAGCGGCAGATCGGAATCGAGATGAGCGAAGACAATGTTAGGCAGCAGGCCGCATTGTTCGCCCCGCAGCAAAAAGGAGAGCTGTTCCGAGCAGACCTGCTTGCTGCCCGCCCGGCTGACGTGGCAATGCGCGCTGATCCACGCTTCGACGCGGTTTTCCTGGGCGTTCGGATCGGCCGCGATGACGATCGCGCGGCAGGCGTGGTCCTCGGTGAGGCGGGCGATGATGGCGGTATTCTTCCCTAACGAATCGGGCGCTTCGCTGTAAACCGCGAGATTGATCAGCGAGGCGCGGGTCATTACCCCGTCGGTCGCGTCCCAGAGCTTCTTCAACTCGCGCTCAATCTGGCCGACCTCGACCGGCATCCCGGCGGTGAAAGTTTCTACGGCTGCCGTGCTCATTTCACGATTCGAAGTCCAGTGTCTCCCTAGCTTTGGCCCGATCTCACAGCCGCCTCCAGCTCCGTCCATCCCGGGCCAGCAATTCGTCGGCTTCCTCGGGCCCCCAAGATCCGGCCGGGTAAGAGCACAGTTTCGGCGCGCCTTCCTTTGCGGCCCAGGCTTCCTCGATCTTGTCGATAAATGCCCAGGCCTGCTCCACTTCATCGCGCCGCGCGAAGAGCGTGGCATCGCCGCCATCGCATCGAGCAGGAGTCGTTCGTAGGCCTCCGGGCTCGCCTTGCCGAAGGAGGTCCCGTAATGAAAATCCATCTTCACCGATTCGATCCGGAAACTCGTTCCCGGCACCTTCGCCTGCATCCGCAGCGAGATCCCTTCGTCCGGCTGGATGCGGATCACGAGCACATTCTGATCGAGCGACTCCGATTCGCGATTGAACAGGACCTGCGGGCGCATTCTTGAAATGGACAGAAATCTCCGTGCCCGATTTGGGCAGCCGTTTCCCGACCCGGACATAGATCGGCACATCCGCCCAGCGCCAGTTATCGACCGAGCACCCGCAGCGCCACATAAGTCTCCGTCTTCGACTTCGGTTCGACCCCTTTCTCCTCGCGATAAGCCGCCACCGGCTTGCCCGCGATCGCGCCTCTGCCGTACTGGCCGCGCGACCACATTCGGTCCGCACCTCCTCCGGTGCGAGAGGGCGCAATGAACGCACCACCTTCACCTTTTCGTCGCGAATGCTGTCGGCGCCCAGATCGGTCGGCGGCTCCATCCCGACCAGGCAAAGCAATTGCAGGAGATGATTCTGCACCATGTCGCGCAGCGCGCCGGCCCCTTCATAATAGCCGGCGCGATTCTTCCACGCCTAACGTCTCCGCCGCCGTGATCTGCACGTGATCGATGTAGCGCGCGTTCCAGAGCGGCTCGAAGATCGCGTTCGCGAAACGCAGCACCAGAATGTTCTGCGCCGTCTCTTTCCCGAGGAAGTGATCGATCCGGTAGGTCTGATCTTCGGAGAAAGAACTCTGCACGATCTCGATTCAGATGCCGCGCCGATGTCAGATCGGTCCCAAACGGTTTCTCCAGGATCACCCGCGCCCAGCCCCCGTTAGGCGCCTTGTTCAAGCCCGCCTTCTTCAGGTTCTGAATGATCGTCTCGAATTGATCGGGCGAGGCCGCGAAATAGAAAAGCCGGTTGCCGCGCGGTGCCGCTTTCCTGGTCGAGTTTATCGAGGCGTTCGGCCAGCGTCTTGTAGCCGGCTTCGTCGCCAAACTCGCTCTGGTGATAATAGAGCGACTTGGCAAATCCGTCCCAGATCTCGTCCCGCACCGTTTGGCGGGAATACTTTTGCGTCGCCTCCTCCATCTCGCTGCGGAACTCGTCATCCGTCTTCGGGCGGCGAGCGAAACCGATCACCGCCACCGCCGGCGGCAGCTCGCCATCGGCCGCGATGTTATAAAGCGCGGGGACGAGCTTGCGATGTGTCAGGTCGCCGGTCGCGCCGAAGATCACCACCGCGCATGGCTGCGGCACCGCCTTGCTCGAGAGCCCTTCGCGGAGTGGATTGCTATGCTGCTTTTCGCTCATAGTGTTGTCGGGAGCCTAAACACATTGCGCGGCGGAAAGTAGGACAAAAATTTGATCGCGCAGGCGCACGGCATCCTCGTCATCGCCAGGCGCAGCACGCAATAGATTTCGAGCGCCAGGGCGGACGGCGCGGGATGGATCGACCGCCGAGCCTGCCTAACGGCTCTCCACCAGCCGCGGCGCCGCTTCCTGCGCCTCGACGCGCGCGCTTACTTTCTCGATCGTCGCCTGCAGCTTCGCCACGGTCGCTTCCAGCGCTTCCACCTTGCGATGCTCTTTGAGAAATTCATTGAGCAACATCGCATTGACCGCTTCGTAGCGGACAGTGTAAGGCTGGCCGCTTTCATCGCGCGCCACCAGGTTGGGATCGACCTTCGCCACCTGCTCGGCGATGAGGCCGAATTGCGGGATCGCATTCGGATCGAGGTCTTTCTTGTAGCGGAACGTCACCGGCTCGAGCGCGAGGAGCGCTTCGCTCGCGTTTTTCATCGGTTTGATGTCCTCTTTGAAATGTGCCGACGAAGTGATCACGCCGAGTTGTCCCTTGCTGTTCACCACCACGGCGACGCCGTCGGCCACCGTCGCTCCGCTGATGCCCGCGATGAAGGTCTGGTTCTGTGTGCCCACCGTGCCGAGGCGAATCACGGAGCTATCCGCGCTCTCGCCCCGGTTGCCGATTTCGATGTTATTCGAACCGCTAAACGCCTTGCGACCGGCCAGGGTCCCGATGGCGATGTTTTGATCACCGGTCAATGCAGATCCTGCCATGAAACCGATGCCCACATTGGAAG
This sequence comes from uncultured Verrucomicrobiae bacterium, assembly GCA_963749935.1. Taxonomy (GTDB): domain Bacteria; phylum Verrucomicrobiota; class Verrucomicrobiia; order Chthoniobacterales; family UBA10450; genus Palsa-1392. The sequence continues at coordinate 59,907 of CAVVOH010000003.1, forward strand.
TGCCGCTGCACGAATAAAGGGCGGCTAATCCCACGGCCACATTCTGCTTACCGCTGCCGTAAACCATCGCGGTCCGGCCGATCGCCACGTTATCACTGCCGGCCGTGCTGAAGGACATGGCGCCCCCGCCCACGGCGACGTTTCCGTTGCCGGTTGGATGGTCTCGCAGGGCCTGATCACCGACCGCAACGTTAAAGGCCCCGAGGGTATTGCTCAGCAGCGCTTCATTGCCAACGGCTACGTTGAGCACTCCCCCCGTGTTACTCATCCCGGCCTTGGATCCGACGGCCGTGTTTCCGAGCCCGAAGCTGGTAGCGTAGAGCGCGTTGAATCCAAGCGCGGTATTATTTTCTCCAGTGGTGAGACTGAAGAGCGCGTCATCGCCCAGGGCCGTATTCTGATTCGGGTAGCCGCCCTCGGGCGGCGGGGTGACAGCGAGGGCGGCGACCGGCAGGGCAAGAGTGAGGAGCAGAAGGGCGAGCGTTTTCATGATCGCCCATTATGCCGAGACGTGCCCGGGTTGGGCAAGGAAAACCGGCCAGCCGCGGTCCGGGCTGCCTAAAGAGCCTGCACGACTGCGGCCGTGGAGAAAGTTTGCCCTTTCGAAAGGTTTCTTTGCAACGCGGCCGAAATTTTGCGCATGGAAATAGTGAGAGGACCAGATGTTGCCCTTCCCCGTTTCATCCCAAAATCGCCGAACCGCCGCCTTCGCGGCCGCGGTGGGCGCCGCTGACGCCGCGGTGGTCGCCCACCGCCCGACGGCGGGCGCCGCCCGGCCCTCCGTAGGCCTCCCCCGTTCGACCGTTGGCGCCGACGGCCGAACCGTAGGCGCTCCCCAAGCGTCCGTTGGCGCCAACCACCGGGCGGTGGACGCCGCCGAGTCCGCCATAGACTCCCACGGCCGTGCCGGGGACGCCGTTTCCGGGGCGGTAGGTTGCCATTTTCGACTCCCGGGACGCCTCCCAGGTCAGAAATCCAACCAAAACCACCGGTAAGACACCTCTATGCAAGCAGATTACATCCAACGAAATAAAAACGCCTTTGCGATGCAGTTGATCACCTTCCGCGACAATATCGCAGGCTACGCGACCACCCTCGGACTCACCCCCGCGGAGACCGCCAGCCAGGCAGCCGATGCGGCTTATTACGAATACATCGTCGCCTCCTCTATCACCATGAGGCAGGCAGACCAGCAGTGGAGCGCCTGGCACAACTGGGAGCGCTTCGGCGGCACGGGTAGCGGGGCGGGTTTCCCGGTCGTGCCCGATCTCGGGACGGCCCCGGCAGTGGTGCCGCCCGGGATCGAGGGGCGTTTCCGCGCCCTCGCCCAGAAGATCAAGGATCACCCCAACTCCAACCCAGCGATCGAGGAAGCGCTCGGCATCCGCGGCACAGAAAGCGAGCCGCTGGATACGAGCACGGTGCAGCCGCGCCTGAAGGTAAAGTTGCTCGGCGGGACCGTCTTTGTCGATTGGGGCTGGGGCGGGCACAGCAAGGAGCTGGATATGATTCGCCTGGAGGTGGATCGCAGCGGCACGGGCAACTTCACTCTCCTGGCTATGGATACGACCCCGGGTTACAGCGACTCGACGCCCTTCCCGGCGAGCGCGGCGAAGTGGACTTATCGCGCGATCTACTATGTGGACGATGGAGCCGTGGGGCTTTGGAGCGACCCCGTGAGCGTGACGGTGGGCCAGTAGGAAGACTTCCAGGGACAAACCAGCCAGCCATGAGAAAGAGGGGCGAGTCGCCACGGGGACGGCTCGCCCCTGATCTTTTTCGGTGTTTCTCCGCCTGGAAATGCTACGGGACTAACTGGAGCGGTGACGTGGTGCCGACCCCGAGCTTGCTGATGGCGGCGGTGAGGTCCTGCTCATTAGGAACGTTTATCTGCCCGGTATTCACGGTGAAGTCGATGCTGGTCTGTCCAGCCGGCACGGTGACGGTGGCCGGGACGGTGAGGAGGCCGGTATGGGTGAGGGTGATGACCTGGCCACGCGCGCCGGCGGGTCTCGAGAGGGTGAGGGAGGCGGTGGTGGGCAGGCCGGGCTTGACCGGATTCGGCGAGAAGGTGAGCGAAGCAATGGGGAGGTTTTTCTTTACCGCCAGCGAGCCGATGACGCCGTGGCCAAGCGGGCCCTGGAATTGGGCGGTTCCATAAAGGGTGCCGCGGGCGCCAAGAAAAGACGGGGCGAAGGGCACGCCGCCGTCGCCGCCGCTGAAGGTGTGCAGGACCCAGACGTGACCGGCGATGTCGGCGCGGAAGAGGGTACCGCTGCGGAAGGTGTTACTCTCGGGCAGGCCGCCGCCGGGGAGTGAGCCATAGAAAAAGCCGTCGCGGCCGAGGGTGAAATTGGTCTCCGGGCGCGAGCCGTCGGGGGCGTTATCCGGGTAGGAGTGGGTGACAGCGAGGTTGCCGGCGGCGTCGAGACGGAAGATGGCGCCGTTGCCATGCTCGCCGCCTTTATTGGCGGAGCCGTAGAAAAGGCCGTCGGGCGCCTGCACGATGCCGACCGGCTCGGTCGGTTCGCGTCCGTCGAGTGTGGTGGGGCCGAAGACGTGGAGCAAGGCGACATTCCCCGCAAGGTCGGAGCGCCAGAAGGTACCGAGCCCGAGCCCGGCTCCGAACGGACCATCCTGCCGGCAGGTGCCGTAGAGGAATCCGTCGGCCGCCTGCAGGACGCTGTCAGGGTTCGAGCCGTCGATGTTTTCCTGGAAGGTGTGGAGGACGGCGAAGCTGCCCGCGGCGTTGATGCGGAAGAGGGTGCCGTTGAATTTCGGCATCGGCGTGCCGAAGAAGCTGGCGGTGCCGTAGATGAAGCCGTCATTCGCCTGGGCGAGGAAGTTGGGCGTTTTGCCTTCACTGGAGCCATTAAAGGAGTGGAGAACGGTGTAATTGCCGACGGTATCGACCCGATAAACGGTGCCGGCCGAGGCGGTGCCGCCAAGCGCGGTGACGCCATAGATCGAGCCGTCGGCCGCCTGGATGAGGTGGCCCGGATTGGCCCCATCGGGTTTGCCGCTGAAATTGTGGACAACGCTGAAGGCGCCGGCGGCGGTAATCTTGTAGAGCACGCCGCTCCCGGGCGCTCCGGTCCCGCCGGAGTTGGTTACTCCCCAGATGTCGCCGGAGGTGGTCTGGATGACGTAGCTAGGGAGGTTTCCGTCGGTCTGATTAAAGGAGTGGAGGATTTTAAAGCTTTTGTTTTGCCCGAAGCCGGTGCTGGCAAGGAGGAGGCTGAGGGCGAGGAGTAGTTTGAAGAAGGCGAGTTTCATGTCTGGTGGCTTATATTCTTTTTTCACGAGAAAACTCCAACGGGCAAAGGTTACGGGGCTGTTACCTTTGGTCGAGCGACGCGGGGAGGGCTCGCCCCTGATCTTTTTTCGGCTTGCCGCCGGTGGGCATTTTTGCCTAAGAGAAGAGCGTGAAAATCTACCTCGGACTTTGGGTTGTGCTTCTCGAATTGACTTTCGCCCTGCAAACCCGTGCGGGCAGCGCGACCTGGAGCGCCAGCCCGCCTACCAATGATTGGAATACCGCGACTAACTGGATGCCTGACACCGTGCCTAACGGTGCCACGGATGTCGCGACCTTAGGCGCGTCCAGCATCACCGACCTCTCGGTCTCCGCGCCGGTGGAGGTGGCAGCGATCGATTTCCAGCCGGGCGCGACTGCGTTCACGATCAAGAACGAGCCGGGCGGCACCTTCACGATCAGCGGGGCCGGCGTGACGAATAACTCCGGTTTGCTCCAGAATTTTTCCAACCAGCAGGACAAGACGGCCACCAGCGTCGCGCTCTATTTCACCCACGCCGCAACGGCGGGCGACTCGATGATTTACACGAATGAAGCACCGATCTACGGCGGCGTGGAAAGCGCGCTCATCCAATTTGAAGATAGCGCGACGGCGGGCAGCGCCCAGTTCCTCAATTACGCGGGAAATTATACTACGAATCCTGTGAAGGTCGAATTCCTCGGGGCCTCCAACGCCGGCAGCGCCAACTTCCGGAACACCGGCATCGCCGACCAGTATAGTTACCCGCAAATTAATTTCCGCGATCACGCGAGCGCGGGTCAGGCGGTTTTCAGTAACGAAGATCGCGCCGAAGGCTCGGTGAACTTCTACAAGTCTTCGACGGCGGATCACGCGACCTTTAACAACGTGGGGCCCTTCTCGTTCGTGTTCTTTAACCAAAACTCGACGGCTGGGAGCGCGACCTTCAACAACGAAGGGGGAACCTACTACAACGGTGGCGCGATCACCTATTTCCGCGATAGGGCGACGGCGGGGAACGGCCTCTTCATTTCTAATGGCACGCTTTACAACGGGCTCGATGGATATGCCCAGGTGGGCCTGTTCGATGAGGCGAAGGCCGAGCACGGGACCTTTATCGCCAACCCGGGGCAGGTTGTCGGAGCAGGCGGTGGGGCGATTGACGTCTCCGACTCCGCGACCGCCGATCAGGCTAGCTTCACGGCCAATGGTAGCACGATCAGCGGGGCCTTCGGCGGGCGGATCTACTTTCACTTCGACGCGACCGCAAACGAAGCCACCCTCGTCGCCAACGGGGGCGTCGGGGAGGGCGAAGGCGGCGGGATTCTTTTTCGGGAAAACACCGCCGGCGACACCGCCCGGGTCGAGCTGCGCGGTAACGGCTTTCTCGATGTGCAACTCCATGAGGCCCCCGGGATGACGATCGGCTCGCTCGAAGGCGATGGACTGGTCTTGCTCGGTAACTCCAACCTGGCTGTCGGCAGTAATGACTTATCGACCCCTTTCTCCGGAGTCATCCAGGATGGCGTAGGTGTCACCACCAGCTCATTGACTAAAGTCGGTAATGGCACTCTTACCCTGACCGGGGCCAATACCTACAACGGGCCAACTGTGATCCAGGGCGGAAAGCTGGTCATCAATAACCAGACCGGTTCGACCCTGGGCAACGGGCCGGTCACAGTCGAAGCGGGCACCTTCGCCGGCCGCGGCCCAATCGTGGGCGCGGTCACGGTCGGAACCGGGAGCGGTGCCGGCGCGATCCTGGCTCCGGGCCGGCAGGGGGGCAAACCGGCCGTCCTGACTTTGCAAAGCATGCTGACCTTCCATTCCGACGCGACCTGCGTGATTGGATTGAACACCAAGGCCGGCACGGCGGATAAGATCAAAGCCAACGGCGTGACAATCGAAGGCGCGCAGTTCTCGCTCGAATCGCGCGGCCGAAAAGCGGTCCCGCTAAACCGTGTGCTAACCGTGATCAGTAATACCGCCACGACCCCGATCGCCGGGACCTTCGCGAACCTCGCCGACGGCTCGAGCGTCAGCGATGGCATCAACAGCTTCCGGGTCAGCTACAGCGGCGGCGATGGGAACGACCTTACCCTCACCGTCCTGCCGTAGAAATCGTCATGAAAATAAAAACTTATCGTAACACCTATCTCGTTCTCTTCTCTTTCTTGCTGGCGGCTTCGGTGCAGGCCGGCAGCGCGACCTGGAGCCTTGATCCAGATAATCCGGATTGGAACACGGCGGGTAATTGGAGTCCGGCGACTGTTCCTAATGGACTGGAGGACATCGCCACTTTCGGTATTTCGAATCTACCTAACGCGAACGTATCGACTTACGGAACGGAAGTCAGCGAGGTGGTCTTTAATCCGGGGGCAAGCGCCTTTACCCTCAGTAGCGACAACACTTGGTTTGTGAGCGGCCCAGGGATAACGAATAACTCCGGCATCACCCAGACCTTCGCGGTGAATGAGGGCAATTTCGTTCTTAGAAACAGCGCCAAGGCCGGGGAGAACACGTTTTTCGCCGTGGCTGGCCACATGCAATTGTGGGATACGGCGAGCACCGATCATGGCGTATTCGAGCTCAATGGTGGCAGCGTCGCGTATGCGGGTGGTGGTGTGGTTATCTTCTCGGGCCACGCAACGGCCGCAACGGCTACTTTCACGGTGAATGGTGGCAGCGTCTCTCGGGCTAATGGGGGCTCGGCTGATTTCTTCGACTATGCGACGGCCGCTGATGGCGTCTTTGTGCTGAACGGCGGGAGTGGCGCTGCCGCGGGCGGCGCGGAAGTGATCTTCGGTCTTGGGTCTGTTGCTGGTAAGGGCACCGCAGGAAACGCTACGTTCATCGCCAATTCCGGCACTGACGGCGGATACGGCGGGCGGATCAGGTATTACAATTCTGAGCCGCTCACAGATCGAAGCACAGCTCGGATGGAGCTCTTCGGCAATGGTTCCATCGACATCAGTTACGGCTTCCAGAACCGAACTGTCGGCTCGATCGAAGGGGACGGTTTGATCTTTCTGGGCGGCGCGCCTCTCACGGTCGGAACGAATAACTTGAGCACGACGTTTGCGGGGAAAATTCAGGATAGCGGCGTGTGGGGCGGGACTGGCGGATCAATTATCAAGAGCGGCGACGCGACCCTGATTCTCACCGGGGCCAGCACTTACACCGGCGGCACCACGATCGAAGGCGGCAAACTCCTCGTTAACAATCAAACTGGTTCCGGAACCGGGACTGGGCCGGTGAAGGTCAACACCGGAAGGCTTGGCGGCAGCGGCGAGCTGGCGGGCGCAGTTGTGATAGGGAAAGGAAGCGGCCCTGGAGCAATTCTTGCCCCCGGATTAGGCAATGGCAGGCAAAGTGCATTGACGATTCAGAGCGACCTTACTTTTAACCCAGATGGGTTCTATGAGTGCGGGCTGGATACGAAGCGTTCGACCGCCGATCAAGTTCTCGCGGCTGGCGTCACGATCAGCGGCGCGCGCTTCGCGCTCCGGGATCGACGAGGATTCACGCTGCGGCCTGGCACCGTGTTCACGGTAATTGACAACACCTCCGCCAACGCAATTAGCGGCACGTTTTCCAATCTTCCCGAGGGTGCAACTATCGCCGTTGGAGCAAACCGCTTTCTTGTCACCTATACAGGCGGCGACGGCAACGACCTCACCCTCACGGTCCTGCCATAGAATCGATATGAAAATAAAAAACTATCTCAACACCTGTCTCGCTATCGTCTCTTTGCTCCTGTCGGCATCGGCCCACGCGGGTAGCGCGACCTGGAGTAGCAGCCCGGCTACCGGTAATTGGAATACAGCGGGTAACTGGATGCCGGCGACGGTGCCTAACGGCCCGGCCGATACGGCCACTTTCGGTTCCTCCAGCCTAACCAACCTCTCGCTCACGGCCGGAGTGGAAGTGAACGGCATCGCCTTTAACCCTGGCGCGGCTGCCTTCACTATCACCAACAATCCGCAAGGAAAGCTCACGGTCAGCGGCGTGGGCGTTACTAATAACTCCGGCGTGCTCCAGAATTTTGTGAACCTGGAAAGCACCCACGGTAGCGGGGAACTGCACTTCACCCAGAGTGCGTCCGCGGGAGATTCGGTGGTTTACACGAGCCCGACGCCGCAATTCGCGGGACCCAGCCCGGTCATTCAATTTGAGGATCATGCTACGGCCGCTACCGCTCAGTTCCTCAATTATGCCGGCACCTATTCCAGCCCGGGCGGTCTGATCGAGTTCCAAGGAAACTCCAATGCGGGCAGCGCCACTTTCCGCAATACCGGAACCTTCGACGGCCAGAGCTTTCCGCACATTAACTTCCGCGACCGCGCCAGCGCCGGACAGGCGGTTTTCATCAATGAAGACTTTGCCGGCGGCATGGTGACTTTTTTTGAGCAAGCGACGGCGGATCACGCGACCTTTACCAGTGGGGGACCCTTCTCAGCGGTACATTTTAATAATAACTCGACTGCCGGGAGCGCCAGCATCCTGAACGAGGGCGGCACCTATTATCTCGGCGGCGCCATCACTTATTTCGTCGATCGGTCGTCGGGCGGGGAGGGAACTTTCATTGCCAATGGCTCGCGTTACAATGGCCTCGATGGCTTTGCCCAGGTGGCCCTCTTTACCGAGGCGACGGCGGCGCGGGGAACCTTCATGGCCAACCCGGGACAGGTCGCGGGCGCGGGCGGCGGAGTGGTTTATCTCTATAACTCTGCCACCGCCGACCGAGGAACCTTTATCGCCAACGGCAGCGCGGTCAGCGGCGCGTTCGGTGGGAAGGTCTCCTTTTATGTCGACGCTAGCGCAAACGAAGCCACCCTCGTGGCCAACGGCGGCGTCGAGGTGGGTTCCGGGGGCGGGATTTTTTTCCGCGACAATAGCACCGGCGATACCGCCCGGGTGGAGTTGCACGGCAACGGCTTTCTCGACCTGCAGCTCCATGCTGCGAACGGGGTAACCATCGGCTCGCTCGAAGGAGACGGGCTGGTCTTGCTCGGGAACTCCAACCTTTCTGTCGGTAGCAATGACTCATCGACCACCTTCTCCGGAGTCATCCAGGATGGGACGGGGGTTACCACTAGCTCATTTACTAAGATCGGTAGCGGCACGCTGGCCCTGACCGGGGCCAACACCTACAACGGGCCGACGGTCATCCAAGGCGGAAGATTGGTGATCAATAATCAATCCGGCCTCGCCCTCGGCCACGGGCCAGTCACGGTCGAAGCCGGCACACTCGGCGGCCGGGGCCCGATCGCCGGCGCCGTCACCGTCGGAACCGGTTCAGGCTCCGGCGCGATCCTGGCCCCCGGCCGGCTGGGCGGCAAACCGGCGGCGCTCACTTTGCAAAGCGCCCTCACATTCCACTCCGACGCCACCTGCGTGATCGGCCTCAATACCAAGGCGGGCGCCGTAGACAGGATCGTGGCCAACGGCGTCATCATCGAGAGCGCGCAGTTCTCGCTCCATTCTCGCGGCCGGCAGGTGATCCCACAAAACCGCGTGCTCACGGTAATCAGCAACACCGCCGCGACGCCGATTGCCGGGACTTTCGCGAACCTCCCCGACGGCTCCACCATTAGCGATGGGCTCAATACCTTCCGAGTGAGATACAGCGGCGGCGAAGGGGGAAACGACCTCACCCTCACGGTCGTGCCGTAGGCTGCTTTCGGACGCGGTCGATCGAGTGCCCGCGGTCGCCGAGCTAGCTCGGGAGCGGGAATTTGCGGTTCAACTGCTGCACTTGCTGACGCACTTTGCCGACTTCGCGCTCGTCTTCGCGGCCGGCGAGGGCGGCGGCGATCAGGTCGGCGATTTCTAGCATGTCTTCTTCTTTCATCCCGCGGGTGGTGACGGCCGGCGTGCCGAGGCGGATGCCGCCCGGCTTGAAGATCGGGTAGGTGTCGAAGGGGATGGCATTTTTGTTCACGGTGATGCCGGCTCGGTCGAGGACGTTCTGCGCGTCTTTGCCGTTGATGTCTTTCGGGCGCAGATCGACGAGCATGAGGTGGTTATCGGTGCCGCCGGAGACGATGCGGAATCCGTGCTTGGCGACGCCGGCGGCGAGGGCTTTGGCGTTGAGCACGACCTGGCGTTGGTAGTCGCGGAAGTGCGGCTGGAGCGCTTCGTGAAAGCAAACGGCCTTGGCCGCGATGACGTGCATGAGCGGGCCGCCCTGGATGCCGGGGAAGACGGAGGAATCGATCGCCTTGGCGAATTTTTCCTGGCAAATGACGATGCCGCCGCGCGGGCCGCGCAGGCTTTTGTGCGTGGTGGTGGTGACGAAGTGGGCGTGCGGCACGGGGCTGGGGTGCTCGCCGCCGGCGACGAGGCCGGCGATGTGCGCCATGTCGATGAAGAGCAGGGCGCCGACCGAATCGGCGATTTCGCGCATGCGCTGGAAATCGATGAAGCGCGGGTAGGCGGAGGCGCCGGCGGTGATCAGTTGCGGGCGAACTTCCGCCGGCTTGTTTGGCGAGGGCGTCGTAGTCGATCTGCTCGGTCTTTTCGCTGACGCCGTATGCGAGACTTCGTAGAGTTTGCCGGAGAAATTCGCCGGGTGGCCGTGGGTGAGGTGGCCGCCGTGGGCGAGGTTCATGGTGAGGATTCGGTCGCCCGGTTTAATGGCGGCGAAGTAGACGGCCATGTTGGCCTGCGCGCCGCTGTGGGGCTGGACGTTGACGTGCTCGGCGCCGAAGAGGCGGTTCGCGCGATCGATCGCGAGCTGCTCGACGACGTCGACATTTTCGCAGCCGCCGTACCAGCGTTTGCCCGGATAACCCTCGGCGTACTTGTTCGTCAGGCAGCAGCCCTGCGCTTCCATGACGGCGCGGCTGGTGAAATTTTCCGAGGCGATAAGCTCGATGTTTTCGCGCTGCCGTTTTTCTTCCTCGGCGATGGCGTCGGAGATTTCGGGGTCGACTTTGCGGAGCGGGCCGCCTAACGACGCCGCCTCGGGGCGGTCGCCGGCTTCGGATTGTAGATGTTAGGCATATTTCCATGGTGACTGAGGCCCCGGCGCTCTCGCCGCCGTAGCGAGGGACGGCCAGTTCGGTTTCTTCTACGAAGGCGAGCACGCTCGGTAAAGCCTTTTCGATGGTGTCGGCGCACTCGTGGTAAACTTCGCGTCCCATTCCGATCGGATCGGGCAGATCGCGCCAGAGGGTGGCGCCCGGTTCCTCAAATTCGCGCAGCAGAAAAGTCTTCTCCGCGCTTTGAGGAAAGAGCAGATGGATCGTTTCCAGATGCGAGCCGGTCATGGCGAAGATGTGAGTCGCGCGCTCGACCAGGGTGGCGGTGAGGGGCTGGCTGCGGAAGCGAGGAGATGTCAATCCCGCGTCGCCGGCAGACCTCGATCGCGTGGAGGCTCGGCGGTTGCCCGCGAACGGCATGGACGCCGGCCGGCTTCGGCCTCGATCTCCTTGCGATTACCGACCAAACGGCGGAACAGTCCCAAGGCCATGGGGCTGCGGCAAATGTTGCCGGTGCAGACGAAAAGGACGTTTTTCACAATGATGCGAGACGCGGTGGCGGCGGCCTGCGCCAAGGTAAAATTAAACGACCCCAAGTCAACGAGCCTAACGGCGAGCCGCTTTGGCAAATGACCCCGCCGGCGCTTCGCCTAACGACACCCTCGCGATGAGGAGTGGATGGAAGGCACTGCGCCATCGGCTGGAGGCGCTCGGGGTTCGCCTGCTGGCCGCGCTCGTCCCGCGCCTGCCGCGGCCCCTCGCGGTGCAGTTCGGGAGAATGGCCGGCGCGTTGGCGGCGCGACTGGATTGGCCGGGTCGCCGGGTCTCGCTGAGCAATCTGGAGGTGGCGTTTGGCGACCGCTTCACCGCGGCGGAGCGGGCGCGGATCACACGCCAGTCGTACCAGCAGTTTGCCGGGACGATGATCGATCTCTTCTGGAGCCCGCGAATAAACCGGGACAATTATCGCAACCTGATCGAGTTCGAGGGCTGGGATGATTTCGCGCGCACGGTCGGGCCGACGGGACCGTGCATTATCGCCACTTGTCACTACGGGAATTTCGAGTGGTTTAGCCTCGCGGCGGGCTACGCAGGATTGGTGGCGACGATTATTTCGCAGGAGTTCAAGAACCCGCTGCTCGATCCGATTTTCAATCGATTGCGACAGCAATCCGGGCACCAAATGGTGGCGCGGGAAGGGGCGATCGTGAAGCTCTACAAGACGCTGCGGCGGCGCGGAACGGCGGCCATCCTGGTCGATCTCACCCTGCATCCGCGGCAGCCGACGGTGGCGATCGATGTGCTCGGGATGAAGATGTCGGTCACCTTCGCGCACGCCTGGCTGCATCGCCGGACCGGCCTGCCAATCGTGCCGGTGCACCAGGAACCATTGCCCGGCGGACGCTGCCGGGTCGTGTTTCATCCCAAGCTCGAGATTCCGCCGGAAGCGACCGATCAGGAGATCGCGCAATTGTGCTGGGACCAGTTTGAGCCGGTCGTTAGGCGGGAATCCTTCACCCTGGCTCTGGATGTACAAGTATTGGCGCTATCGGCCGACGAATGCGGACCGTGCATATCCCTATTATGCACATCCGGTGCCGCGTTTCGATTTGCTGCTGGCCGGGACTTCGCCGTCGGAATTTCCGCCTAACGAAGGGGCCGCGGGTTGACAATGAGCCCGCCTTACGCTCTCCAGTTGGAAACCTATGCGTATTACCTATCGCTTTCTCGTTCTCGTTCCGCTGGCTGCGTTCGCGCTGCTGACGAGCTGCACCACGATGCCCCAGCCCAGTACCGGGGAAATACCATGTCACGGCGCTCAAACCGCACGATCCCAGCAAGGTGCGGGTCGACGCTCTCACTCTCGACCCAGAACGTTTACGTGATGGAAGGCGAAGACCGCCTCCTCATGGCAGTGCAAGGCAACGTCGGGAAGCCTGGTGCCACGACCCCGAAAGGGAACTTTCGAATCACCGAACAAGATCAAGAACAAGCGCCGGGTCAGCCAGCCGGATGCCGGCTATCCGATGGCTTACTGGTGCGAATTTTTGCCGGCTTACGGATTCCACGAAGGCTTCGTCCATCCGACCCCGCACACGCACGGTTGTATCCGGTTACATCGGGAAGCGGCGGCCAGATTGTTCGCTCTTGTCAAGGTCGGGACCCCAGTCAGCATTGCCAACAATCAGCCCGAAGATTTGAAATACTGCGCGGCAGGTGATGAAGCTCGACCAGAGCCGCGATCCTGATCCGCCGCGCTCGTTTATGATGTCGCCAGCCTGGTTTAAAGACCCGGAAGGGCCGCTTTTGACGGACGGCTAAAAGCCACGAAAAACTGTTTCAAAGTTTCGGCTGGTCGCTGCGCACTGGAAAAAGGTGCCCAGCGACCGCATAGTTTACGGCCATGAGCGCCAACCTCATCTCCAGCGGCACGACCGCGCGCAATAAGGTCAACCTCCGTACGCCCGAGGTCATGACCGCGGTGCAGGAACAGGTCGAGGCGCATTATCGCAGCGACATTGTCGACAAAGTGCGGCGGACCGGCGGAATCATCTCAGTGGGTGGTCTGACCGTGCGGTTGGCGAAACAATTCGGCTTTTGCTACGGGGTCGAGCGCGCGATCGATCTGGCTTACGCGGCGCGCAAGGTCTTCAAGGAACGCCGCCTCTTTATCGTCGGCGAGATCATTCACAACCCCGAGGTCAACGAGCAGATCTCGTCGCTGGGGATCAAGAACCTCACCGGCCAGAACAAGCAGGCGGACATCACCGAGCTGCAACCGGACGATGTCGTCATCCTGCCCGCCTTCGGGACGGAGCTGGCCATTTTGCAGCAGATCAAGGATCGCGGCTGCCAGATCGTCGACACGACCTGCGGCGACGTCATGAGCGTGTGGAAACGCGTCCGCAAATACGCGAGCGAATCGGCCACTTCGATCATTCACGGCAAAGCCGAGCACGAGGAAACCAAGGCGACCAGTTCCCGCGCGCTCGGCGACGGCAAAGGGCATTACCTCGTCGTCCTGACCCTGGCCGACACCGATTACGTTTGCGATTACATCCGCAACGGCGGCGACAAGCAGGCTTTTCTCGACAAATTTCGCGGCGCGTACTCAGCCGGGTTCGATCCGGATGTTCACCTGCGAACGATCGGCGTGGCCAACCAAACCACCATGCTGCGGGGCGAGACGGAAGAAGTGCAACGCCGGATTCAGAAAGCGATCGCCGACCGGGACGGCGCGGAGTTGGCGACGAAGAATTTCCGTTTCTTCGACACCATCTGCGGCGCGACGCAGGAACGGCAGGACGCGTTGCGCGAGTTGCTCAACGTGCAGATGGATCTACTGCTGGTCGTCGGCGGCTATAACAGCTCCAACACTTCGCATCTCGCCGAGATGGGCGAAGAAAAGCTGCCCGACTTATTTTGTCCTGAACGCGAGCCGTCTTCTTTCGGAGAAGGAAATTCGGCATTATAACCTGCACCAACGCCAGGAGGTGGTGGCGAACAACTGGCTGCCGGAAGGTCCGGTGGTGGTCGGGTATCACGGCCGGTGCGTCCTGCCCTAACAATCTCATCGAGGAGACGCTCATCCGCCTCTTTCAACTGCGCGGCATTGGTATCGAGCAATTGAATGCCGCCAGCGCCTGAGAATCCGGCCGAGCCCCGTTCCTATTCTCTGCGGTTAGCTCTGCCGCAGGATGCGCATGAGATAGCGCGGCTTTCCACCGAGCTCGGCTATCCCGCCAACGAGCCCGAGATGAAGGACCGGCTCGCACTTTTGCTTTCGTCTCCGACCGAACTCGTCGTCGTAGCGGAGACGAAGAAAGGCCATTTGCTTGGCTGGATCGCGGCCTCGCAACGGATCCTGCTCGAATATGGCGCTCGAGTGGAGATCGTCGGCCTGATTGTTGACCAGCAAGCGCGGCGTCTTGGTCTCGGCCGCGCGCTGATCGCCGCGGCGGAAGGATGGGCGCTGGAGCAGGGGACTCCCGTCATTTCCGTCCATTCCAACATCGTCCGACCGGATTCTCACCCCTTTTACGAAAGGCTGGGTTATCGGCGAGAGAAAACTCAGCACTACTATTTGAAGATATTGCGGCCGCCGGGACCGACCGCGGCCTAACAGTCTCGGAGGCGAGCTCAACGCGCGGTGCGCACTGCCTTGGGGCCCCGCATCGCGGCGCGAAAACCAACTGGCTTATTGCGAATCCACTCCGCGAACTTCGCAATCTCCGGGTGCGCGTGCAGTTTTTCGACGGTGTTGAATTCTCGCTCGAGTTGTTTCTCGCTCAGGATCTGGTGAATCTGCGAGTGGCACGGCCGGCAGATGCCGACTACCGCGCGCACGAGGGCGCGGGGAAACTCACGCTTGTTGCGCTTGTTATGGTGCCGCGTGCGCGAAATGAGATGGTGCCGGGTCAGTCGCTCCTCTCGATTGCAAATCGCACAGGGTCCGTGCACCGCGCACGTTTCACCTGCCGTCGCCCATCCTCAAGCAAGGGCGCGCAAGCAGCCTCCGAGACGCGAACTCCTCTTGCATGCGTGCAATCTGGAAAGGCAGTATCAGCTTCGGTCTGGTCAATATCCCAATCGCTCTGTATCCGGCGACGCGCCGTGAAGATTTGAAGTTCCGTCTCCTGCGCGGCAGCGACCTCAGCCCGGTCAACTACAAGCGGGTCGCCGAAAAAGACGGCAAGGAAGTGGCCTGGAATCAGATCGTAAAGGGCTACGAATATGAAAAAGGAAAATTCGTTGTCCTGAACGAGAAGGATTTTCAGCGCGTCGATCTCGAGGCGACGCAAACGGTAGACATTCAGGACTTCGTGGATGTCGAGGAGATCGATCCGATGTATTTCTATAAGCCGTATTACCTCGAGCCACAGAAAGGGGGCGACAAAGCCTATGTTCTCCTCCGGGAAACGCTCGAGAAGACGAAAAAAGTCGGCATCGCCAAGGTAATCATTAAGACGCGGCAATACCTGGCCGGGGTGAAGCCGTTGAAACACGCGCTCGTCCTCGAGCTGATGCATTTTGCCGAGGAACTTTCCGATGCGGAAAAGCTCGATGTGCCAAAGAAGCTGGAGCCCGGAAAACGGGAAGTCGACATGGCCAAGGCGTTGGTGGAAAGCATGACTTCCAAATGGGATCCGGCGAAATACAAGGACGATTACCGCGATGCGCTCCTCGATGTGATCGAGGAAAAAGTAGAAGCCGGCGGCAAGGAAATTGAAGCGAAGCCGAAGGCAAAGAAGCCTTCCTCCAAGGTAATCGACCTGGTCTCCATCCTGCAGGAGAGCCTGGCCAAAACACAGGGCGGCGGCAAAGGCAAGCGGGCGGCAAAAAATACGAAGTCGACGCGCAAGAAAGCGGCCTGAATTTCGATCGCAACGCTCTTCACCCGTTTGAAAATCCCCGCTAGGCCGTTTTCGCTTGCTTACTAACGCGGCACTGATAAAAACTCGGACTTATGAAAAGTATGCGCCTTGATGGCTCTTTCCTTCGTTTCGGCCGCCTGGCTGTCCCGTTCATGGCCCTCCTCCTAGCCAGTCCGGCCACACAAGCGGGCAGTGCCACCTGGCAGCTCGCTCCGGTTGGTAACGATTGGAATTCCGCGAGCAACTGGATGCCGAATACCGTGCCGAATGGTCCGAGTGATGTTGCGACCTTCGAGGTTTCAAATCAGACGGGCGTTTCCATCACCGCACCCACCAGGATCAGTCAGCTGGTATTTGGATCGGGCGCGAGCGCGTTCAAGATCACGGCTGAACCAACGTCGCAAGGTCTCGCGGAAACTCTCATCCTGAGCGGCGCTGGGATCAGCAACGAATCCGGCTTGCTCCAGAATTTTGTTGCGACGACATTGACGGGATCGACCTTTATCGGCCGGATCGCCTTCGAGAATAGCGCGACCGCCGGCGACGGCACGGCTTTTTCCGTGCAGGGAAGCCGCCAGGAGTTGGGCTATGGCACCAGTATAAGTTTTTCCGACACTTCCCGAGCGGGCAGCGCCAGCTTCGCGATCGAGGGAGGCACCCAGCAAAATTCTCCGGGGGGACGGTGAATTTCTCCGATCAAGCGAGCGCTGATCATGCGACTTTCACCATTGGCGGAGCGACCGGCAGTGGCTTCTCGTACGGTGCGGGAGTGCTTTTCAGCGATGACGCCTCTGCCGGAAGTGCCACTTTCATCTGCGAAGCCTCGGATAATCCGGAGGGCTACCGCGGCGGAGCGGTGGTATTTCAAAATCAATCCACCGCCGCGGAATCGACGATCATCCTTAAGGGCGGCGTCAGTCGATCCTCCACCCTGGCCTTCTTCGACGGGACAGCGAGCGCGGGAACAGCTAGTCTCACGGCCAACCCGGCCCCGCGAGGAAGTGGCGCGGTCGGCGCCGCGGTCCAGCTTTTGTTCAGTGCGTCGGCTGAGACGGCGAAAATTTTCCTGAACGGTTATCCTGAGCACGGCCCCGAAGATGGATTGCTTGACATCACCTCCCATTCTGGCGCTGCCACGGTCGGATCGCTGGCGGGCGATGGGACAGTCCAGCTCGGAGTGCATAAATTGATCATCGGTGGCTTGGACGAGAACAGCACTTTTTCCGGCAAGATTGTCGACGAAGATGGCAAAGGCTCGCTCGCCAAAACTGGGAATGGCCGCTTACTCCTCCGCGGGGTGAGCACCTACGGCGGCGGGACGACTGTCAGCAAGGGGGAGCTCAACGTCTCGACAAGCGGCGGCTCTGGAACCGGTGCGGGACCGGTCCTGGTAAACTCTGGCATCTTGAGCGGCAAGGGCACTATCAGTGGAGCCGTCACAATCGGATCGGAGGGTGTCCTTCGTCCGAGCCTCGGTTTTAAAACCCCGGCCACCCTCACTGTGCAGGGTTCTCTGACCTTCAAGAACGGAGCGCTCTTCAAGGCCTTTATTAACACGAATAGAAATGCCGCGGACCAGGTGGTCTCAAATGGGATCACAATCGGGAGCGGGGCAGAGTTCGAACTAGAGTTCCTCGGCCAGAAAAGGCTCAACCTCGGGAAAACATTTACTCTTCTCAAAAATACTTCCGCCGGGCCGATCGCCGGCACTTTTGCAAACCTTCCCGATGGCGCAACCGTGACCTCGGGAGGGAATTCCTATCAAGCGTCCTATCAAGGTGGGGATGGCAATGATCTGACCTTTACGGTCGTAGCCAGTCCTTAGTTTGCGCGGATCAGGTTCCGCGAAGCTTTTGCAGAACTTCCAGCGATCATCCTACTCACTATTTTCAGGCGAGATCTGCGAGGGCCGAGGTCACCGCTGCCGGTAATTTATGCGGGCCGTCGCCGCCCAGTTGGGCATCTATCGCCTCCAGTCGCCGGATCAGGTCGATCACCTCGCGACGCGCCATCGCCCCGCCCGCCGCGGCGCAAAAATGCGTGCGGCAACCGAACGGGCGGTTCGTGTAGATGAGGCAGCGGCCACTTCCACGCTCCAGCATGGGACAGGCTCCGTCTTCACCTGCAGGAGGAAGCTGCTTTCGCCCCGTTGCGCGCCAGGCCCGCGCGGCGAGCAGCGCTTCGCCTTTGGTCAGGTAAGGAGTTAATCCCGTGAGCTTGAATTGGCAGCATTCGGTCCGCTGCAGGCAGCGCCTTTCTACCGGCCGGGAAGCCAAATCGAAATAGACTTGTTGGACCGCCAGAAGGATCGAATCGTCTCTTCCGATCTTCCGCCGGGATCGCTTCTCTCTCGTGGCCATGGGTGGATCGACAAGATGCTCGTTTCGCCGCGCCCGGCAAACAGGTTGACGTTTCTAGGCTCGGTTTGGTAAAAACGACGCCATGTTTCAAATTCGTTCCCCTCGGGGATTGTTGCTGGGCTGCGTCTTGGGCGCAGCTTTCTTCGTTTTGGTCTCTCCCAGCCTTGCCGCCACAGCCTGCGTCTGGCGGGTGACAAACGCGCCCGCGCCATTCTATCTGGTCGGGACGATTCACGCGCTCAGTGGCAGGGATTATCCTTTGCCCAAGCCTTATGGTCAGGCTCTGCACGATTCGCAGCAGTTTTTCTTTGAGGTCGACCAACACGCGACGAGCGACTTCGGGGCCAGGTTCGTGCGGGCGGCGTCTTATCCAAAAGGGGACGATATCCGCCGACATATTCATGCAAAGACGTGGGACTTCCTCTCCAAAAAATTTCGGAATTCCAACATCTTGGGCAAGAAATTCAACATCGGGGATAATTATCTCAGCGGCGTGCAGGAAATGCGCCCATGGGCGGTTGTTTCTTTCATCTGGGGAATCAACGGTTATAGCGATCTCTCCGGCGCATACGGGGTCGATAACCATTTCTTTTACCAAGCTCGCCGGTCTGGAAAAGCCTGTGGCGCTCTGGAGTCACCAGAGGCACATGTCGACGTGCTGCGCGGCATGGCCGACATCGATGCCGAGCTGATGTTGCTCGACGCGCTTGTGCGCGGGGACAAACGGCGGGACGACTTTAACCAGATTCGCGCCGCCTGGAAGCACGGCGACACCTCGGCGATCGAGGCCGAAAGCAATCGGTCGCGCGCAATGAACCCGGGAGCGGAAATGCGGTTGCTCGATTATCGGAATCTGCGCTGGATTCCGAAGATAGAAGGCGCCATCAGGAGCGGCGTGCCCACCTCAATCGTGGTCGGTACCGGGCATTTCTGCGGACCAAATAACGTGATCGAGCTGCTGCAGAAGCGCGGTTACAAGATCGAGCAATTATAGGCGGCTGAAGGCAGGGAACCGTTCTGAGATTGGGACGGGCAAATCCCATTCGCGGAGAAGTTGCGCCTCCGGCAAGAAAGTAAATAGAGACGCAAGCCTCTCTTGGGGAATCGATTCGGATTTGAGTCGTGCGATGGCATGCGCCCTGCAATGGTTGCGGCGCCGCGCGGCCGGCGTTTGCCTTCCCGTGCGCCCACGTCTATTGCAAAAGCCACCTTTATGATCAAGACCTTTCTCTATTCTTCACTGCTCTGTGTCGCCTCCCTGTCGGCCCAATCGGAACCGGGCCAGTCGCCCGCCGCGGCTACGATCGAACACACCCCGCCCTCGATCGCCCCGACGCCGCGGCCCGCCGTCGGCACGACCGCAGCCCAGCCGAAAGTGGACAAAAACCCGCCCGCGCTTGACCCGGCCAACATGGATAAATCGATCAAGCCGCAGGACGATTTCTTCCTCTATGCCAACGGCACCTGGCTGAAGAATAATCCGATCCCGCCCGAGTATTCGCGCTGGGGCAGTTTTAACGAGCTGATCGAAAAGAATAACGACGCCCTGCACGAGATCGCGGAGCAGGCGGCCAAAATGACGGCTGAAAAGTCGGACGATTCCAAGCTGGAAAAGGCGGCGAAGTCTGAAGTGCAGAAAGTCGGCGACTTTTACGCCAGCGGCATGAACGAAGCCGCCGTCAATCAGGCCAAGGTGCAGCCGTTAGGCGAAGAGCTGAAGCGGATCGAGGCATGCAGGATCTTTCGGCGCTCTCCGAGGAAATCGGCCGTCTGCACAGCATGGGTGTGTGCGCCCTTTTCGGTTTCACCTCCGGCCAGGACGACAAGAACAGCACCATGGTGATCTCCCATGCAGTCCAGGGCGGACTCGGCCTGCCGGATCGCGATTACTACATCAAGGACGACGAAGCTTCGAAAAAACTTCGCGAACAGTACGTCAGCCGTGTGACCAAAATGTTGACTCTGGCCGGCGAGCCCCGGAGGACAAGGCGAAAGCTAACGCCGACAAGATCATGGCATTAGAGACCTCGCTGGCCAAGGCGTCGCGCACAAAGGTGGAGCTGCGCGATCCTCAGAAAAATTATAACAAGATGTCGCAGAAAGATCTGCAGACGTTAACGCCGGACTGGAACTGGGCGACCTACTTCAAAGAGATTAATCTTGCCGAGCCAGGCGACATCAATGTGCATCAGCCGGATTTCTTCAAAGCGACTAACAAGGCGTTCAAGAACACTCTCGATTGACGATTGGAAAACTTATCTGCGCTGGCATCTGATCAGCGCCGCGGCCAGCGAGCTATCGGACGATTTCGTTCAGGAAAATTTCAACTTCAACGATGCCGACGCTCCGCGGGGTCAAGAAGTTGAAGCCGCGCTGGAAACGGGTGGTTACTTCGACCGACGCCGCGATCGGCGAAACGCTCGGAAAGCTTTATGTGGCTGAGCATTTTCCACCGGATGCAAAAGCTCGCGCGCTCGAGCTGATTAACAACCTCAAAGCCGCGCTGGCGGATCGGATCAAGTCCCTGGAATGGATGGACGAACCGACCAAGCAGGAAGCGCTCAAGAAACTCGCTGCGTTCACGGTAAAGATTGGTTATCCCGACAAATGGCGCGATTACTCGACACTGCGCATCGATCGAGGTCCCTATGTGCTGAACGCGATGCGGGCAGCGAACTTTGAAGTGAATCGCGATTTGCGAGAAGATCGGTAAACCGGTCGATCGCAACGAATGGGGCATCACGCCGCCGACGGTTAACGCTTACTACAATCCGACCCTGAACGAGATCGTGTTTCCCGGCCGGGATTTTGCAGCCGCCATTCTTTAACGCCAAGGCGGACGACGCGGTCAACTACGGTGGAATCGGCACGGTAATCGGGCACGAAATGACCCACGGATTCGACGATCAGGGCCGGCAGTACGATGCGTCGGGGAATTTGCGCGACTGGTGGTCGAAAGCATCGGCGGATGCCTATGATGACGCGCCGCAAAGTGGTGGTGGACCAATACGCCGCCTACGAACCCCTCCCCGGCATGCACGTTAATGGTGAACTGACCCAGGGCGAAAATATCGCCGATATCGGCGGGGTCAAGATTGCCTATGCCGCCCTACAGAAGGCGATGGCCAAACATCCGGAAGAGGCGAATAAAAAGATCGATGGGTTTACGCCCGATCAGCGTTTCTTCCTCGCCTGGGCGCAAATTTGGCGGGCCAATCAGCGCGACGAAGACACGAAGCTAAAGGTCAACACCGACCCGCACTCGCCCGGTCGTTTCCGGGTGATTGGCCCGGTCTCCAATATGCCGGAATTCCAAAAGGCCTTCGACCTTCCGGAGAACAGCGCCATGGTCCGTCCGGCCAAGGAGCGTGCCAATATTTGGTAACTGCAATGTAAGTGGATGCAGCGTCCGTTTACTTGGTGACCTTCACTACGTGCGCCTGGATATTCCCGCTAATCTTCCCTGTGCCAAAGCGTTCGGCCACCGCACGGATCGCCGCCACCGTCGCGTCTCCCAGCAGCGACGCGTCCCGCTCCTCGATCTCATTCCGCAAGGGTGTGCCCTGGCAGTATGCCATCGCTACTTTGCGCGGTGACTGCGCCTCGCTCCGCTTCGCTACGACCGAGAATTCCGGCTTCGCGGTGAACCCCGCGGCCAACAGGTCCTGCTCGATCGTCTCGATCGAGTGATACCCATGCGGCACCCGTGCGTGGAAACGCGGCGGGTCATCGGGAAAGATCGACTCGAGTGCCGTCGTCACCGTATCGACAAACTCGTTCTCCTCGATCCGATCCCAAACACTGAAAAGAAAAGTCCCGCCCGGCCGCAGCACCCGTCGCGCTTCCGCAAATGCCTTCGCCTTATCGGGGAAAAACATCACCCCAAACTGACAGACCACCGCGTCAAAAGACCCGTCAGGGAAGGGCAAGGCCAGCGCATCCGCCTGTCGCCACTCCACGGCCCGCCTCGTCCCGAGCGATTCAGCGTGTTGCACCATCGCCTCGTTGAGATCCGTCGCCACGATCTCGACACTCTCGGACAAGGTCGCCGCCAGCTCCCGAGTCACCACCCCCGTTCCCGCCGCGACCTCCAGTACGCGCGACAGCGGCGCAGCCGGCAGCCGACTCACCAGATCCGCTGCGTACGGCTGGAAGATGAGCGGCACCAGATACATTTCGTAAAGCTTGGGAATGGATCCGGTGAAAACCAGGTCGACGTCAGATTCGTTCATAGTATTCCTTTTCTTGGCAGAGCCGGCCGCCTTCGTTCACAAACAATTTTCGGGGATCTCGAACATCGTCCGGTTCAGCAGCGCCGAAATTAAAAAGTGGACACCCGCGACCCCCAGTCCACCCAGGGAGAGTGCGAAAGCCGGCTCGCACCGCAACCACGATACCGGCTTCAAGTCCGGATCGCGCAAAGGAAAAGCGACCACGTGATCGGCTCGGCAGGTGTATGTCATCAACCACAGGCTTAGCATCAGGGAGGCGAAAGGGAAGCGTTTCTCGTGCGCAAACCAGGAGAGAATCGCAAACTGTTTCTGCGGGCAAGCCTTCAATCCGTCCTGAGTCCTGAGCACGCTCGGCGCAAAGCCCAGAGCAAGGTGCCACAGCCAAGAGTAAAACTGCCGACGTGGCGGCAGAGGGCGGGGTCAAAACGCGTGCTACGGTTCTGCGCAAAAAAACGAAACGAGAGCGAAACCGGCCCGACCGCAATCGCGTAAACCTCGACTCCGAGACTAACGAGCGCCACCGAAACCACTGGCGCCACCCCAATCGCCGCCGCCCAAAAGATAAGGCGTCGAGTGATTCGCCTCATCGTCTCTTCCGTTGGCCCAGGTAAAGCGCCATCACGGCGCGACCAGCTCCACTGCCGTGTCGGAGTGGACTACGATCCTGCGCTTATCCTTGGTTAGGGACTTGCTCCGTAACAAAACCGTAGCCGCCGCTTCCGTATCAGTCCCACCAAGGCAGTCATATCCGCCAATCAACTTTCCTGTCCGGCAGATACTCGGGCACCAGGTCCTCCAGCTTGGCCGGATAACGACCTTCGTGATCGCTGGCGTAGAGCTTGCAGGCAATCGCGATCTGTTTTGCCTCCGTCACCGCTTGGCGCGTCTCAGCGCTCCCGAGTGCCGAGGAGAGATCGCCGGCGCGGCAGGGAGGGCCAAGGCAGACAGTCATGCCACCGGACGCGAGGATGATCGCGATCGAAGTTTTGTAGAGAAAAGTGCGCATGAGCCGGGGTTCTACGCGTTTTGAAATTAAAAAGCGAGACAGATTGCGCTCGTCTAAGCCAAAATGGTTAGGCAATTTTTCGGACCGTAGCTGATAGGTTAGGCGATCCGGAACCGGCAGGTTTTCAGGCGCGGGCCTACTCTTGCCTTGCGTATCAGGGTCGGTTTTGATAACAAGAGGTGCAGAGGAAGGAACTCGCCGGTGCCTACCCAAGGGTTCCTCATATATGAAAACAGTCATCCTCCTCTGTGCGGTGATAGGGGCGGCAATCCTCGTTGCAGGGTGTGCCAATAACCACCCTCAGGATGCCGGGCGGCGCAACCTTACTGACGCGCGGACCCTCGGGCCATACGTTGGCCCGGCGCGTCCCAGCAAAGTACCCGCAGCACTTCAATTCCTAGAACGCGTCCTTTGAATGGCGGTCGCGCATCCTAGCGCCGGAGCTCAAGGGCCTTCCTGCGCGGGTTTGAAAGAACTTCGCCGCCACGGCCGGGTGAGGCAGGTTGGGCCGCCGCCGCCTTTGAGGCTGATCTCGCTACCTTCATATTCTAACACGGCGGCGCCGGCGGCTTCGAGACGGGCGCGGGTGATCGGGTTGCCGGCCACCATGAGACAACGGCTCGGGGCTAGGGCCAGGACGTTGGCTCCCATGCTCTCGAATTCTTCATCGGGCACTTCGATGAGGGTGAGGCGGCGCTCGAGCAATTTCTCGCGAAAAGCGACGGGTATAAGCGGCGAGTAAACAACCGCGAGGTCGCGATCGATCGGGCTGATGATTGACATGAGATGAAAGACGTCGCCCGGGCCGCGCCAATGTGGGAGGGGGACGGTGATCAGTTCGTCGATGCTGTCGCGGAGGAAGTCGCGCAGTTGTTCGATGCCAGAGTCGTTAGTGCGATAGCCGCGCCCGACGGCAACGGTGCGTTGGTCGAGCCAGGCAACGTCGCCGCCTTCCAGCTTTCCAGGTGGTTGAATGGTGCCGAGAATCGTTAGGCCGAGCGCCTGGAAGGCGGCTTCCTGTGCGGCTGGTTCGTTCGTCCGAAGCGGCTTACCCATCCGGCAAAGGATGACGCCGCGGTCGCAGACGACGGCGGCGTCGCGCACGTAGATGGAATCCATTCCCGTGCCCTCGATCGGCGGCAGGAAAGCGATCTCGCAATTCTTGTCGCGGAGGAAGCCGAGGAAGGTTTCGTATTGATCAAGGGCGCGCTCGAAGTCGGGGGCAGCAGTGAAGTTCAGAGCCTGCCACTCGGCCGCGATCGCGGCCTGGCTGCCAAAAGCATGACGCGGCTCCTTCACGAGAAGTCGCGTAATCGCGCCGACTTCGGATTGGCTGGTTTCGTTAGGCATCGCCCTCACTGGAAATAGGGGCGCAGCTTTTCGTATTTCTTCACGCCGATGCCTTTGACCTGGCGGAGTTCGTCTGCGCTTTTGTAGGGGCGGGCGTTGATGATCCGACCGGCGAGGATGTTGCCGACGCCGGGAATGTTTTGCAGCGCTTCCATGCTGACGGTGTTGACGTCGAGCTTCGCGTCGGGATTTCCGGCGGCGGCTTTCGTCACCGCGCTTTTGGGATGGAAGAAGCTGTCGAAGGAATCGTTGCTCGAGCCGGGTTGTTCGCGGGCGCGAATGTTAAGCCGGCCGTTGCCGACGCCCCAGCCGCCAACCGATTGTTGCTTCGCCTTGCGCTCAAACTCCTGAAGTTTGCGCCACTCGACCTCGGCCTTGTCCATCTCGGGTGGATCGGAGGCGGCGCCGTAAACGCGGGCCAGCCCGTTCGCGACCAAGGACTCGCCAAGATCGGCACGGTTGGCCTGGACGAAGGCGAAGTAGCGTGGCAGGTGGCTGCGCCCGCGCGCGTCCTGCAGGCAGGTGCGGACGGTAAAAGGATGAGTGAGCTTCTGTCGGGTGAAGCGCTCGGCTTCGTGCCCGACGAGGAGGGTCTCGGCGGTGGTGGCGTGGAAATATTTCGCCTGCTCGGCGACGCGGTCGGGGATGCTGGTGTCGGTCTCCGGAGTATCGACGAAGTAGAGCCGGAAGATGTATTCCTTCCCGGCCGCCCGGACGTGAAAGCTATCGCCATCGTTGGCGGCGTTAGGCAGGTAGCGGCAATCCTTAAAAGTCTTCCATTCGGCGGCGCGGGCGACGCCGAAAAACGCTAGGCTAAGGACAAGCAGGGCGAGCAGACGGATTTTGGCCATCGCGCTTATTCGTAGCGCAAAGCTTTTACTGGATCAACGCGCGCCGCGAAGTAGGCGGGGATGAGCGCGGCTAACGAACAGATGACGAAAGCCGCGACGCAGATCTTGACCACGTCGCTCGGGATGACCTCGGCCGGGATCTCGGAGAATTGATAGACGGAGCGGGGAAATATCTCGATGTGCAGGGTGCCGGCGAGCCAGCGGCTGAACTCATTGCGGAACCGGATGAGCGTCATGCCAAAGCCCAGACCTGTCAGGGTGCCAAAGAGACCGACCACGATTCCCTGGAATAGAAACACTCCCATAATCTGCCCAATCGTCGCACCGACCGCTTTCATGATTCCGATCTCACGCCGCTTCTGCACGGTCACGGTGATGAGCGTGTTCATGATCCCGAATGCCGCCACGATGACGATGAAGAAAAGGAGGAAGGCCATCACGGTGCGCTCCAAACTAACGGCGTCGAAATATTGCTTGTTCATCTCGATCCAAGTCTGGGCGTACTCGGGTGGCTTCAGATATTTTTGGATCGCCTGTTTGACCACGAAGGCTTTATCCGGATCGCTCGTCTTTACCGTCAGACCATGGAGGGCGTCGCCCAGCCCGTAGAGTTCCTGGCCGATGTAGATCGGGACGAGCAGGAACTCGGAGTCGTGCAGGTATTGGCCGGTCTCGAAGATGCCGGTCACAGTCAGCTCTTTCGGCAGCACCACCTCGCGCAACTCATCGACCGCTTTCTGTTTTTCCGCGCCCTGTTTTTGGTCGAGCGATTTTAGTTTGTCGAGGATCTCCCCGAGGTTACCCGGCGAATAAACCGTCAGTTTATCGCCCACCGTCAGCCCGAGCTTTTGCGCCAGCTCAACTCCGAGCACGGTCTTGTCGCCCTCGAGATCGAGCTTGCCAAGCTTGATGAATTTCCGCAGCGGAATGACCTTCTCTTCCTCCGCCGGATCGATCCCGCGGATCATCGGCGCGAGCCGGCGGCTTTGGAACTCCACGATCACCGGCCCCTGAATGTAGGGCGCAGTCGCGACGACGTCTGGCGTGTTTCGGACCTGCACCGTCAGATCGCGCCAGTTGTTCATCACGCTGTCAGTCGTGACCAGGATGTGCGCGTCAAAGTCGATCACTTTCTGCCGCAGCTCGCGATCGAAGCCGGTCATGACCGAGATGACCAGGATGAGCACCATCACACCTAACGTCACCCCAAAGACGGAGACCAGAGTGATGATGGAAACAAAAGTGCGCTTCGGTTTAAGATAACGAAGAGCGAGGAAAAGACTGAACGGGAGTTTCAAAACAGCGATACGTTTGCCGAAAACGCCGTTTTTCCAACGGGAATCGGCGAAGTTGTGCGAGGACGGAGATCTCTACACGACCTAATGGGGGGTGAAGGGCGATAGGTTGATATGCTCTGGACCGTTGCGATTATTCTTCTCGTCCTCTGGCTGATCGGCTGGATCGGCTTTCACATTCTCGGCGCCGCCATCCACATCATCCTCATCATTGCGATCATTTTGGCCGTCGTCGCGCTCGTGAAGAGCCTCTGAACCGGCGCCGGTTGAGTGCATCGGCCGGGCAGGTGACAGTGTGCAACGATGAGTAACGACATTGTCGGCATCGACCTCGGCACTACCAACTCCCTCATCGGGGTAATGGAGGCGGGCTTCCCGATCCTGCTGGCTGATGCCCACGGGGCGCGCCTCACTCCGTCGGTGGTGCATTTTCCGGAAAGGGGAGAGCCGCTGGTCGGCGCGGCCGCGAGCCGGATGCGGGCGGTCGCGCCGGCGGCAACCGTCTATTCGGCCAAGCGCCTGATCGGTCTGCGCGGCGACGATTTCGCGGCGGAGGAAATGCTGGCCGACTACGAGATCGTTAGGCAACCAGGCCGGCCGCTCCGAATTCAAGTGCGCGACCGCGAGTACACGCCCGGGGAAGTCTCAGCGCTCGTCCTCGGAAAACTGAAACGCAACGCGGAAGCCGCGCTCGAGCGCCCGGTGTCGCGCGCCGTTATTACCGTGCCTGCCTATTTCAACGATGCCCAACGCAACGCCACCAAGGCGGCCGGCGAAGCGGCCGGGTTGACGATCGAGCGGATCATCAACGAGCCGACTGCGGCTGCGCTCGCTTACGGGCTCGATAAGCTCGCAGAAAAATCAAAAATCGCGGTCTACGATCTCGGCGGCGGAACCTTCGACATCTCCATCCTGGAATTGGCCAACGGCGTTTTCCAGGTCCTTGCGACGAGCGGCAATACCCATCTCGGCGGCGACGACCTGGACGAGGCGCTCATCGCCAAGTGCGAGCTGCCACTCGCCAACTGGCAGAAGCGGGAGCTAGTGGTCGAGGCCAAGCATCGTCTTTCCACCGAGATGAGCGCGCGGATCGACGTACCCTTCCTGGCGGGCGAAAATCTCACCTACGAGTTGAGCCGGGCGGAACTCGAGATTATCGCCCGCCCGATCATTCAGCGCACCCGCGCCCATTGCCTGCGTGCCCTGGCCGACTCCAAACTGGCCGCGACCGACCTCGACGAAATTATCCTCGTCGGCGGCATGACCCGGATGCCGGTCGTTAGGCAATTTGTCGCCGAGCTGTTCGGGTGCGAGCCTAACGTTTCTCAGAATCCCGACGAAGCCGTCGCCCTCGGGGCAACCATCCAGGCCGGGATTCTTTCCGGTGCGGTGCAGGATGTCGTCCTGCTCGATGTCACCCCCTTGTCGTTAGGTATCGAGACTTTCGGCGGCCTCATGAACGTTATCATCCCGCGCAACTCCACCATCCCGGTCAAGGCCGGGGAAATGTTCACTACCGCGGTCAGCCAGCAGCGCGCGATGAAAATCAAAGTCCTGCAGGGCGAGCGCGAGATGGCGACCGACAACTGGACCTTGGGCGAATTCGAGCTCGAGTTCACGCCCGCGGCCAAGGGCGTGGCGCGCGTGGGAGTGCAATTCGAGATTGACGCCGACGGCATTCTGCAGGTCCTGGCCCGCGACACCAAAACCGGAGTCGAAAAAGTCGTCGCCCTCACGAGCGCGGTCGACGTCTCCGACGAAGCCGTCGAGGCCATGATCGCCGACTCGCTCGAGCACGCCTTCGAAGACATGAGCGAGCGAGTTTGGACCGAGACGCGCCTCAAATCTGAAGAAATGCTGGAGGCGGTCGAGAAAGCGCTCCGTCTTGCTGGCGAGCGGCTGCCGCCGCGAGAGAGGAAGCAAATTGAACAACTGACGGGCAAAGTGCGGGAAGCCATGCAGACGCATGAAACAGCGCGACTCAAGGCCGCCAACGGCGCACTCGACGAGGCGACGCAATCTTTGGCCGCGCTGATCGTCGAGCAGGCTATGGCAAGCTCTTCGTCAGCGGACTGAATTCCGGCCCCGGGTTCGCCCAAGCGGTTCCCGGTTGAAACGGAAAAGGCGCGCCCGTTGTTGGGCGCGCCTCGCTAGACAAGTATGAAGTTTGGTAGCTTTCCGCCGTAGGATTAGTTGACGTGGAACACCTCGTCCTGCATTTCGCGAGAGATGATGGTGTTGCGTTTGATGATGGCACCGAGCGACTGCTGTTGGACGGTGGCCAGGGTGTCCGCATCGAGATACGACTCATACCAGAAACGATCGCCATCGCGCAGCCGCTCAAATTGATCCTTGATGATGGTGAAGAAAGTCTCGCCCACCTGGCCGCCATTGACATGGTCTTCAGTCAAACCGCCGACCCATACGTCCACATCGTCTGGCGAAGTGTAGGCAGAGGCGAGGCGCGCCTGAAAGTCGAGGTTTGAAGTCATTTCGGCAAAAGTCGCTTTCGGCGCCAGACCATAACCGATCCGAACCTGATTGTAGCTTCCCAAGCCATGATCGCGCCCCCGCTGCATGTTGAGCGACGGCAAATCGAACCCTTGGCTCCCGAGAAATATGAAGTTGCGCACCGCATCGATCACGTAGGCGTCCACTTGCTGAGGGACCTGTTTGGCGAGGCCGCGCAGATAGGTCTCAATTCCGCCAGTGACGGTCAATTGTGGTTCAAAGAAGGTCGAACCCAGGGCGATATCACCGGGGGTTGGCCTGCCCTTGGAGTTCAGTCGCATTAAGACCGGGGGAAGGAAGGTATGGCCGACCCGAAAGCCAGCCGTCGAAAACTCAATCGCAATCCGAGGATCGATGGCGGAGTTGTAGCCCGGGTAAGGAGGGAGCGCGTTCGGCCCGAGCAAGATCGGAAGGAAATCGCGATAAGTGATCAGTTGAGTTTCCGCATTTACGATGGCGCGCGCCCGGAAGAAAATGGCGTCCTCGTTAAAGGTTGGGTTCGCAGCCTTGATCGTGTCGGCCCAGAAGTTGTGCTCCCGCATGAAAAGAGTCTGTAGCGCGGTCAATCCCGCCTGCTCGTTCGCGCGAACATCGCCGGCCAGGAAAAAATCCGCTGGATTAATGACTTTGCCGGGCTGGCTCTGCGGCTGGTTGGGAAGGCCAGTGACATTGAAAGGGAGCAGATTGCCGTCGCTGGAAGCGAGGTGTCCAGTCCCGTCGCGCAGGCGCATGTTTTTGAGTCGATTGTTATCATTTCCGTAAATTTGTGAGGCGTCCAGAAAAGCACTATTGGCATTGATCTGGGTCCGCACTCCATTTACGAAAGTCCAGCTTGAGCGCTGAAAGGGAAGGGTTTTGTTGCCGCGATTTTGCGGATCGAACTGCGGATCGCCGGCCGGGACAGGGATATTGAAGATCTCTGCAGGGTTTGCGTTCTTGATGATCGACATGTCGTGGTCGGTGAACTGACCCCAAGCCCAGACATAACTGGAGATGTTGTCAGAGTTCGGAAAGACCTGGGCTTGGGCGTTGACCAAATTACTGATCTCGCGTGTGCCTTTTCGAGTGCCACCGGCCGGGGTGCCAATTCCGTCGCCATAACCGTTTGGCGTCTTGCGAACAATGGTGGTGCCGGCGGTGCCAAGATTGGTCGGATTGTTACCGGAGCCGTCGATCGTTCGGAATTCGCTAGGATAAACCGCCGCCGTGACGATCAGGGGAGCTTCGACAAGGGGAGTGGGTTTGATGATGGAGGCATCGGAGTGAAACGCGTCGTAAACGGCGCGCGACGAGCCGAGAAATGATCCCCGGCCCTCCGGCGAAGGCGATGCCGCTAGGACGGAAGCGGCGCTAACGAGACAAATCGAACCGATTAGGTAAGGAACATGAGCGATTTTCATAAGTTTAGTTTTAGTGATTAATCTTCATTTCTTCACTTTTTAGTTGTCGAAGTCAAGATTTATCATCGAGCCGGCATCCTCCCGAACACGCTCTTTTTCGTCGTTGGCCAGAAAATGGTGGACGGCAAATGCCCTTCCGTGGTATTCAAAATACAAGCGCGAGGTCACTCTTTGAATCATGGCGCTTATCTATGAAAGCTCGTTTCCCTCTTTTGTTTCTGATACCAGCGATGATCGCCTCGCTTGCGCAGGCGAACACATCGGTTGTGCTAAGTCCGCCACGGGCGGGGCACACGGGGACTCTCCTTGATTCTGGCAAGGTTTTGATCGTCGGCGGCATCAATGAGGACATTGACGTCGGCAGCGCGCTGCTTTACGACTCGACGACCAATAGCCTCACTCCGACCGGCTCGCTCATTACCGCGCGCGGCGACCACACTGCGACCAAGTTGTCAGACGGACGGGTCCTCATTATCGGTGGAGACTTGCGAAGTGGCCAGGTGCTGAAAACCGCGGAGATTTATAACCCGGCGACGGGACTCTTCACCGCCTTTGCCTCGATCATGTCGATTCCGCGAAGCAAGCACACGGCGACCCTTCTAAACAATGGCAAGATATTACTGGTCGGCGGTAAGAATGCCGAACTGTGTGATCCGATCAATCAAACTTTTACCGTCCTGGCCAGTGTTCCCGCAAATCGTTCCAGCCATTCCGCAGTTCTGCTCAACGACGGCACAGTTCTGATCGCCGGTGGGTATGTTGGGCCTGCAGCCACTGTTTCGGCGGAGATATATGATCCAAATACCCAGACTTTTACCACCCTAACGGATCATCTGAGAGTGGCCCGGGCCAATCATCAAAGCATTCGTCTCCTCGATGGCCGGGTGCTCGTCAGTGGCGGCTTCACCGGCACCAGCCCACAAGATGAAGTGGATCTATACGATCCTGTCACCCAGAGTTTCGTCTCCACCACCCCAATGAATTTTCATCGGTCCAATCATCGCCTCGTCCTGTTACCCGACGGGAAGGTGGTCGCCACGGGAGGAACCACCTTGGAGAGCGGCTTCCTCGCGGTTAACGAGATCTATGACCCGGCGATGGCGACCTGGACTAATCTGCCGCCGATGAACGAAAATCGGTCGGGCCTCAGTGCCAACCTCCTGACGGATGGGACAATTTTCGTGGCTGGCGGAGTCACCGGCAGCCTCACTTTACAATCGGCGGAGATGCTTCATCCCGACACTTCTTCTTTTACGCCGTTGCCTGACCTCACGGTGAGGCGAAATCAGCAAACGGCCACCTTATTGCCAGATGGAAAGGTCTTGCTGGCCGGCGGAAGCCAGGATTCAGCGCTGCTCAATTCCGCCGAATTATTCGACCCATCGAGCGACACGTTCTCTGCGCTCGACGCTACCTTGAACCAGGCAAGGAAGAGTCACACTGCCACCCTTTTGCAGGATGATAGCCGAGTTTTATTGGCGGGCGGTAAGACCGATACCAACGATTCCGTCCAGGCTGAGATATACGACATCGCGATGCAAACGTTTCGCCGGATCGCGGACATGAAAATCGGCCGCTCGCTTTTTACAGCGACCAGGATGCTCGATGGCCGCGTGCTTATGGCGGGCGGCCGACATGGTGCTACGCCGACCGCGGCTGCGGATGTCTTTAATCCGGTCACTGAAACGTTTTCTTCAACCGGCCCGCTCAACCTGCAAAGGAAGCGCCATCACGCCAACCTTCTCCCGGACGGCACCGTCTTGGTTTCTGGAGGAGCCCCGGGTTCCAATGGATCAACCGTGCCTGACTCTGGGACTCCGACTTGTGAAATTTATGATCCGAGGTACGGGGACCTTCACCTACACTAGCGAAGAGATGAACGTAGGCCGGACCGAACACGATGCCACTCTCCTCCCGGACGGAACAATCATCGTGACCGGCGGCATCACGGTCGAGAATCGGGCTGACCTGTATAATCCCTCGACCGACACCTACTCCCTCGAAGGCAGTCTTGATCTGGAACGATTGCGGCATGTAGCCATCCTGCTCTCGAATCCAGCTTGGGGTTCACTGATGAATAAGGTCCTGGTTATTGGTGGCGCCGCCATCGGGAATAGTGCTTTCGGCGGCTTGGAACAAGCCCTGACATCGGTCGAGTTATACGACCCTGCTACCGGACAATTTAGCTTCTTTGGCAACTTGACTGTCGCTCGTCAAAATCACACTGCCACTCTCCTGAATGACGGGCGAATCGTGATTGCCGGAGGTGTGAGTGCCCCAGCCTTCAGTGGGACCGGGGAAATTGTGCAGACTAACGCGACACCGACGCCAACACCGACACCGACACCGACACCGACACCGACACCAACACCAACACCAACACCAACACCAACACCAACACCAACACCAACACCAACACCAACACCAACACCAACACCAACACCAACACCAACACCAACGCCGACGCCAACACCGACGCCGACAGCAACACCGACTCCAACGCCAACCCCTACGCCCACACCGAGTCCCTCCCCGACTCCAAGCCCGATTCCTGTCTCGTTAGGCAACATCTCGACACGCTTGGATGTGGGCCTTGGAGAAAACAGTCTGATCGGCGGTTTTATTATCGGTGGAACCGAAACCAAGAAGGTGATTATTCGCGGGATCGGGCCGTCGCTCGGGCTATCGGGTGCGCTGGCTGACCCAATCATTGAGATTCACGACGACAGCGGTCAGACTATCGCGACCAACGACAACTGGCAGGACGGCGACGTGGAATCTATCAGGGCGAGTAAAATACCCCCGACTCAGCCCTTGGAGTCCGCGGTGGTTTTGAGCCTTGATCCTGGGTCATACACCGCTGTTCTGCGCGGGGTTAACGAGGCGACCGGCATCGGGCTGATTGAGGTTTATGACCTGGAGCCCGCCGCTCTCTCCAGATTGGCCAACGTCTCGACCCGGGGCAATGTCCAGACCGGCGACAAGGCCATGATCGGAGGCATGATCATTCTTGGCGATGCGCCGGCGAAAGTGCTTTTTCGTGCTATTGGGACGTCACTGCCTTTTCCTGATGCGCTACAGGATCCGACTTTGGAATTATACGATAAAGACGGCGCGCTTGTCGCCAGCAACGATGACTGGCGGAGCGATCAGGAAGGGGGAATCATCGCCACCGGCGCGCCCCCGACGAAGGATGCTGAGTCCGCCATCGTCATCACGCTGAGCCCTGGTGCGTATACCGCGGTGGTCCGTGGGGCCAATGATACGGTGGGCCTCGCCCTAATCGAAGCTTATCAGATCGACAAGTAAGCCCCGCGGGGTCAACGAGGGGCGAGCGAGGGGGAAGGCGATTCGTTAGGCGCGCCGGCATTTTGACGGCGGGTGGCGATTTCCTCGAGAAGTAGCTTTTCTTCCGGATAAATGGCTCCGGCGCGGGCGAGCGCGATATATTGGTTGGCCCTTTCGGGCTGGTTGTCGTCGTCGTAAAGAAGGGCGGCGTAGACGGCGGCGTGCGGATCGTTGAGTTGATCGGGTGGCAGCCTTTTCAAAACAGCAATTCCGTCAGCGGTGCGCCCGGTGCCATAGAGGGCGAAGGCATGTGTGACGGCGGCGGCGGTGTCGTTAGGCGCCTTCTCATAGGCCTGCCGGGCGAGAGTGCGGCCTGCCTCTGTATTGCGATCGAGGAGCAAGGCGAAACGGGCGGCGGTGGCAGCGAGTCCCACTTCGTCGGGCGAGCTCTCATGCAAGCGCTGCGCGGTCAGTCGAAGGTTAGGCAGGTCGTTCGTCTCGCGATAGAGAGCGTAGAGCGCATCGAGCGCTTCCCGGCGGCTAGCCGGGCTCTTGGCGACCTTCAGCCAAAGCTGCTCGGCTTCCGGACTCAGGTCCCAGCTGGAAGCGAGTCGCGCCAGGGCGAGATCGTGTTCGGGATTCGCGGCCGCGGCTTCCTCGGCCGAATTCCAAAGCGCCCCGAATTCAGCGGTAGCCTCGGCTGCTGTGCGGCGGGAACGGCGTGCGGCGTAGGCTTGGTAGGCGAGGCGGAGATATTCGTCGGCCCCCCAGGAGCCGCTCCGCGTCCAGCGCTTCAGACGCGACCAATTCCTGGTCCTGGCAAGTACCGCCGCCACTTCGCTCACGGCGGGTGGTTGATTCGTTAGGTCGTCCGGCAACTTCTCACTCCACTTGAGCGCCGGGCTGGCCAGATCGTTCTTATTCATCCAAGCGAGGAGCTGGGCGAGATCCCGGCTATTGCGGGCCGCGACTGGTTTCACTTTGTCGAGCAACGCATCGAATTTCTTCGGGTTGAGCTTTCGGTAGAGGTCGAGGCAGAGGAGGTAATCGGCGAAGGTGACCTGCGGGCTCATCTGCAAAGCCTGGGCCAACTCGTTAGCCACCTCGGTTTGATTTTGGCGGAGCGCATTGTCGAGCAGGGCCCGCAACGCTTCGGTGCGGAACTGCGCCACTTTGCTGAGGCGCTCGAGCTGGCTGCGGGCAGCGGCATTTTTCTCGGGGTCGGATGAAAGGATTTGCAGAACCGCGAGGTTGAATTGGTAGACGTCGTTGCCCGGTTCTTTCGCTACCGCGGCGGCGAAATGCCTTTCTTCATCGGCGATGTTTCCCTGCGCACGTGATAACCAACCGGCCACCACGTGATAGGCGGCCTTGTCCCGATCTTGCGTTTCGATTCGACCGAGGGCCTCGCGGGCGATGTCGAGCTGACCGAAGCGCAAGGCGGCGGAAGCAAGGTTTAATTCGTTCTCCAACCCGGGGTCAAGCCGTGCGATTTGTGCGCGCCAGGCGACCGTCTCGGCGCGGTTTTGTTGTTCCATCGTCTCGGCAAGGAGGCGGGCGGCGACCACGGAGTTGGGATCGATGCTGAGCACTTTGCGTGAAAGGATCTCGGCCGCATCCAGCTCGTGGTTCTTCAGCCGATCGGTGGCCTCGGCCAGCAGCCGCGTTTTGTGCCAGCGATTCCAGCCTCTGCGCGCGGAAGAAAATGTGAAGAGGCCGACGCCGAAACCAAGGACGACGAAGAGCGAAATGACCAATCCGCTGCGCACTTGTAGATCGCGCACCCATGAGAGGCGGCGATAGCGTTTGCGGCGAACACGTCTTGGCTTTGCGGGCATCGTCCCGTTCCCTAGATGGACCACGGCTCCTTCGCAACCGTCGACCGCCGTCCAGGCGCGGGTCAGGTCGCGACCGCGACTTCAGGTTCCGGGGGATCGTCGGGATCGTCGTCGATTGCATCCATCACTTCTTCGCGTAACCGCGGCCCCCATACGTAACGGGCGAGGAGGACCTTGATCGTGGCGGTAAGTGGGATGGCAAGGAGCGGCCCGAGCAGACCGCCGATGAGCAGGCCCCAGACGAAAATGGAAACGATCACCGTCATCGGATGCAGTCCGACGGAGTTGCCAACGATGCGCGGAGCATAGAACAAGCCCTCGAGATTTTGCACCACGATGAAGATGATCGTGACCCAGAAGGGGTGCCACCAATCACCCCATTGCGCGGCGGCGATCAGGACTGCCGGGACCCAGCAAATGACAATACCAAGGTACGGAATCATGGTGAGGGGAATCACCAGCAGGCCGATCAGGGGGGCGAAGTTCAGTCCGAAGACGGTGAGTGCGGTGCCAATGAGGATGCCGTCGACCAAACAGACCAGAAGCTGGCCGCGGAAGTAGGCGATGACGTAACTGTTGATCTGCGAGATAGTGGTCGCGAC
Organism: uncultured Verrucomicrobiae bacterium; assembly: GCA_963749935.1. Lineage (GTDB taxonomy): Bacteria > Verrucomicrobiota > Verrucomicrobiia > Chthoniobacterales > UBA10450 > Palsa-1392. The sequence continues at coordinate 96,276 of CAVVOH010000003.1, forward strand.
TTCGTCCTTGAGTGGCGAATTGCGCAGCGGGAGATACTCCTTCCAGCGCCGTTCGATCTCGGGACGGCCTTTGAGCAGAAAGAAGGAGTAGATCGGCACCATCACCAGACTAAGGAGAAAACCCGTCACACCGAGAAAGCCGCCGACACTTGTCTTAATCAGGATCCAGATCTTTGAAATCAGGTCGGGCAATTGTTTCTCCAGGGCCGGCAATTGTTTTTGCACCCAGTCCTGGATGCGCTGTCTATCCGCTGAAGTGAACTTGGGCGGGGCCGGTCCGATCACTTCGCCGTTACCAGGCGGCGGAGTGGCGCTCGGTCCGGGCGTCGGCGTGGATGGGGTTGGGGGTGCCGAGGGAGCGGCCAGCAGCCAATTTACCAACCCGGTGGTGGCGCCGCCCTCCTGCGTTTTGGCGCCGAGGCCGAAGGTGTGTTCGTAACGATAGAGTAGATCGACGACTTCGTCGCGAACGTGAATGGTGAATGCGGGCAGTTGTCGCGCTAGACTCGCGCTCTGTACGGAAATCATCGGAATGATCCAGGCAAGGAGTGAGGCGATGGCCAGAAAAGCAATCGCGAAAATGGTCAGGACTGCCTTCGTCCGACCAAAACCGCGCCGCGCGAGGTAAGTCACGACCGGATCGAGGAAGTAGGCGAGGATCCCGGCGATAGCCACCGGGATCAGGATTGGTTGCAGGAACGCCACCATATTGGCCCCCACCCAGACCACGGTCCCCACAATCAGGAAAAGAATGACGACGAAAATCGCGGTGAGCGAAGCCCACATGGTTTTGCGTTGCCAGAGCGTCGGATATTTTTTCACCTGATCGGAGTAGCGCCGGCCGGGTCGCCTTTGCTCAACTTCTTTTTAACTTCTGCAATCTTCGCGGCCAGCCTTTTGTTAGCCTGATCAAGCTTGAGCGAACGTTGCCAGTAATCGAGCGCTTGAGTGGGTTGGTTGAGTGCCCCATAGGTGTCGCCAATGTGCTCGAAGACGGTGGGGTCTTCTTCCTTCAATGCCTGGGTGGCGTTGAGCAACTCGGCCAGTGCCTGGTCGTATTTGCCCTGGCGATAATGGAGCCAGCCGAGGCTATCGAGATAGGCGCCGTTATCCGGCTCGGCGGCGATGGCCAGCTTGATGTAATTCTCCGCCTCATCGAGGTGCATGTTTTGGTCAGCCCACATGAAACCGAGATAGTTATAGGCCTGCGCGGCATCGACCGGGTCGAGCGCGATCGCGCGTTTGAAAAGCTCCGCCGCCTTGTCGTAGAGGCCAGCCTTTTCCGCTGCCGCGCCATATTCAAAAAAGAAGCGGTCGTTCCCTATCTCCTGGCCATTAGCCTCGCTCTCGTGCAGCGCCTCCTCGAAAGTGGTGACGGCTTCCTGAGCGTGCTGTGCCTCCCGCAGAGCAATGGCGAGGAGGTAAGTGACCTGTGGCGAACCGGGGAACCGCCGGCGTGCCTCCTGCATAAGTCGGACCGCACGCTCGTTGTCGCGCAGCCGCGCCAGGAGGAGTTCGGCGAGATGGAGATAGTTATCCGGCTGAGCGGGGTTAATCAGCAGGCTCTGCTCGTAATTCGCCGCGGCCTTGGCAAACTCAGCCTTGGCCTCGTCATACTTTTTCTCCGCGACTAATGCTTTGGCGTCTTCCTCCAGCACGCGCGCGAGCAGTTCGTAGGTTTGATAATTTTCTGGATGGGCCTGGATGATTTCCTGAAGCATCCCGATCGCTTTCCCGCGCTGATTGGTCAGCATGAAACCGGTGGCTAGTTTTTCGCGAGCGTTGGAATCGTTAGGCTGAAGCTCGAGCACACGGAGATAGAGCGGGATGGCTTCCTGCACCTGCTGCGAAGCGGCGAAGTAGTCGGCTGCATCCTTTACCACCGAAGCGTCACCTGGTGCGAGATCCAGGGCCTTGCGAAAGACCGTGTTGACCTTGTCGAGGTCCTTCTGTTTCGGGTTCTTCTCCGGCTGGGCGACGAGCGCGAGGTAGAGTTTGCCCAGCTGGATCCAGAAAGATGGATCGTTCGTTTCTACCTGGGAGGCGCGATCGAGAGTGCGGAGGGCCTCTTTCGGCTGGCGCGCGGTCAACTCTACCTCGGCCAGGCGCTGGTAACCATCGATTTCCGTAGGGGCAAGCTTGATCGCCGCTTGCGCGTAACGAATCGCCGGTTCCATCTTCTTGAGGTATTTGGCGTAAATGTAGGCCAACTGGAGATAGGGGCCGGGTTCTTTGGGTTGCACTTTGACCGCGTCTTTGAGGATATCGATGGCGCGCGGATAATCGCCCTGCTGGGTGAGCAGAAACGCAACCCGGGTCGCGAGATCGATCTCGCCCGGATCGACGTTCAGCACTCGCTCGAACGCTTCCAGCGCCTTTTCGCCTTCGCCGTTTTCCTGCAGGTCGAGCGCCCTTACGTAGTCAAGGAGGGCGCGAGCCTTGCGCTCCCCTTCGGGCTGAAGCGCGAGGTCCTTCGGAGGATGCAACACGAGCGAGTCGTCCTGCCGCGCCGCTCTGACTGGAGCTGAATCATTGTGACGTTCAGCGGCCGATCGCGCGGAGGCCGATATAGGGCCGACACAACAACTGGCGAGGACGATCCAGCTTCGCCAATACGGAACTCCATGCGTCATTGGGCCAAACCGTAATGGCGCCACAGAGTGGGCGCAAACCAGTCAAGGCAAGGCGCGAAATTTTGGAATTGCGGAAGAGGGAATTGACTTCGATGCGGCTAACCGTAATCTTTTTCCGTTCAACCGAACCATGCCGACCCTTCACGACTTGCGGAAGGCAAAGGGTCTGACTCACATCAGGCCCATCGAGCGTTTCCAGTCGCCACCAATCGCCGCATCGGCTCTCCGTCTTTTCTTTCCGCGCGCCTGAGCGGTCGCGAGCGTTTGTCCCGGGATCCGCGCTCCTGTCAGGCAGTGCTGCCAGTGCAAATGAAGTCACCGGGACTAGAAAGTAGAGTTATGTATCAATCAGATTGCCAAATTTCCCTGAATTCGTCGAAGCGCTTTGCTCTTGGAACGGGCCTGCTCTCACTCTTCCTTGCGTTCCAGGCGAGCGTGCTTGCTCTGCCCCATCCCGAGTCCAAATGGAGAGGTAATCCCACGAATGGCGACTGGGATTTGGCCGAGAATTGGGTTCCAACCCGGGTGCCCAATGCGGTTGATGCCCAGGCTGTCTTTAGCGAGTCAGCCGTGACCAATGTGACCACGGCTTCGGCAAACGTTCACTCAGTTACCTTTAATCCGGGAGCCAGCCACTTTACCATTAACGGGTTGATCGTCTTTAATAATGGCGGGGTCATAAACGAATCGGGCCTTATGCAGACTTTCAATGGAACGATCTACTTCCAAAAAGGAGCTGTCGGCGGTAACAGTTTAGTAACTTATAACACAAACGGTCGGATCGAGTTTCAGAAGGGGACCACCGCCGGCGATGGGACCTACGTTAATGATGGAACTTTGAGTTTCAAAGGCGGCCTGCGGGCGGGGGATGAAGCCACCGCCGGAAGTGCCAACATAATCAACAATAGCTTTACCTCCTTGCACAAGGCCGATGGTGGGACCGCGACTTTCACCAACAATGGGGGCACCACTTTCGGCGCGGAGGGCGGCACCATCAGGTTCGCCAAATCCAGTGCTCAGTCCTGCACAATCATCAACAATGGCGGCGCGGTCTTCGGAGGCGGCGGGGCGCGTTTGATCTTTAATAGGTCCAGCGCCGATGCCGCGACCTTGATTGCCAATGGAGGGGCGGGCCCCGGATCCGGCGCCACCATCCTTTTTATGAATGACTCCACAGGTGATCTCTGTCGGATCGAAGTCTTCGGCAACGGCAGTCTCGACGTCAGCCGACCGGACCAATTGGTCCGCGGCGTAGGCTCGATTGAAGGCGACGGTCTGATCTTTCTCGGGAGTAATTTTCTCAACGTGGGCGCGAATGATCTCAGCACTTCCTTCGACGGAGTGATCTCGGATATGGGCGGGTTGCAGGATGGAACAGGCGGCTCATTGACCAAATCCGGCCTTGGGACGCTTACTCTGACCAACGCGAACACCTACACTGGAGTAACGGTCCTCACGGCGGGCGCACTCTTTGTTAATAACGTGACCGACTCGGGCACCGGCGCGGGCGCGGTCCAGGTCGATGCGGGAACTCTGGGCGGCCAGGGCACGATTGCGGGCGCCGTGACTCTGGGAACGGGAAGCGGTTCTGGCGGGTCGGTCGCGCCGGGTTCGAGTGTGGGAGAAATCGGCGATTTGACCATTCAGGGCAGCCTGGCCGTCAATGCTGACGGAGTCTATTTGGGAGAGCTGAGCAGCGATACCCAAACCGCTGATGCAGTGATCGCCAACGTGTAACGATTGCTGCCGGCGCCCAGTTTTCACTCACAGATATCGGCTCTGACGCACTTCAGACCGGCACTTCTTTCACGGTGCTTGAGAACAGCTCAGCGGCGCCGATCGCCGGGACGTTCGCCAACCTGGCCGACGGCGCGACGCTAATCGTCGGTGCTAACACGTTCCAAGCCGACTACGAAGGCGGCGACGGTAATGACCTCACGCTCACCGTAGTGCCTTAGCGGCTTTCGCAGCCTCGCAGCATTCGGCGGCGATGAAGAACGGCCAAGCTTGGTCCGCTGAATTTACGACTTGTAGCGCAAACGCTTCTTGTGGCGGTTTTCTTTCATCCGCTTGCGGCGTTTGTGCTTGGAGATTTTTGCTTTTCGTCGTTTTTTCAGCGAGCCCATAGGGAAGATTTCAATCTGCCGATTTCGGAATGCCGAGGATCAGCATCTTAAATCCGCGACCAAACCCGGTCGCGAGGAGCGAACGTAAATTGAATGATGCGCTTGGCAACTCATTTCGGTCTCGCTTGCGCGCGGTGGGTCGTTACAAGCAGGGTGGAAGATACGAATCCGATCACAGTAAAGCCTGGCGCAATTGCTCGACGTGCTCTGCCGGTTTCACCTGCCGCAGGACGGTGGCGATCCGTCCGGCTTCATCGATCACGAACGTAGTCCGCTCCGCGCCCATGTATTTTTTCCCATACATCCTCTTTTCTACCCAGACACCGTAGGCGTTCACGATTTCCTTTTCCGGATCCGAGAGAAGCGGAAAGGGGAGCTGGTATTTCGCGATGAACTTCTCGTGGCTCTTGCTGGAGTCGATGCTCACGCCGAAAATTTCGGCGCGTCCCTCGAACTGGCTCCAGGAATCACGAAGTCCGCAGGCTTGGGCAGTGCAGCCGGGGGTATCGTCCTTCGGATAAAAATAGAGGACCACCGACTGGCCGCGAAAGTCCCTTAGACTAACGACCTGGCCGGCGCCGTATTTTCCGCCGACGGCGCTGGCAGTGAAGTTGGGCGCCGCATCGCCGACGGTCAGTTGCGAATTCTCAGTTTTCATTTCTCGAAGAGAATAATCAGCAGCCCGACCACGCACAACAGCACGCCCATCACTCCTGCCTCGTATTTTTCGAATGAGCGCAATTTCACTTGTTCGATGCCGGTGAGGGCGAGGGCGGTGAATGCGACCATCCCGGCGATCGTCCCTACCGTCAGGATTAGCGTGAGGAGCGCGAAGCCATGCCAGCCGTAACGCACGCCGGAGACGTAGACCGGCACGAACGCTTCGCAGGGCGAGAAAGTCAGCAACGCCAGCAGGCTCGCGATCGCGGCGAGGTCAGACTTGGTCAGCGACATCCGCGCTGGCTGCGGGTGGTGGTGATCATGGTCATGCGCATGGCGACCGCGGCCGAGATGCAGGTGCGTATGAGTATGGCCGGTCAATTGCCTGACAACATAAAAGAGCCCGAAGAGAATCAAGGCGCCGCCCGCGATCCGCGGAAACCAGCTCCCGATGCGCTCGCTCAGGGCAATCCCGAGCCACGCCACCAGAAGTCCGAGGAGTGCGGTAAAACAAGCATGGCCGGTGGCCGCCACGCGGTGATGGCGAGCGTCTTCGCGCGGCTCCAGCGTTGCGCCCGCGCAGTCAGGACGAAAGGCAGCCAATGTGTCGGAATGGCGGCGTGGAAAAACGCGATGCTAAAGCCGGTGACGGCGATCGTGGTGAGAACAGAATCGTTCATCGGAGATGGTGCCGCGGCACGGTGGCCTGCAATTCGCCTCCGTCAAAAAAACGGAGCAGGAAAAAATCGGGCTGCAGGGATTTGAACCCTGGACCTCCTGCACCCGAGGCAGGCGCTCTACCAAGCTGAGCCACAGCCCGAAAATTCGCGCCACGCGGCCTCCGGGTGGGAAACCGCAGACCGCGCAGAGCCCCTATTTCGCGCACTTCTCACACCCTGGCAAGTGATTCGATTTGAAGCAAGAAAATCCGTTGACAAGGCGGTCGCTGCGCGCATTATCCAAATCCGCTTGCGCCCGCCAATGCTTGCTTCGATTTCCACTCCTTCAGCCCTAACGAATGGCTCATCGACCCTCCTGCAATTTGCGCCAGGGTCAGTTCGTTCCGTCCGTTCCTTGAGAAATATGACCGCTCAACTCCTGCAAGAAGCAGCCAAAGTGATCCCGAACCAGCAGTTGCTGATCAATGTCGTTTCCAAACGCGTTCGTCAGCTCGGCATCGGGCATCGGCCGCTGGTCGAAGCCACCCCAAAATCCTCCCTCACTGACATCGCCTTAAAGGAAATCATCGCCGGCAAGCTTACCTACGAAGAGCTGACCGGTGATGTTACCGAGGCGTAACGGCTCTCGCGTGCCGGTCTGCGCCGACCATGCCCGCTGAGACCATTCTCAATCGCAAGGCACTGCGCGATTTCCACATTCTCGAGCGGTTCGAGGCCGGGGTCGAATTGAAGGGCAGCGAGGTCAAATCCATCCGGGCCGGCAAAGCCAACATCGGCGACGCTTTTGCCCGAATCGAGAAGGGCGAAGCCTTTCTCTACGGGGCCGACATTCAGCCCTATCTGCAGGCGAGCCACGAAGTGCCGGCCTCCAAGCGGGTGCGCAAGCTCCTCCTCCACCGCCGTGAGATCGACAAACTCTACGGCCTAACGAACATCGCCGGCCGCACCCTCGTCATCCTGAAGCTTTATTGGAAAAATGGCCGGATCAAAGCCGAGGTCGGCGTGGCCTCCGGCAAGGAAGCGCGCGACAAACGCCTCGACCTGAAAAAGCGCGCGACCGATCGCGAAACCGCGCGCGAAGTGGCCCGTTTCAATCGCAAACACGGCTAACAGAATCTGACGAGTGACGAGTTGTCAGCCGCGCCCTTTAGCTGGACACTCATCGCTCATCACATCCCAAAATGTCTCCGCTTTTCCTCATCTTTCTCACCGTCTTCATCGACATGGTGGGCTTTGGCATCATCATCCCGGTCCTGCCGCTCTACGCGCAGCATTTTCACGCCACCCCGGTCGAGATCGGCTGGCTCACCGGCATCTACTCCGGCATGCAGATCATCTTTATGCCACTTCTCGGCCGGCTCTCCGATCGCGTCGGGCGACGCCCGGTCCTGATTATTAGCCTGGCCGGGACCGCCATCGGCTTCCTCATCATGGGTTGGGCGAGCTCGCTCCCGCTCCTCTTCGCGGCTCGGATCATTGACGGCGCGACCGGGGGCAACATCTCGACCGCGCAGGCCTACATTGCCGATATCAGTACGCCGGAGAATCGCTCCCGCTCGATGGGCGTTATTGGCGCCGCCTTTGGCCTCGGATTCACCTTCGGCCCGATGATTGGCGGTATCATGAGCCACATTTCTTACGGGGCGCCTTTCTATTTCGCGGCCGGCCTGGCCGCCGTAAACACCGTCCTGCTCTATTTCATTCTTCCGGAAAGCCTCTCCGCCGAGCATCGCGCCAAGCCGCATCAGCGCACCCGGTTGGCCGCTGTCTTCCAGCACGGCGACGCGCGCATGTTTGGCACCATCATGGCCACCTACTTTTTCAGCATCACCGGCTTCGCCATCATGACTACGCTCTTCGCGCTCTTTACCGAAAAGCATTTTGGCTTTGACGCGCGCAAGACCGGCTATCTCTTCGGCTTCATCGGAATCATTAGCGTGATCTTGCAGGGCGGTCTGATCGGCCGCCTGGTGAAAATGTTTGGCGAAACCGCTCTCGCTCGCGCCGGGCTTTTGCTCCTCGCCGCCGCGCTCGCCCTCCTCCCGCTCGTGCCGACAATCCCCACGTTGCTGGCAGTCTGTGCTGCTCTCGCCATTGCCAATGGGCTTGTCAATCCAACCCTTAACGGCCTCGCTTCGCAAATGATCGATCGCAGTTGGCAAGGCAGAGCCCTCGGCCTGATGCAATCTGCCGGCAGCGTCGGGCGCCTGATCGGTCCGCTCCTGGGTGGCTGGCTGCTTATGTTCGATCTCACAAAGCCGATCAGTTTGTATGCGCGGACGCCGTTTTTTGCCGGCGCGGGATTTCTCGTTATCGCCTTTCTGCTCGCGCTCAGTGTCCGCAAACCCATCGCTGACAAGTTGCCCGCGCCCGTTCCGGTCGAGGCGGACGTTTAAGTTCCGGGGAGACGACGCCCGCCGAAGTTTGACCGGTGGTCGCCGGTTCCCCTTTCACTGTTAGAGTGAATCACATGAAAAGAATAGCCCTCACACTCGGCGGGGTCGGCCTCGTCACCTGGACGATCGCGCGCGCGCTGCGCAGCGATTATTCGTTCGCCGGCAAAGTCGCGATCGTCACTGGTGGCTCACGTGGTCTCGGCCTAACGATCGCGCGGCAGCTGGCCCGGGAGGGAGCACGGCTCGCGCTCTTCGCACGCGATGAGAAGGAACTCGCTCGCGCCTGCGCGGAGCTGCGCCAGCTCGGGGGCGAGGCGCTGGCCGTCCCCTGCGATCTGCTCGATCGCGACCAGTCGTTAGGCGCGGTTCAAACCGTGCTCGATCATTTTGGAACCGTCGACGTCCTGATCAACAACGCCGGCATCATCGAAGTCGGCCCGCTCGAGAATATGCGCCGGCCGGATTTCGAGAAATCGATGGGACTCCATTTCTGGGCGCCTTTTAATTTAATCCGGCAGATCATCCCGGGCATGCGGCGCGGGGGCGGCGGACGCATCGTCAATATCTCCTCGATCGGCGGCAAGGTGGCCGTGCCCCACATGGCGCCCTACAGCATGAGCAAGTTTGCCCTCGTCGGACTCTCCGACGCTTTCCGCTCCGAACTTGCGCAGGACGATATCCGCGTCACCACCGTCACGCCCGGGATGATGCGCACCGGTTCGCAAGGGCACGCGAAGTTTAAAGGCAATCACGGCGCTGAGTTCACCTGGTTTTCACTCTCGACCGCACTTCCATTGGCGGCGATCGATGCGGAGCGTGCGGCGGCCAAAATCGTCGAGGCCTGCCGGCGTGGTCAGGCGTCGCTCATCATCGGTTGGTCCGCGCGGGCCGCGATCATCGGCAACGCACTCATGCCCAGCTTGACGGGTGAGATCATGAAATTGGTCAACCGGCTCCTGCCCGCGCCGGTTGGAGTGGAGGGGGATGAACTAATGTCCGGTCGCGAAGCGAGCAGTGAAGGAAGGGTTCCCGCCTGGTTGACACGGCTGGGCGGCGGCGCGAGGGCTCGTCACAACGAAAGTTGAGAACCCGCGGCAGGGGGGCTGCTGGTCCGATACGCATCTTGTTATCGTTAGGCAGTCTCGCTAGATTGCTCCAATGGAAGGCAAGCGTCTTTTCGTTAGTCTCGATTTTCCTTTCCCGGTCAGAAAGGCGCTTTTTGAGCTAGACCCGCATTTGCCCGTCGTGCACTGGGTGCGGCCGGCGCAATTGCACCTGACTCTTGCCTTTCTCGGCCAGGTTAGCCCGGTGGTGGAGGAAAGACTGCGCAACCAGCTGGCCGGACTAAAATTTACCCGCTTCTTCCTGCCGCTCAACAGTCTCGACACCTTCCCGGTCAAGGGGCGCCCGAAGATCATCTGGCTCGGCGTTGGCCGCGGCCATCCCCATCTTTTCCAGCTTCACAAAAGCGTGACCGACGCCGCATTGGGGGCCGGACTTCAGCCCGATTTACGGCCCTGGCATCCGCATCTTACCCTGGCGCGTTGCCAGGATGTCGCCCGATCTTCGATTCAAAGGTTCCTGCGCGAGAACGCCGACTACGACGCCGGCCTTGTTCTAATCGACTCCTTCCAGCTCAACTCGAGCCGGCCCACCCCGGCCGGCTCTTTCTACCGCACAGAGCTGACGGTAGAGGCGGTTGGATCACGACGGTCAAGATGAGGTCATTGCCATCGCTGCCCTAGTAACTCACTTAGAACGACAATCCGACTTGCGGCGCTACTGCTGATTACATGGAAAGCCTTCCCAACCGCGATTTCGCCCGAGCCGATCTCGCGGAGAACCACGACGGTTACTGTCAATGGAACGCCATTCGCGCTCAGAACGATGGCGAATTGCGGCTTGCAAATCGCCCTGCGCTTCCTATACCGGCTGCATGAAGCGGCTCTTTTCATTTCTTCTTTCTGCGCTCGGCGTCCTCGGCGTTTCACACCTGGTTTTCGCTGTGGATGCGCCGCCCCCGGTTTTTGCACTCAAGGCCGCCCGGCTTTTTGACGGCAAATCGAAAACACTTGTGCCTAACGGGGTCGTGGTGGTGGAGGGTAAAGTCATTACCGCGGCGGGGAGCAACGTCGCCATTCCCGAAAACGCGCAGGTTATCGACCTCGGCGATGCCACTCTTTCGCCTGGTTTCATGGACGCGCACACCCATCTCACCTTCGACTTTTCCGGCGACTACAACGCGCTGCGCCTCAAAATGATGGAGGAGAACATCTCCCAACTCGCGCTTGAGATGATTCCTAACGCCAAGGCGACCGTCGAGGCCGGCTTCACCACCGTGCGCGACGTCGGGAGCGGCTTTCCAAACTCGCATGATTTTCCAGACGTCTCGCTCCGGAACGCGATCAACAAGGGTCTCATCCCGGGGCCGCGCATGCTCGTCGCCACCCACGGTATCGGTGCGACCGGCGGTCATTTCGATGGCACCAATGGTTTCCGCGATATGCTCTTCGGGGGTGAACCCGATTGGACGGATGGCATCGCCGATGGCCCGGACGCGATTCGTAAAACAGTCCGCTTCGAGGTGAAAAACGGCGCCGACGTAATCAAGGCCGCCGTCTCGGGAGGTGTGCTCTCGTTAGCCGACGAGGTCGATGTTCCGCAATTGAACGCGGAGGAAATGGCGGCGTTGGTCGATGAAACGCATCGTTTGCGCAAGAAAGTCGCGGTCCATTGTCACGGCGACGCGGCGGCCAAGGAGGCGATCAATGCCGGGGTCGATTCGATCGAGCACGGTTCCTTTTTGAAGCCGGACACGCTCCAGTTGATGAAACAGAAGGGCACTTATCTTACGCCGACCCTGATGGCGTCGGAGTGGGTCATGCAAAAGATCGGCCAATATCCGCCCGCTATCCAGGCCAAGGGCAAAGCCGCCACCGATGCGCGCTCGGAAATGTTCCGCAATGCGGTTAGGATCGGGGTCAAAATTTCCTTTGGGACCGACGCCGCCGTCTTTCCGCACGGCATGAATGGCAAGGAATTCGCGCTAATGACGGGCCTCGGCATGAAGCCGATCGACGCCTTGCTCAGTGCGACTTCAGTGGACGCCGAGCTCCTCGGCGTCGCCGACAAGCTAGGCACGGTCGAAAAAGGCAAGCTGGCCGACATCATCGCGATGCCTGGTGATCCAACCGCCGACATCACGGCGACGGAGCGCGTCTTCTTCGTCATGAAAGAAGGAAAGATCGTGAAGAACGACCTCAAGCCGTGAGCTTGGACGAGCAAAAGCTCGTCCCTCCGGAGGGACCTGCTTCCGCAGGTCCAGTTGACACGCGGCGGCGCAGTCACTCAGGTGAAGGATATGAGATTCGAGAATCAGGTCGCGGTCGTTACCGGAGCAGGGCGGGGGATTGGTCATGCTATTGCCGTTCGGCTGGCTAGCGAAGGCGCACGCATCGCTTCCGTTAGCCGCAGCGAAGGGAATGCACAGCGGACCGCCGACGAGATCAACGCCAGCCGGGCCGACGCCGCCAGGTCCTACGCCGTTGATGTTGCCGACTCCACCGCCGTCCAATCGACCAGCACGAAGATCCTGGCGGACTTCGGCCGCATCGACATCCTGGTGAACAACGCCGGCGTCACTCGCGACGGCCTTAGCATGCGCATGTCAATTGAGGATTGGGACACCGTCATCGATACCAACCTGAAAGGCGCCTTCGTTTTCTGCCAGGCCGTCATGCGCTCCATGGTCAAGCAGCGCAGCGGACGCATCATCAATATCGCCTCGGTCGCTGGTCTGATGGGCAACGCCGGCCAGGCCAACTACGCCGCCAGCAAAGCCGGCCTCATTGGCCTAACGAAAACCCTGGCGCGAGAACTGGCCAGCCGCGGCATCACGGTCAACGCCGTCGCTCCCGGCTTTATCACGACCGATATGACCGACGTCCTCTCCGCCCAGATCAAGGAAGCGGTCCTGCCCCGGATTCCGCTGGGCAAATTCGGCGAAGGAGAAGATATCGCCGCCGCGGTGGCCTTCCTCGCCGCCGCGGAAGCCAAATACATCACCGGCCAGGTCCTGACCGTCGACGGCGGGATGGTGATGTGACGGGAGATTCATTTCCCTTGATGACTCCTCGCCATGGATGAGTTTGGTTACCTTTCCGTTTTCCTTTCCATCATCCTTGGGCTTGCTGTAACCCAGATACTTGTCGGTATGCGAGGCCGTTTGCTCACCCGCTCGCGAGTACGCTCCTTCTGGCCGGTACAATGGTGGGCGGCTATCGTCCTCCTCATTTGCGCTCAGAATTGGTGGGCGATGTTCGGCCTGCGCAATCGGCACGACTGGGACTTCGCTTCCTTCATCATCCTCCTCGCCCAGGTCACCGTTCTCTACCTAGTCGCCGGCCTTATTTATCCCGATTTTTCTGAAGACCGGAAGGTGGACCTGCGGGCGCACTACTTTGCGCAAAGGCGCCATCTATTTACCCTCTTCATTCTTTTGCTTCTGGTCAGCATCTGCCGCGATCTCGTCCTAGACCATCGCCTGCCCGATCCTTGGAATCTCGGCTTCCATTGCGTGTTTATGGCCTTTGCTCTGAGCGGCATCCTTTTCGCCACCGAGTGGCTTCATAAGCTGGCAGTCGTCATCATTGCCGGGGTCTTTATCACATATATCGTCACGCTCTTTACCCAGCTTCACTAGCTCTTCCGCAAACAAGGATCGCACAATCGCCTGTACGTCCATCTAGCGGCGCACCCTGGTGGCGCGCCGCACAGGGATGGGCGTGCCCTCGGCTTCGGGGTATTTCTTGGTGGTCGGCCAGATGAGCCGCCACGGTTGCGCACGCAGGGTGGCGGTGAAGTCTTTGGTGTTGCTGATGGCTTCCTTCAGATCTGGGCCGAGGTTTTCGAGCGCGTTGTTCAATTGCTCGGAGCTCTCCCGGAAATTGGCCAGAGTGACGGTGATATTGTCGTTCTGGGTCAGTTGATTGCTCAGGTCTTCGATGTGGGCGAGCGCTTTGGTCAGGGAACTCTCGGGCGCTGTGATCTCATTGAGATGCTCGGTGAAGATTTTGAAGTTGCCCAAGGCGAGAGTGAGGGGCGCGTTGTCGTCGGTGATTTTGTTCAGGTTGGCGGCGGTGCTCTGCAATTCCTTCAAAGTGGTGGTGGCTTCGGTCGCGAGCGGCTGGACGATGCCGAGGAGCTTGCCGATCGCTTCGGAAAAATCCGCCACCCGGTTGCCAGCAAAGACCTGTCCGCTCTCGGCCTTGCCGGAATGGTCGTTACCGCCAGAGATGTCGATCGCGGTCTCCCCGAGCAGGCCCAGAGTCATGAGGCGGACATTTGAGTTTTTGTAAACAAGCGAGGTCCGGTCGACCTCAACGTCGATGCGGACTTCGAAATGGGGGAGAGCGCCGGCGGCGTGCCCGGCCGGGCCAGTGACGGTCCCGAGATTGCCGGCGGCTTCCACAGCATGGGCCGCTTCTTCGCGCGAGACGGGGGAGTTAAGGGTCTTGACCTGGCCGATTTTGCGGCCGGCGAGGAGAACAGGAGCCCCGAGTTTGATGCCGGCGGCGTTATCGAAGTAGATCTTGTAGATCACGAGAGGCCGGAACAGGCCCGGCGCCCCTAGCATAACGAGAATAAAAGTCAGGATCGCCACCGTGCCCAGCACGAGGAGGCCGGTCATGATCTCGTTTCTACGCAACTGCATCTTTGCTTCCTTCCAAAATGGGACCTTCGGTGCTGCCGCTCAGGAATTGCCGCACGACCGGATGGTCCGATTTCTTTAGCAGCTCCGGGGCCGCGTCGGCAATGACTTCGCCACGGTAAAGCATGGCCATCCGGGTGCCTACGCGAAAGGCGCTGTCCATCTCATGGGTCACGATAATCGAGGTTACCTTCGATTGCTCGGTCAGGCTGATGATGAGCTCGTCGATGACGGAACTGATGACCGGGTCCAGGCCGGCGGAGGGTTCGTCGAAGAGGATCAGCTCGGGATCCATGACGAGGGCGCGCGCGAGGCTGACACGTTTGCGCATGCCGCCGCTCAGCTCGGAGGGCATCTCCTCACGCGAGTCGATCATGCCGACGAGTTCGAGCTTTTCGTCCACGATTTTGTCGATCTCGCTTTTCGTTTTGCGGGTTAGTTCCTCGAGAGGCAGGGCGATGTTATCGCGCACGCTGCGGGAGCTGAGGAGGGCGGAATATTGGTAGACCATTCCGATCTGGGTGCGGATCTGCTGAAGCTTGCGCCGCTTCAGGCGAGTGACCTCAAATTGTTTGAAGAAAATCTCACCCGAGGTGGGCTGCAGGATGCCGAGGATCAGGCGCAGGATGGTGCTCTTGCCGCTCCCGCTCTGCCCCATAATGACGAGGCGATCGAGTGGCTCGATCTTTAAGGACACGCCATTGAGCACTTTTTTTTCGCCAAAAGCGAGGCGGACATCGCGCAGCTCGACAACGTGGGGCTCAGTCACGGGAAGAAGATGATGTAAACGATGTTGAAGAGGGTATCGAAACCGATCACCACTGTGATCGCGGTGACAACGCTCGAGGTAGTGGAGGTGCCGACGCCGGCCGCGCCGCCTTTGACCGAGAGACCCTTGTAGCAGGCGATCGCACCGATGATGAGCCCGAACATGAAGCTCTTCAGGATGCCGGTGACGATGTCGCGAATAAGGAGGCTGTGCAGGACAAGATCCTGGAAATAGATCGCGGCGATATTGAAATAAGCGCGCGAGATGAGCGCCGTGGCGAAGATGGCCGCCAGGCTCGAGATCACGCTCAGGCAGGGCATAAGGGCGAAGAGCGCCAGCATCCGCGGGGCAACCAGGAATCGCAGCGGCCCGATCCCCATCGCCTCGATCGCCTCGACCTCCTCTGAGACCTGCATGGTGCCAAGCTCGGCGGTAAAGGAAGCGCCGATCCGCGCCGCCAGCATAATGCCGGTGAGGAGCGGCCCGAGCTCACGGGTGAAAGCAATCGCTACCAATCCTGGGACGAGACGTTCCATCCCAAAGCGCTCCAGTTGGTAGCCGGTGAGCAGCGCCATCGTCAGCCCGAGGAAAAAAGAAACCATCGCGACCAACGGCACCGAGCCGACTCCGGCTCGCTCGGTGTAACGGAAGAAACTCGCGGCGCGAAACGGCGCTCGGCCGCGACGGACCCGGTCGGAGGTTTCGGTGACCGTGTTAACCAGGAACCAGAACATGCTCCCGATCTCCTGGAGCACGGACCTGCTCTTCTCCCCGACTCCGGCGAGCAAATCGCCGGGGGCGTAGACGATCGTCTCGGCGGGGCCGGGCGATGGGGACGCGTTGTCGGCCATAAAGAGGGGAAGTTGCCTTACTTCAGATGCGCGGCAAGTTTTCCCGGCCGCTGTTCGTCGTCCGGGTCGACGTGAATTCTAAATATGCTCCAAACACATTTTGCAACCTGGCTGGGAGGACTGCTCCTTGCTGCAACGCCTATGGCCCAAGCGACGGAAGAACCAATGAAATTCGGCATGGTGATTCATGGCGGGGCAGGAACGATTGAGCGCAGCACAATGACGCCGGAGAAGGAGAAGGCGTATCGCGACGGGCTCGAAAAAGCGCTCCAGGCTGGTTACGAAGTGCTTGAGCGCGGCGGCGCGAGTCTTGATGCGGTCGAGGCGGCCATTCATTTGCTGGAGAACAACCCGCTTTTTAACGCCGGCAAGGGTGCGGTCTTTACCCATGAAGGAACGAACGAACTCGACGCGTCGATCATGGATGGAAAGACGCTTAACGCGGGTGCGGTCTCCGGTTTGAAACATATCCGCAACCCGATCAGCCTGGCCCGCCTTGTGATGGAGAAATCGCCGCACGTGATGCTTTATGGCGACGGGGCGGAGGCCTTCGCGAAGAAGATGGGGGTCGAGTTCGTCGACCAGAAATATTTCTACACGGACGAACGCTGGCAAGCACTCCAGAAAGTGAAGGCGAGCCCGGTCCCGATGGGCGACAAAGATCGCCACGGGACGGTCGGCGCCGTTGCGCTCGACAAGGCGGGCAATCTGGCAGCTGGCACTTCGACCGGTGGGACGACGAACAAGGAGTTCGGCCGGATTGGTGACTCGCCCATTATCGGCGCTGGCACCTACGCGAATAACGCGACCTGCGGTGTTTCCTGCACTGGCGACGGTGAGTATTTCATCCGGGCGGCAGTCGCGCATACCGTCTCAGCCTTGGTCGCAGACAAAGGGATGGAGGTGCAGGAAGCGGCGGAGACTGCGTTGGAAAACGCACGGAAGCTCGGCGGAACGGGCGGTCTCATCGCGCTGGATAAAAAGGGAAACTTCGCGCTCTCGTTCAACACTTCTGGGATGTACCGCGGCCGGATCGATGCGGGCGGGAAAATCACCGTCGAGATCTACAAGTAGCTCTGGTCATGCGGAAGCATGACCCTCCGCAGGGACGAGCTCCCGCTCCTCCAGTTTTCTACTCCACGATATCGAGCGTCGCCTTCTGTCCATGGCGCGCAGCGGCGCTGGAAAGCAGGGCGCGAATCGAGCGAATAGTCTGGCCATTGCGCCCAATGATCCGACCAACATCGGTTTGGCGCAGTTGAAGACGGAAGACGGTTACCTGGCCGTTCGGGATTTCCGAGAGCATAACTTCATCGGGAAATTCGACGAGTTGGCGGATGATAAACTCGAGGAACTGTCTCACGCGTCCGACCTTAGCGACGCGTGCGGGGGTTGTCCAATCTGCTTCTGGATCGGCGACCCGCGGGCGGCGATAGCTGCCTTAGGCGGCGCGCCCGATAAGAGTTACTCCGCGGCTGAAGACTCGACCTGTGCCGGCTCGGCGGGAGCCGGTGCCTCTTCTGCGGGCGCTGCGGCTTCGCGCGTCTTGCCTTTCTTGATCAGGCTGCGCACGGTGTCGGAAGGCTGCGCGCCGCGCGCCAGCCAATGCTCCACTCGATCGATCTTGAGGGTGCTGTTCTCGCCCTGCACTTTCGGATCATACGTCCCAATGATCTCGATAAACTTGCCGTCACGCGGACTGCGGCTATCCGCCACCACGACTTTGTAATACGGGCGATTTTTGGTGCCTTCTCGGCGTAATCTGATTGAAACGGCCATGCTGCGCTAAAGTGATAGTTTGGTAGTTGAGAGTTGAAACCTGCGGGGGAGGGAACGAATCGCCTAATTCCCGAGAATCGCAAGTCAGCTCTTCATTCGTGACATTTGCGCCATCATCTTCTTCATCTTGCCCGCGTTCTTCATCAGCTTGCGCATCTGGTTGAAACGCTGCAGCAGATCGTTCACCTGCGTGACGCTGCTGCCGCTGCCGGCGGCGATCCGTTGCCGGCGCCTGGCGTTGAGAATATCGGGCCGGCGTCGCTCCTCATCGGTCATGGAGAGGACGATCGCTTCGGTGCGTTTGATCTGCTTTTCGTCGACGTTGAGGTCCTTCATGTTGCCCATGCCAGGGAGCATCCCGAGGATGTTCTCGAGCGGACCGAGCTTCTTCATCATCTTGAACTGCGCCAGGAAATCATTGAAGTCGAAGGAGGCGGTCCGAAGCTTTTTCTCCATCCGTGCGGCTTCCTCCTCGTCGATCGCCTCGGCCGCTTTCTCGACCAGGCCGACGATGTCGCCCATCCCGAGGATGCGCCCGGCCAGCCGGTCGGGCACAAAAGTCTCGAACTGATCGAGTTTTTCACCAACCCCGCCGAACTTGATCGGGCGCTGCGTCACTTCGCGCATCGAGAGGGCGGCGCCGCCGCGGGCATCGCCGTCGAGCTTGGTCAAGCACGATGCCGGTGATGCCGAGCGCCGCGTGGAAATGGGTCGCGACACTGACCGCCTGCTGGCCGGTGGCGGCGTCGGCCACTAGCAGCACCTCCTGCGGCTTGAGGAATTCCTTCAGCCGTTTGATTTCTTCGATCAGGACTTCGTCGATTTCCTGGCGGCCGGCAGTATCGAAAATCTGCACGTTGCCGCTCTGTTCAGCAGCCCACTCGAGACTGCCGCTGGCTGCGCGCTTCACGTCCTTTTCGTTAGGCGAGGGGGTGTAAACCGGGACGCCGACCTGTCTCCCGAGAGTGGCCAATTGCTCGATCGCGGCCGGCCGATGCAAATCGCAGGCGATCAGGAGCGGAGCTGCGACCCTGCTTTTTCAGATAGGCCGCCAGCTTGGCCGAGGAGGTCGTCTTGCCCGCGCCGTTCAAACCGACCATCAAAATGCGGGCGGGCTTTTCCAGATTGAGCGGCTCGGCGTCGCCGCCCAGCAACTCGGTCAGCTCGTCGTGAAAAATCTTCACCACCTGCTGTCCGGGCGTGACACTGCGCAGGACGTCTTCGCCCAGCGCCTTGTCTTTCACTCGCGCGACGAATTTCTTTGCCACCTGGTAATCGACGTCTGCCTCCAACAACGCAAGCCGCACCTGCCGCATGGCATCGGTGACGTTCGTCTCCGTGATCGAGCCGTGCCCGCGCAGATCCTTAAAGATGTCCTGCAGCTTGTCGCCGAGTTGTGAAAACATGATTCGTTAGGCCGAGAGGCGCCCGGGGCGGTTCATTAGCACGGGGTCGACTCCCGTTTCCACCCGGTTGCCTCCGACTCGTGCACGATTTTCGCGGGATATTCGCAAAATCGTTCTCTTCGCTTCATGTTGGGGCGGCCCACCGTAGTCATGCGATGAACAACACCGTCCTGCTCCATATCGTCGAGCGCCTCGAAGGCTTCCTCGGCAAGCTCCCGGATTCCATTCAGAAGCCGGTCCTGAGCGAACTGACGCCGCTAAAACAGCTCTTTCTCCAGCAGCGCCCACCGCGCTTCGTCCTGACCGGCTCGCACCCAATGCCGCTGCTGGAATTCGCCGGCCATATTTTCTCGGAGCGCGAAGCGGAAAAGCCGGCCCGGGAAACACTGACCGGTCTTTATCGTTGGCAGACGATTTCTCTCGGACACCACGGCTCTATTCAACTGCTCGACGCGCGCGGCGCCGATGAAGCCGCGCTCGCTCTGGTTCGCGAGGAACTGCAACGTCAACCGGCCGATCTGTTCTTTTTCCTACCCGCCGAACGCGACGCCAAAGTAGCAACCCGGAAAGAGGCCGAGCGACTGGAAAAGTTTCTCAACTGGAATAGCGAGGCCGGCGTGGGAGCCAAACTGCTCGAAGTGCGGATGGCAGGGGCCGATTCGGCCTGGCCGCTCGCCGAGGCGCCGGAGGCGCCTGCCCTGCGGGCCAGTCTGCTCGGTGTCTACTCGTTAGGCCGAGCGCTTCTCGCCACCCTGGCGAGCGAGTTGCCGAACGAAGCTCGGGTCGAGATGGTCCGGATCGGCGGCGATCGCCAGGCCCAGACCCAGATTGCCGAGATGCTGGTCAAATCGACCAGTGCGATTTGCGCCGCGATCGGCGCCCAACCTATTCCACTCGCGGATCTGCCCATCCTGACCACCCTGCAATTAGTCATGGTCTCCGGCATCATGTACATCGGTGGGCGTGAACGGAGCATGCGAGCGGCGACGGAATTTGTCGGCGCGCTGGGTGCGAATGTCGGCCTTGGCATGGTTCTGCGCGAAGGCACTCGTGCGGCGCTCAAGTTTTTCCCAGGATGGGGAAATGTGGTCTGCGGGATGGTTGCCGGCGCAGGCACCTTCGCCATCGGCCGCGCGGCGACGGTTTATTTTATCGAGGGCGCAAGTTTGCGGGACGCGCGCCGGGCCTTCGTGCAAAACAAAAGGAAGCGAGTCGAATTGCCGGGCAGGAAAGCGAAATCGTTGCCAGAACAAAGCGTGAAACGATAGGCGGGGCGCTGTGCGTAGCCCGGAAAGTCCTGTTTTTTTGGACAGGTGCCGCGCTCTCGTCCTGGCGGCAACGGCAACGAGCCAGCCCCCCTGAATAACTTGTGAATAATTTGCGCGCTCCTTGGTAAACTGTTCACCGATATTTGTGAACAAACCGGCATTTTCCCAAGCAAAAGGAGCTCGATTCTTGCGCCGACAATGAAGCTCTCGGAGATCGGAAACACACTGCGCGAGATTCGCGTTGCGCCAGTGAAAACCCTCGGCCAAAATTTTCTGCACGATCAGAATCTGGCCCGGTGGATGGTACAGACAGGCCGGGATTTCGAAAGAGGATTTGGTCCTCGAAATTGGCCCTGGCCTGGGCGCCATCACCGAGCCTGCCCTCGAGTCCGGCGCTCAGCTCTTGGCCATCGAAAAGGATGGGAGGCTGGCCGATTTTCTGCGTGCGCGCTTCGCGGGGCGCGCGTTGCAGGTCGTTCATGGGGACGCCCTGGCATATGACGTCTCGCAACTTTTTCCGCGCGCTCCGGTGAAGTTGTTAGGCAACCTGCCTTATAATATCTCGACCCAGCTACTCCTGCACTACATCCTCAGCCCGACACCTATCACTCTGGCAGTGTTGATGTTACAGAAGGAAGTGGCATTGCGCTTGTCGGCTCTGCCGCGTTCCAAGGATTATGGAATTCTCACCCTTATCCTACAATCTCAGTGTCAGGTAGAGTATTTGCGGACTATTCCAGCTAGCGTTTTCGTCCCAGAACCAGAGGTCGAATCCGCTTTCGTGCGACTGCGGCCGCGCGCGCCTAACGAGTTATTTGATTACGACCGCGATCTCTTTGTCGCGTTGGTGCGACGCGGCTTTTCCCAGCGCCGGAAGCAGCTTGGGAAATTACTGAGAGAATATTTGCCCGACTGGCCGCGGGCCGCCGTGGAGGTGGGGGCAAGTATGACCGCCCGAGCGGAAGAATTATCCCTCGAGCAATGGATCGCGCTGGCAAATTTCGTGCAGCCCCCGAGTCTTCGCCTCGCGGCAACGGACCCCGCGGAAGAGTTCGCCGTAGTAGATGAAAATGATCGTGTGATCGGGACTGCGCCGCGGGGTGAAGTGCATGGGAATAACTTGCGCCATCGCGCGGTTCACCTCCTTATTTTCAATCGCGTGGGCGAGTTGCTTTTACAAAAGCGCTCGCCTTGGAAGGATCGCCACCCCAACGTTTGGGACTCGAGCGCAGCGGGGCACGTCGGAGCCGGCGAGGAATACGACGCCGCGGCCAAACGGGAGCTGAAGGAAGAATTAGGAATCGTGGCGGACCTAACGAGGGTCGCTCAACTGACCGCGTCCGAGCGGACCGGGCAGGAGTTCATCTGGCTCTACCAAGGCGAACATGAGGGGCCCTTCGCGCCCGCCCGGGCCGAGATCGACCTGGTACATTTTTTCGCACCGGAGACGGTGGCAGAGTGGGTTGGGCGGCGGCCGGGCGATTTCGCGCCTGGCTTCCTGGAATGTTGGCGCGCCTTTGTTTCCGGGAAAGAGCGCGCCTGACGACTTCTTTGCCTAACGTTTTTTCTTGGTCGGCTTGGCGCTCTTTTTAGCCGCCGGCTTTTTAGCCGGAGCTTTTTTGGCCGGAGCCTTACGGTTCTTGGCCACGGCTGCCGTGGCCAGCGTGGTCCGCGGCGGGAGATCGCCCATTACTTCACGGCGATATTTGCGCGCCGCTTTGCGGGCCTGCTCTTTGCCTCCGTAGACGGCATCGCTGAACATCCTCGTGCCAGTCGATGAGCCGCGAACGAAATGGACCTGAAAGCCATGCGTCTGTTTCTTGGCGCGTGGCTTGGTGTCGATGCGTTTGATGTTTTGCTCGGAGTCGGGATTGGATCTTTTCCTCATAATTGAAGTGTTTTGGCCTAACGAGTTGAGGGTAAGGTCAACTTTTCGCTTATGCAAATGGAGCCCGCACGAATTTGGAATTTTTTTCAGCGCGTGGCGGGCAGATTGGGCGCGGGCAGATGCCAGCTCTCCGCTTTCTCAGCATAGACGCTGCGGGGCAGGAGGACGTAGCAGGGCTGACGCTCTGCCCGCAACCAGGTGATCAGCCTAACGAGTTCGCTTTCCGCCATCGTGGTGCAGCCCGAGGTCGGACGGGAGGGGCCGCGGCGGATGTGGAAAAAGATCGCGCTGCCTTCGTTAGGCTGAGGTGGATCGGAGTTGTGCCGAATCTCGAGCAGCCAGCGATAGGCAAAATCGTTATGCCGCATTTTCTCCTTGGCGAACCAGGGCGGCGGATGTTCAGGATCGTCGATCGTCACAAACTGGTTGTAGTCTGGGCGGGTGGGATCATCGATCCAGGCGTCGGCTTTCGTGACCTGATGAAAGGGAAACTGCCCGCCCGGGGGCAGTGCCGCATCATAAGTGTAGATTTTTCCGAGCCGGAAAATTCCGGCTGGCGCGCGGCCGTCCCGCTCTTTCTTGTGCAGTCCATTTTCATTCTGGCCGGCCAGGCCGCGGCCCCAAGCCAATCCGTTTTTCCCGAACAAGACGGGTATGGCCGAGCCCACGGGCTGCCAGGGACCGGAACCCCGGCGCTCGAAGCGCTGCTGCTCTCCGCGCATCGAGTCCCAACCGGGGGCGATGGCCACGATCAATTGTTCGCAATCGGAGGGGACACCGGCGGCACGGGCACTGCTGGGCAGAAGAAGCCAGCCGGAGACGAGCAAGAGGGTAATAAAACGCATTTCAGCACTTACACGCGCAGCCGACAGGATCTGTCCAGTTGAATCCGGAATGAAAAAGAAGTTAGCCCCGCTCTGGTTGCTCCTGCTTACACTCGCCGCCTATGCGCCGGCGTTGCGCAACGGATTCGTCTGGGATGATCAGGCGCTGATTCTGCGCGACCCGCTCATCCGCAGCTGGCGCCTGATCGGCGAGAGTTTCGCCCATTTCCTTTTCACCGACGCGACCGCCTCGGATTTTTACCGGCCTTTGCAGCGGCTAACTTATACGCTGGATTACGCCGCGTTCTTCTTCTCGCCGCTGGGCTATCATCTGGTCAGTGTTCTTTGGCAGGCGGCAGCTGCGGTGGCGCTGTTTTATTTTGCGGAAGAATTTCTGAGCCGCTGCCAGATGGATTCGACCCGCCGATTCTGGGTGGCGTTTGTGGCCGCGGTGGTCTGGGCGTTGCATCCCGTGCAAAGCGCGGCGGTGGTTTACGTGGCTGGCCGGGCGGATCCGCTGGCCGCGGCGTTTGGGTTTCTCGCTCTCTATCTCGCGCTCCGGATGGGGCGCGCGAGCGGGTATTCGCGCTGGGCTGCCGGGATCGGCGCGGGCCTCTGCTTTCTCGCCAGCGCCTTGAGCAAGGAGATGGGACTGATATTTCTGTTCGCCTGGCTGATCCTCGCATTTTTCGAGCGTCGACGGACGGTTTGGTTAGGCACAGCCGGTTTAATCGTCGGGGTGCTCTTTGCCTACTTGAGTTTGCGTCTGCCGGCGGAACACATTCCGCCCCCGGTCCTGCCGCCCACGCCAGTTCTCGTTAGGCCGATCCTGGCCGCTCGAGCGGTGGCCGAATATGCGGGCGTGCTGGTCTTTCCCTGGCATCTGCGGATGGAGCGCGATGTCGCGACCCAGCCCCGCGGCTCACAAGAAGTTCGGATGGACACGGCGGCCTGGCGGGAATTGCAGACTCTGCTCGGTCTCATTCTCTGTACGGCCTTCGCCTATTTTCTCTGGCGGTTCCGTCGCCAGCGAGCGGTTTTTCTTCCTCTCATTCTAGCCGCCACCTGCTATTTGCCGATCAGCGGCCTGATCAGCCTGAACGCCACGGTAGCCGAGCATTGGCTCTACTTGCCGAGCGCCTTTTTAATTCTTGGGGTGGCGGCCGCCCTGGAGATGATGCGCTGGCCGGTAAGGAAGAACCTAAGCGCGCGCAGTGCAATCGCTTGCCTAACGATTTGGTTGCTCTTCCTGCCAGCCCGCACTTTCCTGCGCACTTTTGATTGGAAAGACGAGCGCACTTTTCTCACTCGCACCATCCGCGACGGGGGGGATTCGGCGCGGATGTGGATTAACCTGGGTGGTCTGGAGTTGAGCGAAGGGCATCTCGCCGAGGCTCGCGCCGCGCTGAATCAGGCTCTGGCAAGGGAACCGAACCACCCTCTGGCATTGCTTAATCTCGGCGCGGTGACGATGAAGCAGGGCGATTTTCCGCAAACCCGAAGCATCCTGAAGAAGATCGTGGAGCCCCCGGAACTGAGGGCGCGAGCGGAGGAGAGTCTGGCCGTGCTGGAGAATCGCGAGACCGGCCGGGTGAATCTTCTTCGCCTGCACTTGGCGGCGAGATTGGGAGCGCCCAACTGGTCGATCGAGAAACGCTACATCAAAGCCCTGACGGATCTCAATCATCCCGAGCGCGCGATTATGGAACTGAAGACCTGCCTGAATGTTGCCCCTTATCGGGCCGAGAGTTGGCAAATGATGAGCGAGCTCTTGCGCAAGACTGGCCGGCCTAACGAGGCCGAGATCGCCCTGGCGGAGGCGGAAGCGTTCGACGTTCACCTGCACGATCACCCCGGAGCGCCGCTCCTCTAACTGCCGGGTTACATCCAGTCGCAGCCCTGCTCACGAAGCAGTGGTAATGACGCTACTTCGCAAACTGGTGGCCAGCGCTACTTGCCTCGCGGCCGCGAGTGTTTTGTTTGCGCAATCACCGGACGAAACCGCGACACCGCTGCCGAGCCCGGCCGTCCCGGCGGGCCCGCGTCCGACGGCCACGGTCACGCCGTTGCAATCCAGCCCGGAACCGACTGCGACCGTGACGCCGCTCCCGAGCGCCTCGCCTGCCGGGTACTCAGCCGCAGACGACGAACACCGTCGCGCCGAGCCCGTCACCGCAAGTCCCGTAGGCAATCAGGCCGAAGGCGCAGCCTTCTCGACCCGCAAAGTATCGGCGCCGAGATATTTCATGCCTGCCAGCCAGAAGAATCCGGCCAGGAGCATCATGCCAGAGATGAGGGCAAATCCGATATTCATCGTGCTGTGCCCGGAGACATAACCGATCGCTGGAAAGGCAAGCGCGTCGCCGAGCGCGTGAATGACGAGAATGTTGAGCGCAAAGGCGGTCGCGCGCACGGCCGGGAAAGCGACGTTGGCGAGCGCCGTATTCGATGGCCCGGTATTGAGAAAACCGAAGAAGACCGCGCCAAACAAAAAGCCCCACGCGCCCGGAAAGGGTGTGAACAGCATGGCGAGGAAGAGAGGGCCGGCAATTAGCATCCCCACTCCGGAAACGAGAAAATAAGAGCCTGGGTAACGCCGCTGCAGTCGATCCGCGACCACTCCGCCAATCAAAGTCGAGAGCAGACCGGCGATCGCGGTAATCCCGCCGAAGATGGCCGTCGCCGAAGCCGGTTCGCCCCGATAGCGCAGATAGGCCGACATCCAAAACGCCAAGCCCCCGAAGGCGAAGGTCATGGCCGTTTGCGCAAGGCAGTTGATCACATAGGAAGGCGTCCGAAGGAGCGCTCGATAATCAGTCCAGGTCGCACGCTCCTGCTTCTTTTGTTCGAGACCGCGTCCGCGCGGATCACGCTGCGTAAAACAGAGCAAGCCGAGGAGCAGACCCGGCGGTGCGACCAGGTAGAAAGCCCAGCGCCAGCCGAGGTGACTATTGATCAGGCCGCCGAGCACATAGCCGAGGGCGCCGCCGACGGGGATGGCGGCGCAGAAAATCGAAAGGACGCGCCCCCGCACCGCGATCGGGAAAAGATCCGCAAGGATTGTTGGGGCCGCCGGTCCGTAACCGCCCTCCCCGATTCCGACCAGGACGCGCGTGAAGAGAAGAATTCCGAAGGTTGCGGCCAGACCGGAAGCGCCACTGGCCAGGCTCCAGAGGATGACGGCCGAACCAATGATGAGCCACCGTGAAAAGCGGTCAGCCAGCCAGCCGAGGGCCGGGGCCGAAAGCATGTAAGTGACAAAAAAAGCGGTGCCTAACAAACCGCTAACCGCCATCGCGTTCGGATCGTCCGGGAGAAAAAACGCGGCCCGAATTTCCGGTTCGACGGCGGCGAGAACGTAACGGTCGATGTAATTGAAGAGATTGATTCCGAGGAGAAGAGCGAGGGCGGTGCGGGCGCCGGGTTTGAGTTGAGATGCGCTCGTCATCGAATTGCCGATTGCAGTAGGCGACAGACAGATTGTAAACCATAAAGCGATGCCGCCAATTTCTACTGCCGAGCGTGTCCTGCGCTTCCTTGGATTATCCCTTGCCCGTCTGGTTTACCGGGTCAGGGCCACTGGAGTGGACGGCTTGCCACGAGGTGGATTCCTGCTTCTTCCCAACCACATCACCTGGGTCGACGCGATCGTTCTCCTTCTCGCCTGCCCGCGGCCGATCCGTTTTATCATCGACCGTGCCTATTACGAGAATCGCTGGCTCCACCCCGTCCTCAGCGCGGTCGGCTGCATTCCGATCACTTCCCGCCGCGCGAAAGAGGCCATGCAACGCGCTGCCGAAGCGATCCGTGCCGGGGAAATCGTCTGTCTTTTTCCGGAAGGAGAACTGACGCGCTCAGGGACGCTTTTGCGCCTCCGTCGCGGCTACGAAATTATCGCGCGGCAGGCCGACCTGCCGGTTGTGCCGGTCTGGCTCGATCAGCTTTGGGGCTCGATTTTTTCCTACAAGGGCCAGCGTTTTTTCACGAAATGGCCGCATCACATTCCTTATCCGGTGGCGGTGGAATTTGGACGTTCCCTTTCGCCTAACGACGCCACGATCGAGACGGTGCGGGAGGAATTGCTGCGGCTCGGAGAGCGATGTTACAGCCGGCGACCAGCTTTGTCCGGGCACCTCGGCGCGGCCGCGGTGTGCGGTCTGGCCCGCCGCCCGTTTCGCACCGCGGTGATCGACGGGATGGACCACAGCGAGCTGAGCCGCAGCAAACTGCTCGGGGCGGCGGCGGCCCTGAGCCGGCATCTGCGCCAGAATTTTCCAGACGAACGTATCGGGATTGTCTTGCCCGCGAGCAAGGGTGGCGTGGTTGCCAATCTGGCGGTTGTGCTGGCGGGAAAAGTGCCGGTCGGCTTGAATTTTACGAGCGGATCGAATGCCTTGCAGCGTGCGCAGGAGATCGCGGGATTAAGCGTGGTCATTTCCGCGACCGCCTTTACAAAGCGGCTAACGGAATTTCCCTGGCCCGCCAAGGTGCTGCAGTTGGATGAGTTGCTGCCCGGTCTGAAGACGAAGATTTTTCTGTGGTGGATGGCGGCCATCATTTTGCCCGCAGGGCTGTTCATTCGTTTGCTCGGAATCCCGCGGGTAGGGGACCAAAACGAGGCGGTCCTGCTTTTTACCAGCGGCAGTTCGGGCGATCCGAAGGGCGTCGTCCTTAGTCATCGTAACCTGATTGGCAACGTCTCGCAGTTTAGCGTCATGCTGGACGCGACGCCGGCGGATCTGATTCTGGCTTCCCTGCCCTTTTTCCACAGTTTCGGCTGTACGGTGACCCTCTGGTTTCCCCTCATTGCGGGGGTCCGCATCATCACTTATCCAAATCCGCTCGAGGCCGGAAAGTGCGCGGAATTAATCGCACGCGATCGCGTGACCATCGTGCTGGCGGCACCGACTTTTCTACGCGGCTACCTGCGCAAAGCGGAGCGCGAACAAATGGAGAGTGTGCGCCTGACGATTACGGGCGCGGAAAAATTACCACGCAGCCTGGCGGCGGCCTTCGAGGAACGCTTTGGCAAACCAGTCTTCGAGGGCTACGGGCTGACCGAAACCTCTCCAGTGGTGAGCGTCAATTTGCCTGATCCCGAACCGAAACATCCGGGCGACCCGGTCCAACCTTCGCAACGGCCGGGCTCGGTCGGTAAACTGGCGCCCGGGATTGCGGCGCAGATTCGCGACCCGGAAGATGGCCGCGCGCTGGCCCTCAACGAAACCGGCATGCTCTGGCTGCGAGGTCCGAACATTTTCGACGGTTACCTGCACGATCCGGAGCGCACTGCCCAAGTATTACAGGAGGGTTGGCTCAAGACCGGCGATCTCGGCCGCTTCGACGAGGACGGGTTTTTGTATATCGAGGGTCGGCTTTCACGCTTTTCCAAGATCGGTGGGGAGATGGTTCCCCATGAGACGGTGGAACAAAAGATCCTGGCCGCGCTCGAGATCAATCAGGAGGGCGAGCGGACAATTGCGGTCACCTCCGCAGTCGACGCGCAGAAAGGCGAAGCGCTCGTCATTCTGAGCACAGTGGAGATCGACCAGGCACGATTGCGTTCCCGTTTGCAGGAGGCCGGCGTGCCGAATCTTTGGATCCCGAAAACCATCCGGCGGGTTGAGCAGATTCCCGTCCTGGCGACTGGCAAGCTGGACCTGCGCAGATGTAGCGAGATCGCGGCCGAAGCGCTCGCCTAACGATTGACTGGAACGAAAAAGACGCGCCTAGCGAGAAGCGGATGGCGTCGCTTGACAGGAAAGGGCGAAAGCTCCGGGATCGGTGTCGAGGAAGTGGTTCATGCGAGGCGTCAACGCTCGCGAACTGGGATGAGTCAAAATTGCCCGGCCGGCTCAAGGAAAGGATGGGGCCGCGTCAGGCGTCGGCAAACTCCGGAACCAGATCCCGGTCGATTGACCCTTCTGCTTCAGAATCATCCGGGTCGGTCGCGGCACCTTCGTGGTGCGTGCGCGCGATCAAGACATAGAGAGACGGGACAATGAATAGAGTGAAGATCGTGCCGATGGTCATTCCTCCGACCAGAACGAGACCGATGGAGTTTCGGGCCTTGGCTCCTGCTCCAGTGACAAAAACCAGCGGCATATGACCGGCCACGGTGGCGATGGTCGTCATCAAGACCGGGCGGAGACGGATACGGGCCGCTTCCGAGACGGCCTCGACTTTGTTGCGGCCTTCCCGTTGCAGCTTGTTCGCGAACTCAACGATGAGGATGGCGTTCTTAGCGATCAAGCCAACCAGCGTGACCAATCCGACCTGGGAGTAGATATTGAACGAGGTGGTGAAGGCGTTGGTGAAGAACTTCATGTTCGGGTTCGGCAATTTCAGGAACATGAAAATCATCGCGCCGAAGAGCGCGAGCGGGACGGAGCCGAGCAGAATGATAAGGGGGTCGCGGAAGCTATTGAACTGCGCCGCCAGGACGAGGAAGATGAGGATAACGGCCAGGCCGAAAGCGGGCAGAAACTTGTCGCCCTCAACGCGGAGCTGTCGCGACTCGCCGGTGTAGTCGATCGAATAACCGGCCGGCAGAATGCGCGCGGCCTCGTCCTCGAGCAGCTTGAGAGCTTGGTCGAGCGGGAGACGGGAGGCACCGCTGATGGTGACCGCGTTGAGCTGCTTGAAACGGTTCAAGGTCCGCGGGACCGTTTTGTCTTTGATCGTGGCGACCGTGCTCAGCGGAATCAATTTGTCGTCCGGGCCGGTGACATAGATGTTTTTCAGCTGAGCGGGATTCAGGCGATCTGCCCGTTGCACCTGCGGGATGACTTTATAGCTGCGTCCCGCGATGTTGAAGCGGTTGACGAAGTTCCCACCAAACATCGCGGAAATATCGGCACCGATTTCCTGCAGGTTCAATCCGAGCGCGCCCACCTTGTCGTGATCGATCACGACCTCGGCCTGCGGTTGATCGATTTTGGTATCGATGACCGGCGGGAAAAAGAAGGCGCCGCTGGCCAGCGCTTTCGCCTGCAGTTGCTTGGCAAATTCGACCATCCGTTCGGGTTCCTCGGTGGAAAGAAGGACGATCTCGACTGGAAATTGTCCGCCCCCGGGCAAAGCGGGCGGCATGATGGGAAACATCTCGATACCGGGAATGGTGCCCAGCTTTTCCTGCACCTGCGGGAGCAACTCAAAGGCAGTTTCTTTCCGTTCGTCCCACGGTTTCAAAACCATGCCGCCAAATCCGCTGCTCGGGAAGGTGAGTTGGAAAGTGAATTCGGTTTGCGGAAAGCTGTTGAAGACTTTGCCTGCGGCATCGGCGAAGGCGGCTGTTTGCTCGATAGTCGAGTTGGCCGAAGCGTTGACGATACCGAAGATGACGCCTTGGTCCTCGGTCGGAGCGAGTTCCTTGGAAGCAAAGCTGGGAAGGAGCAGGAACATGATGGCCGCGATTATCGTGAGACCAATCCAGGCGGTGTAAACGGCGGGGCGCGCCCGCAGCGTGGCGTCGAGCCGGTGACCGTACCAATCGCGCACTCGATCAAAGAGGTGATTAACCCGCGCCGAAAAACCGCGTTCAGCGTCGCCAGCCCGCAGAAACTTGGCGGTCATGACCGGGGAGAGCGTGAGTGCGACCACGCCGGAAATAGCCACCGCGCCGGCCAGGGTAAAGGCGAACTCCCGGAAAAGCGTGCCGGTCAATCCGCCCTGAATGCCGACCGGAATATAGACCGCCGCCAGGGTGATCGTCATCGCGATGATCGGACCGATGAGCTCGCGCGCGCCGAGTAGGGCCGCATTGGTCGGGGTTAATCCATCGCGCAAATGGCGTTCGACATTCTCGACCACCACGATGGCGTCATCCACCACCAGACCGACCGAAAGGACGACCGCCAGAAGCGTGAGCAGATTGATCGAGAATCCGAAAACCTGCATGAGAAAGACGGCGCCGATGAGCGAGATGGGGATGGCGACGACCGGGATGATGGTCGAACGCCACGAGCCGAGGAAAAGAAAGATGACCACGCAGACGATGAGCAGGGTCTCCATGAGGGTTTTGAAAACGTCGTTAATCGCGGTGTTGATGTAGGCGGTGCCGTCATAGGCGATGCGACCCTGCATTCCAGTGGGCAACTCCTTCGTGATCGCGATCATCTCCGTTCGGACACGCTTGATGACGTCGATCGCGTTCGCGTTGGGCAGGACGAAAATGCCCATGAAAACGGCACGTTGCCCGGAGAAACGAACCTCGGAATTATAATCCTCGGCCCCGAGGACGACGTCCGCGACTTCGCCCAGCCTAACGAGCGTTCCGTTCTCCTCGCGCACGATCAGGCTCTTGAAGTCCTCGGCTGAATGCAGATCGGTGTTGGCGGTCAGGTCCACCTGCACGAGCGAGCCCTTGGTGCGGCCGAGGGCGGCCAGGTAATTATTGTTCGCCAGCGCCTTGCGCACTTGCGCGGGACTAACGTTGAGCGCGGCCATCCGGTCCGGCTTCAGCCAGATGCGCATCGCGAAAGTGCGCCCGCCCAGAATCTCTGCGCGCTGCACGCCCGGGATCGCGGTCAGGCGAGGCTGGACGATGCGACTGAGGTAGTCAGTGATCTCGTTGGCCTGCAGAATATCCGAGGTGAAGCTGAGATACGCTGAGGCAAACTGAGAATCGGCCGATTCGATGTTGATGACCGGGATCTCGGCTTCCGGCGGAAGATCGCCACGGACCTGATTCACCTTTGAACTGATTTCGGAAAGAGCGTTGTTCGAATCGTAGTTCAGCCGCAGGCGGGCAGTAATCGTCGAGACGCCCTGCGAGCTGGAAGATTGCAGATAATCGATGCCATCGGCCGCCGCGATCGCGCGCTCCAGTGGTGTGGTGATAAAACCGCGCACCAATTCCGCGCTCGCCCCGACATAGACGGTCGTGACTGTGACCGAGGCGATGTCGCTCCGCGGGTACTGCCGCACGTTGAGCGACGAAATCGCCTGCACACCGGCGATAATAATCACCAGGCTGACGACCAGTGCGAGCACTGGCCGGCGAATGAAGAGATCAGTAAAATTCTTCACGACTCAGGTATTCGGCGGAGTCGGCGAAAGATCTCCTTTCGGAGCCAGTTTGTTATCCACCACCACGTCCATGCCATTGCGCATTTTGAAGACCCCGGTGCTGACTACTTCTTCCCCTTCCTTCAAGCCCTCGGTCACCGCCACGAAATCGCCTCGTGTTTCCCCAGTGCGAATAAACTGCTGCCGGACCACGAGCGCCTCCTTGCCTGTTTTGTCGTCTTTCTTTTCCTCGATCACATAAACCGAATTTCCGAATGGTGCGTAGGCTACGGCAGTGGTGGGGATGTAGAGAGTGGGTTTGGTTTCGGGAAGAAGGACCTGCACACGCGCAAACATGCCTGCACGCAGAGCGTGGTCGGCATTGTCGATCGTGGCCTGCAGCGAAACGGCGCGCGTCGCCGGATCGATCGCCGAGTTGATCGCGCTCAGCGTTCCCTCGAATTCTCGGCCCTCGATCGCATCCGTCGTC
The DNA here is from genome assembly GCA_963749935.1 of uncultured Verrucomicrobiae bacterium. Classification (GTDB taxonomy): domain Bacteria; phylum Verrucomicrobiota; class Verrucomicrobiia; order Chthoniobacterales; family UBA10450; genus Palsa-1392. Next base: position 128,765 of record CAVVOH010000003.1, read on the forward strand.
ATCTTGACCGGCATGCCCGACTTTATTTTCCCGAGGTCCTGCTGCGGCAATGAAAAATCGACGAAGACTTTGTCGAGCGCCTGCAAGGTGACCAGCTTCTGTCCGGCGGGCACCATCTGCCCGGGATTCACTTCGCGGATGCCGGCGATACCGTCGAAGGGCGCGCGAATTTCCTTCTTGTTAATGATGGACTGCATGTTGTCGACCGCGCCTTTGGCGGCCGAATATTTCGCGGCCGCCGCGTCGAGCTCGGATTTGGAAATGACCTTGCGCTGGGAGAGATCCTTGCGCGCGGTCGAAGTCTGCTTGGCCCAATTCCAAGTCTGCCTGGGCGGAGCGGAGCTGAGCCTGCTCGGCCGAGGCGTCGAGTTTAACCAAGACATCTCCTTTTTTTACCGGATGCCCGGATTCGAACCCGATCTCGGCCACCATGCCCGGCAGCTCGGCGCTGATCGTGGCCCCCTGCACCGGCGTGATCGAGCCGACTGCGCTCAGGCTGGGTGCCCAATCGGCTTTCTTCACCTTCGCGCTGGTCACCGTGGTCGGCGGCTGGGCAAAAGATTTCCCAGCCGAGATCATGGAGAAGATCTGGAAGCCTTTGATTCCTGCGATAAGCAGAAAGATGGCGATGAGGCCGAGGACGACCTTGAAAATGGCGCCCTTCTGGCTCCGCTTTCGGGTCGGAGCAGCGGTGCGAGCGACGGTGTGAGTTGGCGGACTAGTGACGGCCGTTTGCATGTGAGGTTCGGTTGAAAAGGAGTCGCCAAAGGATACGGGCGACATTTAGTTGACGTTCACGCTGCCGCGCAACGGACGTTCCCGCGGAGCGAAAAACGCTCCGCATCATCGTTCCATCATTCACGGCAAAAATCATTTCAGCAACTTCATGAGGGTCAAGACCGGGCGGAATGAGCCGCGCCTCGGGTGAGCGCGCGATCAGATTAGCCACCCCATCGGTTTTGGCCTTGGTCACATTGCGCACCACTTTGGCCACCTGGGGATTGCGGCTGGCCTCGGCAAACAGATCGACCACAAAGGCAGAAATTATTTGCGGCGACCTTTCGCAGCAATGGGAGGTGAAAAGAATCTCCATCGCTTCCAGCAGGGTGGGGGCGTCCCCGGCGCGCTCGAGCAATTCTGCAATATTTTTTTTGTGCTCCTCGGCAAGGGCGCCAATGACCTCTTCCTTGTTTTTGAAGTAGCGATAAATGAGCCCCACGCTAATCCCTGCCTCGGCACTGATATCGTGCATGCTGGTCTGGTGAAAGCCGCATTTGGCAAAGCAAAGCATGGCCGCTTCCAGAATCTGTTGGCGGCGATCAAGGCTGACTTCGGTGCGTTTGGCGGGCATCGGAAGAGCACGATGAATGAACGTTCATTCATTGTCAAATCAGGCCGGCGTGATTGAAGCAGGTACCTTTATCGGCGTCGACTGCTAGAAGTTGCTTCTTCCGTGTTTGGCCGCGTTGACACAATCGGCCGCCCATTCAACTATACGGGCTCGCGCCAGGGTAGCTCAGTGGTAGAGCAGGGGACTCATAAGCCCTTGGTCGGGAGTTCAACTCTCCCCTCTGGCAGACCATCCCCTCCCTCCTTAACGCGTTCGATCGCCGAGATAGGAACGCAACTCTTCCTCGGTCCCGCGCATCGCGATCATGAAATTAACGCCATCGCGTTGTTGGACGCCGCCCGCCCAACCCTCACCTTCGACGTAGCGCCAGACCGGGCGGCCCGATTTTGAGCCGGGAGGATCCGCCGCTTTCTCCGCCGGATAGAGGAAAAACTGGACCCCTTTTTCCGCCAAGACCACTTGTGCGACACGGTGCCCATCTTCGTCGTCAAAGACCCGCGCCGCCCGCGCCCGAAAGTCTGCAAACTGCATCGGGATGTCGTAGTGCTCGAGCTGCGACTTCATGAAGAAATAATCACCGAGGTTGATCGCGTCGGTATTGAGTTGGTCGAACTGATATCGACGGGTGGAGTTGGCAAACGCGAGCATCTTCTTGGCTGTTTCCGCGCCGGGGAAATCGTGCAGTCGCTCGAGAAAAAAGAAAACTCCGATGCCTGCCAGGACGAGGACCGCCAGCAGTGTGGCCAGAATAGCGGGATGCCCCGCCGTCTTTTTCCAACTGCGCCTGGCACCTTTGATGAGCGCGCCATTGACGAACCATTCCTCCGCCTCCCTGGGAATGACGATTTGTCTGACCAGGGCAGCCAACGCGACATCAAAATGATGCTGTGCAGTGAGGTTGGCGGCGGTCTCCGGAATGGTGCGGGCGGTCTCCAGGGCAGAACGCATGGCGCGATCGCTGGTGGGGGTATCACTGATCGGCGCACACTCGATCAGGGCGCGTTTCCGGCGCGAAAGCCAGCGTTTCAACGAGCCTCCGTCACCGTGTTCAGCCAGGCTTGGAACTGCGACCGGCCGTGCGAAATCAAATTCGCCAGTTCGTTCATTTTGATATCGAGCAAATTCTGCATCTCGCGATGAGAAAATTCATTCAGGTAGAAAAAGGCGAGCGCACTTCGTTGCGGCTCCGGCGCAGCCGAGATCCAGGCCGCGAGCTGATCGGAATCGAGCTGTGCCACGCGGCTGGCGGCGTCAGGCGCGATCGCCTCTTCGGGCATGACGGTCGATTCCGGTTGCACGTCGTCCTTCGAGAGCTCGATGCATTGATGGCGCGCTTCGTGGAATGCCCAAAGGCGATCCGCCGGCAACTGTCCACGCGAAGCCAAGAGGGCCGCTGCGCGCACCGTGGTTTGAAAGGCTCGCAGCGCCTTGGTCGCGTCACCCGTGACCAGAAAACAAAACCGATAGAGTTGCGGGAGGTTCTGGGAAAAATTGTGGGCTTTTTCGTTTTCCAAGCGATTAAGTTGTAGGCCGCTTCCGCCGCGCGCAACCCCGCACTCTTGCGAGCGGGATCAAGAGAAGGGCGAATTCCGCAATCGGCGCGCCACCTCCTCGGCGTTCTCCCGGCTGTTAAAGGCCGAAATGCGGAAATAGCCTTCGCCCTCCGAGCCGAATCCGCTCCCCGGCGTAATGACGACGTTGAGCTCATGCAACATCCGATCGAACATCTCCCAGCTCGTTAGGCCAGCCGGTGTTCGGACCCAGATGTAGGGAGCGTTCTTGCCCCCGTAAACCGTCAGTCCGGCGCGGGTCGCTGCTTCGCTCAGGATGCGGGCGTTACCCATGTAGTGCTCGATCAGGCCGCGCACCTGCTCGCGTCCCGCCGCGCTGTAGAGTGCGGCCGCGCCGCGCTGCACCGGATAGCTCACACTGTTGGCTTTGGTACTCCAGCGCCGATGCCAGAGCCGATGGAGGGGCAGCTCGCGACCGTCGCTCGTCTGGGCGAGCAGTCGCTTGGTCATGACGGTAAACCCGCAACGCACTCCCGTGAAACCGCCGGTTTTGGAGAAGCTGCGAAATTCCACCGCGCGCTCCATCGCCCCGGGGATCTCGAAAATCGAGCGTGGAATTTCCGGCTCGCTGATATAGCCTTCATAGGCGGCGTCAAAGAGCAGGATTGCGTTGTGTTCCTGGGCATAGGCCACCCAATTCTCCAACTGTCCTCGCGTTGCGATTGCGCCGGTCGGGTTGTTTGGGAAACAAAGGTAGACGATGTCCGCATGTTCGTTAGGCGGTGCGGGCACGAAACCGTTCTCCGCCCGGCAGGGGAGATAAATGATTCCTTCGTAGCGGCCGGATTTATCAGCCGGCCCGGTGTGCCCGGCCATCACGTTGGTATCGACGTAAACCGGATAAACCGGGTCGGTTATGGCGACCCGATTCCGATCCCCCAGGACGTCCAGGATGAATCCGCAATCGCTCTTCGATCCATCCGAGACAAAAATTTCGTCGTCCGCGATCTCCATCCCGCGATCGCGATAATCTATCTGCGCGATCTGGCTGCGCAGAAAATCGCCGCCCTGCTCATGCCCATAACCGCGGAAGGTTTCCCGCATCGAAAGCTCGTCCACCGCCGTCTTCATCCCCGCGACTGCAGCGGGCGGCAACGGTTCGGTCACGTCGCCGATCCCGCAGCGAATCAGGCGCGCCCCCGCCTCCGGGTTCGCCACGCAGAACTCCTGCACTCGGCGCGCGATTTCGGGAAAGAGATAGCCGGCCTGGAGCTTGAGATAGTTTTCGTTCAGGTACGCCATGGTCTCTTTTTTCGGTCGAGGTGGATCGCCGTTATGCAACAGGACCGCACTCGACTGTCAATGAAATCCTCGCCCCTCGACTTCGCCACCGATGGCGCTTACGAATTCTCTTTTTGGGTCAGGATTTCAGGCGATTGCGGACGGAAATTATCGCGTAACCAGCGCAATCCCTCGCCCCGCTCGCGCGCGATATGGATCGACCAGCCGAGATGCTGCACCATCCCTTCCCATTGCCTGGCCACTTCGTAAAGATGGTCGTTGGGCGCGACGATTACCACCACAGCGTGCGGCCGAAAGAAGGCGGCAAACTCCTCCTGCTCGGCAATGGCCTGAAGATGCTCCGGACTGATTTGGACATCGCTGGCCCCCGAGAGATCGACAAACTCATAGTGAAAATTCTCGGTGTTTTGGACGAGCTGTGCGACCGCCCGGGTGGCCTGGAGAATCTCCTCACCTGTGACCAAGCCCGTGCCCGCATGTAGCACGCCCATAAAATCTTCCGTCAGCTCGGTCGTATAAGCCATCGCCGCCGTTTCCCTGTAAACGGCTGCCAGATACTAGCTCAGATTTCCGCGAAGCCAATCGCCGTCGATTCGTTAGGCGAAACCGTTAGGGCGCATCCGCCGCGCTGGAAAACCAGCCCGGCTTTCGTGGCTCGCTCAATGTTTTGGAGGTGGTCTGGGCGTCGTCCTTGAGAATGGTGGTGGTCGCTCCCGCAGGGAGAGGATGTGGGCGGTAGGACGCACTCCCCAAAGCCAGGCCAGTCAGAAAAAGTAGGACTCCGCCGGTGGCTTCCAACCAGACCCGGCCCGGGCGCGGAGCAGGGACGATCTGCTCACAGGTCGGACACGTGATCGCCGCCCGCCAGAGCGCGGCGTCGACCAGTACCTTTTTGACCGCAGTTGCGGCACTTGAATTTTGTGACCTTCCGCGTGGGCTTGGGCGCCGCGTCGACGGCGTAAGCACGCAAGCGGCCGGGTGTCTTTCGGCGCATAGATTTTCCTGCGGGGCGCCGGCCTGTGATGGGCCGGTTCATGCCAGCAAGGCTCACACAAATCGCGGGCAAAAGGCAAGGCTAAAATCCTCGCACGAGTCGATTTGCAATCCGCCCTAGGCGATGACGGCCGCGCCCTCGAGGAGCGGTAGCGCTGCCGCCAGGCTCGCGGCCTCACGGGCATGGACCAGCATGAGCGGTTCGTTAGCCTCGAGCCGTTCACCCGGTTTCCTGAGATCGGAAATTCCAACCGCAAAATCGATCGAGTCCGAAGCACGGGTGCGACCAGCGCCGAGGAAAAGCGCGGCCCGCCCGATGGCTTCGGCGTCCATCTGCTCGACCACGCCGCCCCGTGGAGCAAGGACGGGATGGACGATGGGCGCCGGGTGATGCCGGAGGATTTTTTCGAGCACGGAGGCATCGCCGTCCTGCCCCTCCACCAACCTGACAAATTTTTCCCAGGCGTTTCCGTCCCGGAGCCACCTGGCCAGCTGCGCCCGGGGTGCAGTGGCGACTTTGGCCGCCAGGTTGAGCGTCAGTTCGACTAGATCGTCTGGTCCGCGCCCTTGCAGCGATGCGACCGCTTCCGCCACTTCCAATGCGTTGCCGACCGTTCGGCCGAGCGGCGCATCCATCGAACTTAGGAGATGAGATATCCCGACGCCCATCGGTTCGCCTACTGCTGTCATCGCTTCGGCGAGCTGAGTTGCTTCGGCGCGTGTTTTCATAAACGCGCCGGAACCGTATTTCACATCGAGCACGAGCCGGTCGAGATTCTCCGCCAGTTTTTTGCTCATGATGCTGGCTACAATCAACGGTGGCGATGGGACCGTGCCGGTTACATCGCGCAAGGCATACAGCCTTTTGTCCGCCGGGCAGATGTCGGCGGTTTGTCCGATCATGAAAACGCCGATTTTTTCCAGTTGCCCGAGCGCCCGCGGTTCGTCGAGATGAACATTGAACCCTGGGATGCTTTCCAGTTTGTCCAGTGTGCCACCGGTGATGCCGAGGCCGCGGCCCGAGATCATCGGCACCCACACTTCATCGCAGGCGAGGAGCGGGGCGAGAACGAGTGAGACTTTGTCACCGATGCCGCCGGTCGAATGTTTATCTACTTTGGGTGGCGAATCGTCCGGGTAAGCCAGCACCCGCCCGCTCTTCATCATCGCCGCGGTCAGCTCCTGGACTTCGTTAGGCGTCATCCCGCGAAAGAAGACCGCCATCGCGAAAGCGCTCATCTGGTAGTCCGGAATTTCGCCGCGGGTGAAACCCTCGATTAGCGCGGAAATTTCCTTCGGCGCGAGTGCGTGCCCATCGCGTTTGCGTTCGATCAGGCTTGGGATGTGCATGCGGTGAGAAAGGATTCTCCGGTCGGCCACGGCTTCGGCAACCCTAAAACTCCGCCGCGCTGGCGGCAACGTCGGCCAAACGATTCGCGCTGGCCAAGGTCGCGACTGGCTCCCTGATGGAGCACGAAAAGCGGAACCTCCTCCCGGGTATGATCGGTGCCCGGGAAGGTCGGATCATTGCCGTGATCGGCCGTGATAATGATGAGGTCGTTAGGCGAAACGCGCGGGAGGAAAGTGCTGAGCCAGTCGTCGAATTCAGTCAGGGCCTCGCCGTAGCCGGCGACGTCCCGGCGGTGACCGAAGAGCATGTCGAAGTCGACCAGATTGGCGAAAAGAAGGCCGCCGGATTTCGCCTCCCAAAGCCGATCGATTGTCTCCATTCCGTTCCGATTCGAAGCGGTCGGAAAGGACTGGGTGACGCCTTGCCCGGCAAAGCGATCGGCGGCTTTGCGCGCCATGCGGTAGATCTCAAACAAGCGCCCGATCGATATGACCTCTTCGTGAGCCGCGATCTGCAGGACGGAATCGGCGGAGGTGTAAAAAATGGGATTGCCACTGCGGAGATGCTCCTCCCCCAGTTCTTCCTGCCGCGATGCCGATGCGGACCCCGGCCTCCTCTTCAATCACCCTAACGAGCTCCTCAGGAAACCGTGTGAAGGTGGAGAAGGGCTGATCGAGGATGACACCGGCTAATTCCCAATGCCCGGTCGTGGTGTCTTTGCCGGCTGACTTCTCTGTCACGCGGCCATGGCTGGCCTAAAATTCGCCATGACCCGATTGCAAGACGGCGGGCAGCCCTAACGAACTCAGATTCGGCAGGGTCAGCTCTGGCCTTTGCGCGAGAATATTCCCCAACGTGTTGGCGCCCTCGTCGCCGTATTCGGCCGCATCGGGCGCATGACCGATCCCGACGCTGTCGAGAACCAGAAGCAGCGCGCGCACGAAGAGATGGATGAAGGCAGAAGGGCGAAGTGGGAAGTTTTCGACTGCAGACTTCTTCCTTCTTAAAGCCCAATCGGATGCCAGGCCGTCTTCATCTCGACGGTGTCGAGAATCCAATACGGGTTCTCCGCTGCCTCGCTCCGCCACTCGGCCGGCTTCAAGTCGCGCGCCACATAGCGCTTCACGTTGTAGCCGCCGCCTTGCTGGAGTGCGGCGCTTACCGTGGCGTCGCCGGAAGCATCCACGATGGCATTCACATCCATGTGGCTGGCAATGTGCGGCGCCAGCTCCGTCGGATTGCCGGAGAGGAGATTGATCACACCGCCGGGCAGATCGCTCGTGGCGATAATTTCGGAGAAGGTCAGGGCCGGCAGCGGCCGCGTCGCCGAGGTGACGACGACCGCGGTATTGCCGCTCAGGATGACAGGCGCGACCAGGGAGACGAGGGCAAGCAAGGGCGGCTCGTTAGGGCAGAGCACCACCACGACACCGCTCGGCTCCGGCATGGTGAAATTAAAGTGCGAACTGGCGACCGGATTCACCGTGCTGAAAATCTGGCTGAACTTGTCCGTCCAGCCCGCGTAGTGGACCAGGCGCTCGATCGTTAGGCTGGCTTCGTCCGTTGCCTTGCCGTTTTTGCCCGCCGCCCGGGCGAGCTCGGCCTCCAGTTCCGCTCGCCGCATCTCCAGCATCTCGGCCGCGCGGTAAAGAATCTGTCCGCGCAGGTAGGCGCTTTGCTTCGACCAGCCGGCCAACGCGCTCCGGGCCGCGCCGACCGCGTCGCGGAAATCCTTGCGCGAGGCCCGCGCAAAATTGGCAATGACCCCTCCGCCACTCTCGCGCTGCCGCGACCCGGCCGCTCTCGCTCCGGACGAACTTTCCACCGATGAAGAGTTTGTAGGTTTTCTGGACGCGAAGTCGTTTCTCTTTCTTTGCCACGGCCCGGAGCATTGCCCAACCGCTTGAAAAAGGAAACGCTAAACGCATGCTGCGGGGAACTTGATGGAAAAGAACGACTCGATCTTCATCGCCGGGCACCGCGGCCTCGTCGGCAGCGCCATCCTGCGGAAACTAACGACCGAAGGTTTTACCCGGCTAATTTCTCGAACCCGAGGTGAGCTTGATCTGACTGAACGGGCCGCGGTCGACGAATTTTTCGCCAGAGAGAAACCGGCCTTCGTGGTCGTGGCAGCGGCGCGAGTCGGGGGGATTAAATCCAACCAGGAAGAGCCGGTCGAGTTCCTGCTCGAGAACCTGCAAATTCAAAACAACCTGATCCGGGCCGCGCACCTGAGCGGTGTGCGCAAGCTGCTCTTCCTTGGCAGCTCCTGCATTTATCCCAAGCTCGCGCCCCAACCGATCCCGGAAAGTGCGTTGTTAGGCGGGCCGCTCGAACCAACCAACGAGGCCTACGCCATCGCCAAGATCGCCGGGATCAAGCTCTGCCAGTCCTATGACCGGGAGTACGGAACCAACTTCATCTCGGCCATGCCGACCAATCTCTACGGGCCTAACGACAACTTTGATCTCTTCACCTCTCACGTCCTCGCCGCGCTTCTGCGCAAGGCGCACGAGGCCAAGAAATCCGGGGCGAAAGAAATCGTGGTTTGGGGTTCGGGCCGGCCGCGCCGCGAATTCCTGCACGTGGACGATCTGGCCTCGGCCTGTCTCTTTCTTCTCCAAAATTACGACAGTCCGGAGATCATCAATGTCGGCACCGGCAAGGATTTGAGCGTGCGCGAGTTGGCCGAATTGATCTGCGAGGTAGTCGGCTTCGAGGGCAATCTGGCCTGGGACGCGAGCCAGCCGGACGGGACGCCGCGCAAGCTGCTCGATATCTCGAAAATCAAATCGTTAGGCTGGCAACCGGCCATCTCCTTGCGCGAAGGCATCGAGCAGACCTATGCGTGGTTCTTGCAGAATGCGTCGCTAGGTCCGGCGTAAGACCCGCATTAGCTCTCGGTCTTCCCGCCCCGGATGGGTGCGGGCCGGGACCCATTCCCGTTCAAGAACGAAGCTATCGCCGAACAACTTGGCTAGTTCTGTTCGGCTGACCCGGTAGGGCGGCCCGTCCTCGTCGTGATCTGGATTGATGAAGAAAATCGCGAGCAATTTGCCCTGTGGTTTTAACACTCTTGCGACCGTCGCGACATACTCATGACGGCGGGCCGGATCGATCGCGCAAAAGCAGGTGTGCTCAAAGACCCAGTCAAACCGGGCGTCAAAACTTGGCGGCAACCCGAACAGATCAGCCTGCAGGTACTCTTCCTCTGCAATCGGTGGCCGAGCCTTTGCTTTAGCGATGGCGTAGCGCGCAAGATCCACTCCGACCACCCGGTTTTCCGCCGTGGCTAGCGCGCGCACGTCGTGACCCGAGCCGCAACCGGGAACGAAAATCTTTCCCGCCAGTGGTCCGGCTTCGGCCAGGAAATGGACCAGCGCGGGATGCGGTTTGCCCTTTTCCCATGGCGTCTCGCGCCGGCGATAGGCTTCGTCCCAATCAGTTTGCGTTTGGTTCATGGCTGCGGTTGACTGGCATTCTCCCGCATGTCCGGCGCTATTTCCATTCGCACCACTCTATGAAAAATTTGCGTGTCGGAGTCGTCGGGGTCGGTCATATCGGGAAAAGTCACGCCCGCCTTTACGCGGAGACGGTGACGGCTGATTTCACCGCCATCTACGATAGCGACCCAGCCAGCGCCGCGCAGATTGCCGAGCAATACAAAGTCCGTGCCGTCGGTTCGCTGGAGGAATTTGCCGAACTGGTCGACGCCGCTTCGGTGGCGACCCCGACCAATTCTCATTTCGCAATCGCGCAGCCACTCCTGGCCAAAGGGAAACACCTCCTGATCGAAAAACCGATCGCGGAAGACGCTTCCCAGGCCGGCGAGTTGGCCGAATTGGCCGCGAAGGAAAAGCTGGTTTTGCAGGTCGGACATGTCGAGCGTTTCAATCCTGTTCTCAGCGCCTTGGAGGCACGCCTGACCCATCCGCGCTTTATCGAGGCGCATCGGCTCTCGCCTTTCCCTAACCGCAGTACCGACATCGGCGTGGTGCTCGACCTTATGATCCATGATCTGGAGATCATTTTGCATCTCGTTAGGTCGCCATTGCAAACCATCGATGCCGTCGGCGTGCCAGTTCTGAGCCGGCAGGAAGACATCGCCAACGCGCGGCTCCGGTTTGAGAACGGATGCGTGGCCAACATTACCTCGAGCCGCATCAGTCCCGAGCGGATGCGGAAGATTCGCGTCTTTCAGGAGGACGCCTATCTCTCACTCGATTACCAGGCCCAGACCGGGGAGATCTATCGCAAGGCCAAGGGCGGCATCGAACGAGCCGAAGTGGAGATCGAAAAGGAAGAACCGCTCAAGCGCCAGATCCTTTCCTTCATCGAATGCGCCCGCAGCGGATTACAACCAAAAGTGTCCGGTTTCGAAGCGACCGCCGCGCTGGAACTGGCGGTCGAGATCACGAAAAAGATTGCGGCGACGCCTTTTGGTCCATGAGCCTTCGGGTCTCTTCGCCTGAGCGCAGACCGCGATGAGCAAACTCTACTTCGTAGCCGGCGAAGCTAGCGGCGACAATCACGGCGCGGCGCTGATTGATTCTCTGCGCCGCCTTCAGCCTAACGTCGAGCTTCTCGGACGTGGCGGACCCAAAATGCGCTCACTGGCCGGCGCGCATTTCACCGACTGGAGCGACGAAGCCGGTGTGGTCGGGCTTTGGGAAGTGGTCAAACATTATGGCTACTTTCGGAGCGAGTTTGCCAAGACCGTCGATGAAATCGCCGCCACCAAACCTGATGCGGTCGTCCTGATCGACTATCCCGGATTCAATCTCCGGCTGGCCCGCGCTTTGCGCGCAAAATCGTTAGGCGGGAAAATCATCTACTACATCAGTCCACAGGTCTGGGCTTGGAACCGAGGTCGCATCCCCAAAATGGCGCGCTGGCTCGACCTGATGCTTTGCATCTTCCCCTTCGAAGCTGCGCTCTACCAAAAGTCGGGGCTGCGGACGAATTTTGTGGGCCACCCCATGATCGATACTCTGGAAGCAAAGCGCACCGGCACGGTGCGCGATCCAAAGCTGGTCGGCCTATTCCCCGGAAGTCGCGCTCGCGAAGTGCGCAAGCTGCTTCCCGTCCTGCTCGGAGTGATGCGGCGGCTGCAGGAGAAGGAGCCGGAGCTGCATTTTGAAATTGCCGCCGCGTCGGAAGCGCTCGCTCGCACCATCCGGCGCGATCTGGAGCTGGCCGGCAGTTCGTCAGCGAACTGCCGAGTGGTGGTCGGCGAGACAGCCCAGACCATGCAGCGAAGTTCGGTCGGAGTGGTAGCCTCCGGCACGGCGACTCTGGAAGCGGCTTTCTTTCGTCTTCCCTTTGTCCTCGTCTACAAGGTGGCTGGCCTCACTTACCTGGCGGGCAAGATGCTGATTCGAGTCAAACATTTGGGCATGCCTAACGTCCTGGCCGGGCGCGAGATCGTGCCGGAGTTCATCCAGGCCGACGCCCAGCCCGCAACGATCGCGCAGGAAATATTGCAGTTGTTGAAGGAGCCAGCCCGCCGGGAAAAAATGATCTCGGACTTCGATCAGGTGATCGCCAAACTCGGCCCGGGCGGCGCTGACGAAACCGCGGCGCGCGCCATCCTCGACGAACTCACTCGACCTAACGCCTAACAATTATGAGCCAGATCGAAGCACGCATTGCCAGGCTGCACGCCGACCGGCTGATCGATCTTCACTTCGATCTTCCGCTCGGGCTTTTTCTCAAACGGGAACGGCGCAACGTCATCCCGACCGATTTCCTGCCGGAGTTTGAAGCAGGCGATATCGGGCTGATTGGGGCCGCCCTTTATGTGGAGGACAAATACGTTCCAGATCAATCGCTGCGCGTCGGCCCTCGACCAGGTCGCGCTTCTGCAGGAAGAGATCCAGGCAACAAACCGGCTCACCCTTTGCCGGACTTTTGCAGACATCAAGGAAGCGGCCAAGACGGGCCGGATCGCACTTCTCCTCACGATGGAGGGCGCTGAGCCGCTAGGCGACGACCTCCATCTCGTGCGTGTCTTCTACGAGCTCGGTCTGCGCGCGCTCCTCCTCACTCATGCCCGCGAAAATGCGGCCGCGGCCGGCGGAATCTTTGCCGCCAGCGGCTCACCGGCGCACGGCCTAACGAGCTTCGGGCGCGAGTTGGTCAAGGAGTGCGAGCGCCTCGGCATCATCCTCGATCTTGCCCATATCAACCCGGCCGGGTTTGAGGAAATCTGCGCCCTCGCGAAAAAGCCATTGATCGTTTCCCATACCAACGCTCGCCGTTACCACGACATCGAGCGCAATATCAGTGACGAACAAATCAAAATGATCGGCGCCCGCGGCGGTGTCATCGGGATTAACGCCATCCTGGTCAGCCCGACCAAGGCCGAGGCGACTCTCGATCGTTATGTCGATCACATCGAGCACGTTGCCGGACTCATCGGCATTGAGGGAGCGGGCATCGGCTTTGATTTTTGCGAGTTTCTCTGGGCTCTAATGCCGCCGGCGGAACGCGAGAAAATGGAGAAGAAATTGACCAGACCGCATTTTCTCCCTGACCTCGGCAACCACTCTCACGCCCGGAATCTGACTCGCAAATTGATCGAGCGCGGATTCAGCGACGAACAGATCGAAAAAATCCTGCGCGGAAATTGGCTGCGCGTTTTGCGCCAGCTATTGTAAGGCTCATCGTCATGCCCGAACTCGTCAGGATACAGAACTTCATCGACGGGCAAATGGTCGCTCCGCTGACCGGCACGTATCTCGACAATATCGAACCGGCGACGGGGAAAGCGTATTCGCTGGTGCCCGATAGCGATGGCCGCGATGTCGAGTTGGCGGTAACGGCGGCGGACAAAGCCTTTGTTGAATGGTCGCGCACTGCGGTGGCGGAGCGTTCTCGTTTGCTCCTCCGGATTGCTGAGTTGATCGACCGCGACCTGGAGAAATTCGCGCGCGCCGAATCGGTTGATACTGGAAAGCCGCTGGCGCTGGCGCGCAGCCTCGACATCCCGCGGGCTTCGAGCAATTTTCGGTTTTTCGCGACCGCCATCCTGCACACCGAGAACGAGGCGCACATGATGGATGGCGTTGCCTTCAACTACACACTGCGCCAGCCGCGCGGAGTTGTCGGCCTCATCTCGCCCTGGAACCTGCCCCTCTATTTGCTGAGCTGGAAAATCGCGCCGGCGATCGCGGTCGGGAACACGGCGGTGGCGAAACCTAGTGAGCTGACACCAATGACGGCATTTCTCCTTTGCGAAGTCTGTCGCGAAGCCGGTTTGCCTAACGGTGTCCTTAACATTGTGCATGGAACCGGTCCGAATGTCGGCTCGGCCATCACCGGCCATCCTAAGATTGGCACCATCTCATTTACTGGCGGGACAGTGACCGGGCGCAAAGTGGCGGAGGCCGGCGCGCCGCTTTTCAAGAAGCTCTCGCTCGAACTGGGCGGCAAAAATCCCAACATTATTTTCGCAGATGCGGACCTCGAAGCTGCGATCGCCGGGAGCGTGCGCTCATCGTTTGCCAATCAGGGCCAGGTTTGTCTTTGCGGCTCGCGCGTTTTTGTGGAGCGGCCGGTCTACCAGGAATTCGTCCGGCGTTTCACTGAGAAAGTAGCGCAGTTGGAACAGGGCGATCCGCTGGACGAGAAAACCGAGCAGGGCGCGATCGTCTCCAGAACGCAGCTCGAGAAAGTGAAATTTTACGTCGATCTCGCCAAGGAAGAGGGCGGTCAAATCGCGCTCGGCGGCGCGGCGCCGTCGCCGCCTAACGAACGCTGCCGCGAAGGATATTTCTTTCCGCCGACCGTCATCACCGGCTTGCCGGTTGGTTGCCGGGTCAATCGCGAGGAGATCTTCGGACCAGTGGTGACGATTACGCCATTCGACCAGGAAGAAGAAGTGATCGGCTACGCCAACGACAACGAGTACGGCCTGGCCTCCAGCGTCTGGACGCAAAACCTCAGCCGCGCCCACCGCGTGGCGGAGAAAATCCATACCGGGACCGTCTGGGTAAATTGCTGGCTGGTGCGCGATCTACGCGTTCCTTTCGGCGGGATGAAGCAAAGCGGGGTCGGCCGGGAAGGAGGCGAAGAAGCCCTTCGCTTTTTCACCGAGCCGAAGAACGTCTGCATCGCGAAATGAAATGAGCGAATCATTCGAAAGCCAACGCGCCGCCGAACCGGTCGGTGCCTTTCCCCACGCCAAAAGAGTGGGGGATTTGCTCTTCCTTTCCGGGATCGGACCGCGTGTCCGCGGGAGCAAGGAAATTCCCGGCGTAGAGCTCGATGCTTCCCGCAACGTGGTCAGTTATGACATTGAAAAGCAGTGTCACGCCGTTTTTGAGAATGTGCGGCTGGTCTTGGAAGACGCCGGCGCATCCTGGCAGGATATCGTGGATGTCACGGTCTTCTTAACCAACATGAAGAAGGACTTCCAAATCTTTAACCGCATTTATCCGGAATACTTTGCCGGCCCTGGGAAGCCGAATCCCACCCGTACGACGGTCGAAGTCGGCGCCCTCCCGACGCCAATCGCGATCGAGCTCAAGATCGTGGCGGCTTTTTCGAACGGGCAACCCTAGTCAGATTCCTGCCGACAGCTTGAAGACCCGCACTTTCCGCATTTCCGCCGCCGATCACACCGGTTTTACGGTTGCCGACATCGACAAATCCCTGGCCTTTTGGCAGGACGTGCTTGGGTTCGAGCTTTCACACCGCGCGCACCACACTGGCGCGCTGGCCAGCGAGGTCACCGGTGTGCCGGGAGCGGAGATTTCGATCGCGGTTCTGAAGGCGCCGGGGCACCGCATCGAGTTGCTCGAATACCACGCGCCGGCGGATCGGGTGCGGGTTGCTCCGCGGCCTTGCGACGTAGGCTCCGTCCATGTCGCGTTAACGGTCGACAATCTTACCGGCGTTCTTCGCGCCATCTCCGCCTCGGGTTGGAAACCCGTCGGCAAACCGCAAATCCTTAGTACTGGCCCGAATGCTGGCAAGCGCATTGTCTACGTGCGCGATCCCGACGGAACTACGATCGAGTTGATGCAGCCGGCTTCGGTCGAACGCTAGCAAGGCCGTCCGAAAAGCTGTAAACACGCCCGTCGCGGCGCGGCGTTCAATTCGTTAGGCCGAGCCGGCTGGTTACTCCTGCTCGAAGCGCTCGATCTCCTCGAGGAGCGACTCGGCGCGTTTTACGCTGCGTCCAGCGGAACTATCTTCCATTCGTTTCGCTAGCTTCTCCCGGCCCGGCTGGAGCGAAATTGCGATGAGCGCGTAGACAAAAGCGAGGCAGATCAGCGCGCTGAGAATGAACCAGCCGACGACCTCTGGGTTGCGCTTCCAGACATCCGCGCCCGAGCCAGTAGAAGATCATGAGCAGAAGCGGAATCCAGATTATGCACCCCGTGATGCCGAACCAGAACCCCGCGCGCACGTGCCATTGGCGCAGATCGGCGATCTGTTTCTGGAGGACGAGGACGGGCGCGGCGTAATCGAAGCGCTTGACGAGGTAGAGATCGCGCGCCGCCATAACGATCAGCATGATCCCGTAGAGGTGAATGGAAATGCCGTAGATCATCAGGTGCGCGACTCCGAGGTGATCGACCCAAAAGCTTCCTCCGGTCAGGGCGAGAATCCCGCCGCAGATAATCTGAATGATTTGCCCGATGACGAGCGGGCGGAAGCCGGTCCGGAATCGGTGCAACTTTTTCTCGCGGAACTGGTGGAGGGCGAGGGCGTGCTGACGCTCGAGGTTGCGGTTGAGCGTTTGCCAGGTCGATTTGAGGTCGTCGAGTTCGGTCATGAGTTTTGCCGGTTGAGTTTCAGCATCTCCTCACGGACACGCTGTTTGAGGCGGTTGAGTTTGGTCGCGACATTTGTCTCGCTAATGCCGAGAATGGCGGCGATTTCGCGGTAACTGTGATCATCGAGGTAGAGGAGCATGAGGCCGCGATCGAGGGGCGGGAGGGAAGCGATCACTTGCCGCAGAACGGGAACGCGCTCGTCACTCTCGTCGACACGCGAGTTTTCTGCGGTTAGTTCCGCTTCCTCGAGCGGCACGGTTTGTCGGGCGGGATGGGTGTGGCGACGCAGAAATGAGATCGCGACGTTGAGCGCGATACGATACATCCAGGTCGAGAAGGGACGCTCGGATGAGTAGCGCGGGAAAGCGCGCCAGAGTTGGAGGGTGATCTCCTGGGCCAGGTCTTCACGATCAGCAAAGGTGTTCGTGTAACCGAAGGCGACCTTGCGAATGATGCCGGCATGCTGATCGAGGAGGTCGGTGAAAATTTCCTCATCGGCCAGGGTCGTCATGGTGGTGGCAATGGCGTGCATCGTAGTCGAGTGAGCTGAGATCCTGTTGGGAAGGTGATTCGCGGGCATGGCGGAAAAATCACACTCAAATTTCAGACGCGAAGCGAGCAGAGAGCGGGCAGGGATCGATTGCAACGGAGATGGGCTGGGTGCGCCAGAGTCTGTAAAGTTCGGGCACGACTAGACCAGCAGTGTTATCTGGAAGGATCCAGTTGGTCGCCTGAAAATATCCGTGTTCGGCCACTAATAACGGATGCGTTGCTGTAGACTCGACTCGTTAGCCTTGCGAAGAAAACTCACCATGTCACAAACCTTTTCCAACGACGAAGAATACGCCCTGCGGCAGGATCGGGAGGATCCTCTGCGTTCGTTTCGCGAGCGTTTTCACATTCCGGCCGGTGCTGACGGGCAGCCGCTGATTTACTTCGTTGGCAATTCGTTAGGCCTGATGCCCAAAGCGACGCGGCAAAGCGTCGACCAGGAACTGGACGACTGGGCCCGGCTGGGCGTCGACGGCCACTTCGACGCGGCCACGCCCTGGTATCCTTACCATGAGACGGTGCGCGAACCGGCGGCGCGGCTGGTCGGGGCGCAGCCTAACGAGGTCGTGTGCATGAACAGCCTGACGGTGAACCTGCACCTGCTGATGGCGACGCTTCTATCGGCCGAGCAAGGGACGACACAAGGTGCTGATGGAGGATCCGGCTTTCCCTTCCGATACCTACGCGATCAAATCGCAAATCACGTATCACGGTTTCGACCCTGAGCGAATCGCTCGTGCTCGCGCGGCCGCGGCCCGGGGAGCACGCGCTCCGGCAGGAGGACATTGAGGCGCTGCTCGAGCAGCAAGGGGACGAAATAGCGCTCGTCCTCTTCGCCGGCGTCAATTTCTTTACCGGCCAGCTTTTCGATATCGGGGGGATCACGGCGGTTGCGCAAAAACGCGGCTGCCTCGTCGGGATCGATCTGGCGCACGCGGCCGGCAACGTGCCTCTCGCGCTCCATGATTGGAATGTCGATTTCGCGGTCTGGTGCTCCTACAAATATCTCAACTCCGGCCCGGGAGCGGTGGCCGGCGCCTTCGTCCACGAGCGACATGCGACTAATCGCGAATTGCCGCGCCTTGCTGGTTGGTGGGGGAACGATCCGGCGACGCGCTTTCGGATGCAGCTCGAGCCGGATTTTGTTCCGGTGCCTTCGGCCGATTCGTGGCAATTGAGTAATCCGCCGATTCTCGCGATGGCTCCTCTGCGCACTTCGCTCGCGATTTTCGATGAGGCCGGCGGAATGGAGGCGCTACGCGCCAAATCCGAGCGCCTGACCGGTTACCTCCAATTCCTGCTCGACCGCGCGCCCTCGCAACTCTTCACCGTCATTACTCCGCCAGAGCCTAACGAGCGCGGCTGCCAGCTCTCCATTCTGGTGCACGAACATCCGAGGGAGCTCTTCCGTAAACTGGAGGCGGCCGGAGTCAAAACCGATTTCCGCGAGCCCAATGTCATCCGGGTCGCGCCGACGCCGCTTTACAACACCTTTCACGAAGTCTGGCGCTTCGCGCGCCTGCTGCTCGAGCATCGCTAAGCTGCTCGTGTTCTGAAATCCGCTGCCGCCTCCGCGTGAACCCGGCCCTGCCTAACGAGACAATTCGTGCACGCAGTGGATCAGGCCCTTGATCGGGAATGGCTTCACCAGAAACTTCACTTCGTGCTCGATGAAAAAGAGCCGGAGAATCGGATCGGTCGAATAGCCGGTGATGAAAATGAAATGGTCGGAGAGCGTCGGCCGCAGTTCCTTCGCCTTTAGATAAAACTCGTCACCGTGCAGCTTCGGCATTTTGACGTCGCAAATCACGGCATCGTAGTCATGCGCTTTCACTTTGAGGAGGCCTCCTCACCGTCGAAGGCGACGTCGACAAGGAAATTGTCGTCGGCCAGGATCCACTGGAGCGCGGAGGCGAGCTGCTGGTCGTCATCCACCACCAGGATCGCTTTGAGCTCAAAGGTTTTGCCGCTGGAATTTTCCGGAGAAGGCGCAGGCTCAGGGTTCATGCACGCCACTCACATGAGCACTCGCGGTGCCAATTGCGGCCTTTACGTGGAAAAGATCAAGTGCGGGCCAGGAGGGCGGGAGTGGGGGAGAATCGGATGGAAGCGAATTTGCCCGCCTCGCAACCTTCCGCACTTGGCAAAGTTTGGAAACAGCCACCGTAGAGCGCTCATGGGATCAAAGTTCACCCTCATCGGCAGCGGCCTGGCCGGCGGAATGATGGCCGCTTTCCTGGGACGGCGCGGACA
Source organism: uncultured Verrucomicrobiae bacterium (assembly GCA_963749935.1). Lineage (GTDB taxonomy): Bacteria > Verrucomicrobiota > Verrucomicrobiia > Chthoniobacterales > UBA10450 > Palsa-1392. The sequence continues at coordinate 147,863 of CAVVOH010000003.1, forward strand.
CGAGGTCGATCTCTGCGAGCGTCGACCCGATCCGACGCGCCGGCAACTTGGTCGGCGGCCGCTCGATCAATCTCGCGCTTTCCACCCGCGGGAATTCACGCGCTGCAGCAGCTCGGCATCGCCGAGGAAGTGATGCGACACGCCATCCCGATGCGCGGCCGAATGATCCACGACAAATCCGGCGAGCTCCATTTCTCTGCCTACGATCGCGACCCGAACAAGTGCATCAACTCGATCGGCCGCGGCGCGCTCAACACCGCCATGATCGAAGCCGCGCAGCGTTATCCGAACGTGCGCGTGCATTTCAATCATCGTTGCACCGATGTCGACCTCGATGCCCCGACGGCGCAACTGCTTCAACACCCAGACTAACCAGACCATCGAGCCGCCGGCGATGCGATTATCGGCGTCGATGGCGCCTTCTCCGCCGTGCGCCGCTGCGATGCAGCGGCTCGATCGCTTCGAATACAGCCAGAGCTATCTGGCCCACGGCTACAAGGAGCTGACCATTCCGCCCGACGCGGATGGCGGATGGCAGATGGAAAAAAACGCGCTTCACATCTGGCCGCGCAAGAGCTTCATGATGATCGCGCTGCCGAACCCGGACGGCTCGTTTACCTGCACGCTCTTCTGGGAATTCGACGGCCCGCGCAGTTTCGCTAGACGACCACGGACGATCGAGAGTCCGCCGTTTCTTCGACGAAGAATTTCCCGACGCCGTCCCGCTCATGCCCGCGCTGCTGGAGGAGTTCACGGAGAATCCGACCGGTTCACTGGTGACCGTTCGCTGCGCGCCCTGGCATTACCGGGACAAGGTCGCGCTGGTCGGCGACGCCGCTCATGCCGTCGTGCCGTTTTACGGCCAGGGGATGAACGCCGCCTTCGAGGATTGCGTCGTCCTCGATGAATGCCTGGCTGAATTCCCGAACGACCGCGAGCAGGCTTTCGCCGAATATTTCGTCCGGCGAAAAAAGAACGCGGACGCCCTCGCCGACCTCGCGGTGCACAACTTCATCGAGATGCGCGACAAGACCGCCTCGCGCGCCTTCCGCGCGAAGAAAAAACTCGATCACTTGCTCGAAGGCTTGCTGCCCGGCCTCTACCTGCCGCTCTACGCCATGGTGATTCTTCACCCGTATTCCGTACGCGGAAGCAGAGCGCCGGGCGAAATTGCAGGATCGAATCGTCTACACGGTTCTGGCGATCGCCGTCCTAATCGTCCTGGCGTTGGCGAACGCCCTGATGCCAGCTCGCTAAGACAATTAGAAGTCTGACCCGCCCCGCTGTCTCCCACCGGAAGGAAGAGTGGAATTGGCGTTGTCATCGAGCGGCAGCCGGTTAATTTCAAAACGCTCCCCGCAGGCTTGCGCTCGCTCGCCGAGCCTCTCAAATCAACATCAAGAAAAGGACATCCACATGAGCAACACCTACGTTCCAATGATCAGCTCCGGCACGGCCGGCCCACTCGGCGTCCTCCATTTGCCGCGCCTCTGGCAGAAAGTTTCTCTCGAATCACAAGGCAAGATTGCCGCCGGTTACCCCGGGATGGGCGATGGCTACGACTCGATGACCTGCGACGCGCTCGGGCTCGATAAACAGGCCTTGCAGGATTACGTCAAGGAGAACAAGCCGACCTATCCCCAGTTCGAAGCCTGGGTTAAGGAAAACGCGAAATCGTTGAATTCGGCCGCGATTGAGAAACACAATGCGCGCCATTCGCGGTTACATTCATGAAGACGGGACGCGGCAGAATATTCTCGGTAATTGTGGCCTGCCCGACGACGCCTCCGCGCCGAAGGATGCCGTCAACCTCAACAACCTGGACGACTGGTATGGGTTTCACCAGGCGGTCTTGAAGTAGTCGCGTCGAGAGCGGGTGGACGAATGTCGACCTTCCGGAAGACGATCGAGACGTTCACCGCCGGCGCGCTTACGCTGCCGCAGCGTTATTTCGTCTCGCCGGAGGTCTTCGCCGAGGAACAGGCGAAGATTTTCGCGCGCCAATGGGTCTGCGTCGGGCACCAAAGCCAGCTCGTCAGGGCAGGAGATTATTTCGTCCAGGAAGTCGCTGGCGAAAGCTTGATTATGGTTCGCGATCAAAGCCGGGCAGTTCAGGGCTTCTACAACGTGTGCCGGCATCGCGGGACCCGTTTGTGCGAGGAGGCTGACCGGTCACGCCGCTGCCATTCAGTGTCCCTATCACGCCTGGACCTATGCGCTCGATGGACGCCTTTTCGGCGCGCCGCACATGGATGACGGTCCCGGGTTTCAAGAAGGCGGACTACTCACTGCATTCCGTCAATCTCGGCACTCTGGGAAGGATTGATCTTCGTTAGTCTGGCGGAGAACCCGACGCCGCTCGAGCAGGCCTTTGCGCCCTTGGCAGGAAAATTCTCGCACTGGAATCTGCCGCAACTTCGTTCGGCCAGGCGAATCGTATATGAAGTGCGCGCCAACTGGAAACTGGTCTTCGAGAATTACTCGGAGTGCTATCACTGCCCGGGCGTGCACCCGACGCTTTCCAAGGTGTCGCCCTACGATTCGGCGGAGAACGATCTGTCCGAAGGTCCGTTCCTGGGTGGTTTCATGGCGATCACGCAAGGCGCCAGCCTAACGATGAGCGGCAAGGCTTGTGCGCTGCCGGTCGGCGATATCAAGGGCGAAGATCACCCGCGTTTTCTACTACTCGATTTTTCCGAACATGCTGCTGAGCATGCACCCGGATTACGTGATGGTGCACCAAGCTCTGGCCGCAGTCACCGGAGCGCACACTGATCATATGTGATTGGTTTTTTCATCCGGACAGCGGGCGAGGCCAGCGAACCCGACTTTCAACCCGGAGGACGCGGTTGAGTTCTGGGACATGACCAACAAACAGGACTGGCACGTGTGCGAGTTGAGCCAGCAGGGCATTGCTTCGCGCGCCTATCAGCCGGGGCCTTATTCGCCGCGCGAAAGCATCCCGGCGGCTTGGGACCGGGAATATCTGCGGCACGTCGGATAGCGGAGAGCCGCTAAGTCAGCAGAAAAAGGAGAGCGAGCCTCAACCGCCGGCCATCGCCCCGACGATGAAGAACGGTTCCGTCCCGTTTGCGATCGCCTCAGGTAGAAACCGCTTCCGGCGCTTCGTGCGAGAAATCTTCGCTACAACAAAAGAACCTCACGAGGGGGCGGCGTTTCTGCGTTGCTTGATCGCGAATTGTTCCGCGCAGCATCGGATAGCGTGCCTCCAGCGCGTCGAGGATCGAGCGCTGCGTGACCGGCCCTCCACTTCCAGCTGGACCTCGTCATCGACCCGCGCCAGCGTGCGCAGATGGGCTGGAAGCACGACCCGAATCATGGCAGGGTCTGCACTTCGACCGACAACACCGCCGGCAGGTCGCGCACGATCGGCGTCCAAGTGTCGCCGGTATCGGCCGAGCCATAGACCTGTCCGCCGGTCGTGCCGAAATAAATCGCCGCACGGATCGAGCGAATCGACCGCCATCGCGTCGCGCAGCACGTTCACGTAGCAATCGCTCTGCGGCAGGCCTTTCGTCAGCGCCTCCCATTCGTTGCCGCCGGTCCGGCTGCGATAGACGCGCAGTTTGCCATCCGGCGGGAAATGCTCGGAGTCGCTCTTGATCGGCACGACGTAGATGGTTTCCGGCTCGTGCGCGTGAACATCGATCGGGAAACCGAAATCGGTGGGCAGGTTGCCGCTGACTTCGCTCCAGAGATCGCCGGCATTGTCGGTGCGCATCACGTCCCAATGCTTCTGCATGAACAGCACGTCCGGGACGCGACGGGGTGCATCGCGATGCGATGCACGCAATGGCCGACTTCCGCATCCGGGTCGGGAAGTTCGTATTGGGATTTCAGCCCTCGGTTGATCGGCTTCCAGGTCTTGCCGCCGTCGTCGGTGCGGAACGCGCCCGCCGCCGAGATCGCGACGTAAATCCGTTCGGCGTTGGTCGGATCGAGCAGGATGGTGTGCAGGCACATGCCGCCCGCGCCCGGCTGCCAGAGCTTGGCCTTTGGCTCTCGCGCAGGCCGGGAAGTTCCTTCCAGGTCTTGCCGCCGTCGGTCGTTCTGAAAGCGCTGCGTCTTCCGCCCCGGCATAGACCGTGTCGGGATCGGTCAGCGACGGTTCGAGATGCCAGACGCGCTTGAATTCCCACGGATGCTGCGTGCCGTCGTACCATTTGTGCGTGCCCGGCACGCCTTCGTAGACGAATTTGTTGCCCGACCGGCTCCCACGTTTTGCCGCCATCGTCCGAGCGCTGGATCATTTGTCCGAACCAGCCGCTGGTCTGCGACGCGTAAATGCGGTTCGGATTCACCGGCGAACCTTTGAGGTGATAAATCTCCCAGCCGGCGAAATGCGGGCCGCTGACCTCCCAATTCTGGCGCTTGCCGTCCGAAGTCAGGATGAACGCGCCCTTGCGCGTGCCGACCAGCACTCGGATTTTGCTCATAGATAACTAGCTAGCTGGTTTGTGATCGTAGTAAAAGTAGGAACAAGAACCTCTCGGACATGATTTCTTTGGGTCAAACCGCTCGGTTCAATATTCATCGTGCCGTCGCCACCAGAGATAGGGCGCGGTCTGTGGATAGCCCGGCGGTGAATCTTCCCAATCTTCCTGACGTCCGAGCGGCGTCCAATCGAGCAAAGTAAAATTCGTATCAACTGCTTCCAACGCACGATCGGTCGTGAAGTAGGTGTGGAAGACGTCGTCGCCGACGCGCAGAAAAGTACATAAGGCCGAAGGTTTCGCCTTCCGGGGTGGTAAGACCGAAGTCCTTATTGAAGTCTGTGCCTTCGGAAGAGAACCAGGGCACGGCCCAACCCATTCGGCGCTTGTATGCTTGGAGGTTGGCCAGCGGCCCGACTGAAACCAAGACAAGCGAAGTGTCACGGGCGTGGAGGTGCGCGACGGGCCCGAGGTAATCGGCGACCAACGAGCAGCCGGGACAGCCGGCCGACGGCCAACCTTCGACGCCCGGCGCAAACATAAAGTGATAGATAATGACTGGCGTCGGCCCTCGAAAAGATCGAGCAAGCTGGCTTTGCCGTTTGGACCTTCGAAGACATTACTCCTTCTCTACAGCGACCATCGGCAGGCGACGCCGTTCCGCTGCCAACTTATCGTGGGCCCGGGTGGCAGCCTTTTCCTTAACTAGCAATCTGTCGCGCTCCTTTTGCCATTCCGCACGGGAAACGATCTTGGGGAGGGCGGCGTTGAAGTTGGTTTTCTCTTTTTTTGTTTTCATATTGCGCTGTCGATCGGGTAGGATTGCTGTAATCGTTAGGATTCTAATTCGACTGGATTTCTAACAAGTGGTTAGGCGTCGACAATCACTTCGAATCCGCCGTAGACCATCCGTTTAGGGTCGAAAGGCATCGACTTGGAATTCATCATCTTCGCCAGGCGCGGGTCTTCCATGACCCTGGCGTTGACCGAGTCGCGATGGACACGCGACTTGAAGACGATCCACGAGAAAACGGCCGTCTCGTCGCGCTTGAGTTTGATCGTCTGCGGAAAGGAAGCCGACATCTTTGTCTCCAGGTCGTCGCCGACACATTCCCGAAACTCTAGCGCGCCATGCTCGCGCCACACTTTGCCCGCCTTTTGCGCCATCCGGCGGTAGGCGGCCAGGTTTTTCTTCGGCACCGGGAGGACAAAACCATCGACGTATTTCATATTTTTCGTTTCGTTGTGCGCTGTGGGAGTCAGTAAGCCGCGGGCACGTTTTGGCCTGCGCTTCGGCGACTGCTTTCATGTTCGCCAATCCTTCTTCGAATTGGCGGCCGCACATCTTGTCCATGTTGAAGAATAGCCCCATCGCCTTGCACATGAAGCCGCTCTTTCCGAACATGCTCCAGGTCACTTTCGTCTGCTCCCCTTCGTTCTCGAAGGTAAATTCCACCGTGTTGCTGGCCTTGAACGGTTTGAAGAATTCGAGATTCATCCGGACCAATTCATCGGGACAGCTTGCGATGATGGTCATGCGGCCCTGGCCGATCTTGCTGTTTCCGACCCAGGCGAGCGCGGCGCCCGTGCCGCTGGGTGCGCCGCTGTAGTTATAGTCAGCGGATAGTCCAGTTTCGCGTAAGGCGAAATCTTTTGCCAGAGATGGAGATCGTTCACCTGCGCGAAGGCGGTTCCGGAGGAGCCGCGATGAGGATACTGCGCGCGACCCGAAATTGATCGGGCCGGCGGATAACGACGATGACGGCGCCGGCCAGGGCGGCTGCGAGCGCGGTAAGAATTGGTAGAATCATATTAGTTGGTCAGTAGGTTGTTTCTTGCTTTCAGGAGAGGCGACGAACGGGTCGCCTGGATTCGGACATCGCCGCGCGTAATTTTTTGCGAACGATCTGTCCGTTCGGAGGGCGCAGGTTCGTCGTGAATATGAAAACCAAAATATCCTATGGAAACAAACACCACTCCTTACATTCTGTTCTTCCGCAATTCCGGTCCGGAAAACTACGCGCATCTCTCGGCCGAGGAACGCCAGCAGCTCCTGACGAAATGGAACGCCTGGTATGACGATTCGCGGCCGAAGGCAAGGCGCTCGACGGCACCCCGCTCGAACTCGAGACCCGCATCGTCTCCGGCCCGCGCGGCGAGCGCGTCGTCGACGGCCCCTTCGCCGAAACGAAGGAAGCCGTCGGCGGTTACGTCATGCTCAATGTGGGCGATCTCGAGGAAGCGACCGCGATCGCGCAAAAACATCCTGGCCTCGCCTACGGACTCAGATCGAGGTGCGGCGCCTGGCCGAGCACTGCCATCTCGGGGTGAAAGTCCGAGAAGCGCGCGGCCGCTTTGGTCGAGTAAATCCGCGTGAATCTCGTGTCGAAAGATCCGGCGGCGGAGAAAGCGCGGCTGCGTCGCCGCCCATCTCTGCGCCCGCCGCGAAGTTGGTGGAGAATTTTTTCCGGCACGAGACCGGCCGCTTGCACGGCGCGCTTGATTCGGCTGCTCGGCGTGCACAATCTCGCGCTCGCCGAGGACGTGGCGCAGGAAGCGATGCTGCGCGCGTTGCGCAACTGGTCGATGGGCGGCATCCCGGAAAATCCCTCGGCCTGGATCATGCGCGTGGCGATGAATCTGGCGAAGGACGCGCTCCGCCATCAGCGGATGTCGAACACGAAAGAGCCGGCCATCATCGCGCATCTCGACCAGACGATGGCCGATTCGACGCTCGGGAAAAGTCGAGCGAGCACGAGATCCGCGACGACGCGCTCCGGCTCATGTTCGTCTGCTGTCATCCGGCGATCGCGACCGACGCGCAGGTCGTGCTCGCGCTCAAGGTGCTCTGCGGATTCAGCACCGCCGAGATCGCGCGCGCTTTCCTGAGCAGCGAGGCGGCGATCGAAAAGCAGCTCACGCGTACCCGGCACCGCATCCAGGAAGCCGGCATCGGTTTTGAAATTCCCGAGGGCGAAGATCTCGCGCCGCGGCTCGATGGCGTCCTCGCCGCGCTCTATCTCTTGTTCAACGAAGGCTACAAAGCGTCCGCCGGCGATGCGCTTCTGCGCGAAGAGCTATGCCGCGAAGCGATCCGGCTCGCGACCCTCCTCGTGCTCGCATCCCGCGGGCAACACGCCGCGCAGCCACGCCTTGCTCGCGCTCATGCTGCTGAGCAGCGCGCGCTTTCCGACTCGCCTGAGCGAGCAGGGGAATTTGCTCCGGCTCGATGATCAGGATCGTTCGAAGTGGAACCAGTCGTTCATCGACGAGAGGCCTGATGCATCTCGCCGCCGCGGCCGAGGGCGAAACGATCAGCGACTACCATTTGCAGGCCGGCATCGCCGCCTGTCATTGCCTGGCGCCGGATGCGGCTTCGACCGACTGGGAGCGGATCCTGCGCCATTACGATCAACTCCACCGGCGTAATCCGTCGCCGATCATCGCCCTCAATCGCGCCGTCGCGGTCGCGCACGTTCATGGCGCGCAGGCCGGGCTCGCGGCGCTCGACGAGATGCCGCGGCGCGAACTAATCGAGTCGCATCATCTTTACCACGCCGTCGCCGGCGAGCTGCAACAGCAGCTCGGCGAGCACGAAGAGGCCGCGGAAAGTTTTCGACGCGCGTTGCAGCTGGCCGAGGTCGGCCCCGAGCAGCATCATCTCGCGCGCATGCTCGAGAGGTCGTCTGATTTATCCGACCTCGGGTGAGGGAACGAACGCCGACTTGTAATCGGCAATCGGCGCTAGAAGGCCGCCGCGGCGCGGGCCAGTGCATAGCCGATCAGGGCGGTGGCGGGCAGGGTAAGCACCCAGGCCCAGACGATGCGCTCGACCAGGGCCCACTTCACCCCGCTGAAGCGTTTCACCGCGCCGACGCCCATGATCGAAGTCGAGATGACATGGGTGGTGGAAAGCGGGATGCCATAGGAGCTGGCCGCCTGGATGATCACCGCGGCGGTGGTTTCGGCGGCGAAGCCATGCACCGGCTGCAGCTTCACCATCTTGTGGCCCAGCGTCCGAATGATCCGCCAGCCGCCCGCGGCCGTGCCCGCCGCCATCGTCGCGGCGCAGAGGACGACGACCCACGGTGGCACTTTGAACTCCGGCGTTTGCAGGAAATCGAAAGCCGGCGGCAAACGGCGAAGGCGCCGCTGCGTGGTGCCGGTGAAGAGGGCGAGGGCGATGATGCCCATCGTCTTTCTGCGCGTCGTTCGTCCCGTGGCTGTGCGCCATCCAGGCCGCGCTCACGAGCTGGAGTTTGCCGAAGATCGTATGGATCAGGTGCGGGGTGAACGATGCGAGAAGCACGATCAGCAAGAATCATGAGGAGCGCGCCGAAAACGAAGCCGACGATCGGCGAGGTGATCATCGGGATGACCACTTTCGGCATCAGTCCGGTCCTCCACTTGCAAGACCGACAAGTCTCCTCCCGCCGTGGCCAGCGCCGCGCCGCAGAGTCCGCCGATCAGGGCGTGACTGGAACTCGAGGGCAAGCCCAGCAGCCAGGTGATCAGATTCCAGACGATCGCGCCGAGCAACGCGCAAAGAATCGTCGGCATCGTCACTACCTTGAGGTCGACGATTCCTTTGCCGATGGTGGAAGCGACCGCCGTGCCCATCAGGGCGCCGGTCAGGTTAAAGAAAGCCGCCATCGCGATCGCCTGGCGCGGGGTCAGCACCTTGGTCGAGACAACGGTCGCGATCGCGTTCGCCGCGTCGTGAAAGCCGTTGATGTACTCGAAGGCAATCGCCGCGAGGACGACGAGGAAGAAGAGGACCATGCAGGGAAGTCGTTAGGCGCGGCTCAGGAGTACTTCAGCACGACCTGCAGGATGATGTTGCCGGCGTCGCGGCAGCGATCGATCACTTTCTCGAGCAGCTCGTAGAGGTCGCGCAGGAAGATGATCTGCTTCGCTTCGTAGTTGCCGTGGTAAAGGTCGCGCAGGAGATCGAGCTCAAGTTTGTCGGCGTCGCCTTCGATTGTTTGCAGGCGCGAGTTCATTTCCCGCGCGGTCGCCGCGTCGGTCCCTTGGCGCAGCTCTTTCACCATCGCGAGCACGGCCTCGGCCGCCTGGTCGAGCAGCTCGAGATGCTTTTGGAAATTGCGCCCTTCCAGATCGCCCGGGCAAATCAGGATGCGCTCGCCGATTTTCTCGACCGTCTTCGGAATCTTGTAGAGCGCGGCGGCCAGCGCCTGGATGTCTTCGCGCTCCAGCGGGGTGATGAAGGTCTTGCAGAGCTGCTCGGTCAGTTCCTGCGTGATCTTCTTATCCTTCCGCCGGCTGTGCACGAACTCCTCGAGGCTCTGCGGGGAATCGTGCTGCTCCAGCCGGGCGAGGAGCGCGACGAGATGATGCACGCTGCTGTCGGCCTGCTGCGCGCTCGCTTCGAGAAGATCGAAAAATTTCTCGATCGTGCCCTAACAACTTCTTGATCGAAAACATAATGGAATTTGCAGAATCGCGATGTTCCTGCGGTAACGAAAATTATCCCGCTGGCCAAGTCGAAACTGAGACTTCTGCCAAGATACCTATTCCGGAACAAAAGGCAGATGCCGGATATCTTCGGCCGCCGCCGCGTAGACCGCATCCTCGCCGATGTTGGTGGCGTGGTCGCCGATCCGTTCCAGATGCCGGGCGATAAAGACCAGGTTGAGGTAACCGCGCAGTTGCGCGCCATCCTCGACCGCGCGCTCGAGCAATCGGCGCGCGACATCCGCGTTCATGGCATCGAGCTCTTTGTCGCGCGCTTTCAAGGCCCGGCCCTGTTCGACATCTTCGCGCACGAAAGCCTCCACGCTATCGTGCACCATTTGTCGGGCATGCAGGCCTATCGGAATGATGAGGTCGACCTCCGGCAGCCGCGGATGTTGGGTGAGTTTGCGGGCGCGTCGGGCGAGACCGACCGATTCATCGCCGATCCGCTCGAGATTTGGCGACACCTTCATCGCCGCGATCACGCGGCGAAGATCAGAGGCGACCGGCTGGAAGCGAAGCAGGAGTTCGATTCCATCGCTGTCGACCTGCTTTTCAAAGTGGTTGATTTCCTCGTCATCCGCGATCGTCTGCAGGCACAGGTCTTCGTTGCGCTCGTGCAGGCCGTTGAGCGCATTGTCGAGACTCCGAGTGGTCAGGGTCGACATGGTCAGGACGTTTTGGCGGAGGGTGCTCAGCGCCTCGTCAAAAGTGGTCAGGATGTGGCTCGCTTGCTCCATCTGCGTTTCAGGGCAAACCCAGGAACTCCCGCGCTGTCCCGGCCAAAAGCCTTGCCTTATCGTCGGAGGAAAGGTCCGCCATCGATTCGATCAGTTCGCCGGGATGCGCTTCGCCTAACGGGAAGGGATAATCGGAACCAAGCGCGATCCGTTGCGTCCCGAAAAGTTTGACCAGCAATCGCAGCGCCTCGGGATCGTGGACTAACGAGTCGACATAAAAGCGCGCCGGCTGGGTGCGCGCCCTGCTCGTCGACCCGCGCCAGATAGCTGCGCGGGTTGATCTTGTTTTCGATCGCGACCAGATCCGGGCGGACGTTAAAGCCGTGCTCGATGCGACCAATCGTGATCGGGAAGGCGCCGCCACCATGCGCGAAAGCGACCCGCAGATTTCGGAAACCGCTCGAAAACCCCACCGAAGATCATCGAGCAAATGGCCAGCGAAGTTTCGGCCGGCATCCCGACCAGCCACGGCAGCCAGTATTTCGGCATGCGCGTTCTTCCCGAGCATGTCCCAGGGATGAACGAAAATTGCCGCGCCCATTTCCTCCGCGGCGCTCCAGACTGCGTCGAGCGAGCGGTCGTCGAGATTGCGGCAATCCTTTTGATCGCAGAACTCGTTGGCGTCGACGTGGGTCCCGATCTCGACGCCGCGCAGCCCGAGCTCGCGCACGCAGCGTTCCAACTCGCCCGCCGCCAGGTCCGGGTCCTGCAGCGGAATCGTGCCGAGGCCGGCGAAACGCGTCGGATGCGCGCGCACGACCTCCGCGATGTGATCGTTCAGGCGCCGCGAGAGGTCGAGCCCATCGGCCGGCTTCGCCCAATAGCTGAACATGACCGGCACGGTCGAGAGGACCTGCACGGCGACGCCGGTGCGGTCGCATTCCTCGATGCGGCGGGCCGGATCCCAGGTGTTGTCGCCGATCTCGCGAAAGAAACGGTCGCCCCGCATCATCCGCGCGCAACAGGGCCGATGATGTTCCAGTCCTAACGAAACCGGGATAGCCATACTTGGCGTCGAGGTCGGGCCACTCCCGTGGCAGGATGTGGGTATGAAGATCGATTTTCATCTGTGGAATCAGCAGCCGGATGTCAGCGGCTTCGCCAAATGAAGCAAGGATGAATCAGGAAACGAGTCCGCGCGGTCATCCAGTCGTAGGCGCGAGTGTCCCTTCTAGAACGGCTTACCGGCTCCGGTTTCGCCACTTTCGTGCCGCACTTTTTGCAGGTCCGGCGCTCGTCGTCGTTCCAAAAATCGAGCATCGCCTGGCTGAAAGCGTTGACGATGTCGCCGCAATCAAAGTCGATGTCCTCGACCAGCGCACCGCAGTTTTCGCAGTAGAAGATGACGTGCTCATGTTCGCCGGCCGGCCGGCGGCGCTCGACCACCACGCCGATTGTGTCCGGGGGCCGGACCGGCGCATGCGGGACGTTAGGCGGAATGAAGAACGTTTCGCCCTCGCGCACCAGATGATCGACGATCTGATCGCCCTCCCGGATGCGCACTTTGATGTCGCCTTTCAGCTGGTAAAAATATTCCTCTGAATCGACCAGATGAAAATCGTTCCGCGCATTCGGGCCCTTGATCACCATGACGAAGAAGTCGCGCCCGTCATAGAGATACTGGTTGCTGACCGGCGGCTTGAAACCTTCCGCATGTTTTTCAATCCAGTTCGTTAGGTCGATCGCCGGCGCTACTTTGTTTTCCATAATCGTTTCTTTCCTCTAAACCTCCGCGGGAACGCGCTCAACTCTCGGTTGCGACGCCTCTTGTTCGCGTTTCCCATCGTACCAAAGCGCGAGTTTGTCCCGTCGGCGCAGCGCTCTTTTCCCGCCAAAGCAGATGAAGATGAATTGGGTAATGACAAAGCCTGCGGAATGCATTCGGACCTTGCGGGCCGAGGTCGTAATGGGTGTGCGCAGGATGGTGAACCGTCCCAGCTTCCTGAGGGCAAGGCTGAGATAGACCTCTTCCCCCGCGAAATATTGCTCGTCGAATCCGCCCGCTTTCTCGAAACAATCACGGCGGGCAAAGATAAATGCACCGACGCCGAGTCCCGCGGCGAAATAAACGGTGCAAAAGGCACGCACAAAAACACGGGTCCAGAAGTCGGGGCGACCGTCCAGCGCAACACGGGCGCTGCCTCCCACGCCGCCCGCACCCAGCGCGTCGATCGCCGATCTGACATGGACGGGCGAAATCCGGGTGTCGGCATCGACAAAGAAGAGGATCTCGCCGCGCGCGACGCGCGCGCCTGCGTTGCGCACGGCGGCGATCTGCCGGCGATTGACTGCGATGACGCGGGCACCGAATTGCCGGGCGATCTCGGCCGTGTCGTCGGTCGAGGCATCGTCGACCACGATCACTTCGTAGGTTTCCAGGGCGGCATCGGCCGCCTGGCCCAGCGCGCGCAAGGTTGCCGGCAGCTCGTGCTCCTCGTTATGCGCGGGCACGACGAAAGAAAGTCGCGGCGCGCGACCATTAGCCCTTCGTCGAATGAAAATCGACAACAGCCGATAAGCCCAGTCGTAGCCCTGCGGCCATTGGCTGGCGCGAGGCCCGGCCACGTTCAGGATTTCGATTTGGTGCGCGCGAACAAAATCCTCCAGCCGCACTGCTGCTTCCTCCGGTGCGATCGTGCTCGCGTCCACCTGCAGAGATGGTTTGTCCATTTCCGCGCAGAAATCGGCAGTGGCTTTGGTCCCACCCTGAAGCAATCCGGGGTGGAGGATGAGGGTGCCGTCGGCGTCGCTCACATTTCGCGCGGTGCGTTCGACGTAACCGCCGCCGGGCAATTCCTGAATCGGATATTGCGGCGGTATAACGCCGTCTTCCGCCAGCCGGCCAGCGGACTCCACCCGCCGCAATTCACGCCTAAAGATAAAGCGACATCGAGCGCGGCGCGGTCGACCCCGGTTTGTCCGCCGGAAACGATCTTCATTTCAAACAGGAGGTCGCGCCGTTGCATCGAGCGCCAGATAATCGTCGCGCGGCGGGCTAAAGGTATCGATCACGGTAGTGTCTTCGATCGTCTCGACGCCATGCGGAACGTTGCTGGCGAGATAAATCGCGTCGCCCGTAGCGAGCTCGTGCGCCACTCCCGCGACGATCATTTTCATCCGGCCCTTGACGACGTGCGCGATCTGTTCCTGCGGATGAGCGTGCTCCGGGAGGCGACTTCCGGCCGCCAGCTCGGCGCGCATCTGATACATGGTGGCGCCGGCCGCAATCGTGCGCCGCTTGATGCCGGGCACGATATCGATCCAGGGATTTTCGTGTTCACTCACCGCCCGGAACATCGTGGAAAACACCGCCCTTTCCAGCCGGCAAAAGCAAAGACGCGGACTTTGATTGCGTTCGCGACTTTCGCCGTCCAATCTCCCGCCATGCCAGAGATGCAATCGACGCCGCCGCTGGTGAAATCGCAATCGTTCCTGCGACGGAACAGCACACTGTTTAAACTTTTCGGAGTCGGCGCGCTCATTCTGGTGATGCTCATTCCGCTCGCCATGATCAGCGGCGTCTTGAGCGATCGGCTCGAGCGGCGCAATGAAGCGGTCAGCGAGATCACCGCTTCCTGGGGCAAGGAGCAGAACATCATCGGCCCGGTGCTGGGCATACCCTTCCAGTACAAATTCAAGTCGATGAAGGACACGACCATGCCGGATGGTCATGTGGAACGCCGCGAGGTCGAGGAGATGCTGGTCGCAAATGCATTTTTTCTCCCCGAATCGCTACAGATCACGGGCGACGCGCAAACGCAAACCCTGCATCGCGGGATCTACGACGCGGCGGTCTTTCGCGCGCAGGTGAAGCTAACCGGGAAATTCCTGCCGCCCGATTTTGGTGCTCTCAAGATTGACCTCAACGATGTGCTTTGGAACGAGGCCTTTGTTACGATGGCGGTAAGCGATCTGCGCGGCACGCGCGAAGGGCTGGTCCTCGATTGGAACGGCGCGAAGCGTCCTTGCAACCCGGTTCGCAATTGCCCGGCTACACCACCGGTGCGACCGCGCCTGCTCGCGCTCGATCAGCCGATCGGAAGCGCGGCTGAGTTTGCCATCGCTCTCGATGTGAATGGGAGCGGCGGGATTTACTTCGCGCCCTTCGCCGTGCAAAACATCGCCGAACTGAAATCGAACTGGCCCGACCCCGGATTCCGCGGCGCTTTTCTGCCTGCCGAACGCTCCGTGCGCCCCGACGGTTTCGACGCCAAGTGGAAGGTGTCTTATTACGGCCGCGACTATCCGCAGAGCTGGACGAGCATTAATGGGAATGCGCGTTTCAACGAAAAGACGGTCTCGGCTCTCACTCTTCGGGGCGGACTTTCTATCGATCCTCGATGCCTATCGATTTGTCGAGCGCTCGATAAAGTACGGAGTGCTCTTTCTGGTCCTGGTTTTCACGACCTTCTTCCTTTTCGAAGTGACGGCGCGGCAGAAGATCCATCCATTTCAATATCTGATGGTGGGCGCGGCGCTTTGCCTTTTCTATTTGCTGCTCCTCTCGATTTCGGAGTTTCTTGGCTTCGGTCTCGCCTACCTGATCGCGGCAGTTGCCTCAACCGTCCTCATCACCTGGTATTGCAACTTTTTCCTCGGCGGCGGGGTGCGCACGTTAATGATCGGAGCCGGGCTGGCTGGCGTTTACACCTTTCTCTACATCACCTTGCGGCAGCAGGATTACGCACTCCTGATGGGGTCGATCGCGCTCTTCGTCCTGCTCGCGGTCGTAATGTTTGTGACGCGCCGAGTGGATTGGTATGCGCGCGACGCGGGTTAGGCCGGTGAACGCGGCGCAATCGTGGGACCTCCATGAGCGACGAGATCTGAGATGAAATTCCTCGATATCACGCGTCGACCTTACCGGCCGACCTCGCGCCCTGGCCGGGCGATGCCAGTTTTGATTATCGGCTGGTCGCGCCGGCTGGCGGAAGGATCCTCCGTCAATCTCGGGCGCCTGACTACCAGCGTCCATTCCGGAACTCATGCCGACGCTTTTTTTCATTTCGAGGATGACGGCCTAACGATCGACCGCTTCGCGCCGGAGCGCTACGTCTGGCTCGGCTGCAGTGGTGGACTTGAGCGCCAAATTTTCGGAGTCGTTAGGCGAAATCACGGTGGTGGATCTGGAATCGGGCGCGATCGCGCCGCGACTCCTGATTAAGACCGGGAGCCTGGCCGGACTCGACCAAGATTCCCGAAGCGATCCCGGTCCTGGCGCGCGGAGTGGCGAATGGATGCAGAGCCGGGGGGTGATTTTGCTCGGGCTCGATCTCCCCTCCGTCGACGCGATTGACTCGAAGGACCTGCGAAATCATCATGCCCTGGCCGCGGCCGACATCGCGATCGTCGAAGGACTCGACTTGAGCCAGGCCGAGGCGGGCCTCTACTCAATGGCGGCCTTGCCGTTAAAAATAATGGGCGGCGATGGGGCTCCCGGTTCGCGCCGTTCTTTGGCGGGAGGAGTGAACGTGACCGGCGATTGGCTCGCGCAGCCGCGCACGCGCTGGGCTGCCCTGGGGGTCATCGTCAGTTTCTTCGCGATTACCAACCTGCCCTGGACGCTGGACGACTACGACCAGGCAAAACAGGCTTACACTTCGTTCGAGATGGTGGGGCAGGGGCATTGGCTCTACCAGCATACGCCTAACGAAAGCGTGGCGACGAAGCCACCGCTGGTCGGCTGGCTCTCGGCCGGGCTCTTCCAGGTGACGCGCTGGTGGGAAGGCGCCTGGCGCCTGCCTTCGCTGGCCGCCGCTCTCGCCCTGCTCTGGTTGCTCGCGACCGAAGCGACCGCGGCCTACGGCGCAGTCGGTGGATTGATTGCGCTGAGCGCCTTCGGGTTAAATCTGCTCTCCCCGCGACTCGCGACCCTGGTCCGGACCGATATGCCGCTGGCGCTGGTCACGTTCCTGATCGGCGGCCAGATCTGGCGCAAAATCCGGAGCGGCGGGGCGTGGACGTGGCGCGATCAGATGATCGCGTTCGTTCTGCTGACGAGCGCGATGTTGATCAAGGGGCCGATCATCTATGCCTTTATTCTGCCCGGGCTGATCGTTTACCAATTCCTGCGGCGGAAGCGGAGCGCACCGAGCGGGTGGAGTGGATCCTGGCCGTGGGTCTTGTCTTTAGCGATTTTCCTCGCCTGGGCGGTCGGCGGGATCATGACGAGAGCCGGGTTTTTATGAGAGCGTGGTCATCCGGGAATTCGCCGGGCGTTTTAGCGAGACGGTGCACAAGCCGCAGCCGCTCTATTTTTACCTGCCGCATCTGCTGCACAAATTTGCGCCTTGGAGTCTGCTCCTCGCCGGGCTGAGTATTTTCTTCTGGCGGCGACGTGAGCGTCTCTCGCTCCAGATGCAGCCCGATACCATCTGGCTGATCTGCTGGAGCCTGGGTGGGTTGGTTTTGATGTCGATCATCCCGTCGAAACGGGTCGATCGCATTTTCCCGCTCCTGCCGCCGCTCTGCTTATTGTTAGGCGCGCAAGTCGCACGGGCATTCGCGAACGAACGCTGGCGGACGAAGGTGCAGCCTTGGGTTGGGGCTTCGCTCGATTTTCGCGGTTGTGTTCACTGGGGGCTACGCAGCCTGGAAGATCGGGTCGGCCCGGCATGAAGTGAGCGACGCGCTGGTGCGTTTTTCGCGACAGGTGCGCCAGGAGGCTGCCGAAAACAAGTGGCGCTATGCCGTCGTCGGCGGACGCGAAGAGGGGATGTTACTCTATTTGCGACGCGCTCATTTTCTGCCCGCAGAAGATGCCGTGAGGCAGTGGGAGGCGGGCCAGCTCGACGCGCTGGTGGTGCGGAATCAGCCGGCCCGCCCCTGGCTGGAGCGGTTGCCTGGCGCACAGCTGCGGTTGGTCTCGGAAAAGTCGGGGGCGGTGCCGCGGTATTCGCTCTTTGTGCGGGCGACGGGGCAGTGAGGGGGAAAACCCGCCCTCGACATCCTCTTCTCAGCCGATACGCTCCCCGGAAGGTTTTTGCCTAACGACGCATGGAGTTTCCCAAAGCTGAGATCGAAGCCCTCTGGTGCCCCTGGCGGGTCGAATATTTCGAGCTGGAAGACCGCAACCCGAATTTCCTGGCCGAGGCCGCCCAGGCCAGGGACGACGCGGCTCATCTCGTCGTCACTCGGCGGAAAAATGTTTTTCTGATGATGAACCGTTATCCCTACGCGGTCGGTCACCTCATGGTTGTGCCCTATCGTAAGACGGCCGACCTGGCGTCGTTAGGGGAAAACGAGATCCTCGAGCTTTGGTCGGTCGCGGTGCATGGGCAGGCCCTGCTGCGCGAAACAATGAAGGCGCAGGGGTTCAATCTCGGTCTGAATCTCGGAACGGCAGCCGGCGCCGGGGTGGCCGATCATCTTCATCTCCACATCGTGCCGCGCTGGACCGGCGACAACAATTTCATGCCGGTGCTCGGCCGCACCCGGCTCCTCTCGGAAGGCTTGCAAACCCTTTACGAAAAGCTAATCGCAGCGCAAACTCGCCTAACGACCTCAAACGATGCCGACTGATTCCACCAGCCCGACCTGGATCGAGCCACCGCCGCCCAAACGGAGCGGGATGGGTTGCTTCGGGAAGAGCTGTCTCTTTCTGGTCGCCTTCGGGATTTTGACGGTGGTCGTAATCGGCCTCGGTAGTTATTTGCTCGTCTCCGGCGGCTCGAAACCGGAGCCACTCCCGATCGAAGAACTGCCGCCCGCTCAGCTCTCCGAAGTGCGGCAACGGGTCGATCAGTTTGAAGCCATGCCGGCGCCACCCACACCTGCGTTCACGCCGGCGCCTGCGGCGGAACCGGACGCCACCCCGGAACCGGCCGCGCCCACCCCGCCGCCGACGGAGCGCGAACTTGTCCTGAGCGCGGGTGAGATCAACGGGCTGATTGCCGCGAATAAGAAATCGCGCGGCCACGCGTACGTTTCGATCAGCGGCAACACTGCCAACGTTCGGATCAGCATCGCTTCCGATAAAGTCCCGGGATTTCCGAAGGGTTATTTGAACGGAAGCTTTAGCATCACGACCAACGGCCCCACCTCGATCAGCGCGCTGCAGGTCTCAAAAATCCAGGCAAATGGATTTCCAGTGCCCTCGGGGGTGCTTTCCATGAGCTACCGTGGGCAATCCATTCTCGGTTACGCGATGGATGCGGCCGCCCCTTACAACGTCAGCACCGCGGAAATTCGCGACGGTGCGGTCGTGCTCCACTGAGCAGTAGAGGTGCCCGCTCAGGGTTTGATGATTTCGCGGACGAAAACGTTCAGCTGTCCGTCCGATTGCCGGCGCACTTCGGTGATCTCATAGGGACGGCTTTCGTCGCGGTCCAAGGTGGAACCCGGGTCGGGGAGGGGAGCCCCGGCCGGGTAATCTACGATGACCCGCAAATTGCGCGCGGGACCGCCGCCACCCTGGGCGGATTGGCCGCTCGTGGGACGCAGAACCGCGCGATTGGCGTCGGCGAAATTGACCACAAATTGACCCTTCAGATACATGCGCTCGCCGCGGGTGCCGTTGTTCGCGACCTCGCGCAATCCGCCGGTGTCGAGCAGCTTTCCGGAAGGTGCTTCCCCAGGCGCAAAAGTCTTCCAGGTCGCGCCGGTGGTGGAGGTGAGCGCAACCGCTGGAGTGGAATCGGTCACCGGCAAGGCGCGCAGCACAGTCGGGCTGGAGGCGGGGGAAGCGGCTGCGACCGGCACCGTATCGTTAGGCGAGGAATCTGATGAAACCGGCTGGGCGCGTCGGACCTCGACTGAGGAAGCGACAGAAGGTTGCTGCTCTTTGGTTTTGGCGACCGACGTGCTGGGGTCGGTCCGTCGCCACGGCGGGGGGCTCGGTTCATCCTCGAGCGGCACCGCCGGTTCCACCCGCACAAGCGCGTCTTCCGGCGGCGGCGCCGTCTTGGCCGGCGGCAAGCCCACGATCGGCAGGCTGCTGGTCACGGGAGCGAGCCGGGAGCGATAACCGTCGTAACGATTCTCCGCGCTGCGGCGTGCCTCCGCCTTAAAAAGGGGCCAGCCGGCCGCAAGGTTCAAGTCCGCCGGCGGCTCGAGGCTGAACGTTCCCGTGCCGCGGGTCATGGCATAACTCCCATACAGCAGCGGAACGGCCGTGATCTGGACGCGCCCATCCGACAATCGCTCCACGTGGACGACCGCAGAGAGATCATGTGTCCGCTCGAGGTTCACATCCATGCCCATGACCAGTCGTTCCTGGAGGAGCTTGGCGTCGTGTTCGTTCGCGGTGGTGAAAACATGTTCCATCAGGAGCTCAGGTTGCTCGACGGCCTGGGCCAACGCGACCGCGCCGGAAGTGAAAACATCATCCGGGGTCAACTCGCGCGCTCCCATGATATTGAAACGGCCGACGACGTAGGTGACGAGCCCGTGCACCTGTTGAAAGTTGCGAATGAAGTTCCGGGTCAGCTCCGCATCCTTGCGCGTGAGCTCAGCCGGCCCCATCGATTGATAGCGCTTATAAAGCTGCTTCGGATTGAGGAACTCACCCCCCGGCGCGGCGGTTAGGGCAAAGCGTTTCGGCGCCTCGATCTTATGCAGCTTCTTGAGCAGACGGTAGCTCTCCGGGCGCTCCGGTTGGCCGATGATATAGAAACTACCGAGCCACGCGGCCAGGGCACCGCCGGTCAGGAGCAGGATGACGACTGTCCAGGCGAAGTAGTTGGTCCGCTTGCGCTCAAAGTCGCGGTGATCATCGAAGCGAAAAAGATCCGGTTCCATGCCAAGGGACGGCGGGCGTCGTCCGTGATCTTCTCGTTAGGCCGGGCGGACCGGTTCGAACGAAGTCCCGCAGCCGCAGGTCCGGGCAGCGTTGGGGTTGACGATACGAAAACCGGAGCCAGTCAGGCCGTCCTCGAAATCGAGGGTCGCATCGCGAAGAAAATCAGCGCTCTCGGCATCGATCAGAAATTGCATTTCCTCGCGCTCCACGACCGCATCGCCCTCGTGGCGTTGGTCGAGCGACATCTCGTATTGCAGGCCGGAGCAACCGCCCTTGGCCACCTGCACGCGGAGGCCTTTGCCGGCCGGGTCGGGCTGTTCGGCGAGGAGGCGAACGGAGGTGGTTCACGGCGTTGTCGGTGACAGTGATCATTGCTGCGAAAGGCTATCGCGCGCACCGGGGCAAGTCAACCGAACCGCCCGCGCGCAATGACGACGATTGCAGGGCAAACGCAGAACGCCGGAAAAGTTTCCCTTCCCGGCGCTCCTCCTACTTCCTAATTCTTCCTTCTTACTTCTTCCTTTCTCAAGTCACCATGATCATGGCCGGGTCGCTCCAGGGCCCGGCTCCGGCGATATTGCGCGCGCGGACCCGGAACCAGGTGTCCTTGCCGCGTGCGAGATCATTCCATTCAAACGCCTTCGAGTTTGGGAACGTATGAACCTCGCTCCAGGTGTTCCCGTTGGGATCGAGCGTCCACTGGCCCTCGTAGAGGCGCACCGCCGGCTCCGTTGGGCGGCATTGGCCCAGCACCGTCCCCGGCGCCCCGTTGTAGCGGACCCGGAAGCTTTCGCATTTCTCGGGCGGGGTGGTCGTTGTCGGTCCCGGCTTTTGCAGGACGCGAAGGCCGATCTGCGCCAGGTCGCTGTCGGTGATGTCCGGGATTTGCGGGGCGTTCATCGCCACATCCGCGAGGAGGCCGGAGAGGTTTGTGCGTGCCGCCGAGAGCGCCTGTTTGCGCCCCGGCCCGATCATGGCTCTGGCCGCGCCGTATTCATCGGTCGCGGTCACAACCTCAGCCGACGTAGGCTTCAAGGTGGCCAGGATTGGCTTCCCCAGAATGTTACCGCCGACCGTGTTACCGAGATGGTAAAGACCATCCACGGTTTCCTTACTGAACCCTTTTTGTAGTTCGATCATAATGACCGGCAGAAAAAGCAGGCCACCGGCCACCGTGCCAGCGCGCGGGCAAAATGCAGGTTTCCGGTGCCCGGCATCTACTGGAAAACCATGATGCGCTGCCCGGTTCGAGCCGTTAACTGACCAAAAACAGCCCTGCGCTGCGCGCCGCGACCCGTTCGCCGGGCAGCGAGAGGCACCCGCCGGGCAGCAAGAGCCGCTGCGACGCCCGGCCCGACCGCTGCGCCACCCGGCGCGAAGCCCGCGCCGGGCAGCGCAACCGCCCCGCCGGGCAGCGAGACCGCTGCGCCAGGCAGCCAGAGCCACGCGCCGGCCGGCTGATCCATCGCGACAGCCAGCCAAACCGACTCGCCAGGCAGCGAACCCCATCCGCCGCCCGGCAAACCCATCGCGCCGCCCAGCCCGCCCCATCCGCCGGATGGCTGGCAGCACTCGCCGCCCGGCGACAGCCTCGCGCCGCTCGCCTGTCACTGACAGGCTGAAAACTGAAAACGGACAGCTGGCAAGCCCGGCCTCGGCTCCGCCCGCGTTACGGCTCCCACTCAATAACCGACAGCCGATAACCAATAACCAAAACGCCAACGGCGTTTTCCCTTGTCAGCGTGTCAGCTTTCCGTTTTTCTTTTCAGTTCATGCCTCGCTCCCGCTCCTCCTCGACACCCGCTGCCGTTCCATTCCAGCGGTCAGCTTTCAGATTCCCGCTTTCCGGAGAACTTCTTCCTTCATCCTTCCGACTTCGCACTTTTTCACGCCTTGCGCCCCACACCGCCCCGCGCGGAAGCGCGATCTTACCTAACAGGGCCAATGCGCAGGTGGTGCGCGGAGCGCGAAATCACAAACAAGGGCGGCCAACTGGCAGAGCCTGGGGAGACAAAGACGCCGACGTGCGCTGGCAATGGAGAGAAACGACGGACGACCAACGAGAGCCCGAAGGGGGCGCACAACCAGGCTCATCAATATCCTTTCCCCAGCGGGGTAACGCCAACTTCGCTTGGGTGCAACAGTTCATCCGCCGCCTTGCGGTCCATGGTATTGCAAACACAAATTGAGCTCTCTCAAATCAACGGAGCGTCGCCTCCTTGAGAAGTTTCTGAAAATGGAAGCTGGCTACGTACTAGATCTCAGTGATCGGACCTTTGGCGAGCTCGTGGAGGAGGCCGTGGGCGCCGATATACATTCCGATCGGTACAAGACTCAGGGGACCTCTAAAGCAAATAAGCTTCGAGCATTTTGGAAATTGGAGTCGGACCATTTAGTCGGAACGCTATTGCTTGCCCTGTTCGACTACGTGGCCTCTCTCGATGCAAATCCGTGGCCGGAACAGGTCGAAGCAATTGATCGGGCAAATCAGGTTGCAATCCGACTCTTGGCGGGTGGTCCAAGTTTAGGCGATCTGAAGGCACAGGCGTCCAAGTTCAACGCCAGCTACATGGCAGAACAAATCCGGCGCATGGAAAGAGCCGTCGAAAGCGACCCGAGCCTAGCTATCGGAACTGCGAAGGAACTTGTTGAAACATGCTGCAAGACGATTCTTGCTGAACGCGGAAAACAGATTACTGGCACTCCGGACGTTTCAACGTTGACGAAGCAAACGCTGAAGGAATTAAACCTAGTTCCTGACGGAATCGATGACGCGACTCGTGGGGCGGATGTTATCAAGCGACTTCTCAGCAATCTCGGCACGATAGGTAATGGCTTAGCTGAACTACGCGGGCTTTACGGAACGGGACACGGCAAACACGGCGGTTCGTCTAGCCTGAGAACGCGGCATGCAAAACTGGCAGTTGGTGCGGCTTCTACTTTAGCGGTGTTCTTTTTGAAACGCATCAAGAATCTGAACCATAATGCGACTCGCCTCCCTCTCCACCATGTGCCACATGCCACTGCGGAAACTGCCGCCAAACGGGTTGCCAATGCCATCGCGCTCCTCACGCCAATGCTTCTGAGCGAAATCACGATCAGAAATTTTCGGGGGATCGAAGAGCTCACGATTAACTTGGATCGTTGCACGATCTTAATCGGTGAAAACAACACCGGCAAAACAAGCGTCCTCGAGGCAGTTCACACCTGTCTAAGTCGGAACCTGTCTCGAAGGGTTATGCCATTTTCGGAATATGATTTCCATCTTACCGCCGCTGTCTCCGAACCCACCGGAGCTCCGCCCATCGAAATTCTCTTCACTTTTGTGGAAACCGCAGAGAACGAATGGCCGGACGCCGTGATTCAGGGCCTTGAAAAGGCGGTCCAAGTCCGTGGCGACAACAAGCAAGAAGTTCGGTTCAAAGTAGCTGCAAGTTATGACGCAGGGCTGAAAGACTATTCTCTGGAATGGTCGTTCCTCGATTTGAACAATAACGAACTCCCCACTGCAAAGAACCCGCGTCTCGTCGCAGAAATGCAACAACTGAATCCGGCGTTCTTCCTGACAGCCGTTCGCGACTCAGCACAACATTTCCAGCCCAAATCACCGTTCTGGGCTCCGTTTACCAAGAATCCACAGATCGACGATGAAACGCGCGTCGACCTTGAGAATCAGATCGCCGACATAAATCAAGCAGTTCTCGACGCTCACAAGCCTTTCGAAGAGGTGAAGGCGCAAGTTGCCAGAACCGGAACGCTCGTGCCGCTCGCTGCGGCTGACCTCGTGAGTGTTGAAGCAATTCCAGCGCGTATCTTTGACATGCTGAACAAGACGCAAGTGAAGCTCGCCGCCAAAAGCGGAGCCAAGCTACCGATTGGACAGCATGGCGCTGGAACACAAAGTCTCTCGGTGATGTTCCTGTTCAATGCATTTCTCAATGCGCGATTAGCAGAAGCGTTCGACAAGGACGCAGAACCACTTTTGAGTTTGGAGGAACCCGAATCACACCTTCACCCGTCAGCGGTTCGGTCGCTTTGGGCTATCCTAAACGGGCTAAAGGGACAGAAAATTGTTGCTACGCATTCAGGCGAGCTACTCGCAGCTGTGCCCCTTACTGCAGTTCGACGATTGGCTCGAAAGGGAGGAAAAGTGCAAGTCTTTCAAGTCAAGCAGGGCAGCCTAACCGCGGTAGACGAACGAAAGATTGCATACCATGTGAGGGCGAAACGCGGAAATCTTTTGTTCGCGAAGTCGTGGTTGCTGGTTGAGGGGGAAAGCGAGTATTGGTTCCTTCCTGAGGCTGCGCGGCTACTCGGGAGTGATCTAGAGCTTGAAGGAGTTTGCGTAGTTGAATTCGCTCGAATGCGGCGTCGCCTCGCTGATCAAGCTTGCGGTTGAGTTGGGAATCGAGTGGCATGTCTTCGTGGATGGCGATCTAGCCGGAGCCGCCTACGCTGCGACGGCCCGCGGCTATCTCGCCGGGATTCCCGAAGCACGCAGGATTACCGTTCTTCCGCAGGCCGACCTTGAACAAGCGCTGTGGCATCATGGTTATGATCAAGTTTACGTAGCTGCGGCCGGCGCTCCGCTGGTCCCACCGCCAGCGGATCCAATCCCGCACACAATTAAACGCGCGATCAAAGCCACATCAAAGCCACATTTGGCAACTGCGGTTGTGGATGCGGCGAAACAACCCGGTGCTCCCGGTCTGCCTCCATCGATTCAGACGGCTCTTACGGCCGCCATCGATAATGCGCGGTTATGAACATCGATCTTTCAACGCTTAATCAAAACCAGTTACAGGCGGTCGAGTGGCAAGATGGCCCTTTGCTGGTGTTGGCCGGACCTGGATCAGGTAAGACCCGTGTGCTGACGTATCGAATTGCGCGCCTGATTAGAAATTCAGCTGGCGAACGATACAAAATCCTGGCGGTGACTTTCACCAACAAAGCGGCTTCCGAGATGAGGTCGCGGATTGAGGGTCTGGTACAGTCAGAAAAAGGCCGTGCGCTGTTAACGACATTTCACTCGTTTGCGGCCGAAATCCTACGCCAGCACGGTCACCATATTGGACTGCGGCCCGATTTCACCTTGTTGGTAAATCAAGCCGACAGGGAGGCTGTCTTGAAAGAAGCGATGGCGACGCTTCCACACGAACTGGCGGAAACTATCCCCGACTTTCGGAATGCGCTTCCGATTTTAGATCGACTCACCTCTGAGTGTGTAGACGAGAAGGAGGTCAGAGAAGGCCTCGGGGATCATCGCCATGCAGAATTCCTGACGCAGTTGTTCGCGGCATATCATGCGATGTTAATTGAGGGCAATCAGCTCGATTTCGGGTCGCTAATTGGAGCCACTGTGAAGCTGCTGGAGGAAAAGTCGGCTGTCGCCCGCCAAATCCAGCGCGTCTACCGCTATGTCTGCGTTGACGAATTTCAGGATACGAACGCCATTCAATTTCGCATGCTTCTATGCCTCGTTCCCGCGGAGAAGCCGAACCTATTTGTCGTAGCTGATGACGACCAAATCATCTACCAGTGGAATGGCGCCAATCCAAAACGTATCGAGGAGCTACAGCAGCGCTTTTCTATCGAGATGGTGCAGTTACCGGAAAACTATCGTTGCCCGCCGGCTGTCATCGAACTCGCGAACAATCTGATCCGCCACAACATCGATCGTGCCGCTGGGAAGGAACAACTCAAAGCGCACAAAGTTGCGTCGAGCGACTCCCAGTTGCGTGTCGAGCATTTTGCTGACTTCGACAAGGAGGCCCAATGGGTCGTCAGCGAGTTGAAAGCCGCAAGTCCGGAAGTGCGTTCTGAATCGGTTGTTCTCGCTCGGACAAAGAAGCTCCTCCAGGGCATTATGCGGGAATGCGAACGGCAAGGCGTTCCCGCGTATGTCGCTACTCGCAAAAATGAATTCATTAGTCCGCCGCTCGTTTGGATGCATGCCGCGCTTCGCTTGGCCAACGCTCGTCAAGATCGAGAACAACTCCGCCGTCTGTGCAAGGCGTTCTTCGCGCTTGAAGGCAATGACATTCGCGTCGACGACGTCGTAGCCGCATCTTCTTTCCACAGCGGCGATTACCTGCGAACGTGGCTCCAGGTTGCCCTTGACATCGCTACCGTTTCGCCAGCAACGAAGCAATTTCTCGCGAAGACACGCGAGACGTTACTTGAGCGTAGTGACCACTGGACGTTCATCGAAGCAGCCTTCGCGTGGTTCGAGACGTTGAAAGAAGGCAGCGTGACTGATTCGGCCTTCAATGAATACAACGAGGAAAAGCTCGTATGGAAGGCGCTTGAACAGGACATCGTCGAACAATTCGGTCGTGACGAGATCACGCTCCATTCTCTGTTGCAGCAACTCGACCTGCGTTCAAAGGAAGCGCCGCCAGCGCCAAACAGCGTTAGGTGCTTAACGATCCATACAGCGAAAGGTCTGGAATTTAAGCGAGTTTACTTAATTGGGGTTGTTGAGGAGCAGCTTCCAGCTTGGGCAGCGACGAAGAAGGGCGATGACAGCTTGGAAATGCGCGAGGAGCGGCGTAACTGCTTCGTCGCAATCACACGTGCCGAGGAGGCACTGACAATCACCTACGCGTCGCGATATTTCGGGTATGCGAAAACGCCATCGCGGTTTCTCACGGAAATGGGAATAGCGGCATGACATGAGTCACCTAGCAGAGGTGATAGTTGAAGAAGGCGCCTTGACTTGGTTCCTTGGTCTTGGTTACACGGTTGGGCAAGATGCAGCGTCGCAGAAGGCGATCGCCGGGTCGGCGTCATCTGGCACACGCCAGGTTCGGGCAAGAGCCTGTCGATACTCTTCTATACCGGCTGCATTATCGAAGAGCCGGCCATGGAGAATCCGACACTCCACGGAAAGTGGAAAGTAGAGAGGCAAAAGTAGAAGGAAGAGAACGCCAAAAAAACGGCGAAAGGGGAAGGCGACGGGTCCCTGATTGATCCTCTCCCCAGTCCATTCTTTTTCCTGGGTTTGAAAGCCCGGCCGTTTGCTTCGCAAGCCGTTACGGCTGCGTTCCTAAGATGGCTTCTGTTTCTGCAAAAAAACGCTTCCCATCCTCCCGCTTTCCCGCTAGACGGGCTTTCATGATCCTGATGAACCCACCATGTTTCTCCTCGAATGAGCGCGGCGCGCGTCCTGATCGTTGATCCCCACCCGATAACTCGCGAGGGCATCCGGCAAACTCTCGCCGCTGAGCGGCGTAAAGTCGCTGCGCTTCACGCGGCTCATGCAATTATTTGAGCCGAGGTCGGTCGAGGCTAGCGAGGAAAGCGGCGGTCGAAGTCTTTATGCGTGCCGACCCAATCCAAAGCCATTGGTCTCGATGCCGGAGAGAGACCGCGCGAACGTCTTTCGTGACTCGAACCGACCAGGCGCGCGGATCGAAGCGGAGACGCTCGAGCCGCAAACCGGGATGGGCGGGGTTTTGGCTGAATAGCTGATACGCTCGCCGAGTCGCTGCGCGAATTTCGGGTGGTAGCTCGCGGTAAAGCTGCCAAAACTCCGGTGCGGCCCGGGAGATCACGCGCGCTTAATCGAAATCGCTCTCCGCGACTTTTGGATACGCGTCTAACTTCGCGGACAGATCAGCTTCGTAACGGTCGAGCAGCGTGGTGAAGCTCGGACGTGGCTGGTCATCGCGCAGAATGCGCTCCCACTCGGGGTCACCAGCTAGCTCGGGGAAAAGCTGCGGGAGATGCTGGAGAAGTTTTTCACGTTCAGCCTTTCCCAAAGCGCGAATCGCTTCCTCGATCTGCTGCGCTGTGCTCACATGCCGAGCTTACAGACTACAGGCGAACATCGCAATCGGAGAGACCGACCCCGTGAAGAAGTTTTGCCCCGGCTGGCGGCGATTCCTGGCTTCCATTCTTTCCCCCCGCTTTTGATGTTACGCCTGCCCGGCTCCACACTGCTACCTCGCGGCTGGTCCGTCTACGCAGCGCTACCCTCGCGCCGTGTTCTGCTTAAAAAAAACGCTTCCCATGCTTCCGCTTTCCCGCTAGACGGGCCGTCATGAACCTGATCAATCGATCCTGTTTCTCCCGGAATGAGCGCCGCTCGCATACTGATCGTTGATCCTCACCCGATCACTCGCGAAGGCATCCGACAAATTCTCGCCGCCGCGAAATGAAGGGTTTGCTGGTTCGAGTAGCTGCCGATCAGAGCGAGGGCTGCGGGGTCGGGAAGAAAGGGTGTTGAATCGATGGAAACGCGCCGCAAAAAAGAACGGAGTGATGCCGAGGGTCTTATCCCGACGCACGGCGGCTACCGCAACCTGAAGAGCTTCCAGATCGCGCAGCTTTGCTACGACGTAACGGTGCGGTTTTGTGACCGCTACATCGAGAAGCGCAGCCGCACTCACGATCAGATGGTGCAAGCCGCTCGCAGCGGAGTGCAGAATATCGCCGAGGGGAGCAAGGCGAGCGGAACTTCCAGGAAGATGGAGTTGAAGCTAACCAACGTGGCCCGCGCGAGTCTGGAAGAACTGCGGCTGGATTATGAGGACTATCTGCGTCAGCGCAGCCTGCCGCTTTGGCCAAAGGAAGACCCGCGCCGAAACGCACTGGTGGGGCGGCGCTGCACCACGGCCGAGGCCGTGGCGGATTGGGTGGGGGAAATACATGGACGGCATGGACCTGATGGACAGCCGAAGCAGAATACCCAGCCTTTGAAGTCCATATTGTCCAGCAAGTCCACCTACCCTGAGATCGCCGCGAATGCCGCGCTAATCCTTATCGGAGTGGCGTGTGCGCTTCTCGATCGACAGATCGAAGCGCAGGCCGCCGCCTTCACTGAGGAAGGCGGTTTCACCGAACGGCTGCACCGCATTCGAACGGAAAGGAGAAGGCGTGGCTAATCTGAATGAAGCTGCGGTGGAAGCAGCGGCGCTGGAGTGGTTCGCGCAGCTCGGCTACGCGGTAAGCGGTCCTTGGGAAAGCCCGGCGGTCGCTGCGCATTTGAAAGCCCGGCCGCGGCTATGCCTGCGTTACGGGTTACCTCCTGGGTTAGAAAGCCCGGCCGTTTGCTTCGCAAGCCGTTACGGATGGGTTCCTGATTGATTCCTCTTTCCTGGTGTCCGCTTAAAAAAAACGCTTCCCATGCTGCCTGAACGCATATCACAACCGAGCGATTCGACCAGGGAGGGAGAACCCGCTCACAAGGTGACAATCCACCACCACCGCGTTACGGTGAGCCGATGAGCAAGGCCGAGATTCTTCAAGAGCTTCCGAAGCTTACCGTGAAAGAGCGCGACGAGATTCGCCGCAAGCTCGATGAGCTTGATGACGATGCGTGGGATCGCCAGATCGAAGAAGACGCCAAGGCAGGTAAACTGCATCGTTTGGCTGAGGAAGCGCTGGAAGAATATCGCGCCGGAAGAACAACACCATTCCCGCCTGATGCGCAGTCACGCGACGGCTGATTTCTGGCGTCTTTACGGGCGACTTCCGCATCGGCTACAGTCACTCGCCCTCAAGCAGTACCGCCTCTGGCTCACTGATCCCTCTCATCCATCAGTGGGATTCAAAAAGGTGGGGCGCTATTGGTCGGCGCGAGTAAGCGGTAGCTATAGAGCCATCGGTGTGATTACGGAAGATACCGTCGTTTGGTTCTGGATAGGCCCGCACGACGAATACGAGAGGCTCATCAGGTCATGAATCGATGCTGCGTTGTGTCGCCTCGCTCGTCTGCTTGGCGAGTTCGATCAGCTCCTCCACCCTGGAACCAGTCTTTGGAAAGCCCGGCGGTCGCTGCGCATTTGAAAGCCCGGCCCCGGCTATGCCTGCGTTATGGGTTACCGCCTGGGTTTTGAAAGCCCGGCCGTTTGCTTCGCAAGCCGTTACGGATGGGTTCCTGATTGATTCCTCTTTCCGGTGTCCGCTTAAAAAAACGCTTCCCATGCTGCCGCTTTCCCGCTAAACGGGCCGTCATGAACCTGATCAATCCACCCTGTTTCTCCCGGAATGAGCGCGGCTCGCATACTGATCGTTGATCCTCACCCGATCACTCGCGAGGGGATCCGGCAGATTCTCGCCGCCGACCCGGCCCGCTGGGAGGTGTGCGGCTCGGAATCCAATGCCATCCAGGCCATCGCCCAGGCGGTGCGCCTCCAGCCTGATCTCGCGATCGTGGAATATGAGGGCCATGGGATGGATTGCCTCGAGCTGGCGGCGGAGTTGCGCAAGGTGCGCCGCTCGCTCCGGGTGATGCTCTATACCCAGGTGACAAAGCCTTACCTGCTCCTGCGAATGTTCCATGCCAGCGGCCTGGCGGGATACGTCCTCAAGAGCGAGCCGATCCCCGAGCTGGCCCTGGGTCTGCAAATCATCCAGGAGCAGCGCCAGTTCCGCTCGCGCGAGGCGACCCAGCTCTGCCAGCAGGCGGCGGAGGAATGGCCGGGCTTTGTCCCGCTGACCCCGTCGGAGCTGGAGATTCTCCAACTGACTTCCCAGGGCAAGTCGGGAAAAGAGATCGCCAGGATTCGCGGGGTGAGTCTCGCGACGGTGGAGACCCAGCAGCGCAGCATCCGCGGCAAGCTGAGGGTGCCATGCGCGTCCGGCGCAGTCGGCGTGGCTCTGCGCCACGGAATTATCCGATGAGATGGCGCAGCACGCGTCGCTCCGCGGTGAGATCGTGCATTGTAAATTGTAGGGCAAGCGCCTCGCTTGCCACGTATCAATTCGGCAGGCGGAGCGCCCGCCCTACAATTCGGTTTTCACCCAGCAGCGTAAGACTTCGGCCACACTCCAGGCCTGCGCGATGCAACCGCGCGGCGTGTGTGGCGCTTCCGCATCGAAGACTTCACTAATCGTCCCGATGCCGGCTTCATCGAGGTGCGCAGGGAAGGCGCGGAGAAAGCGGCGCGCATTTCCGAGATCGTTAGGATGAAGCTTGAGCCAGGCGTCGATGAAGGGGCCGATGAGCCAGGCCCAAACAGTGCCCTGATGGTAGGCGGCATCGCGCGTTTTGAGATCGCCGTGGTAGTTTTTCTTGTACTCGGGATCGTTAGGGGAGAGTGAGCGCAAGCCCAGCGGCGTGAGCAACTCTCTCTCCACCACCGCGAGGACGGCGGCCCAACGATCGCGGTCCAGGACCGGATGATCGAGCGAGAGAGCGAAGACCTGGTTCGGGCGGATGGCAGCGTCATCTCCGTGCGGTCCATCAATGACGTCATAGAGGCAACCGTCTTTGCTCGACCAGAAACGTTGGTTAAAAGAATGGCGGGCACGTTCCGCGTGTTGGTGATAACGATTGGCCTCGATCTCGCTGCCACTGAGGCGGAGCCAGCCGCTCAGCAACATAAGCGTATTGTACCAGAGGGCATTGATTTCGACTGCTTTTCCACGACGCGGGGTTACGACCCAGTCGTCCATTTTCGCGTCCATCCAGGTAAGCTGGTAACCGTCCTGTCCCTGAACAAGAAGGCCGTCCTGCGGGTCGACGTGGATATTGAACTTCGTGCCGCGCAAATGGTGGTCCGCGATATCGCAAAGGGTCGGGAGGAGCGCTTCCAAGGTGGCGACATCGCCGCTGGCGGTGAAGTAACGTCCCAGCGCGTGGAAAAACCATAGAGTGGCGTCAGCGGTGTGGTAGAGGCCCTCTTTTTCGCCATCGGGGAACATATTGGGAATGAGGCCATCGCGGACATAGTGTCCGAAGGTGCGCAGGATGTAGCCAGCCTCGAGGGTGCGCCCGGTGGTGATCGTTAGGCCCTCCAGACTGATCATGGTGTCACGGCCCCAGTCGGTAAACCAGTGGTAGCCGGCGATGATGGTGCGCGCCTCGTCGCCGGAAGCATGCGCGCGGGCCTCCTCCTCGGCCCGCCCGGCCGGCATGATGACGAACTGATCTGCGGCCAGGACAAGCTCGGCTCCAATATCATGCTGGGCGGCGGGCTGGGCCTGCTCGAGTAAGCGCTCGCGACGCTGGCCTTCCGCGGCCCACGCTTCTTTTGACGAGAGGACGTTTAATATTTTCCATTCCTCGGTCGAGGCGACGAGGGTGGCCGTCTCCCCTTCCTGGAGGTCAATGCGAAAAAAGCCGGGACTCCAGAGTTCGCCTTCGTTGTCGTAACCCCGCTCCAGTTCCGTCCGGTAAACGACCTCATGGATGGTGCGCGGCTCAGCCAAGAAATCGCATTCGCAATCGGAAACCCGCATGCGAAGAGGCGGAAACTTTGCTGTTCCGTCGGTTATTTCGTAGCGGCCATCCTGGGCTGTGATCTCATAGCGCTTCTTGGGCAGACCATCGACGCGATCCTCGTAGTGCCGGAAATTAAAGGCCGGCCGCACTTCGAGGCGCGGCTTTTGGCCGGACCCGGTCAGGCGATAACTGACGAGGACGGTGTTCTGCCGATGCGGGAGCATGATTCGTTTCTCGATTGTCAGGCCACGCACTTCGTAAACCCAAACCGGCAATCCTTTTTCGAGCCGGAATTCCTTCAGATAATCGGCCCCACCCAAGTCGAGCTGACCTCCGGCCCGCTCTTCCGCGCCTAACGAAACCTGGTCGTCCGAGCCGAAGCGCAGAACTTCGGAAAGATGGCTCCACATGACGGCCCGGCCCAGCGGGGCGGGGAGGGCCGCGACCAGAAGCCCGTGATAACGACGGGTGATGGCCCCCGAGATCGTGCCCGAGGCGAAGCCGCCGAGGCCGTTGGTGGCGAGCCACTCCCGGCTGAGGAGGCTCTGCGGGGAATTTCGTTCCTCCAGTCCCCAGGGCATGGTGCGCGCGGGGGGCGCTTCACGAAGGCGATCCAGGTTCATTGTCTGGGAACGTTAGGCGGAACGAGCGTGCCTCGAGGCGGCGGCCTCTCCGGGAGCAGCGTAGCGCAATGCCTTGCCCGCCCCAAGTCTCCTCCTGTAACGCTTTTTTTCATAAAGGCGTCGCTGGCAGGAAACGCATCGCAGAGTGGGCGTTGGTGCGACATTCGCAAGCTGGAATAAATGGACTTCTCACTACCTCTCGCCTCCAATAAGACTGCGCCAAGCGGCTCGTTTTTTCATGTTTAATCCGATCAAACGCTACACGCATTGGCTGCACACTCGCTGGCCAGCCGGGGTGGTGGAGAAATTACCCGAGTCGGGTGAGCTCGGCGTCACCAATATCCCGGGCGTTCGCATCGTGGGCGATCTGACGGGAATTCCGCTGCTCAAGTTTTCTTCCAAGACCGGGGCGGAAGCGGTCCGGGCGATCCTGGCCGAACCGGAGTTTGTGAATGCGGACCGCGGAATGCGGAAGGCGGAATCGCAGGCGCTTGATCTGGCGATCATCGGTGGGGGCGTATCGGGTGTCTCGGCAGCGATCGAAGCGAAGAAGGCGGGACTGAATTTCAAGATCTTCGAGGCGACGCAACCGTTTTCGACGGTCGTGAACTTCCCCAAGGCGAAACCGATCTACACTTACCCGACCGATCTCAAACTCGAGGGCGGCCTCCAGTTTACGAAGGAGGTGAAGGAGCCGCTGCTCGAGGAAATGGAAGCGCAGCGCAAGGCAGCGGGGATCGAATTTACCGAGGCGCGGATCGAACGGCTCGAGGCGAACGGGAAGGAAATTCTGCTGCATCATGGCGACGAGGAGAAAACGAAGACGCGCGCCCAGCGCGTCATCGTAGCGATCGGGCGAAGCGGAAACCATCGCAAGCTCGGTTGCCCGGGGGAAGATCTCGACAAGGTCTTTAACCGGCTCTACGACCCGAAGGATTTCAGCGGTAAGGATGTGCTGGTGGTGGGCGGGGGCGACAGCGCACTCGAATCCGCCATCGCGCTGGCCGGCTCGGGGGCGCGGGTCACAGTCAGCTATCGCAAACCGGAGTTCGCCCGGCCCAAAGCGGAGAATGTCGAAAAGCTCCAGATGCTGCAGCACGACCCGAAGGCCGACGTGCAGGTCGAACGGCCGAGTTCGGAGCGAGTCACGACTGCTTTCACGAGCGAGATGATGAAGAATGCGCCGGCCGGTTCAGTGACTCTGGCGATGGCGACGAACGTCACCCGGATTGAACCGCAAACGGTGACATTGAAGAAGGAAGACGGCCAGGAAGCTGTTTTGCCTAACGACAACGTCTTTTCCATGATTGGGCGGGAAGCGCCGCTCGATTTTTTCCGGCGCAGCGGCCTGCATGTGCGGGGCGACTGGCGTCCGCTCACCTGGATCAGTTGCATCGCGTTTCTGCTTTTCTGCGTTGTGCTCTATCACTGGAAGAGCAATCACCCGCAGGAATTCCCGGTCCAGCGCTGGGCCAGCCAGGCTCACACTTTTCCCTACAATGTGCCGAAAGCGATCGACGCGGCCGGCGGCAGGATCGCGGAATGGTCGAGCCGCGAAACGAATCTGCTCTACACGATCAAGCGTGGGATCGGGAATCCTTCGTTTTATTACACGCTCGCTTATTGCACCTGCGTGTTGGTCTTTGGGATCAAGCGCATCCGGCGTCGCCGCACGCCTTACGTGAAGTGGCAGACGATCGTGCTCATCTGCTCGCAATGGATCCCGCTCTTCATCCTGCCGGAGATCATTCTCCCGTGGATGGGGCACAATGGATTTTTCGAGCCGGGCCATCCCCTGCGCTGGCTGGCGGATCAGTTGTTTGAAAGCTACGACGGCTCGTTAGGCCACGAGCGCGCTTACTGGCGGGCCTACGGGTTCATCCTCGCTTTCCCGCTCAATGTTTACAACGTCTTCACGGAGCACCCGATGTGGCTCTGGCTCGGGATCTCGTTCCTGCAAACTTTCGTCCTCATCCCGCTCATCATCTTTCGCTGGGGGAAAGGGGCCTATTGCGGGTGGATCTGCTCCTGCGGTGCGCTGGCTGAGACGATGGGCGATTCCTACCGCAGCAAAATGCCGCATGGCCCCTTTTGGAACCGGCTCAACATGGTCGGGCAGGCTGTGCTCCTCTTCGCGCTCGGCATTCTGGGATTACGGATCGCTGGCTGGTCGCTGGGCGAGGAATCGTGGGCGACTCATTGGTATCAAAAGCTCTTCGAAGGCATTCCCTTCCTTAGCTATGGCTGGAGCGTCGATATCTTTATGGCTGGGATCCTCGGGGTTGGCCTTTACTTTTGGTTCAGCGGCCGGGTCTGGTGCCGCTTCGCCTGTCCGCTGGCGGCACTGATGCATATCTACACGCGCTTCTCTCGCTACCGCATTTTTCCGGACAAGCATAAGTGCATCTCCTGTAATGTTTGCACCTCTGTTTGCCACCAGGGCATCGACGTCATGAATTTCGCCAATAAGGGCTTGCCAATGGAGGATCCGGAGTGTGTCCGCTGTTCCGCCTGTGTGCAGCAATGCCCGACGGGCGTGCTCTCTTTCGGGCGCTACGAGGGGAGCGGGAAGGTCATCCTCGACAAGCTGGCAGCTTCACCGGTATTAATGCGGGAGGAAGTTCACTCAGGGGGAAATCGATGAAACAAATACTCGTCATTGTTCTGGCTACAGTCGCTTTGATCGCGGTGACCGAGGCGCGGACGATTAACTTTTCTGGCTACCAATGGGAAGTGCGCCCCACCGAGCAGAGCGGCGGTCCGGGCCCCAATCACTGGGATGAAAACAATGTGTCGGTCGACAGCCAGGGCTACCTGCACCTCAAACTCACCCAGCGCGACGGCGAATGGTATTGCTCCGAGGTCACCAACCTGCAGGACCTGGGCTTCGGTCTTTACCAGTTTTCGATCCTCGGCCGGGTGGATCTTTTCGATCCAAACATTGTCCTCGGACTCTTCAATTATCCCGATCCCGACGTCGGCCCGGATGGCACGAACGAGATCGATATCGAATTCGCTCGCTGGGGCGTGGCCTCGAACCCGATCGATAACTTCACCATTTTCCCGGCCAAGGAAGGTGTCCGGCCGACCAGCGTCAGCTTCCCGCTCGTCCTGCGCGGCGCCGGGCAGTCGGTCCATACTTTCAACTGGACCTCCACCAGCATCCTCTTCCAATCCTTCAACGGGCGTCGTGCGACCGGCCCACCGCAGGTCAGTTGGCTCTTTCAGCCGAGCAACCCGAACAACCGCATCCCGCAAAGCCTTCTCCCGGTTCACCTGAACCTCTGGCTCTTCCAAGGCAAGCCGCCCATCAACGGCCAGGAAGTCGAGATCGTCGTCCGCTCCTTTCATTTTACCCCTCTGTCGCGGCAGAAACTTTCAGTCCCCTGACCCCGCCAGGAACGCCCAGCGCGCTCCCGGTAGATATTCCGTAGCAACGGCAACACTCGAAACGACTTTAGGGCTGACGGCGTCCCAGTTCCGTCCTCGCCAAAGAACGGCTATTTGCGTCGAATCCTCCGGCGACAAGGATCCTGCCGCTTCCGAGCAGGGTCGCGGTGTGGAAAAGCCGTTCGCGGTTGAGGCTGCCGGCCGATGTCCAGCTGCCGCTTACCGGGTCGTAACATTCCGCGCTCGCGGAGATGGCATGATTGCTGTCGTATCCGCATGCGACCAGCACGCTGCCGTCGGGGAGGGAAGTGGCCGTGTGCCGATAGCGCGGCGTGTTGAGGGTGCCCGTGGTCGTCCAACTCCCGCTGGCCGGGTCGTATAGCTCCGCGCTGGGGGCGACGGCGCCGAGGCCAAATCCGGCTGCAACCAGAACGATACCGTTACGAAGCAAGGTTGCGGTGTGTAATTCGCGGGCTGCGTTCAGGCTGCCGGTAGCCCTCCAGTTCCCGCTGGCCGGGTCGTAGAGTTCCGCGCTCGCGGCCGTGGCACCGGCGGTGGTCCGTCCACCTACCACCAGGACTCTGCCGTTGGGTAACATCGTTGCGGTGTGAGAGACACGTCCGACGTGAAGGCTGCCAGTGGGCGTCCAAGTCCCGCTGGCTGGGTCGTAAAGTTCGGCGATGGTAAGACCCCCGGAGTCGGAGCTGCTGCCCCCTGCTATCAGGACCATGCCGTTCTTCAGCAGGGTACATGTGGGAGCAACACGTGCGATGTTGAGGTTGCCGGTGATCGTCCAGTTCCCGCTCGCCGGATCGTAGAGTTCGGCGCTGGCGGAATGCATGCCGTTACTGTCCCAGCCTCCGGCAATGAGGACTCTACCGTCCTGCAGCAATGTGGCGCGGTGCTCAAAACGTGCGGTGTGGAGGCTGCCGGTGGGCGTCCAGGTTCCGCTCGCCGGGTCGAACAGTTCGGCGCTGGCGGAAGGCAAACCGTTCCCATCCAAACCCCCGGCCACCAGGACCATGCCGTTTTGTAACAGCGTGGCCGTGTGCTCGGTGCGGCCGGTGTTGAGCGTGCCTCGGTATCTCCAGGTCCAACTAGCCAGGGTATTGTCAGGGCCGGCGGCGGTGTTGGCGAAGACATCTGTATTCTCAGACAGGGTATCACCTGCTGGGGTCATTGCTTGGGCCAGCGGCGAAAGCCCGAGAGCAGAGAGCATTAGAGCGACCAGAAGTGGGAGGAGGGTCGCGTTTTTGAACGGAGTGAATGGATTCATGGTTGTTCCTTTCCCCGCTAGGTTGATCCTGCGATTCCCGGGTCCGGAAGGGGCGAAGAACCTAGCGGGAAGATAGTCTTCCGCCCGATTCGAATCCGTTAGATGTGTGCAGCTTGCAGAAGATTGCGCCAGCTTGTCAAGCGAGAAACCCTCCCGCCCGATTGGCCGCTTCAAGTTCCACGAACGCGGCCACTCCCCGCTGGATTATCCTTCGCGAAGACAGCGCCGCTACTGCCCGACATTGGCCCGCTTGCACAAGAGGCGGCTCCGCCGTCCTGGGAAACCCGTCTCCGGGTAAGGAGCGCGGCGGCAAGCCCCTTCTTGGTGCTGGTTGGTCTGCATTTTGCTGGTTTAGGCAGGTAATGCGTGATCAAGCAGATAGCCCACAGGTCCGAAGACGGACGGCGCGGGCCATCGATTTTCTTTCGAGAGAAGTGGGCCTCTTGCGCTTGCCACCCGGCGGCCAGGCGGGTCTGACCATCGTCGAAATCGCCGTTTCGGTCGCCATCCTCGGGCTGGTCGCCGCGACCGCGCTTGCCACCCTGATGGTCTTGAACCGCTCCTCCGTGAGCACGCGCATTATGACCAACGCGCGTGAAGTCGTGCAACGCAATATCGAGACGGCGGTCGCAGCACCGTTCAGTTCCACGAACGTGCCCACCATTCTGACCACGGCAACCAAGGCCGTCTGGGACGACGACGGCGGTGGGGATAATCTCGAAACTCTCTACATCAATCGCGACGGAACCGGCAAGGTAACCGGAACGCTGCTGCGGACCGTCACGGCGGAAGCGAACGCCGCCGGCGCCGATATCCGGCGGGTGACCTTTCACCTCGACTACGCGCTCTTTGGCCGTGCCCTCAGCTATGAAATGACAACCATTCGGGCCTTGGACAAATGAGGAAGAAAATAGCGCCCCATCGCCCGACGGCCGGCTACTCCCTGTTCGAGATCCTGGTGGCTCTCGTCATCTTCGTTCTCATCGGGGGGATCGCCTACGGAGTCCTGACTAACTCGACCACCTTGTTGGCTAAGAATATCTCCCTCAATTCCTCCAACACGCTCGTGCGTTCGGCGCTGGACCGGGTCTATGCCGAGATCAGTCAGGCGAACGGCATGCCGCAGTTGATCAACGCCGATGGTTCATCGGCCAGCGGAGCGGCGTCGGCGGCCGGGATTGTCTTCGATCGCTATCTCGGCGGGCCTTACATTGTCACCAACCCTGGCTCGACTGGTTTGCCCGCTTCGGCCACCAGTATCGGGCTGACTCTGGCCACAAACGCGCTGGCTTCCCCGCCCATCCCGAAGGCCAACGACGTAATCTCTATTGGGGGCAGTCCCGCGCGTCCGCTCGTTAGCAGCTCGTCACCCGCAGTCGTGTCGGCCTCGCCGCCGCCGTTGCTCCCCGTCACGGTGACGCTGCAAGCGAAGATTGGCCAGAGCATTCCGTGGACAACCGATGTGAAGGAAACCGCTTTCCTGGTCCATCGCAAAGCCATCGTGGTCGTCCCGGTGAGTGGCCGCAACGAGCTTCGCCTCTATAACAATGTCGAGACGACCTCTCAGTCGTGTGACTTAACGACTTCCTATGTTGTCTTGAACCGGGAGATCGGCTCGCAGGCCGGCGAAAATACGCCCTTCAGCATCGTTACTTCCAGCGGCGTCTCCCTGCTCAACATCGCGCTGCGGGTCGAGGACCAGCAATACAATAAGGTGCTGGCGAAAAAGCAGGCCAATGAGTTCAACACTTTTATGAAAGTGGAGAGTCGGGTTAGGCCGAGAAACTTCCTTTGATCTCTATGCAAGATAACATCAAGATTAACGAAAAGGCCTCCGCCCTGGTGGTCGCGATGCTGGTCATCTTTGTCGCCACTGTTTTCATCGGAATCGCGGTGAGCTTGACCACTAACACCGGGCGCCAAACAGACGCCAGCCGCGATTTTGCGACTTTGAAAAGCTCGGCAGAAGGCGCCCTCGACTTCGCTTACGGAATCTGGTCCAAGACGATCAACAGCTACTATCGGCCAGTCACTAAGGTGCAGCTGAACGGACCAATGGCAACGGTGCCCACTTTCACCGGTTACAGCTATGCGCCGAGCGCGGAAAACGGACCGCTTCAGATCAATGCGGTGGACGAATACGGGCAGCCGATGGCCAGTCCCAGTGCCACGCCGAGCGCGACCAAGCTAAACCTCGAGAACTATCCGGGCTGGATCGGTTACAATTCCACCTACATTGCCAGCGTCAGGCTCATGGGAACGTCCACCGGCGGTCGGACGATCAAATACGGAGTCAAACGCGCCATGAGCTATGCGGTCGTGCCGCTCTTTCAGGCAACCGCCTTTTTTGAGGATGACCTGGAGCTCTATAAGACGGCCAAGATGACCATTGGCGGTCTGGTGCATACGAACAACAAGGCGTATGTAAGTTCGCCGACCGCGGGAATCCTGACATTCACCGGCAATCTTTCCTATGTGAATGGTTATACGGACAGCGTCGAGCCGCCCAAAGCCGACACCTGGTCCGGCTATACCCCTAACAGCACCCTGCCGCCAACATTCCCTACAGGATTCGACGACCAGGTCGCGCAGGTGAGCCGGATGGAGCCCTTGGGAACGGATTCGAGCACTCTGCTGGACACGACCGATAGTAACCCAAACAACGACAGCATGCGCGAGTTGATCGAGCCTCCGAAGAGCGCTTTCCCTGATCCAACCCCGATTGCAGAAAGGAGGCTCTATAACAAGGCTGGAATCGTCATCCACGTTACCTCTACGACATCGAAAGGTAAAACGACCATCACGGAGAGCATCACAACACAAAATGGGACTGCCCTGACTAACAAACAAATCACCGACATCGAAAAGGCGCTCAGCCAGGAAACCATTTATGACCGGCGCGAAGGAAAGTATTTGGATTTAACGAGCTTGGACATGTCGAAGGCCAAGTCTGTTTTCAATGCGGCTTCCGGCTTCAACAACATCGTTTATATCGACCAAACGGACAGCAGCGGAAACCTCAGCACCAGCGACCCCAAGGGGATCCGGCTTACCAACGGAGATACACTGCCGACGGACGGGATTACGATTGCAAGTCAAAACCCGGTCTACATCGAAGGCGATTACAACACGAAAGGCCAGCGGCCTTCCTCGGCGGTATTTGCCGATGCAGTGACGATCTTGTCAAATGGTTGGAAGGATAGCAATTCAACCTTTCTGCTCCCATTGCGTCCGGCTAAAGATACCGAAGTAAACACCGCGATCGTAGCCGGATTCTTACCTTCGGGGTGGACCAATCCCGACACGAAGGTCCAATACGGATACTCGGGTGGGCTGAACAACTTCCCACGCTTCCTGGAGGACTGGTCGAACGATGTTTTTACCTACAACGGCTCGATGATTGAGCTCTTTACCAGTCAGATCGCGATCGGCGAATGGGACACGGGTAATATTTACAGTCCGCCCCAGCGGGTCTGGGACTTTGATGCCAAGTTCGCTTCCACGCCTCCGCCGGGCAGCCTCGATGCCGTCGTGATAGGCCGGGGAGCGATCGCCAGATTCTAGGGAATGAAGTTGATGAGACGGTGCACTCTGGCGCTCTTGATTTTGCTCGGGGTTTTCCTCAGCGAAGCCGCGGCGATCAACCTCACTCCTCTTCGCCTCGTCGTCAGCGATGATGGTCCGCCGCGGATCCGCTATTTTTTCCAGGACTCCGACAAACGGTTGGCGTTTCGGATTGATTCCAAGATGGCAGTTAGCGGCTCGAGCGAGGCCGCGCTCTTTCGATTTGAGGACGCTCCGACTGCGGCGGCGCGCATCTCCAAATCATCGTCGCCAGCGACGGTGCCATTCGACGAGAAGGGTATCCCAGTTTACGAGGCTCTGGCCAGAACAGTCCTGCCGGCGGAGGCCAGCGACGTGTTGCTGGTTGAGCAGGTGCCCGACGCCATCATGATCAATGGCTGGAAAAGCACGCAATTCACCTTCACTTATCAATTCTTCGGCTTGTCGTATCGGCGCTCGATCACTTTTGTAAATTTTAGCGAAAGTGAGCAGCTGGTTTTCGACGTCAGTGCTCGCGAGTCGGATTATGGTCGAATCTACGCCCGTTCTTACCGCGTCCTCAATTCACTCTACGAAGTACCGAGCGATCGCCCGGCAGGGCCGACTTAGCGATTCCCAGTAACATGCCTGATCCGGTTGCGCAATCAGTGCTAGCCCGACCCGGCTGATGGCGGGGTGGGCGTGGGTATTGGCTTGGCGGAGGCGCGAAACGATCCCGCGACCCGCCGAAGGTAGTTTTCCGCCGCGTCTTCTTCTCCGCCATTAGGCAGGTTCGAGCTAAGGACGAGGATGTAATTTCCCTGCCGAAACGAAAGGAAAAGCTGCTCCTTCTTTTTCTGTGCCAGGGACAGCTTCCAGAGCAGACCGATCCGACCGCGCCCAAGCTTAGCGAGGCGCATGGTAGCGTGGGCCGGATTCCAATACTTTCTCTCGTAGTCGGCCTGTTGCCGCAAAATCGATTCGTCGCTCTGAGACGGATTGGCCTTGAACTCGGCCAGGGGAACTGGCATGACTTGGACGAAACGACCGGCGGCCTTCTTCGCGTTCGCCGAATCGTAGATCATAAAGCTGGGATGCGAAGCTTCCTTCTGACCGATTGGAACGATTTTCGCGCCCGGAAGATCCACACTGAAATATTGGCCAGGACGCTGCGAGACGAGTAATAGGCCGTCGTCGGATTTGAAAGCGGCATACTGCCCGAAGCCCGGGGTTGCCCCGCAGAACGCAGCGAGAAGAGCTAAGACGAGCCATTTCACGGCTATCAGTAGATCTTGCCGGCAGCATTGTTACAAGCAGATTGAGAGGGTGTTTTCCGGGTGGGATATGCCAGCCTGCCCAATGGAAATGCAGATTTACCCCCGACCACAACATACAGCGCAGGACGAGCGCGGACCCCGCTAAATCTTGCGCAGGGCGAAGTTTCTTTACCCCCAGATAATTAGTTGTCCGGAGCCCACTTT
The DNA here is from genome assembly GCA_963749935.1 of uncultured Verrucomicrobiae bacterium. Lineage (GTDB taxonomy): Bacteria > Verrucomicrobiota > Verrucomicrobiia > Chthoniobacterales > UBA10450 > Palsa-1392. The sequence continues at coordinate 190,756 of CAVVOH010000003.1, forward strand.
TCGCCTATCTTCCGGCCTCGCGGAGCGCCCGCGATTTTATGCTCCAAACCAACGACGAAACCGACGTTTTCAGTTCACCGTCCGAACGCCCCGCGGGCATCAGCGAAAGCCAAAAATATGACGCCGCCCAGATCGATAAACTCGAAGGGCTGGAAGCCGTCCGGAAACGCCCGGGCATGTATATCGGCGACCCGGATGAGCGCGGGCTGCACCACTGCGTTTTCGAGGTGCTCGACAACTCCGATCGACGAACATCTCGCCGGCTACTGCTCCAAGATCGACGTCGCGGTTCATGTCGATGGCTCGGTTTCGATCCGCGACAACGGCCGCGGCATTCCGGTCGACATGCATCCGAAGTTCAAGATGCCGGCGGTCGAGCTGGTGCTGACCAATCTGCACGCCGGCGGCAAGTTCGGCCAGGGCGCCTACAAATATTCCGGCGGTCTGCACGGCGTCGGCGCGAAGTGCGTCAACGCGCTTTCCGATTGGTTCAAGGTCGAGGTCTCGCGCGACGGCAAGGTTTACCACATGGCGTTCGAGCGCGGGAAGACGACCGAGAAGCTCGAGAGTCATCGGCGAGCTGAAGAGCAAGAAGACGACCGGCACGCTGATCACGTTTCTGCCCGACCCGACGATTTTCACGATCACGACCGAGTTCAAGTTTGAGCGGCTCGCCAGCCGTCTGCGCGAACTGGCGTTCCTCAATCCCGGGCTCGAAATCACGCTCCAGGACGAACGGACCGAGCCGACCAGGAAAGAGACGTTTCTACTACAAGCACGGCATCGAGGAATTCGTCAAGCAGCTGGGCGAAAACAAGACCGTCATTCATCCCAAGCCGGTCGTCATTTCGCGCCAGCGCGATGAGGTCTTCGTCGATGTCGTGCTCCAGTACAACGACAGCTACAACGACCAGATTTTGCTTCGCCAACTCGATTCCGAATCCGGACGGCGGCACGCACCTGACCGGCTTCCGCACCGCCCTGACGAAGGCGGTCAACCAATACGCCAAGGCCAACAGCCTGATGAAAGACAAGGATCCGGCCATCTCCGGCGACGACGTGCGCGAAGGACTGGTCTGCGTGTCTCAGCATCAAGCTGCCGAACCCGCGCTTCGAATCGCAGACCAAGGTGAAACTGGTCAACACCGAGATCGACGGCGTGGTGAACTCGGTCGTCTACGACGGGTTGATGACCTATTTCGATTCCAACCCGCCGGTGGCGAAACAGATTTTCGAAAAGGTGCTGACCGCGGCGCGCGCCCGTGAAGCCGCGCGCAAAGCGCGCGAGACAATCCGCAAAGGCGCGCTGACTGGCGGCGGTTTGCCCGGCAAGCTGGCCGATTGTTCCGAGCGCGATCCGGAATTGACCGAGCTCTACATCGTCGAGGGCGATTCGGCCGGCGGCTCCGCCAAGCAGGGCCGCGACCGGCGTTACCAGGCGATCCTGCCGATTCGCGGCAAGCTGATCAACGTCGAGAAAGCGCGCCTCGACCAGGCGCTCAAGAACACCGAAATCCAGGCGATGATCACCGCCATCGGCACCGGCATCGGCCGGCCGAAAGAAGAGGCCGGCAACGGCAAGGAGAACGAAGGCACCTTCGACATCACCAAGCTGCGCTACGGCCGGATCATCATCATGACCGACGCCGACGTCGACGGCTCGCACATCCGGCGTTCTGCTGCTGACGTTTTTCTACCGGCAAATGACCGAGCTGGTGCGGGCGGGCAAGATCTACATCGCGCAGCCGCCGCTCTACCAGATCAAGCGCAAGAAGCGCGAGGAATACGTCGACGACGACGTGCAGTTGAACCGGATTTTGATCTCGTTAGGCGCGGAAGACGTCCGGCTGAAAAATCTCGCCGACGACAAGGAGCTGACGCACGGCGCAGCTCAAGGACATGCTCGAACCGCTGGAGCGACTGGCCAAGCTAAGCGAGTCGGTCCGGCGGCACGGTGGCGATTTCGAGGAGTTCCTCGGTCATCGCGATGCGCAAGACGGGCAAGCTGCCGAGCTATCTGGTCAAGGTGCGCGACGGCAACGAAGAGACGGTTCATTATTTCCACGACGAGCGATCCGTTCGGCAATTCCACGAGAGCAATCTCGACCTCAGTCTCTTCGACGTGGAAATCGGCCAGGAACTGCTTCCCCTAACGAGCGCACCGGCCGCGAAAACCGAACGGCAACCGGCGTCGCGGCAAACTGATCGAGCTGCACGAAGCGGCCAGCATTCAAAAACTCATCGGCGAGCTCGGCCGCAAAGGCTTGAAGGTGGATCACTACGCCGCCAGCCGATAAGCCGATCTTCGAATTGATCGAAGGCGAAGGCGAGAAGGCGACTGCCCATCCGCTTTTCTCGATCCCCGAGATTCTGGAGAAGATCATGGAGATCGGCCGGCGCGGAGTGCAGATCAAGCGCTTCAAAGGCCTCGGCGAAATGAACGCCAAAGAACTGTTCAGCACCACGATGGACCCGGAGAGGCGCAAGCTCTTGAAGGTCGATCTGAACGACGACAACGCGGTCGAAGCCGACCAGATGTTCACCAAACTGATGGGCGACGTGGTCGAGCCGCGCCGCCAATACATCGAGGACAACGCGCTGAACGTGCGCAATCTCGATGTTAGCAACCTGGATGTTCTAGACAGGATTAACAGGATTTACAGGATTGGATTTCGAATGAGGATCACGCGCTTACGCGAGAACGGTGATTGGACTGGCGATGAAAGTTCATCGCACGCTGGGCCCGGGTTTTCTGGAATCGGTTTACCTGAACGCGCTGGCTTACGAACTGCGGCACCGCCGGGATTGTCGAAATCGAGATCGGATCCAGCGAATCAAGGTTCGCTACGGCAGAATGTAATTGTCGGTGAATTTGTCGCTGACCTGGTTGTTTCACTGAACACTGCATTTGCGAATTGAAGGCAATCTCTTACCTAACGAAGGCCGATGAAGTTCAAGTGGTGAACTACCTGACCGCAACCAATCGTGACATCGGTCTCCTCCTAAACTTCGGCGCCGCAGAGCCTGCAATTTAAGCGCAAGCATCGCCGCCGCATCTCCGACATCCCGAATGCAGCCGACCTCCAGCCCAATCCTGTAAATCCTGTTAATCCTGTCCAAGAAAATTTCCGTGTATAACGCCAACGAAAAGGTAGAACCAATCAATGTCGCCGAAGAGGTCTCGAGGTCGTTCCTCGATTACTCGATGTCGGTCATCATCTCGCGCGCGCTGCCCGATGCGCGCGATGGATTGAAGCCTTCGCAGCGCCGCATCCTTTACGCGATGCACGAGCTGTCGCTCTATCCCGGCCGCAAGCACGTACAAGTGCGCGAAGATTTGCGGTGACACGAGCGGTAACTATCACCCGCACGGCGAGGCGGTGATTTATCCGACGCTCGTCCACATGGCGCAGCCGTGGGCGATGCGCGAGACCCTCGTCGACGGCCAGGGCAACTTCGGCTCGGTCGAAGGCGATCCGCCGGCAGCGATGCGATACACCGAGGCGCGCATGACGCATCTCGGCGCCGCGCTCATGGCCGACATGGACAAGGACACGGTCGATTTCGTCCCGAACTACGACGAGCGCCTGACCGAGCCGACTGTTTTCCCGGCGGCTTTCCCGAACCTGCTCGTCAATGGCGGCACCGGCATCGCCGTCGGCATGGCGACGAACATGCCGCCGCACAATCTCGGCGAAGTGATCGACGGCATCTGCGCGCAGATCGACGATCCGGACATCACGATCCGAGGGCTTGATGAAGTACGTGAAGGGCCCGGATTTTCCGACCGGCTGCGCCATCTGCGGCGTCGCCGGGCGTCAAGCAATACATCGAGACCGGCCGCGGCAGCATGAAAGTGCGCGGCAAGGCCGGCGTCGAGGAGATGAAGGGCAACCGCGAGCAGATCGTGATCACGGAAATTCCCTACAACGTGAACCGCGCCACGCTCGTGGAACGGATCGCCGGACTCGTGAACGACAAAGTGCTGACCGACATCACCGCGATCCGCGACGAGTCGGATGAGAACACGCGCGTCGTCATCGAGCTGAAACGCGACGCGCATGCCGAAGGTCGTCATCAACAATCTCTACAAGCACACCGCGCTGGAAGTCGTCCTTCGCGGTCAACATGCTCGCGATCGATCATGGCAAGCCGAAGCTGCTTTCGCTCAAGGAAGCGAACCACGGCCTACATCGATCATCGCCGCGAAGTCGTCCTGCGCCGCACGCGTTACGAATTGCGCAAAGCCGAGGAGCGCGCCGAGACGCTCGAAGGTTATCTCATCGCGCTCGCGAACATGGATGAATTCATCCGCATCATCCGCGGATCGGCCAATCGCGATGAAGCGCGGGTCAAGTTGCTCGCCTTCGAGTTCACCCGGCAGCAGGTCGAACAGCTCGGCATTCTCATTCGCAACGAAGCCGCGCCTGACCGATGGCCGCTACGCCTTCAGCGAACACCAGGCGAACCAGATCCTCGAACTGCGCCTCTACCAGCTGACCGGCCTCGAGCGCGACAAGGTCGACAACGAATACAAGGAGCTGATCGAGACGATCAAGGACCTGCGCGACATCCTGGCGAAGGAAATGCGCGTCTTCGAGATCATCAAGGAAGAGCTGCGCGAGATCCGGCAGAAGCACGCCGGCCCGCGCCTGACCCAGCTCGTGCCCGACGAAGGCGAGATCAACATGGAGGATCTCATCGCCAACGAAGGCAGCATCATCAGCATCACGCACGGCGGCTTCATCAAGCGCACTGCGGTCAGTGCCTTCCGCGCGCAACGTCGCGGCGGCAAGGGCGTCATCGGCATGACCACACGCGAAGGCGCGACCGAGGAGGATGAAGGCGATTTCATCGAACATCTTTTCACCGCCACGACGCACGATTACCTGATGTTCTTCACCGACATCGGGGCGCGCTTACGTGGAGAAGGTTTACGAGATTCCGGAGATGGGCCGCGCCTCCAAGGGCCGCTCGATCGCCAACCTGCTCGAGCTGCGCGCGGGCGAAAAGATCGCCGCCACCATTCGCATTCAATCGAAGAGCAGCGGCACCGCGCCGAACCTGGTCGACGAAACGTGGGATGAAAATCTCCACATCGTTTTCGCGACCCGCACCGGCATCGTGAAGAAATCGAACCTTTCGGATTACAGCAACGTCCGCAAAGGCGGGATCATCGCGATCAAGATCGAGGAGGACGATTGCCTGATCGACGCCGTCCTAACGAATGGCGATAACGAGATCGTCCTCATCACCGCCGAGGGCATGAGCCTGCGCTTCCACGAAGAGCAGTTGCGCGACCAGGGCCGCAACACGGTTGGCGTCTGGGGCATTCGGCCGACGAAGGGCGATTACGTCGTCGCGATCGCGCTCGTGAACAACGACGCCATGCTGCTCGTCGCCGGGGAAAACGGCATCGGCAAACGAACCGCCTTCGACGACTACCGCACCCAGAAGCGCGGCGGCAAAGGCATCATCACGATGAAGACCGGCGACAAGACCGGCCGCGTCGTCGGTGCGCTCACCGTGACGGAAAAAGACGAGCTCATGCTCATCACGACCAAGGGCCAAATGGTGCGGACGCGCGTCACGGAGATCCGCGCGGTCGGTCGCAATACCATGGGCGTGAAACTAATGGATCTGCGCGGGGCGGAGAAACTGCAGGCGATCGCGCCGGTCGTTAGTCAGGAAACGGAAGACGCCGAAGTCGAGGAGGTGTAGCAGCGGGCGTGTCGCCCGCAGAAACGCACCTCAGCTAACCGGACTTCGCTCTCACCTTCGACCTTGCTGCGGTAGTTTGCTCTGCGGCCGGCACGGCCGCCTATACACACAGAAAGAGGGAGACGCGTTCGCGTCTCCCTTCGCCTGACAATTCGAATTTTCTTGCCCTAGTAGCCGCCCGCACTCTGACGGGTCACCGTGGTGCTCGTGCTGGTTGGCGTGCGTTCCACGGCAGTTTCAGTGTGCGTGGTAGTGGTGGTGGCGGTTCCAGGTTCCTTCACCACCGTGGTGCAGGAGGAAAGAGCGCAGACCGCCACGACTGGGACTAACAAGATAAGTTTTTTCATAAGTAATGGATGCTAATAAACCTGAATCGGGGCAAGTCATCCCCCCGGACGGGATGAAACGCGAGCTCTCATCGGTTGGGGCGGCAGCGTCTGCGGCAGCTTCGTCCTGGATTCGGTCGTAGTGGTAGTGGTAGTGGTCGCTGGTTTTTCCACCACGGTGGTGCAAGAGGCGAGCGCGCAGACACCCATGACTGGGACTAATAAGATGATTTTGTTCATAAATAGGTTTGCTCCTAACAAACCAGATTCGCGGCAAATCCCTCCAACGGATGGCTGGGAGCCGATTTAGTCTACACCCAGGCGATCGGAACTTCGCGCCGGCTGCGGCTCGAAAGGTAAATCGCGTCCAGCATTTCCATCAGGTAAACCGCCTGTTGCGCGTTGTTGACCGGCGCGGCCGCTCCCCGTATCGCGTCGACGAAATTCTGCATCTGTAATTCGAAGGAGTCGGTGTTGTTCTCGGGTTCGAGTGCTTCGTCGACTAGCTTGCCATTCACGTCTTGAAAAAGCGTGAGCGGTTTCAGCCGGACCGTCGCCTTTTTTCCGTAGACGGTGCAGTTGTTCAGTTCGCGGCCGAAAATCTGACCTTCGGGAATCTCATCCGTCAGGTTGCCCGCCCAGGAAGTCTTCAATTGCACGACCGCATCGTTTTCGAAGCGAATGAAAGCGAAGGCCGAATCCTCGACGTCGAAGACCCGCGCGGCGACGAGATGCTTGAAATTCTGAAATACCGAGGCTGTGACCGAGACCGGCCGTGGGGTCCCCATCAGATACCAGGCGGAATCGAGTGCGTGAATGCCGATGTCGATCAGTGCCCCGCCGCCCGAGCGTTGCTTGTCGGTAAACCAGGCGCCGAGACCTGATGGAATGCCGCGCGCACGCACCCAAACGGCATCCGCGAAATAGATTTTGCCGAGTTCGTCGCGGGAAATGAGATCGCGGGCGAGACGCATCGCGGATGTAAAACGAAATTGCCGGCTAAAAAAATAGATTAAGCCACGCTTTTCCGCTTCCGCCTGCAGGAGGCGCATTGCCGGGGCATTCAAAGTCGGCGGTTTTTCGCAAAGGACATGCTTGCCGGCGCGCAGGGCCGCGAGGGTGACGGGGAAATGGAGATGATTTGGCAGGCAGATCACGACCGCATCGAGGGTCGGCTCGCCTAACAAATCGCCGTAATCCTGGTAGAGTCTGGCCGGGGCATAGCTGGCGGAGAACTCGGCTGAACGAGAATCGTTAGGCTCGGCCAGGGCTGCCAGCTCCGCGCCCGGGAGCGCGCGGATGGCGCGAGCATGCTGCTGCCCCGGCCAGCCGGCACCGATGATTCCCAGTCGCACTTCGTTTTGCACGAGCGGACGGATAGCTCAATCGTCAGCTTTTGCGCGCAGTTTTTTTAGCTGCGAACGTCTTCGTTTCGACTCGAGAATTTTTCTCTTCAGGCGCGGCGGTCGGGGAGAGTTGCGGCGTCGCTTCTGTGCGGCCGCGGCGCGTTTCTGTGCTCGCGCCTCCTCTTTTTGTCGCAACAGCTGCTGCAAACAACCGCTCCCGCGCCAGTTGCCGGTTGCGCATTTGCGAACGCGAATCCTGGACCGTCACGCTGAGGCCGCTCGGACGATGTCGCAGCGTGACCGCGGTCGAGACCTTGTTCACATGCTGACCGCCGGGGCCGGAGGACCGCGCGAAGGTTTCCTCGAGTTCATCTTCCGGCAGTCGTCTCGCCGGCGGGCCGGGGTTCATTCGTTTACGTTCACCTTGATCCCGAGGAGCTTCCAGGCCGGATGTTCGTAAATGTATTTGAGGCGGAAATGAGTCTTCGACGGATGGGTCGGATAGTAACCTTCCAGGATCAGGATGCCGTCGGAGTCGATCGTGGGCGCTTCCGTCAGAATCGGCTCCACCTCCTTGATCGCCGAGATATTTATCTGCTTGTGGATGAAGTCGGCGAAAATCTCAGCGAGCTTTTGCGGCGTGATCTGCTCCTGCCATAAGCGCGAGATTTGTTGGTGGAAGGAAGCGAAATCTCGATTGTGCACGGCCTGATTGAAGGCGAGGAGGGACTCGAGCGCGAGTCGCTTCGATGAGTCATCGCTCGGCAGCGTCTTGCCTGCTTGTTCTGTCGTGACCCCGGCCCGAGGCGCAGAAAGGAAGATCACTTTCCAGGCGTTGTTTTCCTTTACCAGTTCCATCGTTAGGGGCACCTTTCCGCCGGCCCCGGTCGTGACCGAGCCTTCCAGATGAGCGCGATCGTTCTTTACCTCGCGATTCGACCAGAGGACGGACGCGTAATCGGTCAGTCCGAGTTCCTTCACGGTCTTTTGAAAGAGAGCTAGCGTTTGTTGCTGTCGCAGGGTAGCCGACGTGTCCTGGTAGGCAGACTCGATCTTGCCCGCGCCGATTTGCGCAAGAAAATCATCGGCCGACTTGACCGCGCCGCGGGTCAGACCAAAGACGAAGAGGAGGATGGCCGCGGCCAGCACGACCGCGACTCCGAGAGCAATCAGGCAACCTTTTTTCATGCGGATATTGCTACAGAGAAGGACCGCGGGCGTCGAGTTGGATCGGCACGAGTTGGCGAGGAAGGGATAGTAGGGCGGCGCAAAACCGCATTTGGGAGGATACCGATGGCCGGACTCGAACCGGCACGGGCCGTTAAGCCCAACGGATTTTAAGTCCGTTGCGTCTGCCATTTCGCCACATCGGCGGGTCGGCGCCACTCTATCGCAAAATGCCCGGGTCGCACCGGATTATCTGCTCTACGCGTCGTGTCGCGTTCATTCCCGCGGGTCGGCCGCGGACGAGCTTATCCTAAAACGTTTGTCGCTCTGGTCCTTGATCGCCCGGTCGTCGAGACTGATCACTTCCACCTTGTAGTCACTGGCGATGGCCAGGGAAGCAGGGTACTATCCAGTCAAAGCTGCCGTTACTCGGGGTCGAGGCAGTAATACTCGCGGCGACGCTGTTACCTTTGCGGAGCCGAATCTTAACGTTGCCTGAGATGTTGTGGGTCCAGGTGACTGTATGAGTCGCGCCTTTGGTCCATGTCTCTCTGCCATTGGGACTGGTAACTGTGATGGCAGGGGCAGCGGACGATGGTTCCACGAGAGTCAGGCGTTGGTCGACAGCCAAGCCGGCAACAATTTGGACGACGCCGCTGGGCCAGATGATCTCTATCTGCGAGACAACGCTGTTATTCCTGAGGCCGAAGTAAGCGGCCAGGTCGCTGCCTCCGCCCAGGCTATCGCCGCTACGCGTCTCCCAATATTGGACTGACCCGTCCGGCGTGGTGAGCTTGATCTTGGCGCCAATGCCGTCCCGGTTACTCAGTGGGGGACCTGCCCCTTTCAGATCCAGAATCAGCCAATGCCGCCCGGCTTTGCTGGGATCGTCGTTGCGAAAAAGGAAGCCTTTTTCTCCGTAATCGACCACGAACAGATCCGGGTCACCGTCACGGTCGTAATCGCCCATGACAACCGTCCGGCTCCGCCCCGTCTCTTCGAATCCGCTGCCCGCGGAGACGTCGCTGAAGGAAAGTCCATCGCCATTATTGTGGTAAAGCAGATTTGGCTGGGGATCGGTGCCAGCCGTGCTGCTGGGCTTCAACGACCCGGCTGCGACACAGAGGTCGAGAAAGCCGTCCAGGTCATAGTCAAAGAAGATGGCGCCCCAGGTGATCCGGTTTTTGCCCGTGATGGGAACAAAGTCATCGTCCAAGCCGGCAGTTGCGGTCACATCGCTAAGTATCCCTCCGTTATTATGCAGGAGGAGGGGACTGTTGACATTGCTGTAGAAGTAATCGGGCCAGCTATCGCGATCGTAATCGCCCACCGCGAGACCCATGCCGTTGCGGCAATCGTCCGCGCCGACGCTGGCACTTATTTCGGTAAAGTTCCAGGCCGTTGGGTTACTCCCGCCGTCGTTACGAAAGAGCTTGGTGCCGATCGGGCCGAAGGGGCAGTCATTGATCAGGAAAATATCGAGGTCGCCGTCCCGGTCGAAGTCCGTCCAGCCAGCGATGAAGCCATAGCCGCCCAAATTCAGGTCGAAACCATCGCGGGTGCCGTCGCCGCCCAGCAACAGGTTCGAGACATCAGTGAAAGTGCCATTCCCATTATTATGGAAGAGCCGATCCTGGGTTCCCGTACCGGTGCCCGCAATTTCCCGGTGGTTACTAACGTAGAGATCAAGAAAGCCGTCCTTGTCGTAATCGCCCCAGGAGGCGCTGGTTCCTCGCTGCAGGGTGGTAATCCCGGGGAAGGCGGTCGCGGTCACGTCGATAAACGTCGCCGTGCCGGTCTCGATGAGCTGGTTTTTGAAAAACACATCTGCATCGCTATTCGCCAGGTAAAGGTCGAGGTCGCCGTCATTGTCGAAATCAGCCACGGATACGCCTGAGCCGTCGTGCGAAGCATCGGCCACGCCTGCGGCGGTAGTAACCTCGACGAAGACGCCCCCGCCGTCGTTACGCCAGAGGCGATTCGTTCCCACCCGATTAGTCATGTAGAGGTCGAGGTCGCCGTCGCGATCGTAGTCGAACCAGGCCGCTCCTGTACCAATCGTCATGCTGGGCTCGGAGTCGAGAGTGGAGCCCGTATGGACCACGCTGCCCAAAGTGGAAGCGGTCACGTCGGTAAAAATTTGTTGGGCCTGGCTGGCGGGTGCGTGCAGCGAGATCGAGATGAGAAGAAGCAAAAAAAGACGCGAGGTAGCAGAGGAACTCATAAAAAATGGGTAAAAAATGTGGGAGGAGCGGATTGAATCCCAGCATTAGCCAGTAATTCCCATCGACCACAAGCTCAAAATCTCGGCAGTGTTTTGCGATCGCTGGATAGGCCTCGTGACTGGCGAGTCCAAGGTGTTCGGAGCCAAGGTCGCTCCGCTGTTGCCGGGTCAGCATTGATCCTGCTGGCAACGTTGACTGTCGACTGTGAAGACTCTTGCTTTTTTCGCTGCGCTCGTGGCGGCGGTTTTCCTCTATCAACGCAGCCACGCGCCACTGATCTATCCGCCCGGGGTGTTGATCGCGGCGGAGCCAATCCAGACCGAGGCTGCGTCGGACGAGGTCCCTCTAAAATGCGGGAAGTTTCGGCTCAAGGCGCTGGCCCATTTCGAGCTCGATGCCCGGGTGTTACATCGCAGGATTTATCGTTATGATCGCGAGGCGGAGCTCGTGCCGGTGGACCTGGCGGTAGGTTGGGGGGCGATGTCGGATCAGACTGTGCTCGATCAACTCGAGATCAGCCAGAGCGCCCGCTTCTTTTGGTACGAATACCAGGGCGCTCCGCCGATCCCGCCTGACCAGATCATTTCGCACGCGACCAATCTCCATCTCATTCCGGCGACACAAGAGATCAGAGCACGCTGTAGCTCACTCCGGGCGGGCGAATTAATTCACCTCGCCGGGTTCCTGGTGGAGGCGACCAGCGAGGAAACCGGCACTTGGCGCAGTTCGCTTAGCCGCACAGATACTGGTAACGGCGCCTGCGAGTTGGTGTGGGTAGAAGAATTACACACCTTGGCGCATCGCCGGTAGGACAGGCGGTTGCGCGGCTCGGCTTCCCGTTTGAAGGTGAGTTCATGAGCACGGACAAGGGGACTTTTGGCGCGGGATGTTTTTGGGGAGTGGAGGCGGTTTTTCGTCAGACGCCCGGAGTGAAGGATGCAATTGCAGGCTATGCTGGAGGGAAAACGGAAAACCCTTCCTATGAGGATGTTTGCAGCGATGAAACTGGCCATGCGGAAGTAGTCGAAGTGACTTTCGACCCGGCTGAAGTGTCATATGAAACACTCCTCGATGTCTTCTGGCGCAACCATGATCCGACCACGCGCAATCGGCAGGGGCCGGACATGGGATCACAATATCGCTCCGTTGTTTTCTATCATTCGCCGGAACAAAAAGCGGCGGCTGAGGCGAAGATGGCTGAGCTGGAGAAGAGCGGAAAGTTTCGTCGCCCGATCGTGACCCTGATCGAGCCCGCGCCGATGTTCTATCGGGCGGAAGAGTATCATCAGCAGTATCTGGCCAAGCACGGACGGACGCATTGCGCGCTCTGATTTTCCTCCCATGAGTCGCGAGGTCATTCGGACCCGAAATTTCACCAGTGACGCAGCAGCGTTGATGCTGCGCGAAGCGCGTCGGGCGCTGGCCGAGCGGGGCGAATTCAGGATCGCACTCGCGGGAGGAAATACGCCGCGACCGATCTACACGGAATTTGGCCAGATAGCGTGCGATCTGCCTTGGGAACAGGTGCGATTCACTTTCGGGGACGAGCGCTGTGTGCCGCCGGATGACGCCGAGAGCAATTATCGAATGGCGCGCGAGACGCTATTCGAGCCGTTCAGCATCCCGGAGAAGTCGATCCTGCGGATGCGCGGCGAGATCGAGCCGCACCTAGCCGCGCAGGAATACGAAGACAATATGACGCTGCTGGCCGCGCAGCATGGCGAGACGATCTACCGACATGATTTAATGCTGCTGGGGATGGGAGGCGACGGGCATACGGCGTCGCTGTTTCCCGGGACAGCGGCGCTAAAGGAGCAAGTGCGGCGAGTGGTGGCGAACTTCGTGCCGAAATTCGACTGCTGGCGCCTAACGATGACTTTGCCGCTGCTCAATCACTCCCGGCACGTCCTCTTCCTGGTCAATGGGGAGAAGAGTCCGGAGCTGCTCGAGCAGGTGCTGAACGGGGTGGAGGAATTTCCAGCCAGCAAGGTCAATCCGCCTAACGGGCAGTTGACCTGGGTGATTGGGGAGCGAGCCTGATTGCGTGGCGAAATCGCGCACCATTCTCGTAACCGGCTCAGCCGGACTGATTGGCTCGGAAACGGTGAAGCGCTTCGCCGGCGATGGCTGGGCCGTGGTCGGGATAGATAACGACATGCGGAAGCAGTTTTTCGGTGAGGAAGCTTCCACCCGAAAGACACGCGACGAACTGCGGTCGAAGGTGCCTGGTTACCAGCATCACGAAATCGATATCCGCGACGCGCCGGCGGTGAACGAGCTCTTCAAGACGCACGGGCGCCAGTTAGGCGCGATCGTGCACACGGCGGCGCAACCCTCGCACGATTGGGCGGCGCGCGATCCGCAGATGGATTTCACGGTGAATGCCAACGGCACGCTCAACCTGCTCGAGGCGGCGCGGAACTTCTGCCCGGAGACGCCGTTTGTTTTTACCTCCACGAATAAAGTCTATGGCGACACGCCCAATCGCCTGCCGTTGCAGGAACTGGCGCTGCGCTGGGAGATCGAGCCGGGCCACGAATACGAGCCAGGCATTTCCGAGAACGATGAGCATCGACCAGACGAAGCACTCGCTCTTCGGCGCCTCGAAGGTGGCGGCCGATGTGCTGGTGCAGGAATACGGCCGCTATTTCAACATGCCAACCGCCTGTTTCCGGGGCGGCTGCCTAACGGGCCCGGCGCACGCCGGGACCGAACTGCACGGCTTCCTTTCCTACTTGATGAAGTGCACCGTGAGTGGACGGCCCTATCGCGTTTTCGGTTACAAAGGCAAAGCAGGTCCGCGACAACATCCATAGCTTCGATCTGGTGGAAGCCTTTGCCGCATTCGTTAGGGCGCCGCGTCTGGCGGAGGTTTACAACCTCGGGGGGAGTCGCCACTGCAATTGCTCAATGCTGGAAGCGATCGAACTCTGCCAAGAAATCAGCGGAAAGAAACTTGACCTGGGAATACGTCGAGGATAACCGGATCGGCGACCACATCTGGTGGATCAGCGACGTGCGGAAATTCCGGGAGCACTATCCGGAATGGAAATTTCGCTACGGCCTGCGCGAGATCCTCGAGGAAATCCACGCCGCCCTCTAGCCGTCGAATTCGCCGCCTGCCTGGCAGGCGTCCGGCGAATTCAGGTCCTGCTCGCCTTCGTCTTCCGGCGTAGTCACGACTCGATCCGGGATGGCCCAGACGTGCACCATGGTTGCGATCCAGTAGATTGGGAGAAGGAAGAAACCGAAGCCAGCCGTGCCGGTCGCGATCAACAATGCGAGCGCCACTGCCATCGGCGTGCCCAGAAAAATGAGCAGCATGCCGATTACGCGATAGCCCTTATAAATATGCCCGAGGCCCGGAACGATGCTCAGCATGACGGCGACCATATCGCTCGCCTGTCCTTCCGCCGTCTCCAGCAGGCCGGTCGCAGGGGTCGGCGCGGCGAATGGTTGGGCAGCTGATTCGTTAGTGGGTGCGTCTGTGTATTCCAAAGCAGGTCCTCCGCTGGTTATCGTCAGCAGCGCGCGCGCCTTCGTCAAGGCTGCGTTCGCGAGCGGCCAGTTCTGGAAAATTCTGCGCTCGCGTCGTCGCGATTTTTTCGGAACGATCAACGGATGCGAGGCATGAGCCTGATCATGCGGTCGCTGCTGATCTGGTTGCTCGTGGTGGAGCCGGTCAGCGGGGGCCTCGCGCGCTATCGCGACCTGGTGGTGGCGGACCGACCGCCTGCGCGTTCGTCGTTAGGCAAAGTGCGCCTCACTTACCTGGGGACGAATGGGTATCGTTTCGAAAACGGGAGACATGCGCTCCTGGTCGATCCCTACTTTTCGCGGATCGGGCTGGGCGCCTTTGTCTTTCGGACGCCGGTCGCTCCCAATCTCGCGACGATCGAAAGCGCGGCTGATTTTCTCGCGGAGACAGAATTGATTTTGGCGACGCACGCGCACATTGACCATTTGTTCGACGTTCCGGCGATCATGCAGCGCACCCGCGCCCGCCTGCTCGCTTCCGCAACCGCTGTCTCGCTCGTCAGCGCTGCGGGCGTCACGGCAGAACGGTGTCTGGCCGTCGTGCCGGGGGACGTTAGGCAAGTGGGGCCTTGGAGGATCCGGGTGCTGCCGGCGACGCACGAACGCGTTTTTCCGATCGGATGGACCTTTTCCGGGTCCGCGCCGAACGACCGCTCCGCCGCGGCGGGCGAGCGATTGGGTCTGCGGCCAGCCGCTGGCGTTTGTGATCGAGGCGGCCGGCAAACGCATCTATCTGGACTCCGGTGGCTCGGTCGGACATCTTCCGCCTAACAACCTCGGTCCGATCGATCTCGCGATTCTGGGCGTCGCTTTGCCGGATGCGCGGGCTCGTTTTCCCGAGGTCGTGCAGCGGTTGCGCCCGCGTTACATTTTGCCGAGTCACCAGGACAATTTCTTTCAACCACTCGAGCGCGGATTCTCGTTCGGGCTCCTGACGGATTTTCCGATGATCCTGCGCGAGCAAAGGCGACTTCCCGGTCGCCTGGTCCTGCTCGATTACTTCAAGCCATGGACGCTGCCGTAAACACCCCGGCTAAACAAACGCGTCACCCCCTCTTGTTGCTCGCTCTCACTCCGCTCGTGCCGCAGCTGCTCGGCAGCATTTTCAACATCTGGTACAACAGCGTCACGGTAGAGCCGCTTCTCGAGGTGAGCGGTCTGCGCGAGCGGTTTTACCTGACGGTCATCGTCTACAATTCCATTGCCTATCCAGTCGGGGTTGGAGTCTGGCTCTGGCTGGTTTTCTCCTTCCGCCCGATCCTGCGGCGGCTCCGTGCCGGTGATGCCATGAGCGACGAGATCATGGTTCGGGCCCGCCGCCGCGCGATTCATTTGCCGTGGCTGGGGTCGATTATTTCCAGCACGGCCTGGCTGCTCGCCATTCCAGTCTTTTTCTTCTCTCTCGCGGCGTCGCCGGGGCCTCTTCCAATCGGGCTGATGTCGCACCTGCCGATCGCCTTCCTCGTCTCCGCCTGCATCGTCGTGACCAACGCTTTTTTCCTGATGGAATTGGTCACCCAATGGATTTTGTTTCCGGTCCTCTTCCAAAAGACGCGAGCTGACCTCACTCCGGGCGTCATCACGCTCTCGTTGCGCGGACGCGGTTTGCTCTGGGCTCTCTCGGCTTCGATTTGCCCGATCGTTTCGCTCTTGTTGCTCAATTTCGCGGCCGCATCCTCGGGAAACGATTCGCGCTGGTTTGCCACTTTCGTTGGGGTGCTGGGCATTGCCTCCGCCCTGGCAACGGCGCTGCTGGTGGGGCGGCTGGTCGTTAGGCCGCTCGACCAAATGCGGGTGGCCGCCCAGGCGGTTGCGCGGGGCCGTTTCGATGTCGAGCTACCGGTCCAGCGCGCGGACGAGTTTGGTTTTCTGATGGGCGAGTTCAACCAAATGACCTCTGAACTGCGCGAAAAACAACGGTTGCGCGAGACCTTCGGTCTGCACGTGGGCGAGCGGGCGGCCGAGCAAATCCTGGCACGCGATCCTGTCCTGGGCGGGATCGAGCAGGAGATCAGCGTCATGTTTGTCGATCTGCGTTCCTTCACTGCCTTCACCGAAAACCACCGACCGCACGAGACGCTGGCGGTGCTGAATGAGTTTCTCGGCGTGACGGTCCAGATCGTGGAGGAGATTCACGGCGGGATGATCAATAAGTATCTGGGCGACGGTTTCATGGCTCTTTTTGGGGTCGGCGCCGACTCGACCTGCAACCATGCGCAGGCCGCATTTGAGACCGGCCGGGATATTCTCGCCGCGCTCGTTAGGCTAAACGAACGCTTCGTGTTCCGCGGGGAGCGACCACTGGCAGTTGGGATCGCGATCAATAGCGGTCCGGCCATTATCGGCAGCATCGGCTCGCCCGCCCGGCTCGAGTTCACTGCGATCGGCGCCACGGTCAACCTGGCGGCGCGTCTAGAGGGCGTGACAAAGACCCTGAACGAGCCGCTCCTTCTCAGCGCCGCTACCCGCAATTCGTTAGGGAAACAGGCCGATCTGCGCGAGTTACCGCCGGTGGCGGTGCGCGGTCTGGAAGAGCCGGTCAAAGTTTTTGCGTTTCAAATGGGCGGGGATGCTGCCAAATAGCGGGATGCCCGCGCTCGCTGAAATGGTTCTCTTTGCCGATGAGGCATTGCGTCTTTCGGAAATCGAGGACTATCCGAACGCGCTCAACGGGCTTCAGATCGAAAACTCGGGCGAGGTGACCAAGATTGGAGCCGCGGTTGACGCCTCGGTGCACACTCTGCAGATGGCGATCGATGCAGGCATCGATTTTCTGATCGTGCATCACGGACTGTTCTGGCCGGGATTGCGGCCAGTGACCGGGGCTTTCTACCGCGGATTGAAGCTGGCGCTGGAGCACAACCTTGCCCTCTACAGTGCGCACCTGCCGCTCGATCTCCATCCGACACTGGGCAACAACGCACTTCTGGCCGCCGCGCTCGGCCTGGAAAAAACAAAACCCTTCCTCGAGTTGAAAGGTCAGCCGGCCGGGCTGCTGGCGGAGACAAATTTGCGCCGCGACGAGTTGTTGGCCAAGCTGGAGGAGTCGTTAGGGGGCTCGGTCCGCTGCATCGGCACCGGGCCAATGGAGACGAAACGGGTCGGTCTGGTAACCGGCGGGGCGGGCGGCGAAATCTACGCGGCGGCGAGGGAAGGAATCGACAGCTACATCACGGGCGAGGCACCGCACTGGGCGGCGGTCGCGGCCGAAGAACTTGGGATAAACCTGTTCCTCGGCGGCCATTACGCGACCGAGACTTTCGGAGTAAAAGCGCTGGCCGCGGAGCTGGCCTCGAAGTTTGACCTGCCCTGGGAGTTTCTCGATCACCCGACCGGCCTGTGACCTCATTTCGTTAGGCCAAATTTATGGACCCGGGTTTAGTTGGATTTTTCGTCGTCGTAGGAGCGGTCGTGACGGCCGTCTTGCTCGTCCGTTTGCAGCAATTCCGACGGATGATCGATCAGCTAGCGAAGCGGGTCGCTCTTCTTGAAAGCAAGGCGCGACCAGCCGAACAGACGCCCGCTCCCGAGAGGGCGATGATTCCTCCCTCGCCACTGCTCGCCAGGAGTCCGGCCGTGGTGCCTTTGCCGCAGGAACCGCCACCGCTGCCGGTGGCGCCCGCTCCTCCTCCTCCGCCCGCGACTCCTTTCAACTGGGAAGCGTTCATGGGCGTGAAATTGTTCGCCTGGCTGGGCGGACTCGCGCTCTTTCTGGGCGTTGTTTTTCTGGTCAAATATTCCTTCGAGAACAACCTCATCACTCCGCTCGCGCGCGTTACGATTGGGGCCGCGATTGCGGCAGCCCTGATTGGGCTGGGCTGGTGGTTGGCACGCGGTCGTTATCGGATCAGCGCGCAAAGTCTCTGCGCAACCGGCATCGTCATTTTCTACGCCGACCTCTTCGCGGCCCACTCCTTCTACGGGCTGATTTCCCTAACGACGGCGTTCTTCGCCATGTCGGCGGTGACGCTCTTTTCCTTCCTTCTTGCGGTCAAGCTAGGCGCGCAGGTGATTGTTATTTTGGGTTTGCTCGGCGGCTTCCTCACTCCGGCCCTCCTGCACAGCGGGGTGGATAACGCCCCGGCGCTCTTTCTCTATATCGCGTTGCTCGATCTCGGGGTGGCCGCCGTGGCCTTGCGAAAACACTGGCCCTACCTCGTCCTGCTGGCCGCAATCGGGACGGCGCTGACGCAACTGGGCTGGGCCGCGGAATTTTTTGTCGCGAGCAAAGGGGGGCGTGCGCTCTGGATTTTTCTTGGTTTCGAAGCGCTTTTCCTCGCGCTTTTTTTCTCCCAGCGGCGACGCGAGCCTAACATATGGCTTTCCGCGGCCAGCCAAGTGACGAGCTTTGCGGCGCTCGCCTTCTGTTTTTATCTGGCGGCTTTCCCGCTCCTCGCGCGGCAGCCGCTCTTTTTCTTTAGCTTCGTCTTCCTGGCCGATGCCGGCGCGTTGGCCTTGCCGGTTTTCGGCCGGGTGCATCGCGGGGTCGCGGTCGGTGCCGGCGTTCTGGCCTTTGCTCTGGTGGCGCAATGGATCGCGCTATTTGCACCCCAGACTCCGCTCATTGCCTCGCTGATTGCGATCGTCATCTTCGCCCTGCTGCACGCCGCGACCACGCCCGCCTCCGCGTGGCGGCCGGGTCTGCTACCGTTGACGGCGGCGGGCACGGTCACGCCATTCGTGCTTCTCGTTATCCTAATCGCGCGGGTCGATCTCTGGAATCCGACGCCGGTTTTTGCGATCGCGCTCCTGCTTGCTCTGATCCTGCTCGCTGCCGCCATCGTTAGGCGAGGAGACTGGCTGGCGCTGGCTGCGCTGCTCGGCGCCGCGATGGTGGAATGGACCTGGCAGGGCATGCGCTTCTCCGGTGCGCAGGCGATCCCGGTGCTGGTTTGTTACGCGCTCTTCCTGCTCCTTTTCGTCGCCTTCCCATTTTGCTCCTCGGAAAAGGAGAAGACGTGGTCGTGGGCGATCAGTGCCCTCGCGCAGATCCTCCAGTTCTGGCTCGTCTATCACGTTGTCACGCTCGCTTTCCCTAACGAATGGATGGGATTGTTGCCGGCGGCTTTCGTCCTGCCAGGCGCGATCGGGGTCTGGACATTATTAAAACTCTACCGTGCCGATCCTGCCACCGGCGATGCCCGGCTCGCCTGGCAGGGTGGGGCGCTTCTGCTTTTCGTTAGTCTGATCTTCCCGCTCCAATTCGAGCGTGAATGGATCACCCTCGGCTGGGCGCTGGAAGGCGTCGCGCTGCTCTGGCTCTTCGGCCGACTCCCGCACCGCGGGTTGCGGGGGGTGGCGGTCGTGCTTCTCGGCGCGTCCTTCGTCCGGCTCGCTTTTAACCCGGCCGTTTTCGAATACCACAAACGCAGCGGGACCCGAATCTGGAATTGGTACCTCTACGCCTACGGCATTACCAGTCTGTGTCTGCTGGCGGGCGCGCGACTCTTCGGAAATCCGCGGCCGACGAGCGGGGAACGAATCGCGCCGGCCTTGCTCGGCTCGTTAGGGGTGATCCTCTTCTTCCTCCTCCTCAACATCGAGATCGCCGATTATTTCTCGGTCGGGCCGACCCTGACCTTTTCCTTCTCCGGCAATTTCGCGCGCGACATGACCTACTCGATCGCCTGGGCGCTCTTTGCGCTTGGCCTCATCGTTGCGGGCATGCGGATCAAACAGAAAGCCGCCCGTTATGCCGGCGTCGGCTTGCTCGGGATTACACTTGCGAAGCTTTTCCTGCACGACCTGAACGATCTGAACGAGCTTTACCGCATCGGCGCTTTTGTCGGTGTGGCTATCATTCTGATCGCGGCTTCGTTCATTTATCAACGCTTCCTCGCACCTGACGTGGCGGACAAATAGGGCGTTATTCGTTGACCAGCCGCGTCTCGGGATGAGCGGGGTGCCAGCCAAACCAAAACGCGCGGTGCGCGGGGAGGCGGTTGAGTCGCCTCTTTCCCGGGCCGAGCAGCGCCGCCTCGGTCAGTGCCACTCGTTCCCTTCGCGGGTCGTCGCTCAGGTCGGTGTGAGCTTCGCGAACGTTTCGTGGCCTGATTCGTACACGCGGTTGGCGCCCGTTTCATCGGTCAAGACTACGTAATTCACCCGGCCGAGCGTGCCCTGATAAATCGGCCGCCTGGCCAGGAACTGCTGCGGGATCGCAAGCGGGCCTTCGGCGGGTGGACAAAACGCAGCGCGAGCACCTCGGCCTTGTTGCGCAGACGGCTGTCGGAACCAGGCACGATAAACGTGAGATCGTCCGTCGCGAAGTAATCACGGTAGGCCGCGCCCTTCCGCGTAATCGCGACGGCTGGGCAATCGGTCTTCCTGCATAATCAGATTCCAGGAGTCTCTCCTCACCGCAGATTCTTGGGCACACGCGCCTAAAATTTCACCTGGCGAGTCCGTTAGGTTGCAAGCTGGACGCTTGCGCTCCTGCCGCGACCTGCTGTTCTGTGTTCCCCATGTCAGCGGGTGAAGACAAACGGGTCAGCACGAAGGCGACGAGCATCGTCGGCCTCGCCGTACTGTGCAGCCGCTTCCTCGGCTTGATCCGCGAGATGGTGATTGCGGCACTCTTTGGCGCCTCGAAAAACATGGACGCGTTTCTGACCGCGTTCCGCGCACCGAATATGTTGCGCGACCTCTTTGCTGAAGGCGCGCTCTCGACCGCGTTTGTGACGACTTTCTCGCGCCGGATCGCGACGGAGGGCGATCAATCGGCCTGGCGGCTGGCGAGCAAGGTGGCGACCCTGACGCTCGTTTTCATGAGCGCGCTGACTCTGATTGGAATTCTTTTTGCGCCTTTGGTGATCGGGATTCTTGCACCCGGTTTCCCCGCCGAGAAAGCGGCCCTAACGATCCAGCTCACTCGAATCATGTTTCCTTTCATCCTGCTCGTTTCGCTGGCCGCGCTGGTGATGGGAATGCTGAATGCGAAAAACGTTTTTGGCGTGCCAGCGATGGCATCGAGTTTTTTTAATATTGGGTCGATCGTCGGTGGAGTGGCGCTCTGTTATTGGCTCGAGCCACAGGCCGATTGGCGGCATCCGCATTTTGGGGAGCGCGGGCTGGTCGGGCTCGCGCTGGGCACTTTGCTGGGCGGCCTCCTCCAGTTGCTGGTGCAACTTCCGTCCGCTTCCGGGGCCGGGTTTCGTTTTCGGTTCGATTTCAATTGGCGGGATCCGGGGGTGCGCACCATTCTCGCGCTGATGGGCCCGGCCACGATCGCGGCCAGCGCGGTGCAGGTGAATGTGGCGGTGAACAGCGGGTTCGCCTCAACGTTAGGCAACGGTCCCATCACCTGGCTGAATATTGCCTTTCGACTCATGCAATTGCCGCTCGGAGTTTTCGGAGTAGCGGTCGCAACCGTGACTTTGCCGCTCGTCTCGCGTAGTGCCGCGCTGGGCAATACACGCGAATTTCGCGGCGCGCTCGCGCATGCCATGCGCCTGGTCATGCTGCTCACGATTCCATCCGCGATTGGGCTCATGATTTTGGCGGAACCGATCATCGCGGTGATTTATCAGCACGGTCGGTTCGATGCCGCGGCCACGATACAGACAGCGGCTGCGCTGCGCTTCTACGCCATTGGGCTGGCCGGCTATGCCGGGATCAAGGTCCTCGCGCCGGCGTTCTATGCGATCGATAAGCGCCATCTCCCGATGATCGTCAGTCTCCTTTCCATCGGAGTGAATTTTGGGTTGAACTGGTTTTTCACGTTTCATCTCGGGCTCGGTCATCGCGGCCTCGCGCTCTCGGTTAGCTTTGTCGCGATCACTAATTTTCTTTTGCTCTACGCCTTAATGCGCCGTCATACCGGACGGTTGGAAACGGGGGCGATGCTGGTGACGTTAGGCAAGATTGCGCTCGCCGGGGCGGTGCTGGCGGCGGTGTGTTTGCTCTCGGAGCGCTTCCTGATGGGCTCCCCGACGCTGACCTCGCAATGGAAACTGATGGTCGAGATGGCGGTGACGATCGGAGTGGCGGCAGTGGCCTTTTTCGGAACGGCGTTTCTGCTCCGCGTGCCCGAGGTCCACGACGTGGTCGTGATCGCGCGGCGCAAACTGAAGCGATAGCGTCCGTCTTTACGCCGCCAGGGCGTGATCGAGGTCGGCGATTAGATCGTCCGCGTGCTCGAGCCCTACCGAGAGGCGGAGGAGCGTGGCGGGGGTGAGGGTGTCCGGACCTTCGATCGATTGGCGATGTTCGATCAGGCTCTCCACGCCGCCGAGACTGGTGGCGCGGGTGCAGATGCGGGTGTGGTTGGGCAAGGCCATGGCGCTGGCGCGATCGCCTTTTATTTCGAAGGAAATCATCCCGCCGAACATACTCATCTGGCGACCGGCTAGCTCACGCTGCGGATGCGAAGTGAGACCGGGATAATGGACACGGGCCACTTTCGGATGCGTCACCAGGAAACCCGCCAGACGGGCGGCATTCTCACAGTGAGCGCGGATGCGCCAGGGCAGCGTTTGAATTCCGCGATGGACCAGCCAGCAATCGAAAGGCGCGGGGACCGCCCCACCGACTGTCTGCACAACGCGCAGGCGCTGAAAAAACTCGTCGTCTTTTCGAGTGATGACTGCACCACCGAGCACATCGCTGTGTCCGCCGAAGTATTTCGTGGTCGAGTGCACGACCAAATCGGCGCCGAGCGCAAAGGGACGCTGGACGATCGGAGACCACGTGTTGTCGCAGACCAGGAGCGCGCCATTAGCGTGCGCAATCTCGGCGACCGCCGCGATATCGGTCAGCTTGAGGGTCGGGTTAGAGGGCGTCTCAACCCAGATGAGTTTCGTCTCGGCCCGGACAGCTCTTTTCACCGCGGCCGTATCCGTCATGTCGACAAAATTCACCTGAAGTTGCCAGCGCATGAAGACGTCGCGCAGGAGTCGCAGAATGCCGTGATAAGCCTCCTGCGGTGCGATCACGTGATCGTTAGGCGAGAGCAACTGGAAGACGCTCATGGCGGCAGCCACACCGGAGGCGAAGGCCGCCGCCGCGATGCCTCCTTCGATGGTCGCGAGCGCTTCTTCGAGCGCGGCCCGATTCGGATTATCGGAACGGGAATAATCGAATCCGCTCGGGAAACTGCCGTCTTCAGCGCGTTGGAAAGTCGTCGAGAGATGGATCGGCGCGGCGACCGCGCCCGTCGCGGAATCGACGGCACGCCCAGCATGGACAGCGATCGTTTCCGGATGCCAGTTGCAATCGAGATCCGCCATTTTGCTCAGCCTAGGGCAGTGCAGCCTCGCTGCCAACCGCTCCGGAAGGGATGGCGCGGTGCGATTTGCATTTGACGGCTCACAGGTTGAAGAGGAAAAACCAACTGCACTAACCGCCCGGTCGTTCTAGACTGGCCACTCTGCTCTTATGCATATCTACGACGACGAAGTATTCACGATGGCCTGCAACCAGTTTCAGGTCATTGCCGATTACCTGAACATTGATAAAAACGATCGCGATCGGTTGATGTATCCCAAGCGCGCCATGGCCGTGACGCTCCCGGTGCATATGGACGATGGAAGCACGAAAACTTTTCAGGGTTATCGGGTGCAGCATCATTTGACGCTCGGCCCGACCAAGGGCGGCACTCGTTTCGCGCCCAATCTATCGATGGGCGAAACCGCGGCTCTGGCCATGTGGATGAGCTGGAAGTGCGCGCTCAACAATCTGCCCTATGGCGGGGCCAAGGGCGGGGTGGCGTGCGATCCGACCAAGCTTTCGCGCAATGAACTCGAGGCGGTCTCCCGCCGTTACATGCAGGAAATGATCCCATTCGTCGGTCCCAAGACCGATATCATGGGCCCCGACATGGGGACTAACGAACAGGTAATGGCCTGGTTCATGGACACCTACTCGGTTTACCAGGGGTATGCCGTCAACGAGATCGTGACGGGCAAACCGGTCACGGTGGGAGGTACCGAAGGACGGCGAGAATCGACCGGTCGGGGTGTCGTTTACCTGATCGAGCGCGCGATGGATATGCTGAAAATGGATCCGGAAAAATCGACTGCGATCATCCAGGGCTTCGGCAATGTCGGGTCGGTCGCGGCGCTTTCCCTGGGTTTGAAATCGGGGGTTAAGATCGTCGGGATCAGCGACCACACCGCGGCGCTTTACAATCCCAAGGGGATCGACGTCAAAGCGGCCGAGCAGCACGTGATCAAGAAGGGCAACCTGAAAGCGTTCTCCCAGGGCGATCGGGTCGACCCGAATGAAATGCTCGAGATGCCATGCGACATTCTCGCGCCTTGCGCGGTCGATCGCGTCATCACGGAAAAAAACGCCGACAAAATCAAATGCCGCATTCTTGCCGAAGGCGCCAATGGCCCGACCAGCCCGGAGGCCGACCTGCTCCTGAACAAGCGTTGGGACGAAGTCTTCGTGATCCCCGACATTCTCTGCAATGCCGGCGGCGTGATCGTTTCCTACTTCGAATGGGTGCAAGGCCTGCAGGCCTTCATGTGGACGGAAACGGAAGTGACGGACAAACTTTTCCGCATTCTCGAGCATTCGTTCGTGCAGGTGATCAAGCGCGCGAAGCGAGATAACGTTTCGCATCGCACCGCAGCGATGGCGATCGGCGTCGAGCGAGTGATGAAAGCCAAGCACACCCGCGGGTTGTTCCCCTAAGGAAAGCGCAGGGGCTCCGGAAAAAGATCCTGGCGCGATGAAATTTTCGCACCGCGAAGAGATCCGCGACGGACGGTTACTCGATATCCTGTCCGATGACGAACTGGGGCTGCGCATCATCGTTTCGCGTCTCGGCGCTGAATTGATCAGTCTGGCCCGCCGAGATGCGGAAGGCGAATGGATCGGGTTTCTCTACCGCGATAACGACTTGAGGAAACCGGCGAGCGGGTGGGGGAATCACGCCACCGTCATGGGCTACTTTCTCCATCGATTGAAAAACGAGCAAAGCCTTTATCACGGGCGCGAGATTCGCGGCGGGACCCACAGTTTCTTGCGTCACAAGACGTTTAGTGACGTGAGTGTCGATCTGGGTAAGGCCGAAGGCGCTTCCCTTACCTATCGTATCTCGCCTAACGAAATCGAGCCGGTGGAGTATCCGCTCAAAGTTTCGCTCGCCCTGAGCTACGCCATGCGGGCCGATAAAATCGAAGTGCGGTTCCATTTCGAAAATCAGGAGCCCGAACTCACCGCGCATTTGGAGTTTGGTCTTCATCCCGGCTTGGCCGCGACTGGTTTTGAGACTTTTGAACTGGAAATGCCGCGCGGTCACTATCGGCGCTGGTTTTCCCCGGGGAATTACCTGACGGGTGAGACCGCCGAGGTCGTTCATACCGGCGGCGTGATGCCTTTTCCGCGCGCCGAGCTGCCTGGCTCTTTCATTCTCGAATTCGTCGATGTGCCTGATCGCACTTTCGTTTATCGCGATCCGCCAAGTGGTCGTCGAGTCACGCTCGATCTGGCCGAGGCACCCTATTTTACCCTTTGGTCGGACGGCGGCCCATTCCTTTGCGTGGAACCATGCTGGGGCCTGACGGATCGCCATGAGCAACGACCCTTCGAGGAAAAGGACGGCATCCAGCAGATTGCCCCCGGTGGCGAGCTCACCGCCGCCTTCACTATCGCAGGCCGCCTCTCGAGCTAGAGGGCCGTCGCTTCCAGCACGGTGCGCGCGGCTGCCGTCCGCGTCTCGCATCCGAGTTTGGCCAGGATTCGCTCGACGTAAAACTTCACCGTTCCAGCTGTCAGCCCGAGGATGATCGCAATCTCGCGATTGGTCTTCCCTTGCGTCACCCAGCTCAAGACCTCTCCCTCGCGGGGAGTGAGTCCGAGTTGCTGACGCAAACTAATGCTTACCTCGATTTCCCCGGTCCGTTTCGAATAGCGGGCCAGCAGGCGATTGAGCTCGGAGCAGTTACGTTCGCGCTCCCAAGCCTGGCACCAAGCCGTCGCCAGGTGCGGCCGGAGCATTTCGAAAAGAGAGCGATCGCGCTCGGAGAAGTCCGGCGTCTCCCGGCAGAGGGCGACCACGACCGTGTTAGCCGGCGGGGCAGGGAAGTAGATCGTCAACTGGCGTACGAGCCGGTTCTTGCGCGAAATTTCGTTGAAGAAAACCGTCTGGCGCAAAGCCGGCAGGGAAATGATCTCGGACAGGCGTCGCGCCGTGCCGTCGCCTGTGTGCCGATAGTAGGCGCTGTGCGGGTGATGTTCGGCGCTGGCTTCGAAAAACGCCTCCCGCATCGAGGTGAACTCCGGTTCCCAGTGCGACATCACGCGGACTCCGAGTTCGCCCTCCGGGCCAAGGTCTGGTTGCCAGGCTTCCTCTTCAAAGAGCCACGGGATTTCACCCAGGCCACCGCGATCATCCTGCAGACTGCCAGAATCGAATGGAATCACCTCGCGCAATCCACCGAGGATCGTGGCCGGCAGCTCGGCCAGGGTGGTCGCCGTGTGCAGCCGGAGAAGAAACTCCTGCAAGCGCATCCAATCGTGCTGTCGAAGTGCGGTCATCGCGGCGGAGTGCCGCCTCTCTTGTCCCAAACTTAGGAGCCGCTGTCAAGATGAGGGACCTGCCATTCGGCAGATGGCGGGGAATTTCCGCATATTCGATCATTGCGTCATGGCAACACTTGGACCCCTCCCGGGGTGGTTTCGTTCCTGGCAGAAAATCCGCACTTTTCTGGTCGTGATGGTCCTCGCTCTCGCGGGCGTCGCGTCAGCGGAGGCGCAGGTCGGCTATGTGCAATTGCAGGGTGATGGCAGCCTACAACTGCGTCGGATGAATGGCGACGGTACTGGCGATACTCAAATCGCGCTTCCCTTCACCACCTTCGAACTGCCGGTTTTTTCCCGGGATGCTACTCAGTTGGCGATCAGCGCACTCGACCCGGCTTTGCCTAACCAGCGCAGCCACAACGTCTTTTCTCTCTCTACAACAAACGGCGCGATTAACGAACTCACCTTTTATGGCGATCTCGTGAGCAACGGTGTCATCATTTACAACTTTCCCAACTACAAGGCGTTTTCGCCCGATAACCGCAACCTCGCGGTCTTCGCCTATATTTTCACCGGCGACTTGAACAATGTCGGCACCCAAACCACCACGCCTTCGCTCGAGATTTACTCCACTTCCTCGGCCTTCGCCCCGCTTCAGGTGCACGTGGACAAGGGTCTCAACGGGAAACATCACGGTGGGGAAGGGGTTGATTGGTCGCCCGACGGGACGCTTCTCGTTGCGCCCTTGGAGGGCTCGACCAACTTCATCAGCGGCGGCGGCCCGGGCGAAGTCACCGCCCTGAGTCTGATCGAACCGGTCGCGGGCGCGGTGGTTGCCGGGCGTTCGCAGCAAATCACTTTCCCGCGCGCCGATTCGAGCATTTCCGGGCGGGCATTTCTTTGGGGTGAACACGATTACGCGCCCAAGTTTTCGCCCAACGGCCGTGGCGTGGCCTTCGTGCGTTCATTTCAAAATTTCTTTCTCCTCGACAGCGCCACGCCGGAGCCGGATGTCCAGTCCTTGCACATCGTGGACGTCACCACCGGCGTCGATACCCAGCTCATCCAGTTCAACCCCGGCTTCTATATCTCGACGGTTGATTGGTCGCCCGACGGCACGCAGTTGGTCTTCGATATTGGTCAGCAAGAGCCGGGACCACTCGGTCCGCAGCAACATGCCATTCCGGCGACAAACGAGATCTACGTCATCAACAACGACGGCTCGGGGTTGCAAAGACTGCGCGCCGCCGGCTCGAGCAGTCCTGCCTGGTCGCGCACCGCGATTCCAGCCTTCGTCCCTCCGCCGAATCTCGGCAACATCTCCACCCGGCTTAGTGTCGGAACCGGCGAAAACGTCTTGATTGGCGGATTCATCATCACCGGGACCGGAGATAAAAATGTTATCGTGCGGGCCATCGGCCCGTCGTTAGGCACAGACGGCCTGGTCGGCGCTTTGTCCGATACCGTGCTCGAATTGCACGATCAAACCGGTGCAATTATCGCGATGAACGACGATTGGAAATCAACCCAGCAGGGCGCCATCGAGGACACGACCGTCCCACCGAGCAGCGAGAAGGAATCCGCCATCGTCCGACGTCTCACGCCCGGTTCCTACACCGCCGTGGTGCGCGGGAAGAACAACGCTACGGGCCTCGCCCTGGTCGAAGCTTACGGTCTCGACGGCACGGCCAAATTGGCCAATATCTCCACCCGCGGCCTGGTCCAGACAGGCAATAACGTCATGATCGGAGGCTTTATCGTGCTCGATAACGGCAATCCAGCCAATATCATCGTCCGCGCTCTCGGGCCGAGCCTCGGTGGAGTTAGCAATAGCTTGGCCGATCCCACCCTGGAGATAGTCGACCAGAACGGCGCTACCGTCGCGAGCAACGACGACTGGAAATCAACTCAAGAAGACGACATCATCGCCACGACGGTGCCGCCGACCAAGGACAAGGAATCGGCCGTCGTGCAGATGCTCCCGGCCGGGGGCTACACCGCGATCGTTCGGGGCAAGAACAACACCACCGGCGTTGCTCTTGTCGAGGCCTACAATCTCCAGTAATTTGCTTCTCGTTAGGCACTCACAGCCTTTTGCGCGCAGCGCGCGTGGCCGGCGCTTCTCCCACCGGCATTAGCTCAAAGGTGCGAAACAAAGGCGCTAGATCGATCACCGCGCTGGCCGCCGCTTTCAGCACTCCACCGAGGTTCTGGCTCACCGACGCCACCTCCACCCGGATGCCGCGCCGCCGCAACTTCGTCGCGAGATAGGCAAAGTCCGCGTCGCCCGTCACCAGGATCACCACCTCGGGCTGCATCTCGACCGACAACTCCAGCGCATCGATCGCCATCATCACATCCACGTTGGCTTTGTAGTGACCTTCCTCGGCCGGCGCACCGTCCTTGGTCACGACCAGGAAGCCATTCGAGCGCAGCCAGTGGATGAATTTGTTTTTTTTGTCGCGCTCGTCGGCCCAGAGCGGAATGGGCGGCGGCAATCCGGCATAGACCACCATTTCGATCAACTCGCGCCCGCTCTCGGCGCCCGCGAGGAATTCTCGCAACCGCAACCAGTCTAGCCCGCGGCCAGCGGTTCGCACGGAGCTGCCGACATTCGACTCGTCCACCAGCACCAGGAGGCGGGCGCGGCCGGCCGCCGATGAGTCTGTCTTCCGCTTGTTAGGCATGGCGCATTCCCGGGGATTACCTCAGCCGGACTCGAGGGAGTCCCTATTTCTTCGCCTTGTTCTCTTTCTTGGCGGCCACGATCCGGTCGCTTTTTTTGCGCCGGGCGGCGCGCTTCTTGACGTTGTCTCTACCTTGGCTGTTTCCCATAAGGATCCTACCTTCGTCGCTCCTCCGCGACTGCCAACTAGTTTCGTACCCTCTTGCGCTGATCCAGCTCGGAGTCACTTCATCAATGACCTGGCGCTCGGCTCATCCATCGTCTGTTCATACCTTGACATTTCAGCGGCAATATCAGCAATATCCGACTTCGACCGGCAACAACCATCCTCGTGCCAGCTCTCGATTGCCGTATTCTCGTCCTCGCGGTCTGTGGCTGTTTTCTTGCTGGTGCCACCCCGGTTCGTGCCGAGCGGCCGAGAATCTCCGAGGATCGCGAACTCAAAGAAATCGACCTTACCGGCTGGGACTGTCTCAGTCGTGCGGAGGGAAGTGCCAAGACACCCGATGGCTTGGTTCGGAATCGCCTGAAGAACCGGGCCATGCCGGACCTCGCCGGCCTGCATGCGGAGGTGGTGGACACGGGCGGCTTCCTTCGCTACCTCGGGGACCTCGAGGCCCAGACCAAGGGCAAGCGCCGGAAAGATCTGACGGCGCCTCAATTAGCGGAGCTCGATAAGCGCGAGAAACAGCTTGTCACGCTGACGGGTTATCTTGTCCTCGCTTACGCCGGCCCACCGGAGTCGACTAACTGCGCCAGTTCTGATTTCCACGATTGGCACCTGGAGGTCTTCGCCCAGCCGCTCGACCATCCACCCGCCGTCGGCGACCCGACCCCGATCATCTGCGAAATCACACCTCGCACCCAGACAGCCATTTACCGCGCCGGCACTCGGTTGCAGGAGTTAGCCGCCTTCATCCGCGCTCCGGATCTAAGTCACGAACCGACCAAACATCCCGCGCGCAAAGTTCGGCTCACCGGTTACCTTCTTTGGGACGACGAGCACAACGGCGCGGCGGATATCGGCCGCACCATTCGGAGCTTCTCAGCCAACGGATATCATCAACCCTGGCGCTCCAGTGCCTGGGAGATGCACCCCGTCGTGAAAATAGAGTTACTCGAACCCGGAACGCCGACAGCGGTTACTGGCTCGATCAAACCTTCTCCCACCCCGGAGTCCGCGAGCACGCCGAAAATAGTGCAGGTCGCTCCGCCACCGGAGACGGTTACTCCCTCTCAACCCGCGGCCTATCTCGCCAAGCAGGAAGCCACCCTGACCAGACCCGTCGCCATCAAGGTCCCGTATGGCTCGACCGTTATCCCGCGCGGAATGAGATTACCGGTCGTTTCCCGTGGAGGCAGTAATGTTACAGTCCGATATCTCGGCCAGCTCCACACCATTCCCGTGGATAGCACCGACCTGAAGTAGCGCCACGCGGATGCGCACAAAAGGGGGCCAAAACTTTCAATGAATTTTTACTTGCGGTTCTCGCCCTCGTATCCGATATGCGCTTGTTCTGGGGGGAACAGCCGCCCTTCATGGCCTTCGGGTCGTGGGGGGCGGTACTTTTTTTGTACGGTCGCCTATCCCGGCTGTAAGCCTTGGTTTGCGGAGCGGTGGAGGGTGGAGTGCAGGATTTGCGAATAAACGGCTGCGCCGTTTCGATTTGGGCATCTACGGTGACGATTAGGTGACAAATGGCGCGTTGCCGGCGGCGAATTTGATTGCTTCCCGCTCCGGGATTTGCATCATGCGGGCGCTCGAAATGAAAAAGCCCCTAATGCTTCTCGCCTGCCTTTTGACCGCAGCCTGCAGCAAGCCAGAGCCTCCCGCGCCGCCGCCGACAACTCCAGCGCGGCCCAGGGCGGCGATCACTCATACCCCGAAGCCAAAGCCGACGCCGAAACCCAAACCGACCCCGCCGGGTAAGGCTACGCCCACCCCGAAGCCGGTGGTGCAGCGCCGGCTCGCGCCGGAGGGGACACTCTATCTTGTCGCCTATGCCTCGGTGACGACGGACTCCGGCGTGATCGGTTACCCGCCGGGTACGCCGGTGAGTATCGTGGAGGATCGGGGCGGCACGTTTCTCGTCGCCCCGGGCAGAGACCAGCAGATCGAGGTGGAGGCGGAAAAGCTGACCAACGATCTCGATCTGGCGACGCTGGCTTCAAGGCGCGACGCCCAGTCGCAGAATCATCTTTCCGGCATCCTGAACAAGGCCTACCAGGATTACCAGGCGAGCGAGCAGAAACAGAAGGTGCTCGAGGCGCGCCAGCTCAACGAATCGCAGGCGAGTCAGCCTGCTACGGGGACGAGCAGGAAGGGGCCCTACATTTACCGTAAGCCTACGCCATCTCCGCGCCCCTGAAGCGGCCGCGGATATCGACCAGGGGGGAGAGTGCTATTTCTCCGCCTTGATCGGCGTGGAGTATTCCGTGGTATCCCATTGTAAGCGCAGGGTGCCGCTCGCGCCGCTCGCGTCCTGGTCGATCGCGATCGTGAACTGGTTCGCGGCTGGGGCAAGGGAGTTCTTCTTCAGCGCGATGCGGGCGAAATCCTGACCGGCCTCGTGTTTCGTGCCCCACTGGCCGGTTTGTTTGTTGACGATGAGGGCGGCGTCTCCGCTTTCCTCGGGCTGGAGAAAGAGCGAGTAAGTGCCGGCCGGGACCATGGTGCCGCCGAGGCTGAGGTCGTGGTCAGTAGTAAGAATAGTGGCTTCGTCGGCGCCCATCCGCCAGACTTGGCCAAAGGGGACGAGGCCGCCCCAAATTTTTCGCATCTCGCCGGTCTTTGGATCCTTGGTGTAGGGCCGGCCATAAACGATCTTGATCGCGGCGCCGGCGATAGTGGCCGAGGCGGTTTCGTGCGGGCTGACGCGTTTCTTGTCCTGCGCCTGAACGGGAAGGAGGCTGAGGAGCAGGGCAGTGGCGATGGCAGTGCTAATGTTGATTTTCATGGCTGCCTCCAACTTAGGGCCACGGGTGGAGGTGTCCAGCGAAAGGCCCGCTAACGTTCGCGCCCGAGTCCGGGTGGGAGGGGAAATTTTCTGACGGGGAGGCGAGCCAATCGTTTTAGATTGGCTGTAGTTGGGGAAGGGAATCGTGCGGACCCTTTACGACCTTCGATCAAATCGCCTATGATGCAGGATATGAACACTGATCCAGGGCAACTGGCGGCGGACCGGTATGAGATCGCGGATGCGCTGCACCGTTATGCATTCGGTCTCGATCAGGGCGATGCGGATTCGCTCGGGTCGGTGTTTGCGGAGGATTGCGTGCTCGATTTCAGAGCAGCCGGCAAGAAGCTCGGGATCGACTTTCCGCAACTGAATGGCCGGCAGGCAATCGTGGATACTCTGATCCCGTTTCTCGGCCCGCTCGATACGACGCATACGGCAAGCAATCTCCAGATCGAGATTAGCGGAGATACGGCGACGCTTTATGCCTATGTAATGTCGCAGCACTTTATGCCCCGGGAAGGTTCGCGCCTGGGCTCGGAGAATGCGCTACTCATGAATCGCTACGACTGTGAGCTGATGCGCGATGGCGAGAAGTGGCGTTTCACGCGGATATCGATCGATAATGCCTGGCTGCAGGGCGACGCGGAGATCCTCAATGTGCGTGCGTCGCGGCGGTTGCTCAGCGCGAAATCGAAACGCGCGCAGTCTGAGATTTGAACCGAGATCCGGATGTTAGAGAAGGAGGCTCATTCGCGGATTGCCGGGGCGGGAAAACGCAGGCATCCTCAGAGTGAAAGGGAGGGGTGGGGAGAATGAGCGGTAAAGTTGCAAACGTGATCGCGGTCGAATTGGGCATCCTTATTTTGATCGGGGCCTGGCTGGCCGTTGCCCGCGTGCCGGGAGTGATCCCAGCTCCCCCGGCTCGGGCAGAGGTGGACTCAGGAGATACTTTCGCAGCCTTGACGCGAAGCCAGCAGCCGCGGAGGAAGCGTCCAGCCGCGGTGGATTACCTGGCCAATCAAGATGCGACTCGGGCATCGCAGGTTGAGGAACCGGCCGCGACCGCAATTGTCTATGAACAGGAGCAACCTGCGGATAGTTATGCGCCGAATGACTCGGTAGAGGGTTACATAAGCGGTGACTCGCCCTACTACGACAACGTGATTCCAGAGCCGGTCCTTACTTCGCCGGACTGCCTCGTTTCTCCCTATGGGCAGGTGACTTTCTATCCCCAGACGACGCAGTATGTGGTGTATTCGGCCGCCCGCTCCGGAAGGCATCAACCCCGCGCGCGACCTCGTACCGTCGGGCCGCGCATGAACACGCCAGGGACACAGCCGCGTGCCGGTAATCGCCCGCGGAGTGGTCGCGTCGCGCCGCGACGAGATACCCAGGCGCGGAACGGCGGCGGCAAGGGTTCCCGTCCAAAAACCGAGCCGCGCGTTTTCCGCCCGAATCCTTCGCGGCCGGTGAACAAGGCCCCGAGGGCTCATTTTGAGCCCTAGCATGTCCCACGACTACCTGCCCCAGTGTGAAGAAGGCCTCGTCGCGAAAAGGCAACCGCCCGCAAAGCGAGCATGGCATCTGGCTAAGGTGAATTAGGGCGAGAGTCTGGAATGAATTGTATTAGCCGCAATAGATTCGACACGGAAAGCCGGCGCTCGACCCCCATCAACCTGGTTGTGCGGCGGGGGCGAACCTACCATCTGACGGCCACCCGAGTCGGCGGACAGGCAGTGCTGTAATAGCCATACTTAACGAGAAAAAGATCACGCGCGCAGCCATAGCAGGCTAGTCTCCTAGAGACCGCCGATCTCACGTGCCACCTGAGTGGCGTAGTTATCGGTCATCCCGGCGACGAAATCCATCACGCGGCCGAGCCACCATTCGTAGCTTTTGTCTTCATGCTCGCGCGCGTAGCGTTCGGGCCAGGCAAGTTCGATGTGGCGTTTCTGGATAAAGCTAAGCTGATCGTAGCGCCGGCACTGACTCAATGCCCTCACGACACTTGCATAGGCGCCCAGAACACGACCGAGGCTTTGATAGGCACCCAACTCGGCGGCGACCTTGGGCCGGTGACTAAAGATGTGCGGATAGCGCTCTTTGATATCGTGCAGAGCGTTCTGCACGTGAGGTGGAAAGTCGCTTTTGAGGGAGTGATCCCAACGCCGTTCGCCGGACATGATGGCGTGGTAGTTTTTCTCAATCGCAGCAATTGCCGCCCTCACGAGACAACCTATCGCCTTGGCGCGGAGAGCGGGCAGCGGGCGGTCGTCGCGCTGGCCAATAATGCGGTCGAAGATATCTCGCACTTCCTTCTCCGAAAGAATTCGCATCTGGACGGCGTCCTCGAAGTCGCCAATCTGATAAGAGATATCGTCGGCTGCTTCGGAAAGGAAGGATAAGGGGTGGCGCACGGCCTCACCGGCGGGAGTCCGCAGGCCCAGCGCCTCGATGATATCACTAAAGAT
This sequence comes from uncultured Verrucomicrobiae bacterium, assembly GCA_963749935.1. Lineage (GTDB taxonomy): Bacteria > Verrucomicrobiota > Verrucomicrobiia > Chthoniobacterales > UBA10450 > Palsa-1392. The sequence continues at coordinate 225,666 of CAVVOH010000003.1, forward strand.
GGAATCTTCGGAGGAAAAGACGCTGTACTTAAGGGTGGCCTCGGCCCGGGGATCGCCTGAGGACCAGGGGTATTTGATCATGGCTCCGAGCGAGGCGTAGGTGAAACGAATGTAGATTTGCTCGCGGTTATCGGCCCGCGCGACCATGCGAAAGCTCTGGGCGTTGCCTTCGAAGGAGCTCCAATCGCGCAGAAGGCCGCTCTCCGGCGCATCGGCGCCGAACAACGTGCTCTTATTAGCCTTTACCCACTCACGAATCGCGAACTCACCAGCGTGACCGAACGGCGGATTGCCGATGTCATGTGCGAGACAGGCGGACTGGACGATGCAGACGATATCTTCCACCGTTCTGCCCAGGGGGAGTTCTTTCCTTCCCTCAATGAATCGGCCCAGCGCATAACCAAGGGACCGACCGACACTCGCAACTTCGAGGGTGTGAGTAAGGCGGTTATGAATGTGATCCATTTCGGCAAAGGGATGAACCTGAGTCTTGCGGGCGAGCCGGCGGAACGGCGCGGAAAAGATGACTCGGTCATAGTCGCGCTCGAACGGCGTGCGAGCGTCCTGGTTTGCCGATGTCGTCGTCCTCGACGGCGGAGCGCCGAGGGTATGGCGCTGGTCGCTCAGTAGGTCTTCCCAATTGAGACTGAATTTCATTGGCTGCGAAGTGAGCCGCTATTTCCGCGGCATCTGCGCAAGCTCGGGGCCCGGCTCGGGCTCGCTTAGATAGGGCGAGTAAGTTTCGAGGGCGCGGGCCGGAATGGTGGCTACAAGTAGCGTATATTCCCTATCGTAGCTCAAGTCGCGGACAGAACCCTCGCGATGCAGCCGGGCAAGGAGATCCCCGCGGTCGGGGGGCAACCGTAACTCAACCGTGACAGGTACCGCGGGCGACGAAATCGGAGATACGTTCGATGAGACGATCCATTCCTTCACCGGTCTGGATGGAAACGAAGACTGCTTCAGGGAAATGTCGACGCAGAGCCGAAATTACATGGGTGTCGGTGACTTTGTCGACCTTGTTGAAGACGATGAGCATCTGTTTGGTATCGGCGCCGAGCTGGCCGAGAACGCGCATGGTCGTGTTATAAAACTCCATGACTTCATCCTGGGAAGCATCGAGGACGTGGATGAGGAAATCGGCCACGGCCGCCTCTTCAAGGGTGGCGTTAAAGGCTTCGACGAGTTGGTGGGGCAGCTTGCGCACAAAGCCGACCGTGTCGGTGAGAAGCAGGGGCTGCCTGTTCGGCAAAGCGATTTTGCGCGTAGTGGTGTCGAGCGTGGCGAAGAGCTTGTTCTCCACCAAGACCTCGGCGCCAGTGAGTCGCCGCAGGAGGGAGGATTTGCCTGCGTTGGTGTAGCCGACGATGGCGGCATTGGGCACGGGGACGCGTTTGCGATCCTTTCTCTGGGTGGCGCGGGCACGGCGCACTTCCTCGAGCTCGCGCTTCAGGCGATCGATCTGGAGGCGGATCTTGCGTTTGTCCTGTTCGAGTTGGCTTTCGCCTTCGCCCTTGGCGCCGATGCCGCCGCCCTGCTGGCCGAGGTGGCTCCACGCTCTCGTTAGGCGGGGAAGGGAATACTGCATTCGGGCCAGATCGACCTGGATGCGCGCTTCTCGCGTCTGGGCGCGGGCGCCGAAGATATCGAGGATGATCTCCTGGCGGTCGGCCACGGTGATGCCGGCCAGTTCTTCCCAGTTGCGTTGTTGCGATGGGCTGAGCTCGTTATCGAAAATAAGGACGTCGCACTCGAGTTCTTTGGCGTGGTCGACGATCTCCTGTGCTTTGCCTGAACCGATGAGGTAACGCGCGTGATTTTCGCGAAATGAGATAAGCTCGCGACCGACGATCGGAAGGCCGAGGGTGTCGACCAGTTCGGCCAACTCTTCCAGGAGACTTTGCGCTTCGGCCTTCAGGTCCGCCGAAATATAGGCGCCGATCAGCAGAGCGCGCTGGACGGCTTTCTCTTTGGACTTGATTTCAAACATGCGGCGCCATTCTAGACCGAAAAGTGCCGGAAGGTAAGCGCTACGCCGAGCGAAGGCCCCTGTGAATGGCGACGATTGCCGAGTAAGCGGAACGCTTGGCAGGCTGTCGGCAGTCACATATTCTGTCATTATGAAAGTAGGGGCGCAGTTGTTGGGTATCTACGTGGCGGAGAAGCCGGAGGAACTGCCTCGGTCAGTCGAGCGAGCCTGGGCGCGGGCCGGGCGCGGACTGGAGGGGGATCGTTATGCGACCGGAAGCGGGACCTTTTCTGATCACCCCGGGAAGAGGGACGTCACTCTAATCGAAGCGGAGGCGCTGGAAGCCTACGAACGGGAGAGTGGGAAGAAGCTCTCGGCGGCGGAGTCGCGTCGCAACCTGCTGACGCGCGGGGTGCGCCTGAACGAACTGGTGGGACGCGAGTTCCAAGTGGGCGCGGTCCGTTTGCGCGGTCTGCGCCTGAGCGAACCTTGCACACACCTGATGCGATTGACCCATCCCGAGACGCTGGCCGGCTTGGTCCATCGCGGCGGATTGGTGGCGGAAGTGCTCCACGAAGCAGAACTGAAGAGAGGCGACTCAGTCACAATCGAAAACTAAGGATGTCGTTAGGTGCGGTCGAGCGATTCGCACGAAGTCCAAATCGGGTCGAGAGTGTCGCCATGAAGAAAACTCCTTTTCATTTTAACAGGATGTTCCTACCGCTCGCCTTCGCTTGCGCGGGACTCGCCTTGAGCGCGGTGGTTCCGACGGAAATAGCGGCCGCTGGGAAAGCCAAAGCTGCTCCGACAACCGAAAACCAGGCGGCCGGTCGACTCGTCATCACTCGGTCCGCCACCTTGGGGGCGTACGCTGTAGGGTTGTCGATCGACGGAAAGCAGGCCGCTACGATCAACTACAATGGTCGCTACGATGAGCCGCTGACCGCGGGACCGCATGTTCTGAGTGTGATTCCAATCCCCAACCGGATGGCTGGTAAGCCGCGGGAAACAAAGATTACGGTGGCACCGGGTCAGACTTACGCCTTTACCGCCAAGCGGGATAACGACGACTACATTCTGAAGTAAGTCGGCGCCGCCCGCGAGGTCAGTCCTCCGTTGGTGCGATGCTTATTAAGTTCGGGTAGGAGGCAAGCAGATCGGCCGGGTCACGGTAGATCGCCAACGCGCCTGCTTGCCGCAGCGTTGCCGCGTCCGTGCCACCGCAAAGCAGGCCGATGGCCGGGAAGCCGCCTCTGCAAGCCGCTTCGAGATCGAAGCGAGTATCGCCTACGACCAGCGCTTCGAGAGCGGAAACGCCATCCAGTTTCTCCAAGGCGGCGGCGAAGATGTCGGGAGCGGGCTTTGACTCGTCCGCGTCGTCGGCGGTGGTCTGCCCGGCGATCAAGTGGGCAATCCCGAGGAGTTGGGTGTAGTGCCTTGTTTCTTCCTCCTTCCCGGAGGTGGCGAGAATGATGGTTTTGTCGTCCGCGCGGATGCGCTGGAAGAGATCCTTTACGGCCGGGAATGGCCGCACCTTGGGCAAGTATTCCGCCTTGAAAAGCTCGGAGCGATATTTATCGAGCTGCTTCCCAAATCGCGCCATTTCCTCGGGAGTGAGAAATTCCGGCAGGTATTTATCGGACCCCTTGCCAATCTGGGCGTGAAGTTGGTCGCGGCGGAATTGTTTCCCGAAATGCCGGAAGGCGCGGTCCCACGACTCGACGTGCAACTCGTTGGAATCAACCAGCGTGCCGTCGAGATCGAAAATATAAGCGCGGAATTTAGAAACGGTCGCCATGCGATGAAATCGGTTCGGGCAGCGCAATTGGCCCTCGTTGCCTGCAAGTCCTCGTCAGGCGGGCGCGGCTGGGCTTTCGCCAGCCGGGACCGATTCCTGCTCAACAGTTCGGTGCCCTTCGCGAAGCGGGCGGTTTCCGGTCGCAGTGAAGGGGAGAGTTCCCGGAATTCCAACCAGGTCTTGCGGCCGAACTGATTTAAAAACAGAGCTTTGACTGATCGAACATGAAAATTCTCATCGCGGATGACGATGCCATCACCCGCCTTCTGATCCGCGCTGCGCTAACGAAGCTGGGACATGAAGTGCACGAAGCGAGAAACGGTGCCGAAGCGCTCGAAGCCTGGCGCGAAAAGGAATTGCCGCTCATCATTTCCGATTGGCTAATGCCCGGCCTCGATGGACTGGATTTTTGCCGTCATATCCGTAGCGCGCAGCGCGGTCATTACACCTATGTGATTCTGCTCACCTCGCTTTCCGGGAAGACAAATTACCTCGAGGCGATGACCGCCGGCGCGGACGATTTCATCACCAAACCGCTCGATAAGGAAGCCTTCGCCGCCCGGGTGCGGGTGGCCGAACGCATTCTCGATCTGCACGAAAATCTGCGCGCCGCGAATTCCGATTTGGAGTTGCGCGTGCACCAACGCACAGCGGAATTGGCGACGGCTTTGCAAGCGAAGCAGGAATTTCTCTCACGCGCGAGCCACGAACTGCGCACGCCGATGAATCACGTCCTCGGGTTCGCTCAATTGCTGCAAAACGACCGATTAACGCCGGCGCAACATCGGAAGGTCACCCAGATCCTGACCAGCGGCAGCGACCTGCTCCGCTTGATCGATCGCATCCTGCAGGTCGCCGAAAGTTCGTCATTGGATTTAAGTTTCCTCACCAGCGGGCAGAGCGCTGCGTCTCCCGCGCCCAAGTCGTCTGCGTCGACTCTTGAGCGTGCAACCTCCCTGGCCGCTTCGGAATGCGGTTGAGCCGGTCGCCATCCGCCCTAACGAATGAAAATCAAGGCGAAGATCCTGTGGGCGTTTGCCGGCATGGCGCTCCTTGTCATGCTGGTCGCTGCGCTGGCCGTTCACCGCGATCTCAACACGGCGCGAGTCGCGGCGACCAAGGAGGCGAAAGGCGTTGCCACCATCCTGGGTTTTTTGATTTCGGAGGAAAGCACGGCCTCGACCTCCGCCCAGTCGATCGTGACCCAGCTCCACCGGACGCAAGGCCGCGACGTCGTGCTGATGGACAACCAACAGCGCGTCCTGGCTGATGCGGATTTCTCGGAAATCGGTTCGATTTATAATGGAGATCCGGGCGATGAGGCGGGCGCTACGATCAAGGATCGCAAGATCCGCGCTTTTACCGAGAGCGGTTGGCGCCACCCTGACGGCATCGAACAAATCGTGGCCCCAGTGGAAGGCAAATCCGGCCACGTCATGGGCGCGGTTGTGCTCGAATACACGCCGCTCTACGCCGAGTTGGCCAGACTGACGCGCACCACCATCCTGCAGGCGGTGGTCGCGGGGCTGCTTGCAATTATCGTAGCCGGCCTGATCGCGCGTTATCTCGGTCGGGTAATCGCCGACCCGCTCGTGCAATTAACCGAAGCGGCCACTGGTTTCGCCGCGGGACGGCGAGACGTTTCATTGCCGCGGTCGCGCAACGATGAGATTGGGCGCCTGGCAATCGCGTTCAGCGACATGTTGCGGAAGCGCCAATCGGCCGAAGATGAACTTCGGAAGATGAGCGACGAGCTCGGGCTGCGGGTCGAAGAACGCACGGCGGAACTGAGTGCCGCCAAGGAGGCGGCTGAGGCGGCGAATCAAGCCAAGAGCGAATTTCTTTCCAACATGAGCCACGAGATTCGGACGCCTATGAATGGAATCATCGGTATGACCGAGCTGGTCCTCGAGACCAAGCTCGATCGCGATCAACGCGATTATCTCGACATGGCCAGAACTTCCGCGCTTTCCCTGCTCGGCTTGATCAACGACATCCTTGATTTCTCCAAGATCGAAGCTGGCAAACTCGAGTTGGAATCGATCGGCTTCAGCCTGCGCAGTTGCATCGCGGCCACGCTCAAACCGCTGGGGTTGCGCGCCGATCGCAAGGGTCTCGAATTAATCGCGGATATCCCGGCGACAGTGCCGGATCATGTCGTCGGGGACCCGCTTCGGCTTCGCCAGGTTGTCTCAAACCTGGTCGACAACGCGATTAAATTCACCGCCGCCGGCGAGGTCGTCCTGCGCCTCGAAGTCGAATTAGCAAACGATGCCGAGCAGCGTCTGCACTTCGCGGTCAGCGACACCGGCATCGGCATTCCAAGAGAAAAACAGGCACTGATTTTCCAAGCCTTCGCCCAGGCCGATGGAACAACTACACGGAACTACGGCGGGACGGGGCTGGGGCTCGCCATCGCCGGGCAGCTCGTTCGGCAAATGGGTGGGCGCATCTGGGTCGAAAGCGTTCCGAGCGAAGGCACGACCTTTCACTTCAGCGCGCAACTGCCGCTGCAGAAAACGCCGGCACCGGATGTGCGACCAGCGGACTTCGGGGAGCTCGCGGGGATGCGTGTTTTGGTGGTGGACGACAATGAAGTCAATCGCCGCATCCTGCGCGATCTCCTGACGAGCTGGAAAATGCAACCTTCAGTGGTCGCCTCCGGAGCGACCGCGCTGGCTGAACTGACCCACGCTGGCGAGGCAGGTTCTCCGTTTCCGCTCGTCATCCTCGACGGCATGATGCCGGAAATGGATGGCTTTATGGTCGCGGAAAAGATCCGTGAACAGAAGACGCTCTCCGGTCCGACGGTGATGATGTTGACTTCCGGGATGCCACCTGGCACGGCCGCTCGTTGCCACGAGTTGGGGGTGGCGAGTTACCTGACCAAGCCGGTCGGTCAAATGGATTTGCTCGACGCGATTCTCATTGCCCTTGGCAGTGCCATCCCGCCGGAACCAGCCACGGCGTCGTCAGCAGGACGCCTGACCGGCCGGCTGCGCATCCTAGTCGCCGAGGATAACGTAGTAAACCGCGCGCTGGCGACGGCGATCCTCGAGAAGCGAGGGCATTCGCTCGTGCACGCGACCAATGGCCGCGAAGCAATCGAGGCTTACGCGCGCGAGAAATTCGATCTGATTCTGATGGACGTACAGATGCCGGAACTGGATGGCCTCGCTGCCACCGGTCGCATCCGCGAGATAGAAAATGCCACCAGTACGCACACGCCCATCGTCGCGATGACCGCTCACGCCATGGCCGGCGATCGCGAGCGCTGTCTGGAGGCCGGGATGGATGACTACATTTCAAAACCGCTGCGGAAAGCCGAGCTGCTGGCCCTGCTCGATCGCGTTTCGGCAACCCGGGCGGAAAAGGTTAGCGCCGGACCGAAGACGGAGATCGAATCAGCTTTTCTTGCGAGAGCCTTAAACCGAACCGCACCTAAGGGGCGTTCCACCTTTAGCCGCGAAAAACTTCTCGATGATGTCGACCAGGACGAGGCTCTCTTGGAACAACTAATCGCCCTTTTTCACGAAAGTACGCCCGCCCTGATGGAAAACATTCGTCGTTCCCTCGCGCAGCGCGATGGCGACATCCTCGCACGTTCCGCGCACGCGCTCCTGAGTTCGTTAGGCGCATTTGGGGCGAACGCGGCGCGCCATCTCACCCAGCAACTGGAAGGGCAGGGCCGTTCGAAAAATCTGGAGGAAAGCGAGCTAACCTTTGCTGCCTTGGAAGTGGAGATGACGAGAGTCAGTGCCACTCTCGCGGCTTTTGGTTCAGCTTCAGCTGGTGGCTTGGAGAGGAGCGGTGACCAACTGCCGCGGAAGGCGCCGACTGTCGCGACCAGAGTCTAATATTGCTCCACGACGGGAATCTTGCGCCCGCCTTCGGCCGGGATCTGGTCTCGCACGATCGTGTTGTGGTCTCGATGAGGCGGTTCTTCGACCATCACTTCGCGACTGCGGAAGGCGCACGAGGACAGGAGTAAACTCCCGAAGAGAGCAGGCAGCAGGAACTTCTTCATGAGAGTATCCTCGTTCTTCGCGGCGAACTCGACAACGAGGAAGTATCAACCGCTCGTCCCGCGCAAGGTCGAGACCGGGGAAAGCAAACCGGCCCGGCGTGCGGGCACATAACTGGCGATAAAAACCGCGATGATGCGCGAGGAGGGTCGCCCAAAAATAATGCCGCCAATCCCACGCCACGAGAAAGTGATCGGCGTACGATGCAGCCCGCGCACTCTGATCGGGATATTGGAGACGCCCCAGGTGAGGAGCGCGCCGGCGCCACAACCGAGAATCGCGCCCGCGCTCAGCGATCATGGCGCCCTGCCAGAGGAAGATCGCGCTGATATCTTTCTGCCGGTAACCCATCGAGCGCAGGATGGCGATCTCCTTCACCTTCGAAAGCACCGACATGGTGAGGACGTTGAAAATCCCGAAACCGGCCAGCAGGATAATGAGCGAGACGGTGATCGCCGCCGACAATGCGCAAGGTAAGGAAGAGTTGCAGGTTGCCTGTCTCGCGTTCCTGCCAGCTGACCGTGTCGTGTTGGAAGAGCGTCTCGAAATGCGTCGCCAGAGCCGGCGCGCGTTCCGGATCGCGCAGTTTATAGATGATCATCGAGGCCGCGTAGGGCTCTGTGAGAAGACTCTGCGCGACCTTCGCGTGCGAGTAGACGCGGCCGGAATCGACCGCGCCCACGCCGCTGCGCGCGATCGCCGCGACGGCGAAACGCCAGTATTCGCCGCCCGGAGAAAGCAGCTGAATGGAATCGCCCGCCGCGACATTGAAGAGCTCGGCCAGCTTCGAACCGACGATGAGCGAAGTCGCGATTGTCGCGAAAATCTTCGAACGTGACCGGTCGATCAATTGCTTCTCCAGATCGGTGGTTTGCAGATGAAGGGCGAGTCGATCCCGAAACAGATCGACCGTCGCGTTTTCGAAAACCCGAGCGAGCGCTGAGTGTTCCGCGCAAAACTGGCGAGCAGGCGGCGACGTTCGAAAACGTGCGGCTGACGCGCATGATTTCGCGGGCGTTCGTCGATGCCATCCAGATATCGGCGATGCGGCGGCTGCCCTTGGGGAGGGCTTTGGGCGGCACGGGGACGCCTGCCGAGCGGTCTGGAAGCGCGAGCGGAGGACGAGCGCGCCATTACTCCCGAGCGTGGAATTAATGAAGTGATTCGCGAATCCCTGGGTCTGCGCCTGCGTGCAAATGAAGATCGCCACGCCGAAGACGACGCCGAGGAGGCTGAGGATAAAGGAGCGTTTGCGATGAGCGAGAAAACGCAGCGCGATGTAGAGCGGCGGGGTCACCGTCGATTGCCCGGCTGCGCCGGACCGATCAGGCGCTGCCGCGCGGGTTGGCCGGGCCGGAAGCGATCCAGATCGGAGACGATGACATGCGTCGCCTTCCTTCAAGCCGTCGAGCGCTTCAGTGAAATCGAGCGTGCGATAGCCCGCCTTCACGGTACGAGCCGTGGACGAGACCGTTCTTGACGATCAACACTTGATCGACGAGCAACGCGCGGGTGGGACAAGCGGAGCGCGTTCTCGTGCTGGCCGGTGATGATATTCATCTCGCCCGTCATCCCGGCGAGCAGATTGTCCGGCGGATTCTCCAGATCGAGCAGGATCGTGTAACGCTGCGTTTCCGGATCGGCGGCCGGAATGAATGGCGGTCACTTTGGCCGTAAACTGCCGCGTGCGGAAGGCGTAGACTTGAAGGTCCGCCTTCATCCCGGCTTTCACTTCGCCCACATCTTCTTCGTTCACTTCGCCGCGGACATAGTTCTTGTGCGAAGAGACGGTGAACAGCTCGCCTCCTTCCGCGACCAGTTCGCCATCGATCGCCTTGATCGCGGTAAGCAATCCGTCCATCGGCGAGCGGATTTCCGAGTTCTTCATCTGCGCTTCAACTTTTTGCACAGCGAATCCAGGCTTCCAGATTTCGGTCGCGCTCGATCCGTTCGGTCTTCGACCGCAGCCCTGCAGGCGAGTCGCTTCGCTTTTCGCTTTCTCGTAATCGACTGCCGGGACATTGCTCAAAGCGGCCAGTCTTTCGAGCCGGGCGACATCTCTTCCGCGATTTTCAGCGGCTCAGATGAGGGCAGTGGCAACTCTGCGCGTTTCGTGGCGGCCTGCAAATCGGCCGCGCTTGCTTGAGCTGCCGCGCGGTCGACTCGTCCGCGATGGTGGCGAGCAGATCGCCTTTTGCGACTGCGCTTCCGATGGCTCCGCGGCCCGCGGCGAGCGGCTCGGCGAATTGAATGAAGCCGGCGTTCTGCGCCCGCACATTGATGACAAACGTCGGCTCGATCCGCACCGTCCCGTAGACAGCGGAGATGGCGGTGCCGCGTTCCACTTTCTCCACCTCCGCGACCGGGCGCGACCAATAAAAGATGAGCAAGAGCAGAGCCGCCCCTAACGAGACCGCGGTCCAGAGCGTGCGCTTCGAAATTCGGGTGTTCAAGGTTTCGAACTATGCACGTTTGTCGCCACCTCGGAGATTTGAAAGTAGCGGCCGGTGGCCCGATCCCAATCGGCCAGCGCCACTTGTTGCTGATATGCGGCATCGAGGAGACCACGGCGAGTAGCGAGCAAATCGGTTTCCGCGGTTCGAAATTCCAGCTGCGATGCCAGCCCCTGGCGCCAGCTGTTCTCGACTACGGCGACATTCTTCTCCGCGACGTCGACCGCCTTTTCGAGCGAGGCGTGGCGGGCCGCAATTGCGCGCAATGTGTTGGTCAGGGCGATTAGTTCCCGCCTCACGTTCGTTTCCAGTTTCCGCAATTGCAGCTGGTTGATTTCGCGGGCAGCGTGCGCCCGCAGAACGGCACCGCGCACCCGGCCATTATCGATTACCCGCCAGGTGTAGCCCGCGCCGGCGGCGATTTCGGAGGAAATGATGTCGTCGGCGCGCTGGGGGGACCCGGAACTGGCCTGTCGAATATTCGTCTCCGGGATGTAGCGGCCGAAGACGGTCAGATCGAGCCGTGGATAATATCCAGCCGCTGCGATGCGCTGATTTTCTCCCGCCGCGCGCACCAGGAGGCGAGCCAGTTGCAGATCAGGGCGGCGCTCGAGCGCTGCCGGCGTTTCCTGCTCGACATCGAAATTCACCCGAACAAACGAGAGCGCCCCACGCGGCCCGGGCAGCACGCTCCTGGCGCCGAGATCGCTTCCCATCGCGGTAGCCAATTCCAGGACGGATTTACCATAGGCGCGTCGCGCTTCCTCGATCTGCGGATCGAGTTCTCGCGCCAGCAGCGTTGCGGTCCCGAGGGCTTTGCGGTCAGTCGAGCCTGCTTCGTAGCGCGCCCGTTCACTGACGATGTTTTCATCCAGTCGCAGTCGTTGCGAGCGACCGAACTCCTCCAGAGAGCGCGCATAGAGTGCGCCGTAGAAGGCCAGCCGCGCCTGATGAAGCTGCTCGACCACGGCAATATTCACTTGTTGCGCGGCAATAAGCGCTTCGATTTCGCCGCGGCGCAAGGATGCCGGGATAGCGGCGTGAAAGAGCGGTTGCCGGAGAGTTCCCTGCGGAAAAGCGAAAGCCTCGATCGAATCCTGACCGGCCCGGTCTCCGCCTTGTGCACCGGCCAGCGCCACGATTCCCACATCGGGCAGGGCGATCGAACGAAAGACCAGGCGCTGGCCGGCCGCTCGCTCGACCCCAGTCTGCGCCTGTTGAATGCGAGGATTGTCTTTCAAGGTGCGTTCGAGCGCCTCGTCCAGGGTGATGCCGCGGGCGACAGAGACCGCCAGCCAGGCGAGCGAAAGAAGGATGGAAAGTTGCCGGATCATTTCCTCGTCCCCAAGGAAGCCGGGGGACTAACGAATTCGAAAACCTGCGCGTCCTCTTTGTTATCGTTAGGCAAAACGATCTTCGCCAGCGGGGCGGCGCCGCCCGTGGCCCGATCGAGCCGGGCGAGAGCGGCATTATGCAGGTAAATTGCACTTAAGCGCGTGCTGCGGGTGCGAGTGACGTCGGCAGCCGCCTGCAGAACGTCGAGCTGCGTCCCGAGTCCGGCAGCGAAGTTGCTCTGGGCGTAGCTAAATGTTTCGTCCGCGGTTCGCACATTTTTTGCCTGTGCCTGGAGGACGCTTTCGGCCTGTTGCAGATCGAGAAAAGCGCTTCGTACTTCTGATTGGACTCCAAGCTTCACCGCTTTCAGTGCGAGCGCGGCTCCGTCCCGTCGGGCTCGGGTCGCTTGCATTCGACCACGCGTGGCGAAGCCATCGAACACGGCCCAGGAGGCGTTGAGACCGACTACGTAACCATGATTGAACTCCGGACCGACGTTTGGATCCCGTTCACTGTAGGCTTCATAACCGGTGAAAAATTCCACGCGCGGCCGCGTCTCGCTGCGGTCGAGTTCCAGCTGTCTATCCTCGATCGCTATGTCCTTTTGCGCGGAGCGAACTTCGGGACGATCGACCACTGCGCGCGCCAGGGCGGCCTCCAAGTTCGGATGTCGCGGCTCGTATCGCAATGCGCCGATTGCTTCGAAGCCCCTGCTCGCGCCGGAGTCGATCCCGCAGAGTTCGCCGAGGCGCAAATAGGAGTTTTGCAGATCGGTTCGCGCCTGCACCAACTCCGGCTCTTCATTCGCCAAAGCGACCTCGGCGCGACTCGCGTCCAGTGGTCCCACGGTGCCAGCGCTCAATCGTTGCCGCTGGCTCTTCAATTCTTCGCGCAACACATTGACCGATTGCTGGCGAACGAGAATTTTTTCCTGATTCAAAAGCAATTCGTAGAAGGCGAGGCGGACATCCATTGTCACTCGATCGGTCACGGCCTGGAGCTCGTCTTCCTCTTTGGCCAGGTTGAGGCGAGCAATTGCCTCGCGCGCAGTGGTCGCGCCGCCGGTGTAAAGATTTTCCACGACGCGAACCGAGGCGTTGTAATCATCCGGGCGCAGGCGTGAGGCCGCTGCGCGTTCGCGCCTGCGATAGAGCCCGGTGGATACGACCGAAGGAAGATAACCGGCATGCGCCTCCATTTGACCGCCACGAGCGGCTTGGATCTTCTTGCGGGCAATCGCGATTTCGGGATTCTGTGCCTGCGCCAGCCTGACCAGATCGTCGAGAGAGTAGCGTGCCACGCTCTCGGCCATAGAGTTGGTGAGGAAACCTCCGAAAACAAGAAAAGCAAAGAGCGTAACTGAACGCATAGGTTTTTTTCTCTGGAGCCTTGGGGTTGCGCAACAAAAATCCCGTCGCGACGCTGAACTTAACAATTTGCCCTCTCCGCGTTTGCGAGCTTGCCCCGGGCGAGAGGGTGCTGCAATCTACCCGTTTCTAATGAGCAAAATCCGTATCGCGATCGTCGGTGTGGGCAACTGCGCGAGTTCGCTGGTGCAGGGAATTACTTTTTATGGCGGGGCGACCCACAACGGGGCGGCGGTTGGGCTGATGCACCAAAAGGTAGGACCTTACTCGCCTAACGACATCGAAGTTGTCGCCGCCTTCGATATCGACCGGCGCAAGGTTGGCATCGACGTCGCGGAAGCCATTTTCTCCCCGCCCAACTGCACCAAGGTTTTCGCCGGCAAACCGGCCAAAACCGGGACGACGGTGAAAATGGGATGTGTCCTCGACGGCGTGGCGCCTCACATGCAGGAATACGACGCGGCACGCACTTTTCAGCCGCTCGAGAAGGAATCGACCCGCGAGCGGATTATCGCCGAACTGAAAGAATCCGGAGCGGAAATCCTGGTGAATTATTTGCCGGTCGGTTCGGAAGAAGCGACTCGTTTCTATGTCGGCTGCGCGCTAGAGGCCGGTCTCGCACTGGTCAACAACATCCCGGTTTTCATCGCTAGCGATCCGGTTTGGGCGAAGCGCTTCGAGGAAAAAAATCTGCCGCTCGTGGGGGACGATATCAAGGCGCAGATGGGCGCGACCGTGCTCCACCGCACCATCGTCGACCTCTTTCGCAAGCGCGGGGTGAAAATCGAGCGCACTTATCAGCTCAACACCGGCGGCAATACCGATTTTCTGAACATGCTCAATCGCGGCCGCCTGGCGTCGAAGAAAATCTCGAAGACCGAAGCCGTGCAATCCGTTCTCGGCAATCAACTCGATGCGGACAACATCCACATCGGACCGAGCGATTACGTGCCGTGGCAGAACGACAACAAGATTTGCTTCATTCGCGTCGAAGGCCGGCTTTTTGGCGACGTGCCGATGGAAATCGATCTGAAACTGTCGGTCGAAGATTCCCCAAATTCGGCCGGGGTCGCGATCGACGCGATCCGCTGTTGCAAGCTCGCGCTCGATCGCGGGAAAGGTGGCGTGCTCCATTCAGCCTCGGCTTATTTCTGCAAACATCCCGCGGTGCAATCGACCGACGATGAGGCTTACCAGCACGTCGAGGAATTCATCCGCGGGGAGCGCGACTCGTAGTTCGTCGGCCGGGCGGCCGCACGACACATGAAATTACTCGACAAAATCGGCCGCGAATTCTCGGGCTACAATGTGCTCGAATCGGGCAAGCGGCTCTATGATCGCAAGCCGTTGCAGTGCAGCCTCTACCTGACCGACCGCTGCAATCTCGATTGCAGTTATTGCACCGAATACGACAACAGCCGTCCGCATCCGCCCCTCGCCGACCTGAAGCTTTGGATCAAAAAAATTCGCGACCTCGGCACAATGCGACTCGCGCTCGTCGGCGGCGAACCGCTGCTTCATCCGGACGTGGTCGAGATCGTGCGCTACTGTCGCGAGCTCGGTTTTGCCACCAGCCTAACGACTAATGGGTTCCTCCTGACTCGCCCGCTGCTCGCCGACCTGGAAGAGGCCGGCTTGCAGGTTATGCAAATCAGCGTCGACCGGATGACGCCGAGCCCGGTGACGAAAAAGTCCTTCAAGACGATTCTGCCGAAGCTCGATTATTTTCGCGATTCCAAGATCAGCCTCCACATCTCCGGTGTGATCTGCCAGGACACGCTCCCGGAATCGCGCGCCGTCCTCGAGACTGGACTGGCCCGTGGCATCCCAACCGAAGTGCGTCTGGTGCACGCCGATCCGTTGAGTCGCTATCGAGTGGCGCGCGGTGATCGCGCGGAATTGGAAGCGTTCATCGATTCGATGATCGAGCGGAAGAAACAGGGAGAAAAAATTCACACCAACGAGGCGATCCTTAATTACCAGCGCAGCCTCCTCCGCGGCGAAAAAGTCGAATGGACCTGCACCGCGGGCTACAAACTCTTCTTCGTCTCGGCGCAGGGAAAGTTCTGGGAATGCAGCATGGTGCACACGGACAAGCACATCATGGACGTGACCCTGGCCGATCTTTACCTGAACTATCGCAAGAAATCCTGCCAGGAAGGTTGCGGCGTGGTACTGCGCGGTGAGCACTTCGTTACTGGTCGAGAAACCAGTGCGCTTGCTGAGCAGAGAGATCTTTTCGCGGGCGCGCCGGATCCCGGCTTTGCTGCGCCCGGCCGCCGGCCCGACCGAGGCGACCGCCGGGGCCGAAGCTGCCTAACGAGAGACTCGAATTTGCCACGCCCGCAGGGTGTGCACGGCTGCGGAGACAACTCCCCACCCGCAAAACAGCTGGAAGGCGATCGCGGGAACTCCGAGGATCAGGCCCGCCGCCAGGACCCAAATGTAAATATTGCGGCGGCCCGCCACGAGACGGAAGCGGCGATCGAAGTTTTCCACGTCGTCTAGATTGCGGCCGGTTGTTTTTTTGGCCACGCCCTTCGCGCCACGGGCGATCAAGTCCGAGCCGACGAGGAAGAACCAGAGAATCCAGCTCCGTGCGCCCAGGGCGTGCACGGAGAAGAAATAGGCCAGTGCCGTCCACCACGATAATTCGATCGCATAATCGAGGGCGTGTTCCGTTTTCCCCAGCTCGGTCGTCTCGATCTTTAGGCGGGCCAGTTTTCCGTCGACGCCATCCAGAATCCCGATGGCGAGCGCGCCCGCAGTTCCCAGCCAGAGTTGTCCGGTGAAGAAACACCACGTCACCGGCATACCGATCAACACGGTAAGGAAGGTCACTTGATTGGGCCGGATCGAGGTTCGGCTAAGCCGCCTAACGATTGCTGTTTCGATCGGCGCGTGGACCAGCGCAGGCAGATCGAGCACGCCATTTTGGATGCCGTCGAGAAGGACACTTTCGGCCAGCGGTTCATACTCGGGAGCGGGAACAGGGAACCAGAGCGGGCGAATATCCCGGCGCTGGCCGGTGACATAGGGCGGCGCCTTGGCGGCGTCGATCGTTTCGATGCCACTAACGCGTGCGCTCTCCCAAAGCTCGTGGAAAAGGAGAGAGCCGTCGCCCCCCATCGCGAGCCAAGACTGCTCGAGGAGCGCGATTCCCGAGGATAATCCGAACGATTGCCGGTGGATGTCTTCCCAAAGCGGTTGCAAAGCAACCGGAGGTGCGGAGTCAATCAGGAGCGTGGTCGCGTTGCTCCGCGCGAGGGCCCCCCAGAGTCGTCTGTCGCAATAGCCTTCGGAGCAGAAGAGGATTCGTTCGCTTGTCGGGAAAGCAGCGCGAACTTCACCGATCGTCACCGCGCCTCTTGGACGCGAGCGTAAATCGAGCGCTACTTTGGATCGCGCCCACGAGGTGGGCCCGAGCTGCGCCGCGACCGTCTCGATCGCATCCGAGCAAATCGTGATCGAACGAAAACCGAGCCGTTGCAGGACGCGGAGCTGGCGTTCCAAAAGAGAAATGCCGCCGAGCCTGACGAAACCGGCTCGCTCCTGCGCGATGATCAAAACATCTGGTACTTGAGATTCCATCGCGACGAGCCGCGCCAACTCTTATCCAGAAAGGCCGCGAGAAAGCAAACTCCCAGCCGCGGGGACGACAATCGCTGTTTCAATCCCGGATCATATGTGGCTAAATTCGCCTCCGCCAATAAGATGAGGAATGAGGTCTGGTTAAGCTGCCGCGAAATTGAGCGCCATCTCGGCGAAGAAGACTCGCGCGTGCACGCGCTGCGCGGCGTTTCGCTCGATCTCGAACCGGAAAGTGTGCACGCGGTGGTCGGCCCCTCGGGTTGCGGCAAGAGCACCCTCCTCTACATCCTCGGCCTGCTTGACACGCCGGACGCCGGCAGCCTCACGATCGCCGGCCAACTCACGGGATCCCTCGCGGATGACGAACTGGCCCGGAAACGAAATGAACTCCTCGGGTTCATTTTCCAATTTCATTATCTGCTCGAGGATTTCACCGCCCAGGAGAACGTCATGATCCCGATGCGGCGGCTCGGTCGCCTAACGGAAAGCGAAATGCTGGAGCGCGCGGCGCATTTGCTCGACGAGGTCGGACTGGCCGCGAAGTTGCGCCGCCCGAGCCGGCACCTCTCCGGCGGGGAACAGCAGCGCGTGGCCATCGCGCGCGCGCTGGCGAACGATCCCCTCGTCATTCTGGCCGACGAACCGACCGGAAATCTCGACACGAGCAATTCCCAGCGTGCCTTCCGGCTCCTGAAAAGGATCGTGCGGGAGGAGCGCAAGGCACTGTTGCTCGTCACCCACAACCCGGAGATCGCGGAAGCCTGCGACTGGATTCACGAAATGCAGGATGGGCTCATCGTCGGCAGCCATCCGCGCGGTCAGAGAAGCTCGTAGACTATTTGCGCCGCGATGATTCCTGCACCTGTCATCCCGCCTCTCCCCGATGCCCCTCCCGGCGCGGCAAGGCGCCGCCCCAGCGATCACAAGACGGAGCTGAAACGCGGGGCTGTCTTCAACACCATCGCGCTCCTTGCCTCGAACTTTCGCGGCATTTTCACCTTTCTCGTCGCACGTCTGCTGGGCGCGGCGGCGCTTGGAATCTTTTCGGTTGCGTGGGCGACAATCGATCTGGTGAGCAAGATCGGAATCTTCGGGCTCGACAACGCAGTCACTACTTTTATCGCGCGCGCGGAGGCGGTCGGCGACCACGCGCGCAGCCGGAACCTATTTCGTCTCTCCGTCGCTCTCGCGTTCGGGCAATCCGTCATCGTCACGGTCGCCGCGATTTTCTTTATCCGGATCTTCGGCGATCGACTCGGCCTGCAAGGCGAATTGGTTTCGGCGCTGGCGGTGCTCTTTTGCGCGATGCCGGGTGTCGCTCTTTATCGAATCAACGTCGCCGTCTCGCGCGGGATGAAAGTGATGCAGCACGACATCTATTCGCGCGGGATCACGGAATCCACCGCCACCACACTCGCCTTTGTCCTTGCACTCGGGATCGGCCTAACGACTTTCGCGCCTGAGTTTGCCGCGGTTGTGGGGACGGCCGCTTCCGGGATCGTCGCGCTCTTGCTCGCGGGCAGTCTCTTCCGCAGCGTGCCACCCGGCAGGGGTTTCTCTTCGCCGCGGACAGAAGCCGCCGACCTGCTCGCCTATGCCGCTCCGATCGCCGCCTACCAATTCCTTAATACGATAATCTTCCGTCTCGATGTCATTATGCTGGCTTTTTTTATCGGGCGCGCACCGGGAGTGACTCTCGCCACCGTCGGAATCTATGGCGCGGTGGTGGAGGTGGCGGGCGGGCTGCGCAAGGTCAACCAGGCTTTCAATCCGGTCTTCGGGCCGGTCGTCGCCGAGATGACCGCAACCGGCGAACAGACCCGCGCCGCGCAAAGTTACGCACAGCTCGCGCAATGGATGCTCTGGATTCTCTGTCCGCTGGTAGCGGCCTTGTGTTTGGCCGGCGGCACCATCCTGATGATTTACGGGCCGGCTTTTCCGCAGGGAGGCTTCTGGCTCGGGATCGTGGCGCTCGCCTGTGCGACCAACGCGTTCGTTAGTCTGGGCGAGACCGTGATTATGGTGCAACGCCCGCATCTGAACCTGTTCAACTCGCTCGTCACCCTGGCGGTCGCGGGGGGCGCGAACCTCTGGCTCATCCCGCGCTTCGGAGTCACCGGCGCCGCGTTTGGCATTCTCCTGCCTTACGTCGTGCAGGGCATTCTGCGCTATGGCGCGATGCGTTGGGTCTTCCACTGGCGGAACCCCTGGAGCGAGATCGCCCCGCCGCTCGTCGCGACGGTCCTGGCGCTGATCCCCGCTCTGATTTGCCGTGTTCTGATCAACGGCATCCCCGGGCAGATTACGGCCGTCGGCGTCTTTCTTATTCCTTTCGGCGCGGCGTGGTGGTGGCACTCTCAACGGACAAAGCAGGCACACCGATGAAGCGTATTTTTCTCACCGGAGCAAGTTCCGGGATTGGCCGGGCGATCGCGGAGAGGGCGATCGGGCAGGGCCACGAAGTCTGGGGAACGTCGCGCGACCCGGCCCGGTTGTCGTCGTTAGGCAAGCTCCATCCACTGCAAATGGACCTGGCCGATCTCAACTCGGTGCGGGCCGCTTTCGCGCAGGCCTGGGAGGAATCCGGCGGACTCGACGTGGTGATCAACAATGCGGGCTCTGGACATTTCGATGCCGCGGAAACGCTCTCTCATCAAAAGATCGAGGAGCTCTTTGGCACGCTCGTTTTTGCCCAGATCGAGCTCTGCCGACTCGCCCTTGGTGCGATGCAGGAGCGACGATCCGGGCTGGTGATCAACGTGACCTCGCTCGCCTCACGGATGCCGGTGCCTTTCATGGCCGCCTACAATGCGGCCAAAGCCGCGATGGCTTCCTATAGCTTTTCACTGCAACTCGAGCTGCCTGATCGCCGCGTCCAAGTCGTGGACCTGCAGCCGGCGGATATCTGCACCAGCTTCAACGACTCGATTGCGCCGCCCCCCTCTGCGGAAACTCGGATCACCAAAGCCTGGCGCGCAGTGGATCGGAATTTTCGCAAAGCGCCCCCGCCGGAATTAGTCGCGCATCGCGTCCTCCAGATAATTGAAAGCGACAATCCGCCGCCGCGGAGCACGGTCGGCGACTTCTTCCAATCCAGAGTCGCGCCGCTCATCTTCCGCTTCCTTCCGCAGCGGGTGCGCCTCTGGGGGTTGAAGATGTATTACGGCATCTAGCGTGATCACTGACGCCGTTATTCTCATGGCCGGGACCGGTTCGCGATTGCGCGCCGCCGGCGGAACATTGCCGAAAACGCTTATCCCGATTGGTGGCCGGCCGCTGATTTCGCATATTCTTGATGCGCTTCAGAAGGTCGGAATCAAGACGCTGCACGTAGTCGTCGGTTGGGAGAGCGACCGGCTCTTGAACGGTCTGGCTCCCTTGATTCCTGACGGAATACGCCATCACCCCATTCACAATCCGGACTGGCAAAAACAGAACGGCATTTCGCTCCTGGCTGCCTCACGACACCTCGCCACGCCTTTTCTTTTGTTAATGGGCGACCATCTTTTCGAGACGCCGCTCCTGGAAGCTTTCGTTAGGCAGGCGGACCCCGCGTTTCTCAATCTCGCGATTGACCGCAAGATCGATTCCATCTTCGACCTCGATGACGCGATGAAGGTCCGAACGGATGCGGGACGAATCGTGGCGATCGGGAAGACGCTTTCGAACTATGACGCAATCGACACCGGGATTTTTGTGTGTCCGATCGAGATTTTTGCCTACCTGGAGAGAGTGCAGGTGAACGACGACTGCAGTTTGGCCGACGGTGTCCGCGCGATGGCGGAAGATGGCAAAGCACGGGTCATCGATATCGGGGAGGCCTGGTGGCAGGACGTGGACGACAGCGGGATGCTGCGCGAGGCGGAAACGATCGCGGCGATCCGCCTAACGAACCGGAAAGAAGATTGCCTTCAAGCCCAGGAGCAGGCTGAAGGCGGCGACCACGCCTAACAAGTGCAGAATCCAGGCGGGCCGGCCCACAATCCCGAGCACGAGAAAAAACAGGACGGCAACATCCCGCTTGGTCAATTGCACCAGCCAGCCGAGGACGCGACCGCCGCGCGCGAGCAGGCCCGAATTCGCCAGCATCTTCTGATGTCGCGGATACAAAGCGGACTCTGGCTCGGTTGAGGATCTAGTTGCCCCGGCCGGGGCGGCGAGGAGCAATTCGTTGGCGAAGATCAGCCCGGCCACGGCCATGCTTTCATAAAAGTAGAGGGGGACCTGGCGCCCCAACCCGAAGCCCAGACTAACAACCATGAGCAAATGCCCGATTGTGTCACACCAGGTATCGAGCTGGGCCCCGCGCGGGGAAGAAAGATATTTGGCTCGGGCAATCTCGCCGTCGCAGCCATCGAGAATGCTATAGAACTGAAAGAAACAGAGACCCAGGATGATGCCTGCGCGATCCCCGCGAAAAAGAAGGATGGCCCCGGCGATCTGGAGGAAGAAAATTGCCAGAGTCCATGCGCTGGGAGTGATCGGTGTCTTCAGGAGCAGGCGGGTAATCGCGCGGGAGAAGGGCCGATTAATGAAGCGCGAGACGAGTCCATCCTGCGACTTGCCGCTTTCACCGAGAAGGCGCTGTTCGCATCGCGGAATTTGCGCGGGATTCGTGAGATACTCGAGTTGATGCGCGTTCACGGTCGACCGGACGACCGCGGCAAGCTCGGCGAAGGAGCGATCGAGCGCGACCGGCTCGCCTAACGGAGGAGCAAATCGCCTAAACGGGACGAAGTGTGTACTCAGGAGGGCGTCAGCATGAGTGGGGGCGACACCGACCAACTCAAGACCGACAAGGCGCCGTTTATCTGGCCGGAATCGTTCGAGCTTCAGCAAGCGCAGATGACCAGAGGACGAAGAGCTGGGTCGGCGCTTCCATCCGTATCGCCCAGTCGTTTAGCGCGAGGGCGAGCCGCTCCAACTGCCGCAAGCCGGCGACTTTCCAGTGTGCGGACTCGTCGGCCAGAATGACGACGCGAAGCGGACGAGACATTTTTCCGGTTCCGGAATCTCTCAACCGTGGTCGCGGCTCCCGACAGCACCCGTTAGGCTGCGTTGATAAATGCGGTAGGTCTTGTAGCGCCGGGCGCCAATCGCCGCGAGAAAGCGATTGATGAGATGGTTGTTCTCCAGCGTCATGCTCAACTCGCCGGTGAAACCGCGTTTGATCATCGCATCTTCGATGATGCGCAGGACGAGCATTTCGGCGATCCCGCCGCGTCGATATTTTGGCTTCACTCCGAGGGCGATGAGGCGGGCCGTTCGAATACGGCTTTTATGATAGAGAAGTTTCGTGAGGCCGATGGGCAGACCATATTTCATGAGTCGGCCGTCGATCTTTTTCAGCGCGACGTTTATGTCGGGCACGCAGAGGATGAAGCCGACGGGCTCGTGATCGATTTCGGCGATGAGGGTGAACTCCGGCACGACGAGTTGCCTGAGCTCTTTCGCCATGAATTCGAATTCCTTTTCGGTGAAAGGGACGAAGCCCCAATTTTCCTTCCAGGCGTCGTTGTAGATTTCGCGCAGGCGACCGGCTTCGGCGCGGAAGTTTTTCAGATTTCCCGGCCGAATGACGGCGGAATGGCGCTTCTTGAGCGAGGCGGACAGGCGACGCAATCGCAGCGCGGCGCGCTCCGGCTCGTCGAACCACCAGGCATAGAAGTCCATGACTTTGGCAAAGCCGTGGCCTTCGATGAGCGCTTCATAGTAGGCCGGGTTATGAGCGGTCAGGATCGTCGGCGGAGATTGGAAACCCTCCACGAGCAGACCGCAAACGTAGTTGGTCGAATAATCGATCGGGCCCAGCATCTCGTCGCGGCCCTTGGCGCGGATCCAATCCCCCGCCGCGGCGAAAAGCGCGTGGGCGACCGCAGGATCGTTCACGCACTCAAAGAGTCCGAAACAGCCGACGTTCGATTGATGCCAGGCGTTGTAGTTCGGGTCGTCGCTCGCCATGATTCGCCCAACGATTTTCCCACCGGAACGCGCGAGAAAAAGCGCGGCGTCGCCATGCTCGAAAAAAGGATGCTTCTCGCGGTCGAGGAATTCCTTCCGCTCGAGCAGGAGCGGCGGCACCCAGGCGGGATCGTCCCGATAAACTTCCCACGGGAACTTGATGAAAGCGTCGCGTTCCCCGCGGGAAGCGACCTGGGTGACCTTGATCAAATCTCCGCCAGCCCGCTCGCTCAGAGCTCGACCCGGTCTCCGGCTTTCTCCGACGCTTCGGCCTTTTCCCTCGTCCCGAAAACAAGGTCCCAGAGCGGGGAAGTCACGCCGTAGCCGACCTCATCATCCTGGTAGTGATGCCGCATGTGATATTTTTTCAGCCAGAGCCAGAGTCCGCGCTTCATTGGAAAATGGTGCGTCGCATAGTGCAGCGTGTCGTAGAAAAGATATCCGGCGAGGAGGCCGGCAAACGCGGCCGGAGCAAGCCGGCCGAAAAAGAGAACAAAGAGTGCGTAGAAAATGACCGCGAGCGGCAGGCTCACCACGGGCGGCATGACCAGCCGGCTGGCGTCGTTAGGGTAATCGTGGTGCACGCCGTGGAGCATGAAGTGGAGGAACCGGCCCCATTTGCTCTTCGGTTGGTAGTGGAAGACCCAGCGGTGCATCGTGTACTCGACCAGGGTCCAGATCAGGATGCCGGCGGCGAACAAACCCGCCGTAATCCCCAGCGGCACCGCGCGTGGCCCGGCCGCGAGGTAGAGCATGTAGCTCATGAGCGGCAGGTAGATGACGACCGGCGTCGCCGGATGCACGTGCGAAAAAAACTCCATGAAATCGCTCTCGAACATGCGGACCGACTCGTTTTTGTTGGAGACGAAACGCTGCGGCATTGGGAATATGATGCTTGCTTCCGAAGGCTTTATCAACGGCGGCTCGCTTGAAAAAATCAGCCTTTGCGTGGGAGATTCTCGATTTCCGGCAGAAAGAGGCGGCAGAGCTGGTTTTGCCGGAAAAGACAATAGGCCAGGACGAGATTGAAGACCGTCACTTCCATTAGAAAGTACCAGGCGGGCTGGTCCAGGATCAAAACGAGAAACAGGATCAGCATGCGCGTATTCGTCATCAGGAGCCCGATCCATTTCAAGAGCGGCAGGGCCGCGGTGCGATAACGGCCTTGCAGCGCCGCCGGGATAGCGGATGGAAAGGCCCGCCCGGCCGCCGTGCGCAGGCGCATCAGACTTGGCGAAAACATTTCCTGGCCGAGGGTGAAATTTAGATAGGTGCGCAGAAGAAACTTCCGCCACGGCTCGCGCCGCCAGAAGAGTTTCTCATAGTCGGCCCTTAGCCCGAGCGAGGAGTCAACCTCGGCGCGTGAACGACCGGCGACGAAAAACAGGTAGGCGTTGCGGAAGTAATCCGCGAACGCGCCTTGCACGGCGTGACTGAGCCCGGCGGCAATCGCCAGGAGCCAGATGGCCGGCGAAGCGCGTTCTGCGAGGCAGCGCAGAACGAGGTGCAGGTAAATTCCCACAAAGACGATGTGATCCGAAAGGCTGTCGAGAATGCGACCTGTCCGACTTCCTGTGTTCGTTAGGCGCGCGAGCTGCCCGTCGGCGTTATCAAAGGCGTTGGAGAGGACGTGCAAGCCCAGCCCGAGCAGATTAAGGCGCAAGTCGCGATAATAGTAGAGATGTCCGGCCACGAGGCCGGTCATTCCACTCAGGACGGTCACGCCGGCCGGAGTCAGGCCCAGCCGGGCGAAAAAATGGGCGAGCGCGAAACCGACCTTGCGATAAAAATAAATGTCGAGCACCCCTTCGACATCGCGATTCTTGTAGGTGCGCTCAACGGCGGCGGGCATGGAGAGGACCAAGAGGGGAGATTAGCCGCGCGGGGCCAGCTCCGGCAACAAGACCTCGCGCGGTGTCTCCGCGCTGGGACTGGCCTCACGATCTCTCGTTCGCTCCACCCGGGAAAAGAGGGTGTAGCTCGGATCGAAAATGAACTGGAAGAGCAATCCGCTCCAGGAATGATGGCACTTCAAGGTGTCGTAATACTCCGGAGCGAGGGCGCGCAGCCTCGGGAGATTATTCCAGGGGATGGTGGGGAAATCGTGGTGCTCATTATGGTAACCCATGTTCAGGCAGATTCGGTTTATCGGTCCGTAATAACTGTAGGTCTCCTGCTCAGGATCGTTCGTATAATGTTCCTGAATCCAGCGCGCCCCGACCGGGTGCAGGCCGATGGAAAACGAAAAGGAACAGAGCAAATAAAACAACCCGGCCCAGCCGCAGAAATACACAATCGCCGTGTCATAGGCGAGGGCGCAGAGGAGGTTGATGAAAATCCAGCGGTTCCACAGCCGAAGCGCTTTGATCCGCGGCGGGCGGGTCAACTGGACGATCGGAAAGAGCAACAGCCAAAGCGCCTTCGCATACCATCGGTTCCCGACCAGCCTGGCCTCCCATTGGTTGGCCAAATCGGCGTCCCACTCGTAATCGCCTTGGTGGGAATGATGCTTGAGATGATAAATCCCGAACCCGATCGCGCCGGGCAGCAGGTTGGGCAGATCGGCGAAAATCGCAATCATCTTGTTCCATCTCTTATTGGAGAGGATCAGGTTATGAATCGCGTCGTGGATCAGGACATACATCGAGTGATTGGCGAAAGCACCGACGCCATAGGCGACGATGAGGCTGAGCCACCAATAGCCGAAGCCGAGTTTCCCAAAACCGAACGCGAGCGCGGTCTGCAGGCTAACGACTGACAAAGCGATCAGGACCGTCCAGGGATTGCGCCCCATCAACTGCCGCGCTTCCGGATGCGCCTTGATGATGGCGCGTGCTCGCCCGGTGTGCGGATGACCGAGATCGGAATGGAAGAAGGTTTGCGGCACGATCCTTATGACGTCAGGCAGTTTGCGCGGCCAGCTTCGGGACCAGCGTGTCTTCCAGGATGTTTAGCGCTTCGTCCAGGTCGGCCCGCGAATGCAGCGCCGTGACACAGGCGCGGAAACAAATCCGGTCCTGCGGCACCGCCGGGTAATCGACCGGCGCAACCCAAAGACCGCGGCTCCGCAGTTCGTGGCCGGCGCGATACATTCGCTCGCGGTCGCCGATCACGATCGGCATCACGTAGGTGTTGGAATTTCCAGTGTCGATTCCAAGTGACTGAAGTTGCCCCCGAAAATAATCGGCATTTTCCCAAAGTCGTGTGCGCAACTCGGGCTGACTGGTGCCGATCTCGAGCGCCTGGAGAATGGCCGCGACCACGACCGGCGGGAGCGCGCACGAGTAGACGTAGGGATGGGCGTAGAAGCGAAGGTATTGCAGGGTTTCGCGCGAACCGGCGACGAAACCCCCGAGCGCGCCAAATGCTTTCGAGAAAGTTCCGTAGGTGAGTGGAATCCGGTCCTCGACGCCAAACTTCTCCGCCGCGCCGCGTCCGTTTTCGCCACAAGCGAGAATGGAATGCGCTTCATCGATGAAAACGCTCGCGCCGTGCTCTTCGGCCACGCGGATCAGGGCTTCCAGATTCCCAAAGTCGCCATCCATCGAGTAAATGCCTTCGATCACGACCAGCTGGCGCTTACCGGCATGTCGGCCTAACGACGCCGCGAGCGCCCTGGGATCGTTATGCTCAAATTTCTCCGAGCGGCAACGGGAAAGAGTGGCGCCGTCGCGCAGGCTGAGATGGGAACGATTGTCGAGGATCGCGACATCCGTTTTGCGGAGGAGACCCGAGATCGTGCCGAGCGCACCGCCAAAACCGCTGTTGAAAAGCATGGCGTCCTCACGACCCAGATATTGAGCCAGTTTGCGTTCCAACTCGCGATGCAGGTCGGTCATCCCGGAAAGCATGGGCGAGCCACACGCACCCAATCCATGGGAGGAAAGCGCGTCGTGTGCCGCGGCGATGACCTCGGGATGATTGGCCAGCCCGAGATAATTGTACGAGCAGAGATTAATCACCGAGCGCGGCTTGCCGTCGTACGTAATGGTGGTGCGGGCCGTGGCTGGGGCGCACAGCTCGGGTTCATAAAGTTCGACCGCCCACGCCCCGGCCTGCATCCATCTCGTAAAACTGGCGGGCGCTTGTAGAGGATCTCTTCCCTCGCTCCCGAGGAAATTGCTGAGGCTTAATTCGGCTGGATTGTCGCTCATAAAAAAACCGCGCCTAACGAAATCGGGCGCGGCTGAATTTGCGCAGGTGGGAGCTCGGAAGCATTGGCCCGCCCGCCAGTTAATTTATTAGTTTGATTGTGCATCCTTTGGGTCTTCGCCGCCGCGCTAAGTTCCAGATTTACTGGCGCTTCGATCGCGCGTGCCGTGAATTTCCAGTCGGGAGGGCAATTTTAGCGCGTCGCGCATCCACGACAAGCAGATTAATTGGCGCCCTGCTTCCGAGCGGCTCCAGGCAGATTAAGGCCCACTTCCCCGAAAATGGGTCCGGAGGTCGGCCAGTGCGGCGATGCCGTAGGCGACCGTGAGGGAAAAGGCAAAGTAGGCGCCCCAGAGCCGGGTGCCGGCCTCCGTCACGGCGTAGACCCACCAGATGGTCGCGGCACACAATAAAACCTCGAATCCGTAGAGCAGCCAGGTTCGACGCTTGCCGCGTATCCGGCGGCCGAACCAGGCGAAAGTCAGCGGCCATGTGAATGCGACCAGAGTCAGCGCTCCATTGAGCGAGAGGCCCAGTCGCGTCGCGCCGTAGTCGTATTCGGTCTGCGCATCGCTGCGCGGGAAGATCTTTTGCCATCCCGTTTTCGGAGGCGGCGGCAGTGCGTTTTCTTTGCGTGCGTGTGAGCATTGGCTCAGCGGAACAAAAAGCGCGGCGATCATTAGCACGCCGAGACTTAGTTTGAACTTCTGCACAGCGCGCGGGTTTGGCCGAGATCGGAATCCGACAAGGAGAAAGCGTCGCTCAGCCTTCGTAGGGAGACGGCGGCTGCTCGAGGGCCGTTTTCAGGACTTCGTCGACCGTCTCGACCGGGACGAATTGGATTTTCTGCTTCGCTTCTTCGGGGATATCAACCAGATCCTTTTCGTTCGCCTTTCGGGATGATGACTGTGGTGATTCCGGCGCGCATCGCGGCCAGGCTTTTCTCCTTCAATCCGCCGATCGGCAGGACCAAGCCCGCGCAAGGTGATTTCGCCGGTCATCGCGACATCGGAGCGCACCGGCGTGTTGCTGAAGAGCGAAGCAAGCGCGGTGAACATCGCGATCCCGGCGGACGGTCCATCTTTCGGCACCGCGCCGGCGGGGACGTGGACGTGGATATCGCTCTCGCGAAATTCCTCCGGCGTCGCGCCGACCTGGCCGTCGCGGCTGCGGACCAGGCTGAGCGCGGCCTGCATCGATTCCTTCATCACATTCCCGATCTGGCCGGTGAGCGTGATATTGCCTTTGCCCGGGAAACGGGTCGCCTCGATGTGCAGCACCTCGCCGCCGACCGGCGTGTAGGCCAGGCCAGTGACGATGCCGGGCTTGTTCGCGGTCAAGTTTGTGTCGTGAATGTAGCGGGCTGGACCGAGCATTTCGGCGACCAGCATCGGGCGTGACTTTGACGTGCGTCGGTCTTGCCGCGCGCGACTTGCGCCGCGACGCCGCGAATGACCGCGCCGATCTGGCGCTCGAGATCGCGCACGCCGGCTTCGTGCGTGTAGTCGTCGATCACCCTAACCGAGCGCCGCTTCCTCCCATTCGCATTGTTCGGCTTGAGGCCGTTTTCCTCGAGCTGCCGCCTAACGAGATAGCGCCGCGCGATTTCCAGTTTCTCGCGTCCGGTGTAGCCGGCGAGCGAAATGATCTCCATCCGGTCGCGCATCGGCTCGGGCACCCCTTCGATGTAGTTCGCGGTGGCGATGAAGATGACCTGCGAGAGATCGAACGGCGACATCGAGGTAGCGATCGACGAAGGCAAAATTCTGCCGCGGATCGAGCACTTCGAGGAGCGCGCTCGCCGGGTCGCCGCGGAAATCGGTCCCCAGCTTGTCGATCTCGTCCAGCATCATGACCGGGTTGCGCGTGCCGGCGCGGCGCAGTTCCTGGATGATCCGGCCCGGCATCGAGCCAATGTAGGTGCGGCGATGGCCGCGGATCTCGGCTTCGTCGCGAATTCCGCCGAGGCTCATCCTGACGAACTTGCGCCCGAGCGCGTCGGCGATCGATTGCCCGAGGCTCGTCTTGCCGACTCCGGGCGGGCCGAGGAAACAAAGGATCGGCCCATGACCTTTCGGGTTGAGTTTGCGCACGGCGAGATATTCGATCAGCCGCCGCTTCACTTTCTCGAGATCGTAGTGATCGCGATCGAGAATCTCCTGCGCCTTGTCGAGGTCGAGATTGTCCTCGCTCAATTTCGTCCACGGCAATTCCGCGATCGTCTCGATGTAGGTGACGATGACGGAATAATCCGGACTCGCCTGCGGGATGAAATCGAGCCGCTTCAATTCGCGCTCCGCCTGCTTCATCACTTCTTCCGGCGGCTTGCGCTGCGTCGAGTTTCTCGCGCAATTGCGCGCGCTGTTCCTCCGCGCCGGAATCGCCTTCGCCCAGTTCGCGCTGGATCGCTTTCACCTGCTCGCGCAGATAGGCGCGGCGTTGCGCGTCGGAAAATTGCGACTGCACATCCTGCTGCAACTTCTGTTGGATCTGCGCGATCTCGAGCTGCGAGGAAATGCTCGCCTGCACCGTGCGGACGCGTTTCTCCAGGTCGTTTTCCTCCAGTAACGCCTGCTTTTGCGCGACATCGATATTCAGATTCGGCGCCAGGAAATCGGTCAGCTGCTCCGACCTCCTCGATGCCCGAGGACGATGGCCCGCGCTTGTTCCGGCACGTCCGGCGTCAGCTCGAGCAGTTTCGCGGCCGAGTCGCGCAGGTTTCGGAAGTCCGCCTCAAATTCTTTGGTCGTGCGGCGCGGGGAGAATCTTGAGCACTTCGATTTCCGCGCGAAGGATAGGGCGCCGTCTGCGACGATCTTGCGAATGCGAAAACGCCGCAATCCCTGCGCGATGACGACGACGTGGTTATCCGCCTGGCGCAGCAGTTTCAAGACGGTCACAGCGGTCCCGACCTGATAGAGATCCGATCTCACCGGGTTCGTCTTTGGCTTCGTCCCGTTGCGTGACGAGCCCGATGATTTTGTTCTGCGGCAGCGTTTCGTTCAGCAACTGGATCGACGTCGGGCGCTCGACATTCAGCGGCAGCCACCGTGCGCGGAAAAACCACGAACCCGCGCACCGGCAGAATCGCCAGCGCGTCTGGAATAGATGGCATCTCGTCCATCCCGTGGATCTGCGCAGCATCGCTCAGCGGCGGTGGGTTTTCGCCTCTCCTTGCAAGGCACTAAGAGGTTGTTCGGTCATTTCTTGAATGGCAGCTCGATCCAGAGAAGCCCGTTGCGCTGCTCGGCACGCGCCTGCTCCACTTCGACCGGCAGCGGCAGTTCGACGATCCGTTCAAACGGTCCGTAATCGATTTCGAAGGCGATCATTTGCACGGCATGGTCGTCGTCGCCGGTTGGCTCGGGCGCCGGGCGCACTCCGCGAATCACGACGCGTTGCGGCTCGACCGTCAGGTCGACTTCGGCGCGATCGACGCCCGCCAGATCGACGCAAATGCGCAAACCCTTGTCGCACTGGAAAGCGTTGATTGCGGGCTGCCAGCGATAAGGTCCCAGCGTGGTCAGCTGCAACCTCGTCATTTGGTAGGTGACGTTGCCGAGCGTTTCGTGGAGCCAGCGCAATTTAAGGCCGCGGATCGTATTCATGCGTTTCCGCAATCTATCCGAAGCTCGCCAATCGTCACGCGCGCGGCTTGGAACGGATAATCAATGCCGCGCTAAGTGCGCTCGCCACCGCGAGGAGAGTTCCCAGGCCCATCACGACGCGAAATCCGTCGATGAACGAGGCATCGATCGCGGCTCTTGCCAGCTGCCGAGTGGCTGGAGCCAATTCGGCCGGAATTTCAGCGCCGGCGAGTTTGTCCCGCTGTCGCGCGAGCGCCTGTCGCGTCGCCGTCGACAATGGAACTTGCGCGAGCCGCCGGTCGAGTTGTCGATTAAAAATCTGGAGCATCACGATTCCCAAGACGGCGATGGCGAGCAATCCGGCGGTCCGGGAAACCGCATTGTTGATGCCTGAGGCGATCCCGACCCGTCCCGCAGGCACGGAATTCATCACCGTCGTGGTCAGCGGTGCGACACTTACCGCCATGCCGAGGCCGAGAACTACCATGGCAGGGAAGAACGTCGTCCAATAGGTGCCGCCGACACCTGGCCGAAGAAAAAGAGCAAAACCGAGCGCAGCGATGAGCGGACCGGCCACGAGCGGAATTTTAGCCCCGTATTTTTCCACCAAACCACCCGACCAGCGCGAGAGGAGAAACATGATGAGAATGAACGGAATGAGAGCGGCGCCGGCTGCGGTCGGCGTGTAGTGTTGCACTTGGATCAAATTAAGCGGGAGGAAAAAGAGCGTGCCGCCCAACGCAGCGTAGAGCAGGAAGGTAAGGAGATTGGCGCCTGCAAACGAACGTTCGCGGAAGAGCCCGGGCGGCAACATTGGATGCGAGCTTTTGGCTTCGTTGAGGCCGAAGAGCGCGAGCAGCATCACCGCGGCAGTGAGGGAAATCACGACCGAAAGATGAGCGAAGCCGGCGCGTGAGGACTCAATCAAACCGTAAACCAGCGCGCCCAGACCGAGCACGCCGAGAATTGCGCCTGACCAATCGAGCCGGGCCTTTTCCGTGCTCGCGCTTTCCGGCACACGCCAGAACGAAATCGCGATTACGAGAGCCGCGAAGGGGAGATTGATGAAAAAAACCGCGCGCCAGGAAACGTGCTCGATCAACCACCCGCCCAGGACCGGACCGATCGCCGCGGTGATGGCGCTGAATCCCGACCAGGTCCCGATGGCGCGCCCGCGTTCCGCGACCGCAAAGGAGCTGCTGATGATGGCCAAACTCCCGGGCACAAGGAGCGCAGCGCCCAGCCCCTGGATGGCTCGGGCCGCGATCAGATGGCCGATCGTTGGCGCGAGGCCGCACCAGGCCGAAGCGAGCGCGAAGAGGGTCACTCCGAGCAGGAAAATGCGCCGGCGGCCAAACTCGTCGCCTAACGAGCCGCCGGTAAGCAAAAACGCGGCCAGTAACAGTGAATAAGCTTCGATGATCCACTGCACGTCAATCAGATTCGCCTGGAGCGCGCGCTGCAGCGAGGGGAGGGCGACGTTCACTACCGTGCCGTCGATGAAAGCCATGCTCGAGGCCAGAATCGTAGCGACCAGAATCCAGCGACCCTCCGATCGAGAGCAGGGAACCTTATTCTGCGGATCTTCCAGAAACGGTTGGTCGCACGGTGAGCGAAGAAAATTGGACACGGCGGGTTACCATATCAGACACCGGAACTAGAGTGCGCGCCGGCGCGGTGGAATGGGAGGAGTGCACCGCGCCTCGCGTGCTCGCCCCAGAGATTGTCCATTGAGGCCCCAATCGTATCTTTTGAAAAAGATAGTTGACCGAATAGTAAACTATCTGCATGTTTCCGCCATGCCGAGACAGAGCGACGCCGAACAACGTTTGATGAACGCGGCGATGGATTTGATCTGGGAACATAGTTATGGCGCGACCTCGGTCGATGCCATTTGCGAAAAAGCCGGCGCAAAAAAGGGCAGCTTTTATCATTTCTTTGAGTCCAAATCCGAGCTCGCGGTTAAAGCGCTGGAGGCGGATTGGCAGAGGAAAAAAGCGCGCATGGATGAAATTTTTTCCGCTTCAGTGCCGCCGCTGGATCGCTTGCGAAGTTACTTTACTCACGTCTACGAAGGCCAGACGAAGGCTTATGGCGAATGCGGCGCAGTCCTCGGCTGTCCGTATTGCTCCATAGGGTGCGAGATCGGGACGCAGGACCGCGCGATCGGCGAGCAGGTGCATAAAATCCTTGATCGAAACGTCAAATATTTCGAGTCCGCCATCCGCGATGCGCACGCCCAAGGCTTGATTTCGGCGCCGGACGCGAAGGCGAGGGCGCAAATGCTGGTCGCTTTTTTTCAGGGCAGTCTGGCACAGGCGCGAATCGAGAATGACGTCCGCCCGCTGCAACGACTGGCGGAGGGCGCGCTGGAATTGCTCGGCGCCCTGCCGCCCGGAGAAGCAGCGCAGTAAGCGGACCTCTTTTATAAATAACAAATAACCACGAATTTATAGATGACCAGTCAAATAAAAGAACGAAATACTATGAATACTATCCTCCAAGCCAGAGACTGCCGACCTCCGGAAAATGTTCCGGCGGATTACTGCCGGAAATTGAAACACGGGATTGCCCGTCTCGAAAAGGCGATTCAAACGCAATACGAAACGCTCTACCCGACCGGAGGCGATCTGATCGCCCGCGCCGTGCGTGAGGCTGAAGAAGCCTCCTGGGCGACGCCCTTCCCGTCGCTCTTCTTTCCCGCCCTGGCCCACCTCAAGTTGAGCGAAATGCTGCCCTCAGCCTAACGAACGGAAAACCAATTCTTATGAACAATAAAAAAACTGCTCTGATCACTGGCGCCAACAAAGGCATCGGACTTGAAACCGCCCGCCAACTGGGCAAGAAAGACATCACGGTTCTGGTCGGCGCGCGTGACCTGACCAAGGGCAACGCTGCCGTCGGAGAGCTGCGCAAGGAGGGAATCGACGCACATGCCATCGCGATCGACGTGAGCGACCCGGCCAGCGTCAAACAGGCGGCTGCACAGATCGAAGGCGACTTTGGCCGACTCGATATCCTGATCAACAACGCTGGAGTCATGATCGACGACCGCGCGAAGAAAACGAGCGGGCAAACGCTGGAGACTTGGCGGAGGACTTTTGAGACGAACGTCTTCGGCCTGATTGCGACGACGCAGGCTTTCCTTCCTCTGCTGCGCAAGAGCGACAGCCGGCCGGATCGTGAATCTCTCGAGCATTCTCGGCTCGATGAGTTCCACGCGACGCCGGGTTCGCCGGTTTACGAGGCATAAGGACGCACCGGCCTACAACGTCTCGAAATCGGCGGTCAACGCCTACACGGTGCAGCTCGCCTACGAGTTGAAGGACACGAAGATCAAGGTGAACGCGGCGCATCCCGGCTGGGTGAAAACCGAGATGGGTGGAGAAGGCGCGATGATGGAGATCCCGGACGGCGCGCAAGACCAGCGTCGGCCTTGGCCACGCTCGGTGACGGACGGGCCGAACGGGACCTTTGAGCACATGGGCGAGCCCTGCCTTGGTAAGCGCGCGAACAATGGAAACTCTGCAACAAACAGGACGCCGGCCGAGGACAGCTTCAAGCCGCGATCGAGCGAAGGGGCGGAGCATTCGACCCGGTCGCCACGCCATCGCCGGGACGACTCGAACTGCTCGACAGCTATTCGCAGAACCATCGCAGCGGTCGTGAATCGCGTCGCGCCGAGCGTGGTCAATATCCGCGTCCTGAGCGGCGAGCGCGGGCAAGGCGGCGGCTCGGGTTTCATCATCGCCCGCGACGGCTTCATCCTCACGAACAGCCACGTCGTCGCATGGCGCGCGCGAGATTGAGGTCACGCTGCACGATGCGCGCGTCTTTCCGGCGCAACTGATCGGAACGATCCCGGAAACCGATCTCGCGGTGATCCGCATCGATGCGCCGGATCTGCAGCACGTGCGTTTGGCGGATTCCTCGCGACATTCGCGTCGGGCAGATCGCGGTCGCGGTCGGTTCGCCGTATGGATTTCAACAGACCGTGACCGCGGGAATCGTCAGCGCGCTCGGACGTTCGATGCGCGCCGAGTCGGGACGGTTGATGGACGAAATCATCCAGACCGACGCCGCGCTCAATCCCGGCAACTCCGGCGGTCCGCTGCTCAACAGCGCGGGCGAAGTCATCGGCGTGAACACGGCGGTCATCCTGCCGGCGCAGGGCATTTGTTTTGCCATCGCGAGCAACACCGCGCAATTCGTCGCCGGCTGGCTGATCAAGGAGGGCCGCATCCGGCGCAGCTCGATCGGCGTGGCCGGCCAGAACGTGCCGTTGCATCCGCGCGTGGTGCGTTTTCACAAATTGCCTAACGACCGCGGCGTGCTGGTGATGGAAGTCGAACCGGGCAGCCCGGCGGCGATCGCCGGGCTTGCGTGAAGGCGACACCATCGTCGGCTTCAAAGGCCAGCCGATCGCGACGATCGACGATCTGCACAAGCGGCTGGTCGCCTCGGAGATCGGCGTGCCTTCGCCGCTCATGTTCCTGCGCGGAACCGAGAAACTTTTCCGCATGGTCGTGCCGCGGGAATTACCGCCTCATCCAGCGCCGCGACGAAAACGATCCAATTAACCAATCACCTCAACCAAAGGAATACATGAACGAACCCATCAACATCAACGAAGCCAGTTTTGAAAAAGCCGTCCTCCAATCGCCCATTGCCCGTGCTGGTCGATTTCTGGGCGCCATGGTGCGGGCCGTGCAAGATGATCGCGCCGCTCCTCGACGAAATCGCGAGAGGAAACGCGACGGACGCTTCCGGGTCGCGAAAGTGAACATCGACGACGATCCCGCGCTGATGCAGCGTTTCGGCATCCGCGGCGTCCCGACGCTGCTCTTTTTCAGCGGCGGCGAATTGAAAGACCAGATCGTCGGTGGCGCCCCCAAGCAGGCGATCCTGGAGAAGCTCAGCCATCTCAGCGGCAGCACTACTTCAGCCTAACGAACCGATACATATGACTGATCAAGACAAAAATATCTTGGCGCCCGACCTGACGAAGCGTCCGCCGCGCAGTCCCCGCGTGCGCCTCGGGGGTTATGTCCTGCTCCCGCGTATGATCGACAAGGGACGCGCCGACATCGCCGGAAAAGCCGGCGAATATCATTACAACTGCCCACTCGATCAGCGCTTTGTCGAGTTTGTCGGGATCGACCCCGCCGCCTTGCGCGAGCAACTCGCGTTGGGAAAAGGCGACGGCGAAATCCTGGCCTGGGTAAACGAGACCGCGCAGCACAAGCGCGCTCCCTGGGAAATCGAACATTGGAGCGAATACATGCAGCGCCGCGGCCCGGACAGTGACGCGGAAACGCTGCAACATTTCGCGGAAATGGTCGGCGCGGCGAGCAAGAAGCGCGAAGACATCAAAACCTGGGCCGACCTGCTCGATCTCGACGATCACGTGACCTTCGGCGGCCTCGCCTGAAGCCGCGGCGAAGTTTTCTTAGACAAAATGAAAGCCCCGGTTTTTTTGCTGGCTGCGGTAATCGCGGTCGCGGGTTGTGGCCGCTCGGAAAAGCCGGCGGGTCCGCCGCCGCCCGCCGTCACCGTGGTCAAAGCGCAGCAAAAAGAAATCACGGAATGGGACGAATACACCGGGCGGCTCGCCGCGGTCGATGAGGTCGAAGTTCGCGCACAGGTCAGCGGTTATCTCGAATCGATTCACTTCAAGGACGGTCAGATGGTCAAGAAAGGCGACCTGCTTTTTGTGATTGATCCGCGGCCTTACCAGGCAGTGCTCGATCGGGCCAATGCACAGGTCAAGCAGGCGGAAGCTGGTTCGGCTCTGGCCGATGCAAACCTGAATCGCACCCAGGAGCTTGCGACCAAGAAAGTGGTCGCGTCGCAGGATCTCGATGATCAACGAAGTAAGGAACTCGAGGCCGCAGCCGCGCTGCAGGTGGCGCAAGCGGAGGTCAAAGCGGCGCAGCTCAATCTCGATTTCACGAGCATCAATGCACCGGTCAGCGGAAGGATCAATCGGCATGAAGTAAGCGAGGGAAACCTGATCAGCGGCGGCGCGGCCAATGCGACCCTGCTCACCACCATTGTTTCACTCGACCCAATCCAGGCTTATTTCGAGGCGGACGAGCAAGCCTACCTAAAATACACGCGACTGGATCGGTCCGGCGCCAGGCGCAGTTCCCGCGAGGTGGCGAATCCGGTGAAGTTGGCGCTTTCGGACGAGGAGGGTTTTCCGCATCTCGGCAAGATGGACTTCGTGGAAAACCGGATCGACGTGAATACGGCCACCATCCAGGGGCGTGCTATTTTTCCAAATCCGGATCTTGTTCTTACCCCGGGGCAGTTCGTTAGGCTACGGTTGCTCGGGAGCCCGGCGCACGAGGCCGTTCTGATTCCTGACCAATCGATCGTCTCCGATCAATCACAGAAGTTCGTCTGGGTGGTGGAGGCTGATGGAACGGCCAAGTATCGCACCGTCGCGCCCGGGCCGATGATCGACGGCTTGCGCGTCATCCGCCAGGGCCTAAAGCCGAACGAGCCAGTCGTGGCTCTCGGCCTGCAAAGCGTGCGGGCTGGCAGCAAGGTGAAGGCAGAAGAGGCGCCCGCTTCGAAATTCATCACGACCGACCAAGAGGCGACCGCGATCGCCGCCGGCCTGGCCCGTCCTACCGGCGAGAGCAAGTAAATGCGGAGTGCGGAATTCGGAATGCGGAAGGGAAGATGAGTGACGCCGAACGTGATTTGAAAACTCGGACGAAGGGGTTCGCGTGGCGAATTCTGAAACTTGTCGATGCCTTGCCCAAGACGATGGCCGGGCGAACGCTGGCTTCACAGCTGGTTCGGTCCGGCACATCGGTGGCGGCGAATTACCGGGCGGCTTGTCGCGCGAAATCGAACGCGCACTTCATTTCAAAGATGGGCGACGTCGAGGAAGAAGCTGACGAAACATTGTTTTGGCTTCAGCTCCTGGAGGATTCACAATTGATCGCCGCCAACCGCCTAACGGAGCTTAAGCAGGAAGCGCACGGAGCTCGTAGCGATCACAGTCGCTTCATAAAAACCGCCCGAAAGAATCAACCGCGATGAGCGTGAACCTCCCCAATTCCGAATTCCGCATTCCGAATTCCGCATTGTGAAGTTTTCCCACTTCTTCATCAGTCGGCCGATTTTTGCCGCGGTCATTTCGATCGTGATCATGATCGTGGGCGGGATCGCTTATTACACCTTGCCGATCGCGCAATACCCGGAGGTTGCGCCGCCCACCGTGGTTGTGACGACGAGTTATCCCGGGGCAAATCCGCAGGTCATCTCCGACACTGTGGCGACCCCGATCGAGCAACAGATCAACGGTGTTGAGGACATGCTTTATCTCACGTCGCAGTGCACGGCCGACGGCACCATGACGTTGACGATCACCTTCAAGCTCGGCACCGATCTGGATAAAGCTCAGGTTTTGGTGCAAAACCGAGTCGCCGTCGCGATTCCGAGCTTGCCCGAGGAAGTGCAGCGCATTGGGGTTACAACCGATAAGAGTTCGCCGGACTTGCTCCTCGTCGTCCATCTGCTGTCGCCGGACGACCGCTACGACCAACTCTACATCAGCAACTACGCCAATCTGCATGTGCGCGATGTCTTACGCCGCATCGAAGGCGTCGGCTCGGTCAACGTTTTCGGCGGTCGCGAGTACAGCATGCGCGTTTGGCTCGATCCGGAAAAATTGGCCTCAGTCGATTTGACCGCCAGCGATGTGGTGGCGGCTTTGCGCGAACAGAATGTGCAGGTGGCGGCGGGCGTGATCGCGCAGCAACCGGTCGGTCCGGGTCACGCCTTCCAGCTTTCGGTCAACACCCTCGGACGGCTGGTCGATCCGGCGCAGTTCGGCGAGATCGTGGTCAAAACCGGGGGGCAAGGCCGGCTTGTCAGGGTGCGCGACATTGCGCGAGTGGAGTTGGGCGGACTCGACTACTCGGTCAACAGCTACCTGGGTTTCCCTAACGAGAAGCAGGCGAAGCAGGCGGTCGCACTCGCCATTCAGCAACGCCCTGGGACGAACGCGATCGCGACTGCGCACGCGGTGCGCAACACGATGGAAGAGCTGAGCAAGGATTTCCCGAAAGGACTCGAGTACCGCGTCATTTACGATCCGACTGTTTTCGTGGAGGAATCGGTCCGCGCGGTCGTGCACACCATCTTTGAGGCCGTCCTGCTCGTCGTCCTGGTGGTCATGATTTTCCTCCAGTCGTGGCGCGCGACTCTGATTCCACTGGTCGCGATTCCGGTTTCGCTCATCGGAACTTTTGCGGCGATGGCGGCGCTCGGTTTTTCGCTTAACAACCTCTCGCTTTTCGGACTTGTCCTCGCGATTGGGATCGTGGTCGATGACGCCATCGTGGTGGTCGAGAATATCGAACGCAACATCGAGGAGGGACTGTCGCCATGCGATGCGGCGCGAAAGGCCATGGACGAAGTTGGCGGGCCGGTGGTGTCGGTCGCGCTGGTGCTCGCGGCGGTCTTTGTCCCGACCGCATTCATCGGTGGCATCTCCGGGCAATTCTACCGGCAATTTGCCCTAACGATCGCGGTCTCAACCCTTATTTCCGCCTTTGTTTCGCTCACCCTAAGCCCGGCCCTGGGGGGAATTCTATTGCAGCCGCGCGGCGCGAAGAAAGATTGGTTTGGCCGTTTTTTCGAGAAGGTATTTGGCTGGCTCTTCCGCGGCTTCAACGCGGCCTTCAACAAAACCGTCGCTGTTTATGTTCCGACGGTCGCGCGACTGACCCGAAGAGCAGGGCTCGCATTGATCGTTTATGCACTGCTCCTCGTCGTCACGTTTTTTGCCTTCAAACGTGTCCCGACCGGATTCATTCCGGCGCAAGATCAAGGTTACGCCATCATCGCCGCGCAGCTTCCCGATGGCGCGTCGCTCGAGCGGACCGATCAGGTGATCAAACAGATCATCCAGATCGCTTTGCAAACGCCGGGGATCAATCGCGTCGTCGCCTTTGCCGGATTTTCCGGTGCGACACGCGCGAACAGCTCAAATGCCGCCGCGCTTTTCCCCGGCTTGGCGCCCTTCGAAGAACGGGGGAGTAAACTCGATGGTCCCACGGTGATTGCCGACCTGCGAAAGCGACTTTCGGTCGTTCAAGGAGCGCAGGTCGCGGTCATCCCGCCACCGCCTGTGCGCGGCCTCGGGACGGGAGGCGGTTTTAAGATGCAAGTGGAGGATCGCTCCGGCGCCGGCCTGCGCGAGTTGCAGGCGGCGACCGACAAAGTCATTCAGGCGGCTCGAGGCGATGCGGGTTTGGTGCAGGTCTTTACCCAGTTTCGCGCCTCGACGCCGCAACTCTTCGCCCAGGTCGATCGCACCAAAGCGAAGATGCTGAACGTGCCACTCGGAAATATTTTCGAGACGCTCCAGACCTATCTCGGCTCGACTTTCGTCAATCAATTTAATCTTTTCGGGCGCACGTTCCGCGTCACGGCCCAGGCCGATGCTCAATTTCGCGATGACGTTTCCGACATCGCTCGACTCAAAACGCGCAACGCCGACGGCGGCATTGTTCCGCTCGGGTCGGTCATGAACATTCACGAGACGACCGGTCCCGATCGCGTGGTGCGCTATAACCTTTATCCGGCGGCAGAAATTAACGGCGACACCGCCAAAGGCTTCAGCTCCGGGCAATCGCTCGACACGATGGAGCGGCTGGCGCGCGAGAACCTGCCCCAGGGCATGAGCTTCGAGTGGACCGATCTCGCCTACCAACAGCGCGCCGCCGGCAACACCGCTCTTTACATTTTTCCACTCTGCGTGCTCTTCGTTTTTCTCACCCTGGCCGCGCAGTACGAAAGCTGGACGCTGCCGCTCGCCGTCATCCTGATCGTGCCGATGTGTCTGCTGAGCGCGATCGCGGGCGTGATCTTTCGCGGGATGGACAACAACATTTTAACGCAGATCGGCTTCGTCGTGCTGGTCGGTCTGGCGAGTAAGAATGCGATTCTGATTGTCGAATTCGCGCGCCAAGCAGGAGCACGCGGGCAAAAATCGATTTGAAGCCGCGATCGAGGCTTGCCGGCTGCGTTTGCGCCCGATTTTGATGACCTCCTTCGCCTTCATTCTCGGCGTCGTTCCGCTCCTGATCGCGAAAGGGGCGGGCGCGGAAATGCGTCAGTCGTTAGGCACGGCCGTTTTTTTCGGCATGCTGGGCGTGACGTTTTTCGGGCTCCTCCTGACGCCGATTTTCTACGTCGTGATTCGAGGCTTCGCTTCCGATACGATCAAAGAAGAGGCGGGTGAGCGGGCGCCTGTCTCGGCGGCAAAGGCGCCCTCCGCGTAGGCCGAGGATGGGGCTCCAGCGGTAGGACTCGAACCTACGACCAATCGGTTAACAGCCGACCGCTCTACCACTGAGCTACGCTGGAAATTCCGGCTTCCGGAAGGGCGTATACCTTGCCTCTGAAGATCGGTCCGGCAAGTATTTTTGTCCATCCGTTCGGATTGGCAAAATTCGGCAGTTGCGTTCGCCGCGAACGCAGTGATAATTGGCCTCTCAAGATCGCGGGGTGGAGCAGTCTGGTAGCTCGTCAGGCTCATAACCTGAAGGCCGCGGGTTCAAATCCCGCCCCCGCAACCAATCGCCAATCGCGGTTGCGTTTGACCTTTCGCGCGCGATTTCTCTTTCGTGCCCTCGACTTCAACGAACGCATTCGGACGGATACTCGTTGGCACGGCGAGTTGGTCGGATCCCGGGTTTGTCGAGCGCTGGTATCCGTCCAAGATGCCGCCGGGAGACCGCCTCCCTTGGTACGCGCAACATTTCAATATGGTGGAGGTGAACTCGACCTTCTATGCCGTCCCGGAGGTGCGGCTGGTTGATCGCTGGTGCCACGCCACGCCTGACTGATTTTATCTTCGACGTTAAACTGCACCGTCTCCTTTCCCGGCATGCGGCCACCTTGAAGTCACTGCCGCCAGCCCTGCAGCGGGCCGCGAGCGCTGATGAAAAGGGTAAGGTTGAGCTAACCCCGAAGTTGGAGCGCGCTCTGCTCAAGCAAATCATCGCGGCCGTCGAGCCGTTGCGCGCGGCGAAGAAATTCGGCGCGTTTCTGCTTCAACTTTCGCCCGCGTTTTCGCCGCGCAAACACGATTTGGCAGAACTGGAGGAACTCATCGCTCACCTGGCTCCGTTGGGCGTGGTGGTGGAATTACGGAACCGAAATTGGATGGAAGCGGAGCAGCTGGAACAAACGCTGGATTTTTTCCAGCGCCATCGCACCACCCTGGCGCTGGTCGATGCCCCCCACGAAGCGCATTTTACGATCATGCCGAGCGAGCTCGACGTCGT
This sequence comes from uncultured Verrucomicrobiae bacterium, assembly GCA_963749935.1. Lineage (GTDB taxonomy): Bacteria > Verrucomicrobiota > Verrucomicrobiia > Chthoniobacterales > UBA10450 > Palsa-1392. The sequence continues at coordinate 267,219 of CAVVOH010000003.1, forward strand.
GACCGACCGCAAGCTCGCTTACCTCCGCCTGCACGGGCGCGATGCGCAAGCCTACTTGCGAGGCAAAACTGTGGCGGAGCGTTTTTATTACGATTACAGCGACAAGGAAATCGGTGAAGTAGCCGAGCGGGCGAAGAAGCTGGCGGGCGAGGCTGACGAAGTGCACGTCATCTTCAACAACAACGCGCTCGATTTCGCCCCGCATGCCGCTTTGCGCCTGCGCGCGGCGCTGGGACAGATCCTGAAGGGACCGCTCCGACAGGCGGATTTGTTTCGGTAGGCGGGAGGAGTACGATGGAACCGGAATCTTCCGCAAAAGCTGGCCTCTGGGCTCGGCTTCGACATTGGTTGGGGAACATCCATTTCCGGCTGGTCTCGATCAAGGATACGCCGCATTCGATTGCCCTCGGGGTGGCGATCGGAATTTTCTTCGGCTTCACTCCGCTCTGGAGTTTGAAGACCCTGCTCTCTATCGCGGTTGCCTGGCTCTGCAAGAGCAATAAGATCGCGGCCGCGATCAGTGTGCAGCTGCATGATCTCATCCTGCCATTCATGCCGGCGATCTATCTCTGGGAGTACAAGGTCGGTTTCTGGTCGCTCCATGGGCACCTCCCGCGCCGGATTAATCTGCATGCTCTCGCTTTGCGCGATTATTTCCACTGGGAAGTGTTCTTTTTGCTCGGGCGTCCGCTCCTGATTGGTTCTCTCATCATCGGATTACCCTCCGCGGCGATCGTCTATTTTATCTGCCGCGGCTTGGTCACCAGCCACCGGGCGGCCGCCTGAGCCGGAAATTTTCGGAGCCGGCGGCACGGGAGTTGCATCATGGAAACGGAGTTGCGGTCTGTCGTCCTAACGACGGCGGCCAGCGACACCTAAACTTATGAAATCTCTCGCCCTTTTTGCCAGCAGCCTCCTGCTCTGTTCGTGCGCCGATATGGTTGTCACGAAGACTTACGTCTCGAATACCGCCAGCCGGACCGCAGGTGGACGCCAAGGATTTCGGTTCGGACGACCGTACGCTATGAAACGAACTGCGGGGTGGGCGCGGCGAATCCCGCGGCGATCTATATTCGGCCATTCTGCATCGACAACGCCATTTCAGCGGCGACGAAGCGACTTCGGATGGGCGAGATGCCGATCCGCAAATCGCTCATCCCGATCGCCTTTGCCGGCGACCTGAAAGACGAGCTGAGCAAGATCGCGCCGGCCCGCATCCTGAAGGAGGACGAAATGCCCGAAGGTCGGCTGGCTGGTAGAAGGGCGATTCGATCTGGTCGATGGCGGCAGCCCGGTCGGACCGTTTCTTCTTCGGTCAATTCGGCGCCGGACGTTCCTTCCTGGTCATGCACGTGAAGGTGACCGATGTGGAAAAGCACCGGGTGATCTATGAATTCGATATGGCTGGTGGCAGCCGGCAGCAAGGCAAGCTGGGCACGATCCGCGCCAGCGGGCTGGGCAAGGCAACGCCGTTCGATCTGCGCAATGCGGCTGAGCGCGTCTTTCTGGTCCTGAGCCCGGATCCATTCCGCTTCGGCGCCCGCTCCTCGGTCACGCTGCGCTAAGGCAGCGTGCGCTGCCCCGGACCGACAGCGCGTGAGTTGCAATTGGCCGCTCGTTAGGCGAGGACGCTGATTGCGGTTGCCAAGCGAAGACCGCCAGTTAACGTGCAGCGGTTTTCACCGCTCGTGATGATTTTCCTTCGTAAAGTTCTGCTTTTCGGCCTTATCTCAACGCTTCTCCTGGGCTCGATCGCCGCGTCTGCGCGCCGCCGAAGCCTGACCATCGTGGTCGACGCCCAGACCGGCTACATTCTCGAGCAAGTCAAAGCCGACGAAGAAGCGCCAGGTCGGCAGCCTGACCAAAATCGCGACGGCCATGGTGGTGCTCGATTGGGTCGACCAAACAAAGCGGCGATCTCGACCCAGGTCGCGACGATTCCGCCGGCGGCGTTGGTCGGCGCGCGCGAAAACAACGTCGGCTTTCAGCCGGGCGACACGCATCGCTTTGCGCGACCTGCTCTACGCCGCGCTCGTGCAATCGGACAACATCGCGGCCTACACCCTGGCCGACCATGTCGGGCGGGCGCTGCAGGCGCAATCGCCGCCGAGCGGCGGAAGCTGCGCGGGCACGCCGGTCGGATTTTTTTGTCGCGCCAGATGAACGCGCTGGCGCAAGCATCTCGGGATGAGCGCACGCGTTTCGTCAACCCGAGCGGCGTCGATAACGACGTAAAGCCAGCCCTTATTCCACCGCCGCCGACATGGCCCGCCTGACGCGCTACGCAATGAACAACGCCGGGCTTCCGTTTCTACGTCTCGCAAAAGGAGACGAGAAATCGAGTTCGGCCGCGGCCGCGAGCGCTGCGTTACCTGCTCCGGAACACCAACGAACTGCTCGGCCGCGACAGCATCGACGGGGTCAAGACCGGACGCACCCAGCGGGCGGGCGATTGCCTCGTTCTTTCCGCTGCGCTGCCGAACGAAGTCGTGCAGCAGGGCACCACCACTCTCATCACTCCGCGCCGATCTCATCGTCGTGCTCTTGGCGAGCCCGGATCGTTTTGGCGAAGGCGCAGCGCTGCTCGGCCGCGGCTGGGCGGCTCTACGAGCGCTGGGCGGCGGCCGGCCGGCCGATGACCAAGGAAGTCCTGAGCGGCGCCTAACGAGTAATGAAACCCCGCATTGGGGTTCTGACCAGCGGCGGCGATTGCCCCGGGCTTGAATGCGGTGCTGCGCGGCGTCGTCCTTGCGGCGGAGAAACTGGGCTGGGAAGTGGTCGGATTTAAAGACGGCTTTGAAGGGCTGCTCCCACCCGGCCAGTACATCATTCTGGACCGGGCCCGAACCGACGGCATCATGTCGTTAGGCGGAACGATCATCGGCACGACCAACAAAGGTCATTTCATCGCCAAGGTCGGCGCCGGCAAGCGGGCCGTCGTCGCTGCCGAGGTCATCGCGCAGGCGCGCGAGGTGCTCGATCGTCTCCAGGTCAAGGCGCTCATCATCGTCGGCGGCGACGGCTCGATGACGACCGCCCTGCAACTGCAAGAAGGCGGGATCAACTGCATCGGCGTTCCGAAGACGATCGACAACGATCTGGAGGCGACCGCCATGACCTTCGGCTTTGATTCCGCGGTCGCGTCGGTGGCGGATGCGCTCGATCGCCTGCACACCACCGCCACCAGTCACAAACGGATCATGGTGCTCGAAGTGATGGGACGCCACGCCGGCTGGATCGCGCTCCACGGCGGGATCGCGGGCGGCGCCGATGTCATTTTGATTCCGGAGATTCCCTTCGATTACGAGAAGCTGGCCGAATTCATCAATCGACGTGAAGCCGCCGGCGCGCTCAGTTCGATGGTGGTGGTGGCGGAAGGCGCGACACCGAAGGATGGCCAACAGGTTTTGCATCGGACCGAAGAAGGGGAGTATCGCTTCGGCGGCATCGGGGATGTGGTCGCGCACGAGCTGGCGGCGCGGACCGGGAAAGAGACGCGCTGTTGCGTGCTGGGTCATCTGCAGCGTGGGGGCGCGCCAACCACGCTGGACCGGATCCTTGGGACTCGGTTTGGGGTCAAGGCAGTGCAGTTAGCGAACGAAGGGCTCTTCGGTTCGATGGTCAGCTACCAAAATTACCAAGTGCAACACGTGCCGATCGCCGACGCGGTCAACCGGTTGCGCTTGGTGCAGCCATCGAGCCAGATGGTGCACACCGCGCGCGACGTGGAGATTTCGTTTGGGGATTGACGCATTGGTTAGGAACCGCGGAGAGCGCAGCGATCCTGTCATCCTGAGCCGCGAAGACGGCGAAGGACCTCACAATTGCAATCCACGTTTTCTCCCGCGCGTGTCATCACGATGGCAACTGCGAGGTCCCTCTCCGCGCTTTGTCGGATCGGGATGACAGGGGAGGCAGAAGCTCAGCGACGCCTCCGATGGTCAATTGGTCCAGCCGCCTAACGACAAGGTCGGCGGCGGATAATTCACCGGCTGGATGCGTTGTCGTCACCGCCACCACCTTTATCCCGGCAGCATGCGCGGCTTCAATCCCAACATGCGCGTCCTCAAAGACAACGCATAGCTCCGCCGGAAGCTCGAGCTTGGCCGCGGCCATCTGGAAAACCTCCGGGTGCGGTTTGCCGTGCGAGACGTCCTCCGCCGAAACGATGGCACTGAAGGCTTCCTTCAATCCGAGACGGTTGAGCACGACCTCGATGTTCAGGCGCTGGGTGGACGACGCCACTGCGCACGGTACGCCCGCCGCGCGCAGCGCTTTTATCCACTTCGCGACGCCGGGAAGCGGTGCGATCTCGCTTTGCGCAACGATCTCGCGATAGAGCGCTTCCTTGCGATCCGTTAGGCGTGCTATTTCCGCCGGCTCTTTCGCCCAGCGATGAATTTCCTCGATGATGCGCGCGCTCTTCATTCCGAAGCCGCGTATGAAACTTCCGGATGCGATGGAGGTGCCGAGCTCGGCGGCGAGGTGTTTCCAGCTTTGCTCGTGCAGCTGGGCGGAGTCGATGATCACTCCGTCCCAATCGAAAATCGCACCGAAAGGCGGCCTGGCGCTGGCCCTCACTCGAGGCGTTGCAGCGCGGGCAGCCCGTAGTTTTTCTGCAGGGCGGCCGCTTCCGCGTCCACTTGCGACGCGTCCAGCTCCAGCTGTTTCGGATCGTCCACCGTCTCGATAACGTGGAAACCGTTGAGCGGTGTCTTGAGCGCCGCGGCCAGCTCACCTAACGAATGGATCTGCTTTCCGTTCGCTTTCTTGACCACGAGATAGCTGAAGTCGTCGTACCCGATTGTGCTGTTGGCGGGGAGCACCTGGCTGAGGATGACAACACGCTGTTTGCCCTCTGGGAAAAGCTCCGACTGGAACTTGTCGAGATAGACGAAATCCTGCGGCGCATCTTTCTGCCAGTTGTTGCCCCATTCCTTCAGATACTGCCGGGTCAATTCCTGGAAAATGAGACCGCCGAGAACGTAGTAGGAGGGTGGATCGTCGATATTATAGGGCGGGATGACATAATCCTCTTCGGCCCGATGCTCGAGTTTCACGTTCAAGGTAAGCGGCTTGCCGCCACGCTGAATGTGGAGCGCAATTGAATCGCCCACGTAGGCCTTGGCGGTCAGAAGATTGCTGAACTCGAGCTTGCCGTAAAGCGAATCGACGTAGTTGCCATTTTGATCGACGTCGTGGTCGCCCGCCGCGGTGATGATATCGCCCGGTTGCAAGCCGGCCTTAGCCGCGGGCAGGCCCGGCTCGACGCTCGTCACGTAAACGCCTGCCGCCTTCTCCGTCTCCCCGGCATAGGCGCGCAGTTGCGGGTCGCGGGTCGGGAAAACAGAAATGCCTAACGACGGAAAGCCCTGGTACTTTTGCCCGGCCGCGTCCTTCAGGAAATGCGCGATGATCGGGGCGGGAATCGCATCGAGCACCTGCGAGCGTGGATCGTAACGCAGGAGGAGGGCGGCCAGTTTGTTGTTCTTGACCAGCGGCACGGTGTAGCTGTTATCCCGGTATTGCATCGGGATGCTGAGCCGATAGGTGAGGAAATCGGCGACATCGGCCGGATAACGGGTTACGCCGATGGTGGTCACGATTCCTTCGGTCACGACCAGCGCGCCGGTCGATTCGAGCTGCCAGGCAGAAAGCCGATCGCCGACCACGGTCTCGAGGGCGAGTTCGAGCGGCTGCAGGCCTTCGAGGAATTTCTTATCGTTAGGCTCGATCAGCGCGAGGTTCGCCTCGTAATCGACCACCACTACGTTGGCCGCTGTTTTTTCACCCGATTCCGCGCGCTCCAGCTCGACGTAATTCTGGTTCGCGACCAGATCAGCCGTGACCAGTACGCGGTCGTTAGGCAGGACGGCGCCGAGGGCACGCTTGGAAAAGGGCGCTTTTTTTTGCCACGGCCGAAAATAATCGTAGGGCTGCCCGGTCACGTTGACCCGCACGAGCGAGACTTCCTTCGCCTCGACCGCGCCCTTGGCCGCGGCATTCAACTTCTTGACCGAGACCGGCGCCTTCTTCGCCTCCGCGATCGGAACGACGGCGACGGAGGCGATAAGGATATAAAGAAGCGTGCGCATGATTAGTTGCCGGCCTGGGCAGTGACGGCGGGCTTGGGCGGGGGCTGCTCGTCGAGGTTTTGTTCCAGCAGGACGTTGTAGCGCGTCTTGATCCGCTCCCGTGCGCTCTCCACCTGCTTCGGATCGAGCACCAGTGGCGGGCCGTCCCCGATCATCTTCACGACGAACCGATCGGCTGGCTGCTCGAAGGCGCGCGCCAGATCCTGCAAGGTGCCAATCTTCTGGCCATTGATTTCATCCACGATGCTGGAGCGGAATGGCATCAGGTAGGTGTTGCTCGGGTCGGGGAGAACATTCGTCAGGATAATCACCTCCGGGTGTTCCCGGTAGATCTGTTCGTTGACGAAGAAATCAAAATAGTGCCGCACGCGCAGGTCGTTGATCCGGTAGGCCTCGAGCAAATCGAGCGACATCGGCTGGAAAAGAAGACCGCCATAAACGACGTAGCGCGGCCGGATATCGTAGCTGTGTCCCTGCATGAAATAGGGCCAGACAGAACCCAGGGTGACGTCCACGCTCATCGGCTGTTTGTTGCGCAGCAGGTCGAGCTTGACCGTGTCGCCCTTGAATTTTCGTTCCACCACTTCGGGCATTTGCACCCGCTCGCCTTCATATTCGACGAAGGCGTCGCTTGCGATCGGATGCCCGTCGACGGAAAGAAGCACGTCGCCCTGTTGCAGCAGTTTCCCGCAGGGGCCGGCGTCGATCACCGTTCCGACCAGCACACCGCGATCGTCGTCGTCCAGCCCGAGGAAATGGCGCTGGGCCGGGTTTTGCAGCTTCGAGTAAGTAATCCCGAGATCGACGTAGCGATCGTAACGTCCGTCCTCGATATCCTTCAGAAATCGCCGAATGACCGGCGTCGGGATCATGTAGGCGACGCCTTGCGCGATATCGCCGCTGTAGCCCTGGAAGGCGACGCCGACCACTTTGCCGCTTTGCAGGACCGGGCCGCCGCTGTTGCCGGGATTGATCTGCGCGCTGATCTGGATGGCGAGGTGCGAATCGATCGCCGAGTGGGTGTAAAGACTGAAGTCGATCCGCGAGACAATGCCGGTGGTAACCGACATGCGTTCGCCGCCGATCGGGTAACCGTAAGCCGAGACGGTCGACTCGAGCGCAGGGATGCCGCCGAAGGTCAGCGGCTTCATGTTCTTCCAGAAATTCGCGTCGGCCACCTGGATGAGCGCGAGATCGCAATCGTGCGCCACGAAGAGCACGCTGGCCGGATACTTATTCGGATCGCCCTCGCGCTCCACCGTGAGGTAGCGGCTGTTGGAAACGACGTGGGCGTTGGTCAGGATGCGCTGGCCATCGACCACGAAGCCCGCGCCCACTCCGCGACCGATCGAACCCGAATTCCAGGGCGCGCGATAATCCGGTTCCACCTCAGTGGAGGTGATCCGGACGAGACTGCTCTGGATTTGGCCGTTGGGCTGGGCCTGCGTCTCGGCCACCACGAAGAGCGCCAGCGCGCAGAAAAGAAAACGAAATCGGTGCATCAGGAAAAGAGCGGGAAGATCAAACAGAAGGGTGCGGGTGTAAAACGGCAATCGAGGGTTAGATGGTCGCAGCGCGAAAACGTTCACCGCGCCTCCGCGATCCGCTTGCCACGCCAGGCGATTAATTGCTACCGTTGACCAGATGAAGCCATCCAGAAGCACCTCTCTTTTCCTTCTCACGATGATATTAGGCGCCGGCCTCTCAGCCGCGCGCGCCGGGAGCGCGAGTTGGAACTTGAACCCAGCCACCGGCGATTGGAACACTGCGGCCAACTGGTCGCCCGCGACCGTGCCTAACGGGCCCGCCGACACCGCGACCTTCAATTTTTCCAATCAAACTGCACTCTCCCTGTCGGCCAGCACGGAAGTGAACGGCATCGTTTTCAATCCAGGTGCGAGCGCCTACAATATTTTCATTCCCGACGGCACGAGGCTCACCCTCAGTGGGTCCGGCATTTCTAGCAGCGCGACGGCCGTCGAAACGATCCTTAACGAGAGCGAGCTCATCTTCCTGGGCAATGCGAAGGCCGGCAGCGCGGTGCTGAGCAATCGCGGCGGGACTACACTCCTGAACGCCTCCGCAACGGACTTCCACAATTTTGCCAGCGCTGACCACGCGACGATCGTCAACGGCGGCGGTGAGAGTTCCACTTTCTCCGGTGCCCAGATGTTTTTCTACGAAAGCTCGACCGCGGGAAGCGCGACGTTCATCAACCAGGGCGCCTCGGGTTCGGCCGGAGGCGGTAACACCGGGTTCTACGACCAATCGAACGCCGGCGACTGCCTCTTCAGCGTGAACGGTGGCAGCGGGGTGAGCACCATCGGCTCAAACGGCGGAAATCTCTTTTTCGCTGAAAAAAGCTCGGCCGGCAACGCCAACATCATCGTAAACCCCGGATCGAGCAGCGGCGATGGCGGGACGCTCGGATTCATCGGCTCCGCGAGCGGCGGCACGGCGCGGGTGGAGTTGTTTGGAAATGGTAGCTGCGACATCAGTGGCCACGGCAAAACGAGCGTCCCCATCGGTTCGCTGGAGGGAGACGGCATCGTCACCCTCGGCGCCCGCACCCTCGCCATCGGCAGCAATGGGTTGAGCACCATCTTTTCCGGAGTGCTGAAGGACGGAGGCATCAGCGGCGGAGTCGGCGGCAAAATCGAGAAAATCGGCCCGGGCACTCTTTCATTGAGAGGCGCCAGCACCTACACCGGCAGCACGACCGTCAGCGAGGGAACGCTCAAGATCGCCAACCCCACCGGCTCAGCTACCGGCACCGGCGCGGTCGCGGTGAACCGCGGCACATTAGGCGGCACCGGGACGATCGCTGGGCAGGTTACCTTCGGGACGGCCACCGGTGCCGGCGCCTACCTCGAGCCGAGCGTCGGCGCGAGCAGACCCGCCAACCTTACCTGTCAGGGCAGCGCGATCTTCAAGAGCGACAGCGTCTACACCTACAAACTCAACACCAAGAAAGCCAAGGCCGACCAATTCACTGCCAACGGCGTCACTCTTGAGAGCGGCGCACAATTCGACCTCGCCATCGTCGCGAACCGGAAGCTCACCGCGGGGGCGGGCTTCACCGCCCTCAACAACACCGCCGCCACCCCGATCAACGGCACCTTCGCCAATCTGCCCAACGGTGCGACCCTGAACGCGGGCGGCAACACCTTGAAGGTCAGTTACCACGGGGGGGACGGCAACGATCTGACGTTAACAGTCATCCCTTAAGACACCACGAAGGGCAGGAGGCAGGGACGGACCAGGAATTCTTCGTGCCCTTTGTGTTCTTCGTGGGAAAAAATCGGGAATCGGACTCCGCGGTCGCGACAGCCCCTCGACCGGGCTGATAGTTGGTCGACGCGGCGGCGGAATATTGTTAAGCGTGAGGTTTGAAATCGAAAATGATGCCCAGAACCTCTCTCTTTATCCTCAGTCTGGCGTTTGCAGTCCAGGCCCACGCCGCCAGTGCTACCTGGCAGCTCAATCCGGGCAGCGGCGCTTGGACCATGGCGGCGAATTGGTCCCCGAACGTCGTCCCCAACGGCCCATCAGACGCAGCGACCTTTGGCATTTCGAATACGACAGCCTCGATCGAAGTAGCTGAGATCGATTTCAGTCCGGGAGCCAGCTTTTAATATCAAAGCCGATCCCGGGATCATACTCACCATAAGCGGTGCCGGAGTTGTCAATCAGTCAGGCGTGACTCAGAATTTCTCCTTTGGTCCCTACACCAGCGGCTTTGCCGAGCCGATTAGATTTCAGAACTCGGCCACGGCGGGAGGAACTGATATCACCTACACCGCGTATGGTGCTGCCACCAATGGATCAAACGGAAGCAGCGCGCAGTTTTATCAGACGTCCACGGCCGGGAGTCCAATTTTATCGCCTACGGCGCCACCAAAGGCCTCGATGTCGGTGGTGGGTATTACTTATTTCGCGATCAATCCACGGCCGAGAATGCACACTTCACGATCGACGGCGCGCAGAATAACGGCGGGTATGGTGGCTCCGTAGGCTTTTACAATTTTCCACTGCCGCTAATGGGGTCTTTGTCCTGAACGCCCACGGGGGCGACGGCAACGATCTGACGTTAACGTACCTCCCTTAGGACACCACGAAAGGCACGAACCGCACGAAGCAGAGAAGGCCAGGGTCCTTCGTGTTCTTCATGGTGGGAATTGTGACAGTTGCTCGACTCCGAACCGCAATGGCCGAGCTAAAGTCGAGCACGCGCGTGAGGAACGCCTGCGCCGCTAACTTGAGGTCGAGCTTGGATCGCGCACAAATGACTCGACGGAGAGTGGGTTTCCGGTGTCCGGCCTGTCCTCTTTTCGATGTCAATTGGCGTGTCCCGTGCGCTCAATTTAAGAATTGATTAGGCTTCTCAGACTCGATACGATGCGTTCGCGGGTGATAGATTCAGCGTGGGCCGTTGCTCGAATAGGATCACGCTCGCTGAGCGCCTCCGGATGGGAGGTGGCCTCGCATTGATGAAGAGTAGGTAACAAAAGTGGAGGTTCATTATGTTTTTTAGTAAAACATTTCTCGTCCTCGCCTTAATCGGCGGCCAAATCTTAGCCAGCGATTTGCTGGCCGCGCCCGTCTTAGCCCACGGGCCGGTCGTCGGAGGAACGACGGATTCGGCGGCTAACGTTTTTGTGCGAACCGATCAGGCCGGGAGCGTGAGCCTTCGCTATGGAACGGATCCCAACCTCGCTACCTACCAGGAATCGAGACAGTTCATTACAAGCTCCTCAGCTGATTTCACGCAAATCATCCCCCTGGCCGGCCTCAGCGCTGAGACCACCTACTACCTGAATGTGGTCGTCGGCGGCCTCTCTCAAATGAGTCCCCCCTATCCTTCCTTCAAAACCTTCCCGGTGGCCGGCAGCACGCGTGATTTCAAATTCGCTGTCCTCACGGACTTCGTCACGGTCGCAAAACTAGATCGCTCCTTTCGGACCTTCTCGAGCGCGGCGGCCCGGAGTCCCGCCTTTGTCTTTATTGGCGGTGATTTCGATCATACGAATCCGCAGACGATTCCGGAACGCCGGGCGATGTTCAAGACTCTTTATGACCCGGCCACGCCCTATATGGATGGCTTCGTCACCGAGATCCTCCGTAAGTCTCCGATCATGCATCAGTGGGATGATCACGATAGCGGGCTAAATAATGTCGATAAGACCTATGCGAATTGGGGCGACACCCAACAGGTCTTTGAGGAGTATATGCCGAGTTATCCGCTGCCGGCGGTGAAGCCGGGGAACTGGCAGCGTTTCAGCTACGCGCAAGTCGATTACTTCGTTCTTGATTGCCGCAGCCAAAGGGATTCGGAGCTGGATGGCGATGATGCCAACAAGAGTATGCTCGACGGAAACAATCTTGGCGCCACGGGTCAGTTGCAATGGCTGGAAAACGGCCTCCTGACATCAAGCGCGCGCTGGAAAGTTATCTTCACCTCGGTGGTCATTAATCCGACCACTAAATTTCCTGATGGCTGGGCGGGCTACCAGACGGAATGGAACGGACTGCGGAGCTTCATCGAATCCAATCACATCACAGGCGTCGTCTTCATTTCGGGCGACCTCCACCTCTCCGCGATCGACGACGGGACAAACGTCGGCTTCCCCGAAATGTGCGTGAGCCAGGCCAACGCCGCCCGCAAAGGATTTTGCTCGACGGGTTCTGTCGGGCATTGGAGCGAGGGATATTACGACGACAGGTGCTCTGGCTTCGGCTTGGTCACGATCATGCAAAATCCTGATCGGTTGATTTTGGAGACCGTTGACGAAAACGGTGTCGTCCACCTTAGCTACACCGTCTCGGAGGGCACACCCACGCCGACGCCGACACCTACTCCCGCGCCGCCGGTCATCACCGCGCAGCCGGCCAATGTCACGGTGAAAATAGGCGAGCCAGGCAAATTTTCGGTGACGGCTACGGGCGGAAGGCCTTTGCATTACCAGTGGAAGAAGAATGCGCTCGATATCGCGGGCGCGCATAAGGCGACTTATACGACCCCGCCGACTACCCAGGGCGATAATGGATCGTTATTCTCTGTCCTGGTGAGCAATTCCGTCGGCAGTGTGCTGAGCGAGAACGCCAAGCTGAAGGTGAAAGAGTCGCGGCCAGGTTTGGCTCGAGAGAGCGCCCATGCCCGCGACGGCGTGCCTATCGGCAACCATTCTCGCTGAAGGTCGTCGTCTTTCTAAATGCCGGCGCGATCGAGCAGATTCGCGAGCACCTTCTCCGCCTCGAACACTTCGCAAGCTATCGCCCGCGCCGCCCGGCTGTGCTTTTTATAGTCGGCATTGATCTCACGCACCGCCTCGGCGATTTCCCCTAGCGTCTTAAAGGCGAACAATCCGCCGCTATTGCCGTAATGATCCGTGAAGCCGGTCTGCTGCGTGATGACCGGCCGGCCGGCGGCGAGGTAACAGGCACTGCGATCGCTAAACCAGCCCGTATGCAGGCGGACGTATTGATCTTTCGCAACCGTGAACTCGCCTTTCGAGCGGCGAATGTAGTCGCGGTAACTCCAGTAATCGACGCTCATGTCGTGCGGGCCGCGAAAGCGCCAATCGTGGGCCAGGAATTTGTCTCGGGTCTTCGGATCCTTGATGTCGGTCGCCAACTCGAAGGCTTCGCCGGCTTTCTTCGGCGCCGCGACGAAGCGGAGAAATTCGCGCGATTTACTCCAGAGATATTTTTCGCCGCGCCATGCGATGTCTTTCAGGCCGCTGGTCGACCAGTTCGCGATGGAGGTGAAGACGGCGGTGGACTTGGGAAGTTTTTTCGTTCGCCAAAGATCGCTCACCACCGGCTGGCGGGTCGGGAGCCATTGCTTGCGATGGAGCGGCACGGGAAACCGATCCGTCCCGATGTTTTCGCCGAAGGTGAAAAGGGCACGGTGCTGTTTGAGGTAATCGATCGTGCCGCGATTGCGCTGGTCGACCTTGATCTGCTCGACGCCGGGGTCGCTCTCGACGTAGAGGATGGCGTCGCTCTTGCGTAAGTCGTCGTTGAACTCCTGCGAGCCGCAGACGTTGAGGATGGCGTCGGCCTCGATGTAAAGCTGCTGGATTTTCGCCAGGCGCAGTCCGGCGGTCGGCCTGGCGCTCAGGTAGCGGGCGCAATAGCCCCAGTGATGCTCGAACCCGAATTCGTTGGCTAATTGGAGCAGGATTTGGGCGGCGTAAGAGTAATCTTCGCCCTGCTCGAAGGTTTGGGGGTTGTAAGGCATGCGCGCGGAATCTTCGAGGTAATAGACGTCGTGCCCGAGCCTTTGCAGCCCGACGATGTAGTGGACGTGCTGCCAGATGACGCCAGCAATCGGCATCGAGCCCATGAAACCCATTACGACGATCTTTTTGCGTTTCATTTCTTTAACACGAAGGACACGAAGGTCTGGGTTTGATTTATCTTCTCCACGCCTTTGTTTCCCTGGGCAGGGGCAGCTCCATCCGGAACGGAAGCTGAGCCAGACTTAATTCTCGCGCTCGTTTAGAAAGTTCATCAGCTTCCATCTTCGTTTCCCTTGTAGTTATAACTGCTTCACGACGACCGCCGGGTTGCCGGCCACGACCGTGTTGGGTGCGACGCTTTTCGAGACGACCGAACCGGCCGCCACGACGGAGTTCTCCCCAATGGTCACACCCTTTAGAATGACGGCGTTCATGCCGATCCAAACGTTATCAGCGATGTGGACGGGCGCGGTGCGGATGGGCGGTCGCGCCGGTCGCTCCTTATAATAGGGCGCGAGGGCGAGGGCATCGAGACGGCGCTGCGCCGGATCGATTGGATGAAAGTCGGAATCGGCGATGCCGACGTTCCAGGAAATCAGGCAATAGCTGCCGATCTCGATCAGCTCTTCGGCCATGATGAGAGCGCCGTTCATCAAAGTGAAATCGCCCACTGTGCAGCGGCCTTGCTCGCCGATCGCGAAGGAGCATCCGGCGTAACAGGAAACGTAGTCGCCTAACGTGAGTGCGCCTTCCTCGCGGTTGCGCAGGAAGCGAAAGATTTGGGCGCTCTCACAGTAAAATCCGGCGCCGAAGCGAACGTTAGGCGGAATCGGGTTCCTCCACCAATCGGCTTCGACCCGGCGGTCGTCGTTGACGTTGCTCATGCGGGGGAGTTCTTAACCACGAAGGACGCGAAGTTCACGAAGGATTTTAAGCTTATCTTCTTTTCATCCCCTTCGTGCTCTTCGTGGTTCATCCGGGATAGTTGCCGGCCGCGTAGAGTTTCGCGTAGGCGCCGCCCTGCGCCACGAGGTCGACGCCGCGACCGCTCTCGACGATCCGGCCATGTTCGAGGACGACTATCTGGTCGACCCCATGAATGGTGGCGAGGCGGTGAGTGACGATGAGGGTGGTGCGGCCGTTCATCAGGTCCTTAATCGTTTCCATGATGGCGGCCTCGGTCGTCGGATCGAGGGCGGAGGTGGGCTCATCCAGCAGGAGAATGGGCGCGTCTTTGAGGAAGGCGCGGGCGATGCCGATGCGCTGGCGTTGTCCCACGCTGAGATGTCCGCCGCGTTCGCCGACAGGGCTGTCGTATCCGTTAGGCAAACGCGTGATGAAGGTGTCGGCCTGGGCGCGTTCCGCCGCTTCGCGAATCTGCGCGTCGCTCGCCTCCGGCCGGCCGTAGGCAATGTTTTCGCGGATGGTGGTAGAGAAGAGGAGAGTGTCCTGGAGGACGATGGCGATCTGTTCGCGGAGCGATTTCTTGCTGATCTCCCGCACGTCGCGACCATCAAGCGAGACGACGCCCGCGGTCGGATCGTAAAAGCGCGGGACGAGACTGAGCAGGGTGCTCTTGCCCGCGCCGGTGCCGCCGACCAGCGCGACGATCTGGTTAGGCGAAATGCGGAGATCGATGCCGGCCAGGACCGGGCTCTTCTCGTTGTAGGCGAAGCTCACCTGGTCGAAGGCGATCGCGGCCTTGGTCTCGGTGATCGCGATTGCGCCGGGCGAGTCGCGCACGTCGTCCTCGCGATCGAGCACCTCGAAACAGCGTTGCGCGCCGGCGGTCGCGCCTTCCATCGCCCAAGCCGTGTAGGTGAGCTCCTGGAGCGGCTGGTAGAGCATTACCAGATAGGAGCTGAAAAGAATGAGCGAGCCGAGGGTGAGCGTGCCGGCGAGGACATGGAGCGTGCCGAGGTACCACATCGCGGCGGTGCCGATTCCCATCAGGGTGGTGATGACGAGCGCGCTCTGCACGTTCGTCAGGGTAAGTTTCAGGTTGGCCTGGAGACTGCGTTGCGCGCGCTGGTGGAATTGCGAGACCTCGAAGTCCTCGCGCCCGAAAGCCGCCACCATTCGGATCGAGCTCAAGCCTTCCTGGGCCTGGGTCAGCATCGCGCTGTCCTGTTCCTGGATGGAAGTCGACTCCGTCCGAATACGATGGGCGAAGAAATAGATCGCACCGACAATTAAGGGGACGATGCCTAACGACAGCAAAGTGAGCTGCCAATCGAGCCGCAGCATGATGCAAAAAATGCCGACAAGAGTGATGACGGAACCAAAGATGTTGGTGAAGCCCTTGTTGTAGATCGTCTGAATGGCCTGCGAATCGTAGGCCACGCGAAAGCTCGAATCGGCCGAGCGCCGCGCGTCGTGATACTTGAGGGAGAGCGATTGCAGGTAGGAATAAAGATCCGTGCGCAACTTGAGTAGCGCCTGGAGGCCGACCTTCACGAATATATAGTTGGTGAGGAGATTGATCAGTCCCCACAGCACCTGCAACCCGACAAGTGCGAGGCAGAGCAGGGGAATGTAGCTCTGCCAGTTGGCGTTCGCCGCCCGGAAGGCAGAGTCAGCCGGCAGGATCTGGTCGACGATCACCTTGACTGGCCACGGCTTAAGCAGGTTTACCCCGATCCCGACGAGCGAGAAGGCCAGGCCGGCGAGCGTCGACCCGAGAAAGGGCCGGTAATAATGAAGCACGCGGCGATAGATCATGGCCAAGATGGATTGTGGATTGCGGAATGAGGATTGAAAGGCATGCTTCGCGCTTCGCTATTTCAATTCCGAATTCTGAATTCCGCAATCCGCATTTGCTCCCATGCATCATCTTCTTGAAATCTGGTTCGGTTGGGTCCTGCACGGCGGCTACCTTGGCATTATCGCCCTTATGGCCATGGAGAGCTCCATTTTCCCGGTGCCGAGCGAGCTGGTCATTCCACCGGCGGCCTTCCTCGCGGCACAGGGCCACTTGAGCTTCACCGGGGTCATTCTGGCCGGCACTTTCGGCTCCTGGCTCGGGGCTGCGATCACCTATTGGGTGGCGCTGCTGGTTGGACGCCCAGTGGTGCAACGCTTCGGGAAATACTTCTTCGTTCCGCCCGAGAAGCTGGAACGTGCCGAAGTCTGGCTCCAGCGTTACGAAGCGGGCGGGGTGTTCTTCGCGCGGCTATTGCCCGTCATTCGCCACCTTATTTCCATCCCGGCGGGGATTGTGCGGATGAATTTTTGGGTCTTCAGCCTCGTCACGATCGTCGGTTCAGCGATCTGGTGCACGGTTTTGGCCTACTTGGGCGACCAGGCGTATCGCGCTCAACCTGATCTTCTCCAGAATCCAGACGCCTTGATTCATCTGATGAAGGCCAAGTCGCTCACGATCGTGATTTGCGTCGCCGTCCTGGCGATTTTGTATCTTCTCGTGCTTCGCCTGACCGCCAAACCTCCAGTGGCACGCTGAAACTGTCGGGGTAGCCGCCCTGCGGAGGAGGATCCGCTCTGCCCGGCTGGCGATTTCCCGATGTCGGGATTCTTTACACAAGTGTCAAAAGATGATCCGTTCCGCCGCTTATTGATCGATCAAGTTTGAACGTTTACGAGGGAAACCAATCTACACCTGTATGGTGGCATCCAATTTGCTGAACAAGGATCAGCCTCATATGAAAAAGAATACCCAAATCCTCAAAACACGCCCGCCCCTTTCACTCGGTGACCTCATCATGGCGGTCAGCTCGTGCACTAAAAACACCAAGGAAACGGTCGCTGCGGTGGCCGACCTGCTCGGCAGCGGACAGGTCCGCGTGCAAAGCAACGGACGGTTCAATCGCGCCCGGGTCTGCTAACAAATTTTCGTCTTTTAGCGACGTAGAACGTCGCCCTTGCGGTCGATCCGCCTGGGCGACGTTTCTTTTGGTACGAATCGCTTTGCCGCCGCCGTGCGGCTTTCTATGTTGGGCCGGTGATTGAGCGTTATTCCCGCGCGCCGATGCGCGAGCTCTGGTCCGAGCAGAGGAAATTTGCGATCTGGCTCGAAATCGAGACCCTGGCCTGCGAAGCGATGGCCGAGCTCGGCCAAATCCCCGCGGAAGATGCGGCCGCCATCCGCGAGCGGGGCCGCTTTTCGATCGCCGAGATCAACGAGATAGAGAAACGGACCAATCACGATGTCATCGCATTCCTGGAAAACGTCGCGGCGTCCGTCGGCCCGGCGGCGCGCTGGATTCACCAGGGGCTGACTTCGTCGGATATTCTCGATACCACGCTCGCCGTGCAGCTGGTGTCGGCCGGCAAAATCCTGCTCGACGATCTCCGCGAATTGCGCGCCACGGTTGGCACGCAGGCGCGTCGCTACAAGATGACGCCAATGATCGGCCGCAGCCACGGCATCCACGCCGAGCCGATCACCTTCGGCCTCAAACTAGCGCTCATGTTCGACGAGTTCGGCCGCGCCGAGGAGCGCCTCTCGCAAACCCTCGTTCGCGTCGCCGTCGGGAAACTGAGCGGCGCCGTCGGCACCCATGCTCATCTCGATCCGCAGATCGAGCAGCATGTCTGCGAAAAGCTTGGGCTTAAGCCCGCGAAAATTTCCACCCAGATCATCCAGCGCGATCGGCACGCCGAATTTTCCACCACCCTCGCACTCATTGCCTCCAGCATCGATCGCTGGGCAACCGAGCTGCGTCACTTGCAACGGACTGAGGTGCTGGAAGTGGAGGAATTCTTCAGCGCCGGGCAGAAAGGCAGTTCGGCCATGCCGCACAAGCGCAACCCGATCACGGCCGAGCGCTTGAGCGGGCTGGCCCGCGTGGTGAGGGGGAATGCCGTGGTGGCGCTCGAGAACGTCGCCCTCTGGCACGAGCGCGATATCAGCCATTCCAGCGCCGAGCGCATCATCCTGCCCGATTCGTGCACCTTGATGGATTACATGTTGACGAAGCTGCGCGGCCTGATCGAGAAACTACTCGTCTACCCCGAGAACATGGAGCGCAACCTCGGCCTAACGAAAGGCCTCTATCACAGTCAATCCATTCTCCTCGCGCTGACCCGGGCCGGGGCCAATCGCCAGACCGCCTACGAAGCCGTCCAGCGCGCCGCGATGAAAACCTGGCAGGGTGAAAAACCTTTCGCCGAGAATGCGAAGGACGAGCCGGAAATTACCGCGCTGCTTTCGCCGGAAGAGATCGACGCATTATGCTCACTCGAAGTGCACTTCCGGCATGTCGACGAGACATTCCGCGCGCTCGGTCTGGAGTAGCGCGCCCGGATTGTCCACACCCGGCGGCGGTCGCGTTTCCGATTCGGCTGTGTGAGGAAACAAACAAAACAGCGGACCATCGTCGTGACTGGGGCGTCTGCCGGAGTGGGACGCGCGGTTGTGCAGGCGTTTGCCCGGGAAGGGGCGCGGCTCGGGCTGATCGCGCGTGGCAAGAGCGGGCTCGAAGGTGCGCTGGCCGATGTCCGCCGGCTGGGCGGCGAAGCGATCGCGTTCCCGATCGATGTCGCCAATGCCGAACAGGTCGAGGGCGCCGCCGAGGAAATCGAAAAACAATTCGGCCCGATCGACGTTTGGGTAAACGTCGCCATGACCTCAGTCTTCTCGCCGATCAAGGAGATGACAGCGGAGGAATTCAAGCGCGTCACCGAAGTCACTTATCTCGGATACGTTTACGGCACCCTGAGCGCGCTTCGTCGCATGTTGCCACGCGATCGCGGCACCATCATCCAGGTCGGCTCCGCGCTGGCCTATCGCGGCATCCCTTTGCAATCCGCGTACTGCGGTGCGAAGCACGCCATCCAAGGCTTCATGGATTCCCTTCGCTGCGAGCTGATCCACGATGGGAGCAAAGTCCGCACCTGCATGGTGCAGATGCCCGCGCTCAATACCCCGCAATTCAGTTGGGTAAAAAGCCGGCTGCCGAGAAAACCGCAACCGGTCCCGCCCATTTACCAGCCGGAAGTCGCCGCTCGCGCCATCCTCTTCGCCTCGCACCATCCCCGGCGGGAGATCTTCGTCGGCATGCCCACGGTGCAGGCGATCCTCGCCAACCGGCTTGTTCCCGGTCTGCTCGATTGGTATCTCGGCAAGACCGGCTACGACGCGCAGCAGCATAACGGCCCGGTCGACCCGAATCGCGCCTACAACCTGTGGGAACCGGTCGACGCCGAGGAAGACCGCGGCGCCCACGGGACCTTCGACGATCGCGCGACCGACTCCAGCCCGGAGCTCTGGGCGAGCATCCATCGCCACCTGCTCCTCGGCGGTCTTGCCACCCTTGTCGCCGCCGGTCTGGTCTCCTGGTTCGGAGCCAGGACCGACGCGTAACCCCGTCGCGAGCGCTCGTTAGGCGAAGCCCACGGTTGCGCCGCGCAGGCTGTGCCCGCAATATCTCCGAGCCCGATGCCGAAGCCGTTCTTCATCACCACCGCGATCGACTACACCAACGGCGCGCCGCACATCGGCCACGCCTACGAGAAAGTCCTCGCCGATGTCATCGCGCGTTATCATCGGCTGAAAGGCGAGGAGGTTTTCTTTCTCACCGGCGTCGATCAGCACGGACAGAAAGTG
Source organism: uncultured Verrucomicrobiae bacterium (assembly GCA_963749935.1). Classification (GTDB taxonomy): domain Bacteria; phylum Verrucomicrobiota; class Verrucomicrobiia; order Chthoniobacterales; family UBA10450; genus Palsa-1392. The sequence goes on from CAVVOH010000003.1 coordinate 287,123, forward strand.
CAGCAATCAGCCGAGAAAGCCGGGCGTCGCGCCGCAGGAATTCGTCGACCGAATCACCGCGAAATTCAACGCCCTCTGGGAGAAACTCGAAGTCCGCTACGACGGCTGGGCCGCCACCACCGACCCGCTGCACAAGAAATGTGTGCAAGGAATGCTCCAGCGCCTTTACGACGAAGGCCAGATCTACAAGGACAAACAGGCCGGCTATTACAGCGTCCGCCAGGAACAGTTCCTGACCGACAAAGAGCGCGGCCCCGATGGGGAATTCGGCCCCGAGTGGGGCCAAGTCGAGCAGCGCGAGGAAGAGAACTATTACTTCCGCCTCGCAAAACACAAAGACTGGCTGCTGGCCTATCTCCGTTCCCATCCCGATTGCGTCACCCCCGATTTCCGCCAGACCGAGCTGCATCAACGCGGTCGAGAAACTAAGCGGCGACCTCTGCATCTCGCGCCCGAAATCGCGCCTCGAGTTGGGGGATCGAGCTGCCCTTCGATCCCGATTACGTCAACTTACGTCTGGTTCGACGCGCTCATGAACTACATCAGCTTCATCGGCTACGATCCGGCCATTTCATCCTTCAGCCTGCAGCCTTCATCCTTTCAGGAAAAGTGGCCGGCCGTGCACGTCATCGGCAAAGACATCCTCATCCCGGCGCACGGCATTTACTGGCTGATCATGCTCCACGCCCTCGGCTTTCCCGACGAGCAGATGCCGAAATTTCTCGTGCACGGCTGGTGGAACATCACCGGCGCCAAGATGAGCAAAAGCCTCGGCAACGTCGTCGATCCTAACGAGCTGGCCGACAAATACGGCCCGGAAGCGCTTCGCTATTATTTGATGAGCGACATCGTCACCGGGAAAGACGCCGATTTTTCCGAGGAACGGCTGATCGAGCGTTACAACTCCGATCTCGCCAACTCTCTCGGCAATTTGCTCAACCGCACCCTAAGCATGGCCGTCCGCTATTGCGGCGGAGCTTTGCGCCGCGGCCAGCCGCCTGTCCTCGACCTTGCCCTCGAGCGGGCCGGCCGCGCCATCCAGCTCGCGACCGAGGCGAACCAGCAGATCGAACAAACCGCGCCCTGGAAGCTGATGAAAGAAGGCCAGGCCGAGACCGTCGCCGCGCTCCTCTACGACCTCGCCGAGCGCCTCCGCATCATCGCCATCCTCATCTCGCCGGTCCTGCCGAAAGCCGCCCACGGTATCTTCGACCAGCTCAATTGGAAGATGGAGCCCGCGCTCGCCGGCAAGGAGGAGCGCTTCTCGCTCGCCGAGGCGGAGTGGGGGAAGCTGCCGGATGGCCACGTCGTCGGCAAACCAATCCCGCTCTTTCCGCGAATCGAGGTTTCGCCGCCGTCCGCCGCTTGATCCGTGGCGCGATGATCCCCGCCGTCCGTAATTCTTCCCTTCTTGCAATTTGAAATCTGACAGCGACCGGCTGCGGCTTACCGACCCGCCCGCATCCCATCGGGCGCTCCGCGTCGCCTTTTGGTGTCTTCTCTTTTTGTTCGCAATCCTCGGCCTCTACGGAACACGTCCGCCGGTATCCCTCGGTCCGGACACTCCGCCTGACCAATTCGCGGCCGCTCGCGCCTTGTTGCATTTGCCCTACATCGCCGCGCGCCCACACCCGATCGGGTCCCCGGCAAATGACGAGGTGCGCGCATATCTGGTTGCCACTTTGCGGGGTCTCGGCTTGGAGGTGAAGATTGAACAGACCAGCGGTCGGCCCGGAGACCGCGGACTCGTTAGGGAAACGCGGGTGCAAAACATCGTCGCTACCTTGCCCGGTAAAGCCAACCACCGCGCTGTCATGCTGATGGCGCATTATGATTCGGTGCCAACTGGTCCGGGCGCGGCCGACGATGGGGCTGGCGTTATTTCCATCCTGGAGGCGGTACGTGCTCTGCGCACCGGTTCGCCGCTCGCCAACGATCTTCTCGTTTTGCTGACGGATGGTGAAGAAGTCGGGTTGGTCGGGGCCGCTGGGTTCGTTCGCGATCATCCCGATCTTTCCGATCGGGTCGGGATCCTGCTGAACCTCGAAGCACGAGGCAGCTCCGGACCGGCCTTGATGTTCGAGACGAGCGATCAGAGCGGCTGGCTGATCGCCGAGTTTGCCCGCACGGCGCCTTATCCGCTGGCTTCTTCGCTCATGTATTCGATTTACCGGCTCTTGCCTAACGACACCGATCTGACGGAGTTGAAAAAGACCGGAGTCGGCGCTTTCAACTTCGCCTTCACCGAGACGGTGCGGAATTATCATTCTGCGAATGACACCCTGGCCAACCTCGACCCACGCAGCGTGCAGCACATGGGTATGAACACGCTCGCCCTCGCCCGGCACTTCGGTAATCTGCCGCTGACTGATGTTCGGAAATCGGACTGCATCTATTTCAACTGGATCGGCTCACATCTTCTGGTCTACCCGGCTTGGGGCGCGTGGATCCTGGTGGCGGCTACCCTCCTGCTCATGACTACGGCCTTCCTGCTCGGACATCGTCGCGGGCTGCTTCGGCTGAGTCTCAAGAGTCTTGGTGCCTTTTTCCTTCTGCTGCTTTTCACAAGTGGCGGGATGCTGCTGGCCTGGGGTGCGATCACGCTCGCGATTGGCGATTCGTTAGGGGAAGGCGACACTGTTGCGAACAAGCTCTTCTTCGCTCTCCTCGTCGCGCTTGGCTTCTTGCTGGGAGCGAGAATCCTCCGCTGGCAGAGTGCAAGAATCGGAGCGCGGACGCTCGCCGGCGGATTACTCATCGGTGTCGCCCTGTTATCTGTAATCACTCTTGGTCTGCTGGCCGGCGCCAGCTACGTCCTGCAGTGGCCGTGTTTGCTCGGGACAGGAAGTTTGCTCCTCGGTCTGCGTGCGCGCGGAGGCCTGGCTCGCGCAAGCTGGGGGCTGCTGACTGCATTGCCCGTGCTGCTTCTCCTCGCACCGCTGGCGTATCTCTTCTTCGTCAATCTCGGCCTGAACTTCGTCTCCCTGGGCGACCGCGCTGCTGCTCAGTCTCGTTCTGGCCACGGCCTGGCCGCTGTTCGACTTCCTTGTTTGGGGCAGAGCGATTTCGGAGGACAGAGTAACATGAAGTTACGAACGGGAGCGCCGGGCCGCCCCGAACTCACCCTCGGCGCGCCCAGTTTGATTTTTCCCATCGCACTGGCGTCCTAGGGAACGAGGAAGATTTTCCCCGTGTCGCTATCCACCAGCATGGAGCCGCGCGCATAGCCGCGCACGTCAATGATACCGTGACCTACCGTTCCATGGCTGAGTGGGCTAACGAAATGGTAGGGGCTGGTGATATACCCGTGCTTTTCTTTGACCCGCACGCCGGACTCGGGCTTGGTCGTTAGGTAGAGGTGGGTCACAATCGGCTGCGAATTTTCCACGAGCAGAGTGCCGACGGCGGAATCGCCCACCCGCGCGCTGCGCAGAGCGGGAGACTGGGCGCCCGGGATGAAGGGGTAGAAGCCGTCTTTGACGACATTGCAGCGTTGAATGTTGATCGAGAAAACGAAATCTTTGTGGCCGGCGCGCACGGTAATGGTCTTGGTAGCCAAGTCGACGGCCGAGACTTTGCCTTGGAACTCGACTGTCTTTTCCTCGGCTAGGACAAATCCGGCCACCAAGACGGTGCAGGCGAAAAGCGAAGAAAAGCGGAGTTTCATCGACATGACTTTCTTACCAGTAGAGTTTGCCTGGCAAGTGGAAAGCGTGGCCGCACTTTTACTGCAGGCACTCTTCAAACGCGGCCGGCTCGCCGCGAAGGAAGGCGAGGGCTTCGCCGGCGAAATGCAACGAGCCGGTGATGAGGATCGGGGCAGTATCGCGCTGCGCTTCGGCCCAGGCAGCTGCCAGGGAAGGCTGGATGGCGACGGGGGCCTCGGGAAATTGGGTTTGGATCGTGAGGCGTAACTCATCGGGCGAGAGCGCGCGCTCGCTCCGAATCGAAGGGAGCAACCAGCGGCGCGCGATCGGGCCGAGCGCGGCGCAGATTCCAGCGGCGTCCTTGTCCAACAAGGTGGCGAGCAGGATAGTCGCCTGCTGATTACCGAAGGTCTCGCGCCAGGTGCGGGCCAGAACGCGCGCGCCCGCCGGATTATGGGCGCCGTCGATGACGGTTTGCTCGTCCCAACGCTGAAAGCGGGCCGGCCATTCCACCGCCGCCAAGCCGCGGGCGATGGCATCGTCATTCACTTCGATATGGGCGGTGTGCAGGGCAGAGAGGGCGAGGGCGGCGTTCTGTTGCTGATGCGTGCCGGGAAGGGCGATCGGCCAGCGGTCGAAGGGTTGCCTAACGAAATCGAGCGGGGAGCCGCATTCCGCGGCGCGGGCCCGGATGACCGCTTCGGCTTGCGCTGATTGCATGGCGGAAACGACCGGCACGCCGGGCTTGATAATGCCCGCTTTCTCATGCGCGATCTCGGGAAGGGTATGGCCGAGCCATTTCTGATGGTCGAGGTCGATCGGGGTGAGGACGGAGACGACCGGTTGGACGGCGTTAGTGGCGTCGAGTCGGCCGCCCATGCCGGTCTCGAGGATGACGATCCCGGCCTTCGCTTCCCGAAAATGGGCCAGGGCAAGGGCGGTGACGATTTCGAAAAACGTCGGGTGCGGATCCCAACCGGAAATTAGGGCACGGATGGTCGTTAGGCCGCGCGTCGCCTCGTGCTCGGAAATGAGTTCGCCGTTCACCTGGATGCGCTCGCGAAAGCTGACCAGGTGCGGCGAGGTGAAAAGCCCGGTGCGATGACCGGCCGCGCGGCAAACCGAATCGAGCAGGGCGCAGACGGAACCTTTGCCGTTGGTGCCGGCGACGTGAATGATGCGTTCGTTAGGGCAGGGCAGGTCGAGGGCGGCGAAAAGGCGACGGGTATTCTCGAGGCCAAGCTTGATCCCGAAACGCTGGGTGCCGAAAAGCCAGCCGAGCGCTTCCCGGTAGGAAGATAGAGTCACCGGTTGGCCCACCGAGCGTTCAATGCGCGGCCGAGAAGTAAGCGAGCAATTGCGCGAGCTGGGAGCGCATCGCTTTGCGATGGACGATGAGATCGATCAGGCCGTGTTCTTCCAGGAACTCGGCGGTCTGGAAACGCTCGGGCAAATCCTGGTGGGTCGTTTCCTTGATCACGCGCGGGCCGGCGAAGCCGACCATCGCTCTCGGTTCGGCAATGATGACGTCGCCTAACGACGCGAAGCTGGCCATGACCCCGGCGGTGGTCGGGTTGGTCAGAACGGAGAAGAAAGGAAGATTCTGGCAGGCGTGCAGGGCAAGCGCCCCGCTCGTCTTCGCCATCTGCATGAGGCTGAGCATGCCTTCATACATGCGCGCGCCGCCCGAGGCCGCGACGATGATGACGCCACAGCGGTTGGCGGTGCCATATTCGATCATGCGGGTGATGCGCTCGCCGACGACGGAGCCCATGGTGGCGGCGAGAAAGCTGAAATCCATGACCGCGATCGCGACTTTATAGCCTTCGACCAGGCCGTGCCCGCTCAAGACCGCGTCGACCAGCCCGGTGCTGTCCTGGTATTTGCGCAGCCGATCCTTGTAACTCGCCTGGCCCTGAAACTTGAGGGTGTCGATCGATGAAAGCCCGGCGTCGAGCTCGATGAAGCTGTCGGGATCGCACAGGCTCGCGATTCTTTCCTTGGCCGACATGGTGAAGTGATATTCGCAGCGCGGACAGACGCGATCGTTTTCGGTCAGCTCGATTTCGTGCACCACTTCGCCGCAACCGGGGCATTTCTGCCAGAGCCCCTGCGGCATTTCGCGTTTCTTGCGGCTCTCGGTGCGGAGCGCTGGTTTCTTGAAAATGGCCATGATTTTTTAGCCGCGAGCGACGGTCACGGCGTGGACGGAAAGCGCGCCGCCATCTTTCAGGGTCAATCCGCATTCGCTCAGGGTCGATCCCGTGGTGAGGACATCGTCGACTAACAACATGCGCAAACCTTGCACGTTGCTGCCGCGCCGTAAACGAAAGGCCCCGCGGAGATTTTCCATGCGCTCGCTGCGATCGAACTGCGTCTGGGTGGTGGTGTAGCGGGTGCGCTGCAGGACCCTGCTCATCGGCCGGTGGGTGAGGTGGTGGAGGGCGGTGGCGAGCAGTTCGGCCTGATTGAAGCCGCGTTCGCGCTGCCGCGCCGGATGCAACGGGACCGGCACGATGAGATCGAAACGCCGGCCAGCCAGGCGCGGATCTTTCAGCGCTTCACTGAGCCACTGACCGAGCTGATGGCGCAGATGAATCTGGCGCCCGTATTTGAATTCGTGAATGAGCTTGCGCACCACGCCGCGACTTCGGTAGGCGGACACAGCCGCGTCGAAATGAAGGCTGCGGTCGGCGCAATTCGCGCAAGTAAAGACGCCGCTGATGTCGCCGCAAAAACTCTGCGAGCATTTCGCACAGAATGGCGGCAGAAGGCGCGGCGCCTTTTCCCGACACTTGGCGCAAAGATAATCCTCGCCTTCAACTGGGCCCGCGCAGCCAGCACAGAAGGGTGGATAAAAAAGGCTAACGAGTCCCCGCAGAGGGTTGCGAAGCGCGCTGATCGGCATGTTTCACCCAGAGACGCATGAGCGCCCAACTGGCGAGCGCGAGAATAAGAGGTACGATTCCGACGAGCAAGTCTTTCCCGACCCACGGCAGCGCGAGCGCTTCGCGGTGCGCGGCTTTGCTGAAGGTGCCATTGGCGAAAATCCAACCGGCGTGCAATCCGATCGGCAACCAGAGGGAACGGGTGAGGAGGCGGGCATCGGCCAGGATGCAACCGATTGCGAAGAGGGTCAGGAATCCGGCGGCCAGCAGGACCGGGTCGGCAAATTGCCAAAAGGAATGGGCGATCGAGACGAAGCCGGAGGCCCAGGTGACGGCGTCGTTAGGCGTGGTTGCGTCCGGCGCTTTCAGGAAATGGATGATGGAGAAGAGCGCCGAGGTGAACAGGAGCGCGCCGAATCGGGAGAAACTGCGGAGCAGGATGCCGAGAATGAAACCGCGGAAGAGCAATTCCTCCAGAATCGGCACGAAGCTGGCCGCAAAGAGCACGGTCGGCATTTTGTGCCAGAGAAAGGATTGCCGCAGCGAGTAAATATTGAGCGCAATGAGAGCCGCTCCGCAGCAGAGCAGGGGAATGGCCGCAATCACGAATCCGATCCCGAGATCGGAGGCCGGCCGGGCATTTTTCTCCAAGCCGAGATCACGCCAGCCTCGCACCCGAACGCCCCGCAGGAGCGGCCAGAGCAAAACCAGGGCTGCGACCAGCAGGGCGCGGTGGAAGTAGGTTTCGAAATCAAAGCGCGCGAGGCCCAATATCAGACCGCGGGCGATAACCGATTGGCCGAGCCAGAAGAGCGGCGGCGCGAGCAGTGCGCCGAGCAGGATGACGCCGGCGAGATAAAGGAGGAGTCTGGCTGCGTCTTTCAAGAATGCTAATGTAAGGAGCCGACGCTATGCGCAGTCAACACATATGGACCTCGCGGGACGAGGATGGACGTAAACGAGAGGTGCGAGTGACCAAGTTCGGCGGGAACTGGAAGTTCCAGGCGAAATTCCGGGACGAGGACGAGTGGACATACTACGACCTCCCGCTGCTCGATGATCTGCGCGAGTTGCGTGACATCATTTTTCGCAAATACCAGCGACGCCGCGCCTCGGCCGAGGATTTCGACGCGGTCGACAAGATGTTGCGCGATCAAACCCGCGATGGATAGCTGGAACACGGCGCAGCTCGTCGCCGACGACAAACGCTACCTTTGGCATCCCTTCACGCCGATGGGCGCCTGGTGCGCGCCGGAGCACGAGCCGATCGTTCTTGTCGAAGGGGAGGGGGCGATCCTGCGCGATAGCCGGGGGCGGGAATACATCGACGGCAACGCTTCCATCTGGACGAATGTTCACGGGCACAATCATCCGCGGATCAATGCCGCCATCCGCGAACAACTCGATCGCGTGGCGCACACTTCGTTTCTTGGCACGACCAATCCGCCAGCGATCAATTTGGCCCGGGAGATCGTAAAGTTGTTTCCAGAAGACAAGTTCGGTCGGGTTTTCTATTCGGATGATGGCTCGACTGGGATGGAGGCTGCGCTACGGATCGTCAGCCAGTATTGGAAACTGAAGGGGGCGAAGCGGCCGACCTGGGTTTCTTTTCGCGATGCTTACCATGGGGATACGGCCGGTGCAGCCAGCCTCGGGGCCGCGGCTATGTTTCGTGGGGAAATGTCCGGCTTCGAATTCCCAGTCCAACGCATGGGCAGCGTCGATGACTTGGAAAACTTCCCAAGACCGGAGGAAGTCGGCGGCTGTAGTGATCGAGCCCATCATTCAAGGCGCGGCCGGAATGAAGATATGGCCCCCGGGCACTCTGCAAAGCCTCCGACAATGGTGCGACAGCTCGGGGGCACTCCTGATTGCTGACGAGGTCATGACCGGATTCGGTCGGACCGGAAGGATGTTTGGGTGCGAGCATGAGGGGGTTTATCCAGATATCTATATTTTCGCGAAAGGGTTGACAGGTGGATATTTACCGCTGGCTCTTACGCTCATTACAGATGCATTGTTCCAGCCGTTTCTAGACTCCGGATTGGGCGCGACGCTCTTCTATGGGCATAGCTTTACTGGAAATCCGATTGGTTGCGCGGCGGCCCTCGCAAGCCTCGAGATTTTCAGGGAAGAGAACACGATTGCTTCTCTCCCGCCGAAAATAGACGCCCTCTCGAGAGGACTGGACGCATTCGCCGGATTCAAGGAAATAGCAGGTTCGCGATCCTGCGGGATGATTGGGGCGATTGATCTTGCCGGAGAGGGATGGGAGGCGGCCCAAATCTGCCAAATCGCGAGGGAGCGGGGACTTCTGACCCGGAATATCCGCAATACAGTGACCTTGGTATTGCCCTTGGTCACGACCATTGCTCAGATAGAAAGAGCCTTAACAATTCTGCGTGAGGCGATTAATATCGTTGTTACGCCAAAAATTAAGAACGCTTCGGCGGCTCGATGAGGTGCTAATTGATGGCAAAAAGCATTCGACTCGACCAGGCTCTGGTCCAGCGTGGTCTTTTTTCGAGCCGTCATCAGGCTCAAACCGCCATCATGGCGGGCGAAGTGCGGATTGACGGCCACGTCGCCGCCAAGGCTTCCGACGGCGTTCAGGACCAGAACGAGATTACGGTCGCGATCCGCAACCGCTATGTCGGGCGTGGCGGGCTCAAGCTGGAAGGAGCGCTGGAGCACTTCGGCATCGTTTGCTCCGGCAAGACCGCGCTCGATATCGGCGCTTCGACCGGAGGATTCACTGATTGCCTGCTGCAGAATGGGGCGCGCAAAGTCTTTGCAGTCGATGTCGGTCACGGGCAGTTGGCGTGGAAGATTCGGGATGACTCTCGGGTGGTGACGCTGGAAAAGACCAATGCTCGCAACCTCTCGGAAGACGAGATTCCAGAGCCGATCGACATCTGTGTGATCGACGTTTCCTTTATTTCGCTGACTTTGATCTTGCCCCGCGGCTTCGCTTTGCTCAGACCAGACGGGGTGCTCCTGGCGCTCATCAAACCGCAGTTCGAACTCGCGCGCGAGGACGTGAGCGGCGGCGGAATTGTGCGTTCGAGCGGAGTTGCACGAAAAAGCGCAGCAGAAGATCGTCGCGTTCGCGCCGGCGATGGGAGCGCAGGTGGAGGGTCTCGTCCCATCCGTCATTACCGGCACTGACGGCAACCAGGAATTTTTCATATGTCTCCGAAAATCATTGGCCTGATTGCGCATACCGGGAAACCCGGGGCAGCTGAACTGGTCGGTCAGCTGCGAGAGGAGTTTGAGCGGGCTGGGATTAAGGTCCTGGTGGAAACGGACACCGCGAAGCTGGTCGATGGCGGGGAGCGTCGCACGGTTGCCCAACTGGGTAGTGAGTCGGACCTCCTCGTGGTCCTGGGAGGCGATGGCACCATTCTCAACGTCGTCAGCCGCCTGGATGACACCATCAAACCGATTTTTGGCATCAATATCGGCTCGCTCGGCTTCCTGACTTGCCTAAACTCCTCCGCTTATCGGGAAGCGATCGCCTCGATCGTGAGCGGGAAATTTGCTTTGAGCGAGCGGGTTCTCTTGGCAGTTGAGATCACAAGCGGAGCCGAGCGGGTCCATGAGTTCATAGCGTTAAACGATGCCGTAATCAGCCGTGGCGAGATCTCGCGGCTCATTCGCTTGCGCACCCGGGTCAACGGTGAGTCGCTTACTGAGTTCAACGCTGATGGATTGGTCGTCGCCACGCCAACCGGCTCGACCGCTTACTCGCTTTCCGCCGGCGGGCCGATTCTCGAGCCGCAATCCGGCGTTTTCGTCATCACGCCGATCTGTCCGCACGTCCTCACGAATCGTTCGGTCATCGTGGGCGATGACTCAGTCGTCGAAATCGAGGCGAGTGAGCCGGATTACCCTGTCTTCCTGACCATTGACGGTCGCAGTCCAGTTCCACTGGAGTTTAACTCGACCATTACCATCCGGCGCTCTGCGAAAGTATTGCCTTTCGCAGTGCTTCCCGAACTCTCGTTCTTCGGCGTAGTTCGCCAGAAGCTGCAATGGAGGGGCAGCGCCACTTAGTGGTGGGTCGAGACGCCACCTTTTCTGGAGCCGATGCGGGCGTGAGAGAGTTCTTAGGCTTCACTTTTTAACCCCCGGAAATCCTCCGGCTTCTGAATTCCATAACGAAGCGACCGCAACACGCCAGTATTTTATATGACATACATTGTCTGATGTCATAAGTCTACGCTTGGTTTGATGGATTTCGCTTCCCCGCACGTCGTCGCCGGGATATTCCAGCCATGACGCAATACGTCGCCTCTTCTCCTCGCGCGCCGCAGACACCCGCGGAATGGGAAGCGTATTTCGATCTGCGCTGGCGCATTTTGAGGGCGCCATGGGACCAACCGCGTGGCTCGGAACGGGACAATATCGAAAAGACCAGTGAACATCTTCTAATCTCCGGACCGGATTTCCGACCCCTCGCGATTGGCCGGCTTCACTTCAATTCGGCAGCCGAAGCTCAGGTGCGCTACATGGCCGTGGAGCCGCGAGCGCAGGGCCAGGGCCTCGGGGGCCGAATCCTTCAGGAGTTCGAAAAACGTGCCCGCGCCGCGGGCGCAACCTCAATTGTTCTCAATGCCCGCGAGGACGCCCAGCGCTTCTACCAGAAGCATGGATTCGCCACGGTCGGGCCGGCGCCGACCATCTTCGAAGCCGTGAAACACGTGCGCATGCGGAAAGAGCTCGCCTGATCCGGAAGGATCGGCGAAGCGCCGCAGCTTGACCGTTCCTCACCACTTGATACGCTGCGGCACTTGCCTCACTCATTCTCATGAAAAAGATCATCTTCTTTCGCCCGACCTTCGTCGCCCTGGCGCTGGTCGCCGCTCTCTCGTTAGGCTCCGTATCCGTGGGGCGCGCACAGGAGGACGGCAGCGGCGGCATCCAGCAGGCGATGTCGCCGGAGGAATTCAAGGCGGCCGGACTGGAAAAGCTCAGCCCGGCCGAGCTGGCCAAGCTGAACGCCTGGCTCCAGGGTTATCGCGAACAAGAAGTGGCCAAGGTCGAGAAGAAATCAGCGCAGCGCGAGAAGCAGGCAAAACTGAGCCTCATCGTCAGCCGGATCGACGGCGTTTGGAACGGCGTCGCTCCCGGCGAAATCATCAGCCTGGAAGACGGCTCGAAGTGGAAGCTGGCCAACAAGGACGAACATTATGGCGGGGTTGCCGATCATCCCGCAGTTGCGGTTTACAAGGCGGGTATTTTCGGCTGGAAAATGCGAGTCAGCGGACTGGCCGAATTCTACGTCCTGCAGGTGAAATAGCCGCGGCTGACCTACTCGTTAGCCATTTGTAAGCGGCGGCATTGGCTGAGGCCGCGCTTTGGAACGCACGAACGCCTTTATGCAAGCGGCCCGCTCGGAAATCGCGGCTGAGCCAGACCAAAAGCCGCGTGGGTAGCCTGCGCGGCCCGCTCCAGTTCCTGCTCATCGATCACCACTGCAATCTTGATCTCCGAGGTCGAAATGAGCTGGATATTGACTCCGGCTTCTCCCAGACAGGCGAAGAGACGCGACGCCACGCCGGCGTGCGATCGCATCCCGATCCCGACCACACTCAGCTTCGCTACCCCTGTGGTCGCGGTCATGGCCGAGGCGCCGATTTCCCGCACGAGCGGCGCGAGCAGTTTCTCCGCCACCGCGAAATCGTCCTTATGCAAAGTAAACGACAAGTCGGTAGTCCCAGTGCTCGGAGGCGTTTTGCACAATCATGTCGACGCTCAGGTTTGCCGTCGAGATGGCCGAAAAAATTCGGCCCGCGCAGCCAGGTCGATCCGGCACTCCGCAGATCGTCACCTTCGCCTGGTTGCGCTCGAGACTTACCCCGCGCACCACCACATCCTCCATGTTGGCCGGTGCCGCCTTGGCCCTGCGTCCCAGGCTCGTCCTTGAGACTCGAGCGCACTTCGAAATCGACCCCAAACTTTTTTGCAAACTCCACCGCCCGCGACTGCATCACCTTGGAACCGGCGCCCGCCATCTCCAGCAGCTCGTCGTAAGCGATCTCGTCGATCTTGCTCGCGTCTGGCACCACTCGCGGATCGCAAGTATGGACGCCATCGACGTCAGTGAAAATCTGGCAGTCGTCCGCCTTGAGCGCGGCCGCCAGGGCGATCGCGGTCAAATCCGAGCCGCCCCGGCCTAACGTCGTCAGCGCGCCTTGCGGGCTTTGCCCCTGAAACCCGGCCACGATCACGATGTAATCCTCGGAAAGCAGCTCATTGATCTGCCGCGGCGAGATATGTGAAATTTTCGCCTTGGTATGCACCCCGTCAGTCACAATCCCGGCCGCCGCGCCGCTCAGCGAAACCGCTTTGCCGCCCAGCGCATTCACCGCCATGGCGGTGAGCGCACTCGCGCCTTGCTCGCCCGTCGCGAGGAGCGCATCCATTTCCCGCTCCGTGGGGTTGGGCGAGAGTTCGCGCGCCAGTTTGATCAGGCCATCGGTCACGCCCGGCCATCGCCGAGATCACCGCCGACCACATCATGCCCGGCCCGCTGCGTCGCGAGCAGCCGCTCCGCCACTCGCCGAATGCGTTCGGCTGTGCCGACCGAAGTCCCGCCGTATTTTTGAACGATCAAACCCATGATGAAGCGCGCCGCCCCGTTTTCTCCATTCTGAGGGCGCTGTCAACTCCGCGTCGCGTCGAGCGCGCGCCTGACCGCGATCTCGTTAGGCGCAACCGGTCGTGACGCCGTGGTCGAGGAAGCCATCGCTTCCGGATCTTTCAGCCCGTGCCCGGTCACAGTGCAAACAATCCGGCTGCCCTCCGCGATCGAGGAAGCGTTGAAACCATGCGTCTCCCTGCACGCCGCCGCCCGCAGCAAACCGGCGATCGGCGCCGCGCTGGCGGGTTCGACAAAAATCCCTTCCGCGCTCGCCAGCCAGCGCTGCGCCTCGAGAATCTCCTCGTCGCTCACCACCTCGATCGCGCCTCCCGATTCCGCCATCGCCTGTTTGGCCTGCGACCAACTGGCCGGGTTGCCGATGCGGATCGCGGTCGCGACCGTTTCCGGCCTAACGACGACCGCATCATGAAAAATCGGCGCCGCCCCCGCCGCCTGGAAACCGATCATGCGCGGCGTGCGCCTGCCCTGCCCCGCCGCCCGATATTCCCATACCCGCCCCAGTAGGCGCAGATATTTCCCGCGTTTCCGACCGGGAGCAAGTGAAGATCCGGCGCGTCGCCCAGCTCATCCACAATCTCAAAAGCGGCCGTTTTTTGTCCGGCGATTCGATCCGGATTGATCGAGTTCACGATCGCAAAATCCGCCCGCGCCCCCAGCGTCGCGGACGATCTCGAGCGCCTGATCGAAATTCCCCTCGATCGCCACCACCTGCGCGCCGTAGGCAAACGCCTGCACCATCTTCCCACTTGCGATCTTGCCCGCCGGCAAAACCACCGCGCAGCGCATCCCGGCCCGCGCCGCGTAGGCCGCCGCAGAGGCCGAAGTATTTCCGGTCGAGGCGCAGATCAGCGTTTGCGCGCCCGCGCTCCAGCGCTTTCGAGACCGCCACCGTCATCCCGCGATCCTTGAAAGAGCCAGTCGGATTAAGCCCTTCGTACTTTATCAAGACCTCACACCCTCGCCCGACGAGAGCGCTCAGCCGGGGCGAAAAAATCAGCGGCGTCCCGCCCTCGCCTAACGACACCACCGGCGTCGTCCCCGAGACCGGCAGATAGTTGCGGTAGCGCGCAATGACCCCAGCGCGCCCGCCTCCCCTTTCATCCCTTATCTTTCCCTCCACCATCCCTTCCCTGCCCTCGACTTCCCCACCACGCAACCAAGTGATTGGCGCCGTCGTTAGGGAATTACCCATCACCGTGGTTGAGAGAGTGACAGGATAAGAGTAGGCAATTGGATGCAATCCTATTTTGCGCGGTTCCTTCTTCTGGCCGCATTGTGCTCGATCGCCTCTCCCGCTCTTGGCCAATTGGAGGGCTGTCTGCAAGCCCACGGCGGGGCGGCGAAATGGCAGAGCTTCGCCGGGGTCGAGTACGACCTCAATTTCAAATCGGGGAAAAGGGGCGACAAGCACGAACATCAGCTCTTCGATCTGCAGACTCGCTCGGGTCTCATTACAGGCCAGGAATACACCCTCGGGAGCAGCGGCGGCGAAGTCTGGATCAAGCCGGGACTCGATGCCCTGGGCGGCACCCCTCCGCGCTTTTACATGTGGACCCCGTTCTATTTTTTCGGGATGCCATTTGTCTTCGCCGATCACGGTGCGAAACAGGAGTCGTTAGGCAAGAAGTCTTTTCGCGGCCAGGAATACGATGCGGTTCGGATCACGTTCGCGAAAGGGACCGGCGACACCCCGGATGATTATTATGTGGCCTACATCGACCCGAAAACCAGTCAGCTGAAGCTCGCTTACTACGTCGTCACCTATCCCGCGATGCGCAAAGGCAAGCCGGTCGAGGAGCTGGAACCGCACGCGATCGTTTTCGAGGAATGGCAGACGGTGGATGGGTTGCTCGTGCCCAAAATCGCGCCCTTCTATAAATGGACGGGCAACGACATCGAAGGCGAAGCGCTCGGCACGCTTGATTTCAGCAACGTTCGTTTCCTCAGCGAAGCGCCCGCTTCGGCAAAATTTGTCAAACCGTCCGACGCCGTCGTCGCCCCGATGTAGTCGGGCAGAAGTTGAGAGTTGCGGGTGGAGAGTTGAGAGTCAGCCCACGCCCGCGAGATCAATCCCGGCTCTCAGCTCTCAACTAACGACTCTCCACTTCACATGGCTCTCAGCAAAAAAGACAAGCTTCGCCTCCTCACCATCCTCCTCGAAAGCCGGCACGGCGATCTGCGCGAGCAGAATCTCAATCGCCAGGGGAAAGGTCATTTTCATGTCTCCGGCATGGGCCACGAAGCGCTCGGCGCCATCTCGATGGCGACCGAGGAAGGCGACTATATTTGCGGGTATTATCGCGACCGCGCGCTCGTCCTGGGTCGCGGGGTGAGTTCGGCGGAGCTGGCGCTCGATTATTTCGCGAAGCGCAAAGGCCAAAGCCACGGTCGTCAAATGCCTTCGCATTACAGCTACGCGGCGCGCAACATCTGGAGCGTGCCGACGCCGACCGGCGCGCAATTGCTCCCCGCCTGCGGCATCGCCTGGGGAATCAAGCTCGACGGCAAAAAGAATTTCGTCATCGCCACGATCGGCGACGCGGCCACTCGGCAGGGCGATTTTTACGAGGCGGTTTGCTTTGCGAAAGAGAGGCAGTTGCCGGTGCTATTCCTCGTCGAAGACAACGGCTACGGAATCAGCAGTCCGACCCGCAAAATTAACCCGCTCGCCATCGATGTGCTCCAGCCTAACGACTGGCAGACGATCGACGGCTCGGATGTAGGGGCCGTTTACGAGGCCGGGCAGGAAGCGATCGCTCATCTCCGGGCAGGCAAGGGACCGGTTTTTCTCTGGGTCAAAATGGAGCGGCTCTCCAGCCACACCAGCTCGGACGATCACAAACTTTATCGCACCGCGGAAGAAATCGAGAATCTCACCCAGGGCGATCCGCTCACGAAATGGCGCGACAGCCTGGTCGCCGACGGCGTGATCGGCGGAAGCGGATTACGCCAAGCTCGATCAGGAAATCAAAGAGCGCATTCGGCAGGAATTCATCGACGCCGAAAAGGCGGAGGATCCCAAGGCCGAGGAACTCGACTTGCAGGTGACAGGTGAACTTCCGCAGCTCGACGACGAAGTCCTGCCGCCGGGAAAATATCGGATCGGCGATGTCGTGAACCTGACCCTGCGGGCTGGCCTAACGAAAGATCCGCAGCGGATCATTTTCGGCGAGGACGTGGAAGATCCGAAAGGCGGCGTCTTCCGTCTCACCCAGAAGCTTTCCACCGAATTCCCCGAGCAGGTCTTCAATTCGCCGCTGGCCGAATCGACCATCGTCGGCGTCGCCTGCGGACTCGCTTCCTACGGCAAACGGCCGGTTTTCGAATTGCAGTTTATCGATTTCATCGGGCCGGCCTGGAACCAGGTTGTGACGAATCTGTGCAACCTGCGCTGGCGTTCCTTCGGCACCTGGACTTGTCCGCTCGTTATCTACGCGCCTTACGGCGCCTATCTTCCCGGCGGAAGCCTTTGGCACAGCCAGGCAAACGAAGCGCCGCTCGCTCATTATCCCGGAATCAACATCGCCATCCCGAGCAATCCCGAGGACGCCGCCGGCCTGCTCTGGACCGCGATGCATTGCGAGGATCCGACCTTCGTCCTGATTCCGAAACATCTGCTTTGGGCCGAACACGAATCGGACAAACCGGTTCGCGCGGTGCCGTTAGGCAAGGCGCGTGTCCATCGCTCCGGCTCCGACGTCACCGTCGTTGCCTGGGGCAACACGATGGAGAAATCGATCGAGGCCCTGGCCAAACTGGGCGATAAAACCAGCGTCGAACTGATCGACCTGCGCTCCATCGCGCCCTGGGATCGCGGGACGATCGAGGAGTCGGTTCGAAAAACCGGCCGTCTCATCGTGGTCCAGGAAGACACCGAGAATTGCAGCGTCGGTCAGATGATCATTTCGCACGTCAGCGGCCAGTCCGAGCTCTGGGATGCGATGATGAGCCCGCCGCTTTTGGTCAGCAAAGGGAACGTCATGATCGGCTACAACCCGATTTACGAATACGCCGCGCTGCCCGATGTCGAACGGATCGTTAAGGCAATCGAGCGCTCCGTTTCTGTGGCGCAGCAACGTGCCGCGTCGAGCGGGCTCGCGTGTCGCGGCGGCCGTGTCGGCTGCAGGCAGTAAACCGACGCCAGCAGACCAACCCGCCGCGACCGTCAAGCCCAGTGGGCGACACGCCCGCCCCTACACCGGCAGCCAGAAGATCGTCGTCCCGATTATGGGCGAAGGAATTCGCTCGGCCAAAGTGGTCGCCTTGCTCAAGCAACCGGGCGACCGCATCGAGCTCGATGACGCGCTCTGCGAAGTTGAAACCGACAAAGCGGTTTACCCGATCGAGTCCTCGGTCGCCGGCACGATGGGCGAATGGAAAACCAAAGTGGACGACACTGTCGAGATCGGCCAGGAACTCGGCTCGATCCAGGCCGAAGGCGGCGACGAAGGCCTCGCCGAGCAAATGGAAGCCGCGACGGAAGTCTCGGCCGACGACGAAATCACCAGCCCCACTCCGTTAACCGGAACGAAACGAACGACGGCGCGCGAACCCGCTCTCTCCGCGACGATCACGCGCAAGTTGGGTCGGGTTGTGCCAGCGAATCTGCAAATTGATGCCTCTTGGGACGCGATTCGCGAGGCGCGGGCCGCGGCCAAGAAGAGCGACGGCGACCACGCCCCCTCTCCCTCCGCCATGGTGGCGTGGGCAGTGGTGCGCGCGATGGAGAACCACCCGCCGTTTCGGCGCTTGATGCTGGAGGACGACCGAATCATCGAGAGCGAAAATTTCGATCTCGGGGTGGCGGTGGCGATGGAAGACGATCGACTAGCCACCGCCGTCATCACGGAGGCCAATGCGCTGGACTGGAATGACTTCGTTAGGCGATACAACGAGGCGGTCGAAGCTACCCGCGGCGGTCGCGTCGACGCCATGAATGCGCCGATCGTGATCAGCAGCCTGGGCGCTTTTGGCGTGCGGGCGGCGGCGCCGATCGTGGTGCCGCCTTCGGTGGGCACCCTTTTCGTTGGCTCGGCTCACCACGAATTACTGCCTAACGGCAAGAAGCCCCAAATCGTGGAGATGATTACCCTTTCGCTGACCTTCGATCACCGGGTGGTGAACGGCGCTGGCGCAGCCAATTTCGTTCACGAAATCAAGGAGTTGATCGAGGGTTTCTCGATTCCGGGCGAGGTTAAAGCCTAGCTGCCTAACGACAGTCGGGCGGCCGCCAGACGTTGCGCCTCGACCCGCTCGGCCTGCTCGATCGCGCGCTGCTCGAGGGAGGCAAAGTCGGTCTTTTGCAGGATCGGCGATGAAGCAGCCGCCGCGCGAAGCGCCCGCCAAAGCAGGCGCTTGCCAGAGATGCCGAGATAGAGGCCTTCCAGCGTCTGTAGCAGTCGAAGTTCAGAGCTTTCGCCGCCGGAGAAGCCGACTTTGAGCCGCCCGAGTTTCTCGGCGACCCAGGCGCCGGCATTCCGTGTCCCGCTCGGTTCGAAGCCGAGGGCGGTCATGAGGTGGTGCAGTTGCTCGTGATCGGATTTTACGTCGCCGTGCAGCTCTTCGAAAAATTTCGCCAGCGGAGTGTCTTCGTGCGCTTCGATCGAGTGCGTGATCAGCTCCAATGCGCCGACGGCGCCGGCATAATGATCCTGCAGATAAACTTCGAGTTGTTCTTTTGCGTTCGGCATCACCCTAGGATCGCGCTTCGCCATTGCCGAGGTCGTGAGGATTGACTCGCTTGCGCAGGATTCTTCCCCGGCGTTGCCTAATGCCGTGAACGAGCCCGCCTGGCCGCGCGCCATTATCCATCTCGACATGGATTGCTTCTACGCCGCGATCGAGGTGCGCGATCGGCCGGAATTGCGCGGGAAACCGGTCGGAGTAGGCGGCGCGCGCGACCGGCGCGGCGTACTCACCACCTGCAACTACGAAGCGCGGGAATTTGGCGTCCGCTCCGCCATGCCGACTTTCATGGCCTTGCAGCGTTGCCCGAAATTGATCGTGCTACCAACGCGCTTCGATGTTTATCGGCGGGAATCGGCCGTTATCCGCGGCATCCTGCATCGCTTCACGCCGCTGGTCGAGCCGCTCTCGCTCGACGAAGCCTATCTCGACGTGAGCGCGCATCCTGGCGCACCCGGCGCCCTCGCCCAGGTCATCCGCGAGCTGATTTTTCGGAAAACCAGGCTGACTGCTTCGGCCGGGATCGCGCCTAACAAACTCGTGGCCAAGATCGCGAGCGACCTGAACAAGCCGAATGGCCAATGCGAAGTCGCGCCGGCCGAAGTGCCGGAATTTATGGCTGGGCTCCCGGTGCGCAAGATCTGGGGAATCGGGGCCGTGACCGAGCAGAAAATGCAGCAGCGCGGGATCACGACCTGTGGCGAGCTGCAGCGCTTCACCCGCCTGCAGTTGCTCAATATTTTCGGCAAATTTGGGACGCGAACTTTACGATCTTTGCCGCGGGATCGACGAACGACCGGTCGAGCCGCATCGCGAGCGTAAGTCGCTCAGCAACGAGGAGACTTTTTCGACCAATCTGGAAACGCTCGCCGCCTGCGAAGAAAAGCTGGAGGAATTATTCGCGGAGTTGATGGCTGACCTGGCACAGAAAGAGAACACGCGCACCGTGACCAAGATTTTCGTGAAACTAAAGTTTACCGACTTCACCCGTACGACCGTGGAGCGAGCCGGCCTGGCGCCATCGTTAGGCGATTATCGCACTCTGCTGGCCGAGGCTTTTGGCCGCACCGGCAAGAGTGTGCGGCTGATGGGAGTCGGGGTGCGCTTTGCCGACCCCAATCCGCCTGACGCTGCGCAGCTGGCATTGTTGTAGGCGAGAATCCGGGGAGCGCATGCGCCCTCGCGTGCCGGTTTGGGCGCCTCGCCGAAACCTTCCGGGAGAGGGGCGCGAGGTGGCCCGGGGAAAAGTTCGCGATGGCGGGGCGCTATCGCCAGCACGCGAGGGCGCGTGCGCTCCCCCGAGCTGCCCGTGCCGCCGCCAGGAATGCCCCAATCGGCTAGGAATCAGGGCTGTCCCAATTCGCCGGAGTCGAAAACAATCTCGCCGCCGATCACCGTCATCAGGCAGCGCGTTCGTAGAATCTCGGGCGCGGGAATTTTCATAATGTCGTTGGAGAGGATGGTGAGGTCGGCCAGTTTGCCGACTTCGAGCGAGCCCTTCTCTTTTTCTTCGAAGGCCGCGTACGCCGGCCAACGGGTAAACATCCGGAGGGCCTGCGCGCGGGTCACCGCCTGTTCGGGGTGCCAGCCCGGACCGGTGAAACCCTCTTTGCTCTTGCGCGCGACAGCCGCATAAAATTCGGTCATCGGTTCGCCTTGTTCGACCGGGGCATCCGAGCCGCCGGCGATGCTCGCGCCACTTTTGAGCAGACTTTGCCACGCGTAGGCGCCCGCCAATCGCTCCTCGCCCAGTCGCGACGGAGCGAAAAAGAGGTCGCTGATCGCGTGGGAAGGCTGCATCGACGCGATCACGCCTAACTTTGCGAAACGCGGAATGTCGGGCGGGCTGAGAATCTGTGCGTGCTCGATCCGCCAGCGCGGCTCCTTCACTTTTCGTTGCTCGGCCGGGACCGTTCGGAAAGCTTCTTCGTAAAGGTCGAGGATGAGCCGATTAGCGCGGTCGCCGATGGCGTGCGTTTCGACCTGAATCCCACGACGCAGGGCTTTGGCAAAGAGCGGGCGTAAATCATCTTCCTTTTGGGTGAGAAACCCGGAAGTCTCAGCATCGGCATAGGGCTTGAGGAGAGCGGCGCTGCGTGAGCCGAGCGAGCCGTCGAAGATGACCTTGATCGTGCGGGTGGTGAAATGATGATCGTAGGCATCGAGGGTCGGGCCGTCCTCGAGCAGCTTGGTCGCGGCTTCTCCCGGACCATAGACCGCGTTGTAAATCCGCAATTTCAATTTGCCTTCGCCGTAGAGCTTCCGCATCAGCTCGACTTCGGGCAGATAACTGCCGGCGTTTTGGATTTGGCACCAACCGAGAGCCACACTGCGCTGCGCGCCGAAGACAAGCGCCCGTTCATCTTCCTCCGGCGCCGGCGGCGGGATCTTGCGCGCAACCAGCTCCATCGCGTTGTCGAGCAGCATGCCGGCGGGCTCGCCGGTCTGCTTGTTGTGCAGAATTTCGCCACCAAATGGATCCGGCGTTTGCGCGTCGATCCCGGCGATTCGCAGCGCCTTGCTGTTGGCCACCGCGCCGTGGCCGTCGGCCCGTTCCAGGAAAACGGGATTGAGCGGCGCGATTTCGTCGAGATCTTCGCGCGTCGGGAAAACCGCCGGCTTCCAGAAGGTTTCGATCCAACCGCGGCCGGTGACCCATTTACCGGCCCCAGCTTCGGCGGCGCTGATTCTTGACCTTGGCGAGGAAGGAGGCCTTGCTTCGAGCATCATCCAGATTCAAGGTCGTTAGGCGCTGACCGACGCCGAGGAGATGATAATGCGAGTCGGTCAGTCCAGGGAGAACGGTTTTTCCTTTGAGATCGATCGTGCGAGTCGCCGGGCCGGCGTGTTTCTTCGCTTCGTCGTTCGCGCCGACAAAAACAATGCGCTCGCCCTTGATCGCGATCGCCTCGGCATCTCGGGGCGGCCTCGTTAACCGTGTAAATCGTGCCGTTGACGAAAATCGTGTCGGCGGTGGTCGGAAGGCGCGGCTTCGGAGCGAGGGACGAGGACGAGGAGGAGGACGAGAAGGACCGGGATGTTTTTCATGTCCATTTGGGGGAGCGTTTTTCGAGGAAAGCCGCGATGCCCTCCTTCGCTTCGGCTGATTCGCGCGCTTCCAGGTGATGGCGTAGGGCAGCCTGGACATCTTCCTCAACGGAAGTGGACCAGAGTTCTTCGATCAGACGCTTCGTGCTGGCCAAGGCGCCCGGCGCATTCTGCAAAATGGCGGTCGCGATCTTGTGGGTTTCATTCTCTAATTCGTCAGGGGGGACGACCCGGTTGACCAGCCCGATTTCGCGGGCGCGCTCCGCGCTGATCAGGTCGCCGGTGAAAATCAGCTCCCGGATATCGCGCTCGCGCAGTTGGCGCCGGAGAAAAGTCATGACCAATCCGGCCACCAGGCCACGTTTTCCTTCCGGGTAGCCGATCTTGGTTCGCTCCCCCGCGATCACGAAGTCGCAGGTCGACATGAGGCCCGCGCCACCGGCCACGGCTGCTCCGTGGATCTGCGCGATCGTGATCAGGCGCGTTTGGCTGAGAGCGAGCAAAGTCTTCGGCGACGAGATTGGCCGAGCATGGGCGCGCTCGCTGATGGTCGTTTCGTTCAGGTCCAGTCCCGCGCAGAACGCTTTGCCCGCTCCGCGCAGAATCAAAATGCGCTGCGTCGAATCCGCATTGGCGGCCGCGACCGCGTCAGTCAGCTCGGTCATTAACTCAATCGTTAGGGCGTTGCGTCGCTCCGGACGATTCAGAGTAAGGATGGTGATGCGATCTTTTTTCTCGATGAGGACGTTTGGCATAATGGACAATCTCGCTGCTGAAGATTGCGAGGTTCTTCGCTACGCTCAAGTTAAGAAGGAGAAACGCTGCGCCGAATGGAAGACGTAAAACTGATCGAATGCCCGCGGGACGCCTGGCAGGGTTTGCCGAAGCAAATCCCGACCGAATTGAAGGTGCGGTATCTGCAGGCGCTGATTGACGCCGGTTTTAAACATCTGGACGCGGTCAGCTTCGTTTCGCCAAAAGCGGTGCCGCAGATGGCGGACAGTGAAAGCGTGCTCGCGCAGTTGGCTGCCGCCGAAGGACGTCGAGATCATCGGCATCGTAGTGAATGAAAAGGGAGCGGAGCGCGCGATCGCGACCGGCGCGGTCACGACGCTCGGTTATCCCTGCTCGATTTCGGAAACGTTCTTGCGGCGAAATCAGAATCAGTCGCTGGAAGAAAATCTCGCGACCCTGACCAGGATTCGCGAGCAGGCCGAGGTCAGTGGCCTCGAGATGGTCGTCTACATTTCAATGGCCTTCGGAAATCCGTATCAGGACCTTTGGAGTATCGGGCGCCTGGTCGAAGCAGTGCGAGGAATCGCCGCGCTCGACGTGGGCTCGATTTCACTGGCCGATACGGTGGGAGTCGCTCACGCAGATTTGATTCGTGAAGTCGTGACCGCGGTGATTGACGGAGCGGGCAACCAGGAGATCGGCGTGCACCTGCATAGCACCCGCGCCGCAGCGGCGGGAAAAATCATGGCCGCTTACGACGCGGGCTGCCGTCGCTTCGACGCCGTCCTCGGCGGCTTGGGCGGGTGCCCGTTCGCGCAGGACGACCTGGTCGGCAATATCCCCACCGAAGAAGTCCTGCAGGCGCTGGACGAGCGCGGTCTGCACCGGTCACTCGCCCTTGATCACGCGACGATTCTCAACTCGGAAATCATGCGCGATTTCACGAGCCAGGCGCAAACCCCGACCTGAAAAGTCACACCTGCTACCGGCACTCTCTGCCTCTTCGGAAAAGTCATTTCTTCTCAGGGAAACCTGGCAATTCCATTGCCACCGCAGACATCGATCTCTGGCAGGAAAATTTCCGGCCAACGGGCTAAAATCCATGCCGCTGGTTATCTCTGGGCCGATTTCAGAGGTCAGCGTTCTGCCGTCAGATTTTCTCTTAACACCCTCTCACGGCACTTCGGAAGCTGGAATCGCCTGGGGCTTACGCCACAAGATGAGCGACCGCGGACATGGACGCGCATCGCTCGGAGCAGCGGCCTGAGCATTGAGATGTTTGCGGAATCGAGGCACCGTCGAATAACCGACGACTCGTCAGGAGCCGTTCACAGCGTTGCCGTAACTGAGCGTGCCGCCGGGCAGGACCCCGAGATCTTGCGGCACGCTGGCGTAGCGATTCCACAAGGCAGCATGAGTCTGCCCGGACGCGTTTGCTGCTCCAGCCTGCGATCGTTCCACTGGGATTGATATGGATACCTGCACCGACGCTGCCGTCGAGAGTTGGCATCACCACGATGCCGGTCGCGCGCGACCAATAGAAAGCGCTGGTGTTGCTCGCGAGATAGCCGACGCCGGTGACCTGATCCCGATCATTGATGCTACGCGCCAGCGTGGTCGAGGCGCCGGGCACTTCCCCGATATCGATCGTTCCCTGTCCCGACAGCCATAGGATCGCATCCCACAAAAAGGCTGGATAAGCGAGCGCTTCCCCGGCGATATGATTGCGATTATTAATAGCGTACCTACGACGAAATTGTAATCTGGATATAAGCTTGGGAAAGATCGGACCTTACCTGCCCCTGTATTCACAGGAGCCCGTAGAGAAGGTCACGCCCGAGATAGGCGCTCGATGGTTGATGATCCGGGCGGCACCGCGAGACAGAATGCCAGATCCTGTCACCGTGGATGGGCCAAAAGGTTTCAATCGCGTTACTTTTGCACATCTGTCCGCAAAAAGGTGGCTGCTACGGTTTGAAGTCCAACCACACACAAGTCCATATGAATTTCCTTGCATTGCCTCTCAAGCCCGTCCGATCTCTTCTGCGCGTGCGACGGAAAACATTCTATCTCGTCAGGGCGCGGCGCCCTGTTCACTCTTTGTTGTGCGCTGCTGATGGCTTGGGCAAGTGCGCCACTAGCAACGTGACGAATAGCCCCTAGGTTGGCCGCAGCGTAGTCGGGCGCGACCCGAAGGATAGGCACGATCGGGGTCAGCCCCTTGAATCTCGCAAGAATTCATTCGCGTCCCTCCGTTATCGAGCGGTTACACTCCTCAGCTTGTGAAAATCGTTTTGCAAGATTCAAGCGCTGATCCCGATTCGCCCCCACCCACTGCATGGCCAAGCTCCCGTCTCGCAGGTCCACGCCGCCGCGAGAAGAGTTACGGCGCCATTCGGCTGATCTTAGAGACGCTGGCACTGTTTTGGTTTGCCACCCATATGCTGGTGCCGTCGAACAGGACACCGACAGGATTGAGGCCGACGCCAGATTTGTGCTGGAAGCTGGCGTTGCTCGCCCGCAGCGCGACCACACTATTATCGAAAAAGTCCGCGACCCAGATTCTCCTGCCGTCAAAGGCGATGCCCCAGGGAGCGCGCCCGACCCGCACGGTTTGCAGGACGGTGGCGTCGCTGGCGCGAATCGCGGTGACGGTGTTATCAAACGTATTTGTCACCCATACCTTGGTGCCATCGAAAGTGAGTTGGTTAGGTTGCTGGCCGACGGGCACCGTGGCGAGCAGGGCGCCATCGCTGGCGCGTAATTTGGTGACCGTGTTCCCGGCGGTATTGGCCACCCAGATATTGCTTCCGTCGTAGACAACTCCTGCCGGCACGGCGCCGACCGGATAGGTGCCGAGGACTGCGCCATCGCTGCCGCGCATCTTGGTCACGGTGCCGGGGTTGGTGCTGGCGGCGACCCAGACATTAGCGCCGTCCCAAGCGAGACCCGCCGAATAAGGGATTTGGAAATAGTCGAGCGGCAAGCCATCACTGGTTCGCACCTTGGCGATGAAGCCGTCGAAACTGGATATCCAAACGTTGGCGCCATCAAAGGTGATCCAAGTCGGACTTGGTTCAATTTGGAAGGTGCCCTGGAGGGCACCGTCGCTGGCGCGCAGCTTGGTCACGGTGTTATCTCCGAAGTTCGTCGCCCAAATGTTCACGCCGTCAAAGGCGAGAAACTGGGGTTCCTTCCCGACGGGAAAACTTTGGACGAGATTGGGCCCGTCAAGTCGCTGCGCGTTTGCCGTTGGGACGGAAAACCCGCCAAGGAGCGTCAGGCCCAGCGCCGCCCTCAGAGCGATCCAGAGCAAATGCTGACACCGCTGTTCGAATATCTTTTTCATTTACCGACCCTACCGAAACGCAGCCGCGACGTCTCGAACAATCTAAGTGCGCGTGGAAAGGGGTCGTATTTATACATTTTCCCCTCGTTCCCAAGTTGTACCTGGGAATGCGACTGTCTCGGCAGTTGCACTGCCATTATCACCGCGCGGGGACCAGTGAAGACGTAAAGCTTCGAAGACAGGGGCGTTCCCAGGTGCACCAGCTGGGGCCCGAACTCAGCTCTGATGGCACCGTAAGCTGGTGACCCAAGGACGTAGGTCTCGCCTCGGCGAAGCTGCTCAGGAAGCCGCGACTGGGAGAGATCTTCGCCGCGGACTTCGTTTCTTTTGAAATCTGAAAGCTGAACGGAGTGCCTAGGGTTGGCGCGACATAGACGAAGCCCGTCAGGCAAAACGCGAATCAAATCTGAAAGCTGAAAAGATCGCTCGAGGGGATTCGCGCTGTCGGTGCCTTCTGACCTGTAGGTCGTCCTACCTTACTCGGCTATTGCGACAGCAGATTTCCCACTTATTGCCGTCAGCGTCCTCGAAAAAGACGGCGTAGTAGCCCGGGGTGTAGTCGTGGCAGGTACTCCGGGCCTTCCACGTTTTGCGCGCCCGCCTCCCGGATGATCGCCCCGAGGCGGTTGACTCCTCGGTGTCGGCTCAAAAGGCGAAGCGGCTGGCGTCGCCGCGGTGGCCCGGTTCCTCGTCGAGACAGATGAAGGGCGTCGTTTTGTGCTCACCGTCGCCCGGACCTTCGAGCCGAAGCTTTAGGCGGTGTGGGAAAAACCGAGAGCGCGGAGCACGGGCAACCTTGTGGGTGGGAATTGGAGGCAGCTTAGAATTTCGGTGTTTCTCGTTCTCGTCCCACTCTCTCGACCTGGTTTACCAGCGGATGGAGCGACTGGGAACGGGTAACATGACAGAAAAGTCGCGAGGTGGCGGTGAGCGAATCGAGAGACGAGCGAATCAATCCCAAAAGAACGCGTTCAGGTCACCAAGCTCGCATATGTGATGCCGGAGGTGCATTATATAATCGAGCCCGGCGGGACCGGCGGTTGAAGGAGGCTTTGGTTTTTGGCCTTCGAGTCGGCATCACTTTTTGATAAAACCACGTCACTAGCCACCCCGTGGATTCTCCACCGAGGAACAAATATGAATGCAGAAACGTCCAGCCAATCGATTGCCAGCATGAGCCCGGAGCAGTTGCCCATTCCAAAACACAAGCTTCATGGGTGGCGGCACTTCGTGGGGCTTTACGCGGGTGAGCATGTGGCCGCGACCGAGTTTGTGATCGGCGCCACGTTTGTCGCGCTGGGCGCCACTACCAAGCACATTCTGATTGGGCTGCTGATTGGAAACATCCTGGCCATACTGAGCTGGACCCTCATCACCGCGCCGATTGCGGTCCAGACGCGACTGAGCCTTTACACTTACCTGCATAAGATAGCCGGGGACTCGATGACGAACCTCTACAACTGGGCGAACGTCCTCATCTTCACCGTGATCTCGGCGGCAATGATCACGGTGTCATGCGCCGCGGTGCGGATGGCGTTCGGTATTCCAGCGCAGCTAAACTGGTATCCTACTAACGCCTGGTTTGTCCTCGTCGTGCTCGCCGTCGGAATGATCGTGGTGTTCGTCGCCATGTATGGCTTCTCCGCGGTGGCGGAGTTCTCCGGCCTTTGCGGTCCCTGGCTGGTGGTGATGTTTGTCAGCGGAGCGCTGGTCCTGTTCCCGGCCATCGCGGAGTCGGTCCTGGGCCGCACGCAATTGCTGGGCTTCGGCGATTTTCTGAAGATCGGCGACCATTCGATCTGGACGGGAGTGAACAGTCGCGGCGAACCGGGCATCGGTCTGCTCTCGGTGATTGGGTTTGCCTGGGCGGCGAATACCATTACGCATTTCGGATTGATCGACATGGCGCTGTTGCGCTACGCGAAGAGTTCGCTCTACGGGCTATGCACCAGTGCTGGGATGTTGTTCGGGCACTATGTGGCGTGGATCGCAGCGGGCATCATGGGCGCCGGCACCGCAGTCCTGATGAAGACGACGATCGTGAAACTGGATCCGGGTGATGTCGCACACTACGCGCTGGGGCTTTCGGGATATGTCATCGTGATCATCGCGGGATGGACCACGGCGAATGCGAATCTTTACCGGGCGGGCCTGGCGGCTCAGGCGATCTTTCACCGGCATTCGCGGCGAGGAGTCACTTTTACGGTTGGGGTCGTGACTGTGATCGTGGCCTGCTTTCCCTTTGTGTTCGGGCAGATGCTTCCCCTGCTGACTTATGCCGGGCTACTGGTCGTGCCGGTGGGTGGCATTGTCTTTGCGGAGCATGTGATCTTTCCGCGGATCGGATTTACCCGCTACTGGGTCACCTACCGGAAGCTCACACATAGCACGCCCGCAGTCGCAGCCTGGGGCGCGGGCCTGGTGTTTGGCTTCGGTCTGAATGCCATGCACGTGATGTCCTTCTATTATCTTTTCCTCCCCACCTGGGTCTTCTCGATCATCGTTTATACCCTTCTCGCGAAGCGCTATGGCGCCGCGGAGAAGTATCCGGTGGAGGAAGAGGCGGAACGCACGAAGAACGAAGCCATAGCGGAGTATCAGGCGCAGCAGGCGATCGACGAGGGACACGCGGTGGAGGATCATTCCGCGCTGTCGAAGCTATTGCACGGACTCTCCCGCGCCAGCCTGGCGATCATCATGGGGCTCGCAGTGATGGTGATGTTTTGGAGCCCGGAGATGGGCGTGTATGAAAAGAACCGCGCGATCTTCTACACCTGGGGTTTTGTGTTCACCATTGTGTATTTCGTGGCCGCTTATTGGACGCTACGACGCACGAAGGCACTGAACCCGCACCACTAGAAGCG
This sequence comes from uncultured Verrucomicrobiae bacterium, assembly GCA_963749935.1. Classification (GTDB taxonomy): domain Bacteria; phylum Verrucomicrobiota; class Verrucomicrobiia; order Chthoniobacterales; family UBA10450; genus Palsa-1392. Next base: position 316,006 of record CAVVOH010000003.1, read on the forward strand.
GAGAAAGCTATGAGTGAACCGATTCAACTAAATCAGGAAAACCTTCCTTCTTTTCCCGCAGAGATTGCAAAGCCCATCTACGACAGAAGCAAGGTGACGGCTGGGATCGTGCATATCGGCGTTGGCGGATTTCATCGTTCGCACGAAGCCTTCTATACCGACGCATTGATGCAGGGGGATGCTTTCGACTGGGGAATTTGCGGAGTCGGTTTGCGCGAGGCGGACCGGAAGATCTGCGGTGTGCTGAAGAAGCAGGATTTCCTCTACACCCTGATCGTGAAGCACCCGGGCGGGAAGATCGAGAACCGGGTCATCGGTTCGCTGGTTGAATTTATGATGGGTTGTGACGATCCGGAGGCGGTCATCGATCAGATGGCCAGCCCGCAGACCAGGATCGTCTCCCTCACCATCACGGAAGGCGGATACAATGTGGATCCTGCGACGGGCGAGTTCGACATGAGTAACCCCGACGCGCAGCACGATCTGGAGAACGCGTTACGGCCAAGATTGGTGTTTGGATACCTGACCGCGGCGCTCAGGAAACGGAAGGATAAGGGGCTCCCAGCGTTTACCGTCCAATCCTGCGACAACATTCAGCACAACGGAAACCTCACCCGGAAAATGGTCCTGGGATTTGCGCATAAGCAGGATCCCGAGCTGGCTGATTGGATGGAAAGTGAAGTCTGCTTTCCGAATGCGATGGTCGATCGGATTACGCCTGTGACGACCGCGGCGGACATAGAATATCTCGAGAATGAAATGGGGCTGCGTGATGAGTGGCCGGTGACCTGCGAGCCCTTCACCCAATGGGTGATCGAGGACAACTTCTCCAACGGACGGCCCGCGTGGGAAAAGGTCGGGGCTCAGTTTGTTCCAGACGTGACACCCTACGAGAAGATGAAGCTCAGGCTGCTCAACGCGGGGCATTCAGTTCTGGGGATTCTGGGCTCGATCCAGGGATATGAAACGATCGACGAATGCGTGTCGGACGACCTTTTCGCGATGTATCTGCGAAAATTTATGGATGCAGAAGCCACTCCGGTACTGGACGCCGTGGAAGGGATCGACCTGAATGCCTACAAAGACACCCTAATCGAGCGATTCAAGAATCCGAACATCAAGGATAAGCTGGCCCGGATCTGTCTCGAAAGTTCCAGCAAGCTGCCGGTGTTTTTGATTCCCACGATCAAGGAGAATCTCGAGCGCGGCGGCAGCGTGAAGCATGCGGCGCTGGTGCTCGCGGCTTGGTGTTTATACAGCGACAAGGGCGCGGACAAGCACAGCAAGAAACTGGAGATCGTCGATGAGATGAAAGAGGCGTTGCACCAGGCGGCAAAGAGCACGCCTAACGACACGCTGGCCTTCCTGAAAGTGACGCCTGTCTTTGGAGATCTGATCGCGAACGAGCAATTCGCCGAAGCCTACTCCGAGATGATCGGCAGGCTTTATGCGAACCCGGACGTCTCGTTGCCGATGCGCACCATCCTGTCCCCGGAAGAGTAAGGGTTGCAGGGCATCGCCGAGCTCGTACCTCTCTTGATCAATACGCCTAACATGACGACGGAATTTTACGCCTTCGGAGAAATCCTCTGGGACTGCCTGCCGTCTGGCCGTCATGCCGGTGGCGCGCCCTTCAACGTCACTGCGCACCTCGTTCAGCTTGGGGCATCGGCGTCGCTCCTCTCTGCCATTGGCAACGACGAGCTTGGCGACGAAATTTTTCAGGTGGCGAAAGACAAGGGCGTCAACACCGAGTTCATTGCCCGCCATCCGAAACTACCGACCGGCACGGTCGTCGCCACCGTCGATGCCAAAGGAAACGCGACCTACGACATCGTCGAACCGGTCGCGTGGGACGAGATCGAAGCCTCGGCTGCAGCCTTGGAAGCGGTGGCGAAATCGCGCGCGTTTGTTTTCGGTTCCCTCTCCTGCCGCTCGCTCCATAACGTCCGGCAGCTTCGCGCCCTTCTCGATCTGATCGGCCCGCTGAAGTTCTTCGACGTCAATCTGCGCCCTCCGTATGCCGATCCTGAGTGCATCATCAAACTCGCCAGGCGCGCGGACGTTCTCAAACTCAACCACGAGGAGGTCGGCAAACTTGCCGCCTGGATTCTGACCGGAGAGATGAAGAGCGCGCCGCCAATGGATGCTGATGCCGTCGGCCGCGCTGCCGCCATTCTCGCCGAAACGACAAACACACCGCGAATCTGCGTGACCCGAGCCGAGAACGGCGCCGCACTGTGGGATCGTGGAAACCTCGTCACAGCCTCCGCCCCGAACGTCCTCGTCAAGGATACGGTCGGCGCGGGCGATTCCTTCATGGCCGGCCTCATGATCGGACTGACCCGCGGCGATCAAGCGCAGAAGCTTCTCGAAAACGCCTGCCATGTAGGGGCCTACGTCGCGTCGCACAACGGAGCAACACCGCTCCTGCCGAAAGAGATTGTTAGCTTGTTTGCGGAGAGAGCGTGACCGGTAAGTCAACCGGTTACATTGGGTTATCGAATAGCGGTCGAGGAACCGCCGTTAGTTATTGGTAACGGAGCGCGATCATGGGATCCACTTTTACCGCGCGGAGTGCTGGAATGTAGCTGGCAAAGAGCGCGACCGCCGAGAGGATGATTGTGATTGCGGCGAACGTCGTCGGATCAGTCGCGCTGACTCCGAAAAGCAGGCTGGCCATGAGTCGGGTGAGCACAAGGGCGCCGGCAATTCCGATGGCGACGCCGAAAATAGCCAGACGTAACCCCTGCCGCAAAGTCATCCGGAGGACGTCGCTCTTTTGCGCGCCAAGCGCCATCCTAATACCGATCTCACGGCTTCGCTGCGTAACAGAGTAACTCATGACTCCGTAAATCCCGACAGTGACCAGAAGGAGGGCGAGCCCGGCGAACAAAGCAAGCAAGAGCATGCTGAAACGTTGCCGCGCAACCGCCGCAGCTACGATCTGTTCCATGCTGGCGATGTCGGAGACTGGCTGGTTCTTATCCACCGCCCAGACGGCGCCCCGGACCGCGCTGGCGAGACTGAGCGGTTCGACGGAGGTGCGGATGACAAGCGCGTTCGGGGCCAAGTCTCTAAGCTGTCGATAGCTCAAGTAGATCTGCAGCTTGGGCGGCGCGATGAAGTCATTTTGCCGCACGTCTTTCACCACGCCTACCACTTCGCGCCAGGGTGCTTCCGAGGTGGTCGGTCCGGCTTTGAGCCGTTGGCCGATCGGGTTCTTCCCCGGCCAGTAATGTTGCGCGAGCTTTTCGCTGACGATAACCTTGTAGCTGCTTTCCTCGGTCGTGTCCTGATCGTTGAAGTCGCGCCCCTGCAGAAGCGGGATGCCCATGGTGTGGAAATAACTCGGCCCGACAGCGCGATAGATGACATCCATTTGCTGATCGGGCGGCGGATCAGGAATTCCTTCAACGCCGATGTACATCGAGTCGCCGTTGTAGGTGAGCGGAAGGTTGCCGGCGAGGGCGGCAGACTGCACGCCGGGCAAGGCGCGGACGCGGCGCAGAACTTCATCGAGGAAAGGAATCCGATGCGCTCTATCCGGATATTTTATTTCCGACACCTCGATCTTCGCCGTGAGCAGATGGTCGGCGCGGAACCCAGGATCGAGATCGCGCAGATGGAGAAAGCTATTAATTAGAAGACCGGCACCGATCAGCAGGACAAAGGAAACGGCCACTTCCGCGACGACGAGCAGACCGCGCAGCCGAACCCCTTTGCCGCCCCCGGCGGAATCGCGACCGCCTTCCTTGAGGGCCTCATTCAGAGTGAAGTGCGAGGCCTGGGCTGATGGGACAAGGCCGAAGACAAGCCCGGTCATGATCGCGATCATCGCGGTGAATCCGAAGACACGGCCATCGATCGCGATCGACTCGGCCTGGGAAATTCCATCCGGGATAAATTGCTGGAGCACATCGAGGCCGACGAAGGCGAGGAAGAGCCCGCCGACGCCGCCAAGCAGCGCGAGGAGCATGCTTTCGGCGAGGAGTTGCCTAACGATGCGGGAACGGGTCGCGCCGAGTGCGTGACGGAGCGCGATTTCTTTTTCGCGCACCGCCGCCCGGGCCAGGAGCAGATTCGCGACATTGGCGCAGGCAATCAGGAGCACGAACGCGACGGCCCCGAGGAGAATCAGCAAAGCCGGCCGAATCTCGCCGACCACTTCGTCATGCAAGGAAATCACGGTAGCCCCGATGCGAAGGTTATCTTCCGGATATTGTCGCGCCAACCGGGCAGCGACTGTGTCCATTTCGACCTGCGCCTGTTGCAGACTCACGCCGGGTTTCCGGCGCGCGATGACTTCGAGGTAATGGTTGCCACGTGCAGCGGCTTCTTCCGATGGAAATGCCATCGGCACCCAGAGCTGATCCCGCCAGTTGCCAAACCCTGGCAGCCGAATGCCCGGCGGCATGACCCCGATGACCGTAAAGCTTTCACCGTTTAGATTAATCGTGCGGCCGATCACTGCCGAGTCGGCGCCGAAACGTCGCTCCCAAAGCCCGTCGCTAAGAAGAACGACATGCGCGCCATGCTTGTCATCCTGCGGTTGAAATCCGCGTCCGAGCTGCGGCTGCACTCCGAGGACATCGAAGAGGTTGGCCGAGATACGTCGGCCGTCGAGGCGCTCCGGTTCGCTCGAACCGGTCAGGTTGAAATTCTTTGGCGCCATCGCCGCCATCCCGGTGAAGACGGTGCTCTGCCGTTGCCAGTCGAGGAAGTTGGCGGGCGATGGCGTGTTTTTCGGGAAGCCGAGGTGGGTCGCACTTTCCCAGATGAGGACAAGTTGGTCGGGATTCTTGAACGGCAAAGGCCGGAGGAGGACCGCGTTGACGACGCTGAAGATGGCGGTGTTCGCTCCGATCCCGAGGGCGAGGGCGACCACGGCTACGATCGTGAAACCGGGGCTCTTGAGCAGCGCCCGCCAGCCAAAGCGAATGTCCTGCAAAAACTCGGCCGGCCACATCCAGATGCGCTCACCGCGCGCCTCTTCTTTCACCTGTTCCAAGCCGCCGAAATCACGCTGCGCGGCGTGGGCGGCCTCTGCTGAAGACATACCCTCAGCCAGATAGCGTTCCGTCAGGGCGTGCAGATGCTCCGCCATCTCTTCACTCATCTCCCTGTCCACCTGTGTTCTGTGAAAAAGCGTTGCCATCCGCCGGGCCCAGCTCGTGATGCCACTCATAATCGTTAGGCGCGGGCGAGGACGCGGTTGATGGCGCCGGCGATGCGTTTCCAATGTTCCTGCTCCGCCGCCAATTGTTTACGGCCTTTGGCGGTCAGCCGGTAGAAGCGTGCCTTGCGATTATTTTCGGAAAGCCCCCACTCCGCCTTGATCCAGCCCTGTGCCTCCAGCCGATAGAGTGCGGGGTAGAGGGAACCCTGTTCCACGCGTAGGGCGTCTTGTGAGATGAGATGGATGCGATCGGCTATCCCGAGGCCATGCCGAGGGTCGTGTTGCAGGGAGCGCAGGATCAGCATGTCGAGCGTGCCGTAAAGGAAATCCGATTTTTCTTTCGCCATGTGATTTTACTCACCCAGAGCGTCTGGGTGAGCGATCATCGCGTGCTTCACCTAGACTGTCAAGTGGAGAAGCCGTCCATTCGGGGTCAAGGGCTTACTGTCGACACTGGCTCCTGACAGCGGGCAGGTTTGGTGGAGCTGTTTGGCGTTTATCGCTGGGCTACGCCGGGTTTACTGTCTTCTTCGGAAGAAAGTTCGCGAGTGCGCGTGCGTTTCCCTGCCCTCGCACACCTATCTCCCGGCTCCGGGCCGTTGCAGTTCCCGCATCAGGAAACGAAGCCGGTCGAACTGGTCGTCGTGATTTTCACCGCCGGTCTCGATGACGACGAAGTTTTGCAGAGCGGCGGCGGATGACAAAGCGTCACCTGCCGCAGGAAAACAGACCGTGGCGGTGCGACGGACCCAAACGTCATCGATCCGCAGCAGTTGATCGGGTACTTCCGGCGGGGTGGCGAATTGCGCACCCGCCACAGGGTTGCCGGAACGACCTCGGACAGGATGCACCGCACAGACAGGGAGAGTGCCTTTGCAGGCATTGACGACAAACGTGGCGAGCAGCTCGGAGTCGATCGTCTCCGTAACGACGAGAAGAGACTCGCCGGCGGCTGCGACACTTTCCATGAGCGGCAGCCACGTCGCGAGCGGTTCGTGTGCGGCTTGGTCGCAGATCATGACTCGACAATGCCGTAGCCGTACCGTCCACGGGGTGCCCCAGGACATGGGGGTAGAGTCGTGCAGGAAATGCGGGGAAAACGCGCCGCCGAGCAATAACCCTCGCCGCTCGGTAAGACGGGAGTCGAATGTTTCGGAGGTCAAACACCAAATGTGGCGATCATCCGGCACGCGCCCCCGGGCCTCGGTGATAAGTGGCACTAAGTCGGGCGGGCAATCGGTCATGGCTGAGGCCACTCTCGCCCAGAGACCGGCACTGGGAAAAGCGGTTTCTGCTTTGCGCAGCTGGATCCATGCTTCCAAGTTACTTGGACTGACCCTGCATCGGCAGAGCGAGACTCGGAGTGGCGACGCTCAATGGTTCGATGATCCGCGCGGCAGCCGCGAGAACAGAATGCCAGAGTCTCCTATTACCGTGGATGGCCGAAAGGTTTCAATCGCGTTACTTTTTGCACATTTGTCCGCAAAAAGATGGCTGTTACGGTTCGAAGTCCAACCACACACCATCCCATATGATTTTCCTTGCATTGCCTCTCAAGCCCGTCCGATCTCTTCCGCGCACAGGACGGAAAACATCCGCGTTTCGTCTTCGGAGCGGCGCCCTGTTCACTCTTTGTTGCGCACTGATGATGGCGTGCGGCGAAACCAAGGTCGAGGCGCAGAGTGCTGGTGAAATTATCTGGAGCGTAGACCTGACTTATACGCCCACCACGGCTGCGCCGCGGATCGCGCCCAGTGGAGACATCTATATTCACTCAGATGATCTGTATGCCATCTCGCCGGCGGGTCAGATTCTCTGGAGCAAGAATTCTGCGGACCCGAAGGCAATCGACCTGGGGCCGGACGGAACGGTTTACTCGGGATCCGGGGGGACGATTTTTGCCTATACCCCGGCCGGCGCGTTGCTTTGGACCTTTACCGAGCCGCCGGGCGGGCAAGGGCTAATGGCCGGACCAACGGTGGGTGCGGATGGTAATATCTATGCGGTCACTGATGGCGGCGGCCTGGGTGCCCTGTCGCTAACTCCCGCCGGTAAGTTAATCTGGAATCAACCGGGTTATGTGAATTTCGATGGCACGGGTTTAACGCCGGTGCCGCTCACGCCCAGCCGCCTTTATTTTGCCGAAGATGTGGTCCCCGGGTGCACCACATTCAGCGAAGGCCTCAATGCGCTTGATCTCAATGGCAATCTGCTCTGGTGCGTCTCCTTCAGCGGCATCTCGCGACCGATCGCCTCCCCTAACGGCGACGCTTTGGTCCATGATTTCGGTGTGCTTTACGATTATAATCCAGATGGGTCACGTGATTGGGCCTTTAGCTTTCCTTTTCCCAGCGGCACACTCATCGGACCCAGCGTCGCGCCCGACGGGACGATTTATATCTTTCACTCCTACGTCAATCTATGGTCACTGACCGCGGCCGGTAAGAAGCGCTGGGAAGTCGATGGAATCGCGAGCCCGAACTTTCCGATCGCACCCACCGTCTCACCCGATGGCAGCGTGATTGTCTTTGGAACGGTTTTCGCTTTCGGAGTAAACGGCAAGCTGGTGGCGGTGAACGCCGCGAATGGGGCGGTTCTCTGGACTTTGCCCATTACCGGCCCCTCGGCAGGCGCTGCGGGCCCAGTCTCTTTCAGTAAGGATGGGGCGACGGTTTACGCTCCGATCACTGAGATCGGCGGCGTCAACAAGCTGCTTGCCATAAGTGTGAAGGGTGGCGGTAACACAGCGCCGAGCCTCATCGCCACGGGGGAATGTCCCGGGAGATTGACCATGACCGTGGCGGGCGCGACGCCGGGCGCTTCGGTCCAGATTTGGGCCAGTCCGCGCTCCGGCTCCACGACGATCACCTCTGGCACCTGCGCCGGCACAATGCTAGGCCTTGCAAATGCGCGTCTGCTGGCGACCGAAACGGCGGACGTAAACGGAAACGCCACCGCGACCGTTCGTTTAAACGCCAGGAGATGTGGGCTGCTGCTGCAGGCCATCGACCTGGGCAAGTGTGCCACCAGCAACGTGACGAATAGCCCCTAGGTATACAGCTGCGCCGGTGAGGCGATGCCGTTCCTGGAAGCACGAATAAGTCGAGCATCCACCTGCTTCCTCCACGCGATGACCAGGGCCGGAGGAAAACGGTGGCGAGACTCGGATTTGGCCGAAGGGCTTTATCGGAACAAATCGTGAGCCAAGACTGGCGCCATGTCTTACCGCACGCGGGCGTTGCGACAGCAGATTTCCCACTTATTGCCGTCAGCGTCCTCGAAAAAGACGGCGTAGTAGCCCGGGGTGTAGTCGTGGCAGTACTCCGGGCCTTCCACGTTATGCGCACCGGCCTCGCGGATGATCGCGCCGAGGCGGTTGACTTCTTCTTCGGTGTCGGCCCAAAAGGCGAAGCGGCTGGCGTCGCCGCGGTGGCCCGGTTCCTCGTTGAGACCGATGAAGGGCGTCGTTTTGCGCTCACCCTCGTCCGAATAGCTGATCTCCGTTTTCGCGGCGCGGATTTCTGTGAAACCCAGCGCGGGGAGGAAGATGTCGTAGAATTTCCGGGCTTGCGCGAAGTCTGACACCCGAAGGTCAATGTGGTCGAAGCGGTGGATGCTCATAAGTTGAAAATCTGAAAGCTAACTCCAACAGCCGGTCCGCTGCCACCAATAACCGCGCCGCGCTACGTCTGCACTACGCCCATGTGGAAGCGGGCCTTCGGCATCGGACGCGAGACATAACTCAACAATCGCAAAAGGACGTCGCGCGTTTCGTGCGGCTGGATGATGGCGTCGAGCCAGCCGCGCGCCGCGCCGTAGCGGATGTCGGTTTGCTCTTCGTAGGTTTCTTTCACCTTGGCGCGCAATTGCTCCAGCTCTTCGGGCGAGGCTTTTTTGTCGCCCCGTTCGCGCGATTTCGCCAAAACCGAGAAGACGGTGTCGGACGCCTGGGCCGCACCCATCACGGCATAGCGCGCGTTTGGCCAGGCGAGGATGAAGCGCGGATCGTAGGCCTTGCCGCAAAGCGCGTAGTTGCCCGCGCCGAATGAGCCGCCGACTACGATCGTGATCTTGGGCACGATCGAGTTGCTGACTGCGTTGACCAGCTTGGCACCGCTGCGAATGATGCCGCTTTGTTCCGCATCGCGGCCGACCATGAAACCGGTCACGTCCTGGAAGAAAATGATCGGCAGGCCGGTCTGGTTGCAATCCATGACGAAGCGGGCGGCTTTGTCGGCGCTGTCGGCATAGATCACGCCGCCCATTTGGATGCCCGCTTTTTTGGTGCGGACCTGATGACGCTGGTTGGCCACGATGCCGACGGAGTGCCCGCCGATTCGCGCGTAAGTGGTGACGAGCGTCTTGCCGTAATCGGCTTTGTATTCATCGAGCGAATCGGCGTCGATGATCGAGGCGAGCAGATCGCGGGCGTCGTATTGCTTTTGGCCTTCGAGGCCGATCAGATCGTAAACGGCCTCAGGCGATTTTGCGGGACCGGCGACCTTGGTTTTGGCGCCGTTCTTTTTGGCCGCTTCGGCTTCCGGGAAGATGCGCCACGAGCGAGCGCAGACGCTTAATGCAGGAGGGGTCATCCTTTTCGTAAAAATCTACAGTGCCGCTGACTTCGGCGTGCATGTGCGCACCGCCCAGTTCCTCCTGCTTCGACGATCTGGCCGATGGCGGCTTTGACGAGTGACGGCCCGGCGAGGTAAAGCCCGCTGCCTTCGGTCATGAGAATCTTGTCGCAGAGGACCGGCAGATAGGCGCCGCCCGCCACGCAGTTGCCCATGATGGCGGCAAACTGCGGGATGCCGGCAGCGGAGATGACGGAGTTGTTGCGAAAGATGCGCCCGAAATCGTCTTCATCAGGGAAAATCTCGTCCTGCATCGGGAGGAAAACTCCGGACGAATCGACAAGGTAAATGATGGGCAGCGCGGACTCGAAGGCGATGCGCTGCGCCCGGATCAATTTCTTTGCGGTCTGGGGAAAGAAGGCGCCGGCTTTTACAGTGGCATCGTTGGCAATGACCATGCACGGGAATGCCGGCGACTTGGCCGATGCCGGCGACGGCACCGGCGGCGGGGACGCTGCCCCATTGCTCGTACATTTTGTAAGCCGCCCAAAGCCCGATCTCGAAAAAATCGGCGCCTTTATCGAGCAAATGAGCGATGCGTTCGCGGGCCGGGAGCCGACCTTTGGCGCGCTGCCGTTCCTGGCCGACTTTGCCGCCTCCTTCGCGCAGGATTTCCTCTTCGCGGAGGATGGTCTTCGCATCTTTCGCGAAGAGCGGTGCGAGTAGCGGAGTCGGCGCGTGCGGTCATCGGGTGGTCTTACTGCGGCGAAGCGATTCGATCAAGCAAACGCCACTTGCCGACGGCGGATATCGCCCATCGAGCAAGCGCCAGCGAAGACGGGTCCCTAGAAAATTTCGTGTTCCGACTCGTAGCTCATATCGCCACGGATCGAGCGCAGGCGCCGTCGCATCCCGCGATCGGATTCGGGACGGTTGATCCGTTCCATCGCCATCTTCACGAGCAAGGGAATGACCGCCAGCGTCCCGACCGACACGAGGGCGATTGCCGTCGCTTGCCGCGCCGGTCGATTGAGACGTTCCGCCATGAGTAAACCGACACCGAGGCCAAAGGCCGCCCGGGTCAGGGTGAGCAATCCGTCCAAGGGCAGCGCATCCGCCGTTTTTGGAATGGATAAGGAAATTGACATCGCCTAACCTTATACGTCCCGCAGCAAAAAAAGGAAACGGGAATTATCTTCAGACGGGCCGCGCGCGCACATCACTCAATGACCAATCCGCTCTATGCACTTATCCTGGCGGGCGGAAGCGGAGAACGCTTCTGGCCCCTGAGCCGGCGCGCACGCCCCAAGCAACTGCTCAAACTCGTCTCCCCCAAAACCCTGCTCGAGGAAACGTTCGATCGTCTCGAAGGATTGGTTCCGCCGGAGCAGATCCTCGTTCTGACCAACGTCGAACACGAAGCCGCCGTCCGGAAACTGCTCCCTAATTTGCCGACGCAGAACATCGTGGCCGAGCCGGCGAAGCGCGATACCGCCGCGGCCATCGCTTTGGCCACGGCCTGGGTCGCGGGACGCGATCATCACGCGACCATGCTCGTCCTCCCGGCCGATCACGTGATCAAGGACCGGGCCGCCTTCCAAAAAACAATGCGGACGGCGGCTCGCGCCGCAGAGGAGACGGGCTCGTTAGTCACGATCGGAATCAAGCCCACCTGGGCCTGCCCGGGATTCGGCTACATCGAACAAGGCGCGCCCGCGCCGCTCAGGGGCGCGCCCGCGCCTAACGAAGTCTTTCGGGTCTTACGCTTCCGGGAAAAACCGAACTCCGAGCTGGCCGAGGCCTTCGTGCGCAACGGCAACTTCCGCTGGAACGCGGGCATGTTCGTTTGGTCGGTGTCGACAGTGTTGAGCGAGTTTAATCGTCATGCGCCGGAACTGGCCGATTTCATCTCGCAAGTCCGCGCGCCGGGGAATTGGGAGCGCGTCCTGGGCAGTCGCTTCGGCAGCCTGCCCTTCATCTCCTTCGATTACGCGATCATGGAGAAAGCCGATCGCGTGCTGATGGTGGAAGCAGGGTTTGACTGGGACGACGTCGGCGGCTGGCGCGCGGTTTCCAATTATCTGGAAAAAGACGAGCACTCGAATGCGGCCAACTGCGATCTGACCGCGCTGCATGCCAGCAACAACATTGTTTTCAGCGATGATTCGGCCAAGGTCGCGCTCCTCGGAGTGCACAATCTGATCGTTATTCGGACGGCCGACACCATCCTGGTCTGCAACCGCCACGATGCCGAAAAGATCAAGGCGCTCGTCTCGAAGCTGCCGCCCGAGTTGCAATGAGTTGCCTAACGAATGAAACGGATCATGGGGATTGATTATGGGACGGCGCGGATCGGGATAGCGCTCTCCGACGAACTGCAAATGCTGGCGCACCCGGCCGAGACGATTGCCCTGGCCAAGGTGGCCGATCCGCTGGCGCGGATCGTCGCCCTGGTGAAAGAAAAAAATGTCGAACGAATCGTGGTCGGCCTGCCCAGACACATGAACGGGAGCGCAGGGGCCTCGGCGGAGGAAGCGAGCGGCTTCGCGCAGAAGCTGCAAGGTAAAGTCGATTGCGAAGTGCGGACTTGGGACGAGCGGCTCTCGACCGTGGCGGCCCATCGCGCTTTGCGCGAAGCGGGCAAATCGACCCGGCAAACCCGCGGCTACATCGACCAGGTGGCGGCGCAAATGCTCCTGCAAGGCTATCTCGATAGCCTGCCGCAAAACCAGGACGGCCTCGCGCCGGATCCTTTTGCCTAACGAACAGAAGAAGCCGGGAGATGGCAAAACGCGCCGGCTGAAGCTGATCGTCGCTTATGACGGCGACGGAGTTCGCCGGTTGGCAGAGCCAGGCCAATGGCGACACCATCCAGGACCGGATCGAATCCGCGTTTGCTCACGTCACCGGCCAGCGCCTGCGGGTGCACGGCGCGGGCCGGACGGATGCCGGCGTCCACGCCTCGGGGCAGTGCGCACATGTGGATCTGGCGCCTAACCGACTTGCCTCCGCCATTCTGGCCGATGCCCTGAACGCCTCGCTCCCGCCGACCATTCGCGTCCTGCGTTGCGTGCCGGTGAGGCCGGACATTCCATGCCCGTTTTTCGGCCAAAGGAAAAGTCTATCGTTACCGCATTGCGACCAGTCGCGTCCTCTCGCCGTTCGAGCTCGGGCGCGCCTGGCATGTCGTTCGAGATCTCGATGATCGTTTGCTGCGCGAGTCGGCCTCGACCTTTCTTGGGACGCATGACTTCGCCGGCTTCGCCGCCAACCGCGGGCACCCGGTCGTCTTCAACGATTCGAACGATTCGCCGCGTGCGGGTGCGACGTTCGTCCCGCCTGACTGTGCTCGAATTTGACGGCGACGGTTTCCTTTACAAGATGGTCCGGCTGATGGTCGGGCGCGATCGTTCGTTGCGCGCTCGGGCCAGACGAGCCTTCTTGAATTGCGAGCCCGACTGGAGGGCGATCTGACTGATAGATCACGAATGGTGGCACCCGCAGTCGGGCTGACTCTGATTCGCGTTCGCTACTGAAAAAGTTTGCGTGCTCTCAGCCCGCAAGTGGCAGAAAAAATGCTTTTGCAGGAGGGGTCTATGTTACCCGTGCCAAGCCCCGCCGCCGATAGGAATGAACCCGGGAACAAGCGAGGTTTCCTCGGCCGCACGATCGAGTGGCTGTTCAGCACGGAGATGTTCCAGTTCAAGCTGCTTCTTGGGACGGCGGTTGGCGTGTTGGTCATCCTCGTTCTGGCGGTCACCTGCGTCGTTGTGACGAGGCAAAGCCAACGCCTCGACCAACTGCGCGCGCACACCATCGACGTGATGCGTCTGAGCAGCGTAGTGGAGAACGACATCGCTGCGTTGGAAAATGCCTATCGCGGGCATTTACTAACCAGAAACGGCGCCTTTCTCGAGAATTCAGCCCGTCTCCAAAGCCAATTTTTGCAGCACAGCGAGGATCTCACGGACATGCTAGCAGCGAGTTCTCAGCAGCGGAAACGTATTCTAAAAATGCGTGAGAACGTCCAGAGTTGGGTCAAAACAAGCTCTTTAGCCATGTTGCAGAGCCGTGAAATGCCGAGGCCTTCGTTGAGCGCACCCGCTCTGGTTGAGGCCCGCGAGGCGCTGCAGGCCATCCAGCGCGAGGAGGAAATTTTCCTAAACCAGCGGATGCGCGATCAGGAATGGGCCACTCAATCTACTCAGGTCCTCAACTTCATCCCCAAGATGGAACGGGCCGCCTCCGACATGCAAAAGGAAGAACGGGGCTACCTCCTGACTGGCTCCCCTTCGTTTATCGACGCCTACAAGGGAGCGACCAGCGATTTTTACACCTACCACGGCTACCTTTCTGTGCTGGTGGCTCATCAACCGGCTGAAGTCGCCCAACTCACTCACATTCGCGAGAGCCTCGAAGCTTGGATCACGCAATGCGCGGTGCCCTATATTGAGGCGAAAAGCAAAGGCCAGACACTTTCCGATCCCGGGCTGGCGGCCCGAAGCGAAATGCTAATGGGCGATGTGCTGCGCTTCGTGAAACAGTTCGAAAAGGGCCAGGTCGAGGTTTATCGAGTGCGCGCCGCCGCCGCCGGTCGCGAGCGCATTCTGACTGCCACCGGCATCGACCTTTTTTGCGCCCTCGCGGCCGCCCTCATGATCGTCTCGAGCAGTTACAGCTTTGTCCTTTGCCGGCGCCAATTATCAAAGCTGGAAAGCGCCGATCACCGCATCCACGCGGTCATCGAGAATATTCTCGATGGCATGATCACCCTGGATGACAAGGGTTCCATCTATTCGATGAATCCTGCTGCCAAGAGGATGTTTGGCTACAAGGAGAGCGAATATTTTGGTGACGATTTCACTCGGCTGGTCCCGCGGTATTTCGACCGGGAGGCCGACGGATCGGCGGCCAACTGCGATTGGACTGAACTCGTGCAACGCCAGGGCGGAACCTTCCTCGCTCTTGGTAAGACTCGAGGACGGCATGAGTTCCCGGTCGAGATCTCGCTCAGCCATATGGTCGTCGAGAAACGAACCTTTTACATCGCGATGATCCGCGATATCACGGAACAAAAGTCTTTCCAGGAGGATCTGGCGGCCGAGAAGAAAAGCCTCGCGGTGACGCTCGCCTCAATCGGCGACGGCGTGCTCACGACCGATTTGCATGGCCGGGTCGTTATCTGCAATGCGGCCGGCGAAGCCATGACTGGCTTTTTGGCCCATGAAGCGATCGGCCAGCCCCTGAAAGCCGTCTTCCAAATCACGGCCGATCCCCGGCGGCGCAACAATCGTCCGCAGACCGTCGGCTTCCGCAACGAAGCCGAGACCATCCTTTACACCACCCCGGAGCGATCCACGCTCACTTCGCGCGACGGCACCGAGCGCCTGATCGAGCAGGCGGCCTCGCCGATTCGCGACGGGAAGAACGAACTCTGCGGCGTGGTGCTGGTTTTTCGTGACATTACCGCTCGACAGCGCGACGAGGCTGAACGGCGCAAAGCCGAGACTCTTGAACAACTTGGCCTGCTGGCCGGCGGTATCGCCCACGACTTCAATAATCTCCTGACTGCCATCATCGGCAATATCTCCCTCGCCCAACTTCTCCTTCCGCCTAACGACGAAATGAGCGACCGCCTCGATGACGCCAAGAATGCCTCGCACCGGGCGCGCGATCTGGCCCAGCAGCTCCTCACTTTTGCCCGCGGGGGCGCCCCGATAAAAAAAGCCGCCTCGATCGACAGTTTGATCGAGGAGACGGTTAGCTTCTCGCTCCGCGGTTCGCATAGCCGCAGCCAGCTCGATCTCGCACCCGATCTTTGGTCGGCCGAATTCGATCCGGGCCAGGTCAGCCAGGTCATCGGCAATCTCGTGGTCAACGCCGAACAAGCCATGCCTGATGGCGGCACCGTCCAAGTCCGCTGCGATAACTTCACCTGCAGCTCTGAAATCACGTCCCCCACTCCTGACCTCGCTCCCGGCGATTACATCCGTATTCAGGTGCGCGACGAAGGGGTCGGTATTCCCACGCAGTATCTAAAACAGATTTTCGATCCCTACTTCACCACTAAACCAAAAGGCAATGGACTCGGCCTCGCCACTACCTACTCCATTGTGAAGAACCATCACGGCCTCGTTACTGTCGAGTCAGAGCAACATTGTGGATCTACCTTTACGGTATATCTGCCCGCCGTCCGCCGACCAATGACCGCGGTCGAGACGCCACCGCCGTCCGACGAGCCGCTCGCTGGCTCCGGCCGGGTCCTGATTGTGGATGACGAGGAAGCGATTCGCGCTCTGGTCGAATTCACGCTCGACCGCCTCGGTTACGAAGTTGTCGGTGCGGAAACCGCTTTGCAAGGTATCGAATTCTACCGTGAAGCGCTCCAGCGCGACCAGCGCTTCGATCTCGTGATTCTCGATCTTACCCTGCCCGGCGGCATGGGGGGTAAGGATGCGCTCAAGAAATTGATCGAGATCGACCCGACGGTGAACGCGGTCGTCTCGAGTGGCTACGCGATGGACGCAACCATGAGCCGCTACGAAGACTTCGGTTTCCGCGGGGTCATAGCCAAACCCTACGAAGCCGCTGAGCTGGGCCGCAAGGTGCGCGACGTCATCGCTTCAGGCCGCGTTGATTACCAACAGCCCTTCCTTGCCAGCGCCTGAGCGTGCGGCAATGCGGGCGCTTCCGGCTTGCGCAGGGAGATCGTCCCTTTAACTTGAAGGCGGATGAACGAGACCGCCGCCGCCCGCACCGGACCGCAAACCCTCCCTGCTGCCTACGATTCCAAGATCGAGGGCAACGTCATCTTCACCCAGCTCGACGCGGCCATGAATTGGATGCGCAAAAATTCTCTCTGGCCGATGCCGATGGGTCTGGCCTGCTGCGCGATCGAGCTCATGGCGACGGCTTCCGCCCGGTTCGATATCGCCCGCTTCGGCGCCGAGGTCATGCGCTTTTCGCCCCGGCAGTGCGATGTCATGATCGTTGCCGGCACAGTTACATATAAGATGGCTCTGGCCGTCAAACGCATCTACGACCAGATGCCTGAGCCGAAGTGGGTCATCGCGATGGGCGCCTGCGCCTCCAGCGGCGGCATGTATCGTTCCTACGCCGTGCTCCAAGGCATCGACCAGCTTCTGCCCGTCGACGTTTACATCTCCGGCTGTCCTCCTCGTCCCGAAGCCCTCATTGCCGGGTTGATGAAATTACAGGACAAGATCAGCGGTGAACGTTCCTTCACCTCGCAAAAGCGCGGCCTGGCCGACAAGCTCGGAGCCCTCGTCTAGCGCTGCTCACAGTCGCTTATCACTTCCCAAATGACTGGATCTGAATTCCTAAGCTCGTTAGGCCCGCTCCTGGGGGCTAAGATCAAGGAACGGACCGGGTTCCGGGGCGAGACGACCTTTCTGATCGACCGGCCCGACCTGAGGGAAGTAGCGAAGTTCTGCAAAGAAGAACTCTCTTTCGATTATCTGCTCGATATCTCGAGCGTCGATAACTTCGGGACTGATCCGCGCTTCGAAGTAGTCTACGAACTCTACTCACTCATCATGAGCGTCCACCTGCGCTTGAAATTACGCAGTAAGCGAAGACGACCCTGCGATCGACACCGTCTCCGACCTTTGGCCGACCGCCAACTGGCACGAGCGCGAGATCTGGGACATGATGGGCCTGCGCTTCAACAATCACCCCGACCTGCGCCGCATCCTGATGTGGGAGGGCTACCCTTACTTTCCGCTGCGCAAAGAATTCCCACTCGAAGGCCTGCCCAGCGACATGCCCGATGTCGCCTTTACCTCGGCCGCGCCAATGGAAGGCGGCCCTTTCGTTACCCAGCCTGGCACCGCCACCACCAAAGACCGCGAGCCGCGCTCCCGCCAGCCGATTCTCTAATATCCGTTGCTGAATTTGGCCCGACGGGATTGGTGCCTCGCGCTATTCGTGCGCGCTCACTTATTGGTGATTACGACCGTAGCCGAAGCTTCTTTTCCGATCAGGAATTCGGGATCGGGGTCCAGGGTCAGAATAACGCTAGCGGTGTCTTGAGCGAGAGCGTGACCAAGTGGTTTCACCTCGACCGAGGCAAAGCGCGTCCCCGCCGGAATGGTGACCACCCCGGGCAGGGCCCGGTAATCGATGCCCGGCCGCGCCGTGCCGCTGATCGTGTAGTGAACGACCAACGGCTCATCGAGACAGCCGTTGCGACCGACCTGGAACCGGCCCTTGCTGCGGTCCGCTTCCGACGCGGTCGGGTCGGCCGCTTCCACTTGGAGGGTGGCAAGATTGAGCAGGATGGTGGCGTAAGGAATGTGAAAATTGGAAACAGCCAGGTCGGGCTTCCCATCGCTGTTGAAATCAGCTGTGACGAGATCGAACGGATAGGGATTTCCGGGCAGGCGGGTTTTGCGCGGGGGGGCAAAGCTGCCGGTGCCATCCCCGAGGGCGACAACGAGGTTCGGCACAAAATAGGAGGTGCAGGCGAGATCGAGATTGCCGTCACCGTCGTAGTCCGCCGCGGCCAGGCCTTGTGGATCCTGCGCGGAGATGTTAGCCGATTCGGTAAAGGTGCCGTCGCCCTTACCTAGGAAAACGGCCATGTGATTGTTGGGAAAAATATTATAGACCCCAACTGCCAGATCGAGGTTTTGGTCGTGATTGAAATCGCCGGCGATGATGCGGCTGGCGTTTCCGCCTAACGGATAGGAATTGATGGTGGTGAAGCCGCCGAGACCGTCGCCGCGAAGGATACGAATCTCCTGCGACGCGTAGGTGGAAATAGCGAGATCGAGTCGACCGTCGTCATCGTAATCGCCGATCGCGATGGAGAGCGGGAGCTCGCCCGCCGGGAAATTGACGAGCGAATTGAAGCCGCCCTGACCGTTACCGAGCAGGACTGTGACATTATCGCTATCGCGGTTCACGACTGCGACGTCGATCTTTCCGTCGCCGTTGAAATCGCCCGTCCCGACCGCGTTAGGACCTTCTCCGGCGTCGTAATCGAGCGGCGCTTTGAATCCGCCGGAGCCGTTGTTGAGCAGGACAGATATGTTTTTGAGATTCACTACCACCAAATCGGTGCGTCCGTCGCCATCCAGGTCGCCCACGGCCATTCCGCGCGGGACGCGACCGGCCTCGTAGGTCACGGCCAGGCCAAAGCCGCCTGCGCCGTCGCCGAGGAAAACAACGACTTGCGATTCGTTAGTGACCGCCAGGTCACGGTTCGAATCGTTGTTGAAATCGGCGGTGAGGATATTGAGCGAGGGCCCGTCGACCGGAAGTTGGGCGGTGATGCCGAATGGGACATCATCGCACGCCCTCGACGGCGGAGCGGTGAGCGCGATGAGAAGAGTGACGAGACCGGTAGTGAGAGCGCGATGTGGAGCATGCATGGCTTTAGTGAGACGGTGCGGAGTCGCGGGGATTCAGAGGAACAGGAAAAAAGAATTTGTGGGAGTGGGTTTTCGTAATGGGAGTTGTTGACGGCGAATCGCTTTTAATGATTAAGCTCGATGTTACATTTTTGCCAGCGTTTCGACCAGATGTGTTTTTTTTATACTCCGCTCAAACCGGCTGCCAGGAGAGCGGCCATCGTCTTGCTGGCCTGGGCTCCGGTGCGCAGGACTGCTTCGTGGGACAAATGAGCGGTGTTCATCCCTGCCGCCCAATTCGTCAGACAGGAAAAGCCGGCCACCTCGAGCCCCAGGGCGCGCGCCTGAATTGTCTCGTGCACGGTCGACATTCCGACCGCGTCGGCGCCGAGTGCGCGCAACATTTTCACTTCAGCGGGCGTCTCGTATTGCGGGCCGACCATACCCGCGTAAATCCCTTCGTGCAGGACTAGTTTTTGGGCGCGGGCGGCTTCCGCGAAACGCTTTCGCCAGGCGGGCGAATAGGCGTCCGTCAGGTCGATAAAGTCTTTTCCGCCTAACAATGGCGTGGCGCCAGTCAGGTTGAGATGATCGCTCAGCATCATCCATGAGCCGGGAAAATAATCCGGGTTCACCGCGCCGGCCGCGTTGGTGAGAATGATGCGTTCGATCCCGGCACGAGCCAGGAAACGAATCCCCGCCGCCACGTCGCGCGCGCTGTGGCCTTCGTAAAGATGGACGCGTCCTTGCGCGAAGACGACGTTGGTTCCGCCGATCGCACCGAGGACGAAACGGCCGTGGTGGCCCTTGACGGTCGAACGCGGGAGGCCGCCGATCTCGCTAAAGGGAATAATGTTCTCGCGTCTGGATTCCTGGACTAACGAATCGAGACCAGAGCCGAGGACGATGGCGATTTTCGGCCTGTATTCGCGCACCCGCTCGATCGCGAAATTGTCCACGCGTCAGGCAGCCGAGACGGGGGGCGCGGAGGCCGGGCGTTTACCGCCCACCATGACATCGGGACGCGCACTGTCGTCACGTCCGCCGCTCGAGGTCTTGCCTTCCTTGGGATAGGCGATGCGGGTGTGGAGCATGTTCATCAGGGTGAAACGAAAACGCTCGGCAATGCTGTTCAATTGCCGCAGGGTGAGATCGCATTCGTCCAGTTGATGATCGGCCAGGCGCTGGTCGATCAAGTCTTTGACCAGCTGTTCGATCTTTTGCGGGGTCGGTTTCTCGAGCGAACGCGAGGCGCTTTCCACCATGTCGGCCAGACTGATGATCGCGCTTTCCCGCGTCTGCGGTTTGGGTCCGCTGTAGCGGAAACTTTCTTCGGAGACCTCCGGGATGTCCTCCTCGCGCATCTTCATGATCTTGCCGCCTTCGCGTGCGTCTTCGTACTGTTGCAGGGCGCGCTTGTAGAAATAGAAGACCAGCGAGGTGCCATGATGCTGCTGGATGACGTCGATAATCTGCTGGTTCAGCCCGTGCTTGAGCGCGAGATCCACGCCCTCCTTGACGTGCGCAATGATAATGAGCGCGCTCATCGTCGGGGCGAGATCGTCGTGCGGGTTACGCTCGAAGTTCATGTTCTCGGTGAAATAATCCGGTTTCACCAGCTTCCCGATGTCGTGGAAATAGGAGCAGACGCGGCAAAGGGTGGCGTTGGCGCCGATCGCTTCCGCGGCGGACTCGGCCAGGTTCGCGACCACCAGGCTGTGATGATAGGTGCCGGGAGCTTCGATCGTCATCCGGCGGAGGAGCGGGTGGTTCAAATCGGAGGCTTCGAGCCAGGAAATGTCGGTCGTGATCTGGAAAAACTGCTCCAGCATCGGGAGCGCGCCGCCGACCAGCATGGCGGTGACAATTCCGTTCCCGATCGCGAACGCGCTCTGGATGCCAATCATCGACCAATCGGTTGCGCTCGGATCGAAGAGGTTGATCGGGCCGATCAGGCCGAAGGTGAGCGAGAGGAGCCAGATGCCGAGCCCAACGCAAAACCCGGCTCGAATCAGCCGGCTTCGTCTCCTCACGGTTTGAGTAAGCAAAACGGCGGTGAATCCGCTGATCAAACCATTGAAGAGCATCGGCGCGTCGATTTTGTTGACCAGCGTACTGCTCCAGAGACTAACGAAGACGGCGCCGTAAAGCCCGTGGTTGCGCCCGAGCAGAACGCAAAGGACAAGCGGCGCAAAAGCGTAGGGAGCGATCAGCCAGGCGGTCTCCGGTTTAAGCATGGCGAAGACGCCACTGTTGCAGAGAACGATGAGCAGCTTGGTCGCGGCCAGCTGCACGTAGATCGTGCCGAAGACGAGGAGGACACGCGAGTTGCGCTGGAAGGTACCGGGCTGGTTGATCCAGAGTTGCGCTACGCCGGTGGCGAGAAGGAGAAGTGCAAAAACGAAATTGCGGGTCGGCTCCGGCTGCTGGCCGCTGAAGATGAGGAGCGCCAGGCCGGCGATGAAAAGGCCGAATAGCACGACCTTGACCCAGGGCGCGTGTTCCAGATTGCGCAGCATCTCATTGGAGGCGCGTCGTCGCCGCGTCTTGCTCGAGGCGAGCCCGCGTTTCACCAGGCTCTTGCGTTGCAGGAATTTAAACATCGCTATTTCCGAGCGCCGCCCGCGGTATTGGCCGGTGAGCGGTGCTGCTGGTAGGCGTTAATAATGGCGCGGACCAGCTCATGCCTGACGACATCTTTGTCGTTGAAATAGGTGAAACCGATCCCGGCTACATTCTTGAGCGCCTGAAGGGCTTCGAGCAAGCCGGAACGCTTGTTGGCCGGGAGATCGATCTGCGTGCCGTCGCCGGTCACGACGCATTTCGAGCGAGGCCCGATGCGGGTGAGGAGCATGAACATTTGTTCGGTGGTGGTGTTTTGCGCTTCATCGAGAATAACGAACGCGTTGCTCAAAGTGCGCCCCCGCATGTAGGCAAGCGGCGCGATCTCGATCGTCTCGCGAGCGACGTAGCGCTCGAGTTCTTCCGGCTCCAGCATGTCGTGCAGCGCGTCGTAAAGTGGGCGGAGATAAGGGGTGATCTTTTGTTGCAGGTCGCCCGGCAAAAAGCCAAGTGCCTCGCCCGCTTCCACTGCCGGCCGGGTCAGAATAATGCGGTCGACCTGCTCTTTCTTTAAGGCCGAGACCGCCATCGCAACCGCGAGATAAGTCTTGCCCGTGCCGGCCGGTCCAATCCCAAAGACGACGTCGTGTTTTTGGATCGACTCGAGATAATTGCGCTGGCCAAGCGTGCGCGCGACAATCGGCGGCTTGCGCGCCGAGGTCTGAATCTTGGTCGCGGCCAAGTCGCCCAGACTGTCGGAACGGGACTCATTCACGGAGTTTAGTGCGTAGTTGAATTCGTGCCGTTGAATGTCGACCCCGCGCTGCCGGGCCGTCTCCAGTTCGGTGAAAACGCGCTCCGCCTTGGCCACCTGCGCGGGTTCGCCTTCCAGCTTGATCCAGCCTTCGCGGGTGGTGACTTTCACTCCGAGCGATTCCTCGAGATTCTTGATCAACTTCAAATCGTGAGCGTAGAGAGATTGCACGGCGCGCGCGCTCTCGAACTGCAGGGTGCGCGTTTCAGTCATCTCGCGGCCGGGATCTCATCAGCGGCGAGGATACGGCGGCGGCGGGAAGAGTGTCAAACCCTGGAGGACGCCGGGCTGGCGGCGATCAGACCGCCGTTACCCCATTTTAACTGCCGGTTGGATTAGAATTTCAAAGCTCGACAAGATCATGTGAAACTGATCTGGTCGGCCATGAAAATTTCAGCTCTCGACCGCAGCGCCATTTGCGCCTTCCTGCTCTGCGCGTGGAGCGGATCCACATTCGCTCTGCCCCACCCCTCCTACACGTGGAAACTTAACCCAGGCAGCGGTGTTTGGGACACGGCGATCAACTGGATGCCCGAAGGCATTCCTGATACGACGCCGGAAAGAGCAGTCTTTGGTTCCTCCACGGTGACAAATGTCACGACCTCGTTTGAGACCATCACTTCAATCGAGTTCCTGGCCGGGGCTAACCAATATTCTTTCGACGGTGGCATGAATTTTCACCGCGGCGGGGTCATCAACAACTCCGGCGTCGTCCAAACGTTCAATGGATCATTTGTGTTCTCGTACGGAGCTGACGCCGGTAGTTCTGTCATTTACAACACGACCTTCGTCTGGTTTCAGTCGGGTGGAAACGCCGGCAGCGGGACCTTTAATTTAGGCGTTTCTGGTGCCGCTTTTACCGCCGCCGTCAAGAGCACGGGACCGACGAGTGCTGGGACGGCAACATTTAATAACAGCGCTAAAATAACTTTTAATAAAGCTACCGCTGGGGCCGCGACTTTTAATAACTCCGGGGGTGAATCGTTCGGAGCAGATGGCGCCAGCATCGCGTTCACTCAAGCGGACGCTGGTTCCAGCACCATCGTCCTCGAAGGAGGAAAGGTTTTTGGCGCTCACGGCGCCCGCTTGTCTTTTAATAAATCCTCGGCGAATTCGGCCACGCTGATCGCCAAGGGAGGCGTTGGCCCCGGTTCCGGAGCGACCATTCTCTTCACGAAATCGTCCGGCAACACGGCCCGAGTGGAAGTATTTGGAAACGGAAACATCGATTTCAGCCGTCTTTTTGTTGCGACGAACACCGTCGGCTCGATCGCAGGGAATGGCTTGGTTTACCTCGGACGGGGCAACCTCGCCATCGGTGGCAATAATCTCAACACGACCTTCGCCGGGACGATCACCGAGCACGGTGGAGTTCAAGACGGCGAACCTGGCTCGATCAGCAAAACGGGGACGGGCACTCTCACGCTTACGACCGATAATGATTATTCCGCTGGAACAACAATCTTGAGCGGAACAATTTTCGTAAACAATCTGACCGGATCAGCCACCGGGACCGGCCCGGTGAATGTGCTGGGTGGCACTTTGGCAGGCGCCGGATCGATCACTGGTCCGGTCACGCTGGGAGGGGGAAGCGTCGGGGCAATCCTGGCGCCCGGTGCGAACATTTCGACGATCGGACTGCTTACCGTGCAAGATGCCCTTAAGTTCGAAGGCAACAGCAGCTACGAGGCGGAACTGAACAGCACAAGTCTCGAGGCTGACGAAGTGGTCGCGGATGGGGTCACCATCAGCAGCAGCGCCCAGATTTTGCTCCACGATTTCGGCGCGATCACCCGCCCCACTGGGACCTCTTCCACCCTGCTCAACAATACGTCCAACGCCGCCATTAGTGGTGTCTTTGGCGACTTACCTGACGGCGCCGCGATAACGGTTGGCAGCAATACCTACGTTGCTAATTACGCAGGCGGCGATGGCAACGACTTGACCCTGACAGTTGTGCCCTAAGGTGAAGACAATCCTAGGGAGTCGATCCAACAGACTGCCAGGAAATGCCAGCGAGAATCTGCTTAGCGGAATCCGTAAACCAGTGCCCAGTGGGTCCGTTCTTCAGGCGAACTTTCCACGGCCACAATGACGAAGTAGCTGCCGGTTGCTTTGGGAACCAAATGCGCGGCCGCAAAATGCCCCTTTTGCCAGCTATCGGGTTGCTCGCAGAGTTTGCCGTCGCCGTCATACACATGCACCGACACCTTGGCCTGCTCGACCTCGGTTCCCATCCAGAACCAATAGTCGTTACCTTTGAAAAGCTGCTGCCGGACCGCCTTTTTCTCCCCTACCCCGAGGTCCCCACCCCAGTAATCCTCGCGCACCTGGTAGCCTTCTTTGACGTAAGGCTCGGCCGACTGCAGGGCGAAGGAATGCGCGTCGTCGACCGAAGCCCGCGACGCCGCCACCTGCAGGATCAGAATCACTGTGAGCAGTGAAACCGTGCGGCGAGTAATGGAAATCGACGAACGCATCGGGGGCAGGCCTATGGCTTACGAGTCACGATCGCACCGTCCAGGCGCGTCGTGATATCATTGATTTTCTTTACCGAGATCGGCGAGATTGGGTCGTCCGTTTCGATCAGCGGTTTTACTTCCGACAACGAAGTCTTGATCTCAGCGATGACAGAAACGTTAAACTCCGGCATCGTTTCGAGTTTCCTCTGGAAATATTCGAGCAGGTCGGGCTGATGAAGCAACTCCGCGCCATCGGCTGAGAAATGACGGTTCACCACTGCAGTGAGCACCTGCGTGCCGCGCAGCCAGCCGCCCAGGCTAACGAGCTGCGAAAGTTTCTCGTCGTGCACTTCGTTCATCGCCTGCTGGACACTGTTCTGGGTACGGTCGAGCTCCTGCCGCACGGCCGGCCAGTTGCGCCGATCAGCCGCCTCGGTGATCGCCTTGGCGTGCGGCACGATCGAGTTCCCCACCCCAATGCCCTTGGCCAGACTAACGACTCGCTGACCAATCTCTTTCACACTCGGTGCATCCTCAGCCTGCACCGCGATGAAGCCGTCCGCGATCACCGTGCCGAGGAGAAGCGCAATCCGCGGGCGTTCGGTGAAATTGGTGCCTTTGCTGGTGCGCACGAATTCTTTCCAATTCACGCTGTCGAGTTTGTTCAGGGCGCCGAAGATTTCGTTGGGCAACGGCACCACCACGTCGTCGATGTTCTTCGATAGGCGTTTCACGTCGATTTTGCGCGGCGCATCAGAGGTCGCTGCGCCCAACGATAAAGGGAGCAGCAGGCTGCCCGCGAGTAAAAATAAGTTAGCGAAAGATCTCATCCGCAGCTTCGACTATTGATTTCGGAAAGGTATTCAGGATTAGTTGGGCACTCTATGCAGAACCGCTCCCGGGCACAAATCGCGATACGATCCAGTTTTCTGGATTCGGAGCAAACTCTTTCGCTGGCGGTCTGGCCCGCGGTTTAAAATTCGCGCGCCTTTCATGAAACTGGATCGACTTCGCGAAATCATGGCCCGGGCGGCCGACAAGCAGATCGCGGTCGCGGGCGATCTCATGCTGGATGAATTCGTCTGGGGCAAGGTCGGCCGCATCTCGCCGGAAGCGCCCGTGCCCGTGGTGGAGGTCACCGGGGAATCCTTTTATCCCGGTGGTGCGGCCAACGTCGCGCGCAACCTACGCGAATTCATCGGCGGCGTCTCGGTTGTCGGGACGGTGGGAACAGATCAGAGCGGCCGTCAGCTGCTTGATCTCCTGCGTGAACAAGGGATCGCGACCGATCTGGTGCTCGAGGATCCGAATTTCCGGACCATCGTCAAAACGCGCATCGTGGCCCGACACCAGCAAGTCGTGCGAGTCGATCGCGAGGAGATTCGGGCTCCGGACGAGAAACAAGTTGCGCAGGTGGTCGCCGGTCTCCACCAAATGCTGCCGCAGCTCGATGCCTTTATCTTCGAAGATTACGGCAAAGGCTTCCTCGACGGCGGCCTCGTTAGGCAATTGTCAGACCAGCTCAGGGCCGCGGGTAAAATCGCGACCGCCGATCCTAATCCGCATCGCACCGTCGATTGGGGAAAGGTCACAGCCGTGAAACCGAACCGGAGCGAAGCACTCCATGCCGCGGGGTTTCCCTCAACCGATCCGGTCGACCCGCCGATGGAAGACAAGGCCCTCCTGAGCGCGGGAGTAAGGCTGCTTTCGGCCTGGGACACGGAGATGCTGCTGATTACGTTAGGCGAGCAAGGCATGATGCTGCTGGAGCGCAACCAGCCGCCCCATCACATTCCGACCAGGGCGCGCCAGGTCTTTGATGTTTCCGGTGCCGGCGACACCGCCATCGCGCTCTTTACGCTGGCGCTCACCTGCGCGGCCTCCCCGGTCGAGGCGGCCGAGATCGCCAATCACGCCAGCGCAGTGGTGGTGGCCAAACTTGGCACGGCCACCGTCACCCCGGCGGAGTTAATCGCCAGTTTCGAAGAAAACCATGGCGCCTAACGACTCCGTGCCGGCCGTCTTTCTCGACCGCGATGGGACGCTGATGCGTGAGGTCAATTACTGCGCCGATCCGAAGCTGGTCGAAATTTTTCCGGGAGTACCGGAGGCGCTTCTTAAACTCAAGGCCGCCGGCTATAAACTGATCGTCATCTCCAATCAGGCCGGGATCGGGCGCGGCTATTTTAGCGAGGCGCAATATCGTCTCGTCGAGGCGGAAGTAGCCCGCGCCGTTCTTCCGGCCGCGTTCGACGGCGTTTATTTCTGCCCCGATCGACCGGACCTCGCAACCAATCGACGCAAACCTGGGATCGGGATGATTCTCGAAGCGCAACGCGACCACGGGCTCGATCTCGCTCGCTCATTTTTTATCGGAGACAAGGCGATCGATATGGAATGCGGGCGCAACGCTGGAGTCCGCACGCTCCTGGTGAAGACGGGATACGGCGCCGAGGAGCAAACTCGCGCCGGCGCCAACTGGGTTGCCGAGAGTTTTCCTGCCGCAATCGAGATCATCCTGTCGCTGCCCGATGAGTAAAATCGTCGGCATCATCCCGGCGCGCTGGGGATCAACCCGATTCCCCGGCAAACCACTTCATCTTATCGCGAGCAAACCGCTGCTGCGACACGTCTGGGAAGCTTGCTGTCGCGCGAAGGCTCTCGATTCCATCATCATCGCGACGGACGACATGCGCATCGCGGAAGCGGCGTTCGCCTGGGGAGCGGAAGTCAGCCTAACGAGCCCGCGTCATGCCAGCGGCACCGATCGCGTCGCAGAGGTTGCCTCGAAAATGCGCGACGTCACACACGTGATCAATATCCAGGGCGACGAGCCTCTGGTGGAGCCGAAACTCCTCAACCAGCTCGCCCGCAAAATGCAGCGCGATCCGCAAATCGAGATGATCACAGCGGTGCACCCGTTTTCCGACCCGGCCGATGCTCACTCGCCGCACCAGGTAAAGGCCGTTCTCGATCGCAAGGGACACGCCCTTTACTTCTCCCGGCACGCCATCCCCTACCCGCGCGACCACTCCGCTCGTCCGCAGTATTTTCGTCACCAAGGCATCTACGGTTACCGGCGCGACCTGCTTTTGCGTTTTGTGCGCTGGCAGCCGGCCCCGTTGGAAAAAGCCGAGGCGCTGGAGCAATTGCGTGCACTGGAGAATGGCGTAAAGATTCACGTGGTCGTCACACAGAGCGGTTCGCCCGGTGTGGATACACCGGAGGACGCGCAGGCGATGGAGCGCCGGTTGCTCGCCCTCTTGTCGCGGCCTGGCCGTATTTCCTGATGAAATATATTTTTGTTACCGGTGGGGTGGTTAGTTCGTTAGGCAAGGGTCTCGCCGCGGCTTCCCTCGGCACCCTGCTCGAACTGCGCGGGCAGCGCGTCCTGCTGCAAAAGTTCGATCCCTACCTGAACGTCGACCCGGGCACGATGAACCCGTTTCAACACGGCGAAGTTTACGTGCTTAACGATGGCGCCGAGACCGATCTCGATCTCGGCCATTACGAGCGCTTCACCAACTGCGTCCTCTCGCGCAACAACAACCTAACGAGCGGCCAGGTCTACGAGAGCGTGATTCTGAAGGAGCGGCGCGGCGATTATCTGGGCAAGACCGTGCAGGTGATTCCGCACGTCACCGACGAGATCAAGGCGCGCATCCGGCAAGTGGCTGATCCGGAAAAAGTGGATGTCGTCATCACCGAAATCGGCGGGACCGTCGGCGACATCGAAGGCCTTCCGTTTCTTGAAGCCATCCGTCAGTTCATTCTCGAAGTCGGCGCGCCCAATGTCGTCGACATGCACGTGACCCTCGTGCCTTACATCCGGGCGGCGGGCGAATTGAAGACCAAGCCGACCCAGCAGAGCATCGCCAAGTTGCGCGAGATCGGTCTGCAACCCCAGGTCCTGATTTGTCGCACCGAGCGTCCGCTCGAGCCTGAAGTCCGGCAAAAGCTTTCCCTGTTCGGCAACGTCGCTTTGAACGCGGTCATCGAAGCGCGCGACGTGCCCCACACCATTTACGAAATGCCGCTCATGCTGCATGAGGAAGGACTCGACGATCTCGTCTGCCAGCTCCTCCAAATCGACGCGCCGCCGCCCGACCTGACCGATTGGCGCAAGTTCGTTAGTCGCGTGATCAATCCGAAGAAGCAGGTTAAGATCGCGGTCGTCGGCAAATACATCGAACTGCAGGATGCCTATAAGAGCATCTACGAATCGCTTACCCACGCGGCCGCCAGCCACGATTGCGGAATTGATCTTCGCCTGATCGATGCGGAATCGCTCGAAAGCGGCGTCAACGGTCAGCTTGCGGATGTGGCCGGTGTTCTTATTCCCGGTGGCTTTGGCGAGCGCGGAGTCGAAGGAAAAATCCGCGCGGCGCAGTTCGCCCGCGAAAACAACGTTCCCTATCTCGGCCTCTGCCTCGGGATGCAGGTCGCGACGATCGAGTTCGCCCGCAACGTCTGCGGTATCGCGGCCGCCAACAGCATCGAGTTCGACCAGGAATCGTCCGAGCCGGTTATATGCCTGCTCGATGAACAGAAAAAGATCCGCAAAAAAGGGGGCAGCATGCGGCTCGGCACCTGGCCAACCAAGATCGTACCCGAGACCCTGGCGCAAAAAATCTACAAGCACGACGAAGTGCTCGAGCGGCATCGCCACCGCTACGAGTTCAACATGAAGTACCGCGACCAGATGGCGGAGAAAGGCTTCATCATCAGCGGTACTTCACCGGACGGCTCGCTCGCGGAGTTGATCGAGCTGCGGGACCACCCCTTTTTCCTCGCCTGCCAGTATCACCCGGAATTCCAGAGCAAACCGAACAAGCCGCACCCGCTTTTCAGCGGCTTCATCCGCGCCTGCCTCGCGCACCAGGACTAACGACTAACCAGCAGCCCGGCGAAGCCGATCCATGATCGCAACGCCCAGGCCTTCTTCCGGAAGGGCTTCCGCCACGATCTGGTCGAGGCCGGCATGATCGAGCTCGCGGAGTTGGCGAAATAAGCTCGCGGCCGCTTCTCGCAGATCTTGTTTTGGACTCAGATGCCGGGACTCAATGAACCCCTCCGGAATCGGGGCATTGCTCCAGCGCAAAGCCCCGCAGCGCCGGCCGGGCGGCACCGTGAATTTCTCCAGCTTCGCCACCATCACGAGCGGCGTCTGCGGCTGATAATGTGCGGGCAAGCGACCGGGCGATTCCACACTCGTGGCTCTGGCGTCGCGCACTTTCGCATAACGGGCCAGCTGCTCGCGGGTGATCGGTCCTGCGCGCAGCAATTCGATCACCCCGTCACGCGGTGCGATAACGGTCGATTCAAGACCGTGTTGAGCATCGCCCCCATCGAGAATCAGCGGAATTCGGCCGGACAATTCCTCCGCCACGTCGGCAGCGGATGTCGGGCTAATTCGCCCAAAGCGGTTGGCGCTTGGCGCGGCCAGCGGGCGACCGAACGCGCGCACGATTTCCGAGAAAACTGGATGCGCGCTTAAACGCACCGCGACCGTCGGCAATCCCGCGGTCACGATCGACGGCACAATTTCATCCTTCGGCAGCACCAGGGTAAGCGGACCCGGCCAGAAGGAAAGAATCAGGCCGTCGATCAACCGGTGCATGGCAGCGTCGACCGTCGCGACCTGCTCCAGCCAATCCATCTCCGGCAGGTGCACGATAAGCGGATCGAAACGCGGGCGCTCTTTCGTCTCGAAGATTTTGACCACCGCATTCGCCGAAAGTGCGTCGGCGGCCAGGCCGTAAACAGTCTCGGTTGGCAAGGCGACCACTTCGCCCGCTCGCAGGAGAGCGACCGCCTCCGAGACCGCCCCGGCCCGTTCGTTAGGCTGACTGGTCGCGGCGATTCGTGTTTCCACCTCAGACCCTAACGAGTTTCTCCCGCGCCCGGCTGACCCTGGCCGCCGCTTCCTCTACCGTTGTGCCCACCGCGGTCAGGTGCCCCATCTTCCGCCCGGGCCGCGGCTGGCGCTTGCCGTAAAGGTGCAGGTGCACGAGCGGCTCGCCGAGAGCGGCGGCCCAATCCGGTTCGCCCGCGCTCCAGATGTCGCCGAGCAGGTTCACCATCGCCGTCGGTTGAAGCAGTTCGGTCGCGCCTAACGGCAGTCCGCAAACCGCGCGGACGTGCTGTTCAAACTGGCTCGTGACGCACCCTTCGATCGTCCAATGCCCGGAATTGTGCGGCCGCGGCGCGAGCTCGTTGATGATCAACTTGCCATCGTCCTGCAAAAACATTTCGACCGCCAGGAGACCGATCAGATCGAGACTCTCCGCTACGGACACGGCGAGATCGCGCGCGGCCTTCGCCACCGAATCCTCGATGCGAGCAGCGGCCACCGTCAGATCGAGAATATGATTGCGATGCACATTCTCACAGACCGGAAAGACCGCCGTCGCGCCTCGCGGATCGCGCGCCACGATGACCGAGATTTCCTTCTCGAAATCGATCACTCCTTCCAGCACGCAGAGTCCGTCGGCGCGGCCTTCCCAGACCGAAGCGAGGTCGGTCGCAGAATCGATCCGTTGCTGCCCTTTGCCGTCGTAGCCGAAGGCGGCGCCTTTCAAAATCGCCGGCCGCCCAATCGACTTCACGGCTTTCGTTAGGTCAGCATCGCTCGCCACGCGTGCGAAAGGCGCGACCGGGAAACCGGCCCCGGCGAGAAATTCTTTTTCCCGCAGGCGATTCTGCGCGATGAGCAGGATCTCACCCCGCGGCCTAACGAGCGCTTGCTGGCGCGCGGCCCACTCGATCGTCGCCGCCGGGATGTTCTCGAACTCGAAGGTGAGAACGTCGATCTGCGCGAAATAAAGCGAGCGACGGCTTCTTCATCATCGTAACCCGCGCTGATTGCGCAGTCGGAAAATTGCGCGGCGGGGCCGTCCTTGTCGGGCGAAAACATGTGGACGCGGTAACCCATTCGGCGGGCTGCGACCGCGAACATGCGGCCAAGCTGGCCCCCGCCCATCACCCCGATCGTCGCCCCGGGCAGAAGCGGTCGATCGTGGGTCATGGCAGTTTTTGCGCGAGAACTGTTTTCGTCTGGCGTTTGCGAAAATTACGCACCGCGGCGCGCACTTTGGCGTCGTGCAGGCCGATGATGCTGGCAGCGAGCAGGGCGGCATTTTTCGCTCCCGCGGGACCAATAGCGAGTGTCCCGACCGCAACCCCGGCCGGCATCTGCGCGATCGAGAGGAGGGAATCAAGTCCCTTGAGGGCGCGCGATTCCACCGGCACGCCGAGGACCGGGAGCCAGGTCTGGGCCGCGATCATACCCGGCAAATGGGCCGCCCCGCCCGCCCCGGCGATGATCACCTGCACGCCGCGCTCGGCCGCAGCGCGGGCAAACTGCGCCATCAACTCCGGAGTGCGATGGGCCGAGACGATCCGATGCTCGTTAGGCACGCCGAATTTCTCCAGCAGCTCGACGCAGTGCTGCATCGTCTCCCAATCGGAGGCGCTGCCCATCACGACGCTGACGAGAGCAGGAGTATTCTTGGCCATTACCATGGGTGCGAAAGAAATTCTTTCCTTCTTCCGAAGCGGCCAAATTGCAACGGCCTTTTTCCGGGCGGGCCGCGAAACCAGAGCCGCCTGCTAGCGCACTTTGATCGTGACCGGACTCGAAAGGCCGCTCGATCCCAAGGCGTCGGTAACCGAGAGAGTGGCACTGAAGATGCCGCTCTGGGTATAAACGTGCGGGCTGATGCCCTTGATCTTTCCAGCGATCGAAACGGAGCCGGTGGTGGAGTTCCCGTCACCCCAATTCACCGCGTAATTCCAGGGGCTGTTATCCGGATCGGTAAAGCTTGCTCTCACTGAGATGCTGTCCCCGACACGAATCTTTTTCGGACGCGCGGCCAGGGTGGGAAAAGGCGCGGAGTTTGGCGTCCCGTCATCCACCGTCCACAACAAGGCGTGATCCAGATTGTCGCCGGCCACCGTACCGGTGC
Organism: uncultured Verrucomicrobiae bacterium; assembly: GCA_963749935.1. GTDB lineage: Bacteria > Verrucomicrobiota > Verrucomicrobiia > Chthoniobacterales > UBA10450 > Palsa-1392. The sequence goes on from CAVVOH010000003.1 coordinate 348,938, forward strand.
CAACGATCTGGCCGAGGTTATTGATCCCCTTCGCGACGCTGTAATGGCCGCCCGGAAATACGCCAAGATCGATCGCAACACCGTTGCGCCAAAGGACCGCGTGCGAGTCAATGTTAGGCGAACCGGCGTAACCCGCGCTATCGCCGGCGTCGTTGACCGCGCGCGGAGTCGCCGCGAAAAATCCGGCCGGGATGGGCAGTTGCTGGATGACGGGGGTGCTGCCGTTGTTGGCCGGGTCGTATTGCCATTGCACCGGAAAGAAATTGCTCTTCCCGACAATGCGACCGGTGTTGTTGACCGCATAAGCTTCGCTCGTTACCTGCCCGCTCAGGGCGCTGAGTTGAACGAAGCTGCCGTTGCGCCAAAGAAACCCGCGCACAGCGGAGCCAAAAATATTTCCGACGACATGGCTCAAGTCATTCACGCCATAGGAATCGCCGATTACGCCGAGATCGAGCGGGGCGGTGACCTTGTTTTGCCACCGAACGGCATGGCTGGCGAAGCTTTCGTCCTGACTGGAGCCGACGATCTGGCCGAGATTATTGATTCCGTGCGCCATAATGTGCACTTCGCCGAACTGCGGGTCGACTGCAGCGAGCGGCGGCAATCCGAAGGCCTGGCCGGCAGCATTCCAATAAACGCCGCGGAAAAGCCGTCCCGAACTGATGACTTCGGTTCCGGCCATTTCGCGATTGTTGTTGAGATGCTCCGGCACCGCGGTGGAGGCAGGATCGAAGTTGTCTGCGAACCCGACGATGGCGCCAGTGTTGGCATTCCAGAAGGGCCGTTGCAGATTGAAATGGCTGTCCGTCGCCAGCCCGACAATCGTCGGCTGATTATTGATGGCCAGACCGCTGGAGGAGGTCCCGCCGGGGAGCACGCCCAAATCGGTGACCGTGACCTGTGAACCGCTGGAGAATCGCGGGACTTGAGCGGTGACGGTGAGGCAAAATGCCCCGAACAGGAGCGAACAGAACGCCGCGATGCCCGCGCGCACTTTTCGTTCAAAGCCGATAGGCGTTTTCATAGCTTAACAACGATCTCCGAAGCTTTTCGAGAGACGAACAGAAAGTTGTAACGGTTCTGTTACCTTTCGCAGGGTGAGGTCATTTCACATGCAAAAATATCATGCGGCAAAATGGTTCTGTGCCCTCCTTTTGCTCAGCCTCCCGCAAATGGCCCCGGCGGAGGATCGTCCAAAGGTCGGGCTCGCACTCGGGGGTGGCGGGGCACGCGGGGTGGCCCACATCGGCGTGCTCAAGGCGCTCGAGAAGCTCGGTATCCCGGTCGATTACATCGCCGGCACCAGCATGGGCGCGGTCGTGGGCGGACTCTACGCCAGCGGGATGTCGCCCGACGAAATCGAAGAGCATTTCCGGGAAGCCGACTGGCGCAATCTCCTCTCCGACTCGCCGCCGCGGGCGAGCGAGACATTCCGCAGCAAGCAGCGCGATTTCGAGCTCGACCAAAACATCGAGCTGGGCCTCTCCCGCAGCGGCGAACTGCAACTCCCGGAAGGCCTCGTCGCCGGCCGCAAGCTGCTCGTCAACCTGCGCGAGCTCACCTTCCCGGTCCGCGGTGTGCAGGATTTCAACAAGCTGCCGATCCCGTTTCGCGCCATCGCCACCAATATCGAGACCGGAGAGAAAGTCGTGCTTGATCATGGCGACCTGGCCGAGGCGATGCGCGCCAGCATGGCGGTGCCGGGCGTCTTCACCCCTTACCGGATCGATGGCCGCGCCCTGGTGGATGGCGGCCTCACCAGCAACCTTCCGATCGACACCGTCCAGGCGATGGGCGCCGATATTGTGATCGCGGTCGATGTGGCCCCCGAGCTTTTGAAAGCCGATCAGCTTGGCTCCGTCGTCTCGGTCACCAACCAGATGCTCGACATCATGATCGGACAGAACCGCGCCGCGCAGCTTTCCCGCCTCTCAGACCCCGATGTCCACCTCCGGCTCGTCCTGCCGGGCTCTTCCTCGGCTGACTTCGTCACCTCCCCGCGCAATATTTCGGAAGGTTTCGACGCTACCATGGCCCGGGCTTCGTCCCTGCGGCCTTTTGCCGTCAACCCGGAGCGTTTCGATCGCTACCTGGCCCGCCAGCGCCAGGCGCGTCCCGAATCGAACGAGATCACTTTCGTGGAAGTAGAGGGGACCTCAGGGCCGCAACGCCAGGAGCTGCGCGATTCCATTCCCTTCCAGCCTGGCGAACACGTCGAATTCCCCGAGCTGGAGAAACACCTCCTGCAATTCGAGGGGATGCGCGACTTCGAGGTCGCCGACTTCCGCGTCATCGAGCGCGATGGCAAATATGGAGTGCTGCTCGAAACGCGGCCCAAATCCCGCGGTCCAAACTTTCTTAGCTTCGGGGCTGACTTCGCCTACAGCACCCCAGGCAAAGCCGACGCCAACGTTTTGCTCGACTGGCGCATGACCCACTTAAACTCGTTAGGCGGCGAATGGGAATCGATCCTGCGCCTCGGCGACCTCACCGACCTTTTCTCCGAGTGGTATCAGCCGCTCGATTCCACCCGGCGCCTCTTTCTCGCCCCTTCTGTCCATTACGCGAGCGAGTTAATCGACGCCCTCGATGCCGATGACCAGCGCCATCGTTTCCGCCTCCAATCGCTCGAAGGCCAGCTCGACGTTGGCCTTCGCCTCGGGCGCGTCGGTGAAATCCGAGTCGGCTACGCTTATGGCTACAGCGACATCGGCGAGACCCTTAACCTGCCGCGCGGCGCCAGCGGCACCTTCGAGCGGGGCCTTCTGCGCGCCTCCGCCACCATCGACACCCTCGACCGCGTGACCTTTCCGCGCAGCGGCTGGTTTGCCCGCCTCGAGGCCGAAGTCTCCGATAGCTCATTGGGCAGTAAGGATAGCTACAGCCGGGTCCTGGGAGAGATCTATAAACCGATCGCCTTTGGCCCCAACACCATCGTCCCCCGGGTCACGGCCGGTCTTCGCACCAGCGGCAGCCCTCTGCCCTACTACGACCGCTTCGGCCTCGGCGGATTCCTCAACCTTTCGGGTTACACCCGGGCCGAGCTCTACGACCAGAACGCCCTCCTGGCCGAGCTGATCTACTACCGCGAACTGGGCAAGCTTCCCCAGGTCTTCGGCGGCGGCATCTACGGCGGCGCCTCCCTCGAAGCCGGCAACATCTGGACCAACCCGAGCGACATCGACCTGCGCGACACCATCATCGCCGGCAGTCTCTTCCTCGGCGCCGACACCCTGATCGGCTCACTCTCGTTAGGCGTAGGAGCCTCGGCCGACGGCCAGAGCGCCATCTATCTCCAGCTCGGTCCCGTCCTCGGGCGCGGCCGCATCGACCGCTAGGCGAACAGGCCCGGGCAGGGACCAAACGGCCGGGCTTTCCAAAGTTTTTGTCCGCAATGTTTGCGCGTTGCTAAAATCTTGGAAGTGGAAGACAATCGGCCTCCGCAGTGAAATAAACGCCCCGCTTAGCATCCAAAAATGAAAAACAACCATCTCCACACAGGAAGTACGGCGAAGAAATCATTGGCGCGAGCGAGGGCCGCCTTTTGCGCGTTTTGCGTGCTCGCCGCAGTCACTTTGGCCGGCGTCGCCTTCGCGGCCGGCACCGGGCACCTGGGTGTGCGAAGCGGCAAAGCGCAGATTGGTGTGGAGAATCCTGCCGCTTCAAACAACCACGGTAGCGCGACGAGCGGCCCCGGGGCTTCCACCGCCGCCCCCCTCCCCCCAAGACAATCCGCGGCGACGATGCATTGGCTGAGAAATACGACACGCTGGTGATGCGCGTTTATTTCCGCGACCGGGCCGAGCGCGACGCGCTGGCCCAGGAGCTCAACGCCGAAGAAGTTCCCACCACCGGGGGCTATCTCACCGTCATCCGCAATCGCGACCTCTATTATGGCCTGACCGCGCGCGGCCTCCAGGTGGAGATAGACGAGAACAGCAGTCGCAACCTTAGCGACCCTCAAACCATTCGTCGATACCTTCTTCGGTGGCTACAAGTCGGTGGAGGAGATATACGCCTTCCTCGATCAGAAGGTGGCGGAATTCCCCGGCCTGGTCGAGAAGGTCGATATCGGCGATTCCTGGTGTAAGACCCATCCGGGTGCCTGCGTCCAACCCACTCCCTGGAACGGCTACGACTTGTTTGCCCTCCACATCACGAACCGCAACATCCCAGGCCCTAAACCGGTCTTCTGGGCTGACGGCGATATCCATGCCCGCGAGATCGCGACGCCAGAAGTCGTCATCCGCTTTATCGACTACCTGCTCAATAACTACAATAGCAATCCCGACGTTCACTGGCTGGTGGACTATCACGACATCTGGCTGATGCCCGAAGTCAACCCCGACGGCCACCACATCGTCGAGGCGGGAGGCAACGGCAACAACCCCTACCTCTACCGCAAGAATGGCGACAACTTCGGAGGCGGCGGATGCTCCTGGCCGCCCTCCGCATTCGATCAGTTCGGCGTGGACAACAACCGCAACTTTCCTTTCCACTGGGGCTGCTGCAACGGTTCGAGCGGCTTTGTCTGCGATCAGACCTATCGAGGCACGTCGGCGGGATCGGAGCCGGAGACGATCGCCATCACCAATAAGCTTCGTGCCCTCGTCCCCGACCAGCGCGGGCCTGGCGACACTGACCCGGCTCCTATCACTGCCACCGGCGTTTACCAAAACATCCACACCGTGGTGCCAGTCAACCTCTTCCCGTGGGGCTGGAGTAGCACACGAATGCCTAACTACGATGAGACGCGCAACATCGCCGCCCACATGGCCGCCCGGAACGCGGGCGGTAACGGTTACCCCTTTGGCTCGATCATCGATCAGTTGTATCCGGTAGATGGGGGATCAATTGATTGGACCTATGGTGAGCTGGGCATGGCGTCCTTCTCCACCGAGTTAAGCGGTCAGGACTTTCTACCCTCCTACTCCTGCATAGATAATCCGGGTTGCGGCTCGTCGCAGGGTATCTGGCCTGAGAATCAGGGGATGCTTCTTTACCTGGCGAAGATAGCGCGCACGCCTTACCTGACCTCGCACGGACCGGATGCCAACACCGTTGTCACCAACCCGGCCTCAGTGCAGCAGGGCGTCCCATCGCAGCTCACCGCCAGCGCGAACTTCGCCTGGTCAAACAACGCCTTCAGCCAAAACGTGGGCGCAGCAGAATATTACATCGACACGCCGCCCTGGGCTGGCGGCACAGCCATCCCCATGAACGGCGCCTTCACTGCCACAACCGTAGCCGTCAACGCCACCATCAACACCGCCGGCCTCTCGGCGGGCCGCCACGTTATCTTCGTGCGCGGACGCGGCGTGAATAGCTTCCAGGGCTTCCAGACCTGGGGGCCGATCAGTGCGGCGTTCCTGGATGTGACTGGAGGGACTGGTGGCACCCTGCTTAGCGCAGCGTCACGCCTGACCCATGGTGCCGCGGGACCATTCGACATCGCGATGCCGCTGACTGGCCCCTCCGGCGTGGAAGACCGCGCTTCCGGCACTTACAACGCAGTCTTCACCTTCGATGGAGCCGTCACCTCGGGCCAGGTTTTGGCAATCGGCGGCACCGCCACTGTTGGTCCAATCTCTTTCAGTGGGAACACCATGACCGCGCAACTAACTGGTGTGACCAGTGCGGAAGTCGTCACCCTGCGAGTGCAAAACATCAACGGCGACGGCCAGGCACATGGTGACGTTCCGTTTGGTTTCCTCACGGCCGATGTCACCGGCAATCGCGCCGTCGACAAACCCGACAAGCAAAAGCTCGGCGCCGACAGGAACCAGGCGGTCACTTCCGCTAACTTTCGCGACGATATTAACTTGAGCGGTGTGGTGGATAAGCCGGACGCTCAGTCGGTCGAGGCTAACAGAGGCCACTCCATCCCGTAACCGGGATAACGTCGAGTTTTAGGCGCAACCAGGCAGCAAAAAGCCTGTGCCACCTCGCGCGCGAGTGTCGACGGAGGAGCACCTGGCCAGTTACCGCGCGGCGAGAGCGCTCATGGGCGATGGCAAAGCAGCGCCCGGAACGCGGATAAAGGAGCGGCCGCGCTTTCCAAGAAGTGCCAGGAAGTGACCGCGTAGACTGCGCCACGCGGCCCGGAAGTCGCGGCTACTGGCTTCCGATGAGTGCCCGGAATAAGTATCCACTCGATCGCCGCTAATCAGGGCCGCGGGCGCCGCGCCGGCTGTTTTTTTGCGCGTCGCGAAAAACCTCTGCGAACTTACGCCCGCCGGGGAGGAATGTCACCAAAGAGAGTGTCCCGCGAGGCGCGTGACACCGCGGGCGGGGCGCCCGCACTCCCCGGATTTTCAAAGCGCATCTTTTCCATCTCCGCATCGGGGACGAAGTCCGGCGCGAGCTTATTGTTAGCGTGATAAATGGCGGGGGATCATTAACATCATGAATTTCATGGTGGTTTTTTCCTTTGGTTTGATTGGTCCTACAAAATGACGACGATTGACATCCCTGCAATCGGACGGACCTCGGGCGAAGTCTCCTTTTAGCTCCGGCCGGGCCGCCGGGTCGGTTCGGCCCGCTCTCCGCGATCATCGGATTTCCCTAATGTATCCCGGCTGACTCTCCCTTGAAGGCTACGGCATGGCCTCGAAGCTCGCGCCTCTGCACTTTGGGCAGGGCGGGGCGACGTGGGCCGGCATCGGGCGGGTGAAGTGCTTCAGGTAGCCGCAGCCGCTGCAGCGCCAGCGCAGGCAGCGGAGTTCTTCGCGCGATTGCAGGTTTGCGATGATGGCGCCGAGCCGGGTGTGCACCTGCTCGAGGGCCTGGCGGATCGGTCGGAGCGTTTCTTCGTGGTCGGACATGCCTGACTTCCTAGCGAGCACGACCGCGCGGATGAAGCCGGCCGACGCGCCGCGAGGAACTGACGTGAAAGGAGAATTGGAGTTGCTCGGGCCGGGCCCGACCGCGGGTAAAGAGAGCGAATAGTCGCCTGATGTATCGCATATGTTCAATTGAACACTCCCCGCACCGGCTTGCAAGAAAAAGTGTGCTTTTGCCGCCACGGAGTTGTGTGGTGGCGAAGCGAGTCTGCTTCGGTGTTGGAAGTGGCGAATCAGGGCTGCGGGTTTCTTGCTTGACTCGCTGGTGGTATTCTCGCCAGACCGCGCGCCTCTAACGGATTCGAATCAGGCGGAAGACATTTCCTGCTAGGTTCTTCGCCCCTTCTGGACCCGTGAATCGCAGAATCAGGTAGCGGGAAAAGGAAGGAAGAACCATGAATCCGCTGACTCAATCCAAAGACACGACCATTCTGCCACTTCTCAGCGCACTAACGCTCGGCTGCTTTGGGCTTTTGCCGCAAGCGCTGGCGGCCGATCCGCCGCCAAACGGAAACTATGCAACTCAGAACACGACTAGGAATGAAGATGCGCTCTACAGTAGCACAGCCGGCTCTGACAAAACCCTCGCGAGTTGGAGATGGAGAACCGCAGGCAGCCTTCACGTCAAACATGAAGCTCACGTTGCTGCAAGACGGAATGGTCCTTGTTGCATCGGGACTTGACAGCAATAATGGCTTTTCCACGAGTGCCGAACTGTACGACCCGACAAGTGGGTCATGGACTGTCACGGGCAATCTCCACACCGGGCGCTTTGCTCACACGCTGACGTTGCTACCAAACGGGAGGGTCGTTGTTGCAGGCGGATTTGACAGCAGTTTCCTCTCTTCCGCGAGCGCGGAACTCTACGACCCCTCGAGTAAGTCTTGGCATGTCACGAGCAGTCTCAACATCGGGCGTGCTTTTCACACGGCGACGTTGCTGCCAAAGGGCAGCGTCCTTGTCGAAGGAGGAACGGGCAGCTATTTCGATCCTACCGCGAGCGTCGACGTGTACGGGCCGGCGAGCCCTATTTGGACTGTCGTCGGCAGCCTTAACACCCCGCGTCAAGCCCATACGGCGACGTTGCTACAAGACGGCACGGTCCTTGTTGCAGCCGGAAGGCGCGGTGACCGCCTCGCGCCGACAGCGGAATTGGGGCGCCGTCATCCCTAAATCCTTTCGGGGTCGCGCTTGATGGAGGCCAGATCTGGGTCGTGAACAAGGATAGGACTGGCTTGACGTGCCAGGGGCAACGGATGGCTCGCTGGGGGAATGGCTCGCCCACGCGGCGCAGCAGGTGCTGGCGCGAACGCCGAAAGACAGGGGCCCAGTCGACTGCGGCGGCACAACTCCCGCCGGTCTCGCCTGGGACGGAAGCTGTCTTAGAGTGGCGAATTATTACAGCAACGCCACGAAGATCACTCCGTAGCGCCAGCGGCGAGCGCGCCGACCGTAGCTGTTATAACTTGCAGGCTGGTTTTCGTGCTCCTTTGGCCCTTGCCAGCGGCGGCGCGTGTGGTGAAGTATGCGCCACACACATGAAAATCTTTGCCGCTCTCTTGTTGATCTGCACACAAATCACCGCCTCTGCCGCGCCGCAGGAGGTGGCCGGCCCACTCTCGAAGCAGGTGCCGCGGAATTTCGACATTAGCGAAAGCAAAGGGAACGAGGCCGAGACGGCGCTGGCCGTCTCGCATACCAATCCGAGGTTGATCACGAGTGTCTCCAATTTGGAGGCGACAGGACTTTTCCATAGCTGGAGCACTGATGGGGGCAAGACCTGGTCGCACGATGTGATCGCGACCGGCTCGGACTCGCTCATCCCGGCCTGCTGCGACGGGCAATTGGCCTCGGACGAGCATGGCAATATTTTCCTGACTTATCTCACCTCGAGCATCGCAGTGCAGATGGCGATTTCGATCGATGGCGGCGCGACTTTCCAGCAACTCCCTTTTCTGCTCTCCCAGCCTTCGGCGGTGCCTACGTTTTCCTACCGCAGCCTGGCCAGTGTCGGGCAAACGGTGAGCGGTGATCAGCCCTCGATCTCGACCGGCGCGAATAGCGTTTGGATCTCGTGGACCGCATCTGATGGCAGTATCAAGGCAAGCGGCGCGACGGTGACGGGGCTAGGCCAGGTGGGGACCTTTACTCCGGCGCAAGCAGTGCCGGGTAACAATCGCTTCGGTGACTATGGCGATACGGCGGTGGGACCGAATGGCGAGGTGTTTGTCGTGTATCAGAACCCAACTGGCGGAGAAGGACCAGCCACGATCTGGGGTGCGCTCGATCCGGACGGTCTCGGACCACAGGGTTTCAACACACCGCAGGTGATCGAGACGACCAACGTGGGCGGGTTTGATTTCATCCCGGCGCAATCCGGCCGCTCGATCGATGCGGAATGCGGGCTGGCCTGGGATCGGACCGCGGGGCCGCGCCATGGGCGTCTCTACCATATCTATGTCTCGGAGGAGCCGGCGGAGAGTAATAATACCGATATCCAGTTACGTTACTCGGATGACATGGGTGCGACCTGGAGCGCGCCGGTGCGGGTGAATGACGATACCGGGACGAACAGCCAGTTCAATCCCAAGATCCAACTCGACACGGCTACCGGTTTTATAGGCATCGCCTGGTATGACGCGCGCAACGACCAAGGTGATAACGGACCCGGCGATACCAATGGCAAGGTGAATGATGATATCATGATCTACGCGACCGCGAGCAAGGATGGTGGAGTGAGCTTTCGGCGCAGCCAGCGCCTCTCGAAGGGGTCATCGAACGATAACGGGGCCAGAAGCGGGGTGGATTACGGCGATTACAGTGGCTTTGCTTTTTACCAACGCACGATGTATTTCTCGGCCGCGGATAACTCTAATTCGACGGGCGATAACCCGGACGGAACGCTATCGAAGTTCGACCTGGTGGTCGCACCATTCACCTTGCGGTAATATGCAAAGGCGCGACTGATGCGTCCCCTCGCCTGGTCGCTGGCGGCCTGCGCCGTTTCCATTGCGCTCGAGACCGTCCTGGCGGGCTCGGGTATCAGGCAGCGGCTGGCGACGGTGCGGATGCCTCGCTTCTCGCCACCGTTCTGGGGCTGGGTGGCGATCGGGTTATGCTACTACCTCATTTTGCTGGTGATTCTGTTCCGGCTCTTCTTTCTCCCCGCGGCGGCGCCGGGTCGCAGCCTGGGTTTGGCGCTGGCCGGTGGCATGATGTTCGTGAACGCACTCTGGAATTATTTTTTCTTTCGGTCGCGCAATCTTCTCCACGCCTGGCTGCTGGGCTTGCCCTATGGGTTAATCGCGATCGCCCTGCTCGTCGTCCTGCATGGGCTCGATCGGACGGCGGCGTTGGCGCTCTGGCCGTACGTCCTCTATCTCTTCTATGCCGCCTTCTTTGGCTTCCACGTATGGAAGCTAAATCGTGAATAGTGATTAAAGGGAAGCAAGCCCTGGAGTTACTGTCCGCGGCGCGCTGGAACTAGGCAAGTCCCGTTCCGGACGGGTCGTCCAGTTTCCTCTGTCACGTTGCGCTAGAGCTTTCCAGCTTTGAAATTCCAGCCGATGTGATCGATCTGCCAGCCGTCACCGATGCGTGACACCTGGATATTCACCCAGACCGGCCCGTAGGAGTCATAGGTCACTGGTATCTGGAATTTCCCTTCCACCCAAAGATGGCGTGCGACCAATCGAGTGGTGAATTTGCTCTCCAACTCACCCAGGTTCAAAGGCTCTCCCAGTTCATCGGCGAGCCGGCCGATAAAGTGATGTGGCGTGATCGCGCGCTGCTCATCCCTCAGATTGCTCTGCAGAAACTCTTCGTCGTGATAAATGAAGACCTTGTTGAAAGTGGTGGCAGCGAACCTGGCCGCGTCACCCTGGACGCCGACGACGTAGGAGTAAAAAGCGTAGAGGCCGCTGCCGACGCTCGCCAGCATGAGCAGTAAGACGAGGGCGACGATGAGGCTCTCGCCGAGCTTGATCCGTTCCCGCTGATGACGAGCAAAAGCATAGACGGAAGGCGCCAGAGCCAGATAGGTAAAGAATATCAACCCGCCAATACCTGAGAGCAGCAGTGGGCCGTCCCCATCCCTTATCCCCCAGATGACACTGGCAAAGCCGGCAAGGGCAAAGAAAGGAGCGATGATCCAGCGCGGCCAATTGCGACCGACCCAGATGAAGTAAAGGAAGATACAGCCAAGCCCGGCCAGCCCGGCAGCGAAAAGAAAGATGCGCAGATCGCCCCGCAGGACGCTCCAGGCGATAAAGGCGGCTTCGCCCAGGAGGAGGAAGATGGTGATGAAACAAATCGCGTCCCGCCCGCGGCGCCACGGCTCGCGATCGGGGATAGCCTGGAGCCAGAGCGGTGGCGGAGTGTCTTCGGGAGTCATGGAGAAGCCGTAGGGCCGGGCAACGCCGTGTCTTTCCATTCCAAGGCAAGGAGTTCGATCCGCCAAGAGCCATGCCAGCGAGCGACCTCCAGAAAGAGGCGCGCGTCGGCCGCGGGATAGGCAAGATGGGTGGTGAAACGCATGATCGGACCCGGTATGCCGGGGTCCTTATCCCGCAAGGTCGAGGCGACGGGATTGATTGGCCCGGTTGGGACGCCCAGTTTCGTTAGGCTGGAGATGATGAGCTGGCGCCGGCTGGTCGGGTAGCCCGGCATGGCGGCCGAGCTAAGGTTGGTGGTCAGATAGTGGAGGTCGTGGGTGATGGCCAGTCTCTCAATCGTCCGCCCGGCATAGGCGCGCGCTTCATCTTCATCCGACTCGTAATAGTGCCAGCCTACCCAGGCACAGGCAAGCACAATGGTGGTCGCGATGATCAGGAGCAGCGTCCCGTCGCTGGTCAGGGCCGTTTCGGAAGAGGTGCGGCGCTGGCGGCGTTCGCGAGGTCGTGGGAACTTGGGAAGCGTGGAGCGCATGCGACCGATTGCGAGCTGTTCTGCGTCTCATAGGTTACGACATGCGCATCGATAAGTTCACGCAAAAAATGCAGGAGGCGGTCCAGGCCTCACAGGATATCGCGACCGAGGCCGGCCAACAGGAGATGACGAACGAGCACTTCCTCCTCGCCCTGCTCGACCAGGCCGACGGGATCGCGCGTCCGCTGCTCGAGAAGTTGGGGGTGCAGATCGGGACGCTGCAGGAGCGGCTGCGAGCTGCACTCCAGAAACTGCCGCGGGTGAGCGGCACGAATGTCGATCTGCGGATCGGGAACGATCTGCGCAGCGTGCTCGACGGCGCGGAAAAGGAGATGGCGAAGCTGAAGGACGAGTTTGTCAGCGCGGAGCATTATCTCCTTGCCCTAACGAACGCGAGCGTGCCCGCCGCCCGGGCTTTGCAGGAACTCGGTGTCGCGCGCGAGAAGCTGATGCAGGCGCTGCAACAGGTGCGAGGTTCGCAGCGGGTGACCGATCAGAATCCGGAAGGGAAATATCAAACGCTGGAGAAGTACGGCCAGGATCTGACCGCAACGTGCGCGCCAGGGAAAGATCGATCCGGTGATCGGGCGCGATAACGAGATCCGGCGCGTGATGCAGGTGCTCTCGCGGCGAACGAAAAACAATCCGGTCTTGATCGGCGAACCCGGGGTGGGCAAAACGGCGATCGTGGAAGGGCTGGCCCGGCGGATTATATCGGGCGACGTGCCGGAGTCGCTAAAAGACAAGCGGCTGATCGCAATGGACATCGGCGCGATGGTGGCGGGCGCGAAGTTCCGCGGCGAATTCGAGGACCGGCTGAAGGCTTTTCTCAAGGAAGTGACCGACTCGCAGGGCAGATCATTCTTTTCATCGACGAGCTGCACACCATCGTGGGCGCGGGCGCGGCGGAAGGCTCGGTCGACGCGTCGAATTTGCTCAAGCCGCAACTGGCCCGGGGTGAGCTGCGCACGATCGGCGCGACGACGCTGAATGAATACCGCAAATATATCGAGAAAGACGCGGCGCTGGAGCGGCGCTTCCAGCCGGTGCTGGTGGATGAGCCGACGGTCGAGGACACGATCGCGATTCTGCGCGGACTGAAGGAACGCTACGAAGTGCATCACGGGGTGCGGATTCGCGATGCGGCCCTGGTCGCGGCGGCCGTCCTTTCGCACCGCTACATCAGCGATCGTTTTCTGCCGGATAAAGCGGTCGACCTGATCGACGAGGCAGCCTCGCGGCTGAAGATCGAGCTCGATTCCATGCCGACCGAGATCGACGTGATCGAGCGCGAAATCATGCAGCTGGAAATGGAGCGCCAGGCATTGAAGAAGGAGAAGGATCCCGCGAGCAAGGAGCGCCTAACGAAGCTGGAAAAGGACCTTGCCGGCCTGAAGGAAAAATCGGGCGCGCATGAAAGCCGAGTGGCAAAAGGAGAAAGCGGAAATCGACGCCCAGGCGAAAGTGAAGGAAGAGCTGGAGACTTTGCGGACCGAACTGGAGCGCGCGCAGCGGCGCGGCGAGCTGGGCAAGGCGAGCGAGATTCAATACGGTCGCATGCCCGAGCTGGAGAAGAGGCTGCAGGAGATCGCGGAAAAGGAAGCGAGCGACAAGAGACCGCGCCTCCTTCGGGAGGAAGTGACGGAGGAAGACATCGCCGAAGTGGTGTCGAGCTGGACCCACATTCCCGTCTCGCGGCTGCAGGAAGGCGAGCGCGAAAAGCTGGTGCAAATGGAAGAGCGCCTGAGGCAGCGCGTGATTGGACAGAAGGAGGCGATCGGCGCAGTCTCGAATGCGGTTCGGCGCGCGCGAGCCGGATTGCAGGATGAGAATCGCCCGATCGGTTCGTTCATCTTTCTCGGGCCGACCGGCGTGGGCAAGACCGAGCTTTCACGCGCGCTGGCCGAGTTTTTGTTCGACGACGAGAACGCCATGATCCGCATCGACATGAGCGAATACATGGAGAAGCACACCGTGGCGCGGTTGATTGGTGCGCCGCCCGGTTATGTCGGCTACGAGGAAGGCGGGCAACTCAGCGAAGCCGTTCGGCGAAAGCCGTACAGTGTGATTCTCTTCGACGAAATCGAGAAGGCGCACCACGACGTCTTCAACGTGCTGCTGCAGGTGCTCGACGACGGCCGCATCACCGACGGCCAGGGACGCACGGTCGATTTCAAGAACACGGTCATCATCATGACCTCGAATATCGGCTCGCAATTCATCACCGAAGAGACCTCGAGCGAAGGGCGTTCACGGCTGGTGATGGATGCGCTCCGACAGCATTTCCGGCCGGAATTTTTGAACCGGGTCGACGAGATCATCATCTTCGATCGGCTGAACGACGAAGACCTGAAGAAGATCGTGGCTATCCAATTGCGCCGCCTAACGAAGCGCCTGGAGAATCAGAAGATCGTGCTTGAGCTGAGCGACGCCGCCAAGGAACGAATCGCGCGTGAAGGTTATGATCCGGTCTACGGCGCGCGGCCGCTGAAGCGAGCCATCCAGAAGGAGATTCTCGATGCCCTCAGTCTCCAGATCCTGGAAGGGAAATTCCGAGAGGGGCAGACGATCAAGGTTGACGAGAAAGACGGGAAGCTCGCATTCGAGGCTAGCTGAGAATGGAGTGGCAACCGATTGCCCCGGATGTAGCGGTGTTAAAGTATCCGCTGCGCGCCCTTGGGATCGACTTCGGCCGGGTCGTTACCCTGTTGCGCCTGCGCGATGGGCGGCTCACGATTCACTCCACGGCGCCGTTTGCAGCGGAGGATGTTCGCGCAATTCGCGAATTCGGCGACCCCGCCTGGCTGGTCGAGGCGACGCTCATTCACGACACGTTCGCTCGCCAAGCCCAACTTGCTTTTCCCGGCCTCCCCTATCTCGCTCCTGCAGATCTCGGTGGGATTCCGGTGGTGCCCCTGCATCCGCCTCCGGCGGATTGGGCCGGTGAAATCGACATGCTGAAAATCGAGGGACTGCGCCGAATCGATGAGCACGCTTTTTTCCATCGCGCCTCACGCACGCTGGTGCTGGCCGATCTCCTCTTTCATTTCCCGCCGGCAACGCGCGGTTGGCCGCGCTTCTTCGCGCAAAAGATCATGCGGCTGCCGCGTTTGATGGGAATCAGCCGGTTCTTTCGCTTCATGATCCGCGACCAGGAACTCTTCGCGAACTCGATGCGGGAACTTTTGAAGTGGGACTTCCAGCGGATCGTGGTCGCGCACGGGGAGCCGATTTTGCAGGACGCCAGATCGACTTTCGTCGCAGCGTTGCGCGAGCGTGGTTTCTCCGTGGATGGTTGAAAATTCGACGTCCCGTGCGACTAATTGAGATGATGAAGACCACTTTGACCCTGCTCGCGAGCGCCCTTCTCGCCGCCAGCCCCACCTTCGCCGCCGACAAAACCTGCTGTGCCAGCGCCTCCGGCAAAATGGAATGCTCGAAGATTTACGCAGACCTCAAACTCACTCCGGAACAGAAAGCAAAACTCGATGCTTCCCAGGCACGCTGTGAAAAAGACGGCTGCACGGAAGACAGCATGAAGAAGTTTTTCGCCGAGGCGAAAGGCGTGTTGTCTCCCGAGCAATACACTCAGCTAAAAGCTGAGTGCAGCAAGATGGAGAAGCACGAAGCGAATTCCAACGGCTAACGACTCTTTGTTCGTCACTGGTCCGCGCTCTGGGATCGGGGCCAATTAAACGAGACCCTTCCGCTAGCCCAGCCAGCGCGCGAGCTGTCGCTCGATCGCGGGGGTGAGCTGAACCCGGCATGGTTCACCGGTTTGGATCCGGACGGTGCTTCCGTCCTCGCGAGTCAACATCAGGGTTACCGGCTGCGCTCCCGGTGAAGAGGCGAGAATGTCGCGCACGGTGCGCAACTCCTCCGTCGCGATCCCGGCGGCAAAGCGCAACGTGACCGGAGCTTCATCGCGGATCTTGGGGGCGCCATTGCTTTCCTGGCCATTCTCATGCGCAAGCGTCGCCTGGTCCGGCTTGAGCAACTTCACTTTCTGCGCCGTCGCGCGCACGTTGTCGTCGCGCTTGTCGAGCATGCCGCGAATCGCAATCACTGTGCCGGGCTCGAGTGCGGTCGAAACCGTGACGTAGGTTTCGTTCCAGAGTACGACTTCGAGGATTCCGCTCAGGTCCTCGAGAAAGACGACCGCGAACGGTTTACCTTCCTTCTTGGTGAACTTGCGGTCGACCTGCGCAATCGCACCGGCGATGGTGAAGGTGGCTCGGTCGGCCAGTTCGCCTAACGAGGAAATCGGCTGATACTTGCTCTTCGCGAAAAGCGAAGCGTAGGCTTCGAGCGGATGGCCGGTGACGTAAAAGCCGAGCAATTCCTTTTCGTAGGAGAGCGTCTCGCGATCGGACCACGGGATGTAATCTTCCACCTTGCGCGAGATCGCGGTTGGCGGCAGATCACCGAAAAGAGAGACCTGGCCCGCCGCGCGATCCCGATGGGAAGCGGCCGAGGCGGCAAGTGTTTCCTCGACACAGGCGAAGAGCTCAGCCCGCCGGCGGCCGATGAAATCAAACGCACCTGCCTTTACCAGGCTTTCGATGATCTTACGGTTGGCGACGCGCGAATCGAGCCGGTTGCAAAAATCCTCCAGCGAGATGAAGTCCCCGCCCCGCTCTCGTTCCCCTATGGCCGTCGCCATTGCGCCTTCGCCGACGTTCTTGATTGCGGCCAGGCCATAACGAATCGCGTTTCCCGGGCCGCCTGCCACCTCGGCCTCCGGGGTAAACTTGAGGCCGCTCCGATTCATATCCGGCGGCAGGATCGGGATGCCCATCCGTTTGCACTCGCCCACGAAAATCGAGATTTTGTCGGTGTTGTTTATCTCGTTGGAGAGCAAACCGGACATGAACTCGACCGGGTAATGCGCCTTCAGATAGGCGGTCTGGTAGCTGATCATCCCGTAGGCCGCGCTATGGCTTTTGTTAAAGCCGTAGCCGGCAAAGCGCTCCAGCACATCGAAGATCGCGTTCGCTTTTTTCTCCGGGATCTTGTTCGTCCGAGCGCAGCCTTCGATGAAGTTTTCCCGCTCCTTCGCCATCTTCGCCTTGTCCTTTTTCCCCATCGCGCGCCGGAGCAAATCGGACTGGCCTAACGAGTAACCGGCGAGCCGGTTGGCCGCCGCCATGACCTGTTCCTGGTAGATGAGGACGCCGTAGGTTTCGGCCGCAATCTCCTCCAGCAGCGGGTGCAGGTATTTCACCTTGCCGCCCTTCTTCGCCTTGATGAATTCCGGGATGAGGTCCATCGGGCCAGGCCGATAGAGTGCGATCAAGGCAATGATGTCGTCCAGCTTTTGGACATCGAGCTGCTTCGAGACCGCCGTCATGCCGCCCGACTCCATCTGGAAGAGGCCGATCGTCTCGCCGCGATTGAAAAGGCCGAAGCTGCCCGCGTCGTCGAGCGGAATTTCCTTGAGGGAAAACCCTGGCTCGCGCAGGTGGATCGAAGCGATCGTCTCCTCGATCACGGTGAGCGTTTTGAGGCCGAGGAAATCCATTTTCAGCATCCCGAGATCGCCGAGCGCGTTGCCCGAGAACTGGCTCGTCACTTCGTTGTCCTTGCTCCGGGTCAGCGGGATGTATTCCGAGAGATCGCGGTCGCTGATGACAACACCCGCCGCGTGCACGCCCGCACCGCGAGCCAGGCCCTCCAGGAGGGTGCCGTAATCGAGCAACTGCCGCGTGGCCGGCTCCGTTTCGGCGGCACGTTTCAAATCAGGATTCTTAACTAGCGCGCCGGCCAGGGTAATGTTGAGTTCGTTCGGGATCATCTTGGCGAGCCGATCGGCATCGCCATAGCTGAAGCCGAGGACCCGGCCCACATCGCGCACCACGCTCTTCGCGCCGAGAGTGCCGAAGGTGATAATCTGCGCGACAGAGCGCGCGCCGTATTTCTGGCGCACGTAGTCGATCACTTCGCCGCGCCGCGCCTGACAGAAATCGATGTCGATATCGGGGGGCGAGACGCGTTCCGGGTTAAGGAAGCGCTCGAAGAGCAGCCCGAACTGCAGCGGATCGATATCCGTGATCTCGAGCACGTAAGCAATGAGCGAACCGGCCGCCGAGCCGCGCCCTGGGCCGACCGGAATCTTCCGGCTTTTCGCGTAGTGGATGAAATCCCAGACGATCAGGAAATAACTGGCGAAACCGGTACTTCTCGATCACCTCCAGCTCAGTCTCCAGTCGCGCCAGCAGCGCTGGGTCGGTCGTGGCGCGTTCGCCGTAGCGCTTGCGCAGGCCTTCCTGGCAAAGGGCGCGCAGAAATTCAATCCTCGGCTCGTCGTTAGGCGTTTTGTATTCCGGGAACTTCGACTTGCCGAATTCGAACTCCAAATTGCAACGCTCCGCGATCGCGATCGTGTTGGAGAGCGCTTCCGGGTAATCACCGAAGATGGCGCGCATCTCGTCGGCGCTTTTGAAGTAAAGCTCCGGCACGTAGCGCATCCGCTTCTCGTCCTGCACCATCTTGCCCGTGCCGATGCAGATCATGACATCGTGCGCCTCGTGATGCGCGCGCTCCAGGAAATGCACATCGTTGGCCGCGACCAGTCCGAGCCCAAACTCCCTGGCCAGATCCGGGAGCGCGCGATTGCATTTCCGTTGCGCCTCGATCCCATGATCGTGCAGCTCGATGAAGAAATTTTCCGCGCCAAGAATGTCGCGGAAGGTCGCCGCGCTCGCCCGCGCTTTGGCCAGGTCATCCGCCTGCAGCGCCATATTGATCTCGCCCTTCAGGCAGCCGCTCATTCCAATCAATCCCTCGGCATGGGCGGCCAGCAGTTCCTTGTCGATGCGCGGCTTGTAATGCATCCCCTCCAGGTGAGCGGTCGACATCAGCTTGACCAGATTCCGGTAGCCGGTCTCATCCCGCGCCAGGAGGGTGAAATGATAGGCGGCATCGCGCTGTGAATTGGGTCGATCGGCAATCGACCCCGGTGCCATATAAGACTCCACGCCGATGATCGGCTTTACTCCCACCTTCCTCGCTGCCTGGTAGAATTCGATCGCGCCGTGGAGGTTGCCGTGATCGGTGATAGCGACCGCTGGCATCTTCATCTCCGCGGCCTTTTCCATCAGCGCCTTCATCCGCACCGCCCCATCGAGTAGCGAGTATTCGGTGTGCAGATGGAGGTGGACGAACTGATCAGCGGGCATCTGCGGTCACTATAAACTTCCGCTCTAGCCGGGCAAGGAACCGGCCCCGGATTCGAGAGAATTCGGGTGAGATTTCTAGTGAATTTCCGTCAGTGCCTGCTGGGCCAGCTTCTTCGCTTTCGGCTGATCGAAATGATCGCTGGTCGCGGCGGTAAAATTCACTTTCGCCTCCTCGATCTTGCCGAGGCCGAGGTAGGCTCGACCGCGGTTGTAGAGAATGTAAGCGTCGTTAGGCGCGAGCGGCTGCGCCTGGTCGAATTCGCCAATGGCTTCCTGGGCGCGGCCGAGCAGAAGCAGTGCGTCCCCACGCCGGTTATGCGCCTTGGCCGCGAGCGGACCGGCCTGCGGGTTATCTTTCGGAAGGCAATCCGGCAGCAGTTGCAAGACGCCCGCACACGTATCGACCGCGGTGAGCGCGCGGGTGGAAGGTCCGGTCGCTTCCTTGAGGTCGTCTTTCACTCGCTCCAGCAAGGCTTCAATCGGGGGAATCGTCTCGGCGCTGGGCCCCCGAGCACTCGCAAACGCCTTGAGGCCCTCCAGGCACTCCGCGCCTCGACCCTCTTTCGCGAGCTTCGTTAGGGCGGCTGGATCGGGCAACGGCGGTGCAGTGATCGGGAGCGGCTTCTCGACGCGAATTGATGGCTCGGGCGTTGGGACCGCAGCTGGACCGGCCACTTCACCGGCGAGGTAAATATCTTCCCCGATGAGCCGCGAATATTCCGCCGGCACCTGGCCACCCTCCGAGCGCGTGATAACCGCGGCCCGGGTCCGCTTGAAGACCTGCTCGATCGTTAGGCCAGGTTCGCGCATGTTGCGCAATAGCCAATAAGACTCCGAGTCGAAGTGCGAGCGATGGGAGTATTTCGACAGGCGTCGAGAATAACGAGGTTGCAGCGCGCGCCGCCGGCGTTCATATCCGCGACCGCTTGCTCGGCATTGAAGAGATGCGTTTCCGCGAGCATGCGCAGCGTCGTGCGTTCGGCGCCCTGTGGGTTGAAACCGCTCTTTAGCGGGATGAGATAATTGGCGCCGTCGACCGAAATACCGTGGCCCGCATAATAGAAGACGGCGATCTGCGCCCCGGGCAGAGTCTTCTGGAATTCATCGACCAAGCGAAGGAGCTGGTCACGGGTGACGTTGTGCTTTTCGATAACCGCAAATCCGAGCGCGCGGAGCGTGCCCGCAACCGCCTTGGCGTCGTTGTCGGTGTTGCGCAGCTTACCGACCGCCGGCTCATAGCGCGCGTTGCCGATCACGAGAGCAGTCCGGGAGATTGACTGCGTTGCCGCGGCTGGTGCGCTCTTAGTCGCCAGGGCAAAAAGCAAGGCGAGCGCAAAACAGAAGCACGGTTTGAAACGAATGAACGGAGGCATCGGGTGCGGCCAGCAAAAGACTTTTACTCGGCCGCCAAGGCTGGCACTATGGAAGGAAATTCACGTGCGGCAAGCTTCATCCTTTCACGACATTCTGCGTCAGACCGCCGCCAGATGGCTTGTCCTGGCGGCGATATCGTTAGGTGGTTGTGCCGCCCCGCGCGAGACCATGCCGCCATCACCGGAGATGCCTCCCGGTGACCCGGCCGCGCCTTCGCAGGTGACACCGAGCGAAGCACTCGCGATCGCGGAAAGCTATGCGCGGCATTCCTGGCGTCCGTTTGCCCGCAACATCCTGCATGGCCCTGATCCCGCGGGAGTGTTGGTAGATACGCCCGATACCGGTTATCACCCCGCCAATGGCCGCAACGGCTGGTGGATCTCGGGCGAGGTGAACGAGGGCATTCCCTACAAGTGGGGTGGGTTCGACGATCTTGCGTCCTTCGATCAAGCGATCGCTGCAGGCCACCCGGCAGGCGACGTTTCCAGCCCGGCCAAGCGGACTGCAAATAATCGCGCGGTCAGCGCGCAGGCAGCGGGAGTCGATTGCTCGGGCTTCGTTTCGCGCTGTCTGAAATTGCCGGAGGTGCGCGACTCCTCGCAGTTGCCGGCGCTGTGCGAACCCCTCGCCCAGCCCGGGCAGTTGCAGGCCGGCGATCTGCTCAATGTTCCGCACCGCCATGTCATCCTCGTCGCCGGCTGGGCGCGGCCCGATCATTCCTGGATCTATTATTACGAGACCGGCGGCATTCCCGATTGGAAACCAGCGCTCAAACAATCTCCGCTCCAGGCTCTGCTTTCGTTAGGCTTCCAGCCGTTGCACTACCGCGGCATGGCGCGGGAAGCGGTCCCTTCGGGCAAGGAAGTGCTGACGCGCGCGGCGAAAGTGGAGGCCGTCAGCGTGGCGGAGCCGATCGTCGGCGAACCTTGAGCGAGATTGGAGCAATCTTGGTAGCCCCGCAGAAGGCCGGCGCTTCCCAAGCCTCGCATCGCACGAAACGCACATATATCGTAAATCGGCGCTTGCGCTGCGGGTCACTTCTCTGATTTTCTTGCACGAACTCGATTGAAAATCGATCGGGCGCCACCACTGTAACGCGCATGAAAAAACTCGAAGCCATCATCAAGCCATTCAAACTCGAGGAAGTGAAAGAGGCTCTCGCCGAGCTCGGAATCGAAGGGATGACGGTGACGGAAGTGAAGGGCTTCGGTCGCCAGAAAGGCCACACCGAGATTTATCGCGGGAGCGAATACACAGTCGATTTCCTGCCCAAGGTGAAGGTGGAAGTGGTCCTGCCCGACGACATGATCGACAAGGCAGTCGCCGTGGTGGTGAGCGCGGCCAAGACGGGCAAGATCGGCGACGGAAAAGTTTTTGTGCTGCCAGTCGAGCATGCGGTGCGGATTCGCACCGAAGAGATCGGCGAGAAGGCCGTTTAACAACCGCCAAGATATTATAAACCGAAGCCCGAATAGCCTAACGAACGGTTGTTCGGGCTTCGTCATTTTCATCCATAACCTGCCTTCCTATGCCTAACGAAAAGAAAAAAACTCCAGCCGACGTCAGCAAAATGATCAAGGACCACGAGGTCAAACTGGTGGATTTCAAATTCACCGATTTGCCCGGTGCGTGGCAGCATTTCACCACCACGCTGACCGAATATGACGAGGAAATCTTCACCGAAGGCCTCGGCTTTGACGGCTCGAGCATCCGCGGCTGGAAGGCGATCAATGCCTCCGACATGCTGGTGATCCCGGACGCGGGCAGCGCGTGGATTGATATCTTCAACGCCGAGCCGACCCTGAGCCTGATCTGCACGATCGTGGAACCGATCACCCGCGAGCCTTACAATCGCGATCCGCGCGGAGTGGCGGAAAAGGCGGAGGCTTATCTGCAGAGCACCGGGATCGCGGATACGGCCTTTTTCGGGCCGGAAGCGGAGTTTTTTATCTTCGACGACGTGCGTTTCAATAACGCCGGTCATACCTGCTCGTATTCGGTCGACAGCAGCGAGGGACACTGGAACAGCGGGCGGGAGGAGTTCCCGAATCTCGGCTATAAGATCCGCGCCAAGGAAGGCTACTTCCCGGTCGCGCCGGCCGATACTTTGCAAGACATCCGCAACGAGATGTGCATCGAGCTGGAGAAAGCGGGCATCCCGATCGAGCGCCAGCATCACGAAGTGGCGACGGCGGGCCAGGCAGAGATCGATATCCGCTTCGCGCCGCTCAAGGTGATGGGCGATTACATGCAGTACTACAAGTACATCGTCCGCAACGTGGCGCGGAAGCATCACAAGACGGTGACCTTTATGCCGAAACCGATCTTCGGAGACAACGGCTCGGGCATGCACACCCACATCTCGCTCTGGAAGGAAGGGAAACCGCTTTTTGCCGGGAACGGTTACGCGGGCTTGAGCGACATGGCGCTCTTTTTCATCGGTGGCATTCTGAAACATGCGCCGGCCCTGACCGCGATTACCAACCCAACCACGAACAGCTATAAGCGGCTGGTGCCAGGCTTCGAGGCGCCGGTTAACCTCGCCTACTCCGCGCGCAACCGCTCGGCGGCGATTCGTATCCCGACTTATTCGGCGAACCCGAAGTCAAAGCGAATCGAGTTCCGCACACCGGACGCGGCCGCGAATCCCTACGTCGCCTTCGCCGCGCTTCTCCTCGCAGGGCTCGATGGGGTGCAAAACCGAATCGACCCGGGCGATCCGCTCGACAAGAACCTCTATGAGCTGCCGCCGGAAGAATTGGCCGGGGTGCCGAGCGTTCCGGACTCGTTAGGCGGAGCAATCGCCGCCCTGGAGGCAGATCATGCCTTCCTTTTGCGGGGCGATGTCTTCAATACGGACTTTGTCGACAACTGGATCGAGATGAAACAGAAGGAATACGATGCGCTGCGGCTCCGCCCGCATCCCTACGAGTTCCAGATGTATTACGACGTCTAGGATGCGGGAACGAAGTTTCCGCTCCGGCTGGATTGCCGGAGTCGGCCTTTTTTGCCTGACCATCTCCGCGGTCGCCAAAGGGGCCGAGGTTCATCGCCTCGACGGGACGACGCTGACGGCGGCGAAGATCGACGCCGAGGTGGCCCGCCTGATGAAGGCAAGGGAAGTGCCCGGGCTGGCGATCGCGCTGATCGAGGAGGGGCAGCCGGTGTTTGTGAAGAGCTACGGTTTTGCCAATCTCGAGAAGAAGCAGCCTCTCGAGCCGGACACGATCCTGTATGGCGCGTCGCTCACAAAGCTGGCGGTTGCCTACGCCGTGATGCAGCTGGTTGATGAGAAGGTGGTCAATCTCGATCGGTCGATCGCGAAGGATCTGCCGAAGCCATTGCCCAAGTATCAGAAGTACGCTGATCTCGCGGGCGACGAACGCTGGCGGAAATTAACGCCGCGCATCCTGCTCGATCACACGACCGGCTTCCCGAATTTCCGGTTCCTGAACGCGGACGGGAAGCTGGACTTCAAATTTGATCCCGGCACGCGCTACGCCTATTCCGGCGAAGGCTTCAATCTTTTGCAGTTCGTGCTCGAAGCGGGACTAGAGCTCGACCTTGGGAAGGAGATGCAGAGGCGAGTCTTCGATCGCTTCGGGATGAAACGCACCAGCATGACCTGGCGCGATGATTTCGCGCCTAACGTTGCCGATGGCTACGACGAGCACGGCAAGCGCGAGCCACACGATCAGCGCGGCGCGGTGCGGGCGGCCGGTTCGATGGACACGACGATCGAGGATTACGCGAAATTCCTGTCCGGTTTCCTGCGCGGCGAGGGAATCTCGGCCAAGGCGCGAGTCGAGATATTGCGGCCGCAAATCGCCATCCACTCGGCCCATCAATTCCCGCCGCTGGACCCGGCGGAAAATCCGGCGAATACCGAGATCAAGCTTGCGGCCGGGCTTGGTTGCGTCCTGTTCCAAAGCCCGGCCGGGCCCGCCTTCTACAAGGGCGGCCATAACGAATGGACCGATAATCTCGCCATCGGTCTCCCCGGTAAAAAGCGTGGACTGCTCCTGATGTCGAACAGCATCCTGGCGGAAACGATTTACCCGGCACTGGTCAAATTTCTCTGGGGCGAGACGAAATTCCCTTGGTCGTGGGAGTACAACGCGCCGGAATTGCCGCCGCCGCTTTCGATGGTCCGCCCGGGAAATGTCTTGCAAGCAAGGGAGATGGTCCGATGTTCGACAACGTTATGAACTTGCTCGCCCTGTTGTCGAACTTCGGCGGCCCGGATCTGATCATCATTCTCTTGATCGTCCTTGTCCTCTTCGGTGCGAAGAAGCTTCCCGAATTGGCCAAGGGGATGGGCCAGGCGGTCAAGGAATTCCAAAAGGCGAAGGACGAGTTTAGCGACGAGCTGCATAACGCCGGTAACACTCCGTCCAAGCCGGACGTTCGGCAGGCAGATGCGACCGTGCCTCGGATCGATAACGCTGCGACGGCGCGGGAAGTTCCGCCTGCGCCGCGCGACTCCGCCGCCCAGCCTGCGGAAGATCGGACTTCACGCGAAGTCTAAGGCTCGCGCCGCTTCTGGCGCACTCCGCAATCCCCAGGGCCCGCCAGGTCTGCGATGGCTCAGGAGGTGCTT
Source organism: uncultured Verrucomicrobiae bacterium (assembly GCA_963749935.1). Lineage (GTDB taxonomy): Bacteria > Verrucomicrobiota > Verrucomicrobiia > Chthoniobacterales > UBA10450 > Palsa-1392. The sequence goes on from CAVVOH010000003.1 coordinate 373,861, forward strand.
ATAATTCCCGGATTTTATCCGATGACTTTCCGTTTCTTTTCGTCTAAGCATAGCGTCCCAAAAATTCCGAATCATGCCTGAGTCCGATCTTCGCACCCAAATCAAAGAGATGTTGGTCAAGAACCTGATGCTGCAAACCCCCGCCGATCAGATCGGCGACGATCTTCCTCTTTTTGGCCCGGGCGGGCTCGGCCTCGACTCGATCGATGCCCTCGAACTGGTGGTGAGCATGGAAAAGACTTTCGGTGTCGGGGTGCCGAATTCCGAAGTTGCAGGTAAAGCGCTCCAAACGGTCAACTCCATTCACGATTATATCGCGGAGAAGACCGAGGAGCGGCCGGCTGCCTAGGCGAAGATCGGCCCTGTCGGTGGTGTGAGACTCCGTCGAGCCTGAAAGTGCGCGCGGCCGTTTCCTGTGGGCCGTTACCGGATTTCGGCCAGGTTGATGGCGTCGATCAGTTGGCGGTAGCGGCCGAATTCATGCCGGTGTGGCGCGAGGACGATGCGAGGAAGGTCCGAAATCTCCGGCTGGTTTTTCTCCTGCGGCAAGGCAGCCCGCTGCTCGATTCTCCCCTCCCGCAGCAATCCCGCGAATTGCTTGTTTAAATCAGCAAGAGCCTTGTCGGTAAGGCGGTTATGGATTCGCATTACCAGCTGCGATCCGACCCAGCGCGAGGAATTGAAATTGCGGTAGAAGAGCAGGATGTGATCGACCGCCTCGGTGACATCGTGAGCGATCTTGATGAAGTTGAAATCCTCTTTCGAGATCAGGCCGAGTTTGAGAAGGTGGTCGGTCAGGAAGCGCATCCACGTTTCCCAATAGGTGCCGTCGGGCCGATCGAGGAGGACGATCGGAATAATGAGGGCTTTGCCCGTTTGCATAAGAGTGAGCGCCTCGAAGCCCTCGTCCATCGTGCCGAATCCGCCCGGAAAAAGCGCGTAAGCGTGCGTTTCCTTCACGAAGTTGAGTTTGCGGGTGAAGAAATAATTGAAGTTAATCAGCTTGGGATCGCCATGGATAACTTCGTTGGCACGCTGTTCAAAAGGCAGCCGGATGTTGAGTCCGAAGCTGTTCTCGCGCCCGGCCCCGCGCTGGGCGGCACCCATGATGCCGTCGCCGCCACCAGTGATGACCATGTAATTGTTGGCCACCATCTGGCGGCCAAAATCCTCCGCCGCCTGCGACTCAGGAGCGGTCGGCGCGGTGCGGGCCGAGCCGAAGACGACGACCTTCCGCACTTCGCGATAGGGCGCAAAAATCTTGGCCGCGTAGCGCAGCTCCTTGAGCGAGCGAACCATGAGTTTGAGGTCGCCCGTGCCCATTTTATCGCTCGCCATCTTGAGCGCGGTCACAATCAGTTCCTCTATTAACTCCGGCGATTTCTCCGCGCCCCAATCCGCGACCAACTGATGAATGCGTGCCTCAAATTCCGGGTCGATATTGGAGGTGCGCCGCACGGGCTGACTAAGCGCTGCACTTCCTGTAAAGTCTTCTTCCACACCGTCAATGGAGCGACTTCCGCGCCGCCTAACAAGCAAATATGATCGTTAGGCCGATTGCAGATCGGCCAGGATCTCGCCCATGTGGCGAATGGGGAGCGAGTAATGCCCCTCCCCTTCCACCAGGCGCAGAGTACAATCCGGGAGCATCCTGCCTAACGATTCCGCCAGCGACCAGTGAAAACTGCGGTCTTTCTTCCCGTGCCAAAGCCGCACCGGCACCCGTACTTCCTCGAGCGGAAAACCCCACGGCCGTGCATAGATTTCGGCATCGATCATGAGTCCATCGGCTGAGGCGCGCCAGGCCTGGCGCTGACTTTCAAAACAGGCGTCAAAGGCCGCGATGTCACGCATCACGCTGGCATCGTAGGGTTGGAGAAATTTTAGAAGAAGCGGGCGAAAGCGCAGTGGGAGTCTGATGGAGAGAAAGGGCCGCGCGACGTGAAAGGACAACCGTAAGAGCTCGCGATGGCGCGGGTAGAAAAAGAGCAGCCAACGATAAAGCGGCAGCAGACCGGCTTGGTCGGTCAGTTCCGCCAAAGGCGGCGCTCCGCTCGCCACTGCGACGGCCCGCACGCGTTCCGGCATCTCCCACCCCGCCGCCAACGCGTAAGGAGCGCCTCCAGAAATTCCGAGGATGCGAAATTCATCGATCTCCAGTTGGTCGGCTAACTCAGCCAGGAGCGGCGGCCAATCGAGCAGCTTCCTTTTCGGATGGAGAGACGAATTCCTGATTCCCGGTCGATCCGGGGAAATGATCCGGATTTTTAAGTCGCGCGCGGCGGCATCTGTCAGTTCGGCCATCGTGCGCGAGCTTGGCCAACCGTGGCAAAAAAAGATCGGTGTGCCCTTGGCGTCGCCATACTCAGCCAGGGCGACGACGCTTCCGTCGCGCAGGCCGATTTTCCTACAGTTCGTCCGCATTTGCGCGGAAACGTAACGCAGCGATTGGACGGCAGCGAAGCAGCAGGTTACTTCTAGCTCCGATTTTTTCATTCCAATGCCGCAATTCTCTTATCGCGCACGCAACGCCCAGGGCGGCCTAGTGGAAGGGACGCTCAATGTTGCGGATCGCTCCGACGCGATCCGGCAGATTGAGCAACAGCAATGCGTTCCGATCCGGATCGAAGTGGTCGACGGGCCAGGAATAGTGGGCGGCAAGGCGACCGCGGCGCCGGCGTTGCCAACCCAGAATCTCAAGATCCCGCACAGCCAGCTTTTGATCTTTACCGAGCAACTCGGGCATTTGCTGCAAGCCGGTATGACGCTGGATGAAAGTCTCGGGGTCCTGGAGAAGCGTCTCAAGCACCCGCGCGTGCAGCAGATGACGAGCTCGCTGCACCGCGCGCTGGTCGATGGGCGGAGCTTCTCGCAGGCGCTGCGCGACTTTCCCCGCATCTTTCCGCCGCTCTACGTCAACATGGTGGGCGCAGGTGAAGCGAGCGGCGCGCTGCCCGACATCCTGACCCGGGTGGTGCAGCATTTGATGCAGGAGAAAAATCTCCGCGACCGGGTGCAGCAGGCGCTCATCTATCCCGCCTTCCTCGCGTTGGCCGGCGGGGTGCTGATCGTCATTTTCATCACCTTCATGGTGCCGCAGTTAACCAATTTCATGTCGCAGACCGGCGGCAGTCTCCCCCTCCCAACCCGCATTCTGCTCGGCGCGAATTATGTGATCACGCGTTACTGGTGGCTCTTCATTCTGGTCGTGCTCGCCGCCCTGGCCGGCTTTCGTGCCTTTGTCCGGACCGAGGAAGGACGCATGAGCTGGGACCGGTTTCGGTTGCTCATCCCGGGCTATGGGCGAATTCGCCGTCACCAATATTACGCCCAGTTCTCGCGCACTCTTGGCACCTTGATGGAGAATGGAATCCCTCTCCTGAAAGCGCTCGACCTGGTCACGGAAATCGCCGCAAACAAATATCTCGAATCGAAGCTGCGCGATGTTCGGCGAGCCGTAATCGACGGTGCAAACCTCTCCAGTGCGCTGGCCAAGGAAGAGCTGTTCCCGGAGCTTTTCACCGACATGATGGCGGTCGGCGAGCAGACCGGCCACTTCGCGCGCACCATGCAGACGATCGCGGACGTCTACGAACGGGAACTGGACCGGACCGTCAACGTGATCTCGGCCTTGATTCCGCCGGTCATCATTGTCTTGATCGCGGTCGTGGTTGGATTCGTGGTTTACAGCATTCTTTCGGCGGTTTTCGAGATGACGCACAGTCTGCAATTTCGGCCGCACTAGCGGCGCCCGAACTCGAAAGAGAATGAATATTCGTCACCTCAATTGCCCCGGGCGCTTGAACTTGAAGCGCGCGAGCGGATTGAGCTGGCGGTTCCTTTTTCTCCCACTTCTCGTTAGTCTGATCGCCCCGGGTCAGGCGCAGGTAGCGGTTCCGCGGCCGGGCCGGCAGCTGCTCAAGCCGAGCCAATCGGCTGAGGCGGCGCCGGAGAGCGCCTGGCTCGACCTGCGACAGAACAATCCGTCGCGCTCCAAGGTACAGGCCGCACCGGCTTGGGTGGAATCGGTTGCCTTCTCTCCGGCCAAGGGGACCGCGGAGACGCCGGCAAAGAGTGTCTTTCGCATCCGGCTAAGCCGGCCTAACGAATCCTGTCAGATCCTCCTCTTCCGTCTCTACTTCGACGATAAGCCGGAGCAACAGCCTGAATTGATCGCCTGGGATGAATCCGGCACGCAATTGCTCCACTCCGGCCCGTTAGGCCAAAAGACCAGCCTCGCGACCTCCACCACCACGATCGTTCCGATGATCGGCGTGACTGCGCTCGACGTGGAAGTGCCGGGAGACGGCCGCTCGGTCCGCGGCGCCTACCTCGATTGGATGAAATCCAGCCAGGTGATGCGGCCGATCCACGAGGAATCGGAAACCGCGATTCCGGCGCCATTTGCAGCGGCCGCGCCGCTCAAGGCGGGCGAGGAAGACGCGGAAGTTTTCGGAACAGTAACGGCACCGCTGACGACCGACACGATCCCGATTGGATCGAGCATCCAGAATGGCGCCGCCTTCCAATTCGGGATCGAGGCCCAGCCGCTGGTCGCGATGCTGACTTTTGAGGTGGCCAGCCCGCAAATCGAAGCGCCGCCCGAAATCTACGTTAACGGCCACAACATCGGCGCCGCTTCGCTCGTCCTGCCTGATCTGGCCGATCCAGCCTACCGCGGGCTCTCCCTTTCGCTTCTCCAGACGATGCAATTTCAATACACCGGCTGGGTCCGCGCGCAGAAGATCGTGCCCGCCTCGATCTTGAAGGCGGGGTCGAATGATGTGATTATTCTGGCAGGCGCCGGAACTTCGGCCTCGGCCATCAGGGAAACGCAGATTCAGTTGAAGTATCTCTGGGATAAATCTGATTACCTGCTTGAACCTCTGAAGTAGCTCCGCTGTCTCTTAATTTATGTGCAAGAATCAAAGTGCTTTCACTCTTCTCGAGATCATGCTCGTGGTCACGATCATCGCTCTCCTTCTCGGCACCGCCATTTACAAGCTCTCCGGTAACGTCGAGTACGCCCGGCATAACCGCGTGGCCGCTGATATCCAAAGCATCTCCACGCAACTGAAGCTCTACGAGAGCATGAACGGCTTCTACCCGACCGGCGAACAGGGATTGGAAGCGCTTGTCGTGCAACCGAGCAGCGATCCGCAGCCGCAGCGTTGGTATCAGCTTTTCAAGGAATTGCCGAAGGATCCCTGGAATAATAATTACATTTACCTCAATCCCGGTCGGAAAAATGCCAGCGGTTACGATCTGTATTCGGCCGGTCAGGATCGCAAAGCGGATACTCCTGACGACGATTGGGGCGGATCATAGGAGCCGTTTCGTTATTCGCGCCTCTCCGACGCCCTCGGTCGCCCCCTGGCAGGGCCGCGCAGGACTTAGCTAGATCCAGTCTTGCTTGTCAGGGGGTATCCAGGTCCGATTCATCTTCCTCGGTATCCGGCGTCTGGGTCTGGGGGACCGGCTGCTGGGGCGCACCTTTGCGGCGGATAACCGGACGAGTATGCGGTGGAGGGGTCGGGATTTGGGGCACGGGCATCGCGCGCTGCACCGGCATGGGCGCGCCATTGTTTGACCGGACCGGCACTCCGGCCGCCGACGGCGGCTGCGGGGCCCCGACCGAATTCTGAATCGCCTGGCTAAGCAGAGCCTCGTTAAAAGTGAGGGTCGCGAACTGCCCATCCTTTGAAATCGTGACCTTGGTTTCGCCCACCTGATCAGACCATTGGATGCTGGAGATCGAATAGCCATCAACGGCATCCTTGGTACTGAGATATTCCTTGAAATTCTTGTCGGTTGTCGAAGCGACCGTGACGAAATCGCCGTCGGTCGAGTGAGCCGCGTTTGCGACATAGAGATCCCGGGCGAAATCCGGCGTGGTCGAAGCTGGCGCCCCGGCGGTGGCAACGGCAAAGGGCGAACGTTTCAACATCGGCTCGTAACGGGCAAACTTCGCCGTCGCCGGCAAGTCATCCTTCGCCCAACCGTTCGTCGTCAGGCAAAGCAGCGTTGCAGCGTAGAGAAGTCGTGTTGCGTTCATCACTTCTTTGCGGCGGGCGCGAACCATTTCGCGATCTTGAACCGGCCCCGCATCACCGTCGGATCGTTTGCGTCCACCAGCAAGTTGACCATTTCAAAAACCGTAAAGGCCTCCGGCTTCTGCACGTCGTAAAAGACATGCACAAGGGGTTCCCATCCGCTTTTGGTCTCAAAGGTGGCCGAAACCGCCTGATGAGACGGCGTGTTTTCGACCGCCCCGATTTGTGGGTTCTCGACTTGGACGTTGTGTTTGGCAGCGATCTCTTTCACCTGAGTCAGAAGCGAAGAGGCTTCCGCCGGATTGTTGAGGCGGGGCTGTTTCTTTTGCAGCCACTCGGCTCGCTTTTTCCACATCTTCTCTTCCGCGAGATAAATTTTCTGTTCAGTGCGGGCCGCCTTCTGGGTGGCATACTCGGTGCGCGCGTTTCCGCTCATCCCGAAGAGCGCGCTCCAGATGAAAATGTTGATGAGTAGAAAAAGAAGGCCGCCGACCCCGAGGGCGAGGGTCCGTTCGCGTTGATTCATCTGCGCCAGCCAACGGTTGATCATTTCACTTTCCCCTCCAACCGGAATTGCGCGTGATCGTTAGGCAAAATGCGCGGTGTCCCGAGATTGAAGCTGAAGGCCTGGAGCTCGGGATGCTTCTTCACTTTCTCGGCGAACTGATAAGCGAGGGCAGCGGAGGGCGCTTCGCCTTGCACGGAGATGTTGCGCGCCGATTGATCGTAAACCGTGATCCGCACTTCGGGATTCGGCAGGCTCTCAAACAAGTGGAGCAAAACCTCAATCGGGTAATAATGCGGGTCGATCGCGGGCGAGAGCGCTTTCCAATCGGCTTCCGTGCTCCGGATGAAATCGACCTTGGGGGCATCGCGCCGGATGACTTTCTGCAAATGGCCGACCTGAAAGCGCAGAATCGCGACGTAAAGCGCGAAGAGGAGGAAGAGACCGGCATAAACCCCACCAGCCCAGAGGGCGCGCCGGCGCCATTCCTTTTGCCTAACGAGAGCGGCGCGCTGCCGGCGCCAGGCCTCCGGCGCGAGATCCAGCTTCACCGGAGCGGGCGGCGTTTCCGGTCCCATCAGGCGCGGACGCTGGGCAAAGATTCGTTCCACCGTGTCGCGCAGCGGCATGCAACTCTCGTCCAGGAGTACAGCGGGGAAATCGCTGTCGATCCCCTGCAGTTCCGCGCTCAAAGCCAGTTGCGGCAGCTCGCGTGAGACGTCTTCGACCTCGGCCGTGTTGAGGGTGCGGGTGAGGCTGAGCTTTCCGTTTTCGGTGATGGCCGAAACAAGCTTCCCGCCCTCGCGGTAGATGATCAAGGCCCGTCCCTTGGCCGCGTGGGAAGCGGCCCGTTGGGCGGCATAGACTGTGACCTGCCGCGGGATGTGTCCACGATTGAGGAGCGGGCTCGCCAGTTCCGCCAGCTTCGCATTGTGCACCGCAACCGAGGAAACGACGCTTTCAGTTTCCGATTGCTCGATCACTTCAAAATCGCTCGTCACTTCCTCTGGCGGATAAGGAAAGGATTTCTCCACCTGCAGCCGGACCATCTCGCCAAACTCGGTCGGGTCGACGGTCGGCAGGCGGAGTCGTTGCGCGAGAATGGCGTTCACGGGCAAGGCCAGGACGATGTCGTCGCCCGCCTCGAGCAGCCCAGCCGCTTCGTTCAGATCGGCAACCGACCGCACATCCCAGGCGCCGTTTTCAACCCGGGATCGGACCAGATTCCAGCCCTGACTGGAGGGCGCAATAAAAACGGATGCGGATGCGGGTTCGATATTAAAATTCCTTCCAACGAATCATCTGGGGTGTCGCGCTTTTCCGAATGATCATCTGCACAGTCCGAGTCACATTGCCGGATTTACCCACACTCACGACCCGCACAACCTGGTCTTTGAACCCGATGAGGCCGGAAAGCTGCGCAAATTGCTCCGGTGTGAATCCGAGCGCAAGCCTAACCTGATCGAGCGATTCGAAGGCCGGATCGTCCTCCGTTCCGTCGATCCCATCCGGGCCGCGGCGCAGCTCGAGAAAACGATCGACGATCGGCTCGTTAAAGCCCGGCAGTGCGAGCAGGACCTCGCGCGACGCCCAGACCAGGTCGACCGGGCCGGTGCTGTAAAGGGTCAGGTCGGCGTCCCAGTCACGGCTCGCGGTGAACTTCTCCCAGGCCTTGACCTGTTTCGCCTCCTCCATCCGCTGAAAGAGCGAATTCTTTGGCTGGTAGCCAGCCTCCGACTCCGCGCCGTTCAGGCGTGGGAGATCGTCTGGGTCGACATAATCGAGCAGGCAATCCATCATCCGGTCTCGCTCATTCAAATCGACGCCTTTGACCTCGAGATATTTGCGCAGAATCTCGAGCCGCTGCGGATTCTCACCAGACACGATCCAGTTCAGGTTCAACCGGCCGCCCTCGCCCACGATGCTCGCGTCATAGCCTTGATTTTTGCCTAACGATCCATGCAGAACACTGGAACCGGCATCGACCGATGGGTTCAAAGCAACCTCCGCGCCCGAGGAGGCCATCGCCTCCGCTTCCACCACCCGGCTGGCGTTGCCGGAAATCCCCAGGCGCGAATCAATCTCGAGCGCCCAGGCGATGACCATCGCGCTGAGCAAAAAGAGAGCCCAAAGGGCCAGCATCAAAGCGGCCCCGGATCGACGGCTGGAGGCGGAGCGGCGCATCTTTAAAGGGGCGTGCGGCGCAGGGGGAGGATGACTTCCCAAGGGATCGCGCTGCCTGCCCGGGCGATCGTTAGGCGAACGAGGTGCGGCAGAGTCCCTCGATCGGTCCAGCGATCGACCCACGCATTCAAGCGTGGATCGAAGTAACGGATCTCCATACTGTTGAGACCGCCTATCAGGCTGACCCACTCCTTGTTCTTCGGCACAATATTCTCATCGTCGTCCGATTCCCGCACCACGCCGAGTTCCATCTTATCACTCTGTTCGACCGGGCGCAGGCGCATCGTGACCGAGTATTCACCCAGCGCATAACGAGTCAACAATCCCGGCCCGGCCGGGCAAATCCAAGTCATCTCATCGCGGGAGCGGCCGCTGAATTTGTAGGGCTCACCGAGGAGGGTGCCCTGCCCCGGCGGCAGATTTTGCAGCTGCTCGGTGAGTAGATTAGCCAGCCCTTCGTAACGGCCGTTCTCCTCGTTCAATTCCGAGGAGACGCGCACCGCGATCAGGTTGGTGCTGACAAATCGAAAAATGGCCAGCGCCATCATGGCCAGAATCGCCACCGCCAGCGTGATTTCGAGAAGGGTGAAAGCCCGCCCGCCGCCTCGCCTAACCCGCCCGATAAACATAGAAGACCAGCTGTTTGCTCTGCGCCGTCCCATCCCGCGACCACTCCGCCCGCAACGTCACCCGATTGATCCCGCTGATGATTATATTGTCCTTATCCTCGAGTTGTTCCGGGACGGACTTTTGAATCAGATTCACGAAACCGTAGCCGGTATCGATCTTCGTCTCCTTCTTGTCGTCGGGGAGACCCGGGCTGGCCTGCACCTCCGCCATCCGGTTGGACAACAATTGCCGCACCCGATTTTCTTCTTCACTCAGAGCGTTGGCGTTCATGCAATTCTCCACCGCCCGACCGAGCGCGAGGACGCCGACCACGAAAATGGTCAGGCCGAGGAGGACCTCGTAAAGAGCGAACCCGCTATCGCGTCGCATAACGAATAATCTGCGGGCGCGCGGTGAGCGGCGAATAGTTCGCCTCCCACGCCCCATCGGGCCCCTTGAAACGGACGTTGGCCGGCTCGCAGGCCCCGGAAGGCCAGAAGATCCATTGCGCCAGCGGATGATCCTCCAGCGCAGCAGGCAGCCGGAGTTGGTAGGCCTGCCCTCTAGCAAGCGCCAGCGTGGCGACTGGCCCGTTGGGGTCGCCATCGGCCCTGCTCTCGGGTCGCAGAATAACGGCCTTTTTCTCCCACTCGATCAGGTACGGTCGGCGCTCGAGCACGCTGCGCTCCTGCGCCAGGCGCACAATTTCATTCATCGCGTCGAGCGAACGTTGCAGGCGGCGATTGGCGATCACGCCGCTGACGCTGGGGATGGCGAGCAACAGGAGGAGCATGAGAATGAAGACCGAAATCGCAATCTCGATCAGGGTAAAGCCGGCACGGCGCTGCATGCGTGAATTTTACGACAGGGCGGAAAAATCACAACCGCCCCAGCAGGATGGAAGGGATCCTATCTGGCAACCAGGTCCTTCCCGCCCAAAGCGCAATTCACCGCTAATAAAAGACAATCCACCGCCAGCCACTCTTTCTTCTATGTGATAATCTTTCGCCGTGATTTCGTCTGCCACTGCGCCGTCAGCCCCTGTCATGGTCGCGGAAATGCCCGCCCTTCGTTTACGCCCCGTTCACAAATTGCTCCTGCTCCTGGCCGCGCTCGGCGTGCTCGGGGCAATGACCTGGCAGGGCCTCACCACCGGAGGTTCGCCAGACCCGGTCCGCGAGAACGTCAGCCCGACGGTCGCAATGCTCGACATTGGTATTCTGGTCTTCCGCGAAGGGCTGGAGTGCATCCTCGTTCTCGCCGCCATCACCGCCAGCATGACGGGTCCCCGGCGTCATTGCCGGCGCCCGGTCGCCTGGGGAGCGGGTCTCGCTTTTCTCGCCACGCTGGTCACCTGGATGATTGCGGTCCGCATCATGAGCGCGCTGGCCGACAATGTCTCCGCCCTTCACCTGCAGGCCGCGACCGGGCTCCTCGCCGTCGTCGTCCTGCTCGTGATCATGAACTGGTTTTTTCACAAGATCTATTGGGGCGGCTGGATCCGGGCGCATAATCGCCGGCGCAAAACTTTGCTTACCAACGGCGAGGCGGCCGGCGCTTCGCATTCTCGTCTCCTTTGGGGTTTAATTTTGCTTGGGTTTACTTCGCTCTACCGGGAAGGTTTTGAAGTGGTTCTTTTCCTGCAAACCTATCACCTGCGCCTGGGCGGCGGCGTGGTCTTGAAGGGCACCCTTCTCGGTCTGGCCCTTTCCGGCCTGGTCGCGATCCTTACTTTCGTTATGCAGCAGCGACTCCCCTATCGCAACATGCTCGTCACCACCGGAGTGCTGTTAGGCGGTGTCCTCCTCGTCATGGTCGGCGAACAGGCACAGGAGATGCAGCTCGCTCACTGGATCTCGACCACCCCGATCCCGTGGCTGCAAAGTCTGGTTCCCGATTGGGCTGGCCTCTGGTTCGCCGTCTTCCCCACCTATGAGACTCTCATCGCTCAGATGATCGCGGCCGTCGTGGTGATCGGCTCGTATTACGCGGCTCGACGCGTTCGCTGCACAGCGGAGTCGGCCGACTAAGCCACCTTCTCCTTGCCCATGCCGGATCCGTCCGAGGTGATCTTCTTCCCCTCGCCGGCAGAGATGCGCAAATGGTTTCGCCGGCATCAGGCGAGCGAGAAAGAACTCTGGGTCGGATTCTACAGGAAGCACTCGGCCAAGCCCAGCATCACCTGGCCGGAATCGGTCGATGAAGCGCTTTGTGTCGGATGGATTGATGGCATTCGCAAAAGGATCGACCAGGAAAGTTACAAGATTCGGTTTACCCCGCGGCGGCGCGCGAGCATTTGGAGCGCGGTCAACATCAGGCGGGCGGAGGTCCTCACTGACGAGAAGCGGATGCAACCGGCCGGCCTGGCCGCGTTCGCCGCGCGGCGCGAAAACAAATCCGGTATCTACGCTCACGAACAACGCCCGACGGAGCTGCCGCACCAATACGCCGATGAGCTCCGCCGCAACAGAAAGGCCTGGGACTTTTTCCGGGCCCAGCCGCCTTCTTATCGCAAAACGGCCATCTGGTGGATCATCAGCGCTAAACGAGAAGAAACGCGGCGCAGCCGGACTGCCAGATTGACCGCGGCGTCGGCCCAGGGCGAGCGTCTCTAGAGCTACATTCCTGTTGAAGGGAATCGGAATAGTTCCAGACTGTCCGATGCAATTTAAGGTTAGGGCGGCCCGCCGCGCGCTCTGGTTGGGAATATTGGTTTTAGGATTGGCCTTCGGCCTAACGATTTCGAACGGAGCGAAGCCGAAGAAGAAGGGCAAGGCGCCCAGCCCGACGCCGAAGGTAGCAGCCACTTCTCCGAGTCCGTCCCCGTCTCCGAGCGAAGCGAAGACGGCGGATAGCAAAACGGAAAGCAACGCCCAATTCGACCCGAAACTGTGGAACGGGATGAAGTGGCGCGAAATCGGCCCTTTCCGCGGCGGCCGCGGGGTGGCGATCGAGGGTGTTCCCGGAGAACCAAACACCTACTACTTCGGCGCGGTGGCGGGCGGAGTCTGGAAGACGACGGATGGCGGCGCCAACTGGAAACCGATCTTCGACAAGCAGCATTCAACCTCATCCATCGGAGCGCTCGCGGTCGCGCCGAGCGATCACAACACGATTTACGCCGGTGCGGGTGAGTCAGCCCTGCGTGGCAATATTACCTATGGCGACGGCGTTTATAAGTCGGTCGATGGCGGCAAAAATTGGCGCAACGTCGGGTTGAAAGATTCGCGGCAGATTGGCGCCATCATCGTTCACCCGGAGAACTCGGATGTTGTCTTCGTGGCGGCGCTCGGACACGCTTTTGGGCCTAACGAAGAGCGCGGTATCTATCGCACCACCGATGGCGGCAAGAGTTGGAGCAAAGTGCTGGGCAAGGATGAGAATACAGGTGCCATCGATGTGGTTTTTGATCCCCACAATCCCAACACCCTCTTCGCTGCGCTCTATCAAGTGCGGCGCCAGCCCTGGTTCTTCGCCAGCGGAGGCGAAGGCAGTGGACTTTATCGTTCGACCGACGGGGGAAACACCTGGCAGCATTTGCGGGGACACGGGTTGCCGGAAGGCATCCTCGGACGCATCGGCGTCACGATTTCCGGCGCGGATTCCGATCGCGTCTATGCCATCGTGGAGGCGAAGGAAGGTGGCATCTTCCGCTCCGATGATGGGGGTGATAACTGGGAAAAAATCAACGACGATCTTCGCTTCCGGCAGCGCGCCTGGTATTTTAGCAAAATCTATGCGGACCCGCGCGCGATTGACACCTTATATGTTCTGAACACCGGATTGTTTCGTTCGGTCGACGGCGGGAAGGATTTCAAGCTCCTCCCGGCCCGCCACGGCGATCATCACGGCCTTTGGATCGATCCCAAAGATCCAAACCGAATCGCCAACGCCAACGATGGTGGCGCCAGCGTCTCGATCGACGGAGGCGAAACCTGGTCGACGCAAAACAATCAACCAACCGCTCAATTTTACCACGTCGCAGTGGATAACGCTTTCCCCTATCATATCTACGGCGCGCAACAGGATAACTCGAATCTCGGTATCGCCAGTCGCGGCGAGAGCGGGGTCATCACCCGGGAAGATTGGTTCCAGGCCGGCGACGGCGAGACAGGATTCGTCGTCCCCGATCCGCGCGACTGGCACATAATCTATTCCAACAATGAGGGCTTCATTACTCGTTATGATAAGTCGAAGGAGCTCTACCAGGACGTCAGTGTATGGCCGCTCGATAACTCCGGCCACGGCGCGAGCGATCTGAAACATCGCTTCCAGTGGGTCTCGCCGCTCTTTCTCTCTCCTCACGATCCCGACACGATCTACACCGCGGGCGAAGCTGTCTTTAAGTCGACCGACCAAGGCCATAGTTGGACAGCCATCAGCGAAGACCTGACCCGCAACGATAAGAACAAACAGAAACCGAGCGGCGGCCCGATCCAGAACGACATCACCAGCATCGAATATTACGACGTCGTTTTTGCCCTGGCCGAGTCGCCCCTCAAGAAAGGGATGCTTTGGGCCGGGACGGATGACGGTTTGTTGCATGTCACGACTGACGACGGCGCGACCTGGGCTCGAGTCACTCCCAACATGCCGGAATGGAGCTGCGTGAGCTTGATCGACCCATCCCATTTTGACGCCGGGACTGCCTATGTCGCAATCGATCGGCATCGGCTCGACGATATCAAGCCTTATATCTTCAAGACTAACGATACTGGACGCAATTGGACCGCCATCAACAATGGCATTCCGGAAGGTGCCTATGTGCACGCGGTGCGGGAGGATCCAAAGCATCGCGGCCTTCTCTACGCCGGCACTGAGCTTGGGGTCTACGTCTCGTTCGACGATGGCGCGCGCTGGCAACCGTTACAAATGAACCTGCCGACCTCGCCCATTCGCGACCTGGTGGTGAAGGATGATGACCTGGTCGTTGCAACCCATGGCCGGTCATTCTGGGTGCTCGACGATCTTACTCCGCTCCGGCAGATGAATGACGAAGTTGCACAGGCAGACATGAAGTTATACGAGCCGCAAACCGCAGTGCGCCTCCATTATCCGGAAGAAATCGATAGCCACCAGGCGGCCGGGACCAATCCGCCGCCCGGAGCAATCATTGACTATTACTTCAAGGAGGCGCCAAAGGACGAAGTGGCTCTCGATATCCTCGACGCCCAGGGAAAGCTGCTGCGCCATCTCTCGAGCAAGGAAAAATCCGGCCACGAGCAGCCGCCGGAATGGCCCGACCAGGTCGAGGCGCCCAAGATCATTCCGGCGAAAGAAGGCATGAACCGCTTCGCCTGGGACCTGCGCTACGACGAACCGGTGCAGACACCGGGCGCCTTTTATTATGGCGGCGGCCCCCGCGGCGCCCTTGCGTTGCCGGATGAATATCAAGTGAGACTAACGGCTAACGGTAAAACGCAGACCGCTCCGCTTCATCTTGTGATCGATCCGCGCTTAAAGGGCAGCGAAATGGGAATGCGGAAGTCATTCGAACTCTCGGTCCGGGTCAACGAGCGCTTTTCCCAGTTGCATCAGGCGATCAACGAGATCCGTGAAACCAAGGCGCAGCTCGCGTCCCTGCGCAATCGCTTCGCTACTAATGAACCACTCAAGCCCGCCCTCGCGGCGGCCGATGAGATGGAGAAAAAGATGTCCGCGATCGAGGAGAAGCTAATCCAGGTAAAGATGAAGAGCTCGGAGGGAAACCTGGTTTATCCGAACCAATTGAATGAAGAATTCTACACCTTCAGCAGAGTGATCGAGGCCGATGCCGCGCCGACTCAGCCGCAGGAGGAAGTATTCAAAATGCTGGATGGGCGGCTCGAGGAGCAGCTGAAGAGCTGGTCGCAAATCAAGAATGAAGAGGTGCCGAAGATCAACAGCCTGATCAAGCAGGCCGACCTGCCGGCGTTGACCGTCGCAGAAGCGGCGAAGCCATCACCGACCGCTGCACCGGCAACAACCCCGAGCCCCGTCGCCTCACCGCACGGATCGCCCACGCCCACCGGTTCGCCATCCCCCGCGGCTTCCCCTTCGCAAGGCTAAGCCTAACGAACCGCGGACAGGCCCTGAGCGGAGCGAAGGATCTCTGACTATTTCCGGATTAGCGATTATCGTTGTCGGACAGAACGAGTGTTAAGCGATGAGCCATAGCCATCCACACCAAACCGATTTCGGTCGCGCCTTTGCCCTTGGGGTGCTGCTCAATACCGCCTTCATTGTGGCCGAAGTCGTTTTCGGTTTATTCAGCCACTCCCTCTCGCTTCTCGCCGATGCGGGTCACAATCTGAGCGATGTGATGGGGTTGCTCATGGCCTGGGCCGCCAGCAACCTGGCCCGGCGCAGCCCCACCGAGCGCTTCACTTACGGCCTGCGCCGCACTTCAGTCCTGGCCGCCCTTTTCAATGCCATCCTCCTGCTGGTCAGCCTCGGGGCCATCGCCTGGGAGGCCATTCGTCGGATCAACCAACCCGAGCCGGTCCTCGGCCTAACGATGATTTGGGTGGCAACGGCCGGAGTCGTGATCAATGGCCTGACCGCCTGGATGTTCGCGCGCGGCCGGAAAGGCGATCTCAATATCCGCGGCGCCTTCCTCCACATGACGGCCGATGCCGGCGTCTCGGCCGGTGTTGCCTTGGCCGGTTTCGTAATCCTTAAGACTGGCTGGTCGCTGCTCGATCCGATCAGCAGTCTAGTCATCGTCGCGATCATTCTCTTCGGCACCTGGGGACTCTTGCGTGATTCGATTAGCCTCGTTCTCGATGCCGTGCCGCGCGGGATTAACCCCGCCGCGGTAAAGGATTTTCTCGAGCAACTCCCGGGCGTCGATGAGATCCATCATCTCCACGTCTGGGGCCTGAGCACGACCGAAACCGCCTGCACCGCACACGTGGTGAAGCGCGAACCGCAGCTCGACGACCAGCTGCTCAAAACGATCGCGCATGAACTGCACGAACGGTTTGGCATCGAGCACACCACCATCCAGTTCGAGCGTTGCGACGGGCCGGATTGCCCGACCGAACACGAAACGCACGCGCCCGCGTCATGAGCGCTCCTCTCGGCAAAGCCGTTCTTCTGGCGGCGGGACGCGGCACACGGATGCGCGAACTGACGAACGAGCTGCCCAAGCCAATGATCGCGGTTCGCGGCAAACCGATCCTGGGGCACATCATCGAGGGTTTACGCGCAGCCGGCGTGACTCAATTCCTCCTCGTCGTCGGTTGGCGTGCAGAGGTCGTTAGGCAGACTTTCGGTGACGGGACGGCACTGGGGGTCAAGATCGGCTACGTGACCCAGGTGGTGCAGGACGGGACCGGCAGAGTGGTGGAGTTGGCGCACGAATTTGTCGGCAACGATCCGTTCATCCTGGGCTACGGCGACATCATCGTCGACCCGGCGAACTATCCCCGGCTCACCACTCTCGACTCCGAGACCGAAGCAATCGTGACCGTGAAAAAAAGCGACGATGTGAGCCAAGGCGGCGCCGTTTTCGTGAACAACCGCTTTGAGCTGGTCGACCTGCGCGAAAAGCCAAAACCGGGTGAGCCGACCAGCCCCTGGTATAATGCCGGCCTCTATGCCTTTCGCCCCAGCGTCTTTGACTTTACCGCACGCCTGGAGCGTTCACCGCGCGGGGAATTTGAGTTGACCGATGCGATCCGCGCTTTGGCTCAATCCGGGAAAAGAGTGCAGGCGCTCGAACTGACCGGCGACTGGGCTGACGTCCGTGATCCCGAGATTCTCGCGCAGCTAAATCGTTAGGCGGGGCGACCGAAGCTAGCTCGTCTCCTCGCCCGCGTCCTCCGGCTCTTCGCCAATTTCTTCTTCGATCACCCGGCGCCTCTTCGGGGAAAGAAAAGGCCGCAGAAAACCGTAAAGGAGGTAGGTGAGGAATATCACCGCCGCCATCCAGTGATAGAATTTCACGGTCAAGGCGAGGATAGCGATGAGGAAGAAGAAACGCGGAATGGAGCGCGTCGTCCGCCAGTTGACCGCCTTAAAGCTCGGATAGCGGAACTTGCTGAACATCATGAAGGAGAGAAAAAGCATCAGCCCCGGCAAGGCGTACTTCCAACGCCCGATCGTCCGTTGCCCTTCGTCCAGCCAGAGCATGAAAAGGGTAATCGACGCGATCACACCGGCCGCAGCCGGAATGGGAAAGCCAGTAAAGTTCTTGTCCGGATTGGAGGAACCGGCCGCCGCCACGCAGTTGAAACGCGCCAGGCGGAGCGCGCCGCAGGCCAGATAAACGAACGCGATCATCCAGCCAAGGTTTTGAAATTCGCCCAGAACGATCTGGTAGACGAGCAGGGCCGGCGCCATCCCGAAGGAAACGATATCGGCTAACGAATCGAACTCGCGGCCGAAATCGCTCTCGTGTCCGCCGAGCCGGGCCAGGCGGCCATCGAGCAGATCGAAAATGCAGGCTGCGAGAATGAACCAGATGGCGTCGTGAAAATCGGAGGCCGCCTTGAGGAAATCGGTTTCCTGCGCGCCATCATAGATGCGCAGCACGGCGGCGAACCCGCAAAAGAGATTGCCCGCCGTCATCAGATTCGGCAGCAGATAAACTTTCGGGTTTTGGCTGTCGTTCATCTTCTAGGTAAGCCGGGCGATCGGGCTGGAACCGCCGGCCACGCGATCGCCCACCTTGACCAGGACGGTGGCGTTAAGCGGCAGATAGATTTCCGTCCGTGAGCCGAACCGGATCATGCCGAAACGCTCACCCTTTTGCAGCGAGTCCCCCACCCGCGACCAGCCCACGATGCGGCGCGCAATCGCTCCGGTGATTTGTCTAACGACGAGGGTGGCGCGCGGATTTTCAAACCCCCAGGTCATCGCTTCATTCTTTTCCGAGCAGGTCGGGTTGCGGGCGTCGAGGCAGAGCCCTTCGTGGTGCTCGCGATAGATGATGCGGCCATCGATCGGTGCACGGTTGGTGTGGACGTCGAAGACGGAAAGAAAAATCGCCACCCGCCGCATTGTTCCCCTAACGACTTCGTTCTCCGGTAATTCCGCAATTTCCACGATCACTCCATCCGCCGCCGCCACCACTACCTCGGGGTCCGACGGGGCGACGCGTTCCGGGTCGCGGAAGAAGGCGAAGGTGTAGCCGATCAAGGCGACGAAAAGCAGAGCCAACCAGGGAGTGAGAAGCAAACTCAGGAGGGCAAGCACAAGGAGGACAGCAAAAATCCAGCGTGCTTCAAAAAGGGTTTGCCAGCGCATGCGAGCAGGAAGTGTCGGATTCGCCGGGAGGCCGGTCAAGCTTGGCCCCTCCTAATCCTGCTTCTGTGCCATCGTGGGGCGAGGAGCATGAATTGGTCATAGCCGGCCATCGGCGCCCCCGGCACACGTTTTCGGATGACAATGTCCTGTCCCAAGTCATGATCCGGAATGGTCCCGGCAAAGTCTTCAACCGCCAGTCTGCAACTGCTCGATCACCCCATGGCGGCAACCGAGCTTTCGCGGCTGCGGGCCAAAGAGACTGCGCCTAACGAATTCCGTTCCAGTCTGCAAAGGCTGGCGCAACTCCTCCTGCTCGAGGCGGCGCGAACCTGGGAGATCAAGCCAGAAACGATGGAGAGCCCTCTCTCTCGCTTTGCCGGCTGGGTCCCGGCGCGACCAGTTACCCTGGTGCCGATCCTGCGGGCCGGTCTCGGATTACAGGACGGCATGATGTCGTTAGTCCCCGACGCCAGCACCGGCCATGTTGGCCTTTACCGTGACCCGAAGACGCTGCGACCGGTCAAATATTATTCCTGTCTCCCGGCGGACCTGGCCGGGGCCGAAGTGCTCGTGCTCGATCCGATGCTGGCCACCGGCCAGAGTGCGGTCGAAGCGATTTCGATCGTGAAGACGGCCGGCGCGAAGCGCTTGCAATTGGTTTGTGTGCTGGCCTGTCCGCCCGGAGTTGCCACCCTTCAGGAGGCGCATCCAGATGTCGCGATCATCGCGGCCGCTCTCGATCCGGAATTGAATGAGGTCGGCTACATCGTCCCGGGGTTGGGCGATGCGGGCGACCGCTATTTTGGGACCGGTTGATCCGGGCGAAGCGAGCTTGCTTCTCCCCTCCGAAACTGTTTGGAATTCGGGATGGACCCGAATAAACCACGTGTCGAGATTTTCGCGCCCTTTGGCGAAGCCTTTGAGCTGACAAGAAAAATTCTCGTCCGGCCGTTCGACTTGAAAAAATGGTTCGTTATTGGCTTCGCCGCCTGGCTCGCGACTTTTGCCGGCGGCTTCAATTTTAACTACCAGGGCCGATTTAAGAACGTGCAGTGGAACTGGAAAACGCAGCACCAGGGCGCTCCGTTTTCTCTCTCGGACGCGCCTCCCTGGTTGATCCCGGTCGCGATCGCCGGATTCATCGTGATTCTCGCGCTCATCGTCGTCCTGGCGTGGCTCAACGCGCGAGGCCGTTTTATCTTCACCGACTGCATCGTGCGCAACCGCGCCGCCATCGCAGAGCCTTGGCGAGAATTTCGGCTGGAGGGGAATCGCTACTGCATTTTCCAGATCGTCCTGGCCTTTTGCAATCTCATCATCATCGGAGGCCTCGTCGGTATTTTTGCACTTGGCTGGCCTTGGAATCACTCTCTCCTCCCGATCGCTCCCCTCATCCTTTGCGGGGTCAGCTATCTCCTGCTGATGCTGGTTTTACTTCTGATTCTAAAATTCATGGTGCCAGTGATGTACCGACAGCGGTGCGACGCCGTTTCCGCTTTTCGTCAAGTCTGGGCTCTCCTCTGCGCGCACCCTGGAGTGTTCGTTCTTTTCGCGCTCTTCTATTTCCTCCTCCTCATCGCCTCGGGAATGATTGGCTGTCTGGCCGCCTGTTTCACCTGCTGCCTGGCGGCCGTGCCTTACCTCGGCACCGTCCTGCTCCTCCCGCTGGTGATGTTCCTTTTTTCCTATCCACTCTGTTTCCTGCGGCAGTTTGGCGATCCCTACGATGCCTTCGTCACGGTCGAACCGAGAGAGTTGCCGCCTCCCCTCATCCCTCCGATCCAACAGGAGCCGCCACCCGCGCCCTGAAGGACCAGTTTTGACAGCGCAAGAGGGAGCAGTCCGCTCAGACTTCGCGGTCCGCTTTACTCGTTAGTCGGAGTTGAGGTCGCCGGTTTATGGCTGGTAGCGCTGCGGGACTCGCCCGGGAAGCCCGCCCCCGCCGCCAACCCCAGCGCCGCTATTGACAGCTCCTCGCTGCGCCAAGCCATTCGGTCCGCTGGCATTGGCTGAAGTGTCTTGATTAGCACAGCCACCAATGAGAAGGGCCGCGCTGATCGCCACGCAAAGAAGGATATATTTTTTCATTAGTTTAATTGGTTACGCCGCTTCGCCCCGTTCGGACGCTGGCTAAAGGTCGCTCCGCGGAACGTAGCGTCAACCCCACGATCAAGCCGGCCGGAAATTTCCGCGCGCCTCTACCTAATCTCAGTAGCGGCCCAAAATTTCCGAAAGGCATTGGGCCAACTGCGGTCTTCCACGCTCCGTCGCGCGGCCGCACTCATATTCTTGCGCAGGGCTGGATCCTGGACGAGACGGCGGATCGCGTTGGCGAAGTCGGCGACATTCCGGCCCTTCGTGATGAAGCCGTTGACGCCGTCGTTCACAAGCTCGCGCGGGCCACCAATATCGGACACGATGACGGGCAATCCTGCAGCCTGCGCTTCGATGATGACGTTGCCAAAAGTGTCGGTCGTGCTGGGGAAGACGAAGATATCCGAAGAGGCGTAGGCTTTGGCGAGTTCGGTCCCGTTCAAGTAGCCCGTGTAACAAGCCTCGGGCAGGATCCTGGCGAGGACGTCCGAGTACGGGCCGTGGCCCACAATAGAGAGCTGAACAGGAACCTTTTCCTCACCCAGTTTTCGGTAGGCCTGGACAAGAATGTCCAGGTCCTTTTCCTTCGAGACACGCCCAACGAACAAAAGACGCACACCGTCGCCGCTACTGCCGAATTTCTTCCAGAAATCAGGCTCGTTTCGCCCCGGCGTGAAGAGGCGCGTGTCGAGCCCGCGTGGAAGGATCTTTAGTTTTCCGGCCTCGATCCCGCGATCGATCCAGCTCTGCCGATATTGCTCGGAGTTCACAAAAATTGTGTCGAGCTGGCCGTAAAACCAATGCATGTACTTCCAGGCCAGGCTCTCGAGAAAACTGTCCTCGGTCAGGATGCGAATATACTGCGGGAAATCGGTGTGATAGATGCCGCTCGTTTCGAGATTGAGCATTTTGCCGGCGAGGAGTGCGGTCAGCCCGATGGGGCCGGGAGTGCTGATGATGATCTCAGAAAAGTTTTCTCGCTGGATGTAGTCAAGCATCTGCAGAATCGGTGGAAAACTCAGCTTTTGCAGTTCGTACTCGGGCAGCTCGAATTCGCCGATCGGTTTGAAGTTTTTGATCGGTAAACCATCGAGCGTGAGTTCACCGCGCGAAGTAACGACGACCAGCTCTTCGCCGGCGTCGCGGGCCTCCGCGGCCATTTTGCGTATCGTGGTGGAGACGCCGTTTACGTCCTCGAGCGTGTCGGTAAACCAAGCGCGCTTCTTGTTTTGCAAAACCGGCGGGATGGCGCCGGTGAAGTCGCGACAAACTTCGCGAAGCCACCGGCGCGAGGGCGCCTGACTGTGAAAGGCGTAGATGTAGGGCGCGAGCACGACCAAGATGGGCGCAATCCCAGCCAACGCCTGAATGCTTTCAATCACGTTTCCGGCGTTGATCTGCTGCACGAATTTCTCGAAGAATCGAAAAGCGAGCTGCTCACAAGCGGCGTTTGCCATGATGAAGGTGCGGCGCTCCGGTTCGACGATGGCCGCGGTCTCGCGCGCCAGCCGCGCCTTGACCTCCGGTTGAGCAAAGTATCCGGATAGTTCACGCCAGAGGGAGATGTTGGCCGGCTTTGCCAGCTCGAAGATTTTGCCGGAAAGCACGCCCTGCGCGACAAAGCCCGCCTTTTCCCTGAGGGTGAACTCAGTTGGATCGAGCCCTTCCATGAAGCGGGAGAACATTTTCTCCACCAGGCCCGCGCTCGGCCCGAGGCGTTCCGTGAAACGGTCCTGAATGAAACTCGAAAGGGTGTTGTAAAAGCCGTGCGAGAGAGCGAGCGGTGTCCCGCCCTGACCGTGCGCCGCGCAGTCGCCGGTGCGAATGTGCTCGAGGAAGTCGTTAGGCGAGAGCGCCACCGGCGTTTCAGTAAAGGCGGAGCCGACGAAAAGCCCGCCATGATCGTCGGAACCGCCAACCAGAATTTTTTTCCACGGCTCGCCGTGGGTCGGGGCAAGGTCGTGACGGTTGGAGAACTCTTCGATTTTCTCAGGCGTAAGATGGACGAGGACGTAGCGGATGAGATCGCTGAGCAGCGCGTCACGCAGCCCGTTCAGGCCTTCGAAGTGCTGAAAAAGCAGGATCAGACGTTCAAGGTGGGAGGTGCTGAGCTTGCCGTTGATGCTGTAGAGCGGGTGGGCAACGGCATGTGCAATGTTCTCTTTCTGCAGGATCCCCTGAAGATCAAAAATATTTTCCCGCGCTCCCGAGATCGTTTCGTGTTGAGTCTCGGTCATTCCCCAGACGAGAAGGTTTATCTTGCATTGGTCTTGCGGGAAATAAGTCGTAACCTGTTCGCTGATAAATGAATCTGGGTACTGTTGAATCTCGAGACAACCTTCAATCGTATCGTGATCGGTGATGGTAACGAAATCCATTCCGACGCCTTTCGCCTTGGCGTAAAGCTCCTTTGGATCCGAATAGCTGTCAGGAAAATCGAACCGCCGGAAGATCCAATCCTCCGAGCGATCGCTAAATTTCGAATGCAGATGAAGGTCGCAGCGGCTCATACCAATTCGGAATTTGGAACTCGGACTGCGGAATAGTGCTTGAGCCAATCCTGGTAGGTCATGGGGTGTCGATCGCGAACCGCTTTGCTCGTCAACGCTTTGATCTGGCGCCAGATTCCCGGGTGATCGAAATCGGGCGGATGGAGACCGAGCCGGAGCAGAGGATTTCTCGCCAGACGACGGAAAAGCGCGCGATTCCAAACCAGGCTAAGCGCGCAGCGCCAGTCGCTCCGCACACTGTAGACGAGTGATTGCGAGGAGAACTCCCGGGCCGCGCTGAAATTGCGCACCTCCCGCAAGGTGGTGGTGTAGAGCAGACCGGCGTCGCGCACGGCGCGCTCCGCCTCGACACTGAGCAACCAGGCGGGAGCAATGAATCCGCTCGGATGCAGGCCGTGCGCGGTGAAGTCAGCCCGAGCCGTCCGGATGAGGTCCAACGCCTCGTCGTAAGCGAGATCGTAAAATTCCCCCTCGTCCGCGGTGTAAAGGCGGGTGATGGCTTTTTGGCGAATTCCTTCCCCGGCTCGGCGGGTGCGCTGATGATAAAACCCGTGAATCACCATCTCGTGCCCCTGCCCTTCCAGTTCTCGAAGCCAGGCGGCGAAGGTCTCATCGCCTAACGAAGGACCTGAGTGATGATAGTTGGGGACGACCAGGAGAGAGCAATGCGCGACGCCCAGGCCGTTCAATTGCGCGAGCATTTTCGCCACGCGCGAGCGAGTGACCGGAGCGACATCGTGGATGGAGACGACGAAAGCGCGCGACACGTCCTAGCGTCGCGACAAGGCGAAGCCGAACAAGATGAATTTGTGTAACGAATGCACCAGCCAACCTGGCCATGCGGAAGCTCGCCGCAGGACGAGCCCTTCCGGCTGGTGGGCATGAACCGGCGGCGGGACGAGCTTCCGCTTCTCCTGTTGGTGCGGCCGGGCTTTACAAGCGCTGAATGAGCTCAAACTCGGCTTTGCCTAACGGCTGCACCGACAAACGCGAATTTCGCAGGAGCGCGATCTCGCGCAATTTCGGTTCTGCTTTGATCTGCTCAAGCGTGACTGGTTTCTTCAGCGCCTGGACCGGCTTCAATTCCACCGCGCTCCAGTCCCCTTCCTCGGCGGTTGGATCGGCGAAGGCTTCTTTCGTGACTTCGGCAATGCCAACCACCGCCTTATCGCTCACGCTGTGGTAGTAGAAGACCGCGTCGCCTTTGCGCATCGCGCGGAGATTATTGCGCGCCTGAAAATTCCGCACCCCGGTCCATTGCGTGCGTCCGTCGCGCACGAAGTCGTCCCACGAATAGGCCTCCGGTTCTTGTTTCACGAGCCAATGGTTCTTCATCGCTCCTCGATAACACAGTCGCCACCCAGCGAAAAGTTGCGATATGTTCGGGCCATGATTCCGAAGTGGTACGCCGCGGTCCTGCTTTGTTTGCTCCTCCTTTCCGCACCTCTTCGTGGCGAGGATTATTCTCAGCCCAGCGAAGGCGATTTCATCGCGCGCAACTTCAAATTTACTTCGGGTGAAACACTGCCCGAACTGCGCTTGCACTATCGCACGCTGGGTAAAGCCGCGAAGGACGGCAAAGGGGTTACCAAAAATGCTGTCCTAATCATGCACGGTACCACCGGGAGCGGGGCGCAATTCATCCGGCCCGAGTTTGCCGGCGAACTTTTCGGTCTGGGTCAGCCCCTCGACGCGACGAAATACTTCATCATCCTGCCGGACGACATCGGCCATGGGAAATCGAGCAAGCCGAGCGATGGATTGCACGCAAAATTCCCGCGTTATGGCTATCGGGATATGGTCGAGGCGGAATATCGGCTGCTGACCGACGGCCTCCACGTCAATCACGCGCGTCTGATCATGGGCACCTCGATGGGTGGAATGCACACCTGGCTTTGGGGAGAAATTCATCCTGACTTCATGGATGCGCTCATGCCGCTGGCGAGTTTGCCGACCCAGATCTCCGGTCGCAATCGCGCCTGGCGTCGGATCGTGAGTGACGCCATTCGCCGCGATCCGGCCTGGATGGGCGGCGACTACAAGGTCCAACCGCCGAGCCTGCGGACCGCCGCCGAAATGCTCTGGTTTATGAGCAGCAATCCGATCCTCCGCCAACAGGAAGCCCCCACCCTGGCGGCGACCGACACCGCTCTCGAAAAATTCGCCAGCGACTACGTCACTACCGGCGATGCCAACGACGTCCTCTACGCGGTCGAAGCCTCCTCCGACTATGATCCGGGTCCGGCCCTGGAGAAAATTCGCGCGCCTCTCCTCGCCATTAATTCCGCCGACGACCTGATCAATCCACCCGAGCTCGGCATCCTCGAGCGCGAGATCAAGCGTGTGCCCAAAGGCCGCGCGCACATTCTTCCGCTGAGTGAAAAAACACGCGGCCATGGCAGCCATACCCTGGTGATTCTCTGGAAAGATCTCCTGCTGGATTTGCTCGCGCGCTCGGGCGCGGCTCCCTCTTCTCTGGCCAGCCCATAAGAGGATTCGACAACCTCTTAGATTTGCTTCAAAATCGGGCACATGCCGCGCCTGCCATTCATTACATTCGAGGGCTCGGAGGGTTGCGGAAAGTCGACCCAAGTCAGCCTGCTCGCGTCCCGCCTAACGAATGGCGGCATCCCGCTCCTTGTCACCCGCGAGCCGGGTGGCACCGCGATTGGCGAAAAGATCCGCCACCTCCTCCAGTTTGCGCCGGAAAGCGTGGCCATGACTCCCGAAGCGGAGCTGCTCCTCTTCGAAGCGAGTCGCGCCCAGCTCGTTAGGGAAGTGATCCAGCCCGCGCTCGACCGGGGCACCGTCGTCATCTCCGATCGCTTCGCTGATTCCACTACCGTCTACCAGGGCGTAGCCCGCCGTCTCGACCAGCAAATGGTGGTGCACATGAATGAATTCGCGGTCGGCGTCTGCTGGCCGGATCTGACTTTTCTGCTCGACGTCGATGTCGAGACCGCGCGTGCCCGCATGATGCGCCGGGTGCGGCCTGCCGCCGGCATCGATCGGATGGAACAGGAGCCACTCAAATTTTACGAGGCAGTTTGCGCCGCTTATCGCGAGCTGGCCGCGCGCGAGCCTTATCGCATCCGGGTGGTCGAC
The DNA here is from genome assembly GCA_963749935.1 of uncultured Verrucomicrobiae bacterium. Classification (GTDB taxonomy): domain Bacteria; phylum Verrucomicrobiota; class Verrucomicrobiia; order Chthoniobacterales; family UBA10450; genus Palsa-1392. The sequence continues at coordinate 400,152 of CAVVOH010000003.1, forward strand.
GCCACTCGTCCGATCCAGGAGATCGAACAGGAGATCTGGGATGTGATTTCAACCCGGTTCAGCCACCTTGCCCGCATGATCCCACCGTCTCGCTTGCGCCGGCATTCCTAAGCCGTGGCTTTCACCCCGCGAGCGGCACTCGATTACCTGACCGGCGCGCAAAAGCGCAGCCGTCTCGGGCACGCCTATCTCATCACCGGCGCGTCCGGCAGCGGCAAGCGCACCCTGGCCGCTGACCTGGCGCACTTGGTCAACGGCGCCCCGGCCGAACAAATTTTCGCGGGCACCGCACCCGACGTTCACCTCGCGGGCCCGGAATCAAAATCACGCCGCATCGTGATCGAGCAAATCCGCCAGCTCGAGCATGCCTTGCAGATGCGCGCAAGCGACGGTCGCCGTAAAGTCGCGCTCATTTCCGAAGCCGACCGCATGGTTCCACAAGCGGCCAACGCATTTTTAAAAACGCTGGAAGAACCGCCTAACAATTCTCTTCTTCTCTTGCTCAGCTCGATTCCGGAAGTCTTGCCCGACACAATCCTCTCGCGCTGCATCGAGATCCCGCTCGCTCCACCCCTCGATCCACAGCTTTCCGAAGAACAGTTGGCCCTGCTGGAATTGCTCCACGGAGTCGAGGCCGCTCCGTCGGAGAGCGTGCACGGAGCCTATCGCCTGACGCAGGGAATGCAGCGCCTGCTCAATCAGATTCGGCTTGGCATTCAGGAGGAAAACGCCGCCGCCTTCAAGGACGAAGAAAAGCGCTACAAACAAACCACCGATGGCGCCTGGCTCGACAACCGGGAAGATCATTACAAGGCCGTGACAGAAAGCGTCTATCTGCAACGGCGCGCTCAACTGGTCGAGACGCTCTTTCTTTGGTGGGGCGACGTGCTGCTTGCAAGCACCGGACTGGCCATGCGTGAACTGCCGAAGGCTCGCGCCGCTACGGAAGCGGTGGCTCGTCGACTAACGACCACCGAAATTCTTCGCCGGCTGCGTCGGCTGGAGGAGTTGCGCGATCATCTCGGGCGCAACATCCAGGAAGTCCTCGCCCTCGAAGTCGCGTTCCTCAGCATTTTCCGCTTTCCATAGCGCGAGCTTCCAGCTTGCGCGAGCCTGCTGCAATGAAGAGACAGCGCTGCCTTCGAGTCGGCTTGATCGGGCACGGCTTCATGGGCAAAGCCCACTCCAACGCCTGGCGGCAGGCGCCGAGGTTTTTCGATCTACCGGCCGACGTGCATCTCCACACTCTCTGCGGACGCAGCACTGCCGCGGTTCGCAAGGCGGCCGCCGATTTTGGCTGGGAAAAGACCGCGAGCGATTGGCGCGCTGTGGTCAACGACCCGGAGATCGACATCATCGACATCACCACCCCTAACGATTCTCACGCCGAGATCTCCCTCGCCGCAGCAGCCGCCGGAAAGGCCATCCTTTGCGAAAAACCGATGGCCCGCGACGTCATCGAAGCAGAGAAGATGGTCGCAGCGGTGCGCAAAGCTGGTGTGGTCAACATGGTTTGCCACAACTACCGTCGCCTGCCCGCCATCGCCTTGGCGCGAGACCTGATTACGCGCGGTGAATTGGGCGACAGGATTTTTCACTATCGCGCCCGCTACGCGCAGGATTGGATCGTCGACCCGCAGTTTCCGCTCGTCTGGCGTTTGCAGGCCGGAGCGGCTGGTTCAGGATCGTTAGGCGATCTCGGCGCGCACATCGTCGATCTCGGCCGTTACCTGGTGGGCGACTTCCGTGAAGTCTGCGCAACCATGGAGACGTTCATCAAAAAGCGTCCCCTGCCTGGTAAAAAGAAGGGCAGCGGCCGGGTGACGGTCGACGACGCCGTTGTGGTCATAGGGCGATTTCGGAACGGCGCTCTCGCCACCCTGGAAGCGACCCGGCTCGCGCCCGGACGAAAGAACAGCCTAACGATCGAGGTAAACGGCAGCGCCGGCTCGCTCGTGTTTGACCTCGAGAAGCTGAATCGGCTCCGGTTCTACCGCGCGGACGATCCGAAAACCGAAAGCGGCTTTCGCGACATCCTCGTGACCGAACCAGAGCATCCTTACGTCGAAAGCTGGTGGCCGCCCGGACACCTGCTCGGCTATGAGCACAGCTTTGTGCACACAATCGCCGATTTCGTCAGGGGCGTCGTGGCCGGCAAGAGTCCCGCACCCACCTTCACCGATGGCCTGGCTAATCAGGCAGTGCTCGCGGCTATCGCTGAAAGTGCGCGGCAGCGAACGTGGGTGAAGCTGGGCGCAACTCGGACTCATTGCGGGGTCGGCACCGCGACGCTTCGCCCGCAATGAAATCCTGGTTACCCTCGCCTAGCGGTCGGCAATCAGACGAGTCGCGGCACGTGGCTCTTCCATCTGCTGGCTCACCTTTTGCATCAGCTTTCCCTGCTCCTTCAGCGTCGCCGACAGTCTTTCGATCTCGCCTTGTTGTCGGATGGCCGTAGCGTGCGCTTTCTCTTGCTCCACTTTCATCATGGCCTCAAGCTGCGTGATTCGGGCGCCTTGCTCGTCAGTTTTCCGATGTTCCTTGAGGAACTCATTGAGCAACATGGCGTTGATCGCTTCATAGCGCACAGTGTAGGGCTCGCCCTCATCGTCGCGCGCCACCAAGTCTGGGCTGACCTTTGCCACCTGCTCAGCCACCAGGCCGAATTGCGGGATCGCGTCCGGATCGAGCTCGTGCTTGTAGCGGAAGGTGACCGGTTCAAGCGCGAGGATGGCTTCGCTTTTCTCTTCCATCGGCTTGATCGCTTCCTTGAACCGGGCCGAAGAAGTGGCCGTCCCGAGCCGTCCCCCATTGTCGATTAGAACAGAGATACCGCCGGCCACAGTCGTGCCCCTGATCCCAGCGATGTAGGTCGCGGTCTGAGTTCCCTTTTTGCCAATGCGGATCGTGTTGGCATCGGTCGCCACACCCTTATTGCCGAGGTCGATATTATTACTGCCAACGGTAATATTAATGCCCGCAGATTCACCGAGGGCTACATTGCTGCTGCCAGTTGTGGTATTCAGCATCGAGCTATAGCCAACGGCGGTGTTGTTGTTGCCGGTGGTCAGTTTGAGGAGAGCTCGGGAACCAGCTGCCACATTCTTGCTGCCGCTCGAGTTCCGCAGCCCGTCATCCGCCGAGAGGGCTTTATAACCAATGAAGTATTATCTACCCCCGTAGACATGGCTGTTTGCGCTTTCGCTCCCACCGCGGTGTTAAAAACGCCGGTCGTTCCGCTGGAGAGCGCATAACTTCCAACGGCCGTGTTATAGCCGCCGAACTCGCTTCCAGCGAAATAATTAAGAGCGAATGCGCCGACTGCGGTGTTACAGATGGAGTTCACGATGTTGCGCAGCGAATAGAAACCTATCGCCGTATTATCGATCCCGTGGAGGTAGTTATTAGAATAACCGCTATCAGTAGAAAAAAGCGACTCGTAGCCAACGCCGGTGTTGGTGTCATAGCCATCGTAAAGTACCAGATGTGTCAGAGTAGAGAGCACGATAACCAACCGCTGTCGCACCACCTAGGCCGAAGCCATTGATTCCATAAGTCTGGAGGGCATAGGCTCCCACAGCCGTGCTTCCATCGCCGTCAACGGATTGCAGAAGCGAATTCACACCCAGCGATGTGTTCTCGTGTCCGTATTGATTATGCAAGAGAGCGGTGGCGCCAATCGCCGAATTATTATCACCTGCGAGGTTCAGGAGGAGAGACTGATAACCGACCGCTGAATTGCCATCTCCCCCGGTTCGCATCTGTGATGGGAAGCCCATAGCCGTGTTCCCAATACCAACTGCGTCGGGGCTGCAAATCACCGCCAGGGCGCCATCTCCATCCGCCGTGTTGCCGTTGCAGAGGATGGTGGCCGCGGCCGGTAACGGGACCATTAGTGACGGGGCCGTATACAGGATCAAGAAGCGTAAACGCCAGAGAAGACCTCGGCCGCGACGTGAAATCGAAATACTTCGAACATTGGGACTATTTTTCATCGTTCTTTCCTTTTCGCCTGGCTTTGTTATTAGAGGTAGATCGGGACGAAGGTGGGAAGTCGCCAGACAAACTTTCTCCCCCAGGTCAGGATCGGTTCGCATTCTCAGCAGGCTGGAGTCCCGGTGTAAAGGTAAACTTCACGAGCCTGCGCGGACATCAATGTCAGCGGCGGTATTGACCGGACCGACGCGACGACGTTCAAGAGGCAAAAGGGCACCTCTCTGCCGTAAGTTGCGAACCTCGCCAAGGGTTGAGTGATAGCGCGGTGGGACCGGGTCGAGTTCATTCGCGCCGGGCTACAGATTGCGTGTCCGCGACGGCGCACTCTCACTCCGCGGCCGGAAGTTCAGCATGAGGGGCAAGCCAAGGAATGGCTGGGCCTCGCGGATCTGCGCCTCGAGATAACGTGCGTAGGTCTCGCCTAACAAATTCGGATCATTGACGAAGAGCACAAACTCCGGCGTCGCCAAAGTCTGGTTCTCGCTCCGCGGCTGGGTCGCATAGAAAAGCTTGAGCCGTTGATTGGCAGACATGGGCGGCGGATTCACCTCGAAGGCTTCGCGCAGCAGCCGATTCAGAACTCCGGTGCCGATCCTCTCTTCCGCGCCCCGCCGGATTTTCCGGATCGCGCTAAAAAGGCGATCGACGTTTTCGCCCGTCAGCGCGGAGGCGACCAGAATGGGCGCGTAGGGGAGAAAAAATAGGCGGTCCCGTGTCTCCTCGATCAACTCTGCGCAGCGTCGCCTTTGACCCGTGCTCCGGTTTCACCAGATCCCATTTGTTAACAAGAAGGATCGATGGCTTTTGTGCTTTCTGCATGAGGGCGGCGATCTTTTTGTCCTGCGCGGTCACGCCCATGGTGGCGTCGATGACCAGCACGCAAAGATCGGCCCGGCGGATGGTGCGCTCCGAGCGCATCACGCTGAAGACTTCGACCGAAGTGGCGTGTTTGCCGCGCGGCCGGATACCCGCCGTGTCGATGAGAACAAACCGGTCTCGGCCGCGCCGGTAAGAAATATCGACCGCATCCCGGGTCGTGCCCGGGATGTTGCTGACGATGGTCCTGCGGTCACTCAGGATGGCATTGATGAGCGACGATTTGCCGACGTTAGGCCGTCCGACGATGGCAAGGGACAGTGCCGTTGTTTCTTCCGAAGTCGCCACCGCCGGCGGCAGGAGCTGCTCAATTGTCGTGACTAACGAGCTAATACCCAGGCCGTGCGCGGCACTGATCGAAAGGATCTCGGGAAAACCAAGCCGGGTAAATTCCCCGGCCAGGTCCTCGTGCTTGGGATGATCGATCTTGTTCACGACCAGCACGACCGGGCGCTTCGAGCGTCGGAGGAGACGCGCCAGTTCCTGGTCGACCGGGGTGAGGCCCTGCTGGGCGTCGACGACGAAGAGAATCACATCCGCCTCGCGCATCGCCGCATCGGCCGCGGTGCGCACTTCCTTGAGCAGTTCGGTTTCGCCGTGGCCGCCGATTCCGCCCGTATCCCAAATGGTGAACGGCTCCTCACCGCGCAGGCTCGGCGCGGAGATGCGGTCGCGCGTAATCCCCGGCTGGTCGTGCACAATGGCAATGTTGCGCCCAGCCAGCCGATTGAAGAGCGCGGATTTGCCGACATTAGGCCGGCCGACAATCGCGACCTGGCGCGTGCTGGGTGTTTCCATCGCCTAACGCTTCTGAGAATCGCGATCGGCGTTGGCGTGACCCTGCGCGCCGAGCTGACGAAAGCCGTCCATCACGTAGATGATGCCGGAGACAAAGGTAAAAAAGCCAGCCGCCGCGACGACGTAGATGAGCGGAATGAACATGAGTTGCAACATAACCCACGCAATTGCCGCCATCTGGAGAAAGGTTGCCACCTTACCCGTCCACGCCGGCCGGACCCGTACGTGTCCGTTTAATAAATGCAAAACCGCGCTGCCGATCAGGATGACGGCATCCCGACTGATCACCAGGACGGGGAACCAGGTCGGGAACTGCCCGTACTGCGGATCGATATCGCTCCAATTGCTAATGCTGAGGGTGATGATGGCGCTCAGGAGCAAACCCTTGTCGGCAATCGGATCAAGGATCACGCCGAGCGCGCTCTTTTGGTTGTAACGCCGGGCGATGTAGCCATCGAGTCCATCGCTGGCCGCGGCCAGGAGGAAGATTACGATCGCGCTGTAGCGTTGCCACTCCAGCGGCTCGCCGCGCTGGATGCTCGCCCCGTAATAAATCGCCATCAGGACGAAGGCGGGAATCATCAGGATGCGGATGAGGGTGATCTTGTTCGCGGTAGTCATGGCGGGGCTGGCAATATGCACACTGCTTCTCCAAAAAAGAAAGCGAACACTGGTGCCGCGGGCATCCCCTCCAAACAGGGCGAGACTCAGTCGAGCCAAGGGGAGGACGTCGCGGCTAAGTCCATATCCTCCCCCGCCTCGACAGGATCTGGACCGCAGATCAACCGGCAACCGGGCCTAACGCCTAACGATTACGTCTCGAGCGCAACCGGCGCACTCTCTTCCGCCGGCTTTTGCATCACCTCGTGTTTTCCCTCGGCGAATTCGTCAATCATTTTCTCGTTAAAGGCCGGGATGTCATCTGGATTGCGGCTGGAGACGAGCCCGTTGTCCACCACCACCTCTTCGTCGATCCAGTTAGCCCCGGCGTTCTTCATGTCCACCTTGAGCGCAGGCCACGAAGTCATCGTCCGGCCTCGCACCAGATCGGCATTGATCAACACCTGCGGTCCGTGGCAGATGACCGCGACCGGCTTTCCGGCCTGGAAGAACTTGCGCACGAACTCAAGCGCGCTTTCCTCCTGGCGCATCGCATCGGGATTCAGCAATCCGCCTGGGATGAGCAAGGCATCGAAGTCGCCCGCCTTTGCTCCTTCGAGGGTGAGATCGACGTCGAACTTGTCGCCCTTCTCGTCATGATTCATCCCCTGCACTTTGCCCGACTTGATCGAAACGATTCTTGTTTCCGCGCCCTCTTCCTGCAACGCCTCGCGCGGTTTCGTCATCTCCACTTGCTCGAATCCATTGGCGACCAGGATCGCCACTTTTTTTCCATCCAGTTTTTTAGCCATAAATTTTTTCGGTTAGAATTGCGTGGGCCCAGGGATTGCCGCGCCGTCCCCTTCTTTCGCTGTCGGAGCTGATGCTGGATGTAGGATGGGCCGGAGGTTCGCTGCTGCCAAGGCTCTAGTCACGGCCTGCAGGGCAAACGCGAACTCTTTTTCGTGTGTCAAAGCGAGCGCGAGTTGGCGACCGCGCCGCCCGATCTCCTCGGCCAAGGGCGCATTTTCTCGATAGTAGCTGACGATATCGACCAAGTCGCTAAAATCCGAACGAACCGGGACGAAGTTAACTCCAGGAACCAGCCGGTCGTAATACCATTGCACGCAACGCTCGGGCGATTGCACCTTCAGGACGAGGCCGCCCGAGAGAAGTTTCAGGAATAGGCCGGTGTAAGAGGAGGCGTGGCCATCGATATCGATGTGAAAACGGTAACTGCTCAGCTTCTGCCACGGCACCTTGGGTTTCACCCATGACTGGCGCCGCAGCTCCTCGGCGTCCGCCGCAGAGATGTGGAAAATCCCCACCAGTCCGATATCGCCCCACTCTTCTCCCATCTTTTGCGCCAGCCGGCAAAGCCGGGCCCGCGGCATTTCCAGGATGGAGTGATGTTTCTGGCCGAGCGAGCTTCCCCGCCAGAAAACACGGACCGATCGCTCCTTCCACTTCGGTTGATTGCGGGCAAAATGCTGCCGGGCCGTTTCGTAGCCGTGGGATTGAAGGAAAGCGAAATCGGGCATCAGAATATGCTCGGGAGCGTTCCCGCAAAACGCCAGGCCCGGCTCGACCCCGAGGTCGTTGAAGTTGATCACCGTCGACCCATCGCGCTTACTTTTCCGGTGCGCGGCCAGGAAGAGATCAAAGAGCGAGAGCCAGCGTTCCACCACCACCTCGAGCAACTGCCCGGGCTGCAAAGCAGGGAAAGTAAAATGAGAACCGCGCTGCTTCGAGAGCGACCAGGCGCAACTCATCGGATGCCGCGCCGCAGATGATTCGAAGGCCACCGTGATCGAGGCCTTAGGCGGCAAATGCTCGGCCAGGGCACGCCCGACCGCCGATCCATCCTGCGCGCAGAATTGCTCGCAAATATTTCGCCGAAAGGCGGGCGCAAGGAGCGGATTGATTGTCGGCGCCGTCGAGCGGCGCAACCCACGCAGAAGTCGGGCTAACACCACTAAGCCGTTACCTTTCCCATGGGCTCGCGCAAGATTGTGATTCGCTCGGTCCTGTACATGCGAATACGTTTCATAATGGCGGACAAGTGCTCGCCGGTAGAGTTGACTCCCGAGTCAGGCATCTCCAGTGCGAATTTTTACCTGATCACGCGGACGCGACTGGGGTCCCGCCGATGGAGGGGCCTTGCCGTGCCGAACCCTAGAGCTCCGCCGAAAAGTATGATGTTTTTTGCCATCAAAGCTGAAGTTATCGATCCACAGGCGAGGACTTTTACTTTTCGCGCGCAGAAGACAATGTATGGGGGCAAGGAGGTCGCGAAAAGCGATACGATTTTCGTCTTCGCGAGCGAGAACGAAGGTGGGCCGGGCCTGAGTGCGTGCGGCGTAGTCACCTCGGCCACTGCAATCGCGAGAAATCCCCGGCTCGCACGGCAAACGCCGCGCGTCAGCATCACGGTCAGGCGAACGGCACTCGTCAAACGGCGGTTGGGACGAAGGGAACTCAGGCTATTTTCCGATTGGGACGATGGTCGACCCGAAACCGAGCTCAACTTTAAGTTCTATCGCCAGGCGACGAACAAGATTGTCGGAATCTCGGAGGGAGCGGCCTCATTTCTTCTCGGGTTTTTTTAGCGTCGCGTCGCGAGAATAGAACTTCGCCACCGTTTTCTCCCATGCTGCCTTCCGATTCGCGCTGGCGGCCCATCTTCAACCTTGATCAACCTTTCACGGACCTTACAGGAAGCTTACGGTTAGGCGTCGGGAGCAATTTCCATTTGCAGCGCCGATGTCGATATAAGTATTGTCGATGTCACAGCCAAAAAAGGTTCTCACGGTAAAGGCCCATTTCGCGCGAACAAATCGAATTGCGAAACTCAGTCGGCAGGCACAGAAAATATTAAATTTATGAAAACTGACGTACTAATACTAGGAGGCGGCCCCGGCGGGGCTGCCGCGGCGATGTTTCTGCTTCGGGAGGGAATTACTCCCGTGATTCTGGAGCAGCAGGAATTCCCGCGCTTTCACATCGGCGAATCACTGACCGGCGAAGCCGCCCAAGTGCTGCGACGGCTCGGGTTGGAAGAGAAAATGAATGCGATGGACAACCCGGTGAAGCACGGGGTCCTAGTCTACGGCAGCAACGCCGCCACCACGTGGTATGTAAAGGTCTCCTCGCGGGACGAAAACTGGAAACTTTACGATAATACCACCTGGCAGGTTCGCCGCAGCGAGTTCGACAAGATGATGCTGGACGAAGCGGTCGAGCGCGGAGCCAAACTCATCCGTGGCACGGCGATAAAGGCTCTAAAGGGTGCCGACGACGTGCTCAATGGGATCCGGATTCGGCACACCGACGGTACGGAAGAAAATGTCTCGACTAAGGTGGTGCTGGACTGCACCGGTCAATCGACCTTCCTCGCCAATCAAAAGGTGACAGGCCCGAAATACATGGGCAGCTACGATAAGCAGGTGGCCTTTTTCTCGCACGTTCGCGGAGCCGTCCGCGGGCCGGGAACTGAGGGACCGGAGGCAAAAGACAACACGCTCATTTTCTATAACAAGAAGTTCCATTGGGGCTGGTTCATCCCGGTCGACAAGGACATTGTGAGCATCGGCATGGTGACTCCGCGGGATGAGTTCACGAAGAAAAAGCAGACGCCGGAAGAATACTTCCGGAGCGAGCTCTTCAACATCAACCCGGAAATCGGACGGCGCGTTCCCGAACTCGACCTGGCCGAGAAGGTGCACGTGATCCCGAATTATTCCTATCAGGTGCGGGGCTTCTGCGGGAAAGGCTTTATCTGCATCGGTGATTCGCACCGGTTTCTCGATCCGATCTTTTCCTTCGGCGTAACGGTGACGATGCGAGAAGCGGAATTCGCGGCCCCGATCGTGCGTCAGTACCTCGAGGGCAAGCTCGAGGACAAGGAGAATCCTTTCGAAGAACACCAGATGGCGTGCGAGAAGGGCATCGATAATCTCGAGGACATGATCGATCTCTTCTGGGAACAGCCGTTCGCCTTTGCGACTTTTGTTCACTCGCGCTACGTCGAGCAGATGACCGACGCTTTCGCCGGCCGGATTTACGATTTCGAGCACCAGCCTTCGCCCTCGATCCAATCCTTCCGCAAGCTGCTCAAGCGCACGCGAGAGTACGACGCGGACGATTACTCGATCCCGATCGGCTCGCGTTATCATCCGGAGCGCGCCCCGCTCTGGGCACCGGATTCACCGGTGCCGGGAACGGAAGAATGGATTGCGCAGGGCCGCGGTTCGGAGCAGCTCCGGGAAGAAGCATTGACGTCTGTCTAATTCGGTTCGCGGCGAACCCGGCGGGGTTGTAACAGTCGAAATCTCGAGACGCCCGAAACGGTAAACGAAGACCGTTTCGGGCGTTCGCTTCCTGCCACGGCCAAGCACATGAGCACGTCGGAGGTCTTCCTGATCGCGATGGCGATCATCTTCACCGTGCCGTATCTCGTCTGGCGGGTGTGCCGGACGGAATACTACGCGCCGCTTGTGGTGGTGCAGATCATCGGGGGTATTTTGCTCGGGCCGGGAGTGCTGGGCGCGGTTTTCCCGGAGTATTACCGCTTCGTTTTCAACCCGCGCGTCATTGGCCAGCTTGACGGGCTCGCGCAATGGGCGGTGATGATCTTCGTCTGGGTCGCCGGCATCGAACTCGATCTCCAGAAGACGTGGCGGAACCGGGGCGAGACAGGGATCACTGCCGGCCTGGCCCTCGGAATGCCGCTCCTCTTCGGCTGCGGCGCGGCCGCGCTCATGTTGCAAATGAGCGGAGGCTGGATCGGACCTCAGGGGCACCTTTGGCAATTTATCGTGGGCATCGGGATGGCCTGCGCGGTGACTTCGCTACCGATTCTAGTTCTCTTCATGGAGAAGCTACACATCCTGCGCGCGCCTCTCGGCCAGCGGATCCTCCGCTACGCCAGCCTGGACGACATCGCGATCTGGGGCGTGCTCGCGATCATCCTGCTGGATTGGAACCGGGTTGGGAGGCAGCTGGGTTTTCTGGTCTTCTTCGCGCTCGCGGCGCTATTGGTTCGCAAAGTTATGCGGCGCCTCCCGGCCCGCGACCGTTGGTATGTGGGCTTGATCTGGCTGGCGGCCTCGGGTTTTGCAGCGGACTGGTCGGGCATGCATTTCATGGTCGGTGCGTTCCTCTCTGGGGCGGTGCTCGACGCCGGGATGTTCGATCAAAAGGCTATGGACCAATTCCGGTCCCACATTCTCCTGGCCATCATGCCGGTCTTCTTCCTGTCGACCGGTTTACGGACGAATTGGCAGGTGGGATCGGGTGCGGTCTTCGCGGCCGCGGCGCTGCTCCTCGTCGCCTCGGTCGCGGGGAAGCTGGCCGGCATTCAGATTGCCGGAAAAATTCTGCATTGGAAGAAGGGCGAAGCCTCGATCATCGGCTGGCTGCTGCAAACCAAGGCGCTCATCATGATCGTGTTCGTGAACATCATGCTCGATAAGGGCATCGTGACGAGCGAGACCTTTACCGCGACTCTGTTGATGGCGCTCGCCAGCACCATGCTGAGTGTGCCGTGCTCCGCCCCGCAGTTGAGCAAGCTGGAGGCTGTCATGGGCCAGACCGCTTGAGCGAAGAGATATTGGGATAAATCTTCATCTTCGGATGTCGCACTCTAGCCGGTCGAAATTGCAAACCGCTCATTGGAAGCGAAAACGTATGAGCGATACCGGGGGGCCTGATTAGCCTCGTCAAATGAGGGCGGACTTTGCTATCCTCGCAAACCGGTGAAAAAGCGCCCGACAATCAGGATCGACCACGTAATCCGCATTTCCACGCATCCCCCCGTGCGGCGACGCACTCCCGGGGTCTCGCGCTGGCTAGGAATTGCCGCCGGCCTACTCGCGCTCACTATTTTCCTGGTCGCCTGGGCGGCGAGTCGCGATACCGGCAGCCGGCCACACGGCGAGCGCAAGGAGCGCTGGACCGGCCGTAACTTTGCCGCGGAAACGGATGTGCAATGGCAGGCACAGCCTTCTGCGACTGCATCCGGTTGGGATGCAGAGCGCGTCTGGAGCGGACAGGACGATTGGGAGCCATTCGTGGCCGCCGACCGTTCCTCCAGTTTCGTCTACCAGATGACGACGCGCTTCAATGCACGTTACTCCGGCATCTTTATTCGGCGCTCGGCCGATGGCGGCAAGAGCTGGTATCCCGATCAACTGATCGCGCCCATCACGCAATGGCAGGCAGATCCACAAGTGCAGGTGGCGGATGACGGGACGGTCTTCGCCGTCTGGCTGCATGGGCCGAATTGGGAAAGCAAGCTGGTTAAGTCATCCGATTATGGAGCCACTTGGACAGCGCCGGTGGTGATCGCGCCAGGTTTGCGCTGGACGGATCATCCGTGGCTGGCGGTGTCGCCCGATGGCCGAGACGTCTATGTCGGGCTGAACATGGACGACAGCTTCATCGTCGCGTCGCACGATGGTGGGCAGACGTTCGCCGCGCCCATTCGCACCAATACGCAGGCGACACCCGGCCATTGGTGGGATGCGAACGGGGCGGCGATCGCGCCGGACGGCAGCATCTACTACGTGGTGATCAATTTTCTCCTCAATTACAAGGGGCCGGCAGAGATCAACGTAGTCAGCTCGCACGATCGCGGAGCGAGCTGGCAGACGACGCTGGTGGATCGCTCGGCGCCGCCGCCTGGTTGTGATGGGGCCGCGGGTTGCGATTACGGCTTCTTCTCATCAACGGCCAGCCTGGCGATCGACCTGAGCGGTAAGATCATTTTGTTTTATCACGCCAGCGACATTCCAAAGGAACCGCAGCCGATGTGGATCAAGTCTTCGGTCGACGGAATTCATTGGACTCCGCGGATGCAGATCTCGCACCCTGACGAGGAGGCGAGCAACGCTTTTCCCGCGATCGCGGCCGGGCCAGTGGCGGGCGATTTCCGCGCGGTCTGGCAAGGGAACCGGGATGGGAATCCGCGCGGTTGGAATACCTTTTATCGGCAAACCACCGATGGCGGAATGACCTGGAGCGCGACCGTACAACTTTCCGACCGCACTGGTGGCGCTCCTTATAAGAGCCCCGCTGGCTATCGCTTTCCCTACGGCGATTATTTAGGCCTCTCGGTCGATGGTGCGGGAAATAATCATGTCATCTGGGGCGAAGGCACCAGTTACGACGGGCCCGGCGGGGTTTGGTATACGCGAGGGCAATAGAGTTCCTCACCGGACGACGCGACAAAGCCTCACTGGTCAGCCGCGCAAAATTCTGTTAGGTAGCGGGCCATGCCTTCCGCCGCTGAGTTCCAGCACACTCTCGCCAAGGCCGCTCCACTGAGCGGCACCTCACTCCACACCGGCGCCAAAGTGTCGCTGAAGATACAGCCGGCGCCGGCCAATTCCGGGATCAAGTTCAAGCGCAAAGATCTCCAGGACGAACCGACGATCGACGCCACCATCGCCAACGTGAAAACGGTCGAGCGCGCGACCACGATCGGGGAAGGCTCGATGCGTGTGCACACGGTCGAGCATGTCCTTTCCGCCCTCTCCGCGCTGGGAGTCGATAACGCGGTCGTGGAGATGGACGCGAATGAACCGCCGATCGGCGACGGCAGCGCGCTCATGTATGTCGAGGCGATTAAGAAGGCGGGCATCGTGCCGCTGGAAGCGCCGCGGCGTTACTTCCATGTCCGCGAGCCGATCTCGGTCGAAACTAAAAGTGGTTCGCTGCTCGTCATCCTGCCCGATGACCAATTTCGCATCTCCTGCACGCAGGCGGGACCGGATAACCGCTTCACGCAGTTCATGACCACAGCGATCACGCCCGCGATCTACGAGAGCGAGATCGCGCCGGCCCGCACCTTTGTTTACTACGAGGACGTGCAGGCCCTGATGGAGAAGAACCTGATCAAGGGCGGCAGCCTGGAAAACGCGATCGTCGTGAGGGGCGAATCCGTCCTGAGCAAGGAACCGCTTCGCTTTCCGGATGAATTCGTTAGGCATAAAATCCTCGATATGATCGGCGATCTGGCTCTCGTTGGCCGGGCCATTCGCGGCCATGTCATCGCGATCAAGCCCGGGCACGGCGCCAACACCGATCTGGCCCGCGCGCTGGCCAAGGCACACGACGCGACCGAGGCGATGCTGCCGAAGCGCGATTTCCCGGCCGGTGAAGGCGGCCTCGATATCAACGCGGTCATGAGCATTTTGCCGCATCGCTACCCCTTCCTCATGGTCGATCGGATTATTTCTTTCGAAGGCGAAACCAAGTGTCTCGGGATCAAATCGGTCACGATCAATGAGCCGTTTTTCCAGGGCCATTTTCCCGGTCATCCGGTGATGCCCGGCGTCCTACAGGTCGAAGCCATGGCGCAGGTGGCGAGCGTGTTGATGATGCGGATCAGCAAAAGCGCGAGCCGGGTCGGCTACTTCATGAGCGCCGATGGGGTGAAGTTTCGCAAGCCGGTTTTCCCGGGCGATACGATCTTCATTCACGCCGAGCTGACCAAGTCGCGCGGAAATAAGCTGGCCAAGGCGAAATGCAGTTGCGTGGTGAACGGCGCGGTCGTCTCGGAAGGCGAGCTCATGTTCACGTTCCTCGATAAATGAGCGAAGCGACGGTCCATCCGACCGCAATTGTCGATCCGACGGCCAGACTCGGCGCCGGGACGGTGATTGGACCGTATTGCATGATCGGCGCAGGGGTTTCGTTAGGCGAGAATTGCTGGGTGCAGCATCATGTGACCCTGGAAGGTCCGCTCACCATCGGGAGCGGGAACAAATTCTACGCCTACTGCTCGATCGGCCAGCAAACGCAGGACCTGAAATACCGGGGCGAGCCGACTTATCTCGAGATTGGCAGCGATAATTGCTTTCGCGAGTTCGTGACCATTAACCGCAGCACCGCCGCGAACGGTAAAACGATCGTGGGCAGTGGCGGAAACTTTCTCGCCTACTCGCATATTGGCCATGATTGCGTGGTTGGCGACGCGGTCATTTTTTCCAACAACGGCACGCTCGCCGGCCACGTCCAGGTCGGCGATCACGCTGTCATTGGAGGGTTGACCGCGGTCCACCAGTTTTGCCGGATCGGACGTTTCGCGATCACCGGCGGCTGCTCCAAAATCGTGCAGGACGTCCTGCCCTTCATGATCGCCGACGGCAATCCGGCCGAGGTCCGTGGGATCAATCAGGTCGGTCTGGAACGCGCTGGTTTTCCACCGGAAAAGCTCAAACCGATCAAGGAAGCGTTTCGGATCGTTTATCGCGGGAAGATGAATACGGCACAGGCCGTGCAAGCCTTGCGCGAGAAGCTCGGCGCGAGCGAGGAAGTCGAGTCGATCGTCCGCTTCATCGAGGAAAGCGAACGCGGTATTATTCGTTAGGTTGGACGACCCTGGCGCGACTATTTTGCCGCTGTCACCTTGACGTTGAGG
Organism: uncultured Verrucomicrobiae bacterium; assembly: GCA_963749935.1. Taxonomy (GTDB): domain Bacteria; phylum Verrucomicrobiota; class Verrucomicrobiia; order Chthoniobacterales; family UBA10450; genus Palsa-1392. Next base: position 415,846 of record CAVVOH010000003.1, read on the forward strand.
AAGCGGATCCGAACTCCGCCATCCATTTGATGATCGGTGGCGAGGGTAAGTCCGCCTGATTTCTGATAACCCGTCCAGGTGGCATGCATCGACTTCCCCGGCTCCGGCATGTAATCCCAAGAGGAGACGAGGTTGGTTTTCGGATCGATGTAGAGGAGGTATTGATCCTTGGGCGTGAGGCCGACCTCGCCAAAACCCAGGCGCAACACTTTTGCTTCGGCACCGTCCATTTCTTTCGCCGCCTCCGCCTTCAGGTTGGTGCCCCGATCTTTCACTTTAAGCGGCGCGAGCAGCCAATAGGAATCGTTCACCCAGCGAGCGTAGGCGGCCTTGGCGTCTTCCTCCGGGCCCGGGTCAGCCAGATCGACGGTCACATCTTTGTCTTTCCATTTCACGTGATCGGTCTGCGCGTCGACCTTCCAGTGATGCTCAGCCGAAGCAACCGTTTTGCCCTCTTTCTCAACCGTGAACGTGAAGTCGATCGACTTCACATTGGACCAATTTTCGCCGCCGCTCGCTTTCCAAACAGCATCGGCCAGCTGCACGGCATCCCCGCTTTCCTCGGCCGCCAACAGCGAAACCAACGGGGTGCAGCAAAGCAGACCGAGAACGCAGGCGACGATATTCTTCATGCCGCAGCATGGCGACGCGGCGACTGCATTGCAATTACCGGAACTCGAAATATGCTGCGACCCTTTATGAAACCATCGCTCCGCTTGCTCTCCCTTGCCGGTGGCCTCGCCCTCCTCTGGAGCGGAAATATCCGTGCTGGCGAAGTCGCGCCGCCGCCACCAGAAAAGACCCCCCTGGCGTTGGAAGATTTCGATCCGCCGCAGTTCGAATTCGCGGCCGAAACGGCTTATCTGCTCAGTTTCATTGGCAATCCAAACGCCTATGAAATCGGCGCCCAGTTCTTTACTGCTCGCTGGCGCTGGGGTGTAAATCGCGACGAGCACAGCATCTTCCGCGGCTATAACCAGGTTTACTTTCTTGGCATGGCGGAGCCGATCTTCCGCGGACCGGAGAATCGATATTTTGGCATCTCGGTCGGCTTCCGCCATGTCTTTGTCCGGCCCGGCTGGCGGCTGCAGCCCTATGCCTCCGGTGGAGTCGGAGCCGGCTTCATCGATAGCACGGATGAATTCCGACAGGGCCAGGGGCAGGATTTTACCTTCAACATTTTGACCGCGGCGGGGGTCGATTATCTGATCAACGATCACTGGAAAGTGAACGTCGGCGCCCTTTACCAGCATCTGTCCAACGCCGGCCAGACCGATCCCAATCCGAGCCTGAACCTGATCGGGCCGCAGGTCGGTGCGACATTTTCCTTTTAGCGAAGTGGCCGCGCCTAACGAAAACGTGCTCGTCGTCAGGCGCGAACTGTTCGATCAGCTCGGTGGCTTCCATGGCCTGAACTTCGAACCGCAGCGCTACCTCGACGTTCTCCTCGGCCGTGGAAACAATCATTTTCTTTCCCGCGCGCTGGCTGAAACCGATCCGACCCACAAGCAGATCATCCCCTACGCTCTCCTGGCCTGCGGCGATCGTGTGCTGCACTACGTGCGGGGCAAGAAAGCGGGTGAGCAGCGTCTCGTCGCCAAGGGTTCGATCGGCATCGGCGGGCACATGAACGATGAGGACGAGTCGCTTTTTGCGTGGGACGAACAAGCCTATCGGGCCGGCGTCGAGCGCGAAGTGAATGAAGAAGTGCAAATCGATTCGCCCTTTGAAGATCGCATCGTCGCGCTGCTGAACGATGACACGACCGAGGTCGGTCGTGTCCATCTCGGGGTGGTGCACGTCTTTCGCCTTGCCGAGGAGAAGGTGCAAAAGCGCGAAGCGATGATCACCAATCTCGCTTTTCTAACCAAGGGTGAATTGCAGGAACGTCGGTCAAATCTGGAGACATGGTCGCAGATCTGCGTCGACCATTTGGAGCAACTACTTGCCTAACGAAACTGCGCAGGTCCAGAGGAGTGGATCGAGTTCGGCTCGCGCCCTGGCCGCCAGAGTTTCTGCCACCTCCGGTTTTCGCAGGACGGCGAACATGGTCGACCCCGAACCTGACATGAGTGCGGCCGCTACTTCCGGCTGTTCACGCAACCAACCCTTGGTCCGTGCGAGAAAGAGATGTTTCTCGAAAACCGGACGCTCCAGGTCATTCTCTAACTTCAGCCTTCCGACCGCTTGCGCCTCGTAACCGACACCGGTCAGTTCGCGCGAGTCGCTCCACCGCTGATAAGCCCACGCCGTCGGCACACCAAACTCAGGTTTCAAGAGTAGGAGCGACATAGCCGGCAGATCGGCGACAGGCTCCACCCTCTCCCCTCGCCCGCGGCAAAACGCCGCTCCTTTCGCCAGGAAGAATGGAACATCCGAACCGAGCTGAGCCGCAAGCTTCGCGAGCACAGCGGGCCTCACGAGATGCCCATGCATTTCGTTCAACCCGAGCAATGTGGTAGCCGCATCGCTGCTTCCGCCGCCAAGCCCGGCACCATGCGGGATGTTTTTGCCAAGGGTGATCGAGACCTTCGGCTCTTGCTTGACCTCAGCGAAAAACGCACGGGCCGCCTTGACGACGAGGTTGTCTTCGCCGTCGGGCAGACTCGGATCGTCCGTGGAAAAGACCAGACCGGAATCGTTAGGCTCGATCGTTAGTTCGTCGCCGAGCGAGATCGGGGCCATCAAGGTCTCGATCTCGTGAAAGCCGTCTTCCCGCCGGCGCAGAATCTTGAAGGATAAATTGATCTTCGCGGGCGCGAAAAGCTGCATAGGTTCCCGCAAACCTGTGTGGAACCCGATGAACTGGCAAGCCGCTGAAATGAAACCAAGCGAACGCATCATCGTCGCGCTCGACCTTCCGACGGCCAAAGCGGCGCTCGCTCTCGCGCAAAACTCTGTCGCCGCACGCCGGGCTTTTCAAAATCGGTCTACAGCTCTTCATCGCCGCCGGCCCGGATATCGTGCGAGCGGTGCGCGATCTCGGCGGACGTGTCTTTCTCGATCTCAAGCTGCACGATATCCCCAGCACGGTCGGCCGCGCGGTCGAGAGCGCCGGTTCGTTAGGCGTGGAAATGCTTACCATCCACCTGAGCGGAGGGCGCGCCATGTGCGCGACGGCGTCAGCCGCAGCTCCGGAGGCGATGTTACTTCTCGGGGTGACTGTCCTGACCAGTACAGACGAAGCCTCTCTGCGTGAAACGGGAGTCGCGGCGTCGATGGAAGAACAGGTGCTGCGCCTGGCGCAACTGGGAGTCGATTCCAGTATCGGCGGTTTGGTCGCGAGTCCGCTGGAACTCGCGCCGCTCCGGCGTGCTTACGGGTCCAAAGTTAAAATCGTGACGCCGGGGATTCGGCCGGCCGGAACGGCAAAGCACGATCAAAAGCGGGCAGCGACTCCTTCCGAGGCCCTGAGTGCGGGCGCGGATTTCCTCGTCATCGGACGGCCATCACATCGACAGCCGATCCGCGCGCGGCGCTCGAGCAGATCGTGGCGGATGTTGTTTGAACGACTTTTTGTCCTCGACGACCAGGAACCGCGCAGCGCTACGCTGAACATGGCGATCGACGAGGCGCTCCTCGAGTCGTGTCGCAGGCCCATTCTGCGCTTTTATCGCTGGCGAGAGCCGTCGCTCTCATTCGGCTATTTTGGCAAATTCGCAGAAGTCGCGACTCAGGCCCGGGATCGCGAACTCGTTAGGCGATGGACCGGCGGCGGAAGCGTCCCACATGGCGAGGACTTGACCTACTCGCTGATTACTCCCGCTAGTGATCCTGTGTCACGGCGAGGCCCGCCGGTCATTTACCCGGCGCTGCACAGTGCGATTCGCCTGGCTCTTCGGGCGGAGGGGCGGGAAACAGAGCTGGCCAAGGCAGCAGCCGAAAAAGTTTCCGACGCCTGTTTTGCCAATCCAGTGCGGGACGATCTCCTCTCCTGCGATGGCCGCAAAATCGCGGGTGCGGCCCAGCGACGAACGCGCGGCCGGCTTTCTGCATCAAGGGAGCATTCAACTGAATGGCCTCTCGGGAACTTTCCGTCGATCGATTCGCGAGCGTACTTTCCCATAAAATCGAGCCGCATGAGAGCCCGTCGGCCGTCCTTGAGCGCGCCACTGAGTTGGTGGCCGAAAAATACGGCACGGACGCCTGGTTACATCGCTGGTAAACTGGCGGTGTGCCGCTTTGACATTAAAAGCCGACCTTCTATCCTGCGCTTGTGAAAATCTCCACGAACTCAGCTGCCACCGCCCTTGGCGTGGCGGGCCCGCTGAGTCGCGTCTTTGAGCCGGTCCAAACGCAGCTCGAAGAAGTGGATCGCCGGATCGCCGCGCAGACCGCTGAATTCGACCCGGCGATCGAAGGCTACGTCGCCTACGCGATCGGCGGCGGCGGGAAACGCCTGCGCCCACTGGTCGCGCTGCTCAGTGGCGGCGCCACCGGCTCGCTCGTTTCCGGACACCTCGATCTCGCGGTCATCGTGGAATTGATTCACCTGGCCACCCTCGTGCACGACGACATCATGGACGACGCGGAACGACGCCGCTCGCAGCCGACAGTCAACGCCCGCTGGGGCAATTCGCTCAGCGTTCTGCTCGGCGACGTCCTTTTCTCCCACGCTCTCAATCTGGCGACCGACTTCGATGACACCAACATTAGCCGTACCATTGCGCGCACCGCGACTGAGGTTTGTTCGGGCGAAATGATCCAGACCCAGCGCCGTTTCGATCTGCAACTTTCGCGCGACGAATATTTCCGGATCATCGGGATGAAAACCGGCTCGCTCTTTGCCTGCGCCGCGGAACTGGGCGCGGTCATCAGCGGAGCGCCGGATGAAGACGTGGCGCGGATCAAAAGCTTCGGCGCCAAAATCGGGACCGCCTACCAGATCTACGACGATTGCCTCGACATCGCCGGGACGGAAGCGGAGACCGGCAAAACGCTCGGAACCGATCTCCGCAAGGGCAAGCTAACCCTGCCGGTCCTGACGTTGCTGGAATCCGCCTCGGCCTTCGATCGCGAACGCTGTTGCGCCCTTGTCTTGGAAGGAAAACTCGAGGAGGTCACCGCCTGCTGCAAAATTCGCCGACTGACGGTGCCTCGAACAAGTCAGTCGAAACCGCCGCGGAGCTGATTCGCGAAGCGCAGGCCGAACTCTCGCCTCTCACCAGCAACCGATACCTCGACTCGCTTTTCGGTCTCGGCGAAGCGCTGCGCGAGTTGCTCGAACAACTGCGCAGCTGAGTCACCGGATCCGCCGCTCTTCCCCGGCGAATGGCGCCCCTGAAAATCCGCGAGATGCCGATGGACGATCGGCCGCGCGAAAAACTGGCTGCAGCGCGGGGCGGGCGCACTGACCGACGCGGAGCTGATCGCCATCCTCCTTCGGACCGGACTGGAAGGGGCCAACGCGATCGAGGTGGCGCGGCCAGTTGATCGCAGGAATATCGGCTCGTTAGGCACGCTCAGCCGCTGCACCGTCCAGGAGCTGGCCAGGATCAAGGGCGTCGGCCCGGCCAAAGCGGCCCAACTGGCGGCCGCTTTCGGGCTCGGCCAGCGCCTGGCGCGCGAGATATTTGCCCGGCAAAAAATCGAAACCCCGGAGCAGGTTTACGACCTGCTCGGGACGGAGATGCGCGCGCTGCACAAGGAGTCGCTCCGCGTCATCCTGCTCGATACACGCTACCATCTCATCCGGGTCGAGGATATCTCGTTAGGGAGCGTCAACGAGAGCATCGCCCACCCGCGCGATGTTTTCCGCCCGGCGTTGATCTATTCGGCCTACGCTGTCATCGTGGTGCACAATCACCCTCCGGCGATCCTTCGCCCAGCCAGGCCGACCACGGCCTAACGAGACGCTTGCGCGAAGCGGCCGAGCTGCTCCAGATCAAGCTCCTCGATCACGTCATCATCGGCGCGCCGGCCGAAGGGCGGTTGCCTTATTTCAGCTTCAAGGAAATGGGGCGTGCTGTGAAAATCCATCCGACCGCCCTTGATTGATCCCGCGGCCCGGCTCGGCGAGGACGTGGAGGTCGGCCCCTTCGCCTGCATCGGCCGCGAGGTCGAGATCGGGGCGCGCACCGTCGTCGAATCGCATGCGGTTCTTGAAGGCGTGGTTCGGTTAGGGGCGGACAATCAGATCGGCCACGGCGCGATCATCGGCGGGTGGCCGCAGGACTTGAGTTTCAAGCCGGGCGGGCACAGCTCGGTCGAGATTGGCGACGGCAATGACATTCGCGAACACGTCACCATTCATCGGGGGACAACGGCCGGCTCCGTGACCCGCATCGGCGACAATAGTTTCCTGATGGCAGGGGCTCACCTCGGGACACAATTGCGCGATCGGCAACAAGGTGATCATTGCGAACAATTGCCTGCTCGGCGGCTACGTGACGATCGAAGATGGCGCTTTTCTCGGCGGCGGCAGTGTGTTTCACCAATTCATGCGCGTCGGGCGGCTCGCCATTACCCAGGGCAACATCCGGCTTCGGCAAAGATATTCCGCCCTACGTGGCCGCGGCCGGGGTGAACAAGGTGGTCGGATTGAACGTGGTCGGCCTGCGACGCGCGGGCCTCGATGCGGAAGACCGGGCCGAAATCAAAGCCGCGTTTCGATTGCTCTACGAAAGCGGTTTAAACGTGAGCCAGGCTTTGGCCCAGGCCGGCGAACGGACTGGCGCGAACCGGCCCAAGCCTTTTTTGACTTCGTGGCCGCGGCCAGGAAACGAGGCATCTGCGGTCTGCGACGCACGCGAACCGCCGAGTAGTCGTTAGGGCGTCGGCGTGCTGGTCGGCACGACTGGGTCATTCACCTTGATGCCGAACTTGGTCACCAGCTTTTTCGCCTCTTCATCGGTCTTGGCCAGATCGACCAATCCGCGCACCAGCTTCTCCAGTCCGCTCTGCACCTGTTTCGCCTGATCGACCAGTCGCACCTGCTGTTCCTGCAATTGCTGCGTGCTTTGCCGGGTTGCCATGTTGACCCGGATCTCCCAGACGAAAATCAGCAACAGGCTCAGACCGATCAAGAGAACTGGCCAGAAGCCGTGATAAGTCGGTGCGGACGGAGGCGCGACTGGCTCAAGGTGAGGTTTCTGGTCCATCGTTAAGGGTTTGGGGTCGGGACCGGCTGGCTCGAGAGGTTATAGCCGTTGGCCTGGAGCAGTTCGCGCAACTTGTCATCGGTTTGAGCGACCGTCGCCATTTCACGGAGCAGGTTGGTGCCGATCTGCTGGCTGAGCGCGCCTTTGTTAATCAGCGCCTGCTGCTCCTGCACCGCTTGCCTGGAGTTTGCGGTTCTCACGTGCGAAAACAATCGTCACCAGACTGAGGCAGACGCAGGTCAGCCCGAGCGTGAGCAAGAACGACGAATTGCCAGCGCTTCATTCGGCTTGAGGGATAGCAGAACAGGGAACCTGACGTCAATGGCAGGGTCCTGATCGGTCGCTTGAGTTAAGTCTGCGCGAGCAGGGCGAGCATCCGGCCAGTGCGCGCCTTTTCCGCCCGGTAGGAATAATAGCGCTGCCAATTCCGCAGGCGGTACAACGGCCCCCATCGTGAACGCGTTCGACACCGGAACGGCGCGCCTGCCGCACAATTTCAGCGGCAAAATCCACCTCGTAATTTGGGGGACGGATACAGGGGCTCAACTGCATGACCAGATCCGACGGAGTCGTTCCGAAGTGTTTTGCATCTGCGTCGATCGCTTTGCTCACGATCCCCAGTTCGGTTCCCTTCCTGCCTGAATGGACCAAACCGAGACAGCGCCGGACCGGGTCAACCAGGAAAACCGCGCCGCAATCTGCGACATAAATGCCTAACGAGACGTCAAGTTGGTTGCTAACCAGGCCATCGGCGCCTGCGAAGCAATGATCTTGGGCGAGCGGCGAATCAATCACTGCAACCTCATTACCATGCACCTGCTCCGCCGTGGCCAGTGGTTTGTCACCCAGGCCGAGCTCTTCGCGCACCGTGCGATGTGCCACCTCCAAACGGGCCAGCGCTTCGGCCCGATCAGTCGCGACATCGAGTCCCGGAACGCGACCGACAAAACCATGCCTAACGAATGGAAATTCCTGCAGGGCGGGAAAAAATTCCACCGCCGTCGGCGATGGTGATCGAGGCGCCGGCATGGCGCGACTTACTTCTCGCTGGTGGTCTTGCGCTCCTTCGTTGTCACGTCCGTCTTGGTCATCCTTGTCTCCCCGCGACGCATCATTGGATCGTTAAAGTCGTCGTGATAAATGGTGTCCGTGGCGGTGGCGCGATCGAATTCGGCCAGATCCGCATTATAACTGAAGAGGGCGGAGAGCCGGGTTGATTGCGCCTGGGTAAGGGCGACCTGGGCATTCAGGACATCCAACTGCACGCCTGCGCCGACCCCCAGCCGCGCGCTCGCCAACCGCAACGCTTCGCGCGCTTGATCGACGTTTTTCGACTGGCTGAAGTAAAGCTCCCGGTCCTGCTGCAAGTTGGAGTAGGCCTGCTGGATCTCCAGTTCCACCTGCCGGACCGAGTCGTCGTAAGTGATTTTGGCCTGGCTCAGGGTGGCGCGCGCCTGCTTTCACTCCCCGAGAGTTTCAAGGCCGTCGAAGATGGCCCAACTGCCCGAAATCCCAAAGAACCAGCCCTCGAGTGTGTCATTCAGATTGCTTGAAAAGGCCGAGCTCTCAAAGGCCTTGCCGCCATTAAGGCTGAGGGTGGGCTGGATCCCGGCAAAGGCGCCACGCAGATTTTGCGCCTGGACGAGGATGTTGGCTCGCTGCTGCTTGAGAAAGGGGCGGCGCTCTTTACCGAGCTGGATCGCGGCCGGCAGCGGGATATCTCGCGGCGTGTAGCTCAACTCGCCGACGCACTCCAGCGGTGCCCGATCTCCGCGCCGCGGATCAAAGTCGAGGCCGATTGTTTTCGCGAGCTGGAGTTGGGCGATGCGATAATTATTGCGTGCCGTAATCAGAGCAGGCTGCTGATTGACCAGGGCCACTTCCGCCTGGAGGACGTTGAAGCGCGGGACAGTGCCGGCCTCGAATCGATTTTGCTGATCTTTCAACTGACTCTCGAGCAGGCGCACGGACTCTTCCTGAACCCCGATCAGCGCCCGGTTCAAAATCACCTGGTAAAATTGCTGGCGCACCGTCGCGATCACGTTGTCGATCGTATCGCGCAGCGCGAAAAGACTGGCATCCGCCGCAGCGCCGGCCCCCCGAATCGCGGGAATGACCGAGCCATTGTAAAGCAGTTGCGAGACGGTCAGGCGCAGGTTGTAGGAGTAATCGCTCACGTTGGGGGAGGTGAAGGTCGTGACCGTAACCCCACCGGGCGTTGCCGTGGGGAGCGGGGTCGCGCTCGGCACGGGGGTGGGTACGCCGCCGGTGGAGGTGATTGTGGTCGTACCGCCGCTGCTACCCTGCAGACTCGGATCGGTGTAGTTGATCGCCGCGGTTGCATCGAGATGCGGAAGAGCCTGGGAGAGGACTTGGATTTGAATGCCTTTAGTCCGCCGAATCTCCTGCCGCGCATTGAGGATGGTTGGATTGCGCTGGAAAGCCGTTTCGATCGCCTGATGCAACGTGAAACGGCGGAGCGAACCGGACGCCTCCTCGTCGGTTATGTCAGTGCCTGCCAGCGTCGCCGCGCAGAGGGAAAGCAGACCAAGGCCACAGAACAATCGTAAACGAATCATTGGGGTAGAAAAAAAATGCATCTTGAAAATCTTTCGTCTTCCTTCAGGCCTTCCCTGTGCAGCGGAGCGGCGTGTCGGCTTAAAAAATGCGCGTGCGGCGGGAGCCCTTGCGGCGCTGGAAGGCGGGCAATTACCCTGCCCCCGCCCGATCACGACTCATTTATTTTGGCAGTAATCGTATATCTTGGTGTAAATTTGCAACCACGATTTCTGCTCACCCGGTGACAGGTGCGACATCATCTTCATCAGGTTGCAAACCATCTCTTCTCGGATGCGCCTGACCAGGGCCGAGCCACGCGGAGTGATGCAAACCATCACCTTGCGTCGATCGTCCGAGGCGTGTGAACGCATGACATAACCAAGATTTTCGAGCCGCGCGACGAGTCCACTGGCAGCGGCGGTAGTATGGCCCATTTTCCGCGCGATGGCGGACATCATGAGGACCTCCTGATGGTCGAGATAAGTCAGGAGGAAGAACTGCGGGAAAGAGACGTTTCCCGGGGCCAGTTCTTTCGAGAGGTTAAGAATAAAGCACCGCTGCATCTGCATGATGATGTGAGCGAGTCGCTCGGCATCTCCGCGCATTTCGTCGGTCTCTTTAGCTGAATATGCGGCGGTGGCTCCCATTAGTTAACGGCCTAAACTATGAGGTGACGCAGGGGTGTCAACCGTCGCCCACCGTCGACCGTTAAACCGGCGATCCGAAAGTCTTGCAGTGCCCGCGGGAAAATGATTCTCTCGAAACCCGCCTCGTGACCCCGCAGAGTCGCGGCCGCCTGACAAATGCCACTGAGCCCTAAATTAACTGCCGAGCAACTCGCGGCCAATCTCGCCGATATCGCCCCACCCTACACCGAGCAACAGGCGATCGTAGAATCTTCCCGCTGCCTTTTTTGCTTCGATGCACCGTGCATCACCGCCTGCCCGACCGGCATCGATATTCCGGCTTTCATCAAAAAGATCGGGACCGGCAATGTGACCGGCGCCGCCCGGACCATCCTCACCGCCAACATCCTCGGCGGCAGCTGCGCACGAGTCTGCCCGACTGAAGTTCTCTGCGAAGGCGCATGCGTCATGCTCGATCGCGACAGCGACCCGATCAAGATCGGCCGATTGCAACGCTATGCGACCGATCATGTTCACGAAAACCGCATCCCGGTGCTCAAACCGGCGGCGAAAAAATCCGGCAAACGCGTCGCCATTATCGGGGGCGGTCCCGCGGGGATGGGATGCGCGGCAGAACTGGCGCACCTCGGGCACGAAGCGGTGATCTTTGAGCGGAAGCCGAAAGCCGGCGGACTCAACACCTACGGGATCGCCTACTACAAAATGAAGCCCGAGGTCAGCCTGGAGGAAGTCGAGCTGGTCAAGTCGCTCGGAGTGGAATTTCGCTGCGGAGTGGAAGTGGGAAAAGACCTGACTCGCGCGGAGTTGGACGGATTCGACGCGGTCTTCATCGGCGTTGGACTGGGCGATGGGCAACGCCTCCGGATTCCCGGCGAAGATCTGCCGGAGGTGGTCGATGCGCTGACCTTCATCGAGCAAATCCATACCGATCCGCTTCATCATATTCCCGTCGGGACGCGCGTGGCGGTCATCGGATGTGGCAACACCGCGATCGATGCCGCCACGCAGGCTCGCCGGCTCGGTGCCGCCGAGGTGGTCGTCATTTATCGCCGTGGCGAACTCGACATGTCGGCTTACGCCTTCGAATACGATTTGGCCAAACGCGACGGGGCAAGTTTCCTTTTCCATCATGCGCCGGTGGAGGTGGTGGCGCAGGACGGGCACGTTGCTGGGCTGCGCCTCGCCCGGACTCGCTTCAATGCCAACGGCGAGCTTGAACAGATCGCAGGCTCTGAATCCATCGAGCCTTTCGACATGGTGCTCAAGGCCGTCGGTCAGCAAAAGCAGAGCGACTGGATCAGGCGAGTTTTTCCCGAGCTGGAGTTGAATCGCAACGGCACGCTGGTCCGCGACTGCGAGACCGGCCGGACGAGCCTGCCGCATGTCTTCACCGGCGGTGATTGCGCGAATGGCGGGCGCGAGGTGGTCAACGCCGTCGGCGAAGGCAAAAAAGCGGCACGCGGAATCCACAAATTGTTTGGCCAGGCCGCGGTCGTGGGGCCGATCCAGCCTTCTCGCTGGGGAGTGGCGAGCGGTCCCTTCGGCTCCGGCCTCGATGCTCCGATTCGCGTCCCGGAGTTGGAAGAAAAATACGAACGGCTCTCACCTGCCTCGCATCCCGAGCCCGCGACCAGCGCGCTGACCTCGAAAAATCAGGAGTAGCGTAACGATGGCCGATCTTTCCACCAACCTCGCCGGGATCAAATCCCCCAACCCATTCTGGATCGCCTCCGGGCCGCCGGGCAACACTGCTTACCAGGCTCATCGCGCTTTCGAAGCCGGCTGGGGCGGGGTCGTTTGGAAAACGATCGGCGACCCAATTCGCAACGTCTCTTCGCGCTATTCGTCGATCGATTATGGCAACATGCGCATGGTCGGCCTGAACAACATCGAGCTGATCAGCGACCGCGCGCCCGAGACAAACTTCCGCGAAATCGCAGAGGTGAAAAAACGTTGGCCGCACCACGCCGTCATTGCCTCGCTCATGGTCGACACGCGCGAGAATTGGCACGATTTCGTGAAGCGCTCGGCCGATTGCGGAGCCGACGGGATCGAGCTGAACTTCGGCTGCCCGCACGGGATGTGCGAGCGCGGCATGGGCTCCGCGGTCGGCCAAAATCCAGACGTCGCCCAGACCATCATCGAGTGGGTAATGGAAGCGGCGACAATTCCCGTGATCGCGAAACTGACCCCGAACATCACCGACATCACCGCCGCCGCCCGCGCCGCCAAACGCGGCGGCGCGAATGCCATCTCGCTCATCAACACGATCAACAGCATCACGCAGGTGAACCTGGATACTTTCGTGCCCGAGCCCTTCGTCGGTGGGCTCAGCTCGCACGGCGGCTATTGCGGCCCGGCCGTGAAACCGATCGCGCTCAACATGCTGCAATCCTGCGCCTCCGATCCTGAGGTCGGCCTGCCGATATCCGGCATCGGCGGCATCACCACCTGGCGCGACGCGGCGGAGTTTATCGCCCTCGGTTCCACCACCGTGCAGGTCTGCACCGCCGTCATGCACTACGGCTTTCGCATCGTCGAAGACATGATCGACGGCCTGGGCGATTACCTCGATTCGAAAGGCTTCAAGAGCCTCGAGGAATTGCGCGGTCGCGCCGTCGACACCGTGCGCAAATGGGAGACCCTCGATCTCAACTACAAGCGCATCGCCGAGATCGATTACGAGAAATGCATCGGCTGCAATCTCTGTTACATCGCCTGCGAAGACGGCGCGCACCAGGCCATCGCCCTCGCCGATTCTGCCTCCTACGGTCTCGGCCCCGGTCGCGTGCCCGGCAAACCGGTCCCGGAGATCAAGGAAGAGGAATGCGTTGGCTGCAATCTTTGCTCGTTAGTCTGCCCGGTCCACGGCTGCATCAGCATGGTCAGCGTCGAGACCGGTCTGCCGCCCCTCGCCTGGGCCGATTACCAAACCCGCCTCGCTGCCGGCGACGCACCGCTTTCCCTCCGCATCCCTAAAGATATGGTCAATACGACACTGGAACCCTGCCCCGTTTTCATCGGCGGCGAATGGCGAGATATCTCCGGCCGCGAAACCTCGCCGGTCTTCAATCCCTCGCGCGGCGAAGTCATCGCCGAAGTGCCGATGTGCGGCGCGGATGATCGTGAATGAGGCGGTCGAGCCGCCGCGGCCGCGCCTTTCCCGCCTGGCGCGACACGCCGCCGGTCGAGCGCGCGCGTGTGTTCTTTCGCTACCGCCAGCTGGTCGAGGAGAACTTCGATCGCATCTGCGCAAGCGTCTCGCGCGAGCACGGCAAGACGCTCGCCGAGGCGCGCGGCAGCGCTTTTCGCGGCATCGAGAATATCGAATACGCCTGCGGCATCCCGTCGCTGCTCATGGGCGACACGCTCGAGAACCTCGCGCGCGGCGTGGATTGCGAGACGATGCATCAGCCGCTCGGCGTCTGCGTCGGCATCACGCCGTTCAACTTCCCCGCGATGGTGCCGATGTGGATGTTCCCGCTCGCGCTCGCCTGCGGAAACACCTTCGTCCTCAAGCCGAGCGAGAAGGTTCCGCTGACCGCCAGTGCTCCTCATCGAGCTGCTCGAAAAAGCCGGCCTGCCGAAAGGCGTGCTCAACATCGTCCACGGCGGCCGCGAGTGCGTCGACGCGCTGCTCACGCATCCGAAAGTGCGGGCGATTTCCTTCGTCGGCTCGACGCCGGTCGCGAAATACATTTACGAAACCGGCACGCGCCACGGCAAGCGCGTGCAGGCCAATGGCGGCGCGAAGAACTACATCGTCGTCATGCCCGATGCCGATGTGCCGAAGACCGTCGAGGCCCTCTCCACCGCCGCCTTTGGCTGCGCGGGCGAACGCTGCATGGCCGGCTCGACCGCGATCACCGTCGGCGCAGCCGCCGATCGATATGCTGCCCTCGCTCGTCGAAGCCGCGCGCGCGATCAAAGTCGGCCCGACCGATCGCGAAGCGCAGCCGGACATGGGCCCGGTCATCACCGCGCAGCATCGCGACCGCGTGCTGAGCCTCGTCGCCAGCGGCGAGAAAGAAGGCGCAAAGATCATCTGCCGACGGCCGCGGCGTGACGCGTCGCCGATGCGCCCGAACGGCTTCTATCATCGGCGCGACGATTGTCGATCAGGTGCAGAACGACATGACGATCGCGCGCGAAGAAGTCTTCGGCCCGGTGCTCAACGTCATGCGCATGGACGACCTCGATCACGCCATCGAGATGGCGAACAAATCCGCCTACGGCAACGGCGCCGCCATCTTCACCAACTCCGGCAAAGCCGCGCGCGAATTCAAGCATCGCGTCAAAGCCGGCATGGTCGGCATCAACGTCGGCGTGCCCGGCGACGATGGCGATGTTTCCCTTCACCGGCTGGGACGAATCGTTCTTCGGCGACCTCCACATCCAGGGCAAGGAAGGCGTGCAGTTCTACACGCAGCAAAAAGTCGTGAGCACGCGCTGGTTCGGCGAAGGCGTGGGCGACGTCTGGAAGAAATAAGAGCGATCCAGCCATGGCATTCAGGGAAACCGGTACGAGCTTCTGGTGAGCGCAGCGCTGCGTGACGAATGTTCTCCGATCAACCTCGTAATCAGCAAAAATGTTTTGCGAGGCTCAAACCACACCAGGCGCGTGCGCTCCCCAGAATCGCGCGTCTGCATCTGTTAATCCGCGGTAATCGCTTCATGAGTTCCTGATCAAAAACGGCGAAATCGTCACCGCCGACGCGCGCTACGTCGCCGACATCTTCTGCGAAGGCGAAACGATCACGCGGATCGAGCAGAACATCGAAGCGCCGCGCGACGCGGAAGTGATCGACGCGACCGGGAAATATGTCTTCCCCGGGTTCATCGATCCGCAGTCGCACATCTACCTGCCGTTCATGGGCACGTTTGCGAAGGACACTCACGAGACGGCGAGCAGGGCCGCGCTCGTCGGCGGCACCACGACGTTCATCGAAATGGTCTGCCCGTCGCGCGACAGAACGACCGCTCGACGCCTTTGAGCTTTGGCTTGGAAAAGCGGAGGGCGCAAGCGCCTGCGATTACACTTTCCACATGGGCGTGACGCGCTTCGACGAGGAAGCGGAGGCGCGACTTTCGCGAGATCGTCAAGCGCGGCATGCAGCAGCTTCAAAATCTTCCTCGCCTACAAAGGCGCCTTCGGGGTCGACGACAGCGAGCTCTACAGACGCTCAAGCTCGCGAAGGAACTCGGCGTGGTCACGACCGCGCATTGCGAAAAGCGACGCTCGTCGCCGAGCTGCAGCAAAGAGTTGCTCGCCGCGGGCAAGACCGGACCGGAATGGCATCACTGAGAGCCGCCCGCCGGTCGTGGAAGCCGAAGGCGTGCATCACCTCATGACTTTCGCCGAAATGACCGGCGCGCACGTCTACATCGTGCACCTGAGTTGCGAAGAGGCGCTTGCGCGAAGCGACTCGGCGGCGCGGCAGCGCGGCGTGAACGTCTGGGTCGAGACGCTGATCCAATATCTCGCTGCTCGATCAAGACCTATGCGGAGAAGCCGGATTTCGAAGGCGCGAAGTACGTCATGTCGCCGCCGTTGCGCGACAAGAAGAACCAGGAAGTGCTCTGGAATGGCTTGCGCAGCGGCTTCATCTCAGACCGTCGCCACCGATCACGCGCCGTTCGATTTCAAGACGCAGAAGCCGATGGGCCGCGACGACTTCACCAAGATCCCCAATGGCATTCCTTCCCTCGAGGACCGGGTGAATCTGCTCTACACCCACGGCGTGAAACGCGGCCGGATCGATCTGCACACGTTCGTCGATATCGCCAGCACGAACGCCGCGAAGATCTTCGGCCTGTTCCCGCGCAAAGGCGCGATCCAGTCGGCGCCGATGCCGACCTGGTCGTCTACGATCCCGACTTATCGCGGCACGATTTCCGCCAAGACGCAGCAGATGAATGTCGACTACAGCGCCTTCGAAGGCTTGGAAATCGAAGGCCGGCCGACGCGTCGTGACCGTGCGCGGCGAAGTCGCGGCGCGCGACGGAAAGTTTGTCGGACAAATCGGCCGCGGAAAATTCCTCGAGCGCGAGCCGAGTCATTTCTAGGCCGGGAGGAAGCATCCGGAATTCCGCCGGGTGGATAGGGCGCGCGTTTCACCGACACAGGGCCGGACCCATACCCTTCACTGCGACCAGCGGATCTTTCTCACTCGGCTAAAGCGGATTATAGACCTCCAAAAGACCAATGCCGGTCGTGTCATCTCCGCTCCGGACGATGGCCGTGTATTGGCCGGCCGGCAGCCGGGTAAGAATGACCGACTCCTGCGCGCTGGCCGGGGCCAATCCCGCCGTCATGATCTGCGCTTCCTGGATGTCCTGCCAGTCGTCATTTTCCGCGATGATGGCGCCACTCCCGTCGCGCAGTTCCACCCTTCGGATTCGGCAAGGCGTTGGCAACGCCGCTCTGGGAAAGCGACGGCCCGAGGGCGCGAATCACAACCAGATTATCGAGCAACGAGGTGCCGCCAACAATGAAACCACCGATGAGAACGTTGTCCCCATCCTGGACGAGGGCACGCGCGCTGACGTTCAACAATTTTCGCGGCACCGGTTCGAAGGCCAGAAAGGTCGACTGGGCAAGACCCGATGCGAAGGTAGTCATGGTCCTATCGGGAGCGAACTTCAAAATTATTCCATTCGCATTGCTCGCGACGAAGAGATTGCCGGCGTCATCAAAAGCAAGGCCGGCAGCGCCGGGCACTCCAGAAGCATAGGTGCTCTTGGTTCCGTCGGAAGCAAACTTGGAGATCGTTCCGTCGAGATTATCTGACGCGAGGAGATTACCGGAGCGATCGAAGGCGAGGCCGGCCGGGCTGGTCAGCCCAGAGGCGAACGGAGTTCCTACTCCCGCAGGGGTGAATTTAAAAATGGTGCCGCCGCCAAAATCCGCCGCGAAAAGATTGCCAGCCGCGTCGAAGGCCAACCCGGTCGTATTGGTGAGACCCGTCGCGAAGGTGCTTTGGGTGCCAGCGGGGGAAAATTTCAAAATCACGCCGCCGTTGAAGAGGCCTACGAAGAGATTACCCGAGTCGTCAATGGCGAGACCCGTGGGACCGTCGTTTTGAATCGTCGCGAAGGTGCTTTGCGTTCCGTCGGAAGCGACTTTGACGACGCTGCCGCTTCCGGTATCGCCGATGAAAGTGTTACCCTTGCCGTCGAGCGCGACCCCTACCGGGGCGACCAGGCCGGAGGCGAAAACGCTTTGCGTTCCGTCGGGCGCAAACCTGAAGATGGTGCCGCTGGCGAGGTCCGTTTCATAGAGGTCGCCTGGGGCGGAGCGGGCCTTGAGTGGAAACAATGCTACTGCACAGGCGAGGGCGAGGAGACTGAGACGGCAACTGGTTTTTCGTTTTTGATCAATCATAGGATGGCTTCACCAGGCATACACCGCGTGGAAATCTTTCGGCCGTCGCTCCCGCCAGTCGCGCAGAGCGGATCGCAGTAAACAAGCAGGCTTTACGGCGGACATTAGCTAGCGGCGTGCCACAACTCGGAGAATCGTTAGGGCGAAACGAGTTAGGAAGGCCGGGTGTCGTTGAAGTTAGGGGCGTTGCCCCGACCTGATCGTGAGGCGCTGAGCAATATTACACTCGCCGAGTTCGACTCGTTAGGCGTGCGGCTCAGCACTCGCTCGCCGGCCGATCCTCACGAAGCGCTGGGCGGGAGCGCGGAAGCTTCGCTACCGGCGACAAACCCATATGGACAATTGCGACAGCCTTCTTCGCAACAGCGACCGCGGCGCAGAAGGAAGTCCCGGCTCAACGCTCCGTCGGCGTCGAAATCGGCGCACGTCGCGGCCGGTTCGGCATCCATTGCGGGAACTTTCGCCGGTCGCGCGCTACTCATCCGCTCCGATCGGCGACCCATCAGGGATACGCGAAGGCTTCGACAAGTCGAGCCCCTTGGGATCGCGGTGGAATTGTTCGACTTGGGAAAGCAGCCAGGCGTTCTGTGCCTTCTCGGCCGGGTCGGCGCTATTGCCCGTCTTCCACTGGGATTCGAGATCAGTGATGCGCAACACGGCGTAGGCGCTGACCTGCGGCTCGATCTCGCGATTGAGCGCGAGTTGGAGGAGATGATTCAGGAATTGCTTCTCCACCGCCCGCGCAATCTCCTTCTGCGCGCCTGACTGGCTCGCGACGCGCTCCGCAGTTTTCAGGACAGAATCGAAAACCTCGTTCACAGAAAGCGCTCGCCCCGCGCTGGCGTTCTGGGCCACGAGGCGGGCGAGACGTTCGGGATGCAACAACAAATCGAGCTCGGCATCGATCCAACCCTCCACCGCCGCCTGCGGATCGAAGACGAGCCCGGTGTGAGAGTCGAATGATTCCCGATCGCGGGCATAACCGGGCGGGCGCGGTGGCAGTTGCGCGACCAGCTTCGCCGGCAACTCGAGAAACTCGGGCCGCAAGGTTTGCAAGACGGCGGCGAGCGCGGCGCGTTGCTGCTCCGGCGATAGCGGATCGTTCGTCGGCTGTCCATCGCCGCGCGCGGCGTAGGTGTAACTGACGCCGCCGATCCACTTGGTCGCCGCTTCCGCCTGGAAGCGATGCATTAGGTAAACCGGCACCAGCACATTCTCGAGCGTTGCCATCGGCGCGCCGGGCGGGATGTTTCTCTCGCCGAGCCGACCGAGGGCGATTGCACGCACCTTGATCAGGCGATTTAATTCCTCGACCGCCGAGGATCCGTTATCCCAGAGATGAGCCAGCGGGTTTGCGCTCCCGGGCGGGCGGGCATCGGCATCGGTTAGATAGCGAAATCCCTTGCTGATATTCTCCCGCAGGATAGTCACGAGTGCGTCGGACTCGTTAGTCTCGCGCCCGAAATCCTGATAGCCATAGAGAATCGTCCGCTTATCCCAGGGGCCAATGCCGCTCGCGTAGGCATGGCTGAGATCGAGGTCCCCTTTCCCATCGATTGCGATGACTGGCGGCGGATAATCCATCACCGAGGCGCGATCCTGCGTGCTGGCGGCGAAGTTATGTTGCAACCCGAGCGTGTGCCCCACCTCGTGCGCCGCCAGTTGGCGGAGCCGCGCGAGCGACATCTCCAGCAGCCGCGGATCAGGCGTCGCGTCGGTCGCGTAGGCCTCCACCAGGCCTTGCGCGAGCAGGAAATCCTGGCGCACCCGGAGCGAGCCTAACGACACATGCCCCTTCATGATCTCGCCCGTGCGCGGATCGATGATGCTGTTGCCGTAGGACCAGCCCCGGGTCGAGCGATGGATCCACTCGATCACGTTATAGCGCAGGTCCATCGGGTCGGCCCCTTCCGGGAGTTCCCTCACCTCGAGCGCATCCTTGTAGCCGGCCGCCTCGAAGGCCTGGTTCCACCACGACGCCCCCTCGATCAGCGCCGACTTCACCGGCTCCGGCGCCCCGCGGTCCACGTAATAGACGATCGGCGCCATTGGCTCGCTGGCGGCCGCTTTTGGATCTTTCTTGCGCAGCCGATGCCGGGTGATGAACCGCTTTACCAGCGGCTCCTGGATCGGCGTCGCGTAATCCGCGTAGCTCATCGGGTAATAGCCCGAGCGCGGATCGAAAACGCGCGGCACATATTGATCGTCCGGCAGCTTCACAAAAGAATGATGCTCGCGCACCGTCACCGCCTTGGCCGTCGGCGTGACCGAGCGAATCCAATCGCCCGCCGGCTCCCCCGCAAAAGTCAGCGTCGCCTCAAACTCGGTGTTCTTCGGGAAATTCTTCGTGAGCGGCAGATAGATCGCCGAGCGCGATTCATCGATCTTGTACTCGCCCTGCTTCTTCGCCTTCAGCTTGTCCGACACGCCATGCGCGTCGTTCAGTAGAAAAGGCGTCGCATCCACCAGCACCCGGCCCTTCTCCTCCGCCTCCACCTTGAAACCCCAGAGTACCGAGCGGGCAAAAGCCTCCTCCACAGAGCGTTGCTCATCCACGTTCTTCGTCACCGCGCGGTAGGCGAGATTTCGCTCCACCAGCAGCACCTTCGGCCCCGTGCGTTCAAATTTTACCAGGTGCTCCGGACTGCTGTTCTCGCTCTCGAGATCGCCGAATTGCCCGCGATCCAGCCCGATATCATTCGAGCCCACGCCGGCCGCGAGCGAGACGACATAGAGAAAGTCCGCCTCGAGTTTGTCGATCTCCAGCCACACCTTCCCGGCGCGCGCGTCCCAGAAGAGATTGAAATAGCCCGGCATCTTCTGCATTCCGCGCGTCTTTTCCGCGATGCCAGGGAGCGGCTTGTTTTCCTTGTCGTTAGTTTTGGGCTTGTCGTTATCCGGCGCCGCGCGACCGGCGAAAGAGAGCGAAACGGTGGCCAGGGCCAGGGCAAAAAAGAGGCAGCGCATCTTGCCGCGAAAATAGCAGTTCATTCCCGGAACGCCCGGCTAAAGTCGCACCGCGGACGCAAAAACGCTGGGGATCATAAGCGCCGTCGGCGTAGCAACCGACGCACTGCCCACACAATGAAAACTAACACCGCGAGCGCGATCATTGCCTGCGCCACGAGGTTGCGAATGGGATTGCTAAGGATGTAATTCGGATGCCGTGCGTAAAAGCCGTTGAAGCTTTCAAACGCGGCTGGCAAAGCTATCAGGTCTTCCCTCGCTAACTCGAGCCGGTGTTCATTGGGATGATAACGAGATCTGAATCGGTAGGCCTGTCCCGCCGCATTCAATTCGATGTGGCCACCCAGAATATGGGTGAGCGGCCGCGTCTTCAGAAACTCGATAACTCGCAGCGCGCTTTCGCGATAAGCCGCGGCGTCTTCAATCAGCAGGCGGGCCGGCATCAGGAAATCGCCGGAAAATAGAATCCCCGTCCTGTCGTCGTAGAATGCCACATGCGTCTCATTGTGTCCGGGCGTCGGAATTACATCCACAGTTCGGCCGCCTAAATCGATCTGTGCAATCCCATTTGGCCAGTCCGTGAAGCCGAAAAATGTGCGAACTCCCTCCAAATCTATGGGCACGATCTGGACCGCTGGAAGGGATGCGAATTGAGGATCGCCAGCGCGATGATCTAAATGGCGGTGCGTGTGTGCCACCAGAAGTGGAAGCTTTTGGCCGTTCCTATCCGGCAATAGTTCCAGGATCGTTTTCGCCAGCGGCATCTCTCTCGGGTCCGCGAGGGCGCCGGTATCGATGAGAAGAGCTTTGTCGGAGCCGACCAGAAGGTAGAGAAAATTCGCTTCGAAGGTCGCGCAAGGACTCTCGCGCAAAATAAAGGTTTGCGGCTCGTAGGCGTGGACTTGAAGCGGGTCTTGCGGCGTGGCCGTGCAGTCTGGAGCACCCTCATTCCAGCGCACTTCCAATGATCCAGGCACCGGCTGGGACCAGCCCAGTGTTGCTGTCAGGAGAAAGATCGACGCCGCAAGTTCGGTTCCCACTTTCAAACGCATAGAAATAAAGAGCTTTGGATGCGTACGAATCTCGAGTCCTAACGAGAACAAACTGAGCTGCCACGAGCGGGAACGCGCGCGGCGGTTAGTTGAAGGAAAGTAGTCGCGGAAAGCAGGGTCGTACGCTGGCCAGCGGTTGGCTCCAGCGCCTGGTTAGGCGTCTTCGGGCGCATCGCGTTTCCTCCGCCAGGATGTGAAGAGAAGCGTCCAGAGCGGACCGAAGAGAAACCAGAAAAAGACCGCTCCGAGCGGGATTCGAAACCAAGCCTGCAATGCCTCAGTGCGCGCCTCATCGTTCACGAAGGCGATCAGGCCAGCAACAAGAACGATTGTGATGAGTGCGGCGGCAATGCATCGCGCCCAAAGCAACAGCTCGTAACGGAGTGCCGGCCAGCCACGCGTCGGAGCCGCCGCCGGCTTGGGTGAACCCGTGAACCAGTGGCCGACGTGTCCGTCTGCCCACGACACGGTTATACCTCCGAAAGCCATTGTGACGCCCACGTAGAGCGCGGCCAGCCCATGAGCCAGGCCAGCAGGGCGACCGTCCTTTAAATCCAGGGCGGTGAAGCCAAGCAGCAGTAAATCCACAACGGGCAATGCGAGCAGCAGGAGCCGGCTGGGGCGATCGAGCCCGAAAACGTAGCGAACCGTCAGGGCCAGCGCGAGGACCATCCAGAATGCGATCTCGCATCCAATGATGAACCAATAAAGGTATGACGACGCCATCGGTTTGGCAGGAGTTGACAGTAACTAGCAACGCCTAACGAGTAACAAGATCAGCCACCGCTGGCGAGAGCGCGCAGGTTGGCGGGATTAGAGGTCCGAGTCATGAAAAGCTTGGTCATACGCCGGCCAGCGTTTGGCTGCATCGCCTGGTCAGATGGTTGATGTGGCATGGCCTCCAAGATCCTAACGTAATCCTCGAACCTCTCACGAAACTCGTCTGGAGAAAAGCCCTCTATCGTGGCTGCCAGCAATGTGACAAGCGTCCCGGCGGCGAATATAGAGCCACTCTTGCCGCCGCAGTCTGGTCAGGCCGTATACGAGCAGCGTGGCAGCGACAATATAGAAGAGAATGCCGAAAGCGTTGAGGAGGGGCCGTCCGAAGCCTTGCTGCATAATCAGCCCGATGCCGAAGAACCAAGCGAAGCTCTTAAATGCTGACCGCGCGCCCCAGCCGAATGTGCGCTGTGACGAAAGGTATGGACTCAAGGAGTCTCGAAGATAGACCGACTTGCCGCTCGCCGTCAGAGGCGTCTTCCACTCGTGCTCCACGCGATCGCTGTAGAAAATGACTTGGTTGGTGGACTTCCAGCTTGTGCCGAAATCTGAAAAAGCGGTTTCTCCATCTAACGAGAACAAGATGAGCCACCGCGCGAACTACGAGTGGCGTTCATGAATCAGTGAAAACTAGGCATATCCCTGGTCCGCGGTTGGCTCGATCGCCTAGATGACATGATGAGAGTTGCCGGGTGCGGGAGTTGGACCTACACCCGACAAATATGCGTAAACATACTAATACAGAGCTGGCCTCACTCGAGGCAACCCGCGGACAGTTTAATGGCCGCCCGAGCACGAGCAAGCTCGGAATCGATGTCCACCAGCACCAATACGTCGTCGTCCTGCAACCGGCCGGCCGGGGGCCGCAGCCGCCGCAGCGCTTCAGCAAAGCCGCTTTCCTCCTCTGGGCCGCGAAGCTGGCCCCGGGTGGTGGCGAGATCCACGCCGTCTACGAAGCCTGCGGTTTTGGCTTTACCCTGCAACGCCAGCTCCACGCGCTCGGGATCCACTGCTACGTCGTCGCCCCGCAGAAGCTCGACGAACGAAATCAGCGGGTGAAGACCGATGGGCGCGACGCCAAAGCCCTCTGTCTGCGGCTCGATCGCTACTTGGAAGGCAACCGCGATGCTTTGGCCGTCATCCGCATCCCGAGTGAAGAAGAGGAACAACGCCGCGCCCTCCATCGCCAGCGTGAACAGCTCGTGCGCACTCGCACCCAGCTTGAAGCCCACGGCCGCAGCCTGATGGTCAATCATGGCCTGGACGGCGTGCGCCACTGGTGGCAGCCCCGCACCTATGCCAAACTGGAGTTACCACCCTGGCTGCGCGAGTTACTCGACCACACCCAGCCTCTCCTCCTCCAACTTCACCGCCAGATCGGCGAGTTGAGCAAAGAGCTGCAAGCGGCGGCCGACCCGGCCCAGCCGCGCGGCCTGGGCGCTCTCACCAGCGTCCTGCTCGACCGCGAGATCGGTGATTGGCGCCGCTTCCAGAACCGCCGCCAGGTCGGCAGTTACACCGGCTTATGTCCGAGCGAATACTCCACTGGCCAGACCCGGCTCCAAGGCAGTATCCTAGGCCTCATTTGGCAACGTCAAACGTCTTCTTCAATGGAAGATCGACTTTCTTGACCTTGTCATGCACGGTTGCTTCGACGGTATACTTGCCCGCTGGATCTTCTGGCTCGATGCGCAGCTTGATCTTCGCGTCGGCGACCTGCGTGCTCTCCGTCGAGTACCGGATACTTGCCGCTCCAGCAGGGAGCCTCTTTGCCTTCAAAGTAGACGGAGCCATCTGGTTTGCGGATGACAATATCAGCCGTTACGTCCGCCGCTCCGGAGGCGTCGAGTCCCGGACCGGTGATAAAGAAAGTGAGAAATACGGGGACGTCTCGGCGAACATCGCTGGTGCCGTCAAATCTCACGGCTCCGTCTTGCGAGAATTTCTTGAAGAACTCCTCATGCTCGGTCATCCAAAGCTGTGCTGTGAAGCCTCGGGCTGAGCCGATATTCGGTCCGGTAACGGGCTTGCCGTCCTCCATCAGTTGGGCACGGGTTTCTGCCGCCGACATCACTGCGAGCACGAGAGCTAAAGATACAGAGTAAACAGATCGCATGGCGGTAAGGTCTAACAGAGATTATGCCAAAGGGAGTTTCGCCTTCGGTTGCTTGCGAGGTAAAACCCGGGGTAAAACGAAAACATGCCCGACAGTGTGCCGGCGCCAACTCGACCTGCCACGCCCAAATTACTCGACCAGGTGCGAACGATTCTGCGCACCCGCCGCTACAGTTTGCGCACCGAAGAGGTCTACCTCGGCTGGATCGGCGCTTCATTCTCTTCCACGGTAAACGTGCCATCCCTCAAGATGGGCGCGCCTGAGGTGGCGGCGTTCTTAAGTTATCTCGCCGAGGAGCGCACGTTCGCCGCCGCGACCCAAAACCAGGCTCTCAACGCGCTGATTTTCATCTATGACGCTGTACTGGAGCCGCAAACTCGGCACGATTGAAGGGCTGCAGCGCGTGCGCCGTCCGTTAAAATTGCCGGTGGTGCTTTCCCCGGAGGACAAGGGCTCCAGTGACTTGTCCAGCCCGATCTCCAAGGTGGCCGCCTAACCCGGGCAGATACATGCAGGCTGCTGCGCAGGCAGATAGCTGATCAACAAAAAAAGCGGCGAGGGGTAACCTTCGCCGCATTTTTTTACCCAAGCGTGATGAAATTCGCCCGGGAGTTGTGGCTGGCCCAACCAATTAACGGCGGCGGTGCGTTTCGCGCTTGCCAAGCCATCCCGGAAACTGATCTCTTGGTGATCCGATGAAACACCTACTTACTATCCTGCTGTTGCTGAGCTTCACCGGCGGTCTGCGCGCGGAGGATGCGCCGGATGGGCCTGAGCTGACGAAGTTGCTGAACGATTTCCTGCAGGGCGCGGGCCGTAACGATGCGGCGATGCACGACCGTTTTTGGGCGAATAAGCTAATCTATACCAGCTCGGCCGGCAAACGGATCGGGAAGGCCGATATCATGAAGGAAGTGCGGGCTGAAAGCCCGGCCAAGCCGGGCGAAGAAGAGACTGTCTATAGCGCGGAAGATGTGCGCATCCAGCAATACGGCGATACGGCTATCGTGGCCTTTCGGCTCGTCGGCACGACCAACACGAAAGGGAAGAAGGAGGTGATGGATTATTTCAATACCGGCACGTTTCTGAAACGCGACGGCAAGTGGCAGGCGGTCGCCTGGCAGGCTACGATTATCCCGAAGGGGAAGAGTAAGAGGAGTGACCAATGATGACCGGGTAACCGGTCGTAAGACACGGACGGGACGGCGCCCATCCCTCCACGCACCCTTTATCGCCCGATGATGCGGGCGCTGCGCCCGCTCGAATGCTCGTAGGATGCGCCGACGCTGATGTGGGTGTTGCCTTCGACGATCTCGCTGAAGATGTAGCCCGCCTCGACTTCGGCCTTCGATTTTCCGCTGATCGAGCGCCCGTAGAAGACGCCAACTTCGCCACCGACGTAATCGGGTTTCGGGACGAGGCCGAAGAGCTTTTCCTGCGCCTGAGGCGCGACGCTGCCCTGGCGCGATAATCTCGGTACGGCCTCGGCGGTGAAGGAAGGCAGGAAGTTGTTAGGCGAGGCCTCGACCCAGCCAAAGGCGTTGGCGAAGGAGAAGGCGCGAGGATCGGCAAACTGCAATGGCGTGGGGCTGTACCAGGCGGTATTGAGGGTGCGAAAGCTGCCCTGGGATCTGAGCGTCGGCGTGGCCGCGGTCACTGCAAGCGAGTGCAGGGAGAGGGCCGAGAAAGGATCGGTCGTGCTTGGGCCGGAGCGCGAGAGCCCCTGGGCCGCAAGCGAAGCACAAAGGCCGAGGAAAGCCGCCCCGAAAGAAAAAGCGCGCCAGATCATGAGGGAATGCACAGCCAAATGTCGCTTCGTGCCAGTGAAAACTTTGGCAAGGCTCGCCTCGGTGCTCGTGGGAGTCCTTGAATGTGCGATTCGCGCCGTGTCGAATCTGAGCGGTCTTCCGCTATGACTAGAGTTTTTGGCAGAGGTGGATGCGCATCGTAGAGTGCGGGCGTGAGCCAGGTGATGGGATTGTTTATGTTTAGAATGAAGGTGAATGGTGAGGAACGCCCGGCGGCGGTGGAGATTGCTCCCCCGGGAATCGCGTCGGAGAAGGTGGTGCAGGTGGTGCGCGGTGAATGGGCCAATCTCGTTGTTCCCGGCGTCTCGCAAAATCGGATCGAATGTCTCGGCTACGATCGAATCGAGACGGTGCCGGCAGGGACTGAGGCGCTGAAGATCACAGGGACTGAGAACTAAAAGTCCTATTATACCGGAAAGATGGCCCAATCGGTTACCTCAACCGATTGACCATCCCGGCTGAGCCGTTAAAAATGATAATGGCCAACCAATCCATCTCGCGTCTGATCGGGCGGAGCGGCCGGTTCCTGGTGACCGCCGCTGCCGTATTTATCCTGTCTTCTTCTGCCTCGGCTCAATCGGCGCCGATCGTGCAACTAGTGAAGGACATCAATCCGGGCCCGGAAGGATCGGACCCGGACATTTTCGTGACGCTCGATGGGACCGGCTACTTCCGGGCGAACAATGGCGCGAACGGATTTGAATTGTGGCGCACGGATGGAACGGAGGCGGGCACCGAGATGGTGCTCGATCTCAACCCGGGTCCGCTGAATGGTTTTCCGGATAAGCTGACGGTGGCGAATGGGGCTCTTTATTTCAACGGCTTCGATAGCGCCGATTTTCTGGGCTCGAAGGCGTGGCGCTCGGATGGCACAGCAGCGGGGACTTTCCTGCTGGTAGATACTTTTCCGGGGCTATCCGGCGGCGGCACTTTCGGTCCACCCCTGCCGGATAATTTCAAAGCGCTCGACGACACGACAGTTCTTTTCACGGCGCTCGACCCAGTAGGTGGCCTCGAGCCGTGGAGGACGGACGGCACACCGGCCGGGACAACCCGGATCATCGATTTACATCCGGGAGCGGAATGGTCGATCCCGATCGAGTTTACGGCGCTGCGCCACGTGACCTGCTTCGCGGCGGATGAATCGGTGGTGATTCATCCCGACGGCACTGCCACCTACGACCGCGAATTATTCCGTACCGACGGAACCGCGGAGGGCACTTACCAACTGAAGGATATCAATCCAGGCTCCGAGCCTTCCATCCCGACTGGCTTTATTCGCTACAATCATTTTGTCTTCTTCCGGGCCGACGATGGCGTGCACGGCGCCGAGCTCTGGCGGACAGACGGGACAGAGGATGGGACGGTGCTGGTGGCGGATCTGAATCCCGGGGCGGAGGGCTCCGGGCCCGAGCTTCCAATTCTGGCGCGATTCCGCCCCGCGACGAGCGCCCCTTCCGACCGCAGCGAGGCGAAAACGGTCGTGCTCTTCATCGCGGATGACGGGACGCACGGGACGGAGCTTTTCCAGAGCGACGGAACGACTGAGGGGACGCGACTGCTGCGCGATATCAATCCGACGGGCGCTTCGGTTCCGTTAGGCATGACGCAGTACAACGGGCGCGTCTACTTTAGCGCGGACGATGGCGTGCACGGGGCGGAGCCATGGATGACGGACGGGACGGAAGAGGGAACTCAGATGCTGGTCGATCTCAATCCTGGCCTGTTGCGCTCCTCGCCGCAGGAATTCAGGGTGGTGGCCGGACGCCTGTTCTTCGTCGCGATCGTGCCGGATGACGCTCACTTCACGGTCCGCACTCAGCTCTGGATGACGGATGGCACAGCCCAGGGGACGCAAATGGTCTATGAAGAGCCCGGAAATAATTTTGGGTACGCGATCAATCATCTCACGGTGGTGGGCAACAAGCTTCTCCTCACCGCGCCTAACGGCGTTGATGGGGGCGGTTTCAGCATCGATACGGAGCTGTTTTCCGTTTCCATGAAATAGGTTCACTTCTTAGAGTGCGGCCCTGGCCCGGCACTCATCAGTTACAGCACGGAGGCTGCGGCGGACGCGCCTTCGTGCGTCCCGACTGACGCTTCCGGCGGCGGAATGCGTGGGGTCTATCAACCGCGGCACGCCAGACTCGCCAATCCGAGGTGACCACCGGATTGGCCTTTCCTCGCCTCATCAGCGCGGAGCAGACCGGAGATTGAGGAGGGAGAAGTGCGCCCGTGAAGATTCGAACTTCAAACCTTCTGATCCGTAGTCAGATGCTCTATCCAGTTGAGCTACGGGCGCAAGGGAGGGTAATAAAGAGAGGCAATGCGGGGCGTCAACTGGACAGCGAACGCCGGGATCATCCCGGATTCTGGCGACCGTCCGCCACGCCCGGCGCCCCCTCTGCTATTTCCGCACGACTGCGAGACCCAATGGCGTTTCGTTAGCCGAGCCCGGCATGGCGATGGGGATGGAAGTCTCGTTCAATAGGCCGTTGGCATCGACGTTCAAGGCATGAATCGTTCGCCCCGAGAGGGCGTAGATGAACTTCCCACTGGGATCGAGCGCAATGTTCGAGAGCGGCTTATCAGTGGCATCGATGTTGACCCGCTGAATCTGCACCGGGCTGGTCGGGTTGGAAATGTCATAGACGGTCATCGTATTGCTCAGCGACTCCGAGGAATAAAGCCGAGTGCCGGCGGTATTGACCTGTAACCAGCAAATATCGGCACCTTCGTTCGGAACGGTGTTCACATGCGACATCGCACCGGCGTTGTCATAAGTGTAGACGGCGACTTCGGCTGACCTAAGGAGGCCGGCGTAGAGAATCTTTTTCGTGGGATGAAGAATCTCGCCCAGAAACGAATTGCCCGGAACGACTGGAGTAACTGCATCCAACTCCGTCATGATTCCGTTTTGGTCGTATCTGTAGGTGGCAATGCGCGAGGTAAGGAACTCCAAGCCAAAGATCATGTGTCCGCGTTCCCAGATGAGCGCTTGCGCAACGGAGCTACCCTGGGGGAGGTCAACGGTGGAACCTGCATTCATCGTTAGTCCGCCGCCCGGATTCACCTTGAAGGTGGTATAATTAGGCAAATCAGCTTCGATGTTCTGCCTCGGATCCTCATTCTTGTTCGCGACCACGAGAAAGCCTTTTGCAAGTCCGATACTAACCGGGTTTTGACCACCGGACGGGAAAGGAGATCCCGGCAGGGTCGTCAAAGTCCCATCGCTATTGATGGCAAAGGCAGAGATCGAGTTGGAGTGACCGTTGACGGCGTAGAGCACGTTGCCCGGCTTATTAATGACCACTTCCTGGTCGGCGTCGAATTCAGTTCCACTCGGGGCGGAGACTCCCGCTCCGCCGGTCGGATAAGGGGATCCAGGTACGGGAGCAAGATTACCGAAGCCATCATTGCTAAACGCAAAAATGGTATTCCGATTCGGCTTCATGTTACTGTTACTCTGGCTGTAAATATAGGTCCTTTGCTGAGCCATGGCGTGGGCGGACAGCAAGGCGACCGCGGCCAGAGCAAGGCTGCGCAGAACGAATTTCATGCTTGGAAGAATCACTCGAGAGGTAGTCATATAAATGTGTGGATTTGGGTTTTTGGTTTTTGGGAAGAACGGCCTTTATAGTTAGGCGCTCTCACCCTGGTCAAGCCAAAACAGGGCGCAAAGCACTTTCACCGCGTTCATTTCGCGCGATCATCTTCCCGTGACGGTTTTCCTCGGGTGCGGCTTTGCGGCAAAATATCGCGAAGGGGGCGGCAATTTTTCCGTGCCGCTGCAGTGGATGCTCGGATTGCGCCGGCTCCGGCAGGACGCGATCTGGCTCGAAGTGCTGCCCGCCACGAAGGATCGCGCGGCGGATGCGGCCTGCATCGCAAACTTCCAGCGGCAGCTCCGCGCTCACGGGCTGGCTGGTCGTTACTGCCTTCTGCATCAAGAGAATACGGGCGACGCAGCAGGAACTTGCCGCGATGCGCTGCATCGGACTTTCGAAACGCGAGCTGCGCGCGCGGCTGGCCGGCCCCAACGTGCTGCTCAATCTCGCCTATTCGATTCATCCGCCGTTTCTGCTCGAATTCGAGCGGCGCATTTTCTGCGATCTCGATCCGAGCGAGATCTTTTATTGGATGACGAAACTCGATCTCGGCCAGAACCCTCATCACGAATTTTGGACGATCGGGCTCAATCGTTCACGGCGACGATTGCCGCCTTCCGAAATCCCCGCTGCCCTGGCGCACATTTTATCCACTGGCCGATACGAAACTGCTCC
Organism: uncultured Verrucomicrobiae bacterium; assembly: GCA_963749935.1. GTDB lineage: Bacteria > Verrucomicrobiota > Verrucomicrobiia > Chthoniobacterales > UBA10450 > Palsa-1392. The sequence continues at coordinate 446,542 of CAVVOH010000003.1, forward strand.
GCCCACAACCACGCCCGCGGCGGCCGAAATTCACCACGATCGGCCAATGGTACTGGGGCGGGAGCGTGGAGGTGAACGGCGAATTTCCCGATCTTTCGAAGAAGCACGCGTTCGCGCCCTATCTCGACCTGCCCTCGCGAGTTCCGGAAGCGCGCTGGGAACTGGCGATGAATCTCAATGCCGACGACCCGGAGAGCGTCGCGCCTGACGCAAACTCGGCTGGCAGCTGACCGCGCCGCATCGAGTTGCGCGCACGCCGGCGCGATATCGGCGTTATCTCGGCCTCGGCGACGGCGGAATTCACCGCGATCAAGGGGGTCGACGTCAGCTGGCGGACCGGCTGGGTGAGCGATCGCGCTGCGGCTTTTCTCGCGCTCGGGCGGCCCGGTCATCACGGAGAGAACGGGCGCAGCGAAATATCTCCCGCCAGGAAAGCGGGCTTTGTCTTTGTGCGCGACGCCGCGGAGGCCGCGCGAGGCGGCCCGGCGGGTGCTGCGCGATTGGGACCGGCTTTCCGGCGAGGCCCGTCGCTGCGCCGTGGAGGTTTTCGATTCGGCGAGGAATCTGCGCAAAATCCTCGGCACTCTAGCGGAAGAAAAAAGTCCCTCGCCCTCTCACCCGCTCCCGGCAAAAAGCGGCTTGGATTCGCCGTTGCAAAAGCAAAACGGGATGCTACTCGTGTTGCCGTCATGGCCGAGCTAATCAAAGCCGACGAGCTGAAAAATCGTCTGAAAAAGATTCCGGAATGGGAACTCGAGAAGAAACACATCGAGCGGACCTTCGAGTTCGACGAGTTCTCCGAGGCGATCGATTTCGTCAACAGCGTGGCGGAAGTGGCCGAGGACGAGGAGCATCACCCGGACATCGATATCCGCTTCAACAAGGTGCGCCTGGTCCTTTCCACCCACAGCAAAGGCGGCCTGACGGAACTCGATTTCGGCCTCGCGGAGCGGATCGACACGCTCTCCGAATAGAGGTCGATGGCGCCAGCCGGACGATGCCAGCCGCCCGCGCCCATCGCGGGTGCGGCTGATCGTCGCCGGCCGTATCGTGTGGCGATCGATTGTCGCGACCGTCTGGGCCGTGATCGAATACCGCCAGAAGCCGCCCCCGCCGCCGCCGAAGGTCCCGGAGCGATTCGTTAGAGCGACCGGCCTTCGTCGGCGTCGATATACTGGAACATCGTCTCGATATCGTCGCGTTCGCTGCAAGCCGCTCTCCTTTTTGCGTCGATCGAGAATTTCGGTGACTTCATCATTCCAGCCGCATTTTCGCATGAACTCGTTCCAGATTTCGACCTCTTCCTCGGAAGGGTTGCGGCCGTTTTCCAAGGCCCAGCGCAGATTTCCTCATCCGTGCCGCCCTCTTTCACCTCGCGCGACGACGTCCTCATAATTCAGCCCGAGGAAGCGCACGCAGCGGCCATCGAAGCCGTTGCCCGAGGTTCTGGCACGTATTCCGCCGGCAGCTCGCCGCGCGCGTGCGCGCGGATTTTGTCGAGCATGCGCCCGAAGTGAACCAGACCGCCGACTTTCTCGGCCGGACTGCGCGCGGGAAATGGTTTCGTGCTCATGCGGCAAAGTTGCGCCGCGCATTGTCCCTTGTCCACGCGCGCGGCGGTGTCGGATGCTCGCAGGCGATGGATCGGATCGCAGGGATCGAGACCGAATATGGCTGCCTGGTGAGCGGCGACGCCGCGCACCCCAACGGCGACGCCTGGCCGGTGCGGGTGAAAAATCATCTCTTCCGCCGGATGCGGGCGGGCGCGATCGACTTGCATTATCGCGACTACGAGGAGCCGCCCGGCAATGGCGGGTTCCTGCTCAATGGCGGCCGCATTTATCTCGACATGGGGCACATCGAGTACGCCTCGCCCGAGTGCCGGCAACTGCGCGACATCGTGGCCTACGACCTGGCCGGCGACCAACTTTTGCCAGTCGGCGCTGGAGTCGTTAGGCGCAGGCGAAACGGTTTCGTTCATCAAGAACAACATCGATCACCACACCGGCGCGACCTTTGGCTGCCACGAGAATTATCTGATGAAACGGGAGGCGCAGTTTACTCCCGCGGCGCTCGGCGCGCTGCTCGCTTTCCTCGCCACGCGGCAGATTTTCACCGGCGCCGGGCCGGGTCGGGCAGGCCAATCCCCTCGCCTTCGATTTCGAGGTGCCGGCGGCGGAAGAAACGGTCGATTTCCAGCTCAGCCAGCGGGCCGATCACATCGTGAACGACATTTACCAATGGGTGCAGTTCAATCGCGCGATCATCAACGCGCGCGACGAGCCGCTGGCCGATTATCGGAAATATCGCCGGCTCCATCTGCTCATCGGCGACTCGAACATGAGCCCGTTTGCGAATGCGCTGAAGATCGGGACGACCGCCTGCATTCTCACCCTGCTCGAAAGCCGGGCTTTTGCCTAACGACCTGACCCTGCTCGACGCCGTCCAGGCGACGCGGGAAATTTCGCGCGACCCGACCCAGCGCTGGCATAGTGGAGCTGGAGAATGGCGAGACGATCGGCGCGCTCGATGTGCAATGGCGCCTGCACGCCCTCGCCAGCAAGCATCTCGGCGGTCACGACGAGGAGACCGATTGGCTGCTGGAAAGCTGGAGCTACACGCTGGACGCGCTGCCTAACAAACCCGAAGCCTTGCTCGGCGGCGTCGATTGGATCAGTAAAAAATGGCTGCTCGAATCTTTCATGAAGGCGGAGGATCTGAACTGGAGGGATCCGTGGCTGCAAAGCCTCGACCTCGAGTATCACAACATCGATCCGGCGCGCGGGTCTTTTCTTCGGCCTCGATCCGGCCAAGCGGATCGGCGAGTGGAACAATCTCGTCCGCCAAAAAGACGCCACCTTCACACCGCCGCTCGACACCCGGGCGAGCGGCCGAGCCCATGCTGTGGCGGCATTCCGCAGCCAGAAACAGCCCTATGTGATCAATTGGGATTCGATTGCCTGCGAGAGCGCACGATTTTCTCGTCATGGGCAATCCCTTCAAGACCTACGTCGAAGAGGTGGAGCAATTCGTCCGGGCGCAGCGCCGTCCGGAGCAGCCGCTGAGCGACCCGGAATAGAAATCAGTTGCCGCCCCCGAGCGAGACCCTAAATTCCGCCCTCAACCTGCTCTAAGCCCATGATTACCGTAATGCGCAAGCACCATAAGGTCCTGATGATCATCATCACGGTCCTCGTCTGTATTTCCTTCTCCTGGTATTGGAACAAGACCGACTTCGCGCAGATGGGCGACGGCACGGTCGGCAAAGTCTACGACCGCACTGTTTCGCAGGTGGAAATGCAGCGGAACGCCCGCCTCCTGCGACTCGCCAGCCAACTGGGCCTGCGCGATTTGGTGACCGAGTTGACTGCCGGCGCCCAGAATGAATCCGAGGCATTCGAAAATTTTTCCTGGAATCTGATCGTCCTGCGTCACGAAGCCGAGCAACTCGGGATCGATCCGACCACGTCCGAGGTCGCCGCGGCGGTCAAAGCGCTGCCTGCTTTTCAGGGCGAGAATGGCTTTGAGATCTCGCGTTATACGGATCTGACCGACCGGGCGCTTGCCCCTGATGGTTTCAGCGAAGCGCAAATTGAGGAACTGGCGTCCGATCAAATCGCGCTCGAGCGGGTCAAGAAACTTCTCAGCGCCGGGGTCAGCCTTCCGGAAGGCGAGATGAAGGAGAGCTACGAAAAGGCCTACGCGAAAATGGACGTGAGCGTCGGTTCGCTTTCCGGCCGGCGACTTCGCAGGACGCGCAGGTCAGCGACGACGGAGATCAGCAAAATATTACGAAGCGCGCAAGGCGCAGTTGAAATCGGACGAGAAACGAAAAGTAAAGTTCGTGCAGTTCGCGCTGACCGAGGAACAGAAGAAACTGACCGGCAAACAGCGCATCGACGTCCTGCAGAAACTGGCCGACGCCGCGAATGACTTCACCGAAGCGCTGCAGGCGCAGGGTGCGGATTTCGATCAGGTGAGCGCAAAATTCAAGCTCACCCCGAAAGAGACGGGCGAATTTACCGAGGCCGCGCCCGACCCTCTCCTGGCCGCCACGCCCACGCTCGCCTCCGCCGCTTTCAGCCTAACGAAAGAATCCTCCAATAGCGAAGCCATCCAGACTTCGGATGGTTTTGACGTGATGCACCTGGTCAAGATCGAGCCTTCCCATCCTCTGACCCTGGAGGAGGCGCGGCCCAAACTGGTCGAAGAAATGAAAAAACAGATGGCGCAGCAAATGGTCGCAGCCAGGGCAGCCGAGGTGGCGGGCAAACTCCGTGAGGAATTGAAGAGCGGTAAAGCGGTGGCTGAGGCTGCCACCCAAGCCGGCGTGCAGGCCGAAAAACTGCCTCCATTCTCCCTCGTCGATCGGCCACCCAACGGTTCGCCGGCCCCCAGTCCTGAGTCAAAAGAGAGCGCCGACATGCCCTACATCAAACGGGCAGCGAGCGAACTCGAGTCGGGCAACGTGAGCGAATTTGTCAGCACGCCGGAGGGCGGCCTGCTTGTCGTCCTGGAAAAACGCGAAGCGATCGATCCGGCACAATTCGAGAAGGAGCGCGCCTCGCTCGAGACCCGGGCTTTGGACAATCGAAGCCAGATGGTTTTCTACGAATGGCTGCGCGCGCGGCGTCAGCGCCGCTGGCGTGGCGGAGCCGACAGCCGCAACCGGTCCCCGGTTAGCAGAGCCCGCGCCTTCGGTGCGGGAAATAACGATGGAATCGGTCGACGAAATTTTCGATGAAGCCAACGGCGACCTGGCTATCGGCGAGCTGGAGGACGCGGTCGAAAAATATCGCCGCTGCGTCGAACTCGACCCGCAGTTTTCGACGGCTGGCACGCGCTCGGCATGGCGCTAATGAAACTCGGACGCTTCCCCGAGGCGATCGAGGCTGGCAGGAAAACGGTCGCGCTCAAGCCTAACGACCAGATCGGCTGGACCAGCCTTTCATTATTCTACAATCGCAACGGCGACATCAAGGAAGCCGAAGCGGCCGGCACAAAGGCCAAGATCCTCTCTTGGGGCGGCAAGATCGCGAAGGAGTAGTTGCGCCTTCGCCGTCTCTGCGGTTCACAATGACAAAGTTGGGGAGAAGGGTCGGCGGGCTACTTCCCGACCCAGCGGTAGAAGCTCTGGTAGTGGCCGATGCCGCTGCGGTAATTGACGTAGGTGGCGAGGGCGAGAAGCGGGAAGTTCTGCCGATACATGTCGTACTTCAGATAGAAGACGCGCGGGAAGCCGGTGCCGGTGATTTCCAGCTCATCCCAGGCGCCGTCGGTTTGTTGCGTGTCGAGCAGGTATCGCAAACCGCGTCTGCACGCTTGGCCGATCGAGGTCGCCGCAGGCGCAGAGGCCCATCAGCGCCCAGGCGGTCTGCGAAGCGGTGCTGGCGCCCTTGCCTTTCAGATCGGGATTTTCATAGGAAGCGCACGATTCGCCCCAGCCGCCGTCGTCGTTCTGGCAGCTCTCCAACCAGTCGCGCCCGCGCAGAATCCAATCTTCCGTCATGTCTTCGCCGATCGCGCGCAAGCCGCGCAGCACCTGCCAGGTGCCGTAGATGTAATTCACTCCCCAGCGTCCATACCAGGAGCCGTCGTCCTCCTGCGTCTCGCGCAGATAACGCACCGCGCGGCGCACGAGCGGCCGGCCGGGGTCGAAGCCGATGTAGCCCAGCAACTCGAGGGTGCGCGCGGTCAGATCGCTGCAGGTCGGGTCGAGGATCGCGTTGTGATCGGCGAAAGGCATGTCCTCGAGCCAGTGCCGGGTAACATCCTTATCGAACGCAGCCCAGCCGCCGTCGCGACATTGGAAACTGAGTTGCCAATCGAGCGCGCGATCGAAGACCTGGGCCAGTTCTGCCTGCTCGTTAGGCCGGACCAGGCGCAGCGCCATCAGCACCATGGCGGTGTCGTCGGTGTCCGGATAAAAGATATTGTTGTATTCGAAGGCCCAGCCGCTCGCTTCGGCGTGCGGGTTGTTCACCGTCCAATCGCAGCGGACGCGCACTTCCTTGTCCACCAGCCACTGGGCGGCGCGTTGCAGGGCGGGATGCTGCGCGGGAAAACCCGACTCGGCCAGGGCGATGATGTTGATCGCGGTATCCCAGACCGGCGAGAGACACGGCTGAATGCGGAAATCCTCCGGATCGTCGACGAAGAGACCCGCGGAAATCCGCCAGCGCTTTTTGGTAGAGCGGATGATTCTTCGGAGTAATCGAGGGCGCGCAGAGCGATGATGGAGTTGAGCATCGCGGGGAAAACGGCGGCCAGCCCGTCACTCCCCTCGCCGATGCGTTCGACCATCCAGCGCTCGGCTTCCTCGAGCGCGCGCTGCCGCAACGGGCGGCTGTGCCAGCGGCTCAAGCACTTTCAAGGCGCGATCGGCGCGCAGGAAAAAATTTCGCCAGGTAAGGAGGCGTTGGTCGCGCCGCAGCGTGAAATCGTTCCCCTCGGTGCCGACCGGATAGAGCTCGTGCAGCTGCTTGTCGCGGGACAGCTCCCGGGTCGGCTTGAAATGATTGATGATGGCGAGCGGGATGAGCATGGCCCGGCTCCAGGACGACATTTTGTAGATGTTGAAGAAGGACCAGCTCGGCAGCAGGACCATCTCGACCGGAATGGCGGGCAGATATTTCCAGGGGAACTGCCCGAGCAACGCCAGGTAAAGTTTGCTGTAGGTATTCATCCGCGGGATGCCGCCGAGCCGCAGGATGTTGGCGCGGGCTTCCTGCATGAACGGAGCCTCGGGGCTGTGGCCGGCGAGCTTGAGCGCGAAGTAGGCTTTGACGCAGGCGTTGATCTCGCTCGGCCCGCCGTAAATAAATATTCCATCCGCCATCGGGCAGCTGGCGCTTGCAGGATGTGTTTGACGCAGCGGCGTTGCAGGGTCTCGTCCACCTCGCCGAGCCAGTGCATGAAGAGCACGTAATCGGAGCAGAGCGTGCTATCGACCATCAGCTCGCCGACCCAATGGCCGTCCTGCTTTTGCTGGCGGAGGAGGTTGTCCTGGGCGAGCCGCATCGCTTCGTCCAGCTCTTCGCTGGTCGTGAGGCGGACGCGCGCTTTCTTTCGCGAGCCGCGGCAGCGCGATGATATTGGCGGAAGGGTTACCCATGTGGAGCGGTCAGGACGCCTGCGCGGCCGGTTCTGCTTTCTTCCCGTGAGATGGCCGTTGCCGAGGTGACGCCGTTGTAGGCCGCGATCTCGCTGCCTTTGCCGGTTGGTTTGGGGCGGGCGCCGAAGTTGAACTTCACTGTCTTCCAAGTGTCGCCGGGTTTGGCGTTGAGGCCGAGGCTGGCGGTCGGCTCGTAGCCGCAATGGGTCATGCAATTCTCGCAGCGCGGATCGCTGGCCACGCCGTCGACCACGCCGTATTTGCTCCAATCGACATGCTCAAGCAGCTCGGCGTAGCTCTCGTAGTGTCCTTTTGAGCCGACCGTGTCGGTCATGAAATAGCAGGGTGCTTTCCAGCCCGCGATGTTGCGGGTCGGGATCGCCCAGGCGGAGCAGGTCAGGTCGCGTTTGCCGGCCAGGAATTCGAAATAAACCGGCGTGCCGAAGAAGGTGTAGCGCTGCATCCATTCCTCCATCTTGCTGAACTTCTTGACCGTGAGGGTGCGGGTGAGGAAGAAATTCTCCGGCTGCAAATTCAGCCGCTCGATCATGTCCTTCTTAGCTGCGTCGTACTCGTAGCCGGGCGTGATGGTGTGGCCGTCGACCCCGAGATCGCTCAGGAAATCGAGCATCTGCTCGACCTCTTCCATGTCGGTCTCTTTATAGATGGTGGTGTTGGTCGCGACCTGGTAGCCGAGTTCCTTCGCCATTTTGATCGCGAGAATGCATTCCTTGAAGACGCCCTCGCGCTCCACAATCAGGTCGTGCGTCCGCTCCAGCCCGTCGAGGTGCACGTTCCAATACATCCAGCGGCTCGGGGCGATGGTCGGCTTGGCTGGCATCTTTCGGCCCCTGCTGGATCGCGGTCGCGTCCTTTTCAGTGATCAGTCCCGCGCTCAGCAGCGCGGTGATCTTCTGCTCCACCCAGGTGGCCCGTTTCGGATACTCCGCGGCCAGCCATTCGCGCATTTTTTTGCGCATGAACATGGCGTTGGTGCAGACGTAGACGATGCGCTTCTGCTCGAGCAGACCGCCGATCAGCGCTTCGATCTGCGGATAGATGAGCGGCTCGCCGCCGCAGATCGAGACCATCGGCGCGTTGCACTCCTCGGCCGCGGAAAGGCAATCCTCCAGCGGCAGGAGATCTTTGAGGTTGGTCGAATATTCCCGGATCCGTCCGCAGCCGGTGCAGGTCAGATTACAGGTATGCAACGGTTCGAGCTGCAGCACGGTGGCAAATTTTTGCGTCCCCCTGAGCTTGTGGCCGACGATATACGCGGCGATCTTGCTCGTGAGCGCGAGAGGAAATCTCATAAGTGCCGGATACTAACAAGCGAGCCCAGCCTGTCAATGGAACCGCTGGTTAGGCTCGACCCGATGATTCGACGGCCGGCAAACGAATTCCCTATACCATGGCCCTGATTCCTGAAGAAAAACGACCGGTCGCGGTGCTCGGCGCTTCGCCGAAGCCCGAACGCTATGCGAACCAAGCGATACGGCTCCTCGCGAGTTTCGATTACCGCCCGATCCCGGTGAATCCAGCCTTCGAGGAGATCGAAGGGCTGCCCTGCTACCCGCGTCTGGCGGCCATCGATCAACCCGTTCACACGATCACGCTTTACCTCAACGCGACGCGTTCCTTACCGTTGATCGACGAGATCCTGGCCGCCAATCCACAACGCATCATCATGAATCCGGGGGCGGAAAACGATGAACTCGCCGCCGCTGCAAGCGGCGCCGGGATTGAGGTTGTCGAAGCTTGCACCTTGGTGATGCTGCGAACAGGCTTGTTTTAGCGGCCTCCGAGTGCCGAGCAGCCTGCCCTCCATATATGGCGCCTCGCACTCATCCGGTTTGAGACTCGTCAGCTCGGATGATTTCCCGCGCGCTCATGGAGGGACCATGCTTTGGCGCCCCGCGCCGTTGAATCTTGCGGTGCTCTCTTTTGCGTGGCTCACCGCCCCAGCCAGCCGCGCCGGATCAGGCTTACGGCGATCGCCGCGAGGAGGAGAGAGACGAGTTTGGAAATTCCGTTGATCCCCTGTTTGCCCATCCATTTCGTCAGGCGATCCGCGTAGCAGAAAACCACCGCCACGATCACCAGGTTCACGATCAGGGAGGCGAGGGTGTAGATCATTCCGACCGAATCGATCAGCACCAGGAGCGCAGTGAGCAGCGCCGGCCCTGCGATCAGCGGCATGCCGAGCGGAACGATCCCAAAGGCCTCGGTCGTCGGGCGTTTTTCCCCTCCGACATCGAGCAGGTCGCGGACGGCGAAGGCAAGCAGGATCAAACCGCCCGCCACTTGGAAATCGGCCACCGTGATCCCGAGCGCCTGGAAGATGAGCTTACCCAGGAACATGAATCCGACCGCAATCGCGAGGGCGGTCCCGATGCCGAGGAGCGCTTCCTGTTGTCGCCGCTTCGGCTCGACGTTCGCGCCCAGCCCGATGAAAATCGCCACCATTCCGATGGCGTCGATCGCGACGAAGATCGGGATGAAGGCGATGAGGAATTTGGTCACGAAATCACGCACGCCCCGAGTCTCTATCCCCAATTACCAATTTCCAATTGCCAATTTCACAGAACGGAGTCGAGTTTCCTCCCACTTGCCATCCCCCGAGTCGCAGTCGGCAACTCAAAATTCGCAATCTATGAAACACTTCCTGCTCGTTAGTCTGCTCGCTGCTGTTCCGCTTTCACTCCGCGCTGAGTCCGTCAAAAGTCTCTCCGATTTCCAGGCAGCGGCGGATAAGGCCAAGGCTGTCCTCACGATTCCCGACTGGCCGAAGACGGCGGTCGAGGTGCAGGGCAACATCAACACCGCGATCGCGAGCGCGAACGCCGCGCTCGATACGATCGGCAAGCAGGACCTGGCGAAAGTGACTTTCGCAAGCACGGTCGGGGCGATCGATAACATTCAGAATCAGGCCCAGATCGCGGTGTCCAAAACGGTCGTCATCCAGCAGACTAATCAGGACCCCGCGATGCGCGAAGCGGCCGAGAAAGCGGTCAAGGTTTTCCAGGATTGGGCGGTCGGGATCGATTACCGCGAGGATGTTTACAAGGCGGTCAAAGCCTTCGCCGATACCAAGCCGAAGCTGGAGGGCGAGGACGCGCTCCTGCTCGAACATACGATGCGCGATTATCGTCGGGCCGGACTCGCGCTTCCGTCGGAAAAGCGCGCCGAGGTCGAGAAGCTGCGCAAGGAATTGGCGAAACTCGAGACCGATTTCCAAGCCAATATCGTGGCGGTAAAAGCCCCGGTCGTCTTCACCAAGGCCGAGCTGGAAGGCGTGCCCGACACGATTCTCGATTCACCTGGGGTCAAGACCGGTGACGATTCCTATACTCTGCTCGCCAACGTGACCTTCCACTACAATACGGTCGAAGAAACGGCGAAGAAAGAGGAGACGCGCAAGCATCTTTACCAAGTGCGTTTCAACCTTGCCCGGGAGAAAAACGTTCCGGTCCTGAACGACATCCTCGCCCACCGCAACCAGATCGCGCTCAAGCTCGGCTACAAATCGTGGGATGATTTCCAGACCGAAATCAAAATGGCGAAAAGCGGCGCCGCGGCCAAGACTTTCATCAACGATCTGGTCGCCGGGATTCAACCCAAGTTCGACGCCGAAGTGGCGGAGCTGCGCAAGCTCAAGGTCGCCGAAACCAAAGATCCCAACGCGCAGATCAACCTCTGGGATTGGCGCTACTTCCAGGACAAGCTCAAGAAGGACAAATACACCGTCGATACCGACGCGCTCCGGGTCTACTTCCCGTTCCAGCGCACGCTCGATGGGATGTTCAACATCTACCAGAGCATCTTCGGGCTGAAATTTACCAAGATCATCGCCCCGCAAAAATGGGTCGACGATCTCCAGCTTTTCGTCGTGAGCGACGCGGCCAGCGGCGAGCCGTTAGGGATGTTCTATCTCGACATGTTTCCGCGCGACGGGAAGTTCAATCACTTCGCCGAGTTCGGGATCATCCCGGGGAAATTGCTGCCCGACGGAAAGTATCAGCGCCCGACCGTCGCCCTGGTCTGCAACTTCCCGCCACCGGCCAAAGACAAGCCTTCGCTCCTCAGCCACACTGATGTCGAGACCTTGTTTCACGAATTCGGTCATGCCCTCCACGCGATCGTGACGAACGCGAAATATGTCCGCTTCTCCGGCACTAGTGTCCCAGCCGATTTCGTCGAAGCGCCTTCGCAGATGCTGCAAAACTGGGTTTGGAACAAGAAAGTGCTCGATACTTTCGCGGCTGATTATCGCGATCCCTCCAAAAAAATCCCGGCCGAAATGATCGCGAAAATGAAGGAAGCCAAGCTCGCCACGGTCGGGGTCTTTTATCGGCGCCAATTCACATTCGCCGACGTCGATCTTACCCTGCACGACGTTCATCCTGCAGGGCAGCCCTACGATTGCGTAGCGATGTCGAATCCGATTTTCCCGAAGGATTTTCTCCCGATCGATAACGACACCGCCTTTGTTGCATTCTTCGGACACCTCGCCGGCTACGACGCCGGCTACTACGGCTACGCCTGGGCGGATGCGATCGCAGCCGACATGGCGACGGTTTTCGAAGACGCACCTAACGAATTTTTAGACAAGGAAGCCGGGATGAAGCTGCGCAAGGAAATCTACGCTCCCGGCGGCTCGCGCGAGATCGACACCTCGATCCACAATTTCCTCGGGCGTGACCGATCGGTTCAGCCTTATCTGAAAACGTTAGGCATCAAGACGCCGGCGAAAGCCTCGGGGGGTCCCTCCACCGAAAGTAATTCCGGCGCCGCCAAACCGCCCAAGCCTTAGCGCGCGCAGGTCTCGCTTTTTCGTCTCGACTCGTGAAGTCGACTGGGGACCTTTTCTACTGCAACAAGCGCTGGCGATTAAAAGAAGGCGCGAAGCCGACACTGCTAGTTTCCAAACTGCGCCGAATCGGGATGACGCCATGAAAACACGCCGCCTCCGTTCGGGCGGACATGAAGAGACACCGCTTTTGCGTTAGGTTGCCTGCTCATGCAGAAAGTCGTTTCTATCTCCGCCGCTCTCCTCGCCACTTCACTTCTCGCCGCCGCAGCGCCGATGAAGCCGCCTAAACAGACCAGCGAAGCGATCGATGCCGCCGGCCTGCTTCAGCACATCAAGGTTCTCGGCTCGGACAAGTTTGAGGGACGCGCCCCGGGCACGGCAGGTGAGAATCTCTCGGTCGAGTACATCAGCGAGCAATATAAGAGGCTCGGCCTTAAGCCCGGCAATCCCAACGGCGCTTACACGCAGGAAGTGCCGATGGCCGGCATCCTCAGCACCCCAACCGCTACTTTCACAATCGGTGAGAAGAAGATGGAGCTGAGCGCCCCTAACGACTATGTCGCCTTCACCCAGCGCATCACCCCGGAAATCAAAGTGCAGGACTCCGAAGTCGTCTTCGTCGGCTACGGCGTGGTCGCGCCCGAGTATGGCTGGGACGATTTCAAGGGCTTGGACGTGAAAGGCAAAACGCTCGTCTTCCTGATCAACGATCCGCCCCTTCCCAACCCTGACGACGCGGCAAAGCTCGACGACAAGATGTTCAAGGGCCGAGCGATGACCTACTACGGTCGCTGGAGCTACAAATACGAGATCGCGGCCGAGAAAGGCGCCGCCGCCGCCGTCATCGTGCACGAAACGATCCCCGCCGCTTACCCCTGGACGGTGGTTGAGAACAGCAACGCAAAGGACAACTTCGTCATCGACGCGCCAGACAAAAACAGGAATACGGTCGGCGTCCGTTCCTGGATCACCCTCGCAACCGCACGAAAGCTCTTCGCTGCCGCAGGCCAGGATTACGAGAAGATGAAGAAGTCGGCGCTGAACAAGGACTTCAAGCCGGTGTCGTTAGGCGTAAAGGCCGATTTCACCATGCATAACAAAATCCGCCGGTTCAAATCCCGCAACGTGGTCGGTCGGCTGGAAGGCAGCGACCCGGTGAAGAAAAACGAATACGTAATTTACAGCGCGCATTGGGATCACCTCGGCCGCGACGCTAACCTGAAGGGCGACCAGATCTACAATGGTGCGCTCGATAACGCTTCCGGCTGCGCCGCCCTGCTCGAGATCGCGCAAGCCTTCAGCCAACTGCCGGCGCCACCTCCGCGCAGCATCTTCTTCCTGGCCACGACGGCGGAGGAATCGGGTTTGTTAGGCGCAAAATATTATGCGGAGAATCCGCTCTATCCGCTCGATCACACCCTCGCTGACATCAACATCGATGTGCTCAATCCCTGGGGGAAAACCCACGATATCGAAGACATCAGCTACGGACTTTCCACCCTCGACGAGATGTTCGCGCAGGCCGCCACGGCGCAGGGACGCACGGCCAAGCCAAACAGCGAACCAGAAAAGGGCAGTTTCTTTCGCGCTGATCACTTCGAGCTCTCAAAGTTAGGCGTGCCGTCGCTTTATCCCGGCAGCAAACCGAAGGACTTCGTGGGGAAACCAGCCGATTATGGGCAAAAAAAGAGCGAGGACTACACGTTGCTTCACTATCACCAGGTCTCCGACGAGGTGAACCCGGGCTGGGATTTATCCGGTGCGGTGCAGGATACCCAGTTGCTTTTCGAAGTCGGTTACGAGGTGGCCAATGGAGAAGATTACCCAACCTGGCTGCCCGGCGCGGAGTTCAAGGCGAAACGCGACGCGATGATGGCGCGGAAGAAATAGAAGTCACATGCTCCTGGCCGTCTCGCCCCTGCGATCGCTCTCTTCCGGCACCAGCCTGCCGGTGCCTCTCCTCAGCCTCCTCATCGGGATCGCGCTCCTCTTTTTTGGCCGTCGGCTCTTCTGGCTCTTTGTCGCCGCCCTCGGCTTCGCCATCGGCCTCCAACTCGCGCCTTATTTCATGCAAAACCCGCCGCCCTGGGTTTCGCTCGCCATCTCGCTCTTGCTCGGTTTGTTCGGCGCCCTCCTCGCCTTTCTCCTGCAAAAAGTCGCGATCGGTATCGCCGGCTTTCTGGTCGGCGGACGTCTTGCGGTGGCGATTGTCGCCGCCCTCATGGCGAACCATGCGCAATATTACGGCGTGACATTCATCGTCGGCGGAATCGTCGGTGCGCTCATGCTTCTCGCTCTCTTCGATTGGGCGTTGATCGTTTTCTCTTCGATCGAAGGCGCGCAATTGATCGCCAGCAGCGTCCACTTGCCCGCCACCGGCACAACCATCCTGGTGGTGGGGCTTGCCATCTTTGGCATCGTCGCGCAGGGGGTGATGTTTCGGCGTAGCCGAGCCTAGAGCGGATCGCAAGTCTTCAACATGGCCGGGAGATTCCGCTGCGGGAGCGGGCGCTATACGACTTCAGTGCCGGAAGTGCCGCACACCGGTAAAGGCCATCGCGACGTTGCCTGCGTCGGCCGCAGCGATGACTTCTTCGTCGCGGACCGAGCCGCCCGGCTGAATCGCGGCGGTTGCACCTGCTTCCGCGGCCGCGATTAAGCCATCGGGAAAAGGAAAAAAGGCGTCGCTGGCCACTGCGCTGCCGGCCAACGAAAGGCCGGCTTCCTGCGCTTTCCAGACCGCGATGCGGGAGGCATCGACGCGCGACATTTGCCCGGCCCCGATGCCTAACGTGCGGTCGGCGCTGGCGTAAACAATGGCGTTGGACTTCACGTGTTTCACCACTCGCCAGCCAAAAAGCATGGCGGCCATTTCCTGGCGGGTCGGCGGCCGTTTGGTCACAACTTTCGTCTCGAGTTTATCCAGCTCGGCGACGTCTTTTTGCTGCACCAAAAGGCCTCCGCGAACCGAGCGCACATCGATCGCCGGCTTGTCGTTAGGCTGAGCCGGGGCCAGCATCCGCATCAGACGCAGGTTCTTCTTTTTCTGCAGCAAGGCACGGGCGTCAGTCGCGAACTCAGGCGCGATGATCACTTCGCTGAAGATTTCGCTGATCGCCTTGGCAATCGGCAGATCGAGCGGGCGATTGCAAATGATGATCCCGCCGAAGGGCGCCTGTTTGTCGGTGGCGAAAGCCTTCACCCAGGCTTGCTTCAAATCAGGATCGCTCCCCACCCCGCAAGGGTTGGTGTGCTTCAAAATGGCCACGGTCGGCTCGGAAAATTCGTCGATCAGATCGGCCGCCGCGGTGATATCGAGGAGGTTGTTAAAGGAAAGCTCCTTGCCGTGGAGTTTCTCAAAATGATCCGCGAAAGTGCCATAAATCGACGCCGTCTGGTGCGGATTTTCACCATAGCGCAGGCGACTGACGAGCGGCAGCGAGAGCGAAAATGAAGTCTCCGTTTCCTGCTTTTCGTTCAGGTAGGTTGCAATCGCGCGGTCGTAATCCGAAGTCTTGAGAAAGGCTTTGATGGCGAGTCGTTCGCGCAATTTCAGCGTCGTCTCGCCCTCGCGGTCGTGCATTTCCTGGAGCACAGTCACATAATCCGCCGGGTCAACGATGACTGTGACTGACTGGTAATTCTTCGACGCGCTCCGCAGCATGGACGGTCCGCCGATATCGATCTGCTCGATTGCTTCCGCAAGTTTGACCCCGGGTTTGGCAATGGTCGCTTCGAATGGGTAGAGGTTCACCACCACGAGGTCGATCGGCTCGATGCCGTGCTCACGCGCCGCCTTTTCGTGCTCCTTGTTCCCGCGCAGGTAGAGCAAGCCACCGTGCACTTTTGGATGAAGCGTTTTGACGCGACCGCCCAGAACCTCGGGGAAGCCAGTAAAGGCGGAGATTTCGAGGGCCTTTATCCCCTCCTGCCGCAAAAGACTCGCCGTGCCGCCGGTAGAGATGATTTCGACGCCCCGTTTCTCGAGCTCGCGCGCAAAATCCGCCACCCCGGTTTTATCAGAAACTGAGATGAGTGCTCGTTGGACTTTCATGAAGACTTCCTCTGCACCAAAAGGTAGGCGACCGCATACATGGCAAGCCCGAAGGCCAGCGACACGCTGAGGGAGAGAGCAAAACTGGGGAGATTCAGCAGGCCCGGGTCGCGAGCGTAAAGCGCGCGTCTCACAGCAGCGACACCGTAAGTCAGCGGGTTCAAGTGCACCGCCCAGTAAACCCAGGAATGCGGGTTGGTGGCGGGAAAAAGCGCGCCGGACATCAGCCAAAGCGGGATCAGAAAAACGTTCATGATGGCGTGAAAACCCTGAGTTGATTCCATCGGCCAGGCGACGAGAAAACCGAGCCCGGTCAGGCCAAAGCCGACGATGAAAAGCGTCCCGAGACAAACCAGAATCCGCTCCGGCGTGATCTGGATGCCAATGAGCGGCGCGAGGAGAAGAAAGAGGAGCCCCTGCAGCAGCGCCAGGGTGGTGCCGCCGAGAATTTTTCCGCAAACGATGCTTCCCGGCGAGATCGGCGCGACGAGCACGGATTGCAGAAACCCTTCCCGCCGATCTTCAATGATCGAGATGGTGGAAAAGATAGCCGTGAAAAGCATGATCAGGATAAGGGTCCCCGGATAGAAATACTCGAGGTAACCAACCCCGTTAGGCGAGGAACCGACCCGAAAGGAGGGGCCGATGCCCGAGCCGATGACGAACCAGAAAACCAGCGGAGAAAGGAGCGCGCCGATGATGCGATTGCGCTGCCGATAGAAGCGCACGATCTCGCGCTGCCAGAGGCTCGCGGTGGGCAAAAGAAATAGGCCGGAGCGATAATCTCCGGCGCTGGCGGCCGCTGCGCTCATCCCAGCCTAACGATCGAGCACAATATGTTTGGCGGCTGGATAGAGGACCGGACAACAGCCGATCGTCTCGCAGAAGGCTTTGCTGAAATGGCTCAGGCTCGAGTAGCCAACCTCGGTCGCCGCTTCGGTGACGTTATAGCGACCGCTGCGGAGCAATTCGGCCGCGCGCTCCATCCGGGCGTTGCGCAGAAATTGCGGGATTGTTAGGCCGACCTCCCGGGAAAAGATCCGGCTCAAATAAAACGGACTGCAGCCGACTTCCTGCCCAAGCGCTTCCAGGGTCGGCGGGCTGGCCAGATCGCGCACCAGCAGTTCTTTCGTCCGCACCACGCGGTCGCGTGCGACGCGCTTCTGCCGCATGCAAAACATCTCCGGATCCTTGGGCTCGAAAAGAAAGTGCGACATCAACTCGAGCGCCTTGCTTTGGTACCAAAGAACCCGCGCGGCTTTCGGGACCGGCGGCTCGGCCAGGCTGGCCACGATCGCGTGCTGCTCGGCCGACATCGGCCGGGGTGCCGAAACGACGCTCTGTTCTCTCTTTGGGAAAATGAGCGCGCGCATGGAGGGCATCAGTTCATCTTCCGAAGCGGCAAACTGTTTTTGCAGATGTTCCCGCGAATACTCCAGGGTAACGAAGCGATGGCGGTCGTGGGCCTGGCGCGTGGCGCGCAACGGGTCGTCCCCGATCGCGTAATAGCCCGAACTACTTGGCCCATAGCCCTGAGTCGCGCTGCGGCCGCGACCAATTTCACCGCGCCCGTCGAGGTTGAGGCAAAACTCGATGCTGCTCGGCCGAAAGCTTTCCGCCCAATCGAGCGAGACGCTGGTTTTAAAATCGTGCCACTCGATACTGATCCCCAGCTCCTCGAAGCTGCCGTAGAGCTGTTGCCAGCCGTGGCGGACATTTGTCCAGGCCGCTTGGGTTGGGAGTTCGCCTTTCATTCCCGTCATTCTGGGGTGTCAGCCGAAGATTGCAAGACTCGACTGCGGTCCGGGATTATCTGGAGCCGCGGCTATCGTAGGAAAAGCAGGCTCAACGCTCAGCGCGCGCCGCTCCAATGGCTCATTTATCCTGGAAGAAATCCACAAACGAGCGCCGCACCTTGTAGAAGGTGCGCTTCACATCGTCGCGCGCCTGGTAGAAAGCTTGTTTGATCCGCCGTTTCACGATGTTTTGATCCCCATCGTCGTCCTCGTCGGTGCTGTCGGAATCTGATTCATCGCTCTGCTCATCGATCACGGCGGTGCGATCGCCGCCGCTGAAGAGCCCTTCCGTGCGGGTGATCGTCCCGTGATTGGCCCCGATAAAGATCGTCCCGGCCGGCTCACCTCCCTGCCGCTGCAGAGCCACGATCCAGATGGGATTGCCCCGCTCGTCGACTCGCAGGGTGTATTCCGCGGTCGCGAAAGTGACGTGCGATTTCTCCGCGGTCTGCTGGGCGACAGTGAAGGCGCCGCTCGAGTCGAGATTCAGCTTGGAGGTATCAATGGCTTTGCCTAACGAGCCTTCAACCGAGGAACGCAGCGGAGTTCGTTCCGAAATGATCTTGTCGTTCGCCACCTCCACCTCGCGCACGCCGCCCCGCGCCTGCGGATCATCGAGCAGAACTCGCCATGTCTCGGGCTGCGGGTCGCCGTTCTGGCCCGTCACGGAGATGACGTGGTTCACAAAATCGCGGTTCAGTTGCGTCCCGACCGTCCGCAAAGCTTGATAGGCGGTCGGCCGTTCCTGGGCAAAAACCGGCGGAGCGAGCAAGAGCAGCACCAGGAGGTATTTTGACATGCAAAAATAGTGCATGGCTCGGACCGGATTACCAGCGCCGATCTCGGCAGGGCAAGCTGCCCGCCGCAGGGGACGGAAGGGAACCGAAAGCTCGCGCCATTTTGGAGAAGTCCCGAAATGAACCTTCGAAAGTCATTGCGGGCTGGTCGGGAACTCGGCAGTTTGCCATCGACAAGAGCATCCTGGCTATTGTTAGGCGCAGCCCCGCGATGAGGAAAACGAAGAAGCAAATCGAGTTCTGCAGTCACACCGGAAATCTCGCTCTGATGCGCAACTGCGTACGGCGATTCCTCGAATCCTTTCCGTTCTCGGAGCGGCAGCGCACCCTCATGGTCCTGGGAGTGGATGAGGCCTGCACCAACATCATTCGCCATGCCTATCATCTGCGCGACGACCAGCTCATCTCCCTCTCGCTGGAGGGGAAAAACGACTGCGTCTGTCTGCGTCTGCGCGATTACGGCCGGCAAATGCAACCCGGCGGCATGCAGGGTCGCCCAGCCGACTTGATCAAGCCGGGCGGGCTCGGCCTGCATCTCATTCGTAACGCTTTCGACCAGGTTGACTACGTTCTGCGGGCCCGGGGAACGGAGTTGGTCCTGACGAAAAATCTGGATTAGAAGACAGACAGGCTTAACGGGATTCGGCGGATTGATTTCTTGGAGGCGGCAAGTCTTCTTTCCTCAATCCCGATAATCCTGTAAATCCTGTCTAATTTTCATGCCCGCCGTCGTCCCTTCCACACCTGATCCGGCCTTCGAGATTTCGCTCCGGCCGCCGATGTTCAGCGAGTTCACCGGCCAGGAAAAAGTCTGTGAGCGAGTCGAAGTCCTGGTCGAGGCGGCCAAAAAACGCGGCGACGTGCTCGAGCACATTTTACTTAGCGGACCGCCTGGTCTGGGGAAGACAACGCTGGCTCACATCATCGCCAACGCGATGAATGTGAATATCAAAAACACGAGCGGACCGGTCATCGAAAAAGCGGGGGAACTGGCCGGTTTGCTGACCAGTTTGGAAAAGGGCGACGTCCTTTTCATCGACGAAATCCATCGGCTCCAGCCGACCATCGAGGAGTATCTCTATCCCGCGATGGAGGACTACAAACTCGACATCATCATCGACCAGGGGCCGCAGGCGCGGAGCCTGCAATTGAGGCTCCCGAAGTTCACCCTCATCGGCGCGACTACCCGCTCCGGGATGTTGAGCGCGCCACTCCGGTCACGTTTCGGCATGACGGCGCGGCTCGATTACTACAGCGCCGAGGAAATGCAGAAGATCATTCTGCGCAGCGCGGGACTGCTGAGCGTGGAGATCGACGCCGCCGGCGCGGCTGAGATCGCTACCCGTACCCGCGGAACGCCGCGAACCGCGAATAATCTCCTGCGCTGGGTGCGCGATTACGTTCAGGTGAAAGCGGACGGGTATATCACGGCCGATCTGGCGGATCGTGCCCTGACAATGCTGGAGATCGACCGCGACGGATTCGACCAATGGGACAAACGGATCATTGAGACGTTGATCTACAAATTCAACGGCGGCCCGGTTGGGTTGAGCTCGCTCGCGGTCGCGGTCGGGGAAGAAGCCGGCACGCTGGAAGAAGTGAACGAGCCGTATTTGATCATGGAAGGCTACATCAAACGAACGGCGCAGGGTCGGGTCGCCTTGCCTAACGCCTACCGAAAACTGGGATTAAAGGCGCCGAGCGGAGCGCAGAGCGACCTGTTTGGATCGTAAAATGCACGGCGGCAGAACTGTGGGGACCGCGCGCTTGCCATGAGTGCGGAGAACGATCTCTTCCCCAACGTCGCGAAAGTGTTGAGTGTCGCGGAACTGACCCGCTCGATCCGCGGCTTACTCGAGACCCGTTTCGGCGCGGTCTGGGTGCAGGGCGAAATTTCCAACTACAAAAAGCATCCGTCCGGGCACCAATATTTCACCCTCAAGGATCAACGCTCAGCCATCGCCTGCGTGATTTTTCGCAACACCCTCCCGCCCTTTCCGCGCCCGCTGGCGGACGGCATGCAGGTGCAGATTTATGGTGGCGTCACCGTCTTTGAAGCGCGCGGGCAGTATCAGCTCAACGTGCAAATCCTGCAGTCGCGCGGGCTTGGCCTGTTGCAGGCAAAATTTGAAGCGCTCAAGCGCAAGCTGGAGGCGGAAGGCCTGTTCGAGCAGGCGCGAAAACGATCGCTGCCAAAATTTCCGCGCCGGATCGGGATCATCACATCGCCGAGCGGGGCAGCCATCCAGGACATTCTCAATATCCTGCAACGGCGCGCGCCCGGAGTGGAAGTGCTGATCAGCCCGGCACGAGTGCAGGGAACCGGCGCGGCCCTCGAAATTGCGACCGCGCTCCGCGAGCTGGGTACGCCTAACGACGCTTGGAAAGCGCTCGATCTCATCGTCCTGGCCCGTGGCGGTGGCAGCATCGAGGACCTGTGGGAATTCAACGAGGAGATCGTGGCTCGGGCCATCGTTCATTCCGCTCTTCCAGTGGTTTCAGCGGTTGGTCATGAGGTCGATTTTACGATCGCCGATTTCGTGGCCGACTTGCGGGCACCGACCCCGAGTGCCGCGGCTGAACTGATTGTGCCCGACGTGCGCGACCTGGAAAAGCGGATGCGGGAGTTACAAAACAGTCTCGCTAAATGCTGTCGTGATTTTCTTGGTCGCGCCCGAAACCGGCTCACGGCCGCGTCGGAAAAGACCCTTTTTCGTGAGCTGGCCGGCCGAGTGCGTGAAGCGCGCCAACAGATTGATTTCGCGCGAGACTCGCTCGGGCGAACAGTGGAGCGCCGTCGAACCGGAGAGCGCTCTCGCCTGGCGAACGCGGTCCTCGCATTAAAAGCGCATAGCCCGGCGCGCGAAATAACCGCCCGTAAACAGGCGCTGCACGAAACCCGGCGGCGCCTGCGCGACTGCTCGAAGCAGCGCCTCGCGGAAGCGCGAGAGCACTGGGAGCGGCTGGCCGGGATGCTACGTATCCTCGGACCGCAAGCGACTCTCGAACGCGGCTACAGCATCACCCTCACCGCCGGCGGCAAAGTGATCCGACGAGTCGCAGAAGCCAAAACGCGGACGCGGGTTAAGACCCGCGTCCGCGATGGTGAATTTGAATCGACGGTTGGTTAGGCGAGGTTCGTTATGGTCCCGCCTCCGGGTTGATGATCGTATTGTTCGTAGCGTCCAGCCAATCAGTGCCAGAGGCGAAGAGGAACTCGCCTGTGGTAGTTCCGGGCCGTTTTACCTTCTTGCTTGCCGGATCGACCTTCATGATTTGGCCGCTGGCATCACAAAAGATAACGATTGCCTTCTTGGCGGCCCACACTCCGCCGACATTGGACTTGTTAGTGTCGTATTCTGGAATCGTGCCGCTGAAACCGTCGCCCAACAACGGGAAAGCGGGATTGGATGTGTCCGTCAGACCGGTGACATATGCATACGTATTCTCACCCGAGGCGAGAGTTAAAGTCCGGCCAGTAGAACCCGCAGGATCGATTTGATTATCGGGATTTTTCTTGGTGTAGGCCGAGGAAGCAACGGTGAAGACGTCTTCGCTTTGGAGGTAATTCGGAAAGAGCCACCAAAACGCGTCGTTAGAATTGGTGGGAACTGCTCCGTCCGTGTTATAGTCGTCCGCCGGGACCTTAGAAGGAAAGAAGCCATTGTTGTCGCTCGCAAAAAGCTTTAAGGCGATGCCAACCTGTTTGGCGTTGGAAAGGTCCTTGGTTTGGTTGGCGCGTTCCGTGACGCCGTTGAAGACTGGCAACGCGATACTGGCCAAAATGGCGATGATCGTGATGACAACAAGAAGCTCGATGAGCGTGAAGGCTGAAGTGGTTTTTTTCATGTAACGGTGGTGGTCGGGGCCGAGAGTGACGGAGCGCCCGAAAGCCGTCAAGCAGTAAAAATCAAGTTTTTTTGCGGGACCCTACCCCCTACCTGCACTGAACTAGACCAGCTCGGCTTCCGCTTCTAAATCATTGCCGCCAGGTGCTTCGCGCTTGAAGGCGATGACGGCGAGCGGCGGTAAGTTCACCACAATCGAATGCGTCCGCCCCTGCCATTCGACCGCTTCGGCTTCGAGTCCGCCGAGGTTGCCGATGTTGCTCCCGCCGTAAGTCTCGCCGTCGGTGTTGATGATCTCCCGGTAAAAACCATCCTTGGGCACGCCCATGCGGTAATTGTAGCGCACCACCGGCGTCGCATTGACGGCAAATGCCAACAGCTCTCCCTCCCGTGAACGACGCAGAAACGCGACCACGCAATTGTCCGCATCGTGAAAATCGATCCATTCGAAACTCTCGTGCGAATCGTCCTTGTCCCAGAGCGCGGGCTCGCTCCGGTAGACGTGATTGAGATGCTGGACCAGGCGGCGCAGCCCGTCGTGTCGGGGAAGGTTTATCAGGTCCCAGTCGAGGCCCTGGTCGTGGTTCCACTCCCGGTACTGCCCAAACTCGCAGCCCATGAAGAGCAGCTTTTTGCCCGGGTGCGCAAACATCCAGGCGTAAAACATCCGCAGGTTGGCGAACTTCTGCCATTCGTCGCCCGGCATCTTGTTGATCAGCGAACCCTTCCCGTGCACCACCTCGTCGTGGCTGAGGACAAGGACGAAGTGCTCCTGAAAGGCATACATGATGGAGAAGGTCACGTTCCCCTGATGAAAGCGCCGATAGATTGGATCGAGCGCCATGTAATGGAGGAAGTCGTGCATCCAGCCCATGTTCCATTTAAAGCCGAAGCCAAGACCGCCGAGATAGGTCGGCCGCGACACACCCGGCCAGGCGGTCGACTCCTCCGCGATCGTCATGGCGCCGGGAAAATGTGAGTAGCACCATTCGTTCGTCTGCTTCAGGAAAAAAACCGCTTCGAGATTTTCGCGACCGCCAAACGCATTCGGGACCCATTGCCCCGGTTCGCGGGAATAATCGAGGTAGAGCATTGAGGCAACGGCGTCGACGCGCAGACCGTCGATATGATATTTGTCGAGCCAGAAGAGCGCGTTGGCGGTAAGGAAGTTACGCACTTCGTTACGCCCAAAGTTGAAAATAAGAGTGCCCCAATCCTGATGCTCTCCCTGCCGCGGATCGGCATGCTCGTAGAGATCGGTTCCGTCAAATTCGGCCAGGCCATGCGTGTCTTTTGGAAAATGGGCTGGGACCCAGTCCATGATCACGCCAATGCCGGCGCGATGACAGGCGTCGATGAAATGACGGAGCTCATCCGGATTCCCGAAGCGGCTGGTGGGGGCGTAGTAGTTCGTGACCTGATATCCCCACGAACCTTCGAAGGGATGCTCCGCGATCGGAAGGAGCTCGATATGGGTAAAACCCATTTCGAGCACGTAAGGCAGCAGCGTTTGCGCAAATTCGAGGTAGCTAAGGGAGCGGTTCCCCTCGTCCAGCTTTCGTTGCCAAGAACCGAGATGCACCTCGTAGATGCTGATCGCGCTCTGGTGCCACTGCTTCTTTTCCCGGTCTGCCATCCACTGGCTGTCGCTCCATTGATAGCGGTCGAGGTCGTAGACCATCGAAGAAGTCTGCACCCCGTGCTGGCTGAAGAATCCAAACGGATCGCTCTTTAAAAGCAGCGCGCCGGTGTGCGGTCTTGATCTCAAACTTGTAGTGCGCCCCTTCCGTCACACCCGGGACGAAAATTTCCCAGACGCCGCTCCCGACCAGCTTGCGCATTGGATGAACACGCCCATCCCAAAAATTGAAATCGCCCACCACGCTGACCCGAGCCGCGTTCGGTGCCCAGACCGCGAAATAGACGCCGCGCTCCCCGCCAATCTCGCGCAGATGCGCGCCGAACTTGTCGTAAAGCCGCTGGTCATTTCCCTCCGCGAAAAGGTGCAAATCCACCTCGCCCATGATCGGCTCGTAGCTGTAGGGATCGCGCAGCAATTGCTCCGAGCCATCGAAGGCGATCACCTTGACCAGATAGGAAAAATCCCGCGACTCGTTAGGCACGGTTGCCTGGTAAAGCCCCTCGATGTGGAGCCGTTCCGCCGGGAAGACCTGGCTCTGGTCTTTCGCCGAGACGACCTGAATTTCCTTCGCCTCCGGGCGAAAAACGCGGATGACCAAATCGTCCCCGGCGCGATGCGGACCGAGGACCCGGAAAGGATCGGAATGAGAAGCGTGCAGCAGGGCGGCGATTTCGTGCGGATCGATGGGATGGATGGCAAATGAACTCACCTCAACAGACTAAAGGCGAAGGTTAGCTTTGCAAAGTATCGACCGGATTGGCGGATGACAAAATCCTTCAGGAGAACCCTTTTCATTTCCATTCTGCGCGCGGGTCGTCGATATTTGGCCCGATGGAACCCAAGCCTAACGATCCGGCCGAGGCCCTGCTGCACACTTATAGTGCGGGTGGCGGGATCAATTATCTCGACGCCGCGGCCACTCTGCCCTCGCGGCCGGCGATCGATGCCGCTTGCGTCGATTTGCTCAGCCTGCTTTTCCCGGTTTTCATGGAGAGCCAGTGGTGCATCCGGGCGACCTGCCTGCGCTGACCCGCAGCCGGATTCGCGCGCTCAATGCGCGCCTCCATCCCGAGATGTGCAAAAGCCTCGCCCGCCGCGCGGGGGAGGATGCGGTCGCTTCCGAGGCCGACCGGATCCTGCGCCACTTCTTCTCCAAGCTGGCCGAAGTGCGCGAGATGCTCTGGACCGATCTCGATGCGGCCTACGAGGGGGATCCAGCCGCGACCAGCTTCGAGGAAATCATTCTCGCTTACCCTTCGCTGGAAGCGAT
Organism: uncultured Verrucomicrobiae bacterium; assembly: GCA_963749935.1. Taxonomy (GTDB): domain Bacteria; phylum Verrucomicrobiota; class Verrucomicrobiia; order Chthoniobacterales; family UBA10450; genus Palsa-1392. The sequence continues at coordinate 471,876 of CAVVOH010000003.1, forward strand.
CGCGATCCAGCGCCTGGCCCACATTCTTTATCTGGCTGGCCTGCCGCTCATCCCGCGCATGATGACGGAATGGGCCCACGGTCGCACCGGCATCGATATTCATCCGGGCGCTCAGATCGGAAGCCATTTTTTTATCGATCACGGAACCGGGGTGGTCATCGGCGAGACGACTGAAGATCGGCGCCCATGTGAAACTTTATCAGGGTGTCTCCTCATCGCGCGTCGCTCTCCGCCGGGCGGGCGCTGCGCAGGGCAGAAGCGTCATCCGACGGTGGAGGATCATGTCACGATCTACGCCGGCACGACGGTGATGGGCGGCGACACGGTGGTCGGCGCGGGCTCGACCATCGGCGCGAATGTTTTCCTTACCCACAGCGTGCCGCCGCGTTCGCTCGTCTCCTACGAGGAGAAAAAGATCGCGATCGTACCGAAACGGCCGGTCCAGGTGGACCGCCGTGGCGGACACTCCTGTCCGGACGTGATCTATCTCGATTACAACGCCACCACGCCGCTCAGCGCGGCGGCCTGGCGGCGATGCAGCCTTATTTCGAGCGAACATTTTGGAAATCCATCGAGCGTGCATCGCGCCGGGCGCAAGACGCGGGCGGCGCTCGACGACGCGCGCGACCGGCTCGCGGCGATTGTTAGGCGCGAAGCCGCACGAGATCATCTTCACCGAGCGGCGGGACGGAGGCGAACAACCTCGCCCTGATCGGCCTGGCGCGGAACCGCGCGCCGTAACGGAAAGCATCTGATCAGCAATCGCGCCGGAGCATCACGCCGTATTGCAGACGTTGGAGCATCTGGAAAAAATGGAGGGCTTCGAAGTCACCTGGCTGGACGTTTCCGCGCAGGGCTTGATCGACCCGGAGCAGCTCGAGCGGGCCATTCGCGCCGGAGACCGAGTTGGTTTCGATCATGACGGCGAATAACGAGACGGGCGTGATCCAGCCGATGGCAGAGATCGCGGCGCATCTGCCAGAAGCATGGCGTTCTTTTACACAGCGACATGCGTGCAGTCGTTCGGAAAACTCGGCGAGCTCGCCCTCTGGATCGACGCGTCCAGCTTTGGCGCGCACAAATTTTACGGCCCCAAAGGCGCCGGCTTTCTCTATCTCCGCTCCGGGTTACCGATCGATCGAATCCAATTCGGCGGGTCGCACGAAGGCGAGCGCCGGCCCGGGACCGAGAACGTGCCGGCCATCGTCGGGATGGCTGCGCGCCGCCGAGGAGGCGCTGCGCGATTTGCCTAACGAACAGGAACGAGAGCAGAAGTTGCGCGACGAACTGTGGCGCGGATCGAGACGCGTTTGCCCCGCGGCCGTTACAAAATGCCGCCACCGCTCCGCGCCTCGCCAACACGCTCAATGTCAGCTTTCCCGGAATGACCTCGGAGACTCTGCTCATGGCGCTGGATCTCGAGGGCGTCTGCGCCTCGAGCGGCTCGGCCTGCATGGTGGGGTCGGTGGTCGCGTCGCATGTTCTGCTCGCGATGGGATTGCCGCCGCCCGCGCCGGCTCCGCCATTCGCTTCTCGTTAGGCAGAGGAACCACTGCGACGGAGATCGAGGCGACCGTTCCCGCGCTGGAACGCATCATGCGCGGCAAAAGGCATTGGCGGCCGCAGCCCCGGCGCAACATGCGCTCGTTTAATCAGCTCGAATTCATCCTCTCGCCTCCGCCACCAGTCAACCGGCCGGGCGGGATGCCGTTTTGGAGCGCTGGCGCGCGAACTCCTCCTCCAACAGGGCGCAGCGAATCTGGCCGATCGAGTCGTGGTCGAATGGTCGTCCCGTCTCCGCACTGCGGCCGGCCGTGCCGAGTTCCAGACCGCGCGCATCTTGCTCAATTGCCGGCTTTCCGCCCACGGCGAGGCCGAGATCGATCGCACCTTGCGGCACGAACTGGCACATCTGCTCGCACAATTCCGCGCTGGCCGCCGGCGGAGTCGCACCTCACGGCGCGGAATGGCGCCGCGCCTGCGCCGATCTCGGGATCGCGGATGAGAGCCGCTGCCACGATCTCCCCTTCCCCATCCGACGCCAGGAACGTCGCTACGTTTACGCCTGCCCGCATTGCCGCAGCCATTTCCCGCGCACCCGGCGGCTGCGGCGCACTTCGGCCTGTCTGGCCTGTTGCCGCGAATTCAATCGCGGCGCTTACGACGGCCGTTTCAAGCTCGCGCTGGTTCCTCGTTAGGCAAACAATGTTCGTTTGGCAAAAGCAGGCCTCGGATGGATGGCTGGCGAAAAACGAAGCGCGCCTCGCTGCGATAGCGGCCGAAAATCTGGCGATTATTTCGCGCCCCGGGAGAGCGCGCAGCCTTGTCCAAATCTTCTGCCGCCGCCGCGCGCCGTCCGAGAATTTAATCCGTGAATTTGGCGGCAGCGCGCGACCGCTGGCTCGCGACTGGTTACAGCACTCGAATCGTGCCCCCATCCGGGTCGGAGGCCGTCTTGAGATCGTGAGCGAAGGCGCGCCCTCAGAGCGCCATCTGATCATCCCGGCGGCCGGCGCATTCGGCACTGGCGAACATTCGACGACCGCCATGTCGCTGCGTTTGCTCGAGGAATCGACGCGCCAGCTGCCCGACCGGCTGGCGACTGCTCGATGCCGGGACTGGCACCGGCATTCTCGCGCTGGCGGCGCGCAGATTCGGCGCAGCGACAGTGCTCGGACTGGACAACGATCCGCGGGCCGTGACGCACGCCCGCCAGAATGCGCGGCTCAATCACATCTACCCGCGTCCAGATTCATGATCGCCGATATCCTGCCTGGAAACCGCCCGGACAGTTTCGAGATCATCACCGCGAATCTTTTCAGCGAACTGCTGATCGCCTCGCTGCCCTCCACTCTTTCAGGACGCGCGCTCCGGATCGCCGAGCGAGGCCGAAACCTGATTGCGATCTCCGGCAATCCTGCGCGAGCAATCCGGGACGCTCGCCTGGTCAGATGCTGCGCGAAAACTTCCCGCGTTCCGCGTCGGGTTGAATTCGCCGCTCTGAGCAAGAACGACGCGGACGACGCGGAAAGTGAGACGCGTGCGCTCCCTTGCCATCCCGCGCCTCCCCCACCCGGAAAACCTAGTTGAAGGCTCGTTAGCGGCAGCTACCTTCCGCCCGTCCGAGCGACTTCGATTGCCTGCCACCCCGCGGCTTAATCCGTCCAGCCGCTCAGGATTCCTTATGCAGGCCGAAGAACTTTCCTACGTCATCGTCACGCCCTATTCGATGCGCAAATCGCGCACCGGCGGGATCATATCGCGCCTGATCTCCCGCACCGGGCTCGATCTCGTCGGCGGCCGAATGTTCACCCCGAGCAAAGAGCTCGTCCGAGCGCTATGCCGAAACCATCGTCACCGCCAACGGATCCGCGGCATCGCGCCACGCAGGAGCTGATCCGCGATTATGTCCTGAAAAATTTCACCGGCGAAGCGAACGGGCAGCGAGCCGCGCGTGCTGATGCTGGTCTTCCGCGGACCGGATGCGGTGGAGAAAGTCCGTCACGCCGTCGGTCACATCGTGCACGAACGCACCAGCGGCGAAACGATTCGCGACACATTCGGCGACTACATCACCGATGAAGCGGGCAAGGTGACCTATTTCGAGCCGGCCGTGCTCGCCTCGTTCGACGCCGAGGCGGTCGAGGAGAATCTGAAACTCTGGGCGGAGTTCTCGGATTCCGATGGCGGCATTCTGGATCGACGTCGATCGCTTACCCGACGGGCGCAAGGTCGAAAAGACGCTCGTCCTGATCAAGCCGGACAATTTTAAGTTTCCGAACATGCGGCCCGGCGGCGTGATCGAAGTTTTCTCGCGCTCCGGGCTCTACATTATCGGCTTCAAAGTTCACCGCATGAGCGTGGCGCAGGCGGAGGAGTTTTACGGGCCCGGTGCTGCCGTGTTGCGAGGACAAACTCGGGCCGGAAAAGGGCCGCGAGAGCTGGGAAAACATCGTCGAATTCATGTCCGGCGGACGACCGAGCGCGACCGCCGACGATCAGCGAAAGGAGCCGGGCACCGAGAAATGCATCGCGATCGTTTATCAGGGCGACGATGCCGTTCGCAAGATCCGCGAAGTCCTGGGGCCGACCGATCCCGACCAAAGCGCCGCCGGGGTCAATCCGGCAGAGAATTTGGCCAGACCATCATGGTCAACGCCGCCCACGCCTCGGATTCGGTTGAAAACGCCAAACGCGAGATGGGGATCGTGCGGGTGGATGAGAACAACTTCAAACCTTTGATTGAAAATTTCTACGCCCGCCAATAGCGTGCGCTCCCCATTTTTGAAACTTTAAGATGAACACTTTAGCCATGGAAATTTCCACCCGCGCCGCCCAGTTAACTCCTTCTCTCACTCTCTCCATCGATAGCAAAGCCAAGGCGATGAAGGCCGAAGGGCATCGACGTCTGCGGCTTCGGCGCCGGCGAACCGGATTTCGACACCCCCGAGCACATCAAAGCGGCGGCGATCGAGGCGCTCGAGGCGGGTTTCACCAAATACACGCCCAGCTCCGGCATTCCCGAGTTGCGCCAGGCGATCGCGGAAAAACTGGCCGCCGACAACGGCCTCGACTATCGCGCCAGCCAGATCATCGTCAGCAATGGCGCCAAGCATTCCTGTTACAACGCGATTCTCGCGACCTGCCAGCCGGGCGACGAAGTGATCATCCCGTCGCCGTATTGGGTGAGTTATCCCGACATGGTGCGCCTGGCCGGCGCCGAGCCGGTCATCGTGCCGACCACCGAGCGCAACGGCTGGAAAATGACGCGCGGAAGAGTTCGAGAACGCGATGACGCCGCGCACGAAGATGTTGATCCTGAACAGCCCGGGCAATCCGACCGGCTGCGGTTTACACCCGCGAAGAAATGCAGGCGATCGTCGATGTCGCCGCCGAGGAAGACATCTACATTTTGTCGGACGAAATTTACGAGAAGCTCGTCTACGACGACGTGAAGCACGTCAGCATCGCGTCGCTCTCCAAGGAGGCGTACGACCTCACGATCACGGTCAACGGTTTCAGTAAATCGTACGCGATGACCGGCTGGCGTCTCGGTTACCTGGCCGCGCCGGAAGCGGTCGCCAAGGCGGTCGATTCGATCCAGAGCCACAGCACTTCGCATCCCTCTTCCTTCGCGCAAAAAGGCGCGATCGCCGCGCTCAAGGGCGACCAGCAGCCGCTGTCTGACATGCGCGAGGAGTTCGATATGCGGCGCAATTACATGTTTGACCGCATCTCAAAGATCCCGAACATCACCGCGGTCAAACCGCAGGGCGCGTTCTACGTGCTGGTCAATATCAGCCAGCTCGGCCTAACCTCGCAGAATTTCGCCGATCGTCTGCTGAGCAAGGCCAACGTGGCGGTGGTTCCGGGCGCGGCTTTCGGCGACGATCGCACCATTCGTCTGAGCTACGCGACCAGCATCGACATCATCAAGAAGGGTCTCGATCGGTTCCAGGATTTCTGCCGCACGCTGTAGAGGCTTCGCTCTGCGAAGCGCGGGAGTTGCGACCTTTGCCAATGGCGCATTTCGTTACTGTCATCCCGATCCGGCGCAGCGCGGAGAGTGTCTCACATGCGTTTCGCGACGTGAGAACAGATGAAGCCCGGAGTCGCTTGAAAGGTCCTTCGCCGTCTTCGCGGCTCAGGATGACAATCTATAGGCATGCGCCGGCTCACTCGCGCTCATTCTCCACGCGCATCTGCCTTTCGTCCGGCATCCGGAGCACGAGAATTTCCTCGAGGAAGACTGGCTCTTCGAGGCGATCACCGAAACCTATCTGCCGCTCCTGCGCATGATGCGGCGGCTGGTCGACGAGGGCGTCGTTTCAGGCTCACGCATGTCGCTCACCCCGACACTCTGCGCGATGCTGCGCGACGAGTTGCTGCAAGCAGCGCTATCTCCGCCATCTCGAGCGGGTGATTGATCTCGCGACGCAGGAGATGGAGCGCAATCGCAAACGATCCGCAGCTCGCCGAACTCTCCCGCTTTTACCGCGAACTTTTTCACCGAAGCGCGCAAGTTTTTCGATCGAGACGCTCGGACGCGATATCGTTAGGGCGTTCCGCGAATTGCAGGAGGCCGGCGTCTCGAAATCATCGCCAGCGCCGCCACTCACGGCTTTCTTGCCGCTGCTCCAGGATTTCCCGGAGGCGCAACGCGCCCAGATCCGGATCGGTTGCGACAACTACCGCGAAATGTTCGGCCGCGAGCCGCGCGGTTTTTGGCTCCCGGAATGCGGCTTACAGCCCGGGCTCGATCTCCTCCTCCAGGAAGCCAATATGCGCTGGTTCGTGCTCGATACCCATGGCCTCATGTTCGCCCGGCCCCGGCCGCTGCACGCGATTTTCGCTCCTTGTTTTACTCCAGCTGGCCCGGCCGCTTTCGCGCGCGACCAGGAATCGAATCGCGAAGTTTGGAGCGCGGAAGAGCGGTTACCCCGGGCGATCCGGTTTACCGCGATTTTTACCGCGACGCCGGCTTTGATCGTAGCGCGGAGGAGTTGCTCGGTTTCCTCCTCCCGCGCCGGGTTGCGGAAATTTAGCGGCCTCAAATATCATCGTGTGACGCGGCACCGCGACAGGAGAAAGAACTCTACCATCCCGCCCGGGCGCTGGCGGCGTTGCCGACCACATGCGGACGATTTTCTGAGCAAGCGGGCCGCCCATTTCCGCGCAGCTGAGAGCGACGGGTTGCGATCCATCGTCGTGAGTCCATTCGATGCCGAACTTTTTGGACACTGGTGGTTCGAAGGCCCTCGTTTTTTGGAAAGCGTTCTGCGCCAGGCCTCCCGCCAGGCGGACGATTTCCGGCTCACCACGCCGAGCGATTTCCTGGCCGCACATCCGACGCAGCAGATCGTTAGGCTAAATCCATCGAGTTGGGGAGAGAACGGTTTCAGCAGCGTTTGGCTGGATGAAAGCAACGCCTGGATTTATCCCCGGCTCCACGCCGCCACCTGTCGCATGATCGATCTGGCGCGAGATCAGCGCAAAACCAACGATCCCATGATCGAACGCAGCCTGCGGCAAGCCGCGCGCGAACTCCTGCTCGCGCAAGTCGAGCGATTGGGCTTTCCTCATCAAAACGCGCAGCGCGCCGGAATATGCGGCCCAGCGGACCAAGGATCATCTCGAACGCTTCGAGCGTCTTTGCGCTCAAATCGACGTCGGACAGATTGATAGCGATTTTCTTGGCCAATGCGAAGCGCGGGCCAACATTTTCCCCGACGTGAACTGGCGATATTTCTGCTAGAAGTTCGTCTCCGGGGGAACGCATGCGCCTCGTGTGTCGATTTTGGCGGTTCGTCATCACGCCGGGCGCGTGCGCTCCCCGGATACCTCGCTGCCCACTCTGCTGCGCTCAGCCGCGCTGGATTTCTTGTGGCCGAGATCAGCGATCCCGGCTACAGCTTCGCTCATCGCATGCGTTTCGCCCTTCTCTTCTGCTCCATCCTCGCCTTCGCTGGACTTCAGGCGCAGGACGCTCCCTCCTCGACGCCAACCCCAACGCCCTTCCCCTCCCCAACCCCGGAGCAGACGCCAACTCCGGTGCCCCGGAACGTGCCGCTGCGTTTCGCCCTGCCCCCGCTCGAGGGCACCATCAGCCTCGGGATTTACGATCAGGGCGGCAAACTGGTTCGAGTATTGCACCGGGAAGATACGGTGGACGATTTCACCGCCGGGCATGATGCGCTCGAAACAAGCTGGGACGGCAACGACGAAGGGGGCCAACCTTTGCCTAACGGAAAGTATCACGCCCGCGGTTACGTCGTCGGCAATCTCCGCGTCGAAGGGGTCGACTATTTTTTCAACGACTGGGTCACGGACGAAAAGTCGCCCCATGTCATGCGCCTCTCCGGGCTCTGGATGGAAAAGGGCGAATTGCGCATCACGGCGGAGCTGGCAGGCGGCCGCAAGACGGAATTCGTTTGCGACCAAATCACTGGCGCCATGACAAGCGAGGTCGCGCCGACCGAGGGAGATCACTGCCAACCCAGCCCCCCGCCGCCTAACATTCTGCATCCGATCGATTGCGCAGTGGGCAAGGATGGAACGACCTGGTTCATCGATGCGCTGGACGAAAGTGGCGCGCGCGAAGTCAAACAACTCTCCAAGGAACACGAAGTTCTGCGCCGCCTCGATTACGTGGGCGACGATCCCAAACCGACGCGGATCGAAGCCTCCCCGGTCGCGGAAAAAATCTTTCTGATCGAAGCAAAGCCACATCTTGCAGCGCTTGCTTGGCCTCGCGCTCGTCCGGACAATGAGCGACGCGAATGAAGGGGCGGTCTCCGACTGGAAAAGTCAATTCGACAAGAAAATTATCGCGCACCAGAATTTTTCGCTCCTGAACAACAAGCCGGTGGCGGTGGCGGCGGCGACGGCGGCGGCTTTTGATAAAATCACCCAGACGCTGCAACCAAATCCTTTGCAGAAGGATCGAACCGACAAAGTGGAATTGGCAATTGGCCTGGATAGTGAGGGCAGCTACCTAAAAACGACCGATGGCCTCCCGCTGCGCACGATCAGCGATACGCCTAACCTGATCCGTGCCCTGGTCGATCGCGGCAGTGCGCAGACTGCGCGATGTCTTTCAGGATGACGGTGCGGTGGTCGAACAATTTCGCGTTTCCAATCTCGCGCAAATGATTGCTTTCGACTGCGGCGATTTTGAATTGAAATAGGACGATGCCTCGCGACATCGTTTACTTCGATCTCGAAACGCAACGCACCGCCAACGACGCCGGCGGCTGGGACCGCAAAGGCAACATGCAGATGTCGATCGGCGTCACCTACAGCACCCGGACCGGGCGCTACGAAATCTTTCACGAATCGCGCGTGCACGACTTGATCGAGCGCCTGCGCCAGGCCGATCTCGTCGTCGGTTTCAACGTCATCAACTTCGATTATCACGTGCTGATGGGTTACACCGTGCTCGATCTCGCGCACGAATTGCCAACCGCCGATCTAATGGTCGACATGGAAACAAAACTCGGACATCGGCTCGGGCTCGACGCCATCGCCCAGGCGACGTTAGGCGTGCGCAAAACGCCGCCAGCCTCGATGCCATCCGCTGGTGGCGCGAAGGCCGCATCCTGGAGATCGCGGAGTATTGCTGCTTCGACGTGAAGGTGACGCGGCTGGTGCACGAGCACGGTTGCCGGCATAAGGAGCTCTTTTTCCACGATCGCTTCGCCCGCAGTCAGCGCGTCGCAGTCGAATGGGAGCACCTTCGCTGACGCATCCCTCTACAGCCAGGCGGCCCCTCGGTTCCGGGGAGCGCGTGCGCCCTAACGAATCTCTACCTCGATCGGCAGGCAGTGGTTGATCTCGTAGCTGCCGCGATCGGGATCGCGCTCCAGCGGCTGAGTCCGGCCGCGGGAATCGGTCGCGCGCGCGAGCAAAACACGAGGGCCCCGGCTGGCGGAACGTTCCAGTCGTATTCCCAGAGCTGCCAGCTATTGCGCGCCTTCTCTTTGCCTAACGACGCCGCCTCCCAGGAACTCCCGCCATCCGTGCTCAGCTCGACCTTCACGATCTCGGCCTCGGCCGTCCAGGCCGCGCCCGCCACTTTATAGTTCGCTCCCGGCGGCGATGACTTCATTGATGCCTGGCCGCGCGATGGCGGCTTTCACCTGTATCTCCGTGATCGGCACGAGCCGCACTCCGGCGGCATCGCGCTCGCCAGAAGGCGTAATCGACCGTCTGGTAATAGCCTTGTAGGGCCGATCGGTCACGATGATCCGTTGCAGCCATTTCACCGCCGCCATCCCGTACCAACCGGGCACAATCGCGCGCAAGCGGAAAACCGTGCGCGGGGGTCAACGGCTCGCCATTCATCTCGTAAGCAAGCAGGACGCCCTCGATCGCTTTGCCTAACGGAACGCTGCGCGCGTAGTGGATTTTGCCCGCCGGTTTGGGCGGCTCGCTGATCGTTCCCGCGTCGGCTCCTTCCAGGATCACCTCCATTGCCCGCTCTTGACCCCGGCCCGGCGCAGGACCTCGCCGAGCGACACTCCGGTCCACTCGGCGTTGCCGACCGCGCCCAGTTCCCATTGTGTCCCCTTCACTTTGGGGACGAGAAAGACACGGCCGTTCCCGGCGCATTCCAGGGTGGCGGGGAGAGTGGTGGCGGGAAGCTGGCGCAGATCCGCCAGGCTCCAGTCGCGCGCTTCCTCTACCGCGCCTTCGAGACGCAATCGCCAGCTCGCGGGTCGATCTCCGGCACGGGAAAATGTGAGCGGATGTAGAATTGATCGTTAGGCGTGGAAAAGCCGTCGAGCATCCCAAACGGCATCTCCAGATTGGCCGGCTCTTTTTCGCGAATAATCATGTTTCAGCAACCTTAAACCGCACAGTGATCTGAAACCCAGCGCAAATACTCTGGCCATCCCCGCTCGATCGGAAGCGCGATGATCTCCGGCACTTCGTAGGGATGGAGGGCGGTCAGGGTTGTCTCCAAAGCCTGGTAGCGATCGTTCGTCGTCTTGAAAAGAACGAGGGTTTCATTCCCGCTCTCCACTTTCCCCTCCCACCAATAGACCGACTCGATGGAAGGCAGGATGTTGGCGCAAGCCGCGCAACGCTTTTCGACCAACTCCCGCCCGATGCGCCGGGCCGTGACAGCATCCGGGAAAGTGCTGAGGACGAGCAGAACTTCGTCGGCCATTAAGCCAGTTGAGAAGACAGAGCCTTACTTGGGGAGCGGGCCGTCTGGCGGCAAATCCAGCCGCCCGCGATCACCGTATCGCCATCATAGCAGACCGCGGCCTGTCCTGGCGTGACGGCTTTTTGCGGCTCGTGCAGTTGCACCCGGGCGCGAGCCGTCCGACAACGGCGTGAGCGTCGCCGCGGTTCCGGGATGCGCATAGCGGATCTTCACCGTGACCTCGAGCGGATTCGTCAGGCGCAGCGATCGGCTGCCCAGTTCAGCCGATCGATCTCGAATTCTTCGATGACCAAATCCTCCGCGTCGCCGACGATGACGCGATTTGTTTCCGGATCGATATCGACCACATAACGCGGCTGGGCCGAACCGCCGGGCAGACCTTTGCGCTGGCCGATGGTGAACATCTCGATCCCTTCGTGCTCGGCGATGAAGTTGCCGCGCAAGATCGTAGATCCCGCCGCGATGAAATTCGTCCTCGCCGAGATGAGAACGGAGAAACGCCTTGTAGTCGTTCCCCGGGACGAAACAGATTTCCTGGCTGTCGACCTTGTCCGCGACCTTCAAGCCTAACGACCGCGCGATCTCGCGGATCTCGGGCTTGGCCATCGCGCCCAGCGGAGTGAGCGCACGACGGAGCTGTTCCTGGCGCAGGCTGAAGAGGAAATAGGACTGATCCTTGCGCGGGTCGGCGCCCTTGCGCAGGACGGCGCGATCGGCGTGATGCTCAATGATCGCGTAATGCCCGGTCGCGATATAATCGCAGCCAAGCGCTTCGCGCTTTTTCCCAGAGCTTGCCGAACTTGAGCTTCTCGTTGCACATCACGCACGGATTAGGGGTCCGGCCCGCCTGGTATTCACTCGAGAAATAGTCGATCACGACGCGCTCAAATTGATCCGCCTCATCGACCACGTAATGCGGAATGCCTAACGAGTGCGCCACGCCGCGCGCGTCCGCGATCGCCTGCGGGCCGCAGCATTTGTCCTCCGCCCGCGAGATGCAATCCTGCGGCCAGACCTTCATCGTCACGCCGACGACGTCGTAGCCCTGCTCGCGGAGCAAATAGCCCGCGACGCTGGAATCGACGCCGCCGCTCATGCCGAGCAGGACGCGCTGTTTGTTACCGGTCATTTTGAGCGCGTAAAGTCGGCTTGATCGGCGGGATGGTCAATAAACTCGCCGCGGAACCGAAATCAGAGATTTCCGGCTAGTAGCGACCATAATCGGAGGGACTCACAAATCCGAGGTGGCGAGTCATCTGAAAAGAACACTCGCTCGGTTGGCCGTTGCGAAAACCCGGGATAAAGGCTGCGTTTGCGAGTGCGTCGGCTTCGCACACGCCGAGATTGTAGCCACGCGGCTCTTCCGATAACACCCGGCTAGACATCACCTTGCCTTGCGCGCTGACGCGCAACTCGAGTGTGACAGCGCCTCCTTTGAATCTCCGCTGGAAAGCGTCGAGGCGCTGGTCGTTCTCAAGGGAGCGCGCTGTGCCAAAAATTTCCTGGGGCGCGATGAAGTCATCGAAATGAGCCAGCGCACTGGGATCCTGATTAGCCAGCACGCGCAGGTGAGGCTGGCTGTGGGCGAAAAACAAAACCGTGCCGCGGAAATAAACCGCCTCTGGCTTTCCCTGGGCGATGGCGGGCACAAAGCGGGATTTTTGCAGCGCGCGCAGGACTTCGCTCCCTAAATGACGCGATCCCGGAGTGACTCGACCGATCTCCGCAAAGTCTCTCCCCTTACCCGGCGGAAACACTCCTCGCGTAAAAGTCACGACGCCATCCGGCTCTCCTTTCGACAAAAGTTTTTTCACATCGATCAGGTTGGCGAGGGATCTGGGTCCCGAGCCGACGAGAGCGGGACGAAAAGCCGGTTCGGCGCCTCGTAGTGGAGAGGCTAGGCAAATGACCAAAACAATCAGCGTGACTCGGGAAACGATCATTCCGCCGTTAAAGCGAAATACCACTTTGGATGCAATCAAACCTTTCGCCGTGGGCCTGACAACCTTGCCCGACGCAACCGGCTGGCGTTAGCTCGTAGCGAAACGCTGACGAAAGGGCTGTCGCGCAAGGTAAAGCGCCATGGAAATTCTTTGGCGCGACTGATGCCGATGCGCGGATCGGCGACCACCTCCGCCTGTTCGTTAGACCGAGCGCTAAAGCAATGCGCCGGATCGGAGCAGAGATTGAGTTCGTGATGACCCTTCGTGATCGCCAGCGCCTGGGTTAGCTTTCCTGGACCGGAGCAGAGCTTCCTCACATCTTCGACTCCTCGGCGTCTGCGCATCAGCGCGAGGCCGCGCTGCGGTTCGAGCGCGCGGACGAGAATCAATCCGGCGCGCGGGCCGCCTTTGACGAGCACGTTCAACATCCAATGGACGCCGTAATTGAAATAAATGTAGGCTGCGCCTGCTTTGTTGCGCCTAACGAATTCACGCGCGCTCGGCCGCATAAAGGTGTGACAGGCTTCGTCATCTTCGACCAGGTAAGCCTCGGTCTCGACGACCCGTCCGGCACATCGGCCCCAGATGAGTTCTGTCCCGATCAGCCGCTCGGCACATTCGAGCGGATCGACTTGAAAAAACGAAGCCGCCAACATGCGCCAATATACCCGGCCATCTCAGGGCGAGACGCCAAACCAGCGCAAACCTCGTTCGAGCTGGACGTACTGCGTCCTCTGGAATTCGCAATCGACCGCCTGCCCGTTGCGGAACGCCGGAATGAAATCGGCGTGCGCAAAGGCCTTAAGCACGGCCGGGCCGTAACCAAGATCCGGCGGATCTTCCGAGACCAGCCGCGACGCAGTCACTTTGCCTTGGGCGTTCACGTGGAACGAAAGCACAACCACGCCATCTTTTCTGCGGCGCCGGGCAGCCTCCATCTGCGGATTTTTCGGATCCCATTGGGTCGTTCCAATCAGGAACTGCGGCGAAATGAAATCGCTTAAGTGCGCCAGCTCGGCCGGATCTTGATTAGCCAGGATTCTCAGGTGCGGTTCGGTGTTCGCGAAGAACATGACCGTCCCGCGAAACTCCGCCAGGGTCGGCTTTCCATGAGCCATCGCCGGAATGAACTGCGCCCGAGCCAGGGCGCGGAGTATTTCCTTTTGCAATAGCTTTGAGTTCGGCGTCGCCCGATAAACCGTCCCGAGGTCGGCTTTGATCGGAGCCCCAAAGACCGGCTCGGAAAACATGACCACCGCATCGCCCTGCCCTTGTTGCAGAAGCTTCTGAGTGTCGATCAGGTTGGTCAGAGCCTTCGGCCCAGTGCCGATCAGCGCCGGGCGAAACTCCGATGTTTTCTCCGCCGTAATCCCAGAAGGAACTGCGAGGAGGAGTGAAAGAACCAGGAGCGCGATCCACCGAACGAGCGAGAACATAGGGAGAGGCATTTAAGAAAGAGCCCTCCTCGGGTCAAGCCCGGATTCGTCAGACAGCGAAAAGCGGAGGCATCCCTGTTTGCGGCGCGCCTGCAACGATTTTGTGCCGACGAAAGTAGGCGATGAGCGCGTCACGAGTTTGGACAGAGTGAAAGGTTAGTCTCGCCCCGGGGCGCGCCAGGATCTGGCGCAGCTTCATGAAGCGATGGCCGGCGCTGCTGGCGTCGAAGGTGTTAAGAGCGATGCGATAGCGGCGGGCGGGGTCAAGCGGAGCGCTATCGGGTCTGCGCAGATTCGTTAGCCGTCGAGTCCTCCCTTGGCCGGACACGCTGAAACTGAATCCAGATAAAGTCCGGGTCTCGCGACTTTGCCAAACTTCTTCCATCACGACCTTCAATTCGATCGGAGTCAACTCGCATGTCACAAGGAAGTTTTCGTAGGGCAGAATGGTCCAAATATCGCCGATCGTCTTCGGTCCTTTCCGGAACGCGTGCCGATCAAACAAACCGTGAAAGACGCCATCGACCGTCTGGCCGTGTTCCGCGAGTGCCTCGTGAATCGCGGTCGCGATCAAGGCGTCGACCTCGCTCGGCTGCCCATGAATGCTTCGGGTGCTCAGCGTTTTCGCCAATTCGCCCACGGGCTCGTTTAAGACGGAAGCGGCGCGATCAAGCCGGGCTTGGGTGCGACTGAGCACCAGCGGATCCAACCCGAAGCGGTGGTCCATTCGTTCGATGAGTGCTTCCTGGCGAAGCAGCTTCCTGGTCGCGCGATCGAAGAGCAGATCCACTTTTCCGACATGAATGCCAAAGTGGTCGGCCTGGGTCAGGATAACGCCGTTCGTTAGGCGACTGGCAATGCCCTGATGAGTATGGCCAGCGATAAAGACCGGTACTTCCGGGAATTCGGCGGTTAATGACATGACGTGATTGGCGAAGTCGTCACCGCCGGTGCGCTCTTTCAAACCCATGTGACCCGCGAGAATGATCGCGTCCGCGCCAGCCGCGCGAGCCTGGTGGATGGCCCGGCGCGTCGGCTCCAGTGGATGAGGGAATTCGATGCCGTCGATGAACTTCGGCAGAAACCAAAAAGGCATCCCCGGTGTCGTTAGGCCAACGATAGCGATTTTAATTCCCGCGATTTCTTTCAAGAGGAATGGCCGGATCATCCCGAGCGGGTGACGCGTTTCACTCAACTCGCCGGGCGGCCTGCCCTGGAGAAGAGTGTTTGCAGCCAGGATTGGCATTTGGGAGCGCTCAAGTGAGTGAAGGAAATGCTCCAGCCCCCAATCGAATTCGTGATTGCCGACAATCCACGCGTCGTAACGGAGCAGATTGAAGAGATCGATCATGGTGCTGCCATGATCATTGAGCGCAAACTGTGTCCCTTGATAAACGTCTCCGATATCGATCAGGAGCGAATTCGGATTTTCGTCCCGCCACCTCTGGATCTGCGTGGCGCAACGCGCCATTCCACCAAGGTCGGCGCGACCCTGGTAGTCGATCGTCGGCAGGATATGTCCGTGCAAATCCGTGGTGTGCAGGATCGATATGCGGATGAGGTCCTGCCCCAGGCCGTCCGCGCCGGCCAGCCATGGCGGCAGCACGCCGGCCATCGTCGCACCCGCGAGGAGGCGAAGAAATTCACGACGATCGGGAGAACGAGGATTCACGGCGAACGACGCGATCTTTGACGACAGCGCGCCCTGCGACAATCTTTTTCTGCGGATGAAGCTCGAAGGTTTGGATCACATCGCGCTGAGCGTGCGCGACATAGCCGTCTCGGTGAAGTGGTATTCCGAGGTGCTCGGATTGGAACGGCAGCACGCCGAAGTCTGGGATGGCATCCCGGTTTTCCTCGGCCAGGGCGCGACTGGGATCGCGTTTTTTCCGGCGGATGGCGCCGAGGATTCGTTAGGGCAAGAATCGGAGCGACGGGTGTTGCACTTCGCCCTGCGCGCGGATCGCGAGAACTTTGAGCGCGCGCAGCTGGAACTAAGGCAGCGCGGGATCGATTTTCGCTTCGAGGATCACGGCATCGCACATTCGATCTACTTCCGTGACCCAGATGGCCTGCGACTCGAAGTTACCACTTACGAAATGCCGAAAGATCGTTAGGCTGGCGCCCGGGTAAAAACGAGGGAGGCGTTTTTTCCCCAGAAGGCAGCCGAATTGCTGATGACAGCGTTGAAGGAAGCCTGTCTCGGCTGACCAAGAATCAGTTCCAGAGGGCAATCGCTCGCTTGCTCGAAGCAATTCGCGGTCGGCGGAAGACACTGGTTCTCCAACGCAAGGATGCTGATCACCGCCTCCATTGCGGCCGTTGCGCCAAGGCAGTGGCCCGTGATGGCCTTGGTCGAGGAAGTCGCGAGACGCCGGTTCGCGCCGCCCACTGCTGTGATGGCCTGGGCCTCCATACGGTCGTTCAGTTCCGTCCCAGTGCCATGCGCATTGATATAGCCGACGTCCTCAAGGGGAACCTGAGCCATCGCGAGGGCTTCCCGCATAGTGCGTTGCAGACACTCGCTATCATTGCCGATGCCGGTGCGTTCGGTCCCTTCCGATCCCATCGCCCAACCGGACAGTTGAGCATGGATACGAGCGCTACGCCGCCGCGCCGAGGAGAGTGATTCGAGGACAAGAAAAGCCGCGCCTTCCCCGAGGACGATCCCATTTCGGGCACGATCAAATGGCCGACAAGCGAGGCGCGGATCGGTATGCGACGCAAGAACTCGCGCGCTTTGCAACTGCGCAAAAACCAGATCGCACAAAGGGGCCTCGGCTCCACCGGCGAGGGCCAGATCAACCGTGCCGGAGGCGATCTGCTGCGCCGCCAGGGCGATGGCGGCGGCGCCCGAGATGCAGGCCGCAGAAATCGTTAGGCAGGGTCCGCCAACACCAAAGACTGTGGAGAGGGAGCCGCTCAGGCAATCAATCGTGCTATTAGGAGCGACACTCGGCCGGGTAGGCTTTCCCGCGGAATGCGCTGACTGAGCGTCCAGCACGGTCCTAAGAGGGCCGCGAGAGGTCCCGCTAAAAATAGCCACGCGGTGAAGGGGGGGCGCGTGGCGGTTCAGGCCGGCGTCGTTCCATGCTTCCCAGGCGGCCGCGCCGGCAAACTGGACGCTTCGATCCATACGACGCAATCGTCTCAGTTCGTATGCTTGAAGTTCAGGATCCGGGACCGGGCAGACCGGAAACCGCGGGCCGCCTTTTTCTCCCGGCTCGCGCCATTCCGCGTGTGAAACGCCAGCCAACCCGGCCTTCCAGAGATCGTCCACCGTGCCGCCAGCGTTGGTGAAGGCGCCTAAACCGGTGACCATCACCGGTTCTGTGGGAGGTTGGAAATGCATTACCTATTTCTCCGTCGGGCGGATGCACGACAACAGACGTTGGCCGCTTTGGGCAGGATATTTTCTCACGACGGGCAAGAATTCATTCAGCAGGTGCAGTGCCGCGCCCGCGATATCGGGCGATGCTCCCATGAACTGCTTCGGGACCGCCGACCCGAAATGAATTGAAAACCGCCATCCTGGGGCGACGGAAATCAGGCATGGCACCAATTCCGCGCCCGTCACCGCGGCGATCCGAATCGCACCGGTAGCGAGCTTAAAAATCAGTCGATCCAACGCCAACTCGACTTGGCGACCGCGATTTACATCCATCAGCACGAGCAGGTGTTGCAGCTGACTTACTGCCTGCCGAACCCCCTTTGTTTCGTCGACGGGTAGGACAACCGGCAAACCGGCAGGGGGGCTCAACGAGTATTGTCGCTCTTTCAACCGCAGCCTTGGTGCTTCCCGGCCGACCAGCGTCGTAACCGCGAGACCGTGAGCGCGCAGCCAATACGGAAGCGTCTCGAAGGGGCCAAAATGAAGGGACGCAAAAACGATCCTTCGGTTTGACTGTTGCAACTGCAGAGGATCACAAGCTCCTGTGAAACCGCAACGTCTCAACCACCGACGTTCCGGTAATCGATCAGGAAAAAGGAAAACAAAACGAGCGTGATGAGACGCCACCGCTTGCCAGAGCCAAACCCGTCCTGGGCGGGGAGCAAACTCGACGGAGGAGAGCCTTCGCCAGGCAGCGAGCGCGTTCCGGCTTTGCGGAAGATGGCTAACGAGGCCCCAAATGGGAGCTAGAACCCAAAGGAGCAGGCTGAGCAGGCGCTGCGGGAGGAGGCGTTCGCTGAAACGAATGACGAGGAACCCGACCCAGGCGCACCCGGAAAGAAAGAAAAAGAGCGCCTCTCGGAGCCCGTCGGTATAAGCACTTATTCCGCCATCCTAACGAAAACATCCACCTCTGGCGAGCACGCTGAGCTGCTCAATTTGCCTGTCGGACGGCGATCGCCGGGTTGTCGTTATTAGCGCCGCGAAGAATGAGTCGTTAGGCGACGCGACCGCAGCAGTTTTTGAATTTCTTGCCGCTGCCGCAGGGACATGGATCGTTGCGTCCGACTTTCGGCATTTCGCGCCGGACCGGGGCCAGTTCGAGCTTCACTTCTTCGCTCTCGCCGTTGCCCCCGTTGTCGCTCACCGGCGCGCCAATGCGTTCCGGCCGCCGACCCGGGATTGGTCCGTTAGCCGTCGGAGCGCCGGGCGCCTGCTCCCGCATCAGAAATTGGGGAAGGGTGGAGAGGAAAGTCTCGAAGGCCTGCAGATTGGAAGTGCTGCGGAAAAGGTTGTGCAGCACTTCGTTCTTAATGTTCGCCATTAGGTCGACAAACATTTCGTAGGCTTCCGTCTTGTACTCGATGAGCGGATCCTTCTGCGCATAGCCGCGCAGGTAGACGCCTTCGCGCAGGGCGTCCATCGCATAGAGATGCTCCTGCCAAAGGCGATCGATGGCGTTGAGAATGATGTAGCGTTCCAGGCTCTTGACCGCGCCGGGCTCTTCATGGCTCGACTTGCGTTCGTAGGCTTCCTTGATCTTTCCGATCAGGAATTGCGCGTTCGCACCCGGCTGGCGGGTTTCGAACTGCGCTTTCTCGTTCGTTAGGCCGAGCGGGAAGGTGGTGTTGACCCAGTGAAGCAGCCCGGCGTGATTTGGCTCATCACTCGGGGCCCCGGTGCCGAGGTATTCCTGCACCTTCGTTGGCACAGCCTCGTCGATCACTTCGTAGACCAGCTTGTGCGGGTCTTCGGTATCGATGACCTCGTTGCGGTAGGTGTAAACGACCTCGCGCTGGTTGTTCATCACGTCGTCGAAATCGAGGGTCCGTTTGCGCGCCAGATAATTGCGCTGCTCGACCCGTTTCTGCGCCGTCTCGACGGATTTATTGAGCCAGCGATGCTCCAGTTCCTGGCCTTCCTCGAGGCCGAAGCGTTCCATGATTTTCGTCATTCGATCGGCCGCGCCGAAATTGCGCATGAGGTCGTCCTCGAAGCTGACGTAAAAGCGAGTCGCGCCCGGATCGCCCTGGCGGGCGCAACGACCGCGCAACTGGCGATCGATCCGTCGTGATTCGTGGCGCTCGGTGCCGATGACGTAGAGACCGCCAACGTCTGGCACGCCGGGCCCGAGTTTAATGTCGGTGCCGCGACCGGCCATGTTAGTCGAAATGGTGACTGTGCCCGGCTGGCCAGCACGCTGCACGATCTCCGCTTCCTGCCGGTGATATTTCGCGTTCAGGACGTTGTGCGGAATTTTCTCGCGCTTCAGCATACGGCTGAGCAACTCGGACGCTTCCACGCTAACCGTGCCAACCAGCACTGGCTGATTCGAGGCATGTCGTTCGCGAATTTCGTTTATGACCGCGTTGTATTTTTCGCGGCGCGTCTTGTAGATGCGATCGTTGGCGTCGGCCCGCGCCACCGGACGATTGGTCGGGATCACGGCGACATCCAGTTTGTAGATGTCGTGGAACTCGTTCGCCTCGGTTTCCGCAGTACCGGTCATGCCGGCCAGCTTCTGATAGAGCCGGAAATAATTCTGGATGGTAATGGTAGCGAGCGTCTGTGTCTCGCGATCGATCTGGACGCCTTCCTTGGCTTCGACGGCCTGGTGCAAGCCGTCGCTCCAACGGCGGCCGGGCATTTTGCGCCCGGTGTATTCATCGACGATGACGACTTTGTTTTCCTCCACCACGTAGGCCACGTCCTTCTCGAAAAGGCAGTAGGCGCGGAGCAATTGCGAGATGTTGTGGATCTGCTCTGCCTGCTTGTCGCAGCGCTCCTGTTTCTCGGCTTTCAACGCATCCTTTTCTTCGTCGGCGAGCGTCCGGTTGAGATCGATATCCGTGAATTCGCTGATCAGATCCGGCAGCACGAAAGAATCAGGGTCGTCCGGATTAAGAAAGGCGCGGCCCTGCTCGGAGAGGTCGGCTTCGTGCGATTTCTCGTCCATGGTGAAGAAGAGCTCTTCCTTGAGGGCGAACAGCTCTTCCTTGCGGGTATCCTGGAAAAACGAGAGCTCGGCCTTATCGATCGCCCGGCGCTTGTCAGGATCTTCCATCATGCGGAGGAGCTGTTTGTTGCGCGGCTGGCCGAGTTTGACTTTGAACATCATCCGGCCGCCCTCCTCGGGGTCGCCTTTGTCGAAGGCTTCCTTCGCTTCGCTGGCCAGACGATTGCAGAGCATGTTCTGCTTCTTGACCAACTGATCGACCAACGGCTTCAGCCGATCGTATTGATGAGTCGAGACGGTGGCGGGTCCGCTGATGATGAGCGGTGTGCGCGCTTCGTCGATCAGGATGGAGTCAACCTCATCGACAATCGCGTAGTGGTATCCACGCTGCACCTGCTGATCACGCGTCGTGGCCATGCCATTGTCGCGCAGGTAATCGAACCCGAATTCTGAATTCGTCCCGTAGGTGATATCCATCGCGTACTGCTCGCGGCGGAGGTCGGGCGGTTGATCGTGCTGGATACAGCCACAGGACAAGCCGAGGAAACCGTAAAGCTGGCCCATCCATTCCGCGTCGCGACGGGCCAGGTAATCGTTCACCGTGACCAGATGTGCGCCGCGCCCAGCGAGAGCGTTCAGGTAGAGCGGCAGAGTCGCGACCAGCGTTTTGCCTTCGCCGGTGGCCATTTCCGCGATCCGGCCGCGGTGGAGAACGATGCCACCGATGAGCTGCACATCGAAGTGCACCATGTTCCAGGTCATCGGCTGATCGCAGACCTGGAAAACTATCTGGCGTTCCGTCAGGCGGCGGGCGGCGTTTTTCACCACCGCAAAAGCCTCGGGGAGAATCTCATCGAGCCGGCGAGCCAGCGCCTCAGGGTCCTCGATGGTGGAGAGTTCGGCGTTCCAGGTCGCCGTCTTGGCCCGCAGCTCGTCATCCGAGAGTGCCTTGAACTGCTCGTCGAAATCGTTAATCGAGCGCACGATCGGGTTCAATCGCTTGATCTCGCGCTGATTTTTCGAGCCGAGTATTTTCTTTAAAATCCAACTGACCATGAGGGGAGCAATATCAACGAGAATCGCGCACGATCAATCGCAGCCGGCTTCGCTTCCATTGTGTCGCCTAATTTTGCAGCTAGACTCGGGACCATGAAAAAAATTGTCTCCACTAGTGACGCCCCGGCCGCAATTGGTCCGTATTCGCAAGCTATTCGCACCGGCACGATGCTCTTCTGCGCCGGCCAGATTCCGCTCGATCCAAAATCCGGGCAAATGGTCGACGGGAGACATTTCCGCGCAGACCAAGCGCGTCCTGGAGAACGTCAGTGGATTGCTCCGGGCCGAGAACCTGAATTTCAGCCACGTGGTCAAGACGACGATTTTCCTCACCAGCATGGATGATTTCCAGACCGTGAACGAAATCTATGCCACCTATTTCCGCGAAAATCCGCCGGCCCGCTCGACGGTAGCCGTCTCGGCTTTGCCGAAAGGCGCAAAGGTCGAGATCGAAGTCATCGCGGTGGCGGGCGAGGAGCCAGCCGGCAAGGGCGGAAAGTCGGTCAGCGACACCTCCGGCTAGGAATCGCGCGCGGTAATGAACGACGACTTGTTGGCTTTGTTCCGCCAAACGGGCGCGCTGCTCGACGGGCACTTTGTCCTGCGTTCCGGCCTGCATAGCCGCCAATTTTTCCAATGCGCGCTGCTGCTGCAGCACACCGAAATCGCCGCCCAGGTTTGCGGACAGCTCGCCGACAAACTGCGCGACTTCGAGTGCGATGCGGTCATCTCCCCCGCTCTGGGTGGAATCGTTGTCGGGCAGGAAGTCGGGCGCTCGTTGGGCAAACGTCACATCTTTGCCGAAAAGGAGGCGGGCGGCCTGGTCCTGCGGCGCGGTTTCCAGATCGCGCCTAACGAGCGCTTCGTCGTCGCCGAGGACGTAGTGACGCGCGGCGGTCGGGTCCAGGAAACGATCGAGATCGTGCGTCAGCACGGCGGCCAGGTGGTCGGGATCGGCGTGATCGTCGATCGCAGCGGCGGCCAGCGCCCTGATCTTGGCTGCCCTTTCGTTAGTCTGATCGAGCTACAAGTGGAAACCTTTCCTGCTGACCAAATCCCAGCCGACCTCGTCTCGATCCTGGCTGTTAAACCTGGTAGCAGCTAACGTCCGGTGCGCGCCCAAGGCGCGGCATCAATGCACTGTATCAACTCGTCTGAGACCCATCCGTATAGCGAGAGCTTGGACTCGCTGAAGCGAGTCCATCCGGAGGGACATGCTTCCGCATGTCTAGTTTTTGCCCGGCCGGTCTCGCTTTCGATGATAGGCTGCACTGGGGGCCTGTATCACTTGAAAGGTGAGTAGCGACAATGCCATCTGATGATCATACTTTGTAAAGCATGACAGAGGAGAGACCGTCCATGAAATTGGAGGCCACGTGCTCACGTGGTCCATGATACAGGGCACCAGTGCAATGACGAAGTTACTGGGGGGCGTTGAATCGGGGTTTATCCTCGTCGCTACCAGGCTGCGCGGTAGTGTTCTTTACTCCCAAAAAAAGACCAGACTTAGGGAGGGATACATCCTTTCTACATTTCTACCGAAGTGATTTCTCATTCAAAGCACATTTCAGCCTCGTCTTTTGGCCGTAGGAGAAAGTGCATTGCATGCCAGTTATCGCTTCACGGGGTTCGGCCGCAGGACGGTAATGGCGCCGGAGAATTTGTGATCATCGCAAAAAAGAAAGGACGTTACCGGCCGGATCCAAATTTAGCTTGTGCCCCCGCTGATAACGCGGAGAGATTATCGCTATCGCCCTGCAAATGGAAGACCAAGCCGCAATTCACACGAAGATCGCCCAAAAATGGGACGGGGTGGCACGACTGCGAGGAACAAACTGGTGGCAAACGCCGTTAGTACGACAGCACATCAACCGGCTCGTTGCTAGCCAACCATGCGGCACTGGGATTTCCGCTGGAACTATTTCATTTTTGAAAGAGCTTGCTAAAGGAAGAGTCTTTCAACGGGCGGTCAGCGTCGGTGCGGGGTCTGGAGTAAAAGAGATGCTCCTTCTTCGCAACGGGCTTGTGCAAGAGATGGATCTCTTCGAACTCTCCCCCAAGAGAATCGAGGAAGGTCAGAAAAAAGCCGCCGAATTAGGCTTCGCCGAACGCATTCACTTTCATTCGACCGATGCTTTCGAAAGCCTGCCGAATGCGTCCGTCGATCTTGTCTACTGGAACAACTCCCTACATCACATGTTTGATGTCGATGCTGCCGTGACCTGGAGTCACGATGTCCTTCAAACCGGCGGACTGTTCTATATGGATGATTTCGTGGGACCCAACCGCCGTCAGTGGTCGGAAAAGGCTTTGACCATCGGATCGCGTATTCGCAGCCTGTTGCCGGAACGTTATCTTAAAGCCCCTCAGGCCCTAAACGCACCTCCTAACAAATCAGTCCTACCGCGCACTCTGGTTCGGGAAGATCCGGAACGAATCGCCACCGCAGATCCTTCGGAAGCGGTCGACTCGGAACGAATCCTCGCAGCAATCAAACGGGAATTTCCCGAGGCGATCATTCGCCCCACCGGAGGAGTCGTCTACCACATGACGCTGGTCGGGATGCTACAAAATTTCGACTCGACGGACGACCGCGACATTGCGCTACTGGAGTCCCTCCTCCTGCTCGATGAGCTTTGCATCGAAGTGCCCGGTCTCGAGACGCACTACTGCGTCGCCGCAGCCTGGAAGACCTGATTCGTCGCTGGCGCAGTCCATATCTGGTCAGGGCGCCGCAGCCGCGATCTCGCGCGGAGTACCTGACAGACTCCGACGAGACATCCCGCGTCGGCCCTTCTTCCAGAACCGACCGGACAGCTCGCCGCGTCCAATCCGCCGCAGCGATTCGACAGTAAATTGCCAAAGCCTGACCCAACGTCCGGGCGCCAAAATTACGCATGAAAATCTTCAAGCCATGCGCAGTGAGACGCGTGGCGGTTGCCACATCCTGGGTAAGGGCCTCGACCTGAGATCTCACTTCCCCAAAATCGTTCCAAGACACGTGTCTGCTAAATCGCGCTGGTTCTGGATCGAGCCGATCGAAAATCTGATTCGAAAGCACGGGAATCTTCATTGCCAGGGCCATGGGCAGCGCGGAATATCCAGACCTCTCAGACTCACCGCGCCAAAAGAGATACGCGTCCGCAGGCGGGACCGAGGGGGGGTATGGCAGGGTGGAATTATCCAGCACCTCCTGAAGCGAAAGAACCGTGCTTAGTAGGACGACCCGCATTTGGCGCCCAGGGAGCCCTTCGATGTTGCGCCGAATTTCGTGCGCTTCAGCTTCCGTTAGTTCGTAGTCATCCAACCAAAGAGAAAGGTGCGCGTTTTTCGAACGCTCGGCGAGATCCTGCCTAACGATCCTCTCGTCCCAAACCGGATTAAGACGGAAGCCCCCGCTCTCACCGGGATCCCACGGGCGAACGATTTGATAACGTGCTGGCGATGCCTCCCATCTCTCGTTCGCAGCCAAAGTTCGGTTTGCATTGTCTACCACAATTGCAGCTTCGATCCGACCCTGCAGCTCACGAACCAGCCGCACCGTGAAATCATCGCACCCCATGTAGAGCAAGACGTCTGTCGAAGCCTCTTGCCCCTGGGCTCGGTTTTCATCACCTAACGAAACCTCCACTCCGGGAAACATGCCTGCAAACGAGTCGAGGCTGGATCCCCCAAATATTGTCATTCTGAGTTTGCAGTAACGGGCCAGCGCACGAACCATCGGAGCGAAACTTGGAGTGCGAATGGCCTTCGCATGCACAACCACCTTCACGTTAAGATCTCGCTGCGCCGGCAAAGCCGTACTCAGTTTCGCCTCAGTCGCATAAAGGCGGTCGATATTCCCCTTAACGATCAGACGAGGACCACTGCGATGCTCATGGAGGACGGTGAGCTGACCCCAATTCGAGTTCCGACGGTAGACGACGAGGAATTGATCCACATAGAGAGGGTCTCCGTAAAAAGAATAGCGAACCACCAGATCCCAATCTTGCAACCGAACAAGGCTTTCCGTGAAGCCTCCCAGCTCTCGATACAACTCAATTCGGTGCGCGAAGCCGTTCAGATCGACAAAGTTTTTTGAACTCAACCGCTGATAGTCGAATGGCACATCGCGATAAGTCGCTAATCGATACCTCCCTTTCCCGTCTACCTTGGTATCCAAGTATCGGCAATAGACTGAAAACCTGTCCGGGCGCGCCATTAACTGCCCCACCATCGTCAAGAGATAATCCGGATGCCAGATATTGTCGGTGTCAAGGTAGGCGATGAAGCGGCCGGAAGCCCTGGCCAGACCCTGATTGCGCGCCGCGGCGGCCCCGCCATGGACCAACTTATGAAACTTGATCCGCGAATCTCCCACGGCGGTCACGACTGACTCTGTGTCGTCTTCGCTCCCATCATCGCAAACATGCAACTCCCAGTTACGCCAACTCTGAGTTAGCACGCTGCTCATTGCTTCCTGGATGAGTTCCGCGCGATTGTAAGTCGGCATGATAATCGAGACAAGTGGTTCGTCCCTCTCCCCGGCGGGGGTGCCGTCACAGATGTGAGATTCGCTCGCTCGCAGGGCGGACCAAAAGGTCGCGTCCAGAGTCGCGGCAAGCTCCTCTCGAATGATCCGGTGGAAAGGCGACTGCCGCTGCGCGTGCCACAAAGTCCGGTCGCGGGCGTCGAACTGGACAATCCACTCCTGCGCGGCAAGGATCGGCCGGAGCCACGCGCGCCAGGATGAGATCGAGCGAACATGAAACGGAACCCATGCGCCACTTTCATCCTTCAGCTCGAATGCGATCTGGTTTCGGAAGAAAGGCATCCTGGCGGTGATCTCAAATCCGCTTTGCAAGGCTTCATTCCTGTCTGGAAAAGCTTTCGCTACATCAAGTCGCTCGAGACCGTAAGTTCCCTCGTAGATGGCACCGCCATGCCGAAGACGAACGCCCAAGGCTTTTCCAATGGCCGGGAAGCACCAGCCGCGGATATGAACCTCTGAAACATTGTTCAGCCAGACGGCAGGATGATTGAACGAATATCTGACCGTTTTACTCGACCATTTCCCGGTAATATCCAGTTTGATCCGCTCCGGTCGACGCACGGCGGCCGTGCCGCCTTGCGCGCTCCCTCGTCGTACTTTTGTGGCCTGAGCCGATCCACGGGCGTTCTTGTTCACCAGCCGGGAAATGGTATGGATGATTTGCCGCGCGCGCCGATCGAAGGTGTGTTGGCCTGAAACCTTGCTGCGCAGCGCTTCCCCTTTGCGCAGCCGCTCGTCATCGTGGAGCAGATAATATTCCACTATCTCCCGCAGTTCAGCCTGCGTCCGATAAGTCTGCACGCAACCGTCAAACACCTCGTCCATGCCTGCGGCTTGGTCCGAAACGATGAAGGCCCCGCAGGCGCCGGCATCGAAGAGTCGATTGGATAGGAAGCCGCTCTTGGCCATTGTTTCCCAATGGTCGTTGAAGAGAATCTTGCAGCCACTGTAGTAGTGACGCAAAACGTTATTGTCTATATGCAGCCCCTTAAGATGATCGGGCTGAAGAAAATCTTCCCAAAGCGACCCATAGACCGCCAATGGTAGGCCGGCTGCAATCGCATCTCTCACAATCGGCCGAAAAACCTTCCTTGAGTTCCCCACAAACAAAAGGGGATCGACTTGAAGATCCGTTCGGCGTTCGAAATAAAAAACCTCGGGATCTGTACACTGTAACAACGCACTCACGTTCGCTCCAAGGCGCACGGCGAGTTCCTGGGCAAAGGAGTGTGAGGCGACAAAAACGTGATCAAAGTCTTCATACTCCCCCGGCGCTACCCGGTCGGGATGACTGATATTCCACATTAGATTGAGGTGTCGGGGATTCGGTTTGTATCTATGCCGTCCTCTCAAGGTCAGGGTAACATCGTCTCCTGAATCCGATTCGCGCCCCCATTCGGGATTCATATCGATCCGGCAGGAATGGCCCAAGCGATTGAACGCCCGTTGCAGGGCGAGCGCAAAATGGTGGTCCCCCCAGGCGGGCGCTTCCTGCGTGTTCGGTACGCTCGTTTTGATCGAGATAGTAAGGCGGTCCAAATCCGGAGGCTGCGAGGAAGCGTTGTCGCGTTGTGACTGGAGAATCAACGGCGCATCGGTATCACCACCTTCGCTGGAAATCGAAAAGCTAGCGGGGAATTGAACCGGGAGCGGACTTCTTAGCGAGGTGCTACCTGACGACAAGGCGACCAACTCTGCGGCGCTTCGCTTTTGCCGGTCGAGGTCCTTGATCCTTGCCATCAGCTCCTTAGCCCGGTGAGCAAAGGTATGTGCGGCGAGAACCCGGGATTGCATTCGCTCCGCCCGAACGCACCGTTCCGCAGGACGGGCTAAGTAATAGCGCACTTTCTCCTGAAAATCAGATTCGCTCTGGTAGGTCACCAAATCCTCACCAAAGACCTCCGCGCCGCCATCGATTTGATCGGAAAGAACGAAAGCTCCAGCCGCCGCCGCATCGAAGAGTCGATTGGAAAGGAAGCCACACTCGCGCATGGATGGCCAGTGATCGTTCACCAGAATCCTGCATCGACTATAGGTACTGACGCAGCACCGAGTTATCGATGTATTCGCCGCGGATGTAATCGACTGGGATAAAGCTTCCCCAATCTTTTCCGTACACGCCAATCGGCATTTCAGCCGCCACGGCATAGCGCACAGCCTCCCGATATTGCTTACGGGAGTTACCTACAAAAAGAATCTCCTCAGACAGCACGTCCGGATTCGGATCGGAAAAAAAGATGCGCGGATCAGTGCATTGCAAGAGGACACTTACAGAAGTTCGGAGACGTTGCGCGAGGGTCGTAGCATGCGATTCCGATGCGACAAAGACGTGGTCAAACTCGTTATACTCCTCGTCTTCAATCCGGTCCGGATGACTGATATTCCAGATGAGGTTTACCTGTCCTGGCTGCGGACGATATCGACTCAGTCCGCGCAGACTAATCGCAACGTCATCGCCAAACGACTGCGGCCGATGCCACTCATCAAGACAGTCGATACGAAACGAGTGGCCAAGGGCGGCCAGGTGTCGGCCGAGGGAACAAGCGAAGTGATAGTCACCCCAATGCTTCATTTCGCTGCGACTGGGCGCGCCTATCTTGAGGCCGATCCGATACCCCTCCCGCGCGTGAGCGATCAGAATGCGTTTCAAAGTGCGAGCTCGCGCCTGATAAGTGTGATGGGTTAGAACGCGCTGGCGCAATTGCTCCAGCAGAACCCTTCGGGCCGTCTCATCGCTCAGGTAACGCTCCAAAAGGGATTGGAGCTCCTCCGGAGAACGGTAAGCAGGCAATTCGCCTTCGAAAATTTCCGCGGCACCAATAGAATTATTGGTAATGACCAAAGCGCCGGCGACGAGGGCATCAAAGACCCGCGAGTTCACTGAGCCCCAGTCTTTCGTCACGTGATTCGCGTCGTCGATCACCACTCTGGTAGAGGCATAAACCGTTGGCATCTCCGCGTACAGGTAGAGGGCCTCGCGCGTAACTCCGCAGCCGAGGATGCGTCTCCCAACCTTTACCGAAGACAGCGAAGTTGTAACTTTCGAGCTGTTGGGGCTGGAGTGCGTGGCCAATTTCGCGATCGAATTGCCAGTAGTTTCCCGTGAAACAATAGTCCGAATTGAGCCGCGCGTCGGCAAGGCCTGCGCTGAATCGCGCGGGATTGGTTGCCAACGGAAAGATCTGGGCAGGCTTATGATGCACCTCCCGCAGCCACTGCGCCGACCTGGCTGATGAGCAGAGAAAGAGATCATACTCATCAAAGTCCGGCCGGGCTGCCCAGCGCTCAAACCAATTACGCAACCAGGCTACTTTTAGCAGATAAGGTTTCGCATCGCGAATCTGGGAAGGCTCATAGGAGTCGAGAAGAACAACCAGGACGTCCACATCCTTGAGGTCGTACCAGTCTTCATTACGGGCCAGATATCGAATCGTCCAACCAAACTCCCGCGCACAGGCTTCCCCCAGTTCCGAAGCGCTGAAGAAATCGCCTGCCGCTGCGTCCGGCCCAACCTCGGTAACGGCGAAGGCTACCGTAAATGGAGACTCCGAGAAAAAGAGCCCGTTCGACATCTTATCGATCAGAAAGTTTCGTCGCAGATACCACCCGTGGCGGTGGAGGAAGTAACTGATGTTATCCCGTCGCCGATCCGCGATGACCTGTTGGCTCTGGTGCTGGCCGCTGGCGCTTTTGTGGTGAATACCAACGAGATGATTCGCCGAGGCCGAATGCAGACCCATTCGACGTCGAAGAGAAAGCGCCAGATCCACATCCTCGTAGCCGTAAACGTAATCTTCACAAAAGCCGCCCACCGCCAGGAAATCCCGCCGCCGGCAGCTTGCCAGAGCGAGATTAACCGCGGGAAACTTCTCCAACAACGGGGGAGTATCAGTGAGGAGAGAAGACGCGCCTAGATTAAATGGCCGGTGGAAGAAAGAAGGCGGATCCCGTCGGAATTTCACTCCGGCGTGTCGGATCCCGCCGGGAAAATTGGGTGAATCATCAGGATAGACGAGGCGAAGTCCCACCAGCCCAATGCGTTCATACTCCAGGCAGCGAAGGAGATCGGGCATAACGTCGCTCCGGAAGGTGATGTTGCTGTTTACAAAGACGAGATAGTCGGCGTCGGTCTGGTCAGCAGCACGATTGTTGGACTGCGCGAAAGAATGGGTATCCGGGTAGTCATTTACACTTATAGGAAGACGATCTTTGAATTCGGCAATGACGTCGCGGCTGTCATCGGTGCAAGCGTGCAGGACGACGCGAAACTCTGTGCTAGGGTGGGTATTGAACCTGAGGAACGAGTCAAAGAGATTGCGGAGATTATCTTCGCCCGCATGATGCACGACGATGCAGCAGGCCTTCGCCGACGCGGGAAAAACGCCTGCCGGAATCGCCACCGCGTGTTTCTCCGCGGCGGCCTTGCGCATAGTCATGGCTCGGATGATCCGCGCCGGGTCTGGTTCAGCGGACTCCTCCTCCGAGCGCGACAACTGAGCTGAACTCGACCTGGGGGCCGGATTGGCACTGGGCGCCTTGAGAGGAGTGGTCCTTTTTGCCTTTGCCC
The DNA here is from genome assembly GCA_963749935.1 of uncultured Verrucomicrobiae bacterium. Lineage (GTDB taxonomy): Bacteria > Verrucomicrobiota > Verrucomicrobiia > Chthoniobacterales > UBA10450 > Palsa-1392. The sequence goes on from CAVVOH010000003.1 coordinate 502,428, forward strand.
GCTTGAGGTCTTTGCGCGTTTTGGAAAAGAGGTTTCGAATTTCTTCGACATGATGCCGTGGGCGCCGGCTAACGAGACCCAGCCGGCGAGCGGTGTAGACGATAAAGTGAAAGGCACGCGATTCGCGCAGTTTGCGAAAATGATCTTCCACGGTGTCGAGCGCCTCCTTCAGAAGACGCCTTTCGGCAGTCATTTCCTCCCTCTGGCGACGCTCGTTCGTTAACTCGGCATCACGGCGCGCTACAGTCTGCTGGAAAGCGACGATCCGAGCGCTGCTACTCCGGAGGCGGCTCTGGAGGTCATCGACCTTGTCACTCAGCGCGCGGACGCGAATCTCCCGCGCGGCCAGTTCTTTATCCATGCGTTGGATCTGGCGATTAGTGGCATCGGCCTTCGCCGCCTGATGGAGAGCCTTTATCTCCCGTCGCACCGTCTCCTGCACTAATCGGGCGATCGCGGCATTTTTCTTCACTTCTTCCCGGGCTGTCCGGAGCGACCCGGATATCTCTGTCAGCTTCTCACGCGCTGCCTCCACCTCTTCGCGCAGCCGCTTCGTGTCCAAACCGACCAGCTCAGCCCTGCTTTTCCAGACGGCGACACCCGCCTCCCGTTCTTCTGCCCTGGCCTTCCAGGCCGCAACTTCCGCTTCCCGCTTCTTGACTAGGGCATACTGACGTTCCAGCTCCAGTCCTTGGTCGTGCTGCGCGAGTAACTCTTCCGCTAAAGCGGAGCATCGAATCGCTTTTGTCATGCTCAGCGCGTTCTTCTTTTCAAACCGCAGCCGAAGCTTCCGTTGCGCCGGACTTAGCTTCGCCGTTATCCCCTTTTCCTTCGCCCGGTATAACGCTGGATCGATGAACGAAAGGATCTCCTCCGCGGAGGGCAAACGAAGACCCCGCACCCCAGCCGCTTCCAGTTCTTCCAGCAGTGCCTGCATCGCCGAAACCGGTTCGGATAAAAGCTGAGGATGATTTACCTGGATGCGCTTCCGCTTCAGCGTGGCGTTAAGCGCCGAAGTACTGTAGCGCTCCCAGAGGGCGAGCCCGAAAGCGATCGAAAATTGGTTCCGCATCTGCAGAGAGCGCGCTACTTCCAGGGGCGACCGATAAACGAAGACGCAGACCGGGAATTCCAAAAGCTCCAACCAAAGCGGCGCCAGCACGCAGAGACGGGGTTCCTTGATGAACCAGGGCCGATGCGAATCCAGCTGATGAATGATTTGAGCGGCTTCGCTTTTGAATTGCTCGAGCGTCGCGACCGGGACTCGATCGAGGGAAAACCGGCTCAGTTCATCCCAATCTGCGCCGGCTGCACGCAGCACCATGTTATTCAAATTGCGCACATCGCGCCGCTCCCAAAAGCCCTTCGGATTCTCCGCGTTAGCCCCGTTAGAAACACCTTCGGGCGCGAAATAGGCGCCCATCATATTTAAAAGGCGCGCCGCCAGCGAGGTGCCGGAGCGGTGCATTCCGAGGACAAGAATCTGCATGAGCCAGGATAGTGCTTTTACAGCTACGCTCCCGAGGCTGGAAAGCAACTCTGCGCTCGACCTACCGCAAGCCTGCTGGTTCGAGAAGCCGCGCGCGCGGCGCCTCCGGCGACAGCCCCTCCGCCCCGAGATTCGGATCGATTCCACGCCTCGTCGCGAGTATTCAGCAGAATTGAGTTAAACCGCGGATTTCGCGGATCACACGGATAGCTGAACCAGGGCACCGGCGAACTCTGATCCGTTAAATCCTTGTCATCCGTGGTCTAAATCCAAGTGTGTCCGCGCCGCGCGGGACTCGTTTTTGGTCCTTGACAGCTTCCGGGGCTTTCCCAGAGTCGATCTGCAGAATGAGCTAAAGCGGGCACTGAAGTTTACCTCCCCGGTGGCTTTCTGTTTCCGTTTCAGTCTTCACTTCCATCAACCAGAACCGGGAGAAAAGGAGATCCGTATGTTTCATTTGATTCATTTTATCAAGAACGTGCCGCGCCCGTCACTTTGCCATAATGGTGCTTCGTTTTCCCGGCTCGCGCTGTGCCTCGTTTGCCTGTTTTTTTTGCCGGCAGCATGGGCCGTCGATCCCCCACCGGATGGCGGCTATCCAAACGGTAACACGGCCGAGGGCGATGATGCGCTCTTCAGCCTTACTAACGACGGCCTTTGGAACACTGCGGTTGGCTTTCAAGCGCTCTACAGCAACACCAATGGCATCCGGAACACCGCCGTCGGATATATCTCTTTTTTCTTCGAATGGCCACGCCAACACTGCGATTGGTTTCGGAAGCCTCTCCAGTAATTTGGGCGGCTTCAGCAATACCGCCACTGGTGAAGGGGCGCTCGGCCTGAATACACTCGGCGCCTATAATACAGCCACCGGTGTGGGGGCGCTCAGAAATAACACAACCGCACTTCACAATACTGCCCATGGGTATTGGGCGCTCTACAACAACACGACGGGAGCGGACAACCCTGCCAACGGCTACGAAGCACTACTTCAATCTTACCGGCGCATCGAACACCGCCACCGGCTGGCGCGCCCTCTTCAAACTGGTGATCGCCGGCGGCCTGGTTTCCTTAAACAAAGCCAGTAACAATACTGCAAATGGTTACTGGGCTCTCAACAACAACACGACCGGCCATGACAACACCGCCGTCGGCTACTCGGCCCTCTTCAATAACACCACCGGCTCCAACAATATAGCCATCGGCCCTTCCGCTGGCACCAATCTCACGACCGGGAGCAACAACATCTACATCGGCGCTTATGGCAGCGCGAGCGATTCCAGCGCGATTCGCACTGGCCGCACCGGGCTCCAGACCAGTGCCTACATCACCGGCATCCATGGCACGACCGTAGCCGCGGGAATGGCCGTGATGGTCGATTCGAGCGGCCACCTCGGCACTCTTACTTCCTCCGCTCGTTACAAGAAGGCGATCCAACCGCTGGATCAGGCGAGCGAAACGATCCTTGATCTGCAGCCGGTCACCTTCCGTTACAAAGAAGAGATCGATCCCGAGGGCATCCCGCAGTTCGGCCTCGTCGCCGAGGAAGTCGAGAAGGTCAACCCCGATCTCGTTGCGCGCGACGAACAAGGCAAACCTTACACCGTTCGCTACGAAGCGGTCAACGCCATGCTCCTTAATGAGTTCCTTAAAGCCCATCGTAAAATAACCGAGCAGGAGAGGACGATCAGCCAGCTAGGCTCTACCATCGCCGCCCAAGAGATGGAATTTCGAGCGACGGTCGCGGGCCTGGATAAGGAGAGGGCCTCTCTCGGCCAAACGCTTAAAAAGCAGGCGGTCCAACTCCAAAAAATAGACGCCCAACTGGGAACTAACCGCCCAATTCCCCTTCTCACGAGCATCGAACAGAATTGAGCTGGACCGCGGATTTCGCGGATGACACGGATAAAACTCCGATCCGGTAAATGCGCTCGCCAAGGCGTAGCCCGTCCAAGGAGAAGACGAGTCATCCGTGGTCCAAATCCAAGTGCGGCCCGCGCCTCACATTTCCCCTTTGCTGCTTGACAGCATGCGGGGCTTTCCCCAACGTCGATTTACAGAATAAAGCTAGCATGGCCCCGAAGTTTACCTCCCGGTGCTTCTGTTTCCCGCTTTAGATCGTTATTCCATCAACCAGAACCGGGAAAAAGGGAGATCCATATGTTTACTCGACTCAATCCAGCAATCGCTATTTTACGGCCGTTTCTTCGGCGAACTGGCATTCCGTTGACCAGGCTCGCTTTGGGCCTCGGTTTGTCTAACCTTTTTGCCCGCAGCCTAGGCGGTCAACCCGCCGCCCGACGGCGGCTACCCCAACCTCAACACGGCAGGGGGGGAAGACGCTCTTTTCAGCCTGACCATCGGCGCGGGCAATACGGGTGTGGGTTATCATGCGCTCTTTAGCAACACCTCCGGCGACGACAATACCGCCGTTGGTTTTTCGGCGCTCGACAAGAACAAGACCGGTATTAGTAACACCGCCATTGGTGTTCAGGCACTGCGCGACAACACGGCGTCTAGCAATACGGCCATTGGCTTTCTTACCCTCTCGAGCAACACGACCGGGAGTTTTAATACGGCTACCGGTGGTTCTGCGCTCGCCTCAAACACAACCGGGTTCAACAACACGGCCAACGGTACTGCTGCCCTCCTCCAGAACTCCACTGGCTTCGATAACACAGCGATCGGGTATAAAGCCCTTTATTCCAACTCGAGCGGAAGTAGAAACACCGCTTTAGGTTATGACACGCTCCATTTTAACACCACCGGCACAAACAATACCGCCACCGGCTGGCGTGCCCTCTACAAGAACACCGCTTGCAACAATTCAGCCACTGGTTACTGGGCGCTGGATAACAACACCACCGGTCATGACAATACCGCCATGGGTTACGCTGCCCTCTTCAACAACACTACCGGTTCCAACAATATCGCCGTCGGTCCTTCCGCTGGCACCAACCTCACTACCGGGAGCAACAACATCGATATCGGCGCTTTCGGTGGCGGCGGCGATTCGAATACCATCCGCATAGGCCGCAACGGCCTCCATACCAATGCCTACATCACGGACATCCATGGCACGACCGTACCCGCGGGAGTAGCCGTGATGGTTGACTCAGCCGGCCACCTCGGCACCATGACTTCCTCCGCCCGCTACAAGGAGGCGATCGAGCCGATGGACCAGGCCAGCCAATCCATTCTTGATCTCCAGCCGGTCACTTTCCACTATAAAAAAGAGTTCGACCCCGACGGTCTTCCGCAATTCGGCCTCGTCGCAGAAGAGGTCGAGAAGGTCGCACCCAACCTGGTCGCACGGGACGAGGCGGGTGAACCCTATTCGGTTCGCTACGACGCGGTCAACGCGATGCTGCTTAACGAGTTCATTAAGTATCATCGTCAACTGGCGGAACAGGGGCGGAGAGCTGCAGACCAGGAAGCGACCATTGCGCGGCAGCAAAAGGAGATCGCTGCCTTGACCGCTGCCCTGAAGTCCCAGGCGGCCCAAATCCAGCAGGTCAGTGATCGATTGGAAGCGGCTCGGATGGCCCCCCGGACGGTCGCGAACAATCCATAGGGGCCTGAGGCTTCGGGACGGCTTCTCAAGGACGAATCTTCCCGGTCGAGTTCACGATCTGCCGGCATCGGAGAGTCGTGCTCACCTGGCGCGCGCGACGCTTACATTCTTGACTCCATTGGCGCGCCTTCTAAATTTCAGCCATCTCCCCGTCCGGCACGCCCCGGCGGCGGATATCAATTTCCTGAGACCAACATCGCTGCCTTTCACCGTTCATCCGTCGGTCGCAGGCTCGCTCCGCTGCGCAGTGGCAGCGGAATGATCAAAAAAATCTTGAAGTGCACGTTACGCGGCGCTTAAGACCCCGAGAGCTTTCGGGGCAGCTGGACGGGCCGCGGAGCGGAACATCTCTCCAACTAGCCGCCTTCAGAGCAATCAAGCCGACTGGAGCACTGGTGGCAAAAAACCGCTTTAAGCAAAATTAAAAAAACCCGGTTGTCCTTTCATCCCCTCGACCGCCCCAACTGACAAAACACTACCCCGTCTCGCAGGGTTCACTTTTCTGCTTGACGGGCGCCGCGGATTTTTCGGACGCTGTCCTTTGCATGGTGAACTGAATCGGACATCGGAGTATCTCTCCCGGCTGCTTCTCTTTCCGCTTCAGGGTCAATTCCAACAATTGTGACCGGGAGCAGAAAGAAGGTATCTGTGTTTGCTTCGCTTCCACGTATTAAACTCCTCTAGCTCATCCCGAATTCGGTTCCGTCCATATCTTGGCGGAGCCGCACTTTTCCTCCTGCCGTAGCGCTCGCTCTTGTCACTTTGTCGCTTTTGCCCAGCGCGCAGGCGGTCATCCCGCCACCGGAGGGAGGCTATCCCGGCAACAACACGGCGTTGGGAACGGACGCGCTCTTCAGCCTTACTATCGGCACCGGCACCACGGCCATCGGTTTTCAGGCTCTGTTTAGCGCTACTGGCGGATACAACACAGCTGTCGGATCTCAGGCGCTCTATAGAAACACTGGTAGCGGCAACACAGCCGTGGGTACAGCAGGCGCTCTTTGGCAACACGACCGGCTTCGGCAACACGGCCAACGGTTCTTTTGCGCTCTATCGCAACACCACCGGCAGCAGCAACACTGCCGCCGGATTTGGGGCACTTGAACTCAACACCACCGGCAGCAACAACACGGCCGCCGGTTATGGGGCACTTGACGTCAACACCTCCGGTAGCAACAACACTGCCGCCGGTTTCGAAGCGCTCGTCCACAGCGGCACCGGCAGCAACAACACGGCGAACGGTTCTTTTGCACTTCAAAACAACACCACTGGGAGTATCAGCACGGCCGAAGGTTTCGAAGCGCTCTACAGCAGCTCGACCGGCGGCGGCAACGTGGCCAATGGTTATCAGGCGCTCCGTTTTAACACGACCGGGAGTAGCAACACGGCGAACGGTTGGTGCGCCCTATACAAAAACACCAGCGCGAGCAATAATACCGCCGACGGTTATTGGGCCCTGAATAATAACACCACCGGCCACGACAACACGGCCCTCGGTTACTCCGCCCTCTTCAACAACACCATCGGGAGCAACAACATTGCGCTGGGTCCCTCGGCCGGCACCAATCTCACCACCGGGAGCAACAATATCGACATTGGCGCGCTCGGCGGCGCCGGGGAATCTAACACCATTCGCATCGGCCGCTCAGGCTTTCAGACCAACGCCTATATCACCGGCATCAGCGGCGTGACGGTGGCCGGAGGCGTGAGCGTAATCGTGGATGCCAATGGCCATCTTGGCACCCTCAATTCCTCGGCCCGTTACAAAGAGGCGATCCAACCGATGGACAAGACGAGCGAAGCCATTCTGGCCCTTAAGCCGGTCACCTTCCGCTATAAGGAGGAGCTGGATGCGGCAGGTATTCCGCAGTTCGGTCTCGTCGCCGAAGAGGTGGCTAAGGTCGATCCCACTCTGGTGCACGCGATGAAGAAAGCCTTACACCGGTACGCTACGAAGCGGTGAACGCGATGTTGCTAAACGAGTTCTCAAAACGCATCGCAAAGTGGAGGAACACGAGAGAAAAGTCGCAGTCCAAGAACGCAATTTGGACGAACAGAATAGCGCGCTCGCCCAAGTAAAGACAGTCATTGCCAAACAGGAAGGCATCATTGCGCAACAGCAAAAGGAAATTGCCGGCCTTACGGCGAGTCTAAAAGCACACGCTTCTCGCATCCAGCAGGTAAGCGAACAACTGGCCGCGAGCCGATCCGTTCCCCTAACCGTCGCGAGCACTCGGTAGGAAGCGACGCTCAGAGACGGCGGCGAAAATCAGAAAGAAATCCTGCCCCCGATCCGCTGGATCTTCGTGGAGAGGGTGCGCCCGCCTCCTCTGCATACTTGCATTCTTGACTCCGTTGACGCGCCCCATAATTTCTGCTATCGCCCGCTCCTGCCTCTGCGAGATCAATTCCTGTGACCAACATCGCTGCCTTTCACCGCTCATCCGTCGGCCGGAAGATCATTGTGGCGGTAACCGGGCTCATCCTGATTCTTTTCGTGATCGGGCACCTTCTTGGCAACCTCCAGATCTTCCTCGGGCCAGAGTGGATCAATGGCTACGCTGAGCACCTGCGCGAGCTCGGGCCGCTCCTCTGGCTCGTCCGTGCCATTATGCTCGTTGTGGTGATCGTCCACATCTACTACACCATCCGGCTGGCGATCGAGAACCGGCGGGCTCGCCCCGCCCGCTATAAGCGCAAGGACACCGTCAAGGCCACCTTGGCCTCGCGCAGCATGGTCTTGAGCGGGCTCATTCTGCTCGCCTTTATCATCTATCACATCCTCCATTTCACCATCCGAGCGACCGATCCCCGCTTTAACACCCTCCCCCTCGACCCGCTCAATCATTACGACGTTTATTCGATGATGATCTTTGGTTTCCAAAGCCCGCTCGTCTCGGGCTTTTACGTCCTCTCGATGTTTCTCCTCGCTCTCCATTTGAGCCACGGCGCCTCCAGTTTTTTTCAATCGTTAGGGCTGAATAACCAGAAACTGACCGCGCGGCTCGCCCTCGGTGGCCGGGTCTTCGCCTGGCTGCTCTTCCTTGGCTACAGCTCGATTCCCGCCGCCGTTCTGCTCGGTTGGGTCAAATTGCAGACGCGCTCATGATCGGCACGCTCGATTCCAAAACACCGGATGGCCCGCTGCCGGAGAAATGGCGGCGACACCAAAACAATTCCCGGCTGGTTGCGCCGAACAATCGCCGGCGTTTCGAGATCATCATCGTCGGGACCGGTTTGGCCGGTGGTTCCGCCGCCGCGACCCTGGCCGAGCAGGGTTACAACATCAAATCGTTCTGCTACCAGGACAGCCCGCGCCGGGCGCACAGCATTGCCGCGCAAGGCGGGATCAACGCCGCGAAGAATTACCCTAACGACGGCGACAGCGTTTACCGGCTCTTCTACGATACGATCAAGGGCGGCGATTTCCGCTCCCGCGAAGCCAATGTCTATCGCCTCGCCGAGGTGAGCAATTTGATCATCGACCAGTGCGTCGAGCAGGGCGTCCCTTTCGCCCGCGAATACGGCGGCCTTCTCGCCAATCGCTCTTTCGGCGGCGCGCAGGTTTCGCGCACTTTTTATGCCCGCGGTCAGACCGGACAACAGCTCTTGTTAGGCGCATATCAGGCGCTTAGCCGCCAGATCTCGGCCGGCACGGTAAAAATGTTTCCACAGACCGAGATGCTCGATCTCGTCCTGGTCGACGGCCACGCCAAGGGCATCATCACCCGCAATCTGATCACCGGCGAAATCGCGCGGCATGCGGCCGATGCCGTCGTCCTCGCTACCGGTGGCTACGGCAACGTTTTTTACCTCTCTACCAATGCTCGCGGTTGCAATGTCACGGCCACCTACCGCGCCTACAAAAAAGGCGCGCTCTTCGCCAATCCCTGTTACACCCAAATCCATCCCACCTGCATCCCGGTCAGCGGCGACTACCAGTCGAAGCTCACCCTCATGTCGGAATCGCTCCGCAACGATGGCCGGGTCTGGGTGCCAAAGCGCCAGGAAGATTGTGGCAAATCGCCTAACGAGATCGCTGAGGGGGAGCGCGATTATTACCTCGAACGCAAATACCCGAGCTACGGCAACCTCGCCCCGCGCGACATCTCTTCGCGCAGCGCGAAGGAAGTCTGCGACGAAGGCCGCGGCGTCGGCCCGGGCGGGCGCGGCGTTTATCTTGATTTCAAGGACGCCATCTCGCGGCTGGGCGAAGACACGATCCGCGAGCGCTACGGCAATCTCTTCGACATCTACGAGAAGATCACCGGTGACAATGCCTACCAATCGCCGATGCGCATCTATCCGGCGGTCCATTACACCATGGGCGGCCTTTGGGTGGACTACAATCTGATGAGCAACATCCCCGGCCTGCACGTCATCGGCGAGGCCAATTTCTCCGATCACGGCGCTAATCGGCTCGGCGCCAGCGCCCTCATGCAGGGTCTGGCCGACGGCTATTTCGTCCTGCCTTACACCTTGCCGAACTATCTCGCCGGCCAGATCGGCAAACGACCCGCCACCGATCACCCCGAATTCATCAAAGCCGAAGGCGACGTGCGCGAGCGGACCAAGCGGATGCTCGACGTCGACGGCAAACGCTCCGTTGATTCCTTCCATCGTGAGCTCGGCCTGCTCCTCTGGGACAAATGCGGGATGGCCCGCAACGCCGCCGGGCTGGAGGAAGCGATCGCGCGCATTCCGCAACTGCGCGAGGAATTTTGGCGCGACGTCAACGTCCCGGGCTACGGCGAGACCTTTAATCAATCGCTCGAGCGAGCCGGCCGGGTGGCCGACTTTCTCGAGTTCGGCGAATTGATGTGCCGCGACGCGCTGGCCCGCGACGAATCGTGCGGCGGCCATTTCCGCGAGGAACATCAGACGGCTGAGGGTGAAGCGCTGCGCAACGACGAAGAGTTCGCGGACGTTTTTGCCTGGGAATACCAGGGCGATGCTGCCACCGAACCGAAACTCCACACCGAGCCGCTCGTCTTCGAATCGGTTCACCTCGCCACGCGCAGCTATAAATGAATTTCAAACTCAAGATCTGGCGGCAGAAGCGCCGGGATTCCAAAGGCGCGCTCGAGCGCTACGAGATCGCCGACATCTCGCCCGCCACTTCGTTTCTCGAGATGCTCGATATCCTCAACGAGCAGCTCACGACCAAGGGGGAAGAACCCGTCGCGTTCGATTCCGATTGTCGCGAAGGCATCTGCGGAACCTGTAGCCTAACGATCAACGGCGAAGCCCACGGGCCCTCTCATCCCGCCGCCGCCTGCCAGCTTTACATGCGTCAGTTCAAGGATGGCGCGACCATCACGGTCGAGCCGTTTCGCGCCCGCTCCTTCCCGATCGTGAAGGATCTGGTCATCAATCGTTCCGCGCTCGATCGCATCGTGCAGGCGGGCGGATTCGTCAGCGCGCGGACCGGCTCCGCGCCGGAGGCAAACTCAACCCCCATCCCGAAGCACAACGCCGATCTCGCAATGGAAGCCGCGGCCTGCATCGGTTGCGGGGCCTGCGCGGCGGCCTGCCCTAACGCCTCCGCCATGCTTTTCACGTCCGCGAAAATTTCCCACCTCGCCCTTCTCCCGCAGGGCCAGGCAGAGCGGTCGCGCCGCGTGCTGCGCATGGTCCGGCAGATGGACGAGGAAGGGTTTGGCAACTGCACCAACACCTACGAGTGCGAAGCCGTTTGTCCGGCCGAGATCAGCGCCAGCTTCATTGCGAAGATGAATCGCGAATACGCCGTCGCCAGCCTGCGCGCGCGGATGGGCGAATAGTTTAGCTCGTAAGGGGCGGACCTTCTTCGGGCCTTGGCGGCCCGGGCAGATCGCCAACCGCACCTTCGCTCCAGCGCACGATCTCCACCCCGCTGATGCAGAAGAAGAGCCAGGCCGTGCCTTCCAGCATCGCCACCAGCGCGTCGCTGAAGAGCGTCGCTCCGAGATAGAGACTGCTCAGTGCGATCAGCAGCACCAGTAGCACACTCACCACCAGGGCCAGCGCGCGCCAGTGCCAGCCGCGCAAACTCCGCACCAGCACGTAGGCAAGGGCGCCGTACACCACCGTCGCCGTCATCAGGTCGCCATCGAGCGGACCAAAGACCGCGCCGTGGTGAAAGTGAGGACGTTGCTGGACGAAAATCTGTTTCAAAAGAAGGTCGAGTAAGACCCCACCCGGCGCTGCGATCAGGAGCAGTCGGAGGCGATGCCGATTGTGGCGACCGATCAGCGCCACGATCAAGACCAGCGCCCCGAGCCAATAAATGGAACTCAAGTGCGCGATGAAATTCATCGTCGGGCTCATCACTTCGCTCGAGCGATTGGCAAACCATTCGGCGACCCGGAAGTCCGCTGTCACAAACCAGACTCGCGTCCCGATCCGCTCGAACAACCCTCCGAAGATGGCGCTCGCCGCCAGAACCAGGAAAATGCCCACCGTCAGGTGAATACCGAGATAGCCTTTGGGCGAGAAACGCCGCTCCATCCATTCGATTTGGCCCGCAAACCGGGTTCGGAAATTCATCACCCAGGGGCGCTCGCGGAATTGCCGCCACCATTCGCGGATCTCCAGCTCGCGACTCGCGATCCCGCGCCAGAGCACGATCGTCACAACCACCATCGTCGCGAAGATCGCCGCGATAATCCCGGCCCGCCCGATCCAGCGATCGATCAGATGCCAGCTTTGGCCGAAGAGAAATCCGAGCAGGGAAAAAATTGTCGCCCAAAGAATGCAGCCGATGGCATTGAAAGAAAGGAAACGCACATAAGGCATCCGCGCCGCCCCGGCCAGGAAAGGCATCAGCGCCCGCCCGACATGGAGAAAGTGGGCGAAGAGCACACTCAACCCGCCCCAGCGAACGAAGAACGCATCCATCCGATCGAGCTGCTCGGGGCGCAGCCAGAACTTCTCCCCGTGCCGCCGCAGCCAATCGCGCCCCAGCCGCCGGCCAAATTCGTAGCCAATGCTATCCCCGATGATCGCAGCCACCGCGATCACCCCGATGAGCACGCGGAGATCGAGCAAATCCTGCCCGGCGAGGAACCCCGCCACCATCACCATGCTCTCCCCGGGCATGAAAAAGCCGAGGAAGGCCTGGCACTCCAGGAGCACGATCAGAAAGACGATCGCATACCCCCAGTAATGGAGGCGCAGGATCAAGTCGTTGATATGTTCGAGCATCGCCGCGGAAAGAAATAACCGGTGTTACCCGCCCCGCGCGACACCAAAGCAGAGCCCTCCGTAACTTCATGCGAAAGTTACTCTCGTGCTCGGCCAGGGACCTGGAGAACCGCCAAATCTCCGAGCCGAAATAACTCTTGACACGAGATTCGAGAATTCCGTAGCAAAGATCAAACTCAACCAAATTGACAGCAAGTCAGCACACAACTATGAAAAAACAATACTTCGTTAGTGGCATCCTGGCAGCCTGTTTCCTGCTCCCGACCATGGGAGCCTTCGGTCAACAAACCATCCGCGTCATCGAGACGGTGGACTTCCCAGCGGGAGGCATTGGCACCCTTCCGCAGAAAATAAATAACAACGGCGAAGTCGCCGGTGTTATCGACGCCTCTACCGGCGAGCGACGCGGTTTTGTCCGTTTTCACAACGGCAATTACAGCAAACCGCTCGTCGACCCGAGCGACGCTGGCGGCTTCACCGATTTGCGCGGCATCAATAACGCGCGGCTCGTGAACGGCGCTTTTATCGGGGCGGATGGCCTTTTCCACGGCTTCTTCGCCACCCGCGACGGCTACACCACCTCCGATGTCCCGGGCGCCAACAACACTATCCTGTTGTCGCTTAACGATGCCGGCGATTTCTGTGGCGGTTACACCACACTATCTAACTCTAACTATACCGCCTTCATCAATGTCGGCGGCACCATCACCACCATCGTCGTCCCGGGAGCGGCGACGAGCTTCGCCTACGACATCAACAACAACAATGAGGCTGTCGGCCAATACACCGACGCCAGTGGCGCCGCCCATGCCTTCTTCCGCGATGCCGCCGGTAACATCACCGCCCCGGCTGACCCTGCCGGTGCGACCGCCGCCGTCCTCTTCGGGCTAAACGACCGCGGCTATCTGGTGGGAAGGTATACCGATACTGCGGGCGTCGAGCGCGGTTATGTGCAGTTGCCTTCCGGCACAGTACTAACGCTCGATCTGCCCGACGCCACCCTCACGTCGCTCAACGGGATTAACAGTAGAAACATGATGTGCGGACGATTCGTCGACCTCAACGGAGTCGCTCACGGCATCATCGCCCGGATTACGAGTCAGGCGGCGGAGTAGGCCGCGCACGCGGGAGACCGAAAACAGAATCGCGCCCCTCGCAACTTCACCTAAAAGTTGCCCCCAGGACTGCCCCGGCATTTGTCCTTGGCAGCCCGAGCCCGTCAGGGCTACGCCGTAAGCTGGCGCTAAGCCAGTGCAACTCGCCGGCGGCAGGGTCAAGGGCGGTAACGGGTCCATCCCCACGAGCGCGGTCCAAATCTACGACCCGGCCACTGCTACTTGGACGCCGACTGGCTCGATGAGAATCGCCCGCGACTCGGTGACCCTCCAATTGTTGCCCGATGGCCGTGTCCTCGCGGCGACCGGCACCCATGGTCTTTACAGCGAACCCTCGGCCACGGCGGAGATTTACGATCCTTCCACCGGTATCTGGAACCGCACCAGCAAACTCGGCATCGCCACTCAGAACCAAATCGACGCCTCGCTGCCGACGGGCGTGTGCTGGTCGCAGGCGGAGAGAACGATAATCCTTTCTATGCTTTGCGTGGGGCGACGCCTCAGCCGAGATCTTCCGCCCCTAGCAGCGCCGGATATGGACAGAGGCGAGTAGCCGCAGAGGTCGCAGAGGCCATTGGTCCGCAAGGGCTGGATATGGTTTTGCCTCTGCGAATTCCCCATCCCAGGCCACGAAATTCCGCTCGCTAAAATCTTTTTTGGCGCACGCGGCGTTGCTGGCTAAAATCCTCCGATGTTGCAAACCGCGAAACCCGCCGCCAAATCCTCCTCGGCAAAGGGCCCGCCGCACGAGCGCTATCTGGAGGCGTTTCGCTGGATGCTCCAGACGCGCATTTTTGAGGAAAAGCTGACCAGTCTCTATCGCGGAGGACTCATTACGGGCGGCGTTTATGTCGGCCGCGGGCAGGAGGCTGTCAGTACGGCTTGCGGATTGTTTTTGCAAAAGGGCGACGTCTTTGGTCCGCTTATCCGCGATCAGGCCGGCCGCGCGGCGGGCGGCGAGCCGCTCCTCAATGTGACGCGCACATATCTCGGTTCGCGACAGGGTTCGATGCGGGGTCGAGATGGAAACATCCACCGGGGTTGGCCCGAAACCGGCCAGCTCGCCATGATCTCACATCTCGGCTCTCTCATCGCGGTGGTGGTGGGAAAGCTGATGGCGAAGCGGATGAAAGGGGAGAAGAATTTTATCGGCCTAACGACGATCGGCGAAGGAGGGATGCAGACGGGCGCAACGCATGAGGGGATGAACATCGCGTCGGTCGAAAAGGTGCCCTTTGTCCTGGTGGCCTCGAATAATCACTTCGCCTACTCCACGCCTAACGACCGGCAATTTGCCTGCGCCCAACTGGTCGATCGGGCCAGGGCTTATGGCTACGAAGGTCACGAAGTCGATGGAACGAACCTGGCCGATTGCCTGGAAGTGATCGGTGGGGCGGTGAAACGGGCGCGCGCCGGCGGTCCACCACAGTTGGTAGTGGCGTCGTTGCTCCGCCTCGCCGGACATGGGGAACACGACGACGCCAGCTATGTTCCGGCGGAGATGAAGAAGGAACCGTGGGCGCAGGATTGCGTGGTCGCGACGGAGAAGGTGATCACGGAAAACGGCTGGCTCGATGCCGAGACGTTGAGGCAATGGCGCGCGGAGATTTCCGCGGAAGTGGGGAAAGCGGTCGAAACCGCGCAGAAGGAAGAGGGCCCGGTCGGGAGCGAAGAAGATTGGTGCGCAATCTCGACCCGCCATTTGGTGGACCAAATCTCGTGAGCGTCACTTACCTCGAGGCGATCCGTGAAGCGCAGGCGCATCTCTTACGCGAGGACGAGCGCGTCTATCTCTACGGGCAGGATATTGCCGGAAAATTCGGCGGGGCCTTCAAGGCAACGAAGGGTTTGGCCGAGAAATTTCCGGGCCGGGTCCTGAACACGCCCATCAGCGAGGACGCGATGGTCGGCACCGCGATCGGCGCGGCCATGGAAGGGATGCGGCCCATCGTCGAGATGCAGTTCGCCGATTTCTCCAGCATCGCGCTCAACCAGATTTTGAATAACGCCGGCACGCAGTACTGGCGGACGAATAGTCCCCTGCCCGATCACCGTGCGCCTGCCGAGCGGCGGCACAAAAGGCAGCGGACCGTTCCACAGCCAGAGCATGGAGGCGATCTACTCTCATTATCCCGGTCTGGTAGTGATGACGCCGGCGACGGTCGAAGATGCCTACACCATGTTGATCGACGCGGTCGCGATCGATGACCCGGTCATCTACTGCGAGCACAAGTATCTTTATTACCATCTCAAGGCCGATGCCCTGCCGAAGGAAGCCCTGCCGATCGGGAAGGCCAGAGTCGTTAGGCCAGGCCGCGATCTCACGCATCGTGACGAACAGCGCGATGGTGCACGAAGCGCTCGCGGTCGCGAATCAGATGAGCCGTGACGGGGTTGAGATCGAGGTGGTCGATCTGCGCACGGTAAAGCCGCTCGATACCGACACCGTGCTCGCATCTGTCGCGCGCACCGGCCGGCTGGTTTGCGTGGGCGAGACCTTTCCGTGGGGCGGCGTGACGGCCGAAGTGATCGCGCGTGTCACAACCGAAGGCTTTCATCTGCTCGATGCCGCCCCGGCCCGGCTCAATGCCAAGGACACGCCGATTCCGTATCACCCGAATCTCTGGGAAACCCATCGCCCTAACGCCAAGACCATCGCCGCCAAGGCCCGCCAGGTTCTCGCCGAGTAGCCTGCTCTTAACTCTCACCTAACAACTCTCGACTTTCCGTCATGCCAAAAGTTCCAATCACCATGCCACAGCTCGGCGAATCGATGGCCGAGGCCACCATCGTCGCGATCAAAGTCAAATCGGGAGACAAGGTCGCGGTCGATCAGGAGATCATCGAGGTCGAGACGGACAAGGCAGTGATGGGCGTGACCACCCCGTGCGCCGGGGAGGTCGCCGGGATTGAGGCGGAAGTGAAAAAAGTTTACGCGGTTGGCGCCGTGCTCGGGTACGTCGAAGCGAGCGAGGCCGATGCGGCACGCTTTACCAAGACGGCGGAGGCGGAGATGGCCGAGGAAGTGCCCGGGCGCGAGGAAGAAGGCAGGCAGAACGGCAGCGGTTCGCATTTTCAAATCGATGAAAAGGAACTCGCGCCGGTGCCAACCGGTTCGCATTTTCAGGTCGACCAGGCCGGCGTGCTGCCCGTGCCCGTCGCTACGAAGGGCGCCGGCTTTCTTTCGCCACGAGTCCGGGCGCGGATGGCAGAATTGAAACTGACCAACGCTGACCTCGCCGGTGTCGCCGGCAGCGGCAACGCCGGACGCGTCACGATCAAGGACTTGGAGTCGTTCCTCGGCGGTCTCGAGAAGCAGACCGCAGAAGACGCGAGCGCAATTCGCACCAGTGTGGCCGACGCGATGCGGCGCAGTTGGACACGCCCGCTGGCCACGGTAGGCGTGTCGGTTTGCCTCGATCCCGTTCTGGAAGATCGCAAGAAGCGCGACCCGAAACCGGGTCCGGCCTTGTATGCTTTGCGCGCGCTGGCTCTCGCTCTCGCGGAAACGCCCGGGGCGGCTGCACGCCTCATCGGCAATCGCGCGCTCCGCTCGGAGTCGATCGATATCGGCGTCGCGGTTGAAGCGCAGGATGGCATCATGGTGCCGGTCATTCGCGGTGCGGATAAGACTTCGCTCGCTGACCTAACGAGTAAATACACCGAACTGGTCGATCTCGCCCGCCGCCGCCGCGTCACGGCCGAGATGACCGCCGGCGGGATCGCTTCAGTTTCTAATTTCGGCACCTTCGGCCTCGACTGGGGAACGCCCATTCCCCTGCCCGATCAGACTCTTCTTCTCGGTCTCGGCGCGGGAAAAAAAGCCCCCACCTGGAGCGACGAGAAAAAGCAATTCGTTCCGACAACGCAGGCCGAGCTCACGCTCAGCTTCGATCACCGCAGCCTCGATGGCGGCGGCGCGGGACGCTTGCTGCAGAAAATCGTCGAGCTGCTGGGCGATCCCTCCAAGCTGTAGCGTGAAGCGCGCTTGGGACGGACTGGCATTCGGTTCGTACTTCTCATCGAGATAAACGATAAGATTGTATTTTCACTACCCGGTACGCCGGCGTTTCCGAAATTGCCCGAAGAGGAACGTCTCAAACCCGCGCTGCGCGGGAAAATCGCCGCGTCCAAATCAGTCAAGACTGCGGCCGATTTAGCTTACACAACGGACGGGACGGGCTGGCCTGACAGGCTGACAACACGCGATCATGACCGGGGAAGGCGCGGTCTCTCAGTTCATCGGATGGGTGACGATAGAGAACACGACCGGCCTCCCCTTCAAAGACGCCCGCGTACAACTCGCCGCTACACCCATCTACCGGCCCGTCTCTATAATCGCGCGCCGGTTCCGCGGAGCCTTGCGAAAAAGCGACCCTCCCTTAGGTTTACGCGCCGATGAATTCCACCGCGACGATCGATCCGAGCATCACGATGCGAGAGCTCCTGGAGCAATTTCCCGGTGCTCAGCGCGCGCTTTTTCGCCGCTACCATATCGGCGGCTGCGCGAGTTGCGGGTTCAGTCCGGACGAGACGCTCGCCGGTGTTTGCGAGCGGAACGAAAACCTCGACGTCGACGAAGTGGTCGAGCATATCTTCACGAGTGACGCAGCCGATCGCGCGCTGCAGATTGAGCCCCGCCAACTGGCCGATCGCCTTGCCGCCGGCGAAAGGATTCACCTCCTCGACATTCGAACGCGCGAAGAATTCGATGCCGTGAAACTTCCGGGTGCGCAATTGTTCACGCAGGAATTCATGCAGGAGATTTTAACGAAGTGGTCGCGCACCGATCTCGTTGTCATTTACGATCATCAGGGCGCGCGGAGCATGGACGCATCGGCTTATTTTCAAGGACACGGCTTCGAGAGAATCAAAAGCCTGCGCGGCGGGATCGATGCCTGGAGCGCTGAGGTCGATCCGAAATTGCCCCGTTATCATCTGGAGAACGCCTAACGATGAGCGACGAACTCGAGAGACGCATCGAAGCCGCGGTCAAAAATCCTCAGAACCTGGGCGAGATGGAAAACGCCGACGCCATCGGGACAGTGGGCAGCGCTGATTGCGGCGACATGCTGCGGATGTGGGTCAAGTTCAAGGAAGAAGGCGGCCGCAAAGTGATCGACCGCGCCACCTTCCAGACCTTCGGCTGCCAGACGGCCATCGCCGTCGCCAGCGTCGCGACCGAAATGCTCGCCGGAAAGACGGTCGACGAGGCGATGTCGATGTCGGGCGAAGATTTGGCGGCGCCATTGGGCGCGCTCCCGCCGGTTAAAATTCATTGTGCGCAACTGGTCGAGGGTGCCCTTCGATCGGCGCTCGGCGGCAACTCAGCGCCGGAGACGAAAGTCTCCCCGCTCGCCAGCAACGCCCCCACCTTGGTGGACTCCTTCGCGCCGCCGAAGAAGATTAAAATCGTCCTTGATTCCTAACTAACGAGCTTACCCGCATGCACGAAAACACCGAATTTACCACCACTCGCGAACTCGAAGCGATCCAGATCCCGAGCGGGACCAAGACGATGCTCCCGGTTGGAACGCCCGGCGTCGTAACGCAGACCCTCGGCGGCAGTTACACGATCGCCACTTATCAAGGGCTTGCCCGCATGGCTGAGAAAGACTTGGACGCGCTCGGCCTCGAAAAGCCGGCCTCACCTGATGGCGAAGCCGGCCAGCGGAGAGACAGCGGGTCCGGTCGATGAAAAGGCCGTCTGGGATCAATTACGCCAATGCTACGATCCGGAAATCCCGGTCAACATTGTCGATCTCGGGCCTTGTTTACGATTGCCAGGTAATCCAGAAACCGGAAGGCGGCTCCAAAGTGGAGGTGAAAATGACGCTAACCGCGCCCGGCTGTGGGATGGGGCCAGCGATTGCGCAGCGACGCCCAGAGCAAGATCCTGAGCATCGAAGGGGTCGACGAAGCAGATGTGCAGCTCGTCTGGGATCCGCCCTGGAACCAGAACATGATCAGCGAAGCCGGGCGGATGAAATTGGGGATGATCTAAACCGGCAACTGGCCTTCTCCGCTTGCCCCTACGACGCGGCGACCGACGCGACGACGCCGAGTGGCCCTTGCCTCCCAAGAAAAACACCCAGACCATTCATTTTTTTCTGGCATTGACCTGCATCTCTGGCACGGTCCCCTGCAACAGCAAAGACCCATCGCAAAATCACTATGAAAAAATGCTCACTCCTTGCCGCCGCCCTTCTCCTGCTTCTATCGCCACTTGGCCTCGCCACTCAGGCCGATGACACTACGATCACGATTGACAGCCAGACGCCCGGGGTAACTCCTTTCATCAACCAACTGTCCCTGACGGCCAGCGACACGAGCGTGATCAAAAGTATTCAATTTACGATCGCTCCCAAGCCGGGCTCAGTTACGCGTCCGCTCTCGGGAACCTACTCCAACAGCTACCTCGCTGAGCGCGGGTATCTTCTCCCTGGGACTGGGGAAATTTTTGTTCCGGTCTACGGACTCTACGCAAACTTCAGCAACTCCGTCACATTGACCTATTTCTTCAATGACGGCTCTTCCAAGCAAGACGACGCCACGGTGACAACTTCGACCTTCGACGACCCGTGCGGATACGAGAATCCCACCGTCCTACAGGAGCGAACGGACAGCACAGAGCTCAGTTATGATTTTATCATGGTCAAGGGACGCTGCAGCACCTTTTCGCCTGCCATCATCGACACGGACGCCGCGCTGCGCTGGGTTGGCACAGCCGGTTTCGGAAGCTTTACTTCCGCATTTAAGGACAACGCGGTTTACCTGAGCCAGCTGACAAGCCTATATCGCATCGAACTCGACGGAACCGTGACACTGTTGCATGACTATAGCGGCGACGGTGTCACCAGCATTCATCACAATATCGACCCGGGCAAGACGGGCTTGTTCCTGGAGGTAGATACCCCGGACTATTTTGAGACAGAGGTCATGGAAGTTGACCTTGCCGGTAATATCATCAAAACTTGGAATCCCGCCGCCATTCTTAGCGCGGCCATGATCGCGGGCGGAGATGATCCCTCCGAATTCATTTTCCCAAGTCCCGACGACTGGTTTCACCAGAATGCGACCACCTATAACCGAGCTGATGACACAGTCATCATTTCGAGTCGGGAAGATTTTGTTCTCGGGCTCGATTACGAAACGGGCGCAATCAAGTGGATTCTTGGCGATCCAACCAAGAAGTGGCACGAGTTCCCTTCGCTCGCCCAATATGCTTTGGAGGTGGCTCCCGGTAGCCTTCCGCCCATCGGGCAACACGCCACGTCGATCACCCACGATCAGGATCTGCTCCTCTTTGACAACGGGCGTAACAGCACCTTTTTCACCGATGTGCCGGGCGACAACCGCCTTTACGCCGCATTGCGGAAATATCGCCTCGACTTCACGACTAACCTCGCGACCGAAGTCTTTAGTTACACGATGGAGGAGAGTGTCTACAGTCCGTTTTGTGGTAGCGTTTATGAAGACGCCCCCTTTAACTATGTCGCTGCATACGCTTTCGTCGGCGGCCCCTTGGCAGACAACCCGCTCGCCCAGCTTCTGGGCTTGGACGCATCCGGCGACAAGATTTTTTACTACGAATACCCGACGACGGGCTGTGACACGGCTTTCAACGCCTTTCCGCTTCATCTGGAGAACACCAAGTTCCCCACTGTTTCTCCCCGTGCCCTGAATATCTCGACTAGAGGACTTGTTGGCAGCGACCAAGATTCGCTCATTGGCGGGTTTATTGTCCAAGGCACCGAGTCACAGACGGTCGTGCTTCGCGCCCTGGGCCCAACACTGGCTGATTCCGGCGTGGACGGTACAGTGGCCGATCCGCTCCTGGCTCTTATTGACTCGAACGGTGTCGTTATTGGGAGCAATGATGACTGGGAATCCGACCCCGGTGCGGCCCAGATCGCTGCCGAAGGTCTCGCTCCGGAAAATTCGACCGAAGCCGCCACCATCCAGACCTTGGCTCCTGGAACTTACACCTTTGTCGTGACGGGTAAAGACGCCACGCCAAGCATTGGTCTGGTCGAGGCCTATGATCTCTCGACCGGTGCCGACTCGAAGCTCGCCAACATCAGCACTCGGGGCTCCGTCGGGACGGGCGACGGCGTTCTCATTAGCGGATTTATCGTCGGCGAAGTGGATAGCGCGACGGTTATACTGCGGGCGATCGGCCCCTCTCTTGGCTCGGTTGGGATCGACAACCCGCTCGCCGATCCCACCCTCACCGTCTACGACAGCAATGGTGCTGCCATCGCCGCGCAACGATAACTGGCAGGACGACCCAGCCGCCAACGCGGTCGAGCAGAATGGACTCGCCCCCACCGACGACGCGGAATCCGCCACCGTGCTCCATCTCACGGCCGGCTCCTATACCACGATCGTTAGCGGCGTTGATGGCGGCACTGGAACAGGCTTGGTCGAAGCCTACACTCTGCCATAGTCGCTTGGAAATCAACCTTCCCAAGAAAACGGCGGCACGCTAGAGCCCCGCGTTGACACGCGTGCCTCGTGCCCTATAATCACGTCCCCCGCGCCTTTCGCGATTCCGGGCGCGGGTCGAGATTAAGACGCCCTTATTTCATGCCTTCCACTCAAATCATTCTGACTGAAAACGTGCCCGGCCTCGGTGCCGAGGCCGATGTCGTCAAAGTCCGCCGCGGTTACGCGCGCAATTTTCTTCTGCCGACCGGCAAAGCCTATGAAGTGACGCCCCGCGCCATGCGCCAGCTCGATACGCTCAAGGCAAAACGCGCCGAACGCGAAGCCCGCGAACTGAACGAGGCCGAGGATTTGGCGCGCCGCATCGGCAAGCTCAAGGTCACCTTCATGCTCGCCACCGGTGAGACGGGCAAGGCCTTCGGTTCCATCACCGCGAACGACCTGGCCGAGCGTCTGAAACAGGAGATCGGCCGCGAGATCGACCGTCACCTGCTTCGTGCTCGAGCACCCGATCAAGACCACCGGCGAGCACGAGGTGCCGATCAAGTTGCATCCCGATGTCATGGCCAAGTTCAAATTTAACGTCAAATCCACCGAGGAACCAAAACCGGAAGCCACGCCGCCGAAGAATCAGCTGAAAAGTCTCGCGGTCCTCGCAAACGAACAAAATAAATGCCGCTAAGTCCCCAAGGGAATGATCCTGGGGGGCCTCGTAAGACAGCGACCAATGGCGCTGGCCGAGGCTCGGCGGAGCGGAACGGCGGAAAAGTTATTGGTCAGTCGTCCCCAGGTTCTCCCGTAGGATATTCACCGCGCTCTCCCCCACAGCGTCGAGGCCGAGCAGGGCGTGCTCGGCTCCATGCTCATCTCGCCGCGCGACGTCGATCGCGGAAGCGGTCGAGAAGATTAACGAGAACTATTTCTACATCCCTGCCCACCAGACGATCTACACCGTCCTGGTCGATCTCTGGAATGCGGGCCAGGGCATCGACCTGATCACCTTCACCCAGATCCTGCGCGACCGGAACCTGCTCGAGACCGTCGGCGGCGCTTCGTTCGTCACCAGCCTTTTCACTTTCGTCCCGACCGCGGCCAACGTCGGCTACTACCTCGAGATCGTTCGGGATAAATACATCCTGCGCGAGATCATCAGCGCCTGCACCGAAGGGGCCGGCGTTCCTACGAGGAACAGGACGAGGTCGACAACCTGCTCGACGAAGTGGAGCAGAAAATTTATGCAGTCGGCGAAGACCGCTTCAAGGACAAGGCGCTCTCCATGAAGGACCAGGTCATGGACGCGATCGAGGCGATCGAAAAACTCTACCAGCAGCATGGCGGCATCACCGGGCTCTCGACCGGCTTCAAGGACCTCGACCGCCTCACGAGCGGACTGCACCCGGCCGAGATGATCGTCATCGCGGCCCGTCCCGAGCATGGGTAAAACCGCCCTGGCCATGAACATCGCCGAGCACGTGGCGGTCAACGAAAACCGCCCGGTCGCCGTCTTCAGCCTGGAAATGAGCGCGCAGCAGCTCGTCCAGCGCCTCCTCTGCTCCCGCGCCGGAGTGAACTCGCAAAAGGTGCGCGACGGCACTTTCCTGGCCGAGCGCGATTTCCCGAGACTAACCGCCGCCGCCTCCAAGCTGGCCGAAGCGAAGATCTTCATCGACGACAGCCCGGGCCTGAACATCCTCGAGCTCCGGGCCAAGGCCCGCCGGCTCAAGGCGCAGCACGACGATCGAGCTGATCGTGATCGATTACCTCCAGCTCCTCCGCTCCACCTCGCGTCGCGGACAGGAAAACCGCCAGATCGAAATCTCGGAAATCTCCTCCGGCATCAAGGGCCTGGCCAAGGAGCTCAATATCCCGATCATCGTCGCCGCCCAGCTCAATCGAAATCCAGAAAACCGCACCGGCGACAGCAAAGGCCGCCCGCGCCTGAGCGATCTGCGCGAATCGGGCAGCATCGAGCAGGACGCCGATGTCGTTGGCCTTGCTCGTCCGGCAGGAATACTACGCCGACACCGAGGAAGAAAAAGACGAGACCGAAGGCAAAGCCGACCTCATCATCGCCAAGCAGCGCAACGGCCCGACCGGCGACGTGCCGCTGACCTTCCGCAAGGAATTCACCCGCTTCGAAGACCGGGCTCGCGAAGAGCGCGAGCCCCTCTAGCGACGAAGCTTGCGAGTTTTTTGCTCACAAGGGCCGCGCGAGCTGGAAGCTTGCGCTACAGCAGCGATTTGGCGGCGGCGATGACGTGCTGGGCGTCGATCCCAAGCTCTTTCATCACGGCGTCACCTGGCGCGCTCATCCCGAAGCGAGTTATCCCAATGATTTTGCCATCGAGACCGACGTATTGCGACCAAATCTGCGGGACGCCGGCCTCGATTGCCACGCGTTTCCTGCACTCGTTAGGCAGAACTGCTTCACGATACTTTTCTGTTTGGCGCTCGAATCGTTCGAAGCAGGGCATGGAGACGACGCGGGTCCCCTCGCCCAGTTTCTGCGCGGCGGCGAGGGCGTGCTGCAATTCACTCCCACAGGAAAGAAGAATGAGCTTAAGCTTCTTCGTCTCCTTCTTTGCGATGTAACCACCGCGGAGGACGCCTTCGCGACGAAGTTTCACATCGATCTCGCTCAGGAGCGGCACTCCCTGCCGGGTGAGAGAAAGGAGGGTGGGGCCGTCGGTGCGTTGCGCGGCCGCGATAAAGGCGCCGGCGGTTTCTTCCGGATCGGCCGGGCGGATGACATCGATCTGCGGCATCAGGCGCATGCTGCTGACGGTCTCGACCGGCTCGTGGGTCGGGCCGTCTTCGCCAACCGCGACGGAGTCGTGCGTGAAAATATATATGTTCGGCAAACGCGAGAGGGCGGCCAGGCGGATGGCGGCCCGGCAGTAATCGGTGAAGACCATGAAGGTCGCGCCCGAGGCGCGAAAAATCCCGTGATAGGAGACGCCGTTCATGATCGCGCACATCCCGTGCTCGCGGATGCCGAAATGGATGTTGCGACCGCCCGGGTTATCCCGGGTGAAATCGCCGCCGTCCTTGATGTAGTTAAGGGTGGAGCCATGCAGATCGGCGCTGCCGCTGATCAGGAAAGGCATGGCCTGGGCGAGCGGCTGGAGCACTTCGCTGCCGGCTTTGCGTGTGGCAATCTTAGTGTCGGTAGGGAAATTCGGAATTTTCTGGAAGAGGTCATCCGGCACTTTTCGGTCGATCGCATCGTCGAGCTGCTGCGCTTTGTCCTTGTTGGCTTTGCGCCAGGTGTTATAAGTCGTCTCCCACTTACGGTAGTCGGCAAGAAGGTTCTTCTTATGCGCGGTGAAGTATTTTCGCACTTCGCCTGAGACATAATAGGGTTTCTTCGGCAGGCCGAGGCCTTTGCGCGCCTCGGCCGCAAACTTGGCGCCGCCTTCGCCGTGTGCCTTGGAGGTGCCGGCAACTTCCGGGATGCCTTTGCCAATCAAGGTATGGGCGATGATGAGCTTCGGCTTGCCGTTATCACCTTCCCGGGCGGCCTTGAGCGCGGCGAGGAAGGCGGTCATGTCGTCGCCATGCACTTCCTGCACGTCGAAGCCGTAGGCGCGGTAGCGCATGGCGGTATCTTCGCTCTGGGTGGCCTTGGCCATGGCGTCGAGGGTGACGGCGTTGGAGTCGTAAATGAGGATAAGGTTATCGAGCCCGAAGTGGGCGGCGAAAGCGCTCGCTTCCGCGGAAACGCCCTCCTGCATGCAGCCGTCACCGGCCAGGCAAAAGACATGTTGATCGAAGATGCGGTGCTTCTCGGTATTGAAACGCGCCGCCGCCATCTTCGCTGCCATGGCCATGCCGACGGCGTTGGCGACGCCCTGGCCTAACGGGCCGGTGGTGCATTCAACGCCGGGAGTTTCGAAAAATTCGGGGTGCCCCGGAGTCTTGCTGTGCAGCTGGCGGAAGCGTTTGATCTCCGACATGGGCAAGTCGTAGCCGCTCAGGTGCAGCCAGGCGTAGAGAAACATGCTGCCATGTCCTGCGGAGAGAATGAAATAGTCGCGATTGATCCAGCGCGGCTAGATTGGGGTTGTGCTTGAGCGCGTGGCCGTAGAGGACCGCACCCATCTCGGCACAGCCCAAGGGGAGCCCAAGGTGACCGGATTGCGAGGCGTGGACACCGTCGATGGCAAGGCCGCGCGCCTGATCGGCGGCGCGTGCGAGGACTTCAAGATTGAGACTCATGCAGCATTCTAACGCGAAATTCGGCGCGTATGGAAACAGTGTTTTTGGGTCAGGTCAGCCGGGGAAGAAGGCTCCTCCAGCGCCTCGAAAATACGCCTAACGAATCCCTTATTTTTTCGGGGTGGCTGAAGTCGGCGCGTCTTTCGCTTTCACGGCCGCTTCATTGAGGGTGAACGCCCAGTGCGCTTCAGCCTTTCGATCGCCGATTTTTGCCTCGACGATGACGGTGCAGGAATCGCCGTGCAGCGGCTGCGCCACCTGATAGGAAATGATTTTGCTGGCCGGATCGTATTTTGCCGGAACGAGGCCGAGGCCGCTGACCCGCATTTTGACCGAGCCGGGCTCGATCCCGCCGATCGCGCCGAGGTTGGCTTTGATCAACGGCTTCGAGCTGGCGATCGAGCCGTCAGCCGGTTGCGGATTGATGCTGCCGAGCGGGAGTTCATCGACCGGAGCGCTGCCGCCACTGGAGGAGCCGCCAAAGCTGATCGCGGTCTCAAAAACCTTCGGCTTGTTGGCCTCGATCATGTATCTGCCTAACGAAAAATTGTCGGAACCATAGGAGAGTTTCTGGCCGTAAACGGTGAAGACGGTCTCATAGCGTGCCCGCTTGGCGGCTTCCTTGACGGTGTCGTTGTAATAACCAAAGGGCACCGCAAAGCAGTTCACCCGGATGCCGAGTTTTTGCTCGAGGGTCGCTCTCGATCCGCCCACTTCGCCATCGAGCCACTCCTTGTATTCCTCCGGACTGAGCTTTTTCTTGGTCACCTTGTCGTAAGGCTTGCGCAAATCCTGGTGGGTCGCGCTATGCGCCTGGATGTCGACCCCGGCGTCGCGCAGCTCGGCCAACTGGTCCCAGCTCATCGCTTCGCCACCGCCGAACTTTCCGCCTTTGATTCCCTCGGTATAGATGAAGAGCGTGAAGGGATAGCCATACTTCTTCAGGATCGGCCAGGCCACTTCGTAGCCCGTCTTGTAGCCGTCATCGATTGTAATGATGGCGGCCCGCGCTGGGATCGCTTTTTCGCCCCGCTTCCAGGCCAGAAAGTCCTGCATCCCGATGACCGGGATCTTCTGGTCCTGCAATTCTTTCATCTGCGCCTCGAAGGCTTCCGGAGTGATCTCGGTGTCGGGGCGACGGACCTTTTTTTCAAAACGGTGGTACCCAAAGACGATGACCTGTGCGTTCTGGTCGATAGCGGGTTTGATCGGGGTCGGAACGGGCGTCGGAGCCGTCACCACCGCCACGGTCGGAGCCGGACTTCCGTTCGGAGTTGGCTTGGCCTTGGCTGCCTGATTTCCCTTCTTACAGCCGCTGAAAAGCAGCCCGCAAAGCAATAAAATAGTCGTGAAACGGATGCACATAAATCGAGGGTAGCCATTAAGTGCGAGCGCCAAAAACACAAGCGATTTTCGCTCGATAATCGGAACTTCTCGTCCGCGGGGAGCGGCTTTTTCTTGGCCCGGCACGCGATTCGCTCTATTTGTATCTATGAAGCGTTCGATCAGCTCCATTGCCGCGCTTTCTCTGGCGGCCGCTCTCTTCCTGGGCGGTTGCGCGACCGTCGCCACCAACACCAGCCACACTTTCGAAACCGTGGTCGTCGATGCCGGGCACGGCGGCAAGGATAGTGGCGCCTGGCGCCGGCACGGACCGCCCGAGAAAGCGGTCGCGCTCGATGTCGCCTTGCGGGTCGATCGCAAGCTGCGCGAGTCGCAACTGAGGACCGTGTTGACGCGCGCCAACGACACCTTCATCCCGCTCGATAATCGCGTCGCGCTCGGCAATGCGCAGAAGAACTCCATCTTCGTCAGCATTCATTTCAATGACTCGCGCCGGCGCGGAACCTCTGGCGTCGAAACCTATTATCATTCGCCTTATGCCTTTGATCTTGCGTCCAAAATCGAGCGCTCGCTTCTTACCCTTCCCGGCACGGTTAACGGCGGCGTCCGCACCGCGCGCTTCCGCGTCCTGCGCAACGCGAACTATCCTTCGGTTTTGGTGGAATGCGGTTACCTGAGTAATCGTAGCGAAGCGCGGGGCGCGGCCGACGCCGCCTATCGTGAACAGCTGGCCGACAAGATTGCCGAAGCGATTGTCGATTACCGCTACGGTGACGGAGTTTACCGTCGGCAGCCGGCCTTCCTCGCCCGGGCCGGCGGCGGGGCTTCGTTTCTGCCCAGCTATCGTTAGGCCGGCCGGTCGCGGACTGCCGCGCAAAACTGCCGTTTAAAACTCGATCCCGCGCGCCTCGCGCCCAATTGCGGTGAGGATGATGAGGATCAAGAAAACCACGACCAAGACACAGGCCATGGTGAGCGCGTAGTCGGGCTGGCCATTTGGCCTCACGAAATGCTCGGCCAGCTTTGCCTGCAGCATGGCGGCATTGGCGGAAAAGAAGTTCCCGAGCTGGTAAACCACGCCGGGGAACGTCCCGCGCCAGGCCGGGGGCGAGAGCTCGTTCAAGTGCACCGGCACCACTCCCCACGCTCCCTGCACCATGAACTGCATGCAGAATCCTCCCGCGATCAAGAGCGGGAGGGTCGGAGAAAAAATCCACGCCGGGATGAGCAGGATGCCGAGCGCCGCGGCCATGATGATTGTTCGCCGCCGGCCCCAGCGCTGCGAAAAATGTCCGAGCAACGTTCCGCCGCAGATTGCGCCGAGATTATAGATGATCGCAATCGGCGCGATTTGATTCACCGATAGCCCCCGCTGCTTTTGCAGAAAGGTCGGGTAAAGATCCTGCGTGCCGTGCGACATATAATTGAAGGCGGTCATGAGAAGAACCGCGTAAATGAAAAGCCGCCAATGCTCCTTCATGAAGCGCAGCATGCCTAACGACTCCCGCGGTGTCCGTCGTTGCCGCTCCCAGACGGTCGACTCTGGCACGCGGGCGCGAATGTAAATGACGAGCAGCGCCGGCAGCGCGCCTACCACAAAAAGCGCGCGCCAGCCAAAGTGCGGGAAAACGAGCCAGTAAACGACTGCCGCGAGCAGAAACCCGCACGAATAGCCCTGCTGCAAAATACCCGAGGCCAGGCCGCGCGCTTTCGCTGGCAGGCTCTCCATCGCGAGCGAAGCGCCGAGGCCCCACTCCCCGCCCATCCCGACACCGTAGAGCGCCCGGAAAATTAGAAAGACGGTGTAATTGGGCGAAAATGCGGTCAACAATTCCATCAGCGAATAGAAAACGATGTCGACCATCAACGGGATGCGGCGGCCAAAGCGATCGCCGAGCAGCCCGAAAATGAGCGCGCCCAGCGGACGCATCATGAGGGTAAGCGTGATGGCGAACGTTACCTTGACGATCGAGACCGAGAACTCAGCGGACACGTCCCGCACCACGAAAGTGAGGAGAAAAAAATCGAGCGCATCGAGCGTCCAGCCGAGGAAACAGGCGATGAACGTGTTGCGTTGATCGCGATTCAAGGAACGGAAGATGCGCCAGGCTTCCACGCCTGCATCTAACCTTCAGAGCCCAGGCAAGGAAAGCTCTTCTCTTACACTCAGGAGATCTTATACCCGACATATTGATGCATCATGATGCATCAATTTGTTAGTTGCCGTGCAGGCGCTGCTGCGATTAGATTGCGCATTGTCATGAACGCTGCCGATTTGAATCATCCGCTGGCCGCCCTGCTCCGCGAACGCATCGTCATCCTCGACGGGGCGATGGGCACGATGGTGCAGCGCCACAGATTTTCGGAGGAGCAATACCGCGGAGCTCGCTTCGCCCAGCATCCGGCCAAGAGTCTGAAAGGTAATCTCGAGCTGCTTCAGCTGACCCGTCCGGATGCGATTGAAGAAATCCACACCCAGTATCTCGAGGCCGGCGCGGACATGATCGAGACCAATACCTTTAGCGCCACCACTATCGGTCAGCACGATTTTCTCTTCACCGGCGAATCCGCGAGTGGCCGCAAGGACGCCGGATTTTTCGGCCAGGTCGTGGACGATCCGGAGTTGGTCGCGCTCGCGCAGGAGATGAATCTTTCCGCCGCCCGGCTGGCTCGCCGCGCGGCCGATCGCGTGGCCAACGAAAGCGGCCAAATTCGCTTTGTCGCCGGTTCGTTAGGCCCGCTCCCCGTGACGGCTTCCCTCTCGCCGGATGTCAATGACCCGAGCTTTCGGGCCATCACCTTCGATCAAATTTGCCGCGCCTACCGCGAGCAGGTCGGCGCCTTGCTCGAGGGAGGGGTCGACGTCCTCCTGGTCGAGACGATCTTCGACACCCTCAACGCCAAGGCGGCCCTCTTCGCCATCTCGGAAACCTTCGAGTCGTTAGGGAAACATGTCCCGGTTTTGATTTCCGGGACGATCACCGATCTCTCCGGTCGCACCCTCACCGGCCAGACGGTCGGCGCTTTTCTCACCTCGATCCTCCATGCCGACCCGCTCGTGGTCGGGTTGAACTGCGCGCTCGGCCCGGCCGAGATGCGGCCCCACGTCGAGGAAATGGCGCGGCTGGCCTCTTGCTTTACCAGTGCGTATCCGAATGCCGGGCTGCCCGATCCGCTTTCGCCCACCGGATTTCCCGAGACGCCGGAATCAATGGCACCGCAACTGCGCGACTGGGCACAGCAGGGCTGGCTAAATCTGGTCGGCGGTTGCTGTGGCACGACGCCGGACCACATCCAGGTGCTGGCCGCGGCGGTGAAGGATTGCCCGCCGCGAGCCCTCCCGCGCCCGCTCGCAGCCGTCGCCTAACAATGACCGACGCGCAGAACGTCCTCCATCTCTCCGGGCTCGAGGCGCTCGATGTCACACCTGACTTTGGTTTTGTCGTGGTTGGCGAGCGGACCAACATCACCGGCTCACCCAAGTTTTCGAAACTGATCCTGGCCGACGATTTCGAAGGCGCGCTGGTCGTCGCGCGCCACCAGGTCGAAGGCGGCGCCAACATCCTCGACGTCAACATGGATGAGGGCATGATCGACTCCGAGGCGGCCATGACTCGCTTCCTCCATTTGATCGGCAGCGAGCCCGACATCTCGCGCCTCCCGATCATGATCGACAGCTCGAAGTGGAGCGTGATCGAGGCCGGCCTCAAATGCGTCCAGGGCAAGGGCGTGGTCAATTCCATTTCGCTCAAAGCCGGCGAAGAAGAGTTCCTGCGCCAGGCCCGGCTCGTCAGGCGCTACGGCGCGGCGGTCATCGTGATGGCCTTCGACGAAAAAGGTCAGGCCGATAGCCTGGCGCGCAAAACCGAGATTTGCGCCCGGGCTTATCGCCTGCTGACCGAGCAGGCTGGCTTCCCGCCTAACGACATTATCTTTGATCCGAACATCCTTACTGTCGCGACCGGGATCGAGGAACATAACGGTTACGCGGTCGCCTTCATCGAGGCCACGCGCTGGATCAAAGCCAACCTCCGCGGCGCGCGCGTTAGCGGAGGAGTGAGCAACATTTCCTTTTCCTTCCGCGGCAACAACACCGTGCGGGAAGCGATGCACTCGGCCTTCCTCTATCACGCCATCCGTGCCGGGCTTGATATGGCGATCGTCAACGCGGGGCAGCTCGCAGTTTATGAGGAGATCGAACCCGCGCTCCGCGACCTGGTTGAGGACGTGCTTTTCAATCGACGGCCGGATGCGACCGAGCGGCTGGTCGATTACGCCGAACGAGTCAAATCGAAGGGTAAGGTCAGCGCGAAAGATGAGGCCTGGCGAAGCGCGCCAGTTGCGGAACGGCTCTCGCACGCCCTCGTCAAAGGCATTGTCGAACATATCGAGACGGACACCGAGGAAGCGCGACAAAACGCCAGGCGGCCTCTCGAAGTCATCGAAGGCCCGCTCATGGCCGGGATGAGTGTCGTCGGGGATCTCTTTGGTTCGGGGAAAATGTTTCTCCCCCAGGTGGTAAAAAGCGCGCGAGTGATGAAGAAGGCGGTTGCCTACCTGATGCCGTACATGGAAGCGGAGAAGCAGGCCGATTCCAAACCGCAGGGCCGCATCGTGATGGCGACGGTAAAGGGCGACGTGCACGACATCGGCAAGAACATCGTCGGCGTTGTCCTGCAATGTAACAATTACGAGGTCATCGACCTCGGGGTGATGGTGCCGGCGGAGAAAATCCTCCAGACCGCCCGGGAGAAGCAGGCAGACATCATCGGCCTGAGTGGACTGATTACGCCGTCGCTCGACGAGATGGTGCATGTCGCGCAGGAAATGGAGCGACAGGAATTTCGATTGCCGCTCCTGATCGGCGGCGCGACCACCAGCCGCGCGCACACCGCGGTGAAGATCGCGCAGCATTATGGCGAGAGCGTGGTCCACGTGCTCGACGCCTCGCGCGCGGTCGGCGTGGTCAATTCGCTCTTAAACTCGGAAGCGAAGTTGAAGTTCGACGCGACCACGCGTGCGGATTACGAGCGACTGCGGACCGAACACGCCGATAAAACGCGAGAAAAGAAAATGCTTACCCTCGAGCAGGCACGGGCGAAGCGCCTCGCGATCGACTGGAGCAGTTACGAGCCACCCGTTCCCGAATTTCTGGGAGTGCGCAGTGTGGCGACAGCTCCGAGGAGCGCACGCGCCTCGCGTGCAGTTTTCGGCGCCTCGCCGAAAACACCGGGGGAAGACACTCGCTACAGCAAACGCACCCTTCCTTATTTCGCGCGCCCCTGGGGAAAATACGCCGTCGCCTTTTCGACTTTCGAGCGACGCCAGCTCTCCGCAGCAGAGCGGGACATCGTTCTGCAGTCGGTCCTGACTGCGCAAGACCGCAATCAAATTGAGCTCTACGCCGCCACCGTGATGCCGGATCATGTGCACCTTCTCTTCGAACCGCAGATCAAAGAAACCGATGTTGCCGGTAACGCGGTCTTCTGGTCGCTGACCGAAATTCTCAAGGGCATCAAATCAGCGACCGCGCATCGGATTAACAAAGCGAGCGGACGCACTGGACCGGTTTGGGAGAAGGAATCTTTTGATCGGTTGATTCGATCGGAATCGGATCTGCAGGAGAAGTTTGAATACATCACGCGAAATCCTTGGGATTCGGGGGTCATTAGGCCGGACGAGGAATACCCCTGGCTTTGGACGCTGGACGCTTTTCGGCGAGGCGCCGAAAAGAACACGCGAGGCGCGGGTGCTCCCCAGACGACGTGCGACCCGTCAGATGGTTCGGTGAAGGAAATTTCGCTCGAGACCTTGGTCGAGTACATCGATTGGTCGCCCTTTTTTCACACTTGGGAATTGCGTGGGCGGTATCCGGCGATCTTCGACGATGACGTTGTCGGAGAACAGGCTCGGGAGCTCTTCGCCGACGCGCAGAAATTATTGAGCCGAATTGTCGATGAAAAGCTCCTGACCGCGCGTGGCGTTTACGGCTTCTGGCCGGCTAACTCTTTAGGGGATGATGTGGAGATCTATCGCGATGAGACGCGAACCGAGCCGCTCACCACTTTTCATTTCCTGCGTCAGCAAATGCAGAAACCGGCGGGGCAAATCGAATTATTGCCTGGCTGATTTCGTTGCGCCGAAGAGTTCGGGTAAAGCCGACTACCTCGGCGGATTCGCGGTCACAGCCGGGATCGGCGCTGACGAACTGGCCAGACAATTCCAGGCAGAACATGACGATTACAGCGCGATCATGGTCAAGGCGCTGGCCGATCGGCTGGCGGAAGCGTTTGCGGAATACCTGCACCACGAGGCGCGGATCGCCTGGGGCTTCGGGGCCGCGGAGAGCCTGACGAGAGAGGATCTGATTCGAGAACGATATCGCGGCATCCGCCCGGCGCCGGGTTATCCCGCCTCGCCCGATCATGTCGAGAAACGGACGCTGTTCGATCTCCTGGCGGCGGAGGAAAAGACCGGGATCAACCTAACCGAATCGTTTGCCATGCATCCGGGAGCGAGTGTCAGCGGTCTCTATTTTTCCCATCCGGACTCGCGTTATTTTGCGGTCGGTAAGATCCAGCCCGACCAGGCGCAGGACTACGCGGTGCGCAAAGGCGTTTCGTTAGGCGAAGTCGAAAAGTGGCTCTCGCCCAATTTGAATTACGACCCGCGTTCGGTCGTGGCCTAACGAAACCGTCTTAATGCGTGCTGCGGCTGGCGAGCGTCTCCTGCGCGCGCAACAAATCGTGCAGGGTGATGATGCCAGCCGGTTTGTCGCCCGCTTCCAGGACGGCAAAACCACCCGGCGCGTCGATCAATAGCCGGGCCACCTCGCCGATCGTGAAACTGCGCCGGCAGGTTACGACCTTCTCGATCATCGCGACCCGGTTTTCCTCGAGCGCAGCCTGCATTTCCTCGCGCGACAGACATCCGATCATTCTCCCCGCCTCCACCACCGGGAAGCGTTTGAACTGATTTTTCTCCAGCACGAGGCGCAGGTTTTCCGGCGCGAGGTCCTCGATCACCACCGGCCGGAAATTAGCGATGGCCGAGACCGGATAAGCCTGCCAGCTGCGCAAATCGCGCGGCGGAATGACGTGCACCAGCACATTGCCATCCTGGGCCAGGACTTCGTCATAGAAGTTATGCGTCGTTAGGCCGCGTGAGATCGCTTCGCTGACCAGGGCGCCGAGCATGAGCGCGGGCACGAGCGAGAATTGGTGAGTCATTTCAAAAACGATCAGAATGGAAGTGAACGGCGCCCGCACCACCGCGCTGAGGCAGGCGCTCATCCCGATGATTTCGAGGAGCGTCCGACCATCTGGGGTGAGCGGCAGGACATAGCCGACGAGGCCGCCGATCGTTCCGCCGGCGGCCGCGCCAAGGAAAAGCAGCGGAGCAAAGATGCCGCCGCATCCGCCCCATCCGTAGCAAGCCACGGTGGAAATCCATTTGGCAAACAGAAGCGCGGTGATGACAAGCCACGGAATCTGGCCGCGCAGCATGGCGGAGAGATCGTCGTAGCCGAGCCCGAAGACGCCGAGCCGGCCGGACCAAAGAAAAATGCCAGCCCCCAGCATCCAAACCGTCAGGCCGCCTAACAATGGATGCAACCAGCGTGGGAAGGCCGTCCAGGTTTTGGAGAAAGCGCGCAGACGGAGAGTGGCGCGCTGGAATCCGATGCCGATGAGGGAAGCAAAGGCCGAGGCGAGCGGGACCCCGAAATAAGCGCGCCAGGTAGCGCCCTCGATTTGCGGTAAAACGAATGCCGGGTTCTCTCCGATGATGGCGTGGACGGCAAAGGCGCCGAGGACGGAGGCGAGAATGACACTGCCGATGAGCGGGCTGTTCAAATCCTGCACGATCTCCTCCAGCACAAAGGTGATGGCGGCGAGCGGGGTATTGAAAGCAGCCGCCAGACCGGCCGCTGCGCCCGCCGCAGCCGGACGCCGCCGGCGCTGCTTCGGCACGCCGAGCAGGCTGCTCAACTCCGATGCGACGCCACCCGCGATGTGGACCGAAGGCCCCTCCCGCCCCAGGCTCATCCCGCCGCCGACATGGAGCAGGCCGGCAAAGAATTTGACCAGAACGGTTCGCAGCCTAACGAACCCGAAATCCTGCCAGAAGGCGAACTTGAGCTGCGGAATGCCGCTGCCGGCCGCGCTTTGATCGACCC
The DNA here is from genome assembly GCA_963749935.1 of uncultured Verrucomicrobiae bacterium. Lineage (GTDB taxonomy): Bacteria > Verrucomicrobiota > Verrucomicrobiia > Chthoniobacterales > UBA10450 > Palsa-1392. The sequence continues at coordinate 537,977 of CAVVOH010000003.1, forward strand.
GGAACATGAGGAACCCGCCGCCTAACGAGCAGACGACCACCACGGCGAGCGAACCGAGCAGAAAGACGGTCAGGCTGCGATGGGAGAGAGCGACAAAGGTGGAGAGATAAACCCAGTTGATCCCCAGCTCGAAGAGGACCGCCGCCAACCCTCCGGCCAGACCATAGATCGCGGTGAGAAGAATCGAGCGACTGGATTCGGGGAGACGCTGGAATTGCCGGGCGACGAATGACACAGGTGCCCTGCCACTAAACCTGAGGATTCAGATTTGGCACGGAGTTTCCTCCGAGGGGACGGGCGCAGGGCCTTCTGTGGTTTGCCCGCAGGGGCCTGACGAAACTGGGCAGGCGGAGCGCCCGCCCTACAAGGCTGAATTTGGATCGGCGCGATTGATCAGCATCGTGCCGGCTTCGTCCGCCGTCAGCTCCTCGGATTCTTTTTCGGCCGCGGATGGTTCCGGCCAGACGACGTTCCAGGCGAGGTGCAGTTTTTCCAGCGTCCAGATGGTGTAGCGCGTGAGATCGAACTCCCACCACTTCAGCCCGTGCGCTGCACAACGTGGCTTGGCGTGATGGTTGTTGTGATAGCCTTCGCCGAGCGCCCCGAGGCCGACCCAGAAGTTGTTTTTGCTTTCATCCGAGGTTTCGAAGCTGCGATAGCCAAACTGCTTCATGTGGCAGATCGAGTTGACCGCCCAGGTGCAGTTGTAAACAAACAGCATCGGCACGTAAAGACACCAGAGCATCCCGGCGAGACCGAGGGTGAAATAGAGGAACGCGGCGACCGCGAGATGCGGCAGAACATAAAGAGCCGAGTTTTCCCAGAGCTTGCAGTACCAGATCTTGCGCACGTCAGCCGCATAACGGAGCGAGCGTTCGCGAAAAGAAGGGGGCTTGCGAATCAGCCACATCATATGCGCATACGGGAAGCCGTGGCGCGGGCTGTGGATGTCTTCTTCGGTGTCGGATTTAAGATGGTGATAACGATGATCCCCCACCCAGGTCACCGGGTCGCCCGAGAGCCCAATGGCCGAGCCGGTGGCGAAGAGGAATTTCAACCAGCCCGGCATTTCAAATCCGCGGTGCGTGAGATAGCGATGGAGATAAAGCGTGGTGCCGAGACCGATCCACAAATAAACGCCCAGCATGATCGGCAGAAAGAAGAGCTGAAACCGCGTCCAGACCGCAGCCACACCGAGGAGCTGGAGCACGATGAGGATCGTGAAAATGGCGATATTGAATTTCTCGTTCTTGAACATAAGAGAGGGCTGCAGCAGATTGCCGGCCGCGAGAGCAAAGGGACATTTTCATCGCCCAGCCATGATGGCAAGACGTTTTCTCCCTGGAAAACGGCGGCCGGGATCGACGCCTCGGCTCCGACGTGAGGGAGAAATCGGGGTGACAGGATTCGAACCTGCGACCTCCTGGTCCCAAACCAGGCGCTCTACCAAGCTAAGCTACACCCCGCGAAGTGCGTTGCCCTATAACACGCGCTGCCGGGAAACGCATGCGAACTTTTGCCCGCAGTGATGTCGCCTGGAGCGCGTCGGTTCCTTTTTCCGAGCCGCGACCAATCCGGTCGACCCGCAACGTCCGGGAAGGTTACAGCGCTGTTACCATTCAGTTGTTGGTTCCGGAGCTCGCAATCAGGGAAAATCCAATCCTATGAAAAAAATGCTAGCGGCCCTTTTCCTCGCTGCGGTTTTCACTGTTCAGCCCTTCTCTTTCGCTCACGCGCAAGCCGTTCTGCCCTTCACGATTGTCGAAACCCCCAATCTCGGCTCACATGACTATCTAAACGGTATTGCGGCTCTCTCGCCCAACGACGTCTGGGCGGTCGGGTATCACGTCTCCGGAGCGTTCCTCAATCTCGCAATGCATTGGAACGGGACCGCCTGGACGATCACCCCCACCCCCAATCCTGCCCAGCCCTACACCGACCAGTTGAAAAAAGTCACAGCGATCGCCTCGGACAACGTGTGGGCCATCGGCGGGCACGGACAGTCCTACAGCCTCCGTTGGGATGGCGTGCAATGGTCACAGGTGCCAATACCGCCGATCGTGAATCGAGGCAGCGTGGGCGTGACCAATTACCTTGAGGATCTGGCGAGCACTTCGAGCAGTGACATCTGGTCGGTTGGCTCGATGGATTCACTGGAAGGCGGCTTCTGGACCCTGACGGTTCATTGGAACGGCACGGAATGGATCCAGGTGCCGAGCCCGAACAAAGCCTCCCCCACCGGCAGCTTCTATACTCAGACTCTGAACAGCGTGGTGGCGCTCGCGCCTAACGATGTCTGGGCCGCGGGATACTACCTTGTCGGGAATACCGACCACCCCTTGATCCAACATTGGGACGGCACGAAATGGAGCATCGTTCCATCGCCCGATGGACCAACGGGGGACGGCACGCTGCGCGGCATCGCCGCTGCCGGCCCGAACGACATCTGGGCCGTTGGAGAATATGACAAGCCAGATTTCGCCGTCATGGGCAAAGCGTTCACGATGCATTGGGACGGCACGAGCTGGACGGTTTTTATCCCGCCTAATCCGAGCCCGTGGGGCGTCAACCCGCTCAATCATGTGGTCGTGCTCGCCCCTAACGACGCCTATGCGGTCGGCCAATGGTCAACCGCCGCGCAGGGTTTGAGCACCTACGTCGTTCATTGGGACGGCGCGGGTTGGACTCAGGTTAGCAGCGAGAATATACCCGGCTTCACCACCGGGTGGCATGTCTTGCAGGATATCACGAAGGATTCCTCAGGCGGCTTATGGACCGCTGGAGTGAAGCAGGCTTCTTTCGGGAGCACGAATTTCACCCTGGTAGAACGCTCCGGCACTGCCACCATGACCGATACCGTTGCGGTGACTCGGGCGACCTATCAGACTGCACAGAAAAAATTGCAGATCGCGGCTACGACGACGGCGAGCGACGCCACCCTCACGGCCTACGTTACCTCGACCAATGCGCTCATCGGAACGCTCACCAAGCAGGGCAGCCGATTCATCGGCAAGTTCAGGTGGCCGACTAATCCGGTGAACGTCACGGTCAAAAGCAGCGCCGGCGGAACGGCGAGCAAGGCCGTCGTAACCAGGTAAATCGCCTGCCCTGGCGAATAGTTTGCCTTGAACCGGCAAAGCTTGGGCAGCAAATGAAGTTGCTTCGTCGGCGGAGGGCATCTTATGGTCCCTCGGCAGCGCCCGGCTGCTCCACCGATGACCTTCCCTTTTCGCATTCTTCTCGCCTCGCTTGGCGGGGTCGCACTCACGATGTCGGCGCAAACCCCCAGCCCCGGTAACACTTCCGCGCAAGCCGCCGACGCAGAGCTCGCCGCTTCGGTAGCTGCTCCCTCCCCCTCCGCGGTTGTCCCGGTCGAGCCGCCCTCGCTTATTCCCTCCAACATTTTGCCCGCGCCCGGAGCTTTGCCGCAAATCCCGAGCGCACCGGAATTGGAGAAGCTCAACACCCTCTTCAAGCAGAGCTCGTTAGGCAAAGCAGCCGATGAACATCGCCTCCACGTGCAGATGGCGAACCTCGAGACCCGCATCCGGAACGACCAGGATTTGCACGACCTGAAGGCGGTCGCGCAAAATGCCCCGACCGACCTGGAACGGCGGCATCGTCTCCGCACCTACTACGAGCGTTATTATGGGAAATTGCGTGCGCTCGCCTCGACGCCCGATCTCAAATCATATCTCGACGCCCAGGAGGCCAATCATGAATTGGGCCTCCTCCAGCCGCGCGTCCGCCATGCGACCGATGAAGCGGAAGCGGCGGCGCTGGTCAAGAAGCGGGGCGACCAGGCGACCGCCACCGCCCTCCCGACTCCGGCTCAGGCGCGCGCGAGCGATGCGCAGCGCGATTGAGCCTGCGCGATCGTTAGGCTGAGCAGAGGGTTGCCGCAGCCGATGAGTGCGGCTAAAATTGGCCGCTCAACTGGCGCGTTCGTCTAGTGGTTAGGACACAGCCCTCTCAAGGCTGGTGCACGGGTTCGATCCCCGTACGCGCTGCCACCCACCCGCTAGGGCGCCACCTCTATTGCGAAAGGCACATAAACCGGCCGGCCGTCGACCTGCACCTGGGCGAAAAGGCGGGTAAAGCCCGGTTTGGTTGCGTAAATCTTGAATTCCAACTCCGGCCCGCCCCGCTCGCTCTCGCCTGAAATCGGCGCGCCCGTCGGGTGCATGTGCAAGACCGTTTCGGCGTCTTCATTGAATCCGACGAGATGCGCGAAGGCGCCCATCACCGGCTCGAGCTGCGCGAATCCGCTGCCGTCTGGTTTGGTGATCCGCAATATAGCGGAGGTCGGCTCACCGGCCTTCACCTCCGAGCGCGACAGGTTGAGTTCGAAGTGCAGGCCACTGGAATCGCCGGCCAGGCGCGTTTTTCGGTCCGCGATTGGCTCCGTTGTTCCGCTCCCGGCAATGATCGCCTTTTCGTATTCCTGCAAACCGAAAGGCAGCGGACGCAGATCCGCCCAGGCGAGATATGAGCCCGGCTTTTGCGGCGTAAAAATAAACGCGTAATCGCCCGGGGTTCCGGTCGGTTGCGGATGCTCATGATGATAATCGGTCAGGCTGCGATCGACCACCAGCAGATGAATCTTGCGCGTGTGCGTCTCGATCAAATCGGCCAAGGTGACCGGCCCCGTATCGCCTCGGCGCAAATGAAGGATCGCCTGCGCCGGTTTTCCCGCGGTCAACGGCCCGTCGGTGGTGATCGTCGCCGTCACGGCATGCTGCGCCACGAGGCCGCTCCTGGCATCGTCCGGCAGCAGCACGACGAGTTGGTCGAGGGGCATGCCGCATTTGCCGCAGGTATCCTTCTTCCTGCCCACCACGTCGGCGTGCATCGGGCAGGTGTAGCGGGCGGCATATTGTTGCGCCGCCTGCAGCAGAGCGGGATCCGAATTGTTCAGAAGCTGTTGGAATTCCTCTTCCAGCCGCTTCGTCAACTCGAGGCAGGCCTCCTCCTCCCCGGCATCCGCCGCGGTGTGCAGAGTGGAGATCTCCCTAACGAAAACGGTCCAGGCGATTTTCATCGCGGCTCCGTTGGGCGGCGCGGCCTTGGTCAGCTCCCCCAGCAGGGTGGAAACGGCCGCACCGGCCACCGGGTCCTCATTATGCACGAGAGTGAAATCGCGCCGGGCCGCGCTCGCCCGCAGCCGCTCCATCATCTGGAAGAGCGTGGCCCAGGCTTCGACGGTAGGCGAAGGGGCCGGAGTCGCCGCCGGCTGCAACTCCCGGGCGCCAAGCGGAACCGGCCCGTGCAGGAGTAACACGGCCAGGCAAAAAACCGTGGCGCCCTTCAACCCTCGCCTCATTATTCAGACTTCGGTCTTGCCCCTTCGAGTCCGCGCCCGGTGGTGAGATAGACCGCGTAACTTCCCAGCCAGTGCCCACCTTCGTAGTGCGCTCCCGTTACCGCGGCCAGGCCAGCCCGGCGATGCGCCGCGGCGGCGGCGGTCAGGGCCGGCCGATGCGGATCGTCGTTAGGCAGACCCGCCAGAATGCCCTCCAGCATCCAGGCCCGGCTCAGGTTCAACCCATCCAGGTGCGCGAGCTTCGGGTCGCTTGGGTCGGGCGAAACCGCCACCGGCAGCCAGGCGGGGTCGTCCGTCGTAGGGATCTGGGGCAGAAGGCCGCCAGCCATTTTGCAAATTCGTCAGGCGAGAGGATGCGCCGCATCACGTCCGCTTCGCCGAGGCAGGGAGAAAGGAAGTCTTCGCCCGATGGCTCATAAGTCGAGCGGACACTCCTTGTCCTTCAGGTAGAACTTCCGGGCCGCGTCCGTGGCCAGTTTCACGAAAGCCTCGTCCCGCTTCCCCGGGCGTAATCAAGCATCAGGCCGAGGGCAAAAGCAGTCTGGTCGTGCTCGCCGATGCGGACGGGATGCGAGAGCTTCGGCAGCCAGCTCGACAGATGTTCGACCGCCAGCTTCTCCAGCGGCCGAAGGTTTGCGGCCAGCTCGCGGGCCAGCGGATCGTCCCATTCCCGGAGTTCAGCCGCCAGTTGCAGGAGCCAGACGAGGCCGTAGGGGCGTTCGAAACTGGCCCGCCCTTTCCCATTCAGGTAAGCGACCTCCGCCTTGAGGTTGGCGCTCGTTAGGCTCTGCGAGAGCGCGGCGTGCGCCTCCCTGGCAAAGGAGGCTTCGGGAAAGGTGCGGGCCAGGCGGGCCAGCAACCAGTGCCCATGAACCGAGGAGTGCCAGTCGTAGCAGCCGCAAAAGGCCGGCGTCAGTGTGTGCGGCGGCGCGACATCTTCATCGCTGTTGAGGACGTGGCTGATCTTGTTCGGATATTCCTTATGCACACAGGCGAGCGCGAGACGGGCGAAGCGCTCCGCGGCCTGGGCATCGAATTGCTTCGCAGGGACCGGGTCAGCCATCGCAAACGATGGAAGGAAAAGGAGCGCCGCGAACAAGAACTTCATGAGGCATTCTAGCATCGCTCTTGCGGATTCCGCGCGGATCGAGACAATGGGCCGACAAATGCCGGAAACCGCTCCCAAGACCTTACCTCATCCTTTGTCTCGCGCTCTGCTTTTCCTCTGCCTGCCATAATCCCGTGGCCCGCCGACTCTCGGCCCGCATTCTGGCGGTCGAGGGGGAAGCGCAGCGGCTCACGCCCGGCGGCCCGGCCCCCCTTCTTCCCGGATCCTGGGTTGAGCCGAAGGAGAAAATCTCGGTCGCTCCTGGTGGCCGGGTCGATCTCATGATTCTGCCGGGTATCTGGGCCGAGTTGGAAGGCGGAAGCGAGCTGGAACTGGAGACGCTTCTGTTGGAGCGGAACGGCGATGACTGGATTCACCCGATGCGCGGACGGCAGGCGACGGTGCGCCTGCTCCAGGGCTCGATCTGCATTGCGCTGCAACAGAGCCAGACGCGGTCTCGGCTCACCGTCCACACCTTCGCCGGCACTGTTTTCGCGGGGGCGGGCAGGACGGGAAGAATTCGTGCGCATGGCAATTGGGCGTCGATTCTCTCCGTGCACAGTGAGTTCGCTTTCCAAGCCAACGGCCAAACACAACGCCTGCAGATTCCGGCCGGTCACTTCGCGCAGTGGCCGGGCCTGCCAAAAGAGCCGGTCCCCGTTGCGCGGGCCGGCGCGACCCGCAGGCCGAGGTGCGGGAAGTGCTGAAAGTGAGGAAACGTTTGTTTGCCCTCGCAGACGAGGCGGTGGCGCGCTTTCCGCTGGCTGCAACGGAATCCTTCGCCCGGCCTCAAGATTTTGAGGCAACAGATGGGCAAAATTAAATTGAAAAAATTCTTGTCAGGCAAAGGTGGTTTCCTACAATCGCCCGCAACTTCAATTATTATCCCATGAAAAATCAATCACCCCGGACCTGGCTTTACGGCTTGGCCGTAGCGCTGACGGCCAGTTTCTTCATCGGTATTACCGGCTTGTCGTCGGCGGCACCCGCAGACCCGAGCGAGAGGGTCTGTCCCTCAGGTCACCATCGTAAATGTAAAGTGTGCCATCGGACACCGCATTGCCCCCAGGGCAGAACTCTCACTTTGCGTTGTAGGGCGGCGCAGAAACATCTCCATAAGCACCCTCACGACACCCGCGGTCGCTGCCCGCACGACCCTTACGACGACGATTAGTCTTGGGCCCAGCCGATGAAGCCGGCATGGGCTGCCTACTGTTGCCTTGAGGCCTTGGTTATTCGGAAGACTGTAGCTTGCTGGTGCAGAGTTCTACTCTTTTGCCTGCCGTTCGTTTTCGCATTGCTCCCCGCGCCGCCCCTTCTCGCCGAGTCTTCCACTGCCGAGATGGAAGCTTTCCTCGTTGCCGCGCTGCTCGAGGAACAGGCAGCACCACACGAACCGGTCGGCGGCGATGATACGCAACCCGCCGCGACCACCCCGGCGCAGCCGGAGCCTGCGGCCACACAACCGCCTCCAGAAACCAAGGATTCAACTCCGACGGGCGTGACAGAAGAGATTGCGCCCTCACCTCCCGCCTCTCCTGCGGCCACGCCAGACTCTGACGATCCCCCCGCCCCCGACGAGGCTGCCGCTGCCGTGGGCGAAGAAGACCGGCTCATCGAGCAGGCAGCCCAGGCGCTGCCGCCCCCCGACCTGCCTCAGCCTGGCTTGGAAGGGATCGCTACCGAGGAGCAATCGGCGGTGCCGCGCCGCATTCGTTATCGGGTCGGTCTGGCGGTCCGGACCGTGTACGACGACAACATCAATCTCACCCAGATCGATCGAGAAGGTGACTTCTACACCTCGATCGAACCGACGATCGAAATTGGATACGGCCAGGCGGACGGAAATTTCGTTCAGCTGGTCTACCAGCCTAACGCCTTTATCTTCTTCGATCACTCCGAGAACAATGCTGTTCAGCACATCATTGCCCTCACGGGCCAATATCGTTTTCCGCTTCTTTCCCTCAGCCTCTCCCAGGACGTCCAGCTTCTCGACGGCACCGGGCTAGATACCGCCACCGGGACAGGCACAGATTTTACTCGCACCAATCTCGATGTCTCCAATCGCACCAAGGTGGACATCTATACCACTCGCATCAACTCCAACTACTCGCTCACCGGGAAGACCTTTCTTACCGCAAGCCTCTACTACAGTCTGAGCGACTACGAGAGCCTGCTCAGTTCCTCGGTCATCTCGGGAAATTTCTATCTCAACTACAACTACAGCCCCAAGCTTGCGGTAGGCCTCGGCGCCTCCGGCGGCTACAATTTCGTCGAGTCTCCCAGCCAGGACGAAACCTTCGAGCAGATCAACGCCCGCGCTTCCTATGAGTTGACCGGTAAAGTCAGTGCCAGCCTCAGCGCCGGCGTCGAGTTTCGCCAGGTTGAAGGCGGTGGCCAGGATAACGGCTCGCCGGTCTTTGACGGCAGTCTTTTCTATCAGCCATTCGACGGTACCAGTCTCTCGCTGAGTTTTTCCCGGCGCACCCAGAACTCGGCCGTTCTCGCCGGCCAGGATTTTCATTCCACCCAGGTCACTCTTTCGGCCCGTCAGCGGTTCCTGCAGCGTATCTACCTTGGCCTCTCTGTCGGCTACGAGAACTCCGGTTATTTCAGCACATCCACCGGAATTTCCTCGACCCGGACCGACGATTATTATTTCATCCAAGCGTCGCTCGATTTCAATCTCACCAGTTTCTGGTCGGCTGGCGTATTTTACCTGTATCGGGAAGACGATAGCTCCCTCTCTCTTTTCAGCTTCTATGACAACCAATTCGGACTTCGTTCCTCTCTCGCTTTTTAGGAAAGCGCCCGCTGGCTGGGCGGGACTGCGCCGCCTTCATCTCATCTTCGGGCTGTTGCTCGTTCCCACGCTCGCCTGGGGCCAGTCGAACGTGTTTGATGCCCCGCGCCCGCCGGCTGTTTCTGCGTCCTCCGCTGCTGCCGCCGGCGCACCGGCTCAAAATGCGGTCAGTTCCGGCGACGCGATCAGCGCCCCGAGCGGCTATCAGCTCAGCGCGAACGACCAGGTCGCAGTCGAAGTCTTCGGCGAAGACGATCTTCGCACCAACGGCCGCCTGAATCCCGAGGGGAACCTGAGCCTTCCACTGCTAGGCCCCGTGCGTCTCGGGGGTCTCACTCTCACCCAGGCCGCGGCCCGGTTAACCGAGCTTTTCGGCCGCGATTACCTCGTCAATCCCAAGGTCAACGTTTCGCTGGTCGGTTATGCGCGGCGCCGCTTCACCATCCTCGGCCAGGTAAATCGGCCCGGAAGTTACGAGTTACCGGAGGGCAACCCTGGCGGCATCGATCTGCTTGAAGCCGTCGCGATGGCTGGCGGCTACACCCGGATCGCGGCGCCGGAGCGGATCAGCGTGCGACGCCAGAGCGAACGCGGCGGAGACCAAGTCTTGAAAGTAAATGCAAAGCGCGTCGCCAAGGGCGAAGGCGCCAGTTTCGTCGTCCTCCCGGGCGATACAGTGACGGTCGGCGAAAGCATCTTCTAGAATGATCCCCACTCAACCGTCCTCCTTCAGCCTTGACTCTATCAGCCTCCTGTCTTTCTCCTTTAGCCTTCCGACTTTCTACTTTCTTTAATCCATGACCATCCCTCCTGATTCCAACCTGCCGGCCTCTTCCGCCCCTGACTTCGCTCGGTGAAGGGAAACACGGATTCGACTTCCGCCATTTCTGGCATTCCATCCTCGAACGCCTCTGGGTCTTGGTCCTCTGCGTGGTGGCGGGCCTTTTCTTGGCTCTCGGTTATTTGGCGAAGACGCCGAAGGTCTACCAAAGCCACGCCGTGCTGGAAGTCGATTTCCAAGAACCCACCATGATGGATGGCGATCAAAGTTCGTCCCGCATGCGCTCGATGTTCCTGGCCAGCCAGGAAGCGCTCCGCACCATCGAGCAGAATCTGACCAATCGGAATCTGATGGCCCGCGTCATCCGGGCTGAAGGCCTGGCCGACGACGGCGGCCGCGGCCTGCTTGGCTCCAGCGTAACGGACGAACAAAACCCCAGCCCCACGCCGGCCCCGGCCAATTCGAAAACATCGTCCGCGCCTAACGAAGATAGCTTTCTGCGCGACCGTGCCTTTACCCCGCTCGAAGACGGGCTCGGCGGTGCACTCTCCACTATGGTCAAGCCGGTCATCCGGCGCGGCACCCGTTTGATCGATCTTTACGTGAGCAATCGCGATCCCGCCCTGGCCCAGCGTCTAGCCGAGAGCGTCGGCCGCGAATATATCCGCATGTCGATCGAGCGCCGCTCGAACTTCAGCCAGGAAAGTCTCCGCTACCTGATCGAGGAAGAGGAACGACTCAAAGCCAACTTGCGCAAGAGCGAGGCGGCGGTGGCCGAATACAAATCCAACACACCCGACGCGCTCCAGCTCGGCGGCGGCGCGGCCTCCACCGGTGGGCAATCCAGCGCGGCGCGGCGGTGGACGCGGCGGTTTGGTCGAGGACAAACTGCAGGAGCTGTCGAGCAAGGTCACTTCCGCCAAAGCCGATCGGGTCCGGCTGGAGAGTGAGTTGAAACAGATCGAGCAGGTCGGAGATAAAGTGGAAGCGCTGCTCGCCATCCCCAGCATCGCCACCGCGCCCGTCGTGGTCGATCGGCGCAAAGATGTCGCCCAACTTGAATCCTCCGTCGCCAGCCTGGCCCAGCGCTACAAATCCAGGCATCCCAAAATGATGGCCGCCCGCGCCGCTCTCGAAGAAGCGCAAGAAGCGCTCAAGCGCGCCGTACTCGCTCAGCCCGCTGTCCTGCGGAACGTCCTCGCGCAAGCCCGCGCCGCCGAGAGCAGTCTCGGCTCCGCTGCCACCGAACAGGAGAAGGCGGCTCTCGCCCTCAACAAAGCCGCCATCGGTTACCAGGAGCTGGCCCGCCAGGCTGAAACCGATCGCGCCCTTTACGAAAGCGTTCTGCGCCAGATCAAAGAAACCAATTTAACCAAGGATGTGAAGACCAACGCCGTCAGCATCGCCGAGCATGCCACCATGCCTTATGCGCCGGCCAGTCCGAATTCGGGCAAAGCCATCCTTCTCGGTCTGCTCGGCGGTCTGGCCGCCGGCCTGGGCTTTATCTATGCCACCGATGTGATCGATCGTTCGCTCAAGACCGTCGACCAGGCCGAAGCACTCCTCGGCCTGCCCGTCCTCGCCGCCGTCCCGGAAAGAACCGGCAAATCGAAGCAGGGCGAAGACGCGCGACGACCCCTCCGGGGTCGCCCCCTACCGGCTCGTGGCCAAAGTCCCGGAAGGCCCGGTCGCGGAAGCTTTCCGCAACCTGCGCGCTTCGCTTTCCCTGCTCGGACCCGAAATCGAGAGAAAGGTTTTCCTCTTCACCAGCGCCTTGCCGTCCGAAGGCAAAAGCTTCACCAGCGCCAACTACGCCCTGGCCCTCGCGCAGCAGGGGCATCGCGTGCTGCTGATCGACGGCGACTTGCGCCGGCCGAGCCTGCACAAGATCTTCTCCGATTCGAGCCCGGGCGCGACCCAACGCCAAATCGCTCGTCGGCGTGGTGGATTATCTGGTCGGTGAAGCAGGGCTCGAAGAATCCGTCATGCGCATCGCGGCCAGCGATGTCGACGTCACTCGCACCCGCACCGACAGCGGCAAGAAGTTTGTCACTGCCACCGGCGGCCAGCTCTCCATCCTGCCGGGCGGTCGCCGCGCGCCGAACCCGGCCGAACTCTTGAGCGGCCCCTCCTACGGGGAAATGATCGCCGAAGCAGCCCGCCTCTTCGACCGCGTCGTCATCGATAGCGCCCCGCTCCTCGCCGTGAGCGACACCCTCCTCATGATCCCCTACGTCCAGACCGTCACCCTGGTCGTGCGCGCGGCCAAGACCCCGCGCAACGCCGTTCTGCGCGCCATCTCCCTTCTCGCCACCGCCTCCACTCGCCCGGCCGGAATGATCCTCAACCGTCTCCCCCACCGTCGCGGCGCCGGCTATTACTACTACTACGCCTCCCACGGCTATGGCGCCGGGGAAGGGAGCTATGAAGCGGAGGCAGAGAGTGAGGTGAAAAGCTGAAATGCTGAATGGAGCTAACCGGGAGATAGACGAAGCCCCGCAGGGGTGAGCGGGCCAGTATCAAAAAACTGAATCCGCCGCGCGAGCTGTAAGAGCAGAGCTGCTGCGGCGCGCGCCTATCGCCCGCAAGCGATCTGCGGGGGCCTGAAGCCTTCGAGACGGGGAGTGCGGCGTGCTTCAGCGAAGACTACCCAACGGGCAAAGCGGCTTGCCGCGGGCGACACGCCCGCCGCTACATCGCCTTTTTGAAACGATCGACTACATTCTTTCAGTTCTTTTCGATGTCCGCTTTTCGCTTTCCCTTTTCCTCCTGGATGGGCGACTCTGCTGGCTGGCTGCTGGTAGCGTCAATCTTTTATATTCCCTGGAATTATGGCGGCACCAGCGCGTCCGGCATTGACGTCCTCAACGCTCTCCTGGGCGGCGCCTTCTTTTGCTGGCTCGTCTCCAGCCTCGCGCGAGGGAAAAACCCCGACCACGGCTGGTTGCCCTGGCTTCTCGGGGGGGTCATCCTTCTCCTACTTTCGTTAGGCTGGGGCATGGCCTTAAATGCCCGCGCCATCTCCGACGCCGATTACCAGATCATGGTTCCGCGCGCCGCACCTTTTCCCGGCGCCCCCGGTTCGCTCGATCTCGCCCTCAGCATCGCCATGATGTGGCGGGTCAGCGCGCTGCTCGGCGCGCTCTGGATCGTGACCCGGCTGGTCCGGGATGAACGCTGGCTCCTTCGCATCTGGTGGTCGCTGGCTTTGGCCGGCGCATCCATCGGCCTCCTAGGGCTGCTCCAAAAAGCGACCGGGGCGCAAATGATCTTCTGGGACCAGCTCGAGCCGGGTGAGCCGCCGATCACGACTTTTTTTGCGACGTTCTTTTACCACGCCAACGCCGGCGGTTATCTCAACCTGGCTCTCCCCGCCGTGCTCGGGCTCGCCTTCCGCTACGTCACCCGGCCCGCTCACCCGGCGGGCCGGGCGCTTTGGATTCCTCTTTCCTTCATCATGATCGTGGCCTTGTTTTCAAACACGTCGCGAGCCGGACAGGTGGTCGCGGGGGCGATAGTTCTCGCGCTCCTGCTCTTTTGGATGCCGCTCCTTTTTCGTCGGCGGCTAATCAGGCTCAGAATCGCGCTCGTCGCAGTTCCGGTCGGTCTCCTCACATTCTGGGCGATCGCCCGGACGAGCCATCTCGATAGCTCTTTTGGTCGGTGGGAACGCTTCACCACCAGTTGGTCGGGCGACGCCCGATGGGAGGTCGATGCGGTCGCCCTCGACGCGCTCCCCGAGGCGGGCCCTTTCGGGTTTGGCCCAGGGACCTTCAACGCAGTGTTCCCCGTCCTGCTCGAAGAGCGAGGGAAACGGATCGAAGACCAGGAATGGATCTTCCTTCACAACGACTGGCTGCAAACGGTCCTGGAATGGGGCTGGATCGGAGCGGCGCTCTGGGCCGTGTTATTCTTCGGAGGGATCATTGCCGCCTACGCTTATCTTCGGCAAAGCAGCGCGGAAAGCTGGCTCCCGCGCCAGCGTACGATCCTGCTCGTGGCGCTCGTCGCCCTGACGGGCGTCGCCTTCCATGCCATGATCGACTTCCCCCTCCAGATCGCCTCTATACAACTCTCCGCCGCAATCTATCTCGGAGTGTGCTGGGGAAGCCCAGCGTGGAGACAAGTGGGGAGGCCGGAGGTGAAGGAGAAAGGAGAAAGGAGAAAGGAGAAAGGAGAAAGGAGAAAGGAGAAAGTAGCCGTAACGGATGCCGAGCAACGGCCGGGCTTTCAAAGGCTAAAGGCTAACCTGGCTCCTGGCCCGTTCTCCGGTGATGTTTCCAATCCCGGGGACGTCGTCGGTGGCGCACCTGGAAGAGAATATGGCGGCCGCCAAGCTACAGCTTACACCTGACGAGTTGCACTCGTTAGGGGCGAGCTAAGCACAACGCCTCCCGCTAATGGCGGATGGCCGGTTTATGCTCAAGCTGGCTCGGTATCGTGCAGCCGAGCGTAATCGACGGTCAGCCGGCCGTCGCCGTGATCAGTGTAGATCTCGACGAAGCGTTCATCGAACCGGATATCTCGAAAAGTGTAATCCTGCTGAGTTTGAACTGAAGCAGGAATAACCGGATCAATGCCGACGACAGAAGCGACGATGAGGACGCGGTCGCGCTCGAGCGACTCGAGAGTCTGGCCGTAGAGCGGGCTGCTCTCATCGATGACGTGGCGTAGAGTGAGCGCGGCCGGAAAGGTGGGCAGGCGATCGAACTGAAGTTTCAAGTTATAGAAGTAGCGAAACTCGCCGCCTTCCTGCAAAGGCTCGTCACGGTTGAAGAGGATGCGGAATTCCGCCTCGATCATGCTGCGATGACGCAAGTTGCCGATGCGCAACATCAGTGTGGGCCGGCCATTCAAGGGCGCGATGACGACCGAGCGGCTAAAGACGATGCGCGCCGTCGGGCGGGAGAAGCGAACGAAGATGAGGCCAGTCATGACAGCGAGCAAAAAGAGGCCGCTCATTATCTCAATCGTGGTGAGAACGTTGCTGTAGAAATTGCTCGGATACATGTTCCCGTAACCCACGGTGGCAAGGGTTTGGACACTAAAAAAGAAGGCGTCGACGGCCGAGCCGGGCCGCATGTGCGCGACACAGTTGCCGCCAAAGAGGTAGAGCGAACCAAACAGGATATTGAGGGCGAGGTAGACGGTGGCGACGACCAGAGCGAACTGAGGCCAGGTAAGCGCCAGCATCCATTGGTAGACATCGCGCCATTCCCACTTCTCGGCATTGAGCTTGACGAATTCGATCTGCCCGGCACGGATGGTTACAGGATGGCTTCTCGATTTCATAAAACCAGTTTAACGCGGTTTTCGCGTTTGCGAGACCAGAGCGATCCGCGCTGGTATGTTGGCTGCGTTTGGACGGTGCCCGGCCTTTTTGTCGAGGTTTTGCGGCACGAACGCCGCTCGGTAACTCGGGCGTGGGACCGATTGCCGGTAATTCTGCTTAAAGGAGCATAAAATGTTTGCGCCCAGATTTCGATTGACGCCTAACGAAGAACCTGTTGTGAATCGCACCCATGAACAACAAACGCACTCTCTTAGTGGCAGCAGCGCTGTGGTTAACAGCAGCCGCCGCAGGATTCGCTGCCAGTGCCCAAATGGGCACTTGGAAGCTCGACGAAAGTAAATCCAAACTCGCGCCGGGCGCGACGAAAAACTATACCGTGACCTACACCGAGGCGAAGGATGGCATGATCAAATTGACCGTGGAAGGCGTGGATAAGGATGGCAAAGCCATCAAGTGGACCTGGAAGGGGAAGTTCGATGGACAGCCGCAAAAGGTAAAAGCGAAAGGCGATGCGATCGTCGACACCATGTCCTACAAGCAAGTCAACGACCAGACTAATAGCCTGACAGGCATGAAAGATGGCAAGATAGTGATCAGCGGCACGATTACTGTGGCTAAAGACGGCAAATCGCGCGTCGTGACGAATACCTACACCGACGCCGACGGAAAGAAACACACCGACAAGGCCTACTACGACAAGCAATAGCTGGGGGTGAATCAGGAATCGAAACGGCTGCTCTCCCGGTGACGGACGGGCCGCTGGGTTTGACGCGTCAGGGAAGGCATCCTGGGTGGGCCGAGCGGTAACGTGGCTTTGATCTCGAATTCCCTGTCGCGGCTACCTAAACCTTTCCTCATTGTGCTCCAGTTTCTGCCTTCGCGAGATCTTGAGCAAAGAATGAAACTATGAAAAGAAGTTGGATTGCAACTCTGGCAACGTGCCTGGTTGGTAGCGGCGTATTGGTAGGCGCGGGATCTGAGCCGGACTTCTTATTCAAGAATCTCGCTTACTTTCATCGCTGGTCGCAGAAGGAGCAGCATGAGTATACACCGGCGAAGCAGGAGGACCTGGATAAGTGGACCGACATGGTCACGATCGATGGTTACTCCACGGTGCATGACGGGGATGCCCTGGCGGAGCGGGCTAATTCTGTCCTGGAAAACTACAAGACGCACCAGGCGATCGTGCTCAAGACCAGCTCTGTCCCCCGCATGGCAGACAGGCCGGCGGAGCACTTTGTCGCCGTCGTCTTTGCTCAGCCGAAGTTTTGTGAAGTCGCCTTTGCCCGGTTTCGATTGATCCAAGGCAAGGGTTTCGCGGTGGTTTACTCCCATTGAATCTACGGCCAGAAAGCGGGAGACGCGATGAGTGCCTGGGTCAAGGCAAACGCGCCGTCCAGCGAGAAGGCTCTCCTTGGATGGGAGTCGCTTCCGAAATTTCCGCCCTGATCCATCCGGCATGACTCGGCGATTTACGGGGCCGTTCTCTTCCTCATCGCAGCAGTGACGCTGGCACCGGTCGCATCGGTAATGGTGTTTGGATGGGTGGCCCACGCACATGGCTGCAGGGTGGACGAAGGATCGGCGCATCCCTGCATTATCGACGGGAAAGATTACGGCCAGCTTCTTTATACGCTCGGGGTGCTGGGCTGGCTGATGTTGGTCACCCTGCCGCTCGGCGGCTCGCTTTTTGCGCGTGTTTCATCGTACTGCTGCTCCATCGTACGCGATGGCGGCGGCAGCGGCCGCCCCCAATTCCCGCCGTGACGTGATAGCGGCGGCTCAGCCTAGTTGAAATCCGACGATTCAGGACATGTTTCCGACCACTTGCGACATATTTCCCAACTCGAAATGCAAATCAGTTGCGTGCCAGCGTCTCTCTGGGATAGGCTTTTCTTTTCCACGGAGGAGAAAATCTTGAAACCAACGATCCGAATTCTCGCTGCATCTGTTTTGCTCCTGCTGCTGGCGGCAAATATGACGAGCTGCAGCCCGGAAAATGCAGAGGAAGTTGCGATGGTGCCGATCAGCCCGCTCGATGCCAGGATCAACAGCTTCGAGAAAACAACGAACGAATACGTACGCCTCTCGAGAAAACACACGACCGGCGACGTGAGCATCACCGTGCTGCTGATCCAAGCACGCAAAAGTTTGCAGGAAGAAAAGGCAACGCTGCAACAGGCAGCGCCGCAGATGACGCCGCAGCAGTCAGAAAAAGTGGCGGCCATTTCGGCCAAAGCCGATCCCTATCTACCAAAATAGGAACTGAGATGCCTTCACCGGGGTCTTTCAGGCTGGTAGTGGCCGCAACGGCACCGGCGTTTCCCAGCGAGGTCGGTTGAATCACCGAGCAGCGCGGGAAACTGGCATCGATGAATTGACACGTCTCCGGCATGATGAAGGCCCTATCTCGCAACGATTCAATCTTACTAACGCGACGACTCTTTGACTTGGCTGGCGATTGCACAAAGCCGAGCTTCGTGCAGGACTGTTATAAGCACCGGGGGAGAACCTAAGGAAATGAGTAGTAACTGAACAGTTACATTCTGTCTTGCTGGAAGAAACGTCCGGCGGGCAGGCGTCCTTAGCGAGCCGAGGCCAGCGTGGCCCGCTGGGCGGGCGCGAGCCATTCCTTTGCCCTGGCGGGATTCGAACGCGCGAAGGCATTCACTTTCGTAGCCTGTTCGGAAGTGAGGTTGAGTCGGGCGTAAGGCGTGCCTTCGAGTTGTTTCTTCTGGTCGCTCGCAGGGGCAACGCGATAGCTGTTATCTAATTTTCCACCCACCGTCACTCCGCCGACCGAAGTCGCAGTCGTCCCGCTGGTAAGATGAATCCGATCCGCCACCCCCGCCTGCCGGGCGCGACGGGCCAGATCTTCCAGAGAAACGCGAGCGGGATCAAAGTCGACCAACGTGACTTCGTGCCCGTGGAAGAAGCCGGCCTCGGTTCGAAGAACTCCGTAGATTTGTCCGAGCTTCATCTCTCCGGTCCAAAAGCGGTACCTGGGAAAAAGCGACGCGTGCCGGCTTGCTGTTCGGCTCTGGTAATGGTTCAGCGGCGTTCATGACGGGAAGACTGAAGATGGCGAAGGCGCTAAGGCAAACGATTGCTCTCATGGTTTCGCGTCTAAGATGGGCCACCATGGCAGTTTATTCCAGGTCGGTTGAATCGTGCGGGACGGGGCGAGTCAAAATTTCCAAGGCAACCGGATGCGTTTTGACTTTTCGTCGCTTTGTCGGTAGCCAGATTTCGTATGGGCAAGAATCGGCTAGAGGCTTTCAGCGACGGGGTCTTCGCAATCATCATCACGATTATGGTGCTGGAGATGAAAGTGCCGCATCGGCCCGAGATGGCCGCATTATTCGCCCTATGGCCGGTTTTTCTGAGTTACGTGCTGAGCTTCGTCTTCCTTGGGATTTACTGGAATAATCATCACCATATGCTTCATGCGGTCCAAAATATCACCGGTCGAAATCTCTGGGGCAATCTGCACCTGCTCTTCTGGCTCTCGCTCATTCCTTTCGTGACGGGTTGGATGGGAGAAAATCATTTTGCCACTCTCCCTGTGGCGCTTTACGGCCTCGTGCTGCTCTGCTCCGCCTGCGCCTATTGGCTGCTGCAGCGTTCCCTGATTAAAGCGGAAGGGCCCGATTGCCTGCTGGCCCGGGCGGTCGGAGGCGATTGGAAGGGCAACGTTTCGCCGTTGATTTATGCGACCGCCATCGGAGTGGCCTTTTGGGAGCCCTGGATTTCGTGCGCGCTCTATGTGTTGGTCGCCGTCCTATGGTTGTTTCCAGATCCGCGAATCGAACGCGTTATTGCGCCTTCCGCAAAAGCCCCTCGCGCCGGCCGGTAAATTTTAGCGAGCAGGCACGAAATTTTCTGCTTTTTTGCCTTGTGCGCGTCTTGATCGCTGATGACGAGAAGGGTTTTTCGATGGTGCTGGCCGATCTGGTCCGTTCCTGCGGGCACGAGGTGGTGGGCGTGGTGCACTCCGGGCTGGATGCCATCCGGTCTTATCGCCGCCATCGGCCGGACGTGGTGTTGATGGATTTCGCAATGGCGCGGCTGAACGGCCTGACCGCCTGTCGAAACATCCTGAGCGACGATCCGGAAGGATGCGTCCTTTTTCTTTCCGGCTTGAGCGAGCGAGCTGAGTTGACGCCGGAGTTCTCGGGCGCACACGCAGGTACCTGCAAAAGCCGATTACGCGAGTGCAGCTCGAAGAGGTGCTAAACGCCGCGGGCTCCCGGAAACGATCAGGCGCTAAGAACGGCGGTGCGGCCACCGTTGATTCGCAGCCCTGAGCGCTACTTCGAGTATCCCGTCCTGGTGAGCCGGCTGGAGGCGTGCAAGCGGTCGAGCGAACTATGCACCTCGAAACGGACGACCCGGCCGCCCGGACTGAGAACAACGGAAAGCTGCTGCGCTTCCACATCAAGTCCACCCAGGCAGGGGCCGATGATCGGAATGTACGATTGAGCCGGGGCGGGCACCGAGCGGAACCAATCGATCGAGGTGTAGTGCGCGAGATCGACCAAGCGGGTCGTCGGGTTGCCGAAAAGCTGGACGAGGTCGGGTTCGGTCGTGAGGCCGATCTGGATCTGATTGATTTTTTCCTGAGTGATGGAAGGCGGGAACCATGCCAGGGTCGTTAGGCAGGAAGAAATCAGGATCGCGGCAGCAAGGATTTTTGTTTTCATTGGACTGGTGCTTACATTCTGCACAAACCACGGGCAGTTGCAGCAAAATCGTTCGCCTGAGAAAAGATTGTTTGCCCGGTCGAGCGGCCCGATCTCCCTTGGGAATCGCATCCACAGACGCCATGTCCGGTTTACCTGAACCTTCGTCGCCCCACCGGCGCCGTCCTCGTTACCGCGGTAAGAATCCGCGCCGCTTCGAGGAGAAATACAAGGAACGCGATCCGAGTCGATATGCCACGACGATCGCCAAAGTCCTCGCTGCCGGTAAGACTCCGGCCGGCACTCACCGTCCGATCATGGTGAACGAAGTTCTGGAAGTGCTCGCTCCGCAAGCAGGCGAGCTCGCGGTAGATTGCACGCTCGGCTACGGCGGCCACGCCGTCGCGCTGCTCGAGCGTTTGCAGCCCGGCGGGCGGCTGTTCGGACTCGACGCCGATCCGATCGAGTTGCCCAAGACCGAAGCACGACTGCGATCGTTAGGCTGGGGAGCGGAGACGTTCACTGCGTACCGATCCAACTTTGCAGGCTTGCTCCAGGTCCTGGCGCAAGGTGGCCTCGATGGGGCGGACTGTATCCTAGCCGACCTCGGTGTTTCCTCGATGCAACTGGACGATCCTGTGCGCGGCTTCTCGGCCAAGGAAGACGGCCCGCTTGATCTGCGCATGAATCCGAGCCGGGGCCAACCGGCCGGCCGCTTCCTTTTCCAGATTGCCGCTGATCGGTTGGTGAGGCTGTTGCAGGAAAACGCGGACGAGCCACATGCCGCTACTCTCGGTCCGCTCTTGGCGGGCAGGTCGTTTTCCACCACGAGGTCGTTAGGCGAGGCGATTCGGAGCGCGCTGCCGCGCGCAGAGAGGCTGGTGGTAGACCTCTCAATCCGTCGAGTGCTGCAGGCCTTGCGGATCGCGGTGAACGATGAATTTTCCGCGCTCGACTCCCTGCTCCGGCAACTGCCGGATTGTCTCTTACCGGGCGGTCGGGTAGCGATTCTTACTTTCCACTCCGGTGAGGACCGGCGGGTGAAGAAAGCGTTTGCCGCCGGGCGACGCGAAGGGATCTATGCCAGCATCGCAGAAGAGGTTTCGCGGCCGTCCCCAGCGGAACGCCATGACAATCCCCGCTCCAGTTCAGCCAAGCTGCGCTGGGCGCGCCGAAGCTGAACGGACACTAAATAGGGGTGATGGATTAGAACGGTTTGCGCAGTGCGCGGACTAGATTCAGGTTTCGCGGAATGAAACCCACAAGCACCGAGGACGAGACGGGCGGATTGCGCTATTTCCCAAGGATGTTGAACAAAATCCGGCTTCACGCCAAGGGCGAGCTGGACGCGGAATACCATGAAAATCTGGGCCGAGGAGCGGACATGCGCCTGGTGAAATTTCTCCGAATCGAATATCCGACCCTGCGCGACCGCGTTTTAGAAGGAGGGACCGACATTGATATTCTGGAATGGTGTTACACCAAAGGACGGCGACTGGTCAAAAACGACATCGAAATCTGGAACGGCTTTATCTCCAAGCTCGGGTGGAACGATTTTGCCTCCGGTCATCTGGAGAAGAGCAAAGCAGCCGCCGGTCTTGCCGATCGCACCGACATCCAAACCCTCGGGCATCTGTTCGACGTCGAGGAAGGGCGCAAACAGTAGCGCTTGATCGGGCGGGGTCCGAAGTTATTCCGCGACCAAGGTGGCCAGACCTTCTCGAACGTCGAGGTCTTCTCCACCGGGATCATCGCTTCCGTTCGCCGTATCTTGAGCAACTGAGTTCGGCCTCGTTCAATTCCGCATCGGTAGCTGCACTGTGCTCGGATGCGCGGGGTCATGGTAGATCCGAATATGAGCGGTCCGCGCGTCTTTAGCGTTCTCTTCGGCCACGACACCACCTGAGTTATAGTTCTTCTCAGCGAAGATTGAGTTCGGTGAGGAAACGACCAGTCGCAGCCTGCTGCCTTTCATCAGTCTGCGCGCGACAAATAACCCCGGGGCGAAATTGCAGGCCACGATCTCGTCCGGCTGGACCAGCTTGGCCTCGCGTAATGACTCGCGGTAACGGACGCGACGGCTATCTGCCCAAAGCCTGATACTTGTCCCATCGGGCTGAATTTCGTAGAGAACCGCCTCAAGGTCCGTATCCGGCGTGTCAAGAGACATCCAGAGACGCAGGCTGGGACAGCCGATGAAGTCCGTCTCCTTCTTCAAGGGAGCGCCATGATAGACGAGGCCGTCCGGACCGATGCCGAGAGCATAGCTCTGGTCCAGCAGTTCGGCCTTGTCTTGGGTCACTTTCGACTCGACGAGCTCACCGCGAAGAGTATCGAGCGGGTCGTAACTGAACTGATCGAATCCATCCTTCGGCTGAGTCTCGGTTAGCATTCCAGAATGGAAGACTCCATTTGCTTCGCCTTCCTTCGAATCGAGATAAAACTCCCGGGGATTAGCGGTGATCGCACCGAGGCTCTCCGCATATCTCCATTCGCCATTGGCGCCGGTGTTGCCAGATGCAAGAACATAATAGGTTACCTGATTCTTGAGAAATGACGGGCGGCTCCCTTTCTTCATCGTCCAGTCATACCACTGTTGATGAAGCTCGTTCAGGTCGAGCAACGCGCCCGGGCCAAACTTCACCCCTCCCACTTCGTCAGTCGGGCTACGGGTTCCCAAATGGTCCCAGGGCCCGATGACCAGGTAGTGCTTTGCCCGTACTGCGGCTGGCGCATTGGCTAGGTGGTCGCGGTGATAGGTCAGGGCTCCGTACTGATCGCCGTCGTACTGGCCGGTGATCGTGAGAATAGGAATTGATAGCTGCTTAAATTCTCCCAGGGAGGGGGTCACACGATCGTAGTAAGAGTCGCGGGTCGGATGCTGGATGAAGCAATGGAAGGCGGGAAGCGAATTTCCAATGAAAGTGTCGAGTTCGTTAAACGGGACGTGCTGCCGGTAGGCCGCAAGATATTTGTTGCGCCAATACGACCCATCAGCAAAAAGGTTGTCTTGCCCAGTATGGCCGCTAATCGAGGAAAGCCATCGAACGACATAAGGCTGCCCGATATTGCTCCGGTGCGGGACATCCACCCCGGGATACGCTGCCGCTGCGGGAACAATGGTGAAAAGATGCGGAGGGGACTCCTTGGCCGTCGCCCATTGGTTGAATCCTGCATAGGAGCCGCCCCACATCCCGACATGGCCATCGCAAAAAGGTTGGGCTGCGAGCCACTCGACGACGTCGTAGCCATCGTGCGGATCGTGCAGATAGGGCTCGAAAGCACCTCCGGAGTTACCGCGACCCCGCACATCTACGATCGCGAAAACGTAGCCGTGCGAAGCAAAGTAGGCACCGCGCTCGTGGTAGGCGTCGGAAATGTAAGGCGTCAGGGTCAAGATCACCGGGCTGCTCTGGCGCGGACTCTTGTCGTCGGATTTGGGCAGATAAAGCGTCCCATTTAATTCGACGGCATCACGCACGGGAATCTTAACCTCCAGCCGAACGACAAAGTCGCCAGGTGGTGGCTCAGCCCGGGATGGATTCGTTAGGTAGCCGAGCAGGCAACAACTGTAGAGAATCGAGCGTGCGGCATTCATCCTCCCGATTTCAACGGCACTCTCCTGCCGGAACAAGCTAATTTCCCAAGCGATCGGTCACCACTTCCAAGCGGCACTCGAATCGCCAGGAGCCGGGGTGGCCGCGCCGGCCACGGGCACGTCGGAGTTGGCACCGCCATGAACCGGAAAAGGCTCGTCGTCGGTCGCGCAACCCGTCAGACAAAGGATCCCAAAAGTGAGAAGACATGCCGCCAGAGCCATCTGCTTCATGCCAAATATGAGTCCGCGCCGGACAAATTCGCAAAGTCAAAATGCGAATGACACACCGAACTGAGGATAAGGGCCAAGACCGGGGGAAGATTCACACAGCCAGCGGCGCCTTCAAGACGACTTCGGATTAAGCAGGTCAGCCTGACGGAATTTCTCCAAATAAGCACGCTGCCTGGCGCCGATGGTCGCGCCTTTGCGGCGGTTCAAGGTGCGCGGCATCAGCTCCAGGTTGGCGATTTCCCTGTCTAACAATGGCTCGACCGAGAGCGGAACAATGTGATCAATCTCCGCCCGTTCCCCGGCGTAAGGACCGCGGCCAATAACGGGCGAGGAACCGTGTCGCATCCGTTTGAGATTCTCCGGGGTGAGACAGCCGAGCTTCGCCGCGATGTCCAGATTGCGCAGCAAGGCAGCCTCGACCAGGGGTGCGCGCAGTTGTTTTTCGGAAAGATTTAGCGCCTGGGCTTGGCCGATCACCATCTCGGGCTCAAGACCGCGCATCCGGGCGTCATTCAGCCAATAAACACATTTCAAAACCCGGCGATTGGCGGCGCGTTCGCCTTGCAGCGTGGCGAGCTTGACCGGGTCAATCAGCGAAGCGACCGCCGAAACCGCGAAATCGCCCGCCATGACACGCCCGGCAAAGACGAGACAGATAGACAGAAGCAGAAATGGAGTGCGATAAGTCATTTTCGGAGACCAACCTGCGGAGATCTGAAGCACGCGCCGGGCCTCGCGAAACGGCAGCCGCAATATCGGCTGTTCCCGTCCAAATCGACGATTTAACTTGATTTAGGATTTGGAAATCCCTAAACGATCTGAAATCTATGGAAAAAGCCAATTTGTCAAAATCCGGTGTGCTGCGGCACGTCCTCTCTTTCCTTCTGCTTGCCGCCGCCGTGGCGACTCTACTCGGCGCGGTCGGCTCCTCACGCGCCGTGAACCCGTCCGACCGACCTGAGCAAGCCGCCGCCCTGCGCAAAATTGCTCCGTGGGTCACTGCGCACACTACCGACGGGAAACAGGCCGAGTTCATGATCATCCTCGCGGACCAGGCGGACCTGAGCGGCGCGGCTGCACTCAGCTCGAAGATAGAAAAAGGCCGCTTCGTCCGTGACATACTCTGGCAGAAGAGCCAGGCGACCCAAGGGCCGATCTTGAAGTGGCTGGAGCGGCGCGGGTTGGAGCATCGCGCCTTTTACATCGTCAATGCGATCTGGGTGAAAGGCCGCTACGACGACGCGATGGAACTGGCTTTACGGGCGGACGTAGCCCGGGTGGAAGGCAACCCGGAGATTCGGGTCGTTCCAGAAAGCCTTGAAGCACTCGATGCGCCCGCGCAGCCGAATGCACCAGCGACAGTCGAGCCCGGGATCACCTACACGCACGCACCCGCCGTCTGGGCGGAAGGATTCCTCGGGCAGGGTATCGTGGTCGCGGGCGCCGACACGGGAATCCGTTGGACCCATCGCGCGCTTAAGCCCCATTATCGCGGCTGGAACGGCTCGACTGCGAATCATAATTTCAACTGGCACGACAGTGTGCACAGCGGCGGCGGAGTCTGCGGACCTAATTCACCGGTCCCCTGCGACGATAACGGCCACGGCACGCACACCATCGGCACCGCCGTCGGAGACGACGGAGCTGGCAATCAGGTCGGCATGGCGCCGCAAGCGCAGTTTATCGGCTGCCGCAACATGAATGTGGGTGTCGGAACTCCAGCCAGTTACACGGAATGCTTTGAATTTTTCCTCGCTCCTTATCCAGTCGGCGGCACTCCTGCCCAAGGCGACCCGAGCAAAGCGCCGGACATTACGACCAATTCCTGGACCTGTCCGCCGTCCGAAGGATGTTCGCCGACCACCCTGCAAGCCGGTGTCGAAGCGCAACGCGCGGCCGGTATCATGATGGTGGTGGCAGCGGGCAATGCCGGCCCGAGCTGCTCGACGGTTTCCGATCCGCCCGCCATCTATGACGCGACCTATACGGTTGGCGCCCTGAACCCCAACTCCGATACGATCGCCTCTTTCAGCAGCCGTGGTCCCGTTCTTTCCGATGGCAGCATGCGCCAAAAACCCGATATCGCCGCTCCCGGCGTTGATGTTCGTTCGAGTTATTCGACCTCGGACACATCCTATGCCTTCCTTAGCGGCACCTCGATGGCGACCCCGCACGTCGCCGGGGCGGTCGCCCTACTATGGTCGGCGCATCCTGAATTGAGGCATGACGTATCCGCCAGCGAAGCGATCCTCAATAGCAGCGCGGTGCATATTCTTTCCAACACCTGCGACGGTGGCAGCCCGGCGTCGCCCAATAATACCTATGGCAATGGCCGCATCGACATCCTCGCGGCGGTCGATACAGGTGGTGGAGCCATCACGCTGAGCGCACGCGCGCGCACTCAGTCAGGTAAATCAAACGTCTCGCTCCGGTGGGATCCGGCCGACGGCGGTAATATCAACGTCCTGCGCGATGGCGTCGTCGTGCAAACGACCGCCGACGACGGGAAAACCAAGGACAGCCTTCGCAGGATGACCGGGACATTCACCTACAAGGTATGTGAGACAGACTCAGGCACCTGCTCGAACGAAGTCCAGGTCACTGTCCCGTAATGCGAGATAGCATTGAGCGAGCTCTTCCTTAGCTAGCAGGCGGTTAAAGTAACGTCGAAAGACCGGGCTCCAAAACCAGGCTTAGCCGGTGCGCCCGCGCGCCGAGGCGCCCGCGCGACCTTTTTTGACGAAATCGCCTTTCGGACGTTGCTCGTCGTCGGGCGCCGCGCCCGCCGAGTTGGCCAGGCCAGCCTCGTCGGCCGGCAGGAATTTCTTGAAGAGATTCTTGTCGATCGCCTTCATGAACGCTTCGTGCGGCGCGACCACCCCCTGCTGCAACAGCGCCCAGATGGCGTCGTCCATGAACTGCATCCCCTGCCCTTTCCCGCTCACGATCACATCCTGCAATTTTTGCGTGGCGCCTTCGCGGATGATGGAGGAAACGGCGTTGTTGGAAATGAGGATTTCGTTCACCGCGATGCGGCCGCTTCCGTCGGCCCGCTTCAAGCAGCAGTTGAGCAAGGACGCCGCGCAGGGAGTTGGCCAGCATGGTGCGCGCCTGGGGCTGCTTGTCGGCCGGGAAGACGTCGATCATACGATCGATCGTTTTGCGCGCGTTGTTGGTGTGCAACGTGCCGAAGACGAGCAGGCCAGTCTCGGCGGCAGTTAGGGCCAGCGAGACGGTCTCGAGATCGCGCATTTCGCCGACCAGCACGATGTCGGCAGTCTTCGCGCAAGGCCGCTTTCAATCCCGCGGGAAAGGTCGATGAATGCTCCGGCACTTCGCGCTGGGTAATGATGCTGAGCTTGTTGTTGTGCACGAACTCGATCGGCTCTTCGATCGTGACGATGTGCCGCGCGTAGTTGCTGTTAATGTAATCGATCAGGGCCGCCAGCGTGGTCGACTTTGCCCGAGCCGGTCGGCCCGGTCACGAGCACGAGACCGCCGCGCAAATCGCCGAATTGCCTAACGACCGGCGGAATGCCGAGCTCGTCGAGCGTGGCGATTCGCGTCGGGATGAGACGAAAGACTGCGCCGTAGCCGTTGGTTTGCTTGAGGAAATTGCAACGAAAGCGCGATTTCTCGTCCATCTCGTAGGCGAAATCGAAATCGCCGCGCTCTTCGAAAATTTCCCAGCTGTTCGGGCCGGCAATCTCGCTCAACATCGCGACCGCTTCATCGCGCAAGACCGGTTCCGGGCCGAATCGGCCATGACATCGCCATGCTTGCGAATCTTTGGCGGCTGTCCCTCGCCGATGTGCAAGTCGGACGCCCCTTCGCTGACCAGGGTTTAGAAAAATTTATCGATGTAGGGCATGGGGCGGAATAACTAAGTTCCAATGACCAACAACGAAATCGATCTTCGAATGACTAGACCGACGTGCGCCGCGACCCTGCTTGGGCATATGGCATTTCCCAATTTTGTTTCAAATTCGACATCTGGAATTCGCTGTTCCCCCTCCCACATGATAGCGCATCGCCTGTTTTTGCTCGGCGCGAGCTGTAGGCTTCCTCGCGCGCTGATCAATCCCTGGTCGAAGAGTTGGGTCAGAGCGAGTCGTCCATCAGGCGCATGCCCTGTTTCGGCCCGTCTGGATGATGCCGGGAAGCATGAAAGTTTTCGCTTCGCGAATGACGTTCGCGACCGCCGGCGTGTTGGTAAGAATTTCCAGGGCCAGGACGCGGCCCTTGCCATCGATCCGCGGGACCAGTTGCTGGCTGATGATACCGCGCAGCGATTCGCTCACCATGACTCGGATCTGGTCCTGTTGATCGACCGGGAAAACATCGAGCAGACGGTCGAGGGTGCGCGAGGCGTTGCCGGTATGCAGGGTGCCGAGCACGAGGTGGCCGGTCTCGGAGGCGGTAATGGCGAGCGAGATCGTTTCGAGGTCGCGCATTTCGCCCACCATGATGACGTCGGGATCTTCGCGCAGCGATCCGCGCAAGCGCCGCGCCGAACGATTTCGTGTGGGTGTGCACTTCGCGCTGCGTGATATGGCAGCCTTTGGGCTGAAAGACGTATTCGATCGGATCTTCCAGCGTGATGATGTGTTCGCGCCGCTCGATGTTCACCTGCTCAACGAGCGCGGCCAGCGTGGTCGACTTACCGCTGCCGACCGAACCGGTCACGAGGATGAGTCCGTTATGGAAACGGGTGAGCAACTTGAGACTCTCCGGCAACCCGAGCTCGTCCATGGTGCGCACCGGCGGTGCTAATAATGCGGAAAACGATGTCGACGCCGAGTCGCTGCCGAACGACGCTGGTGCGAAAGCGCCCGAACTCGGTCGCGTAGGCAAAATCGGCATCGCCGCGTTCCTGCGAGCTGGCGCGTTGCTGCGTCGTTGAGGAAGCCGTTCGGCCAGCGCCGCGGTTTCTTCCGCGGTCAGACGCGGGAGCATCCGGCCAGATCGGCTGAAGGTTCCGTGGAGCCGCCAGATCGGCGGCGCGTTTACGCCGAGGTGAATATCGGAGGCGCCGCCCTCCTGCCCGATGGCGAGATATTGATCAACATGTGGGGTCGCAGGGGCGGAGGCGGAAGAAGTTTCGGCGAGCATGCGGAAGCGAGCGCCTCAGAGAATAGGCATCCGCGCCACGCGCGTAAATTGAAAACGCTACCAGTTCGCGCTCCGGGCGAGTTCCGCTTCTCGCCGCCCTTCTTTGCCCCTTTCTTCGCAAAGTAGCTGATCACCATCGGCTGCACCAGGGTCATGCCCAGCTTAAGCACAGCCAGACCAACGCACCGGATTCGAGCAGATTCTTGTTCGGCGAACGCGCCTTCTTGCCGCCTAAACCGACATAAATTTTCTGCGGTCCGCGCGCGCAAAAGCGCGAGACATAAACCGACGGCCAGTGCCGCTCCCACCCAGACCACCGTGTTGCGCTGAAATGCCTTCTGAATCTTGAGCGGGAAATCCAGCTCATAGCGCAACCCTTCCATGTCGCGCACAACCAGTTCCCGCGAGCGCGACGATTTGCCGCGGCAGATCTATCGGCCTTTTGTCTGATCCAGGTTTTTCAGCCATTCACGTATCCTCTTTCAAAACGCAATGCCGTATCCGAAACATCGGGTGCTTCACCTGGGCCACGCGACAATGATGAGACAAACAAGGCGATCGCCAAAATGCAATGCAAGCCGACAACCAACGCGGTCCAGATCCACGAGATCCCGAGCAGGTGCGCCACGCCGACGACGACGAACGCAATCAGAAAAACGTAGCCAAAGAGCAGCGACACGGCGGCCGCCACGAGAGCGGCCACCAGCATCACCACATGACGCAGCGCGTCCTTCGACTCCCGCGCTGCAAGCTGGAGCGCGGCTCTCGAAGAATTGCGTCAGCGACGCGACGAAGCGAACTCAGATTCTGGCGCAAGCCCGCGTGTCCCGCGGGATTGCGGAACGGCATCGGCCGGTCCGCCATCCAGTTCGTCCCTAGCGACGGAAGATCAAGCCCAGCACGAACCCGATGCCGAGCGCAGTAAAGACCGCCTTGGTTGGATTATCGCGCACATATTGCTCACTATCGTCCTGAAAGCTGCGCACGCGACTCGCTGGCGTCGTTC
The DNA here is from genome assembly GCA_963749935.1 of uncultured Verrucomicrobiae bacterium. Lineage (GTDB taxonomy): Bacteria > Verrucomicrobiota > Verrucomicrobiia > Chthoniobacterales > UBA10450 > Palsa-1392. The sequence goes on from CAVVOH010000003.1 coordinate 567,914, forward strand.
CAAACCTCCTCCGCGCGGCCGCGATATTCCTCCGCCACCGCACCCGCGGCCGATTTTAGATCGTCCGCCGCTTTGCGCGCGTGCGACTTGCTGCTTTCGCCTTGCTTTCTGCCTGCGGCGGAATCGCCGCTCCTTCTGTCATTTTGTTTTCTTCAGCCATAATTTTCTCCTGGTTTGACCGCCGCTTTCCGGCCGCTCCCTTCGCGGCTCTTGGGCGGTGAGGTTTTCTTCTGCTTAGGGGAAACGGAACTCGTCGGCGTCTTGCGCTTACGATTCTCCCGATCCGGTTCCCGGGAATCCATCGTCTTATTTCGCCCGGAAAATGATCCGCGCCTTGGTCAGATCGTAGGGGGACAATTCCACCTCGACTTTGTCGCCCGGCACGATGCGGATGAAATGTTTGCGCATCTTGCCGGAGATATGGGCAAGCACATTGCGCTGCCCGGCCAGATCAACGCGGAACATCGTGCCCGGCAACACTTGGGTCACCGTGCCTTCCGTCACGATCTGCTCCTCCTTCGGCATGAAGCGGAATTATACGGCCTAACGGAAGTTTCTCAAGTTACGCTCCGGTCTCACCGCGCTGACGTCCCCCTACTCTCCCCGCAAGGAAACCGGAGGCAGATAAATGCCCGTTCATCGGTCCGCTCCCACCAGGCGCCTTTTTCGGCCCGCTCCGCCCGGGTGCTGAAGCGGTAACGATAAATTTGCGCGCGAAGATAGCGCGGCGGCTTTCTCGGGAAACGGATTTTTGCCTAACAAATTCACAACCTCCGGGGAGTTTTCCAGCAAGCGGAAGGCAAGGGCAAAGAACCACGGGTTTTGCCGCGGCTCGCTCAAGGCCGCGAACCACATCTGCCAATCGAGGCGCGGCTGGTGCGGCTCGACGAATCCGGGCCTCCGCGTCGAGAGCGCCTGGCTTCCACTTGAACTCGTAGGCTTTCCATTCGATGCGCGTCGTCGCTGCCTTCGATGATGATCTCGCCACGCTCTTTCGTCATGACGCGGAAGAGACCGTAGCCGTTCACGATCCGGAACGGCGCTACCACGCCGTAGAGCAATTCGATCGGACGCGGCCATTTTGCCTCCGGCTCGAAGGCATTGAACAATAAGGACCGCGTTCAGCGGCATGGTTAGCACAGCGACGAGCGCTGAGAATCCAGGCCGGCCAGGCGGGTCCGGCTGTCTCGCGGTTCGTTAGGCGAGCCGCCGCCCCTGGCCAGGCGTGGTCATCGATCAAGAGCAGGCAGAGCGCGACGGTAAGGAGATTGAAAAAGGCGTAGTTGCCGGTCAGTCCGATCAGCGATTTGCAGGAGAACGATCGCAGCGCAGCCGAGCAACCGCAGTCGGCGCGGCGACCAGATGAGAAACGGCGCGACGATTTCGACCACCAGGACGAAAGCAGTCGAGAAATGCTTGAACCACTCGGGAGATTTATCGGCCCACCAGCCGAACACGGTCGGCAGCGGTTGCGTCCAATAATGGTAATCGAGCGCGCTCAGATTCCACCAGGAAGGGTCGCCGCTGGTCAGCTTCACCACGCCCGACATCAGCATCAGTTTGAAGAGCAGAAAATGGAGCAGAAACAAGCGCAGGGCGGGAAAGCGGCGCCGGCTGGCCGCGGCGCGGCCACCAGCGCCAAGGCGCGAGGAAAATGGCGAGAAAGCCGGTCTCCAGCAGGAGGATGTCCCATTGGAAACTGAAGAAATGTCTGCCCCGCGATCGTGAGCGAAAGATAGAGAACGAAAAGCGGCCCAGGCAGAGAATGGGCGCGATCTCGAGGATGAGCAGAGCGGAAAAACCGCGCCCGCGCCACAAAGAAGATGGAGAAAGGCGTCGCTCGAATTCAGCCAGCACAGGGTCGGCAGGACGAGAACAGGCGCGGCCGCCGAGCTGCGTCGTTCGCCGCTTCCAGAAGTTGCGCAGACGGCAGTGATTCCATGCGCGCCGATCAGTCCATCCACCTGCACCCAGAGCGACAGAAACGCGATCAGGTAGATCGCGCCCAGCAGCCGCAGAAACCAACGCCGGGCGTGGAAATAAGTCGGCCGCCGGACATCTTCGCCCCAGAAAATCGAGGTGACGGTGTGCGCCAGTTCGCGATGCCGCGCGATAAAGGCGTAGGCGAAATTCTGAAAGCGCCGCGAAACCCGGGCACATGCTCGGTAGCTCCAGTTCCAGAAGCCGTCCCGCCGCCTCTGCCTAACGAACGATAAACTGCTTCCGCACCGCTGAAGACCTGGCCGTCAGTCTCGATCAACTTGACCGCGTGTTCGAAATCCTCCCGCGGCACCTCGGGAAACTGCGCGGCCATTTCCTGCAACGGCTCGTAATCGACCGCACCGGCCGTGATTTCACGCCAACGCGCGATCCAAAGATTGCAAAATCCGCAATCGCCATCGTAAACCATGAGGGCTTTGGCTGGCGGATTGGCGACCTGATGCGTGGGTCCGGGCATCCGCTGCAAAGTCGGGCCCTTCGCCCATAACGTCCAATCGGAAGATGCCGCTCGCTACCTGTGGCTGGTGCTCATGAGTCAGAGAGCAAATTCCGCCCAGACCGGCGCGTGATCGGACGGCTCCTTGCCTTTGCGCATCTCGCGATCGACCCCGGCGGCGGTGCATTTCGCCGCCAGCTCGCTGCCGGCGAGGATGGCATCGATGCGCAGCCCGCGGTTTTTCGGGAAAGCCAGCATCCGATAATCCCACCAACTGAAAATGCCCGCTTCAGGATGATGCAATCGCAGCGTGTCGGCCAGCCCAAGCGCCGCCAGGGCATGAAAGGCGGCCCGTTCTCCTTCCGAGCACATGATCGCGCCGCGCCAAAGAGCCGGATCGTGCACATCTTCGTCGTCCGGGGCAACATTGAAATCGCCGCAGACCACCACCCGCTCAAGCGCGCCCTCCTGCTCTTCGCAGGCATTTCGTTAGGCGACGATACCATTCCAATTTGTAGTGGTAGGCGTCGAGCCGACCGCCTGCCCGTTCGGCGCGTAAATGGAGAAGACCCGCACATCGCCGACGTTGGCCGCGATCACCCGCGCCTGATCGGTCTTCTACCTCATCGCAAAGACCGATCCGCACTTCGCGCGGTTCTTCCTTCGAGAGAATGGCCACGCCGTTGTACGACTTCTGTCCGTGGAAGACCGCCGCATAACCTGCGTCGCGCAGCGCTCCCGTCCGGGAATTGTTCGTCGGTGCATTTCGTCTCCTGCAGGCAAACGACATCCGGACTGCGTCTCGCGCAGCCAAAGCAGCAGCCGCTCCTGCCGTTTGCGAAGCGAGTTGACGTTCCAGGATGCGATCCGCATCGCATCTACAACTCGATTTCGACGCCCGGCGGTGGAACGATCACTTCAGTTCCCGGCAAAGCGGCGGCGGCGGCGGCGCGCATCCACTCGACTGCGGCCGGATCGCCATGCACGAGCACCAGCTTTCTTTGGCGCGATCTTCCTGATGTAGGCAAGAATCGACTCGCGCGAAGCGTGAGCGCTGAACTGAAACTGCTCGAGCTGGCAACGAAGTGGCTGCGCCGGTTCGTCCTCGTCGAGCGAAACGAGGTCGTTAGGCTGAGCCTGTCGCAAGATTCCGGCGGGCGATTCCGGATCGGCGTAACCGACGAAAAAGATCGAATGTTCCGGCCGGTCGATGACACGGCGCGCGAAGATGTTGGAGAGCGTCTTCGGCGTCATCATGCCGCTGGAGAGCGCATAAATGCGACCCGGCCGGGCCGGCGCGTCCCCGATCGTTTTGCCGTTGAGAACAAAGGGAGAGACTTCGGGAAACAGTTGCAGCCGCGGCAGGACCGCGCGGCGTGGTATTCGCGCGGCGATCGTAGATTTCCGTCATCTTCGAGCTCAGTCCGCCGATGTAGATCGGCACGTCGTCGATCATTTTGGCGCGCTTGAATTTGTAGAGCATGGCCAGCACTTCCTGCGTCTTGCCGAGGGCAAAGACCGGCACCAGAATGCAGCCGCCGCGCTGCGAAAGCCCGCGCCGATCGCTTCGGCGAAGCGCTGCTTCTTCGGCCGCGCGACGTGAAGCCTTCCGGCGAGCGGAGAATCGCCGCGCGTCGTCTCGATGATCAGGACATCGATCTCCGATCTCCGGAAAGACCGCGCCCTGGGTCAATGTCTGATCGTCGAAATTAACATCGCCGGTGTAGAAAATCGTTCGCCCTTCCGCGCGAAGCAGGACGCCGGCCGCCCCGAGGACGTGGCCGGCATCGCAGAACTCGAAACTCAGCTCATCGTTAGGTCGGGCCGGGCTCCGTTCGCCCTCGACCGTGAAGGGCTGGCGCCACGGACAGTGCTGCCAACGCTCCGTCGCCCGGTTCGTCTCGCGATGGGTAAAAAGCGGGTAGATCACTCCGACCTCCTCGCGCTCTCGCGTCATCACGTTGACCGAGTTGTGCAACAAGCGCGTCGCCGATCGCGGCCGTCGCCTCGGTCATAAAAATTCGCGCCTGCGGCTGCTGGCGCATCAGCACCGGGAGCGAGCCGATATGATCGAGGTGCGCGTGCGAAACAAGAATTGCATCGACCTTTCGACCGGCCAGCGCGGGCGAGATTTGGCAGAGCCATTTCGCCCTCCTCCTTCGGGTGCATGCCGCAATCCAGCACCACTCCCTGTTCGCCCGAGCCGAGATAGTAAGAATTGGCGCCGATCTCAGTCCGGCGCGTCAGGTTGATGAACTTCAAAATCGAGCAGGATCTTGCCCGTTCGGACTGCCGGGGGCAAACCACAAATCGGCTATTTCGCCAGCCGCACTTTTAGCGTCCGGAGTTACTCCGGGTATGCTCCTCGTCGTAGAAGGAAAAGCGGAGCGGAACCGTGAGGGTCGCGATGCTGCGCGGAACAAAGCGCCATTGCCGAAATGCCTTTACGGCAGCTTGATCGAGCAAACCAGAACCGGTCGTCTTTTGAGTCTCGACTCGCCTGACCAAGCCCGAATCGTAGTCGATTTCGAATCGGTAAATTCCCTCGCCCTGCAGAAGATCGCAGCGAGCCCTCAGCGGGTATTTCGGTGAGGGCGAGAAAAGGGCGTGGGTTCGAGCCGACTCCAGCTGCTGGTTGAAGCCACCCTTAAGAATGAAAGTGAACGGAATCGAAAAGCTGGCGAGCGTTTGCGGTTTCAGCCTCCATTGCCGCAGGGTCCGCACCGCGACGTTGTCCAGACTCTGATGACCGCTGCTTTGTTCGATCGAGACGGTCGAAACCGTTCCCGTTTGTCGATCGACGGTGGCGTGAAGTCGGACGGTTCCCTCGACATGATCAAATCGCGGCTGACGCGGAAACTCTGGGGCGGGTGCGTAGAGGAGCGCCCGGTCCAATACCTTGTCCGGTGCCTCAGCCCACCCTGAACTGGCGAAAATAAAGAGCCAAGCCAGCAAAACGATCGCGCGTCCCGGGAGGGCGGAGAATCGGATTTTCATCTTTGTTGCCCTTCCCCCTAGGGGTGGCGCGCGTCAAGCTGATTGATGGGCGGGGTTTGCACGAACAGCCTCGACCGTCGATAACTTCCGCCAATGAGACCTGGACTGCTCGCCATTTTGCTCTTTGCCACCGCGCTGACGCGAGTCGACGCCGGCTGGTGGTCGCGCCGCACGCCGACGCCCGCTCCCACCCCGGTCCCAGTGCGCAAAGCCCTGCCTCCGCCAACCTCAACCCCGGAACCAACTCCGAAACCCCCTCCGCGCGAGTTGGTTGCACTGCCGATCTACGACGAAGAAACGAGCGTCCGGCTCCAGATTTTCCTGGATAATCATGAGTTCGGTCCTGGCAAGATTGATGGCCGAATGGGTGAATTTTTTGGCAAGGCACTGGTCGCCTACAAGAAAGCGAACGGCCTGCCCCCGACCGGCGCGGTCGATCAAGAACTGCTCGCTCAGGTACCCGATCCTTACACGACCTATACGATCGGCCCGGAGGACTTGAAATATGTCGGCGAGGTCGCCTCGAGACCTTCCGAGCAGGCGAAGCTCAAGGCGATGCCCTACGGTTCGCTGCTCGAATTTGTCGCTGAGCGCTACCACGCGTCGGAGGCATTCCTGGGCAAACTCAACCCCGGGGTGGATCTGGAAAAGCTGCAGCCGGGCGATGTCGTAAAAGTCCCTAACGTTCATCCTTTCGAGATCGAAAAGCTGGCGGAGAAATTCATCCCGGCCAATCCCGCCTTCGCGACCCGGCAACTCTTCGTCGACACCCGCGAAAATTTCCTTGAAGTCCGCGAAGGCGATCGGCTGGTGGCGGAATTCCCGATCACGCCTGGATCGAAAACCTTACCCGCACCGAAGGGTGTCTGGAAGATTCTTGGGATCGCAACTCTGCCCTGGTTTCGGCACGACGAAGGCGTCCTCAACCACGGCGTGCGGACAAACGATTTCTATAATATTCCTCCCGGCCCTAATAATCCCGTCGGCGTCCTCTGGATGGGGTTGAACAAACCGGGCATCGGCATTCACGGCACGAACAATCCCGAGACAATCGGGCGCGCTGGGAGTCACGGCTGCGTTCGCACCGCCAACTGGGATGCGGCGCGTCTCAAGGATATGGTCAGCCCCGGGACGGTCGTAACGATATTCTAGGCGGAGCCCTCGTTAGGGGACGCGGCGCCACCATTCGGAGGTGATCAGCCCAAAGCGCGTCAACCGCCGCGAGAACGGCGCGAAGCCGGCCGCGCGCAGAAACGGCGCCGGTTCGGTCAGGTGAGCGGTTTCGAGACCGCTCGTTAGGCGAAAAAAGGCGTACATCGAGCGAATCCAGCATTGCGCATGGCGCCGCTCCCAGCCGCCGGCCGGCTGGTGAAAATCGGCCAGCAACCAATTGGCCTCGGAAGTGGCGGCCCGGGCTGCTTTGGCAATCACCGCATCGAGTTGTTTCTGGGCAAAGCAATCGAGGACAAAGTGAGTCACAATCAAATCGTAGTGATCCGACGGGAGCGCCGCTTCCGTGATGTCTTCCTGGACGAAGCGTACTCGCCCGACATCCGATCGTTTCCGCACAAGATTAATCATCACCGCGCTCAGCTCGATGCAATCGACCGAGGCAGCGGGATGCGCCCTAACGAACTCGGTGAGGAAGCGTCCATCTCCCTCCCCGACGATGAGGACGTGCTCGGGCGCCTCGATTTCCCTAACGAAAGCAACCCGCGCGGCCTGCAGTTGATTTCCGAAGGCGAGCCTCTCGAGTGCGCGGTAAAACGGCGCAATCCGATCAAAGTTCACCGGAGGGAAAAGAGCAGCGCGAGGAGTGGGGTGAGCAAGACCAGATCAGCCAGGGCTGTGCGATGGTCGCGCGGGAGGGGTTCGGCCAGGTTTAACCTCACGAGCAGAAAAGAGCTTGCCGCCAGGGCCAGCCAAAGGGGAAGGGCAAACCGCCAGAGGAGCGCGCAGCCGAGCGTGGCGATCGTGATCCCGTAGCCAATGGGAATGAGGCCGCGGGCCAGGCCCGGCCAACCGGTCAGGAGCGAGGCCTTGCCCTGGGCCGAATCGAGCTCGCGCTCCCAGGCGGCAATCGACAGGCAATTATAGGTGCAAAGAATGGCGAAGAGAATCACGGCCGCGCCGAAGGAAACGGTCAGGCCGGGGAGTTGGCCGACAACCGCCAGGGTCGTGCCAGCGGCGAAAAGAATGCCGATCGCTTTTTCCTTGAGCGGAATGGGACGCCATTTCCCTCCTAAGGAATGATTGATGAAAAGATAAAGCAAACAAAGGATGGCGAGGGTGCCGCCGAGTAGAAGCATCTGCAGGTCGAGGGTGCGCACGGCGAGACCGGCATCCACGATGAAGATGACCACCACCGCAATCCACCAACCCACCATGTGTTCCCGACAAAACCGGTGACGCAGCGAAATCGGGGAACCGAGCGGGAGCTTGACCGTATCGGCAAAACGATCAGCCAGATAAATCAGCCAGGCGGTCAGGAAGAGAAGGGCGCGCAAGGCGAGGTTGAGATGTGCTCCAAACGTAAAGCCGAACAAGGCCTGCCAACTGACCGCCACGATCGGGGCATCGAGACAGAGAAGATTCAACCAGACAACGGGCGGATAGACCGCTTCAGCTGGAGGCTCGGCCCCCAACTTAGAAGAAGCGACTTCGAACATCGGCGAACTTATCGAGCGTCGCCGATCTCCGCAATCGGCCGGTCGGATTCGATCCGTGCGCGCATGGCCAGGAATGTCCGGCGCATCTTTTCCGGCAGTTCCTCAATTTCGAGTTGTTCGTGAAAGAGACCGTAGGTGAGCAGGTCGCGCCATTGGAACAGGAGTGGCAGCAATTCCAGCCAGGCGGGGTTGAACCGGCGCACACTCTCGTAGCCGCGGATGAGGGAACGAAGAGTCTGCTGCGCCCGGGCGTTCATCACCTCCTGCTCCGCGACGGGAAAATGAAAAATCGGGACGAGCAAATCGTAGGCAAACCAGCAGTAACAACTGTCGTCGAAGTCAAAGATGTTTAGCCCGACGGGTGTGAGGAAAAAATTCGAGTGATTCAGGTCCGCGTGGATCAGCCCGAAGGAATCACGGGAGCGCGGAAGCGCGTCCAGTTTTCCCAGCACGCGGTCGAAGGCTTCGTGCACCGACTTTTCGCCGACCGGAACGTAGAAGTGAAAATTTTGGGCGACGCTTTCTTCACGCCAACCTCGGCGTGGGAGGTTTGCGGGATTCCAAGCCGCTTCGTAGGAAGCCTGGTGCAGGCGGGCCATGATCGCTCCGAGCTGTTCGAACATCTGATCGCTCCAGCGCTCGGGTTTTGACGGATCCGGCTCGACCCCGGCGAGACGTTCGAAGCAGGTGATGATGAAGAGACCGTGGTCGGAATCGATGACTTCGATCAACTCGTCGCGCCGCGAGGGAAAAACGGCCGGCACGGGCAGACCTCGCCGCTTGAGATCGAGCTGCCACGAAATTTCCGCGGCCACTTCCACCGCGCTGCGATGCGATTCGTGCGTCAGGCGCAGGATCGCCGGGCCGTCGGTCCGCTCGATTGCATAGACAAAATTTTGCACCGAAGGCACCGGTTCTGGCTCTTCACCCGTCGCGCCCCACAAGGCCGCCGCACGCTGCGCCAGTTCGAGTGTGGCCGCTTCCTTGATCGCGCGTTGCGGCGCGGAGCGGAGCGGTTCGGAGATCACCTTCACCGACGCCATCCTTTCGCCCGCGACGTGCGCGATAACGCGTGCGTCCGCTTTACTGTAGTCCGGATATGTCCTTGGGCGTCCGCGCTCGTTCTCGATTTTCCGTGCCTTTCGAGGGACGAGACCGAGAACGACGAGGACGATTTACAAACTGACGATATCCGAGCACTTCCGCCTCTGGCGTATCGGTCGAATCGCCCTTGCCCCTTTTCCCGTTCGGTCATAAAATTCATGGTGCGGTTGATATCGTTAGGCAGCCGCGAATTTTACTCAGAGGTCTCGCGATGAAAACAGGAATCCCAATGAACAACGTAGCGGTCGCTGCGCTTCCCAAGCATCTGCTGCAATTTGCGGTCGACCAGCGCTATGACGACTACACGCCGGTGGATCACGCGGTCTGGCGTTTCATCATGCGGCAGAACACTTTTTTCCTGAAGGAATACGCGCACAAAGTCTATTTCCAAGGTCTGCTCGAGACCGGCATTTCCTTCGAGCGCATTCCGCGGATCGACGAGATGAACGAGATTCTCGGCAAGATCGGCTGGGGCGCGGTCGCGGTGGACGGGTTTATTCCGCCGGCCGCCTTCATGGAATTTCAGGCCTACAAGGTCCTCGTGATCGCCTGCGACATGCGGCAACTCAATCACATCGAATACACGCCCGCGCCCGACATTGTGCACGAGGCCGCCGGGCACGCGCCCATCATTGTCGATCGCGAGTATTCCGATTACCTCCAGCGCTTCGGCGAAATTGGGGCGAAGGCGATGTCGTCGAAAAAAGACTTCGAGCTCTACGAAGCGATTCGGCATCTCTCGATCTTGAAGGAACTCCCCAATCCCGACCCGGCGGAATTGGAAGCCGCCACCCAGTTGGTTGAGGAAGGCCAGAAAAATCTAGGCGCGCCTTCCGAGATGGCACTGCTTTCACGCCTCCATTGGTGGACAGTCGAATACGGCCTCATCGGCTCCGTGGAGACACCGAAGATTTATGGCGCCGGACTTCTTTCCTCGATCGGCGAATCGGTCAGCTGCCTGGAGGAAGGGGTGAAAAAGTCCCCCTACTCGCTGGCCGCGGCCGAAACTGCTTTCGACATCACGACTAAACAACCGCAGCTCTTTGTTTGCCGCGATTTCCAACATCTGCGCGAGGTTCTCGAAGAGTTTGCCAGCAAGATGGCTTTCCAAACAGGCGGTTTGGAGGGAATTCGAAAAGCGGTCGGGTCGAACAACACTGCGACCTGCCAATACTCGTCGGGCCTTCAGGTTTCCGGTCGGTTTACCGAAGTCCTGACCGGTAAGGACGGTCAGCCAATTTATCTTCGTACGCACTGGCCCGACTGCGCTGGCCCTGGACGACAAACAGCTGGCCGAACACGGTCCCGATTACCACAAAGACGGCTTCGGTTCGCCGATCGGCTCTTGGAAGCAAACGGCGATCGAAGAAGGCGAACCAACCCGCCTCGAGTTCGAAAGCGGCATCACGGTCGAAGGCAAGGTGGAAAAAATCGTTCGTTCCAACGGCGCTATCGCGCTGATCTCTCTTAGCGATTGCACCGCGAAATTGGACGACCGCGTCCTGTTCGAGCCAGCCTGGGGCTGCTACGACATGGCAGTGGGCGAGCAGATTGTTTCCGTCTTCAACGGCGCGGCCGACAAGGATGCCTACAACCAGGTCGCGCTGGTTCCGAAAGAGCGCACGATCAAGAGCCCGTCCGACTGCAAAACGGAAGAAGCTGGAGAGTCTTTATCACCAGGTGCGCGACATTCGAAGTCGGCGGACCGGTTACGAACGATTGGGCGAGATCTGGGAAACGCAGCAAGCCGAGCACCCTAACGATTGGCTCCTCTCGATGGAGGTCTTCGAGATCCTGGACGAAATCGGCGAGCAGTCCGCGCTCAAAGCGAAGGTGCAGAAGTTTCTCGAAGAAATGAGAGGCGCGAATAAAGACGCGGCAACCCTAATCGGGTGGGGATTCCGGCTCGTCACCTATCACAGGCAAGAAGTGCACGCCGTCAGCTAGCAATTCGTTGTTCCCCGCGGCAATTTGCGCTGCACGAATGATGCTTGCAGTTGGCGGAAGAATCTCTCAGGCTGCGCCCGGGATGAAATCGCACCACTCGCCGCATGATTGATTGGTGGTCATCCCTCCTCATCGAGAAACAGATTTTCTACGCGATCGGGCTCGTTTCGATTTCGATCCTGCTTCTGCAAATCCTCCTCGCGTAGTCGGGATCGAGGCCCACCATGGCGACGCCGATATCGGGTCGCATGATGCCGATCACGATTCAGGGATGAGTCTGATCACGATCCGCACGATCACGGCATTTTTTGTCGGATTCGGTTGGGCGGGCGCGATCATGCTCAATCATGGCTACTCACTCGTCGCGGCCATTCTTGTCGGGACCGGCACCGGTGCCGTCTTTCTGCTCGCGACCGCGTTCATGATCCGCAATCTGCTCCGCCTGCAGACCAGTGGTAACCTTGATTACCGCAACGCCATCGGCGTGGTCGGGTCCGTTTACAGCACCATCCCCGGGAGCGAGCGAGGCGGCGGCCAGCTCGAGCTGATGCTTCAGGGTCGCCTCATGATAGCGGAGGCCTACACCAAAGCCGCATCCGATTTGAAACCCGGCAGCAAAGCGCGCGTGGTCGACTTGATCGGCCAGAGCACGCTGCTCGTCGAACCGCTGACTAATCCGCCTAACGCCTAACCATGCAACTTCCTTCTTCGTCCAATCTCGATGTCCTCTTCCTCGCGGCCGCTGCCATCATCATCGTCTTCGGCACGCCTGCTCGCCTTCGCCTCGCGCTACAAGAAGTGTCCGTCGGACCGCATCCTGGTGGTCTACGGAAAAGTGAGCAGCGGCAAATCCGCGCACTGTCTGCACGGCGGCGCGGCCTTCATCTGGCCGATCATCCAGGATTACCAGTTCCTCGATCTCACGCCGATGCCGATCGAGATCAATCTACAGGGCGCGCTCTCGAAGCAGAATATTCGCGTCAATACGCCGTCCACTTTCACGGTCGGAATCGCCACCGAGCCGGGCGTGATGGAAAACGCGGCCGAGCGTTTGCTCGGCCTGCAGCTGCCGGAGATCAAGGAACTGGCGAAAGACATCATCTTCGGTCAGATGCGCGTCGTCATCGCGACGATGAACATCGAGGAAATCAACTCCGATCGCGACAAGCTCATCGCCAACATCGCGAGCGGCGTCGAAGTCGAACTGAAGAAGGTCGGGCTGCGTTTGATCAACGTGAACATCCAGGACGTGACCGACGTTTCCGGTTACATCGACGCCCTCGGCCAGGAAGCGGCCTCGAAAGCGATCAACGAAGCGCGGATCAAAGTCGCGCAGGCTGATCGCGACGGCCAGATCGGCGCCTCCGAAGCGCAGCGCGACCAGCGCATCCAGGTGGCGAACGCGAACGCCGACGGCGACGAAGGGCGAAAACCTGGCGGCGGTCGAGATCGCGAATTCCAACGCCGGCCGCCGGAGCAAGGAAGCCGAGGCGGAGCGGCTCGCCAGTGCGGCCGAAAAGGTCGCGCACGCTCGCGCGCTTGCAGGAAGCGTATTCCTCGGAGCAAAAAGCGGAAGCGCAACGCGCCGAGCGCGACAAGGCGACGCAATACGCCAACGTCGTCGTGCCGGCGGAGATATCGCGCGATCGCCTGCTGGTCGAAGCGGAAGCGCAGGCCGAACAGACCCGCCGTACTTCAAAAAGGTGTCGGCCGATGGCCAGCGCGCGATCAAACAGGCGGAGGCGGACGGCCTGCTCTTTGTGAAGACGCGCGGAAGCGGAAGGTCTAAAGGCGCGTCTGTCTCGCGGAAGCGGACGGCGCGCAAGCCATCCTGACGAAAAAAGCCGCCGGCTTCCGCGACCTGATCGATACCTGCGGCGGCGCAGCGGGCGCGCAGAACATGCTGATTACCGAGCAGCTGCCGAATTTGGTCCGCGAACAGGTGAACGCGATCTCCAATTTGAAGATCGACAAAGTGACGGTATGGGACAGCGGCAAGAATGCCGACGGCAAGACCGGCACAGCGGAGTTCCTTTCCGGTTTAATCGGCGCATTCCCGCCCTTGCACGAGCTGGCGCGAAACGCCGGCCTCGATTTGCCCACCTATCTCGGCAAATTGCAGGAAGAGGCACGTCGCCAGCCCTCGCCCGGCAGACCCGCGGTCAGGCCGGACGACACTGGAAAGCGTGTCTCTTCGTCGAAAGAAGAGAGCTAGAGCTCGTTAGGACGAGGACTTTTGACGGGGCGTTGACCCTGTAATGCAAGCTGCGATTCTGGAGACGTGCCGCTCCGTCAGCATTACCTTTTTGTTTGCACCAATTGTCGGCCTGACGTCGATGCCAGAGGGTGTTGCGGGGCCAAGGGAGCGGAAGAAATTCGACAGGCCTTGAAGGAAGGACTCGCGACGCGCGGGTTGGCCCGAGTAGTCGCCAGAGCGTGTTCGAGTGGTTGTCTGGATCAATGTGCCAGCGGCGTCACCATCCTGATCGAACCAGACCATTTTTTTTACGGCCGAGTGACAATTCGCGACGTGCCGGAGATCATCGAGAGCCTCGTCCACGGAAAGCGCATCGAGCGTCTCGTCCTGGCCGAAAACGATCTCGCCTAAGATTTAACCCAAATGGAAAACAGTGGATCGCCCGCCGGGACAAGGCAAATTAGCCGACCTTATATGAAATTGACGTCGCTGATCCTTTTATCCCTCGTTTTGCTCTTCCAGACCAACTGCGCCCTCCAGCCTCCGATTGACCAGCAGACACTCGAAGTACAAAAAGCCGATCAGGCGGCGAAAAAAAGCGATGCCTTTGGGCGCGACCTGTCTCAGTGAACAAAGGTGGGGGGTGGATAAGCGACGAATGATTTGAAAATTCGTAGCGCCCACTCGATACAGTTTGATGACGAACAATTTGATCGCCCGGCGCTTGATTCAAGTGGGCGCGCTCTTTCTGATCGGTGACGGTGTAATGGGTCTCCTAAAGCCGCGCTGGCATTCGCTGCTCTGGCATTTCGGACCGCAACTGGCGCGGGCGGCCACAGAAGAACTCGCTGAACATCCCAATACAGCGCGAGCCGTTTACCTCGCCGAGGCCGCGATCGGAGTGGCACTGGCTTCGTGCCAGACGCCGGAGAACGACTGAACCGTTCTAATCGCGAATACCGCGCTTCAGTTCCCAGACGCGCAAGGCAGCCATAATCAGAGCCTTAGTTCGCGCCATCGTCCCGACCGCGGGCAATCGGCGTTGTTTCTCCTGCTCAAACATCCGGGCCCGAACATTTTTGGGGCGTCGCCTGGCAGGCGGTTTCCCGCCCGGACGCGCGGGAATTCCGCCCGTTCGGAATGCACTTTCGTTTGATGGAGGTCGATTCATGATTACGCGAAAGACGAAGCTCCCGGAAGGTTCACGCTAGTTATCCGCAATGCGGATGCTTCTTAGATACAAATTGAATTTACCCATCCGTGTTACGCGTCGGTGACGAAGCGGAAACGATTTTGCAAAATCGGATCGATCCGCCCAGATCGCGTAGCTCAATACCGAATTCCCTGTTTCAACTCCCAGACACGCAAGGCCGCCAGAACCAAGTTTCTCGTTCTGATCAAGGTTCCGACTGCGGGACGTTTGGATTCTTTTGGTTGCGAACGCCGGCTTTTTGCCGGTCGACGTTTTCGGAGGCGCCGCGGACGGTGGCGCGCGGACCGGGTAGGCCGTTCGTTAGTGACCTCGCTCTCCTCGAGACACACATTGAATGTACTCATGACGGCAGCCCATTTAGCAACTTGCAAGCCAGTTCAGGAACAGTCTGATTGGACCGAGGTCTCCCTCATTGAATCTTGCCGGTAAGTATCTGATTTGGAATAGGATAACCGACTTCTAAATCGCGCTCTGATTCGTAATTTTCTCCCGACAACACCAACTGTTTATGGTTCTGTTTTCAGACTATTGGCATCACTTTGATACCGGCGTTGTGTATCCCCGCCGAGACGTTGCTTCGCCGTCGTAGGAAAATGGGTATCGGGGCTTTGCGGGCGCGCCGACTGGTCATGTGGCGCGGATGTAATGTTGACAATAAACTGCCAAGTATATATCACCCTGCGAGATCCTGTTTAGGCACAAAACTCGACAGTTTCACGCCTAAAATGGGTAGCCATTGCACTTCAAAATCGAACAGCGCACCGCTCAAGGGACTCTCCCGATGAACTCTCCGTTTCGACACTTCACCCGGCATCTGCACCGACGTTCAGCTTGGCTTATGGGAGCGATCTGGATCGGCCTTTCGGGCCGCTTCTGCGGCCCCCAGCCTGGCGCACGAACCTAACGACAGCATTAAGCGAAAGGGCGTCGAGTCGGCAAAGCCCGTTGCTTTCGCTCCCCAGGAAGCATCGCCCTTGACGGACGGCTCCTGGAGCACTCTGCCGGTACTTAATGCCGATCAATCCAATCCATTGTGGCCTGCTCAAAAACGGCAAAGTGTTGATCGTCGCCGGCTCGGAGAACGAGCCTCCGCAACATGGTGCCGGGCAATACTACGCGGCGGTTTGGAATCCAGCGACGGGAGAGATCGCCGTCCAGAATCTGTTGTGGGACGTGTTCTGCAACGGAATGGCGGCACTGGCCGACGGACGATTCTTGGTCGTCGGCGGAAGCACCGATGTTTCGCCCCCTTACGGCGATTCGCGGGCCACTGTTTTTGATCCTTTAACCGAAAAATTTACGCAGGTCGAAAGCATGGAGCATGGCCGCTGGTACGCGACCGTCACGGAGCTAAGCGACGGCGGTTTGATGGCTTTCTCGGGACTAACGGAAGAGGGGTACGAAGGGCCTGAGAGTGATGGCGGCCCGCGCGGCACCCGTAACCAGGACGTTGAAATTTATCACATCGGATCCGGTTGGGGACCTGAGAATGAAGCGCCTTGGATCCCACCGCTCTATCCCCGACTGCATCTCTTGCCTAACGGAAAGGTTTTTTATTCCGGCGATACCACCAGCTCCCATCTTTTCGATCCAGCCAGTCTCACTTGGACCCTGAATATTTCCACCACGATCTACCAAAAGAGCCGTATCGGCGGATCGTCGGTTCTTCTCCCGTTGCGTTACTCGGATGGTTACAATCCCCGCGTTATGATTCTCGGCGGTGATCACATCGCGACCGCAACAACTGAGGTCATTGACTTGGGCGCGACAACGCCAGCCTGGCGCATGCTGCCTCCAATGTCGCTCGCGCGCGTGCGAATGAACGCCGTCATTCTGCCGACGGGCAAGATCCTCGCCCTCGGGGGATCGTCCATCGATGAAACAGCGAGCACGGCCAGCCTTGCGACCGACCTTTTTGATCCGGTAACCGAAACATGGACCTCTGCTGGCGTCGCCATTTATCCACGCCTTTATCATTCGTGCGGCCTCCTGCTTCCCGATACGACTGTGTGGGTCGCGGGGAGTAATCCTGTCAAAGGCACTTACGAGGATCACATGGAAATTTATTCGCCCGCCTACCTGTTCGCGGTAGATGCGAACGGAAATGTCATTCCGGCCGTGCGACCGACCATTACCTCGGTTCCAGCCGAAATCGGTTACGCCAGAAACTTCCGGATCTCGACGCCGGATTCCAGCAATATCACTTCTGCCGTGCTCGTGCGACCGGGTTCACCGAGCCACTCTTTTGACTTCGAGCAACGACTCGTCGACCTCGCTTTCAGTGCATCGATCCCCGGCAGACTGACGGTGACGGCCCCGCCTAACGGCTCCGTCGCTCCTCCTGGATATTACATGCTTTTTGTAGTCAACTCGGCGGGCGTTCCATCCGTGGCCAGCTTCGTGCACCTGAGTGGCTCGCCGACCAATCGTCCGCCCGATGGCACGATCACTTCCCCGCAACCGATGTCACCATCGATCCGGGCCAGTCGGTGACCTTCGCGGCCACCGCGA
The DNA here is from genome assembly GCA_963749935.1 of uncultured Verrucomicrobiae bacterium. Lineage (GTDB taxonomy): Bacteria > Verrucomicrobiota > Verrucomicrobiia > Chthoniobacterales > UBA10450 > Palsa-1392. The sequence continues at coordinate 584,989 of CAVVOH010000003.1, forward strand.
CGGACCCTGACGGCACGGTCGCCTCATATTCCTGGATCTTCCCGGACGGCATGCCAGCCTCCAGCACCGTTGCCGCCCCAGGAGCGGTTACTTTCACTGAACCTGGTACCCATGTTGTTTCAATGACGGCCTTGGATGCTCTCGGCGCCAATGACCCAAGTCCGCCGACTCTCACCGTAACAGTCCAGTCAGCGGGCCTCCTGCTCACCTTTACCGCGCCACCCGCGGGGGCGACCGTGACGGGAAAGAAGGTGCCAATTTCGCTCGGCGCAATGGGCACCTCCGGCACGAACAACACTTTTACCGTCTCGATCGATGGAACGGTCATCGGCACAAAGACCGTCAAGGTAACGACCGCGACCGTTAACTGGGTCACCCGCGGCTATGCCAAGGGATTGCACACTCTCTCCGCAACAGTGAAGGACGCGACCGGCAACACCGGTTCAGCCAGCGAGACCGTGACTCTGCAATAATCGCTGCTCCTCGCTACGCGCCTCAATTCCGCCAATCCAGGTCTCTATTCTGCCCGCAGGCAAGCTGACGAGCTCGATCGTAACTGTATTTCGCCAGTTCCAGCGGTTCCGCTTTGTCGGTCGATTGCAGGTGCTGCAGCAGCCTCGTGCGGCGCGCCTTTTCACTGGGATCGCCTTCTGCGATACAAATCAGGCGGCGCAAATCGTCTTCAGTCTGCGCCTTGGTTTCGTTCTTCAAGGAGAGCAAGGCCAGACCGGCCAGAGGAAAGCGATCGAACGCTTCCTCGAGAGAACTCACGCATCGGTGGGCTCTGTCGCAGATGGAAGCGAATCGTTTGCTCTACACCTCGGATCGGATATTGCGGAAACGCAGCGGAGTGGATAATCGCCGACGCAAGATTATCGAGCAGCAGTTCCGCCATTGCTTTGACTTCGTCGCTATCCGCCCGATCTCCTTCCGTCCACTCCTTATTCCCATAAAAATAGGGACGTAGATATGGCTTCTCGACGAGCAAACCGAGGTGCTCTGAGGTGGCCAGCATGGCGCGCTGCACGAGCTGGATCTCCGGCTGCTGCCGGGCATTTTCAAGCATCCGGCGGGTCGTCGCGAGCTGTTCGCGGTTGGAACGAAGCTGACGCACAAAGACGGAAAAGTTGAGCAGGCCCGTCACCACCAGGAGCAGCGTGCCGCTCACGGCGAGGACGGGCAGGAAAGAATCGATGTTCACAAAGATTTGCTTGGGTTTCCGATGATCCCCCAAATCAACACTGGTTCAAGCGCGCTGTGCCTGCGCCCGGCTCGCGGGAAGTAGAGCCGGAGAGAGAACACAAAGGCGGACTACAGTTCGGCATAGAAGCTGCTTAAAATTATAGTGGCTATAGAAAACTACCCTTAATACCACGCTTATGACCACCACACTTTCTCATACCATCGCGCCGAACGAACAAAAATCCGCCGCACTTTCAAGTCTCTTGGAACCTGTTTTAGTGGTCGGCGTATGTCTCTTTTGGCTGGCTGTTCTGCCGCTCACCGGCCTCTTCTGTGCGAGCGTCGCGCTCTACGATAAGACCGTAGCGAATCTCCGGCATAATCCAGCCCACAATCCGCTCTTGCTGCGCAAGAAAAGCGCCCCCGGGCAGAAAACCGCCGGCCAAGCGCGCGGAGCCGCCCAGGCGTTTCAATCGTAACACCTCGCCATGCACCCTGGACGCTTCCTCACAGGATGGAAGCGGCCCCCGCTATCGAGCGCTCCCGACTGCTGCAGCGCTCGGCAACCAACCCCCCAGCAAAGCAATTCTGCTCGACATCTCCTCCGAGTATTGGGCATTCTTGGACTCCCAGCGTGTTGCCAGGCGGACCGCTCGTGGGGCAAGGTCTCCGCTTGATTTGGAGTGATAAACGGGACTGAAAATGACCGAACCAAAAAAAAATCCGGATACCAGGGAAAAGAAGGAGCCAAAGGAGCTTCGCGATCTCAAGCCGAAACAAGATGTAAAAGGCGGGAAGCAGGGCAACGCCCGTGCTGACAAACGTCCGCCGCAGCGGACTGCTGAGATCGATTTCATGAATTGGGAGTGAGCCGAGTTTCTCATTCCATTCGCGGCCCTCAACAAATCACTCTACAGCGTCGCGGTGCGCTGCAGGTGGCGGAGTGATCGATGAACGCACTCGGGCTGCCGCTCGAATCGTCCGACGAACTCGCCAATCTTTATGCGGTAATCGAAAGTGGTTGAGACGGCCTCGGCCATTGATCGGCGAACGCAAAATCGTTAACCTCGCGTACTCCTCGCGAACGCGAGCAGTCTCTTTCTGGTAGTGAGTTGCTCTGGCCAATTCACTGCAAACGTTTCCGGCGCGGACTAACGAACGCGTTTTCGCGTAATCGCTGGCAGCAATTCCTCCGGCGCTGATAGTTCGCCAATGCACTACGATGTCGCTGTTGTGGGCTTGGGGGGTATGGGGAGTGCTACGGCCGCCCATTGCGCCACGCGTGGGGCCTCCGTGATTGGATTGGACCAATACGCACGCGGCCACGACCTCGGTTCCTCCAGCGGCAAAAGCCGGATGATTCGTAAAGCCTACTTCGAGGATCCGGCCTATGTCCCCCTTCTGCTGCGCGCCTACGATCTTTGGCGCGAACTGGAGAACGCTAGCGGTGAGGAACTCCTGCGCACGACCGGCTTGCTCATGGTGGGCCCTGAAGATTGCGAAATTATCGTCGGCGCCACCCGGGCGGCACGCCAGCACTCGTTGACCGTCGAGACTCTTTCCGCTGAAAAAATTCGCGCGCGTTACCCAATGCTGCTGGTGGCGAATGATGAAGTGGGCCTCTACGAGCCGGAGGGCGGAGTTCTCGACCCGGAGCGCTGCGTGGCCGCCCATCTCCAGGTCGCGGAAGTGGCCGGGGCCGAACTTCGTTTCAACAAGGCGATGACCTCATGGGAAAAGAGCAGCACTGGTTTCGTCCTTCATCTTGCTGACGGAAGTGAGGTGACAAGCCATGCCCTTGTCTTTTCGTTAGGCCCATGGTTTCAGCAGATCTTGGCAAAGATCGGTGTCCGTCTACGGGTCGAGCGCAATGTTCAAGCCTGGTTCGTGCCCAGTCGGCCTGATTACACCGCGTCAAAGTTTCCGCCCTTCCTCCTCGATCGCCGAGGCTTCCCCGCACCGCTCTACGGCTTTCCCGACTTCGGCGACGGCATAAAAGCTGCCTTCCATTCCCACGGCGCCTTGACCGACGCTGTCATCGTCGACCGAGCAATCGATTTCACCCGCGACGTCGAGCCCATCGGGCGCGCGATGGAAGGCTGGATGCCGGGGGCTACCGCCACCTTCCGGGCCGCAAAGCCATGCCTGTATTCGCTCACCGACGATTGTCATTTCGTCGTCGATCGCCATCCGGAACACGATCGCCTCATCCTTTGCGGAGGCTTCTCCGGACATGGGTTTAAATTTGCCCCCGTCATTGGAGAAATCGCCGCCGACCTCGCGCTGGACGGGACTTCCCGCCACGAGATCGGTTTTCTGTCGTTGCGGCGATTCGTCCAGGGCTAAAGGCCCGCCATTGGCAGACCGGGCTGACCCGCGTTAGAAAGTCCCATGGCAACCAGAGCGCAATTTGGCGGCGAGCAATCGAACACTGGCGAATTCGAACGACAGGAGGACGCTTTTCGCGACTGGGTCTCGGCGGATGGCTCGACCTCGCTTCCCCGCCGTCGCCGGCCGCTATCATCTCTATATCTCGCTGGCCTGTCCCTGGGCGAGCCGCACACTCATCGTGCGCAATTTGCTGGGGCTGGAGAAAGTGGTCGGCGTCACCGTGGTCGATCCGGTGCGCGATGAGCGTGGCTGGGCCTTCCGCGACGGCCCGGGACTACAGCGCGATCCGATCAACGGCTTCAAATTCCTGAGCGAAGCCTATCCGCCACCGACCCCGGCTTCGACGGCCGCGTCACCGTCCCGGTGCTTTGGGACAAGGAAACTCATCGCATCGTCAACAACTCCGAAGACGACATCTGCCGCATGTTCGACAGCGCCTTTCGTTCGCTCGCCGAGAATGCGAAGTCGATCTTTTCCCTAACGACCTTGCGAGGCAACAGGACGAGCTCTCCGCCTTCATCTACGACCAGGTGAACAACGGCGTTTACAAAGCCGGTTTCGCCACTCGCCAGCGCGCCTACGAACAGGCCGCCGCAGGCGCTTTTCGCCGCGCTTGACGAGCTGGAGGCCCGCCTAGCGAAAAGCCGTTATCTGTTCGGCGACCGCATTGTCGAATGCGATTGGCGGCTTTTCTGCACACTCGTCCGTTTCGACGCCGTCTATACATGGCCATTTCAAATGCAACCTGCGCCGAATCGTCGATTACCCGAACCTGCAAGGCTACCTGCTGCGACCTCTACCAACAGCCTGGCATCGCCGAGACGGTGAACTTCGACCACATCAAACGCCACTACTACATGACCCACGACGACATCAATCCGACCCGCATCGTTCCAATTGGCCCCCTCCTTGATCTCAGCCAGCCGCACGGCCGCGAAAGATTGGCCACAAAATAAATATTCACCGGACGTTTTGGTGGAGCGCGGGATTGACGCCCCCTCACCAATTCGACTAAAACCCCAGCCATGGCCACCATACATGTCGCGCGCGGTGAAACGAAACTCGGGAGTTTCCCGGAAGACGAAGTAAAGGAAGGCCTGCGGACAGGCCGTTTCACACCCACTGATCTCGGTTGGCGCGAAGGTATGGCCAGTTGGCTGCCGCTCTCACAATTGCCCGAACTCGGCGGTAACGGCGCTCCGCCTCCCCCCGCGCCCGGCGCCGTTCCACCGCCGGCTTCAAATGGCGGGGTTGTCGCAGTTGCGCCTGCCGCCGCAACCGGTCTGCCATGGGATCGCCGGCAGGAACTCGGTTTTTTCCCGGCGTTTTTTGAAACGCTCAAACTCGTCCTGCTGAATCCAACTGTTGCCTTTTCGGCCATGAAACCGGAAGGCGGGTTTGGCGAGCCGCTGATCTTCGCGGTCTTCGGCGGCAGTATCGGATTCCTTTGCTACCTCCTCTTTAGTATCGTCCTCAGTTCGGTCGGCATTATGAGCGATCGCAACGCGCTCGCCGGTCTGATGGGCCTCGGCATCGGGACCATCTTCCTGATTATTTTCATCCCGGTTTTTATCGCCATTGGACTCTTTATCGGCGCGGGCATCCTTCATCTCTGCCTGATGCTGGTCGGCGGCGCAAAGCGCTCCTACGAGACCACCTTCCGCGTTCTAAGCTTCACTCTCGGCTCGACCTACCCGCTTATGATCGTGCCGATTTGCGGCGGCGCTATCTCGGGCATCTGGGGGCTCGTGTTGGAATGCATCGGCCTGGCCCGCGCGCATGAAACCACCACCGGGAAAGCCGTCCTCGCCGTCCTGCTCCCAGTCATCGTTTGCTGCGGCGGCGGTTTTCTCTGCGCGGTCATGTTTGGAATGCTTGGCGCGCTCACCGGTCACCACTGATCCACAAATGCGCTCACAACGTCGCCCGCTTGCCGCCCAGGAGATCGACTACGAGCTGGTTTGGTTGACAGTGTCGTTAGGCGCAGGCGTCGTTCTGGCAATCTGGTTCGCGGCCCGGCTGCCCACTCCGCAATGCGCGTTCCACAACCTCACCGGGCTGCCTTGTCTCACCTGCGGTGCGACCCGCTCCGCTTACCATTTCTTGCACGGAAATTTCGCCGCATCCTTCCTCTTCAATCCCCTCGCCTTCGCCGCCTACTGCGCCACCCTCGCCTTCGATCTTTACGCCGCAGCCGTCCTGTTTGCTCACGCGCCCAGACTGCGCTTCACCAACTTCTCGTCCGGAGAAAGGCGCATTGCCCGCGTCGCCGTCTTCCTCCTCCTCGCCGGCAACTGGTTCTATCTCCTCACTGTTCGGCCGGTCTGAATGTGCTTTCTGAGCGGGTGCCCAGCCTGAGCAGTTCGTTGGCTCTATTTAGCGGGTGCGGGTGGAATGTGGAAGAGCGCCTCGAGCCCCGGAGAGATTGTCGATGCGCCAACGCGGTAAACGTAGCCGGTCAGACGCGGGTAGTTGTCGAGATCCGAGCGCCAGAGATACGTTGCTTCGTAATCCACTCCCTCCACCACGAAACGGGACTTGAGAACGGCGGAGCCTTCGCCGGTCGTTTCAATCGTCGCCGTGGCGCGCGTCCTCACGCCCGCCACCGTCCGAGTTATCTCGAATCTCCCAGCGCGCTGGCGAAAACTTACGCACCCGACATAAGCCGTGCCGGAACCTGGCCGCTGGCCGACTAATCGATACTCACCCTCCAGGAAACCGAGCAGAAACGCCTTGTCCGGTGCACCCGCGAATGAGGGGAGATTCGACGTGAATGCGAAAACGACGATCGCGAGGAAAAGTGTGCGCTTCAGCATCGGTCGCTCTCGAAACAAACGACTTCTTTTCAAAGCACCTCTTCGGCCTCGGCTCGCGCTAGTCCCATGGTGCTATTCGTGTTTGAGCGGTGTCCCGAAAACCTTCGGACTTACTGTCCCTCCGGAAGCGTGAGCCTGCCGATATTTGATCAAGTCCTCATCCCTGACGTCGAACGGCCCTTTGATCGGCTGTGCTCTTCGACCAACGATGCGGTACGAAACCGCCTTGAGCGGCTCATGCCGATCGACTCGGTAAATGATGAGCACCTGCTGCGAGTCTGGCGTCCACTTGGCCGCGAACGCATCGGCCCCGCTATCAAGCGGCTCCTTGATTTCCTCCAGCGGGCCAATCTTCCGTCCGGTTTTGGCATCGGTCAGGTAGAGGTGAAAATCGTCGTAGCCGTATTCGCCGCCACCGTGCGCGGTGATCGCAAACTTCCCATCCGGAGATAATCCTTGGCTGATGGTGACATACTCATCGGGCCCATACTCGTAGTTTGAGGTGGCTCGCAGCGAACCCGTCGGCAGCAGCCAGATCGAGAGCAAAAGAACAAATCGCAGAGCGGTCATGGAAGGAATTCATTCATCGTTAGGTCCTAACGAAACTTGGGCGAACGAAAGGAACAGTGAGCATCTGCCACGGCGGGCGGAAAAAGAGGCGGGAGCATCCTCGCTGCTTCTATCAGGCGCTCCTGGGAGCAGGCAAGGCGAAATGAACGCAGGCCGGCACTTTGGCAGTGATAAGTCGAAAGATCTGGTTAACCCTCGGGGCAATCGAGGTGGCGGCACCACCGGGACGATGGTGTGCGCCTCGACTGATTTGCAAGAAGCATGAACCTCCTCAATCTACGCCAGGGCCGCATCGCGCTCTTCACCTTGCTCTACTTGAGCGAAGGCGCGCCGATCGGATTCATCTGGTGGGCCTTGCCTACGATCCTCCGTACCGCTGGAGTCGACGTGCCCAGGATCACCGCGCTGACCGCGATGCTGGTCCTGCCCTGGGTCTTCAAATTTCTCTGGGCGCCCCTCGTCGATTCGATGCGCACGCCGCGCTGGGGGTTTCGCGCCTGGATCATCTCCGCGCAGCTCGCGATGGGCGCCACCCTGCTGCCACTCATCTGGCTTCATCCGGTCGGGCAATTCCAATGGTGGAGCGTCCTCCTGCTCCTGCACGCATTTTGCGCCGCAACCCAGGACGTGGCAATCGACGCGCTGGCCATTAACCTCGTGCCCGAGCACCAGCGCGGCAGTCTCAACGGCTGCATGCAGGCCGGCATGTTAGTCGGTCGCAGCGCGTTCGGCGGCGGCGCGCTGCTGGTGGCCTCGGTCAGCGGCATTGCGTGGGTCATCGTGGCCTTGGTCGTGTGTATCTGGATGACACTCGTCTGCGTGATATTCGTTAGGGAACCGCCCGCCACATTCGGCATCAGCCGTCGCCTAACGGACTTCCGACAGCACCTGCAAGCCGCGCTTCGCCGGCGGGCGACCTGGCTCGGGCTCGCCTTTGCGCTCGTCTCCGCATCCGCCTTTGAAGCTACGGGCCAGCTCGCAGGGCCTTTCCTGGTCGACCGCGGAGTTTCGGATAGGACGATCGGTTTGTTTTTTGGCCTGGCGGTGGTCTCGGCCACCCTCGTCGGAGGATTAATTGGCGGGAAACTGTCGGACCGCTGGGGACGCATCCGTGCAGTTGCGATCTTCCTGGTCGGCTTTGTCGCGATGATTGCCGGCCTTGCCTTCACCGACGTCGCGCTCTCAAGGAGTGGCCGGCCCTGCTGATCGGCTGGCTCACCGGCATGTATTTCTTCATCGGCCTCTTCACCGCCTCGTCCTACGCGCTCTTCATGGACCTGACTGATGCGCGCCTGGGCGGGACACAATTCAGCGCCTTCATGTCGGCCACCAACGGCTGCGAATCGTGGTCCGCATGGGCGGGCGGACGAATCGTCGGCCCCGGTCACCACTACGCCGCCGCCTTCCTGATCATGTGCGGCGCATCCCTGCTCAGTCTTCCATTGCTGAGGTGGCTGGCGAAGGAAAGCGGTCTTCCAGAGGATACTACTGGCGTGGAAACCGAGCAGCAGACTTGATTACCGATCGTTCAGTCCCTTTCCCCTAAGGATCTGCTGCCTCCATTTCTCAATCCTCGACTCGCGAGTCTTGGATTGTTTCGCGGCGGAAAAATAAAGGGTGTATCCTCTTTGCCGTCCTGGCGTCAGTGCTTCAAAAGCAGTTTGAAAGGCATTACTTTCATTGAACTTGTTTTGCAATTCTTCAGGAATCGCGAATTCCGACGCCTCTTTATACTTCACTTCCAAGCCTGCTTTTTGCACTTCAACGGCTTCGTGAAGATAAGCTTTCAAGATGGACTCCATCGCAACTATTTCTCGCACCCCGGTGAACCGAATCCGGCGGGCTGCCTGCGTATTCTCGCTTGGCTTTTCCAGAACTCGATTGGGGTCATTTAGTAAGGCGCCTTTGGCAAATAAGAGCGCACAGGATTCTTTAAATCCCTGTAGAATAACGATGTTACTGTCCTGAAACGTGTAACAGGGCTTACCCCACTTCAATTCTTCGGTCAGTCCACAGTCGAGAACGATCGTTCTCAGCTTCTCCATCTCTTTTCGCCACCGCGATTCTTTTAAATATTCGTCAATCTTTGAAGTCATTCTTTTCTTTGCCGGGCGCCATGAACAACGCCCCTCAAATCGACTGTCAGACCCTGAGTGACCCACGGAACGCCCTCGCGCTATAGTAGGATTGCGCACCGTTGTGATAGACAAAGACATGGCCGAATCGGCGATCCCCAAAGAGAGCGCCGCCGAGTTTCCTAATATCGGCCGGCGCTTTCACCCAACTCGACGTCTTCATGTCAAAATCTCCCAGCTTCTGCAGATCTCGATATTGTTCTTCGGTTAAAAGCTCAATGCCCATGGCCGCCGCCATCTCAACCGCGCTACTTTTCGGTTTATGTTCCTTCCTTGAGTCGAGCGCTTCACGGTCGTAACAAACATTTCTCCGGCCGTCGGGAGTTTCCGCTGAACAATCAAAAAAGATGTATTCGCCTGTCTCTTCATCATGACCAATAACATCCGGTTCGCCCCCCGTCCTTTCCATTTCGCTGAGTGACCAGAGCTTTTCCTTATTAGCTGCCAGCTTTGCTTTCACCTTGGCCCACTCAAGCCCTTTATGGCGGCGCATGTTTTTCTCAAAACGAGCCTGCAATACTCTGAGCAGCTCTTCACTTTGTCCTGATGACAGTGTCTTTTTTGTTTCGGCGTCTTTCATAGAGGTTTCCTTTTAATTGCTAAGTGGCAGAGCCGGTCACTTTTGAACGTCGCGCGCGAATCACAAGCCAGGTCTTTCGCGCGATAAAAAGGGCGACCTGACTTAAAATGGCTGCCCCCACTCCGGCCAGGTAATAAACTCCGAGCCATACGGCCACGCCAATAATGGCAAAGAGCACGCCTGAGAACATCCAAAAGCCCGAAAGGATAATTACCGGAACGAAGACAAACCGGACCGCGACGGCGTACCCTTGCACTTCCGCTGGCTCACCATAGATGTAACCCAGAATCGGAATGCTTAAGATAAGATGAATCGAACGAAGGATCCAACGCTTGGTGCCTGGCTTCATGCTGTTAGGATTTGAGATTTTCTGATGAAGATTGAAAGGTCGAAGGCTCCTATTTGCGGTCCGCTGCCAGGCCCGCGACAACGGTCGGAAGCTGCCCGAGCATCCTCGCCCAGCCGAATTCGGCTCCTTTGAACGCCTGATCGCCCCAGGGTGTGAGTCATATCGAAGCCCGAATGCTCGAAGAGAGACACGCGTGCCTTCGCCATCAGGTTCGAGCCGGAAGCTCACCCGAGTATTGACGACTGGTCCGCCGGCCGACCACGAGAACACGAGCCGACTGGGCGGTTCGCACTCCAGCACTTCGCAGCGCACGACCAACCCCTCGAAACCCGCCTTGGGGTTCGGCGGCACGCGGAAAGTGAAGTGATGGCCGACCCGCGGCTCGAAGTCGTTCGGAAACATCCACTCAGCGAGCGCGACGCTGTCGGTGAGCGCTCGCCAGACCTGCTCCCTCGGCTGTGGAATCAGAATCTCTCGTTCGAATCGTTTTAGTCATCCTTTGTTCCTTTGGATAGCTGCCTCTGGAGCCGCTGCAGGCGGTCGTCCCAGAACCGCTCATACTGTGCGATCCAGTCCCGCACCGGGCCCAGTCGTTCGGGGCGGAATTGGTAGCGGCGTTCGCGGCCGTACCGCTGCTCGGTGACGAGACCGGCATCGAGCAGGACGCGCAGGTGCTGCGAGACGGCCGGGCGGCTCATCTCGAAGTGCGTGGCAATGTGACTGACTGAGCGCTCTTCTTTCGTCAGCAAATCCAACATTTGGCGTCGCGCACGATGGCTGATCGCGGTGAACACATCAGGCTCGCGATCGGTAATCAAAACCATGCCGCGAGCATACGTAAGCGATTGCTTACCTGTCAAGTCCGAGTGTGCCCCCTCTCCGAAGGTAGGGTGATCGCAGCTTGATCAGAGGGATGGCGCTGGCCGATCCCGCTGACCAACAGGGCGCCATTTGTTGGCGACCGGCAGTCGACTTCGTCGTTTGCCGAGACGCTGAAAAATCCCGAGACCCTCAAGCCGCGGCGACGGCTTGAACAACTCGTTGGAAGGACGCCTCAGTCTTCGATTGCCTCAATACCCAGTTGCTTGGCGCGCTCGAGGTGGTCCCGCATCGTCTGGAGCTCCTCCGGGGAGTGCTCCTTCCAATCCAAGACCTCGCCCGTGACCCGAAGCGGATCCCGGCTGCGGTACGACTTCGTCGGATTGCCGGGGAACTTCCTGTCCGTTAGATTGGGGTCATCAGCAATCGGGCCGGTCGGTTCCACGATGTAGATCCTGCCGCGTCCCTCGCCGACCGCCAGCTCAGCCCCCCAAGTGGCGGCATTCAAGGTGGCGGACAAGTAAACGTAGCCCGCCTTCCTCCTCTTGCCGTAGTTGGAGTCATAGCCGGGCCCGATTAGGTCTCCCGGCTTCAGGTCGGCCTTCGTCCCATGGTAGAGCTGCTGCGCGCTGAGGTCGTCTGCAACAGAGGGCTCCGGCGGTTTATCACACTTTATGTCGTCAAAATTCATGCCGAACTTTTAATCCAAAGCTGGTGCGTGTCTGGGACAAAAAAGCGAAAAATCGTGCCCATTGCAAGCACCCCCGCCTCTCACCGAATTTGACGTGGTCAAACATGAATTCGGCTGAAGTGCGTGGGTCTGCTGTGAGGCCTGGACTCATGGCTGCCCTGCGGAGTAGGCCAGGCATGGCAGTTAGACGTTTTCGTAATAATGGTCGATAACATCGTGGCGATGATTTCCTCGTCCGATTCACGGATGGCGCGAACCTCGGCTGTGCAGAATGAGAGTCTTACCGCCTTGCAGCACAGATCTTAGTGCCAGAAATCGCTTTCCGCGCGCCCTGAAAGCTAGTGATCTTGAACGCGAACGTTGTCGCGACGGCGGGCGGCAGGTGCGCTATTCCCTGGCGGTTACGACGGCGCTCGGGTATGAGGGCGGAGCGCTGGTTTTTTGCGGGCGCTGGTGCTGGCGGCGGCGGCCTATTTCTGGAGAGAGATTTCGCACACGACGCTCTTCTCGATGGCGTTTACTCTGACCCGACCGCTCAGGGCGACGCCAGGCGATATGATGACGAAGTCGGTCTCCGCATGGCGGGCTGAACCTGAACCGGATTTCTTCTTCGCTGCTGATCGAGGTGGTGTTCCTCACTTCGCGATCGGCCGGGGAGCATCCCGGTGGGAGGGCGGCGCCGGGTTTGGGGGTGGGCCGCTATTCCATGTACCAGCGGGAGCGCCGGTAATTAAAGGAGGCGAGGAGGCCGGGCGGCGGGCTGGTGACGAAGTTGGTGTCGAAATACCAGGCGCGGGTGGGCGCGTCGTAGACGTTGGCGGAACCCCAGCGGCCGATGGCCTGCTGGCTCTTGTAGAGCTGGATCATGGAGCCGTAGTAGGTGAAATTTTTGTTGCCCCAGTTCTCGAGAAAGCGAGGGAAGTTCTCGACGCCGCCGCTGTAGTAGCCGTCCCCGGTTGGGATGTTGCCGGAGACGATAGCGGCGTTGACGGTGGTAGGGGCGGCGGTCGGTTTGGTGCCGGAGCTGGTGTCTTTCCAGGAATTGGAGAGGATGTTAACGGCGTCGCCGACGACGGCGGCGGGCTGGCGTTCGTAGCCGTTGACTTCGGGTTTGGTGGGGTCGCCGGTATTGGAGGCGGGCTGGATGGTGGGAGTGGCGCCGGGGACGGCGGAAGCAACGGAGCCGGTGTTGTAGTCGCCCTGGATGTAAACGGGGTTGCCGCTGGCGATGGTGAGGCCGCCATCGGGGAGTTTACCGCCGTTCTTGAGCCGAATAGCGCGCTTGGTGGTGATGCCATTGGCGCTGGCACTGGTGTCGACGATGTAGAGGAGGTTGTTCACGGTCTGGCCGGTGCCGGAAACGGTCTTGGCGATGGTGAATTTGGTGTTGGCAACGTTGGAATCCATGGCGGCCTCAATGACGCCGACGTCGAGGGTGGCGACGCGGACGCTGGCATTGCCGGTGGTGGCGCCTTCGCGATTATCGGTGAGGCTGTCGCCGGTGGTGAGGGCAGCCTGGATGCCGCGGGAGGCTTTGGCGTCGTTGCTGTTGCCGCTTTTGTTGGTGATGTCGGTGCCGCTGCCGTTAAAGACTTTGACGTTATTGGAGGCGTCAATGGTGACGACGAAGCCGGCCTGGGTCTGAAAGCGGTAGGGATCGAGATCGGTGGCGGCGGTGGTGTATTCGATGAGGGGATGGTAGTCGTCGAGATGGACTCCGTAGGGTTGTTGTTCCACGTCGCTGGCAGGGGGCAGGTCGGCCGGCCAATGGGGGCTGGTGGGGGTCTCGGGATGGTTACCGTCGCCGGGGGCGAAACCGATGGTCCAGGAGTCTTTGTAGGTGGTTTTGCCGGAGAGGGTAAGGGTATTATGGCCGGTGTAAAGGTTGCCGTTGGTGTGGACGTCGCCAGTGACGTTCATGGTGGGGCCGGGATGGATCTCCATGTTGTCGTCGTAGAAAATGGCGTAGCGCCAGAGGGAGAGAACTTCCTTTTGAAAAACGCGTCGGACTCTGGCGGTGATGTTACCCGGGTCGGTGAGGGCGGCGGTGGCGGCGAGGTTACTGGCGGTGCGCGAGGTGGCGGTAGGGACCATGACGTCGGCCGTGGCGAGGTAGTAATAGCTAAGGTCGCCATGGTTGGGCCCGGCAATAGGAGCGGGGGTGGAACCGCCGGCGGTTCTGGGTTCCCAATAGGAATCGAGGGGATAGACGGCGTAGTTGGTCAGGCGATAGATGGGGACGCCGGGAAAGTTGCCCGGGGTGGGGCTGGGGATTTCGCTGGCCTGGTCCATGTCGCTCCGTTTGTAAACTTTATTCTGGTTCTGGCGGCAAATGGCGCGCCAGGCGGAGAAGGACATCTCGGTGCTGGAGTCGGCGATATTAGTAGCCTGGCGCAGGATAAGGCTGCGCTGGACGGTGCGCCCGACGGAGTTGGTATAGGACAAGGCCAGCTCGATGAAGACGCCGACGATGGCCATGGTGAGAAGGGTGACGACGAGGGTGTTGCCAGAACCGCCGATGGTGGGTGAGGTTTTCATTGGGTATTTGTGAGCCGGCAGCGGAAGGGGATGAGGGAGTTGACGAACATGTTGACCGCTGCGTAACCGCGCTGGTTGAACTTGGGCTCGGCGGTGGAGAGGTTGACGGCGGCGATGTAACGGTTCTGCAGGCCGCCGCCCGGCAGGATGGGAATGCTAAAGGGAGTGCCCGAGACGAGGTTGCGGGTGATGACTCGGTAAGTGGCGGTGTCGTTGGTGGGGAAGTAGCGCAATTCGCCCGAATAGGCGGAGGAGAATCCGGTGCTGCGCACGGCGGCGTAGCTGGCTCGCCGGGTGATGAAGGCGGTGATGACGTAGGTGGTGTCGAGGCCTCCATCGATGCCCGTGCCGGAGATATCGACGCCGGTGCCAATGGCGGTGGAGAAGTTGAACTGGCGGTAACCGGCCAGGCCATTAGCGAAGAGACGATATCCTACTCAATGCCATGCGAGGGGATGTTGAGCCGGGCATTAGCAGGCGGGGTGTAGCCCCCGCAGAAAACGATAAGCGAGGTGGAGTTAGCTCGGCCTGGACCACGACTGGAAACGGGCCAGCGTCGAAAGTCTGGAAGGAAATTCCAGCCGCCGGAGTAGGCTGGCCACTGCCGTCGACGACGTCGGTGAGCGGGACAAGGTTCGCATCGGTCAACTGCGGGATGGAGACGGAGTTGTGCAGATTGGTCAGCATCTGGTCGACGCCGGCCCGCGCCTGCTGATGGGCGGAGTTGACGGCGGTATTCTTGGCGTAGAGGACCATCCCGGTATTCAGGACGAGAAAGACCATGAAGCCGACAAGAGCTCAGGATGGCGACGGTGACGAGCATCTCGGGGAGAGTGGACCCGGAGGCTCCGTGGCTGACGGCGCAAGCGAATCATACGTCGGAAGCGCGCATGGCGTGAACTGGACCTTGTAGTTTTTACTTCGAAATGTGTAGGTGACGACGACGGTGGCGGAATAGAGATCAGAGGTAGAGAACTCTTGGCCACGACGTTAATTTTGGTGACGGTCGTGACCATCTGCCCGGTGACGGCATGGGATTGGCCGCCGGCGCCGGCGGGTTCCGTGTAAATCGTGACGGTCTGCGGGGCGCTGCTGCCGAGGGTAAGGGCCGGCGGCGCCTGCGGCGGGGTGTATTGGGGATTGAAGGGGGCATCGGTCATGACTGACGTCGATCTGGTTCTGGGCCGCCGTCATTGCTCCAGTGTAGAGGCGGGCGACGGAGGCGTAATTATTGGCTTGAGTCGAGTGCCCAGATGGCACTGCCGGCGAGGAAGCCCAAGAAAGCGGTGGCAACGAGCACCTCGACAAGCGTAAAGGCTCGGTCGAACTCTCGGGTGCGGTGGCGCGAGTTTCTTAGAAGGTAAGATGACATGGCGGTGCTGTTTAACGGAGCAATGGCTGTGCCCGACGGAGGGGTTTGCACCGGGGCCTACCGGGGAGTGGCCGCGCCCGTCCCCGGGGAACAATGCGCCAATCGGACGTTTACGGAATGCGATTAATCTAATATGAAAATTATAGTTGGCATGAAAATAATTCTAGACCTTGAGAATCAATTATGAGAATTCTCAGTTGCATGAAGCGCGATCAACTCACTCGTGCCTCTGCCCTTCAAATGATACTGCACGCTCTTCTCCTCTCGCCCCGACCCGGAAACCGCGCAAATCGTCGCTCGGTTACCGCTGCGCATTGCTCGCCGCGCCGGCCTGGCCACCTCGGCCCAAGCTACCGTAACCACGCTCTGCTTCCAGCCCAATCCGGCGACATGAACGACCTCGACCACCACCTCGCATACACCTGGAGGATCGATAACATCAACTTAAGCGGCATGCGATCACCGGCGCGACTCACTGTCGTTACCAATATTTCCAACTGGGACGGAACCCCAACGTGCTCCACTGCATCTCCTGGATACCGCGATTAATTTCGGGATCGCCTCTTTCGTCGATGACCCAACTGGGGCGCCCCGGTAACGGATCTGACCGACGACTTCATCAGTACCCGCTATCACAGCAATTCAAATGGCTCGTCAAGTCGGGCACCGGCCGACACTTTCCTGGCGGACAAGAGTTTCACCACCACCGGAGTGAACTACGCCTACAATTTCACCTCCAGCCAACTCCAGACATTGGCGCTCTATATCGCGAAGATGGCGACTTGCCTTCGGGCTTGATCCCGATTGTCATTTTTTCAATGACGGCATCAAGTTCACCATGACACTCACCCCGGTGCCGGAAATGGCGGCGCTCTATCCCATCATGAGCCTGATCGCGGCCGTCGCTTTACTCACATCCTGCGCCGCCGCCGCACCCAGTAGATGGCAGAAATGGCGAACGCTAAGAATAATTCGGTTCATCGTTGGGTTAGGGTGGATGCGGCCGTCCTCTGCCAAGGGGCGGCCGTTATCGTTTTGGGTATGACGCCTGGCTCTTGGCCGATTTCGGTCGAATCTGAGCGTCTCACTTGCCGAGGCTCAAATCCTCCATGGCACTGCCTCGCGAATTCCATGCCCAAGAGCAAAGTTTAGTGGAGATGTTTCACCGGGCGAAGCACAATCGATGGCCGACCGTCAGTCGGGGATACCGAGTGAAATCACCATATCAGCGGGATTATAGTTTATGTGGAAAAATCGAGTAAAAATGAGTGAGCATTAAAATATTATTGACCGTGAGTCTCATTTATGACAAAAACAATGTCCGGCAGCAGAAAAGGCTTGCCATCACACTTTCAAATCCCACTAAAACATCCCAAGCACCAGCCCCATGAAAAATTACCGATTCCGTCACAGCCAAAAAACGTTCGTTACATTCTCATTTCTTTGCGTATTCGCGGCCTCGTCCGCCTGGGCCACAGTGGTCACTTGGAACCTGAACCCAGGAGCACAGAAGGCGCGGTCGGCTCCCCAGCAAAAACGTTCACCTCGTCCGGCTACAGCATCACCGCCGTCGGCTACACTGTGGGTTTCCCGACACACGCCGCTCGGCCTCTACTACAAGACCTCCGGGGCTGAACTCCCTGGATTGGGGTGGTCAGCACCTCCGATCACAGTTGCAGGGAAATGGGTGGTATCCGACAAGTTCATCCAATTCGAGTCAGTTCACTCCTCGCCCAAGGTTTCACTGACGGAAAACTGCAGATCGGAAACGTCTACAACAACGAAACCTTCGTGATCTGGGGTTCTTCGACTCTGGGCGATCCGGGTCAGCAGATCGGAGGTTCCTACACCAGCTCGTCCAATCTTATCTTCATCAGCATCGCTGATTTCTCCAACTACAAATTCATCTCCGTCGGCGCTCTGTAGCGGCGGGGTTCTGCCGGTCGCTTTCCAGGCGACCCTCGCGCCCGATTCCGCGAGATGAGCGCGCTGTTCCCGATTATCGGCCTGATCGCGGCCATCGCCGTCACCCAGATCTTGCGGCGCCGGCGAATCGCACAGCTGCGCGCGGCAGTTCTCCCTCCGCGCACTAAGGATCCAACAGCTTTGGCTTGGCGGCCGTCCTCGCGAGGGGGCGGCCGTTACTTTTTCGGAGGGTAAGGTTCTAGCCGCCGACGGCCATCTGGGCAGTGGCGATCTCGAGCAATTCGGTCGTGATGCTGGCCTGCCGCATCTTGTTGTACTCGAGAGTGAGATCCTTGATGAACTGGTTCGCGTTGTCGGTCGCGTTTTTCATCGCCACCATGCGCGCGCTGTGCTCCGAGGCCCGAGCGTCGAGGATCATCTGGAAAACCTGATACTGCACGTAATACGGCAGCATGAAATCGAGCACCGCCTGTGGGCTGGGCTCGAAGGTGTACTCCAGCATCGGGTCCGCTCGCCATCTGTTAGGCGCAGCGCCGGGGCCGCGCCAAAAGCAAATCGATCGATCGGGAGAAGGGTCTGCGCGACCGGCTTCTGGTTGATCGTGTTGACAAAATGGGTGTAGAGCACGGTCACTTTGTCGACTTCCCCGCTCGAGAAATTTCTCGACGCAGAATTTCGAGATGGCCTTGGTCTCCAAAATGGTGGGCGAATCCTTCAGCTCAAAATCCGCCAGCAATTCGCGCCGCGTCCGGGCGACAAATTGGCTGCGCCTTGCGTCCGGCGGTGACAAAGATCGTTTTCGCCTGATCGAAGTTCGCCGCCTCGCGCATGATGTTAGTGTTGAGGCGCCGGCAAGCCCCTTATCCGTGCTGATGATCAGGACCAGTTCCTTGTTGGTCGGGCGAATCTGCAGGAGCGGATGGAGCAGCGGATCGGTCCGGCTCTTGAGTGAGACGAGGACGCGATTCATCAGCTCCGAGTAGGGGCGACCGGCGAGCGCGTGTTGCTGCGCCTTGCGCATCTTCGAGGCGGCCACCATCTGCATCGCCTTGGTGATCTGCGCGGTGTTGCGGATCGACTTGATCCGGCGCCGAATATCTTGCGTGTTCGCCATGTCGTTAGCGCTTATTGCCAGGTGGCCTTGAAATCGTTCAGCGCCGTCGCCAGCTCGGCTTCCAAATCCTTGTCGATCGCCTTCTTCGTCCGAATCGAGGCGAGCACGCTCTCTTTCCGAGTCTGCAGATAATCCTGCAGCTTGGCTCTGGAATTCCTTCACCCGCTCGACTGGCACCGGATCGAGATATCCATTCTGCATCGCCCAAAGAATCGCGACCTGTTCTTCAACCGGGATCGGGTTGTACTGAATCTGCTTGAAGAGCTCGACGATGCGCTGACCGCGATCGAGCCGCGCCTTGGTGGCAGCGTCAAGATCGGAACCGAACTGCGCGAAGGCCGCCAGTTCGCGGAACTGCGCGAGATCGAGCTTGATCTTGCCGGCGACCTGTTTGATCGCCTTGATCTGCGCGGCGGATCCGACGCGGCTGACCGAAAGACCGACCGAGATGGCCGGCCGAATGCCTTGGAAGAAAAGATCGGTCTCCAGATAAATCTGGCCGTCGGTAATCGAGATGACGTTGGTCGGAATGTAGGCCGAGACGTCGCCCGCCTGCGTTTCGATGATCGGCAGCGCGGTCAGCGAACCGCCGCCGGCTTCCTCGGTCACGCGCGCGCTGCGTTCGAGCAGGCGCGAATGGAGATAGAAAACATCGCCCGGATACGCTTCGCGACCGGAGGGCCGCTTCAGCACGAGCGAAACCTGGCGATAAGCGACAGCGTGCTTGGAGAGATCATCATAAATGATGAGCGCATCCATGCCGTTATCCATGAACCACTCACCCATCGCGGCACCGGCAAATGGCGCCAGATACTGGTTCGTCGCGCTTTCGGAAGCGGGCGCGGAAATAATCGTGGTGTAGGGCATCGCGCCATTTTTCTCCAGCACCGCCAGCGTGCGCGCGACATTTGAATTCTTTTGGCCGATCGCGACGTAGATGCAATAGAGCGGCCGATAATCCTTCAATTGGCCATCTTCGGCCGCCTTGTTCAGGCGGGCCTGGCTGATGATGGTGTCGACCGCGATCGTCGACTTGCCGGTCGCGCGATCGCCGATGATCAATTCGCGCTGGCCACGACCGATCGGAACCATGGCGTCGATCGCCATGATGCCGGTCTGGACGGGCTGGTTGACGCTGCGGCGTTTGATGATGCCCGGAGCGATCTTCTCGACCGGATAAAAAGTATCGGTGTTGATCGGGCCCTTGTTATCGACCGGCTGACCGAGAGTATTCACGACTCGGCCAAGAAGGGCCTTGCCGACCGGTACCTGGAGCAGGCTGCCCGGTCGTTTTGACTTCGTCGCCTTCCGATACCTTGGTTGGATCGCCGAGCAGAATGACGCCGACCTCGGTTTCTTCGAGGTTGAGCGCGAGGCCGAATTCGCCACTTGGGAATTCGATCATCTCGTTCAACATCACCTCGCTCAGGCCTTCGACCCGGGCGACACCGTCGCCGGCTTCGCGGACTACGCCGACATTGCTCTTGGTGGTCGAGGTTTTGAGCCCCGCGATTTGCGTTTCGATTTCTTCCAGAATACTGCTCATGATAATTCGTTAGGTTAAAGTTTCTGCTGCAAGCGCTCGAGCCGGTTGCGGACGCTGCTGTCCCAGACGTCGCTTCCAACGCGGACGCGCACGCCACCGAGGAGAGCCGGATTGACGACAAAATTCGTCGTCAGACCGGCGCCGTAGGTTTTCTCGAGGCCGGCCACAATTTGCCGACCCGCTTCCGGGTCGAGCTCCGAGGCGGACTCGATCGTGGCCCGCCGTTTCTCGACTTCGAGCCGCAGGAGGCGCTGATAATTTTCGAGAAGCTGAATGTAATTGCGCGGCTGCCTGGCGATGATCGCGGCGACAATCGAACCGATTCTCTCGCGGTTCAAGCCCCCCTCGACATAGCTGCTCCGCACTAGGTTGCGCGAGAGTTGGCGGATGTCTTTGCTGATCTTCACGTCGTTAGGCCAGGGATCGTTAGGACGCGACCTGCCGGCTGGCTTCCTCCTGTAAACGACGCTGGTCTTCCTGGGTCAGGACTTTGCCCGTCACTTTCGCGGTAGTGTCGACGACCAGCCGGCCGAGTTCGCGTTTGAGCTGGCTCATGGTGCGCTCGTGCTCGAGCGCACTCGCCTCGCGCGCCTTGGCCAGAATTTGCTCCGCCGCCACGATCGCTTCCTGTTGCTTGCGATCTGCGATCACGCCGGCGCTGGCCCGCGCTTCGTCGATCATTTTCTGCGCTTCGCCGTTGGCCTTGGCCAGGATTTCCTGGTGCCGTTGCTGGGCTTCGGCAAGTTGCTCCTTGATCTTCTCGGCATTCAGGAGCCCTTCGGCGATCCGTTGCCGGCGCTCTTCCAGCACCTTGAGGATCGGCTTGTAGGCAAATTGCCGAAGAAGCAGCGCGACAATGACAAAGCTGACCACCTGCGAGAGGAAAATCTTCAGATCGAAACCAAAAGCTTCTCCCGTTCTCCGCGACCATTTCGCCAAAGCCGCCGGCGGCAGCGAGGAATATAATGTTCATGCGTGGATTGGCGGCCTAAGCACGCGGCTCAGGCTCGCCTCAACTTATTTAACGAGGAACAGAGCGTAGAAGACGATCGCTTCCGCGAAAGCGATGGCCAGGATCGCCTGCACCAGAATCGGAGTTGCCGCGCCCGGATTGCGACCGACCGCGGAGGCCGCGCCCATCCCGATCAATCCCACGCCGATCGCCGCGCCAAGCGCTGCAAGACCGACGTGAATGCTTCCGCTCATCTCTGCCAGTAGTGGTAGTATCATATTTTCTTTTGGTTGGTTTTCTTCAGTCTCCGCCGTGGTCCAGCCGCAACGGTAACCGAAAATTTTAGTGGTGCGCGCCCTGCGCCGGTTCGTGGTGCGCAATCAAGAGAGTGAAGACTGCGGTCAGCAACATGAAGACCAGCGCCTGCACGACGCCCACCAAGAGTTCCATAAAGTAAAACGGGATCGGGATCAGCCAGGAAAGCGCCGGCACGATATGCGCCATCGACTTCCAGCATGTTCTCACCCGCATAGACGTTGCCATAGAGCCGGAAGCTGAGCGAGACGGGTCGAAACAAGATCGAAACGACTTCCAGCCAGCCGACCATGAAAAACACGAGGATCATGAGGAATTTCAAAAAGCCGCGGGAATCACCCTTCGGCCCAAACAGGTGAAGGACGAAGCCGCCCGGGCCGTTTTCCTGCAGGGCCCAGACAATCCAGAGGGCGAAGAAAACCGTCGCCATCGCGAGGGTGAGATTGAGATCGGCGTTCGCCCCGCGCAGGAGTGGGCGGTCAACATGAAACGCATTCGTCACCGTGTCGTGGTGTCCCCAGCCGATGGTCCCAACTCCTGGGATCAAGCCAAACCAGTTAAGGAAAAGGATGAAGATGAAAATCGTGGCGAAAAACCAGAACGTTTTCCGCACCAAGTGAGAACCGATCACACTTTCGAGGAAGTCATAGAGGCCTTCCACCATCCATTCCCAGAAGTTTTGAATTCCGGTCGGAACGGGTTTGATTTTGCGCGTTGCGAGCTGGGCGAAAACGATAATGCCCACGGCCACAAACCAAGTCACCAGCATGGAGTTCGTGACCTTGAAGCCTCCGATGCTGTAGAGGGGCGTCGCCTTCAGAAGAGAGCGCTTCGTGTTTTTCCGTCGGAGCTTGGTGGGTCGGCACCGGCTCCTGAGCGCGCGCACCGGTCGCAAATCCGGCCAAAGCGAGCAGCACAAAGACGCTCAATAACAGTGGTAGAAAATAGCGATGGACCATGCGTGGGTTCGGAAAACAGCCTCTTTCGATTTATCGGTCGCGGCGCGGCATGATCCGAGACGGAACACGCGTGCGCCGTTAGGGGCCGCTTACGTCGCGCTTACAGAAGAGCATGTTGCCAGCGCTGACAAGCGACTTTCCGGAGAATTTTTCCGGAGCAAGAATCGGAGGAATCTGAGCTGACCGGCCGCTATTTTGCGGGCACGCCTTCCTGTTGAAATTGCGGCGCGATTACCGGTATTTCCGGTCTGGCGAGGGCCACGGCTTGGTCTGCAATCTCGACCGCTTCGCTGGTAGTGCGCTTCCAGATTGCGCGATGTGCGCGCCTTGCTCGAAGTCGGCCGAAACTGATTCGCTCGCCAGGATACCCATCTCGGCAAAGGAATGCGGGGTGCGCGTAATCTTCTTCATCTCCGCGGCCAGCCCCTGGTAATCGCGCTCGTCCACCAGCAGCGCCGCAGCGTCCGTCCTCCACGGCCTCCGGAATTCCGCCGTGCCGGGTCGCGAGCACCGGCATCCCGGTGGCCATCGCTTCCAGAATGGAATTGGGAATTCCCTCCTGGTTTTCGTCCGCCGGCATTTCGCTCGGATGCAGAAAGACGTGGCAGCTGTGGTAAAGGCTCGAGCAGATCCGCTTGCGAGAGGAAGCCTGTAAAATGCACGTGTTCGCTGATACTCAACTGCACTGCGAGCGTTTCGAGGACCGGCTGAAGCGGACCTTTCCCCGCAATCAGCAACTCGGCGTGCGGATTCTCCCGATGGAAAAGCGCGAAAGCCCGGAGGCAAGTCGTTAGACCTTTTTTCGGGATTAAACGACAGGCTTGCAGGAATCTCCAGCAGCCACCTTCCGGCGCTTCCCGCCGCCGCACCGGGAATTGCGACAAGGGGATGCCCGTTCGATTGATCCGAATCTTTTCCGGCGGACAGCCGAGCAGAACGAGCCGTTGCTCGAGGGAGCGGGAACGCGCCAGGACCAGCGGAACGGAGTGGAAGACCTTGCGCAACTTCGCCGCGTAATCCGGACTCTCCGCCTTCAACATCACATCGGCGCCGTGGAAAGAGACAATGCATGGTTTATCCCAGCACTGGATGAACGGCAGGAGGTGGACTCCGGTGTGGCCAAAATAAATGTGCATCACGTCGGCTCCGCGACGCTCGAGCAGATTGGCCAGCAATTGATATTCGCCCCGATAGACGATCGGCGGTTGCCGCTCGACGAATTTCAGCCAGCCGTGGCGAAATGGATTGATGCTCGGCGCCGGGATCAGCTCGATGTCCGCAAACGGAAACCGATCCGAGTTCTGCATCTTCTTCGTCATCACGAAGGTCTTCACCCCGGACAGGCCCGTGACCTGCCGGTAGATGTGGAGCATCTCCGATTTAAGAAATGTTGTGCAGTAACTTGCGACGACCAATTTCGACATAATAGATGGGGAACTCCTGTGTGGCTGCGTCAAAAAGTCGTGAACAGATAACGCATTCGTTCCTCTTGTCTAACTGTATTCGGTTTTGCTTTGGCTTACGGACTCCGCATAAGAAGAAGCCGCCGCGGCTACCTTGTCCATGACGAGTTCTTGCAGCCAATGATCCAAACCGCTTTTCAGCTCCTCTATTCCTTCGTCCCCGCGGGCCGAGACGGGAACGACTTCTCGATCCGGGAATCGCTGCCGGAACGCAGCGAGATGGTCGGCTGCCTCCGGCAAATCCATCTTGTTCGCCACCACCCGCCACGGTCGCAGCGAAAGCCGCGGGTCATAGAGATCGATTTCGCGCCGCAGATGCTGCAAATCTTCGATCGGGTTGCGCCCCTCGCTCCCGGCCATGTCGATCACGAAAAGGAGCAACTGGCAGCGAGTGATGTGCCGTAGAAAAGCGTGCCCGAGGCCAAGATTCTCGGTGCGCTCCGTCGATTAAGCCGGGAATATCCGCCACAGTGGCGCGCCGATAATCATCGAAATCGACCACCCCGATCATCGGGTGAAGAGTGGTGAAGGGATAGGCCGCCACTTTCGGATGCGCCGCCGAAATCCGCCGGAGCAGCGTGGATTTACCCGCGTTCGGATAACCCACCAGGCCTGCGTCCGCAATCGTTCGCAGCTCGAGAATAAAATCCCCCGACTCGCCTTCTTCCCCCTCCGAATACTGGCGCGGGGCACGGTTGCGCGCACTCTTGAAATGGACATTGCCTTTCCCGCCCTTGCCGCCGTGGCAGAGGACAAACTCTTCGTTAGGCTGCGCAAGATCGGCAATCTGCTCAAGCCGGAGGTCAGCGGACCAAGCCCGGTGGAGCTTCGGGTGGCGCGATCGAATCGGTGAAAGCGGCAGGGTCGCCTAACGAATCAATCCGATGCACCACCGTGCCGACCGGGACCTTGACGATCTTGGCCGGCGCGCCCCGTCCGTGCATCTGTTTCCCCATTCCGTGGGAGCCCTTCTTTGCCTTGATCAAGGGCTCATAAAACAGGCTCGCCAGGTTATCGGTATGTTCGTCGGCGCGCAGAATGACGTCCCCTCCCCGGCCGCCGTCGCCACCATCCGGGCCGCCGCGCGGGACGAATTTTTCGCGCCGAAAACTGACGCAACCGCGCCCGCCATCTCCCGCCTTGGCAAAGACTTTGATGCGATCAACAAACACGCCCTAACATACACTGGCCGCGAGATCGCGACAGGTCTGCCCGCCACCGGCTGCTAACGATTCGCCGGGCTCAGCAGCGACGTGTAGAGACGCTGCGTCTCCCGTGCGATCGCAGCCCAACCAAACTTTTCCTCCGCCCGCTTCCGGCCAGCGCGCCCAAACCTTTTTTGCAGGTCCGGATTGACCATCAGCTCGTTTACTTTACGGGCCAGATCGCGCGCAAATTGTTCCGGCTCGGTCGGCTCGAAAGGGCTCTCCGTCATCTGTTTGACTGGCACCAGGAATCCCGTCTCTCCATCCACCACCACTTCCTTAATTCCGCCGACCGCACTCGCGACCACTGCTGTTTCGCAGGCCATCGCTTCGAGGTTGATGATCCCGAACGGCTCGTAGATCGAAGGACAACAAAAGACCGCCGCCTGCGCGTAAAGCTGGTGCACGGTTTTCTTGTCCACCATCTCGTCGATCCAGATGATGTCTTTGCGTTGCTGCTGCGCCGCAGTCACCGCCACTTTCATCTCCGCCGCGATCTCGGGCGTGTCGGGTGCCCCGGCACAAAGCACGATCTGGAAAGTCGGGTCCATGAATTGAATCGCGCGGGCGAGGTGAATAATTCCCTTTTGCCGCGTGATTCGCCCAACGAAAAGGAGAAAGGGCCGAGCCGGATCAATCCCGTAGCGCACCAGCGCGTCGGTTCCTTCCGACGGCCGATATTCTTCAAGATCGATCCCATTATAAATCACATGCAGACGTTCCGGTTTAATTTGAAAGAGCCGTTCCACGTCGGCCCGCGTCCCCTTCGAGACGGCAATAACGGCGTCGGCCATTTCCAACGCTGTCTTCTCCAGCCAGACGGTGAAGTCGTATCCGCCGCCAAGTTGTTCGCGCTTCCACGGCCGTAACGGCTCAAGCGAATGCACCGTGATAACGAGCGGAATGCCGTAATTTAATTTTGCCAGGATGCCGCCGAAATGGCTGTACCAAGTGTGGCAATGTACGATATCCGCCGCGACGTTGGTCGTGTTGAAATCGAGGCAACGCTGCACCGCGCCAAAAACGGACTGCAACGGCTTCGGAGACGTGTAAGCGCCGCTCTCGAGTCCGAAACCACGCACCGCCGGATTCGTGCCTAACGACTCCTGATCGCCAAAACAGCGAACCTCTACTTCCATCAATTTGGCCAGCTCGCGCGACAAATAATCGACGTGCACCCCCGCCCCGCCGTAGACGTGAGGCGGGTATTCGTTGGTCAGGAAAAGCGTCTTCATCGCATCGGATTCGCCGGAAAAGGTCACGCGGTGGCGTTATTTCCGCACATTGACCAGCAGGACCGGCACTTTCGCCAGATGCCGCACCTGGGTGATCGTGCTGCCATAGAGCAAATCCTTCAGAAAACGATGTCCATGCGTTGTCATCGCAATCAGGTCGCACCCTTTCGCGTCCGCCGTTTTCAGAATACCGGATGCGGGATCTCCCAGCTCCAATTGCGCCTCGACGAGAAAGCCTCGCGCACGCATCTCGCCCGCCGTCTTTTCGAGGTAGTCGCGATCCTTTTTCATCTCCTCGGAGTCGGACAGTTCGAATCGATTGTAATTGCGGGCCGCCCAGCCGTCGGCAACATGGAGAAGGAGCAACTCCGACCCATGCACTCTGGCCAGCTCCGTGATGTGCGGAAGCATTGCCTGATCGGTGGGACTATTATCCAGCGCGACGAGTATTTTTTTGTACATCGCAATCGTTAGGCCGACCGCGCCGGCCGCTTCCTCACCATCGCGAAAACGAGACGCGACGCCAACCCGGAAAAAACTCTACCGCCTGAGGCGAGCATCCGGCATCTCGATCGCGGAGGATTTCGCGCCGCCCACAACTCCGCTCTGGCTAATGACTGTCTTCTTTTCCAGGAGTCGCAACGGTCGGCAGAACGGCTGGTTCCAGGCAATTACCCACGCTGCGCCCCAGAGATTCACCAGAACCCCTATGGTGGTTAGAATCCGGACTTTCCCGATCGATACAGTCTTGAAGCCGAGGGCGGCGATAAGCAATAGGAAGGGCATGAAATCGAGGGCATAACGGTAGCCAAACTGGGTCCAGCCCACGCCATAATAGGTAATCAGCGGCAGGAGAACGCACAATATTGCCAGCCAGCACGCCTGCACGAGGCGTTCGCGCACTGGCGCCCAGAAGGCCAGCAACAGAGCCGGCGAAGTGAATACTAAGCCCATACCCCACCGGCTGGGCTGCACATAGGGCATTTCCAACACGGGAGCTTCCAGTGACGGGTAGGGCACAGGCCCCTGTAACAGAAGCATGAACAGATTTTTGGGGATGTGCACCAGACTGAACAGACCGTGCGCCCGGGCCTGCTCCAATATCGGATTGGTCAGGACCACGTCGGCGTAGCCAGTCCGGAACGGATTTTGGAATCGGGCGTAGTTATATAATAGCAAGAGGATCAGCGGCCCGGTGATTCCCGCTCCCAGCCCGGCGAGCCTAACCAATCGCGCCTTAAGAGAGTCCCTGTCTGGCGGCGCCGGCTGCCGGTGCCAGAGAAGCCAGGCAAAGAATGGCAGCGTGAAAAAAGCGGTCACTCTGGACATACCGGCCAGCCCGACAAAGAGGCCGATCAGTATGGGCCGCTGCTTACCCAGCGTTTCTCTTATCGCCAGAAGCAGGCCCGTTACGACGGCCACGTGCGCCAGCCAGGTAGAAAAGGGCATGATCAGTGTCGAGTAATAGCTGGTGCCCACAAAAAAGAGCAGTAGCGCCCACTTGAGTAGTTCAGCGGTCACGTCCAATTCCCGCAGCACATTCCGCAAGAGCCATAGATTGAGCGCGCTCATTACCAGGATCACCAAGCTCAGATCGAAGCCGAGGTTGAGTAGCGGGAGGAAGGGCACTACGAGAAGGGCGGGCAACGGACCGAAGGGCAAATAGTTGTGTCCCCGCCAGCGAGCGACGTCGAGGACGCCCGGCGGCATCTGATCGACGTCGAATCGGCCGTGAACCAAGCTATGAGCCAGAAAATAGTAATGATCGTGGGGAAAGTAGTAGAAGACAATCCGGCCTGCGACGAGGAGTGCGGCCAGAACGATCAGGACCATGCGCACCTGATTCCAGCGCCAGGTTTTCGTTTTTGGCTCCTCTGTCATGGCCGCACCCCGCCGGTTGCCTCGCCACGGGTGAGAGAAATATCCGCCTGGCTGGCGAGGTGGACTTTGCACCCCCGAATGGTGGGACTCTCCAGACCTGTAAGAATTTTTTTGGACATTTTCAGTCGTTAGGCTAACGCCTCGGCAGCTTTCTCACCTTCGTGAAAACGAAACGCTGCGCCAAGCCGGAAAAAAACTTCAACTCCGGATCCGAGCGCGGATAACTTCCCCGCATGCCCAGCCGCCGCGCCCTACCGGCCGTCCTTGCCATTGATCTCGGCACCTCCTCCGTCCGGAGTGCCCTCTTCGACGAGAAAGCGCGCCCAATAGCCGGTTCAAGGGCCAGTCAGGATTACCGGGTGCGACATTCGCTCGATCGCGCAGCCGAGCTTGATCCCATTGAGCTTCTGCGTGCCACTCGTCGCTGCTTGCGGAAAACGCGAACAAGTGTGACGAATTTATCGCCGTCGATCATCGCGGGCTCCGGTTTTTGGCACAGCTTGCTCGGGCTCAATCGGGCGGGCGAGCCGCTTACGCCGGTCTACACTTGGGCTGATGCACGCAGCTGCGCTGACGCCGAGAGATTGCGGGAGGAATCGGACGAGCGGGAGATCCAGAAGCGCACCGGCTGCATGTTGCGCGCCTCCTATTGGCCGGCCAAGCTCGCCTGGCTGCGGCGGACGGAACCCCGCCTCTTTCGCCGTGTGTCGCGCTGGGTTTCGCCGGCCGAGTGGATCTTCGAGAGAATCTTTGGCGTCAGAGGGTGTAGCCCTTCGATGGCGAGTGGGACAGGTCTCTATAACCTCGATGAACACGATTGGGACCACGAACTCCTCAACGCCGCTGGCATCAAAAAGACGCATCTCGGGTCACTGACTGAGAGGTGCGCGACCGCGCGCCAGACCATTTTCCCGGCAATCGGCGATGGAGCCGCTGGAAATCTTGGCTCAAGCGCAACCCGACCGGGGCTCGTCGCGATCAATGTGGGCACCAGCGCCGCGGTCAGGGCCTTACGGCCGCCGGGGGCGCCCCTGCCATTCGGACTCTTCCAGCACGTGATCGACCAGCAGCGTCAGCTCTTCGGTGGCGCGATCAGCAATGCCGGCAACCTGCGTGCCTGGTGCCTGCGAGAACTTCGCTTACCTAGCGACAACCGTTCGATCGAGAAGGTGTTGCGAAAGCACGGTTGCGGGAAAGACGCACTCACCATTCTGCCCTTTTGGGTAAGCGAGCGCGCACCCAGCTGGCCAGAGGACTTGTCCGGCGTAGTGGCTGGCCTCAGCCAGGCAGCCACTGCCGCTGATCTCCTCACCGCGGCGATCACCGCATCGTTTTATCGTCTGGCCGAGATTTTGGAGAAGCTGGAAGGCGCGACCGGCGAAGCCAAGAAAATCATCGTCTCCGGCGGGATCCTAAAATCGCCAGCCTCACTCCAACTCCTGGCCGATTCGTTAGGCCGCGATCTGGAAGTCTGTGCCGATCAGGAAGCCTCGCTCCGCGGGGCCGCGATCTACGCTCTGGAAGCGTCCGGGTTTCAAGTCGATTCACCGAAGCGCCGCCGCCAAATTCATCACCATCCCGCGCGAGCCGATGAGGCTCGCGCCCGGCGAAGGCAACAGCAATCGCTAGAAGCTCTCCTCTCCAGAAGTGTGGGTAACGTCCGAAGAATTCTGCCCTCCTAATTGGCGGAGATCGCGCCAAATTCGCCGGTCGTCCCGTTTTCACCGTCGTCGCTACTGTCAGGTGGCATCGTCCACGCTTGCCCTCGTCTCGACTCCGAACGTGGACAGGCTTCGGATGCAGGTGCTTACCTGCGTCAGTCGAAATACTTGCGGCTCAGCGTTCGAGCGCCTTCAGCCAATGCATCACGAGACTGTGCTTCGGCTTTTCGCCGGCCCGCTCGAAGATGAAGAGCAGATTGGCCAGCATCCGCATCAGGACCAACCGCGGCGAGGCGGGCGCGAAATAACTCGATTGGCTTTTGAGTCGTTGTCGCGCCAGGATCGCCTCGCAATCAGGCCGCGAGAGAATGCGTCCCTGGTGAAAGGGATCGAACAGAATCCGCTCATAGCGCGCGATGAAATGTCCCGGGAGGTTTATTCCGTCGATTTGCATATCGGCGCGCCGCCCGATGATGACGTAAAGCATCGCGAGGGAAATCGGGATGCCGAGCCGCGTTTCGATCACGTCGCTGAGCAATGAGTTTTTCGGATCGTAGTATTCTTCGGCGTTGCCGCGAAACCCGAGATCCTCCGCCATGAAGGTGGTCAGGGCCTGAAGGCGCTCCCGGTTCGATCCGGCCTTCGCCACGAGCATGCGCAAGCGCCGACCCCAGGCATCGAGTTTCCGGCGCAGTTTGGCGACCGATGCGTCGGGCTCAAAACAGAGGGTCAGAAGCCACCAGGCTGCTTCGATGTCACCGTGCTCCGGGAAAAGGTGGGCGCAAAGCAACATGTCGTCATGGGCCTGGTCGCACTCGATCTTTTCCAGCACCTCGCGCACATGCGCCGTGACTGCCGCATCATCGAGTGCCAGGAGATCGCGCAGGGCCGCGATGCCATCACTGCCGGATTCGATCAACTGCTCCTTCAGCAAGTTGACCGTCGCCGGATCGTTATCGCGCAGCAGCCGCACGACCGCGTCCTTCTGGAACATGCTTCCTTTCTACGATTTTCAGCTGACCCGCGCAAGAGTCCTCACTCCCCTTCCTCCAGCGCCACCACTTCACCGGGGCGGCATACGACCCGCAGCGTGATCGGGCGACAACACACGCTGCAATCTTCGATCATCGTCAGATCGCCCTGCGAGGTATCGACCTGCAATGGAAACGCCTCTCCGCAATGCGGGCAGTGCACGACTATCTCAACCAGCAGCTCCATCGGATACCGTGGTGGCTTGCCCAGGCGGGCTGAGAACGGGCGTAAGGGCAACTTTCCCGCCAGTTTCCGAGCATACGTGAAAAAGGCAGATTTCGAGTGCAAGCCCGCGCTTCATCGATCATGCGCCTCGAGAATAATGGTGGCCATCCCGCTCTTGTCGGTATGGCTGAGGCTGATCCAGACCCGGCCGACTTCGCGTTCGTTAGCCATCTTCTCCGCGCCTCCGCTCAGGACGACAAACGGCTCGCCGCTTTCCCGCTTTTGCACATCGAGATCGCGCCAACCCATCGACTTGCCAATCCCGGTCCCGAACGCTTTGGAGAGCGCCTCCTTGGCTGCGAAGCGCGCCGCGAAATGGCGCGCCGGAAATTTCATCGAATTGGAATAGGCAATCTCGCCCTCCGTAAAAACGCGTCGCAAAAAGCGGTCGCCAAAGCGTTCGATCGAGTTTTGGATCCGCTCGCAATCCACCAAGTCAATGCCGATGCCGATAATTCTCATCCGCGGTAGTTTCGCATCAGGGCCAGCATTTCGCTCACCGCCGTTTCGATCCCGACGAGCAGGGCACGAGCGACGATGGCATGTCCGATATTCAATTCCGTCAGATGCGGGATCTGGTTGATGAGGGTGATATTGCGGTAGTTGATGCCATGACCGGCATTGACTTGCAGGCCAAAATTAGAGGCCCGGATGGCTGCATCGCGCAATCGACCCAGCTCCTGCTGCTCGATTTTCTCGGTGAATGCATTGGCCAGCGCGCCGGTATGCAATTCAACCATATCAGCCGTTAGGCGGAGGGCGGCCTCGATTTGCTCGGGTTCTGGATCAATGAAGAGGCTCACCCTAATTCCAGCCGAATTGAGGCGTTTCATGGTCGGCGCGAGTTCTCGCTCGTGCCTAACGAGGTCGAGCCCTCCCTCGGTTGTGATTTCCTCGCGTTTCTCCGGGACAAGGCAAACCTCGTCGGGCTGGAGACGTATAGCAAAATCGATGATCTCGGAGGTGTTTCCCATCTCGAGGTTGAGCTTGGTCATGATATTGGCCCGCAGACGTTCGAGATCGCGATCCTGCATGTGCCGCCGGTCGGCGCGCAAATGGGCGGTGATGCCGCTCGCCCCGGCCCGTTCGCAAAGACTGGCTGCCACCAGCGGATCGGGTTCGGCATTTTTCGAATCCGGCATGGCCGCATAGCGCGCCTGCCGGAGAGTGGTGACATGGTCGAGGTTGACACCAAGCTTCAAATTTCCCATTGGGCTTCAATAGGAGCGCAGAGCGGCGAAAGGCAACCGCGAAAGTGGAAGGGCGCCGCAACCCGCTAGGGCAAGACCTCAAACTGGCTCATGAGCCGGAACATTTCATAGCGTTCGTCAATTTCTTCGCTCGTTAGGCTTCGCAGCCGTTCCAGACTGAAAGCTTCGACATTGAAACTGGCCAGGACACTGCCGAAAATGACCGCCCGACGCAGGAGCGCGAAATCCACTTCTCCATCGCCACGGCCGGCCAGATAGCCGGCCAGCCCGCCGGCAAAGGTATCCCCCGCCCCAGTCGGGTCGTGGATATCCTCCAGCGGATAGGCGCCGCAACTGAAAAAATCGTCGGGACCAAAAAGCAAGGCGCCATGCTCGCCCTTCTTCACCGCCACATAGCGTGGACCCATTCGCCGCAGCGCCCGGCCCGCCCGGATCAAGCTCGTGTCGCCAGTCATCTGGCGCGCTTCGCTGTCGTTCAGGATGAGCAGGTCGACGCGCGGGAGTAGCGCATCGAGATCCTTCCGGGTCGTCTCAATCCAGAGATCCATCGTGTCGGCCACCACGAAGCGCGGCCGGCGCATTTGATCGAGCACATGCGCCTGCAGCGACGGCGCGATGTTGGCCAGGAGAACGAATTCCGTCTCACGAAAGTTTTCCGGCAGCTCGGGCTCGAAATTCTCGAAGACATTAAGCGCGACCGATTTTGTTTCGCGCGTGTTGAGATCCCAGGCGTACTCGCCCGACCAGCGAAACGTTTTGCCCGGCACCTGCTCTACTCCGGTCGCGTCGATCTGGCGCGACTTCCAAAACTCAAATTCCGCCTTGGGAAAATCGTCGCCCACCACGCCGACCAGATTGACCGGTGCGAAAAAACTGGCGCCGACTGCTGCATAGGAAGCCGAGCCGCCGAGCTGATCGGCATGTTCTTCAACCGGCGTTTTTACCGTATCGAGCGCGATGGATCCAACAACGAGAACAGACATGATTTTTGATTTTTTAGAGTTCGACCTGCTCGAGAAGCCTCTTCGCAGCCCGGGTTGCGGCGGCCACGTCGGCGCTTTGCAGCAAGCCAGATACAATGACGACTCGCTTTGCGCCAGCGGCTAGAACTGCCGGCAAATTATCGATCTTGATTCCGCCGATGCAAAAAATCGGAAGCGTCACCAAATGCTGCAGGCGGCGAATTTCCTCGGTCCCAATCGGGTGGTAGTCCGGTTTGGTGGGGGTGGCGAAGAGCGGGCCGAAGCCGAGGTAATCCGCGCCTTCGCCCGCCGCGGCGGTGGCCTGCTCGAGACTGTGGGTTGATTTCCCGATCAGGCAATCTCGCCTAACGATTTGGCGAGCCGCCTCCACCGCAAGGTCATCCTGGCCGAGATGCACCCCCTCCGCCCCTAGTTCCCGCGCTATTTCGCAATGATCGTTGATGATCAAGGGAATCTCCGCCTTAGTCGTTAGGCGATGGACCCGGGCGGCAAGGCGGGTGAGCTCCGCCGGCGGCAGCTTCTTCCCGCGGAGCTGGATAAGATCGGCGCCACCGCGAATCAAATCGCGGACGACCACTTCGGCCCGTTCCGGCGCGACATAGCCGAGGTCGAGAATGGCATAGAGCCGGGCGTCCAAGAGCGCATTTAGGGCGCTCAATCGGTCAGGCGTCCGTTGGACGGGCGCAGTTCGAAAGCCTCGGAATTCATCATCCGATCGACGAAGCCGGTGTCGTAATGGCCATTCCGGAAATCGGCGTTACGCATGATCGCGTTGTGGAAGGGGATGGTGGTCTTGATCCCGGTGATGAGATATTCCCCAAGCGCGCGGCGCATGCGTGCGATGGCCGACTCGCGGGTCGCACCCACCGCGATCAATTTCGCGATCATCGAGTCATAGTTAGGCGGGACGGTGTAGCCGGTATAGGCGTGGGAATCGATTCGAATGCCGCGCCCCCCGGGCGCGTAGTAGAAACTAATCCGCCCGGCCGAAGGTTGAAAATTGCGGGCCGGATCTTCCGCATTTATCCGGCATTGGATAGCGTGAGAACGCGCCATCGGTTTGGCCACGTGGGGCGATAATTTGTCGCCCGCCGCGATGTGGATCTGCTCCTTGACCAAGTCGCAGCCGTAAACCTCCTCGGTAATCGTGTGCTCGACCTGAATGCGGGTATTCATCTCGATGAAGTAGTAGCCGCCCTTTTGGTCGACCAAAAATTCCATCGTGCCGGCATTTACGTAACCGACCGATTGCGCCAGTTTAATCGCCGCCTGGCCCATTTTTTTGCGCAACATCGGGGTGAGCAACGGTGAAGGACATTCCTCGATCACCTTCTGGTTCCGACGTTGGATCGAACAATCACGTTCGCCGAGATGGACCGTGTTCCCGTAATTGTCGGCCATGATTTGGAACTCGATGTGATGCGGGTTGATGATCAGTTTCTCGATATAAACCTCGGCGTTGCCGAAAGCCTTCTCCGCTTCCATTCGCGCGCCGTGGAAACCCTGCACCAGGCTCACTTCGTTATGCGCCGCCCGCATCCCGCGGCCACCGCCGCCCGAGACGGCCTTGATCATCACCGGGTAGCCGATTTTTTTCGCCACCTTGATCGCTTCAGTTTCGTCGTCCACGATCCCGTCGCTCCCCGGCGTGACCGGTACGCCGGCCTTACGAGCGGCCGAGCGCGCGGAGTTCTTGTCACCCATCGCCCGCATCGCTTCCGGCGACGGGCCGATGAACTTGATTTTGCAGCTCTCGCAGACTTCCGCAAAGTGAGCGTTCTCGGCCAGGAATCCGTAACCGGGATGGATCGCATCGACGTCGCCCACTTCGGCCGCGCTCATGATGCGATCGATCTTCAGGTAACTATCGGAGCTGGGCGCCGACCCGATGCAGATGGATTCGTCGGCCAACTGGACATGGAGAGAATCAACGTCGGCCTCTGAATAAACGGCCAGCGTCCGGATCCCGAGTTCCTTGCAGGCGCGGATGACGCGGAGGGCGATTTCTCCGCGGTTGGCGATCAGGATTTTTTCGAACATGAAGGTGGCGCGAGTTCCAGCCCCTTTTCCGCGGAAAGAGCCAGGCTGGAGGCTTGGCCTACATTACCTAGCGAATTTTGAACAACGTCTGGCCGAACTGGACGGGCTTTCCGTTTTCCGCCACCACCTCGGCAATCACTCCTCGCACCTCGGCCTTGATTTCGTTCATCACTTTCATCGCCTCGATGATGCAGACGACCGTGTCTTCGGTGACTTCGTGGCCGACATCCACGAACGACGGGGATTCCGGCGACGCGGCGCGGTAAAAGGTGCCGACCATCGGCGAAGTAATCTCCGCCGTCGCTTCGCCCCCGGCGGCGGCAGCCTCCGCGGGCGCCGCGCCTCCACTCGCCGCCGCGCCAGCCGCTGGTGGCACGGCCGCGATCATTTGCGGCATGGCGGCCGAGGCAAAGATAGTTTGTTCGCCCGCCCCTTTCTGCAGCTTCAATCGAAAACCGTCCTTCTCCATTTCGAAAACGGAGAGATCATTTTTCTTCATCAGGTCGATGATGGCTTTGATGTCTTTAAGTTCCAAAGGCGCTTCCTTTCCGGCGTTGGTGAGACGTTAGGTAAAGCGGTTTTGCGGACGGGGTCAAGCCATCGGTTCGAGCGGCCCCTGCGGAAGGTGTTCGCGCCGGTAATCGAAAATCCGCTCAAGTTGCGGGCGAATCAGGAGACGATTGAGCAGCGCGCCGAGCGGCCCGAGCGGCGGAACGTAGGTGACCAGATCGCGGACTTCGGTTCCACCATCAGGCAGAGCGCGAAAAAAGTGTTCGTGGTGCCAAATGCGGTACGGGCCGACCCGCTGCTCATCAACGAAACGATGTGGCGCTTCCACCTGCACAATTTCGGTCAACCAGGTGAGCGGAATGCCTAACAATGGCGCCACCGTATATTCGATCATCAGACCGGCGTGCACTTCCGCCGGCAAGGCACTCTTGACGACGAAGTTCATCTCCGGCGGCGTGATCTTCTTGAGATTGCGCGGGTTGGAAAAAAAACGCCAGCAATCGAGCAGCAACATGGCCACGACCTGATTGCGTTCGAGTTGGTAAATTGGCATTGCTATATACTGGCGGTCGAGCCGGTCGTGAACAATTCGTCCGTCGCGCAATTCAATCTGACGCGAGGCCGTCGCCGCGACTTCCGCGCTGTGCGTGACAAGGATGAGGGTGGCCATTTGCTCCTGCGCGATCTGGCGGAGCAAAGCGAGCACGCGTTCCGCGGCCGCGGTGTCGAGATTACCGGTCGGTTCGTCGGCGATCAGGAGCGAAGGACGATGCACCAGCGCGCGCGCAATCGCGGTCCGCTGCTGTTCGCCGCCACTCAGTTGATGAATGAAATGCCTGGCCCGGTGAGTGAGGCCGACCAACTCGAGCAGTTCGCCCGCTCGGGCGGCGGCCTCATCCGGCGCCACTCCCTGCAGTAACAAAGGCAGGCTGACATTCTCGAGCGCGTTCATCGTCGGGAGGAGATTGAAAAACTGGAAAACAAGACCGAGCTGGCGGCGGCGAAAATTGGTCAACTGCGCGTCATCAGCGGTCGCTAGGCTAAGATTGTCGACTATTATTTCGCCGGAGGTCGGACGGTCCAGCCCGGCAATCAAATGGAGGAGCGTGCTCTTGCCACAGCCGCTCGGGCCGAGCACTGCGACAAACTCGTGCCGGGCGATGGCCAGAGAAATCTCCTCGAGCGCGTGGACCGAGCGCTCGCCGGTTTCGTAAAAACGGCTAACTTTTTGCAGGGAAATCATGCCGGCGTTTGCTCATCTACCTACGGCCACTGGCCGCGCAAGGATGCCGCCAAAATTTCGTATCGTCGATGAAACGGACGATTACGTCGTAGTCGACAAGCCGCCCTCTCTCCTGATTCACCCGAGCAAGCCGGACGGCACGCCGACTTTGTGGGGGGCTCTGCGCGAGTTGCTGGCCTTCGAATTGGTCAACGGCGGGCAAGTGTCGATTGTGAACCGTCTCGACCGCGAAACCAGTGGTCTGGTTCTGATCGCGAAGAATGCTGCGACCGCCCGCCGCTTCGGCCTCGCGATGGAGCGGCACCAGATAGCGAAGGAATATCTCGCCATCGTCACGGGCTGGCCGGAGTGGGAAACCCAGACCGTGAACGCGCCGCTGGCCCGACAAGGCGAGTATCGGCCGTCGCCGATTTGGTTGAAACAGGCGATCGATTCCCGCGGTGCGCCGGCCCTGACCGACTTTCGAGTAGAAAAGCGCTTCGTTAGGCAAACATCGGAAGATCGTTTCGCAATTGTCCGCGCACTTCCGCGGACGGGTCGGACCCATCAAATTCGGGTTCATCTGACGCACCTCGGGCACCCTATCGTGGGCGACAAAATCTACGGCCCTAACGAACAGCTTTATCTTGAATTCATCGCCAACGACTGGACAGAGGGACTGAAGCAGCAGCTTCTGCTGCCTCGACACGCGCTGCATTCCGCGCGCTTGCGAATCGGCAATCGATTCGACTGGAAAAGTGCCCTGCCGGATGACTTGCAGGCCTGGTTGACCGGAAGGCCGGCGCCCTAGGCCGCGAGCAGCGGCGCATCGCCCGGAGTCAGCACGCCATTGAACTTCGGGTAAAGAAATTTCGCTACTGGAGCGTTGCTCTTGGTCAGGGCGACGGCCCGCGTCAAGCCTGCTTCGCGGAGGCGGAAAAGGGATTGAGCGAGAAGCGCCGTGCCGAGTCCACGATTGCGATATTCCATCAAGACACACGGCCCAGGTGAAAGGTGATTTTCGGTCACCGCATCGGGAATTAAAACGGCCGCACCAATCATGCGCAGACCATGCCGAAGCGCGAGACAAAGGCCGCTTTTTTCCGGCTCGAAAGCGCGCTCCAGCCAGCCATCGAGCATCCCGTTGACCTCGTGGATCGCGTCACCCCAGGACGTGTCGTGCGCGAACGAACGTTTGATCACCATGCGCAACTCCCGCTCGTCAGAACGGGTCGCGACGGTAAAGGAATAATGCTTCGGAAGGGTCGCGCCAAAAAGCGGGAGCTTATCCAAATCCCAAGTAAAACGAACCCAATGCACGAGCCTCATGTGTAACGGCCGCGAAATTACCATGCGGGGTCACACGCCTGCAACTCACGTTTCCGAAATTCACGCAGCCCCCTCGGAAAAGACAAAAAATTGTCGCTAGTGCGCCTGGACGACTCGCAACGCCTCCTGAAAAGGCGTGTAGAGTTCGCGATGTTGTGACACTCCGCGCCGCAAGACCGGTTTGAAATTCGCGATGTCGGCGACGTTGAGAATTTGATCGACGCTCTGCACGAAAGCGCTCATGGCGTCGTTCGTCGGGCAGCGGTGGGTAAGCAGGACAACGAAGTGTTCGCGGCGCAGCGGACTGGCCCGGCGAATCATCTCGCGCAGGATCGGATTCTCGCCCGAACTGGCGCCCTTAAAATTCTCGTAAACCACCACCACGTTATAGCTGTAGGTGGCGAGTTTGAGCAGGACATCGTCCTCGAAAAGACCAAGATGCACCTTGTAACCGAGCTCGACCAACTGGGGCACGATCAGCTTCTGGTATTGCGGGTGATCGATGCAGACGAGCGCCGTATTGTCACCCAGATCGAAGAAGCTGCTTTCCTGTTCGATACTCATTTTCTTTGCCTAACGAAAAGCGTTGGCGGGCAAGTCGAGCCGCAGTCCGGTTTGGGTTTCGCTCTCGATGCCGCGCTTTTTTTGGATCAGATCGATGCCGCGGGTAATGCGGCCCTTCTTGGTGGCAAAGAGATGCGCCGTGTCTTCGGTGATCGTCCCGGCCTCGTAGGCGGCCAGGATTGATTGGTCGAAGGTGGTCCAGCCGAAAGTCGAGCTTGCCTCGATAATTTCGTAGAAACTGCGATTCTCGGCTTCCCCAAGCGCGATCGTTTCACGCGTGCGCAGGTTGTAGCCCATGATTTCGGTGAGCAACACCCGTCCACCCGAGATTCTCGGGGCGAGGCGCTGACTCACGACATAGCGCAGGCTGTCCGCGAGGCGAAGCCGCAGTTGTGCCTCTTCGCCTAACGAAAACATGCCGAGGATGCGGTTGATCGATTGCCCGGCATCGACCGTGTGCAAGGTGCTGAGGACGAGATGGCCAGTCTCGGCCGCCATCAGGGCCACTTCCACCGTGGCGCGGTCGCGCATCTCGCCGACGAGAATGACCTTCGGCGCCTGGCGCAGGGCGGCGCGCAAACCGTTGGGATAATCATCGAAATCGTGGCCGAGTTCGCGCTGGCTGAAGGTGGCCCGCCGGGCCGGATGAATGAATTCGATCGGATCTTCGAGGGTAATGACGTGCACGGACTGCTTGACGTTTACCTCATTCAAGAGCGCGGCCAGCGTCGTCGTCTTGCCACTGCCGGTCGCACCGGTAACGAGGACGAGGCCGGTTTTCTCCTTCGTAATTTCCTCGAGGATTGGAGGCAATCCCAAGGCGCTGAGGGTCGGTATTTCCGCCTGCAGTTTGCGCATTACGATCGCAAAATGGCCCTGCTGCCGGAAAATGTTGACCCGGAAACGCGCTTCTTCGCCGAGCGAATAACTGCAATCGCAAGAGCCACCGCGGAGAAATTCCCGCATCAGGCGGCGGTCGCCCTGCATCAGGCTAAGGGCGAGGTGTTCGGTTTGATAGGCGGTGAGAAACTCGATCGGTGGATCGACATAGACCGGCTTGAGTTCGCCGAAATCCTCCACCTGGAGCGGATGACCGACCGAGAAATGCAGATCTGAGATGCCGTCGTAGGTCCGCAGCATCGCGGAGAGAATGCGATCGAGATCGGGCGTTCGCATGCGGATCTACTCGTCGAATTCGTCGGCCGGCGGCGTCTTGAGGAAAGGCCGGAATTTCTTTTTATCGATCGCCTTGTCGTAGGCTTCCTCGGGCGAGATGCGCATTTGCCGCAGGTGCTCCATGACTGCGTCATCGAGCGGCTGGTTGCCCTTCTTCTTGCCGACTTGGATCATGCCTGGGATTTGATGGGTCTTGGCTTCACGCACCAGATTCGCAATCGCCATATCCACTACCAAAATCTCAAGCGCGGCCACTCGGCCCGGCTTGTCGATTCGTTTGAAAAGATTCTGCGCGACGACTCCTTTGAGCGATTCGGCGAGGGTGGCTCGAATTTGGTTTTGCTGATGGGTCGGGAAAACA
The DNA here is from genome assembly GCA_963749935.1 of uncultured Verrucomicrobiae bacterium. GTDB lineage: Bacteria > Verrucomicrobiota > Verrucomicrobiia > Chthoniobacterales > UBA10450 > Palsa-1392. The sequence continues at coordinate 625,342 of CAVVOH010000003.1, forward strand.
TCGATGACGCGGTCGACCGCTTTGGAGGCGCTCGAGGTATGGAGAGTGCCAAAGACAAGGTGACCGGTCGCAGCCGCCGTCAACGCCAGCTCGATCGTCTCCAGGTCGCGCATTTCACCGACGAGCAGAATATCCGGATCCTCACGCAACGCGCCCCGCAAAGCAGAGGCGAAAGAACGGGTGTGCACGCCGACCTCGCGATGTTGCACGAGGCAGTTCTGACTTCGATGCACAAACTCGATCGGGTCTTCCACCGTGATGATGTGGTCATGCCGCTGGAGGTTCGCGAAATCCATCATCGCCGCCAGGGTGGTCGATTTGCCGGAACCGGTCGGGCCGGTCACAAGAATGAGTCCTTTCTTGAGGAGTGGGAACTTCTTCAAAACCGGTGGTAGCCCCAAATCGTCGACCGTCAGAATCTTCGATGGAATGAGGCGGAAGACGGCCGAGATGCCGTACTTCTGTTGGAAAAAATTGGCGCGATAACGCGCCACCCCCGGGACTTCGTAACCGAAGTCAACGTCGGAGGTCTCTTCGAAAACCTTGATCTTACCCTCCGGCGCGATCTCGTAGACCATCGCCTTGAGGTCGTCATTTTGGAGGGCCGGATAATCGACCCGGACCAGCTCGCCATTGATGCGAAGCATGGGCGGGCTGTTGGTCGCGAGATGAAGGTCCGAGGCTTTTTCCTCGGACATGAGTTTAAAGAATGCGTCAATTCTGGCCATACAACGTTGCCCTCAACAAAGCTAAATTGATGCCAGCGAACGGGTTTTCACGGGAGTGTTCTTGCTCATGGAAAATTCGTTAGGCATCGAGGATCGAGCGCAGTTGCTCGATCAACTTTTCATGGGTGTAGGGCTTGGGAATGAAACCGCATAAGCCGCGGCCCAGCATGCTGCCGACTTTGGCCTGTTCGCCAAAGCCGCTGCTTAGCACCACCCGCACTCCGGGATCGATAGCTTTCAGCTCGTCGAAGACCGCGTCGCCATCCATCACCGGGAGGAAATAGTCGAGCAGAACTAGATCGATCTTCCGACCCATCCGACGATAAATTTGCAGTGCTTCGATTCCATCCTTGGCCTCGATGACGCGGTAATCCTCGAAGTCGAGGATTTCGCCCGTCCGCTCCAAAACTTCCTTGTCATCATCAACCACCAGGATCACCTCACGCTGGCCTTGCGGATTGCGCATCGGCGGCTCGCCCGGCTCCCCCTCTATGATGACGACTTCGCCCACCGGTATTTTGGTCGACAGGCTGGCCGGGGCCTCCCTTTGTTGGACCGCATTTTGCGGGGCCGGCGCCAGGCTAGTGCCGGACATGATGCGCGCCGTAATACGATCGAAAACCGCCTGCGAAGTGCGGGCGGCGAGGGCCACTTCTTCGCCGAGCAGTTCGAGATACTTGTCCTCTTTGTGCTGGCGCGCTTGTTCGGAAGAGCGCGAAACCTGTTGTAAAAGGCGGTTCAACTCGGTCGTGTTGGCCGCGAGCCATTTCAAATCTTCCTGGTCCAGCATCGGTCGCGTTTTTTCGTTAGGTCGGGTTACCGTCGTTCTGGCAGGCCCACCAGACGGAAGCGAGCAGGCCGCAAAAAATGATGATAAAAGAAGCGATTGAGAGCATGATCGAACGCGACCAGATGTGCACTTTTCATGCCCAAACGCGGGCCAGCTTTGAAAAGAATTCTCCGGGGTGCCTTAAAAGCCCCTCCTCGGGCGCAAAATTGTATCGTGTCCTCAACTTTTAAGACCAGCTTTTACCTTGGCGCCGGTTGCTCGATTTTCCTTGGCATCTGGCTCGCCCAGCTTTGGAGCGCAGAGAAACAGGTGCGCCTGCATAACGAACATTTCCTCAAGCAGATCGAGGAGCGGCGTTGGTCGGCCGCGGGTGATTTCATCAGCGTGAATTATCACGACGACTGGGGCCACGATCGCAGCACCGTCCTGAATCGCCTCCATCTCGTCCTGCGGGCTTTCACTTCCCTAACGATCACCCCAGCGAATCCGCAGATCAGCACTGATCCTCCAGCCGGTTGGTGGAGCGCGAAGGTGCGAATCGCCGGCGGCGGCTCTGAGTTCGCGCCAGAGATTATCTCGCGCGTGAACGACCTGACGGAGCCATTCGCCCTCCACTGGCGGCGGGAGAGTTGGCGACCGTGGGACTGGAAGCTCGTTAAGGTAAGTAACCCTTCGCTCGAACTCTCGGGCGGCTACTACTAGCCGCCCTCGCCCTGCGCCTGCCGTCGGACAAATCCACGCGCAGGGCCAGCATCCGCGAAGCGACGACTATTTGCCTACCGCCTGCCGCAGCTCGCTTTTGGCCGAGGTGACTTCGCCTGGACTGTGATGGCAAAGCACGATCCCGCGCAATTTTTCTCCCTGGTAATAGCGGAGAGCGAAGCGTCCTTTTGCGTAGTCCCGGTCAATTCCACTCGTCCCGGCGGGAGATTAAAGTCGCCAATGAAGTCAAACTTCAGATCAAACATCTCGGTCCAGAAATACGGAATCTGTTCGTAACGCTGCCGCTTCTTTCCTGTGATGTTCGCGCCCACAATGAGGCCCTGTTCGCGAGCGTTCTCCCAATGCGTCTGGCGCCGCATGCCGCCCATGAGCCGGTCGGGATAAAAAGCGAGATCGCCCACCGCGTAGATCCCCTTCTCTTCCGTCTCCAAATAGTCGTTCACCGGTGATCCATGCGGACCCGAGAGCGGCGTATTGCGGACGATTTCGAGATTCGGTTCCGAACCACAGGCGACCACTGCGACACCGGCGGCGACCCGCTCCCCGCTTTTGGTCTGGATGTTACGCAGGACGGTTTTGCCCTCAAAGCCGTTCAGGCTCGAGCCCAGCAGCAGGGTGACGCCGTGCTTGGCAAAACGTTCGGTCACCCAGGCGGCCGTCTCGGGGTCGAGGTAGCGGTTCATGAGCGATTGATGCCGATGCATGACCGCAACTTTGAGCTTGGTCTGCCGCAGGCTGGCGGCGACTTCGCAGGCGAGGAGTCCGCCACCGACGACCACGATCATTTTTTCCGAAATCGACATCTCGCGCAGCGCGAGTGCATCCCGGGTGGTGCGCAGATAAATGACGTTGCCCAGTCCAATTCCCGCGACCTGGGGGCGGACCGGCCGGCTACCCATCGCGAGACACGCTTTCTTGAACTCGATCGTCTCACCATTCCCGAGTACGGCGAGCCGCCGATCGATGTTGAATTGCGTCACCACCGTACCGAGACGGGTTTCGATTTTATGTCCCTGATACCAACGGTCATCGACGTGGGGCAGCTTCTTGAGCGGCGGCGTCTTGTCGCGCAGGAACTGCTTCGATAGCATCCAGCGTTGATAGGGATGGAAGGTTTCGCCGCCCACCAGGGTGACGCTTCCCTTCTTGTCGTACTTGCGAATCCCTTCGCACACGCTCGCCCCGCCGATGCCGCCGCCGATTATGAGATAGTCACGTTGAATCATGTCGGAAAAGCGGACGATAGAGTTTGTGACAACTGGATGGCGAGGGAAATCGTCGAGTTATTTATAAACCGCCCGGCAGAGCCAAATCATTTGGCAGTTCGGGTCGAGGAGGGCCGCAGTAACGAACTACTGGACCTTCTCCAGATGACGTCCTCGTTATTCCGCCGATCGATCGTGGCGTTGGCCTTGCCGTCCGCGCCCAACCGGAAAAGGATCCGCCCTTCCACGCCCTTGCGAAAGAAGAGGTCGCGCTCTCTGGGTAAAATGGCAACCTGGTGCCACCTGTTCGCAGGAAGAATAGCTGGCCGGAAGGATGTCTAAAGCGAAAATCGCGGTGAAGAGAATCAGCAACCATGAATATCGTTTCACGATCTTCATATCGCCCTCGCGCCAGTCTCATCTCTTCGTTAAGCCGGGCCAGCCAGAAGGGAGGCCGCGTGCTTAAGGGCGGATTCGCTCCGGCCTCCCAGCATGCGCGCCACTTCTTCCTGTCGCGCCTTCCCTTTTACCTCGTGTAATTCGGAGAAGGTCCGCCCGTGCGCCACTTCTTTCGTGACGACGAAATGATGTCCAGCCGCGGCCGCCACCTGCGGGAGATGGGTAATGCACAGCACCTGATGTCGCTCCGCCAGCCTCCGCATTTTGGCGCCGACCGCATGGGCAATCTCGCCGCCCACATTGGCGTCGATCTCATCGAAGACAAGCAACGGAATCGCATCCTGCAAGGCGAGCGCCGACTTGATTGCCAGCATCACGCGCGAAATTTCGCCGCTCGACGCGACGCTGCGGAGCGGTTTGAGTGGTTCGCCCGGATTAGGCGAAAGCAAAAGCTCCGCGCTTTCCGTCCCGCTAAGCCGAGGCTCATCGTTAGGCAGGAGTTCCACTTGGAATTCCGCCTGCCGGAAACCGAGATCGGCCAGCTCTACTCGAATGTTCCTGGCCAGCTTGGGCGCCGCCGTCTGCCTCGCTTTGCGCAACCTGGCTGACTGGCGATCGACTGCCTTCCTGGCTGCGTTAATCTCCTGCCCGAGCCGTGCCAGCTCGGCCTCGCGGCCTTCAATCTTGCGCATGCGTTCCGCCGCGCGCTCGCCGAAGGCAATCACCTCGGCCAGCGAACCGCCGTATTTGCGTTTCAAAGTCTCGAGCAAGGTGACCCGCTCCTCCAGTTGCGCGAGTTGTTCCGGATCGAGATCGAGGTTCTCCGCATAACGATCGAGGGTGCGCGCGATCTCGGTCAGCTCGATCACGGCGGCGGCGTGCGCGCTCGAGCTTTCCGTCAGGCCGGGATCGATCTTCTCCAGTTCGCGCAGGAGACGCTGGGTTTCGCCGAGCTGGTTCAGAACCGAGTTGTCCACCTCCGAGAGCTGGCGGGAAATCGCGGTCGCCAGTTCGATCAAGCGCTTGCTATTGCTGGCCAGGCGGTAGCGGGCGTGCATCTCTTCCTCTTCGTTAGGCTCGAGTCTGGCCGCGGCGATTTCCTGGACCTGATGGCGAAGGAGCTCGAGCTCCTGCTCGCGCACCGCTTCCGCGGTGCTCAAAGCCTGCTCCTCCGCGACCACTTTCTGCCAGCGACGAAAGGCATCCTGATATGCGCGCAGAGTCTCCCCGGCATGGGCAAAACCGTCGAGCAAGGCGAGCTGACGCTCCGGCACAAGGAGCGACTGGTGATCGTGCGGTCCATGCAGGTCCACCAACTCGTCGCCGATCGCCTTAAGCAGGCCGAGCGTGGTCGGCGAACCATTCACGAAATGCCGGCTGTTTCCGCCTAACGAAAAAGTACGCTTCACGATCAACTCGCCGGGACAAGGCTCGACACCCGATTCCTCCAGCCGCGCGTTTAGTTCGGAAAAATCGTCACCGGCAAATATGGCTTCGACTGTGCACGCTTCGGCCCCGGTGCGGATGAGCGATTTATCCGCGCGCTCGCCCAGGAGCAGTTTCAAGGCGCCGATGATGATCGACTTACCCGCGCCAGTTTCGCCGGTGATGGCGGTGAATCCGGGAGCCAGCTCCCATTCCAGATCCTCGACCAGCGCGAGGTTCTTGATTCGCAATAAACTGAGCAACACAAAAGTTGAGAGTTGAGGGTTGAGAGTTGAGAGATGAAGCCTCTGAACGCCTCCGACTCTCAACTCTCAACTCTCAACTCTCAACTCCGCCTCACTTTCCTCGGGACCGGCACCTCGCAAGGCGTGCCGATGATTCGCTGCGATTGCGCGGTCTGCCGCTCGGGTGATCCACGCGACAACCGCACGCGCGCTTCGATCTATCTCGAAACGCCGGAGGGTTCCTACGTCGTCGATACCGGCACGGATTTCCGCACTCAGTGCCTGCGCGAAAATATCTGGCAGGTCGACGCCGTGCTCATGACTCATTCCCACACAGATCACGTGATGGGGTTCGACGATCTGCGGCGTTTCGCCGCGCCGCGCGGCGGTCGCATCCCGATCTACGCCTCGGCCGAAACGATGGCTGACCTGGAGCGCGTCTTCGAATTTGCCTTTAAGGCCACCAACCCCTGGCCTGGCTACTTGAAACCGGAACCGCACATCATTTGCGGGAAGTTCTCGTTAGGGAAAACTGCCATCACGCCACTGCCCGTCCCGCACGGCAGTTCGGAAACCTACGGCTACCTTTTCGCCCGCGAGGGAGTGAAGCTGCTGGCCTACCTGAGCGATTGCAGCGCCGTGCCCGACGAGGTGGCACGCAAAATCGAAGGGGTGCAATTGCTCGTCATCGACGCATTGCGAGACAAGCCGCACCCGACCCACTTGAGCATCGCGCAGGCGCTGGAGGTAGCGCAGCGGGTGCAGCCCGCGCGCACTCTTTTCACCCATATTTGTCATGAGCTGGCGCAGCGCGCCGAGAGCGAATTGCCCGCGACCGTCGGGCTGGCCTACGACGGCTTGAAAATTGACCTCAATCCATGAAGTGGCTGCTGGGCGCGATTCTTCTCGTCTCGTTAGGCTGTCCTTCCGTTCGGGCGCAGACTTCGCCCGATCTCGCCCAAACCACCATTGTCGTTTACAACCGGGCGGCGCCGGATTCGGCAGCACTGGCCCGTTTTTACGCGCAGGCGCGGCACATCCCTAACGACCATCTGGTCGGGCTGGAATGCTCGACCGAGGAGGAAATCAGCCGACAGGAATACGACGAAACAATCGCCGAACCGCTCCGCAAAGTTTTCGCCGAACGCAAATGGTGGACGCTGCGGACCGACGCCAACAATCAGACCGCGGTGCAGGCGAACGAGATCCATTTCGTCGCCCTGATCCGCGGGATGCCCCTAAAGATTCGTTCGACCGCGCAATATGATGGCGACAAACCGGAACAGAATCAGCTCGGCAGCCAGAATAATGCTTCAGTCGATTCGGAACTGGCCTTGCTCGGACTCTTCACTCGGCAGATTTCCGGCCCGACCGGGAATCCATATTTTCAGAGTTTTCGCGCCATCGCCGAACTTGGTAATTCGCCCCTCCTGCTCGTCTGCCGGCTCGACGCGCCGACCGCCAAGATTGTCAGGCGGATGATTACCGACGCGGTCGCAGCGGAAAAGTCCGGCCTTTGGGGTCGCGCTTATGTCGACGGAGCGAACAACACTTCCGGCGGCCTGGCCGATGGCGACAACTGGCTTAAGGCGGTGGTAAAAGGCCTGCGCCAAGCAGGGATCCCGACCGTTTACGATCTCGATTCCGCGCTGCTGCCCTCTGGATTTCCGATGAACGATTGCGCGCTCTACTATGGTTGGTACGCCGGAGGCGTGATCGGTCCGTTCACCGATCCCGGCTTTGCCTTTCTGCCCGGCGCGATCGCGGTGCACATCCATTCTTTCAGCGCCAACACCTTGCGCTCGGCAGATACCAACTGGGTTGCGCCGCTTTTGCATAAGGGCGCCGCGGCTTCGTTAGGCAATGTCTACGAGCCCTATCTCGAACTCACTGCGCACCTCGACATCTTTAATGATCGGCTTCTCCACGGTTTCACCTTGGCGGAGAGCGCCTATATGTCGGAGCGAGTCTTATCTTGGATGAACGTCGTGGTCGGCGATCCTCTTTACCGACCCTATGCATCGTGGCTGCAACTGGAGGCGAAACGCGACAACCGGCCGAAAACGACCTGGCAATTTTATCACGACTTCGCGGTTAAAAATGCCGGACGTCAAAAGGCGGATTATCTCGCCGCGGCCCGCAAGGCGGCTGTGCGCGCGGCCAACGGGCCGATGCTCGAAGACCTCTCGCTCATGGAAAAAGAGAGCGATGATTTCGCCTCAGCGGCCAATCATTTGGAACAGGCCCGCTCGGTCTACACCCGGCCGGAAGACATCTTGCGAACCGTTCTCGAACAAGCCGACGCGTTGATCAAAGCGAAGGATAAAAAAGCAGCGCTGGCTCTGCTCCGAAGTGTCGCGCAGTCGGTGCCGGATGCGCCGGCCACAGCGTTGCTCCGCAAGATGGCGCTGGAACTGGACCCACCGCCGGCGACACCCAAGCCTTCGCCCTAACGATTGCCGGAGGCTCGCGGTTTAGTGCTGCCCCGGACGCCGCGTCTCCAAACGGAAAACCGTCTCGCCTTCTTTCATCAGGTCGAGTTTGTCGCGCGCGATGGTTTCCAGAAAAGTGGGATCGGTTTTCAGGAGAGTCACTTCGCGGGTCTGGCGCGCCAGGAGCGCTTTCTGCTCGGTCAATGTCGCCTGGAGCTGTTCCATCTCCGCGCGGTTTTGCTGCAGCCTTTTGTAGGGCGGGAGAAAGAAGCTGACGATCAGCAACCAGACTGCGATGAAGAGCAACACGCGCAGGACGTGATTCATCTGTTGCCAGATGGTGGCCTCGCGTCGAGCTCGTAAATCGCCGTAGCCGGTGGCGTCCACTATCGCATCTTACCTCCGTAAACCGCCTTGTCACCCAGTTCCTCCGCGATGCGCAGGAGCTGGTTGTACTTCGCCACCCGGTCGGTCCGGCAGAGGGACCCGGTCTTGATCTGTCCCGCGTTGGTCGCGACTGCGATGTCGGCGATCGTGGTGTCTTCGGTTTCACCGGAGCGATGACTGATCACCGCGGTGTAATCGTTCTGTCTTGGCCAGATCGATCGTCGCGAAGGTCTCGGTCAGCGTGCCGATCTGGTTCACCTTGACGAGAATCGAATTGCCCACCCCGAGATCGATCCCCTTGCGCAGAAACTCGACGTTGGTCACGAAAAGATCGTCGCCGACCAACTGCATCTTGTTCCCGAGCCGTTCGGTCAATTTCTTCCAGCCGTCCCAGTCGTTTTCGGCGCAGCCGTCCTCGATCGAGATGATGGGGAATTTCTGCGCGAGCGATTCGTAGAGATCGATCAGCTCATCAGCGGAGCGCTTCGAGCCGTCGGATTTTTTGAAAACATAAGCGTTCTGTTCCTTGTCGTAGAACTCGGAGGCGGCGGCGTCGAGCGCGATGAAGATCTGCTCGCCTAACGAGTAGCCCGCTTTTTTGACGGCGGCCGCGATCGACTCGAGCGCATCCTCGGCCGAGTCCAGCTTGGGGGCGAAACCGCCTTCGTCGCCGATTGCGGTGGAGAGACCACGATCCTTCAGCACGCTTTTGAGCGCGTGGAAAACTTCCACTCCATAGCGAAGCGCTTCCGGAAAAGTGGGCGCGCCTTTCGGCATGATCATGAATTCCTGGAAATCGATCGGGGCATCGGAATGGGCGCCGCCGTTCAGGATGTTCATCATCGGAACGGGGAGGACGTTGGCCTCGCTCCCGCCGAGATAACGAAAGAGGGAAACCCCCTCGGCATCGGCGGCGGCGTGGGCGGTGGCGAGGGAAACGCCTAGCAATGCGTTCGCGCCAAGTTTCTTTTTGTTCGCGGTCCCATCGAGTTCGATCAATTCGGCGTCGACCTTGGCCTGTTGCAAGCGCATCCATTCCGAGCAGGACCGGTGCGATCGTGTCGTTGACCGCCGCGACCGCTTTGCTCACCCCTTTGCCGCCGTAGCGTTGCTTGTCGTCATCGCGCAATTCCCACGCTTCGTGCTCGCCCGTGCTAGCGCCGCTGGGGACCGCGGCGCGCCCGAAGCCGCCGCCTTCCAGATGGACATCCACTTCAATCGTTGGGTTGCCGCGCGAATCGAGAATCTCGCGGGCGCGCACTTTGCTGATGCTGGTTGCCGCCATATCGTTAGGGAATTAGCCGCGATTCGCCTGAGGTGCAATCCCTCTTTCGCGCAGAATCGTCGGCAACGAATTGGTCCGCCGGCGATGAAGCGCGGGATCGATCACGCCTCCATCGCGGAACTCGTTTGGCCAACGCTCCCGACCGAGAAAAGCGAAGCGACCAGCCGGGCGATGGCCGGCGCCGGCTCGAGAACCAGGGCTGGCTGATCGATTTCGACCAATAGCGATGCGGTGCGTTCGCGCGCAGGCCGCGCCGCAGCAGACTAGCGGCGCGCAAGGCGAAATCGACCGTTGCGATGGAAACATCGTGGCCGAGCCCTGGCTGGAATTGCCGGGCACCTGGGAAACTTGATAGCCGCGCGCCATCCGGTAGGTGGGGGATAGACCCCCGGCGCCGCTGAGTCTGTCGAGAAATTCCCTGCAAACGCGCGGCCAAGCCGAGCGCCTAACGTTGCCAGATAAAATAGAGTCCCAAGATTTCGCGCTGGCATTGGCGGGGCGACCGGATAATCTGGCAACGTGTTTGTGAAAATTGGTCGGATCTTGATCTGCTCTTTGTTCGCCGGCGGCGCCTTCGCGGCCGCGGTTCCGAGCGCCTCCCCGACGGCGACGCACGCCACCGCTTCGCCGGTCGCGAGCGCCGCGCCGGCTGCCTCTGTCGCGCAACTTCCCACCACTGAGAAAACGCAGGCGATTAAGACCGATTCGGTCACCATCCCGACTCCGGGCGAACTTTTCCTAGCGCTGGGCAAACCCGCCAAACCCGATTGGGCGTCGCGTTTTCGCGACCCGATCGCGATGAATTATAAGTCCCGCACCCAGATCGCGCTCAACCTTGGCGGCCTCATTGCCGACGGCTTCATCGCGGTCGAGGCGCAGGATACGCAGCAGGTTAAGAATAGCGGCGCCGACATCGTGAAGCTGGCCAAGGCGCTCGGGGTGAGCGAAAGCATTTTGTCGCGCGGGAACAGCATCAATCAATTCGCCGAGAATGACGAATGGAGCACGCTGCAGGAAGAACTGGAGGCGACACAAAATGAGGTCAAAGCCTCGATGCAATCGCATCGCGACCAGGATTTAGTGATCCTCGTTAGTCTGGGCGGGTGGATTCGCGGCACCCAAGTGGTGAGCGCGATCGTGGCAAAAAATTACGACGAACGGCTCGGCCAAGTCCTGCGTCAGCCCGAGTTGCTGCGTTTCATTCGCTCGAAGATCGGTCAGATCTCGCCCGAAATGCAGAACGATCCGCTGGTGAAAAGCGTCAACGGCCAACTGGCCGCGATCGAGCAGATCGTCGCGACGCCTTTTGGCCAGTCGCTCTCCGCGGCCGAAGTCTCGAAGTTAAACGAGAACGTGACCCGGCTGATGCAGGAAATTCAGAAGAAGGATCAATGATGCACCGCACGCTTCGTTTCTGCCTAACGATTTTGACGGGCTGCGCCTTCGGCGCGGCCGCTCTGGCCGAGACAGACCAGGAGGTCGCCGCCCGGCAGGTGACGCTGGAATTGGCCGGCGCTTTTTCCAACGACGGTTTCAAGCTGCGCGATGGACACTGGACCGGCACGCTGGCGCGTGGCGAAAGCAAGGTAATCGCGGTCAATCTCTACGCTGGCAACGAATACTGGTTTGCCGCCGGCGCGACTGACAAGGGCAAAAAGGTATCGGTGGAGGTATTCGACGAGACGGGGGCCCCGGTGGCCGGAGAAAAATACAGTTCCGGCACAAAAGCCGCTTCTGGAATCGCTGTGGACAATAGCGGCGAATACTTTGTCAGGGTGCGGCTGGAGGAAGGTGAGCCAGCGGGCGTTTGTTTCGTTTACTGTTACAAATGAAACCGCGTGACCTTCTTCCCCTGATCGCATTCGCGTGCCTTGCCGCCGGCTGCGCGACCTCGAACACGCCAAAAGCTTTTTCCGGCACGACTGATAGCTGGTATGCGGTCGCGGCCAGTCAAACGCCCTTTTATCGGTATGGCCCGCAGCAGGGCAGCGGACCCGACATGCAACTTCCGCACGATTCGATCATGAAAGTGATTCGACCGTCCTTCGGCTACGTGAAGGTGCAGTTGCAAGGCGGCGAAAACGGATACGTCGCGAGCGAAGATATTCGCCCGGCCACCTCGACCCTGGTGGCTGAGAAATTGGCCCCGCCTCCGGAAGTGGTGCCGGCCCCGGTCATCGCCAGTCACGATGGCGAACAATTCGATCTGAATTCGGACGACCCGCGCCTCATCGCACCGCCCGAGGCTCTCCCGGAGCCCACGGTCATCCCAGAGTACCGCTACTGAAGCGGCGGGAACCTTCACCCGCCAGCGTCTCCAGGGAAAAATCGCGTCGCTTGGCGTCTTCGATCGCGAAGATTCAACGGTCTACCGATTCCGCTCAACAGCCCGCTTGCCGCCGGGCGATCAACCGCGCAAACTGCAACCTTTCGCCGTTTCCGCGTCATGATTTCATTGCAGATATTCTTCGAAGGCAACGTCCAGGGCGTCGGTTTTCGCTGGTCCGTCAAACGCATCGCCACCGGCTTCGATGTGGTCGGCGGGGTCCGCAATCTGCCGGACGGCCGCGTCGAAGTGCAGGCTAGCGGCGAGGAACCCGAAGTGCGTGCCTTCCTCGAGGCGATCGACCAGAGCGAACTGCGCGCGCACATTCGCAAAAAAACCGAGACAGTTTTGGCGCAGCCCCCGCAGGCGAAGGGGTTCCAGATTCGCCATGACTGAACCGGCCGTCACCGTTTCCAGGCTCACGAAAGTTTTTCCGATTCCCTTCCGCCGTACCAAACTGGTCGCGGTCCGCGACCTCAGTCTCGAGGTCGCCCCGGGCCAGGTTTATGGTTTGCTCGGGCCTAACGGATCGGGCAAAAGCACGACCTTGAAAATTATTCTTGGCCTCGTTACCGCCACGGCCGGCACGACGAAAATCTTTGGACGCGACAGCCGTGAGGTCGGGAGTCGGGAAGCGGTCGGCTTCCTCCCCGAGAACCCCTATTTTTATAAATATCTCACGGGCGAAGAAACGCTCCGCTTTTATGGAAAGCTCGGCGGGCTCCGCGGCAAAACGCTGCAGGCGCGGACCGACGAAATGCTCGAACTCGTTAGTCTGCAAAATGCGCGCGAGCGCCGGCTCGGCGGCTATTCCAAGGGTATGCTGCAACGCATCGGGCTCGCCCAGGCGCTCATCCAGGAACCGAAACTGGTCGTGCTCGACGAGCCAACCGCTGGCGTTGACCCGGCCGGCTCGCGTGAGATTCGCGATCTCATTCTCGACCTGAAACGGCGCGGCATCACCGTCCTGCTCTCGTCCCATCTGCTCGCGCAGGTACAGGAAATTTGCGACCGGGTCGGCATCCTGGCCAACGGAATCCTCGTTAGGGAAGGCAAAGTCGAGGAGCTGCTCGCGATCGAGAACCAGACTGAGCTCATCCTGGAAAATGCCACGCCCGAAGTCCTCGCTCAGATCACCGAGTTCCTCGGCCAATCCAAAACCCGCCTCGTCGAACAGCGTCGTCCCCAAACCACGCTGGAGAGCCTCTTCCTCGACGCGACCAAACCCGCTCCGGAGAAATGAGCGCCTCGGAACTGTCGCCCGTGAAACATCGCGCCTTCTCCTTGGCCCGGGTTGCCGCCCTGACCGGCAATACCTTCACCGAGCTCGTTAGGCTGAAAGTCTTTTATTTCCTTCTCCTCTTCGCCCTCCTCCTCATCGCCAACTCCCTCTTCATGGCGCGGCTCAGCTTTCAGCAGGAATTCCAGGTCCTGAAAGATGTGTCGTTAGGGGCGATGAGCATCTTTACCTCGCTCCTCGCGATCGTAGCCACCGCCCAGCTCCTCCCACGCGACCTCGAAGATCGCACCATCTACACCATCCTGGCCAAACCGGTCCCGCGTTACGAATACCTCGTGGGCAAACTCGCCGGCGTCCTTCTCCTCCTCGGCCTCAGCCTTTTGGCGATGAGCGCGCTTTTTCTGCTCGTCCTCTTCGTGAGGGAAAAAATGCTGACCAGCGAAATTATGCGCGAGACCGCCGGGCTCAGGCCCGAGCAGATCGAGCAGGCGATTCGCGATCTGAAGGCCGCCGCGTTCAACGCGGACCTCTTCCCAGGAATCGCCGTTATCTATTTGAAGGCCGCCCTGCTGGCTTCCCTCACTCTCTTCATCTCCACCTTTGCCACCTCCAACATCTTCACCATCGTGGTGATGGTTTTCATTTATTTCATTGGCCATCTGCAGGCGACGGCGCGTGAATACTGGCTGCAGGAACACGGCGCTGGCTGGGTCGCGAAAGCTTTTCTCGCCTTGGTCGCACTCGTCTTTCCTGACCTTCAGCTTTTCAATCTCGTTGACGACATTGTCGCCGGCACTGCCATCCCGATGGCGCTCTTCGCCCGCACCGCCGCCCTCGGTTGCGTTTACACCTCGATCTATCTCTTCTTTGCCTGGGTTTCCTTTCACGGGAAGGAATTATGATCCGCGGCGCCGTCATCTTCGCGCTCCTGCTTGTCTTCGGTGGATTGCGCCTGCCGATTGAGTCGACTCTGACCGAGGAACACCGCAGCGTCTATTTTCACCAGGCCCGGCTCGGGCTCGACCTGCGTGAGCAGATCGGACAGCTCGGCTTTCTCGCCGCGCTGAGCGGTTTTCGTTCGCTGGTCGCGGATATCGTCTTTATCCAGGCGCATGTCGCCTGGGAGCAAACGGAATGGGGCCGCGTCCTCCTCCTTTTTCGCGAAGCGACAACCCTCCAGCCGCGCTCGATCCTCTTCTGGGATATGGCCGCCTGGCACATGGCCTGGAACGCGAGTGTCGCTGCGCTCCAGGATCCGGCCTTGCCTAACAACGCGGTGCGGCGCAAAGCCGCGCAGGAGTATTTCGCCCTTGGGAAGGATTTTCTCGAACGTGGAATCAAGAACAATCCCGATCGCCCGCAGCTCTACGAATCTCTGGCCCGCCTGTACAAAGAGAAACTCAACAACCACGCTGCCGCCGCCGGTTACTACGCGCGCGCCGCCGCACTACCGGGCGCGCCCGAGTATGACGAGCGTTTTGCCGCCTATGAGCTATCATTTGCCGAAGGCCAGGAGCGCGAAGCCTACAAAACGCTGCGCGCCCTCTACGATCGCGGCGAAGAGCAACGGCTCCCCACCCTGCTCACCCGACTGAAATATCTCGAACAAAAGCTCAACATTCCTTTGCCTCAGAGAATCCCCGACACACAACCGTAACTTTCCGTCCGATGCGATTTGCCATTCTCAGCGACATCCACGCCAACCTCGAAGCGCTCGAGGCCGTGCTGGCGGACGCCGAGGAGCAGCAATGCACCCACTTCGTTTGTCTCGGTGATGTGGTGGGCTACAACGCCAGCCCGAGCGAGTGCGTCAAGATCATCCAGGAGATGGAATGTCCGGTCGTGAAAGGCAATCACGACGAACAGGCCTCCATCGTCAGTTCAAGCGAAGGCTTCAACGAGCTGGCCGAGGAAGCGATTGACTGGACCCGGGCCCAGCTTTCCGCCGACGACAAAGCCTGGCTCTCCGACCTTCGCCTCACGAGGCAGGTGCGCGACTTCACCGTCGTACACGCCACGCTCGATACCCCCGGCCAGTGGGGCTACGTCTTTAACGATCTCGACGCCATCGCCAGTTTCACCTACCAGCACACCTCGCTTTGCTTTTTCGGCCACACCCATTGGCCGACCGCCTTTGTCCGCGATGATAATGTCCGTCGCATCGCGGTGGGCCAGATCATGCTTTCGGCCGGGAAAAAATACTTCATCAACCCGGGGAGCATCGGCCAGCCACGCGACCGCGATTGGCGCGCCGCCTACTGCATCCTGCACACCGACCGCAACGTGGTCGAGCAGCGCCGGGTCAAGTACGACCTCGAGACGGCGCAGCGTAAAATCCGTGAGGCCGGCCTGCCCGATCGCCTCGCCGACCGGCTCGCGGTTGGTCGTTAGGCACGGAATGGTTTCCGACTTGCAAAGACCGGTCTCCCGGTCTTGGAGAATCCATTGAACACGGACGTCGGTTCCATCCTCATCATCAAGCCAAGCTCGTTAGGCGATATCGTCCACACCCTGCCCACCGCCGCCCTCCTCCGCGACGCCTATCCCGAGGCCAGGATCACCTGGGTCATCAACCCCGAGTGGGCTTCCCTCCTCCGCGGCAACCGCAGCGTCGACCACGTCCACATTTTCCCGCGCGGCGACCTCGGCGGCTTTGGCGCATCCACCCATCTCCTCCCGTGGCTGCGCGAGGTCGGCCGGCTCCGACCCGACCTGGCCTTCGATTTCCAGGGCCTCCTGCGCAGCGCCCTCATCGGCAAGATGAGTCGCCCACACGACTTCCGCGGCATG
This sequence comes from uncultured Verrucomicrobiae bacterium, assembly GCA_963749935.1. Taxonomy (GTDB): domain Bacteria; phylum Verrucomicrobiota; class Verrucomicrobiia; order Chthoniobacterales; family UBA10450; genus Palsa-1392. The sequence goes on from CAVVOH010000003.1 coordinate 641,317, forward strand.
AGCGACGCCCGCGAAGGCGCCCGTCTCTTCTACCGCCACACCGCCGCCGTCGATCGCAGCGCCCACGCCGTCGAGCGCTACCTCGCCCTCATCGAAGACTTCGGTGTCCCCATCCAGCGCCCGCTCCGTTTCCCCTTGCCCTCCGGCGACCACATCGACCGCTTCGATGAAGACGAACCTTTCGTCCTCCTCCACCCCTTTGCGCGCGGACAAAAGAAATCCCTGAGCGACCTCGCGGTCGAAGAATTCTGCCACGCCCTCGCCCCCCACCGCGTCGTCCTCGTAGGTCGGACCAAAAAGGAAATCCCTGTCCCCGACAACACCATCAACCTGCTTAATCACACCAGCATTCTCCAGCTCATCTGGCTCTGCCGCCGGGCGCGCTTCACCATCAGTGTCGACAGCGGGCCGATGCACATCGCCGCCGCCCTCAGCGACCGGCTCCTCTCCATTCACACTTGGAGCGATCCGCGCAAGGTCGGCCCCTACAACCAGGACGCTTGGATCTGGAAAAACGGCCAACTCTTCAAAGTCCGCGATCTCCCCCCGCCCGAGAAACGGCCCAAGGGTCGCCCTTTCAAGCCCAGCGACGTCAAGACCGTGCTCCCCCTCGTTCGATCACAGTTGAGCTAACGAGCCCCCGCCCGCCTGACAGCGCGGGGCGTAACAAGACTGTTACGCAAATGCCTAAGCTCTCGGCGCTTTCGCCTTGCCCAGCCCACTCTCGGCGGGAGACGATCGCCACATGAAAGCTTTCTTCGCTTCTTTCCTCATCCTGGCAGTAACAGGACTCACTCTTGCCGCGCAGCGCGTTCCCCTTCCGAACGTCAACATCACCGGCGAAAGTCCGGACGACGACTTCGGCTGGAAAGTGATGCCAGCCGGCGACGTCAATGGCGACGGAGTCGAGGACCTCATCGTTGGTGCACCGTCCAACGACGCGGTCGCCGGCTTCGCGGGACGCGCCTACCTTTTCCACGGCCCGCTCACGGGCAGCATCTCCGCGTCCAACGCCGTCGCCATCATTTCCGCCGAGGCGTTTGGCGATAATCTCGGCTTCTCTGTCGCTTCCGCCGGCGACGTCAACAACGACGGCTTCGACGACATCCTTATCGGCGCGCGCAGCAACGATGCGCGCGGCATCCAGGCGGGACGCGTTTATCTCTTCTACGGACCGGTCCAGGGTTCGCTCGCTGCCACCTCGGCCGATGCCATCATCTCCGGGGCGGCGTTTGCCGAGCTCGGACGGGCGGTCGCCCCGGCCGGCGATCTCAACGGCGACGGCTTCGACGATATTCTGCTCGGCACAGACATCGCCGGCGGGGCTTTCGAAGGACAGGTTTACATCTTCAACGGTCCACTAGCCGGGGAACGGCAGGTCTCGACGGCCAACGCCATCATCACCGGGAGCTTCGGCAGCGAATCCTTCGGCGCATCGGTTGCCGCCGCCGGCGACATGAACGGCGATGGCGTCAACGACATCATCGTCGGCGCCCCGCGCTTTCCCCTCAACGATAACGGCACCGGTCGCGCCTACATTTTTTACGGACCGGTCACTGGCACCAAAATCGCGACCGACGCCAACGCCATCCTCTTCGGGGAAAACCTCAACGACAGCTTCGGGCAATCGGTCGCCGGGGCGGGTGACGTAAACGGCGACGGCAAAGCCGACGTCATCGTCGGGGCCGACCAGTTATTCAACCAGGGGAGCGGGAAGGCCTACGTGTTCCAAGGTCCGCTTGCCGGCAGCATCCAGGCCGTGAACGCCAGCGCCATCCTCACCGGCGAAGCAGCGCAGAACCTCTTCGGCACCTCCGTCGCGAGCGCGGGCGATTTCAACGGTGATGGGATCGGCGACGTCATCGTCGGCGCACCCAGTAATGGCGCGGGCGGCGTGCGCTCGGGCCGGGCCTACACCTTCTTTGGTCCCCTCGCCGGTACCATTTCCGCCGCCGCCGCTGACTTCATCGTCACCGGCGGACCCGGCGACGAGTTGGGGAAGTCCGTCGCGAGCGGCGATCTTAACGGAGATGGCGGCTCCGACCTGCTCATCGGAGCACCGCAATTCACCGATGGCGCCCCGGGCTACGCCGCGATCTACTTCGGCACCGCCAGCGGACCTGATCTCACCCTCACCGTCATTCCGGAGACTCCCCGCATCGAGATCCCGCCCGGCGGCGGCAGCTTTAACTTCGACCTTACCGTGGTGAACCGCGGCACCGCCCCCGCCACCGTCGACATCTGGGTGCGGCAAACCGGACCCAGCCCCGCCAGCATCATCCTGCGCCTCCACCGGACCCTTCCCCCGGGCGGACGCCTCCGTCGCAAAATCACCCAGGTTATCACCGCCGGCCAACCAGCCGGCATCTACACCATCACCGGCAACGCCGGCACCTTCCCCAGCGCCGTCGTGAGCGACAGATTCCGCTTCCGCAAACGCTAATTCTTCCGTGACCACGCAAAAGCCCGTGCCACCTTGCGGCGACACGGGCTCCGCGTCCTTCACCACAAAAAACCTTCGGGACGTTCGCCCCCGCATGAATACTCCGGGGAGCGCATGACGCTCTTGGACGATTTAGCCTCCAGAGAATGATCGTCTTCCGAGTCACCCTGCATCCCGCTCAGGCCGAAAAACCGCTCGCACTCGGCCGAGAAATTTCGGCTTGGCAGGCCCAACCTGCTCCGGCACACTGTCGGGCATGATTTCGCTTCGCCCCGTTTTTCACCCCGTATGCGACCGAAATAGACGAAACTTCCCTTTCGTATAATCTCTGTTAGGTGGTTAGAGGCTCATGCACAGCATTGACGCTTTTCTCGATCTCATGGAGGTGTTCGGCGGCCTGATCGGCTGGCGCACGTGGCTTTGCGTCGTCGTCGCGCTTATCGTTGCTTATGCTCTCTCGTCGCTTGGCATTTTATTCTCTGCGTCGCCCACCACTTTCATTGTTGCCGGGCTTATTGGCCTCGTAATCGGTCTCTTCTGGGACGCGCGCACGCCATGAGGTCTTTGTCGCTTCTTTACGTTTCTGTTTTCTCGTTTCTCAAGATAGTCGCCGAGCTGTACTCTTGCCGGCATGTCTTGCTCGCAACCTGTCCTGCACCCACGCGCACGCCTAACCAGGCGATGGAGACAGGCTATGACTGGTGTCAAGGTTTTCAGGCGGCATTTTTGAGTAGGACCGGTTCCGTTGGGCGATAGGGTTGGTGGGAGCGGAGGACGGCGACGAGCCTTCTGGTGAGGATACGCATGAGATGGCTAAGGGCCACTTTATGGGCTTTGCCCTGGGCGCGTTTACGTTGGTAGTAGGCCTTTAACTCTGGATCGTGCTGGCTGGCGCTAAAGGCGGCCTGGAAGAAGGCGGTGCGCAGCGGCTCGCAGCCGCGTTTGGTCATTTTGACTTTGCCTTGGAACTGGCCGCTTTCTTTGAGCCGTGGATCATTGCCCATGAAGGCCTGGAGGCGAGTGGCGGCGGGGCGGTGGCCGCCGGCGCGGAGGATCTCTTCGGGGAGGTAGGCAATGAGTTTGGCGGCGCTGATGGGGCCGAAGCCGGGGAGGGTTTGGATGAGTTGATGGCGGGCGGGATCGGCCGTCTGGAGGGCCCACTGTTCGATCTGCCGGTCGAGGGCGCGGAGGCGGGTCTCTAAATCGGCCATGCTCTGGAGGAGAGCGACTAAGGCGGGGGCGCTGGCCGCGGCCAGGTCGGGGTCGGCGATGGAGTCGGCGGCGAGGGCTTGGAGCTGGCGCGCTTTGGGGCGCAGCTTCCAGTCCTTCTCCAGGGTGGTGAGGCGAAGCCGGGCGATGGCTTGCGGGGTGGGTGCTTTTTGGAGGAGGGCGCGGATGCCGACGCCGTCGATCTCGAGGAGCTGGCCTAACTCTGGGAAGATGAGATCAAGCAGACTGCCGTAGGTCTTTTTCAGGTTGGTTAGGGCATGGCGCTGGCTCTGGCGCACGCTCTCGAGGCGCTGCAGGGCGCAGCGCTCCGGAGCGAGATGGAAGCGATACTTGGCCAGGAGTTCGGCCCCTTCGCGGGCGGCCAAGGCACAGAGTTGGCGCGCATCGATGGCATCGGTCTTGTTCTCGCGCAGGGAGTTTTTGACCCGGTAGAGCCGGCGCGCCATGAGCGGGTTAATGACCACGACGGCATGGCCGGCTTTGCTCAGGGCCGCCGCCCAGTGGAGATGAAGCACGCCGGTGGCTTCGATCAGCACGAGGAGGGAGGCGCCGGGAGGAACATGGCGCGCGAGCAGGGTCAGCAGTTCGCGTCGACCGGCCGCGCTCACCGGCAGGTCCCTTTCCAGGAGGCATCGCTCGCTCGCGCTCTCGCCCAGGGCGACCCGTACATTTCTGTTTGGCAGTATCCAGACCAAGGTAGTAATCTATTTTCATTGAGGTGGGTGGTTGTTGAGTTTTCAAGAAATGGCCGCGATGGCTTTAGCTTATAGCCAGGTGAACGTTTCCTTTGCGGGATGCGTTGCAGGCGATCAAAGCTCAGCGCGGCCGGTTCCAAAGTGCGGGGCTGCCCGGTCTCTTCTCCGTCCAATGCTCTCCAAAGAGGCATGGCCAACAGGCGAAGACTCGAGCGGACCCGAAAATCATTAAACCACAGCCGCCCCCTCAATCCACCTTCCCATGCAATCCGCTTCATCCCACCAGGCACATAAGCCAACCACTGGCGGGCGTACGACCAAGATTTCCATGATTCAAACCTCGCATGCCGCCGCCACGCCCGCCCTCGCAGTGGTGGCTCATCTTGTTCTCGTTAGGCGAGCATGAACTGGACAATTATCATGAGAGTGTGGGGCGTTTCGCTTCTCTTCTCGATCGGCTTGATCGGCATGCTGGGTGTATCGTGTTCTCGGATCAGCGAAGAAACCAGACAGGCTGCTGAGGTCGCCAACGCTCACGCCGTGCCGGTGGATCCATCTCACTTTATTCCCGGAGCTCTCGTTGGCGAGATCGTTCGCGAGGAAAGGATGCTGGCCGACGGCACTAAGGCGATGTGCTACGTGATTCGCACCTATTCCGAACCACACGAACACGCAATGGGCCCGTGGTCGCCGAAGACCATCACCGACGGCAAGGAAACTGGCGGCATCTGGCTGCGCGACGGTCAGGTCTATGATGTGGATGGCCCTTTCATCAAGGACATGGCCGAATTCTACGGCGATCCCCAATGGGGCTCTACCGCGACGACGGCTCGGTGCGCGTGACCGACACCAAGGAAGCCTTCGAAGCCGCCGCTCGCCCCGACGTCGACCCGCGCTACAACAACTACGTCGTTGAGGGTCGCCCCGAGTGGTTCGGCCAACACGTAAATACATATGTCATTCCGGTGAATCCGGTTTATCAGGTTCGCCCGGCACCCCTTTCGCGCGGCGGGGTCGCTGTTGCCTTCAACGGAGTGAAGTTCGACCCGCCCGCTCCTCTTCACGCGATCCTAGGTGCGCATACGATTGCGCCGTTTGACCACGCGGGAGACCACATCAATCCTCACGAAGGCTACCACTACCACGCCGCCACCGGCCGGACAAAAGAGATCGCCCAGTCCGACGGCCATGCCGCGATGATTGGCTACGCGCTCGACGGTTTCGGGCTCTTCGCCCACCTCGACCCGGCGGGCAACGCGCCGGCAAACCTCGACGAGTGCGGCGGCCACTTCGACGACACCCGCGGCTACCACTATCACGCCGGTGCGCCAGGAAGTAACCAGATCATCGGCAAATTCCGCGGCCAGCCCGGCTCGATGACGGTGGAGCAATGACGGATTTGGGCATCATTGTTAGCAGGCCTCTCGCGGACATGTTCGATGTGCATATCGCTCGCCTGGGGTTGCCTTGGCCGTCGCCTAACCATGCGATGGAGACAGGCTATGACTGGTGTCAAGGGTTTCAGGCGGCATTTTTGAGTAGGATCAGTTCCATTGAACGATAAGGTTGCTGGGAGCGGAGGACGGCGACGAGGCGCCGGGTGAGGATGCGCATGAGATGGCTTAAGGCGACTTTGTGCGCCTTGCCCTGGACGCGTTTACGTTGGTAGTAAGTCTTTAACTCCGGATCGTGCTGACTGGCGCTAAAGGCGGCCTGGAAGAAGGCGGTGCGCAGGGGTTCGACGCCACGTTTGGTCATTTTGACTTTGCCTTTGAACTGGCCGCTTTCCTTGAGCCGGGGATCATTGCCCATGAAGGCCTGGAGGCGAGTGGCGGCGGTGCGGTTGCTGCCGGCTTGTAAGACTTCTTCGGGCAGGTAGGCGATGAGTTTGGCGGCGGTGATGGGGCCGAAGCCGGGCAGGGTCTGGAGGAGCTGGTGGCGGGCGGGATCGGCCGCTTGGAGGGCTAGCTGCTCGATCTGCCGGTCGAGAGCGCGCAGACGGGTCTCTAACTCAGCCATGCTCTTGAGGAGGGCAACCAAGGCCGGGGCGCTGGCCGCAGCCAAGTCGGGGTCGGCGATGGAGTCGGCCGCGAGGGCTTTGAGCTCGCGCGCTTTGGGGCGCAGCTTCCAGTCCTTCTCCAGGGTGGCGAGACGGAGCCGGGCGATGGCTTGGGGGGTGGGCGCCTTTTGCAGGAGGGCGCGGATCCCGACCCCGTCCTTCTCCAGGAGTTCTCCTAACTCGGGGAAGATGAGATCAAGCAGGCTGCCGTAGGTCTTTTTCAGGTTAGTCAGGGCGTGGCGACAGCTTTGGCGCACACTCTCGAGGCGCTGCAGCGCGCAACGCTCCGGGGCGAGCACGAAGCGATACTTGGCCAGGAGCTCGGCCCCCTCGCGCACAGCCAGGGCGCATAACTGGCGCGCATCGATCGGGTCGGTCTTGTTCTCGCGCAAGGCATTCTTGACCCGGTAAAGCCGGCGCGCCATGAGCGGGTTAATGACCGCGACGGCATGGCCGGCTTTGCTCAGGGCCGCCGCCCAGTGGAGGTGAAGCACCCGGTCGCTTCGATGAGCACGAGCAGACCGGCCTCCGGCGGGAGGTGGCGGGTGAGCAGGACGAGGAGTTCGCGCCGGCCGGCCCCGCTCACCGGCAGGTCCTTTTCCAAGAGGAATCGCTCCGTCGCGCTGCCGCGCAGGGCGACACGCACTTTCTGTTTTGCGGTATCCAGACCGAGGTAGTAATCTATTTTCATTGAGGTGGGTGGTTGTTGAGTTTTTAATGAAATGGCCGCGATGGCTTTAGCTTATAGCCAGGTGAACGTTTCCTTTAGCGGGGTGCGTTTCAGGCGATCAAAGCTCAGCGCGGCCGGTTTCAAAGAGCGGGCTCGCCCGGTCTCTTCTCCGTCCAATGCTCCCCACAGGGGCATGGCTGACGAGCGAAGACTCGGACGAACCCGAAAACCACTAAACCACAGCCGCCCCCTCAATCCACTTCCCCACCATGATGATTGCATTCCACCAAGCACATAAGCGAACAGCGGGCCGCCGTACGCTCCACTTTTGAGATGACTTCGACACTCCTACTCCGAGCGACGCGCGCGCTCGTCCGCCGTCGCTCATCTTGTTCTCGTTAGGCGCCAGACACGTTCCGACGGAATAGATCATGGCTAAGTATCTGATCTCTTTCCCAAGCGCGGCGATGATCGTGCCCGATGGCGAATGGGAAGCGGTCAGCCGAGACGCACACGCCGTCATCGACGAGGCGAAGGCGGCTGGCGTTTACGTCTTCAGCGGTGGCATCGACGAAGCTATGCCACCGGTGCTCGTCGCCGCTGACGGTATGGTCGCCGAGGGCGGCGACCCGTGGGGCCCCCACTAGACGGCGGCTTTACCGTGCTCGAACTGCCCTCGGGAGAGGAAGCCGTTGCATGGGCCGCACGCATCGCCAAGGCCTGCCGATGCCGCCAGGAGCTCCGCGTCTTCGGGTTCGAACCACAGTCATGAGGCCTCCGGAGCACCAGCCTAGCCATGGTGGAACGAAGCGGCGGACCGCTGTTGCGAATTGGGGTCGGTCTGTGCGGATTGGCGTCTCGCTTCATATTTCGCGGGCACGTCCTCCCCCCGTCGAGACAACATGTTGCTCAGGTTGTAACCTTTCCGAGTCGCACGGAGACGTGTTGACCGGGTTGTACCCCTTCCGGGGCAGCGGGAGGATGGCTTTAGGTCTCGGTCTTTAGCTCGCCGTCGAAGATTTCGCGCACTTCGATGATGTCTCCTTCCTCGGCGGGACACTTTTGGGCCCATTGGATGACTTCTTCCTTCGAGGGCGCCTCAAGCATCCAATAGCCGCCGAGTACTTCTCTCGCCTCGATGGACGGCCCATCGGTGACGCTGGCTTTTCCGTTGGCGAAGCTGACGCGCGCGCCGGCGCTCAGCGGCTGCAGGCCATTTAAATCGGTGATTTTGAATGCCTTGCCGAGCTCTTCGTTGTACTTGCCCATCTTTTCCATCATCTCGGCATCGGGGACGAAGTCCGGCGCGAGCTTATTGTTAGCGTGGTAAATGGCGGGGATCATTAACATCATGAATTTCATCGTAGTTTTTCCTTTGGTTTTATTGCTCTTACAAACTTACGACGATTGGGATCTCGGCCATCGGACGGTTATCGGGCAATTTTTTTCTGATTGAGCCAACATGCTCCCGGGCGCGGCTATCCGCTTTTCTTCGGGCTCGCGCCGGGGGAGCCCGCGCCGAGACGCGCTGGTGCGGGTCTCGCGGTGGCCGCTCTCCTAGTGCTGCACTTCGAAGACGGAGCCGTAGATGCCTCCGCCGTAGTAGGTGGTGCCGAAGAGGTTGCCTTTGCCATCGCGATAGAGCGGCGAGTAAGGGATAGCGCCATCGGCGCCGCCCATGAATGTATGCAGGACGGTGTAGGTGCCGTCGGGCGTGAGCTGGTAGACGGTGCCGGCGTCGAAGGCGCCATCTTCCACGGTGGTGCCGTAGAGGTTGCCGCTGGCGTCGAGGATGAGGGTGACCTGCGGGTGGGCGAGGCCGGTGAAGGCGTGGAGGACGGTGTAGACGCCGTCGGTGGAGAACTTCCAGACTGTGCCCTGGACGCCGCCGTCGATGGTGGTGCCGTAGATGTTACCGGCGGGATCGAACACTAGGCCGCCGAAGGGACGTCCGTCGAAAAAATCGTAGAGGGTGGTCTTAGTGCCATTGGGTGCGATCCGATAGAGCTCTCCCTGGCGGTATAGGCCGCCCAGGTAGGTGATGCCGTAGAGATTGCCCGCGCCATCGAGTGAGACGCCGGAGGGGAGGTAACTGGCATCGGAGCTTCCTCCCCGGAAGGAGTAGAGGATGGTTTCCTGCCCGGCCGGGGTGAGCTTAAAGACGGCGCCGCAGCCGGTATCGCCGCAGTTGTTGCTGGTGCCACCGTATTGGGTGGTGCCGTAGAGGTTACCGGCGGCATCGGCGACGAGGTCGCTGACGGGGCCGTAGCCATCGGGTTTGCCGGCGAAGCTATGCAAGATGGAATAGGTACCGTCGCGCGCGAGCTTGAAGATGGTGCCGAAGCCGATGGCCCCGCCGCCATCGGTGGTGCCGTAGAGGTTACCGGCGGCGTCGAGCAGCGGGCGGCAGGATGGGCCGAGGCCGTCGCCCGGTGTTCCAAAGGTATGGAGGATGTTCTCCCGGCCACTGCGGCTAATCTTGAAGAGGACGCCGAAATCGTAGGTGCCGCCGGTGGTAGTGGTGCCGTAAATGTTACCTTTCGCGTCCACGACGACGCCGCCTCGCGGGTTAGCGCCGTCTTCACCGCCGGCAAAGCCGTGAAGGACTTTCTCGTTGTTAGCCCGGGCGACGAGAGGCGCGCTAAGGAAGATAAGGGCGGTGACGCCAGTAACAAGGCGATGGATGTGGTTCATGGAAGACTCCTTTTTTAGCTAGGCTGGATGGAAGGTCGGCGCTGCGACGACGAGGATGAAGTTCTTTACAGAATCGGGCGGGACTTTAGCAAGCACGATTTCTCGCAGACCGCGTGGAATAGAGGGGTGCGGGCCGGCGCTACGCGTTTTGCTCTACGTGACGACGTACTTTTTCCCGGCCACACCTCTGTCGCCTGGGGATGGCCTGCGCTCGCCAACTTCGAGTCGCTCCGAGCCGAGCGCCGGTGTTTGTTCCGGCGAACGGCTAGCTGAATGTTGGCGGATCTTCGGGACCGAATCGCTGGCTGCCTAGCGATCTTCCGGCTTTTTCTTCTTCTTTTTGCCCTGTTGCTGTTGCTGATTCTGCGCGGGACCACGTTCGGCTTTGGGAGCTCCACCACGTCGGCCCGAAACCTGAGGACGTTGCGGGGCTCTCTGGACGGGGCGTTTTGATACTTGCGGCGCCCTGGTCACTTTGCGGGGTTCGGGCCTGCGGTTGGCCACGGCTTTCTTGGAAGCCGGGCGAGCAGCCGTGTTCGCGGTTCGCTCGGCTTTTGGCTTGGCTCGTTCCGCGGCTTGACTGGTCTTCTTAGCGGGACCGGTCTGCCGATCTGATGACGTCTTTTTGTTACCAGCTTGTCGATCGACCTCCGTCGGCCTCTCCGCGCGAGCGTTCCGGTCGTTGCCACGAGCTTTCTCCGCAGCAGGTTGGCTGGTATTAGCCTCCCGCTTTCCAGCGCGGTCGTTTTTTGCTTTGTCAGCGTTTCTATCTGCGCCGGCGTTTTCCTGACCCTTCCGGTCATCCAATGATCGCACTGCATCGGCTTTCGGCCTGCCATTATTGTTCTTGGCGTGCAAGGCCGGGTTCTTCTTCGCCTCCTGAACGCGCTCCTTCTGTCTCGCGGTCGGCGCGAGATGCCTGGCCTTGGAGGCAGCTTGTTCCTGCGCAGTCGGTTTGGCATTCGCACCCCCGGGTCCATTAAAGCCGGCGCGGCTTCCCGCATTTCTCAGGGGCTCTTTGTTTACGTAGGTGTTCTTGATGACGGTGGTATTCACCCGGGTAACGGCGGTATTATATTGGAAAGAATTCCCGGCCCAGCGGCCGCCGTAGTAGCCGCGCCCGCCATAGCCGTAACCGTAATTGATTCCGCCATAAAACCCGACCGTCGGGCCCCAGTAACCGTTGTAAAATGCGTAGCGACCACCGCGATAGCCCCAGTAGCCGGGAGTCCATAGGAAGCCAACGCGCGGCGGCAGGACCCAGACGCCCGGGACCCAATAGTATCCGAAATCCTCGTAAGCCCAGTAGCCTGGGGTCCAGAGATAGCCCGGCCCCGGGCAATAGGGTTGCTGGTAAATCGGGATGGCCGGCGGCGCAATTCCCACGGAGATAGCGACACTTGCGGATGAGGATGAAACCGGAAGCCCGGCAAAGAGGAGCGCCGCGAGCGCCAAAAGAGGAAGTTTTGTTTTCATGATCAGGTCTGAATTGGAGTTAACGTAAGACGAGGGCGGAAGGCAAGATATTCAAGCGAACGCTTTCCGGAGGGCATCGCACCGGGAGGGCAGATGGCACGCACGCGATGATTGCTTCGCACCGCGACGCTGGCTACGGTGCTGCGCATGTCCGTTGTGCCGTCGGCCAAAGCTGTCCCGAGCAGGAAACATGGCCCAGTCGCTTTCATCCGCGCTGAGTACCCGCTTTTTGTCGGCCTGGCCACAGCGGCTGTTTTCTATACCACCGGCCGCTTGCTGGCGGATGATCTTTCCAACCCGATCTTGCTCGCAGCAATTTTTGTCTGGCTCTTTGGAGCTGTCCTTTGGTCGGCCATCTCCGTAGTCCGACACGCCGACTACCTGGCGATCAAATGCGGCGAACCCTACGGGACGCTGATCCTGACCCTCGCCGCCATCACGATCGAGGTGATGATGATCTCGGCCACGATGTTGCACGGCGCCAATAACCCCACCCTGGCGCGGGACATGATGTTCGCCGTCCTCATGATCGCGCTCAATGGATTGATCGGACTCTCTCTTCTCCTCGGCGGTCTGCGCCATCGTGAGCAGAGCTATAATCTCAAGGGAACCAACGCCTATCTCAACGCCATCATGGCGCTCTCGGTCCTGGGTTTGGTCCTGCCTGACTTCACCACCTCGATGTCAGGTCCGAATCTGTCCCGGGTGCAGGAAATCTTCCTGGCGGTCAGTTCGCTTGCCCTTTACGGCATCTTCCTCCTCATCCAGACCCTGCGGCACAGCCAGTTCTTCACTGAAACGAGCGAGATCGAGACGGCAAGTCATCATGAAGCTCATGCCGGGATGCGCTCCGGTGCTTATCACACCGTGTTGCTGTTTTTATACCTGATCGCGGTCATCCTGCTGGCGGAGAAGTTTGCTGTTCCGCTCGATAACAGTATCGAGCGCTTTGGAATGCCGCAGGCTTTTGGCGGAGCGATCGTGGCCGCGCTCGTCCTTGCTCCGGAAGCGCTGAGCGCATTGCAGGCCGCGTTAAAAAATCGGCTGCAACGTGCGGTCAATATTCTGCACGGATCGGTCCTCGCTTCCATCGGGCTCACGATTCCAGCGGTCATCGCAATCGGGCTGATCACCAATCGGTCGGTCTCACTCGGTCTCGAGGGCGGTAATCTACCTCTGCTTCTCCTCACCCTCGCGGTCAGCGTAGTCACGTTTGCCGGTGGCAAAACGAGCATCCTGCAGGGCTGCATTCATCTCCTGCTCTTTTTCGTCTTCCTGCTCTTGATTTTCTGTCCTTAGAGCGCCGGACGCGCGGAAGCGAGGGTCAAGCTCCGCGACGCCAGTCTGCTCGGTGGCCTAGCGGCGCGCTCGCAGAACGAACTCGGCCAAGGGCAGGTCGGCCGGATAGGTGATCTTAAAATTTGGTTCGTCGTTAGGCAGGAGGACCACTTTGCCGCCCATCCGCTCGATGGCGGAAATTTCATCGGTCACTTCGAGCGCAGCGGCGAAGACCTCGGCATAGGCCTGCTCGAGAAGGGCGCGCCGAAAGATCTGCGGAGTTTGGACGGCGAAGAGGCTGGTTCGTTCGACACCCCCGGTGACGAACTTCTCGTCATCAACACGTTTGAGGGTGTCGACCACGGCGGCGCCACTGGCGGCGCCGCCATGGGTTCGCGCCAGTTGGAAGATGCTCTCAATGAGCTCTGGCCTAACGAGCGGACGGGCAGCGTCGTGCACGGCGATGAATTCAGCCGCCGCGCTTACCTGCTCCAGTCCGCGTTGGACGGAATCCTGGCGCCGCCCGCCACCGGGGATAACGGCGGAAACTTTTTCGAAGCCATGCCTTTCGCTGATCCTCTCGTATTCCGCGAGATGCTCTGCCCGGCCGACGAGGATAATCTCGGTGACGGACTCGGTTTGCTCGAAGGCGGCGATGGAATGGGCCACCACCGGACGGCCATCGAGCGGAGCGAGGAGCTTGTCGAAGCCCATTCGCTGGCTACTGCCGCCGGCGACGATGATCGCGCTCAGCATCGCGAGGCCTCGTTAGGCGAGCTGCTTCTGCACTTCCTGACTGAGCGTTTTGCCATCGGCCCGGCCGGCG